>NZ_CP014873.1:0-2672521 GCF_001663675.1 Loigolactobacillus backii
AAGAGAATGTTTTAAAGGTTTAGATTCCCTTAAACATTCTCTTTAAAAATTATAATTAAATTACGGTTAATTCACATTTAGTAGTTAAAGTTGAAAATTATCATTCACACAATCAACTTAATCATAAACGTGGTTAAAAGTAGCCACTCCGATTACTAAATAGACTCTTTTTTCAATCCGCTCTAGTGAGATAGAACTCGAACGCGAATCACATCGTCAATCTGAGCCATTTTGGCAGCAATCTTTTGCAATCGTTTAGGGTCAATTTGATCCAAATCAATCATGGTGTACGCGTAATCACCTTGGCTGCGATTCATCATGTTGACAATGTTCAACTCATAATTCGACAAAACGCCAGTCATTTTACCAACCATATTGGGGACATTTTTATGAATTAAGGTTAAACGTAGTGGTGACGCAAACTGCATATCCGTATCCGGAAAAGTTACTGAGTTTCTGATATTACCAGTTTCTAAGTAATTTTTCATCGTTTGAACAACCATCTTGGCACTATTGGTTTCTGCCGCAGTCGTTGAGCCACCAATATGTGGAAAAACGGTAACCTTAGGGTGATGGATGAGTTTTGGTGACGCAAAATCAGTGATGTACCTTCGTAAATGACCGCGATCAAGTGCGGCAATAATGGCATCTTCATCAATCACATCATCCCGGGCAAAATTAAGTAGGACGCTGCCTGGTTTCATCATCGCAATTGCATCGGCGTTCAGCATTTCCTTAGTTTCACTTGTTAAAGGAACGTGAATCGTGACGTAATCGCTATCTTCTAAAACGCCTTTTAAATCTGCGGCGTGTTTAATATGGTGTGATAAATGCCAAGCTGTATCCACAGCAATATAAGGATCATAACCAACGACGTGCATTCCGAAAGCCTGTGATGACGCACCATTGGCAACTAGGCCACCAACATGACCTAAACCAATAACACCGAGCTTTTTGCCTAAAAGTTCAGTTCCAACGTAGGCCTTTTTTCCCTTTTCAACCTGAACGCCGATATCGTCACCTTTTAAATTGCTAACCCATTTCGAGCCGGCTAACATCGGTCGCGCGCCAATCGTCAAGGCCGCAAAGACCAACTCTTTAACACCATTCGCATTAGCACCAGGTGCATTAAAAACAACGATTCCCTTCGCGGCCGCTTCGGCCAAGGGAATATTATTCACGCCAACGCCGGCCCGACCAATGGTAATTAAATCATCTGGTAATGGCGTTTGGTGCAAATCAACACTACGAATCAGTAGACCAGCGGTATCCTTTTTAGGTTGTTCACCATAATCAATGTGATAATTTTTCTGGTCAAAAAGGGCAATACCATCTGGTGATACGGTCGTCGATGCTACAATCTGATATGTCATGCTTATTTCTCCCCCTGTTCAAATTCTGCCATAAAGTGAACTAATTTAGTCACGCCAGTAATCGGCATCGCATTATAAAGACTAGCCCGCATACCCCCAACTAATCGGTGGCCTTTTAAGTTCAATAACTTTGCTTCTGTGGCCGCAGTAATAAACTTTTGGTCCATCGCCGCGTTCCCAGTTACAAAGGGCACATTCGTTAAGGAACGAAAAGTTGGTTTAACTGGCGCCGAAAATAGCTTCGATTGATCCAAATAATCATAGAGTATCTTTGCCTTAGCGCGATTAACTTTCTCCATTTCGTCAACACCGCCACAATCCTCCAACCAGTGAAAAACAAGTCCCGCCATGTAAATATTAAAAACTGGTGGTGTGTTATAAAGTGACCCCTTAGCGCTTTGAAGACCGTAATCCAGCATGGCTGGTAGGCCCTTTTTTTTGCCAATTAGGTCGCGGCGAACGATTACGATTGTCAGGCCCGCCGGTGCAATATTTTTCTGCGCACCAGCATAAATCAACCCAAAATCCTGAACGTTATAGCGTTGGGCTAAAATATTTGACGACATATCACCAACAAGGACATTCTTCCCAACGTCAGGTAAATCAAAGTAAGTAGTGCCTTCAATTGTGTTATTAGTTGTAATGTGGACATAATCATAATTTGCACTAACCGGTGGAACTGACGGAATAGTGGTATTATGCGTTGCTTCAGAACTAGCCAACGTTGTCACTTTCAAAGACGGAAATTTTTGCGCCTCAGCAATCGCTTTTTTTGACCAGTTACCAGTATCAATATAAGCAACGTTATCCGTTCCTAAATTCAAAGGGACTTCAGTAAATTGCTGACTACCGCCACCCTGCACAAATAAAACCGCGTAGTCATCAGGTATCTGCATCAGATCACGCAACGTTTTTTCCGCATCATCGATAATATCTTGGAACAAGGAGGAGCGATGACTGATCTCCGTTATACTCATACCAGAATTATGATAGGATAAAAATTCATCCTTCACTTGTTGTAATACTGGTTGCGGTAAAACCGCTGGACCAGCTGCAAAATTATAAACTTGCTGCATGTCATCATCCCTTCATTAATTTGTTCTCATTATTATCTAATAAAATAATGTAATTCTCATTATAGCATAGCTTACCCTTTAATTTCGACCACTTTTGCGATTAACCTACGACTTATCCGGAAAATATGCTCACTAATATTTTCCGGATTGATTTGACGGAAACGTATTGGAAAAAGCAGATTATTGCGTATAGCTACGCCGGTCGGACGATCCGCTGTGCGTCTCTTTTCGCCTGGCTGCCATGTTTCTTGCGGTGACCGAGATGAGTTTAGTCGAGGAAACACAGTTATGAACCTTATAACTGTGTTTCCTAGCCTGCGCCACAAGAATGGTCAACGTCCGCAGCATCAAAGAATATTAGTGCTTTTCGCTGCGATTCGGACTTCGATTCATCTTAGTCCGATCGACATCGTAAGCGAAGCTAGTAATATTTCTCCTTCATTGCGGAGTAGTAGTCTATACTCCATAATCTAAGCGCTTTTTCCCTCTCTTCTGAAACGTGTTTGAAAAAGCAGATTATTGCGTATAGCTACGCTAGTCGAACGATCCGCTGCGCGACTCTTTTCGTCTAGCTAGGCTATACTCCATAATCTGAACACTTTTTCAAACACTCTCTAAAAAAAGCAATTGTTTCAGCAAAAAATGCCTTACAATTGCTACTTAATTTAAAAGTTCAACCAAACTCCTAATCCAAAAAAGATCACTTGAGCTAGAGTTGTTAAAAATAAATTTTTAACCGCCAACGGAAATGTTTCTTTTTTGATTTGCTTCGCCAAAAAAAGGCGGGTATTTTTCCAAACGATTGGTACCGTTACTAAAGTTAATAACGTTAATTTTGGCAAATAACCAACAATAACCGCCACAATAAGCGTCAAAAAGCCAATAACGTAAAGCGCCACGAATAGCCGCAAAGCATTCTTTTTACCAATATAAACCAGAATTGTATGCCGGCCCAACTCTAGATCTTCTTTTTGATCCGAAATATTGTTAGCTAACATTAAATTGGAGATTGCACAGACGGCCAACCCTGACGATAGTAAAATTGGTCCCACAAACGCCCAGTTAAAAGTCACCACCTCGTAAGTGTTTAAATAGACACTTAACAAGAAGATGACAAAGCCCATGGTTAATCCCGAAAAAAGTTCGCCAAACGGTGTCGTTGAAATCGGTCGAGGGCCCCCCGCGTAAAAGTAACCTACGGCGTAACAAAATAGCCCCAACCATAAAACTGGCCAACCAGTTTGGCTGGCAATAAAGATTCCTAAAACGGCCGAAGAGGCCATCATCCAAAAGACCAGCCAACCAATCATCCGGGGGTTTAAATGATTAACCCCAATAATATTGGTTTTCTCACGAAATCCTAGCGCTTCATTCTTAGTTGCCCGCCGATAATCTTGATAGTTATCATTAGCGTCAACCGCCATGTTAAAAACTAACATCGCAATAAAAAACAAAACTAAATAAACCGGGTGTAGCTGCCGGTAATGATACAGTGCGTAAAAAGTTCCTAACAAAAATGGAAATACACTGGCCGTTTTTGCTTTAATTTCGACCAGCTCCAAAAATACTGATAAAGTCACCTGACATATCTCCTTAACCACTTAAAATAAAGTACTACACGTAGCTTTGAAATCAGTTGACGAATTATTAAACTGTGGAGTGTTTGAAAAAGCGGTTAGCTAACGCCTTCCTAATTAATTTGGTCTAAACGTGTTTGAAAAAGCAGATTATGGAGTATCGCTACGCTAGTCGAACGATCCGCTTCGCAGATCTTTTCGACCAGCTAGGCGATACTCCATAATCTGAACGCTTTTTCAAACACTCTCTAATTATTCGCCTGAGTCTAACGCGTAAAGTTTGCGGAAACGTGCATTCTCCTGATATAAAGTGTGTGGACTACCTTGCATATTTATTTTACCATGTTCAAGAAAAATTATTTGGTCGGCATTTTGAATTCCCTGTAAATGATGGGTTACCCAAATAATTGTTTTGCCGGCTAAGACACTGAAAATGGTGCGTAGTAACGCCTTTTCCGTAATCGGATCAAGCCCAACTGTTGGCTCATCTAACAAAATAATTGGTGCATCTTGTACAATTAAGCGTGCTAAGGCTAATCGTTGCTGCTCACCACCAGAAAAACGTGCACCATCCTCCTCAACAATTGTGTCCGCACCTTTAGGTAACCGCGCCATTAACGGGCCCAGCTGAACGGCCTTTAACGCCTCATCGATCTCTTGATCAGTTTTTTCTAAGTTGCCCAAGCGAATGTTGTTACGGACCGTTGTGTTGAATAAGAATGGCTTTTGATCCAACATCCCAATTAACTCTTTACGTTGCTCTTGTAATGCCGCAACTGGTACACCAGCAATTGTAATTGCACCCTTTTGTGCCTGTAAATCACCCAACAATAGATCAAGCAACGTGGTTTTCCCCATCCCGGTTTGACCCAAAATTGCTAATTTTTCACCAGAATTGACGGTTAAATTAAAATCATTAATAATATTGGACTCATTCGGGTACGCAAACTCAACGTGCTGAAATGAAATTGGTGGTACCGTGGTCGGTAATTTTGCTTGCTGTGGTAGCGCCTGTTCCTGCGGCTTTAAATCATTCAGCCGCGTAACAGAACTCATATAAATCGGCCACTCCTCAACCCCTTGACTGACTGGCGCAAAGGCATCAATTAGTGGAAACAGACTAAGTACGAAAGCCGCCGCCCAATTCACCGCTGCTGGAGAAGTTGTAAAATAACGATTAGTCCACAATAAAAGAGCAACACTAATAATTGCAAACACAAACTGTATGCAGAAGTCACGCCGCCATTCAAAACGCTTAGTGGCTAAAGTTTCCTTGCGCAGGGCCTTCAGTGTCGGCTGTGATTTAGCGATAAAGTCGTTCTCGCGACCGGAAATCACCCAATCAGCAACACCCATAACGTTATCAGTTAAATCAGTGTAAAGTTGCTGGGTTAACTGCTTTTTCTGCATTACCCGTGCGCCAGTCACCGCAATTGAAACAAGTGGTAATAAAAAGACAATAATTGCTAGTAATAATGCCATTCCTAACGCAAAGAACCAGCTGAAATAGCCAAGTACAATCACGATAATGATGTAAAGAAACCAACTGATTAGCGTTGGGAAAATAGTTCGTAAGTAGAGGTTCTGTAAGTGACCAATATCGTCGGCCAAAAGCGCCAAAATATCCCCCGTTTTAAAGTGTTGCTGGAAAAATGCGGCGTCCTTTGCCAACGTAAGGTACAATCGTTTACGCAAATCTGAGGTAACCTTAAACACCCAGTTATGTGAAGTTAACCGTTCAACGTAGCGAAAAGTTGGTCGGCCAATCCCAAAAGCCCGAGTTAAAACAACCGGAACATAAATTAATAAAATATTGTCTGGTCGCTGAGCCGCCCTACTAATCAGGTAACCAGCATTAAACATTAACGCAGCGCCACAAAAGAAGGTTAATAGACCTAGAACCAAGATTAAGCACAACAGGCCTTTATACTTTTTCATATAAGGCTTCACCCAATTATCCTTTTTCAACGGTTGAAATGGATTTCTCATAGCTTAGCCCCCTTCATCTGTGTCATTAACTGTGTATATGCTCCTTGTTTTTGCTGTAACTGCTGCGGTGTTCCCATTTCAACTAAACGGCCCGCTTCGATTACCATAATTTGATCCATCTCCTGCATCCAGTGCAGGCGGTGCGTGGCAAAGAAAATAAGGTGATCCTTAAAAAGCGGTAACATCGTTTCTTTTAGCGCCGCTTCAGTCTCGATATCCAAGTGAGCGGTGGGTTCATCAAATAATAATACACGCCGTTTACGATCCAAGAATGCTCGGGCTAACGCAATACGCTGTGCCTGGCCACCGCTGATTCCTCGCTCACCTTCACCGATCACTGTATCAAGACCGGCCGGTAATTGCTTTAGCCAGATTGTTAAACCTGCATTCTCGGCCGCAACTTTAATTGCTTCACGACTGGCCTTTGGTTGGTAGAAGGCAATATTTTGACCAATCGTTGCGTGAAATAAATACGGCTTTTGCGGCATATAAACAAAATTATTTTGCCACTGTTCTTGACTTAGGTGCGGAACTTGCTGCCCATTAAGCAAAATTTGGCCACCATTTTTGGCCTCAGGCAACAAAAAACCACCTAGTGTATTAATTAACGTCGATTTACCGGACCCGGAAGGCCCCATGACCCCAATCTTTTGAAAGCCATGAACTTTAAAACTAAAATCGGCCAGGTCATGTTCGTTATTATTTTCATAACTAACATTGACGTGTTTGAATTCCAGTTCATCATTAGCACCAAACGTTGTTAAACTTGTGAGGGCCTGACGTTGCGTTGCTTCAGGTAATGCAAGTAACTGCCGAATAGCTTGCATCGCATTTTTACCATTTAAAGTTGCGTGATAGTCGCTAGAAAAATCGCGTAAGGGCAAGAAAAATTCTGGTGCTAGAATCAAGGATGCTAGCGCAGGAAAATAGGGCATTTTACCGGCCAATAAATCAAGTCCTAAGAATACGGCGACCACCGCGATTGATAACGTCGTGAAAAAATCTAAGGCAAAAGTTGATAAAACGGCTATCCGTAAAACGGCCATTGTTTGTTTGCGGTAAGATTCACTCACTGAATAAACGTTATTTGCGTATTGCTTACTAATTCCTAGCAACTTTAAGGTTGATAATCCACGTAACGCATCAACAAAGTGATTCGACAGTAGCTGATAGCCCGCATACTGCTTATCAGCCTTATCCCGGGCGGCAAAACCTAAAATAATCATAAATAAAATAACAATTGGAACAACTAAGAGTAATACAACTCCCGTTTTAACGTCTAACGTAAAAATATAAATCAATAAAATCCAGGGAATAATCATCATATTCAGCATTTTATTTAAAATCAACGTTAAATAATTATCAACTTCATCAATTCCATCAAGGGCCATCGTGACTAAGTTACCCGTTCCTTGCTTTGCAACTAGACTAGGCCCAATATGAAATAATTTAGTTAGAAGCTGCTCGCGTAAACTTTGACTGGCCTGGTTGGCAAAGCGATCTAACACAATACTCTTTACCCAATTAATTAAGTGACGCCCAATGAACGCCGCAAAAAATAAACCAATTAAAGGCCCAAATAAATTTAGCGGCCGTAAGTGCCACGTCTTAACCAACGCCAACGCCAAATATTTCCCCTGAAATAAGATCATAAATGCTTGCAGGACTGTTAGTCCTACAAGCATTATGGTTACTTTTTTTATTCCAGATAAGCTAAATAACTGCTTATCAACCATCTATTCCACCACTTTTTTTGTTGTGACTCGCTTATTAAAGACAAAGTAACTCCAGACTGTGTACACGATGACGATTGGAACTAAAATGCAAGCCACGATCGTCATAACTTTTAGTGTATATTCTGACGACGAAGCATTCTTAATTAAGATACTGTGCGCCGGATTAGTTGCTACCATTACTCGTGGGAATAATCCATTGAATAATAACGCAACCAATAAGATTAAAGTACCTCCGCTAGCAATAAACGATAACCACTCTTTATCGGCATAGGCACCGTACGTTGCAACAACGCTGGCCAAAACAATTAGGATCAGCAGTGTCCAACTTGATACTGGCCGTGCGGTAAAGAAGTCCGTTTGAAACAAAAGTAACGCGGCGTAGACAACTAGCCCAACAAACAAAACTGGGTAGAGTAACTTAGTTAATTTTTGAGCCCGTTGTCGTAATGCACCTAAGGTTGAAAGCCGAATGTAATTAAGCCCGTGTAATAGGCAAAGTAACGCTACAGCAACACCACCAACAATCGAAAAGAGATTGATGTAATCACCAACACTGGCGCCTAGATTACCTTGAGCATCAATTGGCATTCCCTTGACCATATCAGTAAACATCATCCCAAAAAGGAAGGGCGCCATTAAACTACCAGTGAAAAGTGTCACTTCCCATAACTTTCGCCCCTTACGTGTATCTACGTGCGTTCGAAATTCAAAGGACACCCCACGGATAATTAGGCCAAATAAGATTAAGAAAAGTAAAATATAAAATCCTGAAAATAGACTGGCATACCAGTAAGGAAACGAGGCAAACATTGCACCGCCGGCAGTAATTAACCAAACCTCATTACCATCCCAGTGCGGTCCAATCGTTTGAATAAGGCTGTCACATTCCTGCTCGTCTTTGGCCAAGAAACGTAACGACATCCCAACACCGTAATCAAAGCCTTCAAGTAAGAAAAAGACCGCAAATAGTAAACCAATTAAGAAAAACCATAATAACTGCAAACTACTCATGATTGAACGCTCCCTTCGCAAATGGATCAACATTCACACGGTTTTCACTGCCGTCATCAAGCTCTGGACCGGCGACTAATGTCTTATGGGAGAAGTAAATCATAGTACCGCCAAGCATCGTGAAGATCAAGAAGTAGGTGATGTTAGAAAACAGTAACTCACCCGCCGTGACACTTGGTGAAACTGCATCAGCGATCGTGAACAGTCCGTAAACAATCCACGGATAACGACCCAGTTCAGTCACGAACCAACCAGCAGTATTGGCTAAAAATGGTAACCAGAGGCAAATCCCTAAAACGTAAAGGAACCAACGCTTATTCTCAATGGCATTATTCTTTTTACGCATAAACCACAAGCCAACGATGGTAACGAGTGCAAATAACGTACCAAAGCCAGCCATAACTCGGAAACTCCAGAAAAGTGTTTTCGGTGGTACATAATAATTCATGTCCTTACCAAATTTTTTATCATACTTCTGGTGTAATTCACGATTAATGGTATTCATACCCTTAACCGCACCAGTTGTTTTATGGTAAGACATAATGCTTAGCATGTCAGGGATTTCAACCTTCCAAGTTGCCTTATGTCCGGCTGCGTTAATCCCCTCAATCATTGCCCATGGCGCTTTTTTACCTGTATTATCATACAGGCCTTCCGTTGCGGCAAACTTCATTGGTTGATCCTTAATAATCATTCTGGTTTGAGCATCGCCCACGTAAATCGTTCCTAATGAAAAAATAAGTCCAACGATCAAACCAATCTTTAATGACTTCTTGTAAAAATCAATATTCTTATGCTTAAGCAACCGCCAAGCTGACATTCCAGCAACTGCCATAGCCGCCGTTAAAAAGGCCCCAAAAACAACATGCGGAAATTCAACCCACAATTGTGGATTCTTAAGTAAACCGGTAAAACTTGTCATTTCTGCCCGACCATTGGCCAATTTATAAGCCACTGGATTCTGCATAAAACTATTGGCAGTTAAAATCCATAAAGCTGAAGCACTAGAACCAAGCATAACTAACCAAATAAAAATAACGTGAATCGCAGGTTTGAAGCGATCCCAAGTAAACATCCATAGTCCGATGAATACTGATTCCAGGAAAAACGCCAACAATGCTTCAATAGCCAGTGGCGCCCCAAAAATATCACCCATAAATCGTGAGTAATCAGACCAATTCATCCCAAATTGAAATTCTTGAATAAGACCAGTAACCACACCAACAGCAAAACTTAAAAGGAAAATCTTTCCCCAGAACTGTGCCATTTGTTTATAAATTGGCGCCTTTTTTACGACATAAATTGTTTCCATGATTGCCGTTATAAACGCCATCCCGATTGAGAAAGGAACAAAGAAGAAATGAAATACTGTTGTCATCGCAAATTGAACCCGTGCTAAAGACAACATACTCACACCAACCGTCAACATACTCTTACCACCCTTCGTTAAACTTCCACACCTTCATTATAGGCTAGATAATGAAGCGTTACCAGTGCTGATAAACTCAGATATCCAACGATTTATTCTTCAATAATGGTTTTTTTATAATTAAAGTACGCCAACAAATCAAATTATGGCATAATAGTCTTTGATCAATTTTATTAATGACAAAAAGGCATAGCACAAACTGGAATAGGCTAAAAGATCTACTTGTTAAAATATGCTTTATGCTAAAACAATTTCCGTTTTACCGACTGCCTAATGTAGCTAAAGGAGGACCTCATGGAAACTATTTTTACCATTAGCATCATTGTAGGTGCAGTAATTTTTGCCAATATTATTTACGCAATCTTCCCGAAAATACCACTAGCCTTCTATCAAATCGCAGCAGGTCTCTTATTATCACTTTTACCGCTTTTTCATCACTATCAACTTAATCCAGAAATTTTTCTTTATGCCATCATTACACCCTTAATGTTTAATGATGCGCAAAACACCTCCCGCCGCCGTTTAAGGCGTGGAATTGCCAATGTCCTATCATTATCGATTTTTCTAGTTGTCATCACAGTAATCATTCTGGGATTCAGTATTAATTCACTATTCCCACTGATGACACTTCCGCTGGCCTTTGCCATTGGCGCGATTGTGACCCCAACAGATGCCGTCGCCGTTAAGTCAATCACTTCCAACATGGCGCTGCCAAACCGCATCATGAATACCTTAGAAAACGAATCTCTATTTAATGACGCATCTGGTATTGTGGCCTTAAATTTAAGTCTCAGTGCCTACCGTGAAGGCTCTTTTTCTGTTGGTCACGGGATTACTAGTTTTATCTTTAGCTTTTTTGGTGGCCTTATCCTTGGTGCCATTCTGGGGTTGCTGATCGTTCGTTTGCGCATTTGGCTACGGGAAATTGCCGCGGACAGTATTCCGATTTCCGTTCCCTTACAGATTTTAACGCCCTTTATCATCTATTTTGTTGCTGAACAATTTGAAGTTTCTGGTATCTTAGCAGTTGTTGCCGCCGGTTTAGTGCACGGTGCCGAGCGTGATCGCTTGCAACTAACTTCAACCAAAACCCAATTCGCAACGGCTAGTATTTGGACAATTATCAGCGATGTTCTGAATGGTTTTGTTTTTGTCTTATTGGGACTCACTTTACCAACGGTTGTTCTCGATTTAATCTCTACTCATACTTTGCAGTTCTTTAGCCTATTTGGCCTTGCCTTATTAATCTACGCAATTTCGACTGGTTTACGTTTTTTATGGGTTTACGCTGGCTTCGTTAAACTGCCCTACCGCGATCTCAATCGACCAACAGTTAGCGCCATCATGGCAGCCAGCGGTATTCACGGAACCGTTACCCTTTCCATGGCGCTTTCGATTCCTTTTTCATTAGCAAATGGAAAATCATTCCCAATGCGTAACGAGATTATTTTCGTCGCCGCCGTTGTTATTCTATTAAGTTTAATCGTTCCAAATTTTGTTATTCCACTACTCGTACCCGCCAAGGTCAAAGCGGCCAAGGAAGCGCCGGTCAACATTCGCGCAATTCGCAACGATATGTTGGATTTTGCGATCACCGAATTACAACAAACAGTTAGTGGTACGCAGAGCGCCCAAATTGTCTTAGAAACACTGTACAATCAAAAATCCGATTATACCCGCCCATCTTATGAAACACTGACCCGCCTGTTTAAAAAAACACAGCATGTTGAACAAACGACGGTCCAGCAGTTAGTGACCACGGGTGACATTACACCTAAACAACAGCTTTCCTACGAGCGCTTTTTAATTCAAAGCAACTTTGCTACGAAAAAAAGTATCTGGCAAATTCTTTGGCGCCGAATAAAATCTGGTTTTAAATATCTAACCTTTGGTCTTTTAAAGAAACGTCGAATAGCTCAACTGCGCCGTAATTTAACCGACCAACAACGTAAAAAAATAAAAGACACACGCCAAATTTTCGCCCAGATTGAGGACCATGGTTACAACGCCGTTATTGAGTATTTGAATAACGAAACAACCGTCGACAATTTTGCGGCAATTGGAATTGTTCGCCGTTCCTATCGTGAGCGGCACCGTCGTTTCAGCAATAGTGACGAAACAAATGATACACAAAAAGATTTATTCATCACTGCTTTCCAGTATGAATATGATTACGTGGACAATCATTTAACCGACCAATTAATCAGTACCGACACGGCCAAGCAATTGCGGGAACAAATTTCCTACGATGAGATTGTCTACATGCAAAATAGCGATAACTTTGATTAACGAGAGTGTTTGAAAAAGCGCCCAGATTATGGAGTGTGGCCTAGCTAGGCGAAAAGAGACGCGCAGCGGATCGTTCGACTAGCATAGCTATACGCAATAATCTGCTTTTTCAAACACGTTTTAGAAAAGAGAGTGTTAAAAAAGGCGCTCAGATTATGGAATATAGCCTAGCTGGTCGATAAGATCTGCGCAGCGGATCGTTCGACTAGCGTAGCTATATGTAATAATCTGCCTTTTTTAACACGTTTCAGAAGAGAGTGAAAAAGCGCTCAGATTATGGAATATACCCTACTACTTCGCAATGAAGGAGGAATATTACTGGCTTCGCTTACGATGTCGATCGGACTAAGATGAACCGAAGTCCGAATCGCAGCGAGGAACGCTAATATTCTTTGATGCTACGAACGTTGTCCATTCTTGTGGCGAGGCTAGGGAGCACAGTTATAAGGTCCATAACTGTGTTTCCTCGACTAAGCTCGTCTCGGTCACCACAAGAAACATGGCAGCTAGACGAAAAGAGACGCGCAGCGGATCGTTCGACTAGCGTAGCCATAATCTGCTTTTTCAAACACGTTTCCACCAAATACCCACAGGCTACCGCTAATAAAAATAACCGCGAAATCGGCGAGTACAACCTCGAGTACTCCTTCGAGGTTGTACTCGAGGTAGTACTCGCCGCCATTAATCAATTTCAAAAAATAAATTTAGAAAAAAGTAAAATAAAAAAGCAATAATTATCCCCGCCCTGATCAGCTTTCGGAGTGGTTACAAAAATTATTGCTTTTTTAGTGTCACTTTTTGGGTCCCTGAGGGTTTTATATATATATAAACTTAATTAGAAAGAAATACTAAACATGTCTGATTCATTTGATCCTTCTTAGTTCCATAGTGTTAAATCACAATACAAAAAAAGATCGTAACGAATTTAGGGTCAAATTCATTACGACCTTCAAAATAACGGTACTGTATCATCAATCTTTTCGGTAACGCTGCAACGGCAAACTAATTAATGGGCCAACAATTGCTGCCAAAATGGCCTCCGGAATACCATTCGTCGCCACAACAACTAATAATACATTGAGTAGTCCGTTTAAATTAGTGTGATAAACTGCCGCCACTTGTGGATTTCGGTAAAATATATAAATTAAGCCAAGCACTAAAATAGTATTGGTCAGCGCCCCAGCCAAACTAGCAAACATCATCCCTACAGTTTGCGGTAAGTGTGTTTTCCTTAACCAGTTAAACAAATAGCCTGTTACCAGACCAATTAGGATTCGCGGCACAATGGCAATCACTGGATTTGTAAAAACTAATGGCGCCAGTGGACTCGTAGGCGAAGTGAACGCCCGGATAAAGGTGATTAGGCCCCAAACACCCCCAACAATTGCACCATCGATCGGACCTAAAACCATGGCCGCAATAATAACCGTTACGTGAATAGTCGTTAAATCTAACGGCCCAATTGGAATGTACCCGAATAGCGGTACAAAATTCTGAATAATAATAATGGCAATAAAAAGTGCTAGAATACTAATTCGGTAAGCCGATCTTCCCTTAGTCAAGATACATCACTCTCCCTTAGCTACTTCGCTATTATAGCATTAGTAAAGTTTGGTCTAAAAGTAATTTTATTGATTTTTGTAAACCATACAGTTCGTGCTTAAAATCGAAACACTCACTGGTTTAATCACTTTTTTTCTTAGACATATTTTCAAAATCATGCCTTAGACCATCAAAAATACTTTTTGGTCTAACTAAATGACTGGGATCGACATACTGGCGAATCATTCGTAAAACCTCTTTGGGATCCTTAGAAGAGAATGCATACGTACCGCGTTGTTTTGTTTGGATCGAATAACGGGAAATCCGCCTTTTCCTAAATCCAACCGAAGCAATCACGTAGTCAACCTCTTCCCAGGGTACCTGAATAAAATTACGGTATTTCTGGTCGTTCAAAAATTCAAAACCCTTATCACCAACGATGATTTTACCATACTGCGTTGTCCCGGCATATAAAGTTGCCTTGACCTTTAGATCAACTTTCGTATTAATTGATTCAATCATTTCGGTCCCCCGTTTCTTTTTGCTCATTTCATTTAGTTAAAACCGTTAATTATTTTTCCCCGATACGTTGGAAAATCATTTTATTTGATCTTACACTGATTAATCCGCGTAAGAAACCGCGAAAAATAGATTGATACCCTTCGGCTAAGTTTGAAAATTACCTTTACCAAATATTCTAGCATTTTAAAAAATCACCGTCAGAAAAAATCTGATAGTGATTTTAATGGATAAATTAGCCCTATTTAGCCTTTTTCCGTTTACTAAACAGACCAACGATACCGCGTTTTAAAACATCTAAGAATGTCAAAGAACGTACCATGTGGCTTGGATCAACGTATACCCGAATACATCGCAATAATTTTTTCGGGTTTTTAGCCGAAAAAGTATAGGTACCGTTTTTCTTAGTCCGAATGGCAAAACGTGGAATCCAATGTCCTTTGAACATGACAGAAGCCAAAACATAATCTAATTCATTCCACGGAACTTGAATAAAATCACGAACATTATGTTCATTAAAAAATTCAAATCCTTTATCACCAACCATAATTCTGCCGTATTTTGCTGTTCCTAAATAGGACGTAGCATCAACGACTAAATCGACTTTCGTATTAATTGATTCAACCATTTGCTCAACTCCATTTCTCTACAATACTCACAATAGATTAAGTATAGGCCAGATTTACAAACACTAGTATTTCTTAACGCTTATCCCAAAAACATTTAGACCCTACGCCGCAATTACAAGTTATCCGCCATATATTGCTAATAACACTACGGATTCAACTACAGCAAATTAAAACTAGATAATACATTATAACTGTACCACGATAACTTAATAATTGGTTCCAATGTCCGTAAATACTTTTAAAAAAGAGGCCGGGACAAAAGTCCCAGCCTCTTATTGTTCCGATCATTATTCTAGAACGTGTGCCAAAAGTCTGAGTTCACGTGCCTAACTACAGCTAATCTAACAACCATAGTACGGTTATTGGATTAGCTTACGTTACGCAGTAAACCCAAAACCGACTTTTGTTCCACTCCCTTTAACCAAATCACTATGCTTACATAACGTGTAATACGTGTAATACAACACCAACAACGAATAAGCCAAGAATAATGATGATTGGTGAAACTTTCTTCTTCAATAACCACATGCATAAGAATGTTAAGAGTAATCCAGCTAAACCTGGAATTAAAAGATCTAGGTTATCTTGCAATGTTGTTACTTTGAACTTATCTAAAGATAAACCAGCAGCTTGCTGTGTCAAAGCTTCTTTGATCCCAGCAGAGCCCTTTGGCAATTTAGCCCAGTCAATAAAGGCACCTTTAGACTGTTGAATCTTCGAAACAACAGGTGTGAACTTAACAACAACCCAACGGTTAATTAACGACCCTAAGATAAACATACCAAGAATGGTAGCACCTTTAGTGACATCTTGTAATAAACCACCAGATAAATCTTCAGAAATTGCAGAACCTGCTTTGTAACCAAATTCTTGTGTATACCACATGAAGCCCATCCGAATTAAATTCCAAAAAACGAAATAGATGATTGGTCCCATAATGTTACCGCCCATTGCTAGAGAAGCAGCAAGAGCACCTAAGATTGGCTTAACCGTGAACCAGAATACTGGATCGCCGACACCAGCCAAAGGACCCATCATACCTACTTTTACACCTTGGATAGCAACGTCATCAATTGGGGCACCATTAGCACGTTCTTCTTCAAGTGCCATTGTTACACCAATAATTGGTGAAGCTAAGTATGGATGTGTATTAAAGAATTCCAAATGACGCTTTAAAGCAGCGGAACGATCTTCTTTTGTCTTATATAACTTTTTAATAACTGGAATTAATGTATAGCACCAGCCACCATTTTGCATACGTTCATAGTTCCAAGAACCTTGAATGAAGGTTGAACGCCACCAAACATTGATACGATCTCTTTTGGTTAAAGTAATTTTATTATCTGCCATTTTCTGTACGCTCCCTTCACTAATAATTATCTATGACATCGCCGAGTGGGTCACCAGAACCGGATCCACCACCGTTATCGTTTCCTTTACCTGAGCCACCCATTTTAGAAAGTGTCAAGTAAATGAGTGCCATTGAAACACCAATAGCACCAAGACCAATCAAAGTTAAGTCTTTAACGGTTCCTAATACGAAGCCAATGGCGAAGAATGGCCATACTTCAGCAGTAGCCATCATGTTGATAACCATTGCGTACCCAACGGCAACAACCATACCACCACCAATGGATAAGCCTTCAGTTAACCAAGTAGGCATAGCGCTAAGTAAGCTTCTTACAGGGCCAGCACCAACTGCTAAGATTAAAGCAGCAGGAATAGCGATTCGGATACCTTGCATACAGATAGCGATAATATGCCAAGTTTCAATGCCTCTAAAACTACCTTTTTCAGCATAACGATCCATGATATGAACAATAGCAGTTGCAACAGTCCGAGCAAGAATTGTTAATAATAATCCTGCTACGGCAAGTGGTACGGCAATGGCAATGGCAGATGATACACCAGCTTTGCCTTGACCACCTAAAACTAAAATAATTGCGGATGCAACACCGGCTAAGGCAGCATCAGGTGCAACAGCGGCACCAACGTTAGCCCAGCCTAAAGCGATCATTTGTAACGTCCCACCTAAAATTAAGCAAGGAACTAAATCCCCGGTTACAAGGCCGATTAACGTACAAGAGATAACTGGTTGGTGAAAATGGAATTCATCCAAGACACCTTCCATACCAGCTAAAAATGCAACGAAAACAACCAGTATCATTTGAATAGCGTTTAAATTCATGGTAATTAATCCTCCGTTTCCTTCAAGTATTTACTAAAACTAAGCCTGTTGTTTCAATTGGTCTTCGGCTTTTTTGAGGATAGAATCCATGTTTTCCCCATTATCACCGGGAACCTTCCGGACATCAAATTTGACGCCGTCGGCTTTGAGTTTAGCAAAAGTATCAATATCGTTTTGGTCAAAAGCTAAAACTTTATTTGGTTGTACTTTACCAACTGAATGAGCCATTGAGCCAACGTTAAGTGTCTCGATTGGAACACCGCCTTCAATAACCCGTAAGGCATCTTGTGGTGTTTCAAAAAGAAGGAGCGCACGTTGACCACCAAAATGCTTATCGTCCTTGGCAATCTTGATCATTTGTGAAATTGGAATAACGTGAGCCTTAACACCAACTGGTGCGGCCTGTTGAATTAAGTTCTTCCGTAAATCATCCTTAGCAACAGAATCTGAAACAACGATGATCCGCGTTGGTTGAACTGATTTAGTCCAAGCCGTTGCAATTTGACCATGAAGTAAACGTGAATCAATCCGTGAAAGCACGTATTTCATTGATCCAGGCTTAC
Organism: Loigolactobacillus backii; assembly: GCF_001663675.1. Taxonomy (NCBI): domain Bacteria; kingdom Bacillati; phylum Bacillota; class Bacilli; order Lactobacillales; family Lactobacillaceae; genus Loigolactobacillus; species Loigolactobacillus backii. The sequence goes on from NZ_CP014873.1 coordinate 17,922, forward strand.
CGGCACTAGCACCCGCATCAGCTGCCTTGGCTGCTGGAGCCTTAGGTGCTAATTCTTCTGGCCGGATCTTAACTCCGTCTTTACCTGAAGCTAAAATGTGTGCCGCAATTTTGTGTGCTGAATCCATTGACATTCGTGAACCATACGCCTCAAGCAACATTGGCAAGTTTAGACCAGTTACGATCGCCCACTTGTCCTTATGCTCCTCAAACAAATTGTTTGTTTGATTGAACGGCGTACCGCCCCAAAGATCGACTAAGAACAACACTTCATCTTGATTATCGAAAGATGAAACTGCATCTTCCAATTTTGCCTTAATGTCATCAGGGCCTTCGCTTGGCATCAACGTAACAGCTTTAACGTTTTCTTGTTCCCCGAAAATCATTGTTCCGGATTGCAAGATACCTTCGGCGAATTTACCATGACTAGCAATGATAATTCCTACCATCTTTTTACCTCCCATTACAATAAAATATTATGAATAAGTGCAGAGTAGCTATCCAACTACCCAACCAACAGGAAAACCTGTCAATTTATTGTTTAAAATGAAGATCGGACACTGGGTCTGAGCCTTCAATTAGAAACCATTTTTTGTGAGCAGATCGCCTAAATTTTGCTTACGATCTGCCGGAACTTTTTGGGCAAAAACGTCTAAATCCGCTTCGTTATGTAAATAACGTAGTGCATCAGCCTGTTCTTGACCAACGGCAACTGAATTGGTAATCAACTTCATTCCGTCCAAGAAAACTAAACTACCAATGTTAATTCCAACGTGACTAAGGTTAATGCCGCCCTTGACTAAACGCACCATGTCCTCAACAGTTTCCGTTAACAACAAAACTTTAAAATCGTCGAACAAGGGATCCTGATAAATCCGAATCATCTTATCAATCGTAATGACACTTGTTCGAACACTTGGCGGTGCTGCTTGTACTAGCAGGGTCTTACGTAACTTATCCTTTGCCACGTTATCTGAAACAATCAAAATGCGATTAGGTGACACACTTCTTGTCCATACAGTAGCAACTTGGCCGTGAAGCAAGCGACTATCGACACGTGCTAAACAAATGTCCATTGTCACGATAACTCGATCCTTTCAGCATTAGTTACTCCTGAAATATGGTTAAATCTAAGTGCTTAACCCCCGCCCTAGCAGTCTCTTCAAGGTGTGTGACAACTGCAGCAAGCGGCTTGTCCCGAACAGTATACGCTTCCAATAACATCGGTAAATTCACACCGGTGACCAAAGCGTAACGATCCAAATCTTCAGCAACAATCCGACTTGCAGTGTTGAACGGTGACCCGCCAAACAAATCAACCAAGAAAAGAATTTGATCATCGGCTCCGAATGACTCAATCGTCGTCTGGAATTTATCCATTAAGTCGTCTGGGCCCTCATCAGGCATAAATGTTATGGCCTTGACCAAATCTTGCTCACCAAAAATCATTTGGGACGATTGCAAAATTCCTTCAGAAAATTTGCCGTGGCTGGCAATGATAATTGCTAACACTGTTTCACCTCCTGGAGAACGTCTCAAATGGGCCATCAAAGCTCCTTTGAAACTATCTGCGCCTAACCTAAATTAAATTAAAGCTGGTTTAAATCAGTCGTACACCTATCTATAAAGCAAATACCGTGCCAACTTTTGTGTATTAGTTATAAATCGCTGTTTAGCGGCCATTTGCGGCCACAAAAAAAATGTATCAATACACTATTTTTTAGTGTATTGATACATTAACAAAAATTTAGGAAGCGTATTTTTCAGTTTGTGTATCGAATAATTGCTCAATATAGTAAGTTTCGGCATCATTTAACGAAAGCTGTAACTTACTCTGTAATAATTGATTAGCTGTTTGAATACTGTGATAGTAGGGCGACTTTGTGACTGTTGCCAATTCATGATCGTCAACTGAAATCGGATCCCGCAGTAACGCACGTTCAATTGCGCCAGCAACATGTAAAATTAAACCAATTCTAAATGTATTGGTAAACGAAACGGCCAATTCACCGCTCACCGTATCCGTATAGGACCAAAGAACATCGATTAATTTATGCGGATTAATGTACATGAAGTAGTCGCGCATGTACTCCTCACACAATTCCTTAGTTAAACTAGGACTAGATTTTTGGATATCTTTTGTGTCTAATCCATCAATAACCTGATCAAAGAAGTCTTCCCCGTCACCTTGCAATAATTTTTCTAGGGAAATATACGGAACATTCAAATTTGGTTTAACAATTCCCGTAGTAGCGATAATCTGGTATTTTTGGCTGAGGTTAAAGATCGTTTGGTTCATATTAACCACTGAAATTGGAATCACAGTAATATCATCGTCTAACCGCTGGGCTAATTTTTTATCGAGCATTTGCTTGATCTTAACGGCAGTTCCTTCCCCAGTTGAGCAAATCGCAATAATTCCTTTGGGCAAATTTGCGAGTGGTTCCTTGCTATGTTGCGTAAACATTTCCGCATTGGGCAACGTCTCGGCGTTAACTTTGGAATAGCCCCCAAATTCCTTTAATTCCTGATAAATGGCCGCCAAATCATTATCGATCATCTCGGTTTTGCGAACGGCCTCTAAAATCATCGCCGTTGTCACCATATCAACCGTTTTGACCTCAATTCCAGTTTCATTAAATAGCTGTTGGGAAAAGGTCGACAACGAGCCCATATCCACTAACAGTAAAACACCGTTACCTTGATCAACCTGACGAACCTTTTTAACGATGCCGCCGTAAGCGACCTTAGGGCTCATCTCAACTGGCATATCGTAGGCGGCAATATTGTCCGGTGACAATAATTTGGCCACAACTTCCACCATTGAACTGGCCGTACTACTACCATGAGCCGCAACCACGACACCAACTTTACCGGCAACTTGATCAGATTTTAAAGAGGCAAGTAAAATCGTGATGTAATAGACTTCTGACTGGGGAATCGGCACTTGGTAATGATCTTCTAAATCTTTTTTGATCAAACCAGCCGCATCCAATTCTTGCGGGTAATCCGCCACCATTTCTTTTAGATCATCACTAATACTGCGAATCACTTTTCCCGACTGAACACGCTTAACAAAGGATGAGATGTGTAAACTAACCGCGTACACAAAATTTTGCTTAAAGGTGTAGCCTAACATGTCCTGCACCTTTAATTGAACTTGCTTCGTAAAATTAATAATATCATTATCAACGATATCGGCCAGTTTATCATCTTCAGGTGCATCTAAATCGCTTTTTTTATAAAATGATTTCAAATGAATATTGATATCCGTCGTAATAAAATTATTGATGTGCTCCTGATCAAGCCCCTCTGACTTTAAAATGGCCGCCTTACTACCAATAATTTCGTAAAGATTATAGGGTAACTCATAGGCGTCTTCCTTGACCAAGGCAGTTGCTTCCTCAGGTGCTACGGTCATGTAGGGCTCAAGCAATTTGGTGACCTCGCCTAATTCATCCCGATCTGACGCAAGAGCCGCGATCCCCATCTTAATGTTGTCCGGTAAATCTTCCGAAGTAATCACAATTTCATCCTGTGACTGCATATTTTTCAAAAAGCCCTTGGCACAGACCAACTGAATGTTCGACTTTAATTGGCCAACGTTTCCGTAAGTAACACTGCCCAGCAAAGCCTTAACCACATCTTCGGATAACCGAATCTGTTTATGAATCCGGTTAGCCTCTAATGAAAATAACGCGCGTGATAAGGACAATCGTTCATTGGCCGGCCGCGTATTAAACGTCGGTAGCTGAATGAGAATCGGAATTCGGCGGACAAAAGTTGCTAACAGACTACTCTCGGGATTTTCAGTCGTCGCACACACTAAGCGAACGTCGGCGTGATGTGTTTTTGCAGTTTCGCCCAGTCGGCTATACGTTCCGTGATCCATAAAATAAAAGATCATCTCTTGGCCTTCTGGTGGCAATCGGTGAACTTCATCGAGAAAAAGCATGCCGCCATTTGCTTCCTGAATAAGACCATCCTTATCTTCGTTGGCGCCGGTAAACGAACCCTTGGTGTACCCGAACAGATGTGACATCAACAACTCTGGATTATGAGCGTAATCAGCACAATTAAAGGTAATCAATGGTTGATTCTTATCAATAATGTGGTGAATTTGCGAAAATTGATACATCCCATTGGCAAAAAAAGTTTTACCAGAACCAGTTGGGCCAACAATTAATGTATTTAACCCCTTAGGTGGATAAAGCATGGCCGCCTTGGCCTGTTCCACTTGGTTCTTTAGACTCCCATTTGCCCCAATCATTTTATCGAAGAAATCAGTTTTACTAACTGAGAAAGTATTGGTCACTTGCGTGGGTTGTGCTGGCATTGCAGTTACCGGATCGGCCGTTTTGCGTATGATTGCATCAGGTTGAACCAAAAATTTGGCTGGTAAATAACGCACTGGCCGGCCAGCTAGTTTTTGTAATTTCCCAGAACGAACCAAATCATTTAGTGCCTTCGAAACATTCGGTCGTACAATTTCCAAGGCCGCGGCAACTGATTTAGTTGTCGGCCCTGCACCTTGTTCAATTGCAGTGGCCGTTAGTTGCTTAGTATCATCTAAAACGTAATCATAAATTCGCTCAACACGCCTCATCTGCTTGCTCCCTTCAAAATCCCCGTACAATCCAACTACTAGTGTATCAAATGAAAGATCCTAACCCCATTATAATAACTACTATAAACCGCTGTCAATTTACATTAGTGTATCATTGATCGATTTACTTTAATACGTTTACGCTAAATTAATTAAAAAAGCATTAGCACAGATCTTGCGGCCAATTATTTAAATGGACAAAAAAAGACTGAGGTCTAAACCTCAATCTTTTAATCAAATCTATCATTGATGCGGCTGACTGGACTTGAACCAGCACGGGAAATATATCCCACCAGATCCTTAATCTGACGCGTCTGCCATTCCGCCACAACCGCAATTGCCAACTTTTATAGTTTAGCAAATTATTTTTACTGGTGCAACTTTTTTTTAAAGACTTCTCAGAAACTACTTAGTCACCATTAATCCACTGGCGTCTACATCCAGCGTTAACCATTTACCTGCCAGCGCTAACTGCTTAACGGCTTTTTGGGCAGTGGTCAAGCTCTCCGGTGCAACCATTGTCAACACCGTTGGCCCAGCGCCACTTAAGTAAGTTCCGTAAATTCCTTCATTCTGCAATACTTTGCGAATCTTACCCAGCTGAGGAACTAACTGCTGGCGATAAGTTTCGTGGAATTGGTCGCGGCCCATCATTTGGGTTGCCAATTGTAAATTACCCCGCAAAACGGCCGCCACTAAAACATTAGCCGCCGAGCTGGTCGCAACAGCATTTCTTAGTGGTAACTGTTTGGGTAATACTGCGCGACTTTTTGCAGTCAATAACTCAGTCTCCGGCACAAAGACCAACGCCTTTGCCGCCGGAAATGGTGCACTGATTGCATTTGCTTGAACACCATCAAATGTCGCAACGACAAAGTTACCGTAAATTGCTGGCGCTACATTATCTGGATGACCTTCTAGGCGAACCGCAATTTGTAACTTCTCTTCATTGCTCAGGCCTAGCCCACCAAGCTGGTTAGCCAATTCAATTCCCGCAACAATCGCCGAAGAACTACTGCCTAAGCCGCGAGCCAAAGGAATATTTGTCGTTTCCACCAAATGATGTGGTGGTAAATCAGGTACTAAGGCCAAAGCCGTTTTGATGATAAGATTACGTTTGTCGGAAGGAATGTCGGCACTAAAGGGCTGCGTCATTAACCAATCCTGCCGTGCTTCTTTTATTTCTAAAGTCAGATATAAATTTAAGGCAATCCCAATTGAATCAAAACCTGGTCCAAGGTTGGCGCTTGTCGCCGGTACACGAATAACTGTCACTTTCATTCCTCCTCAATTCTATAAGGTCTATTTTACGTTACCGCAAAATCCCATTTTCGGATGATGTCCATTCTCCTAGCACGAAAATCGTGCACTCGAAACATGGCCTCCTCAATTCTTTAAGGTCTTTTTACGTTACCGCAAAATCTTATTTTCGGATGATAGCCATTCTCCTAGCACGAAAACCGTGCCCGGGAAACATGGCCCGCCTCAATTCTTTAGAGCTATAGTTAATCCAAAACGCGGTAACTAGAGATTAATTCAATGTTTTCTAATACGGCCACTTTTTCCTGAACTTTCTCTAATTGGGCCAAACTAATTTCGTGGGTAATCATAACCACCCGGGCGAAATCACCATCGCTGGACGTTTGAAAAATCTGGCGGAAACTGGCCTTTGATTCAGCCATAATTCGCGTTAAGGCCAACATTTGTCCCGGAATGTCCCGAACCTTTAATGCAAGGTAGTACGCAGATTTAACTGCACTATTAGGTGCAATGGCCACCTGGTGTCGGTAGCTGTTAAAAGTATTACCGGTAATGCCAATCCCAATATCCTTGGTTACCGCAATAATGTCACTGACAACACTATTGGCCGTTGGTAACTCACCTGCACCGGGTCCGTAAAACATTGTGTTACCAACCGCTGCACTTTTAACAACTACAGCATTATTTTCATTTTGCACGGCCGCCAATGGATTGCTGTTTGCAATTAATGTTGGTCCCACCGAAACACTGGCCTTTCCATCAATTTCCTTGGCGTCACCAATTAATTTGATCGTGTAGCCTAAACTTTGTGCCTGCTGAATGTCTTCTAAACGAACCTTGTCAATTCCTTCAACAGTCACATTCTCCAATTTAAGGCTCATTCCAAAAGCAAACTGAGTTAAGATAATCATTTTATAAGCAGCGTCAATTCCCATCACGTCATTTGTTGGATCACTTTCGGCAAAGCCTAAGTCCTGGGCTGATTTCAAGGCCGCTGCGTAACTAACTTTCTTCTGGTTCATTTGCGTCAAAATATAGTTAGTTGTTCCGTTAACGATCCCACTAACTTCTAAAATCTGGTCAGCAGCAAAACTATTAACAATCGTTCGTAAAATTGGAATCCCACCAGCAACACTAGCCTCATACATCAAATCACGTTGTTTCTTTGCCGCAATATCAACCAATTCGCCGCCTTTTTGGGCAATTAGATCCTTATTGGCAGTAACAACGTGTTTCCCCGCTTGTAATAGACGTTTTATGTAGTCTTCCGCCAGTTGAATGGTTCCCATCACTTCAACTACAATTTGAACGGCTGGATCCTGGATCATATCCTCAATGTTGGCCGTCATCGGTACACCATCCAGCTTAGTATCACGGTGCTTTTCTGGGTGCCGAACGATGACTCGCTTGATGGTTAACCGGCGGCCAGTAATTGATGAAATCTTCGCCTGATTATCCTGTAACAAACGAACAACCCCGCTGCCAACCGTCCCTAAACCTAGCAAACCAATCCCAATTTCACGCATAAGATTCCCCTCTTTCTGTAATTAACTGTAAATGACCGTGACAATGGCCACAAACATACTTTTTCAAATTAATTCGTCGCTGTCGTTGGTAACGATGACCGCACTTGCGACAGACGTACTGGTATTTATTTTTGCCAACTTGCTGCGGTAAAGCCGGTGCGTAGCGACTCCCACCAACCTGAAGTAATAATTTTTTAAAGGCCGCATCTCGGTGTTGATAGCCGCTACCAGTTAAATGTAAATGGTAATGACACAGTTCATGCTTGATAATACCAATTAAAACTTGCTTGCCATAATGCTGATACATTTTGGGATTAATGTCAATATGGTGATCACGTAAATCATACCGGCCCCCAGTTGTCCGTAAACGCGAATTAAAAACAGCAACGTGCTTAAAAGGCCGCCTAAATGAGGTTAACGAAACCTCCTGCACCAATTTAGTTAAGTCAGTGTTATCCATGCTTTTCCTCTGGCGGCAACATGGTTAGCTGCACCCGTTCACGCTCTTTATCAACCGCTAAGACCCAAACGTGCACAATATCACCAACCGAGACCACATCGCTAGGTCGCTTGACAAAATGATTGGCTAATTGCGAAATATGCACCAAACCATCATGCTTAACACCGATGTCGACAAAAGCGCCAAAATCAATCACATTCCGCACGGTACCTTCTAAGGCCATCCCTGCTTTTAAATCGGCGATCGTCAACACGTCCGTCCGTAATAATGGTTGCGCAAAATCATCTCGCAAATCACGACCTGGTTTGATCAACCCAGCAATAATATCTTGTAACGTAACGGCGCCAACCTCAAATTCATTAGCTAACTCAGTCACGTTTGCCTGCTGCAAAGTATTCTTTGCCTTTTGGCGACCAACATCAGCCAAAGTTAAATCAAAATGGGCCAAAATTTGCTTAGCCAATGAATAACTTTCCGGATGAATATCAGTATTGTCCAAAATTGTTTTCCCGCCAATAATGCGAAGAAACCCAACTGACTGTTCAAACGCTTTTGGTCCTAAACGGGGCACTTTTTTGAGCGCCTTCCGATCGGAAAAATTACCAACCTCATTACGCATATTAACAATATTGTGGGCCGTTGTTTTCGTCAAACCAGAAATATGTGCTAACAACTCAGGGCTGGCCGTATTAACGTTAACCCCAACACTATTTACCACATTTTCCACAACAACATCTAGCTGCTCGCCCAAATGCTTTTGGGAAACGTCATGTTGATACTGGCCAACCCCAACCGCCTTTGGGTCAATCTTAATCAACTCGGCCAGTGGGTCCTGCAATCGTCGGGCAATACTGACTGCGCTTCGTTCTTCAACGTTAAACTCAGGAAACTCGTCCCGGGCCACTTGACTGGCCGAATAAACACTGGCACCGGCCTCGTTAACAATGACATAATAAACTTTCCGGTCAATTGTTTTTAGCACTTCAGCGACAAACTGTTCTGATTCTCGGCTAGCCGTTCCGTTACCAATTGCAATCATTTCAACCTGATTTTTCTCAATTAAATTTTTAAACGCCGGTGCTGCAGCCTTGCGCTTTTCGGCGTTAGCTGGTTTGTGCGGGTAAATGACTAATTTATCTAGAAATTTTCCGGTCGGATCAACCACGGCTAATTTGCAGCCCGTGCGGTAAGCTGGATCAAAGCCCAAAACAACCCGGCCCTTTAATGGTGCTTGTAATAACAAATGCTTCAAATTATCACCGAAAACGGCAATTGCTTGGTCGCCAGCGCTTTCGGTTAATTGGTTCCGGATTTCCCGCTCAATTGCGGGACCAATAAACCGTTTATAAGCATCCTCGATTGCCGTTTGAACATACTGCGCTGCAGCATTAGTCGTGCCCCGCAAGACTTGTTGCGCCATGTGCCAAATGATCGGTCGGTCGGAGACTTCAAGATGAGCCTTGAGAATACCAGCTTTTTCGCCCCGATTGATTGCTAAAACACGGTAAGACACCATCTTTGCTAGAGGTTCGTTAAAATCATAATAAATTGCGTAGACTTGCTTTTCATCTTCCGCCTTAGTTTTAACTTGCGAAATAAAATGCGCATTTTTTTCCGTATATTGCCGAATCCAACGACGGAAATCTGCGTTATCACTAAATTGCTCTGCCAAAATTTCGTGAGCTCCGGCGAAAGCGGCCGGCACGTCAGGAACATTTTTTTCCGAATCAACGTATTCCTCAGCCTTTTGTTGTAGTACAGTCGCCGAACTATTTGGTAGTTGCAATAAATAAGTTGCAAAAGGCGCTAAACCACTTTCTTTAGCAATCGTAGCTTTGGTTCGGCGCTTTTGCTTGTACGGTAAATAAAGATCTTCCACTTCCTGAAGCGTTTGTGCCGCAGCAATTTGTTGACGTAATTTATCAGTCAGCTTATCCTGTTCGGCAATAATATTGGAAACTTCAGCCTGGCGTTTACTCAAGTTACCCTGATAATGGTAGGCAGACTCAATCTCCCGAATCTGAACTTCATCTAAATTACCAGTAGCTTCTTTTCGGTAACGAGCCACAAAGGGAACCGTATTGCTACTGGTCAATAGTTCTAACGTTGCCTTAATTTGTTTTGCTTGATATTGGGGCAGTAATTTAATTGTCCGCTGTAAAACTGCGTTATCCATTTACTAATTCTCCTACACTTAATTTTCACGACTTAAACAATAGATCATTTATTTGTCAGTGGTTTCTTCTAGCCTTTATTATACGGTACTTTTCACCTAAATTACTAGAGAGTGTTTGAAAAAGCGGTTAGATTCCGAGGATTACTAACGATGTCGATCGGACTAGGATAAACCGAAGTCCGAATCGCAGCCTAGATTGACGAATTATCTGTGAAACAGATGATTTGGCGATCGTAGCTACTATTTCGCAATTGAGGATTATTAACCAAGTACGATAATAATCTTGATGCTCCATACGTTGTCCATTCAACTACTACTTCGCAATTACGGTTAGTTATTTGCAAGAAGCGCAAATAACTCATGATGCTACAAATGTTGTCTATTCTTGTGGCAAAGTACGTGCCGCAAGAACTAGCACGGCGAAAACCGCCAAGTTAAAACATGACAACCGCAGGAATCTGCTTTTTCAAACACGTTTAAACTGAGAGTGCCTGAAAAGCGGTTAGATTATGGAGTATAGCCTACTACTCCGCAATGGAGGAAGAATATTAGCAAAGAGCACTAATATTCCTTGATGCTACGAACGTTGACCATTCTTGTGGCGAAAAACTAAGGGCACAGTTATACAGTCCATAACTGTGTTTCCTCAACCCAATTCGTCTCGATCACCGCAAGAAACATGGCAGCTAGGCGAAAAGAGCCGCGCAGCCATACGCAATAATCTACTTTTTCAAACACGGTTATACTAATTTAGCCCAGTACCTACTAGTAAAAATATTTTCCAACCGCCACATCAAAAAAACAGCGTTCAGTAACTCCCCACCAGATTTTAGTCTGGTACAATGAGTCACTTCACGCTGCCGTTTTTCATTAACTATTTAACCAATTGTTTCATCAAAGAAATCGTACAATTTCTCCCGGGTCATCGTCTGCTTTTGTTTAGCATCATAATCCGCTTCAATGCGGCCGTCATCGATAACCACTAAACGATTACCGTACTTGAGCGCATCCTCTAGATGATGGGTAATCATTAAACAAGTAAGGTGATTCTGATTAATTCGTTCCATGGTATATTGCATTAATTGTTCACTCGTTTTTGGATCAAGTGCCGCCGTGTGCTCATCCAACAGTAAAATATCAGGGCTGGTCAAAGTCGCCATTAACAAGCTTAGCGCCTGTCGTTGCCCACCAGATAAATTACCCGTTGGTGTGTCCAAATGGTTTTCTAAACCATTTCCCATTTCAGCGCACATTTCACGAAAACGATCACGATTTTGGCGTAACTTGCGTAATCGTAATCCTCTTCTTTGACCACGTTGCGTTGCTAACAATAAATTCTCAGCGACCGTCATTCGCGGGGCCGTTCCCATTTTTGGATCCTGGAAAACACGGGCTAAAAAGCTGGCTCGCTGCTCTTCATTTTGTTGCGCAATATTTTGGCCACGTAGTAAAACTTGGCCACTGGTTGGGTGGAGGTTACCGGCAATCGTATTGAATAACGTTGTTTTACCAGCACCATTTGTTCCTAAAATTGTAATGAAGTCGCCAGCGTTAATGGTTAAGTTTAGTTTTTTTAGAATTGGTCGCAATTCGTTACCATTATTAACTGAGACTACAACATCCTTTAAACTTAATAATTCTTCTTTAGTCGTCATGTGTTGTCAGCCCCTTTCGAATCATTTGCCGCGTATGAAATTTAGTCTGAAATGCTGGTAGCATCAAAGCAAAGGCCAAGACAACCGCCGAAATTAATTTCAGATCATTGGTGTTGAAGCCTAATTGCAAGACGATCAGGATAACGAAGCGGTAAAGAATACTGCCAAGAACTACGGCAACTAAGCGTTGATTCATGGTTAATTCGCCAAAAACAACTTCGCCGATAATAATTGAGGCAAGACCAATAACGATGACCCCAATCCCCATTGAAACATCGGCGTAACCGTTACTTTGAGCCATCAAGCCACCGGATAGACCGATAAAACCATTAGAGACCATTAGGCCCATAATTTTCATACCGTCCGTTTTAATTCCTAATGAACGGGCCATGAATTCATTATCACCAGTTGCAATAAAGGACTGGCCTAATTCAGTTTGTAAGAACCAAACTAAGAAGACAATCGTTACGATCACTAAACACAGACCAATAAAAATACTGTCAAAATATTGTGGTAATGCCTTTAAGAATGGAAAGCTGAATAATGTTTTTTGATTTAACAAAGACACATTTGCTTTACCCATTACCCGTAAATTAATCGAATATAACGCCGTCATTACAAGGATTCCGGCTAACAAAATCGGAATTTTACCTTTGGTGTACAGTAACCCAGTGACAAGCCCCGCTAGCAGCCCCGCACCAAAAGCCAAGAGTGTCGCCAAAATCGGTGAAACACCGTGAGTAATTGCCGTCACACAAACTGCCGCTCCAAACGGGAAAGTTCCTTCAACAGTCATATCTGGAAAATCTAAGATTCTAAAAGTTAGGAATAATCCAACGCCCATAATGCCCCATAATAGGCCTTGCCCAATTGCAGATACTATTAAACTCATCGAATGATCTCTCCTTTTTTAGAAGCTTCGTTCACTAAGTGTGTCGGAATATTGATCCCCAATAACTTGGCTTCTTTCATATTTAGCACTAAATCGCCCTTAGCAATAATTTTGATTGGCGTTGTTGCTGGTTTTGCTTTGCCTTGCAACACATCGGCCGCCATATTTCCTGTGGCAACTCCTAATTGATACTGATTGATTCCGTAAGTGGCCAAACCACCATCATGAACCATTGTTCCAGCTGGTGGAAATACGGGTACATGCGCATTGTTAGCATCTTTTACCAAAGTTTGCATCGCAGTTGCAATGGTATTATCCGTTGGCACGTATACGGCCTTAACCTGTTGCAACATCGTTTGTGCAACTTGATCCACATCACTGGAATTAGAAACAGTGAATTCTTTAAGCTTAAATCCGTACTTAGGCGCTACTTGTCGTACTACTTTAACTTCAGCGGCCGCCGAAGGATCACCAGAAGTGTACATCACACCTAGCTCCTTAACGTTAGGCATGATCTCACGAACCAAACGAATTTGATCATTCGTTGGTGTCAAGTTCGAAACCCCAGTAATGTTACCACCTGGGTGCTTGTAGTTACTGACTAACCCGGCGCTCTTTGGATTGGAGATTGCACCAAGAATCAATGGTGTCGTTTTATTTGCGTTGGCAATTGATTGAGCCGCTGGTGTTGCAATCCCAATATTAAGATCGGTATCTTCATTGTCAAACCGATCCGCCATTGATTTAAGGTTACTTTGATCACCCTGGGCATTTTCAAAATCAATCTTGGCCGTCTTACCGTTGACGTAGCCCCGCTTCTTTAACTGATCAATCGTGCCTTTTGTGATTTGATCCAACGCCGGATGCGACATTGTTTGTAAAATACCGATGGTTGGTTTCTTAACTTCTTGTGGTGCTGCCGTTTTAACGCCACCTTCTTGAAAGAAAGCAACTCCCAAAAAAGCAACCAGAATAGCAATCAAGCCGATCATTCGTTTCATTTTTGTCCGCCCCCAATTTGTTTTACAACCTGTTGCAGCTCTAACATAATAATTCCTCCCCTTACGAAATAACCTAAGTGTGTTTGGAAAATGCATTTCAAACAAAAAAGCAATTGCCCAGTCTGGTGGGTAATTGCTTTAAGCAAACAAAAACCCGCATAGTATACGATCTATGCGGGCACTTTTAAAAGGTTCTACAATATCTGTTGTTGGTAATAGATTTTCATCTATTACTGATGACAGATTTTTTATTTATGGCTAGAATAAAAAAGCGGACATTTCCTGTCCGTTCATCCAAGTCAACCACCACGAAGATTTTTCAGAAAGAAGGAAATGCCCTATGTGTCATGATACTACAAAATTATTATTAGGAATAGCTGACGAGAACCTAAAAATTACTGACGGTGAAACTGGAGAAGACGGGGTTATTCGCTTAACTGGCCACTTGGATTACACGCCGAAGGCTTGTCCCAAGTGCGGGATTATCAATGATCAAAAGATTATTAACTACGGCTGGCGCAATACCACTATCAGATTCTCGAAGGTTCTGAGCAACACCGTCATCTTAGCCTTAAAGCGCCGCTATTTCCACTGTAAAGAATGTCACGGCAACTTTCTTGCACAAACATTGGCAGTTCCGAAACACTGTACAATTTCAAACACCAGCCGCAAAGAATGCCTAGAGAAGCTCGGTGAACCGGTCTCTTTGAAGCACATTGCCAATGAAGTATCGGCATCAGATTCATTTGTGGGCCGCCAGTTAATGCGCGCTGAACGAGACTTTCAAACCAATTGGCACTATTTACCAGAGATCATCTTAATGGATGAGGTGAAGAGTACCAAGAGCGCTACTGGTGCCATGAGCTTTGAGTTCATGAATGGCGAAACCCATGAATTAATCGACTTACTCCCTTATCGAACCATCAATAAACTAGAGAAGTATTTTTACCGCTTCGATCAAGCTGCCCGAGAAAACGTCAAAATTATTGTGACTGATATGAATTATACCTACCCCAAGCTTGTGCAGACCGTGTTCCCCAATGCCATGGTGGTCATGGACAAGTTTCATATTATCAACGCCCTAAATCGGGCGTTTAACAAAACCAGAATCAAGGTGATGAAGAAGTTTACCCCGTCTTCTCGCGAATTTCACGCCCTTAAGCGCTACTGGAAGCTGTTGTTAGTACCAACTGAACAGCTTAACTTTGAACAATTCAAAAAGTGGACTAATTTTCCTTACTGGATGGCTGCCACCGATGTTGTCCATCAGCTGTTATCGTTGGATTCAGAACTAGAACAAACTTATCAAGTCTTAAACAGCGTCCGGTCAGCTGTCCAACATCAAGATTGGCATAACTACAATGCGGCATTTTGGAATAACAAAACGTATTCTGAAGAAATGAAGAACACGATTAAAACACTTGAAAGCCATCATGATGAGATTCGTAACACCTTTACCACACACTATTCAAATGGTCCTTTGGAAGGTTCTAATAATAAAATCAAGGCGATCAAACGAGCCAGTTTTGGCTATCGCAGCTTCTGGAGGTTTAGAACTCGAGTACTATACGTTTTCAAAATCAAAACAAAAAGAGCCCTAATCACGAAGTGATTAGAACTCGAAATATGGATTCACCAACAACAGTTGACGAAGAGCCTTTTAAAAGAGCACAGCCAACATAGATACAATCTGCATCTGACAGATTGCACCTACGTCAATCCGTCTAATGTTGGCTTTGCCAGAACTGGCGATTCAACTTTTGACGATTACTTGTTTTCATAACTGTGACCTCGTTATTTCTAATTTGAATAGTTAAAGTATAAAAATAAAATGAGAGTTTGTCAACCTAAATTTTAATCCTGATTTAAGAAAGTACGGATGACAAGCGACTTACTTGCTTGTTCATTGCCTCTGACGCCTGATCCTGCTGCTTTTCTGCCGCTGTAAATGCCGATACGTCAACGGTATGTTTTTCAGCATCAACCGCATCTGCCATTGCCCCACATCCAGCAACATAATCCGTGTAAGCTGCTAGGAGTGAATGCTGTAAGCCCATCGCCTTTGCCGGTGGTCGCACGTCTTTTAGTGTTTCTAAACTTTTCTGGTAATCCGCAACTCCGGCATTAAAGTTCTTTTTTATACTCAGCCATTGGTCATTGGCAATTTCACTCACAGTATCGGTGGCAATTGCTTGTTTAATCAACTCGTAATCGCCATTTAACTGACTAGTTAAATTTTGGGTTGTCTGAATCATTGAATCAACAACGTGAGCGTAATGGGTTTTTAATTGTTGTGCTTTTGACATAATTTGCCTCCTAGCGGTTACAACACAAATGAGTTTTGGCGTAACTACTGTTTATACCTTCAATGTATTGCTGATAATCACGAAGATATTTTTTTATTATTTGGATTTTAATTCCAACTCATTTTACCACAAACCTATTTTTTAGCTTAGGCTTGTTTAAAAAATACCTTTATTTAGTGTAAACGTGGTTGAAAAAGCAGCTTCCTGCGGTTAGCTACAACAGCCCAATCATCCGTTGCACAGATAATTCGTCCGTTTAGGCTAATCCTCAGAATCTGACCGCTTTTTCAAACACTCTTTAGGCTTTATGAAAACGACGCTGGAAGAACTTCACAATTTCAACAATCACAATGATTGATAACGAAGCCCCCAACACAATGCCCCACTGGAACCAGTCCAAATGCGTCACGTGGAATAATTTGTTGAAACCAGGCATTACGATCGTAGCTGCTAAAAGTACTGCTGAGGCTAAGATGGCCCAATTAAATGAACGGTTGGCAAAAATTCCCCGGTGGAAAATCGTTCCGTGAATCGACTTAACGTTAAAGGCGTGGAACAATTGAATCATCCCTAAAGTTGCAAATGCCATCGTTAAGGCATCGGCGTGGGCCAAGTTTGCCGCTGCGTGAACTGGGTAGTTTATCGCTAACCAATAAACGAGTAAGGTAATGCCACCCTCGAGTAAGCCTTGGTAAAAGATCGACGACGTCACTCCGCCAGACAAGAAGTTTGAATCACGTCCCCGAGGTTTATGTTTCATGATATCACGTTCCATTGGTTCAAGTCCCAGCGCAATCGCTGGAAAAGTATCCGTGACTAAATTGATCCATAAAATCTGAACGGGCGCCAAAATTTGCCAGCCTAGAATTGTCATCATAAATAAGGTCAACACTTCACCTAGATTTGCGGAAAGCAAGTATTGAACAGCTTTTTGAATATTGGCAAATACTTTTCGGCCTTCTTCAACGGCAACGACAATTGTAGAAAAATTATCATCGGCTAACACCATATCAGAAGCATTCTTCGAAACTTCCGTACCGGTAATTCCCATCCCAACACCGATATCTGCGGTTTTCAGTGCTGGCGCATCGTTAACCCCGTCACCAGTCATGGCAACGACTTTGCCGCGTTTTTGCCAAGCCTTTACAATTCGAACCTTGTGTTCCGGCGCAACCCGCGCGTAAACGACATAATCAGGTACTTTTTTAGCAAACTCGGCGTCACTTAAGGCATCTAACTCACTACCGGTAATTACTGCATCGTGTTCATCCGGTTGGAGAATACCAAGGCGCAATGCAATTGCTTCGGCCGTGTCCCGGTGATCCCCAGTGATCATTAGTGAACGAATTCCAGCACCCTTAGCTTCAGCGACAGCATTGGCCACTTCCGGTCGTTCTGGATCAATCATCCCAATCAAACCAGCGAAAGTTAAATCCTGCTCCACGGTTTCAGTCGTTATTTCAGCTGGCAAGGTTGGCACAATCTTATACGCCATCCCCAAAACTCGGAGGGCCTGCTTCGCCAATTTAGTATTGGTAGCCAAAATTGTTTCTCGTTCTTTAGCGTCCATTTCTGGCATTTTATCATTTAATTGATAATGCGTTGTTCGGGGTAATAGTTGATCAGGTGCCCCTTTAGTCGCAATTAAATAACGGTTATCGTCCAATTGATGGATCGTTGTCATTAGCTTCCGTTCAGAATCAAATGGCACCTCGCCGGCTCGTGGCAATTGTTTAATCAAATCGGCCACGTCTAATTGATGATCCAGGCCAAATTGAACCAAGGCTGTTTCAGTTGGATCTCCAAGTAACTCGCCATCAGCATTAATTTTAGTATCGTTTGCTAACGTCATAATCCGAACAACCTTATCATCAAGGGTTACTTGACTGGTTTTAGCGTCCGTTAACTCATTATTTTCGAAAATACGTTCTACGGTCATCTTATTTTGCGTTAAGGTACCCGTTTTATCTGAGGCAATAATGTCAGTACTCCCCAACGTTTCAACGGCTGGTAACTTACGAACAATTGCGTGGCGCTTAGCCATTCGCTTCGTTCCCAACGCTAACGTAATCGTTACGATGGCCGGCAACCCTTCTGGAATTGCTGCAACGGCCAAGGAGATCGCGGTGAGCAACATGTTTAACACAGATTCTTGGCGATTAAGTAGACCTAGGACAAAAATTAAAACGGACAAACCTAAAATAATCCAAGTTAAAACCTTGCCTAAGTGATTTAGATTTTCCTGAAGTGGCGTCTTGGTTTCATCGGCCTGATTTAGCATTCCGGCAATTCGGCCAACCTCAGTTTGCATCCCGGTTGCGACAACAAGGCCAACACCACGGCCGTTTGTTACGTTACTGTTCATGAAGGCCATGTTAATTTGATCACCTAAACTGACCTTTTCGTCAGTTCCGGCGTTTAATGCCTTAACTGATTTTTCCACTGGTACTGACTCACCAGTTAAAGCGGACTCCTCAAGTCGTAACTGCTGCGCTTCAATCAAACGCAGATCGGCCGGAATAACATCCCCCGCCTCCAGCAAAACAATGTCCCCAGTCACAATGTCCTCACTGTTAATGGTAACCACATTCCCACCGCGTAAAACGTTGGCCTTAGGTGCAGACATCTCTTTAAGTGAATCAATCGCTGCTTCGGCCTGCATCTCTTGGAAAACGCCAAAAACGGCGTTTAAAATAACAACCAGCATGATGATCACGGCATCTGCAATTTCACCAGAAAAACCGGCTACTAATGCGGCCACCAGTAAAACAATAATCATAAAATCTTTGAATTGGTCAATAAAACGTTGTAAAACATTTTTACGCTTATTTGCGACTAAGGAATTCGGCCCGTTTTGCGTTAACCGTTGCTGTGCCTCCTGCTTACTTAAACCCGCATCGGTTGTCGAAAACTTTGTCAGTAATTCTTTACTACTTTGTTGGTAATAAGGTTGTTTTTGTTGCTGAGCCATAAATTATTCCTCCTTCAACGCTATAATTACTATTTGGTACAATAAGATCCCACTGCCTAACGTAACATACAAAAAAAGTGCGATTTATGTATGTCACAGTAAACAGACACACATAAGTCTCACTTTTTAAGACAACACCAGAAAAATAATTTTTCTTGCTGATGACGTTATCGCAACAAAGATACAGCTGCAAGTTACTCCCCTATGATTTAAATTTAGTATAACTGATTAATTATCCTAAACGCAAGTCATTTGTTATTATTTCCAAAAATCAACAAAAATCGTGATTGGTAAGTGGCGCTTATGTGCCGTCTTCAAATACCAGCCTTCAATGACATCGGCCGCCTTTTGACTGACTTCCTTACCTTCTAGGTAGGCGTCAATATCTTCATAGCGAACCCCTAAGGCCGCCTCATCTGGTAACGCAGGACGATTCTCTTCCAGATCAGCCGTCGGTACCTTTTCGTATAAGTGAACCGGCGCACCTAATTCCCGTAGCAATTGCTTACCCTGTTCCTTATCTAACCGGTATAAAGGCACTAGATCAGCACCGCCATCACCGAATTTGGTGTAAAAACCTGTAATCGATTCAGCTGAATGATCAGTTCCAACCACGACACCTTTTCGTGCGCCAGCAATACCATACTGGGCAATCATTCGCTGCCGTGCTTTGATGTTACCCTTGTTGAAATCGCTAATACTTAATTGATTGGCCTCAAGTGCCGTGACGGTTGCATCGACAGCTGGCTTAATGTTAACTCGCGAAATGGTATCGGCCTGAATAAACTCAATTGCCGCCATGGCGTCGGATTCATCAGCCTGATCACCATAAGGTAAGCGAACAGCAATAAAATGGTAAGTGTCATCGCCGGTTTCTGTTCGCATTTCGTTAATCGCCATCTGACTTAACCGCCCGGCCAAAGTTGAATCCTGACCACCAGAAATTCCTAAAACTAATGATTTTACAAACGGATATTTCCGTAAATAAGCCTTCAAAAAATCAACACTCTTACGAATTTCGAGCTTCGGATCAATTTCTGGTTGAGTTTTCATTGCCGCAATAATTTCTTGTTGTAACTTTCGCATTAAGGTCACTCCTTAATTAATCGTATCTTGCTCTTTACCCACATTTTTACTAACCTCTTGGATAATTTTCATCTTATGATCATACAACTTTTGTGATAGATCAACTGGATAATCTTGTGGGTTCAAATCACGCTTGTATTCATCCCATAACGAATCAAGATTAGCGGCGGCATAACGGCGAATTTCTGATAAATTAGGCAACTTATAAACTAATTTGCCGTTCTCAAAAATGTCGTGCAGAATTGGACGGGCGTTAAAATCAGTAATCGTTTTATTAATGTAAGTGTAGTGCGGATGAAACATGTAAATAGAATCTTGTTCCAGAGGCTTTTCATCCCAAAAAGCAATATAATCCCCTTCTGATTTATCATCCGCTCTTTTAGTAATCCGCCAAACTTGCTTTTTACCAGGCGTCGACACTTTTTCGGCGTTACTCGATAGTTTAATCGTGTCGCGCATCATGCCTTTTTTATCTTCGATCGACACTAACTTATAGACGGCACCCAGTGCTGGCTGATCATACGCTGTAATTAATTTGGTTCCAATGCCCCAAACATCAATTCTTGCGTGCTGCATCTTCAAGTTTTGAATTGTTTTTTCGTCTAAGTCGTTAGAAGCATAAATCTTGGCTTCGGTGTAGCCAGCTTCATCCAGTTGCTGACGCACACGTTTTGAGATGTAGGCCATATCACCAGAATCAATTCGGACGCCCTGAAAATTAATTTGATCGCCCATTTCATTGGCCACCCGAATAGCATTCGGTACCCCACTTTTTAAGGTGTCATACGTATCCACTAGAAAAACACAATCCCGGTGCGTTTCAGCATATGCCTTAAAGCCTTCATAATCACTGCGATAGGCCTGAACTAACGAGTGGGCGTGAGTTCCACTGACTGGAATTCCAAAAATCTTGGCCGCCCGAACGTTACTCGTCGCATCAAAACCACCGATATAGGCGGCTCGTGTCCCCCAAACGGCGGCATCCATTTCTTGCGCACGGCGGGTACCAAACTCCATGACCATATCACTGCCGACAATTGATTTAATCCGCGCCGCCTTGGTTGCAATCAAGGTTTGATAATTAACCATGTTTAAAATCGCCGTTTCGACCAACTGACAATCAGCAAGATTTCCTTCGACTTGGAGAATTGGCTCATTATTAAAAACAAGATCGCCCTCAATTGCGGACCGAATTGTGCCAGTAAATTTAAAGTCGCGTAAATAGTCTAAAAATTCCTCAGGATAACCCTCGGCCTCACGTAAATACGCAATATCTGAATCCGAAAACTTAATCTGTTGAATATAACGAACAACATGTTCTAGGCCAGCAAAAATTGCGTAACCGTTGCCAAACGGCATATCACGAAAATAACATTCAAAAACGGCCTGACGATTATGAATATTCTTTTCCCAGTAAGTCAATATCATATTAATTTGATAAAGGTCAGTATGCAACGTATAACTATCGTCTGGGTATAATTTTGTCATAATTAATCTCCATAAAATTTAATAAATTCATTTTAGCATTTTTACTAGAACCGTGCGAACTTAACTGAAGAGTGTTTGAAAAAGCGGTTAGATTATGGAGTATAGCCTAGCTAGGCGAAAAGAGACGCGCAGCGGATCGTTCGACTAGCGTAGCTATACGCAATAATCTGCTTTTTCAAACACGTTTAAACTGGGAGTGCCTGAAAAAGCGGTTAGATTCTGAGGATTAGCCTAGATTGACGAATTATCTGTGAAACAGATGATTTGGCGATCGTAGCTACTATTTCGCAATTGAGGATTATTAACCAAAAACGTTAATAATCTTGATGCTACATACGTTGTCCATTCAACTATGGCGAAAAGCGCCAAGTTGAAACATGGCAACCGCAGGAATCTGCTTTTTCAAACACGTTTAAACTACGAGTGCCTGAAAAAGCGCCCAGATTATGGCGTATGGCCTACTACTCCGCAATGGAAGGTTAGCTAAAAAAACTGCCAACCCCACTTATTAAAGTACTTCGTCATTGATTTTAAAAATATGATAAAAACCGAAAAATGTTTGTGCGAATCCCGGGCGTAGTAATGAACAACCCGAGCCGCCGGTACATAACAAATCTTCCCGCCAGCTTGCCGCAATCGATCACATAAATCGTTATCCTCAAAATACATAAAAAAGCGTTCATCAAAACCACCAATTTCACGCATAGCTTGTGCCCGTAGAAACATGAACGCACCTGAGCCATATTTAATCAGCTGTGTCTGATTCGATAAATCGCGACATTCATAGTGGGCTAAACGTTTTGCAAACAGACGCTTAACAAAACCAAAGGGGACGAAGCGTAATAAATAATCAAAAACATCTAATCGCCGTCTGATCAAATATTGCGTTTCACCTTTTGGATCAACAATCTTTGGTGTTACCATACTAATCTCCGGCCGAGCTTGTAATTGATGCAACATCAGTGTGAAGTCGGCCTTTTTGAGTAGAATATCGGGATTACAACAAATAAAATAAGTTGTTTTAATCCGCGCAAGATTATAGTTATGACCAAAACCGAAGCCTTTATTTACAGAGGCTAAGGTGATTTGAATTTGATCAGACTGGTAAGCCTTCAACTGATTTTGGTAAGCCGGCGCGGAAGCATTATCAAACACCATAACCCCTACGGATGAAGCGGCCAATTCGGTTTTAATTTGATTCAACACATGGAAAATATGCTTGCTATTATGCGTAACGATGCTAATCGTGACTGAATCCAGAATGACCACCTCCAAACGGACTAAAATTATGTGTCAGTGGTAATTGTGCAAAAATCAAGTAAAGGAATGGGTCCTTGTTGATCTGAAGTAAATTAGGTTCAATCATACTATTTACGGCAACAATCGCCAAAATCAGTGGCACTAATAAATTACCCTGCTTGGTTAACTGAAACGAGTACCAACTAAAAAAGATAACAATAAACAAAAACAGAATAATCCCGTAAATTAACAATAAACGGATAAAAGAAGAATCTAAATAGAAATACGCCGTTTTTTGCCAATTTGTTTTTAGAGCAATATTACCGCCATTACCGTGTTCAACAATATGTTGCCCAAACAGACTAAGACCGTACTTATCATAACCTTGACGGCCAATGTGCAGCCGACCGGATAACGCATTATCAAGAAATGCATAGAAGGTCGAACCCTTCCGATACGTTAACGTCAACCAAACCGAAAGAAAGGCACTAATTGGAAAGGTCAACCACGTCCAGTGAAAAAGTCTGGCCAACCAGTGCTGCCGTGGCAAAAATCTGAGGCTACTATAGAGCAGCATCGCTAAACAAACTAATAAAAGGGAAATCACATCCAACCGTGCATCACAAAAGACTAATAAAAAGTAGGAAATAAATAGGGTCACAACGTAATCAATGAACTTTAATTTTCCCCGTTTTAAATAACAATAAGCAATGAACAAAAAAAGTACAATTGCTGAGAAATCAGTTGGTGAAGAAAAGCCAAAGGACTGCCGTGCCGCCCCTCCTTGATCAATACTGCGGTAAATAATTAGGTTAGTAATAACCTTATACTGTGCTAGCAACATGATGACAAGCACTTCAGGAATTCCAATCCACAAATAAGTCTTAATGATTTGGTCAAAATTGATGCCCTTGGCCCCAAGAATAAATAATAAGATAATTAATAAAATTCGATCCTTTGACATCAAGGACGAAAGTGTGAAAATAACCGTCACAAGTCCCGCCTGCATTAACTCGCGGCGCGTATAGCTATCCACAAAAACAATCTTCAATAAAATTAGCGCTCCACTAAGCACAAAAACTAACCGCCCGGCTAAAGAAGGCATGTAACTGGCTAGCATACTTAATTTAAAAAGGTACCAAAAGAAGCTTAGCCCAAAAGCGAAGCAAAAGAGACCTTCTCCTGGACTGGCAACTGGTTTGTAAGCATCCGTTGATTGTAACAAACTGCTACCTTCCTTCTTCATTATTGACTGACTTAATTTGTGGTTTGAAAAATAGGCCTGCCCAAGTACCACGAATCACGGTCATGATTTTTTGCCCTTTTTTTGGCCGTTTACCAACAATAATCTGCCCAATGATGACGAGATTAGCCAAAATATCTTTAATCGCACCCCAGCTGCCCCGAAATTCTTTTTGCGTATAGTACTTATTACGAAACAAATAAAAATAGCGGGGAATTCGTTTCTGATCAGTCAAGATGTCCGGCGTGGCGGCAACTGTTAAATGGGTAACCTGTGCGGTTGGCACATAGTAGGCCGGATAATGTTGCGAAATTCGCATTGTATATTCATGATCATCAAACCAAATAAAGAAATCACTAATCGGCAGTCCCAGCCGTTCAACGATTCGCTGGTTAAATAAAATTGCCACAAACGACCCTGTTTTCAACCGCGTTAAGCCAGTTTTTGCTTCTGGTTGCCAATCGTACAACGGTAACGGCCGATTACCAATTGTGCCGTCCTTAAGTTTTACTTGCGGACTCAAAAAACCAAAATTTGGAATTCTTTTTGCTGGACGTAATAACTGCGCTAACGTATCGGCATGAACTAACGTATCATCATCCATTAACCAGATATAATCGTTAGCTACTTTGGCCGCCTGCTGCATACCATAGACGAAACCACCGGCGCCACCAAGATTCTCGTTTAAATTAAAAATGTGTACGTGGGTACCTTTTTGTTGGGCCAAATAAGCGGCAGTTTGATCAGAACTATGATTATTAACGATAAAAATATCCGTTACTGGTTTAGACTGCGCAAAAATGGCGTTTAAACACCGCTTTAACAGCGCCAATCGATTATAGGTGACAACGACACAACTTACTTTATCCGCCATACTTTGCTCCTTCATTTACGGTGCGTTAAAAGTAGCCACTTAAACACAAAATTACGGCTAAAATCACTTTTACGAATCCCAAAATTTCTTAATCCCCTAAGGACTGTTAACCCGGTCATATTGGGAATTTGTTGGTAGAAATTTAATAGCCGCCGATCACTTTCCCGCCACTGGGGTAACTGCAACTGCCAAAAAGAATTAATTTGTTCAATTGAAGCAGCGATGGAGTGCCGCATTTTACGGACACCGTAACCGCGTAATACCTTCATAACCCGCGAAGAACTAGCGCCCACAGCATTATCGTGGTGCTGGCGGTAAAGAATGGTTGCTTGATCCACAAAAACCAATTGGCCCAAGGTCACCGCCAACAAAGCGTACCACCAATCGTGCATTAGAATTGCGTCGCTTGCTTTGTAAGTGTAGCTTGCTTTCAACGCCTGATTGATCATCACAGTGCAGCCAGTCACACTATTTTGGGCAACTAATTCACCTAAATTAGTCTGGCCGTGCAATCGCTGGCTCTTAATCATTGACTTGCTCACCAAATTTAAATCTGTATCGACAACGCGTAAATCAGTGTGAACTAAAATCGGTTGTTCCGCCTTTTTTTCGGCGCGAGTCATTGCGGCCAACGTAACTTGAATTTTTTCTGGCAGCCAGACATCATCTTGATCGCAAAACATATAATACGGCGCCGTAGCAGTATTCAATAATTGAAAGAACGACGGAATCACCCCTAGGTTTTGCTGTTCCTGAGGATTAATTAGGGTTAGCCGCGTATCGTTTTTCGCCAGCCGACAAATGATAGCAACGGTTTGGTCACTAGACCCATCATCGCGAATATACAGTTGCCAATTCTGATAAGTCTGCTTTTGGATTGATTCAATTTGCTGCGTTAAATAAGTTGCACCGTTAAAAGTCGACAACAAGATCGCCACTTTGGGGCTTTGCATCGTAATTTTCCCTCCTAGCGCAAAACATCATCAATTTAATCCTTATGCTTTAGTATCTAACAAAATATCGCCAATGAATTTTAGTTGATATTTGCGTAAAAAGGCGTCTTGTTCCTCTAACGTCTCTCGTTTTGTTGTTGGACTAACTAATTCAAAAATACCATCAACCTGTTTGACCAACGCTTGAGTTGCTGGGTTTGTTAAAATTGAATTACTTTGAATAAATATTTGGTCGTACTTTGATGCTTGTTCGAGTATCTTTTCAGTTTCTTGGGCCATCTTATATCCCTGATCTGATGCCGGAATTGTTATACTGGCAAAATTTTCCGAAATTGGTTTTAATTTTCGGTCAGCCTCTTGATCCGCCGAGAATGAAATAAACAAGGTCTGACAACCCAATTTGGCAACTTGTTTGGCCAACCATTGACCCGAAATCGTTTCATCAGCGGCCGTAAGTAGCACTGTCTTTTTATCACCAATGGTCATCAAAAACTCACTTGCAAGTTGTGGTGTTTCAAACTTCGTAACATCAAAAACGTTGCGGTGGCCAAGATGATCCTGTAAAAATTTAGCATTGATACCTTTGCGCAGGAGACTAAATAACACGGCAATTAAACAAACCAATAAGAAACCTAGCAGACCACCCTGAAAGGTTGCTCCCAGCGTTTTAGGCTTTGTTGTATTAGTTTCCAACCAAGCTGATTGAATCAGACTTGCTTTACCTTTGCTTAAATAATTACCATACTGCGCTACAGCTGTTTCAGCAACGCTATCTGCAATCGTTGTTACATTCTTACGATTACCCTTGGCCTGAACTGAAATGAGGTTCGTATTAGAATTCTGCCAAGTCCCAACCGAATTTTGTAACTGTACCGAGTTCATTTTAATTCCTTGCTTAGCTAACGCTTGACTAGCAGTGGCCATAAAACGGCCACTGTGCATTATATAAGTGTAGGTTTTAACTGTCGATTCATCAGGAACCCATTGATCAAGACCGGCCTGCGTTGTTGGCTGCTTATTTGTCTTAGCACTTAATAAAACAAAAGTTGTGCCAGTATAACTGGTTGCTGTCGGCTTGTTAGCCGCCTGGTAGTTAAAGGCATAAGCGCCAATGAGACCACCGATAATTGCTAATAACATGACTTTCCAATTAAATAGCGCCATTAACGCCGTATTTAGATGGTAAACTTTCTTTTGCATTTCATGCCTCTCATTTCAAACTATTATTAGTTGTTTGTTAGGCTGTACTTTAAAAATTGTCTAGTTGTTACTAATTTCGTATGGAAACATAGTAACCCCCCTGATTGGATTTACTCTAACTCAGGGGGTTCACTTCATCGTTCGTAGCATCAAGATTATTAGCGCTTTTGGCTAATAATCCTCAATCGCGGAGTAGTAGCTAATCGCTTTTTCAAATACTCTCTATTCTAAACGTGTTTGAAAAAGCAGATTCCTGCGGTTAGCTACAACAGCCAAATCACCTTTTTCAAAGGTAATTCGTCTGTTTAGGCTAATCCTCAGAATCTAACCGCTTTTTCAAACTCTCTCTATTCTAGCTCACCCAAAAAAGTTCCTAAAACTTCCTGCCACGTTGGTAATACAAAACCACTAGCTTCGGTTTTACTCAAATCCAACAGTGCGTGCCGTGGTCGCCAAGCCTTCTGGGGATACTCTGCGGAGGTTACTGGGCTCACCGTCACTACTTTGTTAGCCAAAATTGCCGTGGCAAAATCAAACCAGCTACACGTTCCCTGATTGGCCAAATGGTAAATGCCATAGGCCAAATGCTGATCAATCACGTAGGTCATAAATTCGGCTAAAGTGCGGGTCCAAGTTGGTCGGCCAAATTGATCATCAACAACTGTTAGTTGATCATGATCCTTCGCCAATTTGAGCATCGTGTAAACAAAATTATGCCCAAATTCGCCAAATACCCACGACGTGCGAATAATATAGTAATTTTGCAGGTACTTTTGAACGGCAAGCTCACCTTCATATTTAGCGCGCCCGTATTCATTTCTAGGTGCCGGTTGATCCTCAACTTGATAACTTTGCTGACTGTCACCATCAAAAACGTAATCAGTGCTGATATAAACCATTGTTGCACCAACACTTGCCGCCGCCTTAGCGACATTCTCAGTCCCTAGCACGTTAACGGTTTGATTTGCCTTTTTCCCGGCACCTTCTTCAGCGGCATCCACCGCTGTATAGGCAGCACAATGGTAAACTAATTCCGGTTGATAACCAGCAAAGTAAGCGTTAACCTGCGTCTCATTCGTAATATCAAGATTATGGCTATCCGTCATTCGGTAGTCAACTTGACGCTCATCCAATAAATGGCACAATTCCGTACCTAATTGACCAGAAGCGCCGGTAATCATAATTCGCATATTACCCTCCAAATTCTATCGCTGTTACTTCAAGGCCGCTTTCGCCTTTAGTGGTTGCCACCAAGCTTCATTGGCCTGGTACCACTTAATTGTCTTCACAATTCCAGTGTCAAAAGTATACTCAGGCTGCCAGCCAAGTTCCTTCGTAATCTTGGTTGGGTCAATGGCGTAACGCCGGTCATGGCCTAAACGATCGGCCACGTACTTAATGTGATCCTCCGACAAGCCTAACGTCTTCACAATTAAATGGACAATTTCGTTGTTATTCCGTTCGTTATGGCCACCAATATTGTAAACTTCACCTTTTTTGCCCTTTTCCAAAACCAGGTCAATGGCGTGACAATGATCGGAAACGTATAACCAATCACGAATATTCTTACCATCACCGTAAATTGGTAGGGTCTTATCTTCCATGCCGTTAGAAACCATCAACGGAATCAACTTTTCAGGGAATTGGTAAGGTCCGTAATTATTGGAACAACGAGTAATATTAACGTTCATGCCGTAAGTTTCGTAGTAGGCCCGCACAATCATGTCGGCAGAAGCCTTACTAGCCGAATACGGTGAGTTTGGCCGCAGCGGGGAGGCTTCATCGAAGTAACCTTCTGCCCCTAAAGTACCGTAAACTTCGTCGGTGGAAACCTGTAAGAATTTAGTGACGCCTTGTTTTTTAGCGACATCCAATAAAGCTAATGTGCCTTGAACGTTGGTTTCAATAAAGACCTCTGGATGAAGAATTGAGCGATCCACATGGGATTCCGCCGCAAAGTTGACAATCCAGTCAATTTTGTACTGTTTGACCAAATAAGTCACTAATTCCCGGTTAACGATATTGCCCTGAACAAAGGTGTACCGGGGATCGTCCTTGATACTATCTAGGTTATGTTGATTGCCCGCGTAAGTTAAAAGATCTAAATTAACAATTCGGTAGTCTGGGTGCTGGTTTAGCATATAATGAATAAAATTACTGCCAATAAAACCAGCGCCACCAGTCACAAGTACGTTCATTAATTTTTACCTCCGTAAACGAAGTTCAAGTCAGCGTCTTTTAACCGCGGGTGATGTTTATCCTTTTCCGACAACACAAGGTCATCCAGTGGCATTGGCCATTCAATGCCAATATCAGGATCATCATAAGCTAAACCGCCATCCGCGTCAGGCGCGTAATAGCCGTCACACTTGTAGGCCACATTGCAATTAGCCGTTAAAGTCATGAAACCATGGGCGAACCCCTTTGGCACCAATAACTGGCGGTGGTTGAATTCACTTAAAATAAAGCCTTGCCACTGACCATATGTCGGTGAGCCCGTCCGAACATCAATGATGACGTCGTAGATAACACCAGTGATTGCCCGTAACAATTTAGTTTGGGCGTGCGGGGCCCGCTGAAAGTGCATCCCCCGTAAAACCCCCGGTTCAACGGACAATGACTGGTTATCTTGGAGCCACTCAACGTCAACGCCAGCAGCCTTGAACTTATTGGCGGTAAAAGTTTCCGTGAAGAAACCCCGGTGGTCCCCAAAAACGTCAGTTTCAATAATTTTAGCATCGGTTAATTTTGTGTCGATTACTTTCATAGTTAGTTTAATTCTCCTCTTTTTCTTCTGCGACCAATTGCAATAAGTACTGGCCGTACCCGGTCTTTTTAAGTGGTTCGGCTAATTTGGCTACCTGGTCTAGGTTGATGTAACCCATTCGGTAAGCAATTTCTTCCAAACAAGCAACCTCAAAATTCTGCCGGTCCTGCACCGTGGCAATGAAACCCGAAGCCTGGTGCAACGACTCGTGAGTTCCCGTATCTAACCAAGCGTACCCGCGGCCCATAATTTGCACATCAAGTTGGCCCTTTTCAAGGTAGACTTTATTGACATCGGTAATCTCCAATTCACCCCGCGGCGAAGGTTTAATGTCCTTGGCAATCTGCACCACTTGATTATCGTAAAAATACAAGCCCGTGATTGCGTAATTACTAGCCGGATGAGCTGGCTTTTCAACGATCGATTTAACACGCTTCTGCTTGTCAAAGTCCACCACACCAAATCGTTCAGGATCATTAACGTGGTAACCAAAAACAGTTGCCCCAGTTGGCTTAGCTGCTGCTTGTTGTAATAATTTGGAGAGGCCACCACCATAAAAGATGTTGTCCCCTAAAATCAGGCAAACCGAATCCGTCCCAATAAAGTCCGCGGCTAAAATAAATGCCTCAGCCAAACCATTCGGATGTTCCTGGACTTTGTACGAAATATGTATGCCCAAATCTTGGCCATCATGAAATAATTCCTCAAACCGCGGCGTATCCCGTGGCGTTGAAATAATCATGATATCCTGAATCCCAGCTAACATTAAGCTGGATAATGGGTAATAAATCATGGGTTTATCGTAAACCGGAATTAATTGTTTTGAAATTGCCCGGGTTACTGGGTACAGGCGCGTGCCTGACCCGCCGGCGAGAATGATGCCTTTCATGGCTATTATCTCCTCATTAATTTGACTTAAACACTAAGTATTGTACCATATCAGGACCGAAGTACACTTTTATATCCGCATTTTAAGCTTTCTTTATAGACTAAAAAAATAGGGTTCTACAATATCTGTTGTTGGTAATAGATTTTCATCTATTACTGATGACAGATTTTTTATTTATGGCTAGAATAAAAAAGCGGACATTTCCTGTCCGTTCATCCAAGTCAACCACCACGAAGATTTTTCAGAAAGAAGGAAATGCCCTATGTGTCATGATACTACAAAATTATTATTAGGAATAGCTGACGAGAACCTAAAAATTACTGACGGTGAAACTGGAGAAGACGGGGTTATTCGCTTAACTGGCCACTTGGATTACACGCCGAAGGCTTGTCCCAAGTGCGGGATTATCAATGATCAAAAGATTATTAACTACGGCTGGCGCAATACCACTATCAGATTCTCGAAGGTTCTGAGCAACACCGTCATCTTAGCCTTAAAGCGCCGCTATTTCCACTGTAAAGAATGTCACGGCAACTTTCTTGCACAAACATTGGCAGTTCCGAAACACTGTACAATTTCAAACACCAGCCGCAAAGAATGCCTAGAGAAGCTCGGTGAACCGGTCTCTTTGAAGCACATTGCCAATGAAGTATCGGCATCAGATTCATTTGTGGGCCGCCAGTTAATGCGCGCTGAACGAGACTTTCAAACCAATTGGCACTATTTACCAGAGATCATCTTAATGGATGAGGTGAAGAGTACCAAGAGCGCTACTGGTGCCATGAGCTTTGAGTTCATGAATGGCGAAACCCATGAATTAATCGACTTACTCCCTTATCGAACCATCAATAAACTAGAGAAGTATTTTTACCGCTTCGATCAAGCTGCCCGAGAAAACGTCAAAATTATTGTGACTGATATGAATTATACCTACCCCAAGCTTGTGCAGACCGTGTTCCCCAATGCCATGGTGGTCATGGACAAGTTTCATATTATCAACGCCCTAAATCGGGCGTTTAACAAAACCAGAATCAAGGTGATGAAGAAGTTTACCCCGTCTTCTCGCGAATTTCACGCCCTTAAGCGCTACTGGAAGCTGTTGTTAGTACCAACTGAACAGCTTAACTTTGAACAATTCAAAAAGTGGACTAATTTTCCTTACTGGATGGCTGCCACCGATGTTGTCCATCAGCTGTTATCGTTGGATTCAGAACTAGAACAAACTTATCAAGTCTTAAACAGCGTCCGGTCAGCTGTCCAACATCAAGATTGGCATAACTACAATGCGGCATTTTGGAATAACAAAACGTATTCTGAAGAAATGAAGAACACGATTAAAACACTTGAAAGCCATCATGATGAGATTCGTAACACCTTTACCACACACTATTCAAATGGTCCTTTGGAAGGTTCTAATAATAAAATCAAGGCGATCAAACGAGCCAGTTTTGGCTATCGCAGCTTCTGGAGGTTTAGAACTCGAGTACTATACGTTTTCAAAATCAAAACAAAAAGAGCCCTAATCACGAAGTGATTAGAACTCGAAATATGGATTCACCAACAACAGTTGACGAAGAGCCAAAAATAGGAGCCATAACAAAATCGAATTTTGTCACAACTCCTAGTTATAGTCCATCAACAACCAATTTAACGCTCTAAATAGAATTCAAAACGTGTCCCAACGTACTGGGTACGCACATATTCAAACGGTTCGCCTGATTGTAAAAACGAGACTTGACGTAACCGCAAAATTGGATCACCACGTTTAATTTGAAGAAAGTCGGCAATCCGTTCTGAGGAAACTTGGGCGGTAACTGTTTGTTGTGCACCGCCAAGAACTAGATTAGCCTTTTCTTCTAGAGTTCGGTACAACGAGCTTGTTACCTCGGCCTTGCTAAAGTCCTGAACCAAGGCCTCAGGTACCGTTGCAACCTCAAAGCTAATCGGAACATCATCGGCAAACCGAATTCGTTCCATTCGCAATACCTGCGCGCCATCGGGTAAATTAAGTTTTTCTTTTTCTGAAAGCGAGGGACTGGCAACATGATAAGAGATTGTTTTACTGGAAGGTGTTTTTCCTTGCGCCAGCATGATATCCGTAAAACTAGTTACACCTGACATCTTCTCTTGGACTTTTTGGTTGGCCACGTAAGTCCCTGCACCAACCCGGCGTTCTAAAATGCCTTCATCCACAAGTGTTTGAATCGCTTGACGCAAAGTCATTCGACTAACACCGAAACTAATCGCAAGTTCACGCTCAGAGGGTATCCGATCCCCAATCGCCCATTTTCCAGCTTCAATATCACGCTTAATTGAATTATGAATTTGAATATAAACCGGCGATTCCATGAATACCGCCCCCCTTTTTTCAATTATTTAAACAAAGGCTGAGACAAAAAATCTTAGCCCCTATTATCTCTGAGCATTATTCTAGAACGTGCGCCAAAGGTCTGGCTTCACGTGCCTAACGCCAGTTAAGCCAAAAACAGCCTTTTCCCACCCCTGGCTTTAAAATCTATTTTTCACCTTTAACAAAATGCCGACCATAACTGTAAGTTTCCAATAAATTGCAGTCATTATCGATAATATTCAAATCAGCGTCTTTGCCTTCAGCAATGCCACCTTTAGCTTCCAAGCCGAATTCAGCCGCTTGGTTAACCGAGCTCATCAAAACAGCATCGTATAAATCAGCGTCAGTGAATTTCATTGAATTTTTGAACGCGTCTGGGTATTCAAGAACCGACCCAGCCAAAGTACCGTCAGCTAAACGTGCCTGTTTGTCTTTAACGAAGACCTTTTGACCACCAAGTTCGCTTTCGCCTTCAGGCATCCCTTTAGAACGCATCGAATCCGTTACTAACTCAATTCGTTCAGGTCCTTTTTGGTCAAAGGCAAGTTCCAACATATCAGGCACAATGTGGAAACCGTCCATGATTAATTCAGCGTACATATTATTTTCCAACATAACGTGACCAGTAACACCAGGTTCACGGTGCTTAAATTCACGCTGGGCATTGTACAAATGTGTGGCGTGACTAGCCTTACTGTGCAATAAATCGGCCCGTGTGGCGTTACTATGGCCTACAGCAGGTACGATTCCGTGTGCTAAACAATAATCTTCGAATTCTTTTGAATGATCATCCTCGGGCGCGTAAGTAATTAATTTAACTAAGCCACCGGCCAATTCATTCCAATGATCTAATAATTCTGGATTAGGATCTTTGATGTATTCTTCTGGCTGAGCACCCTTATATTTAGCTGAAATAAAAGGCCCTTCCAAATGAACACCCTGAATAACTGGGTTTCGGTCAGCCGCCTTCTTAACACCGCGCATTGCATTATCAATGTTGGCGTTACTTTGCGTCATTGTCGTTGCAAAATAAGTTGTAATTCCTTCATTTTTAGTCATCTTCTGGACCATTGTATCAATCTGGTCAGGATCACCATCCATCGCGTCAAAACCGTAACCGCCATGACTATGAACGTCAATGAAACCGGGAATAATCGTCTTTCCAGTGGCCACAATTACTTCATCACCGGGATAATTTTTAAATTCTTCCATTGGGCCGACTGCCAAAATTTTGTCATCAAACCGAACAAAACCATCATCAATGATATCATCACCAGTATAGATCGTTGCGTGTTTCAAGACTTTTATACTCATTCGCTAGATTCCACCTTTTTAATTAATTAGACCAAAGTAAGTTCAGTGACCTACGCTTAATCCACAATAAACTCATTATAACTGGTATAGACCAAAGAAGCAATGCCAAACACCCCACTTATTGTTGGGTTAGCACTACTCACGCTCAATTGTAGCATCAATTCCCTTAACAACAGCAGTCATTAAACCAGCCTCTTCCATTGCCAGTAGTCCAGCCACTGTCGTACCACCTGGGGACGAAACTTGATCAATTAAATTCCAAGGATTTTCTTCAGTTACGAGAAGATTGGCGGCACTTCCTAACACCGTTTGTGCAGCAATTTTAGTGGCATCGACTTTGCTAAGACCGTGCTTAACACCAGCCCGTGACAGTGCATCAATGAATAAATAAGCGTAGGCCGGCGCGCTACCTGCAATGGCAGCAAAAGTTGTAAAATCTTTTTCCGCTAAAAATTGCGTTTTACCTAAAGCAGTAAAAATTGCTTGTGCCTTGGCCGAATCGGCCTCTGGGGTCACTTCGTTGGCAACTAAAGCCGTCATGCCTTGATTAATTGCCACATTAACGTTGGGCATGGCCCGCATAATACTCAAATCAGCATTATCCGCCGCATCAGCCAGGTCGCTTAACGTCACCCCACCGGCCACTGAAATTAAAAGTGGCGTTTTTTCTTCAAGTACTTTTTGCAAGGATGTTATTATCTCAAGGGACACATTGGCTGTCGCCGCCAAAATAACAACGTCACTTTGCGTAACTAACGCCTGATTACTCGCTACGGCCGTATACTGGTGGGCCTTAGCGAAGGGTTGGTAGTGTGCTTTATGGGCACTATGAACCAAAATATCACTAGGCCGATTAAATTGGGCCGCAACTAAACCAGCCATCATTGCTTGTGCCATGTGTCCAGCACCGATAAAACCAATCTTCATTTAAACTCCCCATTTCTATTGCTAGTAGTCACCAATCAAACTAAAACTCCGCCAATACTTTCATCACTTGGCAATGAAACAATGCCTCATCCTCACGCTATAAAAAATGAAGACTTGCAATTGACCGTTAGCGACTTCTTAACTATTTGCCAGTCGTCCTCGATTTAACTATCCTGAGCGTAGCCAAATTTCAAAGAACTGTCAAATAGAATCAAAAGTGATCCAAGTTTGGCCCAAAAATTATTTTTCCGGAATCCTTTATTAACTGTGGTGCGAATCCAGATTCTGCTGCTTGGCACATGATCAACCTAACAGATTCCGACTTACTAATGTGTGGCCTGTTAAACTACCTTTGGGATACACGCTAACCAGCCCACAAAAAAAGCGGCCGGGACAAAAGTCCTAGCCGCTTATAGTTTCCGATCATTATTCTAGAACGTGCGCCAAAAGTCTGGGTTCACGTGCTTCTAACAACCACAGTATAGTTGTTGGATTAGCTTACGTTACGCAGTGAACCCAAAACTGATTTTTGTCCCATTCCGGTTAACTGGGATAGCTGGATTCGAACCAGCGCATGACAGAGTCAAAGTCTGTTGCCTTACCACTTGGCTATATCCCAATCAAAAAAATGGAGGAGAGTGGATTCGAACCACCGAACCCGAAGGAGCGGATTTACAGTCCGCCGCGTTTAGCCACTTCGCTACTCCTCCATGTGTTTTTCAACAAATATTATGATACCGAAAATTCACTTTAATTGCAAGACCTGTTCCCGAATTATTTCTTAGTTGCAGTCGCTAAATACTTAGTTTGCAGGCAGGCGCGCCACTCACCCATAAAGTTTGAACTAGATTTCCATTCATTTAACCGCTTTAACCCGTAACCAACGGGCTTGCATAAATAAGTGGTTTGCCCAAACTGCCGTGGTTGAAACTTTGTGTGGGTGTGCCCAAACAAAACAGTCTCAACCTGATAAGCCTCCAATAGCGCCCCTAAGTGCCAGGAACCCATCACTGCGTTGGCCATGCGCCAGATTCGCGAAGTTGCTTGGTAGCTAATATAATCACGCCGGGGAACAAAATGTGTCATATAAAGAACTTGCTTGCGTTGTTGGCGCACCTTTTCCAGATCCTGGTGTGTTTGGTTTAAAACCAGTTGCATGCGCTCAGGATCGCTAATTGGCTGCTCAATCACACCATCAATCCAGTAAGCCCGTTTCCATTTTTCAAAAGCGGCCTGACTTTCACCAACTGCTTGGTCGGCAAAGCTATAATCATACCAACCATTATTGCCAATAAGTACGTAATTGGTTCCGGGAAAAGTGATCGTTTTCTGATGAACGTAATTGGGACTAAGATCACTCTGGAGTTCAGCAAAAGTCACGCCACGAACCATATCGTGATTACCTGCAATGAAGAAAACCCGGCATTTTCCGGCCATTTCGGTGGCCAGCTTTTCCACGAATAAGAGACTCTCCTGAAAATCATTAAAAAGATCGCCGGCAATCAGATAATCATCGTAGTCGTTAGCAAGCAAATAATCAACTTGCTGCGCACGAATCGCTGTGGTATCTAGTTTATTCACATCAAAATGGTTATCACTAGTTAACGCTATTTTTCGCAACTGGTTTCACTCCTAACAAAAAAAGGTGCCTTAGTCATAAGACTAACACACCTTTTCACCGACGTCTTAATTAACGCCTTCCATTAATTTCTTAATCCGCGGTACCATGAATAACAAAATGGCCCCAAAGATAATCGTAACTATTCCGATAATACCATAATAACGAGCCTCAGTAGCTGGCGTATAGAGCTTAACCAGCTGCGCGTTAATTGCTTGTGCAGCTGCATCGCCTAAGAACCACATACTCATCATTTGTGATTGGAAAGCCTTTGGTGCTAGCTTAGTGGTTGCTGACAAACCAACTGGCGAGATCAACATCTCCCCGATTTCAACAATTAACCAACTTAGAACTAACCAAAGTGGGCTAACCTTTGCCGATGTCCCAAATAACGTAATTGGAATCACCATGACAACAAATGATAAACCAGCAAAGAACAAACCATAAGAGAACTTGGATGGTGTTGATGGCTGCCGTTTACCTAATTTCATCCACAACCAAGCAAAGAATGGTGTGTATAAAATAATAAATAGCGGATTCAACGTCTGGAAGTTACTTGGTTCAATCGTCATGAAGCCTAAGTTCAAGTTAGTCTGTTGTGACGCGAATAACGCCAAGACAACTGAACCTTGTTCTTCAATCATCCAGAATAAAACACTGGCAATAAACAATGGTACGTAGGCCCAAACACGTGAGCGTTCAACCTTTGTTGTCTTACTACTAGTTAACATCATTCCAAAATAAAAAATTGGAATTGCAATACCTAATGTACTGATTACGATAATAACATTGTTGACGTTTAAGGCACCCATTAACCCCATAATACCGAAAACAATAATTGCGGCAACAATGAAATAAAGTATTTTACGAATAAGTGGCCATTTTTCAGATGCGGTAATTGGATCAGTTGGGTGTAAACTTGCTTCGCTTAAATCCTTTTTACCACCAAAATAATATTGCATTAACCCAAAGAACATACCAATTGCAGCAATTGAGAAGCCAAGATGATAGTTGACCTTCTGCCCTAAATTACCAACAATAATTGGTGCCAGTAAAGAGCCAAAGTTAATCCCCATAACAAAGATACTAAATCCAGAATCACGCCGAACGTCATCCTTAGTGTATAGCGTCCCAACCATTTCGGAGACATTCGGTTTAAGTAAACCAGTACCAATAACAATCAAAGCAATGGAAATCCACAAAGCAAAACTACCAGCCGGAAATGATAGTGCAATGTGCCCAAACATTATCAGGACACCGCCCCAAAAGACGGTCTTGCGACTACCTAGTATCCGGTCACTAACAAAGCCCCCAATAACACTTGACATATAAACTAATGATCCATAAATTGCCATTACTGAAGTAGCCGTTTTTTGACTATAAGCAAGGCCATGATTAGATACTTTATCCATCATGTAAAATAATAGAATTGCCCGCATACCATAATAACTGAATCTTTCCCAGAATTCGGTAAAGAACAGCGTGGATAATCCATGCGGTTGCCCAAAGAAGGTTCGTTCTTTCTTATTTTCCAAGTTAAACTTCCTCTCACCATTTATTAAATCTCATTAATTTCTTAACAATAAGTACCGCTACTACGAATAGTTTATGTATTTACAGTTAAGGTTTCCTCCGTGCTATGATAATTTAAGTAGAACTTCACACCCTTTTCTTAGAATTAAACATAGTAGCAATTATAAAACACTTACCAAGTTTGCGTCAATCGAATTTACTAACTCTAATCTCACTGTCACATTTAATTGAAAACAAAAAGATCCCTAGTGCTTAATCCACTAGGAATCTAAATCCGTTACGGTCGTACTTTAAGAAACTAATTTACTTTTTACGGTAACGATCAGACTGGCGCTAAATCAAATTGTCAGAGTTTTATCATTTAAGTTGCCCATCTACCTTTTAAACTATCACTTGGCTGTCGGTTGAAATTTCGAAATATTAGCCAGAGTAGTAGTTTCGCTTTAAAAAGGAGTGTACTTTAAATTCTATTTGGTCGAAATGGCATTTTATGCTTGCCGTCCCCTATGCACGGATTACCACCTCTATTTGAACGTGGTGGCCAAACAGACTATGAGGTAATACAAACTATTAGAGAAAAAATGAACCGCTAAATTGAAGGGCAATCCATATCATTTAAGCGTTAGTTATATTGTACTTTTGTAATATAGTTATTTATATCATCATTATAAATAAACGATTAAAAAATAAGAGCTTATACAGCGGCGTGATTACCGCCATCGTATAAGCTCTTATAATGCATATAATTTCATCTTATGCCGTCTGCAGGAGTCGAACCTGTGACCCTCGGTTTACGATACCGATGCTCTACCAACTGAGCTAAGACGGCAAATGACCCGTACGAGATTTGAACTCATGTTACCGCCGTGAAAGGGCGGTGTCTTAACCACTTGACCAACGGGCCATACAACACTAATAATTATACAGAAAAGCCAGAATTTGTAAAGGTGTTTTAAGTGATTTCTCACAAGAAATTATGACCTTTGGCACTTATATAAAAATAGCTTACTAGTGATTAAGATTATAAAAAAAGAACTGACGTTAGTCAGCCCTTTTTAACTAGTTGCATGGCAACGTCCTACCCTCGCAGGGGGTGCTCCCCCAACTACTCTCGGCGCTAAGAAGCTTAACTTCTGTGTTCGACATGGGAACAGGTGTATCCTTCCTGCCATTGTCACCACACCACTATCTGAGAACTTTGTGCTCTCAAAACTGGACCTTCTATTTTCTTTGACCTTTGAACACTACGCGGAAACATTGTTTCCGACTTGGTTAAGTCCTCGACCGATTAGTATTGGTCCGCTCCATGCCTCACGGCACTTCCACTTCCAACCTATCTACCTGATCATCTCTCAGGGGTCTTACTTCCATAAAGGAATGGGAAATCTAATCTTGCGGGGGGCTTCACACTTAGATGCTTTCAGCGTTTATCCCGGCCATACATAGCTACCCAGCGCTGCACCTGGCGGCACAACTGGTACACCAGCGGTATGTCCATTCCGGTCCTCTCGTACTAGGAACAGCTCCGCTCAAATTTCCTACGCCCGCGACGGATAGGGACCGAACTGTCTCACGACGTTCTGAACCCAGCTCGCGTACCGCTTTAATGGGCGAACAGCCCAACCCTTGGGACCAACTACAGCCCCAGGATGCGATGAGCCGACATCGAGGTGCCAAACCTCCCCGTCGATGTGGACTCTTGGGGGAGATAAGCCTGTTATCCCCAGGGTAGCTTTTATCCGTTGAGCGATGGCCCTTCCATACGGAACCACCGGATCACTAAGCCCGACTTTCGTCCCTGCTCGACTTGTTAGTCTCGCAGTCAAGCTCCCTTATGCCTTTACACGCTATGAATGATTTCCAACCATTCTGAGGGAACCTTTGGGCGCCTCCGTTACTCTTTAGGAGGCGACCGCCCCAGTCAAACTGCCCACCTGACACTGTCTCCCGCCACGCTAAGTGGCGCGGGTTAGAGTGGTCATACAGCAAGGGTAGTATCCCACCAATGCCTCCACCGAAACTAGCGTTCCGGCTTCAACGGCTCCTACCTATCCTGTACAAGCTGTACAAACACTCAATATCAAGCTACAGTAAAGCTCCATGGGGTCTTTCCGTCCTGTCGCGGGTAACCCGCATCTTCACGGGTAATATAATTTCACCGAGTCTCTCGTCGAGACAGTGCCCAGATCGTTACGCCTTTCGTGCGGGTCGGAACTTACCCGACAAGGAATTTCGCTACCTTAGGACCGTTATAGTTACGGCCGCCGTTTACTGGGGCTTCATTTCTGGGCTTCGCGCCGAAGCGCTAACTCATCCACTTAACCTTCCAGCACCGGGCAGGCGTCAGCCCCTATACGTCATCTTACGATTTAGCAGAGACCTGTGTTTTTGATAAACAGTCGCCTGGGCCTATTCACTGCGGCTGATCGTTAGATCAGCACCCCTTCTTCCGAAGTTACGGGGTTATTTTGCCGAGTTCCTTAACGAGAGTTCTCTCGCTCACCTGAGGATTCTCTCCTCGACTACCTGTGTCGGTTTGCGGTACGGGTAGTTTATTTCTCACTAGAAGCTTTTCTTGGCAGTGTGACATCAGGAACTTCGTTACTTAAATTTCACTCCCCATCACAACTTGTCCGTAAAAGTTCAAGCCTTTAACTCAAACTAAGACTTATTGCTTGGACGCACATTTCCAATCGTGCGTATTCCTTAGCCTCCTGCGTCCCTCCATCGTTCAAACAAAATAAACTAGTACAGGAATCTCAACCTGTTATCCATCGCTTACGCCTCGCGGCCTCAGCTTAGGTCCCGACTAACCCTGGGAGGACGAGCCTTCCCCAGGAAACCTTAGTCATTCGGTGGATCAGATTCTCACTGATCTTTCGCTACTCATACCGGCATTCTCACTTCTAAGCGCTCCAGTCGTCCTTACGATCGACCTTCAACGCCCTTAGAACGCTCTCCTACCACGATCACTAACGTGATCATCCACAGTTTCGGTATTATGTTTAGCCCCGGTACATTTTCGGCGCAGGGTCACTCGACTAGTGAGCTATTACGCACTCTTTAAATGGTGGCTGCTTCTGAGCCAACATCCTAGTTGTCTATGCAACCCCACATCCTTTTCCACTTAACATAAATTTAGGGACCTTAACTGGTGGTCTGGGCTGTTTCCCTTTCGACTACGGATCTTATCACTCATAGTCTGACTCCCGGATAGAACATCAATGGCATTCGGAGTTTATCTGAATTCAGTAACCCAAGACGGGCCCCTAGTCCAAACAGTGGCTCTACCTCCATGATGCTTAACTCCGAGGCTAGCCCTAAAGCTATTTCGGAGAGAACCAGCTATCTCCAAGTTCGTTTGGAATTTCACCGCTACCCACACCTCATCTCAGCATTTTTCAACATACACGAGTTCGGTCCTCCAGTGTGTTTTACCACACCTTCAACCTGGACATGGGTAGGTCACCTGGTTTCGGGTCTACGTCTACTTACTAAAGCGCCCGTTTCAGACTCGCTTTCGCTACGGCTCCAGTTTTTCACTTTAACCTCGCAAGCAAACGTAACTCGCCGGTTCATTCTACAAAAGGCACGCCATCATCCATTAACGGACTCTGACTACTTGTAGGCACACGGTTTCAGGAACTGTTTCACTCCCCTTCCGGGGTTCTTTTCACCTTTCCCTCACGGTACTGGTCCACTATCGGTCACTAGGTAGTATTTAGCCTTGGGAGATGGTCCTCCCAGATTCCGACGGAATTTCACGTGTTCCGCCGTACTCAGGATCCTGAACAGAGGGTTAGCAGTTTGATCTACGGGATTTTCACCCTCTTTGACGCAGCGTTCCAACTGCTTCGACTACCACTAACTTTGGTAACTCTAATGTTCAGTCCTACAACCCCACTGAGCAAGCTCAATGGTTTGGGCTGTTCCCCGTTCGCTCGCCGCTACTTAGGGAATCGATTTTTCTTTCTGTTCCTGCGGGTACTGAGATGTTTCAGTTCCCCACGTTTACCTCTAAGCTGCTATGTATTCACAACTTAGTAACCAGCGACTAAGCTGGCTGGGTTCCCCCATTCGGAAATCTCCGGATCAAAGCTTACGTACAGCTCCCCGAAGCATATCGGTGTTAGTACCGTCCTTCATCGGCTCCTAGTGCCAAGGCATCCACCGTGCGCCCTTGTTAACTTAACCTATTCAATATCTACGGTATTGTGGTTTTGAGTTTTAGCAATTAAAAAAACTTTCTTAAAAAACTCATTTAAAACGCAGTGTTCTCGGTTTTTAAACAAAGAAAATAGAATATCCAGTTTTCAAAGTACAAAGTTTTTGAGAGTAAACCTCTCAAAACTAAACAAAGTTTCAACAAATCGTGTAGGTTTCCGTAATATTTTCCTTAGAAAGGAGGTGATCCAGCCGCAGGTTCTCCTACGGCTACCTTGTTACGACTTCACCCCAATCATCTGTCCCACCTTAGACGGTTAGCTCCTCATAGAGGTTACCCCACCGGCTTCGGGTGTTACAAACTCTCATGGTGTGACGGGCGGTGTGTACAAGGCCCGGGAACGTATTCACCGCGGCGTGCTGATCCGCGATTACTAGCGATTCCGACTTCATGTAGGCGAGTTGCAGCCTACAATCCGAACTGAGATTGGCTTTAAGAGATTAGCTTACCCTCGCGGGTTCGCAACTCGTTGTACCAACCATTGTAGCACGTGTGTAGCCCAGGTCATAAGGGGCATGCTGATTTGACGTCATCCCCACCTTCCTCCGGTTTGTCACCGGCAGTCTCACTAGAGTGCCCAACTTAATGCTGGCAACTAGTCATAAGGGTTGCGCTCGTTGCGGGACTTAACCCAACATCTCACGACACGAGCTGACGACAACCATGCACCACCTGTCACTTTGTCCCCGAAGGGAAAGCTGTATCTCTACAGTGGTCAAAGGATGTCAAGACCTGGTAAGGTTCTTCGCGTAGCTTCGAATTAAACCACATGCTCCACCGCTTGTGCGGGCCCCCGTCAATTCCTTTGAGTTTCAACCTTGCGGTCGTACTCCCCAGGCGGAATGCTTAATGCGTTAGCTGCAGCACTGAAGGGCGGAAACCCTCCAACACTTAGCATTCATCGTTTACGGTATGGACTACCAGGGTATCTAATCCTGTTCGCTCCCCATACTTTCGAGCCTCAGCGTCAGTTACAGACCAGAGAGCCGCCTTCGCCACTGGTGTTCTTCCATATATCTACGCATTTCACCGCTACACATGGAGTTCCACTCTCCTCTTCTGCACTCAAGTTTCCCAGTTTCTAATGCACTTCTTCGGTTAAGCCGAAGGCTTTCACATCAGACTTAAAAAACCGCCTGCGCTCGCTTTACGCCCAATAAATCCGGACAACGCTTGCCACCTACGTATTACCGCGGCTGCTGGCACGTAGTTAGCCGTGGCTTTCTGGTTGGATACCGTCATAGGACTAACAGTTACTCTAGTCCCTGTTCTTCTCCAACAACAGAGTTTTACGATCCGAAAACCTTCTTCACTCACGCGGCGTTGCTCCATCAGACTTTCGTCCATTGTGGAAGATTCCCTACTGCTGCCTCCCGTAGGAGTTTGGGCCGTGTCTCAGTCCCAATGTGGCCGATTACCCTCTCAGGTCGGCTACGTATCATCGCCTTGGTAGGCCGTTATCCCACCAACTAGCTAATACGCCGCGGGTCCATCCAAAAGTGATAGCCGAAGCCATCTTTCATTAAGTGACCATGTGGTCACTTAAATTATGCGGTATTAGCATCTGTTTCCAAATGTTATCCCCCACTTTTGGGTAGGTTACCCACGTGTTACTCACCCGTCCGCCACTCACATCAATTAGCTTCCACTGCAAGCAGCTTCTGTTAATATCTGTGCGTTCGACTTGCATGTATTAGGCACGCCGCCAGCGTTCGTCCTGAGCCAGGATCAAACTCTCATATAAAATGAAAATTGATTGCTCAATTGATTTTGTTGCTAGCGAGTTATAATTCAAATTGAATTGACTTCGCAAATGTTTGCTTCTTCCAACCGGTCCGAAGAACGGTTAAAAA
Organism: Loigolactobacillus backii; assembly: GCF_001663675.1. Classification (NCBI taxonomy): domain Bacteria; kingdom Bacillati; phylum Bacillota; class Bacilli; order Lactobacillales; family Lactobacillaceae; genus Loigolactobacillus; species Loigolactobacillus backii. Next base: position 62,333 of record NZ_CP014873.1, read on the forward strand.
AAGACCCTACACATTTGATTTGTCGAAACTTTGTTCAGTTTTCAAAGGTCTACTTCGTTAAATTATTGTCAGCGACAACTCAATCAGTATAGCAGATTAAGCGGTTGCTTGTCAAGCAGTAATTTGAATTTTTATTCAATCAATATTCAAGTTTACTTAACGCGACAACTTTTATAGTTTAGCAAGAATCTAATTTGTTGTCAAGAACTTCTTTTAAAAGTTCAAAGCAACTTGCTCAGTCGTTTTGACAACAGGGATAACTATACCAAGTTTTTTAGTATTCGTCAACAATATTTATTTAAAAAAATAAGACTATTTCAAAGCACAAACAATTGTCTCTCAATATGCATAAAAGTTCGCTTTTTTAATATAAATTCGTTCTATTTGGTCCATTTTCCTCTATTAAGTTGCATTCGGCCACTGCTTAATTAATGGCAAAATAAAAAGAGGCTTGGAAGTGAACCCCCGGTATTAGACTAAAATCTAATATTGGGGGTTCACTTCCAAGCCTCTTACTGTTTCTGATCATAACTCTAGAACGTACGCCAAAAGTCTAAGTTCACGTGCCTCAATTCAGTAACTATAGTACGGTTATTGAATTAGCTATAGTTACGCAGTGAACTCAAAACCGACTTTTGTCTATAATTCATCATCCGTTAAAGTTTTTTCAGGTCGCATTGTCGGGAACAACAACACATCACGAATTGAATCAACATCGGTCAATAACATTACTAAGCGATCGATACCGATACCCAATCCACCAGTTGGCGGCATACCATACTCTAATGCCTCAACGTAATCTTCATCAATCCCATGTGCCTCATCATTACCTTCTTCGCGTTCCTTGGCCTGCGCCTCAAAGCGTTCACGTTGATCAATTGGATCATTTAATTCAGTAAAGGCATTCGCGTACTCACCACCATGAATAAATAATTCAAAACGACCAACAAAACGTGGATCTTTAGGATCCTTTTTAGCTAATGGTGAAATTTCAATTGGATGTCCATAAATGAACGTTGGTTGTGTCAGTGTTTCTTCAACAAAAGTTTCAAAGAAAGCATTGATAATATGCCCAACCGTCCACCACTCTTGATACTCCACGTGATGCTCATCAGCTAATTTTTGTGCATCCGCAACGCTCATCTTTGGCCAGAAATCAACACCAGTCTGTTCTTTAATGGCGTCAACCATGTGAATTCGTTTAAATGGTTTATCAAGATCAATTGATTGACCTTGATACGTTATTTGGCCAGAACCATTTACTTTTTGAGCAGCAAAACGGAAGATGCCTTCTGTTTCGTCCATCACATCAGTTAAGTCCCAGTAGGCTGCATATGTTTCTAACATCGTAAATTCAGGGTTATGTCTTGTATCAATTCCTTCATTCCGGAAAACACGTCCAATTTCGTAGACCCGCTCCATGCCACCAACAATTAGGCGCTTCAAATGAAGTTCCAACGCAATTCGCAAATAAAGATCAATGTTCAACGCATTATGGTGCGTCGTAAATGGTCGTGCCGAAGCGCCCCCTGCTTGCGTATGTAAAACAGGTGTTTCTACTTCAGTAAACTCATGTTGATCTAAGTATTCACGAACAGCACTAATAATGTGACTTCGTTTCATAAACCGATCAAAGCTCTCCCGGTTTGAAATCAGATCCAAATAACGCTGTCGGTACTTCTGCTCAACATTTTGGAGACCATGATACTTATCAGGTAGTGGCCGTAATGCCTTACTAAGAAAAGTAACGTGGTTAGCCCGAATGGTTAATTCACCAGTATCAGTTTTCATGATACTGCCAGTAATTCCCATGATGTCGCCAATGTCCGAGCGCTTAAAGATGTGGTAATTTTCTTCCCCAACTTCGTCTTTACGTACGTAAACTTGAATTCGTCCGTCACGATCAGCAAAATCGGCAAAACCAACTTTACCCTTACCACGTTTAGTCATCATTCGACCAGCAATTGTAACAATATGTTCTTCTTCTTCAAGTTGTTCTTTAGTTGTCTCACCGTATTTATCATGCAATCCTTGTGTCATTGCATCACGATCAAAACGGTGACCAAAAGGATCAATGCCCTCATCGCGCAGTTCCTGCATCTTCTGCCGGCGAACGCGTAATTGGTCATTCATCTCGTTTGGCTTTTGACCCTTATTTGCCAATTAAAATTCCTCCATTCAACATGCTTCACTACTTATCTTGCCAATTTAATCATGAAAAAGCAAGTGCAAACTCACGATTACACTTGCTTAGCCTTTAAATAAGCCGCTTTTTCAGCTTCGCGCTGTTCTGTCTTTTCAACGAAATCATCAAAAATAGTATCTACTTCTTGTTCCGTTTCGGCCTTATTAACGGCTACCTTAGTTTTAGCCGCACGGGAAATACCTTTTAGATAGTACGCGGAAGAAGTTCGAAATTCATGAACGCCAATCTTTTCACCTTTTAATTCAACTAACCGATCCAAATGGAGTTTGGCCGTTTGAATTTTTTCTCTTGGTGTGGGCTCAGGCAGTAAAACGCCATCACGTAAATATTCATTTGTCCGCTTAAGAATCCACGGATTGCCTAGAGCAGCACGACCAATCATCACTGCCGTCGCACCAACTTCATCAAGCATTCGCTTCGCATCTTCAGGCGTTCGAACGTCACCATTTCCCATAAATGGAATCGTCAGGTGATCCCGAACATCCTTTAGAATATTCCAATCAGCATGGCCGGTGTACATTTGTTTGCGGGTACGCCCGTGCATGGCCAGTGCTGCAGCACCAGCTTTTTGGGCGGCCACAGCATTTTCAACGGCAAAAATATGGTCTTCATCCCAGCCAGTTCGCATCTTAACCGTTACTGGTTTGCTAACAGCGGCCGTTACTGCGGCCACCATTTCGTATACTTTATTGGGATCCAGCAACCATTTGGCACCAGCATCAGTTTTAACAACCTTATTCACGGGACATCCCATATTAATATCAATAATATCGGCCGTAGTGTGCTGATCCACAAATTCTGCGGCCGCAACCAAGGTCTCCTTGGTCCCACCAAATATCTGAACACTAACTGGGTGCTCGTTGGGATCGACAAAAAGCATACTCATCGTTTTCGCATTATGGTGCATAATGCCACGGTCGCTGATCATTTCGCAGACAACTAGGCCGGCACCAAATTCACGACAAGTTAACCGAAAGGCAGCATTCGTTATGCCAGCCATTGGTGCCACAACAACTTGATTTGGAATCGTGACGTTACCAATTTTCCATTCCATAAATTTCCCACCTTATTTAAAACTACTCGAATTTAAAACTACTCGAATTTAAAACATCTTACGTATAATAGCACAAATGCTCATTTGACAAAAGAAGTCAGCTAAGAAGTGTCTAGACTAGCTAATTTAAGCCTAATTCTATTATCAAATATGGTCCAAAAATAACTTACGGCCGCATTAAAAGAACTTAACAACCGCAAATGAATTTAGATCTTTAATAAAAAGGGGCCGGACAAAAGTCCTAGCCTCTTATTGTTTTCGAAAATCACTCTAGAACGTGCGCCAAAAGTCTGGGTTTACGTGTCTTAATTCAATACCCCATAGTACGGTTATTGAATTGGTCTACCTTACGCAGTAAACCCAAAACCGACTTTTTGTCCCGCTCCCCTGCTTCAATCTCCTAGTTATTCTTCTTTACTTCAGCGGCCATTTTTAACGTTTTTAGTTCCGCAACTGAAAATTCATATTTATTACCGCAAAATTGGCAAACGGCCTCTGCACCACCATCTTCATCAATCATTGCTTGAATTTCTTCCGGATTCAAACTAGCAATCGATTTACCAAAACGTGCCTTTGAACAGTCACACTTATAGGCAACCGGCATTTTTTCAATGATTTTTAATTCGGCACCAAAAATATCGGTTAAAATTGCCGCTGGTGTTTTACCAGCACGCAACATATCCGAAACTAATGGTAACGCCTTTATTTTCTGTTCCAGCTCTTGTGCGGTTGCGTCGGTTGCACCAGGCATCATTTCAATCAAAAAGCCACCAGCAACATCAATCGAATTATCTGGCTTAACAAAAACCGAAACCCCGATTGATGAAGGAATTTGTTCAGAAGCGGCCATATAGTAGGTAAAGTCATCACCTAACTCCCCGGAAACAATCGGCGTTTGTCCGGTAAATGGTTTACCTAGGCCCATATCCTTAGTCACCGCAATCGTACCATTCTTGCCAACTGCACCGGCCACATCGATATGGTGCTTCTTATTCAATGGCAGGTGGACATGAGGATTTTGTGCGTAACCCTTGACCGTGCCGCTGGTGTTACCATCCGCAACAATTGCACCCACTGGGCCGTCACCCATTACCTTTACTGTCATTTTTTCTGATCCCTGCAGCCCGGCTGAGCTCATTAAAAGTGTTGCAATAAGCGTTCGCCCAAGTGCTGCCGAAGACGCACTCCAAGTACCATGCCGCCGCTGTGCCTCCGCGACTAGCTGACTGGCATCAACTGCGTAAGCACGAACCGTATCATTGTACGCTAGGCTCTTAATTAAATAATCCGCCATTCTTAATTCCTCCGTTTGCTTATTTCTATTTATCTTTGTCTTATAAAACTGCAACTCAGTAACATAAGAAAAGAGTGCGCCAAAAGACATTTTCCGCTAGAAAATCTAGCCTGAAAGTAAGTTGCCTTTTGTCCCACTCTTTATAAATCAGTTAATCATCTTGCTGATCATCTTTTGGTGCTTCACTAGTTGGCGCTGCATCGGCTGATTCGGGACCAGCTGACTCAGGTTTACTAGTATCATCGGAATTATCCGTTTGATCATTTTTCTTTTCCTCAGCTTGTTTTTCAGCATCTTGTCGTTCCAATTCTTTCTTGGATTCTTCAAAAGTTGCTGCCTTTTCACTAGGAAATTCGCTGGAGCCACCCATATTGGGCATAACACCATCTTTAAACAGGCTCATGATTTGCTTTTCATCAAGCGTTTCGTACTTGAGCAAACTTTCAGCAATTAACTTATGCTGCGCACGATGAGATTGAATAATGTCGTAAGCACGTTGATGTGCCTCGTTCATAATTCGCCGAACTTCATCATCAATGGCGGTTGCAGTTGCTTCAGAATATGGCCGTACACCAAATTCTTGTTGCTGCATTGCACGACCTTCGTACTGAATATTACCCAATTTCGAGCTCATCCCGTACTGCGTAACCATTGAACGAGCGAGAGACGTTGCCTGTTCAAAGTCATTAGAGGCGCCAGTTGATTGCGTACCAAAGATAATTTCTTCAGCTGCTCGACCACCAAGTAAACCGACAAGCTGCTCGTTCAATTCTTTCTTAGTCATCAAGAATTGATCTTCCCGTGGCAACATAATGGCATAACCACCTGCACGCCCACGAGGAACAATCGTAACTTTACGAACAGTTCGTGAATCACTGAGCACCATGCCAACAACTGTATGCCCTGCTTCATGGAAAGCAACCATGTTACGTTCTTTAGGACTAATAACACGATCACGCTTGGCTGGGCCAGCGATAACACGGTCTTCTGCTTCATCAACATCAGAAGCATCAATTTTTTGCTTACCACGACGTGCGGCAACTAAGGCAGCTTCATTAAGTACATTTTCTAGATCAGCACCCACGAAACCTGGTGTTTGCTGAGCAACTACCTTGAGATCAACATCGTCAGCAAACGGTTTGTTTTTAGCATGAACCTTTAAGATTGCCTCACGACCCTTAACGTCAGGACTACCAACTAAAATCTTCCGGTCAAAACGACCTGGACGAAGTAAGGCTGGATCCAAAACATCAGAACGGTTAGTTGCAGCAATTACAATGACACCTTCATTACCTGTAAAACCATCTAATTCAACCAATAACTGGTTCAATGTTTGTTCACGTTCATCGTGTCCGCCACCGACACCACTACCACGTTGGCGACCTACGGCATCAATTTCATCAATAAAGATGATTGCTGGTGCATTTTTCTTAGCCTGTTCAAATAAATCACGAACACGGCTAGCACCAACACCGACGAACATTTCAACGAAGTCAGAACCTGAAATTGAGAAGAATGGGACGCCAGCTTCACCGGCAACAGCTTTGGCAAGTAAAGTTTTACCAGTACCAGGCGGTCCCTCTAAAAGTACCCCCGCCGGAATTCGCGCCCCTAAGGAAACAAACTTCCGCGGATCTTTCAAGAATTCAACAACCTCAACCAATTCCTGCTTTTCTTCTTCCGCACCTGCGACGTCAGAAAAACGTACTTTGTTAGCTTTTTTATCAGCTGGTTTTACCTTGGACTTCCCAAAATTCATAACCCGATTGTTGCCACCGCCACCTTGGCCTGATTGGCTCATCATCATATAGAAGAAGAAGATGAACATCACAATTGGTAAGGCGTAAAGTAACATCTGAACCCAAAAGCCGCTGGATTCTTCCGCTTTAGTATTCATGGTGACATTGTTTTTAGAAGCAGCTTGCGTCATTTGCGATACTTGAGAATCACTGTCAAGCATTGTTGTTGTGAAACTCTTAACGCTGGAACTGGAACTAGGAACAAGGCCAAAACCACCGCCCGTCGACTTCGACTTTTGTGCTTTGCGGTATTCACCGGTAATCTTATAGACCCCGTTATTTGGCTGAACACTAAAGTTTTTAATCTTGTTATCTTTTAACTGAGTGACAAACGCACTAGATTGAATTTCCTTTGATTGCGTGTTGGACTGTCCATTCGTAAAGAAATAGATAACACCCATCAACGCGAGGAAGATAACAATGTAAAATAGACTGTTACGAAAAAGCCCATTTTTCTTATTATTCATATGTGACCTCCGTTCCCGTTTTCTTTTTATAGAAATGATAACTTGTCATATCATTTACTAATTGATAATAGCATAACTGACTTTCATTGACCATTATTTCGTCTGATAAACGGAAGATTTTAAAATGCCGATATACGGCAGGTTACGGTAGTGTTCGGCATAATCTAAGCCGTATCCAACTAAGAATGCATTGGGTACTTTAAAGCCAGAATAATCAACGTGCACTGGGACAACTCGTGTTTCTGGCTTATCCAATAACGTACAAATTTTAACTGACTTTGCTTTGCGATATTTAAACAGATCAGCAATGTAATTCAACGTTCGTCCGGTATCCACAATATCTTCAACAATTAAAACATCACGATTTTCAACACTTGTGTCTAAATCCTTAACGATTTTAACTTCGCCTGAAGAAACTGTTGCGCCACCATAACTTGAAACATCCATAAAATCAAGTTCAACGTGGGTATCAATTTGGCGAACTAGATCAGCCATGAACAAAATGGCCCCCTTTAAAACACAGACAACTAAGGGATTCTTACCGGCGTAATCAACCGTCAGTTGTGCGCCAAGGGATTTAGTGACTTCAGTAAGTGCTTTTTGATCGTATAACACCTGCTCAATATCTTGATGCATAAACGAACTCCTCTCAAACATTTCTCAATACAAGTCTGTAATGTATTTTATCAGTTTGTATTTGATTAAACAATTGTGCTTTTTTTAAATTTAATAACCATAACCCTTTATTTTGGGCCGTTGTAACTAACCAAAGTCGTTCCCGTTTTTCACTTGGAACTTTTTCATTAATCAATAGTCGTTTAACCGACTGGTGACCAGTTTTTATAGCTAATTGATCACCTGGTTGCCGGTGACGCACAATTAACGGTAGCTCTGTTGGTGCTAGGTAAACCGATAATACGTCATCGCCTGGCCTCAAAGTTGCTTGCTCCGTCACCAGCCCAATCTGCTGCTGATCAACTTGCTGCCACTGACCAACGTTCAATTGACACACCGCTGTTTCAGATACTTTTTTCATCTGCCTCGGCCTAAACGCAAATAAATCATAGCTTCTTTCAAACCGCCACAAATTAGCCAAATCAATCCGACTCTGGGGTTTAGTAACCGATAAAATTGCCCGCAATAATTGCTGTTTTTGGCTCTCTTTAACGGTGGTGCCTTGCTGGATCAAGCAGCGCTCAACAATTCGATCTAATAACAACACTTGCTGATCGGGTGAGAAAATTTTAAAGGCACTCACTTTACCCTGAAATCCCGCTACACTAAACTGGCCAATCTGTTGCAATTGTTCATCCGTAAATTGTTGGTTCACCCGAAGTAGTCGCTGCAGGCGCTCCGAAAACGCAACTGCATGTGCCAATACTTGCTGATTATCCTGCTTTAAAATGGGCACAACTTGATGCCGAATTTGATTGCGCATAAAGGTTAAATCATTATTGGTGACGTCATCAAAATACTTAATTTGTTGTTGATTCGCGTAGTCGCGTAACTCTTGCTTCGAGAAAATAAGTAACGGCCGCATTAGCCTTCCGCTGGCAAAAGTACGTTGGCTTCTAATACCGGTCATCGTTTGAATATCACCACCACGAACCAAGTTCATTAAAATTGTTTCCAATTCATCATCACCATGATGCGCCGTTAATAGGATTGAATAGTGATGTTGGCGCATTATATCCGCAAAAAAATGGTAGCGAAACTGCCTTGCCGCCTGTTCAACGCCCGTTAGTGGATGATCCAGCCAACGTGTTTTAAAAAGCGGTAATCGCTGCCTTTGACAGTAAGCAGTTAAAAATACTTCTTCTTGCTCACTTTGTTGCCGTAATTGATGATTAACGTGTACAACACCAATCTTTGGCCGCAAATTTAGCGGTAACCGTTGTAGCAGTGTTAATAGGACCATCGAATCTGCCCCAGTCGACACTGCCACTAAAACACGTTGACCTGCCGACCAAAAATGATTTGTTTGAACGTGCTGCCGAAAGCGTCTTTCCACGATCTACCTCCTACATTTATAAGAGTGTTGGAAAAAGCGGTTAGCTTCCGAGGATTAGCCTAGATTGACGAATTATCTGTGAAACAGATGATTTGGCGATCGTAACTAAGCACAGGAAGCTGCCTTTCCCAACACGTTTACCCCAAATTGGTCAGATAAACACGATTAAAAGTATTTTCCTAACATAATCCAGATCATTCTCTTAGTATAAAATTTACCACTTCAAAAACCGGACTTCTTCTAAAACTAAAATAGTGGATCAAAAATACTGGTCATTAGTATTAGTGATCTCATAATCACTAACCGAGCCCTAAGACTCGTTACCTAAGTACACAGGATTTCTTGATCCACTCATATTTTTAAAAATTAACTGCGCCGGCCACCACGGCCACCGCGTTTACCTTCAGTATTTCGTTTTAAGTCAGTTAAACGTGACTCACTGTCTTTAAGGAAGTTTGACAATAAATCATCAAAGTCTTCTTTCTTGTTTTCTTGGAAATGTTTTCGGCCACCGCCACCACTGTTACCGTGACTCTGAGAACGACCATTGGAACCTGAATGGTTCGAATTATGATGATTTTCATGATTATGCTCTGGGCGGTGTTCCGTCGCTGGCTTATCAACTGCATGTCGAATTGAAAGTCCGACCTTGCCATCATCACCAACCGACATAACTTTAACCGTTACTTCATCACCAACAGATAACACATCATGAATATCTTTGACATAACTATCAGAAATTTCACTGATATGAACTAACCCAGTTTTGTGGTCACCCAAATCAACAAAGGCCCCGAAATTCGTTATCCCAGAAACTTTACCAGAAACTTTAGCTCCGACTTCAATTGCCATAAAAAAGTTTTTCCTCCTTAGATCATGTAGCTATAAGTATAGCATAGGTCAGCAACAGTGCAAGCGTCAACCTCTTAACAAACTATTCTCCCGGGATCGTTGCCGCTTTATCAGTCGGTAAACTGTAAATTGTTTCGTTTCCTTTTGAATAATAGTATTTTTGGCGAATAACCTTCTGCAAATAGTCATTATTTTGCAGCTGTTTGACTTGTAACTTTAAATCTGCCTTATTCGTTTTAACTTGTTTTAACTTAACGGACTGCAGCGCGACTTGCTGATTAGTTTGCGCCAACGTTTGGTTGGAACGATAAATCTGAAAGCCACAAACTGCAAGAATAACAACGAGTAAGCCTAACAAAAGCGCGATCCGTCTTTTATGTACTTTTTTAACGTGTTCCAAGTACGCCGCCTTTTGATGTCTAGCACCAGCCAACTTTTGGTATGGATTAACATTATCTGCAATTGGTCGTCTAGATTGTAGCATACCCAGTCCTTCTTTCTAAAAAGTCATCGTTAAAACTTAAACCTGTTTTGTAACTAATTTTGCAAGGCCCTCCGTAAAACTAATACCAAATTTCAGCTTATCAATGCCTAAAATCCGAACACCTTTTTAGACATTTTCCAATAAAAAAACCCTAACAAAAGCGCGTAATTATACTGAAAGTATAACAAGCTTTGTTTGGGCTGTCCATGCATTATTCGATTTTAATAGATTTTTTCAAATGTTTCCGACACCGTCTCGTAAAGCTCCTCGGCTGCATCCTTTTTGGTTGTATCCAGCAATTGCTTTACTTTAACGGTCAACGTTTTATTTCCAAACTTAATGGTTAAAACATCCCCTACTAAAACATCAGTTGATGATTTAGCAACCTTATCGTTAACTTTAATTCGCCCTTGATCGGCGATATCCTTGGCTACCGTTCGTCGCTTAATAATTCGCGAAACTTTCAAAAATTTATCTAAGCGCATCATTTTTCCTCATTTCTTAATTTATTTCCGACTTAAAAATTTTAAATACCGTCTTCCTAATGGTAACGCAAGCCACTCACGAATACTAAATAAGTGACCAACAGTTGCTAACAAGACGAAAATAATACCGCCAATCAAAACGGCTAGCAGTGTTAGCAGGCCTGTCAGTAAGCGTCCGGCGGCCAATTCATTGATCAACCACCTTGTACTTGGCCCAATGAGCAACATCATCACAAAACAAATGACTACTAGTTTGAACATAAACTGCCGGGCAACTAAAGCGCGGCGCAATTGATCGTCCGATTGCCACCAAATTAAGCAAAATGTCACCACCAACGCCATAACTGTCACGGCACTGGCACCAGTAATCCCCCACCTAAAAGTGGCCCAGCGATTCAATAGCACCTTTACAATTATTCCCAGAAAAAGTGCAATTGTCGTCAGGTGGTACTGATTTTGACTCTGAAGAACACTATTATAGGTACTGATTAGGGCAACAAAAATAATGCTGAGTAGGTATAAGCCAATTGCAAGATCCCCCTGAGTACTCCCAAATAGCAGCCGGTTAATACCAGGAATAAGCGCAATTAGACCTGCCGTTGCCGCAACTGATAACGCAAAGCTCAAATGAATCATCGTGCTGGCCATTCGGTAAAAACTAGTTATTTGTCGTTGCTGCCGTGCCTTCGTTAAACTTGGTAACAACGTTGAAGAAAACGACGTGGCCACAACTAGACCAAGTTGAACTAATGGCTGCCCCCGATCATAAACACCCTTTAAACTTTTGGCCAGTCCTTGACTGACGCCACTAGCAACAAGCCCATTTTTAACGGTAAAGGAATCAACCAACTGTAACAAAATAATCATGGCCGAAAATAAACAGATCGAGCCACCTTCTAACAGAAAACGTTTCAGCAAATAACGGTAAGAAATAGTGGCATTGGCTCCAGTTAGTTTTGTTTGTTGCTGCCGAACAAAATAAACCAAAACGCCCGCTGCGGCTAAAGCACCAAAAAGTGCTCCGCTCATTGCCCAACTACCCATTTTATAAACCGACCAGCCTTGTTTAACGGCCAAATAAGCGGCAATCAGGATAACGCCAACACGCACAAGCTGTTCGGCAACTTGGGAAATAGCCGTTGGTACCATCTCAAATGTCCCCTGAAAATAGCCTCGGCTAACAGCCAAATAAGGCATGGCGAGAAACATAAACGAAACGGTTAAAATAAGTGGTTTTAATTGACCATCCCCCATTGCCAACGCAATTTTTCCGGCACCCAACTGTAACCCTAAGAAAATAACGGCGGACAATCCTGCTAAAAGCAGTCGACTCTGTTTTAATACTTGCCGCCTTGCCAGTGGTGTCTTTTGTTCCGCAACTAATTTTGAAATAAAGACTGGTAGCCCCGATAAGGCAAAGGTCATCCCAATACCATAAATCGGATAAATCTGTTGATAAACGTAAAAGCCAGTGTTACCTACCAAATTTTGGAAAGGAACCCGGTAAATTGCGCTTAAAATTTTAGCAATCAGCGAAGCCGCAGATAAGATTAATGCACCGCGCATAACGTGCTTCATTTGCTGATTTTTCATTCATTTTCAACCTTTGTTTCTTCTTGAGTGAAAACCGCCAGCCCCTCTAAAAATTGGTTTAACTCTTTCATCCAATCCTTTTGCTGCATTTTCGGCTGAATAATCAGCGTGGTTACTAGTTTACCATCCGTCATTTTAACCGTCGCCCGTAATTTGGTTGCTGCTAAGGCTTTGAAAACATCTTCTGGCTTAATCTTTTTGCTACCCTTTGGTGACAAAGTAACTTTAATTTGATCGTCAACTTGACGAACGCGTTCAACCAACGCACGATCAGCATTTAATTTCAGCGCACCCACGTTTAAAAGATTAGTGACCTCAATTGGGTAATCACCAAAACGGTCAATCAAATCAGATTCCAATTCTTGTAGATCATCCTGATTAGCCATTTCCCGAACACGCTTATAAATTTCTATCTTCTGGCGCTCGTCTTCAATGTAAGCACCTGGCAAATAGGCCTCAACCTTCAAGTCAATTTCAGAATCAGTCTTAACGACTTGCTTTTCACCACGTTTCTTAGCAACCGCCTCAGACAACATCTGTGAGTAAAGATCATAACCAACTGAATCGATGAACCCATGTTGCTGCTTGCCCAATAAATTACCGGCGCCGCGAATTGACAGATCACGCATGGCAATCTTAAACCCAGAACCAAGCTCGGTAAAATCTTTGATCGCAGCCAAGCGTTTTTCACTTAATTCGGTCAGTACTTTATCCTGTTTATACATAAAATAGGCATAACCAACCCGGCTACTTCGACCAACTCGACCACGCAGCTGATAAAGCTGTGCTAATCCCATGTGATCGGCATTTTCAACGAACAACGTGTTCACATTAGGCATATCAACCCCATTTTCAATGATGGTTGTGGTGACCAAAACATCATAGCCACCGTGAACAAATTCATACAACGTGTTTTCCAATTGGGTTTCCGTCATTTTGCCGTGGGCATAGGTAATGGTCGCATTAGGCACTAAGGCCTGAATATTCGCAACGGTTCGTTCAATATCCTCAACGCGATTGTGCAAGTAAAAGACTTGGCCGCCTCGATCAATCTCCCGTTGAATCCCCTCCCGGATTGCCCCAGCATTTTGTTCCATGACGTAAGTTTGGACCGGGTAGCGATTAGCCGGTGGTGTTTCAATGACCGACAGATCACGGACGCCTACCATTGACATGTTCAAGGTTCGCGGAATCGGAGTTGCCGTCATGGTCAATACATCAACGGAAGCACGCATTTCTTTTAAACGTTCCTTAGCCTTAACACCAAAACGCTGCTCCTCATCGACAATTAACAGGCCCAGGTCTTTGAATTCAACATCCTTCGATAAAATACGGTGGGTGCCGACAACAACGTCAGCCTGACCACTTTTAATATTCGCTAAAGTAGCGTTAATTTGTTTACGCGTTCGAAAACGCGACATCAATTCTACTTGAACTGGAAAATTGCTAAATCGTTCCAGCATCGTATTGTAGTGCTGCTGCGCCAAAATGGTTGTTGGTACCAGAAAAGCGGCCTGCTTACCATCTTGAATCGCCTTAAAAATAGTGCGAATTGCAACTTCAGTCTTACCAAAACCGACATCCCCAACCAACAAACGATCCATTGGTTTGGTTCGTTCCATATCGTGCTTAATTTCAGCGACACTTCGCAACTGATCATCCGTCTCAGTATAAGGAAAAGCATCTTCGAACTCTCTTTGGTAGGGATTGTCCCGTGAAAAGGCATACCCTTGTTCGGCCTCCCGTTTAGCGTAAAGTGCGATTAACTCATCGGCAATATCTTCAATTTTTTCTGAAACTCGCCGCTTAGTCTTAGCCCACTCGCCACCACCAAGTTTATTGATTCGTGGTGTTTTTCCTTCAGCGGAAACGTATTTTTGAATTAAATTCAGTTGTGTTACCGGAATGAAAATCTTCGCGTTGTCCTGGTACAGCACCGTAATGTAGTCTTGATGCGCCCCGTCAACTTCCAACGTTTGCATACCAACATACTTACCAATCCCGTGATTAACGTGAACAACGTAATCACCAGGATTTAGTTCGTTATAGCTCTTAATTCGCTCTGCGTTGGCCAACGTTTGGCGGCGAACACGCTTTTTGACGACCTGATTAAATAACTCCTTTTCCGTCACAATTGCTAGGTTAGCCTCTGCCAGTTCAAAACCATTTTGTAAGGTTGCGGCCACAATTTGGACAATACCGACTTCTAACTGATCAGGCTGGGCCAAAACTGCTTTAATTTTAAAATCGCGTAAAGTCTGACTCACCCGTTCCCGCCGTTCGTCATCACCGACCATGACAACAACCGTCCGTTTTTCAGTCTGCCACCGATCGACCTCTGCTTTGAATAAAGGCATTTGGCCAAAAAATTGCTGCATATTCCGATTTTGAACGTCAAAAATATGATCTAAGCGTAAATTGCCCATTCCTTTTTGAAATAATGAAAAATAAATGTGTGTGTGGTGACTTTTCCGCAACAAACTGGCCAACTCATTGCCAAACGTCTGCGTGTGTAAAACCCGGTGTTGGCTTAATTCTTCAGTGAACCACTGGGCAGTATCGGCCGCTAGGTTTTTCTCCGTTTCGGCCATTCGCGGATAATCATCTAAAATCAAGTAGCCCGCCGCAACCAAATAATCGGCTAGAGTTGTCTTCTGACCATAAATCAAATCGCGGTAACGGTTCAGATCTTCAGTCAGATCACCCTTTTCAAAGGCAGTCAAAACGGGCGCAAAGTTAGTCTCCAATTCTTGCTGCTCAGTACTATCCTTTATTGTTGCCAGCTCAGCTTGGTAGGCCTTCCTCAATTTTGGGGCAGCCTTTTTCAATAGCTCTGCTGGCGCAACAAAATCAGTTGCCGGTAAAATCGTAAATTGTTCGATGTTCTCCAAGCTGCGCTGCGTGCTGGCCTCAAAGTAACGCAATGAATCAACTTCAGTATCAAATAAATCAATTCGAACAGGATTTTCGGCGTTTAACGGATAAACATCAATAATATCACCACGCATGGCAAACTCGCCGGGCTTACCGACCAATTGTTCCCGAGTATAGCCAGTAGCAACAAGTTGCCCCCGCAATTTTTCTAAATCAATTTCGCCACCAACCTTAACTGGAATTGCACTCTGTTGCCAGATTGCAACAGGCGGTAAGTATTGCCGCATCCCAGAAAGGGAAGTTACCACAATTCCAGCTTCCCCCTGGGCTAAAAAGTTTAGTGCCTGAACACGTTCACTACGGTATTCTGGTGAACTCGTTGCAACTTGGGCGGCCATTACTTCATCAACTGGGAATAACTGAACGGATTCATCTGGTAATAGATTGGTTAAATCATCAACCAATTGACTGGCATTATAAGAACTATTTGTCACAACCAACAATGGCTGTTTTTTTGCCCGCACCAAACCAGCCAAGACCAGAGTTCTTGCGGAATCCTGTAGTCCGGTGACTAATTGCCGACTATCGGGCTTAATTTGGCCCAACCAATCACGAAAAGTTGGTGCTTGTAATAAAAGTTCCGTTAAATCCATAAACAGTAACTATCCTTTCCGGTTGTATTGATTCATGATTTGCATAAAATCTGGCTCAGCCGTCCAACTTTCGACTGCCGCACTCGCTTTTTCGATACTCTCATCAATTAATGGCCGAACATTCTTGGCAAAGGGTGTTAACACCCAATCCACAACTGTTCCCCGGCCTGGATGATCCGTTCCAATTCGAATTCGATTGAAATTGCTAGTCCTCAAATAGCTGATCATACTCTTAATCCCGTTATGACCACCAGCCGAACCATGTTGCCGTAACCGAATTTTTCCAGCCGGCAAATCCATATCATCATAAATAACCAATAGTTCGTCTAACTGCACTTGATAATAAGTCATTAGCGGCTTAACTGCCCGTCCCGAATCATTCATGTAAGTTTGGGGCTTGACCAAAAACACCTTTTCACCATTTAAAAAGAAAGTACCGTAATTGGCCTCAAATTCATTTTTATTTAAAGTGACGTCGTGTGCCTTAGCAATTGAATCAATTGTCATAAAGCCAACATTATGTTTTGTTCCTGCATACTTTTTGCCTGGATTTCCCAGACCAACGATCATTTTCATTAGTTCTACTCCTTTTTCAATCTTATAATTCCTATTTTGTGTTACCCACAAAAACTTATTGGCGCAAAACGTCCACTTGGTATTCGTCAAAAACCATGCCCTAAAAACACGGCCTTAATGACCTCGTTAGACACGAAAAAGGTACGTAAACCTAAAACGCACCACGTCATTTTTAACTTCAGTTATTTATCCCGGACTATTATAGCATAGTCCGTAAATTTTCCCCGCTAACAAAATTATTCCTTAATATTTTTTCAAAGACAAAGCGCTTACATTTGTGTTAATATAACTAATGTAATAAAAATTTTTCTGCATACGAAAGGATGATTTTATCGTGGCAACATTTAAACATCAAAAAGTTCTTCTTGTCGGTGACGGCGCTGTAGGTTCTAGTTATGCATTTGCTTTATTAACCCAAGGCATCGCACAAGAAGTTGCAATTGTTGATATTGCTAAGGAAAAGACCGAGGGAGATGCCGTTGACTTATCCCACGCATTACCTTGGAATTCACCTAAGAATATCTATTCAGGTAGCTACGCCGATGCGAAGGATGCTGATCTTGTTGTGATCACTGCTGGCGCACCACAAAAGCCTGGTGAAACTCGTTTAGATCTTGTCAGCAAGAACTTAAAGATTTTGAAGTCAATTGTTGATCCCGTTGTTGAATCTGGTTTTGACGGTATCTTCTTAGTTGCCGCTAACCCAGTTGATATTCTCACCTACGCTACTTGGAAGCTCTCTGGTTTCCCTAAGGAACGTGTTATTGGCTCCGGTACATCGTTAGACACTGCTCGTTTACGCGTGGCCGTCAGCGAATTGGTTGGCGTTGAGCCTCGCAGCGTCCATGGTTATATTATGGGTGAACATGGTGATTCTGAATTTGCCGTTTGGTCTCATTTAAGCTTTGGTGGCCTACAAATGCACGAATGGATGGAAAAGCATCCCGAAGTCACCCAAAAGAAATTAGACGAAATCTTCGTTAGTGTTCGCGATGCGGCCTACGATATTATCAACAAAAAAGGTGCAACTAACTACGGAATTGGTGCCGCTTTGGCTCGTATCACTAAGGCAATTTTTGATGATGAAAACACTATCTTACCGTTATCCGTTTACATGGACGGCGAATATGGCCTGCATGACCTTTACATTGGGACACCAGCCGTCATCAACCGGAATGGTTTACAACAAATCATCGAATTACCATTATCCGATCGTGAAGCAAGCGAAATGACTAAGTCAGGTGCAGCACTTAAAGAAATTGCTGACAAAGCCTTCAAAGAAAATGGCATTGAATCACGTCAATAATTAACTATTCAATCCGTAAGAAGCTTGGGCCTATACCTAAGCTTCTTTTTCTGGCCTACATTACTTCGGTCCACCTTCAAATAGTCGCCTAAACATCGAAAAAATGGTGCTTTTTTTCATTTTTAAAGTGATCGTTACTAAAAATTAAGGTCAACTGTCTTTTCTTTCCGGCCTTTTTTGGGTAGAATAGGGAAAGTTACTGGTCACTATCATAGGAGGGACGACCACATGAAAAATCGTAACCGCATTTTAGCGGTGAGCTTAGTTGTCGTTATTTTACTTGGCATTTATATTGTCAAAGGAATGCAGTACCGCAATACTTTTCTACCGCGAACTAGTGTCGCTGGCTTAAGTATTGGCGGTAAAACAACAACGCAGGCTAACACAGCACTTAAAGAACATTTTCATAATCAAAGTTTTACTTTTATGGATGGTACTAAAAAAGTTGGATCATTTAAAGGTAAGGACGCCGGGGTAACACCAAACTTCAAGGACAGCTTAACAACATTACAGGCTAGCCAAAATCCTTGGCTGTGGCCACTACACCTCCTCACTGGTGGTAACGTCAGTGCCGATCAAAGTCTGGATTTAAATAATCAGACTTTTAACCAATTTTTTAATACAACTAACGAACAGTTAAACAAAGGGCGTAAAGCGAGTCAAGATGCAACCGTTGCTAAACGCAGCAATGGCTTTGTTGTCACTAAGGCCGTTTATGGTAATCAATTAGATAGTGCCAAATTAAAGACGAGTATTAAAACTAGTTTGACTAGCGGTAATACAACGGTGCAACTTAAGAATGATTACAGCAAACCAACCGTTACTGGTTCGGCAACCCAATTAAAGACCGCAAAAGCCAAATTGGAAAAGATTCATGCCGAAAAGATTACTTACAAAATTAATGGTAAAACACTGCAAGTCCCAGCAGCAACGATCTACGATTGGGAAACCTATAACAACGGTAAAATTGCTGTAGATACCGCTAAAGTTAAACAATACGTGGTTGGGCTAAATAATCGCTACGCCACTTACAATAAATCAATCGAATTCAATAGTACCAAGCAAGGCAAGGTTAAAGTGCCTGCCGGTAACTATGGCTGGAGTATTAAGACCAGCAGTGAGTCTGCGGCCCTAGCTAGTGAAGTTTTGAAAGAAAAAGATTTCACCCGCGAACCCGTGACGGTTGGGATTGGTTACGGTAAGGATGGCATCGGTAATACTTACGTTGAGGTTGATAAATCTGCGCAACACATGTGGGTTTATAAAAACGGTAAATCGGTATTAGATACTGATGTCGTGACTGGTAAACCTGGCCAAGATACGCCATCTGGAGTTTACTTTGTTTGGAATAAGCAGCGTAATACTAAATTGACCGGTAAAAATGATAATGGCTCAGCTTACTCTTCAGCCGTTAGTTACTGGATGCCGGTTGACTATACCGGTGTCGGAATCCACGATGCCTCGTGGCAACCAACATTTGGTGGCGATTGGTACAAAACACACGGTTCCCATGGCTGCGTTAACACGCCGCCAACAACAATGGCAAAAGTTTACGCCGATGTTGCTTTAGATACACCAGTGATTATTTTCTAATAAAAATCACCTAAACCAGTCAATGAAGTTTCACAAAAAAATGGCAGTAATGACTATCAGATTCAATTAGTCTTTACTGCCACTTTTTATGGCCTAAAATCACGTTTTCCTTAAAATGGCGCCGTTCGACCACACTAATAATCGTTAATTCATTTTGCCAAGGCCCACTGCTAAACAAATAATTAATTTGGTTAAGACTTTCTTTCGTGAAAAATTTATGGCATTCACTAATAAACATCACTATACTCAATATAGAAAAAAGCTAAGGAGGAGTCGAAGCAATGCTTGTCTACTTGTACCGCAAAAATAAGTCTCCGGGTCAAATCAGTGCACATTTAAACGCCGCACAAAAAGATTTGAATTAACTCGGAGGATTATTTGATGAAAGATGATGGATTAGAATTAGCGGGTAACCGCAATTTTATTAAGTGGCCAGTTGTTGCCCTTATGGATTTCGTAACCGTTATCGGTTTCGACGATATTATTTATAATTTTCAAAATCAAGGTCTTGGTGTTGTTACATCATGGATCGTTATGCTATTTATTTACGTGCTTCCCTACTCACTAATGGTTGGTCACTTGGGCTCGGTCTTCAGTCAAGAAGGTGGCGGTTTAACTTCGTGGGTTCGGGGAACGAGCGGTGACAAAGTTGGTTACTTCGCTGCTTGGTTCTATTGGGTTGTTGGATTACCATACATTGTCGACGTCGCCAATTCCGTGGTTGTTGCCTTTGGTTGGCTAATCAGCGGTAACGGTAACCTTGAAGCGTACATGTCAAAAGCGATGTTTGGTATTTTAACCACTGCTATTTTTATCGGTTTTATTTTCTTTGAGCATTTATTCAAAAACAAATCGCTGGAAATTATGAGTGTCATCGGTGGTGGTGCAATGTTTCTGATGACGGTCCTATTTGTTGTTATGACCATCACTTCCTTAGTTAAGGGATTCCACATTGCAACCCAACCGTTCACGCTAAAGGCCTTCTTGCCTAAAATTGATGGCCATTTTCTGACGACGCTAGGTTTACTAATTTTTGCCATGAACGGTTCTGAGCTGGCCGCGCCTTACGTTACCGATATGAAAAATCCGCGCAAAGATTTCCCAAAGGCAATGATTATGATCGCAATCATGACCGCCTTTCTAACCGTTTTTGGTTCTTTTTCACTAGGTGTTTTCTTCAACGCGCACCACTTACCCAACGATCTCAAAATGAACGGTTCCTATTACGCCTTTCTTGCTCTAGGCCGCCAATTTGGCTGGGGTAAGATTTTGATGTATGTCTTTGCGGTTACGCAAGCAATCTATATGTGTGCCCAATTGGCGATCTTACTGGATGCTGGCACACGAGTCTTTCTTGGTGACATCAGCAAAAAATACATGCCTAAGCAATTATCTAAACTTAATGCGGACGGGCTTCCGATCAATGGTTACTGGATGACCACCGCAATTTGTGCCATTATTATGTTTCTTGGTGGCTTGCTCCCCCAAATCAACGATATTTTCAATTGGTTATTGAACCTTAACGGGATCGTTTCGCCCTTTGCAACTTGCTTCTTATTTTGGGCCTTTATGATGGTTCGCCGGCACAGCGATCGCTACCCAACGCCAGCCTATACTTACATTAAAAACGATCACCTTGCCTTTATCGTTGGTGCTTGGATGTTTTTCATCACTTTCTTTGCTGCCGTGGCCGCGTTTTTCCCGACGGATGCTAAACCAGGGACAGCACTCTACGCCGATACCTTAATTATGAATGTCTTAGTCACACTGGGCCTGTGTGCGATTGGTCTAGTTATGCCCATCATTGCTCGCCGGCAGCGCAATAATAATGGTGCCGCCTATACAATTGGTCAATGGCTCATTATTTCACTCATTATTATCATCGGTATCATACTTAGTTACACGATCTCACGGGTTACCGGTATTGCCCTATTACTCCGCCTACTCTACATTTTAATCGTTGATGCCCTATTAATTTCCTGCCTCACTTTTGTTGGCAGAAAAACTCGTGCCTAGTGCATCGTAGCACTCATATTTAAAACCATTAGTTAATTTTCAGAACGCCAAAACTTAACTGGAACAAGCCATAATAGATCAGATTCCATTCCGGTGCGCGAGGACGTAACGCGTGGCGGGTTGGCGAGCTAACTTTTACCAAATAAAGGCAAAGCGGGGGTAAAAGTTAGCTCGCCAAGCCCGCATGATTCTACTTCACAATAGTGGGTGAATTTCGAAACGAAAATCTTAGATATTGCGGACGATGACCATTCAACTAAGGCATAAAACACCAAGTTGAAACATGGCTCCAAATGGCCCAAATCGCCATTAAGAATCACCGACACAGCCGGTCCTCGCGCCCCAAAATGAAATCTGGCCGCAGTAGCACATTTAAAAATTATTTGTTTCTCTGGCAGTTATATCAACCCGTTATTGTGTTGCAAGTCAGTGAAAACTGCCCTTGTCAATGTTATGGCTAATTAAGACCACCGATAAGTTGCACAGCATTAAGGCTGTGGTTCCCACTCAATGGTACTAACTAAACAATTAAATTGGTCAATAATCATGGCTCAACCACTGCCAAGGTGAAATGGAGGCGCTGGCGTATCAGCTGTGTCGAAGGTACTTGATGACCGAATTGTGGTCATTTAGTACCTTGCGTGATTGACAAGATCCATTTTCTTTTCCGTTGGGGTTTAATCGGAAAGAAAATTAGCTTGTCAACGCGCCACGCGTTCCATACGCCAGCGCCGGAATGGAACCTAACTAAATCTGAGCAAGTGCAATTCAGTGGCCAAGCAGCATAAACATTATTTTTAATAGCAATATAATTCAATTTAAATATGAACGCTACACGGCATTAGATCGTGTTCGGAAAATACCTTTACCAGTATTTTCCTGATTAATTTGGCGCAACCGTATTTGAAAAAGAGGCCAGGATAAAAGTCCTGGTCTCTTTCTATTTCTAATCATCATTCTCATAAATTAAGCCTTAACTTGTAACGCAAGTAGCTGCTTGTCCAAACCAGCGCGGTCAACACCCGCTTGTAGGCTAACCGCGGCGGTATGTGCGCCTTCAACTAATGCGACATCATATAAATGAATTGGTTTGGCGCTAAAAGCACTGGCCAATTCTACATTACGTCGGGCGCTCCCAAAATCATAAAAGGCCAATAACTCCGTTGCTTCATTCGTGTTTACCGCTAATTGAACTTGACTCATGCTAGTCCCAATTTGACCCATGCTATTACCACCGGCAAACGTCACCGGCACATTTTTGGCAATATGCCGCAACAACCGCGCTAATCCCTCGGCCATCTCTGGTGTATGGGTGACAATAATAATCCCTAAACTCATTTTTCTTACCTCGTCTTCAAATTGACTTCAATAGTCTAAGTATTACTGAGTCACCCTAAAAATTCAACTATTTTTCCGATAAATCTGAAATTATGGTAAAACCGCTTTAGAAGTGATTCAAACTAATATTAGTCTATGCTACTTCAGATCTTTTTAGAATTAATTCAGTATGTGTTTAAAAAACGGCCTAACGGGAAAATATGATTAAAATAATTTTCAATCTTATTCGTGCTTAAAAATTGCTTTTACGGCCATTTTGATCTGACCACATTCCCACGGCCAGTTAGTAACCACGCCTAATTTAGGCTTGGCCAGTTAATTAAAATATGGTATGATTGTCTCATTAAATTTTAATTAAAGGGAGCTGGGGTTTTAAATGCAACAGAAGGAGAATGTTCAACTCAATCGTTCACTTGGCCTTTGGTCGGCACTAGCGCTTGTTATTGGGACAGTTATTGGTTCAGGTATCTTTTTTAAACAAGCGAGTGTTCTATCATTGGCCGGATCCACAACCACAGCACTCTGGGCCTGGTTTCTCGGTGGCGTCATTACGCTAACGGCTGGGCTAACGATTGCTGAAATTGGCGCCCAAATGCCACATACAGGTGGCCTATACGTTTACATGGAAAAAATGTACGGCAAATTATGGGGTTTTCTTTCTGGCTGGATGCAAATTATCGTTTATGGTCCAGCTATGATTGCCTCATTAGCTGCTTACCTAGCAATTTTATTGACTGATTTCTTCCACCTTAGCAGTAATTTACGCATTCCGTTGGCGTTGCTGGCAATCCTATTTATCGGCCTAATTAACTTTCTATCCAATCGTTTTGGAGCAACGATTCAGATCTTAACAACATTAGGTAAATTACTTCCAGTTGCTGCCATTATTATTTTTGGTCTTTTATTCGGTGATCATGCTGCACTTAATCAAACAGTCACAACGGCCAGCAGTAGTTCCAACGGTAGCTTTGGTGTTGCCATCTTAGCAACACTCTTTGCTTATGATGGGTGGATCTTAATTGCTAATATGGGTGGTGAAATTAAGAATCCGAAAAAAATGTTACCCCGGGCCATTTCTTTTGGAATCATCCTAGTCCTTGTCTGTTACATGTTAGTAACTCTGGGGGTTTTTCGGACAATGCCCGCGCAACGTATCGTCAACCTTGGTCAAAATGCAACGCCTGCCTTTGCAGTAACAGCGTTTGGTGATATTGGCGGTAAACTACTCAATATTGGGGTTATTATTTCAATCTTAGGTTGTATGAACGGAAAAGTCATGACCTTTCCACGGATTATGTACGCCATGGCAAAAAATCACGAAATTCCCTTTTCTAAAACCTTAAGCTACTTACACCCAAAGACCCGGGCACCATTATTTTCAACAACAGCAATTATGTTAATTGCCGGAATTATGGTTATCTTTTTCAACCCTGATCGGCTATCCGAAATTTGTATTTTTACCGTTTACGTCTTTTACGTAATGGCCTTCGTGGGTCTCTTTCTATTACGCCGACGTAACCCTAATCAAAAACGGGCATTTAACGTGCCACTTTATCCATTAACTCCTATCGTCGCCATTGCTGGTGTCCTATTTGTTATTATTAGTGAAATCCAATCGGATATTGTTGGTGTTGGCGTTTCGTTCATCTTCGTTGTCATTGGCATTCCGATCTATTACTACGAAAAGGCGCAAGAACGCAAAGAACTGAAAAAATAAACTAGAGCGTGTTTGAAAAAGCGACCAGATTCTGCTTCGCAATTAAGGATTATTAACATAGACCACTAATAATCCTGAGGCTCCATCCGTTATCCAATTCATTCAACTACTACTTCGCAATTACGGTTAGTTATTTGCAAAAATCGCAAATAACTTATGATGCTTCGAATGTTGTCTATTCTTGTGGCAAAAACATGGCATCCGCAGAAATCTGTTTTTCCAAACACGACCAAGTTCCAAAACACTCGTTAAATTTACCAGACAAACAATCTAAGATTAGTTCTGATGTTAATCGATGAAAATCGATTAATATCAGAACTTTTTTTGGTTACACTGAGAGTGAAGCTAAGGTCGAACATACTCCCTGGGACTTCGAGTCCGTAATTTAAAAAGACCTCCATCACTTTCAACGCACAAATATGATTTAAGCTTGAGGACCCTCGAGGCCGTGTTTAGGAAATGATATAACACGTTGAACGTGATAGAAATAGCTTCATCATTTTTGGAAGGAAGCGATATTTTGTCTGATGTTATCGCGTTGGATGTTTCAAAGAATCATAGCTACATTGTTTGGTATCAAGGCAGACGCTGTTTACGTGAATTCGATTGTTCACATAATCAAGTTGGCTTCCAACAGCTTAAAAAGGTTGCGGCTTCGGCTGATAATCCTGTGTTTTATTTTGAGGCCACTGGTGTTTATTCGCGGCCGGTGGCTCGTTTTTGCCAAGATAATCATTTCCCCTATGTTCAACTAAATCCACTAGAGGTCCACCTACGATCTGAAAATCTGCGCCGAGTTAAAACGGATCAACTAGACGCCCATAAAATTGCCCAGACAGTGATGGATAATAACTTTCGCCTGACTGGTACGTGGTCAAAAAACTATCGCCAATTACGCGAACTAGCGAGGTTTTATGGCCAAATTATTGCTGAAATTAAATTGAAACAGGTGAGACTTTATACAGCGTTGGATCAGACCTTTCCTGAGGAGGAACAGCTATTTAAAAACCGGGTTTCAAAGCTGGCCCTAAATGTTATTTCTTTGTTCCCGCACCCTGATTTTCTTCAAGGCCTATCGCAAACGCGTCTAAAGAATAAATTGATGGCCCAAACCGCTAAAAAATTATCGAAAACCAAAGGCTTGAAGTATGCCAAAAAATTACTTGAATTCGCTCAACATAGTTATCCAGCCACTGATGCAGATAGTATTCAAGTTCAAGAAGTTCAGTACTATTGTTGCCAACTAATTGATTTGACCAAGAAAAAAAATTTTTGATTACTCAGATGGAAGCCTTAGCACAACCAATTCCAGCCTACAAAATTTACATTTCAATGCCGGGAATTGGTCCGCTATCGGCAGCACAGCTACTCGGCGAGTTAGGTGATATTACTAGATTCGATAATGCTAATCAGCTGAACGCCTACATTGGTATTGATTTAAATCGTTATCAATCCGGACGATATCAGCGTCAAGATCACATTAATAAGCGTGGTAATCCTCACGGTAGAGCGTTGGTCTACCTGATTGTGCGTAATATGATTCGATTACAGGCGACAGCACCTAACCACATTGTCGATTACTACTACAAATTAAAAAAGCGACCCCTCCCGAAACGAGATAAGGTCGCAACTGTTGCCTGTATGAACAGGACATTAAAGTGTCTCTATGCCATGGTAATGGCGGACACTAAGTACGTCTATGCGTACACGGACTCGAAGTCCCAATAAAAATCCGGAGTTAAGTCACTCCATAACTGCATGATAGTTCATTCTTCAATATTTTTAAAGCATAATATTGAGGCTTATTTAGTCTATTCAAATTTTTACGTTGTTCGTTGATTCCTAACACGGTTAGAGTCAAACGACAATTCAAAATCAAAATCCTAGAATCTAGTGCTTGACTAAGCGTAGGAACACGGTTAGAGTCAAACGACAATTCAAAATCAAAATCCTAGAATCTAGTGCTTGACTAAGCGTAGGAATAGGGAGTGTGACAAAAGTCGGTTTTGGGTTTACTGCGTAACGTAAGCTAATCCAATAACCGTACTATGGTTATTGAATTAGCTGTAGTTAGGCACGTAAATTCAGGCTTTTGGCGCACGTTCTAGAGCAATGTTCGGAAACAGTAAGAGGCTAGGACTTTTTGTCCCAGCCTCAGACAAAAATAACGGTTAAGCCTAAATTGGCCTAACCGTTATTTATTTTCCTAAATTCAATTGCCACTTAAATCAAATCTAATTTAAGCACTCAATCGTTTCTCTAGTACCCGTGACAACAAGGACAACGCGTAACAAACGATAAAGTACAAAACAGCCAAAGCCAAGAACATCGGCAAGACATAATTAGAGTTTTGTCCGTAGATAATCTGGGCGTGGTACATCAACTCTGGTAACATAATGATCGTTGCCAGTGATGTATCCTTGATTAACGAAACAAACTGACTAACTAACGGTGGAATCATCTTTCTAATTGCTTGTGGTAAGATAATATGCCACATTGCTTGAACATAGGTCATTCCGTTACTCCGAGCGGCCTCCATCTGTCCTGCATCAACGGCAACAATCCCACTGCGGATGATCTCGGCGACCATTGCCGACTCAAACACCGTCATTGCTAAAATTGCAGCCGGAATAACTTCTGGCTTAAAGCCTAAATTTGGCAATCCAAAATAAGTGAAAAATAAGATCAATAGTAATGGCAAATTACGAATAATATCAATCACAAACCCAATAATTGCCGAGACGTATTTGATTTTAACATAGCGTAAAATACCAAGTAACCCGCCAATAATGAAACTAAAAATAATTGAAAGTACTGAAACTTCTACTGTGACCCAGAGTCCCTCAAGAAGGTAGCGGATATTGAGCCATGAATAAGCTTGGATAAAGTTATGCATTTACAATTCCTCCTTCAACTAGGCCAACCGTTTTTCAAGATAACGCATGAAGTAACTTAACGGTAAAGTCAAAATTAAGTACATTAAACCAACCGCCAAGTATGTGTCCGACGTATTAAACGTCGTTGCTGCCACAACATTGCCTTGGTACATCAAATCAAAACCAGCAACAAAGGCTAATACAGACGAATTCTTCACTAAATTAATGAACTGATTGCCCAGCGGTGGAATCGTGATCTTAATTGCCTGCGGAAAAATAATCTGAACCATTGCCTGAGTGTAAGTAAGACCAGTTGAACGGGCAGCTTCCATCTGTCCAGTATCAACGGCCTCAATTCCAGCCCGAACGGTTTCCGCAATAAATGCCGATGTGTAAATTGTTAAACCAATTGTACCGGCAGTAAATCCGTTTACTTTAGCAATAAACATGGGAATAACCACGTAAAAGAACATCGTAACAACCAACAATGGAATATTCCGAAAAACCTCAACGTAAACCCGGCCAATAAATTTAACCCATCGATGCGAACTGATTTCCATAAAGGCAAAGAGTGTCCCTAAAATCAAACTACCCACCAAAGCTAATAAACTTGAACCTAGGGTAGATAGTAAGCCTGACCATAATTCCGGCCAATAACGAACCAAAATATTAATCATACCTAATTACCCCCTTCTTCAAAGCCTTGGACATTGCCGAACCATTTATTAACAATCTTCTGGTATTCACCAGTCTTTTTCATCTGCTTAACCGCAGCATTAACTTTGCGTAAAAATGGTTTTTGACCCTTGTTAACGGCAATGCCGTATGGTTCCTTGGTAAAAGCACCACCAGCAACAACGTAATTAGGGTCTTCCACGGACATCCCGTAAAGAATCCCATTATCCGTTGTTAAGGCAACCCCTTGACCAGATTTCAACGCAGTAAAGGCCTGGGCGTAATCAGATAACTCCAAGATATTTGCTTTTGGTGCGTACTTTCTAACGTTTTGAACTGAATTTGAGCCTTGAACACCTAAAATTTGGGCGCCCTTATAGTTTAAATCACGGATGTTCTTAATTGAACTACCTTTTTTGACCAGAATGGCTTGGCCAGCGTGAAAATATGGTTCTGAGAAATCGACGACCTTTGCACGATCTGGCGTAATCGTCATTGTCGCGATCAAAGCATCGACATTCCCATTCTTTAATAACGGAATCCGGGTATTACTCGTTACCTGAACAAGCTTGGCCTTACCATCCTTACCCAGGATTTGTTTAGTAATCGCCCTGGCCATATCAATATCAAAACCTTGAACTTTACCATTTTTAATATTCATTAAACCAAATAAACGTGTATCTGCCTTAACGCCCCAAGTAATCGTTTTACTTTGACGATCATTTGTTAACACGTCTTGTTGCGACAAACTCTTTTTACCGCACCCACTTAAAATTAAAACCAAACTAAACAGGAAGGCAATCGGTAAAAGATAACGGACAAACTTTTTCATTGTCCCTCGCCTCCTTAGTGGTTAATAATCTTACTTAAGAACTGCCGTGCCCGTTCTTCTTTTGGATGAGCAAAGAAGGATTTAGTATCATCATCTTCCAAAACTTCACCATCAGCCATAAAGATCAGCCGGTTAGCAACTTCCTGCGCGAAGCCCATTTCGTGGGTAACGACAACCATGGTCATCCCTTCATGGGCAACCTTTTTCATAACATCCAGCACATCACCGATCATTTCTGGATCAAGCGCGGAAGTTGGTTCATCAAATAATAGTGCCTGTGGCTTCATTGCTAAACTACGCGCAATCGCAACTCGCTGCTCTTGCCCACCAGACAACATACTTGGTAATGACTCGGCCTTATCAGCCAGTCCAACCAAATCAAGCAGATCCATGGCCTCTTTTTTACTCTGCTCTTCATTTTCTTTTAAAACTAGCCGCGGTCCCAAAGTAACATTTTCTAGTACCGATTTATTAGCGTACAAATTAAAGTGCTGAAAAACCATTCCGACATCCCGCCGAATCTTGTTCATATTGGTCTTTTTATCTGCAATATCAAAATTATTAATCACTAATTTTCCTGAAGAAATTGTGTTTAATCCATTAATAGAGCGGAGCAACGTACTCTTGCCCGAACCTGATGGCCCGATAATCACGACAACCTCGCCTTTATCAATTGTAAGGTTGATGTTCTTTAAGGCGTGAAAATCGCCGAAGTACTTTTCAACGTTGTGAAATTCAATCATTGACATAAAAATTTCCCTCCAAACTAAACTCACCGAGCACGGCTAGGTAAAGTGTATTCTTCCGTCATTAGGGAGTGTTCAGCAAATACTCTCACTAGTATTTACCTCACTAGTTTAGCGTAACTGTGTTTGAAAAACAGATTCCTGCGGTGTCCGCGCCGAACTTAGTCGCGGACAGTTACGGACTTTATAGCTGTGATCCTTAAACTTTGCCACAAGAATGGCCATCGTTCGTAGCATCAAGATTATTAGCGTTTTAGGCCGCGACCCAGGTTTCGGTTTATCCTAGTCCGATCGCCAGCGGCAGCGAAGCCAGTAATAATCATCAATTACAGAGTAGAATCTGAACACTTTTCCAAACACTCCCTAGATTCTAAGAATCCTTTGAACCAGAAAGTGATCTCCTAGCAGTACTCAAATAACAAAGACCCAACCTTTTTAAATATAGTTAAAAGCCAAAGTTACATTTCAATTTTAATTTATTTTTAATCTCAGCGCAAATTAAATTGGCTTACTTTAGTGTAATAATTGTCATATTTGAGCAAAATGAGAAAAATCTTATTTTTCAAGAATTAAAGAAGCTGTGTTTTAGCATAATCAAGCGCTTAACTAATTGAATAGATATTTTTTATTAAAGTGCCACTAAACCAAATGGCCATTCATTTAACTCAGTGCTGGTTTTTTATTAAAATTAATAAAAGAAGGAGTGCACGAAAGTTGGTTTTGGGTTTAGTAGGCTAATCCAGACTTTTGGCCCACGTTCTAGAGTAATAAAAGAAATGGAAGTAGCTAGCTCTTTTGCCCTAGTCGCTTCCATTTCCTTTATTACTTAATATTACACGTATCCAATTTATATCTGGCATCTGGGTGCTCTTCCAAACACGCCCTATTCCACTGGATGTGTTGCCTGACCACCTTCGATAATCTTTTTGGCATCATCCAAACTAATATCGACCATATTTTGAACCGCAACGTTAGTGTAAAAACCAATATGGGGCGTTAAAATCACGTTAGGCATCTTCTGCAATTCAACAAATTGCTGATTTTTAATCGTTTTACCAGTTAAATCAAAGTTATTAAATTCTTGCTCACCTTCAATTGCGTCAATCGCAACCCCAGCCAACTGCTTTTCTTTTAAAGCCGTAACTAAGGCCTTTGTATCGATCACTGGCCCACGAGAAGCATTAATCAAAACAGCACTAGGCTTCATTAACTGAAATTCCGCCGTACTTAATAAGTGTGTTGAGCTAGGATTTAAATCTGGATGCAAATCAACGACATCGGCCTTTTTTAATAGTGTTTCCTTATCAACGTAGGTCAAAACATCCTTTAAATCATCATTTTCAACCAGATCATTTGCCAGCACTGTGGCTCCTAAGGCGTGGAACAGTCGGGCAGCAGTTCCACCAATTCGGCCAGCACCAATAATACCGATTGTTAACGTGTGGATTTCGTGGGCAATCAAACCGCCCCAACGGAAATCTTGGTGGGCGCCTCGAGCATCGAATAATTCTAGATTGCGAATTAAACGGAAAGTTTGGGCCAACGAATATTCAGCGACAGAACGTGGTGAGTAAGCAGGAACATTGGTCACGATTAAATCATTAGCCTTGGCGGCCGGTAAATCAACCACGTCGTAACCGGCACTACGTAAGCCAAGTTGTTTAATGCCGTATTCGTGTAACTTTTGGTAAACGACAGCACTGTCAATTGCCGCGTGCTGCACAATAACAACACCATCGTAGCCTTGCGCTAATCCAACTGTTTGACTGCTCATGTCTTCCTGGTTGGTGGCCACAGTGACTTGGTTGCGTTTGGCCCAAGCATTAATTGCGGGCATCTCATCATCACGAACGCTGTACATTAATATTTTCATTATTATCTTCTCCTAATTTACGATTTCTGGACCAAATAATTTTTTAAGCGTTTAACAGCTTCTTTAAGGTCAGTCAGACTAGCTGCATAGCTAATGCGAACGTAGCCTTCACCACCGCCACCGAAGCTAGCACCAGGAATCAAGGCCACCTTGGCCTCCTGGGCTAATTCATAACAGCATTTAAAGCTGTCCTGAGGCAAACTTGCCGGAATTTTAACAAATAGGTAAAAAGCCCCTTCTGGTTTAACGCACTCAAAGCCAATCGCCTGTAAGGCGGTGAATAAGTAATCGCGGCGTTTTTCATAAGCCTGTTTCATCTCTTGACCGTCATTTAAGCCGTTTTTAAAAGCCTCTAAGGCCGCATCTTGTGCAACCGTGGTCGCGCTAGTGATCGCAAATTGATGCACTTTGCCAATCTCCTGAGCAATAGCTGCTGGTGCCGCCAAGACACCTATCCGCCAGCCAGTCATCGCGTGGGATTTAGACACACCATTGAGTAAAATCGTTTGTTCCGGCAAAAGCTCAGCCATGGAAACGTGCGGCTCTCCATAAGTTAATTCACTGTAGATTTCATCACATAATACAAAAACATTGTATTGACGTAATACTTTGGCCAACGCCTCCAAGTCCTTGCGCCGATAAGTTACACCCGTTGGATTGGTTGGGTAATTTAGTACAAGCACCTTGGCCCGGGGATGATCTTTTAACGT
This sequence comes from Loigolactobacillus backii, assembly GCF_001663675.1. Taxonomy (NCBI): domain Bacteria; kingdom Bacillati; phylum Bacillota; class Bacilli; order Lactobacillales; family Lactobacillaceae; genus Loigolactobacillus; species Loigolactobacillus backii. The sequence goes on from NZ_CP014873.1 coordinate 94,363, forward strand.
TGTTGCCAATAGCTCTGGCGATAAAACAAAATGATTAGCCGACGTATCCATAAAGACTGGCACACCTTGGTTCACAGTTGTATCTGGTATGTAAAGTGGAAAAATTGGTGTTGGAATTAATACTTCGTCACCTTTTGAAACAATCGTTGTTAGCGCCGAAAAAATGGCCTCAGTGGTCCCCGCCGTCACCAAAATTTCGCTGGCCGGATCATAATGCACGTTGTACTTTGTTGCTAAGTAATTTGCCGTGGCCTGCCGAACCTCAATTTTCCCCGCTGAATTAGTGTAATGACTGTCATTTTGTTCAATAGCACTAACACCGGCGGCCTTAATGTGTTCTGGTGTTGTAAAGTCTGGTTCCCCCAACGTTAGTTTTAAAATTCCCGGGATCTTCGAAATATCTTGGTTGAATTTTAAAATTGAGGAGGGCTTAACCGCTGCCACCTCAGGCTTTAACAGTTTGACTAGTGCACTTAACTTATCTTCTTGCATCTCAATCATCCTTCCTGCTACCAAAATTTGTAATAAAAAAACCACAGCGACTAATTCCGCTGTGGTTGATAATTGGCTAATTCATTAAGGTAGCCCACACAGCGGAAATTAATTCTGCACTATGTGGTCAAAACACGTTAAAACACTTCTGGCCGCATAGTCTACGCGAAATACCAAAAGTAAAAGTAGTTATTTAATTGTACATTGATTAGCTGCATATTAAAAACTCCTTAAATTAACTATCTTGATTCTAACCTTACTATTAGATTACGTCAAGTTAAACTTAAAATCGGCATTAACGTTGATGCCGTGCCCGGCGACTAGGTGCCTGTGGCTCGCGACTAGTTGGTTGCGTAACCGTTTGTGTCTGAGTTTGTGCCTGGGTTAATCTGGTTGGTTTTTCTTGGGGTGCGTTCTTATCACGGTAGGCAACTTGAACCGCAACACTATAAGGATTATTCCCTGCCATTACCCCTGAACGACCGGCAACCTTATACGGACCGCCTGTCAAATAAGCATTGGCCAGCACAAGTTGGTACTGATTTTGCGCATCTTGCACTTGCATGAGACCAATTGAGCTAATTTCGCCAACATTAAGACTATCAATCGCATTTTTACCAGCATAAACGTAAAGGTGATCGCCTTCTTGGCGCATTTCGTAAAATGGTAATGGCGTTGCTTCACCAATTGCGTAAAATGGCTCAGGATTAGCATGGGCGTGGCGGTAAATTGCCTCATCCGAAAGTCCACCATAATTGAGACTAAGGTACCCACTAGCAACTAAGTTAGTGACCATTTCATTAATATTCTGTTGAGTTAATTCATCCACCGTCACTTTCGCCGGTAAGAGTTTATCCTGATTAAAAAGGCCTGCTGCTGGCATAACTCTTGTCCGACCAGCCGTCGCATTCGCTTTACCACTTCCAAGCATTGGATCGTCACTGGCTGAGGCTGCCTTACCACCTAACATTTTTTCAATTTTAGGTGAAATATCAAATTTCGCAGTTTTAGTTGTAAAGTAATAAATTACGTTTAAGGTTAAAAAATAGGCCAAAACAAAGAATAAGAGCATAAATAATAATCCCCGTCCCCAAACTTGCAGCCGTAAAAAATGGAAAGCCAAATAACCAATATAAATGTCACCTAAGATACCTAGAATGGTATAAACACGGTTTTTCAGCTTAACGTTCATATTAAAAAAGCCTAAATAGTGATTAAGCATATCTAAAAGACTAAGCACAAATAATTCCTCCTTTCCAGATTAATTCGCCGTTGTGGTTGTATCCTGCGTTGCTCCAGTGGTGCCTGTTCCGGTTTGGTTTTGGGAAGTTGAATTTTGTGTGTCTTGCCCACCTGTAGTTGTCGCCGAACTAGCCGTAGTTGGCGTACTAGAACTGCTGGCGGCCGTACTGCCCGTCGTCGCCTTATCGCTGGCTGAACTAGCATCGGTGGTTGCGGCCTCGCTAGTTTGATCAGTTGATGTTTGGTTGGCCTGATCACTACTTGTGCTTGGTGTCGAAGCTGTCACACTACTGCTACTCTCAGCCGGTTCGCTAGTAGATTCACTGGCCCTGCTGTCCCGTGAAGAAGACGCTTCTGAGTGACTACTTGATGACGTAGCGGCCGAGCTATCATTATTTGTTTTAGTTGTTGTCTGTTCCTGCTTGACTGGTGCAACTTTGTCAGCGACAACGTTAGTCGCTGCTAAACCAAGTACGATTGAAACAATCGCAAATGGCGTGATAAATGGCGGCGTTCGGTATGCCATTGTCAATTCCCCCTCATTTAATTTTATTAAACCATATAAATGCATAGAAAGCTTGACTAAAAGCTAAAGAATTCATTAAAGCATGTGTGGTTTGCTAGTAAACAAAAAAGAGGCCAGGCATAAAGTCTAACTTCTACGTTTCAACATAATTATTATACCGCAATTTAACAACGGCCTACTTTAACTTTTGCTTACAAGTGCCACATAATCCGTAAAGTTCAAAGTTATGGCTGTCAATTTCACAGTCAGGAATCTGTTCAGAAAAGAAATCCAACGGGCACATGGTAAGCTCGATTACCTTACCACAGTTTCGGCAAATAAAATGGTGGTGGTGTGGGTGCTCAAAATCACATTGGTATTTGACGGTTGCCTGTTCACCACGATTGCGTTGCTCCACAATTCCAATTTCGGCAAAAGCTTTAATATTTCGATAAATCGTATTATGACTCATACCTGGATATAAGGCGCGCATATGACCATCCACGGCCGTAACGTTAATGTAGCTGTGCTGAAACTGACTTAGATAAAGCAGCATATCCCGCCGTTGCTTAGTGACCTTATACCCATTTTGTTTCAATAAGGTTAATGCATTCCCTTTTACTTGCATAGGAAGCCCCTTTCACCATCTATTGTAAAACGTAATCATTATTGTTTAAAAATTATCTAACCAAGTTTAGCATAGTTGTTCCAATAAAAAAAGTTGCTTGATCAGACATCGCACCACGAATGCCAGTCTAAAACGGATCCATTAGGTTGTTACTCTTTTCACTTGCATAACATTAAAAAAAGTCCTATGCTAAATGTAAGCAATTTCTTAAAACAATTATAATTGATAAACAAAAAACTTGTTCTTCTAAAAAAATGGTTGTATGCTATTGTTATTACACATAAAAATCAGTTAAACATTGTACCTTAACTGATCAAGGAGGCTTTAAATATGAAATTTGGAAACTTTTCAAATAGCTGGTACCGCATTTCTTTGGATACCGAGCAGCAGATTTTCTACGCAACGAGTAAGCAACATCCTGAGCAAATTGCCAGTGGTATCACAATTGATGACGCAGTTCGTAAATTGACCGTTCAAACACAGCACATAGATTCCTTTAAGGGAAATAGTCAAGATCAAACTGCCTAAGGAAAGCTCAAGGGCTTTCTCTTTATACATAAATGCTTAAGTCGTGTTTGGAAAATATGTTCACTAGTATTTTCTAGACTAATTTAATGTAACCGTGTTTGAAAAGGTAGATTCTAAGGATTAGCCTAAACGCCTTTCCAAACACTCCCTAATCAGCTACTACCTCTTGCTTGATTTGCGTCATCAAGTGATCAGTCTGTTGCTTAGCTTGCTGCCAATCGTCGTTAATAATGACGTGAGCAGCTTTTTTTAATGCCGCCGGAATGATTAAATCCCGCTGATATTCTTGACTTGCCAACCGCTGGGCAATCATCTTAGTATTATCACCACGCTGGCTTAGGCGCTGAACAAGCACTTTCGGATCATCAACCATTAAATAAATTAAAACAACTCGCGTTCCAAGTGTTTTAACGTAAGTTGCTGCACCCTTAGTATCCAAAACAATACTTGCAAAATTATTTTTCTGCCAAGCCTTAGCCAACCCTTCATGCGATGAGCCATAGCTATAATCGGCGTACGTCACCCGTTCGATAAAGTGGTTCATTGCAAAAGTGGTTGGTGTTTCAAAATAATAATCAACGCCATTGGTTTCGGCGTGGCGTGGTGGACGCGTTGTGTGCGTTACTACCCGCGGAATATTGTAAGCTTGGCTCAAATAATGACTCACCGTAGTTTTACCACTCCCGGTCGCCCCAGTAATCACAAATAATCGTTGTCCCGTCATTTTCCGACTCCTTTAAATTAGCTAATAACCCTATCTTAACGGTAACGAAAAAAGAGTGCAATCAATTTTGCTGCAAGAATTTTTAAAAAGACGTTCGGCTTTTACGCTACAATTACGAAGTAGAACCTGAACGCTTTTGCAAACACTCTCTAATTGAATACAAAAAAGGGCCGCGCCAAAAATAAATCTTGGCACAGTCCTTTATAATTCTTATTTGAAATGCGGAACAAAGATTAGTTCATTCTACTTCCAGTAGCTCTAAATGCACCACGTAATAAATAATATAGTATTGGCACAATAATCGCCGTTGAAATAGAATTAATGATCGTTGCCGGTAAACTAAGAAAAGCTGAGACTACGGCAACTTTAAAAAGAGTTCCCGCCATTAAGGCTTCAACGATTGAAACCAAATAAGAAGTAAAAATCTTAGTGACACCTGCTACAATCCCAATTGTGACAATATGGCTGGTCCGATCATCAAATTTAAACAGCCGGTAAGTTGTGTGCACAACTAAAGCAATAACTAAAACTTCTAAAACGGTTAGCCACGAAGTCGCCGCGTAACCATTTAATAAATCAAAACCACCCAACCCAACTGCACCAGCAATTGCACCATTACGCGCGCCTAGAAATAAAATGGCAAGTACTGTCAGTGCATTTCCAAAATGAATAAATGGGCGGCCAACTAGTGCCGGAACCGGAATTCGTAAAACGGAAATTCCAATAAAGATGATTGCGGCAAATAGGCCAGTAAAAATAACTGCTCGTAATGAGTTTTTCTGTCGCATCTACTTACTCCTCTTGTCTTTTTTGCACGGTTTCAATTAATTCAGTAATCCCCGCCGCGTAGTTAACACCGTAGCGAACGTCACTTCCTGCTACTTGCGTTCGCTTAATTGCCTCTGTAACAAATTTTAGAGCAACTTCAGTGGCCGTTCGCAGTGCTAGACCGCGCAATACACCGCCAAATAATACACTAGCAAAAATATCACCGGTACCGAAATAATGACCCGTTAAACGCTTTTGCTGATAACTCCACGTTAATGAATCTTTCAATTCGGCGCCAATAATACCAATTGTACCATCAATCAACGGCACACCAGTAATAACAACTGCCGGAATACTGAAAACTTCAGTTAACTTCTGAGCTAGTGCCTTAGCTGTTGCAAGGGTACAAGGTACCGTACTCATATTTTCACCTAAAAGTAATTGTGCTTCGGTTAAATTGGGGGTTAATAAATCAGCTCGTTTGGCCAAATGGCGCATTTGTTCAACGTATTCTAGTGTAAAACCACTATAGAGTTGACCTTGATCAGCCATCACTGGATCAACTAAGACCTTGGCCTGTTCTGTTTTTAAATCAGTTAGGTGCCGCAAAATAACCCGTAATGGTTTGGCACCTAAATAGCCAAAGTAAAGCGCAGAAAATTTTAAGTCTAGACTTTGCCAGTGTTCGATGATTCGTGGCATTTCGGCCGCCAAATCAAGGTAACTTGGTGTTCCGAAGCCACCAGTATGCGTTGATAATAGCGCAGTTGGCAATAAACAGGGATTGAAATCAAGTGCGGCAAAAAGCGGTAATGATGCGCACAGCGAAACTTGACCGACACAAGAAAGATCTTCACTGATTAAAATCTTTTGCTGCTCAACCATTGATTAAACGATTCCTTGGGCCATCATTGCATCCGCAACTTTTAAGAACCCGGCAATGTTGGCGCCTGCAAGGTAATCACCTTCAACACCGTATTCTTTAGCAGCATCGGCAGATTCTTGATAAATATTCTGCATAATCTTCTGTAGGCGTTGGTCAACATCTTCAAACGTCCAAGAAAGACGGGCACTGTTTTGACTCATTTCAAGAGCTGAAACGGCAACACCACCAGCATTGGCAGCCTTAGCTGGGCCATAGAGCAAGTTAGCGTCCCGGAAAACTTTTACTGCTTCAGGAGTACTTGGCATATTTGCTCCAGCGGCCACTAATTGAGCACCATCTTTAACAACGAGCTTGGCTTGCTTGGCGTCAATTTCATTTTGCGTTGCACATGGTAAAGCAAGATCATAATCAACATCAAAGTCCCAAACTGAACCTTCATGGTAAGTCGCTGTCTTAACCCGATCAGCGTAGTCCTTAATTCGACCACGTTCAACTTCCTTAATTTGTTGAACAACTTTGTAATCAATTCCATTTTCATCGTAAACAAAACCATTAGAATCGGAAACGGTTAGGACAGTTGCGCCTAATTCGGCCGCCTTTTGAACCGCATAAATGGCGACGTTACCTGCACCCGAAACCTTGACTTTTTTATTATTCAAAGTTTGGCCATGATCTTTCAACATTGCGTCAACGTAGTATAATAAGCCAAAACCAGTTGCTTCAGTCCGTGCTAAACTACCACCATAACTGAGTCCCTTACCAGTTAAAATACCATTTTGTGAACCATTAAGACGTTTGTATTGGCCGTAAAGATAGCCAATTTCCCGGCCACCAACACCAATATCTCCAGCAGGAACATCTAAATCAGGACCAATGTGTTTTTGCAATTCAGTCATAAAGCTTTGCGTAAAGCGCATCACTTCACCGTCAGACTTACCCTTAGGATTAAAATCACTACCGCCTTTACCACCACCAATTGGTAGTCCAGTCAGGCTGTTTTTAAAGATTTGTTCAAAACCTAGAAATTTAATAATCGATAAATTGACAGTTGGATGGAAACGTAAACCGCCTTTATAAGGTCCAATCGCTGAATTAAATTGAACTCGGAAAGCCCGGTTAACTTGAACTTGGCCTTGATCGTCTACCCACGGTACCCGGAACTGGAAAGCCCGTTCCGGCTCCGTAAGTCGACCAAGTAGATTAGATTCCACGTATTCTGGGTGCTTTTCCAATACTGGTTTGATAGTTGTAAAGAAATTAGTCACAGCTTCAAGAAATTCTGGTTGGTTAGGGTCACGCTGTTCAATTAATTTTTGAACACTTTCTAGATATTCGCTTGCTTTAGACATAAACAAAAACCTCCTTAAGGTATTAAACAAAGTGTGATCAAGGTGGGTAAATCTTATTTCGTAATTACGGTTAGCCAGCAATTTTCCTAATGTTCAGGTAATCAAAGAGGTTGGGATAAAGGTCCTACCTAGTCACCTGCTATTTTCTGAACCTTATTCTAGGACGTGGGCCAAAAATCTGGGTTCACGTGCCTTTCAATAACCATAGTGCGGTTATTAGATTAGCTTACATTACGCAGTAAAACCAAAAACCGACTTTTGTCCCACTCCGAATCAATGCCGCTACACCATCCAACAAACTTGCTCATCTTTCGCACATTCACGACAATTCACTACTCTCTTAACCATCAATTAACTAGTGGTACGTGTTTGAAAAAGCAGATTCGGCAACAAAGCCCGTCATGGCCATCAACCACTACGAAGTAGAACTTGACCGCTTCTCCAAATAATCACTGATTATCTGATAGATAACATTATAGCACAATTAAAATACGGAAAGAATACTATGAGATAATATTTTTATAAAAAAAGAGTGCGATAAAAGGGTTCTACAATATCTGTTGTTGGTAATAGATTTTCATCTATTACTGATGACAGATTTTTTATTTATGGCTAGAATAAAAAAGCGGACATTTCCTGTCCGTTCATCCAAGTCAACCACCACGAAGATTTTTCAGAAAGAAGGAAATGCCCTATGTGTCATGATACTACAAAATTATTATTAGGAATAGCTGACGAGAACCTAAAAATTACTGACGGTGAAACTGGAGAAGACGGGGTTATTCGCTTAACTGGCCACTTGGATTACACGCCGAAGGCTTGTCCCAAGTGCGGGATTATCAATGATCAAAAGATTATTAACTACGGCTGGCGCAATACCACTATCAGATTCTCGAAGGTTCTGAGCAACACCGTCATCTTAGCCTTAAAGCGCCGCTATTTCCACTGTAAAGAATGTCACGGCAACTTTCTTGCACAAACATTGGCAGTTCCGAAACACTGTACAATTTCAAACACCAGCCGCAAAGAATGCCTAGAGAAGCTCGGTGAACCGGTCTCTTTGAAGCACATTGCCAATGAAGTATCGGCATCAGATTCATTTGTGGGCCGCCAGTTAATGCGCGCTGAACGAGACTTTCAAACCAATTGGCACTATTTACCAGAGATCATCTTAATGGATGAGGTGAAGAGTACCAAGAGCGCTACTGGTGCCATGAGCTTTGAGTTCATGAATGGCGAAACCCATGAATTAATCGACTTACTCCCTTATCGAACCATCAATAAACTAGAGAAGTATTTTTACCGCTTCGATCAAGCTGCCCGAGAAAACGTCAAAATTATTGTGACTGATATGAATTATACCTACCCCAAGCTTGTGCAGACCGTGTTCCCCAATGCCATGGTGGTCATGGACAAGTTTCATATTATCAACGCCCTAAATCGGGCGTTTAACAAAACCAGAATCAAGGTGATGAAGAAGTTTACCCCGTCTTCTCGCGAATTTCACGCCCTTAAGCGCTACTGGAAGCTGTTGTTAGTACCAACTGAACAGCTTAACTTTGAACAATTCAAAAAGTGGACTAATTTTCCTTACTGGATGGCTGCCACCGATGTTGTCCATCAGCTGTTATCGTTGGATTCAGAACTAGAACAAACTTATCAAGTCTTAAACAGCGTCCGGTCAGCTGTCCAACATCAAGATTGGCATAACTACAATGCGGCATTTTGGAATAACAAAACGTATTCTGAAGAAATGAAGAACACGATTAAAACACTTGAAAGCCATCATGATGAGATTCGTAACACCTTTACCACACACTATTCAAATGGTCCTTTGGAAGGTTCTAATAATAAAATCAAGGCGATCAAACGAGCCAGTTTTGGCTATCGCAGCTTCTGGAGGTTTAGAACTCGAGTACTATACGTTTTCAAAATCAAAACAAAAAGAGCCCTAATCACGAAGTGATTAGAACTCGAAATATGGATTCACCAACAACAGTTGACGAAGAGCCGATAAAAGCTAACATGCTTTTATCACACTCTCATTTTAAAAATTAATCAGCGTCAACGTCATTTGGAAATTGAGCAACGGATGCTTGACCATTTAATTCTTCTTCAATGCGTAATAATTCGTTGTACTTAGCAATACGTTCTGAACGAGCCATTGCGCCGGCCTTTAATTGACCACCAGATACGGCAACGGCAAAGTCAGCAACAAATGGATCTTCAGTTTCGCCTGAACGATGTGAGATCATTGTTGTGTAGCCATTCTTCTTAGCTAAGCGAATTGCTTCAATCGTTTCTGAAACTGAACCAATTTGGTTTAATTTGATTAAGATTGAGTTAGCAACGCCGGCCTTGATACCCTTACGGAAAATTGAAGGGTTTGTAACGAAGATATCGTCACCAACCAATTGTACTTGGTCGCCAAAGTCTTTTGTGAACTTAGCAAAGTTTTCCCAATCGTCTTCTGAGAATGGGTCTTCCATTGAGATGATTGCTGGGAATTTCTTCTTCAAATCTTTATAGTAGTTAGCCATTTCGTCAGCGTTAAAGCTGTGGCCTTCGAAGTTATACTTCTTAGCATCTTTATCATAAAATTCTGATGAAGCAGCATCTAAAGCAATACCGATATCAATGCCTGGTTTGTAACCAGCTTGTTCGATAGCCTTATAAAGCATTTCAACAGCTTCAGTTGTTGACTTCATGTCAGGAGCAAAGCCACCTTCGTCGCCAAGGCCTGTTTGGAAACCAGCATCTTCCAAAACTTTTTTCAAAGTATGGTAAGTGTTAGCAATCTTTTCAAGACCATCACGGAAGCTTGTCTTCTTAAGAGGTGTAATCATGAATTCTTGGAAATCAATACCATTGTCAGCATGAGCACCACCGTTGATAACGTTATGGAACGTTTGTGGTAATTCAATGTTAACTCCGCCTAAATAACGGTATAATGGTGTGCCTAATGCATTAGCAGCAGCACGTGCAGTTGCCATTGATACGCCTAAAATAGCGTTGGCACCTAAACGAGCTTTGTTTGGTGTGCCATCAAGGTCGATCATAATTTGATCAATTTCAGCTTGGTTAAAAGGTGAAACGCCCTTCAAAGCATCGTTGATTTCTGTGTTAACGTTGTTGACTGCTTTGCTAACACCCTTACCTTCAACACGATTGCCACCGTCACGTAATTCAGTTGCTTCAAGTTCACCTGTTGAGGCACCTGATGGAACTGATGCGCGACCTAATGTACCATCTGTTAAGATAACGTCAGCTTCGACAGTTGGGTTACCACGAGAATCGAAAACTTCGCGAGCTTTGACACTTTCAATTACTGCTGATTTAGCCATAAAATTGTTTCCTCCTTAAAAGAACGTTGCGTATGTAAGTAACGTCAAAAGCAGACGTTGCCCCACCACATAATTTCACTTAATATGTTAGCACCTTATTTTTTGATTGACAACTTTGGAAAGCGCTTTTTTAAAAATAACTTTAAAAAGCGCTTCCTAACCCCTAGTTAAGTAGGTTTGTTAAATCGGTAAAAAAGGCCGGATACGAAACATTAATCGCCTCAGCAGCATTTAAGGTCAAATGGCCTTGACTGATTAAAGCGGCGACGGCCAACATCAAACCGATGCGGTGGTCACCATGACTATCAAGTTGATCACTGGTAACAGCCTTCAAAGGTGTTGGCCCTGTAATCACCATCCCATCAGGTTGTTCTTCAATCTGGGCACCTAGCTTGCGGAGCTCAGCTGTCACAGTGGCAATCCGATCAGTTTCCTTAACCCGCAGTTCTGCGGCATCTTTAATGACGGTCGTTCCTTGGGCCTGGGTTGCCGCCAGTGCGATTAACGGAATCTCATCAATAACATTGGGAATTTCTGTGCCGCCCACTTCAGTTGCCTTAAGTGAGCTAGTGGACACAATTAAATCACCGCTAACCTCGAAGTCAGAATCAATATTTTCGACGCGAATATCAGCACCCATGCGGCTAAGAACGTCCAAAAATCCTGTTCGTGTTCCGTTTAAACCAACTTGTTTTAGACGTATTTCACTGTTAGAAACTAATATTGCCGCCAAAATAAAGAAAGCGGCCGACGACATATCACCGGGAACACGAAAGGATTGCGCTTTTAGCTGCGGTTGCGGTGGCACCGTTAGGGTTAGCCCCGTAATATCTACCTGCCCGCCAAATTTGCGCAGCATTCTTTCCGTATGATCCCGGGTCTGCGCCAGCTCAGTTAAATGGGATGGTTCATCAGCCTGCATGGCCGCAAACATTAAAGCGCTTTTTACCTGGGCACTGGCCACCGGGATCGTTTCGTCCAGAGCAGTCAACTTGTGATTACTTCGAATCGTTAATGGTAAATAATTTTCGTCTGTTGCTGTAATTGTCGCACCCATTTTTTGTAAGGGCGCAATCACCCGCTGCATTGGTCGCTTGCTTAAAGAAGCATCGCCACTAAACGTTATTGGAAATGGCTGTTTACTTAACAATCCCATTAAGAGACGCGTGGACGTTCCTGAGTTTCCCAGATCAATTGCCTGTTTGGCCGGTGTAAAGCCATTGAAACCGACACCTTCAATCGTTACTGAATCAGTGGTGCGTTGAATTTTAACGCCAAGTGCTTGTAAGGCACTAATTGTGTGTAAACAGTCGTCGGAAAAAAGAAAATGACTAATTTTGCTGGTTCCTTGAGCGATCGCACCAAACATAACACTGCGGTGGGAAATACTTTTGTCACCGGGAATCATTAATTCACCCTGTAAATGCGTGGCAGCCGTTACTAATTCTTTTTGCATATTTTTACTCCTCGTCTAGTACTGCGCTAGTTCGTCATGGTAAGCCTTAACCTGCGTTTGCAAACGAGGTAAGGCGTCGGCGTCAAACTTCGCCAAAACGGCCTGCGCTAGCGTAATCGCCACCATTGCCTCGGCTACAACTGCAGCGGCAGGTACCGCCGTCGTATCCGAACGCTCCACGTTAGCAACGTATGCCTCTTTAGTGTGAATATCGACACTACGCAGTGGTTTATATAACGTTGGAATTGGCTTCATAACCCCTTTAATGACTAGCGGCATTCCGTTAGTCATCCCACCTTCAAAACCGCCGAGATGATCACTGCCGCGGTAGAAGCCTTTAGTTTCGCTATAAAAGATTTCATCCATATCCTGACTACCAGGATGATCCGCCAAACTAAAGCCATCCCCAAACTCAACCCCTTTAAAAGCATTGATACTAATAATTGCCTGGGCCAATTTAGCGTCAAGTTTCGTATCGGCACTGACATAGCTACCGAGACCAACCGGCAAACCAGTGGCAAGCACTTCAACAACACCGCCTAATGTATCACCAGCCTTTTTTGTTTGATCAATTAGGCTGTGCATTTCAGCGGCTGCGGCTGCGTCATAAGTACGGACATCGCTGGCATTGGTCACCGCCGCTAGTGCTTTCAAATTACTAATTTTTGGTAATTTAGTTAAATCGGCTTTCACCGTTCCTAATTGCTGAACAAAACCTAATACCTCGACACCAATCGCTTGAAGTAATTGTTTGCAGAGACTACCAACTGCAACCCGCATCGTTGTTTCCCGTGCACTGGAGCGTTCCAAAACATTTCGCAAGTCCGCGTGTTGATATTTTTCGCCACCGACCAAATCAGCGTGCCCCGGCCGCGGCTTGGTTACTTGCCGAACTGAGTTGGCCGCCGTGGCTTCGGCCGTGGGACTCATAATCTCATCCCAATGAGCATAGTCGCGGTTAGTCACCTGAAGTGTAATTGGTGAACCCAAGGTTTTTTGATGACGAATGCCAGATGTGATCTGAACCTGATCAGACTCAATCTTCATTCGATTTCCACGGCCGTAACCTTGCTGCCGTCGTTTTAAATCAGCATTAATTTGTTCCACCGAAACCATTAGGCCGGCGGGAATTCCTTCAATAATTGCCGTTAGTTGTGGACCGTGTGATTCACCTGCTGTTGTGTAGCGCATTTTATTGCCACCTTTCTCATCTTAAACTCATTTTTATTGCTATTAGCTTAGCATAAGTCAACGACCTTGTGGAAATTAATTAGCGAATGGTCAAAAAGGATGAACGCTGTTTTCTTTCGAATTGAAGTACTAAGCCACAAATTCAATACTGGCCATTTAACTAGATCGTGTTTGGAAAATACCTTTATTAGTATTTTCCTAACTATTTTGGTGTAACCGTGTTTGACTACTTGATTAAGGCGCGGCCAAGTTATTTACTTGCCGGTCAACAAAATTTCCAGTAAAAATATATCAGGCCCCAAAATTAAGTAACCGATTTCTTTACTAATTTATTAGTCTTTATTCATAATTTCTTCACAACTTATCTCTATCATTAATAGTGTTGAAAGATTTGGTTGACTGACGTCTTAAAACTAGTTGCCCCGCGCCTTTTTAGTGCTTGAAGGCTCTGAAAAGTATAAAAATTAGTTTACGTCCTTAAAGGAGCACCAGAATATAAATTATTGTAGATAGAAATGGCATCAGGATAAAAATCCTGATGCCATTTTATATACTCGGTTTTACGGGGAGATTTAACAGATAAAGTGCCTGCTTATAATTTGGTGTAAACGTGGTCCAAGAAGCAGATCTCTGCGGTTGCCATGTTTCAACTTGGCGGTTTTTGCCGTAGTTGAATGGACAACGGATGAAGCATCAGGATTATTAGCGTGTTTTTGCTAATAATCTTCAATTGCGGAATAGTAGCTGCAGAAGTCGCTTTAGCTGTTTCACAGCAAAAGTGTCTTCTTAGGCTGCGACTCGGACTTCGGTTTATCCTAGTCCGATCGACATCGTTAGTAATCCTCAAAATCTAGGCACTTCTTACCTGCAGCAAACGTGGCCCAAGAAGCAGATTTCTGCGGTTAGCTACAGAAGTCGCTTTAGCTGTTTCACAGCAAAAGTGACTTCTTAGGCTAATCCTCAAAATCTAAACGCTTCTTGGGCCACTCTCTCTTTTTTAATGTTCAATCACTTTTGGTTCTGTCTTTATTTGTTCATCGCGTGCGCGTTTTAATTCATCGTAGTAACCCGCGTAGGTTGCGTTTTTATATGGATTCAACCAAAGGAAACCAAGACCAAAGGTGATCACCGATAAAATGTCCCAACCTAAAAAGCTTAGTTGCAGCACAAAATAATCAATTTTGTGACCATACATCAACGCCCGACTCTCAGTAATACTACCTAAGAAACTAACTGGTGCGTCGCCCGATACATCTCGTCGGTCTTTATAGACAAAATAACTTTGCTTATACGCATAGGATTTAACAATTCCAGGAATAATAAATAGGAGTGACCATAACCAAACGTAAATCATTTGGATAAAGAACAAACCAATTGTCCCCCAAAAATAGGGTTGTGAGAAAACTTGGAAGGCATCCCGCAATGGATGAACTTCATAATCACGATTACGCACCCAATCTAAGAAGGTATACTGAATTCCGACTAAGAAAACCGTTGAAACAATACTACCAATCATATTACCACCGTTATTGCCACCATTAGTGGAATAGTCAGCCGCATGACTAATTGATTCTTTAACATCATTGAAGTTAAAGCCCATCCAGCCCAACGCTACAATAAATGCAGCGATGAGTACTAATTGAATAATCGTTGGAATTAGATTCAACAAAATACCATTAAGCCAATTACCGCGCAATAAATCCTTGGACTGTTCCTTTAACTCACGTCTTGTTTTCACGCTATTTACCTCGTTTCTAAGATCAAATCAATTCTAAACTTTGTACCCCAACTCATGATAATCAATTATAACTGTTTTAAGTGGGTAAAGGCAAAAAAGCTGCCAAACATCGCCTAATTAATAAAACATTATTATCCGTAAAATTAAAGTCAACTGAGTGTTTTAATTTTCTTTTCATAAACTAGTGGCTATGCTAAGATTATAGACATTAAGCCTTAATTTATTCGGTTGTTTGGTGAAGGAGTGAAGTTTTATGTCAGTTTGGGAAAAAATGTTAAAAAAACAGAGTCTCGATAAGTATTTGGCTAAAGATAAACAGTTTGTTAAATCAATGAATGCTTTCGATCTGATGTCCTTGGGTATTGGGGCGGTTATCGGTACTGGTATTTTTATCTTGCCAGGAACCGTTGCCGCGTTGAAGGCCGGCCCGGCCATCGTATTGTCATTTGTCGTCGCCGCCATTGTTTGTTCAATTGCTGCTATGTGTTACGCTGAATTTTCCTCGGCCATGCCCATTGCCGGTTCAGCCTATTCTTACGGGAACGTTGTTTTTGGGGAATTTACTGGTTGGGTTTTAGGCTGGGCGCTCATCCTTGAGTATATGTTGGCAGTGGCCGCTGTGTCCACTGGATTTTCGGCCTACCTTTCCTCGTTTTTACAGGGCTTTGGCCTAGAAATTCCTAAAATATTTAGTGGCCCCTTTGATCCGGCCCACGGAACTTACCTTAACCTTTTTGCTGTTTTAATCGTTTGGCTAATCACTTGGATGCTTAGTCACGGGATGAAGGAATCTGTTCGGATCAATAACGTAATGGTCATCGTCAAAATAACGATCATTGTCATCTTCTTACTTGTCGGCGCCTTCTACGTTAAACCGGCTAATTGGCACCCCTTCTTACCGTTTGGAGTTAAGGGCATTTTTAAAGGTGCTTCAACCGTCTTTTTTGCCTATTTAGGCTTTGATGCCGTTTCGTCTTCTGCAGCCGAGGTCAAAAATCCCCAGCGCAATATGCCGATCGGTATCATTGGAACACTAATTGTAGCGACAATCTTATACATTTTGGTTTCCGCCGTTTTAACTGGTATGGTGTCTTATAAAGACTTAAACGTTGCTAACCCAGTGACTTACGCCCTGCAAAAAGTTGGGCAAAATTGGGTTGCCGGTATCATTTCAATCGGTGCCCTGGCCGGTATGTTTACCATGATGATCACTATGATTTACAGCAGTTCACGCTTGGTGTACTCAATTGGCCGTGATGGTTTACTGCCAAAGTTTTTAGGCCAACTACAAAGTAAAACGCATTTACCTCAGCACAGTTTAATTCTGGTGACGATCATTATTTCTATCTTAGGTGGCCTAATTCCACTAGACGAATTAACCAACTTAGTTAACATTGGTACTTTGATCGCCTTTACCTTCATTTCCATTGGCATTATTCCGTTACGCCGCCATAAGGAAATCAAAAACACTGGCTTTAAAGTTCCTTTGTCACCCGTTCTACCAATTATTTCCGCAATTTTTTGTATTGGTTTAATGGCCATCTTACCCGCGGAAACCTGGATTGCTTCGTTGATTTGGTTTGCCATTGGACTACTCATTTACTTCACTTACGGCATTCACCACGAAAATATTTCTTAATCTAAAAAGGCGGTTAGGAGTGTTTGAAAAGGCGGTTAGATTCTACTTCGCAATTGAGGATTATTAGCCAGAATCGCTAATAATCTTGATGCTACGAACGATGGCCATTCTTGTGGCAAAGTACATGCCGCAAGAAACATGGCTCTGAGGATTACTAACGTTGTCGATCGGACTAGGATAAACCAAAGTCCGAGTCGCAGCCTAAACAGCCGAATTACCTTTGAAAAAGGTGATTTGGCTGTTGTAGCTAACCGCAGGAATCTGCTTTTTCAAACACGTTTACATTAAATTAGTCCGAAAAATACTAGTGAGAGCATTTTCCAAACGTGAACTAGATTCTGAAGACAGTGTTTTAGTTTGGCGATTTTTGTCCCATTTAAAGTTCTCCAGACTATAACAAAGCATCCCTAAATCACCGAATTATTTAGGCTCTCTGTCAAATCCTGTTGATAGCCAATTTTACAGTGTTAGAAGTTAGGCAACTTCTAATGCTGTTTTTTTATTTGGTTTGGTGCGCATTTGTTGTAGTTTGATCCGTGAAACTAAATGGTGATAGTTGCGAAAACCAAAGGCCGTTCGCTGGATCTGTTTGATCATGCGATTGATGCCTTCAATGGGACCGTTCGAATACTTTGATTCACTGGCATTGAGGATGATCTCTAGGTTTTTCTTGAAAGTGATTAGTGTGGCCTTCATTTTGGGACTGAGTTGCTCATTGTGATATAAATAGATCACGAGCCCATCTTTATCGTAATTTTTTAGACAAGTCATGATGCCTTGCATGATGGTGTAGGTGTTCGCTAACGTTTCATCAAGCTCAAGACCCAACTGAACGCGTTCTTGCTGGGTTACTTGTTGGCGCAGATGGCGATCATAAAATAATTGTTTAACCTCCAGGTCATCACAATGTTTTAAGTACAGTTTCCAAGCGAATTTTAGGATCCGATATTCTTTGGTCCGTTTAGAATATTGTTTCATAAGCTGCACGCGACTTTGGTTGAACGCTCTGGTCATCATGGCGATAATGTGAAACCGATCGACGATGATCTTAGCGTTGGGGAATACGACTTTAACAATGTCTTGGTAGTAACTATTAAGGTCTAAAGTCACGGTTTTAACGCGCTGACGCACGCTGAGCGGAAACTGCTTAAAGTAAGCTATAATGTTTTGTTTCAACCGATCCGGCAGGATCTGTTGAATTTCATGATCACCAGCACCGTTAATACAAATAAAGTGCAGGACACCGCCAACACCACGTACTTCATCCATCGCTAAATGTTCTGGCAGATAGTTGTAATTCCGGCGAAAGAGATCATCATATTTATCTAGGTAGCGACAAACAGTACTGGGTGAGACATTATTGTCACAAGCAATACTCTTTTGGGTCCGATCATCTTGTAAATGCATAAAGATCTTTTGGCGAGTTGCCCGGGAGATATTGCAATATTTATCAACTAGCTCGGTCGTTGCCATCACACTAGTCCCACAGTTTTTACAAAGCAGGCGCTCTTTATGCAGTTCTAGGTACACCGGCTCACTGGCGTTGGCGGCTAGGTAGGTCACCCGGGAAAGGTAGTGACCATTATGATTGAACTGATCAAAGCCACACTGGGGGCAACGTTCAAGGCCGGTCTTGACAGTTGCGCGATAGACTTTAATTCGTCTGTTTTGTTTGTATTCGTAACCATAATCGAAAAAAATGACATTTGGGTCTTTAATACTGAGCGCAAATTTTATATGATTGTCTATAGGGTTCACGGTTTTCTCATATCCTTTCAAATGATACTTGTGGTGGGTAGATTTTTGGATGAGAGCTGTGAGCTCTTTTTCTGCACAAAAATCCTGTTAATAGTTTACCATTTGTAAACTATCAACAGGAAAAAGTATAGAGCCATTATTTATGAAAGCGACTGTTTAGTGCTCGAATTAACTACAGAAGCTCAATTTTCAAACACGTTACCAAAAAATAAGGTTGCTGGCAAAATTAATTCTGCCAGCAACCCTATTTTTTACTCTAAATTAGCGAACTACTTCACGCGTGCCAAGAAATAACGTTTCTTACCCCGGCGAACAATCACAAAGCGGCCATCAAAGGCAGCCGCAGGATCAACAGTGAATTCCAGATCCCGAATTCGGTCACCATTAATTGTAATGGCGCCATTAGTGACGTCCTCACGAGCCTGACGCTTAGATTTTTCAATCTCGGTATCAACCAAAAACTGAACAACATTATTAGGTTCTGTTGAAACCGTCATTGATGGCACATCCGCGAAACCTTGCTCGATTTCCGCCGCAGTTAATTCTTTTAAATCCCCCGAGAAAAGCGCTGCGGAAATATGCTCGGCCTGCTTAACAGCAGCCTCACTATGCACAAATTTGGTAACTTCTTGGGCTAAACGACGTTGGGCTTCTCGTTTTTCTGGCTGTGTTTTAACCTTATCGGCCAAGGCAGCAATTTCTTCTTGCGACAAGAAAGTAAAGTATTTCAAATATTTAATAACATCACGATCATCTTGGTTTAACCAGAATTGATAAAATTCGTAAGGTGACGTCTTTTCCGGATCAAGCCAAACTGCCCCACCAGCGGTCTTCCCAAATTTAGTCCCATCGGCCTTTAACATCAGTGGAATTGTCAACGCGAAGGCCTTTGCGTCAGCACCTTCTTGCTTATGAATTAAATCAATTCCGGCCGTAATGTTTCCCCACTGATCGGCGCCACCAATTTGTAGTTGAACGTCTTCATGGCGGTATAAGTGTAAGAAATCAATTGATTGCAGAATCTGATAAGTAAATTCAGTAAACGAAATACCAACTTCCAAACGACTGGCCACAACCTCCTTATTCAACATCGTATTTACGTTAAATAATTTACCGTAATCCCGCAAAAAATCTAACAAAGAAAGTTTGGATAACCAATCGTAGTTATTAACAATCCGAAAATTATCCGTGCCAAATAATTTTTCCATTTGTGCGGATAAATGATCCTGATTGTGTTGAACTTGGGTCATCGTTTGCAAAACCCGCTCCGAATTTTTACCGGATGGATCGCCAATTGCGCCGGTGCCCCCACCAATAACAATCACTGGATGGTGGCCAGCTAGTTGAAATCGTTTCAACATCATGAACGGAATCAAGTGTCCAATATGTAAGCTATCGCCGGTTGGATCAACGCCACAGTATAAACCAATCTGTTTTTCACTCGTTAATTCGCGCAACCCAGCTTCATCCGTCGTTTGGTTAACGGCGCCCCGCCATTTAAGTTCATCAATAATATTCTCCGTCATTTTATAACCTCCGTTAATACTGTTTAAAATTATCATAACTAACAAAAAAAGTCCCCAACCAAGTCAAAAACTTGATCAGGGACGAAAATTTTTCCGCGTTACCACCCAAAGTTATAGCTGCTGCTATCACTCGCCTCATTTTTATCGAAATGACCCGTGACATCCGCGTAAAAAGTGTAATTCGCGTTGTAACATCGGTTAGTTTTCAGCCACCACTAACTTTCTGAACGATTGGTCACGCCACTACTGTACTTTTTGTGTCCGTTATGAAATTAAGTTTACTATAACTTACACCGTGGTGCCTGTCAAGCCGGCGCTCAGAACGCATTAATCAATTAGTCAGTCCTTTTTAATGGCCATAATCAATATTGACGTAATCGGTTTAGGTACGCTAATAGGCCCTCTTTTTTAGATTCACTACTTCAAGTAGAATTTCAAATTAGGCTGCTTGTTAAGCTGAATCGCCGCTTTAATCCAGAGGAAGCCTAGACTATCTAGAAGTGGACTATCTTGCAACGATAGTGCCTGGGGCGCAAAGCCCATTTGCTTAGCCAAATCCGTTACTTGTTTCACTGCAGCCTGATCGTCGCCAGCAAAGAATTGAACGCTGCCCTCTGGCTTAATCATGTTGGCAGAGCCTGTTTGGTTGAAGCCCTTAACAACTGCCGTATCCGGTAAAGTTTCTTGAAGTAACTGGGTTTGTGACTTGCCAGCGAAAGTTTTAGGACCAGAAAAGTCACTGGTAATGGCGTTAGTCACGTCTACCAAAATCTTACCCTTCAAATCGGCCTTTAACTGCTTGGCCAAATCAAGCACTGTCTGACCAGGAACCGCTAAGATTAGTAAATCAGCAGCCTTAGCCACATCGGCATTGGTTTGGTAATCGGCTGTTGCCTTTCTTGAACCAAGCAATGGTGTATAGCCATTCGTCGTTAAATTCTCTTTTAAAGCCGTGCCAACTTGGCCACTAGCTCCTAAAATTCCAATTTTCATAATCGGCCTCCTTAAAAACTTTTAAATCAACTTCATTTTACTACAAACTAATTTTACTAGTACCGATTTTTACTTACTCGTTTTTCAATTAATTCTATCTAGATGCAGATTTTAAAGAAACTAATTCTTATCAGGTCGACGTTTATACCAACCTAAGCCGATTGCAATAAGCACAAGGCCGCCGCCTACCCAAATTAGATAATTTTCTTGTTGTGATTGCGTTCGCGGCAGACTTTCGACTGCTAGGTTTCTTATTTCAGAACGATTTGGTTTACTGACCAAATGGGGTCTCTTCGTCTCCAGCGACTGGGAGGCCAACTCAACTTGACCAGAATTACCGTTGCCATCTGTTTTCTTTGCCCCAAACACAGGTGATTGCAGCGTCATCCCTACGCCGGCCACCATTAAGCAGTTAAGTATTAAATACAACCACTTTTTATTGTGGACACTCATTATTAGCCCCCTCACTAGGACACCTAACCTTATTTACAACCGTTATTAGGCAAAATTGTAATTAAAGAATGCAGAATTTTACTTACAATTTTAAACTAACTTTTCCCCAATTAACGTTAGACCCATTTCACAAGTTTGTGCTAAAACATGCTTTGCTTCGCCTTTAAAATAGTACTTCTTTGCCATTTGTAAATTGGGACCAACCAGACCAATGCAAACAGTTCCCGCCGGCTCACCAGCGAGCGCTTCCGGACCAGCGGCGCCCGTAAAAGAAATCGCGTAGTCCGTCGCCGCCAGATCTTGGGCCTTAATTGCCATTTGTTGCGCAACCTTATTACTGACAACACCATACTGCCGAATCAGTTTTGGCGCCACGCCCAGCAATTGCGTTTTTGATTCGCTTGAATAAGTGATAAAGCCCCCCGGATAAACGTCACTAGCCGCCTCAGTTGCCGCCAATTGGGTTTGAAATTGACCACCAGTCAAACTTTCAGCTGCAGTTAAGGTTAATCCTCGTTCTGCTAAAAGTTGTGTTAATTCAGAAAATTCCATTTATACACCTCATTTTCAAAAGAACGTTCAAAAAAAGAACAACTATTGCCACGTGTATTTTTTCCCACAAATTATCAATTACGTTTTTTATGCAAACCTACTTTTTTTCAGCATAGCAAATAACACTGGCCAACAAAATGAATAAACATACTAAAGTATATAAATTGCTTTCACCAACGTAGCTATATTAAAGTGACAGTATGATTAATTGTTGGGTAATGTAACTTGGCCTTAATTCCAGAAATATGATTCTGCTTAGGCGGTGGAAAATATTTTTAAGAGTATCTCTCTAGCCGATTTAGTGGAAATGTGTTTGAAAATTACCTTTGTGAGTATTTTCTGACTAATTTGGTGTAAATCATTGCCCGGTCAACCTTTAAAGCAATGAAATATCCATTTTCTAAAAATAAAATTTTACCGTGACAGCAAACAGACCCTCAACCCAAGGAGGTACAAAAATGACAAAATTTGATGAAGAAAAGCACCTAGAAGAACACTTTGAAACCGAAACAAATCGTAGTGGCGCCCACGACAGCAATATGAGCTATGATGAGCAAAACGAAAATCCAATGGAAAAACCCGAAGTCACACCAGAACAAGTTCCTGACGCCACCGAAACGATGAATTTCAATAAAACGGACCCACATAATAATGAGGCCGCGGATCAACGCCGGCAAAACGACACCAGTGTTTACTTGGCGGATAAACAACCCAAGGATGAGGATAAGTAACCAACAATTGCGAAGGAAGTGATTAGCGTTGAATCAAAAAGCACCGGAAATTGTGACTGAATTGCGGCAAAATATTGTGCGCATGCCAGAGATCATTCACCAAGCCAGCGGTATTATTATTTTGGGTAAACGAATTCGTTCGATCATTTTCTCTACTGATATGGCAATTATTAAAAATACCAACGCCGACGCTGTCATTGCCGTTTATCCATTCACACCCCACCCAGCGATCATGCAAGGGATCAGCATGGTGGCGGACATCCCCGTTTTTGCCGGAGTTGGTGGTGGCCTAACTCACGGTCAACGTTCGGTAAACATTAGCCTGTTTGCCGAAAGCCTTGGTAGTCTCGGCGTGGTCATCAACGCACCGACACCGATTGAAACAATTAAAGCGGTCAATCAAGTCGTTGACATCCCACTTATTTTAACGGTGGTTACGGATCGAACCGATTTAAAACCGCGCTTGGCGGCGGGCGTTGATATTGTTAATATTTCTGGCGGTAAAAATACGGTCAGCATTGTGCGGCAAGTTCGGCAAAAATACCCTGAATTACCGATTATCGCCACTGGTGGTAAATCTGATGAAACCATTGAGGCAGTCATTGCCGCAGGGGCCAACGCCGTCACTTACACGCCACCAAGTAATGGTGAACTTTTCAGTAAAAAAATGGCTCTTTATCGGAAACAAGAAATCGAAAGAACCAAAAATAATACTTAGCCGATAAAGTTAAGCGCGTATTCCTGACGCACTAGCAATTAAAATAAAGGAACCCCTGTAATTGGTAAGCAAATTCACCAATTACAGGGGTTCCTTTATTTAACTAATGTACTATAGCCGTATTTGAAAAACTGTACCATTCGCTGCACCAACGAGTCGGAAAATTTAACCGTTTCAAATTCTGTTGATTACAGTTTGGTCTACTTAGTAGTGAATAAGTTCAAGTAGCAGTCGCTACATTTCAGCGGCTGGCCAACAATTAATGCACCACAATCAAATTACTTCAATTTCAAAATTCGTTCCAGCATTGCCGTACCTGCCGTCAAATCCTCATGCCGAAAATGATTGGCCCGAATTCGTTTCGGATCACCACCGTGGTAATATTCGTACATGAGTTGTCGTTGACCAAAGGCAGCACTACTAACATCAAAAGCCAAATTTAACAATTTAGCCCGATCTTCGGCACCAATTTTTTCTGACGTGTAGGCCTGCCGTAAAATAGTGGCGTTATTACCGCTGAATTCCCTAAAATCAGGAACAGCCACCATTGAGCCGGCTGCCAAATGTTGAATAACCTGCAAGGCCTTTTCGTACATTTTTGGTAAACTGTCCCGAACTGCGGTTAGGGCTTGTTCACTAGGGGCAAAGATTCCCTGTTCGTCTAATTGACCATTCAATTCCGAATTAACGATAGTCCCCTTGATCAACTCAAGATTCGAGGTTAATTCACCTAATTGTTCGGCGACCCCTAAATAGTCGGCCAACCCTAAAGCCTTGGCCACCCGGATTGCCAGGCTAGTCACAAACTCTAACTTGGTAACACCGCGAACCTCATCTTGGTGCGCAGTGTGGATGAACATCCCCGATTCAACGAAGAAACGGTTAGACATAGCATAATCGTTGTAAACAAAAACGTCCGTCCACGGAATAAAAGCGTGCTCGAATAAGATGTAAGCGTCAATTTCGTCAAAGGCGTTACTCAAGGGATAATCATTTTCACTATAGCCAGGGTGATTAAGCGGCTTACGGCAAACGATCTTGGCGCCGGATAAATTAAGCGGCGCAGCAAAAGCAAGACCATAGCTAGTATCACCGGCGTCCAACAATAATTCTGGTGGATTGAAGACTAATAATTCGTCCGCAATGGGCGCTAAAGTATTCACCATTTTAGCCCCAGAAACATAGATTCCCTTTTCGTCATGATCAACTGTGTGAACACCTGCATAACCCTTTGGAATCGCATTTAGCGCCTTGCTGCGATCAAGCTGTGGATTTTGCAAGGCATGGGAAACAAAGATATCTCCCTTTTTAACTCGCTCGGCGTAATGTTTAGCGTTTGCCGCAAAATCAGTATATTTATTTTTACCAAGAAAACCAGCTTTCGCGCTTAAAACAGCTAACCCACTAGCAATAAAGTCAGGTGTCCGCCCTAACATGCCATATGAGGCCTGAGCAATCTCCGTGTAAACTGCTCGCTTCTTCTGCAAATCAGTCACACTACGCGGTGTCATAAAGGCAGTCGCAAAAGTTTGGCCGTCCTCTTGGTAAGTATGTAATTTTGGATTAGTGCGCTGTAAATCATAATAAGTATTAACAACAGCCAGTGTTTTCTGAAAAATTGGCACCTCGGCCACGTTAACTAATGCACCATCAAAGTAGACGGCCCGCCCATCATTTAGATCTGTAATCGAACTCACATTAAAAATCTCCCAACATTTTTATTTACCCTGTAACGCAAAAATTGATTAGATTAGAACGTGTTCTGACAAACGAAACAACTTCAATCCCAATTAACAACCAAATTTTTCGTTACACCTCACAAAACCAATAATACACGACAAAATGAGACTGGCACAAAAAGATTAATTTTGTACCAGTCTCATTTTTAGAAATATTATCCTTACAAGATGCTCTGTAACTCAGAACAAGCCCTTATTTCAAAGCCTTTTGCCAGTCACCAATCATCTTATCAAACGTAAATTCACTGGCCTTCTTCAAGGCAGCCTTACTCTTTTGCGACCAATCTTTCTCGTCGGTTAAAAGCTTAACAACTCGGTCAGCCATAGCCTGAATTCCCTTATCAGGAACAACATAGCCGTTAACGCCATCTTGAACCAATACTTTGGTGCCGTACTTAATATTGTAAGTTACGACTGGAACACCGTAACTCATTGCTTCAACTAAGTTCATCCCAAAGCTTTCCACGTTTGAAGTTTGTAAAATTACGTCGGCGTCACGATAAACAGTCGCTAAATCTTTTTGACTGCGATAATCACCAAAGACAACGTTATCTTTCAAACCTAACTGATCAACTCGTTTATCCAATTCTTCACGGGCCTGTTTAGTTGGTGCATAACCGTGAAGCTCAAGAACGGCGTTAGGAACCTGCTTAACCACATTGCTCATCACAACTAAAGCATGATCAGGCCGCTTATCAGCGCCTAGCCGGCCCACAAAAATGATCTTTGGCCGGTCACCCTTCTTGTGCCGGTGGGTTCCGCTGATTGCAGTATCAGGTGCTACACGAACATTGGCCATTGGGAAGTGCAGCCGAATATCATCCCGCTGTTCCTCAGTAGCAACTAACACACCAGTGAAATCGGCTGGACGTTGTTCAAGCAGTGTCTTGTAGACTTCAAGAACTTGACCGTTTACTGGTGACTTCGCATTATTGGTGTGGACGCCATGAAGGTAACCCCATTTTGCCTTGACATTTTGAATATCTGCAACAACGTTATCTAGCGTGTGGCGATCAGAAATAACGATAGCATCCTTGTCCTTCTTGAAAAGTTCATCCAAGAAAAATTTAAATAGCTCATTTTCGGAGTTAAACCGATAATCATGCCCCTCGTAATTGATTAATTTTCGCATCGAAGGCGCAACACGTTTCCCAATTCGCATCCATGTCTCTTCAATCACTGGTTCACCAGCAAAATTATAATAGGTGCGTGAAGCAACTGTGCCATCCGGATGGAAATAATCACAAGAAGACTTAAAACCACGCCAGTCCCAATTTTCACGAGCAACGATATTACCACGAATATCACGACTTTCGACGCTCATCGTTAAACCAACGGTTCCCGGTAAAACATTTAGCCGGCCAACTGGACGACCTGCATGTTTTATGATGGAATAGTTTGGATTAATCGATTCAACCTGGTATTCATCAAGTGGTACTTCATCCATCAAACGAATATTCTGTTTACGGCGCTTAACATTCAAGGTTCCCTGAAAATAATCATACATATTAAGCGAGAAACGGTGTTCAAGGCCTTCAGTTTCTAAATCACGATACAAAAAACGATTATAATTACGTGAAACATAATATGCTGATTTGCCTTGGTCGTTGAACATTCTGGTTCTCCGTGCCTGCGAATGTTCAGTCCCTGAATTTAACCCAAAAACATTTTCACTAATAAAATAGTACATTTTCTCTTCCCCCTTAAGCCTGATAATTCATGGCAGCAATTTTGGTTGGCCATACTTTATCAGCGTCAGACATCAGTGCTTCCCAACCTTGCCAAACATTTTCTTCGGAATACCTTTCGGCAGAGTTATAAGCTTCTGTACTGTATTTCTGTGTCAGCTGTGGGTCTTTCAAAATTTTAATTGTCGCATTGGCAAAAGCCTCAACGTCGCCATAAGGTACAATTGTTCCGTTGACACCATCTTCAACAATTTCATTAGGACCATAGTTAACATCATAGGTGACTGATACCAAGCCATGAGCCGTTGCTTCCATAATACCTAAGTTAAAGCCTTCCATATCAGAAGTTAAGCCATAAAGCATCGCCTGATTTTCAACTTCATCGATCTTGTTCGTGTACCCTTTTAGATGAATAACATCACCAAGATCATTGTCAACAATAACCTTCTGAACTTTACGTCTAGCTTCATAGTTATTCGTTGAATCAGCGTAACCATATAGATCCAGTGTTACTTCAGGAACTTGCTTATGAACAAGTGCTATTGCCTCGGCCAACTGATCCAGTTGTTTTTCAGGTGCAATTCGAGCAAAAACAACCATTTTCCCGAAGATTCGCTCCTTCATCGGAATACGTTTGGTCTTTAATAACTTGTCTGACACAACACCAACTGGAATTGTAAAGAGCTTAGCAGTTGGATGATAGCGCATTTCCACATCATGGTTTTGCTTATGCGTTGAGGCAGCAATGGCATCATAACCATCAAGCGCATTTAACGTAAATTCATAATTATTATTAACAATTTCAGCCATTGGATCTTGGGCACTCGCGTGGGCATTATGCAGATAATTGACTGAATAAGCCGCCCGCTTCAAGTGTAAAATTCCCCAGTCAGCAACATGGCCCCGATCAATCACATAAATATTCGGGTGTTTCTTAGACCAAAACTCATCATTTAGATCATCAAGAAAACGAACCGTTAACTCTTCAATCGTATCAAACATGTATATTTTACCGTTGGTTCGATCAGTTAATCGCCAACCAGTGGTTTGTAATTTGCCATCATTACCTGGCTTATAAAATTTTTCTACAGCAGGTAGGCCATCAGTATTTAACCAAACCTCAGTATCAACTTTATTATCTGGCGAATACCACTGTGATAACGTCCGAAAACCACGAGTATCATAATTATCCACCCGATGTGGACTTTTTAATCATGTTAATTAAAAAATTACTTGACCAAGGACTTAAAAAGGTTGGTCTCTATACTGGTTATTTTGATATTAATATCTCCGGTGAAATTGATGAATTAGCTAAGCAAAACAATCTTGATCGCAAAAGAATTGAGATTATCAACCCACTTTATCACGTTCAGCATACAGGCCAATCAACCAGTCAGCCTGTAACTTTACCTGAAGAAAATATTAAATCAAGCCATTGGAATAAAGACCGCACACTCCAAACACTTACTCTGGGCAATGATGCTTCAAAATTACAAGTTCGTTATACTAAGGGTGCCAAGCAACGAATTGTCGATATTAGTTACTTTACTGGTGATTCAATTACTAAGCACAGCTTTTATAATGAAATGGGTATTCTTGCCGCCAATGCCTTTTACACAAAAGATGGAATAATTGAACGGGAAGAATATTACCGACAAAATGGTCTAACAACCCTTGTTGTTAATTATGAAACGGGTAAACAAACCCGGTTAGAAGTGTTTGATGGCTCAGGCATTTTAGTCAATACTTTTGACTCACCGCTTGAACTTAGCAGCTGGTGGTTGAAGTATAACTTTGCAACGGCTAATCTGCTTGTCATCGGTATTGAATCGCAGGATATGCTTAAACTTATCAAAGAAAGCCATATTAACATGATTCCGTTCATTTCCGCCGATGCAATTGCGGCTGATGATTTTGAAGAAAAGTTAGCCTTATTACCAGGACGTCGTTTTATTGTTGATGATTTCCATACCGGTGCTACTTTAGTCAAACGAATTCATTCTGATTTCAGCATGATGACTATTGATGAGGCAAACTTACCAATCCAAATTGCCGTCCCAAATATGTAATAACTTGATATCAAAAAAGGTGCCAATAACGTTAGCAAAAACTAACATTATTGGCACCTTTTTTAGCATTAATTTATTCAAAAACCAGGAATACTTTCTTACTTTACCACCTATACGCATGGCGAAGCGTCTAACAGTAATTACTAACGCCTTATGGTAATTGTATAGATTGCTTAAGAGGTTGCTGCTAATGGTACAAATAATATGGTTAAAACGAGGCTAAGACAAAAATTCTGGATTCACGTGCCTATCCAAAACCGACCTTTGTCCCACTCCTCACTAACTAAACGCTTAACGACCTAATCATTCCTTCACTTCACTAGATCTTTTCCAACCTAATTGTTCATTAACGCTTTAGAATGCGCCAAATATTCACTAAAATCGGAAATATCATAGTTTTCAAATTCAGTACCAGGCTTATGTAATACCTGTAATTGTTGCTGCATAATACCTTGAGTTGAATCCCATAGATCAGAATTTTCCTTTAACATCAATTGTTGCTCTCGATTCAACGCCGCGGCATCATAACCAGGGTTTTTCTTTTTCCAGTAAAATAATGTCGAAACTGAATTACCAAAATCAAACGCCAGCTTTTGGGGTGCCTTTTCTCTAATTTTACGCAAATAATATTTATTCATTTTGGCCCATTGATCTAACTGAATATTAAATTTTAAGGCCGGATCTCTAACCGTTGATTTAGGATTGTACAACCAACTGTAGACAAATGAATTAAGCCAAACAACATCACTAGATAATTCAATTGCCATTGAACAGAAGTAAACATCTTCAAATATTCGCACATCATCCAGCCAGTGTAACCCCATCCGTTTAACATAATCACGATTAAACCACTTGGCATAGGCCGCACTCCAAATGGGCTCATTATGCAAGTAAAAATAACTACCATCAGCATTTCTACCCTGTTCAATGTACTTAGCCACCACTACTTCGTGATCACCTTTACTGACCGCATTAAAGAACTCTAGTAAGGCGCCATCATAATAGAACTCATCATCGGCGTCAACAAACATATAGTAACGGCCCTTAGCCAGTTGCATCCCACGTTGTCTTGCAACACCAGCACCCCCACTATTCGTAAAGTACTTATACCGAATAGTTAGGTTATTAAATAGGTTGAAATCTGCTGGATTAGTGAGCCTCTTACCACCATCGCCCACTAATATGATCTCAACTTCATTGAAATCAATCCCAATTTGCGAATTAATTGATGACAGTGCAATACTGAGTTGACACTCATCTTCATTATGAAAGGGAATAATAATCGACACAGTTGGTTCAGTATTCTTCTTCGTCTTCATTATTATTTCACCTCCTGTTTAGAGAATTGATCACCTAAAGCATATTGTTCTGTTTGAAATAAGAATTTCAGTGCATCATCATTACTTAAATCGTCATAGATCGTTCCTTTTTGATTATAGTTAATAATCGTCTGCATAATCTTCGCACGCGCTGGTAGCCAATATGAACTGAATTCACGTAATAAATGAACATGTTCTTCCGCAAATTTTCCGATATCTGCCGGCGTAAATCGCTTTTGCCGGTAAAATATATCGGCAACGTAGGCAACAAATAGGTCCGCCACCCGTTCTGGTTTATATTTTTGCACTTCTTCGAGAAAATAGCGGCGTCCTTTACTCCAAGTATGCAGCTGATCATCAAAGGAAACGCCTAATTTACCAGTACTTCGGCCAGTTGATTTACTGTTATACAACCAGCTGTAACCAATACTGTCTATTCGCTTAGTATTCGCCGAAAATTCGGTGGCCAAACCAACAAAATAAGTGTCCTCAAACACTCTTAAATCATCCGCCCAATGAATGTGATACTGCTTAATGAGATCGCGGTTAAACCATTTAGAGAAAATGGAGTAATTTTCAGTATTCTCATGAAAAACATAGAAAAAATCACCAGTTTTAATATCCCTGGCCTGCTCCACGTACTTGCCAGCAATTAAATCATAGTTGCCCTTATTGGCAACATTAAAGAAATCTAACAACGCCTCATCAATATGAAATTGATCGTCCGCATCCATAAACATAAAGTAATGACCACTTGCGCGATCCATGCCCTTTTGCCGAGCAGGTCCTGGACCATGGCCCGCACTTAAACGAATGTAAATAATATCTAAATTTTTGAGTAACTTAAACGTGTCTACACCATCTGGAAGTTCAGGCCCACCATCATTGACCAAGACAACCTCGACCTTCTCAAAATCAATGCCAATTTGATTATTTATTGATGCTAAGACATTAAAAACCGTGTAGGTTGGTTCACTATGAAATGGAATAATAATAGAAACTGTTTTTTTCATTACAATTCAAACCTTCTTTATTTAGAGTCTCATCATATTCTTAATATTTTTTCATTTATACTGGTTAATTATTAATAATTAACCCTCACGAAAATAATTCCAAAAAAATATAGAAACCCTTTTAATTAGTAACTGAAACTTGAAAGTATGAAGACAGACTGATCCCTTGGTATCACAGGGCATATTTTAATTAATTTAACCATTTAGCTTGCTGTTAACAGCGAAACTAACCGTTTCGGCAAAAATGTGAAGAACTGATTCATCATCTGAATAATTTGGGCTCTTCTTGCATAAACTTCATGATTAATAATCGTTTTTAACGAATTTAGAAGCCATACCAGTGCTTGAGACAACTCAATATCTGGCATGGCTTCGTTCATTATAAAGAATAAATCCCCAATGGTGCGATCATCCTGATTTTGCCGTTCCTGCCAAGCTAATAGGTCATAAGTCATCATGACAATTGCTAAATGGCCACAAAGCCCGTCATAATTTTGAACTTGTGATTTGTCGAGCCGCAAGTATTGCTTGGCAACTTTAAAGTAATTCTCAATTTGCCATCTTCGGGCGTATAGTTGAATGATCTCTTGTGGCTGAAGGCCTAACTGAGTCGTTGCCAGTACTAGGTAGTCATCTTGACGGGCCCGATTAGCCACAAATACCAAGCGAAGCTTGAATTTTTGGTTCCCGACGTGCGCTTCGACAAAGCAGCTGTATTGATAAGCTTGCTTGGGTTGATATTTTGAGGCCTGCAGTCGCTTGTATAATGCTTTAACTGAATATTGCCGTCCGCGATATTGATAGTAAATTTTGCTGGACCGTTTAAGCATGCCCACGCCGTTTAATCCCAACTTGGTTAATTCATAGAACATTTTTGGTGAGCTATACCAGCTATCAAATAACACATAGTCAGCTAGAACGCCATTTGCGAGGGCTTGCTTGACAAGTTGCAATGAAACGAGTTTCATTTTTTGCTGTGCTTGGCGACGTCTCCGGCCAGCAATTGTTCGTTGATCGGTTGTTTTAGCTGATTTTCCAAGGACGTTTTGTGGCTTCTTGGAAGACATTAATGCAAAGTTGATCGGTAAGAATGTATTGGCGTCACTCCAACCCAAAGTTAAAGCCCGGTATCCCTTAATATATAACTGTTTGTCATGGTCAAAGACTCGCGCTAGTAATTCGGTTTGGGTGGCGTACTCACGGGAAAAGAGTGTATCGTCAATGATCAATGCTAACCGCCGCCGGCGGTCAATAAACGGTCGTAAATGCTTGATTAAATGACTCCCAACTTGACAAATCAAGCGTTGCCAATTGATCCGGCCATCGTTCAAATTATTTCTGACGGTGCGACTGGTAAAGTTAGGTGTTTCATGGGCTCGATAAAGCGAGCGTCCCAGGAACTTTGTCGTGAGCAGCCATTCAATGACCTTCATCAAGCTGATTTCTGAATTCCGGCGATAATTCACCAACTTGGTGAGTTTAGATAGACCAATGAGGGAAGTAAATTGATGAACAATATTGTGAAGCTCGTTTTCTGTATTTTTTTGTCTTATAATATTCATGACGTAAGTCTCCTTTGTATCTTGGTTTTGGTCGACTAAAGTATACAACGCAGGAGAGCTTGCGTTTATTTTTTTGCCAAAAAAGCCAATAACCACACGCCTTTGGCGTGATTATTAGCTTTCAAGTTTCAGTTAGTAATATTTATTGGATGTTTTATCACTTGTTGATCTAGCACGTGAATGAAGTTTTTTTATCGGTATAAAAGATATATTATTTTTAAATTTCATTACTATTACTACCTAATTATAACATTCATAATTTAGCAAAAAAAGGGTGCCTCCCACTTAGGAGACACCCTTTTTCTATTAATCAAGTTTACGATTAATAGCATTCAATTCTTAAACTCTAATCCTCACGACGACGGCGTTTCATTCCTGCGCCAGCCAAACCAGCAAGACCAAGAACAATTGTTCCAGCCATTGCTAAGGCAGCGTCAGAACTTTCACCAGTTTGTGGTAATTTAGAACTCGAGTTACCACTCAATGATGTTGGTAATGTCGTAGATGAAGCATTAGTTGTTGAAGTTGGTACAACACTGGCTGTAGTACCAGTTGTGCTTGTAGTTCCATTAGAACCAGCGGCAGTTGTTGAACCATTTGATCCATTACCTGTTGATCCGTTAGAACCATTGGCGTTTGAACCATTTGATCCATTACCTGTTGATCCGTTAGAGCCATTGGTATTTGAACCATTTGATCCATTACCTGTTGATCCGTTAGAACCATTGGTATTTGAACCATTTGATCCATTACCTGTAGTTCCATTAGAACCATTGGTGTTTGAACCATTTGATCCATTACCTGTAGTTCCATTAGAACCGGCAGCACTTGAACCATTTGATCCATTACCTGTTGATCCGTTAGAACCGGCAGCATTTGAACCATTTGATCCATTAGAACCTGCAGCATTGGAGTTGTTCTTGGCAGCTTCAGAAGCAGCTGCGGAATCAGCTACTGCTTGAGCAGATTGTGCAACACTAGCAGCTGAACTTGCAACAGCGGCATCACTTGCAAGACTTGTGTTACCGGCAGCGGCAGCACTTGATGCAACGGTTGCAGCAGCACTAGCATCAGCTGCGGCGGATTGAGCAACATTATTTGCTGAATTTGCCGTTAATGCAGCTGACTGGATAGTGGCATCGTCTGGGTAGGTAGCAGCTTGACTAGAAGCATCACTAGCTGCGGAACTTGAAACTGAAGCTGAACTTGCTGCTTCACTAGCATATGAGCCAGCGGCAGTCTGAGCAGCGTCATCTTTAGCAGCTGCAGAACTTGCAACGGCCTCAGCTGAGTTGGCTACGGAAGCGGCCGAACTAGCAGTTGATGCGTCACTTGCAGCAGTTGAAGCGGCTGAGCTTGCTACGGTTTCAGCTGAACTTGCAACTGAAGCTTCGCTTGCGGCAGCACTTGTATTACCTTTGGCAGCATCACTGTTGGCAGCACTTGCGGCTGAGCTGGCTACTGAAGCTGCAGAACTTGCTGTTGAAGCAGCACTTGAAGCATCACTGGCAGCACTTGAAGTTACACCTGATGCTGAATTAGCTGTTGAAGCAGCTGAACTTACAACTGGATCAGTAGAATGATCACTTGCTAAGCTACTAGCAGTTGATGCAGCAGAAGAAGCTTCACTAGCAGAATTACCTGCGTTCGATGCAGAGCTTGATGCATTAGATGCATCTTTGCCAGCACTTGTTGCAGAGCTGTTAGCATTGCTAGCTGATGAGCTTGCAGCACTTGATGGGTTATTCTGTGCGTCACTTGCAGCTGTCGATGTTGCTACTGAAGCAGCTGAGCTGGCCGTGGAAGCGGCTGAGCTGGCTGTCGAAGCATCACTTGCGGCTGTTGAAGCGGCTGAGCTTGCTACAGTTTCAGCTGAACTTGCAACTGAAGCTTCGCTTGCGGCAGCACTTGAATTACCGGCTGCGGCGTCGCTGTTTGCTGCACTTGCTGCTGAACTAGCAACTGAAGAAGCTGAACTTGCTGTCGAGGCAGCACTTGAAGCATCACTGGCAGCACTTGAAGCTACACTAGATGCTGAACTTGCTGTCGAAGCAGCTGAACTTACTGCTGAGTTGTTTGGATCAGTGTTTGCTGCACTTGAAGCCTCACTAGCTGATGAGCTAGCTTCGCTTGCAGAATTACCTGCATCAGATGCGGAGCTTGATGCATTAGATGCATCTTTACCTGCACTTGTTGCAGAACTATTAGCATTGCTAGCTGATGAGTTTGCAGCGCTTGATGGGTTATTTTGTGCATCACTTGCAGCGGTTGATGTTGCGACCGAAGCAGCTGAGCTGGCTACTGAAGCGGCTGAGCTGGCTGTCGAAGCATCACTTGAAGCTGTTGATGCTGCAGAACTGGCCGTAGAAGCGGCTGAGCTGGCCGTCGAAGCATCACTGGCAGCAGCACTTGAATCACCCTTGGCAGCGTCACTGCTAGCAGCACTTGCGGCTGAGCTGGCTGTTGAAGCAGCTGAGCTGGCTGTTGAGGCAGCACTTGAAGCATCACTGGCAGCACTTGAGGCTACACTAGATGCTGAACTTGCTGTTGAAGCAGCTGAACTGACTGCTGAATTATTTGGATCAGTGTTTGCGGCACTTGAAGCTTCACTAGCAGATGAGCTAGCTTCACTTGCTGAATTGCCTGCATCAGATGCGGAGCTTGATGCATTTGATGCATCTTTACCTGCACTTGTTGCAGAGCTACTTGCAGCACTTGATGGGTTGTTCTGTGCATCACTAGCAGCGGTTGATGTTGCAACTGAAGCAGCCGAACTGGCCGTAGAAGCGGCTGAGCTGGCTGTTGAAGCATCACTTGAAGCTGTTGATGCTGCAGAGCTGGCCGTTGAAGCAGCTGAGCTGGCTGTCGAAGCTTCACTTGAGGCAGCACTTGAATCACCCTTAGCAGCGTCACTGCTAGCAGCACTTGCGGCTGAGCTGGCTGTTGAGGCAGCTGAACTGACTGCTGAATTATTTGGATCAGTGTTTGCAGCACTTGAAGCTTCACTAGCGGATGAGCTAGCTTCGCTGGCCGATGAACTTGCCTCTGATGCTGAACTTGATGCATTTGATGCATCGCTTCCAGCACTATTAGCTGAGCTCGATGCCTGTGAAGCACTTGAACTTGCAGCACTTGATGGATTATTCTGCGCGTCACTAGTTGCAGTTGATGTTGCGACTGAAGCAGCTGAGCTGGCAACACTAGCAGCTGAGCTGGCTGTCGAAGCATCACTTGCGGCTGTTGAAGCATCAGAACTTGCAACTGATTCAGCTGAGCTGGCAACACTAGCAGCGCTTGATGCAGCACTTGAATTACCAGTTGCAGCGGCACTTGAGGCTTCGCTAGCGGCAGAACTTGCAACACTAGCAGCGCTTGAGGCGTCACTGGCAGCACTCGATGCATCACTGGCAGCACTTGAGGCTACACTAGATGCTGAGCTGGCTGTCGAAGCAGCTGAACTGACTGCTGAGTTATTTGGATCAGTGTTTGCTGCACTTGAAGCCTCACTAGCTGATGAGCTAGCTTTGCTGGCTGATGAGCTTGCTTCTGATGCTGAACTTGATGCATTTGAAGCATCGCTTCCAGCACTATTAGCAGAGCTTGATGCTTGCGAAGCACTTGAACTTGCAGCACTTGATGGATTATTAGCAGCATCACTATTAGCTGTTGAAGCAGCTGTATTAGCGGCTGAGCTGGCGACACTAGCAGCACTTGAGGCTGTGGAAGCATCACTGGCAGCCGTTGAAGCAGCTGAGCTGGCAATGTTTTCAGCCGAACTTGCAACTGAAGCATCACTGGCGGCAGCACTTGAATTACCGGCTGCAGCATCACTGTTAGCAGCACTGGCTGCTGAGCTAGCAACTGAAGCAGCTGAACTTGCTGTTGTAGCAGCACTTGAAGCATCATTGGCAGCACTTGAAGCTACGCTTGATGCTGAACTTGCTGTTGAGGCAGCTGAACTGACTGCTGAGTTATTTGGATCAGCGTTTGCTGCACTTGAAGCAACATTAGCCGATGAACTAGCTTCGCTAGCAGATTTACCTGCATCAGATGCAGAGCTTGATGCATTAGATGCATCTTTACCTGCGTCCGTTGCATAACTACCAGCTTCACTAGCTGATGAACTTGCAGCACTTGATGAATTATTCTGTGCATCACTAGTTGCAGTTGATGTTGCTACTGAAGCAGCTGAGCTGGCAACACTAGCAGCGCTAGATGCAGCACTTGAATTACCAGTTGCAGCGGCACTTGAGGCTTCGCTAGCGGCAGAACTTGCTACACTAGCAGCGCTTGAGGCGTCACTGGCAGCACTTGAAGCATCACTGGCAGCACTTGAAGCTACACTTGATGCTGAACTTGCTGTAGAAGCAGCTGAACTGACTGCTGAATTATTTGGATCAGTGTTTGCAGCACTTGAAGCTTCACTAGCTGATGAGCTAGCTTTGCTGGCTGATGAGCTTGCTTCTGAGGCTGAACTTGATGCATTTGAAGCATCGCTTCCAGCACTATTAGCAGAGCTTGATGCTTGCGAAGCACTTGAACTTGCAGCACTTGATGGATTATTAGCAGCATCACTATTAGCTGTTGAAGCAGCTGTATTAGCAGCTGAGCTGGCGACACTAGCAGCACTTGAGGCTGTGGAAGCATCACTGGCAGCCGTTGAAGCAGCGGAGCTGGCAATGTTTTCAGCTGAACTTGCAACTGAAGCATCACTGGCGGCAGCACTTGAATTACCGGCTGCAGCATCACTGTTAGCAGCACTGGCTGCTGAGCTAGCAACTGAAGCAGCTGAACTTGCTGTTGTAGCAGCACTTGAAGCATCACTGGCAGCACTTGAAGCTACGCTTGATGCTGAACTTGCTGTTGAGGCAGCTGAACTGACTGCTGAGTTATTTGGATCAGCGTTTGCTGCACTTGAAGCAACATTAGCCGATGAACTAGCTTCGCTAGCAGATTTACCTGCGTCAGATGCAGAGCTTGATGCGTTAGAAGCATCTTTACCTGCGTCCGTTGCATAACTACCTGCTTCGCTAGCTGATGAACTTGCAGCACTTGATTCACCGCTAGTTGGTGTACTTGTACCACTTGTTGGTGTTGAAGTACCGCTAGTTGGAGTGCTTGTACCACTTGTTGGTGTCGAAGTACCGCTAGTTGGTGTACTTGTGCCACTTGTTGGTGTTGAAGTACCGCTAGTTGGTGTACTTGTGCCACTTGTTGGTGTTGAAGTACCGCTAGTTGGAGTGCTTGTGCCACTTGTTGGTGTTGAAGTACCGCTAGTTGGAGTGCTTGTACCACTTGTTGGTGTCGAAGTACCGCTAGTTGGTGTACTTGTGCCACTTGTTGGTGTTGAAGT
Organism: Loigolactobacillus backii; assembly: GCF_001663675.1. Lineage (NCBI taxonomy): Bacteria > Bacillati > Bacillota > Bacilli > Lactobacillales > Lactobacillaceae > Loigolactobacillus > Loigolactobacillus backii. The sequence goes on from NZ_CP014873.1 coordinate 132,327, forward strand.
ACCGCTAGTTGGAGTGCTTGTACCACTTGTTGGTGTCGAAGTACCGCTAGTTGGTGTACTTGTGCCACTTGTTGGTGTTGAAGTACCGCTAGTTGGAGTGCTTGTACCACTTGTTGGTGTCGAAGTACCGCTAGTTGGAGTGCTTGTACCACTTGTTGGTGTCGAAGTACCGCTAGTTGGTGTACTTGTGCCACTTGTTGGTGTTGAAGTACCGCTAGTTGGTGTACTTGTGCCACTTGTTGGTGTTGAAGTACCGCTAGTTGGAGTGCTTGTGCCACTTGTTGGTGTTGAAGTACCGCTAGTTGGAGTGCTTGTGCCACTTGTTGGTGTTGAAGTACCGCTAGTTGGTGTACTTGTGCCACTTGTTGGTGTCGAAGTACCGCTAGTTGGAGTGCTTGTACCACTTGTTGGTGTCGAAGTACCGCTAGTTGGTGTACTTGTGCCACTTGTTGGTGTCGAAGTACCGCTAGTTGGTGTACTTGTGCCACTTGTTGGTGTCGAAGTACCAGTAGCCGTATAAGTTACATCAACATTTTTGGCAGTTGGTGCAGCGGCTCCTGCACTTAAGTCGAAGGTTGCCGTAACTGGATCTGCAGTATAACCATCAACTGCTGGTGAATTAACTGAAATTGTATATCCAGTATCAGTAGCAGTTACTGTAGTTCCTTCAGTTAGATCAGGTGCCTCAGGACTCCAAAGTGTATCACCGGCGCCATTAGTACTTTGATCCCAAGTTACTGTAATAGTATCAGTAGCTGGTGTACTATCGCCAGCACCAGAATAAGTTACTGTATATTTAACATCTTGTGCCGTATTTTCAGCAGTAAAGTTAGCAGTAGCTTCGGTACTAAGTAACGTGTTACCTGCCTCATCAACAATTGATGATTGTGCAGCTACAGTGTCACCTACATTAGCATCGGTTGGTGCAAAATGAACTGTGTAACTGCCATCTTCTCCGGCAGTTGCCGTTTGGTTAACACGAGTGTTAGTTTCACGAACTGTAACTTCAGCATTTGGTGTGGCTGTACCAACAACATCAAAACCATCAGTTTCGTTACCAACAGCTGAGTTAATAGCAATTTCTGGTGTTTCAGTCGATGTATTAGTGTTACCACTATCACCTGGTGTGTTATCAGTTGGTGTTGCGCTAGCATAAGTATCAGCATAAGTGGACATCGTTGAATAACTGTTATCTTGGAAGCCAGTATCTAAATACCAACCATTGTTATCATTGTAAAGAGTAACACCATTACCATAGATAAATGTTCCTGCTTTAACAGAAATCTTAGTTGGCTTTCCATCATAACTTTCATCACTAGGATTATTCACTGTAAGTGAACTACCAACTTTTAACTCAGTTAACTTACCTGTCTGAGCATCATACATGTAAGCCTTTTGGTTACCGTTCTTCTTATCAACGTACGCCTGATATACAGCTTCGTATTCAGCATTATATGCGTTGGTAATCAACTTGTTAGTATTGGTAACATCAGTTCCAGCAGTTACATCACCACTAGAAAGTTGATATGCAGAAGCATTTGGATCAGAAGCAGTCCCAGCTTCAGCGTCTGCGGCAGCGGCTGAATCAGCCCCAGAACGCAAATCACCATTCTTTGAAAAGGCTTGGTACGTGAGTGTGTAAACACCATCATGGCCTAATTGCGTACTTGTAAAGCCTGCGTCACCGACTTTGTAATCCTTCTCAAAAGAAAGTCCGTTAGAACTCTTGGTTGCAACGTCAGAAGCATAAGACGCTTCAGTCCCGCCTAAATAATCTTGTAAGAAGTCGTTTTCACCGTTCATAGCAGCAACATACATTGCTTTTTCAACGACGTTACGAAGCCCAACATAGATTGAATCAACAGGACTTGATTGTAATTCTTTGTAGTACTGGATTTGATAACCGTTTAATAGTCCAAATTGGTTAGCCAATGATTTAATTGTGCTTGTTAATGGGCTAAGAATACTGTTAATTGCTGAGCCAACAAGCGGAATGCTGCTAACGTCAATCCCCATGGCCTTAGTAATAGTACCAACTGGGTCTGTGACTAAAGCATTAATTTCACCAAAAAGACCAGAAGCCTTACTTAAAATACCTAAGTTATAGTTGTTACCATCGCCACCGGCCATTGAAGTGATAACACTCCAGAAGCTTGAGTTACCTTGGGAGAAGAATTGGCTATCAATATCGCTTTGACCACCAAGTGAAGCCTTGTTAGTTAAAACATACTTTTCAAGGTAAGACTGAATATTTGGCTGGAATAATGGAATGTAAACGTCCCAAGTATCATTCAATTTTTCAACAGAATGGTTAAGTGCCGTCTTCATTGAAGTTCCGGTACTTAATTCTGGAAGTGCAGCAATTTGTGCCTCGGCTGTCTTTACGGCTGTGAGGTACATTGTATTCCAAGCAGTCGTTTGGTTGTTATCCATCCGATTATACAAAATAGTAGTTGCTTGAATTCCGGCACCAGTATTTGAGTTATAACCAAAATCATTGGCATAATCATTCAAACTAGCAAGCATATTTTGTGATAACGCTTTGTAATAAGTATCCCATGCACTTGCCCACTGTTTAACTACGTATTGGTAGCCTTGAGCCTGTGCCGTACCATCACCGTACGTTTCACCATTAATTGCATAATCACTGAATGAATTGTCACCATTGTTGGCAGCTGAATATGCTTTACCTAAATCATACATATCAGCATACCCAGTCATATTCTTATACTGGGTAGTATCAGCAAGGCTGGAAAGTACTGACGAAATGTCAGTACCAGTACCAGTACCAATACCTAAATCAGAAAGAATATCACCAATAACAGGAATATTGCCTAAAATATTGTTAAGTAACTGACTTGAACTAACACCAGGAATTAAGTTGGCAATTCCACCAACAACACCACCAATTTGTCCAGCTAAGCCACCGATAAACGAAATGAAGTTATCAGAACTTGATAAAGCTGCGATAACGGCATTACCTTTATCACTACCGATATCATCAAGTGCGGCATTATAACCAGTCTGCCAGTCAGCGGCCTGTGTATTAGGGTCAATCGTCGTCAAATTAGGAACCGTTGGAATTGTTGCTGTATTTGAAGTAGTAGTTGCTGCACTGCTGGCAGAACTACTTGCGGCAGCCGTTGCAGCTGCTGCCCGAATTTCTGTAGCAACACTAGTAACTGCATAATTAGCAGCAGCACTAGATAAAGCAGCAGTTAATTCAGCACTGGTTGGATCAACCAACGTAGTCATTTCTGCTTCACTTGCTACGTTTGCTCCAGCAGCACTTAAATCAGAAACGGCAGCTGAAGAAGTTACACCTGCTTCATCAGAGGCAACAGTATCAGTATCAGCACTTGCTGAAGTTTCAGAAGTGGCAACATCGTTATTAACGACGGCGTCATCTCCTGTTTCTACAGTAGTATCTGCTAATGAAAGTGCTGGATCGGCAGTTGAGCTAGTTGCAGTTGAAGTTTCAACTGAAGCTGCGCTACTAACTGTTGCAGTAACACCATCACTCGTTGCAGCTGAACTGACAGCTGCGGTTGATGATGCAGCATCGCTTGTTGCGGCAGCTGAACTGACAGCCGCGGTCGATGTTGCAGCATCACTTGTTGCAGCAGCTGAACTGACAGCCGTTGTCGATGTTGCGGCATCACTTGTTGCAGCAGCTTAACTGACAGCTGTTGTCGATGTTGCAGCATCACTTGTTGCAGCAGCTGAACTAACAGCCGTTGTCGATGTTGCAGCATCACTTGTTGCAGCAGCTGAACTGACGGCTGTTGTCGATGTTGCGGCATCACTTGTTGCGGCAGCCGAACTGACAGCTGTTGTCGATGTTGTTGCATCACTTGTTGTTGCAGCTGAGCTTACGGCTGCAGTAGATGATGCAGCACTAACTGGCGAAGCAACTGCGGACGAAACTGATAATTTATTATCACTTGAACTTGAAGCACTTGGATCTGACGTTAAGGCTGCATGTGTTGTTGTATCAGCATGTGCAGCACCGCCAACTACAAAACCTCCTGTTAAAGTAAGTGTACTCATCATTGCGTACAACCATACTTTACCGGACTTATACATCTTGTAGTGTTCAGACACTGTCTTTAAATAGCGTTGTGGATTATTTTTACCCAATTTGCTACGTCTCCTTCCAAATCACCTAACAAGTAAAACTACTTTACTTGTAAAAAAACATTTCGAACATCACACTCGGCGCCTTGTATTCCTCCCGTGAAACTCTCAATGACTACCTTTTCCCCCAAAAAGGTATTGTTAGCTATTAAGAAATAGCTAACAGCGTCATTGTGAAATACAAAACGATCAATCAATTAATATTTCCTAAGTGTTAACACTTCCCCTAAAAATGTATTGTGCTGTAGCAATTACTACAATTAACAACTTTTTGCCATTTTTAACAATCACACCAACGGTTTTTGACCCTAGGCGTGATCCCCAAAAAAGCAATTAGCCTAGAAATTTTCAAAAACCAAGTTTAAGTCATTAATATATAAATTTTAATTATTTATTAACAATTAAGCTTAGTTGATATACTTTGTTTTAACATAAATTCAGTAAAGCGGCAACGTGTCCCACTTTTCAAAAAAATCTCAAGCATTATTCTCATTATCGATTTTAAAAATCCATAAGCCTTAAGACCGCTGTTAAATCAAGGTTTGAAAAGCCCACTTTTCTTATCTATTATATATTAATGATAGTTCAATAATTTTTAAATTTACATGTAGTCAGTTTTCATAAATATAATTACTCAAATTGACTACAAAAAATGGCAACTATTTTTGTAATTTTAGAAATAAAAAAATTTGGTCAGAAGTGAAACGACTAAAATGTCCGTCTCACTCTGACCAAATTTTTCACATACTTATTACTTCAAAAAATACCTTATTTTAAATTTTGGGTGCTCTAAAATACAACCAATTTAAAACGATTACGTAAACCTGAGGGCGTTTGGAAAATGCCCTTATTAGTATTCACCAAGCTAAGCTAATGAAAACGTGTTTGAAAAAGCAGCTTCCTGCGGTTGCCATGTTTCAACTTGGCGTTTTTCGCCATAGTTGAATGGACAACGTATGCAGCATCAAGATTATTAACGTTTTTGGTTGCGATTCGGATTTTGGTTTATCCTAGTCCAATCGCCAGCGTCAGTAATCTTCAGAATCTAAGCACTTTTTCAAACACTCTAGTAATTTACTCTAAAAGTCTTTTGGCAATAAATATTTCGCATCCGTTTCAGGATCCTGTGAAGTTAAAATCTTGGGACCGTCCTTTGTGATTACCAGCGTGTGCTCATACTGACAGCTTAATGAACCGTCCACTGTTGTCACGGTCCAACCATCTGGTGCAGAACTGTCACAGTGCCAATCACCAACGTTGACCATTGGTTCAATCGTAATGGTCATGCCTTCGCGCAAACGTAACCCTTTGCCGGCAGTACCGTAGCCTGGTACCATCGGATCTTCGTGCATAGTTGGTTGAATACCGTGGCCAACGTATTCACGAACATCGCCGTAACCATTCTCATCTTCAACGTAGGTCTGAATGGCGTGGCCAATATCACCCACTCGATTGCCAATCACGGCCTGATCAATGCCTAAATAGAGACCCTTCTTCGTTACCGCCATCAACTTCTTAACTTCATCACTGACATCGCCAACAGCGTAGGCCCAGCAGGAATCAGACATATAGCCATCGACGGAAACAACGGTATCGACTTTCACTAGGTCGCCGTTTTTTAACAAAACATCCTTCCGGGGGAACCCGTGACAGATTTCGTTATTGATACTGACACAAGTGGCATATTTATAGCCTTCAAACCCTTTTTCATCAGGCTTAGCATTATTTTCTGCAAAATAACGAACGGCAAATTTTTCAATATCCCAGCTGGAAATCCCAGGCTTGATAATTTTCCGTAATCCAAGGTGCATCCCAGCTAAAACGGCACCAGACTTCTGCATACCGCGAATTTCACGATCTGATTTGAGCGTAATCATTGACATTAATACGAACCTCCTGAGTTCTCTAATCTTTATTTCCTAAAACTTGCGGGATTCCTACCCTTATAAACTCAAAGATATTTCCTGCTTTTTTCATGACATTTCTATTATATACTTTATGCGCATTTACGAAAGTTACTAAACTCGAGAGTGTTTGAAAAAGCGGTTAGATTATGGAGTATAGCCTAGCTAGGCGAAAAGAGACGCGCAGCGGATCGTTCGACTGGCGTAGCTATACGCAATAATCTGCTTTTTCAAACACGTTTACACCAGAGTGTTTGAAAAAGCGTTCAGATTCTGAGGATTAGCCTAAGTAGGCGCTTTGGCCGTGAAGCGGCCGAAGTGACTGCTGTAGCTACTATTCCGCAATTGAGGATTATTACTAGCTTCGCTGACAATGTCGATCGGACTAGGGTGAACCAAAGTCCGAATCGCAGCCAAATGCGCTAATAATCTTGATGCTCCATACGTTGTCCATTCAACTACGGCAAAAACCGCCAAGTTGAAACATGGCAACCGCAGGAATCTGCTTTTTCAAACACGTTTACACCAGAGTGCCTGAAAAAGCGCTCAGGTTCTGAGGATTAGCCTAGATTGATGAATTATCTGTGCAACAGATGATTCGGCGATCGTAGCTAGCCGCAGGAATCTGCTTTTTCAAACACGTTTACGTCTAATTTAATCAAGGCACCCCCTAAATTAAAACTAACCTTAAATCACTACACAACGTTAATTCTAATAGCGTCTCTCTAAACAAATTTAAAAAAATACGAAAAAGCATTACAATTGAGTAAAGATTGTCGTTCGATTACTAATTTTAATCTCAATACTTGATTATTTCTAAAAAATAAACGATTAAATATCTGCTTCAGCAAGGAGAGTTAGCCTATGTGGAAAAAAAGTAAACGTAAAAATGAAATTGTCTACGTGGAAAAGAAACCAGTTTATAAACAACGCTGGTTTTGGATTCTCATTGTCATTGTAATACTTTTAGTTGCTGGCGATATCAATAATTTCATTTCTAAAAACAACTCAACTTCTACTGATAGAACCGCAGCAGCCAGCAGTGCCCCAACGCCTAAAAAGAATACCCACGCAAAAGTGAACTTGGTCAATGATATTACCGCGAATAGCTACAATAACATTAAAGTTGGTAATTTAACCAAAAGTGGTGGTGATGGGACAACTTACATCAGCCTGGTTCAAAAGTTTGGCAAACCAAGTACAACCAGTGACGCCGCCAGCAATAACATCGCCACCAAAGTAAAAACCTGGTCCAATATCAGCGGCAGTGGTCCTGATGCCAAAATGACCGTTTCTTTTGTGCATAATCATGCTGTTGATAAGAATCTAACCGGTATTCAGGTCACGCGAGAAAATAACATTTCTTTGGACCAATTTAATAGCGTCCAAAACGGCCAAAGCTACCAGCAAGTTACGAAAGAGCTTGGTAAACCAAATGCTGTGCGCGTTACTTCAAACAACGGGAAAAAGACAACTGTTACGGAATATTTGACTGGCGTTGCCGGCAAACAAGGCGCCAATATTATTATTATTTACGATAATGCTAAGGTTACCGGCAAAACCCAAAATAATATGAAATAGTGTTGTCAGCCCGGGGCGTACACTAATTAGCATCTTCGCTTACTTTACTTCGATTTTCCTGATACAGGTAACGGACATAGCAAGCTAGGACGTACCCCACAATGAGGATTGCAACAATTGATTCTACAATTGTCAGCAAATTCAGTGATACTATTTGGTAACCTATTTTAATGAAAAGATCACGAACGGCAGTGATGGCAATCGCTGTAATGACCAGTGGAAAGGTAAACGCCGCGTAACTTGGTGAGAATTTAGTTTGCAACAAGCGCGGCAAACATGCTAACACTAAGAAATACATTAACTGTGAAAGAACCAGTAGGCCTAGCAATGGCCAAAAACTTTGGTACGTAAAACCTTTCATGTAGCCTGCCAAACAAAGTGATCCTGGGGCCGCAATGACTGCGACTAATGGTATAGTCCGCTGGGACATTTTTTGAATTTTGAATACCCGGCGCAACACAATTGGTAACAGGATTAGGTAAAAGACAACGGCCAGCCATAATACGACATGGCCTAAGGTTGGGTTAAAATCTGCGGAAGTCATTGGGATGACCCCCATCCCAACGTAGACGATAAACCAACTAGGGTAAACTTGCGCAAGGGTGACTTTTTTGCGCAGCACAAAGTAATACGTAAAATAAAGCATCAGCCCAAATTGGATGATCACGCCTAAATACCAAACACTGCTAGCTAAGTGCTTAAAGCCCGTTAGATACGTGGCCAGCACCATGATAGCCATTGAAAAGTTAGGCGCCACCGAGGCAATAATTGGATCTTTCAGCGCCTGAACACTGTCTTTGAAATCAAAGATTAATTTTAAGATGACAAACAAGAGCCCAACTGCGGCGCCAAGTCCCAGTACATTAGCGAGGACTGTTAGTTGATAATCCTTTGCTAAGTTGCCTAAGGAAGCAATGGCCAAAAAAAGGCCGCAGATGGGAATGGGAATTGATTTAAGAAAAATACGCATTAGTTCGTTGCTCCTTTATAAAGGCTTAGAATTAGGGAATGTTTAGAAAAGCGGTTAGATTCTGAGGATTAGCCTAAGTAGTCACTTTTGCCGTGAAACGGCCGAAGTGATTACTGTAGCTAACCGCAGGAATCTGCTTTTCTAAACACGAACTAGTTTAGTCGTTTTGATCGTGCTTTGGAAGCCTATTTTCGTTATAGGAAGTGTTTCAAAAAGCGTTCAAATTCTGAGAACAGGTCTAACCACTCTCTGGTCAGCAAATTCAAGCCATAACTATTTTAATCACCGCTAAAATATTGACTAAAATTCGACAATAGGCCAGTTACCCTGCCGCAGAAAAAGAAGCAGCAAAAACTATCGTCATAGTTTTTGCTGCTTCTCTTTTATTGCTTGCTAAAAAACCTTTTACCATTAGCTAATCAAAAATAACAATTAATTTTTCATTCGATTAATCTTTATCTTCGTGGCGACGTTTCTTTCCAGCACCTGCTAGGCCAGCAAGTCCAAGCAGGAACGTTCCAATCATAGCCAAGTAACCATTAGCGCTTTCACCTGTTTGGGGTAATTTGTGCTTATCTGTCGTTGCCGACTTCTTCAAGCTGGTTGCGTCTCCGGCCAGCCCAACAACTGGTTTTGCCGTTGACTTAAACGCTGTTTGTACAGTGGTTGCCTGTTCATTGGATTGTTGTCCTTCACCAGGCGTAGTTGTCGTGCTCTTACCTTTATTAGCGTAAGCGTATGTGAGTGAACCGTCCGAATGAACCTTTTCGGTAAATGGACCATCACCGTTGCCTGAATCATGTGTCATGGAAACAACGCCATTTGGTTTGTCATTCGTAACCGTTGTTTTACCAATCGTCGCCGTCTCGCCGGGATGCAATGTGATTGCCGGTAGTGAGTCTTTGCCATTTGGCGTTTCAACAATCGTTTCATCACCAGTATCAACATCGACATGAACGTGCGTATTATCGCCGTCTGGCCAGGTCTTATTAATATCAGTAACTTCACCATCTGGATTCTTCGTTACGGTAGTTGTGCCGCCATCTGGATCCTTAGTAGTGGATAACGTCCCGTTGAAAGTGTAACTAACTGTTTGGTTAAGATGCTGGTCGTTTCCAGAGCGAATTGCGTCAATCTCAGCACTTGCTAATGTGACCGTGGCAACATTGGCCTGACTTGAAATGTAATTTTCAAGTTTTGGACTAGCAACACTAACCAGATTGTTTGTTCCATCGATTACCCAATCAGTAAAGCCAAGTAATTCGCCAGTCTTACTATCAACAATTGCACTTCGTTTGTAGTTTGTCGTCTGCATAACTGTCTGCGGAGTGGCTGGTACGTTAGGATTTTTACTTGCGTTGATCTTGTAAGTAATTGTCCGACTAACTGTCTGATTCAAATCAGCGGCAGTGATTTCTGGCATCTTAGGCCCGTCAGGATTACTTGGATCAACTGGTTGTGTTGGATCAGTTGGGTCAGTTACCTCGATACTATCGTCATTTGTGTAGGTCACTGTTACATTGTCTGCATTAGCCTTGAAGTTTGTGACTTCATCATTAGTTAACGTAACGGCTGGGGCACTCTTGTCGGCAGTATAGCCAAGCACTTTTGGACTAGTAACGGCTGTAAAACCATCATTTGTGTTGTTTCCATCGTTACTTGTTGCTACGGTCCAGTCACTATAACCAAATAGTTCACCGGTCTTACCATCAACAATTGCTGTCCGGGTGTAACTTGCAGTTTGCGTAACCGTCTTTGGTGTCGCATCGCCGGCACCTTGATAAGTGATTGTCCGACTGACTGTCTTATTCAAATCACTTTCACTGACACCTGCTGGATATTTTGGTCCATCAGGATTATTTGGATCAATTGGATCAGTTGGGTCTTTGGGATCAGTTGGTTTAACAATAACGCCACCATCACTGGTGTAAGTCACCGTAATATCTGCTGAAGCGGCCTTGAAGCCTGTAATATCGGCATCGGTTAATTCAGTCGCACCGACCGTTTTATCTGCCATGTAGCCTGATACAGTCGGATTTTTAACGGCAGTAAAACCGTCATTAGTATCGTCTTGATCACTATTAGCAGTTAGTTTCCAGTCGCTGTAGCCTAGTAGTTCACCAGTCTTGGCATCAACAATTGCTGTTCGGGTATACTTACCAGTTTGGCTAACTGTCTTTGGCGTTGTTACTGCTGGTAAAGCCGGATCAGTGATGACCTTATAGGTAATGGTTCGACTGACTGTCTTGTTCAAATCATTTTCGTCCACACCTGCTGGGTACTTTGGCCCCTCAGGATCAGTTGGATCAATTGGATCGGTTGGGTCTTTGGGATCAGTTGGCTCAACCGTGACGCCACCATTACTGGTGTAATTAACCGTGATATCTTTTGACGTAGCCTTGAAATCAGTGATATCGGCATCGGCCAAGTCAACCGCAGCAACCGTCTTATCAGCCGTATAACCTGGTACTGCCGGGTTCTTAACTGCGATCAAACCATCATTGGTATCGTCTTTATCATTGTTAGTCGTTAATTTCCAATCGCTGTAACCTAATAACTCACCTGTTTTACCATCAACAATTGCCGTTCGTGTATATTTACCAGTTTGGGTAACTGTCTTTGGTGTTGTTACAGCGGGTAAGGCCGGATCAGTAGCAACCTTGTACGTAATCGTCCGACTAACCGTCTTGTTTAGATCACTTTCATCCACACCTGCTGGGTATTTTGGCCCTTCAGGATCAGTTGGATCAATTGGATCGGTTGGGTTCTTTGGATCAGTTAGTTCAACAGTCGTTCCGCCGTTACTGTTGTAATTAATGGTGAGGTCAGCTGAGCCGTCCTTAAAGTTAGTAATTGTATCACCGGCCAATTTGGCATCAGCAACTGTCTTATCAGCCGTATAACCTGGTACGGCTGGGTTCTTAATGGCGATCAAGCCATCATTAGTATCGTCTTTATCGTTGTTAGTCGTTAATTTCCAGTCGCTGTAACCTAATAACTCGCCAGTCTTAGTGTCAACAATTGCCGTCCGGGTGTACTTACCAGTTTGCGTAACTACTTTCGGCGTTGTTACTGCTGGTAAAGCCGGATCAGTGGCAACTTTATAAGTGATGGTGCGACTGACTGTTTTGTTCAAATCATTTTCGTCTACACCTGCCGGGTACTTTGGCCCTTCAGGATCAGTTGGATCAACTGGATCGGTTGGGTCTTTGGGATCTGTTGGTTCAACAGTTGTCCCACCATCACTAGTGTAAGTTACTTTAAGATTAGCAGAATCGATCTTAAAGCCATCTACTTCGTCATTATCTAATTTGACTGCGGCGGCATTTTGATCGGCTGTATAACCTGGCACGTGCGGGCTAACAACGGCAGTAAAACCATCATTGGCATCGTTCTTATCGCTATTAGCACTTAATGTCCAGTCACCGTAACCTAATAATTCACCAGTCTTCGCATCAACAATTGCCGTCCGGGTATACTTGCCGGTTTGGGTAACTGTTTTCGGTGTTGTTACTACTGGCAAGGCTGGATCAGTGACTACGTTGTAGGTAATTGTCCGACTGACCGTCTTGTTTAGATCACTTTCGGCCACACCTGCTGGGTATTTTGGCCCCTCAGGATCAGTTGGATCGACTGGATCGGTTGGGTCTTTGGGATCAGTTGGTTCAACTGTAACACCGCCATTACTGGTGTAAGTGACCGTAATATCTTTGGCGGCAGCCTTGAAATCAGTGATATCAGCATCAGCCAAGTCAACCGCAGCAACCGTTTTATCTGCCGTATAACCTGGTACGGCTGGATTGGTAATGGCAAGCAGGCCATCATTGGTCTTATCATCATCGCTATTAACGGTTAAGACCCACTTAGTATAGCCAAGTAATTCACCAGTCTTAGCGTCAACAATTGCCGTCCGCGTATACTTACCAGTTTGGGTAACCGTCTTTGGTGTTGTTACTGCTGGCAAAGCCGGATCAGTAACCACTTTGTAGGTAATCGTTCGACTAACTGTCTTGTTCAAATCACTTTCAGCCACCCCTGCTGGGTACTTTGGTCCCTCAGGGTCAGTTGGATCGACTGGATCAGTTGGATCTTTGGGATCGGTTGGTTCAACAACGACACCACCATCACTGGTGTAATTAACCGTGACATTAGCTGAATCAACTTTAAAGTCGTCTACTTCGTTATTACCTAAGGTTACTGCTGCTGCATCTTTGTCGGCTGTGTAGCCTGGTACCGCTGGGCTCTTAACGGTCGTAAAGCCGTCGTTAGTATTATCCTTATCGCTATTGGCGCTTAACGTCCAATCACCATAGCCTAATAACTCACCCGTTTTACTATCAACGATTGCCGTTCGGGTATACTTACCGGTTTGGGTAACCGTCTTTGGCGTTGTTACTGCTGGCAAGGCAGGATCAGTGACTACGTTGTAGGTAATTGTCCGACTGACTGTCTTGTTTAGATCATTTTCGTCCACACCGGCTGGGTACTTTGGCCCTTCAGGATCAGTGGGATCGACGGGATCAGTTGGGTTTTTAGGATCAGTTGGTTCAACGGTTGTTCCACTATTGCTAGTGTAGGTAACTTTGATATTAGCCGAATCGGCCTTGAAACCATCTACTTCATCATTGCCTAATTTAACCGCCGCAGCATTTTTATCGGCCGTGTAACCTGGTACGTGCGGACTAACAACGGCAGTGAAACCATCATTGGTCTCATCTTGGTCGCTATTGGCGCTTAACGTCCAGTCGCCATAACCTAATAGTTCACCCGTTTTACTATCAACGATTGCTGTTCGGGTATACTTACCAGTTTGGGTAACTGTCTTTGGTGTTGTTACTGTTGGCAAAGCAGGATCAGTGACTACGTTGTAGGTAATTGTCCGGCTGACCGTCTTATTCAGATCATTTTCGGCCACACCTGCTGGGTATTTTGGTCCTTCAGGATCAGTAGGATCGACTGGATCGGTTGGGTCTTTGGGATCGGTTGGTTCAACAGTCGTTCCACCATTACTGGTGTAAGTAACTTTAACATTAGCGGAATCTGCCTTGAAACCATCTACTTCGTCATTGCCTAATTCAACTGCGGTAGCATTTTGATCAGCTGTGTAACCTGGTACGTGCGGGCTAACAACGGCAGTAAAACCGTCATTGGTCTCATCTTGATCACTATTAGCACTTAATGTCCAGTCACCATAGCCTAATAACTCGCCAGTCTTCGCATCAACAATTGCCGTTCGGGTGTACTTACCAGTTTGGGTAACCGTTTTTGGTGTTGTTACTGCTGGTAAGGTTGGATCAGTGACCACGTTGTAGGTAACCGTCCGACTAACTGTCTTGTTCAGATCATTTTCGGCCACACCTGTTGGGTACTTTGGTCCTTCAGGGTCGGTTGGATCGACGGGGTCCGTTGGGTCTTTAGGATCGGTTGGTTCAACCGTAATTCCGCCATTAGTGGTGTAAGTAACTTTGATATTAGCCGTATCAGCCGCAAAGCCGTCTACTTCATCATTGTCCAATTCAACTGTGGCAGCATTTTTATCAGCCGTGTAACCTAGTACGTGTGGGCTGGTAACGGCAGTGAAACCATCATTAGTTTTATCTTGATCACTATTAGCACTTAACGTCCAGTCACCATAACCTAATAACTCACCCGTTTTACTATCAACGATTGCCGTTCGTGTATATTTACCAGTTTGGGTAACCGTCTTTGGTGTTGTTACATCGGGTAGGGTTGGATCTTTAACCACGTTATACGTGATCGTCCGACTAACCGTCTTGTTCAGATCACTTTCGTCCACCCCTGTTGGGTACTTTGGCCCCTCCGGATCAGTTGGATCAATTGGATCGGTTGGGTCTTTGGGATCAGTTGGTTCAACGGTTGTTCCACCATTGCTGGTGTAAGTGACTTTGATATTAGCTGTATCAGCCTTAAAACCATCTACTTCGTCATTGCCTAATTTGACTGCTGCAGCGTCTTGATCGGCCGTATAGCCTAGTACGTGGGGGCTGGTAACAGCAGTAAAGCCATCATTCGTCTCATCAGCGTCAGCGTTAGCGCTCAATGTCCAGTCACCATAACGTAAGAATTCGCCAGTTTTGGCGTCTACGATTGCTGTTCGCGTATAAGCGCCAGTTTGAGTAACCGTTTTTGGTGTTGTTACTTTTGGTAAAGTTGGATCAGTGACCACGTTATACGTGATCGTCCGACTAACCGTCTTGTTTAGATCACTTTCATCCACACCGGCTGGGTACTTTGGCCCCTCCGGATCAGTTGGATCAATTGGATCGGTTGGGTCCTTAGGATCTGTCGGGTCAACCGTAACCGTTTCATCCTCCGTGTAATTAACTGTAATGGTTGTATTTTCCGGTGTTTCACCTTTAGCCAATATAACTGCAGCAGGATTAACCGTTGCAACGGTTGCTTGATCAGGTGTGTAGCCCAAAACTTTAGGACTAGTAATGGCGCCATAATTACCTTGTGGTGTCCATGATACTTCACCAGTTGTTTCGTTGGTAACTAGTTTATATTCAACCGTTTGCGCTTTATCAGGAGGAGTAGCGTCACCAGCACCTGTGTAATGAATCGTTTGGGTTACTTTGACGGTCTCTTTATTTTGAACGATACTATCCGCACTTAATTCAACGGTTCGGACAACATTAAAAATTTCTTCAGTTTCTTTACCCAAATACTCGTTATCATCGTCCCCGCCCGATGGATTATTATCTGCCGGAACAGTTGAACGCTCATTACCAAAGGAAGCACCAGTAATATCCGGATTAGCTTCGGCCGTGGCCTTGTCATTAATCGTGGTTCCGGTAACTGCTCCGTGGTAACCTGGTTTAGCGGTCGTTGGCGTGTATGCAGTAAAGACGGTTGCATCATCGGCTGAAGTCCCACTTGCGTCCGTGGTCCAATTAGTATAAACCACATTACCGTCATCATCCAAGTGTGCCGTTCGGTAAATATTCACCGTTGGTTGGGTTTCGTCGGCTGGCACTTTACCAGTGACGCCTTCACCATTAACATAAGTGATTTTTTCGTTGGCAGTCCCCTGGAGGTAAGTTACCCCAGTACCGGTAACATCGCCGGGATTATCTGGCGTATAAATGATCGCAGTAACGTGAATTGCAATATCATCAGTAGCATCATCGGTGAGATTAATAGTGACAGTTTGTCCATCGGTATAGTTAGGATCATCAATTTTAAAACCTTCAGGTGCCGTCACAACGTATGTTTTAGCATCGCCTACAACACCTAGTATTGGTTGAACATCATTAACTACCTTACCAGTAGCGTTGTTAACGTAGCTGACGTTGGCCGTGGCCGTATCATTGGCCGCTAAATAATTGAACATATTGTCGTAATCGACAACATCCAGCGTGTATGATGAATACTGGTTTGCTCGCGCATCGGCTTGACTATCATTATAGTCAGTCGTTTGCCCAATATTAGGTGTGTACCAGTTCTTCGTATCATTCATTGAAACCGGACTTGTCCACATAAAGGTACCGTCATTAGCAGCCGTTTGAACCCATTTAGAGGAGTATGAGCCATCCGGGTACTGGGTATAGACGATTTCATAACTCTTTTTAGTGTTGGGATCATTTGTGTAATCCGCAATTGCTTTAAGAACTGCTTGATATTCAGCATCGTAAACTGATTTAATCAGGCTATTAGTGTCAGTCAAACTACCAGAATAGTCGGCGTACTCATTACCGTTCTTATCAATGATAACGGCAGCGTTACCCGTATTGGCCTTGGTCAGTAAATAAGCGCTGGCGTCTTCTGCCTGCCCATTAATGGCCGCATCAAATGCCGCCTTCTTAATCGATTCAGTACTATTGTTTAAATACTGCTGCGTTGTTTGGTAGAAACCATCGTGTGATAATTTGGTTGTATCTTCTTTTTTAGCATCATTATCAAACGAGAGCTTACCACTGGTTGTTGTTTTATCTGATGTTGCAAGAGCTGAACCTGTTCCAGTAATATCACCTTGACCCAAAAGATCATAGAGGTAGTCATTTTCGCCATCAATCGAGGCAATATAGTCGGCTCTTTCAATGACACTGCGGATTGCGGTGTAAATATTAGTGACGTACTGGGAGAAAATTTCTTGAGGGAATTTGATATCCCCAATGGCACCATAGAGACCACCATTTGGTCCGTATTTAAAACCATTCATAATCGTATAAGTGATATCAGCAAAGGTAGTCCCATCATTCAAGAATTGCACATCAAAATCATTTTGGCCGCCTAATGAAACTGGATTACCCATGATCGCTTTTTCCAAATAAGATTAGATCATGGGTTGGAATAACGGAATATAAGCATTCCAAACGTGAACCACATCGTTTAATGACTGTTGAATCGCAGCCCGTGGATCATTACGGGTGTCACCATTATCAGCAACATAATTTGGTGAAGTTGGGTCATTGACAGTTACCATCGCATCAGTGGCCGCTTGTTGATACATAGCGTAGACAGCCTTATTCGCCTTATCAAACGCATCGTTTTTAGTTCCATAGACATCTAAAGGCATATTGGAACCTGATTTGGCATCGCTATCATAAGCAATTGAATTTGCGTAAGTATTAGCGTCCTTTTTCAAGTTTGTCGCTAAAGCAGTATAAAATGCATCAGTAGCTTTCGCCCATTGCTTAATAAACGTTTGATAACCGGCTTGATAGTTTAGATCGCCACCGTTAGTTTTAGTATTCTTACTCCCAGAATCGATCCACCAAGCACTAGGGTTAGTGATATCAATGCCGTAAGGAGTATCCGTTGCAGCATAGTCAGAGATATTGACGTTATCTACATGTTGATGAAAGACATTAGTTGCACCTGCATCGCTTGGCACTTCGTAATGAATATCCTTGTCGGTATCAACACCATTAGCAATCCGACCGGCTTCATAGACTTTACCTAACCCATAAAGTTGGCTGTATAGTGTATAGCTAACGGCAACTTGGCCAATTAGGTTGGCAACATTTCCAATAGACGCTACCCCTTTATTGTTCTGTAAATCCCAGCCGGCTTGCATATAACCATCTTTGTACATTTGGCTGTCAGGATCTGCCACTGCAGCAGCGGCAACTGCAGTAACGGTTACTGGTTGATTAGTTTTCTCATTTATAGCTTTAGCGCTGGCCTTGGCCGCATCGATTTCTTTACTAGTTGGATTCACTAAATTAGTTGCTGTAGAACTTGTCCCAGCTGAGCTAGCAACCGTTGCAGCAGTAGCGGCCGAACTTACGGCCGTTGAATTATTGGTCGCCGGATTGGCAGTAACGGCCGCTACTGAACTTGGGGCCACAGAACTGACTGGTGCAGTACTGCTAGCTGCACTAGAACTCGCGGGTGTCATACTTGTGGCCGCGGAACTCACTGCAGTCTTAATTGCGTTGGTACTTGCTGGTGCAACACTGGCAGCGGTAGCACTTTGGGCAGTTGCTTCAGCAGCACGAGAATCTTTAGCAGCCACACTAGTTGCTGCAGAACTTGCTACTGGTTTGCTTTCGGTGACCGAGCTTGAATTGGCAACCACTTCGGAAGTTGCACCGCTAGTAGCGGCCACTGAATTAGAAATCGCACCACTACTAGTTGCGGTCACATTAGTGGTTGCAGCAGTAACTTCGGCGGCCTTAGCATCAGTTGTTTGAGCAACTGCCCCAATTCCTAATGAAAGCATAGCTAAACTGGCAAAAACCCAATGTTTGCCGGCCTTGTACATTTTATAGTGTTCATCGACTTTATTTGCGCGTCCAAATCTATTATTTTTACCCATAGACCCTAACTCCTCCTTATAAAAACGTAAAACAAGTAATGTTACTTCCCCATTTTTCAGCAATTCAACAAATTTGGTTTTGCTGAAGAAACCGCTTCCTCCTATAAATTAAGTCTATAAGGTAAAGAATTTATACTCAACGTCTCTTCAGACCAAAATGTTTGCCCGAAAGGGAAAGTTAAAAAACATTAAACTATTATATTTTTATTGGAGAGATTAATTTAAGCTTTATTTTTATGGATAATCAATGTATACAATTATTATTCTTTATAATTGGAAATTTAAAACCAGAAAAATAAAAAAGCTGTGGCAAATTTTACTTTTACCACAACTTCTGTCGATGACTCAATTTTTTATTCACATTCAAAAACTACGCTAGCTAAATACGTTAGAGTCTAATTAGTTCAAGTTGCATTGCCTTTGCAACAGCTCCCGCCCGACTAGTTACTCCCAATTTATTATAAATATTGGTTAAATAGCCCTTAATCGTTCTTTCGCTAAAATGAAGTTCTTGCGCAATCTCAAAATTATGTTCACCTTTAGCAACTTTTGTAAGAATATCTAAATCTTCATTAGATAATGAATACCCCAAGCTTCGTGAATCAACCGCATTTCTTAATAAGTCTGGTGATACAATTAGTTTACCATTCATCGTATCCTGAATCGTTTGAAAAATTGTCTGCGACGAGGCGTATTTCAGTAAAAAGCTATCAGCTTTCAGGGCCATCGCTTCATTAAATACCTTAACGTCATCATAAGTCGTCAGAATGCAAACCTTTATTTTTGGAAACTGTCGCTTAACGCGCTCAAGTGTTGAAATACCATCTAGTACCGGCATCCTAACATCTAATAGCATAATATCAACTGCAACTGTGTTCAATTTTTGCAATGCAAGTTGGCCGTTTTCCGCTTCAGCAACAATTTTGAACTTTGAGTTACCAGCAAATACTGCCTTTAATCCTTCTCTAAAAACTGGATGATTGTCAACGATCATTATTCTTATCATATTGGTCTCCTCCAAGTGGAATATCAATTACGATAGTGGTTCCCTCGCCCTTAACCGATTTAATCGCAAACTGTCCTTTTATCGCTCTGACCCGTTCAGCTATATTTTCCAAGCCAAAGTTCAGATCACTTTTGGTGACGTTCTTTACATCAAAGCCGTTTCCAAAATCAATTATCTTCAACCGATAATTTTCTTTGCCGCGCTCCCCAAAAACGACGGCATTATTCACACCGGCGTGTTTGGCCACATTAATTAAACATTCATGAATAACCATCTCAAGCTGCGAAAATACATCCCGAGAAAATTCTGGTTCATCCTTAATTGTACTTTTGACATCTAATTGGTAATTTTTCTTAAAAGAATTACTTAAAATATTAATTCTGGTTTTCAAACTTAACTCTTGATTAACCCTCAAGTCCTTAACAATTGCACGTGAGTCAACAACCATTTTACGTGAGCGCGCAATAACGTGTTCAATCTCCGCCAAACTTTTTTCACACGCCTCACCGTTTCGCATTGCGTTAGCAGTGGCCTCTAAAGTCAATAAATTCCCGATGATTTGTTGAATGATTGAATCATGAAAATCACGGGCAATTCGATCTCGTTCGACCTCAACCGTTGTTTGTTCAACTTGATCGTAAACATTTTCTAATTGTTCAAACAATTGCCGGCTTTTTTTCAGTTCAATGAATTGTTTCGTGAACACACTTTGGGTATACAGCGCCGCAAAAATGAGAAACGCTGTCACTTCCAATAAAAGAACTGTGTGCCCAAAACTTGCCATTCTAAGAATATTGTGGAGATACATGGCAGCAAAAATAATGATGACTAACGCCAACGCAATTCTTTGCTCTTTTCCCACTTGAAAATTCCAAATTTCTAGTAAAATAACCGGTGCCATCCCTAGTAAAATGGGCATACAATCCCCAATAAGAAAGTAGGAACCAATCGTCACAATCAATTGTGTAAAAATAACAAGTTCAATTCTAAGTTTGGTTAAATAAGAAAGTAACGCAATTTGAATCAACATACTCACAAAGAATAATCCTAAATAAAACCAGTTACTTATCTTACCTGGAGATAAAACGCCTTCAATTGTTACTGAAATAATGTAAATAACAACAACATAAAGAATGGCTGTCCCCTTAGTTTTGTTGAACATTTCAATCTTTGTCTTTTTTAGTTCAAATTCTTTCATATTTTGACCACCTAATTAACCATTATTCAGATACTCCTTATTGTTATTATACAATAGTATTTAAGTAGACCGTGTTAACCACAAAAATAATTAGGCCGTAATCCCACCAAAAAAGAAGTGTCCCAAAAGTCGGTTTTGGGTTCACTGCGTAACGTAAGCTAATCCAATAACCGTACTATAGTTGTTGGATTAGCTTTAGTTAGGCACATGAACTCAGACTTTTGACGCACATTCTAGCGTAATATTCGGAAACAATAAAAGGCCAGGGCAAAAGCCCCAGCCTCTTTTATATTTTTCTTTGCAGTCTAAAAGATTTAACACCAACAATAAATAAGGTTGCCATCTATTCATAAGTTCGATTTATTTTATGATTATTCGGGTACAAGGAGAAGCGTTCCGAACGATAAGTGTAGCCCTTAGTGCCCAGATTGTTTAATTGAACGTTAAAGACCTGCTGATTGGTCTTTTTATTGACCTCAATAATGTCACTTCGGTCACCACCATTAAGAAAGCCAAAGCAGAGCAGCCGATTGGTGGCACTTAGATAACGGTCGGAACCAATAATTTGACTGAAATTTTGTTTGCCTAATGACTTGCCGTACGACCAGGTCTGCCGAATTGTCTTTGTCTTCTCGTTAATGGCGTATTGCACGCCTTCAGAATACTTTTCACTCGTTTTCTTCGGTCCGTTGGTAATCGCAATATTATTGTTAAAAATAATCAGATCTTTCAACTGTTGGTTATTTTGGTCGGGTAACAGGATAGCCGCGTGCTGCCCGCCAGGATAGGTAATCTTTCCTTTTACCGTTAACACTTTGTTACGGTAACTTACTGGCCAACTGGACTTTTTCTTACCGGAAAACAGCCACTTGATCCGATTAGTCTTATAGTTCATTTTCAGCACTAAATCCTGGTGGCGACTAGAAATTACTAGGCTATTATCCGATTTATCGTAGTACAGCGAGTTCATGTGCAGCCAATCAACTTTACCATTGTTTCGTTTTTCTGAAGTAAACTTGCGCCACATTTTGGCGGGTAAAATCTTCTTCATGTCAATCACTTTCGTAATTTTACCCGTCTTATGCGATACCTGAACGATGGTGTCTTCGATGTATTTGCTACCGCCGTCAGAAACCGTCATTAACAAGTCACGATTCGGCAGTTCAATCGCATCATGGTGAACCACGGTGACATCATCATCCAGATTTTCACTATTAGAGCTCTTGGCCTCACTGGAAAAATGATATTCCTTATAAACGCGCCCAATAAAGTCTGTCTCCAGCATTTCATTGTAAACTTTGGCCGAATTATTCTTCTTAGCGAGGTACATTAGATGCCCGTTTTGTAGCTCCTTGAAAACATGCTGCGAATAGTTTGTCGAATACCAACGAATGTTACCATCAGCATCGATTCCAAATGGTTGTTTAGTTGTCCGAACGATGAAGGTTAATTTATCTTGGCCGATGACCATCTTCTGTTTATTCGCCGTTTTAACGTTAATTTTGATCGCCGCTAAGGCCGCCGGTAATTTGGCTGTTTTAAGCCGCAATGTTTTGTGGGTTATTTGACCGTTTTTCTGTTTAAGCGTTACTACGACGGTATTATTGTAATCAGCGTACAAACCCAGAATCGATAATTGATGCTTGTGTTGGTAACCTGAATAAGTTGTTTTAATCGATGTCTTTGCCGATTTGCCAACGACGCGCAAGCTTACCTGACTAGCAGTCTTGGTCTGAAACTCAACCAAAGCAGTTAGTGGTGACGTCTGATAAGGATTTATCTTAACATACATGTTATTTTCGGTGTAGTTACCAGAATTTAATTTTTGTTGGTATTTCTTAGTTGCCTGGGCCTGCCTTTTTTGACGGGTTGTGATCAGACTACTATTTAAATTAGCACTGATCTTTTTTGCCGAAATAGTACCTGCATAACGTTGCTGGTGCCAGCTAATCCCCAATATCACTAAAACAACCACTAAAATAAGCGCGCTTATAAAACCAACCCGATGTCGTTTCACTATCTCCAAACCTCCACAAACTATTTTTCAAACATAAAAACTACCGTTGCAATTAATTTTAAACTAGTTTTAGTGTTAATGAGTGAAATCTTTTCTTTTTTTCGCAAATTCGCTCAGCAAAAATTGCACTGGCCTGATGGCGATCAAATAAAGCAGATTAAAATTAACTACGCTTTTCTACCTAGCCCCACTTTTGACTGGATTCGGTATAATTTGGATAATGCTGCACCTGCCGAAAACCAGTTGTTTCCGCGACAACGTACAGCGGTCGCTTTCGTGAAGAGACAAAGATCCGGTAAAGGTACGTGCTCACCAGGCCGATACTTAACAAAATTAGGCTAGTTGTTAAAAGTAGCGTGGCCAACAATAAATCACTTTCACCAGCAGTGCCGCTAACAACAATGTGAATAAAAGCCACAACACTCAGTAAAAATAAACCAGCACCGGCCCAAACGGAAAATTGTAGCGGCAGCCCCGAAAAGGACGTTAATCCGTCAATCGCCAAACCAAACATCTTATTCAAAGGATATTTCGATTGACCTGCAATTCGTTCATGCCGTTCGTAAGTGACCGCTGTTTGCTTGAAACCAACCCAGGAAACTAGACCACGAACAAAGGGTCCCGGCTCATCCAATTTGGCTAAAACTGTTACCACTCGTCGATCCATTAGGCGAAAATCGCCAGTATCAAGGGGAATGTCAAGCGGTGTCGCCCGTTTTAACACCCGGTAAAAAAGTTTGGCCGTCAATTTTTTAAACCAAGTCTCACCATCGCGGCCGAGACGCTGCCCGTAAACAACTTGATTACCGGCGCGCCAACATTTAATCATCGCTGGAATCACTTCCGGTGGATCCTGAAGATCGGCGTCCATCACCACAACGGCATCCCCAGTAGCATAGCGAATGCCCGCCGTAATCGCTAATTGATGGCCAAAATTTCGCGAAAATTGAACTAAACGAATCGCATCATCATTCAGGCGCGCCTGCTTAATCAACTGTGCACTGGCATCAACTGAGCCATCATCCACGAAAATCATTTCGTAAGCTTCATCCTGATTAGAAATAAATTGCTCCAGTGCCGCAATGGTTGCCAGAATACCGGCTTCTTCATTATAGACTGGCAAAACAATGGAAATTTTTGGTGTTTGGGTTCCAATCATGCTACTTCCTCCTTAACAATAAGGTCTATTTTACGTCGAAAACGTAAAATCTCATTTGCGGCGGATATCCATTCTCCTAGTGCTAACTGCATACACTCGAAACATGGCCCTCCTTAATAATAAGGTCTATTTTACGTCGAAAACGTAAAATCTCATCTGCGGCGGATATCCATTCTCCTAGTGCTCACTACGCACACTCGAAACATGGCCCTCCTTAATAATAAGGTCTATTTTACGTCGAAAACGTAAAATCTCATCTGCGGCGGATATCCATTCTCCTAGTGCTCACTACGCACACTCGAAACATGGCCCTCCTTAATAATAAGGTCTATTTTACGTCGAAAACGTAAAATCTCATTTGCGGCGGATATCCATTCTCCTAGTGCTAACTGCGCACACTCGAAACATGGCCCTCCTTAATAATAAGGTCTATTTTACGTGAAACTTACCGTAGAATTTTAATATCATTTGAAACACACTCTAGTAAATATCACTTAAATCGTACAAAGTTCCTGATTCTTGACCACCAGGTTGCATTGCCTGTGACTTAGTTCCGCCGCTTGGCATTTTGCCTGCCTTAGTAGTTAGATTAGCAGAGCTACTACCATTACTAGTTTGCGCTCCTTGTGGCCCAGCAACATTGGCACCGCCAGAACCTGTTGGCTTACTAGTTGGCTTGGCCCCCGTAGGTTGACCCTGCATTGACTTGGTGTTTGTTGGCCCTTTTTCAACATTGTTCACTTCGGTAGTTCGTTGACTAGTGTTAGTTGTGCCACCATATTTGCTAGTAGCCACTTTCTTAGCGTGCTTTTTAATCCAGTTAACAATGGCCGTGTTGCCGCTCTTACCAGATGAATAGTAATACTTAAGTTGACCCGTTTTAACTAATTTTTTAAATTGTTTTAGCGTGATAGCGGGATCAGTGCCATTAAAACCGCCCATCGCCATAACGGCCTTGCCAGTTTTAATAATGTACGGCGCCGCAGTTCCAGAATCACTAGTGGCAAAGAGGTACTTCGCCTGACCTTGGTTTTTCTCCAGATAGGCTAACAACTTTTTATTAACCGTACCGGAACCGACACCAGCATTAGCCTGTTGGCCACTGCTTAATAGATCAGGACCAGCCGTCGGAATGCCCGCCGATTCAGCCGCAATCGTTGGCGTTAAGGACCACCAAGTTGGTGCCAGCATGATCGTACAAAGGGCCAGAATAAATGCTGGCCTAGCTAACCCACGACTATGACTAATGATAATAATGATACTAAAAACGGCTAAAGCGATAATTAACCAACTTAGCCAAAGGTAATAATCGGCCACGTACCACGCCTGCAAAAGAGCAGTAACGGCAATGGCAACGGGCAATAACGCAGTTCGCCACAGTCGTTTTTCTTGTTTGGCATCCGCCCACAAAGTTGTGAGACCAATCCCGGCCAAAGCCGCAATCGGTGGCGCCAACATAATCATGTAATACGGATGGAAGAAACTGGCAACCGAGAAGAAACCAAAAACTGGCACTAGCCAACCTAACCAGAGAACCAGTTCCTTTTGCGCTTGACTTAATTGGTACCAACGGCGCTTAGGATCAACAAAATAGCTAAAACTGCTGATGACACCAATTAAGGCAAGTGGTAATAACCAACTAACTTGTCGACCTAACGATTTTTGGAAAACTCGAGTAATCCCTGCTGTGCCAATATCAAAGGCACCACCACCTGCACCGGCTGTGCCACCACCTTGGCCAGTTTTACCACCGGTGACGTTCCCAGCAGCACTTGGTCCGCCAGTCGTACCACTTTGCTGACCACTAGGTACTTTAGGCTTAGCGCCAGTTGGTGTCGTTTGTGTTTTACTACCAGTTGTTACTTTCACTTCTTTAATCGCTTTTTTGGGTGCGTTTGTTTTTTCTTTACTGCCGCTCATTCCAGGAAAAGTACCGCCAGTGCCGGTTGTTT
Source organism: Loigolactobacillus backii (assembly GCF_001663675.1). Taxonomy (NCBI): domain Bacteria; kingdom Bacillati; phylum Bacillota; class Bacilli; order Lactobacillales; family Lactobacillaceae; genus Loigolactobacillus; species Loigolactobacillus backii. The sequence goes on from NZ_CP014873.1 coordinate 158,035, forward strand.
GACCTAATAAACGTTGACTACCATTGTAGCCAAAGGCCAGTTCAAGGACCGAATTGTGTTCTGAACCACCTTCATAAGGTCGATTCTGGGCCGAAGTCAAATCAACTGATAACGGCCAGGCCAATGTAAAAATGGCCAGAACAACAGTCGCAACCGATAAATCAAGAATTTTTTTGGGCCATTTAATTTTGGCCGCCAGCCAATAAAAGACGTACATTGCTGGCAGCACCATGAAGGCTTGCAGCATTTTTACGTTAAAGGCGACCCCGATTAGGGCAAAACTGACAAACAGCCAGCGTTTTTTCCCCGTCTTAGTTGCTTTAACTAAAAAACTAAACGCCAATAACAGGAAAAAGACTAAGGTTGCATCCATGTTATTCGTTCGTGAATCGGCCACCACAATCGGTGTCAACGTCATGATAAGCGCGGTGAAGCGGCCTGCAATTCGACCAAATGTTGGTGTCACCAGCCGATAAAGCAGATAAACCGAACCAACGCCGAACAAAACGGACGGCAATACAACACTCCAGCCATGAACACCAAAAATCTTTGCGCTAATCGCCATAAACCATAATGCAACTGGTGGCTTATCAACAGTGATGTACCCCGCCGGATCAAAACTGGCGTACCAAAAATTTTTCCAACTCTGCGTCATACTCGTAATCGCAGCCGTGTAGAAATCATTGGCCGAGCCAGCTTTCCAAATCTGCCAACCATATAAAAATAGCGCAACTAATAAAATTAAAATTAGAAAAGGATCAAATTTTTTACTAAAGAATCTTTTCTTCTGTTTAGTTTGCATCAGTTAACCACCTACTCCAGTCACTTAATTTAAATTGAGCTTGCTTTAGCGGCCGTATATAGCGGTCGATCATTACCAATCGTTTGATAAGTGCCACCTCCAATATGAATACAGGGTCTAGGTGCTGCCCCAAAAATATTTTTGATTTAGGTTTTCCTAACCAATTTAGCGAGTGTTTGGAAAATACTTTTATTAGTATTTTCCTGACTAATTTGGTGTAAACGTATTTTAAACACTCTTTTAGCTTAGTGGATCAACCATAAATGAAGCTTAAAACTGAGAAGGGTTTGACTAATCACTGATTGGCACGTATTTTAAATAGTAATTGACGGCCCATGTTTTTAGACCTATTTGGTGTATCTATTACGCAATCTGGACCGTGTCTGAAAAAGCAAATTTCTGCTTTTTCAAACACTTCCTAGGCCAATCTAACTAACTTTATTTAAATTAATTTAAAGAGGTGCTAGCTTATTGCAAGCAAATATTTTAATTGTTGAAGATGATACGATCCTAGCAAACGATATTGCCGAAATGATCACACCTTTCGCGAGTTCAACTATTGCCCATGATGGTGAAAATGGCGAATTATTGGGAAAAAACGGTATCTTTGATCTGGCCATTCTCGACTTGATGTTGCCCCAAGAAAATGGCTACGACGTCTTAGGCCATTGGCGAACGGAGCAACACTTGGAATTGCCCATCCTTATTTTGACCGCCAAGGATACACTAACTGATAAGCTACGCGGCTTTAATCTTGGTGCAGATGATTACCTGACAAAGCCCTTTCACCGGGAGGAGTTAATTGCCCGGATCAAGGCACTGCTCAAACGCAGTGGTCTGCTCAGCGATGAAACGTTACTTCAGGTGGCCGACTTTACCATTGACCTTAACCGCCGCACCGTAACCTATAAAAAGCAATCCTTGCAGTTGAATGGTAAAGAATTTGATTTATTGGTGTATTTTGCGCAAAATCCTAACGTTATTATTACAAAGGAACGTATTTTTGATCGTCTTTGGGGATTTGAGTCGGAAACGGCCCTAACTGTTGTCGAAGTTTACATTAGTAATTTACGAAAAAAATTAAAAACTGTCACCGCCGATCAATCAATCAAAACACTACGAAACGTCGGTTATCTATTTGAGGTGAACAAATGAAACAATTAAAAAATTCATTTCAAAAACGCCAGCAGCTAAAGCTATTTGGTACCTTTTTAATTAGTTTTATCCTCCTTTTTTTAGTTTTAGGTGCAATTGTTGGCTTTCTTTTTCAACACTCGATCTACCAAAACGTTAACCAATCACTGCAAATTCAAAAGGAGCAAATTTTAGGTGAAGGGACGCCTAACCGCCATCCGCTTAAACCGCAGCAACGCCAAAAGAACGGCCACCAGCGGCCACCGATTTCCGGTGCGCCCTTTCAAACAAATATTATCGTTTTTAACGCGGCCGGTAAGGTACTCAACCGTGATGTTCTAGGGGCCCGTAACTACCAGCTTTTTAATCAGGTTAAGCTAAACAAGAATCAGCTCAACCAAGTCACTAATTTGGATTTCAACACCAATCAACGAACTGCCAGTCAATTTCGCACGTTACTTCTTAAGGTCAGTGGGAAAAGTAGCCAGCGTGAGTACGCCGGGCACTACGTTTTAATTCTTATCAATACTGACGCAGAGGCCCTAGCAATTCACAGTATTTTTCGATCATTATTCATCACAATGATTATCTTCACGCTACTGGCAACTTTGCTGGCGTTTTGGCTTTCCCGAATTGGTATGCGGCCAATCATCACGGCCTGGCATAAACAACAAGAATTTAGCGCCAACGCGGCCCACGAATTACGCACACCTTTGGCAATTATTCAAAATCAATTAGAATATCTGCTTACAAAACCCCACCAACCAATTCTTGCTGAGGCCGAAAAAATCACCATTTCTTTGAATGAAACTAGCCGAATGAAGGCCCTCACTGAGCAATTACTAACGTTGGCCCGCTCAGACGCGGATGTGCTCCAGCTTAAGCCCAGTCAAGTTGGTTTAAAGACATTGAGTGAACAAGTCACAACGCCCTACTTGGAAATTGCTGCTAGCCAGCACAAAAGTTTGCGTTTAGAAACTCAGGCAACTGCTTTAATTACGGTAGATCCTGATTTAATCAAACAGTTAATTATTATTTTGTTGGATAACGCCGTGAAGTACACGCCGGCTGGTGGCACCATCATCTTCACAACACTAGTTAGCAATGACCATTGGGGAATCAAGGTCAGTGATACTGGCTGTGGCATTCCAGACGGCAGCAAGAAACAAATTTTTGATCGCTTTTACCGTGTCGATTCTGCTCGCAAAAAAGAACAAACGGGTTACGGTCTTGGCCTATCAATCGCCAACTGGATCACCACGCAACACCACGGCAAGATCAATGTGGTAGATAATCATCCCCAAGGTAGTATTTTTAGGCTAACTTTCCCGCGCCGTGTTCACTATCGTTAAGGATTTCCGGCACGTTTTTTCTGAAGCTATTCAAAAATAAAACTAGCGACTACAACAAAAATAAATTTTGTCATAGTCGCTAGTTTTTTATAGAAAAATTTAGTTGGCTGTGTAGCGTTGCAGTCCTTCATAAACCAACTGAGCAACGTGTTGTTGATAGGCCGCCGAACTAATATATTGATAATCCGTGTAATCATTGATGTAGCCCATTTCCAATAAAACGGCCGGCATTTGGCTATCACGAATGACCTGAAAATTACCGTATGCCGTTCCACGATTGGTCAAACCAAGGCCACCAAGTGACTTCGATAACGCTTTGGCAAATGGCTTACTGGCCGCGTGGTAGTAATAGGCCGTGAACCCTGATGCAGTGTTTGCTACCGGGGTTGAATCAAAATGGAAGCTAATGAATAGACTTGCGCCCCGTTTATTGGCCAAAGCTGGTCGACTTGCTAGGGCAACAGTTTGATCGCTATCCCGGGTTAAAATCACCCGAGCGTAGGACGATTTCAATTGTTGTTTCAACGCCAACGCCATTTTTAAAGTGTACCTTTTTTCTTCAGTGTCATTGGTTGCTAGTGCCCCCGAGTCGCTGCCACCGTGTCCAGGGTCAATCACAATTGTTTGTTCGGCCAGCCGATTAGTCGCCGTAGTAGCATTGTAATCACTGTGAATTAGCCACGTCGGTAACCAGCCCGTTCGCCCGTGATAGCGCACCTTATCCCAACCATTTTTCTGCTGTAAATAAGTTACCGTCTTGTTCTTGGTAACCGTCACTACTGCCTTACTAGAATTTGGTGCTTGCCGCATAACTAAGGCCGGAGCAGTTACGGTGATTTTTTGCCGGTGCACAAAATGATCAATGCCTAACCAAATTAGGCCGCAGACCGCCAGCAGAATTAGCAGTCGCAGTAGCTGTAAAATATTAAAATGCTTTTTTTGTCGTTGAGCTCGTCGCAAAAATTGTCACCTTCCGTAATTGACTTAAAGCAGATTAAAGGCGTTAGGTTTCTCATTGATCGCACCCAATATTAGCCGGACTCAATTTGTAATTTAGTCATATTAGCTAATTTAGAATTCACTAGATCATTTTAATTGACCTACCTAAAACTAACCTTAAAATAACCCAAATAAATTGGGTTGACTCTACTGATTATCGATAATATAGTTTGACTAGTCACTACTTTGTTCAACTTTTAAGGAAGTCTTACGTTTGAAGCAAAATCAACCTTTAAAACTTAATTCACAAATTTCACAGCGTAAGCCGGAAAATGTCGTCCACCTTAATAATCGCTGTCCTTTTTGTGACACCAATAGCTTAACTAATATTTTGGCCAGTGACAATGACCTTATTTGGTTAGAAAATAAATATCGCACATTAGAGAATACTTGGCAAACGGTCATCATTGAATCAGGTAATCACTTCGGCGATATTTCCAATTATTCCCAGGCACACAACCATAAATTATTTGCCTTTATCCTTGCGTGTTGGCAAAAGGCGGAGCAAAATGAAAAATTTAAAAGTATTTTACTCTTTAAGAATCACGGTCCGCTATCTGGTGGTAGTCTAAGCCACCCTCATTTACAATTAGTTGGTCTTGAGCAACAAGATGGCTATTCCGAGATTAATTCAACCAATTTTCAGGGCACGATCATCGCCAAGAATCAATTTATTGAACTCAACATTTCCGCCCAACCAATTATGGGTTCCACTGAATTTAATTTGATCATTAACGCTACTTCGGCTCTCGATTGGCTGGCGGATTACACGCAAGTCATCACCCGCTACATCATCACCACTTATTTTCAAGGTAAATATGATAGTTACAACCTCTTCTTTTACCACCGTGCCCATCAAATTATCTGTAAGGTGGTCCCCCGTTTCATTGTTACGCCCTACTTTGCTGGCTACAAGATTGCGCAGGTGGATGATGAACACCGAAGTGATGAAATTAAGCTTGCGGTACAGGAACTGTTACGGCAACGGGGATTGCTTTGAAATTAAAAAAAGGATGGGAATGGGCCAAAGGAAGGCTACTGGATTAGCTGTAGGCAAGCATGTGAACCCAGACCTTCGGCTCACGTTCTTAGACTAATGCACAGAAATAGTAGGCAACTAGGACCTTTGTCTGAGCCTCGTTCCTAAAACTAAAAATCTCAAATCACAATTTATATAGATCTAGACCTGCAGACATCAAATAAAAGTCACTCAATACTGTCCCGTGCTTTCTCAAAATTATTTAATGAACTGAACTCATAATAAAACCCACTAAATTGAAAATCTCAATTTAGTGGGTTTTATTATGTTATTTTTTTAAAAAAGTTTTATTTTGTAGCCTGCCTTGCGAGAATATCATCAGTGATGTCCTGCAGCGTAATTTCATTCATCCGTTGAAAGGCAGATTCCTCGATATCCGCGTAGTACATATTTAGCGTGTCCTGAATATTCCCGCCAACAATACACTGTGGGTTAGTCTTGGGATCGATGTGTAACAGATCATGATCCATATTGATTGCCTGGTAGACGCTCAAAATAGAAATCTTGTTTGGCATGACATTAAGTGTCGTGGTGGCACTCCCCGGTTGGGTATTAATTAATCCCGCTTTCCTTAAATCTGACATTAAGTTACGGACAACACTAGCATTGGCTTCAATACTTGCGGCAATCGCTTTACTTGAAAGATCGCCATCCTTATAAATAATGAGATAAGCCAGAATATGAATTGCATCACTCAACTTGTGCGAGTACTTCATTAAATTACACCTAATTTCGACTAAGAATTTCGTTGATTGCCTTTGGTAAAGCAGTCAAATCATGCCCAAGAACAGTTTCTAAATCAGTTGAATCCTCACTCAATGAGCCATCATTAATTGGTTCCTGAAAGGAGGTGAAAAGGGCCGCGGTATTCTGATCCAAACCTGCTGCCACTAAGCCGGCCTGATATTCCGTTGCAGACACTTGCTTAACCGTAAAATCATTACCAGTGGCCTGTTTTAGGCCGTCCCCTAAGTCTGCGTAAGAACGTGCTGGACCAGCAAGTTCATAAATCTTCTTGGGATTGCTTAATGTTAACACTTTGACGGCCGCTTCCGCAAATTCACGTTCCAGTGCCCAGCCAGTCTTACCAGCCGCCCAGTATGAAGCTGGTTGATTGGCAGCACCATTCTGTAAGAAACCGACTTCGTTTTCTAGATACCAGTTATTCCGCAAAAATGAATGAGCGACACCAGTATCTTCAATTGCGCTCTCGGTAATTTTATGGTCATCGGCCAAAGCACTAGTCGAATTTTGCGCATTAGGAAAACTTGTGTAGGCAACAAATTTAACTTGAGCAGCTGCTAATGCCTTAACCACATTTTTGTGTTGATCAGCCCGCGTAACGGCGCCACCTGGTTGTGACGAAATAAAGAGAAGGCGATCCACACCCTGCAGCGCAGTTTCCATTGAAGCCTCATCATTATAGTCACCTTGCCGAATTTCAACACCTTGTGGTAGTAATTCTTTGGCCTTAGCAACATTCCGGGCAATTGCGATAACCTCACTATTATCAGTAAGTTTTAAAAGTTCCTTAACAGCGATCTGACCAAAGTTACCAGTTGTAGCAGTAATAGCATATTTCATAAATATAAACACTCCTTAGAATTTGATTGTTGTTTTATTATCAACATGTTCATAATAGCACGTGTTGTTTTAAAGTCAACAGGAATAACCAAATTTTTTTATTTAATAAATCCACCGATTAAATCTTGGATAACTAAATCTTCCCGATAATTGCTATTTTTATACCGAGAATGGGACAAGTTGAAAGGCCGCCTTGTCCTCACAACTACAATTTTTCATTAACTGCCACATTCGACAGGCCAAACGACCACCCCTTTCAGGACAAAAGAAAGAAACCGCGTTCCCTTAACCCAAGTTTGGACTAAGGGACGCAGCCTTTACACTTGTGTTACTACCCTCAATTGTACATCTTGCCAGTACACCATCTTTGATTGAATCCCCGGCAAAGTAACGCTTGCCAACGGATAATCAGCGCTAACCCATTATCAGCTTGGAGTTCATCTTCACAATTAGCTCTACTGAACTTTTCACCAATTCCGCTCGCTCTAAAAATAGATTTAATTGTTACTCTTCTCGTCATTACATAATTTTTTAATTATATTCTAATTTATGTTCCTCAATATGCATCAACCTCTAATTTAGGTCAAGGACTTTTTAAATATCTTTTTGAACGTTATTTCTCCAAAATTTATTTCATAATAAGCAAAATTTTATATACTGTAACTGCTTGACTTACAGTTTAAAAGAGCTACAATAAGTTTGTCAAATAAATCACATGGAGGAATTCAAATGGCAAAGAACTTTGATTTTTTGATGCCAAGCGTTAACTTTTTTGGCCCTGGTGTTATCGAAAAAATTGGTGATCGTGTTAACGCGCTTAACATGAAAAAGCCTTTAATTATAACGGATAAGTTTCTAGAGCACGCTGAAAATGGGCCAGTTGTTCAGACCCTTGATTCATTAAATAAGGCCAACGTAAACTACACTATTTATGATGGTGTTGAACCTAATCCAAAGATTCACAATATTAAGGCCGCTAAGAAACTATTTCAAGAAAATGATTGCGATAGTATCATTACAATTGGTGGTGGCTCGGCCCACGATACCGGCAAAGGTGCTGGTATCATTCTGACGAACGGTGATGACATTACTAAGTTAGCTGGTATTGAAACGTTGAAGAACGCTCTACCGCCATTGATCGCAGTAAATACAACTGCCGGTACTGGTTCCGAATTGACCCGCCACTGTGTTATCACTAATCAAGAAACACATTTGAAATTTGTCATCGTTTCGTGGCGTAATGTTCCGTTGGTTTCGTTTAATGATCCAATGCTTCAATTGAATGTGCCGGCCTCATTGACTGCCGCAACTGGAATGGATGCTTTTGTCCAGGCTATTGAACCGTTCGTTTCAACCAACCACAATGCAATTACTGATGGTTTGTGCCTACAAGCTATTAAATTAATTGAGGGCAGTTTACGTGAAGCTGTCGCAAATGGGCATAACGTCAAGGCACGAACTGACATGGTACAGGCAGAAATGTTGGCTGGTATGGCCTTCAATAACGCTGACCTTGGTTACGTACACGCAATGGCACATCAATTAGGCGGCCAATATGACGCGCCCCACGGTGTCTGCTGTGCACTACTTCTCCCAACTGTTGAAAAATACAATATTGTTGCTTGTCCAGAACGCTTTGCCGAATTAGCCAAAGCAATGGGAGAAAATACAACTGGCCTTTCAACTCGCGACGCGGCCGAGCTTTCCATCAAGGCTATGCGGCAAATGTCTCAGGATGTCGGTATTCCAAGCAGCATCAAGGCCATTGGTGCTAAGCCAGCGGACTTCGAACTTATGGCGACGAATGCCCTGAAAGATGGCAATGCCTTTTCAAATCCACGCAAAGGCACCAAAGACGATATCGTTAAATTATTCCAAGAAGCCTACAATCAAAAGTAAGCTCAATGTTAATGACCAAATAAAGCGTAGTTATGGCAAGAGTGAAATCTGGCATAACTACGCTTTATTTTTTAAGTAGCTCAGAATAACTGCGCCTAAATTTCAAACAAGCAGTTGACCTTTGATCACCGTTCCATTAGAATGATTAAAAAATAATGAGAGATGATTAGATGTCAGTTGAAAGTGTTCGCAGATACCTTAACCAGTTTGGGGCCAGCAATCGAATCATTGAATTACAGGAATCTAGTGCAACCGTGGCACTGGCCGCTCACGCCTTACATACTCAGCCAGAACGAATTGCTAAATCTTTAACTTTTTTAGTTTCGAAACGGCCAATTCTCATTGTACTGGCTGGTGACGCCCGGATTGCCAACCCAAAATTTAAGCGTCAATTTCAGGTTAAGGCCCACATGTTACCGCGAGATCAAGTAGAAGGCCTAATTGGTCAACCAGTTGGCGGCGTTTGTCCTTTTGCCCTCAAGGCGGGCGTGGCCGTTTACCTTGATCAATCATTACGCCAATTCACCAGTGTCTTTCCGGCGGCCGGGAGTCCAAATAGTGCCATTGAAGTAACCCTGCCTGAATTAGAACAATATTCCCACGCACTTGGCTGGGTAGATATCGCCAAAGAACCAGCAGCGTAACGCACTCCAAGAAAAAAGGCATCGGCTAAAAATTAAATTTCACCTTACGCCTGAACCCAATCACTAAATTAATTTCAATAAATCACTAGGTTGTTTTAGCTGGTATTCCGCCGCTTTTAAACGTTCTGGTTGCGTGGCTCCCCACAGTGCCGCGCCACTTTTAGCCTTTGCGGCCTGAGCAGCCTGAACATCGAATTCACTATCACCAATATAAATAGTTTCCGCGGGTTTGGCAGCAATCTTTGTCATCCCTTTTTCAATTGGATCAGGATATGGTTTATGGCGGGTGGTTTCCTCACAGGTTACGGCCGCATCAAAATACTTTAAAATTGCAAACTTGCCACCTAAATGACTGCTTAATTCTTCTTTAGATTTTGAAGTTGCAATCACTAATTTAATTCCAGGCGTTGCCGCCAATTTGGCCAAAACTTGCTCTATTTCTGGATATAATTTGATTTTGGCAGTATTTTGGGCAGATAATTTTGCCCACTGATCGTAAATCGGTTGCCGATCCTGCTCGCTAACGCCAATTAACGGCAAGGCCTCCCAACCGTTCATTCCAAAATAATCAGTCAGCCCCGCATAGTCGCGCTGGTAACCATAATCCGCCAGCGTTGCCCTTAAGGCTGGAATATACATATCAATGGTATCAATCAAAGTCCCATCTACGTCAAAAATAAAATTTTTCATTAACTTACTCCATTCCATCTTGGTTTGTACTATCAGCATAGCATAACCAGCTGACGGAATGGAATCGTTTTCTAGGGTACATTTAAATTTTTGAACAACCTAAGTTAATTTCGTTACCGAATACTTATAAAATGGCCTCAAACCACAATCTTGCTTAGGTCATATTTGAAAAATACTTTTATTAGTGTTTGCCTGACCAAACACACCCGCTATAATTTCGAAATTAATTTAATTGCTTCCTGAAGTGCGGCATCGTTTTTGTCGTCGATTTTTTCGGTTAAATTCTCCGTGACTACTAAATTCATGATTCGTTTCACGCTTGATTCTACGGCCGCTAACTGCGTCATAATATCACCACAATCACGCTGCTGTTCAACCATTTTTTGAATACCTCTTAATTGTCCTTCTGCTCGCTTAAGTCGATTAAGAATTTTCGGATCACTCATTTTTTGCTTTCCTCCTATAGTTTCAGTATTTCAACTTAAGAAACTTTTTTAATGGTTCTTAACTAATTCAGCCACCTGTTGTCGTAAATAATCAATTAATTTATTCGCGTTTTCGCGAAAATTTGCTTCAAAAGTATCGCTGGGTGTTTTAATAATGCCGATAACTTCATCAGCCGATAAAATAACAATTTCATAATTAGCCACTTGCCATTTTGCCGTCCAATACGGTCCCTCTAGCGCCTCATCTAAATGGAATTGGCTAATTGCTAGAATACTGTCTTGAATAACTGAGCTTTCACTTTTAGATTCACCTGCGCCTTGGTACCACTGCAATTTCTCCGCAACCTCGGCCATGTTCATGGGAATAAGATCATACATTTTGCCACCTCCATTGTTAATCGACCGCATACAGCCAAAAAGCCTGATTATTTACTTTGATAATCAGGCCTTTAATCAACATAACATATTTATTTAGGGAGTGTTTAAAAAAGCATTCAGGTTCTACTGCGCAATTACGAATTATTATTAGCTTCCCTGCCGCTGTCGCTTGGCCTAAGATAGCTTTAGAAAGATTCCTGCATCCAACAGATCTTGAACAAACTGTGGCGCGGTCTCCGTCCGATTCCAATCACGCTGTAATTCACAGGCCAATTGGGCATTACTAGTTGGCTGGGCGCCAGCACTTTCAATTCGGCGTAACGCCGCCTCATGGGCAACAAGTGACGTTCCACCAATTGAATCAACCACTGGGAAAACAGCGTAACCTTCTCGTAGGGCATCTAACGTTGGAAAAGTGAGGCAGGCCTCCGTCCAAAGTGCCGCAATAATTAATTTTTTTCGGCCAGTTGCTTTAACCGCAGCGTTGAACTCTTGATCCTCCCACGCATTAATTGTCGTCCGATCATAGGACTTTACACCAGGTAATAGTTCTTTAATCCGGGGAATTGTCTCCTTATTCCGCCCCGTTTGCACGTTGACCGTCGATAAAATAACGGGAATTTTATACGTTTGAATAATTTTTACGGTACTAATAATATTTTCAATTAATTGCGCACGTTGCATCGAGTTGATTGAATTAATTTGCGTTGGTTGATAATCAATTAATAAAAAGGCGGCATTTTCTGGCGTCAATAATTCATCTGCTAATGGATCCCTTCTCTGTTCACTAGTCATGATTGATAACTCCTTTTTAAATTAACTTAACCTTGCAGTTGCTTAATTTGTTCCAACTTACCCAACAACTCATCCTTCGCCTGACGATAAGCGGATAACTGTCCAGCATATTTCTCGTTAAACGCCGCGGGACCATTGGCCGCAAATTCATAATCAAATTTATAAACTTGGTCGTAGGCCGCCGTAAAGGCCACCAATAACGGGTGCTGATCACCAGCAAGCTGCAACGCCATTTGAATTACCCGAAAGTCAGTGTAAGCAAGCTCAAATTGAACCGCAAATGCCCGGATAAATGGGTGTTGTGCTTCAATGTGGGCGTAGTGATGTTCTACTGTCCAACTTAGCCGATTAATTGAATCAATTACATCTAACATGGTAGGCCCCCTTTAAAGTGTTTGAAAAAACGCGTGGATTCTACTCCGCAATTGCGAATTATTACTAGCTTCGCTGACGATGTCGATCGGACTAAGATGGCCCGAAGTCCGAATCGCAGCCTAACTCCTAATAATCCGGATACTTCTGCAACTGCTACTCCCGCAACTCTAGCGTATCAGTTTTTAGCAGCCTAAGAAATCGGTTTCATTATACGACAACCAACTAGCTTTAGAATAGTATTTTGCCTCGGTATTTTTAATTTAAAATAGCCTTGATTAATCACCAAACGGGTAATTAATCAAGGCTATTATTCTGTGTTTATTCAGCGTGACCCAGCGTTTCTAAATAATTCGCAAATGATTCTTGTTCATTAATTGAGCCAGCTAATTTATGTTCATACCAATTAACTTTATCATCGAGAATTTGTAAGTTGTGCTGGATTTCAGCGTAACGCTTTAAAAAACGCTGCTGAACGTTTTGAAGTAATTCTAAGCGCTGTGGAATCGTCTGATCACCGGCTTTACGCCAAGCAACGTACTGTTTTAGTTCGCCAATTGTCATCCCGGTGCCTAACAGATGGCGCAAAAATTTGATCCAACTTAAATCCAATTTCGTATAGTAACGTAACCCGTTAGTAGTTCGCTGCGGCTGAATGAGTCCTTCTTTTTCATAAAAGCGCAAAGTTGGACTGGAAAGCCCACTCAATTGCGCAAAGTCCCCAATTCGGTAGTGCTGCTCTTGCGTTGCTGAATTATCCGCCATTGAACTTACCTCCTAGCAAAATTGTCCGACCGACTTAAAGTTACTTTAAGTATAACATGACGTGTAAAATAGAAATTGACGCTTGTCCGGCCAACGTTTTAATCAGTCCAAATTTCTTTCGCACGGTTAAACGCTGACCAAGCTTTTGGCCAACCGGCATAAAAGGCCAAGTGCGTAATTTCAGCAACAATTTCTTCTTTAGTAATGCCATTTTTCTTACCAATTCGTAAATGGGCCTCTAGTTGCTCAGTGGCACCGGCCGAAATAAGGCTGGCAATGGTAATCATTGAGCGATCGTGAAGCGATAAGGCATCTTCTTTACTCCAAACTTCGCCAAATAAAACATCGTCATTTAAAGCGGCAAATTGTGGCGCAAATTCACCTAAATTATCGCGTCCTGCTGTTTGTTTTTCTGCCATTATTTTTCAACCTCCAATTGATTATATTCTGCATCAGAAACTGGTTCCAACCACTCTGGCGTTCCAGCCGTAATCGCAATGTGCTCAAACCAGCTATCTTTCGTTGCACCGTGCCAATGTTTAACCCCATCATGAGTAACGACAACGTCACCAGGAACCAAGTGCCGTGCTGGCTTACCAGCCTCTTGATACCAGCCTTCGCCACCAGTGACTAACAAGAGTTGGAAACCATCGTGATGAATATGCCAATTATTGCGGCACCCAGGTTCAAAAGTAACGTTGCCAACATTGACGTTAACTACTGGATCATTAACTAGACCTTGCAAATAGCTTTGGCCAATAAAATATTTTTGGAAGGCCTCATTTTTAGCACCGACCGGGAAAATTACACCATTTTTAACTGCTTCATTTTTTGTCATAACTAAACTCCTTTTAGCTTATCTTAACTATACATATGTTTAAACAGCCAGAATGCAAACACCGTTTTAACACTCTACGCCTGTTTCGTTGGGTAAATTGTAAATTCGTTTACATTAACTTCTTCTGGTTGATCAATTGCAAAGTTAACCACCCGGGCAATCGCAATCGGATCAATCCCAACTGCCTTATAAAATTGATCCATGTCCTTCTTGGCAGTTTTATCAGTAATGGTACGCAATAATTCCGTGTTAATCGCGGCCGGATAAAGACTTACCGTTCGAATATTGGTTCCTTCACTAGCACTTTCAGTTCGAATTACTTCCATTAGATTACGAACGGCAAACTTAGTTGCGCCATAAACGCCGGCGCCAGGAAAACTTTTTATCCCGGCAACTGAAGATGTCGTGATAATTTGCCCCGATTTTTGTTTCGTAAAATCTGGCATAACGGCCGCAACTCCGTTTAAAACACCCTTTAAATTAATATCAATCATGTCGTTCCATTCTTTGGTATGCAGCGCACTAATGGGCGAAGTCGGCATGATACCAGCGTTATTGAAAATAACATCAATGCCTCCAAATTCAGTTTTGGCCAAATCAACTAAGGCCTGAACTTGTTCTGGTTTAGTTACGTCGGTCACACTGTAAGTTGCTTGACCGCCAGCTTCCTGAATGGTTTTAACAATCTCCTGCAGCCGATTTTCCCGCCGTGCTCCCAGCACGACCCTGGCACCATTTTGCGCCAATAATTTTGCGGTAGCTTCACCAATCCCTGAGGAGGCCCCGGTGATCACAACTACCTTATTTTTAACTGTCATTTCAGCACTTTACAGCTTTTTAAAAAAATTTGGATATAAAAAGGCACGAATGCCTATTCTTTGCTAAAATGAGTTCGACAAAAAACCATTTAGAAAGAAGGATTCGTGTTGAACTCATTTTATCAAAAATCATCACTTTTAACCACCCTCCACGCCTATTTTTTTGATTTAAAAGCGGCTGGCTTGTCTAAGCCAATGGGCCTTAACTATTTTTGGTTGTGTCTAGCGTTGTTAGTGATCGGTGACCGCCACTCGATCCGCCACTTATTTGAACAATTTCTGGGCCGGGTGACGAAGCATTCTTTGAACACGTTTTATCGGGCTTTGGCAGTGATCGGTGACCACTTGCCACAGTTAGAAGTGCGCAACTTGACGTATTTACTGACCTTGATTCCCACTACTTGTCAGGACTTGCCCTTATTATTGGTTCTGGATGACACGGTCCAACCCAAGTTCGGCCACAAATTTACCGGCGTCAAATATCTATTCGATCACGCCGCACATACGGGTAAGCGGCTCGTCAATGCCCATGATTTCGTTACTTTAGGTCTGATGATCCCAACACAGCGGGACCAAGATGACCAGCCAGTTTATACGTTCTTGCCGTTAGCCACGCACCTTTATCAGGCGGAACAGGCGACCAAATACCAGCAAGCGGCGCAAATGATCAAGACGACTTTGAAATCGATCGCCAGCGACCAACAAGTGTTCCTACTGTGTGACAGTTGGTATCCCAAAGCTGAGATCAACCAACTGGTCATGACGCAACCTAATCTAGCTATGATCGCCAATGTGCGTAAAGATACCGCCATGTTTGGCTTACCCAAACGCACCGGTAAGCGCGGCCGGCCGCGGAAATATGGTGACCAGATCCATTTGGGAAATATTGCATTAAATCTTTGTTCGGCCGGAGATCAGATCGGTATAGTGCGGTGTCTGACACGCTTGATGCCCCAGCCAGTTTACATGATCCGCGTACAACGCAAGACGACTTGTCGTCTGTTCATGGCGACGAGCGCGCCCGAAGAATTAGCGGCGATCACAACCGAAACCCTAGCCGTTGATCCGACCCAGCTCACCTATCGGACGCCGGAGACCAGCGCCCCTGCGCCAGCGCTACGAGCGTTGGCCTACTATCAAAAACGTTGGGCGATCGAGACCTATTTTTATGAAATGAAAACATTCTGGCACTTCGGTGATTACGCCGTGCGTTCAGTAGGCAAGATCGAAGCCGATCATCATTTATTGAATACGGCGTACACCTTGATGATCGTTTTACCATTGACCCAGCCTAGACTAGCTTTTTTGGCAACCAAAAGTTTGCGCGAACGCAAACTCTGGTTAAGTCGGCAAATTCAAGCGGCGCTGTTTTTGGCTAGTTTAGCGCGGCAAGTGCAAAGGCGGTTAAAAACAACACCGGCCAAAGTGGTGATTCAGTGGTTGGCTTCTTGTTGGTCGGGGGTCAGTGAAAAGCTGTAAAGTGCTGCTGTCATTTAAAAAACTCCTTTATTTGTTTTTTATAATCTTTTTTGATTCAAACCGTAATTTATCTCAGTTTGCCCAACAACATTAGCGTGGCCTGTAGTATCTGGCCGTTATTAGTGTAAATTATTTTTAAAATCCACTTCCAATTAACTTCATTCAACCATTTTGAATGAAAACTTTAATCATTTGTTTCACTTAAAATATGATTGCCACGCTGCACTAGTACATTGGTCGATCGCCATCGGTTCCTGGTTGATCAATACCTAAACTACTATAACTATGTTTTTCTGGTTGCTTCACAATTCTAACAATTAGGTCAGCGATACTCTTTCGCGAAATAATCGTTCCTTTAAATGGTGTGCCTTTTTCGGTTAATTCATAATTAATCACATCATCATTGGACATGTAAGCCGCCCGAATTAAGGTGTAGTTCAGGGAGGATTGCTCGATGATTGCGGCGGCACGACGGGTATCATCCATTATCGGCGCGCCAATTGACTCCTCAACCCAGCGGCCAAATTCGCCGGGGACTTCATGGTACAAGCCTAAACCAGTCACGTAAATTAAGCGTTTAACACCAGTTTGGGTCATCGCCGTCACAATACTTTTTGCCATTGGTTCAAACTGACCACCTAAATTGGCGTAAACAATATCTTGGTTGGCCATTGCCTGTGTTAATTTTGCAGTATCGTTAACGTCACCCTCAATTAACGTTTCTCGTTTTGAATCAAACTCCTGCATACGTTTGGCGTTACGTAAATAAAGCGTTAATTGCGCGTCGGTTTCTGCCAATAGCCGCTGCCGAACCAACCGCGCAATCTGCCCGTGGGCGCCTAAAATTAAAATCTTCTGCATTACCTGACTTCCTTTCCTCAATAACTTTCATAAAGTAACTTACACCTTAAAGTGCACTTTAAGTCAACAATAAAATTAAATTAATTTTATTGATTGGTCATTCGTTTCAAAATCAACTGTGCCGATGATCGCTACCTTGATCAGTACAAACTTGTTTTTTATGTACGTTTGTCACCTCAAATAAGAGCCACGGACAATCGTAATGTCCTGCGGAACAAACTCAATTACGATTCACGGCCAAAAGAAATAGTGCTGGTTTAGTTTAATCCACTAATTGTGCTTAATCGTAGCCGCCTGCGATTGACTGTTAGGCATTCCGCGTTAAGGTCGCCATTGCTGCTAGGTATGACTTAGTGCAACGTCACTAGTTTAGTAAGCACATTTTGCCGCAGCATTGTATTTGGATTTAACCCTAATTCACCATTCGGTACCGCGCAGCCTAATCGCGCGTAGTAATCACGCCAAAATGGTAAAATGGCCTGCCGTTCCTGATCCATAAAATTCATTGGTTCTAACTTAAAAAGCTGCTGCCCTTTAAAAGCATAGTAAATAAAATCAGCACAATAATAACCGTCTGCAGTTGGTACATAGCTCGCGTTATAAGGTTGGTTCAGCAGCTTTTTGGCCTGTTTAATAACTAAATTTTGATCAACCGGCTGTTTAGCACGATACAAATCAATTTTGGCGTAGTGCCGTTTTTGAAACTCCGCGTAGATTTCACGAATGCTGCCGGTTGTTGGCAAAGTATGG
Organism: Loigolactobacillus backii; assembly: GCF_001663675.1. NCBI lineage: Bacteria > Bacillati > Bacillota > Bacilli > Lactobacillales > Lactobacillaceae > Loigolactobacillus > Loigolactobacillus backii. The sequence continues at coordinate 175,680 of NZ_CP014873.1, forward strand.
AGCACAAAAATTTCATTAGCGGCAGTCACTTCAACTAAGGCCACGTGGTCATACGCTGAACTGTCGGCGTTATCCCTAGTACTGTCAACAATTGCCGTAGAAAATTTGTCCGGCCGACTTTGAATCAATAGAAGATCAGCACTTTTTAACATATCTGCCACTTCACTTTCAAATTTTTAATTATTTAATCCTAGTGCATCGTAGCGATCCTCTTTAAAACTACTAGCTAGTTTTAAGAACGCAAAAACTTAACTGGAACAAGAAAAAACAGATTAGATTCCATTCCGGGGCGCGAGGGCGGAACGCGTGCGACTTAGGCTTGCCGGACCTCTGCTTAGTCCAATCGACAACGGGAAACAAGTCCTGTTTAGCAAATATGTTCTAGTAATTAATATTTGCTAAAATTAGTTGTTAAGAACGAGCGACAGTGGCGGATTGACGAGCTAACTTTTACCAGATAAAGGCAAAGAAATACGCCGTTACTACCACCATCATTTAACTTAATTATCAACTACAATAATATGTTAATAAGATAACGAACTAAAACTTGATTTTGTCAAGTTATAATTCGAATAAATTAGTAAAAACAGTTCAAATATTGTGCTATAATCTATTTATTCCTTAAATAACGAACTTTGGAGGTAACAATGGATAACCACAACGCTAATTTGGATCAACCTGAGCTTTCGGTTCCAAAAACGATTTTATTAGGCTTACAACATTTACTTGCCATGTACGCAGGCGACATTCTAATTCCGTTGTTAGTTGGCGCGGCATTGCACTTTTCACCGGCGCAAATGACCTACCTTGTTTCAACCGACATCTTCATGTGTGGCGTTGCGACACTACTTCAAATTAGGCGGACACCCTGGACGGGGATTGCGCTACCAGTAGTTCTCGGTTCTGCCGTCGAGTACCTGACGCCAATGATCAACGTTGGTAATCACCTCGGCTGGGCCTATATGTACGGTGGTATCATTTCGGCCGGTATTTTTATCTTTCTGATTAGTGGTTTGTTTGCCAACTTACGGCGCTTTTTTCCACCAGTCGTTACTGGCTCCTTAATCACTCTGATTGGCTTCACTTTAATTCCCGTTGCCTTTCAAAATTTAGGCGGCGGCGATTCAACCGCCAAAAATTTTGGTGCACCAATTAACTTGATTCTTGGCTTTACAACAGCACTTATTACTATTCTTATCAATATTTATGGCCGTGGTTTCTTGAAACGAGTTTCCGTCCTCGTTGGGATCGTGGCGGGCACTCTGTTAGCAATGTTGGCCGGCCAACTTAATTTTGCAACCGTTGGCCAGGCTCATTGGGTTCAAATACCGCACTTATTCTACTTTGCAGCACCTAAGTTTGAGTGGTCTTCAATTTTAACCATGCTCCTGGCCGCAGTTGCCTGTATGATTGAATCCACCGGCGTTTATTTCGCCTTGGCTGATATCACTAAACGTGAGTTAACTAAAGACGATCTGAAACGTGGTTACCGTTCCGAAGGGATTGCCGCTATTTTAGGCGGATTATTCAATACCTTTCCTTACTCAACTTTCTCACAGAACGTTGGGATCGTTCAACTATCCGGCATTAAAAAATTACGTCCAATTTACTATTCGGCTGTCATGTTGCTCATCATTGGCCTCATCCCTAAATTTGGAGCGATTGCAACTTTGATTCCAACCTCAGTTTTAGGTGGCTCGATGTTAGTCATGTTCGGCATGGTTGGCTCCGAAGGCATTAAAATGTTGGCAAAGGTTCCGATGACAACGGATAATTTACTGATCATGGCAATCTCAATTGGCCTAGGCCTAGGTGTTACCACCCAGCCTGCTTTATTCCAACACTTACCAGAAACTATCCAAACAATTTTAAGCAACGGTATGGTCGTTGGGAGTACTGCGGCTTTAGTCCTAAATATTTTACTTAACCACGGTAAAAATGACGAACCACAGCACGACTAATTCAAAATTAACTTAATGAAAAAACGTGTTTGCTAAGACAAGCGAAAGTTGCCTTAGCAAACACGTTTTTAATTTGTCAAAAATAATTCATTTTCCCCTGACCCTAGCGACCTTCTCGTAATTTAAACTTTCGGTACTAAAAACCGGTATAACTTTAGCGCCTGCTCTTTGGGTAATTTTTCCGGAGCCTGACTGATTTGAAAAGCGAACTTGAGAATGGCCGCGCCTAGATAATCAGCAATAAAATTACGGTTAACCTCATCAAAATCGCGTAAGATCAAAATCCGAATAATTGCACCGGACACAATTTTCTGACCACTTTTTTCAGTCCCACTCCACTGCATTAACTGCAACAAATCTAAATTAGCGTAAATCGTGTCCACAACAACGCCACTACCACTGTCATAATTCAATACTTGCAGCCCATCAATCTTCTTTTCAAATTGCGTAATCATGATTAACAATTGAATGGCGATAATATCTTGAATATTCTGGTGGTGCCGGTAAAAAGTGGCCCGGGAAACCTTGGCCGTTTGACACAATTGTTTAACCTGAATTTTTTTAAAAGCAATACCTTCAACGTAGTAATTTTTTAAGGCTTGATAGAGTTTAATCTGCGTATTATTAGCCCGCCGATCGATTTTAGGTTGTTCAACTAAATAATTTTTGGCCATGTTTTAGTATGAGACTTTATGTGCTATCTGTCTCACATTTTCCTTTCACTTTATTTTAGGACTTACTATAATGGGGCCATAACCTAGAACCTTTGAAAAAGCGTTCAGGTTAAGGCTATTTTTCCTGCATTTTTTGTCTAAGCCTGTTTTTTAAACACTCTCTATCTTACTAGGTGCTTCAATAAAATGCTAACCAAGCGTTTTAATTTGAAAGGAGCTTCACTAATGAAAATTATTACAGTTGAAGAACACTTTGAATCAGAATTAATTACCCAAAAAATCAATCAAGTGACCGGTAAAGGCGCACTACCGCCACTTTCATCAGGGATGCTGGAGTACATGAAGACCTCTTTGCCAACAGCGGAGATGATGCAGAGCATTACCGGAACCCGGTTAGATTTCATGGATCAAAACGGAATTGCCATGCAGGTTCTTTCTTACGGCAATTCTTCTCCTCAAAATTTGGCCCCAGAAATTGCAATTGACCTCTGTAAAGAAGCCAATGATAAATTGGCCAAAGAAATTCAAAAACAACCTGATCGTTTTGCGGCGTTTGCTGTTCTGCCAGTTGGTGATCCAACTGCCGCCGCCCAGGAATTAAAACGCGCTGTTGAACAACTGAATTTTAAAGGTGCCTTATTAAAGGGCAATTACCAAGGTCAGTTTTTTGACGATCCATTTTTCTTTCCAATTTTCAAAATGGCTAGTGATCTAGATGTCCCAATTTACATGCACCCTTCTTTTATCCCTAGCGAAATCAACGATCACTATTTTAAGAGTCCTAACTGGTCCGATACAGTCAACGGTATCCTTTCGTCCGCCGGCTATGGTTGGCACATGGACGTTGGGATTCAAGTCATTCGGATGATTGTTTCTGGTATTTTTGATAAACTACCAAACTTAAAACTAATTTCTGGTCACTGGGGTGAAATGGTACCGATGTTCCTGGAACGGCTAGATGACGAACTCGATGATTATTCTGGTTTAAAGGAATCATTTTCAACTTACTACCGCAACAACGTTTACCTAACCCCCAGTGGGATGTTGTTTGAACCACAATTAAAATTCATTTTAGATGAAATGGGTCCTGAGCATTTACTCTATTCAATTGATTATCCCTACAAACATCCCGCCAACAGTCAAACCTTCTTGACTGAAGGCAACTTACCTGCACAAACTAAGGAATTAATTGCTCACGGTAACGCCGAACGACTTTTGCATCTGTAAGCCTTGTTGGTGTAAAAATAGGCTATAAAATATCAAAACAATAAGCGGCCAGGAAAAAATCCTGGCCGCTTATTGTTTTCGAACGTTACTCTAGAGAGGCTGGAACAAACGTCCTAGCCTTTTATTTTTTCCGAACGCCACTCTAGAACGTGCACCAAAAATCTGAATTTACGTGCCTAACTACAGCTATTGCCGAATAAAAACAACCGCCATCGCTGATTTTTTGGCCGCTTTATAGCGGTAGTTTAGACGCTTTAACAAGTACTCTTTCTCCCAAGTAACCGAAAAGTGACTCATCAGCCAAAAATTAAATAGTTGAATCAAATTAGCTGAACCCCGAAAACCAATTTCAACCCAGGCGTCATCAGTAACCACATTGCCAACTTGGTTGAGGTACCCTCGCGAAACAGCAAGTGTTGCTCGTTTTTCTTTCAAAGCCGTTTTTAAGGTAGCATTATCAGCAATCAGCATATTTATTTCCCCCTTGGATTATTTAACTTACTCCTTAACTATTAACAATTTAGAAAGTGTTTGAAAAACTACATTTTTAAATACGTTGACATCAACTTAATCAAAGAAAGGCCAACAACAGGCTTTCCAAACACTCCTGCGGCCCTCAACTTATTTTTTCAGTAAAAGCCCAATCAATGTTGGCAATAAGTAGATAATAAATAAGATTCCAGAATACCAACGGGCCAATTTGACCTGTTTAACTAAATAACTAAAGAAATTGTAAATCAAATAAGCGAGTACGGCCGAACCGACAACGGCCAGCAAAAAGTTAGTCATTTGGTTAGGCTCCCCACCAATAATAACCATCAGTAATAGACTCAATAAACTACTAACAACGGTACTAATGCAGGTTGCTAAGTAAAGACTACGTTTCACCAACGTTTTGTCCGCTGCATCCTGATTTAGAATACTGCGCAAAATAAGGTAAATAAAATAATTAACGTAAACACCAATAAAAAGGCCTGTGGCGACTCCGATAAAGGCCCCACCGAAACTAATCCAGTGAACCAGCATCGGTGTTCCAGCTGCCGCCAACGCCTTTGGTGGGTAAATAAAGGCGGTGAAAACTGCCGCAACGCTAGCTGCAATAAAATACAGAACTACCCACATTCGCGTATCCCACGCACTAACAGATTTAACCCATTTTTTCATAATTAACTCCTCCAAATTAACGAATAATTTCAATCAAATCCTTGCGTGCAGCTGCGTTAGCCGGCATCACGCCAAAGATCAACCCAACTGCCGTTGAAACGCCAAAGGCTAACGCAAAGGCGCCAAAACTAAAACTAGCCTGAAACGGCATCATTGGCAGTGCACTGATCGCTACCGCCAATAAAACCCCTAGGCCATAGCCAATCAGTCCGCCAAAAATAGTTAACGTGGCGCTTTCTAGTAAAAATTGCAAACGAATATCGTGCTGCCGTGCGCCCATTGCCCGACGGATACCAATCTCTGTCGTTCGTTCGGCCACCGAAATATACATCATATTCATGACGCCAATTCCGGCAATAAAAAGTGAAATTCCCGCAACGGCCGTGATAAAGTAAGTAATTACACTTAGAATTTTACCAAAAGTGTCTGCTTCCGCCGCCGGATCGGCGCTTTGATATTCCCCTTGATTACGCATACTCCCCTGGGCCTTCAAAACGTTAATTACGCGGCGGTTAACCGTACTCGCCTTGGCGCCTTTGCGTAGAGATAGAACTAATAAATCGCCACTTGCGGTATTCTGGGTAAATTTTTGGTGAACTTTTTTCGGAATCGTAATGTTGGCCGGCATCGTTCCATTTACGGCATCGGAAAAATTAACGCTGCTGGAAACGGCCGAGCGGACACCTACAATTTCGTACAATTGATTATCTATTGGAACACCATGATGCAAGGCATTAGCGGCCCCGCCGTAAAGACTTTTGGCCAGACTAGCATCAATCACCGCCACTTGATTACCAATCGCGTTATCAGTTGCCGTTAGCCGTCGTCCAGCGATCACCGAACTACTGGCGTGACTGGTATAGTGAACGAGGACATTTTTACTTTTGGTTTTGACGGGCAAAGCAATTTGATTATAATCTGAGTCTTCACTAGTTTGCCGAACCTTAGCGATGCCAGCAACTTGCCGGACCAACATCAGATCACGGTCGTTATAAGAATCGGCACTACTATTAGCAGTTTCGTTAGGTGAATACACAATCTGCGTTTCCACCTTTCCCGCCTTATTATTGGTAATACTCTTAGTAACCCAGTTGGAAAAGCCATCACCAATGGCCAAAATTGTAACAACTGAGGCAATCCCAATAATAATTCCCAACATTGTCAAAATACTGCGGCGCTTATTTTTTAAAATCGAACGCAGTGCCGTTGACCAGATTTCAGAGAAGCGCACGGTGTTTCACCTCCTCATCAGCGATGATCGCACCGTCCAAAAGCTTAATTAAACGCTCACCATACTGGGATACCTGTGGATCGTGGGTGACTAATACAATCGTGGTCTGTTCAGTCCGATTAAGTTCCTTAAAAATCTGCATGATTTCGCTAGACGTTTTAGAATCCAGCGCGCCAGTTGGCTCATCGGCAATAATAAACTTTGGCCGGTGAACCAGCGCTCGGGCAATCGCCACCCGCTGCTGTTGACCACCCGAAAGCTCATTAGGAATTTTTTGACTACTGTTAGGTAATCCAACTCGTTCCAAGGCCTGTTCAACAATCGGCTTGGCCTTTTTCTTCGTCATTCCACCGTAAAGTAATGGTAATTCAACGTTTTCTAAAATAGTGTTGTTGCCAATCAACTTGAAATTTTGAAAAACAAAACCAACACTTTGATTCCGAATGTGTGCTAATGCACTGTCGCTAGCAGTTTGGTAGGATTGGCCATTAAACTTGTAACTTCCTAGATAACTCCGATCAATAAAACCAATAAGGTTAATCAACGAAGTTTTACCGGCGCCTGATGGTCCCATAATCGTTAGAAACTCACCAGCCGCAATCTTTAAATTAATGTCTTGTAGCACTTGAAATTTATTTTCACCATTCTGGTAATATTTATTGACGGCGGTAAGCTCAATCAGCATGGGTGGCCACCTCTTGTCCCGATTTGAGTTGGTGCTTGCTGGCGTTAGCGATTAAAACTGCTTTTGGTGCGACGCCAGACATTAATTGCCAGTAACCTGCTACCTTTTTCACAGTCACCTCTGTTTTGTAAACCTTATGTTTGCGCACAACGTAGACATAGTGCCGGCCAGCCTTCGTTACTAAACTAGTTGCCGGTAAATGAATCGTAGTTTGTGGCACCCGAATCTGAACGTTAAAGCCATTCGTGAGTTGCTTGGCCATTTTAACCTTAAATTGATAGGTTGCCGCTTCATTTTCGGCTGCTTGACCACTACTGGTGGCCGTCTGATTAGCCGCAGATTGTGGTGTCTGGTCAATGGTAACAATATTACCGCTCAAACGCTGATTGCTGCTGACTGGCAACACAGTCACCCGCATGCGCGGCCGTAATTTGGCGTAATCATATTCAGTGACTTGACCATCAATAATTTGGCCATCACTGATAATTTGCATGCTAGGTGTGCCTGTCTTATCAGTTGCACTATCATCCAGAACCACGGTTCCCGCGATTTTGGCAGTCACAACTGGATCGACTTTACCCTGCAAATTGGCCAGACTCGTATTAGTTTGTCGCAATGCTAGTTGATCACTGGCCAATTGGTTTTTAGCCTGCTGAACACTGTCTGCCGCAACTCCTTGATCAGTTTCGTCGTCAGTCGAACCCACATCAACAGTTGTAGTCGGCTGCTTTTGGAGCGCCGTAACAGCCTGATTATCATTCTGAATTGCTAACGCCGTTTTCTCCTTTGTTTGTTCGGCATCATCGATTTGACTTTGAACTTGATCATCATGGAACGTCATTAAGACGCTGCCTGGATCAACGTGTTCACCATTTTTGACGTTCACCTGCGTTAAAGTTCCCGTACTACTAACTCCAGGTTGAACGTCAACGGTGTTTTTGGCCGCAACCTTCCCTTTTAACAATAAAGCACTGTCCACCTTAACTGTGTAAGTTTGGTACACTTTCTTGGCACTTTGGCGTTGGTGGTGTGCGCGAGCAATCCCAATACCGCCGATCACCACCACTAGCCCAATAACAATGGCGCCTACAACCCAACGTCTTTTCACAAAATTTTTCATTAAATAACCTCCACTTCAGATTATCGCAAATCATTTGTAAAATTGATAGTAAGATAAGAAATACATTGGTTGACCATTAAAATTGGATTGCAGTTTAGGTCAGTAACTAAAAATATGTGACTTATTTAATTAATCCGGCATTATTAACTCGCTATTGAACACAATCACCGCAGTAAGATAATTATTTACACAAAAAAACAGAATTCCCTTAGAAATAGGAATTCTGTTTTTACAATTCTCAATTACGCCGTAGAATCTAATCACTTTTTTAAATAAAAGTTAAAATCTCCATCAAAATTGGTACCACAATCACGAATAAAACGGTACTTGTCGTCACAACATTCGTGGCGTACTCAACATCACCGTGGGACTGGCCAACTAAGATTGGTAAAACGGCCAGGCCTGGTGTTGCTGATTGAATAATCAACGTATTTTGTTCCAGGTTGGGAATATTCGTGCCGCCGTGTTTAAAGATCAGCATAATGCCGATCATAATTGCCGGAGCAACAATGAAGCGACCCACTAACGCCCAAATCGTATCACGGTCAAAATGAATTGATTTCAACCCGGCGTCCGCCAAGACAATCCCAATGTAGATCAAAGACATTGGCGTCACGATGCCACCAACCATGGATAACGTGTTGCTGGCAAACGTTGGTAATGGTAGTCCTAACAATAACCAAATTAAGGCAACGATAAAACCAATCAGTGGTGCTGGTAACAATTTTTTCCAATTAAAGGCTTGTTTCTCAGCTTTATCACGGGTTGGATCATCATTGGAAATGAAGAAAACACCCACTGCCCAGGTCGAGATTGTGTTCATCACGTAGTAAATCAGAAAATACGAGATACTAACTTGGCCAAACAATGCCAGGTTCAATGGCAAGCCAATGAAAATCGTATTGGCGTTGACGAACATATTAATAAACGTCCCCCGCCGACCCTTGCGCACGTGTAAAACCTTGGTTAATAACCAGGCAATAATGTAGCCCGACACAAAACTAATTAAAACGTAAACCAACCCACCTGACAGACTGGCCAGCTTGCTACGCGTCAAATTATTTAATACTGAAACAAAAATTGAAGCCGGTAAAGCAACATTCATAATTAAGAATGAAATGCTCCCCTTAAAATGGTCATCAAATTTTTTGGTTCGCCGCAGATAATACCCTAATGCAATGACCAAAATAATTTCCCCAACGCTACTTAGCGAGGTTAAAAATGCAGTCACAAGTTTGTGCCCCTTTCTCTTTTCAAACGGTGTGTTCTAAAGGTGCTGAATTTCCACAATGACGAGCTGGCTCGCAGATCGAAACAGTTTTAGTGAAAGAAGCCATCCTTCAGAACACTGTCATACCGTTAATTTAATGCCGTATATTTTGGTTCCCATTTTTCAGCTAAAACAGCCTGACGGACATTTTCGATCTTCTCTTTAGTAATACCTTGATCAACCGCACTTTGCGCCACAGCCTCAGCAACAGTTTGTGAAAATTGGTTTAACTTCGTGACTGGTGGCAGGACGGCTGCACCAGGTTGTTCTGGATCAACGATACCGCCTAAAGAGTGGGCCGCGGCCGAAATCATTTGATCGTTTAACACCTTCGCGTGGGCCGCCAATGTGCCTAAGCCGAGACCAGGATAAACTAACGCATTGTTGGCCTGCCCAATGGCGTAGGTTACACCTTGATAATCAACTGGTGCCGCCGGAATGCCAGTAGCAACCAACGCTTTCCCGTCCGTCCAGTTGATCAAATCCGCCGCTTTGGCCTCGGCCAATTTAGTTGGATTAGATAGTGGGAAAATAATTGGCCGTGGCGTATGAGCAGCCATTTCCTTAATGATTGCCTCAGTAAAGGTCCCTGGTTGCGTTGAAGTCCCAACTAAAATTGTTGGGTGAACTGCTTTAACAACAGCCTCTAAAGTTGTTAACTGTTCAGAATGTGCAAACTCCGCCTTTGAACGAGCAAATGGCTTTTGTTCCGGCGTTAATGTTGGATCATCAGCAAAAAGTAGTCCCTGTTTATCAACTAAATAAAAATGTTTCCGGGCCGCTTCTTCACTTAGACCTTGCTGAACGAATTCTTCAAAAATGCGTTGCGTGATCCCTGCACCAGCAGTTCCCGCGCCAAAACTGACGTAAATTTGCTCTGTCATTTTTTGTTTAGAAATATTTAAGGCACCTAATAAGCCAGCCAGTACAATGATTCCAGTTCCTTGAATGTCATCATTAAAAGTTGTCATCTGATTTTTATACTTATTCAAGATTTTGGCGGCATTAATCCGACCAAAATCCTCAAAATGAAGGTAAAGATCAGGGAAAAGTTCAGTCACCGTTTGTACAAATTGATCAACAAATTGGTCGTAACGCGCGCCACGAATTCGTGCGTGGTGATTTCCTAAATATTGCGGATCATCCAGTAACTGCTGGCGATTTGTTCCGGTATCAAGAACCACTGGCATAACTTCACTTGGATCAATTCCCGCCGCAGCCGTGTAAACCATCAATTTACCCACGGCAATATCAACCCCTTGTGTCCCCCAATCACCAATGCCAAGAATTCCTTCAGCATCAGTCACAACAACTAAACGAATGTGGCGGCCACCAGCAGCATTCTTCAAAGTTGTTGCCATACTGGCTGGATCGTCAATCGATAAAAAGGCAGCGTTTTGGGGATCAACGAATAACTCACTGTAATGTTCAATTGTGTCGGCGATTGTCGGATCGTAAACAACTGGCATAAATTCCGCAACGTGTTGGGAAAATAATTTATAGAAAAGAACGCGGTTTTCGTTAAAAATACTCATTAAGAAAAGTCGTTTCTCTAGTGCCGATGGTTTGGCCTGGTACTGCGCATAGGTCTGGGCCACTTGCTGGTCCAACGTTTGAACTGTTGGTGGCAATAAACCAATAAGCCCAAGTTGCTGCCGCTCCTCGCTAGTAAAAGCCGTTCCCTTATTTAAAAAAGGATCATTTAAAATCTGCTGTGCTGCTAATTTCATATTGAAACTTCCTTTCAATTTTAATTTTGCTATTTCATACTTCAAAAGATCGACTAGCTTAAAAATTGATTATCTTTTCAAGCACATTTATCTTGATCAAATTTAACTGACATCAGTAGTTTAACGCCCAGCAAAAAAGATAGTCAACTGGCCTAGCTGTGATAAACTATATTAATATGAGAGGAAGAGATCTATGAATACGCGGGATTTAGAATACTTTGCAGCGTTGGCCCAACAGCGCAATTTCACCCTAGTAGCCAAAAAATTTCAGGTCACGCAACCGACAATTACACTGGCCATTAAGCGTCTAGAAAATCAGACCAATCAACAGCTAGTCATTCGTGATCAGTCCCACCATTCAATTGCGCTAACTGCGGCGGGACACATTTTTGCGAACCACATTGCCGTTATTTTGAATGAACTAGCGCAAACTAAACAAGATCTGGCCGCGATCCAGCCAACTAAGATTCGCTTTGGTTTGCCACCCATTATTGGCATTAACTATTTCCCCCAATTTACACCGGCTTTGGCCGCCGCCAACTTACTGACGAGCATCACCACAACGGAAGGTGGCTCGGCAGATTTACTGGAAAAATTAAAGCGTGGCGACATCGATATTGCCCTACTTGGAAGCATCGATCCCATCGATCACCCGGGAATCACCGCCAAACTATTGGCCCGCCAACCTTTTGAAATTATTGCTCCGGGTAATTCTCATTGGGCCGCGCAAACGCCAATTTACTTTAAAGATGTTGCCCGGGAACCTTTTATTATGTTGGCCTCCGGTTTCGTGCACCCGCAAGCCTTCGCCCGTCTCGCAGAGGCCAGCCAAACGAGCCCAGAGATTGTCTACCACACCGGCGACATCAATTTAATCAAGAATATGGTTCAACAAGGTGTCGGCCTAGGCTTTTTGGCACAAACAGCAATGCATAAAAATGATAATTTGCTGGCTATTACTTTGGCTGATGCCGATCAACCCCACTTTAATATTTACGTTGCCTACCGCGCCAACCAAGTATTGACGCCGGAAAAACAGCGTGTTATTGAAATTCTGAGTGGTCAAAGGACCAATTAACGGTGAATAGACCGCAAAAATCTCCCGGCGCCCTATTTAATTTTGGTGCGTGCTTTAAATTACCTAAGTGCAAGGTTCAGCGAAAAGTGCCTATTCGTATAGATTGAAGTACAAATTCAAGTGTTTATTCAGAAATTTACTAGAACTCAAAAAAGGTACTGTCATCTTCAACCCATTTGGGTCAGCTGGCAGTACTTTTTTAAGTTATTTCATAAACCACTTCAACATTATTAATTAGCCAAGTTCACGCTAATCCACAAATTTAAAATTAAAAACACCCAATTTTTTAATACTTTCAAACATTGACTTGGGTAAACTCATTGAATCATTTGTTTTTAGCGATAAAGTCAATGGTAGCCGTTCTTGGTTGAACAAATCGGGGTTAGTAACCAAGACTTGGCCCACCGCCACCAAATCCAGCCCACTATCTAGTCCCGCCGTCATTTTTGCAAATGAATTAAATGATCCAGCCGCAATCAACGGTACCCGGCGACCAATTAATTTTGCAATCCGTTGAATAAACGGTTCGGAATTAGCACTATGATGCTCGTGAGCAGTCAATGCATCTCCAAGTGAAAGATGGACATAACTAATTTGTTTGGTAATTAATTGTTCAATCAACGCCTCTGTATCACTTAACCGTAAACCATTAGCTTCCCGCTCTTCTAACGTAACGCGATAGCCGATGATAAATGCGTGCTTCGCATATTTCGCCGCAACTTTTTTAACCTCATCAACCACGGCCATTGCAAACCGTAATCGATTTTTTAAATTACCACCCCAGGCGTCAGTCCGTCGATTATAATGTGGTGATAAAAAATTTTGAATTAAAAAACCGTGGGCACCGTGAATTTCTACACCATCGAACCCGGCCTGAATTGCTCGCTTGGTTGCTGCCCCAAAGGCTTGAATAACCTGTAGGATTTCTGTTTCTGTAAGTGAACGCGGTGTTTGCCCTGGTGCAAAAGGTGTTTCTGGTGCTGGAACTGAGCTAGAACTAACTACATCGCGCTTGGTCATCAATTCTGGTAAAGCCTTATCACCAGCGTGGTTTATTTGTAGAATAGCTCGCGCACCACCAGCCTTAATCGCCGTTGCCAACTTAGCCAAGCCAGGTATAAAACGATCGGCGTACACACCCAACTCATTAGTGAAACCAACACCATTTTCTTGGACGTGACTAGAACCCGTAATCACCATGCCCACACTTTTAGCACGTGCACGATAATAATTAACCTCTGCATCAGAAACAGTTTGATCGGCATTGCTCGACCAAGTTGTCATTGGTGACATCACAATATGATTTTGAAGAAGTACCTTATTATTTAAAGTGAATTCTTGCTGTAATTTTGTTTTATTTTCCATTTCTATGCCTGCTTTCTTGTCTTCAACATTGAAAAGAATAAACCTTCAAGTCGACTGGAAGGCAAGTGTTTTGTTCTAATTTTTAAAAATACGTTCCATTTGTTTGGCGTGTTGTTCGTAGGTTGCAATTTTAGTATCAAGAAAAGCATGCGTCTGCTGCAGTGTTTGCATTTTCTGCTCCAATACATGCTGTTGCGCAATTAAAATCTGTTTGCGCTGCGTTTCCGTTTGTTCACCTTGTTGTGCCAAAGCCGCGTACTCTTTTAAGACGTCAATTGAGATGCCAGTTTCGCGCATACATTTAGCAAAATTGACCCATTCCAAATCAATCGCATCATAATCCCGATAACCACTAGCATTACGATTAACCGGTGGAATTAGGCCGACTTCTTCATAATAGCGCAAGGTTGTAGCCGAAAGCGCAAATTTCTCACTGACTGTTTTGATGTTCAAAATTATTCCCCCCAGATTATTTACAGTAATAAAAAGATCGATCAGAGCTGGCCAGATCATCGAATAATTCTCCCAGCACCTTATTTAGGAAGCATCCCTTTAGCCGCCCGGCCTGATACCAAAGGCAGTACAATATACGGTGGCATGACTATCATTAGCAGCATTAAACTAGCTCCCCAAAAACCCGTGGCAACCGAAAATTTAACGGCTAACAACCATAAACTCCAACCTAAGGTAAATAATAGCAGTGTCGTACTAAAAATAATGGCCAATTGACGACTTATTTTCAGGCCTCGTAATTGTGGTAAAAACAGCAAATAGGCAATACTTTGGAGCAATAGATTAAACAGTCCATTGATTAACGGCCACAATATTTGCAGCGAATGGCCAGCACCATTAAAAGTGAGGTAGATGATAAGCTCTCCGGCAATTAGCAAAAGAAAGGGTAAGCCACAATTAATTCCGATTAGGTAGCGTTTAACTGCTTTAGGGTTGCGTTTAACCTGCTTAACTGGGCGGTTGCCAAAAAAATTATTAACTTTCTTCAAAAAAGATTTGTCCGGATGATCAGCCTTGTCTACCGTACTATCTAGGGCTACCGTTGCCCGTAAATTAGGCCGCCAATCATGGCCCAAATAAATGGCGTCAACCAACGTCAATATGCCCGAACTCGCAACACCAATCCAGCGCAAGGCCTGATTCACTACGGCCTTGCCCACACCACCTTCATCGGTATAAGTATACGGCAGGTTATACTGCAAAATTGCGATACCGTGCAATACATTGACTATAAGCAATAATATGACTATCCACTTACGGTATTTAATGGCCGTAAAAGGTAACGCAACCTGAAAAAAGGGGATACCAAAGGGAATTAAATAAAGCCCCACGGTTAAAATGGCAAACCAAAAATAGCTGCCATTCATTAGGTAAAAGTCCGCCGTTTCACGTACCATCAGAAAAGTTAGCCCGAATAAAACTACGGCAGTCGTTAATTTTTTCAGCATTGGTATCCGTCCCTTCCGCAATTAGGCTGGAGAGTGTTTGAAAAAGCGTTTAGATTTTACTCCGCAATTGTGGGTTAACTACAACAGGAAGTTCCAACCCCATTTACACCAAATTCGTGTGCAAAACTATTTACCAAACCTTTGCTAAACGCGCCGTTTATTTCTAAACAGGCGTTGCAGCATTGTCGTTGCCACACCTTTTCTTTTAGCACCATCAGCGTCAAAATTATGTAGTACGTAATTGATGTGTTTACCCGTTTTGAAGTACAATATGACAGCGTTAGGTGCCTGCCGAACAGTCCAGTAAAAAGGCTTTGCGTGGCGCTGCAATAAAACGGCCACAAAAACGAATTCATCCGTAAAATTAGTCTGAATAAATTCTTTAATTGCCGCGACGTCGTAACCTGTTGCTTTATAGTCGCCAAAATTATCCTTAATCCGCCGTTGCGTAATTTTCTGCCACTGCTGTTGTTGTTCTTTTGGCAATGTCTCTAGCACTCGCTCAAACGAGTGGCCGAGATTTGTTTGCCGAATAATGACCGCATTTTCGGCATTAATCGAATAGGCAACTCCAATTTGCAGTGTGGCCGGAACATCCTGAAATTTGGCCAATAAACGACGGCGGAAAAGTGCCTGCCGCAAACTAAGTCCAATTTTTACAACTAGCGCAGCCGCCCAAATAAATGGGATTGGCTTAACCACAAACATGGTTGCGATGAAGTAGAGTACCTTAAAATAGTCCGTAAGACCACCAGAACCACCGCCGAAAAGTAAGCCTTCAAATAACATAATTGCCACCCAGGCCAATACTCCCAGCCACACAACCACCGTCACGAGATCGCCCACAATGGTTTCCGTATCTAGTGCGTACTTTAACACGTGGCGCTTTGGTAGAACTGCTGTCAGTTCAGTCCGTAAAGTCGGCCAATCCGTTGAAAACTCATTTTCTTTCAGCATCTTCCCCAATTCCCTTCTTACTTTATGTAAACTATATAACTTCAATGGCGAATTAGATCGTATTTGGTAATTACTTTTACTCGTTTTTCTAACCGATTTGGCCTAAACGTGCCTGAAAAAGACGTAGGCACCTAAACACTTTTTCAAACACTCACTAATTCTTCACCCGAACAAATTATTGTAACGGAACACCGCAGGAACAAAAATACCCTTTTTGCGTGATTTTCACGGCGGCCATAGCTGTTTTAAGCTTATAAGGGACGAGTAACGTCAATTCACCGTAAAGTACAGAACTCCCTAGTAACACTAATATTAATACTAAAAGGCTCACTAAATAAGTTTTACCCCGCCGTCCTTTAGGTATTCGGAGCAAACGACTAGTGAATAACGGCAGCATTAGCAAAACAAATAGCGTCCCAATCACAAAAATAAAGTCCAAGTTGGGCCCAACTAACGGTAAGATAGTTCCAAATTCCAGCAAACGAACCCCACCAGAACCATTAGTATACGGTGTAACTTGAACTGTGGTCGCCTTACGCTGGTAAACATTGGCGGCCACTTTTCTGACAACTTCTTGGGTCAAGCCATTTTTATTTTTAAACTGAATGGTTAATAAAGCAGTGGTATCCGGGCGACTAGCCGAACGACCATAAACAACCTGCCGCCGCTGAACAATCTTGGCCGGCACACTTAACCCACTATTTGCTTGCTGCGCATCGTAAATAATTGGTTGCAGATAATTTAGATAGCCAAAAAAGCCTAAAGCACCAACTAGGCCAATAAATAGGCCATTTCGAAGCTGAGCCAACCGATTCCGGTAAACTTGTCTTTGCTCAGTGCTGGACGCCTTTTTTATTCGGCGGTGGTAAAAAATCCGACTTAGCGTTCCAAAGGCCAAAAATAAGCTCACGGCAAAGATAACGAGCCAAACCGGGTCAAACCGTTGACTTTTCAAAACTAACTGCCCATCGTCCGCGCGCTGATAGACAGGCTTAGTCACACCAGTTGCTGAGGACTGAATTTGGCGGTAAGTTTTTTTATCCACCAAAACTGGTCGGTGATCTGGAAGGTAACCCTGGTACGCCGTCACTCGGCCAACGTAATTTTGTGAAACCCGCACTGTTTGAATCGTTTGCGCACCAAGTGATCTAAGTGGCGCTGTCAGTAACGTAATGCTAGAAAATAAACCGACGACTGCACAAATCGCCCAAATAGTGTACCGTGACTGCGCTGAATACATAAAAAAACCCACTATTCATTTTAAATTTATAATAGATTAAGATTAGCATAATAAGTCCTGTAAAAACATGTCAATATAGCAGTAAAAAAGCCCTTCCAAATGGAATTATTTTTAGCAGAAGTGGGACAAAAATCGGTTTTGGATTCACTGCGTAACGTAAGCAAACCTAGATTTTTGGCGCACTCCCAGCTCACGCTTAAATAAAAACTTAGTCACAAAAAAAGAGGCTGGGACAAAAAGCCCTAACCTCTTACTGTTTCCGAACATTATTCTAGAACGTGCGCCAAAAGTCTGGATTTACGTGCCTAACTACAGCTAATCCAATAACCATAGTACGGTTATTGGATTAGCTTACGTTACGCAGTAAACCCAAAACCGACTTTTGTCACACTCCCTTGTCTATTTGCTGTTCTCAATTTAAATTAGCGGATTGTGAATAATCACTTACGCCATTTTTCGTTTACCTATTTACCTGAACGCTTCAGATAAGCGCCGCCCTTTTGCGTATTAATATCAAGGGTTTCACCTACCTGAATGAAAGCTGGTACGTTGACAACTAGGCCCGTTTCCATTGTTGCAGGTTTGCCGGAACCAGTTGCTGTGGCGCCCTTAATGGAAGGCTGCGTTTCCGCAACTTTTAATTGAACAGTGGTTGGCAACGTAACCCCAATAACTTCTTTTTCGTAGAAATCAATTTTAACTTGCATTCCTTCAAGTAAAAATTTCATTTCTGCCGAAATACTTTCAGTTGGAATTTCGTATTGTTCGTAAGTTTCAAGATCCATGAATACCGCAGAATCATCCTGTAGATAGAGATACTGAGCATCTTTGGTTTCCAAAACGGCTTGCTCAACTTTTTCTTCTGGACGCATCGTTGTTTGAACGGTTGAACCAGAACGAATATCGTATAACCGCATCTGCATCACCGTATTCCCTTTACCAGGCTTATGATGATTACTTTCTAGTACTTTAATTAACTTGCCATCTTTTTCAAAAGTCATACCAGCTCTAAGGCTAATTGCTTCAATCATGACGTTATCTCCTTTATTATGGAATTTTCGGATATACCGCACCAAAAATTCCGCATCGATTAAATTATTGGGTAGTCCGCATCCAATCAAAACGCTCATCTTCAAGCGAACGCTCCCCGATAATGCCTGTTTTGACCACACTTCATTGCTGCCTAATTCCCTTTTCCTAGTTTACCACGTTAAGTACCGATTAAAAAATCTAAATTTCAACGTTCGGGTATGGGCCAATCAATAAATAATTATTAATCCGTTTATTTTGCTTCTAACGTAGATCATGGTTGGAAAAATCTAACTGTCTTTTAAGATGCTTTCCAGTAACGCATGAATTAGGTCCGTTGGCACTGGTTGCGAAAAGGTAATATTAATTCGTTTTTGCCCAGTTGTGTAACCAGCCTGCTCAACCTTTTGCCGAATAGTCTCTGGCAGGTCATCTGAACTTGTAAAACTAACGTGGGCCTTGTAAGCGGCAAAACTAACCCGTTTTTTTCCAAGTAAGTAAAAAGGCTGGCCCCAACTAATTTTTTCTTCGGCGGCAGGTAAACCAGTCTTTACAATAGTCCGCAGTTGGTTCAATAGTGGTTGCGCCTGTGGTACTGCCTTATTAATATAATCGGCAACATCCGCTACTTCTGGTTTTTTTGGCACATTATCGTCTCCTCGTATTATTAAAAATGTATTCAAGTATTGACCAGCTTCGCTGTTTGGATGCTGTGTGATATTCTCTAATTGTTCATTGGATTCGGATCCAACTGGTATAGGCTTTCGCCTCCTGTAGTTTATCTACATTTTAAGAATGCCGCCCAGATGAATTGTTTAAGTTCAAACCACAAGCTGTAGTGTTAGCTGATGATTTTGATAGCTCGCGTTCTATCAAGCAGCTAGTCATTGGATGACTTGTCTACTCATAAATTGCGAGGATGTTCTGAAGATTCATAATTAGGGAGTATCACACAGCACCCAAGCCTATCCAAAATAAGAACGGAAAGGAGGTCTGAATCAATGAACTTGAATGTTGGTATTGATGTTTCAAAATTGAAGCTTGATTATTGTGGAATGGATTCAAATAAGCAAGTGTGTTTCCAAGGTGAAGTAACAAACACCCCGAAGGGGGCCGGTCATATTCGTGATGAGATTTTAAAGCGGTCTCAGCAAGCTGACCAAATTATTATCGGCATGGAAGCAACCTCAGTTTATAATTTCCACCCAACCTTGTTCTTTGAACAAGATGATCGCCTTAATCAGTTAAACGTGACTGTGGTCACCTTGAATCCTAAAGTGACGCACCGTTACAGTAAGTTATTTGATGATGATAAGACCGATACCGTTGATGCCTTTCACATTGCCGATTTCTTACGGATCGGCCGGTATCAAGTTCCGGTTACCCGCGATGAAAAGCACATCGCTTTACAACGCTTGACCCGGGAACGATACCACTTAGTCCATCAGATCAATGATTGTAAAAATCACTTTTTAAATAACCTGTACTACAAGGTGAACACCATCGATACGGTCTTGCCTACCTCAGTCTTTGGGTCAACCATGCTTAGCATTCTGAGTGATGAGAAGTATTCCCTAGATGACCTGGTTCAGATACCCTTGTCAGCCTTAACTGATGAGCTAAATCATTTATCTCATGGCCGGTTTGGCGATGCCAAAAGTGTTGCCAAAGCACTGAAGAAAGCCATTAGAAGTTCTTATCGGCTTAGCAAGACGGTTGCCGATTCCGTTGATCAAGTATTGGCCATGTACGCTAATCAGTTGCGGATGCTTAATCAACAGCTAAAGCTGTTAAATAAAAGCATTTCTGATCTGTGCTCGGTCATTTCAGGTGCAGACTCACTCCAAAGTATTCCGGGAATTGGACCAGTGTATGCGGCCGGATTACTGGCTGAAATCGGCCAAATTGACCGTTTCCCCAATGATGCTAGTCTCGCCGGCTACGCTGGCTTATCATGGCAACGCAGTCAATCAGGAAATCATGAGCGACAATTAACGCCGCGAACCAAAAGTGGTAACCAATACCTACGTTATTACTTAGTTGAAGCTGCCAACTCAGTAAGGCGCTATGATCCCACTTATGCCAGGTACTACCAGAAGAAGTTCCGGGAGGTACCAAAGTATCAACATCGTCGAGCTTGTGTGTTGACCGCTAGGAAGCTGGTTCGGTTAATTATTAATCTACTAACTGAACATAAACTGTACACGCCTCCTAAATTGGTCTAGCGCGACGAACATCGCTAACATTGCAAGTTTCTAACCAGTGAATTTTTGTACTTCACTGGGCTGGGGGAAGTATACTCTCCTCACAATTAGAACTATCAATATTTTACGTATCACCTACTTGACTTCTGACCACAAGTCTTAAATCATATTATATTCCGTTTTAAAATGGTCACGGATCAACCCTTATACTAGTATTTCACCACTAGAAATTTACTGCCAGGGGTGGTGGCTCTTCGTCAACTGTTGTTGGTGAATCCATATTTCGAGTTCTAATCACTTCGTGATTAGGGCTCTTTTTGTTTTGATTTTGAAAACGTATAGTACTCGAGTTCTAAACCTCCAGAAGCTGCGATAGCCAAAACTGGCTCGTTTGATCGCCTTGATTTTATTATTAGAACCTTCCAAAGGACCATTTGAATAGTGTGTGGTAAAGGTGTTACGAATCTCATCATGATGGCTTTCAAGTGTTTTAATCGTGTTCTTCATTTCTTCAGAATACGTTTTGTTATTCCAAAATGCCGCATTGTAGTTATGCCAATCTTGATGTTGGACAGCTGACCGGACGCTGTTTAAGACTTGATAAGTTTGTTCTAGTTCTGAATCCAACGATAACAGCTGATGGACAACATCGGTGGCAGCCATCCAGTAAGGAAAATTAGTCCACTTTTTGAATTGTTCAAAGTTAAGCTGTTCAGTTGGTACTAACAACAGCTTCCAGTAGCGCTTAAGGGCGTGAAATTCGCGAGAAGACGGGGTAAACTTCTTCATCACCTTGATTCTGGTTTTGTTAAACGCCCGATTTAGGGCGTTGATAATATGAAACTTGTCCATGACCACCATGGCATTGGGGAACACGGTCTGCACAAGCTTGGGGTAGGTATAATTCATATCAGTCACAATAATTTTGACGTTTTCTCGGGCAGCTTGATCGAAGCGGTAAAAATACTTCTCTAGTTTATTGATGGTTCGATAAGGGAGTAAGTCGATTAATTCATGGGTTTCGCCATTCATGAACTCAAAGCTCATGGCACCAGTAGCGCTCTTGGTACTCTTCACCTCATCCATTAAGATGATCTCTGGTAAATAGTGCCAATTGGTTTGAAAGTCTCGTTCAGCGCGCATTAACTGGCGGCCCACAAATGAATCTGATGCCGATACTTCATTGGCAATGTGCTTCAAAGAGACCGGTTCACCGAGCTTCTCTAGGCATTCTTTGCGGCTGGTGTTTGAAATTGTACAGTGTTTCGGAACTGCCAATGTTTGTGCAAGAAAGTTGCCGTGACATTCTTTACAGTGGAAATAGCGGCGCTTTAAGGCTAAGATGACGGTGTTGCTCAGAACCTTCGAGAATCTGATAGTGGTATTGCGCCAGCCGTAGTTAATAATCTTTTGATCATTGATAATCCCGCACTTGGGACAAGCCTTCGGCGTGTAATCCAAGTGGCCAGTTAAGCGAATAACCCCGTCTTCTCCAGTTTCACCGTCAGTAATTTTTAGGTTCTCGTCAGCTATTCCTAATAATAATTTTGTAGTATCATGACACATAGGGCATTTCCTTCTTTCTGAAAAATCTTCGTGGTGGTTGACTTGGATGAACGGACAGGAAATGTCCGCTTTTTTATTCTAGCCATAAATAAAAAATCTGTCATCAGTAATAGATGAAAATCTATTACCAACAACAGATATTGTAGAACCAAGATTCTCACTGGACCGCCTTTTGATATAATGGAAAATAAAAAAGGCATCGGTCACACCCGATACCCACAGAAACAATCATGGTAGCGATGCCTTTGGGAACTAAGTTATTTGATCAAGTTGGCGCAGTTTCGGTTACTTTGATTGGACTCTTAGTCATGGCAGCTAGTTTACTACTCTTGTCGTTTATCACCACCACAACGCCTAAAGCTGTTATCATTACTTTCCTAGTGATCAACGGTGTTGGTTTTGGGTTCTCTTCGGTTTCGTTAGTGGTCTTGGTTAAGCATTTGCCCAAAAATAAAAGTGGGATTGTTTCAGGAATTGTTAATGCAGCGCGTCAAATTGGCACCTGTTTAGGAATTGCAATTCTAGTAATGGTCTTTGATAATAATGTCAATACAGCTAAGCAGCATATGCATCAAGATACCATTCAAATTGTTGATCGACAGCAATTATCACCTAAAGTAAAGAAAGTGGCTCATCAACAATTGAACAGCCTATTTTCCACTACTGGATCAGCCAAATTAACAACTAAAAACAAACAGACGAACCTAAGACGTGCCCTTAAACAAGCGGCCAAATCTCAAGTTGATTTACCATAGCCCCAAAAGGGAACCGATCTTCACCAGGTCTACCAAGCCCAGAAGAAGTTAGCACTAGCTACTGACAACTTAAAAGCGGGTAACCAGCAACTAGCACTTACCTTAACCAAGTTAGAAAATCAAAATACCGCTATATCTAAACTGTCAGTAGCTTCTCAAAAAATTAATTTGGGTAATCAGAAAATAAGCCAGGGTCAGAAAAAATTGTTAGTAGGTCTCAAACAATTGGCACAAAAAGAAGCTTTAACGACAGCTTTGAGAAAAATTAAGCATACTAAGAATCGACAGATCAGCCAGGCCTTCAGTCATACCTACTTAGTAGGAGCGGTGATTGTTTTGATTCTGTCACCAAGTGCTTTGTTGACAGATCGTAAGCCATTAAAAAGTTGAACTGGGAGCTAGCCATTAACTTTAATACGGATTACTAGCTAAATCTAAAAGGGGCCTCGTATTCGAAGCCCCTTTTGGTATGGTGTAAACAGTTTTAAAATATATTGTTTTTAACTAATTTAAATCGTCGCTGTTGCGTGCGTTTACTAATCCCCGTCTTTCGTTCAATCATTTTATAGGTCATGCCTTGTTTTCGTAACTCGTAGGCAAATCTGATTTGTTCCTCAGAATACGTTTTCGGTCGCCCTTCCCGAAACAACGGATCATGTTGCTTGGCATACACTTTACCTTCTTGTGTGCGCGTGACAATCATATCGCGTTCAAACTGCGCAAAGGCGCTAAATATTGTAAAGACTAGTTGTCCAGTCGGCGTATTGTCAATTAAGCCCATATTCAAAATGTTAACTTTGACATTTTCTTTAAACAACTCTTGGATAATGGCTAAGGCCTCGCGTGTGTTCCGCGCAAACCGATCCAACTTAGTGACAATCAAAGTATCGCCTGTTTTTAGAACGCGCAACAGTTTTTGAAACTCCGGTCGTTCGGTAGTTGTGCCGGTAAACTTTTCTTGAAAGATTTTTTCTGCTCCTGCCAATTTTAGTAACTCAATTTGATTTGCTAATTTTTGATCAGTGGTACTGACCCGCGCATAGCCATATTTCATCTTTTTATCTCCTTGCTTATGTCATTAAGTAATGACACGGTTCTAACCCTTTAATTATACAGTATCAAAAAAGAGGCCACAACTGTTCAAATTAACCACGTACGTCCCTTTATCAGTTGGAACACCATCAGCATCTACCGCGCCAGTGTAAGCACTTGTCGTCCCATCAGCGTTCTTAACCACGAAACTGAAGTCCTTATTGGTTAAATCAGCTGGTATTTTGACATCTGTGCCGCCCTTAACGGTAAAGCTTGGCGTTGCATCGCCGTACGTGATACCTTGATTATTGGTTGATACTTCTGTTGCTGTATCACCTGGTGTCGTTGCTGCTGGGGTAATTGTGAAGCGACCGGCTACCGGAATAATCGCGTAATTGGCGTTGTCACCAACCGTTACGGTTTCAAAGTAACTACCAACGTTTTCGCCAGCTTCACGGCCAACTCCGTAATCCAAACCAGTATCGGTCCCAACTAATTGACTCTTATCGTAATCGGCTGTTAACGTTGAATCCTTGGTGCCGTAAACTTTATTCTGGCTATCAGCCGTCACTTTAATTTGTTTTTGCGCAACTGTGATTGTGCCATCAGTAAATGAATCAATGGTGTAATTCGGATTAACGCCCGCAAGTTTGTCAATTCCACTCTGATTCAATTTAACTGCGTAAGTGCCAGCAGCTAAATATTTACCATCATTAGTGTATTTTGGATTGATAATATCGAAATCTGCGTTCGTTAAACCAGCACCAGTTGTCGTGAGATCCTTACCAACCGTCAAACTAAAGGCTGGTGTTGTATCACCATAGGTGATCTTTTCGCTATTCGTTGTTACAGAGGCATCTTCATTACCCGTCGTTGACGCTGGGGTAATTGTGAAGCGACCGGCTACCGGAATAATCGCGTAATTGGCGTTGTCACCAACCGTTACGGTTTCAAAGTAACTACCAACGTTTTCGCCAGCTTCACGGCCAACTGCGTAGTGTAATTGATCGTTGCTACCAACCAATTGGCTATGATCATAGTTGGAAGTTAGCGTTGGATCTTTAGTGCCATAAACCTTGGTATCATTACTGGCCGTGACCGTAATCTGTTTCGGTCTAACCACTAATGTACCCGTAACATCTGTAAAGGTGAAGTCTGGATTTGCAGTTCGTAACGCTTCAAGACCAGCAGCATTAAGTTGAACGTCATAACTACCTGCGTTCAGATACGATTTGCCGTCGTCACCAGTCGTGTATGTTCCGTTAAGGACATCAACATCGTCCGCAGTTAACGTCACTGTCTTCAAGCCGTCAGTCGTGTCAACATCAAGTTGATACGTTGGTGTGTCGCCAAAGGTGCTTTCAGCATCTTTAATGCTAACTTTGCTGTAAGTAACGGTTTCAGCATTGCTAGCCGTTTGCGTTGCATCGCTAGTAACGGTAATCGTTTTGCTACTTTGCTTATAAGCGTAGCCAGCCTGATCATTTCGTGTAATCACGACAACATCATCCGCCGCAAGATCTGGTAAAGCATCGCCGTAAGTGCCGGTTAGCTTTTCACCGCCGTTAACGGTATACGTAAACGTATTGTTGGTGGCAGTGTTGCCTTTTGCAGAAACAACTACTTGGGTAACAATGAAATACGGATTAAACGTTGTTGAACCACCTAAACTGGCGGTAGCGGTATTATCATCGGATACTTTCAAGTAACTAGGGCCAAGCTCATCAGTTGTCATAACCCCAGAACTGTTGCCTAGCGGAAGATAGCTAACACTACCATCTGCGGCGATAACTTTAATCATTGAATCGACTGGTGGCGTAACGGATCCCTTTGGCGCAACGTAAGTGATCTTATCAGTTGCAGGATCATAACTAACTGTGCCGGGACCAATATCCGTGTAACTGCCATCAGCATTAGCAACATAGTAATCCGTGTTTAAAGTGTAAGCCTGCATTGTATAGTAAATTGTGATGATCGGAACACCATCACTAGCCGCGAATGTGCCTGACAATGTTGGCAACTTAGCGCTGTCCAAAGTAAACAGGGTAATGTGATTGATCACATCCGTGCTGAGATCACCGGAAGCAGTCATCCCAGCTACAAAATCAAGATCAATGTTAGTTGCAGGATCAGCAATCGTATACGTGCCATCCGTAACCCCATTAAGCGTTCCCGTTCCAATAACCATTCCAGTATTGGTTTCAACAAAGTTAACACTTATTTGTTGTTGATTAGCAGTATAAGCAACGTTAGCCGTATTGGCCGCTTCGTCAGTTCCAACTGTAATGGCAGTCGTATCCGCTGTAGCAGTGTAGCCGGCCTGGTCATCAGGTGTAATCGTAACGGTATCGCCAAAATGAATGCCAGTTAACGCGGTGCCGTAAGTTCCTGAAAGTTTATCCGCACCACCATTGATGGTGTATGTGAAATTAGTATCCGCCTTATTGCCGGTTGCCTTAACCAAAACTGGTTCTTCATTGGCCGTGTAAATAACTGTCAAATCAGCAACCGTTGGAACTGCATTCAAGCTTGTACTTGGTACACCGTCAACAATCGACAGTGGTAAATAGGCCGTTCCATCGGCGTTAGTGCTAAGCGCCTTTCCGTTAATTGTGGCTGTGTAGCCCGCAATCATTGGAACTTCTGTCACTGTAGCGTTCCGTAAAGTGTAGAGCACATCACCAGTATCTGGATTGGAAGTAATTTGATACGTCAACGTCCGTTGAGCAGGACTGCTAGGCGTTTGGTCACCGGCACCCTGATATTTAATTCCTTGAGTAATCGATTCATACCCGGTACCAACGGTCAAGTTAGCTGTTGTCACAGTAATGCTATAGTTTCGGTTAACACTGTCTGTAGGATCATACGTTGCTGTGACCGTCTTTGAACCAGGATAAGTTAAGCCCGTACTCAGATCGTAATGAAGTGTCTCCCCATCAACGACACCATCAAATGACACCGTTGGATTATGCACTTGGCCATCATAGGCAAATTTGCCACCAGTTACAGTAATTGTGGCTGGTGCCTGACTAATCTTGTAATCGGCCGTATCGGTGGTAATATCACCTAAATCGAAGTTGGCGAAGGCTTTCTGAATAGCTGCAACCCCAGCTTCGGTTAACTGAATCTGATAAGCGCCAGCATCAACTAAATTATCCGCGACAGGTTGCTTGACAGTCGTGTAGTCATCGGCAGTCAATGTAATGTCCGCCGGAGCTGTTATTTTACCGTCTTTGATACCAGTAATACTAACCGTTGGTGCAGCAATCGCCGTGCCGTCATAAGTCTTGCCCGTGGCGTTAATTTGAATCGCTGCTGTGGCTGGCGCAATTGTGTACGTGCCAGCTGGAGCAGTGGCTAAATTCGATAAGTCATAATTGCCATTAACGGTCTGCATTTTAGAAATTCCTGCGGGGCTCAGGGTAATTGCATAGGTCCCAACACCAGTTAAATCTTTGGAACCAGTAATTGGTGTATAAACAAAATCAGTACTCGTTATGTCAGTCGACCAATTAAGCACCGTTTCCACACCATTAACGGTGATATAAACGTGCGAATACGCAGTAATTGGGTCGCCATCGTAAGTTTTATTGCCATCTTCAATTCTAATGGCGCTGGAGTTAACTACTGCTTGCGTGATCGTTAATTTGGCAGTATTCACCGAAATATCATAATTACGGTTAACTGAGCCATCAACATCGTAGGTCGCCGTAACGTCTTCCTCACCAACATCCGTTAAACCAGTTGTTAAATCATAACTCAGCCCTTCATCACCAACTAATTTTGAAACGGTTGCTGTTGGCAAATGTAACTGACCATCATAAATAAAACTACCACCAGTAACAGTAATCGTTGCGGGAGCCTTTGCGATCGTGTAAGTAGCTGTCAATTTGCTTAAATCATTCAGCGTGTAATTACTATTAGCCGCCGTGATTTTGTCAATCCCAGTTTTTGTGAGGGTAACTGTATACTCGCCCGCACCCTTGAAGTCACTGGTACCACTAATTGAAGTTGTCGTGTAATCGGCCGTAGTTAACGTCACTGCAACCGGTGTATTAATCGTTGGAACAGCAGCAATCGTGCCATCATAAGTTTTACCAGCATTAGTCAGGCTGACCGTCTTTGCAGCAGGATTAATGGTATAAGTTCCCGTTAAATCCGCCAGGCCAGTAAACGCCATATTTGGATTATCATTCTCAATCTTAGTAATGCCGGCCGTAGTCAATTTAATCGTGTAAGTCCCCGCGTTGGTTAAGGCAGTATCTGTTCCAGTAATTGTATAGTCACCAGTAGTAAGTGTCACTTGCGTTGGTGTCAGCGAAGTTGTGGTGCCAGCGTTAACTGCTACTGAAACAGTTGGAACGTCACTAATTGCCTGACCGTCATAAGTTTTATTGCCCGGATTAATGGTCACCGTCCCGGTAGCCTGTTGAATCGTCAGTGTACCAGCACTTTGTGTGATTGTATAATTTGGATTGGCATTCGTCAGCGCAGCCAAAGCAGCCGCGGTTAAATTAATCTTATAAGTCCCCGCGGCAGCCGTTGTTGGGTCGATTGTATTACCGGACGCATCCAAAGTCACTATTGCTTAACGTTCCCGTTGTTGGCATTACTGCACCAGTGACGACCGTCTTCAAGCCATCATTGCGCTTAATGCTTGCGGTATAGCTGGGCACAGTTCCATTAACAGTCATTGATTGGTTTGCCGAGCTAACGGTTGCTGGCGCCGCACTAATAGTGAATTCATTTGTATTCAAACCACTATAATTGTAGTTAGCGTCTGTAATCGTACTCGTAATAGGATAATTACCAATGTCTTCACCACTTGCACGTGTGGCCGTGAAGCCAAGATCAGCCAGGGTATCACCAGTTGCTAAAGGCGTTGCGTTTGCATTGAACTCAAGGGTAGGATCTTTGGTCCCATACACTTTCTTTACTGTAGCAACAGTTGCAGTAAGGAGTAATGGCTTCTTTGTAATCTTGTAGTCACCATTAGTTGTCGTAAACGTGTAATTGCCCGCTGTCGTTAAAGCAGCTAATTTAGCTTGACCTTGCGCACTTAACTGAATTGTATAATCTCCAGCATTACGCGTGGCTGTTGTCGTTGCACCATTTTGAGCGTACTCAAAGTCACCCGCCACCCAATCAATTGTTGGCAGTGTTGTTCCTTTATCCGCTCGACTCAATGTAACAGTTGGCGTGTAGCTGATATTGGTACCATCATAAATTTTTGAACTAGTAGAAATGCCAACATCAACTGCCGCAGCGGTAATCGCCACCGATCCAGTTGCATCAGTATTCGTCAATGTATAATTCTTAACAGCAGTTTGAACGGCAGTTAAACCAGCGGCAGTTAAACTATAATTATAAGTACCAACGTTCGCACCATCCGTACTAAACGTAACATCGTCACTAGTCAGCGCAACTTTAACAGTTGAACCACCGTTATCACCGTCACCAGCCTTAACTGCGACCGTAGCAAATAAACCAGTCTCATCACTTGCTTTGGTCGTGCCATCGTAAGCGAAACTTGGTGTGCTTAATGTTGCCGTTGCGTTGGCTGCCGTAATTGTATACGTGCCTAGATACACGGGCGTAATTGCAAAATTTTTGGCAGCTGCCAACTTGGCTAAACCTGCATCACTAAAATTAATTGTGTAGGTCCCAACATTTGTAGGATTAGCAACCGTTGTCCCATTCAATGAGTATGTGAAATCAGCGGCCGTCCAGGCGGGTATCTGATCAAGTGTATTGGTACCTTCATTAGGCGCTAATGTGCCGTTGTCAGTTCGTGCAAAAGCGACACTTGGTACGTAGTCAGAAACAGCCGTGCCATCATAAACTTTTGTCGCTGTATCATCTGACGTAATGGTTGCAGTGACTGGTGCGGCAGTGATCCTGTAATCACCTGAGTTAACACTCAAAAAATTATACTGTGGGTTCGCCGCCTTAAGATTTGCCAGATCTTTATTGTCAATAATAATAGCATCAGGGTAATTCCCAGCATCAGCCGATTCATAATAAATAGTCCTGTTTGTCACGCCAGAAGCATCTATATTGCTGTCCAATGCATTACCCTTTGAATCGGTGAGAACAAACGTTAAATTTTTATAATCATTCTGTTCACTAGTAGCACCACTATCTGTGCCATCAAGCCCGTCATAAACTCTGGTTCCGGAAACCTTTGCCGTCACATTAGTTTTGTAGGTCAGCGTAATCGAAGTGATCGGAGTCCCATCGGCAGTCGTTGCGATGACATTACCATCTGCATCAAGGGTAAACGAAACTGCTGCTGCAGAAGCATTAACTGCATCCGTAGCGCCTAATGTGTAGCCGTCAATAGCTACAGCAGTGGATGCATTCGTCGTTAAATTATCCACGTCACCATAATTGCCGGTGAACGTGGTGGTACCGGTTTTAATTGTATTGCCAAAATAATCGACGTAATTAACTGTGATTGTCTGTGTTTTTTTAGCGTAAGTTACCGCTAGGCCGTTCACTGTATTATCAGTTCCGATCGTTAAACTAGCCGCACTCACTGAATTGGTGTATCCAGCCAAAGTAATTGGTGCAACCACAATAACATCACCATAGTGAACATTAAGTGCTGAACCGTAAGTGCCAGTTTGGCTTGCTCCACCATTAACGGTGTAATTAAACGTAGTCATATCAGATGTAGCACCAGTCACGCTCACTGTTGCTGTCTGTGCATTAGCTACATAGGTCACGACATCATTTTCATCGTCATAGCCAGATGCCGCCGCAGAAATTGTAGTTTGCGCAACCGCTGCGGCACCATTGATGCTAACCCATGAGGTGTAGCCAGGTATCTGCGTTACGGGAACCGCTGCATATTCATGGACAGATGGATTCGTTGTACCAGCAACAGCCGATTGAATTGCCTGTGGAATAGCGGTAGCACCAGTCGGAACCGTATAACTAACTGTTTGTTTGGCCGCCGTATAAGTAACGGTAATTTCATTTAATTGCGTATTAGTTGTATTAGCAACAGTTATAGGATCAGTGGCCGTACTAAAGGTATACCCGTCGACTTTCTTAGCCTGGTAGGTACCGGAAGTGTCTGTATTATTGGCCGTATCAGTATTAGCACCAGCTCCAAGAGTCGACCCAACGTTAACGGTAATTATGTCATCCTTTGCAATTGAATTTCCATTCTGGTCAACGTAATGAACCGTAACTGGCTCCGTAACCCGCGTACCTGCAAATGATTCAATTGTGGCCGTAATTGTTGCGGTCTTTCCACCGCTAGCACCAAACGCAGCAATTGAACTAGCCTTACTGAGAACTATATTAGACGTAGTGAGTGTTAGTAGCTGCTTAGTTCTGGCGGCATCCGAATACGTTGTATAAAGAAATGTCCCTTTCTCATAGCCTGTTGCAACACCAGTTTGATCAGTACTCGGCGCCCAAATTATAGTGTAATACTCGCCAGCTTTAATGGCGGCCGTCTGACCACTTCCGTCAGTTCCTGATTGACTGGCAGGTTGAACCATCGCCCCATTGGCATCCGTCTGCCGTACCGTTAAAGCATTCCATGGCGTATCACCTTTACTCGGTGTATTGCTGAAATCGCGGCCAATAAAAGTCGTGTTTGCAAGGCCTTCGATCCCAACGTCGGCCTGCCCTTTCGCATAAGTTGACGAGCTATCTAAAGTTCCAGTCGTATCATTAATCCCAGCATTTTGTGGATCAACTGGCTGAAGGATAATCCCTTCACCACCACCGGCATCAGTTGCTGTACTAGTAAAACTGCCTTTAATTGTGAATCCTGAAGTCGTATCAATTTGGTTATTGAAAACGTATGTGCCATTTTGACCAGCACCATTTATCAGCGTTACACTACCGTCCGCATTTACAGTATTAGTATTAGGAACAGTAGAAAAACTATCCTTCACTTTATCTGGAGTATCGATAGTACTTGTAGCCGCGTCAGAACCAGCTGGATTTTGTCCATTTAAGCTCCCAGTATTCGGTACATCAGGCGCAGTTGTTGCATCCGCCGCCGTCACCGCTACCGGCGTACTCAAATTAGCGGCCGCAACGATTCGTTGTGCCGCACTAGTGTCCGCGCCAACGGGCAAATTAAATTGGGTAGCACCATTTACCGAAGTTGTCACAGTTGTGCCCTTTGGTAATTGTGTTAAAACGGTTGCGCTGGTTTGCGTGGTTGCTGCGCTACTAGCCGTGGCCACAGAGTCCCCATTGGTGGCAGACTGCGAGCTCAAACTTGAAGTAGCTGCTTTTGACGCTACAGAATTACTAGCGGAACTAGTTGCTGCAGATGTGGCGCTTACTGTATTAGCTGAACTTACAGTATTGTCCGTTGTCACAGCTGAGCTTGCACTGCTGCTTACTGCTGTATTAGCGCTGCTAGCCGCTGCAGTACTTGTTGCCGCTGCCGAACTGTTAGCGGTGCTGGTTGCTGTTGCACTGCTGGCTACTTTAGTGCTGGCGCTACTATTAGCCGCTGAACTTGTTGCAGTGGCTGTACTAGCAGGTGTTGCGCTGCTGGCCGTAGTGCTGGCACTGCTAGTCGTTGTCGTGCTGCTGGCAGCCGATGTTGCAGTTGTCGCCGCACTAGAAGTAGTTTTAGTTGCTGCAGTACTGGTCTTTAATGCGACCGACTGCGCCGTTAATTCACTAGCCGTAGAAGTTGCGGTTTCCGTAGCTTCATCAGCCGAATCTGTGCTGGCCGTAGTTGCGGCCTTAACGTTACCCGTACCAAATAACAGCACCGAACCAAACGTTGCAATCGAAATCCCAGCAAACAACCAATTCTTGCCTGCCTTATACATCTTATAATGTTGTTTAATGTCTCGTTGTGCATTTAATAGTTCTTTTTGTTTACTCAATTATATTTCACCCCACATAAACTAGACCCGTGTTATTAAGTAACAACCCCGTTCTAATTAGTAATAAATCAACTTACATCTGAGAATTAGGTAGATTAATTCCAAAATAATCAATTTACCTAGATACCTTCCATTGTACGCAATTAATTCAAGAATCGCCAACCGCTTTTCAACGTAATTCTTTGTCATTTTTGACTTCTACCATTGTTTCCGGATAACGGTTCTTTTTTTGCCAAATTTTATCCAGTAATTTATAAATGACTGCCTAACTGTTTGTCGCCACGCTCAGAACTACGCTGCGTGACATTTAGGTGCTAAAAATTTGCCCAAAAGTGCGGCACAAAGCCACTTTGTGCCGCAAACGTTAGAAATTTTTTCCAAAGTACCGAATACCTTGACCAAATGGCCTAACTGTAATTTAAGTGAGCCGAACAATTAGCAAAACAGCTAACTGTGGACTATCATCCTCATTACTCATATTTGATTATCAAATTCTTTCCCTGTGACCAATTCTTGTTGTTGATTAGCGCTATGTCCATTCATTAATCACGTTGCCAACCCAATATTAATTGATAACTAGCAAAAATCGGTCAGCTTATGGCCACCGTCGGCAACATAAGTTTAAATAACTCACTATTTTTTAAAATTCATTTTAATCCGGCAAATCCATTTTCAGATAACTGGACCATAAACTTAGCTATTTGGGCACTGCTCAAAGCGTTTGGCCGTTATATTCTAAATAGAAAGGATTTGCCTTTGAATCTATTTGGATTAAAATTTGCTAAAAATAAATTTTCCAAAGTAGTTACTCCCGGATTGGTATTGCCGCTAATGGGTCTATTTTCATAAGAATATGCCAATTCAATCAGTTTTTAACTAATTAGTCAAACCATTCTACTCATTATTTGTAAAGTTTTATTTCAAATCCTAGTTTGCTTATTTTTTCATTAAAAAGTTAAACTTAGTAGCATTAAACTAACTATTCCCCAAAAAATTCCGCCTAATTTTTCAACAGTATTCTCGTTTCACATTAAACAATTAAGAATACACGCCTCCACTCAATATCATTCTGATAATGACCAACTTGACCGCCCACACCTTAGATCACAGGATGGGCGCTTACACGGTCATCCTAGCACAGCCCGACCCTTAATAACATTAGTTAGCTCGGGCATTGCGGATATATTTAGTTCACGCAGAAATTCTGCGGCCGCTTGCTCACTTGTTGGTTTGGATTAACCTAGTCAAAAAACACGTATTTCACCATTAAAAGTTGCCAGTTAGCGCTTTAATCACTTAAGTAAACAATCAAAATCATGCCACCTTCAATAAGTCAGCTAAACTTAATTAAATTCTGAAACTTGAAAGCTAATAATCACGCCAAAGGCGTGTGGTTATTGGCTTTTTTGGCAAAAAAATAAACGCAAGCTCTCCTGCGTTGTATACTTTAGTCGACCAAAACCAAGATACAAAGGAGACTTACGTCATGAATATTATAAGACAAAAAAATACAGAAAACGAGCTTCACAATATTGTTCATCAATTTACTTCCCTCATTGGTCTATCTAAACTCACCAAGTTGGTGAATTATCGCCGGCATTCAGAAATCAGCTTGATGAAGGTCATTGAATGGCTGCTCACGACAAAGTTCCTGGGACGCTCGCTTTATCGAGCCCATGAAACACCTAACTTTACCAGTCGCACCGTCAGAAATAATTTGAACGATGGCCGGATCAATTGGCAACGCTTGATTTGTCAAGTTGGGAGTCATTTAATCAAGCATTTACGACCGTTTATTGACCGCCGGCGGCGGTTAGCATTGATCATTGACGATACACTCTTTTCCCGTGAGTACGCCACCCAAACCGAATTACTAGCGCGAGTCTTTGACCATGACAAACAGTTATATATTAAGGGATACCGGGCTTTAACTTTGGGTTGGAGTGACGCCAATACATTCTTACCGATCAACTTTGCATTAATGTCTTCCAAGAAGCCACAAAACGTCCTTGGAAAATCAGCTAAAACAACCGATCAACGAACAATTGCTGGCCGGAGACGTCGCCAAGCACAGCAAAAAATGAACCTCGTTTCATTGCAACTTGTCAAGCAAGCCCTCGCAAATGGCGTTCTAGCTGACTATGTGTTATTTGATAGCTGGTATAGCTCACCAAAAATGTTCTATGAATTAACCAAGTTGGGATTAAACGGCGTGGGCATGCTTAAACGGTCCAGCAAAATTTACTATCAATATCGCGGACGGCAATATTCAGTTAAAGCATTATACAAGCGACTGCAGGCCTCAAAATATCA
Source organism: Loigolactobacillus backii (assembly GCF_001663675.1). Lineage (NCBI taxonomy): Bacteria > Bacillati > Bacillota > Bacilli > Lactobacillales > Lactobacillaceae > Loigolactobacillus > Loigolactobacillus backii. The sequence goes on from NZ_CP014873.1 coordinate 210,614, forward strand.
ACCCAAGCAAGCTTATCAATACAGCTGCTTTGTCGAAGCGCACGTCGGGAACCAAAAATTCAAGCTTCGCTTGGTATTTGTGGCTAATCGGGCCCGTCAAGATGACTACCTAGTACTGGCAACGACTCAGTTAGGCCTTCAGCCACAAGAGATCATTCAACTATACGCCCGAAGATGGCAAATTGAGAATTACTTTAAAGTTGCCAAGCAATACTTGCGGCTCGACAAATCACAAGTTCAAAATTATGACGGGCTTTGTGGCCATTTAGCAATTGTCATGATGACTTATGACCTATTAGCTTGGCAGGAACGGCAAAATCAGGATGATCGCACCATTGGGGATTTATTCTTTATAATGAACGAAGCCATGCCAGATATTGAGTTGTCTCAAGCACTGGTATGGCTTCTAAATTCGTTAAAAACGATTATTAATCATGAAGTTTATGCAAGAAGAGCCCAAATTATTCAGATGATGAATCAGTTCTTCACATTTTTGCCGAAACGGTTAGTTTCGCTGTTAACAGCAAGCTAAATGGTTAAATTAATTAAAATATGCCCTGTGATACCAAGGGATCAGTCTGTCTTCATACTTTCAAGTTTCAGTTAAATTTTTAATTTTAAAATTTAACGGATCAAAAAAGGCAAGCTAGCTTAAAAAAAAGCAAAGACTTGTCTTTAAAAATAAAATTTTATCATTCATTTGAGAACATTTTAAAACTAATTTCTGTAAATATTCAACGATAAAATTGACGTAATTAGTTAACTGACCATTTATTAGCTCACTGAAACGCCACCATCGACGTTGAGCACCTGCCCGGTGATGAATTGATTCTGCATTAGGTACAAGTAGGCGGAGGCCACTTCGGCAATTGTCGCTACTCGCTTTAAAGGTGTTGCCGCCGCGGCCTGTTGCGTTTGTTTTGCCAGTGCTTCTGGTGTCAGTCCCCGCCATAATCCAGTTGGCGTCCAGGTTGGCGCCACGGCGTTAACGCGAATGTTCGGCGCCAACTCTACTGCCAGGCCCGCAACCAAGGTGTTAATCGCCTGATTGCCGATAATCGCCCCTGAAGCGGTCGCCGGGTGCCCGCCAGTCCCAGAAGTTAGCGTAATCGACCCGTTGGCCTTAATGGTTGGTTGGGCGAGCTTAATGAGCTGTAAATTAGTGAAAAATTTGGCCTCGATGGTTTGACGAACCTGATCAACTGAATTAGCCATAAAACCACCGGCCATTGCCCCACCTAACGTGGAAACCAAATGATCATAAGCCTTAAAATTAGCGAAAAAATGAGTTAGCGCTTGTTTGTCAGTTGCGTCAACAACACTTCCCGTTAATTTTGCTGCTGAAAAATCCTTTAACATTGCCTGCAATCGGGCCTGATTTTGGCCAAGTACGTGAACCGTTGCACCCTGAGCCAATGCCTGTTTGGCAACCTCACGGCCAAAACCAGAAGTCCCACCAACCACTAAAATTGTTTGTTTAGTCAAATCCATTCTAATTCGCCTTCCTTATCGTTTTAACTACTTTTGATCATTTTCTGCCGTTTTAAGTGTTTTTTCCATGATAAAGTCCGTCTGTTGGTCCGTTCCTAGCCAAAAAGTGTGCCGGCTCGTGTGAACAAAACCTAACTTTGTGTAAAATTGCTGGGCAATTAAGTTGTGTTCCCAAACGCCCAACCAAATTTTGCTTTTACCCAACTGTTCCGCCACTTCGCAGGCCTGCTGAATAAAACGACTACCCAGGCCGTGGCGTTTAAAGGCCGGGCGCACGTATATTCGCTCAACCTCTAACGTTGTTGCGCCCATATTTTCAGTCTGTGCGCCGCCCTGATTTACTTTCAGGTAACCCGCCAACTGGTGATCAACGTAGGCAAAATAGAATTGCGCTAACGGGGTTGCCAATTCGCGTTTTAATTTCGGCAAATTATACGCGCTGGCTAAATAAGTGGCCAGGTTCTCCGGTGTGTTTTGGGCCTTATAAGTATCCGTGAAGGTTTCTTGACTGAGCTGTTGTAAGGTTTCAATATCAGTCAAATTAATTTTTCTAAGTTTAACTTCTGCCATATCGCTACTCCTCAATTTTAAAAATGGTGAAAGGACGTCTTATACTAAATTTACACGTTACACAAAATGTCTCTAAGTTGTACGTTAAAATTTCATTTGCTAGTGTTGGCCGATCAATTTAGCTTAAACGTGTTTGAAAAACCGCCTTTTTAAACACGTTCATCAAATAAAATACTACTACTATTTCGCCAACATCCCAACGAAATTAGTAGTAGTACGATCACTTATATTTTATTGTCTGAAAATACGTGCCGTAACTATTTTTCAGTACCTTTTAGTAAAACTAATCTTGCCTGGATCTAAAGCCAGCTTCAGCTTTCAAACACGCCTACTCTTTATAAATCTGTTTCAGGCCATTCAAATCGCCCTGGGACAAGGTTGTCACGCCCTGATCCATTGGGTACATCACCGAAGTTTTATCGGTACTATGGGCCAAACCTAGCGCGTGGCCTAACTCATGCAGCGCCACCGCCAACGAGATTGAGGTGGTGTAATTAATATTCAGACTAGCCTGGGCGTGATTGGCGGTGTAAGCACCGTAGCCAACCCGCTGAATAATGCCCGGACCGCCGACGCCTAACTCAATGGTGCCCTGTTCAGCGGCGGACATCACCTTTTTGTAAGTCCCGAAAGCAATTTGATTCTGGCTTTGACTACCCGCTCCGGCAACTAAATTCACCAGTTTCGTTTGATTATAGATAGTCACCGCCTGTTCAAATACCCGCTTCACCGACTGAGGCGTATTCGCGTTAAAATGGTAATAGTACGTGGTGGCCAAAGTTTTCCCCTGAACATTTTCTTCCATCGGTGTGGCCGCCGTACTCTGCGAACTGGCGCTCTGGGAAGTGCCGCTTTGTGCACTACTACTTTGCGCACCACTGCTACTGCTGCTGCTGCTATTAGCAGACGGCTGCTGTTCAACCTCAACCTGCGGCGTGGTTAACGCATCCAGCTTAGGCACAATTCGCTGGCGAACGACCGAAACGACCGTGGTTGGTATATTTTGAAAATCAGTTTTTATGATAAATAGGCCCGCGGTAATCAAAATGACACCGAAAAGCCATCCCTTATGTCTCACATTTTACCTCCTAACTAGAGTGTTTGAAAAAGCGTTCAGGTTCTGAGGATTAGCCTAGATTGACGAATTATCTGTGAAACAGATGATTTGGCGATCGTAGCTAACCGCAGGAACCTGCTTTTTCAAACACGTTTAATTTGAGAGTGCTTGAAAAAGCGTCCAGGTTCTGAGGATTACTGACGATGTCGATCGGACTAAGATGAACCAAAGTCCGAATCGCAGCCTAAAGTGCTAATAGTCTTGATGCTTCAAACTTTTCCATTCAACTATGGCAAAAGCCAAGGAACACAGTTACAAAGTCCGTAACTGCTTGTCGCGGTCACCGCCGAAAGCCGCTTTTTCAAGCACGTTTACACTATAACGCCGTCCAATTCAACCGGCTACTATTTACATCAGAATTTAACCAATTTTTAGCAATCCGGCCACTTGCAAGTTAGCGAATTTTTACCCAAAAATGGTGTTAGACTTAAACCAACAATCATTCTCATTCGGAAATGGAGATCAAAATGGACTTTTTAAAAAAAATGAAATCAGACCAACCCTACGTGGCTCGCTACGCTGATTTACCAGGAGATATTCAAGACAAGGCCAAGCACCTTTGCTGGGGCTATAGTCAGACTGATCCAGTGGCCAAAGTCGAACGGTACGCTATTTTAAGGACGCTGCTGGGAACAGTTGATGAGACCGTCTTTATTGGTACTAATTTTAGCTGCGATTACGGCTTTAACATTCATTTTAACGGCTTTTCCTTCATTAACAATAATTGTACAATTTTGGATTCGTCACCGGTCAACATTGGCGCCAACGTCTTCCTTGCTCCTGGCGTTTGTTTGACTTGCACCGGCCACGCCCTCATTGCCGAACAACGGCGCAACGGCATCATAACCAGCGCACCGATTACGCTTGCAGCGGACGTTTGGCTGGGCGCAAATGTCGTTGTCCGTGGCGGCGTCACCATCGGCCAAGGCAGCATTATTGGCGCTGGCAGCATCGTCACCCACGACATTCCCGCCGGCGTAGTCGCAGTGGGCAATCCCTGCAAAGTGCTCCGCAAAGTAACCGAGGCGGATCGGTTGGCGCTTTAGATTGGCGTTGATCAGTTTCGCCGCTTCTGCTAAGAAGATTCGTAAAGTCCTTAGAATATTCGGTGGTTTTGAAAAATAGTAAAAAATAACGCCGCTTAGAATCAGGGATAATCAATTTCCCGATCTTAAGCAGCGTTATTTTTTAAGCAATTTAAAATTTCTAAATTAAAACAATTACTCAAAGTAGATACTAGTCTTTCAACCAAACACGACCACAGCTAATCCAACAACCATAGTCCGGTTATTGGATTAGCTTATGTTACGCAGTGAACCCAAAACCGACTTTTGTCCCACTTCACTAGCTACTCCAGCACCTGCTGCGTCCGGTAAGCATAGTGTTTATACAGGCCGGCGTAACGATTGTGGTAATCCTTTTTCCACGGCTTATCGCGCCCACAAAAATGGAGGATAACGGTGTTTTTAATCACCCAATCCAGATCCCACTGCCCATTGCTTAATGCATAGTATAGCGGACTGTGGCGGGCGTCAAAATTATAGCGTTCATCCGGAATCTTTTTAATTTGGTGACCGTACAACCCATTTAAGACATCCTGGTCAGGCAAAAGGAGCGCCATTTTATTTTGCTCAATGTAATCAACAATATCGGCCGTTTTTACCTGTGCGCGAATGAGTTGCAAATTAAGCAGCATAATCCCCGAATTATAGTAACTTTCCGCCTCATAATTGCCCAAACGGATTTTATTTAGTGGCTCGGTAACGTTGTTGGTGAGCGCCGAATGACTGGCCGCCGCGTATAAGTGCTTTCCTAAATCTAACTGGTATAGGGCCGCCAAATCATTAATCACCAAGATGTCCACGTCCAAATAAAGAATCCGCGTCAAATCATCGGGTAGGTAACGTTGCGCCAATAGCCGGTAGTAAATAATCTCCGGATAACGATTAGTCACCGGCACATCCTCTAAGAAGGCCTTGCCCAAAACAATCGGGTGGTAGTTTATGCCTAATTTCGCACAAAAAGCCGTTATCTTGGCCGTTTTCTTCAATTTATCCTTTTGCATCACATAAACGTCAAACTGTTGCTTCGGTGTATTAACGTGAATGGAATAAAGCGTCGTCAGTAATTGATCGACCACCTGATTATCAATGGCAAACAGCAAATTCATAACCGCAACCTCCCTGTCTTTGCCTATAGTATAACCTGAATGTCGGCTGACGGAAATGAACAACTGCAATAGATTTAGTAATCGTAATCCAAAAACTTAGGCAATCATTGCTGCTATTCAACTTTCCGTCAAAAAAATAGCAATCCCCGAAAGGATTACTATTTTGTACTATCTATTTACGGCATGATAACTAATTATTGTGTTTTTATTGCAAAACTGGTTTAGGGTACACTTTGAAATTAGTTTAATGCTTACTTTTTCTGACTAATCCCGTGGAAATGTGTTTGAAAAATACTTTTCACTAGTCTCTCTGGCTAGTTTTGTGTAAACGTGGTTGAAAAAGCAGGTTCCTGCGGTTAGCTACGATCGCCAAATCATCTGTTTCACAGATAATTCGTCAATCTAGGCTAATCCTCAGAACCTGGACGCTTTTTCAAACACTCTCCAAATTTACGCCAGTGCCCGTGGTGGATCTAATTGTGGCCCATCACCGCGGCGTGCGAGGATCCAGTCATCGTAGTTCCACATTTCCGACTTCTGCCGGGCAGCGTCGTAATCCCAGTAGCTATCACGTTCGAATTCCAGAACTTCATTATTGGCGCCAAGGCCAACCCAACAGTAGTTGCCCTCACTTTGCAGATCAGCGTACTTCGCCCAAATTATTGGTACGGTAATCGTTTTGCCTGCTGCGTTGACGTAAGATCGTTCTTGCCGCGACGTTTCCATACGTTCAAGGCGTTCACGGTATTTTGGATCGACTTCTTGCCAAACACGTTCAGCCTTGGCCCAGGCCTCTTTTTCGCTAGGCAATTTGCCAGTACCAGGATGAATCAAAGCGTTATAAGTCAACACGTAACCATCGTCGCGGCACAACACCACGACTCTTTCACGTTCAAGTGCCTCTTCTTTCAAATCAGCCGGCTGATAACGGCGTAAATGAATCTTTTCGCCATCGCGGGTAACTATTCGGTCATAAACAAGTTGGTAATCATCCGGAATGGGTAACTCCGAATAAGTACGACCACTAATTTCAAGTGCTGTCATTTGTATGTCCTCCAGTCTTTCTTGCGTCATGTAATTTAGTTTGTGTTTGAAAAATACTGTTATTAGTATTTACCTGACTAATTAAAATTCTGTTTAGCCTCTGGAGTTGGCATTTCAAAATGCTCTTCGACGGTAATTATTTTTCTCATCAAATCAGCCTCCAACTATTTTCTAACGCTTATTATTCGTTTAACCAATCATCAACCTGAGTCATGAATTTGGTAACCGATTCTGGCTGATCCAGGCCAGGTAGATCATCGCTGGCCTTAACACCAAGATCCTTCAAAACAATCGCCAAGTTCTTATAGCTATCACGGGCGCCTGGTACTGGCTTAACATTTTCAGGCGTCACGGGTAACAAAGTATCCCGTTCATAAACTGGCGTCATAGTATAAATCTTCCACTCGCCGGCAACTTTCTTCAATGAATAAACTAACCGAACGTAGATCAGATTATCCATCGTCTTGCCTTGAACAGGCGTCCGGCCAGTCATCGTCGTCACAATCACGGCCATGGCCTTGTCACCATGCAGCCAAACCAACGTTTCGTGAAGCTTGTGGGCCGGTAAAGAATCAGTTTGTGCATCTGGTGAAGGCTTGGATGCTTTCAAAAAGCCTTTAATATCACCCTTGTACCAAGAAATTTCAATCGTTGCGTCATCGGTATAGCACGTCGCCATACCATCCCACAGCCCATAGTCCCGGGCGTAACGCTCGTACTGAACCAGTTCAGTAATTTGTTGCTTAGCAAGCATTTCTTCAATGTTTTTAGTCGTTGGTCGTTGATTTTCAAATGTCATTTTTAAGTCTTCTTTTTTTATTTAGAGTGTCTAAAAAGGCGGTTAGATTCTGAGCATTAGCCTAAATTGACGACTAATTCATGAAATGAATTAGTTGGCGATTGTAGCTAAGCGCAGGAATCTGCCTTTTTAGACACGTTTACACAAATTTAGTAGAATCTAACCGCCTTTTGAGGCACTCTTACTCAGCCCGTAACGCGATTGCCGCATCCTTCTTCGCGGCCATTCGTGCAGGGATGTGGCCACCTAACATCGTCAATACGGTGGAGATGATCACCAATACGATTGCCTGCGTTGGATTCAGCACCGCAACGCCTGACAAGCCAGTCACGTTGGCCAAAATAGCGTTGATTGGGAAAGTTAATAACCAGGCAACAAATATCCCAAAGACCCCTGCGCCAAAGCCCAGAATAAACGTCTCAGCGTCAAAGACACGGGTAATATCTTTCTTCCGGGCACCTAAGGCCTTCAACACGCCAATTTCCTTGGTCCGTTCCAGAACACTGGTGTAAGTAATAATCGCAATCATAATCATTGAAGTCACAAGTGAAATTCCCGCAAACGCGATTAAGACATAGGTAATGGCGTCCATGATACCGCCAGTCATCGTTGAAATCGTACTAGCCAGATCAGTGTAAACAACTTTATTGGCCGTACTCTTGCCCTTGTTGTATTTATCTAAATAGTTCAAGACTTTATCTTTTTGCTTGAATTTAGTTGGGTAAATTTGAATATTAGTGGGTTCGGAGGTGCCACCCAGTGTTGCCAACGTGCTTTCGCGAGTGGCCTTGTCCATGCTTTGCCCGGTCACAACACTATTATTGCTACTCTTTTGGGCGGCAACAATGGCCGAGTTCTTGTTGGCGTCAAGCACCTTTTTAGTTAAATTAGCACTATAAGCAACCCCACTGGCGAGAATGCCGTCTGAATCACTTGATTTCACCCGAATGATTCCCTTAACCGTCAACGTTTGGGTTGCGGCCTTGGTTGCCATCGTCGAATAATCAGTTTCTGGTATAAAATTGCCCGTTGGTAATTTGGTGTAGTAATCATCATTTCCGACCAGCTTAACCGTCGTGCCAACTAAATCTTTATAATTATATTTCTGGCCCTCTTTAACGTTAAAACCAAGGTTCTTCAAGGCATTAATGTTTAACGAATTATCTTTATTGAGGACCAACACGACATCCGTTGCTTTAGTCGGGTAACTACCGGCAACAACTTTATAGTAAGTTTTCAAGAACGACTGCTTGCCGTTTCGATCAACGGGATAAACACTACCGTTAATTCCACTGCCACTACTGCTCATCATGGCACTAGCACCTGAAGCGGCCTTATCTGGATCAGTATTCGAGAAAGTCACCGATTTATATTTTCCGTCAACCTGCCGAATTAAATTCATGCCGGTACCATAACTAATCGCAATATTTTTGGCATCCTTCTTAGGCATCTTGTTCAGGTAATCAAGGTACTGACTCGTAATTTTATTGGTGTGCTGGGCTTTGTCCTGATCGCTCTTTTCAGCCGTAATTGTATTGCCCTTAGCCGTCTTAGTTTTAGTGCTACTATTTGAAGCCATCGCACTAGGATCCGTACTAACTTGTGAAATTGTAACCGGCATTGTCGATAGCGCGTCACTTTGCGTTTGATCAACTTGCTTTTGGAAGCCATTTGATAGTGCCAGGACAACCGCAATCCCGATAATCCCAATACTTGACGCAAAAACCGTCAGGAAAGTTCGCCCTTTCTTAGTTCGGATATTAGTATAGGAAAGTTTCATGGCCGTCCAGTAACTCATTTTGGTGTTGTTTAACGAAAAATCATCCTGGGCCGCTTCACCTTCAAATGCATTAGAATCATCCTGAATTTGGCCATCCGCAAAATTAATAATTCGATCAGCGTACTGATGCGCCAAATCCGGGTTATGCGTGACCATAATCACTAGCCGGTCCTTACTCAAATCACGAATGAGCTGCATAATTTCTTCGCTTGTTTCCGAATCTAGAGCCCCAGTTGGTTCATCGGCCAGCAGTATTTCGGGATTGTTCGCAATCGCCCGCGCAATCGCCACCCGCTGCATTTGACCACCAGAAAGCTGGTTAGGTTGCTTATGAATCTGATCCTTTAAACCAACGCGAACCAAGGCTTCGGTTGCCATCTGCCATTTTTTTGCGGCCGGCACCCCACTTAAGGTCATCCCCATTTCAACATTTTCCATAATTGAAAGGTGTGAAATCAGGTTATAAGATTGGAAAATAAAACCTACAGAATTATTTCGGTAAGCGTCCCAATCAGAATCCTTAAAATTTTTAGTTGATTTTCCCTTTATTAACAGATCGCCAGAGTCATATCGATCAAGGCCACCGATAATATTCAACATGGTCGTTTTCCCCGACCCACTCGGCCCTAGAATTGCGACAAATTCTTGCTGCCGAAACTGAACTGAAACATCATTCTGCGCTTTCGTGACGGTATCCCCAACATGATAAACTTTGTTGATATGGCTTAGTTTTAACACTGACGTGTCCTCCTCAGTTCTTAATGTCTATTTTGCGTAACCGCAAAATCCTATTTTCGGATGATATCCATTCTCCTAACGCGAACTCCGCGTACTCGAAACATGGCCCTCCTCAGTTCTTAATGTCTATTTTACGTAACCGCAAAATCCTATTTTCGGATGATGTCCATTCTCCTAACGCGAACTCCGCGTCCTGGAAACCTGCTCCTCCTCAGTTCTTAATGTCTATTTTAGACGGTGCATAAAATCTTATTTACTGGAACTGAAATATTTATCATTTGACAAGTATTAACTATAATGACATAATTCATAATTGTCAACTATTACAAATGATTAAATTTAAATTGAGCCTTGGGAGGTTACCATGGAAAAAAATTCCAATAACAGCGAATTGTTTGGGCAGTTATTTATGACTCTCACACAGGCAATTACAAAAAGTCATTCCCTAGAAGAATTCGGACTAACTCGCTTACAAGCAATCACATTGCGAAATGTTTATAAACGCCCTGGCACCACCATGACGGAGCTGGCAAAAACCATTGGCATCACACGTCCTCAATTGACGCGAATTATTGGCACCTTAGAAGAACGCGGCCTGCTTCAACGCCAACATAATGAAGAAAATCGTCGTGTTGTCAATGTTTATCGAACCGAAAAGGGAAAGGCTGTTGTAAAAGAACACATGCAACTCATCCAGGGGCGAATCCAAGAACGGATCAATACCTTAAGTTCTAGCGATCGCAAAGACTTAAGTGTTCATTTACAGGAAACAATTCGCTTAATGGCAAAAGCCAAAATTCTTGAATTGGATTCGATCGATAACTAAGTCGTGTTTGGAAAATACCTTTACTAGCCATTTACCTGACCAATTTAGTGTAAACGTACTTAAATAAGCATTCCTGGGCTGTTAGTTAAATTCTAACAACTCAAGAATGCTTATTTTTTGTCCATCTAAACCTTACCGTGGACTAATTCCCAGCGAAATTCTGCCAAAGCGACTAATCCGATTCATTTTCCAGGTTGGCGCCCAAACGATTTCAACTTCGACGTCCTTAATTTCTTCAATTTCAACCAACGCCGCCTTAATTTCATTTGGAACGGAATCAATGCAGCCACAGCCCATTTCGGTAAAAGTGAGCACAACTCTACTGCTACCAGCATCGTCCAATTCAATTTCATAAATCAGGCCTAAATTATAAATATCTAAACCAATTTCCGGATCATATATATTTTGAAGTTTCGCGATTATTTGGTCACTAATCGTTGCCGCCCGCTCATTTATTTTAATATCATCACGCATCTTATCGAATCCTTTCCGTACTGCAAATATGTTGTATGTGTATTTTCACATTAAAAACTCATTTTTTCAAGAACCTTTTCTAATTTTGCCTTATCTTTTACTAAAATAATTCAAAATTAAATTCCTTTTAGGCTTTGATTCTGCCAAAAATCAAGACAGAAAAAGGCTGGGACAAAAAAGTCCTGGCCTCTTGTTGTTTCCGAGCACTACTCAGAAAAAATGTATCCCTATCGTTCGTCCTTTTTCCAAAAATCAGTAATCGCACCTTTAGAAGAACTAGAAACCAGATGTGCGTATTTGCCCAAGACACCGCGTGTATACAGTGGTGGAATCGTTGTGGCAGCCTTGCGTTTGGCCAATTCGGCCTCGGAAACGGACATCGTGATTTCTTTGGTATCTTGATCAATAATCACTTCATCGCCAGTATGCAAATAGGCAATGGGTCCGCCATCTTGGGCTTCAGGAGCAATGTGGCCAACGACAAAGCCGTGTGTTCCGCCAGAATAGCGACCGTCCGTTAATAAGGCCACTGATTCGCCTTGACCTTTACCAACTAGCATGCCGGACAGGGAAAGCATTTCTGGCATGCCGGGTCCACCTTTTGGTCCAACGTAACGAACAACCACAACATCGCCATTAACGACTTTATCCGCCAAAACAGCTTCAATTGCGTCTTCTTCGTTATCAAAAACCTTAGCTGGGCCAACGTGCCGCCGAGCTTTAACACCAGCAACTTTTGCTACAGCGCCTTCTGGGGCCAAATTACCGTATAAAATCATTAATGGACCGTCCTTACGTTTGGGATGTTCCAGCGGCATGATGACTTTTTGCCCAGGCGTCAAATCAGGCGCTGTTGCAAGGTTTTCGGCTACCGTTTTCCCAGTGACGGTCAAGCAATCACCATGTAAATAACCATTTTGGTACAAATATTTCATAACGGCCTCAACACCGCCAGCTTCATATAAGTCCTGGAAAACATACTGACCACTTGGCTTCAGATCCGCAATGTGCGGTACTTTTGCTTGGAATTTATTGAAATCATCGATAGTTAGATCAACATTAGCAGCGTGGGCGATTGCCAATAAATGGAGCACTGAATTAGTTGAGCCACCTAGTGCCATAACCACAGTCAAGGCGTTTTCAAAGGCCTTACGGGTCATAATATCTTTCGGGTAGATCCCCTTTTCAAGTAAGTTCATTACTGCTTTACCGGCTTCTTCGACGTCACGCTTCTTAACGTCAAACACTGCTGGATGTGACGCCGATCCCGGCAAACTCATGCCCATGGCTTCAATTGCCGAAGCCATTGTATTTGCCGTATACATGCCACCGCAGCCACCAGGTCCTGGACAGGCGTTGCATTCAATTGCGCGCACTTCGTCGGCACTGATATCTTTGTGATTCCACTGCCCAACTGCCTCAAATACCGAAACTAAATCAATATCTTTCCCGTTAAGTTTGCCTGGTGAAATTGTTCCGCCATAGACAAAAATGGCCGGAATCTCAGTATTAGCGATCGCAATCATACTTCCGGGCATATTTTTATCACAACCACCAATAGCCACAAAAGCGTCACAATTATGACCACTCATGGCCGTTTCAATCGAATCGGCGATGACGTCCCGGGAAGGTAGCGAAAAGCGCATGCCTGGTGTCCCCATTGAAATACCATCAGAAACGGTGATTGTGCCAAATTGGACGGGCCAGCCACCTGCAGCCGTGACGCCTTTTTTCGCTAGTTTACCTAATTCTTCCAAGTGTAAATTACAAGGCGTATTTTCCGCCCAAGCACTAATTACACCGATAAGTGGTTTCTTAAAATCCTCATCCTTCATGCCAGTTGCCCGCATGAGTGATCGATTAGGTGCCCTAACCATTCCGTCGTAAACGTGACTTCTGATTCTAAGATCTTTCTGAGTCTGACCATCTGCCATATTGAAAAGCTCCTTTCAAAGCTGTATTTACATAAGTGTGTTTAAACAGGTCCTCATTTCCTACTTCGTAACCGAAAGTTACTGGCAAATGCTGCAGCCAAAATGAATTGGAGTTCAATTGGCAACGAAAAGTAGCTCTACTCAAGGAAAACATTAAATAAATGATGCTCATTCAAGTATTTCCTATAAGGCTGAGCGCCAGTTCCTCTTCAAACATGTTTACGCCAAATCAATAAAAAAGTACTAAGCAAATTAGTTGGAATTCCACCTTAGTTTGGAAAATATCTTTACTAGTACTTACCTGACTAATTTAGTGGAAACGTGTTTGAAAAAGCAGATTCCTGCAGTGACCAAGATGGGCCTACTCGCGAGCAGTTACGGACTGTATAACTGTGCTTCTGGGCGATTTTCGTCGTGCTAGTTCTTGCGGCACGAACTTTGCCACAAGAATGGACAACGTTTGAAGCATCAAGATTATTAGCGCACTTAGCCGCGATTCGGACTTCGGGTTATCTTAGTCCGATCGACAACGTCAGCGAGGCCAGTAATAGTCCTCAATTACGAAGTAGAATCTAATCGCCTTTCCAAACATTACCTAACTTTAGTAAATATTTTACATCTTTTCTAATGATATTCCAATTAATAATTAATAAATAAGGGAATTCACTTATTATAAATTAACAATCAGCTCTAATTAAAGTATATTTGCAGACAAAAAAATAGGCTTCAAGTCTCCTCAGTCTTGAAACCTACATAACAGTGGAAAGCGCCTGACCTAATTGATCTTGGTCATATAGAACTTTTTGAATATCAAAACACCTTCATATTAAATTTTACGCATTTGGTACGCTTAATACTTTTAGCCACTGCCAGATGATCTCACTCATCAAGCTACTATAATTCGTGGCCCATATGCTTGTTGTTTCAGCATGCACCAGCAACGCTAGGAACTTAGATGCTATGCTACGGAACGTGGACTTCGCAAAAATTCACTTCTTGTTCATTCAACATTTCGTAACCTAAAACTTGTTAAAAGAACTAGGCCTGTTGTACAGCCTTTCTGTTTCCACCGACCACTATCGCTTGTCTTAGTGGTCTACCGAAGACTTCGTCCGTTTAACGTTTGTAACCTAAAACTTGTTAAAAGAACTAGGCCTGTTGTACAGCCTTTTGTTTCCACCGACCACTATCGCTTGTCTTAGTGGTCTACCGAAGACTTCGTCCATTTAACGTTTGTAACCTAAAACTTGTTAAAAGAACTAGGCTTGTCGTGCTGCCCTTTTGTTTCCACCGACCACTATCGCTTGTCTTAGCGGTCTACCGAAGACTTTCGTTCATTTAACGTTTTGTAACGTGAAACTTATTAAAAGAATCAGGCTTGTCATACAGCCCTTTTGTTTCCACCGACCGCCATTTCACATCTTGGTGGTCTGCCGAAGACTGAGGAGGCTTATCTTGCTGATCAGGTCTTATCTCTTCCACACCCATAATATAGCATCGCTCACAAATGAATGCAAGCGATAACACACTTATTTTTAAACTTTTTTTGAAATACTGTCTCAGGCCCTTTGCATTAGTGTTAAAGCGCTTTAAAAAAGCAGAACTAATAGCCATTATTTTACGCAAAGCTTATCCTTGGTCACCCTGATAATATTTTAGTAGAATTTGGTCTGTTCAGGAACAAAAAGCAATTATGCCGACGCCGATTGCTTACTCGTTCTTCACCAATTCACAATAATTTCCTTAGCATTGGCAACCAAAGTTGTGCTGGCGTCTGCCTTATCTCGATATAGACCGAGGTCAGTGAATTCAATGAACCCAAAAATTAAACTCATTAAAATCTGAACATGCTGTTGAACCTTGTTTGCATCCTCATTGCCATTGTTTCGCCGTACGATTGTTGTTGGAATATCACGCAATGCCATTAATTTGGACAATATTTCGTCCTGTTTATTAATTTTTCCAATCAATGACAACATACTATTAAAGGCATGATTGTCCTGGGAAAAATCGAACGCCGCTTTAACAAAGGCCAGAATCGCCTCTTGCCCGCTCAGTCCAATAACAGCGTTTTGAACAAAGGCAATCAACTGATCCAAAAAGATCAGCACCACCTTAATTTGAAGTTCTTCGATGTTGGCCACATACCGATATAGTGTTTGTGGTTGGACGTTTAATTCACGAGCCAGCCCACGATACGACAGAGCATTGAAATCGCCTGCTTGAGCAATTTCCAGTGCCTTATTAATCACAATTTCTGTTGATAATTTAGCTTTTCGCGCCATTTTATATTTCCCCAATCTTTTCTGTTGACAAATTCACATCGTGAGCTTATTGTACACAGTATGAATTAATTAAAGCAACCCATTTTTGAAAGAAGGTTATCATATGTATCGTAAAATTGATTTTCATGCTCATTATCTTTCACCAGGATTCAAGAAATTTCTCAAAAAATATTTCGATGATTACGGCGATGGTGTTAAAACCCCTGCATATACAATTGATACCACTTTAGAAACAATGGACAAAAATAACGTTGCCTATTCGATCATCTCGCTATCTTCACCACACGTTTCAAACACAAACGACGCTGGTTTAACGAGTGAATTGGCAACTGAGGCCAATGATTATGGCGCTGAGCAGCGCAAGGCCTACCCGGATAAAATTGGTTTTGCTGCCACCTTGCCTTTACCATACGTTGCTGAAAGTATTGCCGAAATCGACCGGGCACGTTCCAATCATGCCACTGCCTTCACATTACCAACAAATGCCAACGGAACATACTTAGGTGATCCTGGCCTAGATCCAATTATGGCGAAATTAAACGAACGTAAAACAATCGTCATGTTACATCCAAATGAACCTAAACCAATTGCTAAAGACGTTAATCGTGAAATTCCAACACCAATTATGGAATTTTTCTTTGATACAACACGAGCAGTGACCAATATGGTCTTACACAGCGTCTTTACTCGTTATCCTAACATTAAGTTTATTATCCCACACGCTGGCGCATTACTGCCGGTTATCTCCGACCGAATCGCCTTGGCCCAAAAACTCAATCCAGCGCTAACCGATGATCAAGTGAATATGGCCGAGGTCATGGCAACACAATATTTTGATGTCGCTGGCCGTGTTTTACCGCATCAATTACCCGTGTTGCAGCAGGTAACGGACCCAACGCATATTTTATACGCAACCGATTCGCCTTACACACCTGCTCCACAGGTTGTGCAATTAACAAAAGAATTGGAAACCAGTGGACTGTTGTCCGAAGCAACTAAGAAAATGATTTTTTATAGTAACGGTAAACAATTATTAGATGAAGTTAAATAACAATCCATAAACGCAAAATTTACTTCATTAAAAACGAAAAGGAGTTTTTTAACATGAGCGAATTAACCTTAGATGGCGCCACATTACATTACGAAACTGTTGGTGCGGGACCAGTCTTGATCTTTGTTCCTGGTGCAAATGGTACAGGTGATATTTTCCGCCAGGCCGCCGAAAACCTCAAGGATGATTACAAAGTGGTCATGTATGATCGCCGCAACTTTGGTAAAAGTAAATTAACGAAACCACTTCCCGATGGTATTGAACAACCCCACGATAGCTACCGAATTAAAACCGACGCTAGCGACTTGGCCGCTTTGGCAAAAGAAGTCAGCAATGAGCCTGTCTCAATTTTAGGCAGTAGTTCTGGTTCAATCGTTGTGATGGAAACCTTACAGGATTATCCGGAAATCTTTAAGCGGGCCTTAATTCACGAATCACCAATCAACGTCTTTTTACCAGATTCTGAACAACAGCAGGCCAATAACCAAACTGTTGTTGACATCGCCCAAAAAGATGGCATGATGGCAGCAATGAAGGCCTTCGGCAAATTTATGCGAATTGGCGCAGTTGATGCGCAAATGATGTCAAAACCTGCGACAAACGTTTCGGATATTAAAGACGCCGCAAAGACAGCAACGGATGCAAAAACACGTAGCCAGGCCTTTTGGTTCGAAAACGAAATTCGCCAGTACACAAGTCGACAAATTGATTTTTCCGTCCTCGAACAGCACCGCGATAAGCTTGTTTTATTAGTTGGAACTGGTTCAACCGGCTCCTTCCCGGCAGAAGTCACAACCGATATTTCCAGCAAACTAAACGTCCCAATTACCGCCGTTCCTGCTGGCCACTTAGGTTACGCCCAAGAACCAGAAGGATTTGCAAAAGTGTTGAAAAAGGTTTTAGCATAGAGTGTTAAAAAAGGCGCCCAGATTATGGAATATAGCCTAGCTGGGCGAAAAGATCTGCGAAGCGGATCGTTCGACTAGCGTAGCTATATGTAATAATCTGCCTTTTTTAACACGTTTCAGAAGAGAGTGTTTGAAAAAGCGGTTAGATTATGGAGTATAGCCTAGCTAGGCGAAAAGAGACGCGAAGCGGATCGTTCGACTAGCGTAGCTATACGCAATAATCCGCCTTTTTTAACACGTTTCAGAAGAGAGTGTTTGAAAAAGCGCCCAGATTATGGAGTATAGCCTAGCTAGGCGAAAAGAATCGCGCAGCGGATCGTTCGACTAGCGTAGCTATACGCAATAATCTGCTTTTTCAAACACGTCCCGGCCAGAATACTGACCCAATTAACGTTGAATCACAGCCCAAACTGATCCACCAAATTATTTTAATAACTATTTCCAATAAATTTAACGTAAAAAGGGCCTCCTAAATTAGATGAAAATCTAATTTAGGAGGCCCTTTTTGTGTCTAAATTTGCCTTTATTTCTACAGCAAACGTTACCGCTACATCCATAAGTCAATTTAGTGCATTTGTTTACCTTTTCGGCGATAATGCGAATAAATAGTTCAATCCAAGGTGGTGGCAAAAATGCAACCTGATCAGGAGGCACGCTTAAATGACGTTTATAATTTAATTCTCAATAAGGGAACCCGTGACTGGGAACGGCAACAATTGCTTATCCTCAAAACTGCCGTGGAAACTGGTAACAATTTTAAAACCGAACTGGCCAGACTTGAGGCCAATTTACGACCGTTAGCAGTGCGGGATAATTTAACCCCAGACATGACTGATTTTTACCGTAAAATTACTGGCAATGCGGAAAATGCAACTGCCTTTGATTATAGCCGCCATTACGCCGCTGATGGGCCAAATCAGGAACGTGCAATTTTTGCCGGCGGCTGTTTTTGGTGCATGGTTGAACCGTTTGAAACACGACCTGGGATTATTGCCGTGACTTCGGGTTATACTGGTGGCGACACGGAAAACCCAACTTACGATCAGGTGATTGGCCAATACACGAACCACGTAGAGGCCGTGGAAATTATTTTTGATACCAAAATTATAAAATACGCCGATTTAGTAACACTTTTTTGGCAAATCATCGATCCCACTGATGATCAGGGTCAAATGAATGACCGCGGCAATGAATATCGGCCAGTCATTTTTGTTCGTAACGCCCAGCAACGTAAAATCGCAACAGCTTCCAAACAACAACTAGTAGCGTCCGGCAAATATAAACGGCCAATCGTCACGGCAATCGAACCAGCAACAAAATTTTGGCCGGCAGAAAATTTTCACCAAGAATTCTATAAAAAAAACCGCCAACGTTATCGCCGCACTGAAATCACGCGCAAACAATTCTTGGCGGTTCAACATTTACAAAATAAGCTCCGCATTGGCCTAAAAAATTTAAAAAAGAAGCATTAAACTTCCACTAAATAAGCGGCTGGGACAAAAAGTCCTGGCCGCTTATTGTTTCCGAACATTACTCTAGAACGTGCGCCAAAAATCTGGATCAGCTTACGTTACGCAGTGAACCCCAAACCGACTTTTGGCCCACTCCCGTAAATTATTGTTTGACCAGATCAAGTATTCTCAATTCAATCTGATCTCTAACCTGCCTAAACACCGTCAAAATCTCGGCCGCTGTTCCCTGGGCCAAGGCAGGATCTTTTAACGGCCAATGCTGCTTAGCAACCGTAGCTGATGTCACTGGGCATCTATCCCGGGCGTCACCACAAAGCGTCACAACTAAATCACTGCTGTTTAGATAATCAACATCAATTACCTTGGATTTATTTTTTCCAATATCAATGCCCTTTTCGGCCATCACTCTCACAGCATTTGGGTTTAGGCCGTGGGCTTCAATTCCCGCGCTGGCCACCCGCCACTGATCACCAAGTAATTTTTTCGCAAAGCCCTCGGCCATCTGGCTACGACAAGAATTACCAGTACACAAGAAATAGATCTGTTTCATGAGTAAATTCCTCCAAAATTAGTGAAATCTAAAGTATTTGTAAAAGTGCTTAAATTCTATGCTGTAATTAGGGCTCATTCCTAACTTCCCAACTAGTGGGCCCAGCAACAGTATTTTTTTCAACCACGTTTACGCCAAGTTGGCCGAAAAAGGATTAATAAAAGTGGCCACTAAAAGCTTCTTAGCTCATTGGCAAATCAAGGCTTAAATAATCCGAAAATTCTTCAATCGATGGATACTGCCCACTTTTAATCATAGTACCGTCTAAAAGTGTCACCGGCAAAACTGCCACACCATGGTCCTGAATCATTTGCGTTACTAATTTGCTAGTTACGAAGGCCTCCGGATCTTGGGCCAAATTATGTCTGTAAATTTTTGCTTTACCGTGTGCATTCACTTGGCGCTCAATCAGCGTTGTTCGGATGAGTTCTTTTCGGGTGCTTGGACTAGAAACACCAGTAGAACAGCACATTGCCTCTTCGTAAATATCGATTTTTTTCATTTTAAAGTTTCCTTCATTTTCACAATAACGAGTTTATTAACCAAAAATAGTCAACGATAGGTACAGCCCAACTAAGGTAATAAATAGGACTGGTATCGTAATTGTGATTCCAATTTTAAAATAAGTTCCCCAAGCAATTTTGGCGTTTTTCTGGGCCAAAACGTGCAGCCAGACTAGAGTTGCCAATGAACCAATTGGCGTAATTTTAGGACCAAGATCGGAGCCAATAATATTGGCGTACACCAAGGTTTGCTTTAGTAGGCCTGAAACATGAGCACCTTTAATTGATAGTGCGTTAATCATAACTGTCGGCATGTTATTCATCATTGAGGACAAGAATGCAGCGAGGTAGCCCATCCCAAGCGTGGTTCCAAAACGCCCAGTGGACGCAATCTGATTAATTAATTTGGCCAATAGTGAAGTTAAACCAACGTTTTGCAAACCATAAACCACAATGTACATGCCAATCGAGAAGAATACGATATTCCAAGGCGCACCTTTAATGACGGCCTTTGCGTTAACCGCCGGACTTTGACGTGCCACAACCAAAAAGATCACGGCAATGGTTAAAGCAATGAATGACACCGGAATATTGAGAAAACTGCTACTAAAGTAGCCAATCAAAAGTGCTCCTAGAACAAACCAGGAAAAAATAAATAAGCGATGGTCTTTGATGGCCGATTTTGGTTCGGCTATTTGCGTCACGTCGTACTGTTTTGGTAGCGATTTTCTAAAGTAAAAGTATAAAATACAGATACTAGCAACCAATGAGAATAAATCTGGTAGCCACATTCGCAGTGCATACTCAGAAAAAGTAATTCCAAAGAAATCCGCTGATACAATGTTTACTAGGTTGCTGACAACTAAAGGTAACGATGTCGCATCGGCAATAAAGCCACCAGCAATAATAAATGGAAAGACACGTTTTTTATCAAAATGCAGCGCGCGCACCATTGCCAGTACAATTGGCGTTAAGATCAGCGCCGCACCATCATTCGCAAATAATGCCGCGACAATTGCGCCTAACACAATGATCAAGACAAACATTCTGATCCCATTGCCCTTAGCCAAACGTGCCATGTGCAGTGCGGCCCACTCAAAAAAGCCAATTTCGTCTAAGATTAATGAAATCAAAATAATGGCGACAAACGATAGCGTGGCGTTCCAAACAATTCCGGTAACCGTTCCAACATCCTTGAAGGTTACAACTCGAAAAAGTAACGCTAGAACTGCACCTCCGATGGCTGTCCACCCAATCGATAACCCTCGTGGCTGCCAAATGACAAATAATAACGTAATTAAAAATATAAAAACTGCAAAAAAGGTACTCATACTTCCTCCAAACCCCCAAAATCAGGACAAAAAGCGCCCTGATCATCTGATATATCAATCTTTATCTACTGACCAAAATGATTTAACTAAGTCGTGTTCGAAAAATACCTTTACGCGTATTTACCTAACTAATTTAGTGTAACCATGCTTGTCAACGCGCCACTGTCGCTCATTCTTAACAACTAATGTTAGCAAGTATTAATTACTAAAACATATTTGCTAAACAGGACTTGTTTCCGGTTATCGATTGGACTAAGCCGATGCCCCGCAAGTCCAAGTCCCACGCGTTCCATCCGCCAGTGCCAGATTGAAACCTAACTAAATCTGTTCACGTGTAGTTCCGTGGCCAAGCAGCGTAGGCGTTATTTTTATGGCGCTATAATTCAATTTAAATACGAGCGCTACACGCCACTAAACTTTCAATAATGTCTCTTCAAAATCAGCCCGCCATTGTTCCACGGCAAAATGATCATTGGATATTTCCTTAACTTTTTTTATCCACGCTACTTCATTTTGCGCCCGCGCTTGTAGAAATAGATTTGTCGTTTTGGTTGCCAGCATACTCTGATTGACTACCCACCAAGTATGGGCCATGTGCGTGCGATTAAGATCATCATTCAAACGCATGGATTCATAAACTGGCGTCGTTTCCGGTAAAGTTACCATCACAATTTCAGTTTGCGTCGGATCTTGCAGCCGAGGTAATAAATCAACAATGGCTTGCGGCACATCGCTTGCAGTCCGTTCAACCTCTTTGGCGTAGCTCTGAGTTGAGTCTAATAACAACAAGGTATGGCCAGTTGGTGCTGTATCAATAACCACCACATCACTATCATCCTGCGCAACAATATTAGCAAACGCGCGGAATACCGCGATTTCTTGCGTGCATGGTGAGCGTAGATCCTCAGCAACGTAATCCACATCATCAGATTTCATTGTTGCTCGCGCCTTGGCCAAAACCTCATCCTGATAGTCTTTCAGAACCTTTTTTTCATCAATATGACTAATTGTAATTGCCGGATCAGCGGTTTTGAAAAAATCTAAGTGGTCAGCTGGATCAGTTGTTGCCAGATGAACCGTCTTATGCTGCGCAACTAATTTTTTGGTGATCTCCACTGCAACAGTTGTTTTACCAACACCACCTTTGCCCATGGTAAAAATAATCTTCTTGTCCGTTTTAATGAGGTCGGCGACAATCGTATCAAGCTGTGGGTACTGAACGTCAGTTGCTACCACGGCCTTTACTTCAGGTTGTTTTAGCTTAAGCAACAACCGAATTTTAGCCAAACCAGTTATATTGTAAGCGCGTAATGGTACTTCATACGCTGTATACTGTGCCAACGTTGCAGGCATGTTAGCCAAATCAGCCTGTTGTTGCGCAAAAATAGCGCGGGAGGCAGCATCGTTATGCGTCAAAAGTGTGCCGTTAACAATAATTTGCTGGTTTTTAATTCCCATAGCGGCTAATTCATTTGAGGCCCGCGTAGCCTCTAAAAAGGATGCTCGTTGTGGCCGCGTTACTAACATTAAAGTGGTTAAATCAGGATTATTTAACGTTGCAACGGCCTTAGCATAAGTAGCCTTCTTTTCATTCATCCCCGCCAATTGACCCAAACAGTTTGCGCCACGGTCATTTTCGTCGAGATAATTATTCCAGGCCGACGGTAATTGCAACATTCTCAAAGCGTGGCCAGTTGGTGCTGTGTCAAAGATAATATAGTCAAACCGCTGATCAATTTGGGGATCGGTCAAGAAAGTTGCAAATTCATTGAATGAAGCAATCTCAACCGTACACGATCCAGATAGTTGTTCTTCCATGTTTGTGATGGCAGCCTCTGGTAAAATGCCACGATAAGGGCCAATGACACTTTCACGATATTCACCCGCCGCCACGACAGGATCAAAGTTAGCAACGTACAACCCCGGCACATCCGCAATTGCCTTAGGTTTATTGGTTAACTCAGTTTCAAAGACATCCTGTAAATTGCTGGCCGGATCCGTTGATACTAGCATCACTTGCTTTCCGTCATCGGCCAATTGAACCGCCGTTGCGCTGGCGGTAGTCGTCTTACCCACACCACCCTTACCCGTAAAAAATAAGTAATGGGTTAAATTCGCATTTTCTGGAATGTATATTTTCATTTTTTCTCCTTTTATAAGCACCTGTGGCCAAATTATACAAACATGATCTGGTCATTATTTCGTCAAAGCCGGTAAAAATTAAACGCTGGTCCACCCATTTAAGATAGACATATTTAAATGTATCTATCTATTAGTCAAAAATTTTTTATCATTCAATAAACTAAAATGAGCCTACCAAACGATAAAATATAATTTAACAACAACCACTGTCACCACAACAGCCGCCATCTTGACTGGCCGGCACAAAAACTAGACCCGTATAAGTTGAAAGCTCAGCCAGCGTTGGGTAGGCACCAGTTTTAACGATCGTGCCGTCGACGACCGTTATCGGTAAGACCGAATCCGTATCATCTTTGATTGCAGCCAAAATTTCTGGCCGCTGACTGAATACCTTTGGATCATTACTCAGATTATACCGGTCAGCTGCAACGTTAGGAACATCCTTTAGAGCCGCAAACGCAGAAGTAATCATTAATAGATCCTGATTAACTGCCGGCCCACAAACCCCAGTAGAACAGCACATAGCAGGTTCAAATAATTCAATTTTTTTCATTAGTTACCCTTTTCCTTTCTGAATCAGCGCCAGTACATTTTTCTTCATCACAAACACAATGTTCACTGGTATTTAAAAGTACGTCGGTATTTTGTTTAAACGTTTCAATAAATTGTGGTCGCAGTGTGTAATGCTGCCACTTACCCTCCTTGCGCGCACTAACAATCCCGGCATTCTGCAATACCTTCATGTGGTGCGAAAGTGTTGGCTGTGAAAAATCAAAGTGCTCCAAAATATCACAAGCACAGAGTGAACCACAAGAAAGTAAATCAATAATCTTTAGCCGCTTAGGATCAGCCATGGCTTTAAGCGTTTGAACATAATTTTGATAGTCCATTGGGGGCCTCCTTGTTTTCATATACATAGACGTCTATGTATTAAAGATAGACAAGTGTCTATCTATTGTCAACCTTAATTTTAATAAGCAAGGCAAAAAGGCGGTTAATTAAACTAGTTCATATTAGCAATTATTATTATCCGTGTCTTACTAATCAATTTAGCCTAAAGGTGATTGACCACGTGATACATGCCTTTTCATTAAAATATTACCTATAGAAATATGAAAAGTGGCAGAATTTCAATAAAAAAATAATCAGATAATAAAAGCGTGTAGCAAAAGTCAATTTTGTGTTTATTGTGTATCGTAGGCTAATTCAATAACCGCACTATTGCTATTGAAAGGTACGTGAACTCAGACCTTTGCTGCCCATTTTAAAAAAATGCTCGGAAATAGGAAGGGGCTGGGACAAAAGTCCTAGCCCTTTCTTGTTTCCGAACATTGCTCTAGAACGTGCGCCAAAAGTCTGGGTTCACATGTCTAACTACAGCCGATCCAATAACCATAGTACGGTTATTGGATCGGCTTACGTTACGCAGTGAACCCAAAACCGACTTTTGTCCCACTCCCTTCCGATGATTAGTCAAGTTAATTAGCAGCCTTAATTCCATAATTTACACAGCAACGGACACTAAATTAAATTGAAAACTAACAATTTAAAGTTGAAAACTCAAGCATTATTTCGAAAATTCACCAAACACTAATTTATCTGTTTACGAGGTAAGGCAAAGGTTAACAAAAATCCAAGCACTGCTAACCCCACTGTTAAGGCAAAACCATAGTGAGTTCCATTTGTCACATTTATTGAACCATGTACGCTGCTTTTAGCCTCACCTAGGCCCAATAAACTTGTGGCTAAAGCAGTCGCAATTGCGCCAAAGATTTGCTGCAGCGTGTTCATAATACTGCTACCATCGGCCGACATTTGTTGTGGTAACGAATTTAAACCAAATGTCTGTGCTGGTGAGAGTGCTAATGGTATGCCAATCATTAAAATAACGTGGGCGCTAACAACGTAAAGGTAGCTTGAATCGGCCCGACTAAAGAACAACATTAAGGCACCAATAACTGTGATTAGAAATCCCACCATAGCTGGCCGCCGAACACCATAGCCATCATATAAACGGCCGGCAATTGTTGAAACAACGGCGTTCATCAGACCACCAGGTAACATTAAAATTCCGGTTAGTGCAACCGGCACTAGCAACCCTTTTTGCCAATAAATCGGTAGTAAGTACATTGAGGACATAATGATCATAAAGTCAATCATTACCAATATGGTCCCCAACGAAAACTCGACATGTGCAAAGGCGCGGACGTTTAGAATTGGTTCTGGCAATTTCAACTGCCGCCGAACAAAGCTAAATAGCGCAAGAAGACCAACTACCAGACTCCCTAAAACTAAGGCCGAGGTCCAGCCTTTATCACTGGCCAAGCTTATTCCTAAAACAACGCCACCAAAGCCTAGTGTCGATAAAATAATTGACAGAACGTCAACGTGGGGCCGCGTGATTGGTACCACATCTTTCATGAATATAATCGTAATAATTAACGCGATCACCAATAATGGAATCATTGCCCAGAAAATATATTGCCATGATAACGCACCTAGTATCAGGCCAGCAACAGTTGGTCCAATTGCTGGAGCAAACATAATCGTTAACCCAATTAGACCCATCGCCGCACCACGTTTTTCCATTGGGTAAATGGTTAAAGCGACTAAAAAGATCAAAGGTAACAAAATTCCGGTGCCAATTCCCTGAATTAATCGACCAATCAATAAGAACGTAAAATTTGGTGATAACGCGGCAACTAACGCCCCAACAATAAAATCGCATAAGGCAAAGATCAATAATTGTCGTGTGGTGAACCACCGTGAAAGCAAACCTGAAAGTGGCAGTACAATACCAACCATTAGTAAATAGCCAATGACCAACCACTGAATGGTTCCGGCTGATACCCCTAATTTAGTTGTTAATGGCGCTAAAGCAATATTTAAGGCTGTTTCGCTAAACATGCCAATAAAACCACCGATGAGTAGCCCAGCCATGATTGTTAAACGTTTCGTTTCTGTGAGACTTTTCATGTTTAAAAATTCCTCTCTGCTATGAAGTTATGCCTCAAACCACGTCTGGTTTCTAAACACAAGGTATAACTTTAGCAGATAAAAAATCTTTTCGTAAGTAAGAAATTTCTCATTTTCAGAAAATAATTATATTTTAACGCGATTTTTACAGTCGTTGTGTGACCGATTAATGGGTACAAAAAGGCCGGCCGACCTTAATAGCCAGCTAGCCTTGGCAACACATACTACTCTTAAGCCGAAAATACACTCGAAAATCAACTTAATCGTCTTTTTGATTTAAACAAAGTACGGACCAATTATGCTTAATTTTTACTCCTTTAAGTGCCTAGCAAAGGTTCGAATGTTCCGCTCAACAAACTCATCCTGGGGCACATCCATCCCGGAATTATCGTAAGCATATTTAAAAACCGCGTTACCAAAATTGATCATAATGTAATTAGTGGTCTCAACCTCAATGTCAGTATCTTCACTGATCTCACCTTTAGCGATCATTTGGGTAAATAAACTCATCAAAATCCGCTTAAACTCATTAGGCAAACGCCGAATCACGGCGGCAATTTCTGGATACTGCCGTGCATCCCGTAGCCCCAATAAAAGCACACCCTTGTGGCCGGCAATAAAGTCGGCGTACAGTTTGGCACCATGAACCAAATCATATTCGATATTGCCCTTTAAAACGAAGCTCGCACTCACAGTATTAATATCATCTGAATAATCATCAATCAAACGTAATAGTAAAGTTCGCTTATTTTTAAAATGCCGAAAGAACGTGCTTTCATTAATACCAGCAGTGGCCGCAATTTTCTTCGTCGTGGTGTCCCTGAAATCATTTTCGATTAATAATTCAGAAAATGCCGTTAAAATCTTTGCCTCGGTTTTATCAGTCTTTGCCATATTCAACGATTCCTTTCACCTAGAAGTGCCGCAAAAAAGCTTAGATTCTACTCCGCAATTGTTGATTATTACTAACTTTGCTGCCGATTTCAATCGGCCTACAAGCCTGAGTCACAGCGAAAAGTGCTAATAAGCTTGCTGCTACGAACACTACCAGTTCAACTAAGGTAAAATTGGTCAAGTTGAAACATGGCAAGCACAGGAAACTGCCTTTTCAAACACGACTACGGCTAAGAAGGCTGGGACAAAAAGTCCTAGCCTCTTACTGTTTCCGAACATTGCTCTAGAACGTATGCCAAAAGTCTGGATTTACGTGCCTAACTACAGCTAATCCAATAACCATAGTACGGTTATTGGATTAGCTTACGTTACGCAGTAAACCCAAAACCGACTTTTGTCCCACTCCGAACTTTTCCAACACTTTCTAGCTCAATGACTCTAATTGTAACATTGGTTGCTTTTTGCGGAAAGTTACGATGATAAGATTAACTACAATGAGGCCAACAATCAGTAAACCTAATTGAAGCAACAACGAAGTTGAACTTGGGCCACCATACATGGTGTTAAAATCTGACATTACGCCATAGTAAATTGGTGAAACATAGTGCGCAACAGTGAAGAAACCATTCAACGATGCTACTGGAAGCGTTCCTGCACCAGCGACTACTTGAATCATCGTCAAAAAAATATTTAGTGTCGTTGCCACTTGTCCTAATATTAAAACCAAAACGGCGTTCAAATTATAGGCGGCAAAAAGCATCAAACTATGATTTATCCATAAACCGACAAACTTAGAACCAGCCAATCCCATTGACCAAACAATTGATGCGGAAACAATACTTGTACTAACAATTGCCAGAATTGCCATCGTTACTTCTAACAAACCAAAAGATTGGAAACGACCAAATTGTTTAGCAAATTTTACGTACGTTCCATAAAGTACCAAAACACCAATTAATGATCCAAGATAAATGGCCAGATTAGCGATAAACGGTGCCATTGAATTGTTCATGCCGCTTTTTACTTTATTTACCCGGTGAATTTTCGTTTTAACTGAATTGGAGACTGGTTTGTAGGTCTGCGCAACTTTTTGTTTAATTGCAGATTCCTGCGTGTTAGCTGTACTTTGAATTTTTTGCGTACCTGCTTGTGTCTTTTGTTGCAACTGCGCCGATAAAGCTGGTTGGCTAGCTGCTGGTGCGGCCGCAATCGTTTGTTTACCCGCTGCGACTTCTTTTTCTAAGGCACTCTTTTGTGTTGCTACGGATTTTTGCAAAATACCAAGTTGACTTTCGGTCAACATTGTTTGGCCTTTTTGAACAATCACTTGTTGATTCACATTTGCACCAATCGTCTTGGCAATGGTTCGCATACTAGAAACCACGGACGTTTGCATTGACTCATTGATATAAAAATTAAGTGCAGTTGACTTATTCTGCTTAATATTGGCTTGAAAATTATCAGGAATTGCAACAATAAAGTTTGTTTTGCGATCGTTCAAATCTTTCTTTGCCTGACTCAAGTTTTCGGTTGTTTTAACATGATCAAACGGAAGGGCAGATTTAAGCTGACCTTGTAATTTTTGACTAGCTTTATCTTGATTAACCACCGTAACTGATAACTGATCCAGGTTTGTCGGCATGGCGTGATAACCGGAATAGTAAATCATAAAAACAAAAACACCAAATAAAATAGCTACGATTAACGACAAAATTGGTCCCCGACTAAATAAAAACTTTTTTAACTTCATGTTATTACCTCCAAATTTCTATATCGAAGGATATCCTACTACTTTTCTAAAATGCATGCAAGTACTTGCTTTTAGATAACCATCACAACAAACTAAAAATAGGCAACCCCCTGTTGGGAGATTACCTATTAGTTCATCGTGAACCTTATTTAAATTTAAAATCAATTCTTATAGTCACTTAATTGTTGGTAAATATGCTGCATCTTACCCTCAATACCCGCCAACTCATCGGCGTAACTATGTAACTTAGCGCCGTATTTTTCAACAAGTGCCGAATCAATGTCGGTTTTATAGCGTAATTTATGTTCCAGACTGGCCCACATATCCATGCCAACTGTCCGAATTTGGATTTCGACATTGACTGATTTGCTACCCGTTGATTGAAAAACCGGCACAGAAACAATAATATGCAAACTACGATAGCCACTTGGCTTGGGATTCTTAATGTAATCCTTGCAACGAACCAAAGTCACATCAGACTGGCTTAACAATATCTTCTCAATCAAATAGACATCATCAATATAGTTAGTGACCACCCGAATACCCGCAACGTCAAAAATATGTTTTTGGATATTTTCCACTGATAAATCGTACCCTTTTTTAATCAGTTTATTTAATAAACTTTGAACATCCTTCATGCGCTCTTCCATGTGGTGAATTGGATTATGATCGTAATTCACTTGAAACTCCGAATCAAGGTTTTCGAGTTTGGTTCCAAATTCATTTGCCCCGGCCTGATAAAGTTGATAAAGCTGCGAAAGATTTTGTAGTTTCTTTATATTCGCAGATCCAAATGGTTTACCTGCCAACTCTCTTTCTAAATCCGAACTAATTTGTTTAATATTCATAAGATTTTGTCGTTCAAGAATCATAAAATAATGCCTCCACCACTTATTATAATCTTATCCCGGTTATTTTTACTTAGAATAACACAGAATAGGCGTTTCTAGATATTGGTTTAAGCAAAATTTAGCTAACTTTGTAGATAATTGGCCAAATTATTTTCTCTGTCCTAGGCCCTGTTTTGCCAATTTTGTCCCTGACTGATTTGATCTAAATGTAGTCATCCGCCTTTTTAAGCGCATTTAGACCAATCTTATTGCGAACTTAGCAAGAATAAATTTAAAAATATTCTTTGGTTGACTTTTGAAATAGATGATGTATTATTTCAGGTAATCTATAGATAAATAATATCCAAAGATAAAAAGGAGATCTTAAAAATGTCTACTAAACAAACAATTGTTGACCAAAAGGTAGCAGAGTTAGCACAGCTGACACCACAGTTAAGCCGTGCGATGGCAAATACTGGTAAAGAACTAAATAGTAACGCCATTATTGGCGATCGTAACTGGGCCTTAAACACCCTAGCAATTTTAATCGGGATGGGTGATATGAACGATCAGCTACAGGTGTACGTCAAGGCGGCCACCGATGCTGGAGCGACTGATAACGAAATTCAAGATGTTTTAAATTTGGCTAGTATTTACGCTGGTAATCCCCGTGCAGTCAATGCTGCCCGCTCAATTGCCCCTTATTTAAAGCGTGAAAGTGACCGTTTACGGCCTAACGTTACCGAAGAACTGATCAACGTTGGCGATCACGAAACAATGGTTTGGGATAACCACGCTGCGGGCTTTCCAATTGTCCTAATTCATTGTTTGGCCTTAGATCACCGAACATGGCGGGATGTTTATCCCGAAGTTGCCAAAACAGGTGCCCGGGTCATTGCCTATGATATCCGTGGCCATGGTTGGGCACGCAACGCCCCAGTAACGAAGGATTTAGATCAGTTGGCCGATGACCTTCACCACTTATTAGTTAAATTAGACATTAAACAGGCGGATATTTATGGTGCCTCTTATGGTGGTGCCATTGCTGAATCCTTCGCCATTGATTATCCAGCAGACACTCGTTCTCTAGCCCTGATTGCAACTGGACTAAAAGGATTTCCAGTTTTAGCCCAGCGAGCAGATGCCGCTGAAAAAGACGGCATGGAAGCCCAAGTGGCTGAATCATTAATTCGCTGGTTTACTCCTGAAACAATCGCTCGGAATCCTTGGGAAGTTCGTTATTCCCGTGAATGTGTCCGCCACATTAGCGTGACCAATTGGGCGGCGGCCTGGCGCGCTATGGCAGTAGGTGATGCCACTGCAGCTGCACGGACAGTTAAAGTCCCCGTTTTGGCTTTAGGTGGCAAACAGGATGCCTCCGCCGTTCCACCAATCATGAAACAAATGGCGGCCGCTTACCCTAATTCAAAATTAGTCACCCTTGATCCAGGCACGCATATGATGCCAATGGAGCAACCACAGGCCGTCGCAGAACAACTAATCAAATTCTATCAAGCGGTCAATCAAAATAATTTTCGAAAGGATTGATGTCACTTGGCAAGAAAAAAACACTTCGTAATAACTTACACACACGACGATATGGTTGGCTGGACCAAATATTTAGTACCCCATATTAGCTATTTAAAACGCCAAATTAAACACGGCAACTTGATTGTATCAGGCCCTAGTGAAGGCGAGCATAAACGCCAAGCAGTTCTGATTTTTGCCGTTAAAAATCGGCAGGAACTAACAAAAATCATTCAGCTTGATCCCTACTACCAACATGATTTAATTACAACAATGACCGTAACACCATGGAAACCGCAGTTTGGTGATTTAGGCTAGAGCGTGTTTGAAAAAGCGGTTAGATTCTATTCCGCAACTAAAGATTATTACTGGCCCACTGACGATGTCGATGGACTAGCCGCTAATAATTTTGATGCACCATATTGTGGCAAAGGCTAATAAAAGGCTGGGACTCTTTGTCCCAGCCTTTTATTGTTTCCGAACATTACTCTAGAACGTGCACCAAAAGTCTGGGTTTACGTGTCTAATGGCAATGTTTGAAAAAGCGCCAAGTTGAAACATAGCAAGCACAGGAAGCTGCTTTTTCAAACACGACTACAGCTAATTCAACCTAATAAGGTAGGTCGGCTAATCGTCCGCCGTAATCTGGCGCCAATCAACGTAAGCCGCAGTCTCATCGCTCAACAGATCAGCAATACTCACGCGTGCTAACGTATTCTTATAGTCATCTTCAGCCTTTTGAAACTGTTGACTAACTTGATCAAATTTTTCATTGAATGCTTCACCATCCAAACGCAATACATGATCGCGAAGATTATTCCATGACGCAAAGGAACCCTCACCTTCAACAGCCTGAAAAATATCCAGCAGTGTTATCTTGGTTGTTGAACGCGCCAAAGTAAGCCCGCCAGTTTTACTAGCCTCGGTAGTTACAATACCAGCCACGGCCAGTTGGTGCGTAATTTTATGAAGGTAGGAATCAGAAACTTGTAGAATCTGACTGAGTAATTTACTTTTTAAAGGTTGCTGATCCTTTTGCCGCGCCAAAATAACCACAACGTAAATTGCTTGTTCCACACCAATTTTAAATTTCATGAAGGCCACCCTTTCCCTACTTAGAACTAAGCTTGCCTTAATTATAGCGAAGTTAACTGCATAAAGGCAAAATCACCTGAAAAGATGCGAGTTAAAGATTGTTTTAAATGCATGATTTCGATAATATTTGTCTAATAGAGGCTAAGCTATTTGCACTATTCACTTAGCGTATGTGATGTATACGTATTATGCTATGACCATCAATTAAATAATCCATAGCCCAATGGTTAGAAATCAATCATAAACGACGGCAATAAATGAGGTTTATTAAACGCCAGGAATCTGTCTTTTCAAGCACATTTACACTAAATTGGACGGGTAAATACGAGTAAAGGTATTTTCCAAATACTCCCAAGGTAGAAAATAATTGCTTTTTTACTAAAAGTATAATATCCTTATTTCATCTACTTACAAAAAGTAAGCGAATGAATGGAGGCAGATAGCCATGGTAGACGTAAATAAATTAGAATTCGGTATCGAAACTTTTGGTGACATTGTTGCTAATGAGGATGGTAGCTTAAAATCAGCGGCAGAATCAATTCGGCAAATTATTCATGAAGGTGAAATTGC
The DNA here is from genome assembly GCF_001663675.1 of Loigolactobacillus backii. Taxonomy (NCBI): domain Bacteria; kingdom Bacillati; phylum Bacillota; class Bacilli; order Lactobacillales; family Lactobacillaceae; genus Loigolactobacillus; species Loigolactobacillus backii. Next base: position 243,441 of record NZ_CP014873.1, read on the forward strand.
GGATCGGCACGGAATTAGTGTCATCGGCGTCGGTGAACACCACCGCCCGGACTACAGTGTATCTAGTCCGGAAACCGTTCTGGCAGCCATTGCAGCCGTAACTAAGAATATCAAATTGGCCACGGCCGTAACTGTTTTAAGCTCCGACGACCCTGTTCGCGTTTATGAACGTTTTGCAACGCTTGATGGCTTGTCCAACGGCCGCGCGCAGGTCATGCTCGGTCGGGGATCGTTCACCGAATCATTTCCGCTTTTTGGTTATGACTTAACTGACTATGATGATCTGTTCAACGAAAAATTAGAATTATACGATCAATTACGCAAAGAAAAGCCCGTTACTTGGTCGGGTAAATTCCGTCCTGCTCTGAAAAATCAGGAAGTTTATCCCAAAACTGAACACGGCGAATTAGAAACTTATATCGGTATTGGTGGCTCACCGGAATCAATTGTCCGCGCGGCCCGTTTCGGTTATAAAGTTATCATTGCTATTATCGGTGGCCAGGCCGATCGGTTTAAACCTTACATTGATTTATACCACGAAGCAGCTAAAAAGCTCAATATGCCTGAATACCCCGTTGCCGTTCACTCCCACGGCTTTATCGCCGACGATGGGGATGAGGCCGTCGAAGTTGCTTTCAAGAACATCAAAGCTAATTTTGATCGGATTGGCTTAACTCGTGGCTGGGCCCCAATGAGCCGCGAACAATTTGATAATGAAACCAAAGTTGGTTCATTTTACGTTGGCGATCCGGAAACTGTTGCCCAACGAATTGCGCGAACCATTGATTTGCTTGATCTTGGTCGCTTTGATCTCGTTTACGGCGCTGGCAACCAAACCGTGGCGCAACGGGAAAGAATGATTGAACTCTTTGCTACCAAAGTCATCCCCCGCGTTAAAGAAATCCTGAAGGAAAAGGAGGCGGCAAAATAATGACAATTAAACGCGTAGGCATTCTAGGTGCTGGTAAAGTTGGAATTGTTCTGGCCGGTCTGGCTTTAAAGGCCGGCTATGAAGTTCGAATTTCCGGTTCCGGCTCCGTTGAAAAAATTGATCTGATCATCAAGACACTTGTTCCTGGTGCCATTGCTTCAGAAAATAACGACGTCGTTGCTAACAGCGACATTATTATTTTGGCCATTCCACTGAGTCGCTATAAAAAGATTAATCCTGCTCTCCTTAAAGGTAAACTGGTCATCGACGCGACAAATTATTGGTGGGAAACAGACGGTATTCGTGAAGAGGTTTTGGAACCTAATTCTACTTCAAGTGAACAAGTGCAGGCCTACTTTAAGGACAGCACACTTGTGAAAACCTTCAACCACATGGGCTACCATAATTTACAGGAAGATGCCCGAATTAAAGGTAACCCCAAGCGCAAGGCCTTATTTGTTACTGGCGACGATCGTGCTGCCGTTGACGAAGTGGCTCATTTTGTTGACACGATGGGCTTCGACCAAGTTGTGCACTATGATATCAAGGATGGCATTATGACCGAACCGGGCAGTCCCTTATTCGGGGCCAGCTTAAGCTATAAGGATCTGAAAGATGTGCTTGACCATTTTGATCAAACTGAGTTCGGTAAAAAAGTTATGGCATCAAAATTGAACCGCTAATCATCAGAAACATCTCTTGAATTAAAAAGATAAATAAATAAGGCTGATCCTAAAGAATTTCCACTTTAGGGCCAGCCTTATTTATTTTTTAACCCGATTTTAAATAATTTCAAAAACAAACTAAGCTATTTAGGATTAATGCTACAGAATGCCAATTAACCTAGAATATGTTTGAAGATTGTTTTACTAACCAATAAGTAACCGATCCAGCATCAGTTAGTTAACTACCCTTCGTCCTCATCCGTCACCAATTGCGTCAAACTAATCTTGAAAGTGTTGATTGCAAAACTTTCTTGGGTTAGTAGTTGCAGCCGTCTAAACAGCATAACAATCCAAGTAAATGCCAGAATGAAGGCACTGATTTCAAACACGGTCAATGACAGGTAGCCTACCACTTGAAAAGCAATGGCCATAACGATCAACGCCGCCGCAATGCCATACGAGATTGACAAAAATTCTCTGGTCACTTGCGGCAGTAACCAACGAATCCCGATAATTAAAATAATGATCAAATAAACTAAGTAGGTGGCAACTCGGTCATGGAGGATATGAAGGTTGCTATTATTTGGAAAAAGCCCCACAGCACCTAAATCAATTGCCAACAACATCAACAAAATGCGCAGCGTCAGTAAGCGCCAATTGTTAGGGTATAACTCGTGTAATGAAACAAATAGATAATCAATTAACGCGATGAGAATAAACGCAGCAATAATCAAGGTGAAGTTAAATTGCCAACTCGAAGTTGCCGAATTGGTGCCTAAAAAGCTCAAATTATACTGCCACCAATGACGTTGGCCATTCGCAGCCATAGCAATCACAACTCCAGAAACGATAACCATCGCGAACAATGTGATCAGGCGGACAGAATCAAATGAGCGTGCTACTAGCAACATACAGCAATTACTAATAAAATTGAATAATAAAAAAATAATTGTGGCGGTCCAACAATCCAGACTTGCACCGGTAAAAAGTGACCCCAATAGCCAAAAGACCCCCGTCAGCACCAGTAATAAAATAACCGCAAAAGAAATTATTATCGTTGGAAAATTACGCCAATATAACTTGCTGGCCGCTGTATTTTCGATTCGTCGTTGTTTAATAAACGTCACACCAAAAACTAAAGAGCCAGTCAGCACCCCCATTACGATCACAAAAGAGGCAATCGAATAACTACCCGTCAATTTGACTTCATTTATGCCGTTTATTAGCCAATAGATCAACAAACCAATACTGCTTAATAAGGTCACAATCGCCGAGCCTAAATACTGCCGCCAATCTGATTTGGCGGTTGTTTTCGTCAGTATTAACCGATTGTCCTGAATCGTCATCGTCAATTCGTGTTCAGTATTCAAATCCAAACGGCTAACAATATCATCTGGCACCCGAATAAAGTACCCCTTTTCCTTCACCATACCCAACTCCATATTAAAATTTTTAAATTCTGAACTCTAATCTGCTATCTAAAAAACAGGCATTCCCACAAAAGGAGAATGCCTGTTACCATGCAATTACTAGTTTAATTTCTTCTTACTAACAACGTTTAACTTAGCGTCCAAGTCATAAACAACTGGTTCGCCAGTAGCCATTTCAACGTCCATGATGTCAGCATCAGAGATGTTTTCAATGTACTTAGTCAAGGCGCGTAATGAGTTACCATGTGCGGCGATGATGACGTTTTTGCCGTCTAATAATTTAGGCGCAATTTCGTCTTCCCAGAATGGGATAACACGTTCCAAAGTAACCTTCAAGTTTTCGCCACCAGGAATAGCACGCGGGTCTAAGTCAGCATAACGACGATCTTGTGCTGCAGAGCCTTCGTCACTAGCATCCAATAATGGCGGTAAAGTATCGTACGAACGACGCCAGATGTGGACTTGTTCGTCACCGTATTTTTCAGCAGTTTCTTTTTTGTTTAAGCCTTGTAAAGCACCGTAATGACGTTCATTTAAGCGCCATGTCTTCATTTCTGGGATCCATAATTGGCCAGCGCCTTCTAATGCGTAATGTAAAGTCTTGATGGCACGCGTTAATACTGACGTGTAAGCCTGATCAAATTCGATGCCTTCTTTTTTCAATAAAGCACCGGCGTTTTGTGCTTGGCGTACGCCTTCTTCACTTAGATCAACATCGACCCAACCAGTAAATTGGTTAGATAAATTCCATTCACTTTGACCGTGACGGATAAAGACTAATTTTGCCATTTATTAATAACCTCACTTTTATTTATTATTCTAGTTTATTGTACACTTTCACGAAAAAAAAGCATAGCCTTTAGCCACTTTTTCCGCTATATTTCAGAAAACAATTTTGTATTCTGAAACCAAATCATCTAAAATAAGGACATTCAAACTAACGCTAGGATTCACTCATTTTGCGGCAGAGCTCAGTTTAAAAGTATTCTATTTGCGACTTATTAATGATGGACTAATGCCTCAAAAATAAGTATTGATAAAAACGCCAAAAAATAAATAACGACCACGACAAGGTTTATTTTTGACGTGATCGTAATTTAATTCGTTATCATTAGGAGGAAATAATTTTGCGCAGAGTTGTTTTTGGTATTTGGTTTCTCAGCATGTTTTACTTTATAATTTACGCTTTTATGCCTGGCTACAAGGCGCTGGTCAATCAAAGTGGTGTCCTATCAATTTTGCATGCGATCATGGGAATTATTTTGATGGGTGGACTCTTTATTTACGTTGTTACTGGGCTTCACCACTTCTTTACGCGTTAATCAATACTGGTGTGATCTGCTTGTAATTTGGTCAGACCGGCAACAATATTAGCCACTGCCTTATGAACTAACTTAGGGTTAGTTGCTAAATTTAGCCGGACAAAGCCTTCATCTCGTTTGCCAAACCACTGGCCATAATCGACGGCCAAATGGCAATCTTCTTGAATGAACTCCTTGGTTAATCCAGCAGGAACAACCTGGCGCAAATCAAGCCACGTGAGGTAAGTCCCTTCTAGATCAGCGATTTTAATCCCCGGTACCTTGGTCGTTAGTTCACGCCGCAGATACGTATAATTATCCCGGACAATCTGCAGAATCTGATCTAACCATTTATCGCCGTAAGTATAGGCTGCTTCAGCGGCAACTTGGCCCAACACGCTAATCTCCGTTTCGTTAAAACGTGTCTTGCCAGCATCGTAACGTTGGCGAATTTTAGGATTAGGAATGATGACGTGGGAATTCAACAAACAGGCAACGTTGAAAGTCTTCGATGGCGCCGTGACGACGATTAAATTATTCTGAAAGGCACCTTTGGCAACGGACAAAGCAGAAACAAACTTTTTTGTGCCAACTTCAATGTCCTGGTGAATTTCATCAGAAACAACAAGAACGTTATGTCGTTTGCAAATTTCCAAAATCTGCTGTAATTCATCCGCGCTCCAAATTCGGCCAACCGGGTTGTGTGGTGAACACTGAATGAATAATTTGACGTTTTCGGTCACAATTTTACGTTCAACGTCAGCAAAATCGATTTCGTAATGGCCATCTTGATTAACTAACTCTGAAGTAACTAACTTGCGGTGATTGTCCAAAACGGCATTATGGAATGGGTAATAAACCGGCGTTAAAATGAGAACGGCGTCATCTGGCTGAGTGAAGGTATTGACAATACCATACAAGGAATTGACGACGCCATTATCAAAACGTAGCCAGTCCTTCTGCAAATCAATATTGTGGCGCCGTTTTTGCCAGGAAAAATAAGCATCATAGTATGAATCAGGTGTAAATGAATAACCATAAACGCCGTGAGCAACTCGTTTCGTAAGCGCCGCTGTCACCTGTTCAGGAACTTTGAACTCCATGTCAGCTACCCACATTGCAAGCAAATCAGGATCACCGTAGCGCTCATTTAGAGCATCCCACTTCAATGAATTTGTTCCACTACGATCAACTGCATACTTTTTTATAAATGCTTCTGTATCTGCCATTTATCTCATTTCCTTTCAATTTTCAAACCACTAAAAAAGCTTTCATCCTGATCAATTATGATCTTCAGGACGAAAGCTTTTTGATTTCGTGGTACCACCTAAATTTGCTCTAACTTCACAGTTACAGCCTTGCGGACATGGGGTTGATTGAAAAAGTGCTTAGGCCTTTCAATCACTCCCATGCCCAGCACAATATCGTGTGCAACCCGGTTATTCAGCCTTGCAACCAAGTAACAACTCAGAGCTCATCTTCGTAACGAAGCACCACTTTTTCACATTACCAAAAGTTTTCTGTCTGGTTAATCGTTACTACTCTTCTCTTCAGCGTCTCTCATCTGTTTTTAATTTAAGATCACTATACGGCGAAATCAAATTAATGTCAAACGTGTTTCCCCTTTTCAGGTGGATTCTCTTCCGCAATTGTTTGCGTATTTTCACTAATTGATTTCACACCTAAAATATCAAGTAAGAACGTAAAAATCGGAATGCCAACAATCAGGCCCCACGTTCCAAATACCCATTCGCCAATCATTAGGACAACAAACGTATAAAATACGGGTAATTTGGTCCGACTCGACATAAATTGCGGATTTAAGACGTACGTTTCTAACATGTGCACGACAAGGATCATGATTAAAATGTAGGCAACGTCGCGGATGCCCCCAACTGAATAACCAATGAGCGATAGCGGAACACACGAGATAATGACGCCGGCAACTGGCACCATGCTCAGCAAGAAGACCATGATTGCTAAACTTGGTAACTGCGGCATTTTCATTATCGCCAAAATAATTGTGGTAATGATCGTATTAATGAGGGCAATAAAGACTTGCGCCTCAATGACAACACCAAATGTATTCACAAATTTCTTAGCAAAAAAGAAAATATCATTAAAGAACCAGGCGTAATGGCTCTTTAAAAACAACCGGGAAAAACTATACATTCGATCACGATCAACGGTAAAGAAGAAACTCAAAACTAACGATAACAGGAAGGTTGCGCCCATCGAACCAACACTCGTTATATAACTTAGGGCAACGGTCACGCCACCTTTAAATTGGTTAACAAGATCTGAACGTTTGATGTAAGTATTTACCCAACGCAAAACCTGATTAGTATCGTGATCTGGATTCTGATAAAATTTATAAACCGAATTGACCATCTTAATTGTTTGATTCGCAATCACCGGTAAATAATTGGTGACCGCCAAGTACAGCAAGTAAATGACCAGTAAATAAATGACCACCACAATGACGGCCGAGGGCACCTTAACAAACCGCCGCACAAATTTAACCAGTTGCAAAACGAGAAACGTAAAAATAAAGGTTAACAGGATGACACTGAGCATCCCCCGCGCCAAGTACAACACAAAAATGATTAGTGCCAATACCGTTACCCGCCGCAATTCGGTATTTTTGAGAAATCTATTCCAAACAGACAAACAACCACATCCATTCTCTTTTATTCCATTACAGTAATCATTGTACCAACTTAATTAAGAAAATACGGCGAAACCAGAGAAATGTAAGAAATTTTTCTCAATTAGCCGTGACAGCAAAATTATTAGTGCTTTATACGGCGACTTGGATCGCAATCTCGCCTACCAATAACAAGCCGCAATTGTAGCGTAGTACTTGAACGCTATTTGTAGACGCTCAACAGCTCAATCAGTGTCGCCGCTAATAATTGTTACTATGCGTAAAATTCAAATGCTTTTGAGACCCACTCTAATTCATGTTAGAATAAGCGTAGAAAATTTTCAGAAAACAAAAGGAGCCTATCATATCATGGCAAAATTATCCGCTGCAACACTGTTTGACCCAAACGCCGTTTTTATTTCCCAGCAAACCAGTCAACAGGCTGTTTTTCAAGAAGTATCCCAAAAATTAGCCACTTTAGGCTACGTAAAACCAGGCTTTCTGGCTAATATTACTGAACGTGAGCAGAAAGCCCCAACTGGCGTTGACCCATCCGTTATCGTTCAAGACTACCCGGCAATTGCAATTCCCCACACTAAACATGGTGAATTTGTTACTACCGAAAAGATTGTGCCCGTGAAGTTAACGACACCAATTGCCTTTGGAAATATGACAAACGCAAAGGCGGCGCTTCCCGTTTCGTTTCTTTTCATTATTTTAAACGATGATCATGAAGGCCAGGCCAATCTTCTGGCCGATTTGATGAACTTCTTCACTTCATTGGATCGGCAAAATTTGTTGTCATTCTTTAAGAGTGATGATCCAAAAACAATTTACGACTTCTTAATTAAAAATTTCAAAGTAACGATTGCTCACGACTAAGGAGTGTTCGAAATGGCGCCTAGAGAGTATCTGGAAAAGCGCTTAGATTCTGACATTACCCTACTAGCGACGCTGATCGAATTACCGGTTAAATTTTTTAGACACCCCTTGCCTTTTTGTAGGTTATTTTAACGGTTCGCGCTAAAATAAAATTAACTTAATTTAAGAGGTGGGTCCAATGACCAAAATAAAAGTTATCGTCACTGGCCACGGCCACTATGCTAGCGGTATGCGCGACGCAATTGAAATGATTGTTGGAAATCCGCGCCACATGACTTTCATAGATTTTAGTTCTGATGATTCAGAGGATGATTTGCGTGAACGTTTTATCCAGGAAGTTAACACTGCTGGCGGTAAAGACATAGTGTTCTTAACTGATTTACTCGGTGGCACGCCATTTTCCGTTGCCGCAGTGCTAACTCAAACTAACAGTCACATCAGCATTGTCGCTGGCGGCAATCTGGCCTCATTATTAGAAACTTTATTTAAGGATTATCCCTCTGGTCGCGCCTACGCTGAAGATATTGTTCACATCACGAAAAACGCGGCCTCGGTTTTACCACAATAAAATGCTTAAAGAATTATGCCAGGAGTGGGCCGAAAGTCGCCTTTGGATTCACTGCGTAACGTAAGCTAATCCAGACTTTTAGCGCACGTTCTAGAGTAATGTTCAGAAAAAAACGAGGCTAGGACTTTTGTCCTAGCCTCATTGCATTTATTCTTTAGACTATTTTTTAATTATTTATTATTCCGCAACTACTTGGTGAATTAATTTAGTATCTTTACGCATTTCACCAAGCTCAATGGCGCCACGAACTTCTTCTTGGGCAGCAACTGAATCAGCATCACTACTGTAAACTGTTGCCAACACTTCGCCGGCCTCTACGGAGTCACCAATCTTTTTCCGTAAAACAATTCCGGCTGCTAAATCTAATTTTTGCTCCGCATTCTTCCGCCCAGCATTTAAGGTTTGAATAGCGTGCCCCATTTGATCAACATCAATGGTACTTACGTAACCTGAGCTGCTGGCCCGAACGTCATTTGTGTAAGCAGACGCAGTCAATTTTTCTGGATGATCGATAACGTCTGGATCGCCACCCTGACTAACGATTAAATCACGGAACTTAGCAAGAGCTTTCCCAGTTGCCAAGTTACCAATTAAAGCAGCCCGCGTATCTTCGGCGTTGGCCCCGTAACCACCAAGCTGTGCCATGTGCGTTCCTAATTCCAGAACTAATTTACGTAAATCAGTTGGCCCACCATTTTTTAACGTCGCAATAGCTTCCACAACTTCTACGCCGTTACCAATAGCGTGGCCCAAGGGTTGACTCATATCGGAAACAACGGCCAGTGTTCGCCTACCAACCTCATTACCGACGTTAACCATAAGGTGCGCTAATTGTTCAGCCTGCTCCTCATTCAACAGATCATGCCCGCTACCAGTTTTAATATCTAAAATAACGGCATCTGCACCGGTTGCGATATTCTGACTTAGCGTTGAACAGGCTACCAAGGACGGAATTGCCATCGTATCAGTTTCGTGCCGCAACCGCCGTAACTTCTGTTCGGCCGGTGCCAACTCATCGACTGGGGCAGCGATTGCCAGACCAATCTCCTTGACGGCCTGGACAAATTCATCCGGCGTTAAATTAACCCGAAAACCAGGAATTGATTCTAATTTGTCTAACGTACCGCCTGAATGATTAAACGAGCGCTGACTTAATTTAGCGACGGGAATGCCTAAACTAGCAACTAAGGGCAACAGAACCAAGGATGTTTTGTCCCCTAATCCCCCAGTAGCGTGTTTGTCCACTTTAATCCCCTGAATAGCAGATAAATCATAGACGCCGCCGGAATACGCTAATCCCATTGTAAAGTCTGTTAACTCAGTTAAATCAGTACTATCCTTGAAAGCTAATGTCTCAAGAAAAGCACCCATTTGGGCATCAGTCACACTAGCATCGCCGAGCCCCTTGATTAAAAAGGAGATCTCATCTGCCGAAAGCGGTTCTCCGTGTCGTTTTTTAGCAATTAATTCTGTCATTTGCATTACGAAATACCTCCAGATTAGGTCCATAAACAAAAAGCCGTTACTTATTAAAAAGCATACGGCTTTAACGGGACGCTTGTCAAATAAAGCTAGCGTGGTAAGTAGAACGGGCAATGGTATCGGAGTGGGACAAAAGTCGGTTTTGAGTTTACTGCGTAACGTAGGCTAATTCAATAACCGCTCTATGATTATTGAATTAGCTGTAGTTAGGCATGTGAACCCAGACTTTTGGCGCACGTTCTAGAGTAATGCTCGGAAATAACTAGGGGTTAGGATCTTTGACCCAACCTCAATGGTATTCCCAAGTTTAGATCGTGTTTGGAAAATACCTTATTAGTGTTTACCTGACCAATTTAGTGTAAACGTGTTGGGAAAAGCAGCTTCCTGCGGTGACCGAGACGAACTTAGTCGAGGAAATACAGTTATGGACTTTATAACTGTGTTCCTTGTTTTTGCCACAAGAATAGACAACATTCGTAGCATCATGAGTTATTTGCGCTTTTTGCAAATAACTAACCGTAATTGCGAAGTAGTAGTTGAATGGACAACGGATGAAGCATCAAAATTATTAGCGTTTTGGGCTAATAATCCTCAATTGCGGAATAGTAGCTACAACAGCCAAATCACCTTTTTCAAAGGTGATTCGTCTGTTTAGGCTGCGACTCGGACTTCGGTTTATCCTAGATCGACATCGTTAGTAATCCTTAATCTAAGTCATGCTTGGAAAGTGCTTTTACTTTTCTTTGCCTGACTAATCTATGGAAACGTGTTTGGAAAAGCAGATTCCTGCGGTTAGCTACAACAGCCAAATCACCTTTTTCAAAGGTGATTCGTCTGTTTAGGCTAATCCTCAGAATCTAATCGCTTTTCCAAACACTCTGTTATTTCTTACCGCGACCATAGCGGAAATACAGCCAGGGACCAATTGGTTGAATTAAAGTCACTGGCAACCAAACAAATTTATTACCGCGCTTAAAACTTGAACGATGTAAAATACTGCGAATGGCCAGACCTTGCACAATAAGCTCCGCAATGGCCACCGGCACCAAAATTTGGCGGCGCCGCAATTTGCGGTAGCGTTGTTGTAATTTTTGATCTTTAGCTTTTACCTTCGTATCAGTCATCATGATCCCCACTTTCCAGTTTCATTATGGTTTGGCAATTGTTGGTTGTTGACTATTCTGTGTGGCCGTTCGTTTCTGACTGCTAATCGACGCATTATTTGAAGAACGTATGCCTCTGGCCGTGGAGCGGACAGTTGTGTAGTAAGTTTGATTAATCGATTTTTTAGCAAGTAATTTTCGAATAGCCGCATTCGAACCAACAAAATTACCGTTATCACTTAATGAACGTGCCTGTGCCAATTCATGCTGATAATTCTTTTGTTGCTTGATAACCGTTGGTAACTTAGCTCGCAGTGTCTTTGCTTGCTTAACTAACGTTGAATTGCCATGTTCAGTTGCTGCCACTTGTTGTAATTTTTCTTTAGCAGCGGACTTTTTGGCCTGCTGAACGTCCGTATCGGCGGTGCGCATTAACTTAACCTGTTTTAATGAAGTTTGTGCCGTCTGATCCGATTTTTTAGCAGTTAACGCCTTATTATATTGTGCTTGTGCCGTTGAATAGTTTCCTTTATCAACCGCCGATTTTGCTTGTGTCATTGCATCTTGGTAATCACTATTCGCTTGGCTACTACAACTTGCTAGTAATAAGCCGCTACCTAAAATCAATAACACGGAGACCAATTTTTTCACGGGAAAACACCCTCTCAAACCCGTTAATTAATTTGATTACAATAATTTTTTAACCAGTTACACTAAAAAGCCATGTGCTTCTTGAATACTTTCTCGTCAAAGTATACCATGTTTACGGTTACTTTTCCTGCACTAGTATATTTTAGAATTAAAAACACTTCATTAACTGCTTACACTTACTACTTTTCAGAAAGTGGCGTATACTGTCTTTTATACTTACATTGCGAGAGGAAGGATTTTGGCACATGCTTGAAAAGACTTTTTATAAAACACTCTTCAGTCACTCATTTAATATTCCAGTTAAAGTAAATTATTGGGACGGCAAGAGTGTTGTTTACGGTGAAGGCGAGCCAGAAGTCACCATCACATTTCACGAAGTAATTCCAATGAAAGAGATTCTAAACAATGCTTCATTGGCACTTGGCGAAGGTTACATGGACGGTAAGATTGAAATTGATGGTGGACCTTACAGTATTCAAAAACTATTAACGGCGGCATACGAGAGCGCTGGCAGCTTTATGCGTAATTCAAAATACATTCGTTTCCTACCTAAACAGTCCCACACTGAAAAACACAGTAAAGAGGACGTTCAAAGTCATTATGACGTTGGGAATGACTTTTACCAGTTATGGTTAGACTCAACAATGACTTATTCGTGTGCTTACTTCCAATCACCAAAGGATACGTTGGAGCAGGCTCAAATGAATAAGGTTCGCCATATTCTAAATAAGCTGGATCCACAATCTGGACGAACCTTGCTTGATATTGGCTGTGGTTGGGGAACCTTGATGCTAACAGCTGCAAAAGAATATGGTCTCCACGTTACTGGGATTACTTTGAGCCAAGAACAATACAATTACGTTCAACAACAAATTAACGATCAAGGACTACAGGATGTCGCCGATATTCAGCTGACCGACTACCGCGAATTAAAACACGAACCATTTGATTACGTTACTTCAGTTGGTATGTTTGAACACGTTGGCAAAGAAAATCTTGAATTATACTTCAAGACGGTTAGCAAATACATGAAGGACGATGGCGTGGCTTTGATTCACGGCATTACGCGGCAACAAGGTGGCGCAACCAATGCTTGGTTAACTAAGTACATTTTCCCAGGTGGTTATGTCCCTGGTTTAACTGAAAATATGCAGCACATTATCGACGCTAAGTTACAAATTGATGACGTTGAGCCTTTACGACGTCACTACCAGCACACGCTTGAAATTTGGGATAAGAATTTTAATGACCATTTGGATGAAGTTACCAAGCTTGAAGGTGAACGGTTTACTCGCATGTGGGACCTCTACTTACAGGCCGCCGCTGCTTCATTTGAGTCTGGCAACATTGACGTTATTCAATTCTTAATCTCTAAGGGTGCCTCCGGTAAATTTATGCCAATGACCCGCGATTACATTTACGCTAAAGAATTGGCTAAAGAGTCTGCAACTAACGATTAATTACTTTAAGGGAGTGGGACAAAAGTCCTTTTTGGATTTACTGCGTAACGTAGGCTAATCGAATAACCATAGTACGGTTATTTGATTAGCCGTAGTTAGGCACGTGAACCCAGACTTTTGGCGCACGTTCTAGGGTAATGTTCAGAAACAATGAGAGGCCAGGACTTTTGTCCCAGCTTCTTTTTGTTTGCATTAAAATATCATCATATTTTAATTTTCTCATTTTTAATCTAAAATAGCTATTGACATCCATCAAAATCAGCCTTATAGTAACACCATATTAGAAATAGATGAGATATAAATAGACATTGATGAGGAAAAGTAATTGATTGTCGTTGAGTCAGCGAGTTTCGTTAGGTGCAAGGAAACATCACGACAATTTTTGAAAATCACCTTGGAGTTATGACGCGAAGCTTAAAGTAACCGTCATTGGTAGCAACCATTATTTTGCTAGCGTATCGAATAATTCTGATTATTATTCCGTACGTGATGAGTTATGTTATGTGAGTAACATAAAAATTTGGGTGGTAACGCGATTAATCGTCCCGTAAAGTAGATTTTCTACTTTGCGGGATTTTTTTATTGAAATGCACTATACGTATACTTAATATTACCCGCTTTTAAACACACTCACTTTATTGTTGAACAGTCTCACCTATTTCTAAAAACTATTTGAGGAGCTGATTTTTATGTCAGAAAAGAATGTACTTGCTACAAAGAACGCCACTGAAGAAGAAGTTGCTAATGATCTGTACCAAGCCTTGGTGACCAAACGGCCATTAACTGCAACTGACTACGAGGAAAAAGTTGCTAATTTTGATACTGCCTATCGTGTTCAACGTGCTTTTACCGAACTTAAAAATGAAGCTGTTGGCGGCTATAAAGTCAGCCTAACCTCCGAAGAAACCCAAAAAATGTTTGACTCTGATTCACCATTTTATGGCGCTGAAACAACCAGTGCCTGGCTCAAAAATTACGCGACAGTTAAACTCAGTGATTTAATGGATCCCCTACTTGAAGTTGAAATGGTCTTCACCGCAAAAGAAGCACTTTTAGCAACGGATTCATTGGCCGAACTGCTCAGCAAAGTTGAGGTCTCGGCCGGCGTTGAGCTGCCTGACTCACGGTTCAAAGATTGGTTCCCTAGCCTTTCGAAATACTTAGTTGTTGCCGATGGTGCCGTTGGTGGCCGGGTAGTTTACACAAAACCAACGACTGCCAAGGTTGCCGTTAACGACTTGGCCGGTGTTGATTGCACCTTATCCCTTGACGGAAAACAACTCGGCACTGGTAAATCCTCTGAGGTTCTCGGAAATCCGCTCAACTCATTACAATGGCTAGTTAAAAAATTAGCCGAACAAGGTGTTGACTACCCTAAAGGTACTAAAGTTTCCAGTGGCACTTTCCTTCTCCCACCACATTTACAAACGGGCCATTACGTTGCACACTTCAGCAAATATTTTGAAGATGTTGAATTAGACGTTAAATAATTAGAGCGTGTTTGAAAAAAGAGACAAAATAAGCTCCAAGCCTTCAGAAAAATAGCTGAAGGGCTTGAAGCTTATTTATTCGGTTAATTTATTTTGCCTGTCGTTCTTGCCGTAATTTTAGAGCCAACTCCAGTGTCCGATCCGCAATTGTCGACTGAGAGTCAACAACTGGGTAATTATGATCCGGCGCCTTTTCTTCGGCCAATGATAACTCAGTGCAACCTAAAATAATGGCGTCAACCTTCATATCCTGAACCATATCAGCCAAAATTGTGTGGTAAAGTGTGGCGTCAACGTGGCCTTGTTCCTCTTTAATGGAGGTATAAATCAAGTCGTTGATTTTCTGCTGAATTGCAGGTGTTGGATCAACTTCCGTGTAGCCAGCCTTTTTAATTATTGGTTGGTAAACGCCACTCGCGACAGTTCCTTGAGTCGCCGCCAAACCAATTCGTTTGGCCGTCGGAAATTTATGCTTGATTTCCTTAACCGTTTCTTCAGGCATATTTAAAAATGGCACGTCACTAGCTGCATTTAGCTCATCGTAAAAATAGTGGGCCGTATTACAGACCATTACCATGAAATCAGGCTTTAATGAATTTTGTTGTTCCACATCTTCTAGTAAAGTCGGCAAAAAATTCGTTTTGCTATGATCTAATAGATAAGTTGTCCGGTCCGGTACAGTCGCGTGATTGACCAAAATATAGTTTAAATAATCTTGATCATTTTTGGCCGGCGTTCGTTGATTTAAAATTCGAATAAAACTATCCGTCGCCATTGTGCCCATTCCACCTAAAATCGAGAAAAATTGTTGCATCCTACCAACCTCCTAAAAATGCGAGCATAAGGTTAAAACGATGAACTACATGCGAATACTTATAAAAGCGTTCCAGTCACGAGCGTTGTTCACTAAATGAAATTAAGCACGGAAAGATACTTTTTCAAGCACCTCTAACCCAAATTGGTTAGAAAAATACTACCATAACCAATTTTCAAAGTCAGCCTATTCCTTATTTTCCTTGAAGTATTGGGCAAAACGTCCATTGTACAAATAGAAAGAATAACGCTGCAAAATATACCGCTTTAAGTTGCGGTCACCCTTGTAAAAAACAGTTGTGCCGTAACGTTTGGCCGCTAATAATTTTAGGGCTCGCTGCTTATCGGCATTGTCCCGTGCGTATTTTTTGAAAACTTTAGCGGGAACACCTAGCCACAACATTTGTTTAGACTCATCTTTGTTACCATAGACAGTTGGTTTATCTTTCATTTCACCTGTGACGTAATCTTCAACTGGCATTTGTGCCAAATTATACCCATTTAAAGTAACAAAGAAGCTGCTACGACCTTGGCGCAAATTAATTTCAAATAATTTAAAGCTCTTATCCCGGGAATCATACTTCATATCGAAGTTGCAATAACCGGTAAAGTTGATTGCCTCCAAAAACTTCTGAATCGTATCGTACAGTGCTTGATTATATTCAGGTAAAATTGCGACGTAGTTACCAATATCAGCTGGCGTTGGATCCTCCAATAATGGATGTCCCAAACACATTAACTTCACGTGGTGATACTGATCAACATAGCAGTTTAACGTGCGCATGTTGGAATCATCACCAGGAATAAAATCTTGTAAGATAACGTCGGAAGTATAGCCGTTATCGTAGATTTTGCTGACAATATCGTCAAATTCTGCCCGAGTTTTAATTCGAAACGCCTTTTTACGTCCTTCAAAATGAATGTCTAACCATTCAACAGCATTTGAGGGTTTCAACGCAACTGGAAATTGATATGGAACATCAATTTTTGCAACGCCAGCCTTATAGTCATCCCACGTAATAATTTGGGTTAACGGATGGGGTAAATCATACTGATCAGCCATTTCGTAAAAGGCTTCTTTACTGATTAATTTCTCGACAAGATCATAATCAACGTAAGGAACAACAAACGTTTTTTGTAGAAACTCTTTATGCTTAGAAACAAGTTCAACGTAGCCATCACCACAAGCAATTAAAATCACTTTTTTATGAACATTTTGATAACGCTTGGCGATCTTCTCCATGCTGGCAATAAAACCAGGATCCTCATTAAATCCCGGGAAGGTTTCGACGTCAACTACTTTACTGTATTTAGTTGGAGCAAATTGGACACTGGCAAAGGCCTGCACTTTTTTACCGTAGCGCTCATAAAAAGCCCGTGCCATTCCATAAACATTAATATCGCTCCCTAAAAGTACTGGGATAAAATCAGTTTCACTTTCCATCATTAATCTTTTAATCCTCTCACAATTTCTTTAGCAACGACCATGTCAGTTGGGTAAGGCGTATCGACACCACGAACCTTTTGGTAGGCGTCGTCACCCTTTCCGGCGAGCACGACAATATCATTTTCCGTACTCAATTCAATGGCCTTGCGGATAGCCTTGGGCCGATCTATTTCAATTGTAACGTTGACTTTCTTATGGTCAATGTTTTCATCAATTTGTTTAGCAATTTTTAAAGGATCTTCAAAACTAGGATCATCTGTTGTTAAGAAAGCGACATCTGCGTACTCACTCAGAACCTTAGCAAAGCCTGCCCGGCGGGAAACTCCCTTATTTCCTGGACTACCAACGACAACAATCACTTTATCCGTCTTTTGCTGACTTTCTAGAAAACTTAGTAATGCTTTCATACTGGCATAATTATGCGCATAATCCGCGTAGATGGTGCCATGATGTTCCGTTTGCAATGATTCCATTCGTCCTGGAACGTGGACAGTTCTTAATCCTTGCGCGATTTCTGCTTGACTTGCCCCCGCTAAACTAGCGGTGACCGCAGCGGCTACGGCGTTACTTTCATTAAAGTTACCAGGCAAATTTAATTCGTAAGTTGCGCCATTACCGATCTTCTTAGCCTTAGGCGTTACCGGATAAAATTCAAACTGACTTTCAATTAAATCGGCCTCATCACTTTTGAATCGGTAATCAACCGGTGGAACTGCCATTTTAGGCTGAAAATCTTGATGGGCAAATAAATAAATATCTTCTGGCTGGCTAGTTGTTTTGGCGGCCTGATAAACATCCAATAAGTGGTCCGTTTCAGCATTAATGACGCAGATTTTCGAATTAACTAACAACTGTAACTTGCAGTGTAAATAATCCGCGAAGTTAGGGTGCTCCGTCGGTCCAATATGATCTGGTGTAATATTCAAAAAAACACCAACGTCAAAATGAAGTCCGTAAACACGTTCTTTTTTGTAAGCCTGGGAAGAAACTTCCATCACCAAGTGCGTCATCCCTGAATCCACCGCCTCGCGCATGTCGTGAAAAAGATCCAGTGATTCTGGCGTCGTTAAATTAGATTTAAATTCCTGCTCTGGTTTAGGCCCAATAATTCGATCAATCGTTGAAAATAAGGCTGTTTTATCCGATGTTGTTTCCTTTAAAATATTACGGGTGAAATAGCTCGACGTTGTCTTACCCTTAGTCCCAGTATAGGCAATGATGAAGAGTTGATTTTGCGGAAAGTCATAAAACGCCGCACTAATTAACGCCATTGCCTTTTGAATATTAGTGACAATAATCGCAACTAGACCCACGCCCTCTTCTAGTTCGGCCTCGGCCATATAAGCCGTTGCACCATTTTTCTTTGCCGTTGATAAATAATCTGGTTTAAAAGCGCCCTTACAAAAGAAGAGTGAGGCCTCCGTCACCTTACGTGAATCGTAAGCAATCCCCTTAAAAATGACGTTTGGTGCATCAGTGACCTTTTTTAATAGTTGATGTTCATTTAGTAATTCAATAACTTCATTTAGTTGCAACTGCATGATGATCCTCCTTCAGATGCCCAATTAAAACCTGTTTGAAAAAGTAGCATCGGCATTCAAAAATTACGTAAAACCGTTTTTAATACGTGATTTATTATAGCATAAAAGCCCCGTTTAAATGAGATTCTCACTTTTGTTTCCGAAAAAAAAGAACGGTGTTGAAAGTGCCCAGTTATGAGCAAATCTCCACCACCGTACTTGTTCATCATCTAAATTTAAACGCTAATCGGTAAGTAGCTATTCAGCCACTAGGAAAAATAATTTCCGTCACGCTATCGCTTAAAATATGTTTTGGAAGAACCGACTAACTTGTTGGCCAAACGTTGCCTTAGCTACAGAGGTTTGTGTCACTAAGGTCACTTTTGGTACTGAATAGCCCGGAAGATAATTGTTGGACTGAACCGTGGCCGTTCCTACTTTTTGCTGTGCCTTAACGGGTACTGTTAGTTGTTTCTTTGCGGCCGCCTTCGTTAACTGATAACTAAGTTTTATTTGATTACTAGTTGCAGCAGTTGGCGCCCAAAAAGTCAGTGCCTGCTTAGTGCCAATTTTAACCGCTGTATTCTTCCCATTCGGTACCGCCAAGGTTTTAAGCTGGTTCACCTGTGCCCCTTTAGGTAACCAAGTCTGTTTAGTCTGCGTATTGAAAACCTCGTGCATTAATTTTGCCGTTTCGGTAAACCGAGCATTTTTATCCTTTTCGGCCTGATTAGCGTGCATTACCACGGTAATAATTCGATTGCCGTTTTTGCTAACGGTACCAGCAAAGCATTCACCGGCCAAATCCGTTGTGCCTGTCTTCAAGCCATCCACCGGTAAATCACTGACCGCGGCCGATTCACCAGGTAACATTGCGTTCCAGGTTTTCATAGTCGTTGTCGTTCCTGATTTTACCTGAAATGGCAGTGAGCGCTGTTTAGTTGTTTCCAGAACTTCTGGGTAGTCGGCCATTAAATGCTGGGCAACAATAGCAACATCTGCCGCCGACATTTCATTTTCAGCCGTACTAGCCGAATTAGGGTAGCGATCATCACCTAAGTAACTATTATTTAGACCGCTAGTATTTACGATCTTGGCATCTTCAATCCCCCAACGCTTAAGTAAAGTACGCATTTGATTAACTGCACCTGTCTGTGACCCTGCTACCGCATTGCCCAACAGAACTGCTGCCGAATTGGCCGACGCAACTAGGGCTGCCTGGTATAAAGAACCAACCGTGTAGTGACCATTTTCTTCCAGTGGCACATTGGTTAGATCCTTATCTTGGGTTAGACGGTAGGCCAATTGATCCACTGGTACTTCAGTATTCCAAGTTAATTTGCCCTCTTTAATGGCCTGCAAAGTTAGGTAGATAAGAACCATCTTTGTCATTGAACCAATTGGCAAAACTTGTTTAGCGTTTTGCTGGTATAAAATTTGCCCACTACTAGCGTCAACTGCAATCCCAGCCTTGGCATCTAACAGTTGCCCCTGAGTTGCCGCTGCACTTGGTTGACTGACCGTAGCTACCCCTAACAAACTTAAAGTTAGAATAACAATTATTCGGCTAACAATTTTTTTCACTATCCTACTCCCTTTTCCACTAGTTCTGGTATTGCTTCGGTATTTCTAATTTAACCCCGTGCTTAACGGGTAAGTACATGACAAAACTAGTTAAATGCCTGTCCGAAGTTGCGTAGATATAGCCACCATGTAAACTAACAATACTCTGAGCAATGGCCAAGCCTAGACCAGTACCTCCAGTTTCTTTAGAGCGTGATTCTTCCACCCGGTAGAAGCGATCAAATAACTGACTCAACGCTTCTTTAGGAATCGGTGAGCCATCATTTGACACTTTAATCATAACCTGAGTACCTTCTTGTTTAGCTTCCAAAAAAATATGTTTGGCATCTTTACCGTACTTTAATGCATTGCTGATCAGATTATTGAACACCCGGCTTAATTTTTCTGGATCAGCGTCCATCATTAATGGATCTGGTCGATACTTCACGTTGATTAATAATTGCTTTTTTTCGGCCTCTAGCTCGAAACTGGCGGCCAATTGCTCTAACATCTGGCCCATATCAATTTGACTAATGGTAACTGGTGTCGAAGTTTGCCGAACCTTAGTGTATTCAAACAAATCCTCAACTAATACTTGCATCTGTTTGGCCTTTCCAAAAGCTATGTGGGTATATTTCAGAATTTGAGCCTCATTTTGATACTGGTGATCCTCAATCAGACCCAAATATCCAATTATAGACGTTAGCGGCGTTCGAATATCGTGGCTAACGTTGGTGATTAGCTCATCCTTTGAGTCCTCAATTCGCCGCTCATCATCCATTGCCTTAACCGTCGAGTCAACCAACGCGTTAATACTTAAAATAACGCGCTGCAAATCACCGCGCAACGTAAACGGAATTCTATGCTCAAAATGTCCGTCCGCAATATGGTGTAATTCACTAATAACGTGACTAAGTTGCATCTGATGGTAGCGCCGAATTAAACGCCAATAAACAACCAAGGCATCAAAAACTAGCATAAAAATCGTAAAAATATTTTGCCAGCTCATTAAGTGGAAATTATTGGGCCCAATTGAAACGGCGTTCTTGATTTGAAAAATACCATCGTTCAACGCTCGATTAGTGTGAATAGCCTGATTAGCCAGAACGATTACGGACAAATTCAATAATAGTAATAAAATAACGGTTGTAACGCCCTCTATGAATAGCGCGCTTTTTTCTCGTCCGGTTAATTTCACAGTTTACCGGTGACCTCCTTAATGTGCTTCAACTTTATAGCCCACGCCCCAAACAGTTTGAATGACCTTCTCGCCATCCGTTGCTTCCTCAATTTTATCGCGTAAATGACTGACGTGAACCATCACCGTTTTGGCCGAAACAATACTTTCTTGTTGCCAAACACGTTCAAAAATTTCATCCGCTGAAAAAACTCGGTTGGGGTGACCGGCCAATAAGTATAAAATGCCAAATTCTAGTGCCGTTAATTGAATTTGCTTTCCAGAAATCGTTTTTACTTCATGGGAATCTTTTTTAATCTCTAAAGGTCCAACTTCAAGTACATCGGGTGTATCATCGGTTACTTGTTGTTGACTGCGGCGTAACAAGGATTTAACCCGCGCCATGACCTCTAGTGGATTGAAGGGCTTAGAAACGTAGTCATCAGCCCCACTAATTAGGCCCTGAATTTTATCCATATCAGTTGTCTTGGCCGATAACATAAGGATCGGAATCTGTGAATCTTTTCGGACTTCACGGACAACTTCCATTCCATCCATATTTGGCATCATGATATCTAAAATCATCAAAGCAACGTCTGGATTAGTGGCCAGTTTTGTTAAAGCCTCCTTACCATCGTAAGCCTTAAGTGCCTCATAACCTTCATTTTTAATGTAAATACTTAATAATTCAACGATATCCTTATCGTCATCAACAACTAAAATTTTCATAGATAATTCCTCCTTGTTTCACATCAGCTAATTTTTAAACACGTTTAAGTAAATTTTATTGCGGCCGAGCACAGAATACTCTTAAAAAATTTCTTAGTCTGCTCATTAAAATTCCTTATGAACCAGCTTGCCATGATCGCAACTGGTAGTATCGGCAACTTCAAACCATTGCCTTTATTTATGTGGATCATCCCATAACGGCCACCAAGCAAGCTTGAACCGTTACTAGTCTTCAACGAACATACCACACTTTAGTAATTCTAACAAAGAAAGCTTGAGAAATAATTAAGAGTGGCAACTTTACGCCGGAAGTACAAAAAAAGAAGCCCAGAAAAGTCTGAGCTTCCTATAATTTCCGATCATTTTTCTAGAACGTGCGCCAAAAGTCTGGGTTCACGTGCCTAACGGGAGTGTTTGGAAAAGTGCCCAGTTTCCTGTGCTTAGTTACGCAGTAAACCCAAAACCGACTTTTGTCCCACCTCAAATTTCTAATTATTTAGCCGCCAATTTACCTTGGTATGATTTTGCAATTGCGCTAATCAAATCAGCATCCTTCAAACCAGTTACTTCTTTAATAACGCTGGTTAGATCTTCGTCCTTCAACATTTGTTGTAACTTAACTGATTCATCATCTTTAGGTTCATCGTAAGTAAAGATCATGCCAACAGTATCCAACAAGGTGCTGTAATCTAATCCCTTGGCCTTCAATTCACGCATTGGTCGTACAAAGCGTTCGTCGTAGCCTAACTTACGGATTGGTGTTCGTGCAACCCGTGAGATATCGTCAGAGATATATGGGTTTTGGAAACGACTAGCAACTTTATCTTGATATTCTTTTAATTCGGCAACCGTAAAGTCAAATTCATGGCTCAACAAATCACGAGTTTCGCTCAAAGCACCCTGCAATTGTTTCCAAATTTCAGGATCTTTAATGGCGTCACCAATTGTTGTATAACCTTTATATTTACCAGTATAAGCAACAGTAGCGTGGCCTGTATTAACTGAGAATAACTTCCGTTCGATGTATGGTTCCAAATCGGGAACGTAAACAACGGTATCAAGCTTCAATTCAGGATTCTTCATCTGGGATTCATCAACGACCCATTCCTTGAATGGTTCAACGGAAACGGCCAAAGGATCTTCATGATGTTGAATCGGTACAATCCGGTCAACGGCAGCGTTTGGAAAACCAACGTAGGCATCGGCGTACTTTTGTTCGTCGGCATTTAAATGCTTATAAACTTCAGTCTTTAAGAACTGACTGCCACCAATCATATTTTCACAGGCAATTGCATCTAACTTAGTTTCAGATTTTGCAGCTAAACGTGCCTTAATCCCATCAGCAATCAATGGTGCAATAAATGGTAAAATCTTAGGCCCAATGGCAGTTGTCACTAAATCAGTTTTTTCAATTGCTGCGACAACAGCCTCAGGATGATCCTTGTTATTTAAACCATCAACGTTTGCAACGTGAATCTTTTTATGGCCTTCAGCGGCTAATTCAATATCGTATTCGTGCCGTGCGTTTAAGGCATCAATGATGGTGCTGTTAACGTCAACGAAATCAATACTAAAACCATTTGCTGCTAAAGTTTCACCAATAAAGCCACGACCAATATTTCCTGCTCCAAAATGTACTGCTTGCACGTTACTCAACCTCTTTCAATAAATTGATAATTTCATCTGGTGACTGCGCGTCAGCCAACTTTTCGACATTATTAATGTCGCTACAGAAAAGTGCGATTTGCGATAATAACTGTAGGTGTTCACCATTTAAGCCTGCAATACCAAAGACTACGGTCACGAGTTTTTCATCTGCGGGATCATCCGCAAAATCAACACCCCAAGGCAATTGAACAATCGAAATACCTGTCTTTTTAATATACTGCTTACCGTCACCAGTGCCGTGAGGAATTGCGATAAAGTTACCCATATAAACGGAAACATCGCGGTTCCGCGCCAGCATTGAATCAACATAAGGTGCCTCAACGTAGCCGTGATCAACTAATAAGCCACCAGCCATTTTAATGGCATCCTCTTTGGTTTTAACTTCTTGGTTCAGCAAGATCATATCTTTATCAAGTGCGTCCATATTTCTCACCCTTTCTCTTTTACACTCGTCACTCTGGCGTTGCCGCGTCATTAATCACTTTAATTTCGTCTAAGAATAGACTACTGATTAGTTGATAAACGATTGACTGCGTCCCAGTTTTATAAATTTCTAAATTTAAATCACTTTCAATGATAGAACCACTAATCTTTCCCATCAAGCTATTTTCAGCAAAATTCATATTTGCTGGTCCTAGCATTAGTAAAACACGCGTTAATGCAATCGGTTTATTATCCATACCTTCAACGTCTAGCGCATCACTCAAATCATAAATTGAAAAGAATGGTTTTTTGATTGTACTATCGGTAGTGTGAATTAAAGCCATTGCCGTCCCCGGAATACCAACTGGTGCCTTACGCATTCGCTTAATTAATAGCTCGGCGACCCGGTGCGGATCACTCAACATGAGTCCATCCAAACTGGTCGTAATTTGCGTTAAGGTTGCTAGCAAGTCTTGATTGGCATTATTAATTTTTTGAACAGTGACGCGTTCTAAAATATCATTAGCAGTTCGCATTGCTTGGTAAACCTCTTTAAAATCCTGAGTTTTTTTAGCTAGTACCTTTGAATCAGTTGTGACCTGCTTTTTGGCCACCGTTTTCGGCGTACCATATTGGGTTACAATATCATCCTTAATTTCCTTGATTTCACTTTGAAGTAGCAACGGACTAATCATCTTATACTTCATTGGAAATCCTGGTAAGAAAATAGTGGATAAAACTAAATCATACTGACTCAAATCCAAATTATTCAATTCTGAAACTCGGGAAACTTTGAAATGTTTAATTTCTGGTACATTTTTACGTAATCGTGTTTCCAAAATCTTGGCCGTTCCGATACCGTTGGCACAAAGAACCAATGCAGATACTTCAGCCTTTTTAACTCGTTTTTCGTAAGAAGAAGCGAAGTGAATCACAATGTAGGCAATTTCGCTATCAACAAAATGTGTTTCCGGAAAAACCTTAACTAAAGCTGCACTAACATCCTTGTATAAATTAGAATACTCGGTCTTAATTTTTGTCAAAACCGGATTGTTAAGCTCTGGTATCTGAGAATGCGAGCGTTTCAAGGCGGCCGACAAATGTGCCATTAAGTCCTTAAATAGCGTATCGTCTTGTCGAAAATCCCAAGCAAAGCGTGTCGTTACATCAGCAATTAGTTCTCGGACTTGATACGATAAAGCCAAATCGTAATTTTCCAACATAATATTCTTCGGAATCGCAAAGCTCATTCCCTGAATCTGTAATGCTAAGAATTCAAGCTCCAGCATATTAACGTGATCCCGAATGGATTCCGGAAACTGATTAAACAGGTTAATGGCCAAATGTTGGTCCTTAAATAACTCATTTTTATCAACGTGCTTTAACTCATCTAACGTTTGTTCTTCGGCAATTCGCATTGCCGAAACCGTCAAAACAATGGTTAACTGTTGCAGCTGGCTATCAGAGAGATACTGAAAATCGGATTTCTGGTACTTCGTAATTGCCTGAAAACTAATGGCTAACAGCTCAGAATCTAACAATTTAATGAAGTACATTGAACTGTATTCATTTTTTTGAGTAGCTCGATTATTTTTTTCCAAATACTCAAAGAATTCATATTCGTTAATTTCACTGTTGAGCACGCCACTTAAAACACGCCGACGATTACTCTCTTTTCCAGTAACTTGAATTCCTTGCGCCTTTTTGCGAACAATCTGTAATCGATAATCCGTAAAAATTGGTTCGATTGTCGTTAAATCTTGGGCAATGGTGGCGGAACTAACACCAAAATCATCCGCAAAAGTTTTCATTTTTACGATATCATTTGTCAGTAACAACCGACAAGTGATCGCGCTTTGCCGCCGGCGAACATCGAAATAACCAATGTTATCTTCAGTTGAAAGTTGCTGGCGCAGCTGCGTCATTGCGGCCGGTTCCCCCACCATTTGATAATAATTTTGTTTCTTAACTAATTGAATCTGTAAATGAGCAAGTGTTGTCTCAAGACTGGAAAGCTCTCGGTAAACAGTTCGCTTGCTAACGTGAAGTCGTTTCATCAAATCTTCACGGGTCATTCCTTGTGCGTTCCGTAATAGTAATAAAATTATCTCTGCTTCTCGATTGGAAAAGTACATCAAACCAACCTCTTTAATGTGAATAAAGTCGAGGCAAGGCGTTTGCGTAGCTTAATGCTACATACGGCAAAAGGCAAATTCTCCCCTAAAGAGAAAATTGGCCGCCTTTTGTGTCGTTTTTATTCACGATCTTATTTAAGTTCAGAGATAATTTTATCATACTCTGCAGGATCTAACAGATTACTCATTACGATAACTTGTAAATCAGCAAATTGCGATTTAATTCGTTTAGCAGTTTCACGACTAGCAAGAACCAACACTTCTGGCTTATCTTCCAAATCGTTAACAGCAACATTGCGTGCAGTTATTTTCTTATCGTTTTTCTTTAAAGCAGTCTTAAAGGTTGAAAGGGCCATTGTTGCCGAACCAACATTCTGGTCGTGATGAACGAAATCAACTTCAGTAACTTTGCTAAAATCAACTTTATAAGCCGAAGCGTCAGTTTCCTTAGTAGTAGAATCTTGCGCTGCATTTTCCGTTGAAGTCTCGTCATCTGCTGTAACTTCTTTGGTCTTCAAGCCGGCGACAATTTCATCGTACTTAGGACTATTCAAGAAGTTTTCAACTGATACGTGGACCGCATCTGGCGTCTTCTTCAAAGCTCGATCAGCTAATTCTTCTTGTGTAACAACTAATAAACCAGATTCATCCTTCAAATTACTAATGGCCGTGTTGGTTACAGAAAGATCCAAACCAGCTTTCTTAACCTTATCACGTAAGATTGAGGCACCCATTGCGGATGAACCCATCCCAGCATCACAAGCAAAAATAATCTTACTTACAGTACCACCAGATAAGATAGCTTTAGCGTCTTTGCCATTGCTAGCTTGAGGCTTGGTGTTACCTTTCATAGCATCTACTTGTGCTTGACCAGCTTCTAAAGCAGCATCCGGATTGGTCTTATCCCGGCGCAAGATAACCATTGAAATTAAGAAGGAAACAATCGTTGCTGCAGCAACACCGGTTAAGACAGCAACAAAGTTTCCAATACCTTTAGGTGTCATTAAGAGAATCGAAATAATTGAACCAGGTGATGGTGATGCTTTCAAGCCAGCACCTAACATACTAAAGGTAAACGTCCCAGTTACACCACCAGCGATAACAGATAAGAATAATGCTGGTTTCATTAAAATGTAAGGGAAGTAAATTTCATGAATCCCACCAAAGAATTGGATAATGATGGCACTTGGTGCAGATGCTTTAGCAGTCCCTTTACCAAAAATAGAAAAGGCAAGTAAAACACCAAGACCTGGACCTGGATCAGGTTCAAGCAAGAATAGAATTGACTTTCCTGCTTTAGCCGCTTGCTGAATACCAAGTGGTGTCAAAATCCCCTGATTAATAGCGTTGTTTAAGAACAAAACCTTCGCTGGTTCAATGAAGATATTTGCCAACGGAATTAAATGAATCGAAATGATGTAGTCAACACCAGTTGCTAACCAGCCACTTGCTGTTGTTACAACTGGGCCAATGGCATAACAGCCAATAATAGCTAAAAGCATTCCAATAATACCAGATGAAAAGTTGTTAACTAACATTTCAAAGCCTTGACGAATGTGAGGCTGAACTCGATCGTCCCACTTCTTAATACACCAGCCGCCAAGTGGTCCCATTAACATAGCACCAATAAACATTGGAATGTTGGCACCAACAATAACACCCATTGTTGCAATTGCACCAACAACCCCGCCACGATGACCTGCTATTGATGAGCCACCAGTAAACGCAATTAATAATGGTAGTAAATAAGTCACCATTGGTGTAATCAATTTGGCAAGATGTGCGTTTGGCAACCAACCAGTTGCCATAAATAATGCTGTAATTAAGCCCCAAGCGATAAAGGCGCCGATATTTGGCATAACCATGTTAGACAAGGCACTACCTAAACGCTGGACTTTCGTTTTAAGTGACGATTTTTTCTTCGTCGATGTTGCTGTATTTTCCATAACTTAAAACGCTCCTTTCCTTCTACTTTACGAAATTCATTGTAGCCGCTTCCTGAAATCGCTTCAACACGAACTTTGGCACACTTGATCGTGCCATCTTCTACTTTAACTAAAAAGTGGCACAAAAACAGACTAGATTCCGCTCTGCAATAACATCAGTTTTGGCGCACTTCAAAAATAACAACATAATCACGAAACAGCATAAAGAATCGTGTTTTAACGCCCTAATTAAATATAATTAGCAGTATAAATTCCACCGTTAATCGAATTACTTCTATATGAGAGCATGATTGTTGTTAAATAAAAAATCCAAAAAATGAGTGTAATGCTTGACTATTTTTCAAAACGATTTATAATTGGACTATACCAATAAAGGTACGAAAACTTATGAAGAGGGGTTCTAAATAATGAACGTTATCGTTGTTAAGAATGATGTTGAAGGCGGCAAAAAAGCAGCTGATATGATCCGCGAAGGTGTTAAAAATGGTGCAAAAGTATTAGGTCTTGCTACTGGTAGCACTCCTGTTGAAATGTACAAGAACTTAATTGCAAGCGATGTAGATTTCACTAAGATGACTTCCGTTAACTTGGATGAATACGTTGGTTTGGCACCAGATAATGATCAAAGCTACCATTATTTCATGCAAGACAACTTGTTCAACAAGAAGCCATTCGCTAAAAGCTACGTACCAAACGGTTTAGCTGAAGATTCTGATGCCGAAGCCGCTCGTTACAACAAAGTTATTGCTGATAACCCAATTGATATCCAAGTATTAGGTCTTGGCCGTAACGGTCATATTGGTTTTAACGAACCAGGCTCCCCCGTTGATGCTCAAACACGTAAAGTTGCTTTAACAGAATCAACAATCGAAGCTAACTCACGTAACTTTGAACATGAAGAAGACGTTCCTAAATACGCTTATTCAATGGGTATTGGTTCAATCATGAAATCTCAGAACATCATTTTGATGGCTTGGGGTGCTGAAAAAGCTGATGCTGTTAAGGGTATGATCGAAGGCCCTGTAACACCAGATCTTCCAGCAAGCATTTTACAAAAGAAAGATAACGTTACAGTTATCATCGACGAAGCAGCTGCTTCAAAATTAAGCAATAAATAATTTTAAAGACTAAAAAAGGACCAACGACGGCGGAAATTCCGTTTGTCGTTGGTCCTTTTTTATATATTAGGGAAATGGGACAAAAGTCGGTTTTGAGTTTACTGCGTAATATAAGTTAATTCAATAACCATAGTGCAGTTGCTGATTAGCTGTAGTCGTATTTGAAAAAGCAGCTTTCTGCGATTCGGACTTTGATTCATCTTAGTCCGATCGACATCGTCAGTAATCCTCGGAATCTGAACGCTTTTTAAACGCTCTCTAATTTGAAGCCGCCATCTTATGTTCAGCCAAAGCCAACAATCGTGAAATACTGAAAGTTAAAACAAAGTAAATCAATGAAGCAACAATTAATGGTGAAAACGGCTTAAAGCTTGCACCTTGAACGACACCCGTTTCAAACATCAATTCACCTACCCCGATCACTGAAACAACCGATGAATCCTTTAAGACAGTAATAAATTCATTTCCTAGGGCCGGTAAAATATTTTTGATTGCTTGCGGTAACACAACATAACGCATACTAGCGGTCTGCGTCAATCCTAGTGAGCGCGCCGCCTCAAGCTGCCCTACTTTAACCGAATTAATCCCTGAGCGAATAATTTCCGCAACGTAAGCACCAGAGTTAAGCGATACGGCAATCATACTTGAAATTAAGGCTGATAGCCCAAGACCCAACATTTGTGCGCCAAAGAAAACAATGAAAACCTGAATCAGCAGTGGTGTCCCCCGAATAAATTCGATGTAAATAACAGCAATGGCCTTTAATAACCAATTCTTCGATCGTTTCATAAAGGCAAGCATTGTTCCTAAAATAACCCCAAAGAACACACCAACAATGGCCAACTCAACGGTATAAAGTGTTCCTTTAAGGAAGTAACTACCATATTGTTGGAAGAAACTACTTTTTTTGAACATTAAAGCATTGGCGTCCTTTTTATACTTGGTCATTAACCCTTTTTGATTGATCGTCGTAATACTTTTATTTACTTGCTTTGTTAAGGCCGGCGCATCTTTGGGCATTGCAACGGCCGTTGGTTTTGTAGAATTAGCAAAACTAGTCTTAGTTATCGCAAAGTCCTTATTCTGCTGGACGTAAGCATCAGCAACTGGCTTTTCTAAAACAATTGCTTTAATTTTATTGTTTTGTAAATTAAGTACTAAATCCGTTGTTTTTTGTAGTGACATCACCTTGGCACCAAACAACTCATTGTGCGCCAATGTTTCCTGAGTCGTTTGTTTTTGAGCACCGACTGCGACGCCTTCATAATCCGCTGAAGTTTTAAATTTAGCGGCGTCCTCTTTTTTAGCAATTACAACTTGCTTAACGTGTAAGTATGGTTTAGAAAAAGTAACCTGTTTGGCCCGCTCTGGCGTTTCCGACATACCCGAAATAATCATGTCGACTTTTCCGGTTTTAAGGGCGCCTAATAAGGCATCAAAACCCATTTCGTTAATTTTTAATTTAACACCCATATCTTTCGCAATTCTACGGGCAATCGACACATCAAAACCAACGATTTTATCTTGGCCATTAATTGTTTGGTGAAATTCGTAAGGTGGGTAATCGGCGGATAATCCAACCGTCATGTAGCCCTGTTTTTTAATTTTTTTCAAATACTTATCTGATTGCGTTGTTGTCTGCTCGGCGGCTAAACTTGGTGTGCTCGCCAGTACGGTTGGAACAAGTAATCCTAATAGTAAACTCATTAAAAGTAGTAATTTCTGAACCTTGTTTTTCATACTGGAGTCTCCTTTTTTAATCCGTTTTTAATTATTGAATTTATTATACGTTAAAAATAATTTTTATGCAAATATTATTCAATTATTAACTTACTTTAGGCCAAAAAAATAAGCGCTGCGGGGTTACCCAACAACGTTTATTTTCCTTCTATTTAATTTTTACGTTTTTTGAAACCAAACATTAACAAACCACTTAATTCCAATAAAAGTACACCTAACGCACTACTACTTTGTGCTTGTGTCTCGCCAGTTTGTGGTAATTTAGTCATTTTATTTTTTTCAACAACTGGTACAGCCTTTGTCGTTGTGGCAGCCTGTTTTACTTTTTTGTTAGTAAAGCCTGTTACTAGTTGCTTAGTTTTAACTAATTTTGTACTTGTTTTCCCAGTGACGGGTATTTTCTTGGTGCTTATCTTTGAAGCAACTACTTTTTTAGTAGCCTTAGTAGTCGGCTGGGATTGTGTTGGTACTGTCGGCTGGACAGCCGTTACTCGCTGATAAACATAGGTCACCGTTTGTGGTGTTGTTGTTAATGTCCCAGTTGCGGCTGCGCTACCGGCGGCTAAACGCTCGTACGTATAACCTGCAATTGTTCCCGGACTTGTGGTATAACCCTTACCAACAAAGGCCCCATCTGGATAAACTGTGCTGCCAGTTCCAAGACTGTTTCCTTGTTCATCTTCATACTGCACGGTCACAGTTGCCGCCTTAACTGGATTTTGCTGGTAGACATAAGTCACTGTTTGTGGTGTTGTTGTTAATGTCCCAGTTGCGGCTGCGCTACCGGTAGCCAAACGATCATACGTATAACCTGTGATCGTCTTCGAGTCCGTGGTATAACCCTTACCAACAAAGGCTCCATCCGGATAACTTGCGCTGCCAGTCCCGAGACTATTACCTTGTTCATCTTCATACTGAACGGTCACTGTCGCCGCCTTAACTGGATTTTGCTGGTAGACATAGGTCACCGTTTGTGGTGTTGTTGTTAATTTGCCACTAGCTGCAGCACTACCATTACCCAAACGCTCGTACGTATAGCCTGAAATCGTTCCCGGACTCGTGGTATAACCCTTACCAACAAAGGCTCCATCCGGATAACTTGCGCTGCCAGTTCCAAGACTGTTACCTTGTTCGTCTTCATACTGAACAGTTACTGCCGCACCATTTTGTTGGTAAACATAAATCACTGTTTGCGGCGTCGTTGTTAATGTCCCAGTTGCGGCTGCGCTATCGGTAGCCAAACGCTCGTACGTATAACCTGAAATCGTTCCCGGACTTGTGGTATAGCTCTTCCCAATAAAGGCCCCATCTGGATAAACTACACTACCAGTTCCAAGACTGTTACCTTGTTCGTCTTCATACTGAACAGTCACGGTTGCCGCCTTAATTGGATTCTGTTGATAAACATAGGTCACTGTTTGCGGCGTCGTTGTTAATGTCCCAGTTACAGCTGCGCTACCGGTAGCCAAACGCTCGTACGTATAACCTGAAATTGTTCCCGGACTCGTGGTATAACCCATACCAACAAAGGCCCCATCCGGATAAGCTGCGCTGCCAGTTCCAAGACTGTTTCCTTGTTCATCTTCATACTGAACGGTCACGGTCGCCGCCTTAACTGGATTTTGCTGGTAGACATAGGTCACCGTTTGTGGTGTTGTTGTTAATTTGCCACTAGCTGCAGCACTACCATTACCCAAACGCTCGTACGTATAGCCTGAAACCGTTCCCGGACTCGTAGTATAACCCTTACCAACAAAGGCCCCATCCGGATAAGCTGCGCTGCCAGTTCCAAGACTGTTTCCTTGTTCATCTTCATACTGAACAGTCACGGTTGCCGCCTTAACTGGATTTTGCTGGTAAACATACGTCACCGTTTGTGGTGTTGTTGTTAATGTCCCAGTTGCGGCTGCACTACCGGTAGCCAAACGATCATACGTATAACCTGAAACCGTTCCCGGACTTGTGGTATAGCTCTTCCCAACAAAGGTCCCATCTGGATAAGCCGCGCTGCCAGTCCCAAGACTGTTACCTTGTTCGTCTTCATACTGAACAGTTACCGCCGCACCATTTTGTTGGTAGACATAGGTCACTGTTTGCGGCGTTGTCGTTAATGTCCCTGTTGCCGCGGCACTACCATTGGCCAAACGCTCGTACGTATAACCTGCAATCGTTCCCGGACTCGTGGTATAATCCTTACCAACAAAGGCCCCATCCGGATAACTTGCGCTGCCAGTCCCGAGACTATTACCTTGTTCGTCTTCATACTGAACAGTTACTGCCGCACCATTTTGTTGGTAAACATAAATCACTGTTTGCGGCGTTGTCGTTAATGTCCCTGTTGCCGCGGCACTACCATTGGCCAAACGCTCATACGTATAACCTGCAATGGTTCCCGGACTCGTGGTATAACCCTTACCAACAAAGGCCCCATCCGGATAACTTGCGCTGCCAGTTCCAAGACTATTACCCGCTTCATCTTCATACTGAACGTTAGCAACAGCCTTTACGGTAACAGTAACAGTCTGATCGGTTTCATTACCGTCCTTATCCGTTACCGCGTAAGTAACATTATATGAGCCTGACTGTTTTGTATCAAAGCCACCATCATCTTTGACAACGATATTACTTGTAATATCGCCATCTTCAATATCGTTAGCGGTTGCCGTATTTTTTAGGTTGTAATCAACACCATAATCAACAACTTGGTTGCTAACTTCAAGTGAAGGATAGAAACCATTTGTCCCCACCTTAGCAAAAGCCGAATTTAAATTAACCACATAATGAGAGGGTTCACTCGCACCTGGTTTTGTATAATCAATTGAAAAACCATTCAAATATTGAGCATTAGGGTCAGCACCCTTAACTCATAAGTAATCAAATAAATGGCATCTGCAGTTGTATTACCTAAATTAATTTGAAAATTATGATCACCATACGTAATTTCATTGGCAAACTGATCCGTTACGTCAACACCCAAATGCACAATTCTAATTGAATCAGGAATTAGTGTCTGATTTGTATCATAGGTAAAGCCTAATGTTACATCACTATATGGTCCTAATTTCATACTTTGATTGTATGCATTTTGAAAATCCATTTCTCCTGAACTGAGCTTAAATAAACCATATTTGGTACCATCTTGTGTTGCTGTACCCACAAAGTTAGTAACGTTTGTCCCCGTATAGCTGGCAGTATTTTGCCAATATGGCGAAATGAGTGAACTATCAGAATTATCGGTATTACCTGTAACTGTGATTATTGGATTGGCTACTGGAACAGCAATAATTGTCCCATTAGTATTTAAAATATTGGCCAAAATCGGTGCACCTTGCGTTACAGAGGTCGAATTATTAACGGCAAAAACTGGAATCTTAATTGTAACCTCCCCAAGCGTAGAGATTGTTTTAAGAAATTTAAATTTAATTTGATTATTTGCCGCATCAACCGTCATTGCTAAATAATCGGGTAAATTCAACTCACTCGACTGTAAACTAGCATAACTCAACACTGATGAATCAACCGTTAAATCCAATTCAGTGCCCACCGGAATAGTATTTGTACTGGGATTATTAATTGCAACACTTAAAGTAACGTTTTCATAAGGTGAAACATCTCCAGTTGCATTTGTATCAATTGTGACATTGTCGGCCTGAAGTCCTTCTGTTACTGCCAGCTCACTCAATTGGGATTCATTAGTAGCGGCCGTTCGTTCTGGGCTAACAATTTTAGCCTGTCGACCTGCATATTTCGCAGTGTCCATTGATTTTCCCGCACTTTGGATCTTCCCGCCTACAGATGCCACGTCTGAAGTGGCCATTGATTCTTGAGTTTGTGTCTTTCCAGACGAACTTTGATCTGTGCTCGCTGCTGAAGTATTGGCCCCAGAACTTGCTGCCGGAGCCGCACTCGTAGCCTTTGAATTTATTTGCGCATCAGCCACTGAACCAGTCGTTGCAGAATCAACTTGCGCGTCCGCAGACGAGCTGTGACTGGCACTTACTGCTGATGAATTTGAGTTTGCTACAGAGCTTGCGGCTGGGGCCTCGCTTGAACTTTTTGAACCAATTTGTGAATTAGCAGTGCTTTGCTTAGGAGCCGCTGAATTGGCCTGTGTGCTCGCGGACGAACCTTGGTCAGAGCTCATCGCTGAGGTATTGGCCACAGAACTTGCCGCCGGTGTTGCCGATTCAGCGGTAACCGCGCTATTAACTAAAGTGACCACTTGTCCTTGATTTGAGTTTGTTGGCGCAGTTGTCACTTGATCTGATTTGTTTACATTATTAGACTCATTGTTCACAGCTGCATGAACATTTCCTTGATTTAAAAATCCACCACCAAAAAAAGCAATATTTAGTAAACCAGCAAATAACCATCGTTTACCAGATTTATACATTTTATAATGTAGTTTAGTTTGTGTTTCAAACGCCCGTAATTTATTTTCTTTAACATTACGCACAATAAATCATCCCTTAACCTAACCCTTAAAGAGCTAAATGAAGGTAGTATGAAATCATGGACACGATTTAGTATAATTCCATAATAGGAAGGATTGTGTTTTTATGACCAAGAAAAAGTACTCAGTAGATTTTAGAAAAATGATTGTCAAGCTGTACCAGGATGGCGCCCCGGTAGCTGATCTTACAGACGAATATGGTGTATCAAATGTAACTATTTACAAATGGATTAATCTATATAAAGAAGACAAAGGAAGTGGAATTTCCAAATCAGATGTTTTAGCGTTGCAAAAACGTTTGAAACAGCTAGAAAGTGAGAATGACATCTTAAAAAAAGCCTTAACCATATTCGCCAAAAAGTAAACCCAGATGACTGGCAGACAGCCGTTGATATTAATTTGAAGCACCATAGTATCAAAGAAACCTGTAAAGTACTCTCAGTTCCACGCTCAACTTACTATGAACATCAGCAGAATCATGTATCGCCACAAGCCAAGCGTCGTAAGACACTTAGCCAGTCGATTAAACGCATTTACTTTAATTCTAGACGTATCTACGGGGCACCTAAAATTCTAAAAGCGTTACAAAAAGAAGGTAAGACTGCCAGTATTAAGCTAGTTCAACGATTAATGCGCCAAATGGGGTTAAAATCAATCACGCGCAAGAAGTGGCATTATCAACAAACTAATGATATTGATGCGACTGATTATTCAAATATACTCGCGCAAGATTTTCGTACAACCAGTCCAAATCAAAAGTGGTGTGCAGACATAACTTATATTCACACCAAAGCCAATGGCTGGTGTTATTTATCAAGCATTCAGGATTTATATTCACGTAAAATCATTGCCCATAAAATCAGCCGTCATATGACTGCTGATCTTGTGATCAGCACTTTTCAACAAGCCTTTGAAACTAGAAAGACGACTAATAACTTAATTGTGCATACCGATCTGGGTAGCCAGTACCGCAGTGCTGGCTTTGAACAGATCTTAGCGCAACACCATATTCGCCATTCTTATAGCAAGCGTGGCTGTCCCTATGACAATTCATGTTTGGAATCATTTCACGCCAGTTTGAAAAAAGAAGAGGTTTACCAACACCATTATCAGGATTTTGAAGAAGCAAATGCTGCAATATTCAGCTACATTGAGAGCTTTTATAACAGTGCTCGAATTCACAGTAGCATTGATTATTTAACTCCAAATGAAAAGGAAAAATTAGTCGCTTAAATTATACATAAAATGTGTCCAGATTCTTGACCTAAATCCAAAAATTGTGATACCAACAAGTATATGGTACTACTTTATTAAGACCGTTCGAAACATAAATAGGCAATATTTTCACCCAAATTCAAATTAAATTCTTATGTAATTTGATAAGAGTAATTAGATAAATTATTCCAACCTTCATTTTATGTACCCCTTACCAAAATTTATGAACCTCTAATCAAATAACTCGTTTACGAATAGATAATGCCTTAAATCATTTACTATTTTCCAAAACAAAAAGCCCGCAAGACATTTAGCTTGAAGGCTTCTTGATTTGGAAAGTGATTCAGCTACCGATCACTACGCAATTCATGTCGGTGCCGTGGATGTAAATAAAGACCAAATTTATTCATTACTACTAAAATCAAGGTTGCCATCACTAAACCAGTTAATACCAACATAATCGATGAATTGGTTGTTAGAACTGTGTATAAACAACCTAAAATAATGATAACTTGCAAGATCGTTGTTAGCCACAATATACGCGGCGACCTGGGCCGGTCAGATTTCATCCTTCATCATTCCTTCTTTACACATTTTATACTTGTATTGTAGCATGTTTCGGTCAACTTGCTACTATTTAACTACCCTTTTTGAACAACAATTGCAGTTTCGGCGGGTAACTTATCTTCCAAAAATTGGTTTAAGTCAGTCATGTTTTGCTGAAAATCTAAGGCAATCACACGTTCCTTATCCGTTTGAAAAATAGCCTGAATTCCCTGTTTAGTTGCACGCAAAGTAACTTTTTTAATGTGTGCGTAAGCCGTGTAACTAAAGAGAACACTATCAGTTAAGATTCCTGTTTGCGTCAAACCTGCACGTAGAAAGGCCCCCGCAACACAAGCAACCGCTAGAATTAAATTAATTATTTTCCCACCAATTGTTACTTTTTCCAAGGTCTCAATTAAAAAAACAACTGCCAAGGCACCAAATAAAATTGTGTACATCCAACTCATTAATGCATGATATTCTAACTGTTTTTGAATACCATATAAATAAACTAATAGGGCAATCGCCGCTATTAAAAGTACTCCCATCAACCACAACATTAGGCAGATCTCCTTTTGTCCAATATTTCTTGCTTAATTATACAAAGAAAAAGTGGGATATTTGGAAATCTCATTAAACTGTTGTAAAACGGTAACATTACCGTAATATATAGGCTAAATTCTGTTATTATTGTAAAATTTTTTAAAAGTAAGGCGCTTATCTAAATCAACCTCCCTTAAATAGGCCATTTTTGATTTAAAATTAAGATAATCTTGGCATGTTTTAAGTGAATAAAAAATCATGAAATCAAATAATTCATCATTTTTATTTCTCAGATCCAGTCCTACTCTTTATAAAACGCCGATAGATTAGCTTTACGGATCACTTAATTCTCGTTATACTAAAAATGGTTTATGTGATTTATTACGATGTGGTGTGCAATATTTTTATAAACGGAGGTGATGGCATGTTAAACCGGCAAACTTACCTAGTGTCAAATCAAAAAGTACTTGATAAAATTCTACAGGAATTTACTGCAGCGACTGATTTGCCTACAATACTTGTTGATACACAGGGTAACGCACTTACTTCTAGTCATGGCTTCACTCCTTTTTGCCAACTTATGCGGCAAAATGAGGCAACTCAAAAGCTTTGCCAAAATTGCGACGTTGCAGGCGGTCACCTTGCCTTGAATAATAAGCGAGCAACACCCTATCTTTGTCACGCCGGCCTAGTGGATTTTTCCTACCCCATCAAGCTTGATGACCAAGTCATTGCTTACATTATTTGCGGACAGGCCAAGGTTAAAGATGGTGCCGAACTCCAACCGATCACGGAACAAAAAAATACTTTATCTACGAATGCTGCTTTAAAGTCAGCCTACACAGCCCTTCCATTCGTAAACTTAGATAAAGTTAAGGCAGCGGCAAAATTACTTCAGATGATTATCAATAATTACCTAACTGATATTGTCGATCAAACTTTAACTGTTGGCCCTTTTAGTTCAGTACCAAAATCAGTGCAACAAGGAGTCGCATCAGCAAACGACGAGGTTTGGGCAACCAATAATCAGGCCGCGCAGACCGCAAACATTGATTTTAAGATTCAACCTGCTGCGGCACAAACGGTAATTGATCATCCCCAAAAAGCCGAAATCAAAAAGGCCATTGTTTACATTAACAGCCATTTAAATGAAACCATTACACTCAATGCCGTTGCTAAGCACGTCTTTTTATCTAGCTATTATTTAAGTAAGTTATTTAAAAAAGAAATGAATATTAATTTTGTAGACTACGTTAACCGGAAGAAAATTGATCGTGCCATAATTTTACTTCAGGACGCGACGTGGTCAATTGATAGTATTGCCCATAATTTAGGCTTTTCACAAACTAGTTATTTCAGTAAAACTTTTAAAAAAACAACGGAATTATCCCCCAGCCAATATCGGAAGCAAATTCAAAAAAATAACGAGTAATGATAGTTGTTTGCGCTGGGACAAAAGTCCTAGCCTCTTATTGTTTGTTTCCGATCATTATTCTAACGTGCGCACGACCGACGTTTGTCCCACTTCCGGCCATTTTCTTAAAATTTCAAAAAATACAAAAACAGTGGCAGGTCAAGTATATTATGGCCTGCCACTGCTTTCTTCTAGCGCTATAGTAGAACTTAATCAATTTTCATTAGAGCAACTATTCCAACAATTTATTAATCTCCGCCCTAACATCAACGTCGGTCTCATTAAGCAGACGTTCCTTAAAAAAGCGGTGTAATTCGTCATTTAGACCACGGCTTAACTGCCCCACTGCCCAGACCGCAGTTAAACGAATTACTGGTCGCGGGTCTTCTTCAATCAACTGTAATAATAATGGCAGTGCACTACGATCCTTCATGTTGGCTAAAGCAATAATTGCGTTGCGTTGAAGCGGCTTCTTCCCCCGCCACGAGCCGGCTAAACGGCCAAATTGTTCTTTGAATTCACGGTTGCTTATCGTTAACATTGGTTGCAGAATTGGTGTTACTTCATCTACTCGTGGCTCCATTTCTTCGTGTAAATGAAAATCCTTTCCCCTATTAAATGGGCAAACTAACTGGCAAATGTCACAACCATAAATAACACTGCGTATTTCGGAACGGAATTCCTCTGGCATGACACCTTTCGTCTGCGTTTGGTAAGAAAGACACCGTTGAGCATTTAACCGTCCATCCCCCATCAAGGCCTGTGGTGGACAATAATCAACGCAGCGTGTGCAAGTTCCACACTGATTTTCTACTGGTGTATCTGGTTCAAAGGGAATATTAGTTATAATTTCACCTAAATAGACAAAAGACCCAAACTTTTCCGTTATTAGAAGTCCGTTGCGGCCAATAAATCCTAGACCAGCACGCTGGGCCACTGCAACATCACTTAGTTCGCCAGTATCCACCATCGGTTTGAAAGTGAAATTTTCTTCTGGAACGGTAGCATTAATAAAATCCACCAATTTTGTCATGCGGTCTCGTAAAACGAAATGGTAGTCTTCCCCCCAGGATGCTCGGGCAAAACTACCCCGCCGTTTGGTTCGATCACGCGGGGCCTTTTCTTGCATCCGACTTGGATAGGCCAATGCGATTGCGATAATTGATTTAGGCTGATCAAATATTTTCTCCGGATACAAGCGCTCTGCCATGACTTGGTGCTCAAAACCACTTGTATGCCCAGCAGCCTTTTGGGCCAAGAGACTTTCCTTCATCTCTGCAAACGGCGCTGCATCCGTGAAACCAATTTGATCAATTCCAATTTCATCACTTGCGGCAATAATTTTACGTTTTAGATCATTATACAGGGTAGGCACCTCCCTTTTTATGCCTGTTATTTTTAGACTGTATTTTTAAATTAGTCTCCTAAATTACGTTTAATTCTGGATGCTAAGGCCGCTTTATTGAGGTGAGGCTGGAGCAAAAGTCCTAGCCGCTTACTATTTCCGCGCATTACTCTAGAACATGCACCAAAAGTCGGGGTTCACGTGCCTAACGGAAGTGCGATTAGATTAGCTTACGTCACACAGTAAACTCAAAAACTGACTTTTCACCTCTTGTTTAGCCCTACAATTATTGTCCTATTGCTTATAAATTGCTTTTGTAAATCGTACTTGTTATGCTGAGTTTACACACATCAGGAAGGGAGCCACGATAATGTCACAACAAACTGACTTACAAAAGCATCTCCAGACCATTCAAAATAACGAATTTGATCCGAAAAGTATTCAGCACAACACTTTCCGTTCCTGCATTCACCGTAGTGCTCAAAACCTTGGCTTCGTAAAGGACAACCAATTAACTAAACGCGGACACGAGCATTTAAAAATTAAACTAACTTAACTTCAGCACACAACCATAAGGGTTCAGGACAAAAGCACACTTTTGTCTTGAACCTATTTTGTTGTCTTTGCTATGCTAACGGTATTTGCCAAAGCATTTTAGCATAAGTTTGACCAAAATGTCGTAATCGATCTTGATACGTCATTTCCTTCGGGTAAGGAGCCGGACTTAGCGTATGCTTAATACCATATTTATTAGCATAAAAACTCGCCTTCCGATTATGCCAAGGTACGGTCACGATCAGACAACGTTGCAGTTGAAACTGGCGCAATAATTTCAACGAAAAAGAAAAATTCTCAGCAGTGTTGCTGGCTTGCCGCTCGCGAATAATTGCTGCTTGCGGTATACCACGTGCGATCAATCCCTGAGCCATGACGTCGGCCTCAACGAATTGATTGTGGATTGCCCCACCAGACACCAAGACGTATGAAGCAAGCCCCTGACGGTACAGCTGGACTGCCTGATCTAAAACAACCCGTAAAGTTGGTGTTTCCCTCCCGTGAGCAGTAGCCGGATGACCTGGAATCAGAATAACATCACTACGCTGGTGCCGATTTTTTCGTGCTTTAGGGTAAGCAAACACTGGTATGCTGGTAACAATTAAAATACCTGCCAAAAAACTACCCCAAAAAGTTTTTCTCCTCATCATCAGGTCACCCCTTCACTAAATTTTACCTTGTTTAATTAAGGTTCGTAGTACTTGCACCATATGGTCACTTTTTATACCAGTAAATTGGGTCACTGGTATTGGAAACGCCAGAATTTTGGTCAATGTTGCTCGATCTAATTCAGAAGCGGTTCGGCCGGCCAATTCCGGATCATCAATGCCAGTTAAGCGGATGCCGTGTAGAAAAAATTGAACCAACGCCTGAAAATAACGGTCATCTACCACTTCTTCACCACTTTGTTTTGTGTCGGCACGTTTCAATAAATAGATTGGCACAACGTTTTCGTTATGGTAAAAATCAGTAATAATTTGTGAATATTCCGCCGCTGATGAATTTGTATCAAGTTGAGCGTACTCCCCTGCTCGTAATTGTTGGACGGCGTTATTTACGATTAGAACACGTTGAAATCGTTGTACTGTTTCTTCGTCATTTTCCAATATAATCACTACCTTTTGAGTTAATCATAACATGCTAGTCATTAAATTTTTGTCACTATTTCAAGACCATCCCCAGAGATGTTATACTAGAAGAAACATTAGAATGAATTGGGGTAAGAAGAATATGCGGAAATCATTAACATTACTGACAGCCGTTCTAAGTATGGGATTACTTTTAGGTGGTTGTGGCAAACAAAGTCAAAAAAACCAGACAAAGGCCGAGTCAACAAGCCTTGCGTCCAAGCAGCATTTATCTAATTTTCAGCTCCAGCAAAAATACGTTGCCCTGACTGATGCGGCTATGAAACCAGTTAATTTGATTAACCAACAAACTGATAGTTCTAACCAAAAATTATCTGCTAGTTTGACATCAACTAAGCAAAAAGTACAAAAGATCCAAAAAGAACTTCGTGCCAATCAAAATAACCCTAAACTGACAAAAAGCTTGCAGCACTATGCCAAAACAATTTTGACGCTTGTCAGTTCCGTTGGCTCAAGTAATAATAATAGTTACTCAACTAGCTTCACAAAGCTTAACACCGAGGCTCATGATATCGCTAAAACTGATTTTAATAACGAAATTCCTGATTCTTTACAAAATTCTTTAAACTATCAGGCCGAAAATAATACCTATGCCTCGGGCAATATTATTAATACTAAGGGTTTCCGAATTACCTTTACTAAAATTCAAATTGTCTCTGACGATAGTAATGGTAAGGTTGTCCTCTTCAACTACACTTACCATAACAAACATAAAACGGCTACTACACCACAAACTGATCTAAACAAATATGGTGTTTTTCAGCAAAATGGTGTTGACTTAAGCACTGGCACACCGGCTAGTTCGTATATTTCAAGTAACTCAAATTATAGCACTGCGGCACAACAAGCCACGACAGCAGTTGAGCCCGGAAAAACGGTAACGGCTGTTGCTAGTATCGAGCTAAAAGACGATAAGGCAGCGGTTAATTATGAAGGAAATAATCCTAGCACTCATAAATCAATTGGTACAATAACCATCAAATTACAGTAAACAGAAAAAAAGGGATGGGGTAAAAATAAATTTTACCCCATCCCTTTTTGCTGTTTTAAACAGCTTTTAATGAATAAAATTCCAACCACTAACCTTTTAAAAGCTAATTAACTGCCACAAGCTTGCCAACCGCCAATAAATAAAGGTACTTAGCAGTTACTGGACGCTTCAAAATTTGACCAAGTGCCGCAGCATAAAGGTTTAATTGCCCCGAATATCGTTGCTTAATTGCTTGAATTCCGGCATCTGGTTTGTTTTTAGCAACCCGATCGGTTTTGTAATCAAACAAAATTACTTGGTCAGAAAGGACTAGATAACCATCCATAATCCCATGAATTAATACCGGAGCATCATTTTGCTGGTTAAAGTCCGTAAATAATTGTTTGGCCGGTAATAACATGGAAAACGGTGCTTCACGCGTCACTTGATCAGGGTTCGCCAATAGTAATTTTCCTAACGAACTAGCAAAAAAATTAATTAAATTGGAAACATTAACCTTTTTTGCCACGGCATCCGTCAAGATACCCGCTTCGACTAAACGCGTCAACGTTTCTCCAATTATTTCATCCGTGGGTGGTACGTGTAAATCTAGTTCTTGTAACACTAAATGAGTTGCACTCCCAATTTCTGCTGGCGTTGGTGCCGTAACTGTCTGCATAAATTTGGGCACCATAAAATCATGATTAACGAAACGATGCTGTCCTTTTGGCGCACCATTCAGTTGCAAAGGATTCATTTCACTATTATCGGGGTCATCAAATAACCGCTTCACTTCGGATACCGATTGATAGGCCGTTGTTTGGGTGGCCGTTACATCGGGATAGTTTAGATTTAGAACTTGCTCAATCTGGGCCTGCCGCTCAACGGAACCTTCTGGCTGTGTTGTTTTTGCCGTTGTTTCATCTAACCAAGTCGTCGCCGCTTCAGTCGTTGCCTGTAGCGGATCAGTTGGCAACACTTGCTGCTTATTGGCAAAAGTTATTTTGAACTCCGTTTTATCAAGTGCCAGGCCGGAAAAATCACTATTCTGTGTTAACAATTCCTGATCAAATTGCGGGTGCCGGATTAAGCACATCCCAATCCAATCCATAAAATTAGTCACGTTACTTCTAGTGGTTTCATTCAAAACTAGATGTTCACTTTGTAGCGCTGCCTGCCATTTTTTTACAGCCGTCTTTTGATCGGGGTAAGAGCCTACAATATAGAGTTGCTGCTCAGCACGTGTTAAAGCAACGTATAATAGCCGCATTTCCTCGGCCGCCTGTCGTTTTTTAACCTGTGCCTTGATAACTACTTGTTGCGGAGTTGGAATTTTAATTCGCTGCTCAGGCTCCAAATAGGTAATCCCAATCCCCGCACGATCATCTAGTATATAGTCCTGCCTTAAACTAGTCTGATTAAATTCATGGTTGGCATCCATCAAGAAAACAACGGGAAATTCAAGCCCTTTACTACCATGAATTGTCATTACAGACACAGCGTTCTCCGTTGTTTGGGTTGGTGCCTCAGCCAGATCCTTATTCTTTTCCTGCATCTTTTCGATAAAACGTACAAACTGAAAAAGGCCTTTAAAGCTGCTTGCTTCATAAGCGTGCGCCCGTTCATAAAGAGCGTGAAGATTGGCCTG
Source organism: Loigolactobacillus backii (assembly GCF_001663675.1). Classification (NCBI taxonomy): domain Bacteria; kingdom Bacillati; phylum Bacillota; class Bacilli; order Lactobacillales; family Lactobacillaceae; genus Loigolactobacillus; species Loigolactobacillus backii. Next base: position 288,167 of record NZ_CP014873.1, read on the forward strand.
CCGCTGAGCTCCTGCAGGCATGCCACCAACGTAATCAAGAAACCCAGTTTCTTGATAAATAGTCCAAATCAACGTCACTAATTGATTTTGGCGCGCTAAAGTTCTAAATTCATCAAGCTGGCCTAAAAAACGATCAATTTTCTGGGCCAATTTTTGTTGAAACTCATTACCAGTAGTAAAATTCTGGTGAAATCTAACCACTGCCGCATAATAATCACCTGTTCGCTTAGTTATCCGTAAGAAGGCCAATTCGTTTTCATCCAAGCCAACAATTGGCGAACGTAATACACTTACCAGCGGAATATCCTGATACGGATTATCAATCACACTTAGTAAAGCCATCATAATCTGAATTTCAGTCGTTTGAAAATAATTCTGTGCATCATTAACAACAACTGGAATTCCCAGTTGTTTGAATAATTCGGTAATAACAAGGTTATTTTTGCGCGTCGGTGTTAGTAACACAATATCCTGATACTTTAAATCACGTTGTTTACCTGGATGAAGATGACGATCATATATTTGGCTATGATCAGCAATTAGTTTTTTAATCCGCTGACCAGCCATCATAATCTGCCCTTGTGCTTTATCATCGATTGAAAAACTTTCATCCACTGGCTCGGCAGTTTCTTCTTGAGTCTCTTGAGTCTTTGCTTCGTAAATCATAACCTCGGCGTGGGGTTCCATTGGTGGGTACTTTGCGCTGGCAACTAATTTGGCACTGTCATCGTAAGCCATTTCTCCAACCTGTTCATCCATTAGTTGACTAAAAAGTAGGTTAATAAAATTGGTCACATTAGTCACTGAGCGGAAATTATCGGCCAAAATAATGCGTTCACCCACCGCCGAATCGGTAAATTCCTTATATTTGGCCAAAAATAAGCCTGGATCGGCCAAGCGAAAAGCATAAATAGATTGCTTAACATCGCCCACCATAAATAAATTTCCTGGGTTATTTTTCGCAACTGTCGTCAGAATAGTTTCCTGAAGTCGATTAATATCCTGATACTCATCAACCAATACTTCACTAAATTTCTGCTGTAATGTTTGGCGTGTTTGTTGACCACTTTCGGAATCAGCAGTAAGAATCTGTAACGTAAGGTGTTCTAAGTCGCTAAAATCCAAAACGTGGCGTCGCCGTTTTTCCTTAGTAAAGGCGTCACTAAATTGACGAACGACAGCAACTAAGCTTTGAATTAACTTGGCCGCGGCCTGCATAACACTCAAAGCCTGTTGTTCATCAAGGGCAAAATAATCCACCGCTAACTGACTAATTTGTTTTTTTACTTGCTTTCGGTACTCTAATATTTGCTCTTTTGTTGCTTTAGCCTCATCGGACAACTTACGCAGCCCTGGCGCCCGCTCAAATTTAAAGTTGGCTAGATTTTGCCGAATTGTGTTCCAATTATCTGCTTCTAATGTCGTTTGTAGTTGTTGAATTTTTTCACCATCACTAGCCAAAACTGGGGAAAATTTTTCCAACTCATCCACCGCTAATTGTCGCGCACTGGCTAAATCATTTTGGGCCTGAGTTAATTGTGCTTCTAATAATGGGCGTAACTGCTTTTGAAAGAACTCACTTGCCGTTAAGCTTGAACCAGATACTTGGTAAGACGTCACTAACTGAGTTAACCAGGCAACTGGATCGGGATTGGCGTTAGCAAAATCAAACAGCCTGAACACTAAATCATTTAGACCATCGTCGTTGCGATCATTAGAAAAATTTTGAACTAACATCGTAAAATCATTGGCCCCATCACCATAAAGCTTTTCCCGTAATTCATCCCAAACTTCTTCGCGTAGCAGTAAATTCTCTGTATCATCGGTTAATAAACGAAATTCAGGATCTAAGTCGATAACGTAATAATAGCGCTGAATCAATTGTAAACAAAAGGCGTGTAACGTACTAATATTAGCTACTGATAATAGCGTTAATTGATGCCGTAACTCCTGTTGCTGTTTTCCTGGTGTGGCTGCCTGAATGGCCTGCTCAAGCGCAGTCTGAATTCGCTGGCGCATCTCAGTAGCAGCAGCGTCAGTAAACGTCACAACTAATAGCTCATCAATACTCGTACCGTGTAATATTTTTTGAATGACTCGCTCAACTAAAACAGTTGTCTTACCTGAGCCAGCCGAGGCCGACACCAAAATATTAGTTCCTTGCGCCACAACTGCTCTTTGCTGGCTTGCCGTAAAAGTTGCTTTTGCCATTTTAGTCTTCCTTCCTCTGCCGTTTTTCAGCCGCCAACATAGCCACAACATCCTCTGGCTGGAGTGTATTTAATTGGTGATAATTATTTTCCGGTAGCATAGCGTCAAATTGGAAAATTGACTTATACGGTGAGTACTGTAAGGCAGTATGATTATCTGGCCACTTAACCGGATTTAATTTTAAATCCCCATTAAAAATACCCTGTGCCGCCTGTCTAATTAACGTCTCGTTATGCTGAAGTAGCAACTCTAACTCACTTTCAGTAACCAGATTACTTTGGTGAGGACTGTAGCCGCCACTTGCCTTTTTATAAAGCGGGTAAACCTGTGAGTAGCCACTCTTTTTATCAGCTAAATCTTGATCCAAATTATCAAGTAACGTTAAATCATTTAATAAAATCCCATCATATTTATTGGTTGCTAGTAATGCATCATCAAACCCTTTGCTAAGTACATCCTTTAGCTTTAACTTAGGATTCTGTAAATGCATGTATAGTGCCCCAGCCAGCTTTACCGCGTTACCATCGGCCAATTGACCCACATTCTTTTTCATTGCGTCTAAATAGGTTAACATCTGCAAGGCCAGTCCATAGTAAGCATCGCTGAAACTAAATTTGTGCTCACTAGATTTATAGTCCACAATTCCTAAATAACGTTCTTGGCCAACAACCAATTGATCAATGCGATCAATCTTCCCTCGAACGTGAACCGCACGTCCCTGTGGCAGATTAAAGTCTAATGATTTCAGCCCTTCTTTACTACCGACATGGCCAAATAAAACTTCCGTTCGTAGTGGCGCCATCCGTGATTTTTGGCCCTGATGTTGCAGCGCATGACTCATTTGTTTAACCGTTCCAGCCAGTTGCCGAGCAATATAGGCCATCCGGTTAGAACTATTTAAAATCTGAAATTGAGGCAACTCGCGCATTTCGTTTAAAATATGATCTACTAAGTGATCGATTTCCGTTAGTTTTAATTCGGCGATCGTTCGCCCATCGGCCTGTACTTGACGTAATAAATGATCCAACGCCATATGGTAAAATTCTCCCGTACTAGCCGGTGACAGTTCGAAAACATCACGCTCACGTAATTTTAAACCGTACTTTAGAAAATAAGCGTATTCATTTTGATAAAATTCCTCGAGCTTTGAAATGGATGTATTAATCGATTTACCATACAAACTGGTAACAATGTCAGGCTTTAATTGCACTGGAATATTCCGATAATTCAAACTGGCCATTAACTTTGCCGTTAGCTGTTGATAATTAGGATCTTGACGTAATCGGCGGTAAACGTAAAGCCAAGCCACTGGCAGCTCTTTCTTCTGCGCAATTGCATCTCGACTGATTTGAATTAAATTAGTCAAAGCACTTCGCTTCGAGCCTACATACGTTGCAATTTTATTTGCCGTCAACTGCGGGCGCGTCGGGCAATACTGCCAAGTTAAATGAAAATAGCGCCGAATTCGTTCAACGTATGGCGACGGCTGTAATGAAGCACCATCATCCGCCGTCATAGGGTAAGTAAAAATAAGCCGCTCTTTCCCGCTCAAAAACGCTAAATAATTAAGGTACGGTTCAAAGGCCATCTGGGCCAACGCGCCATCTGGTAAATAATGTTCCGCCGGTAGTGTCGCGGTTAGCTTTTCTTGATCACTGTCTGAAAGCAATTGGTTTTCACCTATTCGGTCAGGCATGACCAAATTAGTGGCGCCAATCATAAAAATTACTTTACGCTCATCAGTTTGAACAATCCCCGTTTCCGAAACTAGCACCTGATCCAAAGTTGATGGAATTTGTGAATAACTGGCGCCCTGAAATCCAGCCTGAAAGAGCGCCAAAAAATTGGCACTATCAAAATCACTATCGCCTAAAATTGTGACGTATTCATCCAGCATACTGCAGAAAGTTTGCCAAGTTTGTTCTGGTTGTGCTGCGGCCGTTAAATCACCACGTTCAACCGCCTGATCACGCCAATTTAATAGTTGATCAGGTACGCCCCATTTGACTAAAAATTGATAAATTGCCACAACGGCCTGGCTCCCAGTTTTAACCTGATCTAACTTTTTAAAAAGCGGTGGTAAACTTTGCTTAATAAAATTCCGAATAATGTTAACTTGCTTAGTTATCACTTGATCACGGTCCGAGACGGTTCCAAAATCTTGCTCATCAAAGCGGTAGTACTGCCAGTCGTCTTTACGTAACCATTGTTTTCCGGTAAAGCCAAACTTCAACACCATATTTTCGGTTAAATCAACGGCCTGCCGAAAATCTTCGAGTGCCATTGTTTTACCCTGAACCTTAGGTAAAAAAAGCTCTGTTTTTAATAAACGCATCATATCCTGATAACGATAAAAATGATCTTTAACTGCAAACAGCGCATTAATTAATTCAACTAAAGGATGATCAACCATGCTGTGTTGTAAATCATCAAAGTAAGGAATTTGCTGCTTTTGAAAAATTGGTGCCAAAATTGTTTCGTAAGCATCTAAATGCCGTGTTAACACCAAAAAATCCCGGTAGTGGTAACCCTCTAGCGCAACCATTTGCCGAATTTTAGTCGCAACACGCATAACTTCTGCATACCGAGTGTCAGTACACATTAATTGGAGCGTGGTCGCTTGCGTTAGGGTTTCACTTTGAATATTCCCGCCGTTGGTTGACTGAATCCAATAATTTTCTAATTGTTGTAAGCCCGCACTCACCCGCGGCTGTTGAGCCCGCAAATCCGTCGCAATTGGAATATGAAAACGGCGTGCAGTTTGATAGAGTTGGTGGTAAACCTTACCTGATTGAAAAAAGAGATTTTCTAAAGTGGGCAATTCATTAGTATAGGCTTGATCAAGGGTTAAACTAACCGTTACTTTAGCCGCGTGTGTCAACAAGGTTGTTAGTAAACGATATTCTTGAGCCGATAATTGTGCAAAGCCTTCAATGTAAAAATAACTGTGACTTAAATCTTCCTGGGCCAAATAGTCACTTAAAGCGTTGAGTAAATCTGTATTTGCAACGTACCGGCCAGCCATCGCTGCATCAAACGCCTGATAGATTACCGCTAAATCGGCCACTTTAGCCGCAATATCTGCCTTAGGATCTAATTTTTCGCCGATTGCTTGTAGATCTTCGCTAGTAACACAGCCAGTTTTTAAGTTCATTAACTGATCAACCAATTGGGCAATGAAACCTGGCTGCGTTAACTCGCCCCGAAAAATTGTTAGTTCGGCCGCATGCTGCGTAACAGTTTGATACATCAGCATATTCAATCCAGCCTTATCTAACCTTGGCAATTGATAATAAGGTGTGTTCTTCATGAAATACCAAGCCAACCGTGAAAACGAAAAGACCTTTACGTTTTGTTCAGCGTAAACCATTGAAGTCTTAGCTTGCCGCTGCTGTAACGCATTTAAAATGGCAACTTCTGAACTAAACTTGATGTGGTTAGGAATCAAATAAAAAAAATGGCCCTCTGGATCAGCATCTAACTGCCGACCCAACTGTGCTAACATCACTCTTCGGTGGTCTTGGCTGGCCTTTCCAATTACAAACTGTAAGCTCATCGTCAACTTCCTTTCATAAAGTGTTTGAAAAAGCGCCCGGGTTCTACGCCACAAATACAATTACAGGACCCACAATTATGCTTTCCAAGCTAATTTGTCTAAGCGCGCCAGTCATTGCAAAAATTAGCCAAACAAAATATGGCGGGTACAGTAATCTACTTTTTCACACACGTTTAAATCGGTTTGGAAAATACGATTAAACTACCTTCCTGCTTACTTTAATTTTACCATAAAACTTAGTATAATCCTCGTTTGCTTTGAACGTATGTTTGCTTTTGATTTTTAAAATAATGGTAGTAAATTTGCAAGCGTAACGCAAATTTACTACCACTATTTTTAAAGATAACTCATTCATTTAATTAAACTACACAAACAAATCTCCAGAATATTACCTTGCACTATAAATTATCGCCTGGCTCAAAAGTAATCGGTGATAAGTTTAACGATTGCTTGACTAATGAGTCCATTAATAATTTAGTGTTTTTAGTAATTTTAGCTGCCGCTAACTCATTTTGTTGCGTTAAATAATCGGTTAATTTGGCCCCACTTAGCTCAGCTGCCTGTTGGTCAGTTAACTCAACGGCATTCCGTACTTGCGCTTGGCAAGCATCGCGATACTCATTAATTTGCTCAACAAAATCATGATAGTGAGGTTCAACTAGGACGCCCAATGACTTATAAAGCCAGTAAGCATTGTCTAAATCAACCGCTTTAGTCGTATTGCGATAATTTTCTGGCGTATCATTAATGTTAGTGAAGAACGGCACGTACGGGCTGTATGCAAAAAAGCCCATCGCTATCCACTGAATACCGGCGTACTCCGGCGCCACATGGTTACGAATCTGTAAAATATGTGACACTTGATTACGATCTAACGCAATTGAACGGAAAGTTGTTTTCTGTTCTTTTGTTCCTTTTCCAAAAGGATCATACGGTGTTTCTTGATAATGCGAACTCAAAAAGTACTGTAAATCCTCCACTGCTAATTTACGGTCAGCGTGTTGGATAAACGGAATTTCTTGACTCGTTGGCTCTTGTTCAACACTCGGTGTAAATAAGCGCTGACCATACCAAGCTCGAGGCGTATTATAATGGGCATCACTTTCAGTGTGTGTTCCAAAAATTTGCCGATAATTAAAGTGCCCTGGATGAGCATTTAAATGATGATCGGCAACAAATTTAGCCAAATCAGTTGACCACATAAACTGTTCTGGTTGGTCAAAATCAATTTCCTGAATATTAATCTGATTAGGGGCAATGGCGTAAGCGTCATCAGGAATTCGTTGGGCAATCCAATGGTGCCCACCTGCTGTTTCCATGTACCAAACCTCATCATGATCAGAAAAAGCAATTCCGTTACTTTCACCTGTTCCGTATTTTTCAATTAAATCGCCTAATCGTTGAACACCAGCGCGGGCCGAGTCAATGTATGGTAAAACAAGCGTCGTCATTGCCTCTTCATTAAGCCCATTCAGAACCAGTGGATCAAAACCTAATACCCGGGGGTTTGTAAAAGTTGTCTCCGTTGCGGACATAGCAACGTTCTTTTCGTTAATCCCGGCTTCTTCATAAAAGCCATCGTTGGGCCGATAATTAGGCTCTGCTGTGTAACGGTAAGCGTGCGCCGGTAACGGCACAACCATCCCAGTTTCTGGAGAAGTAAACACTTCACCCTTTGAAGCTCTTGCGGCATGTACAACGAATTTTTTTGGATTGATTGGTCCGTATCCATCCTCGTTTCTGGCAATCATAGTTGAACCATCGAGACTTGCCTTTTTTCCGACCAAAATGGCAGTACACGATGAGTGTTTAGTTGACATTTTGCCACTCCCTTTCATACTTTAAGTTTAGTCGTTTGCCAAAAACAACGCAATAGTGGTGGGAGCGTTTAGATTTTGAACATTAGTCCAAAGCACGTTCAGAAATACTTCTTTTAACCTACTAAAAAAGCACAGTTACTTCTACCTAATCGTGGCGTAACTGCACCCAATAAATTTATTATTTTTATGATGCCACTAACGACGTTCTTACCCGACCTATCATTCCGGTAAAATCAGGGTGCTTTTGCACAAAAACAGCCAGATTTCGTTCAGGCAAATCCGTTAGCGGAATAGTCTTGTATAGCGTTGGATCAATTGTCGCGTAGGCTAACACTTTTTGATTGTTCGTCAAAACAACCTGAATGGCCGCGGCCAAACTAACCGCCCGCACCAAATAAACTTCCCCCACACGGACCGTCAAACGGTAAATTGGTACACCAACGTTTTGTTGTTGCCGCGGTCGGCGACTACGCCTAATTGAGCCGATTTTTTCAGAATTTTTTAATTCTTGAGCCAAATCCGTCGTAATTTCATGAACCACTTTTATTTCATGACAAATTGCACAATTGGCCGGCCGGCTTCCTGCTTCGTGGTCAGCAACATGTTGTGTATAAAGGTCCGCTAAATAAATCAACATTTTTCGTTGTTTTTCCTTCAACAATTGTCGTTCTGTTTCCAACAATATCACCTACAATCAAAAGAAAAATTATATTTATTACATTTATATTACAATAGTATTACGACAAAGTCAAAAAATAGCAGGCTAAACCCAGAATTAAACCCGGTTTAACTTGCTATTTATGAAAAATGATTATTTAAATTAAAAAAGTAACTGGGCAGCTACTTTGCCACAAGAACGGCCATCGTACACAAAATTAAGAAACTGGGACAAAAATTCTAGCCTCTTATTGTTTCCAAACACTCCCTAGTTTATAAAACATGGACACCAAATGATGGCATAAAGTAATTTGAAATTGTCTCGATTTCAACGCTTTGTCCTGGTTGTGGTGCAGCAACATATTGATTATTTCCAATATAAATGCCTACATGGTAGGTTGCACCAACGCCACCCCAAAATACAAGGTCACCAGGTTGCATTTGATTAAGCGCAACTTGCTGGCCGGCGCTTTCCTGAGAAACCGTGTAATGATTCAGTTGAACCCCAGCCTGACTATAGGCGTAGGCAGTTAACCCTGAGCAATCTAGTCCCTGACCGGGTGTTACACCGCCCCAGACATAAGGAACACCAATCTGTGACTTAGCAGCAGCCACCACTTTTTGGGCCGCAGTTGTTGTTTGTTCAGTTGTCGTCGTTGTTTGCTTTTGATTAGTCGTTGTTGCTGCAGTTGGTTGTGCCGCTGTCTGCGCTGTCGTTACAGTAGTCTGATCATCAGTTGCCTTTAAGTACTTCGCCGGTACCCATTGATCGTTACCGATGTTATACCATTTTTCACCTAAGGCCTGTTTTGTGCCTTCAATATTAACGGATTGTCCTTCAACTAAATAGCGTAAGGGCCGTGGTGCATTTGAGTTGTTATCCCAAACAGTCGTCGCACCACCATGATATGTAACGGTCCCCTTGGTTGCAGCATCAGCACTTGTTGTCTGGATGCTCAATAACGTTACACCGGCAATTCCAACCACACCAGCCGTTATAACCTTCGTTAAATTCTTTTTTGCTGTCATAATATGTACCCCTCACTAAGAATGAACTTTCTAACTCCAACCACCACTATAACTGACCGAAATTACAGGCCTATGACTTGCATATGACAGCCCCATTACAAATGAAAAATATTAGACAAATATTTTTATTAATAGCGTTGTTAATAAGAATGGCTCTAGCAGTTTACTATGGCCAGCACTTTTCTAACATCATTACTTAACTTTGCGAATAACAATTTGAATCCAAGCGAAGGTCTGGCTTTTAGGCGCAACTTCTTGTATTATTAACATATTAGAAACAAAACCTAATTGAACAATAAAGGTGGCGATGAAATGCTGAGAAAAACTAAAAACTTTTTAAAGGCAAATGGCTTTCATTACAAAAAAAATTATGTATCGCCATTGATCGCACCTGAGAATTATTACGTCCTACGTTTCGGCAGAAATCATCTAAATAACCGTTATGTTGTTCAGTATAGTTACACTTGGACTGGACGAATGAAAATTAGTTCGATCAATTTGCGTTTACATGGTCAAAAACGACCACGAATTTTTAAAAATGAAACACAGCTACTTGCTTATTTACGTAAACACCTTAAATTATCTTAATTTTGGTGCTAAAAAATGTGGAGTACGAAACTTTCGGATAGCTATGAAAGTTTTCGTACTCCACATTTTATTTTGTTATTGATTAAAGCATATCCCAAATCAAAGCAACATCTGGCGAAACTGTATTTGCTGGTGCAACATCAAATCCCACTGCTTTACCAGTATCTAGCGAACCGCCAGCAACAGCCAATTGTTTCTTGTTTGAGAAGTCTTTAGTAACGGCGTCAGTTGCTGCGTCCAACGAATCAAATTGTGCATGATAAGTAGCACGCAAACCACCATTGAAATAAAAACTAACTTTATAATATCTGTTCATGACTTATCTTCCTCCATAACGGGCATTTCTTTATAGCATACACTACTAGATAATCTCCGCCAATCATTAAATGAAGCGCGTAACATCAGAGCGTGGTCTAAAAAACATTCAGATTCTACTTTGTAAATTCTAAGAGCAACCCTGCAAACTATTCTTTAAGAATTTGAAATCCGGCAAAAAAGTAACTCGTAGGCTTAGTTAAACTACGTATGATTGACGTTAGTGGGCCACCGTTCATGTTTATTCAGGTTGTAAAGCCAATCATCCTGACCATTATAAAATGACGCTATGCCTAAAAAAGCACACAAAATGGCAAACCAACTGCGAACATCTACAATTGGCATTAACGTAGGTAAAAGCCAGCCAATACCTAAAGCAACAATTAAGTTGAGTAGCCCGTTTATCCAACCACCAACACCAACAAAATCAAGTAAGAGCCCGTGACGCGATAACGTTTGATCGTTATTTTGCCGAGCAACAAGCCCAGCCGGCCACTGCCAGGCCAAGTTTATAACAAGTGCACCAAGCACAAAAACTATTGGCAGCCACCAAACCGTTGTATCTACGGACCAAAAATTATGGCGGTTGCCTAAGCGAATCGACTTGGATAACATAACAACCCAAAAGAAATCAAAAAAGATAATTGGTAAACAATAAATAAAACTAAACACAACCAATCGATTAAATTTGTTGCGTTGCTTAACCTCTACCACATTATGATCTTGTAGCATAACGTGCTTGCTTCGTTCTTTCACGCTCAATTTCATGTTGTTCATGGTAGATGGCCAATTTAAAGACGCCATGAATGGTTAGTGCGAGCGGTATTACGTGGATTAATGCCATTGGAATTAACAATTGTGGCTTTGTGACCAACGGTTTTAACCCTCTGGCCATATCAGCATGTTTGGAATGAAACTGTTTGTGTTTTAACATAAAATTTACCTCCTAAGAGCTTTAATGTTAATTTTGCGCAAGCGCTAAAATACTTATTCACGGAGGATGTCCATTCTCCTAACACGTACTTCGCATCCTGGAAACATGGCCCTCCTAAGAGCTTTAATGTTTATTTTTGCGCAAGCGCTAAAATTAATATCTACTTAGAACAGTGATTAATGGATCAATTTTAGTTTAACACGTTCATAGACAAACAGTCGTATAAAACGTTGCTACAAATTAGGATCCATTTTAAAAACAAGCCTAGATAATTCAGCGCCTTGCGTTGTTAAATCGGCCAATAACTTTTTAGTGGCCTGATTATAATGGGCAGCAATTTCATGATTTTGTTGGGTTAAATAAACCGTCAATTCATCACCGGCTAAATTTTCTGCCTTCGCATCAACACTTGCTATTTTTGTACGAGCCCATTGTGATAACTCTTTTTGATAGTCTAGATCGGCCTGAATAAATTCGGCATAATGCGATTCAACGATCATTGCCAATGCCTCATACAGCCAATAAGCGCTGTCCAGTGACATCTCCTGGGGCAGCTTACGGTAAGATTCATCCGTGTCAGTTGCGTTGCTAAAAAAAGGAACGTGCGGACAGAAACTAGGAACGCCAAACCCAAGCCATTGCACACCGGCCGCCCCATTTTTACTGTTGTCACGCATCTGCAAGATATGAGAATTAGCAGTTCGCGATAATGAAATTGCCCGGTAAGTTTTTTTATCATGTTCACTACCATGACCTAGCGGATCGTATTTGGTTTCATTGTAATGTGATTTCAGAATATACTGAACATCTTCCACCGTAATCTTTCGGTTTGCTCGCCGAATAAATGGTAGATTGGGTGATTCTGGTTCTTGCTCAATTTCGGGATTCAAATAGCGCTGCGCAAACCAAACTCGTGGTGTGTTGTAGTGATGATCCTTTTCCGCATCCGTACCAAAAATATGTCGGAAATTCCACTGATCAGTATCTGGATTCAGTTGATTTTGCTCAACAAATTGTTGAATTCCATCAGCCCACATATAATTATTTGAATCAGAAAAATCAATCGCTTCAATCGCAATTTGATTTGCCGCCACAGCGTAACAATCATCAGGAATTCGAACAGCAACCCACTGATGACCGGTAACAATTTCCATATACCAAACCTCATCACTATCACTGAATTGCACACCGTTACCCTCTGCTGAACCGTATTTTTTTACTAACTCGCCTAGATAGCGAACACCCGCACGAGCCGAATCAATAAACGGTAGGACCAACGTTGTCATTGAGTCTTCGGCCAAACCATTTTCCACAAACGGATCATACGCTAAAACGCGCTCGTTTGCATAAACACTTTCCGTTGCACTTTCACCAACGTTTTTTTCGTTAAATCCATCTTCTTCGTTTGGCCCATCACTTTGATCGCCATTCGGTGTCGAAGTATAACGATAACCACGCTCAGGTAGCGGCACTGTTAAACCATTATAGGGTGAAGTGTAAATTTCCTGACGACCAGAAACAGCTGGCTGAACCAAAAATTTTTTTGGGTGAATCGCGATTAAACGATCCTCGTTACGCGAAATATAGGTTGCGCCATCAAGTGACGCCTTTTTGCCCACCATTATTGAGGTGCAGGCGGAAAGCTCAATTCTATCTGTCATCATTCAATCTCCTGTCACTATATTTTATTTACCACTCTAATTATGCGATATTTTTCGGATAAAAAGAGTAGCATTTACAGCGATAAGCCTTTGACTCCAAAAAGAGCCACACTCCATCACTGCGCAAATTTATTTCTAAGTAAACCCGATTGGCCTGCCATTAACAAATCTGAAGAACAGCATAGTGCGCTTAACTTACAAAAAAGTAGTTTTTGCGAAACGTATTAGTTTGTGTCTGAATGCTTTTTCAAACACGCTCTAGTTTAAGTCAATTAAAATCTTTTTTGCTTTCGGCTGAACATCTACGTTTTCAACAAAGCGACTTAACTCGGCGTGTAAACTTGCCATGCTTGGATTTTTTAAATGATAAGTTGTTTTCATTTTTTGAATAATGTCAGCGTTAAAATTATTATTTGTATCTAATTGATCAACAGCCGCATAGTGGCGGTTAACGTAGGCCGCAAAAAATTCAATCAAGCCATCTGGTGCTTCATCAAAATTGGAATCACCTGTCATCTGAATTTTAAACTCATTTGTTAACGGCTTACCATCAGCAGTTAACGTTTTTAATAATTGAAATAAAGTCAGCATTTTATTATCCCCTTAATTAAATAATGAATCTTCTTTCATTGTAGACCTTTTTACTGTTTATAAGTATTGAAAGCTTACAAAACGAATCACTAAAAAAAGAGGATAAAAAAAGGATCAGTAACGGGTACCAAAGATTAATCATTCAATCTTTGAAACCCACCTACTGACCCATTTTTTTGTTCCAATTTTGTTGAGCCTGGCCATAGAGGTGCTGTAATTGTAATTCATCTCCGGCCAACGAATAGCCTATAATCTGATCCATTTCTTGATCACTAAATAATTGAAAAGGTAACCTGAGTTGCTTTCGTAATTGACTAAAATTGGCCAAAATATCCGGTAACGTCAAATTAAACTCTGTCATTAATTGTTTTAAAACAACAACATAATAATCCTCAATTTTATAATAGGTTAGTCGATAATCTAAAACATCATGCTGCCGTAACAACTGTTCCAAGTTGAAATTTGGCTGTGCCATCGACAAACCTGCCAATTCAATGGCAATACTTTGCAGCAGGCCACTGAGTGCACTTCCGTAACGCCGCCACTCATAATTATTTTGAAAGGTTAAGTGAGCAACTAAATAACGGCGACTCCAATAACCAGTATCCACCGCTTGTTCATCGGCCGCCACCAGCAACTGCATAATCGTTTCTCTCTCAGATAGGCCTGAATGTGGTAACTTTATTAGCCCAGCCTGCTTATAATCAATAATCCCTGGTGCGTAATGATTATGAATAATTCGTAAATAACTGTTCTGCCTTAATATTTGCGCACCAAGCTCAGTCACCTGATAAAATTGTAATGAAAAAGTTTGGCCAATTAGCCTAGGTTCACACTGTTGATTAATTCGCCTGACCAAATCCGCCTTGCGACCACTAATTTTTAACCCTTCAAAACGCAAAAATGTTTTTAACTGTGCAACTGTATAGTGTGGCAAAACAATCAGTGGATCCTTTGTTATAGTTAGATAGCCTTGTGTCACCAAATCCGTTAAGTAGGTCTTTGGATCTACACGATAATGTAGCCACCAAAACGGCTGATTAAGCTGATAATGACTGTTTTGATTATTTGCTAAACTCAAGGCTAGTATCTCCATTTTTGTTAACATCACAGTTCCCTTCTTTAACTGTTTCTAAACTACTCAGTGATAACCTAACTGTCAACTAAATAAAATAGAAGTCTGCTAAAAATTTTCAGAGATACAAATAGTAAGCGGCCAGGACTTTTATCCTGACCGCTCACTATTTTCGACCATTACTCTAGAACGTGCGCCAAAACCGAATTTTGTCCCACTCCCATCCAATTTTATAATAATTCACTTTTTAGTTAGTAATCGAAACCAAACGTGCTTGACGTTCTCGGGCCAGCCGCGCAGCAGTCTTTTCCTCTACCCGCAAGGATAATGCCGAGAAAATTACCATTGGTGCCGTTAAAAATGCTTCTAGGCCAAAAACCATAAAGGCCAAACCTTTAATCGATAAGTGTTGTTGGTCTAAAGCAACAATTTGCTCTTTTAAAGTTGACCAAAAGCTCTTCGTCTGCTGAGCTATATTACTAGGACGTCCAACGTTCCCAACATTGCCGGTTTGACCAACACGCCCAGTATTTCCAGAGTTTCCACTATTGCCATCGGATGGCTCGCTAAGTTCAATCATTGAATTAGCCGGTACTGCCGTGTTCGGACAAAAAGTATCAATTGCAACAAATTGAAACGCCAAAAATAGCAAGTAAATAAAAACCAAATTATGCCTAACATTCATCAGCCTAACCCCACATTTTCTCTTTAATTCAATACTACAAATAAAGCGCATACATTAATGTACAAAAAAATAACCGCCTATTCGTGCTTTCAAAGAATATCCTAGCAAATAATTATGATAGAATGATTAAAAAATGATAAGAGCCGGTTCATTAAAGACTCTAGTCATCCATAAACAACTAAATTTTGCTTTTTTATTTAGTTGTGCTAAACTAATTTTATGCGATGAGTCGAGTAAACCAAACATTAGATAGTGATGTCTAGTGTTCCGCACAAGCGGCAGTCCGAGGGGACGATAACTACTTGTAGTTATTAGTGGTCATTCGATACAGGCCACCTCTTTTCGTTATAACGAGCAGCGACTTTTTGATTGTGGAGTCAATAAGTCATACAACTGTAGAGGCTTGGTCTGTGTTAAGCGGTCACTATGTGATCGCTTTTTTATTTTGCTGAATATTTTAAAGTTGGCGTGTATTAAAAAATGTATTCTTGAAGCAACTCCCCCCGGTATTAGATTTTAGTCCAATACGGGGGTTCACTTCATGGCCACACTTTTTTTCATTTAAACGTTATATTTTTATAAATAACTAAAACGGCTAACGACAAATAACTTAATCTCTGGTACACTCGATGCTAGTTAATTAATAATATTACGAAAGTCCGAACTGGAGGGATCGCTTTTATGAGCGCTTTGATTGATTTTGTTTTACACATTGACAGCCACCTGATTACAATCGTTAACACATTTGGCAATTCTAGTTATTTTATTCTTTTTGCCATTATTTTTGTTGAAACTGGCGTTGTCATTCTTCCCTTCCTCCCTGGTGATTCACTGCTATTTGCCGCGGCCGCCCTTGCCGCCAACCCCATTTATCATTTAAATATCTGGGTATTTATCTTGCTATTTCTCATTGCCTGTATGGCAGGTGATTCTTCAAATTACTGGATTGGCCATAATGCAGAGCGACTCCTTTCTCGTTACAAGTGGTTCCGCCGTTTTATTAATGAGGACAGTCTAGCTAAGGGCCAAGAATTTTTTGAAAAGCACGGGGCCGTTTCAATTATCTTGGCTCGTTTTATGCCCATCATTCGGACCTTTGTTCCGTTTGTTGCTGCTGGTGCGGGCTTCCCTTACCGTAAATTTATTCGTTATAATTGGATTGCATGCATTGCCTGGGTTGCACTTTGTACCGGCGCCGGCTACTTCTTTGGTAACATTCCAGTTGTCAAAGAACACTTCTCGGCCGTTATTATTGGCATCATTGTGGTTTCCTTAATTCCAGCAGTTGTTGGCTTCATTAAGGGTAAAACATCTCCGAAAGAAAAAATTGATTAAAAATAATATACTTGGCGTTAAAAAAGTTTAATTAATACTAACTAAATTGAAAACTTGGATTAGTTTTACCTTCTAAAGGAACGATTTCATCTTGTTAATATCAGGATGAAATCGTTCCTTTATTTTACCTTATAATGGGTCAATTCATGATCTGCGCAAATAACATCAAATTTATTGATAAAGTGATATGGTTAAAAATTTATGAGTGTTTAAATAATTATGTGTAAATGATTTATTGAGAATTGAAAAAGGGAAGCCTCTCCCTTATGATAGTTAGCGTCTAAACAAACATCACAGGAGGCTTCCCCATGAATCAGTTTACCAAAGAAATCGTCACAGCACTAGCACAGCATCAGGATCTAGCTATTATTTTTAAAGACCAACTAGAAACGGCCGTTAATGAGCTATTACAAAATGAACTTTCTGCATTCTTGGGTTATGAGCCCTATGACAGGAATGGCTTCAATTCAGGAAATTCTCGTAATGGACACTACATGAGAACCTTTAATACAAAATATGGCGAATTGAAGCTTACGATTCCCCGTGATCGGAACGGAGAATTCGTTAACCACACATTACCAGCCTATCAACGCCGAACAGATCAGTTAGAACAAACCGTCATTCAGCTTTATCAAAAGGGAATTACCACTCATGAGATCGCAGATCTGATGGAAAAGATGTATGGTTCCTATTACACGCCACAGACAGTTTCCAATCTAACTAAGGTAGTTAATGAACAAGTTGAAGCTTTCAAGAATCGAACGTTATCAGAAAGGTACGCCGTCGTTTATTTAGATGCCACTTATCTTCCCTTACGACGTGACACAGTTGCCAAAGAAGCAGTTCATATTGCGATTGGCATTCAACCTAATGGTCATAAGGAAGTGCTATCTTACAAGATAGCTCCTACAGAATCTAGTTCTGTGTGGTCTGAAGTACTAGCTGATTTGAAGCATCGTGGCGTGCAACAAACCTTACTTTTTGTGGCTGATGGATTGGTTGGCCTAGAAACTGCCGTTGGCAAATATTATCCGGACGCCGTTATTCAACAATGCCTAGTTCATGTAAGCCGTAATATTTCACATCATATCCGGGTTCATGACCGTCAAGCTGTGTTAAATGATTTTAAGTTAATTCATCAAGCAACCAATAAACGAATGGCTGAGCACAGCTTAGCCAACTTTGTTAATCATTGGCGCAAAAGATATCCCAAAGTTACACAAGAATTATTAAAAAACCAGAAATTACTGGTATGTTTTAATTTTCCACCGGCTATCCGTTCTAGTATTTATAGTACCAATCTTATCGAATCATTTAACAAAAAATTTAAGCGGCAAACAAAGAAACGTGAACAATTTCCCAATGAAGAATCTTTGGAAAGAACCTTAATGACCGTAATTCTTGATTACAATGACAAATTTGGTCGACGGACACATAAGGGGTTCAACCTAGTTCAAGACACTTTAGAATCAATGTTTTAGTTCAAAGGTGAGAGGCTTTTTCATTTACACATAAAATTTGACACTCTCAAATTTATCTCACATCTTTGCAATAGATATAAAGAATTCCCCTATAGTTGACAAACTCACATTATTTCATTTGTCAACTATAGGGGAATTATATCAGCCACAGATATAACCTAATCTCTAATTATTTACAATCTAAGCAGTTAAAACAATTCTCCTAATAATTTGGCACCTGTAGTTGCGGCCGATTTTGCTGTTGATCAGCCTTGGGTATATTTTCCCGTAACAGATATTGGCCCATTACATTAACAATTTGTTTATTTTCTGGCAAGTCAGAATGATTAGTATTCGCACCCGTCACGATAATTTCGGTATAATTTGCTACTTGATTTTGAAAAATATACTTGCCACTATCAACACTTATTAAGGGAACAATTCCATCTCCTTTATAATTTTCAGTTCCTGCAATTGAATAGACTCTCATTTTTTTTGACAGTCTATTCCTATGTGCAATCAAGTCTTTCAACATTGGCGTTTTTTTGGACGTCTTTTTTTCTAAATTAAATGGTGTTGCAATTGTCATTAATCGATCAATTTTATTATTTTTCGGTAAATATTTTTCCAAAAAGAACGTCAAAACTAATCCACCATTGGAGTGCCCCATTCCAGAAAAATGATTAAAATGATACATCCTGGCTAATTTTTGGTAAGCAATGCTAAACCACTTGGCCTGTCGTTTGATATTAGCATAGCCATCGTGATTATCCTGAAAGCCTACCACAATAAATGGCCGTTTATCTCTAGGCTTTAAATGACCGCTGAATTTTAATTGACCATTAGTTTGTACGGTAACCTTTAAAAGACTGCGTTTTAAGCTACGTTTATTTAACAATATTACAAGAGAATCAAATCGATTTTGATTTGCTGAACTCCCTGGCACTAGGAAAATGGGATCCATCGGTGATTGAAAATGAGTTTGCTGTAAATCAATTGATTTCTTCTGCCATTGATATCCTGATACGCCAATAATCATTGTAAATAATACAAGCAATAATCCGTACCAAAAATTTTTTTCTTTCATACTCAATCGCCAACTTTACTAGTTAGGTTATATTTATCATTTAGCCTCACAAAAGGTAAATAAATACCCGTTGCAATGCCCAAATTGAGTATTCCAACCAATAATGCTACCCAATTACCGCCAGTTGCTAAAAATCCCTTCAAGAATCCAGGTGTTGTCAGTGGGACTGGATAAACAGCTGCTGGCATCAAATGTAGGCTAAAAAATAGCCAAGCAACTAGACACGCTACGATTGGTGTAATGACCAACGGAATTACTAGTAACGGATTAAATAAAACCGGCATACCAATCAATAAGGGTGAATTCAAATTAAAGAAAGTGGGTAAGAAGCTTACTTTAGCCATGTACTGTAAGCGGTGATTATGCGATCACAATAATAGCGCAATTAACAAGGCCAACATCATTCCGCCGCCACCGACAAAAGCATAAGTGTCGTATATGGCATGTAAATTAACTGGATACGGAATATTTTCTAAATGATGGTGCTGCAATGCATAATTCAAATTTTGTACCGAGAATATTGCATCATTGTGTCCATCAGCCAAATTGAGCGGCCCGGAAATCCCAATAATCATTAATAAATTACTAATTAAAACAATAACTAGTAACAGAAAAATATTTGTACCCCAATTGGCAGTTAACTGTGTAAATATCGTACTTGGCATTTCCGTAAAACCGTTGGCTACATTTGCATAAAATACCGCTGCTATGCTGGCAACAATTAACGTAAAAACAAGTATTGCTAACAGTTGATGCCTAACAAAGCGTCCTAACAACCAACTCACAAAAAGACCGATTATAATTGCTTCAAAGATACCGTGAAGTGTTACACCACTATAATTTAACGTTAAATTCAACGTACCATGCTTAGTTTCACCCGTGAATAGCGATTGATTATTGCACACCCATAAAAATGTCCCACTGATCATTCCGGCTAACCATTCATTTTGATGTTTTAATTTGGCGGCATTAGCGGCCACTAAAAAGGCAATCCAAATCACTACCAAATTATTAATTAAAATATCCAAGCTAGAAAAGAAATTACTAAATGAAACATAATTTGGCAACCACCTACTAACATGATAAAGCTGATTAAAAAAGCCGTTTGGAATAAAAATTGTTTTGTCAACTAAAGCAATGAATGTCCCTAATGTAACAACTGGAAAGGCGGTCATTAATGACCTTATAGTTACTTGGTACAATCTACGTTTACTAAGATTATTGCTAAAATTAACCAAATTATTTTCTAATTTCTGTTTAAAATATACCAAATTAACCTCCTGAAATAAATTTCAAACCTGTTTTTCAACTGTATTTGAAAAGAAATCAGACTCCTTGTATTTAGCCATAAAACGCGTATTAATTAACAATTGATCAAAGCTTTTTGCTAAACTTCTTACCTTAAACAGTGGTTCTTGATAATTACTTAGTAAGATAATTGCATTTTTTCCATTTGGACTAATGTGAATTGAAGATTCAAAACCATATCCGGCACCGTTAGTTAATTTGACGCGCCCTTGTGTATAAAAACCCGCCTCATATTTAGTATTTGATCCGCCTTGGTAGAGCTGATGTAAAGATTGTGCCGAAACTATTTTTCCTGCCAAAATTGCACTTTCAACACGATAAAGATCACCAACACTCATATAAACCTGACCAGTCCCCAGTTCATCATGTTCTAGGGCCGCATCATTACCACTAGGCTTAGTATAAATTAACACTTCCGGAATATCGTTTTTTCCATAATAACCACTTGCTAATGAAATACAATTTGGTAAATCATAGGCAAACGCCGTATGTTTCAAGCGTAATTTTTTAATGATCTGTCCATAAAATAGTTGTTGGTAACTTTGGTGTGTAATCTTTTCTAAAATACCAGATAGAAAATTAAAATTAACCGCCTGGTAATCCCATCTGCCATTCATCTCATTGTGATAGCGCACTCGCGAAATATCACTCTGAATAATCTCTGAATCAGATTTAACAGCATTCGGTCCAACAGAACCTTGCATAGACAGTCCAGAAGTCATATTTAACATCTGACGAATTGTAATATTTCGACTACCAGGAATACCTGGATAAAACATACTTAATCGATCTGATAATGTTAGCCTATGTTTCTCCACTTGCTGCATTATCAGAACAGCAGTAATAGATTTTTGGATAGAATCAATTTCGTACATGGTGTTTTTATAATTTTTAATGCCATTCTTAGCGTCAGAATAACCGGAGTAATAACTGGCTACTTTTTTCCCATTCTTATACATTTCGGCAGAACCAATATAATTTTCGTGGGTTAATGTTTGCACTAATTTATTCTGAGCCTTTGAATCAACTTCACTACTGACCAAACCTACTTTTCTTGCCTTCACATTTTGCCAATGCGCATTAACAGTACCCCTAAATAAAAGTGTGCCAATCAAAACAGCCACGACAGTGAAGAATATTTTGGCTAGCCGAGATCGATTTAACAAGGCCAACAGCCCCTTTTATTCATTTTTTACAGTATTTTGCCAGTTTTTAGAAAAAAATCTATTTTGAATTATATAATTCGGCTGTGGTTGTTTATTCGTCAAAAATGGATTAACTGTTTGATCAACCTTTAACCAACCACGCCAGCCTAAGTGAATTGTGTCTTCCATAAAGTACTTTTCGTTACCATAATCAGATAGGTCCAACACGTTATTAAATCCTTGTTGCCTTAATTGATATTCGATTTTCTGATCTGTTTGCCGAATCATAGGTATAGATAAACCAGTGTAATCAGCCCAACGAGCATTGATAGGCGGAATAATGAATTGTACGTTAACGTGCCATTTAGCAAACTGATTTAGCACAAGTTCAAAATCGCTATATTCTGGTGACCGACGATAATCCAACTTAGTTTGCGAATCTTTTAGGTCTTTGATTCGATTACCACTCAATCGTGTTTTATAAAATGTATTTTTAATGCCTAGTTTGTTGTTGGTTGTTTCACGACGTCCAACTTTTACCGCTAAATGATTTAGTTTGCTAATCGAATAATGTGCGGGCAAACTTTTTTCACCTTTTTGAACCTTAGCTAAATTATTATTCAATTGGAAACGCGAAAATAAAGAATCTTCATTTAATAAAATTGTCTCTTTAAATTTTAAAAACATTTTTTGAAATTCAGAAACAGGTTTGCCATGTTCAACATTTTCAAGTGCCGCCTCACCAATTTCGCTAGAACGACCTGATGGCATTTCAAGTAATCGTTTGGCCGCATATCGATCAGCAGTATCATTTTTAGCATTGATAATCCAATCAATTGTTTGCAATGGTGAATAGTAAAAACCAAAAGCATCGGGACGCTGCCCTTCCTTTGTAAACCACTGTGGTGAAATAATAAAAATTACTTTTTTACCTTTTAATTGCGTTCCTAAATTTTGCATTGTAAAATAATGCGTTAATGATTGCGATCCAGCGTTACCTAACAAAAACGGTCGATAAGAACGATGGTATTTTGCGGCCAATACTGATGGATGAAATTCGTCTAGCCTAGACAACTCTGAGGAACCAAAAAAGGGAACGTAACCATTTTCTAACGCCTGCTGTTTAATTTTGCGTCCCCGAAAAACTTTCGGAGATAATGAAACTGCCGCCTTTTTTTCTGTCTGTGAATTAAAATGTCCAAATCCAATTGGTAAAGATAATAGTAGAATCAGTAACCCAGCGGCAATTATCACAGGCCCAAATATCAACCATAATTTACCTTTTGTCTTCATTTCATTGATTCCACCTTCGCAATGATTTTATTAGGTGTATCCCACTCACTGCGATCAAATTCAGATACCGGTACATCAATGCCAAACCTTTCTTGTAATTCTAATAATAGTTCTACTGTTGCCAT
This sequence comes from Loigolactobacillus backii, assembly GCF_001663675.1. NCBI lineage: Bacteria > Bacillati > Bacillota > Bacilli > Lactobacillales > Lactobacillaceae > Loigolactobacillus > Loigolactobacillus backii. The sequence goes on from NZ_CP014873.1 coordinate 311,042, forward strand.
AGAATCGATCATTCCTGAATCAAATAAATTTTCGTCTAAATTACCGCTAACATCTGATCCTGTTAAATCTTTTAAAATATCTACTACTGTTTGTTTTGTATCCATATTAATTACCCCTTATTTTATAGAATTTAGCGTGCTGAAAACCAAAGTGTATTTAAAAAACCGGAAAAAATTAAAAAGCTAAAACAAACAACGTTAAACGTTATAAAAATTGCAATTCCCTCTGTTAATCGATTATGTGGTAACTGCCGGTGCTTCTTCTTAAATCCTAACCAATAATCATTAATAATGATGGCCCCAGCGTGAAAGAGTCCATAAACGATATAATACCAAGTCACGCCGTGCCAGAAGCCCATAATCAAGAAATTGGCTAAATAGGCTACTTGTGGAATTCGCTTACGATTTTTAATCAAACGATGTTTCATAATAAAAAATGTCAAACGCATGAAAATAAAATCACGGAACCAAAAGGACAAAGTCATGTGCCAACGATTCCAAAAATCTTTAATATTATGTGCTTTAAATGGTTGATTAAAATTCATTGGTGTCTCAATTCCCATTAAATAGCTCGCAGCAACTGCGAATAGACTGTAACCAGCAAAATCAAAAAATAGATACATGCTGTAAGTGTACATATAACCAACTAGTGCTAGAGAAATCCCAGTGTGAAAAAACGCTTCTCGATGCATAATTGCAATATGTGCAATCTTAGGAAGCATCATTGTCCCAAATAAGTAACTCAATATAAATTTATATAGAAAACCTAAGAAAATATAGTGAACTGCTTTGTCCAACATTTGGAGGTAATGTTTACGATCTGGTATCTGTATATAATCATGCTGGAAACGCCGATACCGATCGATTGGCCCAGAGGAGATAGTTGGAAAAAATAGTAAAAATCGCGCAAACATAATTGGATCAAACTTTTTAATCGTTCCGTCCCGCATTTCCATAACCATCTGCACTGATTTAAACGTCAAATAGCTAATCCCTAAAAAGCCAATTAAAGACTGGCGACCCACCTGAATTGCTGGTGTGATTTTAACAATTACAAGAGGAATAATACTTAGTATCACTGTGCAAACAAATACCCACGTTTGATTGGCACGTCTTTTATACACAGCATAACCGCCAACAACTATAAACTGATAAACAATATATCCGATTAGCGCCAATCCCTGTTGCCACTTTGAACCACCAAAAATTAGAAGTAAGAAAATCGCGGAAATGATTGTTTGGTAAACAACGAATCGCTTACCAAAATATAAACCAATCATTAGTGGTAATAATCCCACTAATAAATAAACAAAATACATCGGATTGCCATACGGTTGTAAATTAATCATTTGAGTTAGCCTCTTTAATCATGGCCTTGATATCGACTTTACCATTGATCGTTAATGGCAAAGAGGAACGGTACTCAAATCGCTGTGGAATCATGTACGCCATCATTTCTTGCCGCAGTTGCTGTTTTAAGGCCTTTGTCACTTCAAATGCAGGTCTGCTAGTATTATTTTGTAAAACGACATAGGCGTTCAGCGCCGTAACTTTATGCTGTCGATTATATTTAGGCACTGCCACTGCTGATTTTATCAATTCTTGTTGATTTAAATAATGATTAACTTCCTCTAGCTCAATTCGATAACCGTTTAATTTAATTTGAAAGTCGATTCTGCCTTTGTAAAATACTAAACCAGTTGCGTCAACCGTTCCCAAATCACCAGTATGATAGAATTGTTGACTTTCCCCCAAAAAGACTTGTTTAGTTTTTTGAGGAGAATTCAGATAACCTTTTGAAACACTTGGACCACTAATAATAATCTCACCAGCCTGATTTTGCGCATTCAGGTTATCAAGTTTGATAGTAGTATCTTGTTTGGCATATCCAATTGGCAACCGTTGGTATTTATCAAGTATTGCATTAGTAATTTCAATTGCAGTGACGGCAACGGTTGTCTCCGTCGGCCCGTAAGTGTTAAAAATTAGAGCATCTGGAAAGCGCTGCTTTAACCTAACTGCAGTTTGATGGGTTAATTCTTCACCACAAAATAGAAAATGAGATAATTCGGGGTATTTACTTTGTTTGAAACTTGGTTCGAGCAAACAAATATCAATTAACGATGGTGTAGACACCCAGACATTTAATGCAAGCTTAGGCAACGTCTCGAATAACGATTTAAAGTTGTCAGTTACCTCCTTGGGTAGTACCTGCAACGTTCCCCCCATGACCAACGTGGGATACAAATCCATCACTGATAGATCAAATGAATATGGTGCTTGAGATAAGATCACTGGCCTTTCAGGAACATTAAAATCACTGACTAACCAATTAACAAAACTCAATAAATTCCGATGGCTAATTTGAACACCTTTTGGTTTACCTGTGGTTCCAGAAGTGAAAATAATATAGAAATTTTCATTATTTTTTACTGAATGGGTCAACGGATACTGGTTAGATTGTCGGAAAATCGCTTCTAACTTTGCTATCTCAATCGTCTTAACTGCCTGCAATTTCACCGGCAAGGGTTGGATAGCGATCACTAACTCTGGTTGGGCAATATTCTGAATCATTGTAAGCCGATCCTTAGGTGAATGTTGATCAACTGGAATATAGGCATGCCCGGATTTGACACACCCTAAAAATGCCACAATCATTGAAAATGTTTGATCACCATAAACCATAATTGGTGATCCACTGGTCAAATTCAACCCATCAATATAACCAGCCAATGCATCCGAATAGTTTTTTAGTTCACGATAAGTATTAGTTTTGCCTAAATAATCATATGCAATTGCGGTTGGCGTTTTTTGAGCAATCTCATCAATTGCCTTAATAATATCCATTGTCATAGCTCTCTCATCTCCCAAAAAACATGTTATTTAAAATTCATTGTAGATAAACTTGCTATTGTTAATACCGCTATAACCATATAAATAAACTAAAACTAACAATATCAAAAAATAAAAAATGGTTTGTAAAATAAATTTAACCCACGGCTTAGTCACTATTATTTTCAAACGTGCCATTTAAACTTCATCCCTTTTTATCTTTAAAATACGCGTGGTGCTAGTTTGTAATAATACAAAAAAATTAACAAAAAAGTCCAACACAGTTAGACTCATAAGTGACTAAACTTAAAAGGAGTCCTAACGATGTTGAATCATCCTAAGTTTAAACAAATTCGTCACGAATTACAAGGTAACTATCATTATTTTTATCAGCTGTGCCAGTCGCTTTACCAGCGCTATTGCCCACATTGTGTGACGCAACGGCGTAATGTGGCGCACGTTAAAATCGATGACTGTCGATTGTTGGCGCTACTGTGTTTACAAACAACGCTTGGTATCCAATCACAACGCCGTTTTTGGCGCTTGATGACCGCCTTTATGCCGCAAAAAATCACCATTAGTCGGTCACGGTTCAACCGTCGCGCACTACAATTATTACCCGTGGTCAATGCGATCCGTACTGGTTTGACGCGTGAAGCAGCCCAACCTGGACAGATCGCAATCATTGATAGTTTGCCGAATCCATTGTGTGAACCAGTACGTAAATTTAGAGCACGTATTTTTGCTGGGCAAGCTAATATTGGCTACAATGCCACTAAGCAAATGTCGTTCTATGGGTTTAAAACCCACATGCTAGTAACCACTGATGGCTACATTCTGAATTATGTGGTGACTGCCGCTTCGGTCCATGATACAAAAGTTGCCGTTAGCTTGATTGATGATTGTCCTTGTCCAATTGTTTTGGCCGATGTCGGTTATGTAGCCAAGCGACTTGGCGCTGAATTTAAGCAATTAGGCTACACGTTATGGACACCATACCGTTCGAATATGAAGGGGGCCAAGGAACATAATAAGCGCGCGCTCAAGGCGTTACGTCGCACAATTGAATCGCGTTTTTCTACCTTAGTTAGTGATTTTGGAATTGAAACTAACTTAACGCGGAGTGCCTTTGGCTTTCAACTAAAAATTGAACTGGCAATTTTAGTCTATAATTTAGGATTTTTTAATTTTGTGACGAACTAGCACCACGCGTCTTTAAAATATTAACCTTTAAATCAAATTGCCTTACCAATAAAAATAGCCCTTCAAGTATTAATTACAATTCTTATTGTAATCAGTACGCGAAAGGCTTCTACTCATAATTTCTGAACAAATTCTTAAGGATTCTCAGAATTAGCTCTTGTTCTTTTTTAAAGTTACAACAAAACAACTGCCATGGGGTACATTGTCTTGTACTTTAATCTCGCCATGGTTCAGCTCAACCAACTGTGCCGTGATTGCTAACCCAAGTCCTGAACCATTAATTTTTTGAGAACGAGATTGATCTGCACGATAAAAGCGATCAAAAATGTGCCACTTATCTTGACCCTTGATTCCAGCTCCTTCATCATTAACTTTAACTTGAATATCATTAAATCGATCGGTTACTTCAATACTAATGGTCGACTTAGCAGGTGAATATTTATGCGCATTATCTAATAATGCAGTTATAATCTGCTCGACACTATCCTGATTAGCATAAACAATAATATTATTCGTGTCCTTCAAAATCAAATGCTGCGTAATTTGTTGCCGATAATTCTTGCAAATCTTGCTCAATAAACTGCTTAAATTGAAATGTTTCAATTCCAATTTAGCATGATCCATTCGCGATAATTGTAATAGATTTTCAATCAATCGCTGCATTCGCAAGGATTCTGAATCAATATAGGCCAGTGATGTAGGTACTATATCAGGATGCTTTTCGCCATGTCGGTGAATCAAACTAATATGTCCCCGAATCCCCGCCAATGGTGTTCTTAATTCATGTGAGGCATCTGAAACAAATTGATGTTCATGTAGCACCTGTTTATTAAGTGTCCCCAGCAATCGATTAAATTCAATACTTAAATCATGTACCTCTTGCGGATTATCAAAAATTGGTAGCGATTCATGGTAGGTAATGTTTTCAGTGTTATTAATTTTGTGAGTTGCTGTCGTCAAATCTACTAATGGCTTATTAAGTCGCTGTGCCAATCTAGAGATGAACCATAATCCGATTAAAAAGCTAAACGCTACTATCAAACTAATTGTTTCTAAGATTTCTTCAAAAAGATGAACAACATTATTTAAGCTTAACCAAATTTCATATTTAATTTTTGGTTGTTCGTTAGTATTGTGACCACTACGATCATAATCAACTGTGTGATAATAAACGCCTTGTTCAGATCGATATTGAATATTTTTTAACAGTGGCCATGAATGAAATTTTTCGTTTAAGAATGCTTTAGTGTGAGGTGAGTAAAACTCTTTTTGCGCTTGATTAGGAATATTTACTTTCACTTTTACAAAAGTATTACTCGTATCAAGTGTGCTCTCGCTTCTCCAGAGAATCCAATCTGGTTTATTATCAACGAGTGACCGTTTTAAAACTATCATCAAAGACTCGGCATCTTTACGTTTATTACTGACTAATCGATAACCAACGATGGTAATAATTGAGCTGCTCATTAATAATGTAATTAGAATTAAAATAATGGCATATGATTTAGTAATCTGTGCCGCATTTGTATTACTATTTTTCTTTTTTTTCATTAACATTATCGTCTCTCAGTGTATAACCTACCCCACGAACAGTATGAATTAACGGCTTATTTTCAAAGTCAATTTTATTTCGTAAATAACGAATATAGACATCAACGATATTTAACTGCCCTTGAAAATCTACCCCCCACACTAGATTCAAGAGCTCATCACGAGTCAAAGTTTCTTCCTTATGCTTAATCAAACTTAATAATAAATCATATTCTCGTTGGGTCAATTGAATTACTTTACCAGCTCGACGAACCTGACGAGATTTTGTATCAAGCAATAAATCGGCTATTTTATAACTTGTTTGGGATGCGTTATTTTGTTTTTTATCTCGCCTTAAGGCCACTCGTATACGTGCTAATAGTTCCTCAATTTCAAATGGTTTTGTAATATAATCATCCGCACCATTGTCTAGTCCAGCTACTTTATCTCCAACATAATCACGTGCCGTCATCATAATTATTGGCACATCATCGTGCCTTCGAATTCGTCGCATTACTTCTAATCCATCTAACTTTGGCAACATCCAGTCCAATAAAATTAAATTGATTTGCCTGGATTTACTCGTGTAATCGGTCAAGGCCTCTTTACCATCTCTGGCAACAATTACAGCATAATCCTCAAATTTCAACTCCGTCTGCAAAAAAGAAATTAGACTTTCCTCATCTTCAACTAATAAAATTGTTCTTCTCATTTTAGACTTCTCCTCAATCCAACTCATTTCATCAAATTACACATACTTTGCAATTACACTCACCTAGGACTATAAAGTGAAACAGTAAAAAAAGTCAATGCTCCTTTGAGAAACATTACTGCGACATAAACGATTCGGCTAAAAAGTCTTAAAAATTACTTCTACTAATATTTTCTGACGAATAAACAAGCTCTAATCTAAATATTTAACGCCAAAAATGGCAACTCCTAGCAAAATAAAATTTTACTGCAGTCGCCATTTTTATCTGTTATTAAATTTTATTTATAGTCGTCACTCGCCAAGTAAATAGAGTTGCTAACTTGCCATCACAGCCTTCGTTGGTTCAAGGTCCAGCTGCATATGGTAATATTTATGATCGCCAATTAACTTTGTCCCCACAGTTTCGTAATCAAAGCGCTGGTACAATTTTTTCGCACTAGGATTAGCAAAATCAACATTCAAACCAATTGTTGTCATGTCGTCACGTTGAACGTAATTCGGCAATGCCTTTAGAAGCTTACCACCAATACCGTGCCCCTGATAATTTGGATCCACAGCAATCGAATCCAAGTACCATTCATCCGTAAAAATTTCTGACTCAAGCTCTAAAGGCTCAACAGCAAAAGCAGCGTTTTTAGCGGATAGGCGCGTCATAACAGCATCAACAGCGTCCTCATTTTCATCAGGATAACCAAATGCTACCCCAACAATTCGGTGATTAATTTCGGCCACCACGGTCGTTGCCTTACCAGACAGATAAGCATCCGTTTGGTAAGCGGCCCTGATGACCTTCAGCAGGTCACCGTCAGGAACGTCTTCGAGCTCTTCCAACTGCATTTCGTCATAAATAAGATTGATAAGTGGGGCGATCTGGCCCGCGTCATCTTTCTGTGCTTCTCTAATTATCAAAAAATTCCCTCCGTATCATACCTCGGCATCCACAAACACATTTAATGATTGGATTAAATGCAGTTTACTGTTCATGACCTATCGTATGTAATTATTAGTATAGCTAAGGAAGAAATTCATGTCAAAAAGATAGCCTTGATTAAAGCGCTTTCTTGAAAACTAATTATTTAACTTAGGGCGCTTTTCAAAACACTCTCGCTCTAATTGCTGCAGGTGGGGTAATAAAACGGCTTGTGGTTGATAGCCCGTGACCCGCTGGTAAGGCCTTCCCTGCCAAAAAATCATTAACGTTGGTAGGCCCTGAACGCCGCACGCCTTGGTACTTTGTGGATTCTGATCCACATTTAAGCGAACTACCTTTAATGCGGAAATATTTTGCTCGCAAGCTAGTAGAATTGGGGTCATCTTCTGACATGGCGCACACCATGCCGCCCAAAAATCCACCAAAATAAAACCGGCCGCCGTCGCCGTGACAAAGCTTTTATCAGTAATATTCTTGGCCATTTTTCAGTATCACTTTCTATAAATGGTTGTAAACTGGTTGACTTAAGAAACTAGTATCATTCCACCGAATTTTTTTGTATTGCCGACCGTCACTAGTCGTCAAAACACTGATACTGGTGTTATCAATGTAGCCATCCGCCAATAATTGATCGTAGGGCACCCCTAATAGACTGCGCATTAAGATTGTCAACATCGTTCCGTGCCCAACAAAAAGAAGTGTTTGATCATTATCGGCTGAGACAACTTGCTGCATAAAGCCGACACCACGCTGAACAACTGTTTGAAAAGGCTCGCCATTAAAACTAGCTGGGTTAAAAGCACTTGGCGCGTGAACAAAATTATAATATTGGGGGTGATCAGTGTAATCTTTAATTCGATGACCTTCCCAATCACCTAAGCTCATTTCACGCAGTGGCTCGGCCAATCGAATTGGTTGTGGCGTTTCCAGTTGAGCATTATTCTGCTGTAACACTACTTCGGCGGTTGCAACCGCACGCATTTGTGGACTAGCATAAATACGATCAAATAAAATGTTTTGTAAGGACTCGCCTGCTTCCTTGGCACCACGAATTCCAATTGGCATTAAGGGTGTATCAACTAAGGCACCATTTACACGGCCTTGAGCATTCATTTGAGTAACACCGTGGCGAATAAAATAACAAGTCGTCATGTCACTATCTCCATTTCTTTTACTATCTTTGCCTATCATAGTAATTTATCGGCAAAGATGCAAAACAAAATTTAGGCCTAATGTTCCGAAATTATTTTTTTAAGTACTTCTGTGACTAAATTAGATCATGTTTGAAAAAATGTCACTTTAATTAACGACATTTTTTGTAGTATTCGTCAATCAGCTTTAAAAGATTACATTAAGAAAGGTTTCTAATTGACGTTAAACCGGTATAATGATTTTATAGAGTTAGGTCGTATAACTTAGTCACTTTTTAATTGAGTGTTTAAATAATTATGTGTAAATGATTTATTGAGAATTGAAAAAGGGAAGCCTCTCCCTTATGATAGTTAGCGTCTAAACAAACATCACAGGAGGCTTCCCCATGAATCAGTTTACCAAAGAAATCGTCACAGCACTAGCACAGCATCAGGATCTAGCTATTATTTTTAAAGACCAACTAGAAACGGCCGTTAATGAGCTATTACAAAATGAACTTTCTGCATTCTTGGGTTATGAGCCCTATGACAGGAATGGCTTCAATTCAGGAAATTCTCGTAATGGACACTACATGAGAACCTTTAATACAAAATATGGCGAATTGAAGCTTACGATTCCCCGTGATCGGAACGGAGAATTCGTTAACCACACATTACCAGCCTATCAACGCCGAACAGATCAGTTAGAACAAACCGTCATTCAGCTTTATCAAAAGGGAATTACCACTCATGAGATCGCAGATCTGATGGAAAAGATGTATGGTTCCTATTACACGCCACAGACAGTTTCCAATCTAACTAAGGTAGTTAATGAACAAGTTGAAGCTTTCAAGAATCGAACGTTATCAGAAAGGTACGCCGTCGTTTATTTAGATGCCACTTATCTTCCCTTACGACGTGACACAGTTGCCAAAGAAGCAGTTCATATTGCGATTGGCATTCAACCTAATGGTCATAAGGAAGTGCTATCTTACAAGATAGCTCCTACAGAATCTAGTTCTGTGTGGTCTGAAGTACTAGCTGATTTGAAGCATCGTGGCGTGCAACAAACCTTACTTTTTGTGGCTGATGGATTGGTTGGCCTAGAAACTGCCGTTGGCAAATATTATCCGGACGCCGTTATTCAACAATGCCTAGTTCATGTAAGCCGTAATATTTCACATCATATCCGGGTTCATGACCGTCAAGCTGTGTTAAATGATTTTAAGTTAATTCATCAAGCAACCAATAAACGAATGGCTGAGCACAGCTTAGCCAACTTTGTTAATCATTGGCGCAAAAGATATCCCAAAGTTACACAAGAATTATTAAAAAACCAGAAATTACTGGTATGTTTTAATTTTCCACCGGCTATCCGTTCTAGTATTTATAGTACCAATCTTATCGAATCATTTAACAAAAAATTTAAGCGGCAAACAAAGAAACGTGAACAATTTCCCAATGAAGAATCTTTGGAAAGAACCTTAATGACCGTAATTCTTGATTACAATGACAAATTTGGTCGACGGACACATAAGGGGTTCAACCTAGTTCAAGACACTTTAGAATCAATGTTTTAGTTCAAAGGTGAGAGGCTTTTTCATTTACACATAAAATTTGACACTCTCTTTTAATTTTTGCTGCTCCGCAATATAACATTTACAACTAACTTTATTCTTCAGTATTTAAAATGATAAATAACAAACTAGGAAGTGCTCCCCAGGCCGTACTAAAAATTACTTTTGTTAGTTTTTCTACCCATTTTGGCCTAAACGTATTTGAAAGAGCTGCTTCCTGTGCATTTCCAAACACTCCCTAGCTTTAACCTATTTACAAGGAGGACAAACATGACTTTTTTTTGGCTATTTTTTGATGTTTTAATCTTAATCAGTATTGCCGTCTCAGTTTACTGGCAATCACAGATTACCATCCGTGCTAAATATAATTTCAGCTCACTGATTTACGGTATGATTTTTGGTGTTCTATTAATGATGTATCCATCACCAGGTTTAATCTGGTTAGTTTTAGTTGCCGGTTTTATTCTGATGAATATTATTTCTGGTGTTGGCGGTCTGACTACAAACCGGATTATCGGTAATGGCTTCTTTTACCCAACGATCGTCCGCTTCAGTGATCTTGCCACCATCACATTAACCAATCAACCAATGCCTGGTCAACGCCATTTAGTTATTGCCATTTTTACCCTAAAACGTGGTCGTAACGTTCGCTTAAATTTTGGTCAATCAACGGAAGTTTTAATTGATGCACTACGTCCAAATTTACCAACGGAAGTTTCATTAGTTGTTCGTTAAAATTAAATTATCTACACTAAAAAAGAAGACTGGACCAAAATCAAATTTTGGCCCAGCCTTCTTTTTTATTTCCGAACATTACGCTAGAACATGTGCCAAAAGTCCGAGTTCACACGACTACAGCCAATCCAATAATCATAATACGGTTATTAGATTAGCCTACGTTACGCAGTAAGCCCAAAACCGACTTTTATCCCACTCCCAGCTTTCTTTTATTTAGAGTGTATCTTGAAACATCAAGTTGACTTGCTTAGTGCTCGGCTTAGTGTCCACTTCAACCACGATTCGTTTTAAATCTTTTTGAAAACTTTCGTTGGTAATTGAAGCACCTGTTTCGGCACGAATATCAGCAATTTCCATTTTATTCAATTCAAAATTTTGGGTAACGTAACGTGTCGTATAAAAATAATTATCGTAAATCTGCGCAAGAACTGTTAAAGGAATGTGCAGTGCCGCCTTGCGATCAGCTACTAGTTCGTAATCCGTCCGCATGACTGGCTGGCCCTCAATTAAAGCCGTTTGAAAAAATTCAGAAAGTTTCATTAAATAACCTCTTTAAAATTTTATTGAGCGGCTGGCCTAAACCACAGGTTGGGTCGCTCCATAAGCCATCATACCATACTACTTTGCCGCAGCAATTGCTTGAGCTAAATCATCAATCAAATCGGCCGTTCCTTCAATACCAACGGATAATCGCAACAAATTAGGCGTAATTCCTAGAGCTTGACGCCGTTTCTCCGTCATATCAGCGTGTGTTTGAACTGCAGGTACAGTTAGTAAGCTTTCCACGCCACCTAGACTTTCAGCAAACGAAACGACCTCTAAATGTTGTAAGAATTGATCAACACTATAATTTTCATTTAAGTAAAAACTAATCATTCCACCATGTCCGGGGTAAAGAACCTTGTCAATTGCGTTATTTTTCTTTAATATTTGGACAATTGCTTGGGCGTTTTCTTCTTGTTTCGCCAAACGTAGGGGTAACGTTTTCAAACTACGAATTAAGAGCCAACAGTCAAAAGGATCGAGATTGGCACCAGTCGTTATAAAGTTAAACCGTAATTTATCAGCAATCTCGTTGTTGCGCGTCATGACAGCTCCGGCCAACAAATCGTTATGCCCGCCAAGGTATTTCGTTGCGCTATGTAAGACGACATCGGCCCCTTCATTTAGTGGCTGCTGCAACAATGGGGTGTAAAACGTGTTATCAACAATTACTTGCACTGAGCCTTGGGCGTGAGCGAGCTGGGCGGTCTTTTCAATACTAATAATCTTCATCGTTGGATTCGATGGCGTCTCAATCCAAACTGCCTTTGTGGTCGGCTGTAATAAGTCTTGTAGCTTATCAAAATCTTGTCCATCCCATAAATCAAATTGAATGCCATAATTCTTCGTTAACAGATCAAAAAAGCGAAAAGATCCACCGTAAAGATCATCGGACGTAATAATTCGGTCACCCGTTTTAAATTGTGATAACACTAATTGAATTGCCGCCATCCCTGAAGTTAGGGCAAACGCATCAGTGGCATCTTCCAATTTAGCTAATGTTTGTTCCAAAACATCCCGCGTTGGTGTCGTTACGCGGGAATAGTCGTAACCCGTTGATTGCCCTAGGCCAGCGTGACGAAACGCCGTTGATAGATACAGTGGTGTTGAGACAACTCCTGTTTTTACATCATCCGTTCGATTGCCTGCCTGTGCTAAAATTGTTTCAATTGATCGTTTATTACTTTCTTTTGCCATCTTTTTTCGCTCCTTTAAAATAAAAAAAGCCCCTCAGCAAATTAATGCCAAAGGGCGCAACTGCGCGGTACCACCTTTATTTTAGAAAGTTATCTTTCTCTTCGGATCTAACAATCCTTAACCTGATAACGGCGGTTACCGCAACTACTTAACTTTCTGTAATTGGTTTCTCCAAGACCATTTTTCGGCCGCCGCCTACCCACTTCCAGCAACGTGGACTCTCTAGCTCATAAGGCAACCGTACTTATCTCTTCAGCAAAACTTCCTAGCGTTCTGTTTGGAAAATACTTTTAATAGTGTTTATCTAATTAATTTAGTGTAAACATGTTTGAAAAAACAGCTTCCTGTGCTTTTTCAAACACTCTCTAGCGTTATTATAGGACTGTTAAAATGAAAAGTAAATGAGACAGATTAAATTAATTTCATTTAAGAAAGGAACATATTAAATGCCTCAATTTAAAATTGGTTATTTGCTTACAGATTCAGTTACTCATTATCAGGAACAAATCACTTACGAAATTAATAACGATGGTTTAAATATTTTTCTGGCTTTAAATCAACCCACATTAAGTGAACGTACCGCCGTCCACACTGGCAAAATCAACTATACTGTCACGAAGTCTGATAACATTATCCTTAATCTACTACAATTTACACCGCTCAATTGGATGTTGGCTCCCTATAATCGCTTTTTAGAAACCAATTTTGATGTCAAAAAGTTTACTACCGAGGCTAATCATAACCAATTAAACGCTGATTTTATCTTTGTTGATGGAAGTACTGGTATTCTACTTGATTACAAAGTCCTCCAACTGGCACCTGCCTACTGGCAACGTTTGAGCCGCCTCATCGGCCAACAACAATTAATGCAACCAGAAACTTACAATCAGCGACTGGAGCAATTGCTCAAAAAACAACGGCCCAAGGACTGGCTAAATGGTTTACCGATCTATACTTTAGATCAATTATAAATCCAACTTTGGACTGAGCATATTTGCTGCGCAGGCTGCTAAAATATGGTATAAATTTTAAAACGGAGTGTGCTAAAAGTCGGTTTTGGGTTTACTGCGTAACGTAGGCTAATCCTCAGAGCCATGTTTCTTGCGGCACGAACTTTGCCACAAGAATGGCCATCGTTCGTAGCATCAAGATTATTAGCGGTCTAGGCTAATAATCCCCAATTGTGAAGTAGAATCTAATCGCTTTTTCAAACACTTCCGTTAGGCATGCGAACCCCGACTTTTAGCCCACGTTCTAGAGCAATATTCGCAAAAAAATAAGAAGCTAGGACTTTTGTCCCGGCCGCTACTTTCATTGGATGGGGGAAAGCCTATGAGTACAGCGACGTCACGCCGTTTAATTAATTTGATTTCACTTGCCGGTCTTGGAATTTCCATTTGGTTTACAATTTATTGTTTTCAATTAGGCGTTTTCAAGAATACTTCTGCCTTACAGGGCCTAGTTGAACAAGCTAAGTTTTTTGGTCCACTGCTTTTTATTGTTCTCCAAATTGTCCAAGTTGTGATTCCTATCATTCCAGGTGGAATCAGTTTGGCGGCTGGTGTCCTGATCTTTGGGCCAGTTGAAGGATTTGTCTACAACTACATTGGCATTGTTCTCGGTTCAATCATTGCCTTTCTTTTAGGACGTCGTTTTGGCAAACCACTTGTCCATCATTTAATCAGCGATAAAATTTACAACAAATATATTGGTTGGCTTGATAATCAAAATCGCTTTACTAAGCTATTCGCCATTGCCATTTTCTTACCAGTGGCACCAGATGACGTTTTGTGTTTACTAGCCGGCCTGACAAAAATGTCACTTAAAACCTTTAGCTTAATTATTATCTTAGGTAAACCGGCCACCATTCTTGCCTATAGCTACGTGTTAGTTTACGGTGGTACCTTATTGAGCCACTTTATTTAGAACTAGTATTTTTCATACACGTTTACACTAACTTAGTCAGGTAAATACTTTCTATTCAATCTAATCCAAATAAAAAAGATAATTGTTTAAACCCTTCAAAATGGGCTTGAGCAATTACCTTTTTTAGGTTACGCTATTCAGCACTTAAAACTGGTAGGGCTGCTTTCATTTCCTGAGCGTACTTTTTTAAGGCTGGTGCCGCGTTAGTGCCATTTTGGGCCACAAGTTTTACGATCGCGCTGCCAACAATCACGCCGTCAGCAATTGCCCCAAGCTCACTTGCTTGTTCTGGCGTATGAACACCAAAACCAATTGCAGTTGGCGTGTCAGTATATTGCCGAATTTGTTGAATCAGTTGATGTAAATCCGTTTTGATTGTATTTCGCGTACCGGTAACGCCCATTGATGAAACGACGTAAATAAAACCGGTAGCGTGCTTCACAATTTTCTCAATTCGATGGCCTGAAGTTGGTGTTACTAGCGGAATTAAGTCAACAGCATACTTGGCCGCAATTGGCGCTAGATCACCCTTTTCTTCGTACGGCATATCGGGAATGATTAAACCAGACACCCCTAATTTTTGACAGCGAGCGCAAAATTTATCATAGCCGTATTTAAAGACAATATTTAAGTACGTTAAAAAGACTAACGGCACAGTCGTTTCCTTGCGAATTGCCGCAACAATTTCAAAAATCTTATCCGGGGTTACGCCGACTTTAAAAGCACGTAAATCAGCCTCTTGGATAACCGGGCCATCTGCTACTGGATCAGAAAAAGGAATACCTAATTCAACTAAATCGGCACCGCCCTCTGCTAAAGCAACCACATTTTTCACCGTGCTGTCTGCGTCTGGATCATCGGCAACAACAAAACCGATAAACGCTTTTTTATTTTGAAAAACTTTCGCTAGTTCACTCATTAATATCAACTCCCCGATATTTTGCGATTGAGGCAACATCTTTGTCCCCGCGTCCAGATAAAGTGCAAATGATTACTTGGTCCTTACGCATTTTTGGTGCCATCTTTTCAACGTATGCAACTGCATGGGAACTTTCAATTGCCGCAATGATTCCTTCCGTTTTAGCAATGTATTCGAACGCATCAACGGCCTCATCATCAGTAATACCGACGTACTGGGCCCGACCACTTGCATTTAAAGCAGCATGTTCTGGTCCAACACCTGGATAATCAAGCCCAGCAGAAATGGAATAGACTTTATCAATTTGGCCAAACTTATCTTGTAGGAATACAGATTTCATACCGTGAAAAATACCTGTGGAACCTCTCTCTAGCGTTGCTGCCGTTTGATCGGTATCAACACCACGGCCGGCTGCTTCACAACCAATGAGCTGCACGCTAGGATCGTTAATAAATTCCGCGAAGCTCCCAATGGCGTTACTACCGCCGCCAACACAAGCAACAATCGCATCTGGCAGCTTACCGGTTTCCTTTAAAATTTGTGCTCGTGCCTCACGACTGATAACACTTTGAAAATCACGGACCATCTCGGGAAACGGATGGGGTCCAACAGCCGAGCCAATGACGTAAAAAGTATCATCTACCCGACTAGCCCATTCCTGCATCGCCGCGTTAATTGCGTCCTTTAAGACCATTGAACCGCTCGTCACCGAATGAACTTTAGCACCTAATAACTCCATTCGGTAAACGTTTAATTTTTGCCTGTCAGTATCCATTTTACCCATGTAAATTTCACAGGACATACCGAACAAGGCTGCAATTGTGGCCGTAGCAACACCGTGTTGACCGGCGCCCGTTTCAGCGATTAAACGTGTTTTTCCCAAACGCTTAGCCAACAATGCTTGACCGATAACATTATTGATTTTATGAGCCCCAGTGTGATTTAAATCCTCACGCTTAAAGTAGATTTGCGCACCCCCTAAATCATCACTCATTCGCTTTGCGTGGTACAACAGTGATGGTCGATTGGCGTAGTTATTTAGTAGGTCGGTTAACTCTTTTTGAAATTTAGGGTCATTTTTTGCTTCATTATAGGTTGTCTCAATTCGTTCTAATTCAGTCATTAGCGTTTCTGGAATATATTGACCACCATAAATGCCGTAACGTCCTTTTTTTTGTTTTTCAATCATTTTTTCGTTCCCCTTTATTAATGGTTTCCGTGGACTAATTGAACCATTTGCTGCATTTTAACCGGATCTTTAACGTTTGCTGTTTCAATCCCGCTAGAGACATCAATCACAGCTGGCGCAACTGTCGTGATTGCTTGTTTCACATTGGCCAGTGTAATGCCGCCAGCTAAAAAGATTGGTTGCTTAACGTTTGCCGGTATTTTCTGCCAGGCAAACGTTTTGCCAGCACCTTTACCACCATCAAACATTACAGCATCGGCCCTAGTTGATTGATAGGTTTGTTGTTGTAGATTAACAACCTGAATCACCTTTGCGCCAGCTTGCTGCAAAGTTTGAACGGTCGTCTCATCTTCTTGCCCGTGCAATTGGATAATTGTAATTGCTCCACTTTGGTAGGCCGCCAACATAGTTGCAATTGGCGCGTTAACAAACACCCCAACACTTTTAATCTGTGCCGCTAATTGTTGCCGGAACTTCAGCGCAGTCGCTAAATTAATTTGCCGGTGACTTTTAGCAAAGACGAACCCGGCATAATCTGGTTGGACCGCGTTTGCCGCACTAATATCCTGCGGTCGAAATAATCCACATAACTTAACCTTGGTCATGCCAGCACCTGGCCTTTTAATTGGGCCAACATTTGTACCTTATTCGTTGCCCGCATCATGGTCTCACCAATTAAAACGCCGTTAATACCGTCTTGGCGCAGGCGGTCAACATCGGCGGCAGTCTTAACGCCGCTTTCCGAAATAAAGGCAATTTGACTTGGCACTAAACGCCGTAAACGTAAACTCGTTTGTAAATCTACCGTAAAGTCCTTTAAATTACGATTATTTACGCCGATGATCCGTGCACCGGCTGTTAGGGCTTGTTGTACTTCTTGTTCATCATGAGCCTCAACAATCGCTGAAAGCCCTAAACTCGTTGCCAATTCTAAATAGTTTTTTAACTGCTCTGGGCTTAAAATCGCACAAATCAACAAGATGACTTGAGCACCATTAGCCTTTGCTTGATAGATCATGTAAGAATCAATCGTAAAATCTTTGCGCAAAACTGGCACTGGCACCTGAGCGGCAACTTCCTTTAAATACTTCAACTGACCTTTAAAATAAGTGGGCTCAGTTAAAACTGAAATTGCTTCAACTCCGGCGGCTACATAGTCTTGAGCAATTTGCAGATAAGGAAAATCGGCAGCAATTTCGCCCTTTGAAGGGGAAGCCTTTTTGATTTCGCAAATAAAATGTAAACCAGGTTGGTGCAACATTTTCTCAAAAGGGAAGTTAGTTGTTTTAGGTATTTTTGCAACCTGTTGTTGTAATTTCGCCAATGGTAAATGTTGTTTATCCCTTGTAACTCGCACCTTAGTGACTTTAACTAAATCATCTAAAATCATGCGGCCACCGCTTCCTGGCTAAGTTGAATAAAGGCAGCAAGTTTAGCTGCAGCCTTACCGGAATCAATGGTTTTGGCCGCTAAATCAATGGCCTGTTGAAGCGTTAACTCAGGATGCGCAATGTGCAATGCACAGCCAGCGTTCATTAAAACAACATCCCGTTGTGGTCCTTTTTTACCGGCTAAAATATCCCGCGTGATTTGGGCATTATCGGCTGGCGTACCCCCAACTAAATCGGCCGGTTGACAACGTTTCAAACCAAATTGTTCAGGAGTAATAGCGTAAGAACTAAATTCTCCTTGTTGCAATTCACAAACCTGTGTTGGCCCAGTTAACGAAACCTCATCCAATCCATCGGCACCGTGAACAACCATTGCGTTCTTAACCCCAAGCTGTTGTAATACGTGAGCCATTGGTTCTAAGAGTGATTGATCATAAACACCTAAAAGCTGCATTGTTGCCCCTGCTGGATTTGCTAGCGGCCCAAGGATGTTGAATAAAGTATGAATGCCCAAACTCTTACGTACTGGTGCAACGTATTTCATCGCCTGATGATATTCCTGAGCAAACAAGAAACAAATTCCAATTTTGTGTAAAATGGCTTCACTCGCTTCTGGGGTAACGTCGATTTTAACACCCAGTGCTTCTAGGACATCAGCGGCACCGCTACGACTTGAAGCTGCCCGGTTACCGTGTTTAGCAACCGGAGTTCCAGCGGCCGCAATCACTAAGGCAGAAGTTGTTGAAATATTGAAAGAATTAGAATGATCACCGCCAGTTCCGACAATTTCTAAAACAGGTTCCTGAGCATCAAATTGCAACGCATGGGCACGCATTGCACTGGCTGAACCAGCAATCTCCGCGATCGTTTCGTGTTTCATTGCCAAGGCCGTTAGAAGACTGGCAATCTGGCTATCCACCGCTTTACCACTCATAATTTCATCAATCACTTGTTCTGCCTGTTCAAAAGTCAAATCCTGTTGGTCAGTTACTGTTTTAATCGCTTCTTTAATCATACTAATTCCTCCAATTTTGTTTTACATTATCATGTCTGTCTATTAGTCGATTCAATGATGCGTTGCCACCGTTTTCCGGGTAATTGTTGCATGGTTTTCACTCCTTAGTTAGATAGTGTTTGAAAAGGCGGTTAGATTACGGAGAATAGCCTAGTTTGCCGAATTATTCGCAAAGCGGATGATTTGGTGAACGTCGCTATTCGGAGTAATCTGCCTTTTCAAACACGTTTACGCCGAGTCTCTTGAAAAAATCATTAAAAACACCGCTAAAAAAATCCGCCCATAACAATTTCTTGTTAAGGACGGATTTTTCCGCGGTGCCACCTTAATTCAGTCACGAAATTAGTCTATTCCAAAAAAAGATAAACTAACTAATCTCGTCACTACGCTTAGCAAGGGACAAACATCCCTCCGGCAACTGACGCGTGCCTGACGTCAAACTGTAATAAGAGTGAGAAAAAAGACGGTTAGCTTCTGAGGATTAGCATAATAAGGCGGCTTGGTCATGCAATGACCGAGACGACTTATGTAGCTAACCGCAGGAAGCTGTCTTTTTTCTCACGTTTCCATTCCGGTGAAACTGCTTCTACCTAGATTGTGGAAACGTGGCCCAAAAGACAGATTACTCCGAATAGCGACGTTCACCAAATCATCCGCTTCGCGAATAATTCAGCAAACAAGGCTATTCTCCGTAATCTAACCGTCTTTTGGTCCACTCTTTTCGAGTTTGCCCTCGGTGGTCCATTTAATTGTCTGCGTTCGACTGCCATTCTCAGCACCGGCAACTCTCTTTACGTGCACAACAATCTTGATCTCCACCTCATCGGTTTTTGAACGATATTTGATTGACACTAACATTAAAACTAACTGTGTAATTTGTCAATATATTTTTAAAAACTAATTTAATATTAATCTTTCAACTTTCACAAACAGCC
Source organism: Loigolactobacillus backii (assembly GCF_001663675.1). Taxonomy (NCBI): domain Bacteria; kingdom Bacillati; phylum Bacillota; class Bacilli; order Lactobacillales; family Lactobacillaceae; genus Loigolactobacillus; species Loigolactobacillus backii. Next base: position 330,810 of record NZ_CP014873.1, read on the forward strand.
AAAAAGTTTCTCACAATTTGGCGACCCACCGTTTCATCAGTCATGATTGATTCGGGATGGAACTGAACACCATAAACTTGGTGTTCTTCATCGGCTAAGGCCATAATCTCACCCTTGGCCGTTTTTGCCGTAATCTGTAAGTTAGTTGGAAAATTTGCCTGCGCCGCAATTAACGAATGATAGCGCGCAGCCTGAAATTTAGTAGGACAAGCATTAAACAACGTACTTGCTTGTTGTACCATAATTTCTGATGGCTTACCGTGCATCAATTGTGCCGCGGCGACGACCTGCCCACCATACGCGACACAAATGGCTTGGTGTCCGAGGCAAACACCAAATAATGGTATTTTACCAGCAAACTTTTCAACAACTGCCAAGGTCACTCCAGCATCCTCTGGTCGGCCAGGCCCTGGAGAAAGAATAATACCGCTTGGGTTCAGGTCCGCAATCTGTGTTGTCGTCAGTTGATCATTTTTTACCACACGAACTTCTTCTTGGGTCATTTGACCAACAAGTTGGTACAAATTATAAGTAAAACTATCGTAATTATCAATTATTAACAGCATAGTGCACCTCCTGTTTTGCGACTTGTTGCAAAGCCGTCACAACTGACCGTGCCTTATTGTTAAATTCTTGATATTCGTATTTGGCAATGCTGTCCGCCACAATACCAGCACCGGAATGGACCACTAGATTAGTTCCTTTTCGATAAGCCAAACGAATGCCAATACATAAGTCCAAGTCACCATCAAAATCCAAATAACCAAGACAACCACCGTACAAGCCACGCTTATTTTGTTCCAGTTCATTGATCAACTGCATGGCACGAACTTTAGGCGCTCCGGATAAGGTCCCTGCTGGCATCAAGGCATCGAGAATATCAATGCTAGATTGATCTGATCTGACCTCGCTTTCAATTGTTGAACCAAGGTGCATCACTTGGCTAAACCGTAATAATTGGCGACAGCTAGTAACCTTAACACTACCAAAACGACTAACCCGGCCTAAATCGTTTCGGCCTAAATCGATTAACATATTGTGCTCAGATAATTCCTTTTCACTATGTTGCAGCTCTGCAGCCAGGCGTCGATCTTCGGCCTCCGTTTTACCGCGACGTCGAGTGCCAGCCAACGGATAGGTCACTAATTGTGTTCCCTGTCGACTAATTAAAGTTTCTGGTGAGGCCCCTAATGCTTCAAAATCACCATCCTGAAAATAGAATTGATACGGCGATGGGCTTTGGTGAAATAAGGTTGGTGCTGCGGCAAATAAACTACCGGCCATATCCGCGTGCTGTGGATTAGATAGAATTAACTGAAAAATATCTCCCGCGACAATATGTTGTTTGGTTTGTTCAACTAAATTCGTAAAGGTTGGCAAATTAAACTGCAGTTGTAAGGCTGATTTTAGTTGTAAAGTTACCGGGACAAAACTCTGTTGTAATTGTAGAATAGTTCGTTTTAATTTACCAAGTTGCACCTGTACCTGTTCAAATCGATTATTTAATTCATTTGTTGGTACAATCTGGCTTAACGTCACAATTTTAGTCCGTTGATTATAAGCAATAACTTGATCGGCCAATAACAGATCAACATCATCCAATTGATAAGGATCACTGACACTGGACGATAACGTTGGGTTAGCGTACTGACCATAATCGTAGGCGTAACCTACCAGTCCCCCTTGAAAAGGTGGTGAATCTGGTAATTTAGGCGTTCTAAACCTGTTCAATAATTCTTCTAGGTAAGGTTTAATTGCTGTCTTTTTAGTTGTTGTCTTTCCATTTTTGATTACCGTTAATTGCCCGTTGCGGTAATGGATTTTCATTTTAGGTTGATAGCCAATAAAGGTATAACCATCTAACTTCGGCTTTGGTGCACCCGTTAGTAAATAACTAGTATGTCCCTGTTGGCGCAAGTGGCTGACCAAATTAAGTGGGTTAAACTGCAATACTTTAAACTGCATCGTTACTGGAACTGCTGGATAATCAGCATAAATTGCTAAATCTTCTTTTTTCATTTTTAATCGCCTCACAATTGATTTTTCTAAGTTGCCATCAATTGTAAACGCCATCGTTTTCCAGGTAATTGCTGCATAGTTTTCACTCCTTAGTTAGATAGTGTTTGAAAAGGCGGTTAGATTCTGAGGATTACTAACGATGTCGATCGGACTAAGGTGAACCGAAGTCCGAATCGCAGCCTAAACAGACGAATTACCTTTGAAAAAGGTGATTTGGCTGTTGTAGCTAACCGCAGGAATCTGCCTTTTCAAACACGTTTACGTCGAATCTCTTAAAAAAATCATTAAACTAGTTTCAAACTAATGATTCATTAAAAAAACACCGCGAAAAAAATCCGCCCATAACAATCTCTTGTTAAGGACGGATTTTTCCGCGGTGCCACCTTAATTCAGTCACGAAATTAGTCTATTCCAAAAAAAGATAAACTAACTAATCTCGTCACTACGCTTAGCAAGGGACAAACATCCCTCCGGCAACTGACGCGTGCCTGACGTCAAACTGTAATAAGAGTGAGAAAAAAGCTGCTCAACTTCTTCTAGGCTAGCTGGAAGAAGTTAGCTTTTTTCTCACGTTTCCATTCCGGTGAAACTGCCTCTACCTGGATTATGGAAACGTGGCCCAAAAGACAGATTACTCCGAATAGCGACGTTCACCAAATCATCCGCTTCGCGAATAATTCGGCAAACTAGGCTATTCTCCGTAATCTAACCGTCTTTTGGTCCACTCTTTTCGAGTTTGCCCTCGGTGGTCCATTTAATTGTCTGCGTTCGACTGCCATTCTCAGCACCGGCAACTCTCTTTACGTGCACAACAATCTTGATCTCCACCTCATCGGTTTTTGATGCTATTTATTGTTTCAAAGCATAGAAGACTACTAACTCTTTGTCAACTATTTTTTATAAAACAAATTCAGCATTTATTATTGGTATATACCCCATTATCAAGACCAACAGCCGTTGAGTGGATATCATCGTATAATTGGTATCCTAAAAAGAAAGCGCTATAATGGCCTTATAAATATGAATTTAAAAATTTAAGGAGTTTTCACTTTATGAATGAAACTGATCTTGCTTTACTAAAAGCTAAGTACCCAACTAAGACTGCACTTGCCACCGAGCTCATTAACCTCGAGGCAATTTTGAATTTACCAAAAAGTACTGAGGCCTTTATAAGTGATATCCACGGTGAATACGATGCATTTCAACACGTTTTACGCAGTGGCTCTGGTAACGTCAAACAAAAAGTTGCGGCCCTTTTTGCTGGAAAAATGACAAAAAATAAAATTAGCAACTTTTCATTTTTGATCTATTACCCGAAAGAACGGTTAACGGCCATTAAAAAGCGCTACGCTAGTAACGAAGAGCTTTGCCAGTGGTACCTAGACACCTTTACACGTCTAATCTCATTACTCCACTTTGTCTCAACAAAGTACACCCGCTCTAAAGTTCGAAAGGCATTAAAACCAGAGTTTGTTTACATCACTGAGGAGCTACTCTACGCCGATTTAGATAGCGTTGATAAATTACAGTACTATAGCAAAATCACCGAAAATATCATTACTTTAGGTCAGGCCGACGCCTTTATTATCGCAACTTGCCATAGCATTCAACAATTGGTCGTTGATCATTTACACATTGTTGGTGACATTTATGATCGTGGGCCTTACCCGGACAAGATCATGGAACGACTAATGCAGCATCATTCCTTAGATATTCAGTGGGGTAATCATGATATTCTTTGGCTGGGTGCCGTCTCTGGCTCGCAGCTTTGTTTAGCAAATTTACTGCGAATCTGTGCACGTTACAATAATTTAAGTATTATCGAGGACGCTTACGGCATCAATTTACGCCACTTAGCGTTGTTTGCCGAAAAACATTACCAAGATAATCCAGCATTTCAACCAAAGCTAATGCACAATGAGCGCCCATTATCGGCCGCCGAAAAATTGCAGATAACACAAATTCACCAAGCAATTGCCGTAATTCAATTTAAGCTAGAAGGCCCGGCCATTGCCCGGCGACCTGAATTCAACATGGCCCACCGCGCGATGTTAGATAAAATCGACTACGCCAAGCAAACAATTGAGCTAAAAGGCAAAACTTACCAGTTAGAGAATACCTGTTTTCAAACCATTGATCCTAAAGCACCCTATCAATTAACCCCAGAAGAACAAGATTTAATTGATCAGCTTACAACTGCGTTCATGCAGTCCGATAAATTACGCCGGCACATGGCATTCTTGGTAAAAAAAGGTAGTATGTACCTCACTTACAACGATAATTTGATTTTTCACGGCTGTATTCCCGTGGACGATAAAGGCAAGTTTCAAACTTTCCGCCTAAACGGAAAAGATTACGCAGGTCCAGAACTACTAACCGTTTTCGAAAAAAATTTGCGCGAAAGCTTTGCGTACCCACATACGACAAACGACCAGGCAACTGATCTCCTTTGGTATTTATGGACTGGACCTTTATCACCACTATTTGGCAAACATGACATGACCACGTTTGAGCGCTATTTTATTGCGGACAAAGAAACGCACTTTGAAGCGCCGAACGCTTACTATCGATTACGCCACGAAACTTGGTTTGTGGACCAACTATTAGAAGCCTTTGGACTTGATCCAAACACTGGCCACATTATTAACGGTCACACACCTGTCAAAAAGGGCCAGAGTCCAATTATGGCGGATCGAAAAATGCTAGTTATTGATGGTGGCTTTTCTAAGCCTTACCACAAAACAACCGGCATTGGTGGCTACACACTGCTATATAATTCTTACGGAATGCAATTGGTGACCCACCAGCCATTCACTTCACGAGCAGATGCAATTGCAAATCTAACCGATATTATTTCCACTAAACGAGTTGTAGATCAAGTCAGTCACCGTAAAATGGTGGCCCAAACCGATATTGGAAAAAAGCTCATTAAACAAGTTCGCCTGTTAAAGGAACTAATGCTCACAAAATAAGAATTAATTATTATTTTGTTTATTCTGTTTATCTATTGGAACTTATGGTATTCTTTCTAGGTGTCTTCGTTAATTGTTTACACAATTACTATAAGATAAACTAAAAATAAATGAACATGTTTCCAACAACAGGAGGTCTAGTTTTGGACTATGAACAATTAATGCTGACAAAGACTGATTATTCATTCTATCAGTTTTATGAATTATTAGATAAAATTCGGCCGGCAGTCTATACCGTCAATGAATTGGCGGAACGTACCGAGATGTCTTATCAGAAGACTTATAACATGGTGCAAGACATCAATCAGCAAGTACAAGCCTATTTGCCAGAACAAAAATCATTTTTGACTGAACATGGTGGCGTGGATACACGCAAACTATTTGTATCATTAGATCGTTACCGTTTTGAAATTATTCAGGCTAACCTACCATTCAAATTGCTTTGGTACATGCTGACCACGGAGAACCCCACCATTGAAATCTTTTGTAAGGACAATGATGTTAGTAAATCGACTGTTTTTCGTAAACTTAAGTTATTCAATGATTTTCTAAAACGTTTTAAACTACACATGCGCTATAAAAATTTAGCAATTGTCGGTGACGAACGCTATACTCGGTTGGTGCTTTATCAAGTTATGCGTATTACTGCACGGGAACAGTCCATTAACATTTTTCCACCAGAGCTGCGCGAAGAAGTTCAACAAGTCCACAACCTTATCTTTCAAAATATTGATGTGTTTGAAGAATTACATGACACTGAGGATATTGACTTTGTTGTTGCAATCTTTTTACTTCGTGAGCACCACGGCTTTTACGTTAATAATGATTCTCGCTACCAAGCACTAACGGCCGAAAATCCTAATTATAATATCGATGTCTTGGCTCCAATGCTAGATGTTCCCGAAAATCGACTGGCTGGTGAACTTAATTTTGCTTTCTTCTTACTGAATTATCCGCCAATTTTCCGTGATGCTAACAGCAACTTTTTGCAACGAACTTTGAGATTTTATTCACGTACAGAAAACATTATTTGGTCACTAGTTACCGACTGCCTTAAAGTGATACAACATAATGATTTTAACGACGAAGTTGACTTAACTCAAGATCGACTCCTTCTAGGTAATTTATTAAATACAACTTTAGGTTCATACATTTTACGGGGACCTTTTCCTGCATTTACTTATGTGCCAATTAATGATTCAGTTCTTCGTTTCGGAAAAAACAAATTGTACCTAGATATTGATTATTATTTTAATCATCTACCGCAGAATTTTCGCGCATTTTCTTCCGTTAAGGATCAATTAATTAACGCTTTCTATCAATTCATCATGCGTAATTATGTTAGTTACGATAAGAATTACCAGCTGAAAATTGGCCTTTACATGGAAGAAAGTAATCTGACGTACCAGGACTATCGCGACCTGTTAAACGGTATTCCTTACTTTAAAGTAGCACCTTACTTCACAAAATTCGCCGAACAATATGATGTGGTTGTAACAACTTCTGCATCACTTTATCGAAAACACGCCCAGCGCGGTAACTACTTCTTCTTTGATGTTGAAACTAGCGATATTTTAGGCGGTTTGTACCAGCAATTGCAGACCTACTACGCTAAGCACATCTTAGGCGGACATTTAAAGAACAGCACCTCAGCTAGTAAAACAAAACCCGCTGGCCAAGATGATACTTCTTCGGAAAATTAGAAATCACTTTTGAAGAACTAGATTTCTGCATTTTACCAAACTTTTTATAATAATAATTGACTTCACACGACAATCTAAAAAGTGACCCAGGAAGCGTAAGAATTAGACAACTAATTTCTACGCTTCCTGGGTCATTTCTTTTGCAAGTTACTTAACTTTTTTAATGTTTTTCGGTAAAATGAAGACTACTCAGGAGGCATTCAAATGACAGCCAAACTTATTGCATTAGACCTTGACGGCACAACGCTTAATAATAACGGACAGCTTAGCCAAAAAACAACCCGGATACTTAAGGCAGCTAGTCATGCCGGTCATAAAGTTGTGATTACAACTGGCCGCCCGGACAATATCAGCGAAAACTTTTACGATGAACTCGACCTGACAACCCCGATGATTAATTTTAACGGTGGTTTAATCCACATTCCTCATCACCACTGGGCCGCAGAGTACCAAGCAACTTTGCAAACCAAACTAGTACTCGCTTTACTAGAGCTCAAGAAACGCTTTGCCTTAAAGGCCATTGTAGCTGAGGGAAAGCAGTTTATTCTAACTGATCGACCTTTTCAGGACATTCCGTTTATGCCAAATATGCTACACCCAAAAGTACTGCTCAATTCGGCGAGTTTAAAGCAAGAGCCAATTTCAGTCACTCTTTTTACTAATGCACTAACCTTCCCCGCACTTCAGCAAACAATCCAATCAGAGTTTCCAATGGTTGTTGCGCAAACTTGGGGTGCCTGGAACGGTGATAATGCGGCCTTAGAAATCGTAAAAAAGGCTACTCGCAAGTCTACTGGTATTCATTACTTACTTAATCATTTCAATATGACGGCCAACAACGTCATTGCGTTTGGTGATGATTTTAATGATCAAGATATGCTAGAATCTGCCGGCTGGGGTGTCGCTATGGCTAACGCTCAACCAGCGGTGAAGGCCGCCGCCAATACTGTGATTGCGGAAACAAATGACGAAGACGGCGTTGCTAACTACTTACGAAATTATCTAGCCCTATAAACTAAATAATATAATCACGAATAAACTGTTGATCGGCTTGAAAGCGTTCGGCTACTGGCGTTAGCGGCCAGGCAACTTCATTACAGAAAATCAATTGTTCGTCCTTGAAACGCCATAAACTCAAGACATCAATTTGATCTTCTTGCGTTAATTTAGTTGTTATTTTTACAATGTAATGAACAGTGACCGCCTGCTCGTCTTCGGCAAAAATACAATCATGGACAACAAGTTCGTTAATCGTTGCCTTAGGTGCGGCGGCCAAATGGTGTAGTCGTTCTAAATAACGGGTGTAGTTAATATTCTGCCCGTTTAAAACGACAATCAGTTCGTTGCTAAGATATTGTTCCACTTGTTCTAATTGTTGTTTTTGAATAACCTGTTGCAGTAAATTTAGAACTTGTTGTTTCGCTATTTCAGGAGTCACGCCTATCATTTCCTTTTAATTTTAATCCGCTAGATTTAAAATGAAGCTAATAACCCACCGGGAGCTAATTATGAAATCTTTTCAAGCATTTTCAACTTTGAACCTACCCAATTATCAATTACGCTTTTTGAACACCGTGGCCGCTAAGGACATCTTTTCATTGCGCCATGATTCAAGCGTTGCTGCGGCTTCTGGCCGTAACACCGATCAAACTCTTGAGCAAACAATGGTTTATATTTATAAAATGATGACTGGCGTTAGTCGCCAGGACTTTTTAATGTGGGGAATTATGACTAAGGAAACAAACGAATTTGTAGGTTTAGTGCAGCTTTGGAATTTTAATACTAAACAAAACTCAGTTGAAATTGGCTACGAAATTCTTCCTAGCTGGCAGCGGCACGGTATCATGACTGAAATCTTAACCGAATTGATTCACTTTAGCTTCAACGAGCTTAATTTGAAGCAGCTAAAGGCCGTAACTGCAGCCACCAATCAACCCTCCCGTAAACTTTTAGAAAAAGTCGGTCTTAAGCAGGATCCCTCTTTCCACGAAAACACGTATAGTTTAGAAAAACAAAAAATTGAACTAGTTCAATACCTTGCTAACAAACAATAAAGATTAAAAACAGCCGTGTATTGGATTTTGTGCCCACACAAAATAGACATTAGAGCACTTAGGAGGTGCCATGTTTCGAGTTCGCGTACTTCGCGTTAGGAGAATGGACATCCGCCGTGTATAAGATTTTGTGCCCGCACAAAATGGACATTAGAGCACTTAGGAGGTGCCATGCTTCGAGTTCGCGTACTTCGCGTTAGGAGAATGGACATCCGCCGTGTATTGGATTTTGTGCCTGCACAAAATAGACATTAGAGTACTTAGGAGGTGCCATGCTTCGAGTTCGCGTACTTCGCGTTAGGAGAATGGACATCCGCCGTGTATAAGATTTTGTGCTCGCACAAAATAGACATTAGAGCACTTAGGAGGTGCCATGTTTCGAGTTCGCGTACTTCGCGTTAGGAGAATGGACATCCGCCGTGTATTGGATTTTGTGCTCGCACAAAATGGACATTAGAGCACTTAGGAGGTAGTCTAGCATGACCAAGTTATTAGAACGCCTTTTGTTAGGCTTAAAACAAACCGGTCAAAAATTAAATCAAGCCCAAGGAAAACAAACTGCTGCTTTTAGTGCAGCAATCTTCCACGGTAAAAAATTTAATTACGTTTCCTCGCTTGAATTGGCAGCCTTACTGGTTACTGATCACAATACTATTACGCACGCGCTACACCAAATAAGCCCTAACCTGGATATGCCGCTAAGATCAACGGCTAACGGTCTTGATGTGCAGCTATTTGATTAGAGTTGCTTTAAGTACCACGTATCACAAGCTGTATGCTCAGTTCCAGCCAGTGGTTTAGCTAACCTTTTAAAATCATAGCGGGGGTAGATTTGATTGGCAACCTTAAGCTTGGCGAAGGTTTCTAAGTAAACTTGTTGGTAGTGCTGCGCCGCAAAATCCAGCGCTTTTTTTATTAGCTGATTTGAATAGCCTTTACCTCGGGATGCCTTCTGAATATAGAGCTTTTGTAACTCACAGGTACCAAAAGTATGTGCATAGGGTCCAATACCCACGCCACCAACAACTTGTTGATCTTCTTCAAGTACCCAATAAAAGCCATACTCTAAATTTGCGTAGTATTCGGCCAAAACTGTTAATTGCGGATCAAAGTAGGCAGTTCCCGGCAAATTTAATTGATATTCTGCTAAGCAATCCTGAACAAGCTTCTTAACTGCTAGATCATCCTTTGGTTCAATTGGTCGTATTTGCATAGGCATTACCTGCTAACTTTAATTTTAATTTAGTTTTCATACTAGCAAATTTTATGTTGCGACGCAATTCCTAATTATTAAAAAATAGAGCTCGAGGCTGCTACTTTTTTACACCAAATAATTTTAATGGTGAAAAAGGGGTACGGCTTCAGGCTCTATTTTATTTTTAATAATATTTCAATTACGTTATGAGTTTCCATTTTGTTTAGGGACAACTTTTTTAATCAACATTATCTAGAAAAACGTGATAACTTTTTTCGATTTGAAATTCTTTTTCACCGGCTGTTTTAGGTACAAACTGCAGTTTAATATCTGCCATTGCCATGTCAGCATCAGGATCGATTTGATACACACAATTAACCTTGGTCAAATCCGTTTGTGTGGCCAATTCATCCCGCATGATCTGGTAATCTAAGGAAATCAAATCAAGTGTTTGCGTGTAATCTTCTGGGTAAGGCACTAATACCATTGTATCCTTAAGGAAAAAAACATTCCCCTGTTTTAATCGCTTAAAAAAATGTTTGTTTGGCACCGTTAACTGCATCGTTCTCACTCCCTGACTATTCCGTTTATTATTGACATATCATCATACCATATAGTTCGTACTGAAGGAAGAAGTTAACGATTGGATCACCTAGATTTAATCTAACCGCTTTTTCAAGCACTCCCCCAGATTTGATTTGTGCTAAGATGAACTCGTGTTCAAAACTGCCTTAAATCAGCTTATAATTAACTTAATGGCTGCTAAAATATGTGGCCAAAAAATTCTTTGAACACTTTTTAAGTCTACTTCATTTAAGTTAATTATTAGTGAAAAGGAGCAACTACTATGGCAAAAGTAACTTCCATCCCAAAACAAATCGAAGTCTCCGGTGCCCACGTCAATAACCTTAAAAATCTTTCGGTTTCAATTCCACTCAATCAATTCGTTGCAATCAGTGGTCTATCTGGATCTGGAAAATCCTCTTTAGCAATGGGCGTTCTTTACGCTGAGGGTGCCCGGCGATACTTAGATTCGCTTTCAACCTATACACGCCGCCGAATCAGCCAAGTTGGCAAGGCAGATGTTGATTCCGTCCGCCATCTTCCAGCGGCCCTGGCTCTACGCCAGCGGCCAAATGTTCCTAATTTACGAAGCACCGTTGGAACAATGACCGAGAGTTTCAATATTTTACGGCTATTATTTTCTCGCCTTGGTTCACACGTTTCACCAAATGGTCAACGCGTCAAACCTAGCCTACGAGTTGCGGAGGGTTTGACTCTAAAAGCAGGTGATGGAACAACCTTCCAGCCACCTGGTGCCGAAAGCTTCGCGTTTAATTCAACCGGTGCCTGCCCGACTTGCCACGGTACTGGCCAAATTCGTCAGATCATTGCGGCACGACTCATTCCTGATGACCGGCTAACAATTCGCCAAGGTGCTATCGCCTCTTGGAAATTGCCCGGGCGTAACTTTATGCAGTTTGTTGTGCAAACAATCGGTGTTAACATCGACACCCCTTTTCGTGATCTAAGTAAAAAAGATCAGGCAATTGTTTTGTACGGCGAAAAGAAAAAGTACGCTATTAACATTCCAACTTCAACTGGCAAAATCTTTCACATGGATAATGCTCAATTTGAAAATGCGTTTGCTGCGGTAGAAGATAGCCTGGCCACTACGCATAACGAACGCGCTATCCAGCGACTCAACCGTTTTTATGATTTCACTACCTGCCCAACTTGTCACGGCAATCGATTTAACCCAAAGCTTTTACAAAGTCAGTTGGCTGGAAAAAATATTGCAGAAGTGTGTGCAATCGAAATTAAAGATTTACCGGCGTTTGCGGCAACGATCGTTCCCCAATTGCCAGCTAATATGGCCAAGATTGGTACTAACTTGGTTGGTGAGTTTAAAACTAGTCTCGCACCATTACTTGATCTTGGACTAGATTATTTAACTTTAGGTCGTCCGGGCATGACCCTATCTACTGGTGAATTACAGCGAATTCAGCTTAGTCGCACCCTGCGTTCAGAAACAACTGGTGTGCTTTACGTACTGGATGAACCTTCAATTGGACTACATCCCGCCAACGTTACTGGTCTGGTCAAAATTCTTCGTCAATTAGTCGCACAGGGCAATTCGCTAATTGCCGTTGACCACAACACTGGCCTAATTGGCGCCGCTGATCAAATTATTGAGATTGGTCCCGGTGCCGGTAAAAAAGGAGGAACGATTCTTGATCAAGGAAGTGTCGCCGAAATTAAGAAAAATCCCCATTCATTGATTGGTCCCTTTTTAACCGGCAAAACACCCTTAATTACGCGCAAACAAGTCCCTAAGGAACACATATTTGATCAAGGAACGATCAAACTACACGTTAAACGGCGCTTCAATTTGAATAACGTCACCGCTAGCTTTCCAGTTGGACAGTTGACCGCCGTTAGTGGCTTTTCTGGCGCTGGTAAAACCACGCTTATTTTGGACAGCCTACTACCGGCAATTCAGGCCCAGGCACAAGAGCAGCCACTACCACAACACGTTGACCAGTTGGAAAGTGGTGGTATCAAACGTGCAGTGATGATTGATTCAACACCTGTGGGTAAAAACGTCCGCTCAACTGTCGCTACCTATTCTGGTGTTTTTGATAAAATTCGCCAGGCCTTTGCGGCAACTACAACGGCTAAACAACAACATTTTGGTGCGGCCCATTTTTCTTACAATACCTTAACTGGCGCTTGCCCCACCTGTCATGGTACTGGCCAAATTTCGCTGGATGTTCAGTACTTGCCGGATATCGTGGAAACCTGCCCAACTTGTAAGGGAAGCCGCTATAATCCAGAAACTTTAACGGTAAAATGGCACGACATGACTATCGCGGACGTTTTAACATTATCCGTTGATGAAGCCATCCCTAAATTAAAAACTTTGACCAGCGTTGTTAGTCGCCTAAAATCCTTACAGGACATGGGCCTGGGCTATCTAAAATTAGGTGAGGCTACCCCAACCTTATCTGGTGGTGAGGCGCAACGGCTTAAGTTAGTCAGTTCAATGGGCCAGAAACAAATGGGAACCCTTTTTGTTTTTGATGAACCTTCTGTCGGTCTACATCCGTTAGACATTCGTACCTTAATTCACGTTTTTGATCAATTATTAGCCACCGGCGCAACGATCATAACCATTGAGCATGACTTGGACATCATCGCCAACGCGGATTACGTTGTTGATGTCGGCCCTCGTGGCGGTACTGCCGGCGGTAAAATTGTGGCAACTGGTACACCACGTGAGGTGGCCAACCAAAAAAATAGTATTACGGGGCAATACTTGGCCAAACACCTTAAACAATTTGGGGTTGACTAGGGAAGGTTTGAAAAATCGCTTTATTTAGTACTTTCCTGATTAATTTAGTGCAAACGTGTTTGGAAAAAGCAGATTACTGCAATTACCTTATTTCAACTTGGCGGTTTTTGCCTTGCTAGTTCTTGCGGTGAACGAGGCGAACTTAGTCGCGAGCAGTTATGGACTTTATAACTGTGTTCCTTGGTTTCACCACAAGAATAGACAACATCGAAGTATCATAAGTTATTTGCAAAATAGTAGTTAAAATAGCCGAATTACCTTTTTCAAGGGTAATTCGGCTATTTGGGCTGCGATTCGGACTTTGGGTTATCTTAGTCCGATCGACATTCGTCAGCGAAGCCAGTAATAATCCTCAATTGCGAAGTAGAATCTAACCGCTTTTTCAAACACTCTCTTTTTTAGTATCATAAATCACTCTAATTCTATAACGCCGCTATTGCGATCATTAGCGGCAGTGAGACGATTGAAAATAAAGTTGATAAACTCATCAGTTTAACCGCAAAGGCCGGGTCACCGTCGTTTAATAGGGTAAATAAAACAACAATCCCTGCTACTGGGCAAGCTGCCATCGTCGCGGTTGCCAGTAACGCAGTCCCGTGCAAACCAATGACGGCCAGTATTAGTAACGTTAAAAACGGCATAACAATATTTCGCAGTAAAATTCCCGGCCAAATTAAGTGATCGCTAAATAATTCCCGCCATTTAATGCTGGCAATACTATTTCCAATTACCATCATTGAAAGTGGTGTATTGATCCCACTAATATAATTGACCCCTGATTGTAAAATTGTCGGCAGTTTAAACGACGCCAAAAAAACAATCAGTCCAATAACAATGGCAATAATATTGGGATTAGTCAACACACTACGCACCATGTAACGGCGGCTGGATTGATTTTTCTCTGATTTAAATAAATTAATGCCATGGGTCCAATTAAATAAATTAAATACCGCTAAATAAGGTACCGAGTAAAAAACGCCCGCTGAACCAAATAACGCATTAGTTAGCGGTATTCCCATAAAACCAGCATTTGAATAAACTGTTCCGAATTGAAGCGCCGTTCGTTGTTCAGTATTTTTAACACGGTGAAAAGCCAGTCGACCTACAATAATTGCAACAAGATAAGACAACACAGTTCCAACAAAGGCCAAGCTCAATTGGGTTAGCTGATGCACGGAAAAGGGTTGCTCGAACGCTTTAATAATTAAACACGGCGAAACAATGTACAGCAAGATGGCCGTTAAGTCTTTGGAAGTTTGTTCATGGATAAAGCCCACTCGGTTAGCTAAAAAACCAACTGCCATTAATAAAAACATTAAGCTAACCTGATTTAACGATGTTACGAATCCCATTTACTCACCCAATCTTTTTTCTACTATAATTTACTTTATCCTTAAAAAATGATCGCCACTATTTTTGAGATTGTTCTAATTTAACGGTGAATTCTGTTTCAAAAATCAGCATTTAACAACCTTAGCCTAAATATAGCCCAGTACTTGATACTCAAGTGAACATCGGTGTCATAAATTTTGCGTAGGGACTTTGTTTAGGAAAGATCTCAGCAATACTGTTGTAGCCAGTAATTAATAACTGAAGTGTTTTCTGGCCAATCCAATCTGGTGGTAATAAACTCTGCGGTAGAATTGGATCGAGTAAAAACATCGTATTGATATGATTACCAATGTCCAAATATAAATTTAATAGAGCCTGATCATCCCCACTGGCCACAACTTGTGAGGTGGGAGCCATTTTTTCCTTAATCCAAGCATATTCAGTTTGATAAGTTTGGGTCAAAGTTTTTAAATGCCACATTTGAAAGGCCTCTTGCCGCGTTAGGCGCGTTTTAAAAAAGGTTCCTTTCACAACCTTTACGTCACTAGTGACACCAATTTCCTGTGCCAATGCCAAAACATCATTCCCGTAATGCCAAGGTGACACGTAAACCGAGGATTGATATGGTGCAAAACCATACTCCTGTAAGGCCGTTTTAAAGGCCGCTTTTGCCTTACGCTTTTCTTCCGGAATTCGAATGAAAACAAACGTCCAATTCCCATCAAAGGCCATTTGATAATTATTGTATTTTAAATTAATGTCGGATAATCTTTTTTTCCCTTCGGCCGTTAGCGCATAAAGCCCCCGGCGGCGGGAAATAATTCGGCCCTGGTTCTTTAACTTGGATAACGTGTTGCGAACGGTCATCTCCGTATAATTACGCTTAGTGTAAATTGCGACCAAAGTTTTGGCGTGCACTTCCTCACCAACGTCGATTAAATGTAAAATTTGTTTTTCAACTGATTGCATCCATTGTTCCTTTCTAAATCAATTGAAAGAGTGTTTAAAGAATGATTAGCTTGTTCTCGCCTGTTCAAAAATAGGATTAAAAATAATTTTCGGGCAACCAACGAGCGATTCGTAGCCAAATCATCCTTTTTATGTCGCTCTTTTCATTGACAAGTTTTCATTTTTAAATATAATAGTAATTATACTGTTTCGACAAAATATAATTATATTTAGGGTTGTTAGTAACTTACAAAGTATCGTGTGGGTCAGTTAGCTTTCTAACGACTCTTAGAAAGCATTAATAAAAGATTGGCGTTACATCTTATGTTAGTTATTATAAAGGGCTACTTTTAATTTGAAAACACTTTTTAATTATTGGCAGCTACTTAATCGTGAGGGAGACGATTGTTTCACATGAAAAAAACATATATTTACGTCTTAATTTCAACTTTCTTATTCAGCTCAATGGAAATTTCACTTAAATTAGCTGGCAGTGCCTTCAATGGTATCCAGCTTAACTTCTTACGTTTCTTAGTCGGTGGTTTATTCTTACTACCGTTTGCGGTAAGGGCCTTGCGTAAGCAGAAACACCGATTAGACTTTAAAGACTTAGGTATCTTTTTACTAACTGGTTTAGTTGGCATCGTGATTAGCATGACCTTCTACCAAATTGCTGTCGAGGTCGATCAAGCTTCAACCGTAGCCGTTTTATTCAGCTGTAACCCAATATTTGCACTAATCTTCTCTTACTTAATTTTACGAGAAAAGCTCAGCCGAACAAATTTAATTGCCGTCATTATTTCCCTAATTGGGTTGCTAATCATTGTTAATCCAACCCACCTCACTAATCCAGTTGGGTTAACTCTGGCGATTACTTCCGCCGTTACTTTTGGCCTTTACTCAATTGTTTCACGCTGGGGTTCTATGCGTGGACACTTTAATGGACTTACAATGACCAGCCTTTCTTTCTTGGCCGGCGCACTGGAACTAGGGATTTTAATGGGTCTATCACACGTTTCAGCAATCGCTAATCGATTAAATAGCGTTAATGGGCTTAAATCATTTGCAAACATACCGTTCGTTCAAGGAATTGCACCAAATAATTTATTATTACTGGCCTACATATGTATCGGGGTTACTGCTGGCGGCTTTGGTTTTTACTTTCTTGCAATGGAAACTTCAGACGTTTCAACTGCTTCCCTTGTGTTCTTCATTAAACCGGCGCTGGCACCAATCATGGCTATGATTGTTTTGCACGAACGTATTGTGCTGCCAACCATCATCGGAATCGTTGTCATTGTACTCGGTTCAATCGTTATGTTCTTAGGTAATCGTTACGCTGACCAAGTTAACTCAATGCAGTATCAGGGTATTTTTGCTAAACTATTACGCAAACCTGGTAGCCCAAATGAGTTACAACAAAAGATTAGTGCCGATCGCCAAAAGCTCCGTGACGATGCTAAGCTTACCAAGGAAAAATTAGTAAACAAGTCATCAAATGAAAATTTATCCTAGAGTTGCATTAAAAAACAGGTATGAAGTGATTGTTTGTAAACAAATCACTTCATACCTGTTTTTATTGCCTTATTCTTCAACTTTTTTTCGTTTAACAACAATTTTATCCTTTTTATTTTTAATCTTAACTCGCTGCCCCGGATGCATTTTCAAAATGCCACGTAACGCTACGGGAATGACAATTCGTCCCTTTGCATCTACAATCACTTGGTATTCTTTCATGTTTAATCGCCCCCTTTAATCCTAATAAGATTTAATTTAAGCTTACCAAGATGTGGGAGCCAAAACACGAAATATGCTTTATTTAATTGTCTAGTTAAGTTTTAGCTAATAGGAACTGCTATTCTAGGACCTACTTGACATTTAAAAAGAAACGGGGTAAAGTGTTTTTAAGTTAAAGATAGATGAGATTATTATTAAAACACCGTGATGGGGAGAGTAGCAACTACTTATTTTTCAAGCGAGCTTCGATTAGTGCAAGGAAGTAAAAGTAGGTAATTGTGAAAGTAGCCTCGGAGTGGCGGATGCGACGTTTATGAAGTGTCCGTTGGGAGCGCCCATTATTGCGCCAACGTCTTGAAAAAGTATTTTAATGCTTTCTCAGCACGGGGTAAGGCTATTACTGCGAAGTAATAGTAAATTTAAGGTGGTAACACGCAATTCAGCGTCCTTTAAAAGCATTTGCTTTTAAAGGACGCTTTTTTTATTTGGTCAACCACTAATAATCGCATTCAGGTTTGTATTTCGTAATTATATTTGTACCTGCGGCCAAAACATAGGAGGTTTTCGTTTATGGAATTAGAACAAAAAGAACGTCGCTTAACTTGGAAAAACTATTTAATGATTGGTTCAATGCTATTTGGAATGTTTTTTGGTGCCGGTAATTTAATTTTTCCACTGCACCTTGGTCAACTCGCTGGAAATCATTGGGGGTTGGCAACGATCGGTTTTCTATTGTCCGGTACCCTGCTGCCACTACTTTCAATTATCGCTATTAGTATCACACGTAGTGAAGGTATCTACGATGTTGCTCGCCCGATCGGCAAACACTACGCGCTCATTTTTTTGATCCTTGTTCACGCAACTTTGGGCCCGTTATTTGCCACTCCCAGAACGGCCACTGTTCCTTTTGAATTAGGAATTGCCCCACATATCCCGGCAGACCAAACTAGCCTTTACCTGGCCATTTATTCAGCAATTTTCTTTCTGATCACCTATCGTTTATCCAGCCGCCAATCACGTATTATTGATGTAATCGGTCGCTTACTAAACCCACTATTCTTAGTTTTATTGGCAATCATTTTTTTGTTCGCGTTTTTAAGTCCAATGGGACAAGCCAGTCACGCCACCGCAACTACTGCCTACACACATGGTGCACTCACTAATGGCTTTCTTCAGGGCTACAACACGATGGATGCTTTGGCCGGCCTAGCTTTTGGTGTTACCGTTGTTACTTCAATTAAACTATTAGGAACGCATAAACCAAAGAACATTGCCTTGGCCACCGCTAAATCAGGTGCGCTCAGCATGGGAATTGAAGCCTTGATTTATCTCGCGTTAATCCTAATTGGCGCTACCAGTCTAAATCAATTTAAACTATCAGCAAACGGTGGTATTGTCTTTGCCCAAATTGCTAATCACTATATGGGCGCCGTTGGTGACGCTATTTTGGCCACGTTAGCAACGGTAACTTGTATAACCACAGCAATGGGCCTGGTCACCGCCTTTGCCCAAGATTTTCACAAACATTTTCCTAAAATTAGTTACCTAGCCTTTTTACGTTTCACTTGTGGTATTTCCTTTTTGATCGCAAATATTGGCCTAACTCAGATTATTGCTTGGTCAACACCAGTTTTAATGTTCCTTTATCCCTTAGCAATTACGCTTATTATTTTGGCCATCCTATCACCACTATTTAAGCAAAGCAGCTTTGTCTACCGCGTGACCACAATTTTCACCTTAATTCCGGCAATTTTTGACATGATTCACGCTTTACCACCATTATTGGCCCAAACGGCCTTCGCTCGTAGCATGACAGCCTTCGCCACACATTATCTGCCTTTATTCAAATTAGGTTTTGATTGGATTCCTTTCGCCGCCGTTGGTTTCTTAATCGGTATTGGCGGTTATACATTACGAAATATTAGCCTAAACTGGCACCTGAACCGGCAAAATCTAACTGATGAAAATGATACTGACCATTAAAAAGTATTTAGATTCCAGCGTTTGTGTGCAGGTTAAAGGCCTTTTTATAGAGTGGTCCGCCTGCAAGCCCCTATAAAAATAATTTTGAAACAAAGATTACTTGACCCACTTTAATTTAACTCATGCTATACTAAAATCAATATTGATAAGGAAAGCAGGTCCATAAGTTGAAATTACATGTCGGCTCAGAGCCTTGGCAGCGTGCCGCCGCACTATATGTCAGAATGCAGGTCTTCGTTCAAGAACGTCACATTGCCCTAATTGATGAATTCGATCAACACGACACGTCAAAAACATCCTACGCCGTTATTTACGCGGACAATGAGCAGCCAGTGGCCACTGGACGACTACAATTCATTGATGCCGCAACTATCCAACCTGGTCGAATTGCAACGCTTAGCGAGTACCGGGGACAAGGTTTAGGTGCGCAGGTTATTAATGCTTTAGAAGAAGTAGGTCAACACCAAGGCTATCAAAAATCGGTTCTACAATATCTGTTGTTGGTAATAGATTTTCATCTATTACTGATGACAGATTTTTTATTTATGGCTAGAATAAAAAAGCGGACATTTCCTGTCCGTTCATCCAAGTCAACCACCACGAAGATTTTTCAGAAAGAAGGAAATGCCCTATGTGTCATGATACTACAAAATTATTATTAGGAATAGCTGACGAGAACCTAAAAATTACTGACGGTGAAACTGGAGAAGACGGGGTTATTCGCTTAACTGGCCACTTGGATTACACGCCGAAGGCTTGTCCCAAGTGCGGGATTATCAATGATCAAAAGATTATTAACTACGGCTGGCGCAATACCACTATCAGATTCTCGAAGGTTCTGAGCAACACCGTCATCTTAGCCTTAAAGCGCCGCTATTTCCACTGTAAAGAATGTCACGGCAACTTTCTTGCACAAACATTGGCAGTTCCGAAACACTGTACAATTTCAAACACCAGCCGCAAAGAATGCCTAGAGAAGCTCGGTGAACCGGTCTCTTTGAAGCACATTGCCAATGAAGTATCGGCATCAGATTCATTTGTGGGCCGCCAGTTAATGCGCGCTGAACGAGACTTTCAAACCAATTGGCACTATTTACCAGAGATCATCTTAATGGATGAGGTGAAGAGTACCAAGAGCGCTACTGGTGCCATGAGCTTTGAGTTCATGAATGGCGAAACCCATGAATTAATCGACTTACTCCCTTATCGAACCATCAATAAACTAGAGAAGTATTTTTACCGCTTCGATCAAGCTGCCCGAGAAAACGTCAAAATTATTGTGACTGATATGAATTATACCTACCCCAAGCTTGTGCAGACCGTGTTCCCCAATGCCATGGTGGTCATGGACAAGTTTCATATTATCAACGCCCTAAATCGGGCGTTTAACAAAACCAGAATCAAGGTGATGAAGAAGTTTACCCCGTCTTCTCGCGAATTTCACGCCCTTAAGCGCTACTGGAAGCTGTTGTTAGTACCAACTGAACAGCTTAACTTTGAACAATTCAAAAAGTGGACTAATTTTCCTTACTGGATGGCTGCCACCGATGTTGTCCATCAGCTGTTATCGTTGGATTCAGAACTAGAACAAACTTATCAAGTCTTAAACAGCGTCCGGTCAGCTGTCCAACATCAAGATTGGCATAACTACAATGCGGCATTTTGGAATAACAAAACGTATTCTGAAGAAATGAAGAACACGATTAAAACACTTGAAAGCCATCATGATGAGATTCGTAACACCTTTACCACACACTATTCAAATGGTCCTTTGGAAGGTTCTAATAATAAAATCAAGGCGATCAAACGAGCCAGTTTTGGCTATCGCAGCTTCTGGAGGTTTAGAACTCGAGTACTATACGTTTTCAAAATCAAAACAAAAAGAGCCCTAATCACGAAGTGATTAGAACTCGAAATATGGATTCACCAACAACAGTTGACGAAGAGCCAAAAATCTCTAATTCATAGTGAAAGAACAGCGCAAGGCTTCTACGAACAACTTGGCTACCAACCTGTCTCTGGTACTTTTATTGAAGATGGTATCCCTTGTGTTTTAGTTAGTAAAATATTGTTCACAAAAAAATAAACGGTAACCAACTACTAATTTTTTCGAAATAAGTAGCTAGTTACCGTTTTTATTCAATTAAAAAAACACGAAACCAGAAAACTGATTTCGTGTCATACGTTAATATCAACCAATTAGTCATAAAAATTAACTAATATCTAGATTTATGTCAGTCGGTTAAAATTCACGCTTGCGTTTGAGACCAACTAAGCCGAATAATGCACCCATTGCGCTTAAGAAACCTAAAGCAGCAAGGTTATCATTTGCTTCGCCAGTTTGTGGTAATGCAGCAGCGGTAACGCCATTTTTAGCAGCCTGATATTGTTTACGAGTTGTTGTAGCTGGAGTAGCAGCCGTTAAGCTTGTTGTAACAGGAGCAGAAGCGTTCTTCTTGGCAGCAACAGTTACTGCAGCTGCACCGTTATTAGCAACTGTTGTAGTGGTATTACCTGCAACTTCTGTACCTTTAGCAGCCGTAGTAGTTGCGGCGCCCTTATCAGCGTCAGTACCTGTTGTAGTGGTTGTAGTGCCACCCTTATCGCCATCAGTGTCTGTGGTAGTTGTACCACCTTTATCGCCATCGGTAGTGGTACCACCCTTGTCAGCATCTTCTGCAGCTTTGGCAGTAGCCAATTCAGTCTTAGCCGTTGCTAAAGCAGAGTTAGCTGCATCTAATTTAGCCTGAGCATCTGTTACAGCTTGTTTAGCAGTTGTTACTGCAGTAGCATCTGTATCAGCAGCAGCCTGTGCATCGCCGTATGTCTTCAATGCCTGATTATATGAATCTAAAGCAGCCTTAGCGCTTGTCTTAGCCGTTGTGACAGCAGTTGTAGCAGTAGTAACTGCCTTCATATCATTGTTGACAACAGCCAAGTTACTGGTTTCAGCACCAACAGCAGTTCCAACAGCAGCAATAGCCTTATTCAAGTTATCCTTTGAATTAGCTACTTCTGTCTTAGCAGCTTCATAATTATCAATTGCAGCTTTAGCATTTGCTTGTAAAGTAGTAAATGCAGCTTTGTCTTGACCTAATGCCTTAATAGCATTGTTGTAAGCAGCTAAATAAGAATCAGCATTTTCTTTGGCTAAGTTATACTTAGTTTGAGCCGTCTTAAGGGCATTATTAGCAGCTGTAACAGCCTTAGCAGCCGTACCAGTTACTGCAGATTGAGCATCATACTGCTGAGTAGCCAATTTTTGTGCAGCATTAGCCTTCGTTAATTTTGTGCAGCATTAGCCTTCGTTAATGCATCAGCAGCAGCAGCTTGTGCAGCCTGTGCAGCATCACGAATTGCAGCATCCGTTTTACCATTTTGCATTGCAGTAGCTAACTGGCTTTCAAGATCGTGGTAATTAGGATTGTTGGCTGGGTCAGCTTCTGCTGCGGCCATTGCCTGTTGAAGGTTATTTACTACCGCTAAGTCTTTAGCAACAGCGCTACTCTTTTGTGTTAAGTCAGCTTGTGCTGAATCTGCAGCTGATTGAGCTTTATCAACATTAGTATTAGCTTGTTGTAAATTGGCGTAAACACCTGCTAAAGCAGTAGAAGCGTCCTTTTGAGCAGCAGTGGCTTGGTCAGCTGCCTTTTGAGCATCACCGACAGCAGTTTGAGCCTTGTTTGTAACGGTGTTAGCAGCTTCAAAGTCACTATTAGCCTTGGTTGCGGCAGCCTGATCGTCTGAAACGTTTTTCTGGATCTGTGCAGTCTTATCAGTATAGCTTTGACTTGGTTGGTTAACGCCATCTTTTTGAGTATAATATTGTTGTAAACCAGTCGTTGCATCGCTAAGACCATCACTTGCAGTAGCAAAACGTTGTTGCGCATTAGATTGTTCATTTTGCTTGTTAAGCGTGTTCTGATGTAAGGCACCTTGTGCATTTTCAGCAGTATTGAGTTGACCTTGTGCGTTATCTTGTGCCTTTTGTGCATCAACAACTTTTGAAGTCTGTTGTGAGGCAGCAGCGTTAGCAGCGTCTACACTATCCTTAGCATCTGAAGCAACCTTCGCTGAATCAACAGCAGCTGAAGATGCAGCCGAAACATTAGTTGTTGCGTTCGACACGTTTTGTGTTGCAGCAGCCTGATCACCAGTAGCCTGATCTACTTTATCCTGCGCTTGTTCTGTTGTTGGTGCAGTCGTTTGTGCGTCTGTCTTTTGTGAAGCGGCATCTGCATCTGGTGTTGTAGCAGCATGAACTGCTTGTGTATTAGCGACAGCAGTTCCACCTAAAGCTAATGTACCAGCAAATGTAGCAGCAGTAACAAGTTTAGCAACTTGTTTGTTCTTTCTAACCATAAAAATCTCCTCCTAAAAAATAATTAAGCTATAATAATGACAATAATTTGAGCCACATTAGACAAAATCTATATCATAATAACTCAAACTACCCCTATTGAAACTATACGATATCTATCTAAAAAAATCAATATTATGTTCACAAAGTCTTCACAACTTTAATAAATTTCGTCAAATTTACCGTCGCTATGGACTTCATAGTCATGAATTTGTTGTAACTGGCCCGTATTATTTTGAAAACCACCAACTTCGTACACTAGACTTTCAGTATCATCACGCTTTTTTCCTAAGAATTGATACTGATCTACATTTGTTTGTGTCTGCGTTCGCTCGTAATAGTGTTGCACAATGTACACTGCCCTTTTACCAGTCAGTGTACTTTTTTTCACTTTTTTCTTATGCGATGTTGTTACTTGATGTCGCTTCGGTTTTACCACTTTATTCGAATGTTGTTTCGCCGCTGAAGTTGTTTGGGTTGACTGCGCCGCATAAGAAAAATGATCATAACCAATTACACCCACCAATATAACCACTAACCCAATCAGAACACGTCTGGCTATTTTGATAGTTCTAATTAACCCATAATAACCCGTTCGGCCATTCCGCAGCCGAGCATAATGCACATATGTAAAATAAAAAATGATAATTGTTAGCACGATTAAACCGCCAACTAAAATCTCCCCCCAAAGCATCCTAACACCTCCTCGTATTACAATTCACAAATTATTATACCAGTAAATGATCTATCGTATCGTTCATAACGCACTTTAATCATTTTCCTAATTATTGATACCTAAAAAAGTTTTGTAAAAGATCATTTGTTAGCTCACATTAATGCCAAATTCATAGAGACACCTATGCTTGTCGTAATTTACGCAATAATAATTTGGCCGTCCGCAAATCAAATTTTTTTGTTTGCAATAATTTGGCCGTTAACCATTGAACCTCATTGGTTGTTGCACCGGCAGAAATTGCTAGGCTTTTTGCTTGAAGCGCCATATGTCCCTTTTGAATTCCTGTCGTTACCAGGGCCTTTAAGGCGGCCAGGTTTTGTGCCAACCCGATAGCGGCAACGACACGCATTAAATCTTCCGCGCTATTGATTCCCGCCAGTTTTTGGTTAGCCTGAACAATGGGTAGGGTTTTTGTGGCCCCACCGACAAAACCTAGTGGTAATGGTAACGTCAACGCACCAACTAATTTATCTTCGTGGACATGCCACTGGCTTAGCCCCCGGTATTGGCCGTCCCGTGCAGCGTAGGCCTGAGCACCACTTTCAATTGCCCGAAAATCATTGCCACTCGCAATCACGGCAGCGTCAATGCCATTCATAATTCCTTTATTGTGGGTTGCTGCCCGGTAAGGATCTAATTGCGCTACTTGACTGGCCGCACAGATTTTTGCGGCCACCTGATTGCCGGCTAAACGCTGAATTTCAAAAACCGACACGGGAATGACACAACTTGCCGTCACCAAACTTTCAGTTGCGTAATTAGAGAGAATACTCATTAAACAGTTATCCTGGCGCGTAGTGGTCAGCTCACTAGCAACTGCTTCCAACATTGTATTTAACATGTTGGCTCCCATTGCCTGTTTGACGTCGACAATTAAATCAACTGACAAGAAGGCGCTGCCTAAAATACGCACACGTAAATCTTTTGCACCACCACCGCGTTTAACAATCGACGGGTGAGCAGCATTGGCTACCTCCAGCAAGTGTGTTTTATCCATTAACAAATTTTGTTTAGTCCGTTCTGGCTGGGCAACGTTTTCTAAAATAATTTGTCCAATCATTTGGCGGTTTTGAATTTTAGTTTGAAAGCCGGTACCTTGAGCCGCCATTTTGGCACCGTTACTTGCCGCTGCAATCACGGAAGGTTCTTCTGTCACCATTGGAACATCATGCATTTCGCCATCAACTAAAACCTGCCGCGCCACTCCCTCTGGCAATGGAAAAAGTGTCAATTGATTTTCCACCAATTGATTCGCTCGCTCTTGCGTTAATCCCTGATCATTTAAAAAATATTGATAGGCACTATTATCTAAGTGCCCTTCTTGACGTAAGGTTGTTAACCGTTGCAAACGTGATTGTTGATAAAATTTCACGACTTTGGCCTCCACTAATTTTTGTTTTCTTCCATTGTAACAAATAAATTTTGCAGCCAGTCTGATAAGTTTCTTAAAAACTGGTCAAGTGAGTTAAAAAAAATGACCAACTGTTATATACTAGGACTTGGCTAACTAAGAGTAAGTTATTCAATTAATATAAAGGAGTGTTTAGTTTGAAAAAGATTTGGAAACTAGCGCAAGTCGCCCTAGTTGGTTTATTAGTTGCTGTGGGTGTTTCTTACGCGACCACCCCAACCCAAGCTGCCAGTTTAAGCAATGCCGCCAAGAAGGAACTGAACCAAAAGGGAACTTTAAAGATTGGCCTAGAAGGTACCTTTCAGCCATACAGTTACAGCGATAAAGGTAAATTGACTGGTTACGAAGTTGAGCTTGGCCGTGACCTTGCGAAACAAATGGGTTTAAAACCAGTTTTCGTCCAAACACAATTTGATTCACTAATTGCCGGCCTAAATGGTAGCAAGTACGATATTATTTTAAATAATATGGCGAAGAACCCGACACGGACCGCCAAGTATAACTTTACTTCACCTTACATTTACGGCAAATCAGAAATTGCCGTTAAAAAGAGTAATAAGAGTATCAAGAAAGCTAAGGACATTAAGGGTAAAAAGATGGCCCAGACGGCTTCAAGCAACAATGCTACTGATGCCCAACGTTTAGGCGCAACCATCGTCTCTAGTAGTGGCTTTGAACAATCAATTGAGCTTGTTGAACAAGGTCGTGCTGATGGGACAATTAACTCTGTTGACGCCTTTGGTGCTTATTTAAAACAAAAACCAAAAGCTAACATCAAATTAATCAAAGCCGATTCATCCATCAAAACACAACAAATTGGTGGTATGTTAAATAAGAAGGATAAAAATTTAACGAAGGCCACTAACAAGGCTTTAAAGACACTTCGTAAAAATGGCACTTTAAAGAAACTCTCTGTTAAGTATTTTGGACAGGACGTTACCAAAAAATAAGTTGCAATAACGATTATTTGAAATTATTGGTTTAACGTCAATCTATTTGTGGGAGTGGGACAAAAGTCGTTTTTGGGTTTACTGCGTAACGTAGGCTAATCGAATAACCGTACTATGGTTATTTGATTAGCCGTAGTTAGGCACGTGAACCCAGACTTTTGGCGCACGTTCTAGGGTAACGTTCAGAAACAATGAGAGGCTAGGGACTTTTGTCCCAGCCTCTTTTAATATTTAGATTGCTGTGCTACAAATAAATATCAAAAAACTTAGGAGAAAAGACATCTTTTGCGCTTGCACAAAATAGACATTAGAGCACTTAGGAGGCTTTACATATTGACTAGTCAGACTTGGCATTTAATTTTAACATCACTGCCACCAATCATTAAGGCCAGCGTCACCTATACGATTCCATTGACCTTAATTTCATTTACCTTAGGATTATTGCTAGCATTACTGACGGCAATGGTTCGTTTATCACCAATGCGTGGCCCTTTTCAAATTGTTCGTGGCCTCTTTTGGGTTTACGTCTGGATATTCCGGAGTACCCCATTACTAGTGCAACTATTTATTGTTTTCTTTGGTTTACCTAATATTGGGGTACAATTCAGTCCTTGGATTGCGGCCATTATTACTTTCACCTTAAACGTTGGTGCTTACAGTTCGGAAACTATCCGTGCAGCAATTTTATCAATTCCCAACGGTCAGTGGGAAGCCGCCTACACGCTTGGAATGACCAGACCGCAAGTTCTCTTTCGAATTGTTTTACCACAAGCGGCACGTGTTTCACTACCCCCGCTATCTAATTCGTTCATTGGCCTAGTTAAGGACACTTCACTGGCTTCTAGTATCACAATCGTTGAAATGTTCATGGTTGGTCAACAAATTGCCGCCAAAACCTACGAACCGCTATTGCTTTATTCGCTGGTTGCGTTTGTTTACCTAATTATTTGTACTGTATTAACTATTTTACAGAGCTATTTAGAAAAATGGACCTCGCGTTACATCCAGACTGGTAACAACTAAAGTGAATTTAAAAAACTTAGGAGGTTAAGCATGCTACAACTCGCGCACATTAATAAAATCTACGGAAAACGCAAAGCTTTAAACGATATCAATATTCAGTTTCCCGACCACGAAACAACTGTTATTGTTGGGCCATCTGGATCTGGTAAATCAACCCTCTTACGTTCACTTAATTTATTAGAACGTCCAGAAAGTGGGCTTTATAGTTTTGATCAACAAACAATTGATTTTAGTCAACCAATAGCCGAAAAAGAAGTTCTTCAACTACGACGAAAAACAGGAATGGTGTTTCAAAGCTTCAATCTTTTTCCGCACCTTACTGTCTTAAAAAACGTGACCGAAGCACCGATTCACGTTTTGCATCAGGATAAGGCTACCGCCGAAAAAACTGCGCGCCAACTTTTACAGCAAGTTGGCCTAGATCAAAAGGCCAATCAATACCCAATGGAACTTTCCGGTGGTCAGCAGCAGCGTGTTGCAATTGCTAGAGCCTTGGCCATGCAGCCTGAATATATGTTTTTTGATGAACCAACCTCTGCGCTTGATCCAGAATTAGAAGCAGAAGTTTTACGCGTATTATTAAACCTCGCCAAACAGCATAACTCCATGATTGTTGTAACGCATAATATGGAATTTGCTAAAGGTGTTGCTGACCAAATTGTCTTTTTAGAAGAGGGCCAGATCCTGTTTTGCGGTTCACCACAAGAGTTCTTCTCGGAACCAACTCAGCGAATCCACGATTTCTTGTCAGCAATGAGTTTTACTTCTTAAAGAGTTGGAAAATTGTGACAATTCCTTCTAAACAAAACAAATAGCATTAGTTGTCTATCATCACTTCAAAAAGTGATTGAATAACACAACTAATGCTATTTTTAATCTAGAGAGTGTTTGAAAAGGCGGTTAGATTATGGAGTATAGCCTACTACTCCGCGATGGAAGAGGAATATTAGCAAAGAACGCTAATATTCTTTGATGCTACGGACGTTGACCATTCTTGTGGCGAAAACCGGCTCTTCGTCAACTGTTGTTGGTGAATCCATATTTCGAGTTCTAATCACTTCGTGATTAGGGCTCTTTTTGTTTTGATTTTGAAAACGTATAGTACTCGAGTTCTAAACCTCCAGAAGCTGCGATAGCCAAAACTGGCTCGTTTGATCGCCTTGATTTTATTATTAGAACCTTCCAAAGGACCATTTGAATAGTGTGTGGTAAAGGTGTTACGAATCTCATCATGATGGCTTTCAAGTGTTTTAATCGTGTTCTTCATTTCTTCAGAATACGTTTTGTTATTCCAAAATGCCGCATTGTAGTTATGCCAATCTTGATGTTGGACAGCTGACCGGACGCTGTTTAAGACTTGATAAGTTTGTTCTAGTTCTGAATCCAACGATAACAGCTGATGGACAACATCGGTGGCAGCCATCCAGTAAGGAAAATTAGTCCACTTTTTGAATTGTTCAAAGTTAAGCTGTTCAGTTGGTACTAACAACAGCTTCCAGTAGCGCTTAAGGGCGTGAAATTCGCGAGAAGACGGGGTAAACTTCTTCATCACCTTGATTCTGGTTTTGTTAAACGCCCGATTTAGGGCGTTGATAATATGAAACTTGTCCATGACCACCATGGCATTGGGGAACACGGTCTGCACAAGCTTGGGGTAGGTATAATTCATATCAGTCACAATAATTTTGACGTTTTCTCGGGCAGCTTGATCGAAGCGGTAAAAATACTTCTCTAGTTTATTGATGGTTCGATAAGGGAGTAAGTCGATTAATTCATGGGTTTCGCCATTCATGAACTCAAAGCTCATGGCACCAGTAGCGCTCTTGGTACTCTTCACCTCATCCATTAAGATGATCTCTGGTAAATAGTGCCAATTGGTTTGAAAGTCTCGTTCAGCGCGCATTAACTGGCGGCCCACAAATGAATCTGATGCCGATACTTCATTGGCAATGTGCTTCAAAGAGACCGGTTCACCGAGCTTCTCTAGGCATTCTTTGCGGCTGGTGTTTGAAATTGTACAGTGTTTCGGAACTGCCAATGTTTGTGCAAGAAAGTTGCCGTGACATTCTTTACAGTGGAAATAGCGGCGCTTTAAGGCTAAGATGACGGTGTTGCTCAGAACCTTCGAGAATCTGATAGTGGTATTGCGCCAGCCGTAGTTAATAATCTTTTGATCATTGATAATCCCGCACTTGGGACAAGCCTTCGGCGTGTAATCCAAGTGGCCAGTTAAGCGAATAACCCCGTCTTCTCCAGTTTCACCGTCAGTAATTTTTAGGTTCTCGTCAGCTATTCCTAATAATAATTTTGTAGTATCATGACACATAGGGCATTTCCTTCTTTCTGAAAAATCTTCGTGGTGGTTGACTTGGATGAACGGACAGGAAATGTCCGCTTTTTTATTCTAGCCATAAATAAAAAATCTGTCATCAGTAATAGATGAAAATCTATTACCAACAACAGATATTGTAGAACCCGAAAACCTTGCCGCAAGAAACATGGCAGCCGGGCGAAAAGAGACGCGCAGCGGATCGTTCGACCGGCGTAGCTATACGCAATAATCTGCTTTTTCGGACACGTTTCCACTAGAGTGTTTGAAAAGGCGTCCAGGTTCTGAGGATTAGCCTAGATTGACGAATTATCTGTGAAACAGATGATTTGGCGATCGTAGCTAACCGCAAGAACCTGCCTTTCCAAACACGTTTCCACTAAATTTGCCATAGAAACACTAGTAAAAGCAGTTTCCAAACATGTCCTAAGCCCTTTATTACGAACGTTGACCAATTTTCCCTTCTTCTTGTAATTGAGCCACGTGCTCTAGTAAAATTCCTTCCCGCACACCGTTCTGCGAGAAAACAACTCGATCAGAATCCAAGAACCGGAGAATCGTTACAATCGGTGTCATCCCACCAGCAATAATGTCCGCTCGTTCCTTCGTTAGGCCGGGAATTTTCTTTCGGCCAGCCAAATCTTTACTGATCACTTCTGCATAAACCTGATTAACGGAGGCCACACTCATCCGAAAACCATGAATGTTTTCAAAATGGCGGAAATCACTTTCCTTGCGTTTAATCTTGGCCAAAGTTCGGTTACTGCCACCTAAGGCAACAATCGGTAAGTTCTGGCCCTTGCGCAACCACCAAACATCGTTAAAAAGTTGGTTAACAAAGGTTGTTTCCCAGAATAAATCTTCGGCCTTAATTTTATCAGTTCCGTTTTTAAAGAAACGCTCGGTCAAATTAACTGCACCAACAGGTAAACTAATTAGATTGGTCGCTTTACCATTTTGCACTAAAATTAATTCGCAACTACCGCCGCCGGTATCCATAATAACGCAATTACTAACGGGTAAAGTGTTGATTACGCCGACAAAATCATAGTGTGCTTCTAAAGTACCTGGAATAACCTCAAGTTGTAAACCAGCGACTTCATCAGCGACCTGCTTTAAAAACTTCTTTTGGTTTTTCGCCATTCGCGTGGCAGCAGTCGCAATTGCCCGGACCTTTAAATTGGGTAATTTACTGTATTCATCACGAAACTTTTTTAACGCGGTAATTGTTCGTTCAATCGCAGGCTGTTGTAAATTTTGATCCGCACCCATATCTTCGGATAGCCGTACCATTTCTTTTAACTGCTTGATAACTTTATAAGTACCATCGTCTTCAATCTCACTAATCGTTAAGCGGGCAGAATTAGAGCCGAGGTCGATTACTGCAAAATTCTCCACTAGTTATCTCCTCCATCATCCTGATTTTTTTGCACTGGTACAAAATGATCAATCGGCTGCGGAACAACTTTTGGTGTCTGACTTTTACGCTCCGCCGCAGCAACTAAATAGTCCTGGACGTTCAGCGGTGTCAGGCCGCGCCGATCAACTTTTTGATAACTTCCATCAGCCTGTAAAACACGTGTCTTAATATTGTCATCCCACATCAAATTATAAATGCGCCACAATTCCGCCTTAACTTTAGGATCAAGAATTGGAAATAGCAACTCCACACGGCGGGAAATATTTCGATTCATTAAGTCGGCACTGGATAAATAAAGCTTTTCTTCGCCACCCGCATAAAAATAGTAAATACGGCTATGCTCTAAGAAACGACCAACGATTGAGTGAATCGTCACATTTTCACTAACCCCTGGTATACCAACCTTCAGACAACAAATACCACGCACAATAATATCCACCTTAACGCCGGCAGCCGCCGCCTCGTAAATTTTCTCAATCATTTGTTTATCGGATAGCGAGTTCATTTTCATCCGAATAATGGCCTTTTTGCCAGCCTTGGCATTTTTGATTTCATCGTCAAAGCGATCGTTCAAAAACGGCCGAAGCGTAATTGGTGCAATATTTAGTTCCTCAAAGTGGTCTGGTTCCGAAAAACCGGAAAGCATATTGAAAATATTTGACGCATCGACGCCCATTTTAGGATCTGCCGTAAACAGGCCCATATCCGTATAGCCCTTAGCCGTAACGTCATTATAATTACCGGTAGCCATGTGCATATAACGCTTAATACCATCATTTTCTCGCCGCACAACTAACAACAATTTACAGTGTGTTTTCAATCCAACTAGCCCGTAAATAACATGGCAGCCTTTTCGTTCTAACTCATGGGCCCAGTGAACATTGTTTTCCTCATCAAAGCGGGCTTTAAGTTCCACCAATACAGTTACTTGTTTACCATTCTGCGCCGCCTCACCAAGATAACGAATAATCGGTGATTTACTAGAAACCCGGTAGAGGGTCATCTTAATTGCCAGTGTATCCGGATCAATGGAAGCCTGCTTAACCATTTGTACCACTGGTTCAAAACTATCGTAAGGATGGTGCAGGAAAATATCCTGTTGGCGAATTGCCGCAAAGATATCCTTTGTCCGCAAAATTGGTTGTGTATACGGTTTAAATGGTGGAAACAGTAAGTCATCGTGATCTTTAACTTGTTTAACTAGTTTACTTAAAAAGTTTAAGTCAATCGGCCCCTTGATTGCGTAAACCTCTTCTTCATGAACTGCCAAGGCCTTGATTAAACGTTTACGTAAATTCTTACTCATTGTTGCCTCAATCTCTAAACGCATGACACTAGTATGATCGCGCATTGCCAGTTGATGGACAATTTCCTTCATTAAATCAGAGGCATCCTCTTCGGCCACATCAAAATCCATATCCCGAATAACGCGAAATGCCTTGATCTCCTTAACTTTAAAACCAGTGAATAATTCACTAATAAAAGGCTTCATTAGTTCTTCGAGCAACATAAATTGGTTATCACCAGGCAGAGCAACCACTCGCGGAAACACATCCGGTACCTGTACCATCGCAAAACGGCGTTCCTTTTTTTCCTCAGTCTCATCTTTTTCGCTCTTAACCAAGCGCAAGGCCAAATTCAACGTATTATTACCAATAAATGGAAATGGCCGGGAAGTATCCACTGCCATTGGCGTTAAAACAGGGTATAGAATTTGATGGAAATACTGACTAACAAAGGAGAGTTGCTTCTTTGACAACTCATCTTGGTGTAAAAGGCGAATATCCGTTTTTTCCAATTGCGGTACTAGTGAACGCGCCAACGTCGAATATTGTTTATCAACCAATTGATGAATCTTTTTACTCAACGCGGCTAATTGCTGCGTAGGTGTCATCCCTGCGGCATCAGGCTCACTATAATTGACAACCTGCATCTTACGCAACGACGCAATTCGGACCATAAAGAACTCATCCAGATTACTTTGGGTGATGCCCAAAAAGCGAACACGTTCCAATAAAGGGTTCGTTTTATCCCGCGCCTCTTCTAGAACCAGATCATCAAAATCAACCCAGCTTAGTTCACGATTAACAAAATATTCCGGTTTATTGTAATTCATGCTATAACGTCCCCTTTCGCTTCAAGATCGGTTGCAGGCCGAAGACTTCCCGGAAGAAAGTCCCTTTTTGACTAAAGGTCCATTTTTCTAGTTCAATATCATCGTTAGCAGTGGCGGTCACGGTGAAAGTCTGTTTGCGAATACTAACACTAATTTTAGAAATTTTGGCGCGGTGACTATCATCTAGTGCATCGGCTAAACGTAAAATGGCCGCTAACTTGGCAATCGTTAACCGCGCTTCCAAAGGTAGTCTGCTTAAATGACTTAATCCGGCCGATGGCGCCCGGGAACTGTGGTAACGCGCAATCGCCGCCACGGCAAATTGCTCCGTTAAATCAAGCCCTAACACCTCACTAGCACGAATAATGTATTCAGAGTGAAAAGCGTGTTGGTTTGCATCCAAGTAAAGCCCAGTATCTTGCAGAATGGCCGCTAGTTGCAATAACAATCGTTCCCGTGGACCCAGGCCGTGAATTTTACGTAACCGATCAAACAACTGTACAGCAAAGGTTAAAACCTTTTTCTGATGGGCTTGGTCAACCTGATAACGCTTAGCCAAATTTTTAGCAGCACTAATCATTGTTTCGTTAAAATCCCAGTTTAATTTTAATTGACCAGTTTCAGCAGCATGGTGTACAACAAAACCATCTAACAATTTAATATTGGACACCCAGACCGTCTCGATTTGCATCGTATCAAACAATTCATTTAACAATAGAAAAGTTGGTGCCACCTCATTAACTTCCATCTCCGGTAGCTGCTCTTGATCTTCTAATTCTTGATCCGATAAGGTCATGACCTGGTCAAAGCGCTGATTAAAATCGGCGTGAGACAAAGCCAAAGCACGCTTATTCTCTGGAATTAAGTTTTCCAATAAAGTTAACTTTGAACCCATCAAAATTACCTGTTTAAACTGTTTCTCCGGTAATAAGCGCCAAACATCCAACAATTTAGAATGTAAATAATCAGCCAGGACATCTTCGTAAGTGTCCACTTGATGCTCAAGCTGGGCCATCTTCTGGGCAACTTGCATTGGTCCCAACTGTAGCTCACGGGTTAAGGTCAGTTCCCCTGCTTGAAATACCATTAACGTTATTGAACTGGCACCAATTTGGATCAGGACAGTTCCTTCATCAATTAATTCACGAAAATTTGGTAAATAGGCCGCGGCAGCTTGGTAGCGAAACATTAATTCTTCACTAACTGTCATAAAATGAACCGTTAAACCTGTTTTGGTGTATATTTGATCGCGCACGTAACTAATATTCTCGGCATCAGTGATCGTATGGCTGGCCACAACCCGCTCGTCAGTGACACCATCATCTGTCATCAACTGTTGAAAACCGCGCAAAGCGGACACCGCCTCATCAACAACATCATAGTCAATGCCGCCTTCAGTAAACAGTCGGTCACCTAGAGCTACTGGTGCGCTCACACGCTCAACTGTTTCTAAATTTCGAAGGTTCACAATTGTTAAATCAATACTTTGTGCACTCATCACGATTGCCCCAAATAATTTTGCCTTTGCCATACTGATCCCCTCAATCCTTCATCTGATTCCACACGCAGGTGGCAATTATCTTCTACCTTTAGATTAACTGATTTTGCCAAAAAAACAATTCTTTACAAATCTAAACTGTAGATTTTTAGATAAAAAACCACCTTTGGCCTGACAATGATTTTGTCAGGCCAAAGGTAGCTTTATTTTATTAAAACATCTCACAAAGTTGTTCACTGAAAACTGACTTTCGTTATTAACTGAGCCGGTGCCAAAGTATCGTAGGCGCAAATTGATTTTAAATTTTGCTTTTTTCATATCCAATCGACTTCACTAGCATTGCCAGTAAGTTCAGGATAAGGGCTACTTTTCCAAACACTTCCTAGTGCATCTTAGCGACCATGTTTAAAACTATTAGCTTGTTTTCAGAACGCCAAAGCCTACCTGGAATAAGACAGAATGGATTAGATTCCATTCCGGTGCGCGAGGACGGAACGCGTGGCGGTTTGGCGAGCTAACTTTTACCAGATAAAGGCAAAGCGGAGGTAAAAGTGGATCTCGCCAAGCCCGCATGATTCTACTTCACAATAGTGGATGATTTTCGGAACGAAAATCTTAGATGTTACGGACGATGACCATTCAACTAAGGGCATAAAGCGCCAAGTTGAAACATGGCTCTAAATGGCCCAAACCGCCTTAATAATCATCGACACAGCTGGTTCTCGCGCCCCGAAATGAAATCTGGCCGCAGTGGAACATTCAAGCGTTATTTGTGTCTATAGCAGCTACTGTCAACTAGTTATTGTGTTACAAGTTAGGTAAAAACTGTCTTTGTCAGTGTTGATAGCTAATTAGGATCACCGATAAATTGCGCAATATTAAAGCTGTGGTTCCTAAATTGTATTAACTAAACGAATAATCAAAGCTCAATCACTGTCAAGGTGGAATGGAGGCGCTGGCGTATCAGTCGTGTCGAAGGTACTTGATGACCGAATTATGGTCATTTAGTACCTTGCGTGATTGACAAGATCCATTTTCTTTTCCGAATGGGTTTAATCGGAAAGAAAATTAGCTTGTCAACGCGCCACGCGTTCCATACGCCAGCGCCGGAATGAAACCTAACTAAATCTGCCCACGTGTAATTCAGTGGCAAGCGACATAAGTACTACTTTTTAATAGCGATATAATTCAATTTAAATATGAACGCTACACGCACTAGTTGCTTTGTAGTTGTTCACTAACCTGTTGATAAACTTGCTGACAACGTAAGCTTAGCCCGGTAACTAGTTTGTCGGCCCGTTGATTCATTTCTTTTGCCTGGTCACGGTTCTTCATCAATCTAGTATTTACGTAAACATTTAAAACGGAACCTTCTAGGGCCCCACGGCAAGTCGCTGCTGCCACACCAACATCACTTTGCATTAAGCGACTACCTTGAATTAATAGTTGTTCTAGCACCGGCACAACGTCGTTCAACAACCTTAGAACTGTGAATGGTACCTCCGTGGCCTTCACTAGGGCCACCTCGAGTATTTCATCGCGATGGCTTGCTGTTTTTGGAATTCCGTATGCTTTAGCCAGTGGTTCAAAACCAACTGCGTCTGCTGAAATCTGTGCCAATAGTTCACCGCTTAATTGTTGCATTGTGGTGATAATTTGTTGTAAATCGGTTGTATAAGCCGCGTACTTCTTTTTTCCAAGGGTCAAACTGGCCGTCATACTGGCCAAAGCGGCGGCCATCGCACCAGTTAATGCACTAACCCCGCCGCCACCAGGAGTTGGCGCGTCAGAGGCCAACTCCTGAATGAAAGTTTTAATTTCCACACTAATTCCTCATCTCTTAGCTAAGACTTTGCCAAACACTGTCTAATCAAAGTAGTTAATTCCGATTGCCGCACGCACTTCTTTTAAGGTTTGATTAGCAACCAGATTGGCCTTTTCGCTACCTTGACGGAGAATTTCGTAAACCCCAGCCGGATCTTCAGCGTACGCTTCCCGGCGTTTGCGAATTGGTTCTAAAACAGCCTGTAACACGTCATTTAAGTAGCGTTTGATTTTAACGTCACCTAGGCCCCCTGCCTGGTATTGTTCTTTCAATTCGGCTACTTTCTTTTGATCGGGGTCGAAAACATCAAGGTAAGTAAAGACAATGTTACCTTCAATTTTGCCAGGATCTTCAATGTGAATATGATTAGGATCAGTGTACATTGACATGACCTTTTTCTGAATTTCATCAGGTGAATCGGCCAAATAAATGGCGTTGCCTAGTGACTTACTCATCTTGGCGTTACCGTCCATCCCTGGCAAACGTCCTTCCCCTTTTGGTGGAAAAACACCTTCTGGTTCAACGAGAACGTCTTTTTTATAAATACTATTAAAACTACGTACAATTTCACGCGTTTGTTCTAACATTGGTTCTTGATCGTCACCGACAGGAACAGTATCTGCCTTAAACGCAGTGATATCGGCGGCCTGACTAACTGGGTAAATTAAAAATCCAGCCGGAATACTTTGATTAAAGTTTTTCTGTTGAATTTCCGCTTTAACGGTTGGATTACGGTTCAATCGTGAAACGCTGACTAAATTTAAATAGTGCATGGTAAGTTCATTTAACGCCGGAATTTGTGATTGGACTAAGATTGTTGATTTTTCAGGATCAATGCCAACGGCTAAATAGTCTAGCGCAACTTGTAATAGACTACGGCGAATCTTTTCCGGATCCCGTGCGTTATCGGTTAATGCCTGCATATCCGCAATCATAATGTAAGGATCGTAATTGCCAGAATTTTGCATCGCAACCCGCGTTTGTAAAGAACCAATGTAGTGGCCAATATGTAGCTTACCAGTTGGGCGATCACCAGTTAAAATTACTTTTTTTGTCATGTTAAAACCTTCCCTTTTATTCTAATTTTATAAGTAACATCAGTCAGTGAATCTACTTCAAAAAACAACGTTAACTTTTCAGCTTAAATCCAGCCCACAATTCTCAAAAAAATAGCGTCCCATCAGCATTTCTGCTCATAGGACGCTTGTTAACAATCGTGGTACCACCTAAATTGTGCTGGCTTTTATCCAGCACCACTCACGTTTAAGGCACGGCTACCCGCCACGCTACTTTTAATTCACGCAGCGACTCAAAGGGCCATTCACCACTAATTCTTGATCACTTTTCACCAACCAGTGATTCGCTATAGCCAAATTAACGGGTACTTATCCTTCTCATTGCATTGTTTTAATCTTACCGTTTAGCCCGCTAAATGTCAAAATGCTAACGTGAAAAAGTGTTTAACCGCAGATGATTAGCCTAAAAAACTAATGCACTTTTTTCATGCTCTAATAAAAATAATTCAAATCACTAGCTGGAGTTGGGTAAGAATAAATGGATTTAGCAACTGTGTCGGCGGATACTTTTTGATTGATCAACAGTGTAAAGTAGTTAATCAGTTCATCGGCCAAACTATTCAAACATGTTGCACCAACCAATAAACCAGTCTTTTTATCAGTCACAATTTTCACTACGGCCACTGGTTCATTAAGTCGTCGGTACGTGAGCCAGTTAGTCGTGTCAATTGTTTTTATAGCGTAATGCTCGGAATCAGCTTGGGCCTTGGCCGTTGTAACGCCAACTTGTGCTAGTTTAGGGCTAGAATAAACCGTTGTTGGAATGGCTGGGTAATCAATTGAGGCTTGCGTTTTACCTGTTAAATAATCAACTAAGTAACTGCCTTCAAACGATGCAACTGGCGTCTCTTTTGGTTCTTGCCGCGCAATAATATCACCAGCAACAAAAACTCTTGGGTTAGTCGTCTGCAAGTGATCATCACACTGAATGCCGCCATGAGCAACTTCGATACCTGCGGCTGCCAAATCTAATGCCTCAACATTCGGTACACGGCCAGTTGTCGCAAAGACAGCGTTGGTTACTAAACGAAAATCAGGTGCATTTAAGATCAGCTGATCACCGGCAGTTTCAATTGCTTGTAAGGAAACGTTAAAGTGAAACTGCACACCCTTAGCCTGTAATTGTTCAACTAACTGATCAACTAATTCATGATCATACGCCTTCAACGGTCGATCGTTATGTTGAATAACGTGTGTCTCGGCACCGGCAGCGTTGGCCATTGCTGCAAATTCAAAGGCTTCGTAGCCACCACCCACAAAGGTAACAACCCGGGGCATTTCTGGCAAGGCCATAAAATCAGTACTGTCCTGAAAGTGTTCTTTACCTGAAATATTTGGAATCGCTGGCCGCGCTCCAGTTGCAATAATGTAATGCTCGGCTTGATAAGTTGTTCCAGCAACTTCAATCGTTTGTTCATCAATAAATTTGGCCGCACCAGTCAAAGTTGTAATTCCACTGGAAGCTAGGCCCTTTTCGCTACTTGTTGATACTGGATCAGTGAAGGTTTTCTTGAAAGCCATCAACTTGGACCAATCAATCTTGGCAGGCTGGGTTAAAACACCAACCTTCTGCAAATTACGAACTTGATCCTGAGCCTCAACTGCTGCCAATAAAACCTTTTTGGGATCACAGCCGCGATTCGGACATGTACCGCCCCATAAATCCGCTTCAACAACAGCAACCTTTCGTTTTGCGGCTGCTAAGGGGTACGCCATCGCTAACCCCGCTGGCCCAGCACCAATAATAATTTCGTCAAATTTTTCCATCACTAACATCCTTTCACTTAGCAACTATTCTTCAGGAACGCAACAATGTTCTGCGCAGTTAAGGTACCAATTGCACGATTGTTCTGGGTAATCGAAATTGCCTTTTCGCGACTTAATTGATCCATAACTGCTGTTAATGGTGTTGCTTGATCAAACGTGGCCAACTGCTCACTCGCACTTGATTTTTGGTAGAAGCCAAGCTTGACTAATTCAGTTAGCGGCGTTTCAAACAAATTAAGTTCGGTATTACTATGCGCAAAGAACTCCTTAACAAATTCATTTGCCGGATTCTGCGCAATTTTGGCCGGTGTGTCTACTTGTAAGATCTCACCCTTACTCATCACCGCAATTCGATCGCCTAATTTCAGAGCCTCATTCATATCATGCGTGACAAAAACGACAGTATCGTGTAAGCGCTGGTGTAACATCAAAACCAAATCTTGTAGCTGATTACGAGAAATTGGATCCAAGGCCGAAAATGGTTCATCCATCAAAACAACGGGCGGTTCGGATGCAATCGCTCGACAAATACCAATTCGCTGTTGCTCTCCACCAGAGAGTTCGCTGGGCATCCGACTACGATAGGTTTCAGGATCAAGCCCAACCTCGGTCAACAAGCGATCAACCGTTGCCGCTACCTTCTGTTTGTTCCAACCCTTCATTTCAGGAATTAGGCCAATATTTTGGGCAACGGTCATCGTCGGAAACAGCGCAATTTGCTGAAGTACATAGCCCATATTCCAACGAAGATCCTGTAAATCAAAATCTTTTACCTTCTTGCTTTCAATTAGGATATCCCCGTCATCTTGCTCTTCTAGTCGATTAATCATTTTCAAGGTGGTTGTTTTCCCACTACCTGAAGTCCCAACTAAAACAAAGAATTCACCTTGCTTAATTTGTAAGTTCAAATCATTAATAACTGTTTTGCCGTCAAATTTTTTTTGGATGTGTTGTAAACTAATCATTGGTTGTCCCGATTTCGCCGTCAACGCCATTTTACTTAGCCTCCTTCCACAGATGTTGCGCTTTAAGGTATGTCTTCGCAACTTTGGCTGGTGATTCTTTCTTGACGTTAACTTCGTAATTCATCTCACTCATTTGCTTTTCAGTGATTCGACCAGCCAGCTGATTAAGACTAGCTTTTATTCGTGGATATTTATCCGCTACTTTCTTATTAATTAATGGCGCCCCTTGATACACGGGGAATAAATGCTTGTTATCCTTCAACGTCACTAAGTTATACTGTCGCAATTCACTATCAGTCGAATAACCATCAACTAAGTTAACGTCCTGGTTATTAATTGCTGAATAACGCAGCTTAGGCTCCATCGACTTCACCTTAACGTTCAGCCCATAAGTCTTTTGTAGACCACGATAGCCATCATTACGATCAATAAACTCCAGATCAAAACCGGCCGTTACGCTAGATTGAATCTTAGTTAAGTCCGTAATTGTCTTTAAATCGTTTTTTTGCGCAAACTGTTTCTTAACCGCCAAGGTATAAGTATTGTTGTAAGCCATTGGTTTGAGGTAAGTCAGATCATCTTGCTGCTTCAACAATTTCTTAGCTAACTGATAAGTTTGCTGCGGCGTTCGTTTTTGACCAACTTGGGCCTTCGGAACTTTTACCAAACTCTCCAAAACAGTCCCGGAAAATTCCGGGTAAATATCCACATCTTCATTTTTCAAAGCGCTGAATAAAAAGCTTGTTTTACCAAAATTCGGTTTTAAAGCTACCTTAACTCGCGGTTCATTTTGTTCAATCAAATCTTTGTACATATTAATCAAAACATCCGGTTCAGAACCAAGTTTACCCGCAATAACAATTGTATCTTTTGGGGCGTTAACTTTATGATAGACACCATAGCCGGCAAAACCAACTAATAAGATGATAAATCCAATTAGAAGCTGCCGCGGCTTTGCACGCTGACTTAATCGAATTAGCGTACTAAAAATAATTGCCAATAGGGCCGAGCTGATAGCACCAAGCAAAATTAATGAGACATTGTTACGGTCAATCCCTAGTAAAATAAAGCTACCCAAACCCCCGGCACCGATCAAGGCAGCCAACGTGGCCGTCCCAATAATCAGTACTAAGGCCGTTCGCACCCCGGAAATAATGACTGGCATTGCAATTGGCAATTCAACCTTGAACAACTTGCGCATTCGGCTCATCCCGAATGCATCGGCGGCCTCCTCCAGTGAGGGATCAATCTCACTAATTCCGATATATGTATTCTGAAAAATTGGCAGCAGCGCATAAACAACTAACGCAATGATTGCTGGCGTTGTGCCAATCCCGACTAACGGGATCAGGAGACCTAATAAGGCCAGCGAAGGAATTGTCTGTAAGACACTGGTCACCTGAAGTAAAACTTCGGCCAAGCGCTTATATTTAACAACCCAAATGGCTAATGGAATTGCGATGAACATCGCAATTAGAAGTGAAACGAGTGAAATCGTGATGTGTTGACCTAAGGCCTGATACAGGTCGCCACGCCGTTCCATGAATGTATTAATCAGTGCTTGCAAATTAACTAACCTACTTTTTTATTATTTTTAATTAACGTTTAAAGTTTACCACGTCTGCTTAAAAAAGCCCCCACAATTGCACGTCTATTTTATTAGCTGTTTTTGTAACTAATTACTAGACGAAAGGATAAAAAAGACCTAGAATGACTTAAGCAAATTTCTAACGATTGGAGGCTTTTTACTTGGATACTAAAACCAAAACAGCAGAGCAAGCACGGGTTAGTCACGTGATCCAACAGATCAAGCAGCGTTTATTAAGCCAGCAAGAACTACTCGACAAAGCACATCGTGAAACAACCTTGATCGAGCAAAACTACGGCGACAACACGCGGGTTAATATTGCTGAAGCCGATGACCGAATCGAAACAAATGCCGCCGTTCAACAACAAAAGCAATTAGTTGCCCGTACGGTCGAAAATGAATCAATCGTAAAAAGTCAGATGGGTCAACTAAAAGATCTTCAACAGTCCCCCTATTTTGGGCGGATTGACATTGAAGAAGATCGCGAAAAAGAAACTCTCTATATTGGAACGGCTTCATTTATTGATGAACAACAAAACTTTCTTGTTTATGACTGGCGAGCACCAATCTCGGGTATTTATTACAATGGTACCTTGGGTTCCGTCAGCTACGAAACACCCATGGGCGATGCCAAAGCTGAACTCCTTAAAAAACGCCAATTTTTAATCAAAGACGGAAAGATCGAGACAATCTTTGATACAAATGAAACCGTCGGCGATAGTATGTTGCAGCATGTTTTAGGTGAAGATAATGATGAATATATGCGTAATATTGTTGCCACAATCCAACAAGAGCAAAATGATATTATTCGCGACACTAAACACGATATTCTAATCGTTCAAGGTGTTGCTGGTTCCGGAAAAACATCCGCAATCTTGCAACGAATCGCCTTTTTACTCTACCATAGCCGTGAATCTTTAAACTCTGATCAAATGATCCTTTTTTCACCTAATCGTCTATTCAGCCACTATATTTCTGATGTATTACCCAGTTTGGGTGAAAAAAATATGCGCCAAGTTACCTTGGCAGAATTTTTTAGCGCCCGTTTTTCTGGACTTCACGTACAATCATTGTTTGAACGTTTTGAGCAGGATCAGCGTAGTTTACCAAAGATGGCCAGTGAAATTCGGCGCTACAAAGATAGTGCGGCCTACATGACCCAAATTAAACACTATTTAAAAGAAACTCAGCCAGAACAGCTAGCGTTTAATCCGATTTATTTTGAAGGCCGACCTTTTTTTACAAAAACTGAAATTGAACAAATTTATGAAAACTTGCCCCAACGAATGCTCGCCGCCGATAAATTCTTGACCACAAAAAATACACTTATCAAGCGACTTAAAAAACGGATTAAAGAAGAGGCAAGAGCGGACTGGGTTTTAGAAGAAGTGGACGTTTTAAGTGATGAACAGTACCACGACATAACGGCCGATCACCATTTTAAACCAGGTGAAGATGAGGCCCAGTTCATTGCTGAGGCCTTGGTTAAAAAACGTCTGGCCATCGTTTATAATGCTATTTACAATGATTACTTCATTGATCTTTACGAACAATACGCGGACTTCATGCAAAGTAGTAGG
This sequence comes from Loigolactobacillus backii, assembly GCF_001663675.1. NCBI lineage: Bacteria > Bacillati > Bacillota > Bacilli > Lactobacillales > Lactobacillaceae > Loigolactobacillus > Loigolactobacillus backii. The sequence goes on from NZ_CP014873.1 coordinate 374,752, forward strand.
CCCAAATCCGTAACCCCTACCGCCTGGAAAGCGATGATTGCGGCCTATCAGGACCAGTTAGAACGCCATGACTTACGCCTGGAAGATGCGGCACCTTTACTTTATTTACGCGATCGCCTAACCGGCAGTGGTCAAAATCACGCTATCCAATACCTTTTCATTGATGAAATGCAGGATTACAGTATCGCACAACTAATTTACATTAAGCATGCCTTCCCGCGGTGTAAACTAACGCTCTTAGGTGATCGGGCACAGGATCTTTTCGCGACACATTATCAAACTAATGATTTCGCTATTGAATTAAGTCACGTTTTTAAAACAAAGAGTATTAACTTAATCACTTTAAATAAAAGTTACCGCTCAACTTACCCAATTACTACTTTTGCGACGGCACTATTACCTAATAGTAAGGATATCCAGGCCTTCACTCGCGCGGGCAATAAACCAGAATTGATCCTAGCCGCTGATCAAAATGAGGGACGCAGTACACTAACTCAACAAACGAGAGTCGCCTATTGACGCAACACGACACAGTTGCTATTTTAACCAAAGACCTACCAACTAGTGAACGACTTTACGCTCGTTTAAAAGTGGATACCCCAACAACTTTAATTACAGACGCTGATCGTGCGTTACCTAAGGGAATTTTGATTCTTCCTATTTATTTAGCTAAGGGCCTAGAGTTTGATGCCGTCATTGCGTACGATGTTTCCGCGCCAACTTTTAAAACTGAAATTGACCGCGATATTCTCTACACAATCTGTTCCCGGGCAATGCACGAACTCGTTTTGATTGCCATTAAAGAAGCGAGCCCCTTAATTAAACAATTAGATGCTAAATTATTTACTAGTCACGGATTTGATCAATTGGAAAAATCACCGAAGGCTTGACCTTAAATTACGGCTACGCTATACTATTTAAGTATTAAAATAGTTTTGCAGCTTTAGCTCAGCCGGTAGAGCGCATCCATGGTAAGGATGAGGTCGTCAGTTCAAATCTGACAAGCTGCTCTAATAAAAGTGAGATCGTTTTTTATCTCACGTTAGTAGCGCTGCTATCTTGAATCAAAAAAGCCCACAACGTTGGTAGTTGTGGGCTTTTTCCTTGCAAATGAGTGGTGATAAAGAACAGGAAATCTTTGGCAGCTTTATCTACTAAGAAGTGTTTAGAAATCACTTTTATTAGCATTTTCTGACTAATTTAGCGTAAATGTACTTGCAAAGACTCCAGTAAAAGTGTTTTTTAAACGTACTTTAAATTAGCTAAAAAGTATTTGGTAGCACAGTAATGGTCAGGGGGAAATTGTATGAAAAGAGGTCGCCACAGTCGGCGCATAAGACACCGTAAAATAGGCAGGACGAAAATCATTGTTCTAATCGTCGCAGCAATCATCCTTATCTTTGGCGCTGCACTCGTATATGCTTGGCAACGCTCCACTATTCAAAATGAACCAGCGCAGTCGGTTAGTCAGTCCACACCAAAGATGACCAAAACTAAAAAGCACCACAGCCGCAAAAAGAAAACAAAGAAAGCAAAAAAAACTTCTTCGCAAACAGCGACCACGGATACTTCTGAAACCACTGCTACTTCTGCTTCCACTACTTATTATAGTAATAGTGAACCGGATAATAATGTTGCTAGCACCACTGTAAATAATACAAGTGAGCCCACTGATAACACGACTACTAGCCACGAAACACCGCAGGCTAGTACAAGTACACCACAACATGATCAAAATAATAATAGTCGTTCAATAACCAGTTCTAACCATTCAACAACGAATGCGTCACAACAAAACAATGTACCTGCTTCTAGTGCCACCAAAAGTAGCGAACCAGAATCAACTAATAGTAATGCTATGCAAGAACAAGGTTCTTCCAGTGTTACTAGTAACTCAAGTTCCACAACTGAATCCGTTAGTAGCAGCCGAAATATGAATAATTAATTAAACAGTACACAAAATACTTAGCGTAAAGATGGGAAACATTAACAATTGAAAGTTAATGTTCATAATCTGATCTGACCAAAAGACAAGCTTCTTTCTTTTAGTCAGATCAGATTATGAAATCTCTAAACTAGGTATTTTTTGTTTTTTATAAGTGTAGCCATAAATAATGTTATTACGCGCATTGACTGAAAGCCAACAAATCTAAGTCGCGAATTTGTATGTTTAACCACGATCAGCAACCAACCCCGCCGAACAACCTATTCAATAACTGGGTCAAACACGGCCTGGGCGCCTTTTAGGTACTCCCTAATCTACTAACTAACGCCCCCATTAATCAAAGAAGACCGAAATTGGAATATGTAGCGCGTCATGTAAAATCCGAATTTCACTACGCGTAAAATCGGTCTTATTATTAATTTTATTTGAAGTAGCAACATATGATTTCCCGATTATTTTTGCGACCTGTCGCTGAGTAATTGCGTACTCCCGCAAATAACCTGCCAGTTTATTTCGCTTTTCAGCTGACATCATGCCCAACTCCCCCTTTATCTACCCAGTCCCACTTATAGGACAATATAAGTTTAACTCACTAATAGAATGACTTACAATACTTTATTAATAAATGAGCAAATTTAATTCATTAAAGAAAAGTTTATAAAATATTCAAAAAAGTAATTAAAGTAATCTTTAATAAGTTATAATAAAGTTATATATTACAGGAGGTTAAATTTATTGGATGAGTTACGTAAAATTTTACGGACGGAACGTTTAAACCATAATTTATCTTTTCGTAGTTTCGCCGAAGAATTAAATGCTAAATATAAGTTAGAAGTTTCCAAATCAGCTCTTTCTACGTATGAAAAAGGCCAAACAAGGCTTAAAATTGAAATTTTATTTGCACTAATCGACTACTTTGACCTAAACGAAAGTTACATTAAACACTTAATTCTGAAAAGCATAAAAAAATAATTTCTAAAAATAAAGCGGCCGCAACAAAACATGGTTCTACAATATCTGTTGTTGGTAATAGATTTTCATCTATTACTGATGACAGATTTTTTATTTATGGCTAGAATAAAAAAGCGGACATTTCCTGTCCGTTCATCCAAGTCAACCACCACGAAGATTTTTCAGAAAGAAGGAAATGCCCTATGTGTCATGATACTACAAAATTATTATTAGGAATAGCTGACGAGAACCTAAAAATTACTGACGGTGAAACTGGAGAAGACGGGGTTATTCGCTTAACTGGCCACTTGGATTACACGCCGAAGGCTTGTCCCAAGTGCGGGATTATCAATGATCAAAAGATTATTAACTACGGCTGGCGCAATACCACTATCAGATTCTCGAAGGTTCTGAGCAACACCGTCATCTTAGCCTTAAAGCGCCGCTATTTCCACTGTAAAGAATGTCACGGCAACTTTCTTGCACAAACATTGGCAGTTCCGAAACACTGTACAATTTCAAACACCAGCCGCAAAGAATGCCTAGAGAAGCTCGGTGAACCGGTCTCTTTGAAGCACATTGCCAATGAAGTATCGGCATCAGATTCATTTGTGGGCCGCCAGTTAATGCGCGCTGAACGAGACTTTCAAACCAATTGGCACTATTTACCAGAGATCATCTTAATGGATGAGGTGAAGAGTACCAAGAGCGCTACTGGTGCCATGAGCTTTGAGTTCATGAATGGCGAAACCCATGAATTAATCGACTTACTCCCTTATCGAACCATCAATAAACTAGAGAAGTATTTTTACCGCTTCGATCAAGCTGCCCGAGAAAACGTCAAAATTATTGTGACTGATATGAATTATACCTACCCCAAGCTTGTGCAGACCGTGTTCCCCAATGCCATGGTGGTCATGGACAAGTTTCATATTATCAACGCCCTAAATCGGGCGTTTAACAAAACCAGAATCAAGGTGATGAAGAAGTTTACCCCGTCTTCTCGCGAATTTCACGCCCTTAAGCGCTACTGGAAGCTGTTGTTAGTACCAACTGAACAGCTTAACTTTGAACAATTCAAAAAGTGGACTAATTTTCCTTACTGGATGGCTGCCACCGATGTTGTCCATCAGCTGTTATCGTTGGATTCAGAACTAGAACAAACTTATCAAGTCTTAAACAGCGTCCGGTCAGCTGTCCAACATCAAGATTGGCATAACTACAATGCGGCATTTTGGAATAACAAAACGTATTCTGAAGAAATGAAGAACACGATTAAAACACTTGAAAGCCATCATGATGAGATTCGTAACACCTTTACCACACACTATTCAAATGGTCCTTTGGAAGGTTCTAATAATAAAATCAAGGCGATCAAACGAGCCAGTTTTGGCTATCGCAGCTTCTGGAGGTTTAGAACTCGAGTACTATACGTTTTCAAAATCAAAACAAAAAGAGCCCTAATCACGAAGTGATTAGAACTCGAAATATGGATTCACCAACAACAGTTGACGAAGAGCCCAAAACATTTAGTTTTGTTGCGGCCGCTTTTCTGTAGGTCTTTTTAGGGGTAGTCCTACAGAGTCATTATTATTGCCAATAAAAATCTTTTAGGAGGAGACTTTTACTAACAAGACCATTATACACAATTTTTCAGAAATGTATATATTAGATTAAATAGTTAAATTTTATTTTAACTATTTAATTGGCGATTATGATTAATTCACTTAACGCATACATCTTTTAAACGCCAATAATTCATTGAGATATCAATTCAAGATTTGGACTTACTTACTGAAGGTAGTATGAAATCATGGACACGATTTAGTATAATTCCATAATAGGAAGGATTGTGTTTTTATGACCAAGAAAAAGTACTCAGTAGATTTTAGAAAAATGATTGTCAAGCTGTACCAGGATGGCGCCCCGGTAGCTGATCTTACAGACGAATATGGTGTATCAAATGTAACTATTTACAAATGGATTAATCTATATAAAGAAGACAAAGGAAGTGGAATTTCCAAATCAGATGTTTTAGCGTTGCAAAAACGTTTGAAACAGCTAGAAAGTGAGAATGACATCTTAAAAAAAGCCTTAACCATATTCGCCAAAAAGTAAACCCAGATGACTGGCAGACAGCCGTTGATATTAATTTGAAGCACCATAGTATCAAAGAAACCTGTAAAGTACTCTCAGTTCCACGCTCAACTTACTATGAACATCAGCAGAATCATGTATCGCCACAAGCCAAGCGTCGTAAGACACTTAGCCAGTCGATTAAACGCATTTACTTTAATTCTAGACGTATCTACGGGGCACCTAAAATTCTAAAAGCGTTACAAAAAGAAGGTAAGACTGCCAGTATTAAGCTAGTTCAACGATTAATGCGCCAAATGGGGTTAAATCAATCACGCGCAAGAAGTGGCATTATCAACAAACTAATGATATTGATGCGACTGATTATTCAAATATACTCGCGCAAGATTTTCGTACAACCAGTCCAAATCAAAAGTGGTGTGCAGACATAACTTATATTCACACCAAAGCCAATGGCTGGTGTTATTTATCAAGCATTCAGGATTTATATTCACGTAAAATCATTGCCCATAAAATCAGCCGTCATATGACTGCTGATCTTGTGATCAGCACTTTTCAACAAGCCTTTGAAACTAGAAAGACGACTAATAACTTAATTGTGCATACCGATCTGGGTAGCCAGTACCGCAGTGCTGGCTTTGAACAGATCTTAGCGCAACACCATATTCGCCATTCTTATAGCAAGCGTGGCTGTCCCTATGACAATTCATGTTTGGAATCATTTCACGCCAGTTTGAAAAAAGAAGAGGTTTACCAACACCATTATCAGGATTTTGAAGAAGCAAATGCTGCAATATTCAGCTACATTGAGAGCTTTTATAACAGTGCTCGAATTCACAGTAGCATTGATTATTTAACTCCAAATGAAAAGGAAAAATTAGTCGCTTAAATTATACATAAAATGTGTCCAGATTCTTGACCTAAATCCATACAGACCTCTAAAACAAGAAAGTATAAACCTAAACCCGTACTTGTTTAACCAAAGCATTGGTGTTAAATTTGAGTTGATGTCGTAGCGCTTGCAAAAGTGTACTCTATATCCGATACCCTAATGCCAAATCATTTTGTTACATAATTTTTATGTAATTAGTCATTATTGTTGGTGTGTATTGTGATACGGCAACAATAATTAAACAAGGGAGCCAGAATTATGGGACAATCAACTAGACAGGTACATTTAATGGGCACAATAATCACCTTACAAATCGAAGCAAAATCACCGGAGCCAATTCTGGATGAATTAGTTAATCGCTTAAAGATTTATGATCATCGCTTTAGTGCCAACGATCCCAGTTCGGAATTGATGGCGATTACTAAGCAGGCGGGGATCGAACCGGTAGTAGTTAACCCGGAGCTATATAAACTAATCGAATTTGGACTACATTATAGTCTTGTCCCCCAAAGTCGGCTAAATATTGCGATTGGCCCTTTGGTACAAACCTGGCGGATTGGTTTCACAGACGCCAAGTTACCAACTCCTGAAGAAATAGTTACTGCGTTAAACAAAACAAATCCATTAGATATTGTACTTGATGGTATCGCCCACTCGGTTTTTTTGAAAAAACCAGGAATGGCGATTGACTTAGGTTCACTGGCAAAGGGCTATATTGCTGACATGTTAGTCGCCTACTTAAAGCAAATTGACGTAACTTCAGCAATGATCAACCTAGGTGGTAATGTTTTAACTATGGGTCCGATGCCGACACACGCCGACCATTTTTGGCGAATCGGCATCCAGGATCCGGCTAAATCCAGAGGCCATTACAAGAAAGTTCTACAGATTCGGGATCAATCTGTGGTTACCTCTGGAATTTACGAGCGGCAGTTGGTCGTCAATGGTAAAAAATATCACCATATTTTAGATGCCCGAACTGGCTACCCTGTTGTCACTGACCTAGCCAGTTTAACGATTATTGCTGATAAATCACTAGATTGTGAGCTATGGACGACGCGCTTATTTGGTCAGCCCTCAGAAATTAGTATTGCAACCATCAATCAAACACCTAATATTGAAGGCATCGTTATCGATCAGGCCGGTAAAGTGTTTATTTCAGCAGGGCTTGAATAAAGGTTAGCTAACATATAATTTTTTTATTTTTCAATCGATATCGTTTGAACATAAGATTAAATTTCTACGTTCAAAATAAAAAGGGCCGTTATTTCAATAAATTCGGACGGTAAATTAACTTCTATCTTCACTAAATATCTCTTAACTAGATTTTATTGTCTCAAAATCTAGTTAAGGGATATTTTTGATTGAACAAAAACATTAGTTTGTTACTGCAAGAATTGTTAGAAAAACGAAGTGGGATAAAAGTCGGTTTTGGCGCATGTTCTAGAGTAACGTTCGGAAATAATAAATGGTAGGACTTTTTGTCCCGGCCGCTAGTATCAGATCACAAAAAGCGCCACAATTACTAGACTCGTTTGTCTAATAATTGTGGCGCACTTAAAACCAATAAAGTTACACTTTAATCACCATATCAAGAAGGTTTATTCGCAATTTCTATATCTAATCGCGCTCTCTCTTCTTGAAACCGAATAGAGAACCGCCTAATAATAATGCACCTAACATGGCTAAAATACCTGCTTGTTGCGTGTCATTACCAGTTTGTGGCAATGCAGTAGCCTTGGCCTGTGATAAGTTGGCATTTCCTTTATAAGAGTTAGTGTTTTTCAGTTGAACTGCCCCAACAGTTGCTTTATCGGCAGCATCCAATGCTGTATTAAACACTTTAGCAGTAGCCGCTTTTTTACTTTGCGCCTTTTGTTTGGTTACTGCTGCCTGCGCAGCGTTGTTTGCATTAGTTGCATCCGCTAATTTAGCCTGAGCATCAGCCAAAACTTGAATAGCAGTGGCTAAGGCCTTTTGAGTTGTAGTAACTCCGGCATTGGCCTCGGCTAAATCAGTTTGCGCTTGTAGCAATGCCTTATTTGCCGCCGCCAAATTTTCATCTGCGTTTGTCAACGCGTTTAGCTTAGTAGTGTCAGATGCCAATGTAGCCTTAGCTTCGGCCAAGACATTCTTTGCTGTAGTCAAGGCTGTGTTTGCACTATCTAAGGCAGCTTGTTTAGTAGCCAAAGTTGTTTGGGCCTTAGTCAATACTGCATTTGCAGCATCCAAGGCCGTTTGTGCCTTAGCAACGGCAGCAGGTAGATCGGCCAAATCAGCTTGATAAGTTTGTAAAGCAGCCTGATCAGTAGCCAATGTAGCCTTGGCAGCCGTTTGTGCATCTTCAGCAGCCGTTAAAACTGCTTGTTTTGCGTTTTCATCAGCCGTGGCAGCAGTTAAGGCAGTCTGAGCGGTAGCCAATGTAGCACTCGTTTTATCCGCAGTGGCCTTTTTAGCCGTAGCAACAGCCTGTGCGGCAGATAAGTTAACCTTTGCAGTAGCTAATACTTTCTGTGCGGCAGGTAATGCGGCAGGATCATTTTGTTGCGTTTCTAAATTAGTCAACGTTGCTTGATCAGTAGCTAATTGGTTCTTAGCGTCCGTCTGAACATTTTCAGCAGCAGTCAATACCGCTTGTTTTGCGTCTTCATCAGCCTGAGCCGTAGTTAATTTATTTTGCGCAGCAGTCAAGGCAGTCTTGGCCTGATCAGAAGCAGCTTGTTTTTCACTTGCTGCTGCTTGGGTTGTTGTCAAAACATTGTTAGCGTCAACCAATGCCGCTTGGGCCGCCTTTAATTGATCGGCCTGAGCAGCTTGTTGCGTCTGTAAGGCGGTCAGACTATCAGTATCCGCGGCCAGCTTATCCTTAGCGTCCGTTTGCGTAGCCTCGGCAGCAGTTAAGACTGTTTGCTTAGCATTTTCAGCGGCCGTGGCAGTATCTAAAGCGGCCTGGGCCTTAGTGATAGCAGCGGCATTATTTTCTTTTGTTGCTGCATCCAAGTCAGCCTGGGCGGCAGTGGTAACCTTCTCGGCGTCCTGCTTATCCGCCAAAGCCGCTTGTGTGGCGCTACTAGCGGCATCAACGGCAGCCTGATCATCCGTAATTTGTGCCTTAGTGGCATCGATAGTTGATTGAATTTTGGTTAAACTATCAACGGCCTGTTGCTTAGTTGCGGCGTCTGTCTTTGCTGCAGTAACGGCAGCGTTAGCAGTAGTTGCTGCACTCTGCGCGTTATTATAGGTATCCGTGGCGGTCTTGACGGCATCTTGTGCAGCCGTAGTTGCCTTTTCAGTCACTTGCTTATCTGCTAATGCAGCCTGAGTTGCACTACTAGCAGCATCGACAGCATCTTTATCGTCAGTAATTTTTGCAGTGATTTTATCAATACTTGATTGAATTGCTGCCGGCTCTAAAGCATCAGCGGTCGTTTGTGCCGCGTCAACAGTTGCCTGAGTAGCACTAACTTTAGCATTAGCATCTGTCAAATCACTTTGTGCTACATTATTAGCCTTTGTTGCAGTATCAACGTTGTTCTGAGCAGCAGTAGTTGCCGCTTCGGTCTGTTGTTTATCTGCTAGTGCAGCCTGGGTTGCACTACTGGCAGCATCGACAGCACCTTGATCATCAGTAATTTTTGCCTGTGTATCGGTAATTTTTGCCTGTAGTTTAGCCTGAGTTAAATCAGCAAGTGCCTGCTGATCAGTGTTAACATCAGCTTTTGCAGTATCAACATTTTTTTGTGCCGTTGTTGCAGCGGTATTAGCCGCATCAGCAGCCGTTTGGGTTGTATTAACGTTTGTTTGAGCATCATTTACTGCGGTTTGATCGTTTTCAACTTTGGCTTTTGCTGCACTGATTGCATCATCAGTGGCAGCAGCCTTATTAGCTACGGCCGCAGTATCAGCCTTACTAGCGTCACTAACAGACTGTTCTGCATTAGTTTGAGTTGTTTGCGCAGTATTGGCAGCAGTTTGTGCTGCAGAAACATTGGCCTGAGCGTCCGTAACTGTTGCCTTTGCGTTGGCCTTAGTAGCAGCGGCACTGGTGGCAGTTGTTTGTGTCTTAACAGTAGTTGCCGCTGTACTAGTGGCGGCAGAGCTTGCCGTACTCTTAGTATTACTTACCGTTGAAGCTGCATTACTCGTAGCAGCCGTTCCGGTCGTTGTCGTTGCGGCCTTATCGTCCGTTGTTGGCGTTTTGTCAGTGCTTGTTGTTGTCTGCGTATTTTCTTCGTTACCTACAGAAGCCGAACTTGCAGCATCAACATTTTGCGTATTGATGGCCAAAAAACCTCCGGCCGCCGCAATAGTTCCTGCCGCTAAGATGGTTCTATGTAATTTAGTTTTTGTTGACATAAATATTCCTCCATATCTATTTTCCCAATTTTCTGTAAACAAAACTTGAAGCTTACTGGTAGCCATCTTAACAACAGTCGCTATAATCCATTGTGATAAAAATAACTATATTACTAAATAACAAAGTAATTCTATCATTAAACCGTTTACATTTAAATAGTTATTTGAATTTTTTGTGAATTTTTTTTGAATTAAATCTATTTGGCCTAAATTAAGTCAGTCGTATTAGGGATTGGATCAATTTTATTTTCACTCTTTTAATTGTCTTAATTTTGTTAATCATTTGTTCATCACTATGCATGAAATGAAATACTTAAAAAATAATCTAAAATATTTCTCCATTTTTTTTCATCAGCAAGACGCGTTTAATTCCACTTTAACTGATATTAATTGAGTATTTATAATGCTTTAAATGTACTTACGGACTGACATTATTTTACAGTACTCTTTGTGGGACTGTGTTTTAATTAAAAAGTGAATCAAAAAAAGGAACTGACATATTTGTCAGTTCCTTTTTAACTAGTTGCATGGCAACGTCCTACCCTCGCAGGGGGTGCTCCCCCAACTACTCTCGGCGCTAAGAAGCTTAACTTCTGTGTTCGACATGGGAACAGGTGTATCCTTCCTGCCATTGTCACCACACCACTATCTGAGAACTTTGTGCTCTCAAAACTGGACCTTCTATTTTCTTTGACCTTTGAACACTACGCGGAAACATTGTTTCCGACTTGGTTAAGTCCTCGACCGATTAGTATTGGTCCGCTCCATGCCTCACGGCACTTCCACTTCCAACCTATCTACCTGATCATCTCTCAGGGGTCTTACTTCCATAAAGGAATGGGAAATCTAATCTTGCGGGGGGCTTCACACTTAGATGCTTTCAGCGTTTATCCCGGCCATACATAGCTACCCAGCGCTGCACCTGGCGGCACAACTGGTACACCAGCGGTATGTCCATTCCGGTCCTCTCGTACTAGGAACAGCTCCGCTCAAATTTCCTACGCCCGCGACGGATAGGGACCGAACTGTCTCACGACGTTCTGAACCCAGCTCGCGTACCGCTTTAATGGGCGAACAGCCCAACCCTTGGGACCAACTACAGCCCCAGGATGCGATGAGCCGACATCGAGGTGCCAAACCTCCCCGTCGATGTGGACTCTTGGGGGAGATAAGCCTGTTATCCCCAGGGTAGCTTTTATCCGTTGAGCGATGGCCCTTCCATACGGAACCACCGGATCACTAAGCCCGACTTTCGTCCCTGCTCGACTTGTTAGTCTCGCAGTCAAGCTCCCTTATGCCTTTACACGCTATGAATGATTTCCAACCATTCTGAGGGAACCTTTGGGCGCCTCCGTTACTCTTTAGGAGGCGACCGCCCCAGTCAAACTGCCCACCTGACACTGTCTCCCGCCACGCTAAGTGGCGCGGGTTAGAGTGGTCATACAGCAAGGGTAGTATCCCACCAATGCCTCCACCGAAACTAGCGTTCCGGCTTCAACGGCTCCTACCTATCCTGTACAAGCTGTACAAACACTCAATATCAAGCTACAGTAAAGCTCCATGGGGTCTTTCCGTCCTGTCGCGGGTAACCCGCATCTTCACGGGTAATATAATTTCACCGAGTCTCTCGTCGAGACAGTGCCCAGATCGTTACGCCTTTCGTGCGGGTCGGAACTTACCCGACAAGGAATTTCGCTACCTTAGGACCGTTATAGTTACGGCCGCCGTTTACTGGGGCTTCATTTCTGGGCTTCGCGCCGAAGCGCTAACTCATCCACTTAACCTTCCAGCACCGGGCAGGCGTCAGCCCCTATACGTCATCTTACGATTTAGCAGAGACCTGTGTTTTTGATAAACAGTCGCCTGGGCCTATTCACTGCGGCTGATCGTTAGATCAGCACCCCTTCTTCCGAAGTTACGGGGTTATTTTGCCGAGTTCCTTAACGAGAGTTCTCTCGCTCACCTGAGGATTCTCTCCTCGACTACCTGTGTCGGTTTGCGGTACGGGTAGTTTATTTCTCACTAGAAGCTTTTCTTGGCAGTGTGACATCAGGAACTTCGTTACTTAAATTTCACTCCCCATCACAACTTGTCCGTAAAAGTTCAAGCCTTTAACTCAAACTAAGACTTATTGCTTGGACGCACATTTCCAATCGTGCGTATTCCTTAGCCTCCTGCGTCCCTCCATCGTTCAAACAAAATAAACTAGTACAGGAATCTCAACCTGTTATCCATCGCTTACGCCTCGCGGCCTCAGCTTAGGTCCCGACTAACCCTGGGAGGACGAGCCTTCCCCAGGAAACCTTAGTCATTCGGTGGATCAGATTCTCACTGATCTTTCGCTACTCATACCGGCATTCTCACTTCTAAGCGCTCCAGTCGTCCTTACGATCGACCTTCAACGCCCTTAGAACGCTCTCCTACCACGATCACTAACGTGATCATCCACAGTTTCGGTATTATGTTTAGCCCCGGTACATTTTCGGCGCAGGGTCACTCGACTAGTGAGCTATTACGCACTCTTTAAATGGTGGCTGCTTCTGAGCCAACATCCTAGTTGTCTATGCAACCCCACATCCTTTTCCACTTAACATAAATTTAGGGACCTTAACTGGTGGTCTGGGCTGTTTCCCTTTCGACTACGGATCTTATCACTCATAGTCTGACTCCCGGATAGAACATCAATGGCATTCGGAGTTTATCTGAATTCAGTAACCCAAGACGGGCCCCTAGTCCAAACAGTGGCTCTACCTCCATGATGCTTAACTCCGAGGCTAGCCCTAAAGCTATTTCGGAGAGAACCAGCTATCTCCAAGTTCGTTTGGAATTTCACCGCTACCCACACCTCATCTCAGCATTTTTCAACATACACGAGTTCGGTCCTCCAGTGTGTTTTACCACACCTTCAACCTGGACATGGGTAGGTCACCTGGTTTCGGGTCTACGTCTACTTACTAAAGCGCCCGTTTCAGACTCGCTTTCGCTACGGCTCCAGTTTTTCACTTTAACCTCGCAAGCAAACGTAACTCGCCGGTTCATTCTACAAAAGGCACGCCATCATCCATTAACGGACTCTGACTACTTGTAGGCACACGGTTTCAGGAACTGTTTCACTCCCCTTCCGGGGTTCTTTTCACCTTTCCCTCACGGTACTGGTCCACTATCGGTCACTAGGTAGTATTTAGCCTTGGGAGATGGTCCTCCCAGATTCCGACGGAATTTCACGTGTTCCGCCGTACTCAGGATCCTGAACAGAGGGTTAGCAGTTTGATCTACGGGATTTTCACCCTCTTTGACGCAGCGTTCCAACTGCTTCGACTACCACTAACTTTGGTAACTCTAATGTTCAGTCCTACAACCCCACTGAGCAAGCTCAATGGTTTGGGCTGTTCCCCGTTCGCTCGCCGCTACTTAGGGAATCGATTTTTCTTTCTGTTCCTGCGGGTACTGAGATGTTTCAGTTCCCCACGTTTACCTCTAAGCTGCTATGTATTCACAACTTAGTAACCAGCGACTAAGCTGGCTGGGTTCCCCCATTCGGAAATCTCCGGATCAAAGCTTACGTACAGCTCCCCGAAGCATATCGGTGTTAGTACCGTCCTTCATCGGCTCCTAGTGCCAAGGCATCCACCGTGCGCCCTTGTTAACTTAACCTATTCAATATCTACGGTATTGTGGTTTTGAGTTTTAGCGATTAAAAAAACTTTCTTAAAAAACTCATTTAAAACGCAGTGTTCTCGGTTTTTAAACAAAGAAAATAGAATATCCAGTTTTCAAAGTACAAAGTTTTTGAGAGTAAACCTCTCAAAACTAAACAAAGTTTCAACAAATCGTGTAGGTTTCCGTAATATTTTCCTTAGAAAGGAGGTGATCCAGCCGCAGGTTCTCCTACGGCTACCTTGTTACGACTTCACCCCAATCATCTGTCCCACCTTAGACGGTTAGCCCCTCATAGAGGTTACCCCACCGGCTTCGGGTGTTACAAACTCTCATGGTGTGACGGGCGGTGTGTACAAGGCCCGGGAACGTATTCACCGCGGCGTGCTGATCCGCGATTACTAGCGATTCCGACTTCATGTAGGCGAGTTGCAGCCTACAATCCGAACTGAGATTGGCTTTAAGAGATTAGCTTACCCTCGCGGGTTCGCAACTCGTTGTACCAACCATTGTAGCACGTGTGTAGCCCAGGTCATAAGGGGCATGCTGATTTGACGTCATCCCCACCTTCCTCCGGTTTGTCACCGGCAGTCTCACTAGAGTGCCCAACTTAATGCTGGCAACTAGTCATAAGGGTTGCGCTCGTTGCGGGACTTAACCCAACATCTCACGACACGAGCTGACGACAACCATGCACCACCTGTCACTTTGTCCCCGAAGGGAAAGCTGTATCTCTACAGTGGTCAAAGGATGTCAAGACCTGGTAAGGTTCTTCGCGTAGCTTCGAATTAAACCACATGCTCCACCGCTTGTGCGGGCCCCCGTCAATTCCTTTGAGTTTCAACCTTGCGGTCGTACTCCCCAGGCGGAATGCTTAATGCGTTAGCTGCAGCACTGAAGGGCGGAAACCCTCCAACACTTAGCATTCATCGTTTACGGTATGGACTACCAGGGTATCTAATCCTGTTCGCTCCCCATACTTTCGAGCCTCAGCGTCAGTTACAGACCAGAGAGCCGCCTTCGCCACTGGTGTTCTTCCATATATCTACGCATTTCACCGCTACACATGGAGTTCCACTCTCCTCTTCTGCACTCAAGTTTCCCAGTTTCTAATGCACTTCTTCGGTTAAGCCGAAGGCTTTCACATCAGACTTAAAAAACCGCCTGCGCTCGCTTTACGCCCAATAAATCCGGACAACGCTTGCCACCTACGTATTACCGCGGCTGCTGGCACGTAGTTAGCCGTGGCTTTCTGGTTGGATACCGTCATAGGACTAACAGTTACTCTAGTCCCTGTTCTTCTCCAACAACAGAGTTTTACGATCCGAAAACCTTCTTCACTCACGCGGCGTTGCTCCATCAGACTTTCGTCCATTGTGGAAGATTCCCTACTGCTGCCTCCCGTAGGAGTTTGGGCCGTGTCTCAGTCCCAATGTGGCCGATTACCCTCTCAGGTCGGCTACGTATCATCGCCTTGGTAGGCCGTTATCCCACCAACTAGCTAATACGCCGCGGGTCCATCCAAAAGTGATAGCCGAAACCATCTTTCATTAAGTGACCATGTGGTCACTTAAATTATGCGGTATTAGCATCTGTTTCCAAATGTTATCCCCCACTTTTGGGTAGGTTACCCACGTGTTACTCACCCGTCCGCCACTCACATCAATTAACTTCCACTGCAAGCAGCTTCTGTTAATATCTGTGCGTTCGACTTGCATGTATTAGGCACGCCGCCAGCGTTCGTCCTGAGCCAGGATCAAACTCTCATATAAAATGAAAATTGATTGCTCAATTGATTTTGTTGCTAGCGAGTTATAATTCAAATTGAATTGACTTCGCAAATGTTTGCTTCTTCCAACCGGTCCGAAGAACGGTTAAAAAAAGACCCTACACATTTGATTTGTCGAAACTTTGTTCAGTTTTCAAAGGTCTACTTCGTTGAATCATTGTCAGCAACAACTCAATCAGTATAGCAGATTAAGCGGTTGCTTGTCAAGCAGCAATTTGAATTTTTATTCAATCAATATTCAAGTTTGCTTAACGCGACAACTTTTATAGTTTAGCAAGAATCTAATTTGTTGTCAAGAACTTTTTTATTTGCTGTAGAAAACTCATAAAATTGACAACTCAAATAATATACTATGCTTTTTGATTTCTGTCAAATAAAAAAGGACTTTTTTTAAAAGTTATTTTACGGCTTCTATTAAAACAGTATCTAAAGAAGAGCCATACTGTTCTCCAAATAAATTTAAATGCGCCAATAAATAATAAACTTGATACCAGGCCACTCGCTTCTGATAGTTCTCCGGCAAGGGAAATGCCGTATTATAGGCTGTATAAAAATCAGCTGAGAAGCCACCAAATAATTTTGTCATTGCCAAATCCATTTCACGGTCTCCATAAAATATATCAGGATCGATTAACACAGGTCTTCCATCTTTTAAAAAAGCTACGTTTCCCCGCCAAAGATCACCGTGAAGTAGGCTAGGTGTAATCTTTCTTGTCCGGCTATCCTGATAAATTATTTCTTCGAGATGCTTTACTAACCTTTCCCGTTGTGTACTCCATAATCGTTTTTGCTTTGCCAATCGCACTAACGGTTCCAAACGCTGATTAACGTAAAAATCCGCCCAGTTCGCTTGCCAAGTATTAATTTTGGGCAGCGTTCCTTCAATGAAATTATTTTCCAAACCAAATTGTGGTGCGGTCAAGCGATGAACGCTTGCAACTGCCCGACCAAGTTCCGCATCATTGCCGGTCTTAAAATCTAACCAGGCCAAAATAAGATAACCGGCATTTTCAATAGTCCCGCTGGCAATAACTTTAGGCGTCACAACAACCTTTGCCAAATTTTGTAATCCGTTAATCTCATGCTTAAAAAAGTTTGCATTATTTTCTGGCTGAACTTTTAAAAAATAACGTGAAGTGGATGTACTAATTTTGTACGCTTGATTAATATCACCCCCGTCGACTGGCCTAACTTCTTCAATTCCAGTCAACGGTAACTGTGCTAACCATTCTTGAGTAAGTTTCATCGCTACCTCCTAAGTTTTCTAAGGACCATTTTGCAGATTTGTAATATCCTGTTAACGGCAAATGGCCATTATTAAAAGTCTACTCAAATCATAGCATCTCCTAGGGCAAACAAAAAGAATCAGAAAAACTAAGCATTGGAAAAAATCCTGCCCTAATTTTTCTGACTCTCTTATTAACTGCTACTCCGTAACCTGTTCTTTTTTTCTACTGAGCTTAGGTAATGAACTGGCGCGCAAGGATACCTGACTATCACTTACAATTTGATCATTCGTTTTTTCATCAATCGTTAGCAAACCAGTTACGGTTACTCGACCAGTTAGGATCGTATTTAATGCTGGCTGCGCCTTGTCATAATCCGTCACCACTGGTAATAGCGTCACGTTATCTGGTGTATTCTCCGCCAGATAGGTGTAAAAATCATCTATCAAGTCAATAACCACGGTGTTATCGCCATTTGTAAAGACCATGTTACGTAGCCACCAAATAATTAACTCATTTTCTGACGAGAAGACTTCTAATAAAATTCCAGACTCATTTAAAAGCTGAATTGTTTCTTTATTATCATCATTATATTCTTTGACCAAGACTAAACTACCATTAGTTCGGTAGAAGTTTTCGCTCACAACGCGATTAACATTTTTTTGATCGAGATATTGCGTTGCGGATAATTGACCCTTTAAGTCGAAAACGTCTCGCTTGATCACTTTTCCCTGACTGTAATACAACACGTACCACAAACTATTATCAGCCCGTCGCTTCACCTGCATAACTGGCTGGTCGTCTTCATTCTTAACCGTTTCGGAGTGCGTTGCGTCATCCTTAACGTACTGCCAATCAGCATTCTGGGGAATAATGTCTTCCTTAACGGTACCTGGCTTTTCTGTTTCCTGCAATGACTGATATAGATTCAAAAGTTGACTATTAGCGCTAACTAAACCAGATTTCTTATATTGTTGCCATGTCTTAGTCAAATAATCATTGTATTTAGTCGTCACAACAGTCGGCGTGGCTCCAATTTGGTCAAAACTACGCTTCAGCTGACCCAGCGTATCTGGATAGCGACTAGCTAAATCAGGGGTTAAATCACTGGCCAAGGCAAAATAGTGCCGTTGTTTATCTAATTTAACTGCTTGAATAGATTGCTGCACATTAAAATAGCTGGCCAATTTCTGTTTGGTTTCTTTGAGTTGCTTAGTGTACTGATCATACCGCTTTTGGTTAGCAGTCAAATCACTTTGCAATTTTTCCAATTGTTTAGCCGTTGCATCCCGTTCACGATCACGAGCATCTTGTTTTGCTTTAATCTGGGCCTTCAAGCTCTTGATTTGTTCAGCCAAAACTGATTGCTTATCTTTAATAGCGGCTTCGTCCTTAGGTAGCGTTTCTAGTCGTCCCTTGGCATTACTAATTTTAACGTCAATAACGTCCAATTGGCCCTTAACATCCGCCTTTTTAGCATTCAACGCCTGAACATGACTCTTTTGCCGTTCTGCCAGTTCAATCATCTTGGTCAAATCAGTTTCTTGCTTAATTTTATCCACCATTTCGGCTTCTTCATCCTGGTAACCAGATAATTTTTTATTAGCGGCATCAGTCTGCTGATTATAATCATTTAATGATGTTTGAACATCGCGTTGCTGCTTTTGAATTGTCTCTAATTCTGTTTGTGAATTAGAGAATTGCTTTTGGACATTCGCGTATTGAACAGTTGTTTGATCCTGAACCTTTTTCTTTAGTTCAACTAACTTGGCCTCATCAGCCGTGTGCTGCTTCTTCAAATCTTCAATTTCAGGGACAACTTTGTTAATTTTATTCAGTAGCGTAGTTCGCTCAGTCGTCAGTTGCTGTTTTAACTGATCGCGTACGTCTTTAACCTGATTTTCAAGATCAGCTAGCTTGGCCTCGGTCTCGGAGCGTGTGGCCACAATATCATCTAAACTAGTATTGTTGGCCGCTTTTTGATCTTCTTTTGTTTGGCTCGTAATCTCCATCTCCGTCTCTTTTTTTATCGGCCGAAGTTTGTTACTTTCGGCTAACTGCCTGAATATAATAATAGCGTATGACAGTTTAAAACAACTTATTGACCCAATTTTAATGCATGAACACGGTAACATCAACTTTTGATTTAACCGGTTCACCTAAAAGCACCAATTATTGTTACTTTATAGTCCTTAATGTCCAATCTAAGAGTGTTAAATTAATTTTGCAAGAATGTTCTGAAAGACTTAAAAAATGTCCCGGTTCTACTCCCCCGCAGCAAACTTATTAGCGTACCTAAGCACAATTCAGACGTCGGTTGATTTTAATTCAATCAGCTGCCTTAACGCGGCCAATAATAATAGTCAATTGCCAAATAGAATCCAAGTGTTTTTTAAACACCACCTAGATCAACTGATTTTCCGAAAATCTGCATTTTCATTTTAATTCCGGTTGGTGTTGCCGCTAAGCCGCCTAAGCCAGTTTCACGTAGCGTTTGGGGCATATCCTCCCCAATTTTCTTCATTGCCGCAACAACTTCGTCAGCCGGAATTTTGTTAGTCAAACCAGCCAACGCCATATCAGCAGCAATCAGAGCGTTCCCCGCACCAATCGCATTTCGTTTAACACAGGGTAATTCCACCAAGCCAGCAACAGGATCACAAACTAGGCCCAACAGGTTACTCAGCGCCATCGCCAAGGCCTCAGCTGATTGTTGTGGCGTTCCACCAGCGGCTTCAACTGCGGCGGCCGCTGCCATTGCCGATGCACTACCAACCTCTGCCTGACAGCCACCAGTTGCCCCAGCGATCATCGCGTTATTGGCAATAATTAAGCCGAACGCCCCGGCGGTAAATAAGAACCGAACTAGTTGTTCATGATTGAGATTAAGTCGTTTACGTAACATAAATAAAACCCCAGGTAGCGTGCCTGATGAACCGGCCGTTGGTGTAGCACAAATAACACCCATTGAAGCATTAACTTCATTCGTTGCAATGGCATCTTGAACTGCCTCCAAGACAGTATCACCGGCTAAAGTATGATGCGATTGACGGTATTTCTTCAGCTTGACTGCTTCACCACCGGTCAGGCCCGTTTGTGAATAAACGCCTTCACCGCTGGCACCCTTTTTTACCGCGTCGGCCATCACGGCTAAATTACGCTCCATTGCCGTCCAAACCTCATCCTTAGTGCTATTCGTATTCTGCATTTCTTGTTCAATCATGAGATCAGATAACGTTACGTGCTGCTTAACAGCCGCTGCCACTAATTCTTCAATTGAAGTAAACATTTGCCATCCCCACTTTATAAATAAATCAGCTCTGCTACCGTACTGTTCAGTGCCCTTACTTCATCTTGTTTAAGTCGCTTATTCAGGTCAAATTCAGCTAGTTGGCGCCCAGTGTCTGCTACATAGATATGATGGTAATTAATCCCGGTCAGCACTTCTAATTGTTCAAGTAGTAGCTGGTCAGTTCGGTCATCATCTAAAGCTAGTAAAACGGGCAAAGCACCCTGTGGTTGGATATCAAATTCGCCCACTTTGATTCGCCGAATTTCAATCGTGCCACCACCAATTGAACAACCTGCAATTTCAATTGACTTTTGTGCATTTTTTAATTGAATAACTGCCGTATTCGGGTGCCCAATTGGACTTTTTCCCTTTTCTTCTTTAAAGACTACCTTGATCTGTTGCTGCCGAGCAATCGTAACCGCTTGGGGCACGCGGGCATCAGCAGGAGAAAAGCCTAACACACCACTTACAATGGCGTAGTCTGTCCCGTGTCCCCGGTGCGTTTGTGCAAATGATTCAAAGTAATGCACCACGATTTCTCGAGGTGTACTTTGAAAAACTTTACGGGCCGCCTGGCCAATTGCAACGGCACCGGCAGTATGAGAACTGGATGGTCCAATCATAACCGGCCCAATAATATCAAAGACACTTTTATAATTAGTAGTCACCCGAATAACCTCGCTTTCATCTTGCTATTAGTTTACAGCGAAACACCGCTTTTGTCTGTGACTATGCGATTCTTCTTAGACTATTTTTAGGCAAACGTTAATGTTAGGTTCCAAACTAAATAAGCAGCTAGTCCTCGGTTGTCCCGTACCCTGCATTTTTGGCAAAAAAATGGACCAAGGAGTCAATTCTATCACCAACCAAATAATACAACCTTACAAACGGCTGTCTTACGTGCTTAACTTCAAGAATTAGTTCACTTGGTCCACATTTTTTATTTAATAACGGTCATACCATTCATATATTTAACTAGCACATCTGGTACTTTTACAGAGCCATCTGCTTGTTGATAATTTTCTAAAATTGCCGCAACAGTACGGCCAACAGCGACACCGGAGCCGTTTAGCGTATGAACGTAATCGACGGAACCATCTTCCTTACGGTAACGAATCATTGCGCGCCGGGCCTGGAAATCCAAACAATTCGAGCACGAACTGATTTCACGATAAATGTTTTGTTCCGGCATCCAAACCTCAAGGTCAAAAGTTTTGGCGGATGAAAAGCCGGTATCCCCGGTGGATAGCACAATCACATGATACGCTAGACCTAATTGTTCTAAAACTTCTTGAGCGTTCGCGGTCAGGGAATCTAATTCTTTATAAGAATCTTCTGGTTTACAGAACTTTACCATTTCAACCTTATTGAATTGGTGCATCCGCGTTAAGCCCCGTGTATCGCGACCGGCACTGCCAGCCTCAGAACGGAATGCTGGTGTCAATGCCGTAAAGTAAGTTGGTAAATCCTTTTCGTCTAAAATTTCACCACTATAGTAATTTGTTAATGGTACCTCGGCCGTTGGAATTAGCGTCATCCCCGTTGATTCAACGGTGTAGACATCTTCTGTAAACTTAGGAAATTGGCCGGTACCGAACATTGTTTTTCCAGTAACCAAGTATGGTGGAATAATTTCATGATAGCCTTGTTTCTGCGTATGTAAATCCAGCATAAAGTTGTAAAGGGCCCGCTCCAAACGAGCACCAGCATCTTTATAGTAAACAAACCGCGCACCAGAAACTTTTGCGGCCCGATCAAAATCTAAAATTCCTAAGTTTTCACCAATTTCCCAGTGAGCTTTAGGTTCAAAATCAAATTCAGGAATTGTTCCCCATTTACGTAACTCTTTATCTTCAGCCTCATCTGGCCCAATAGGTAAACTGTCGTCAGGTAAATTAGGTAAGCGAATTGCAATATAACGCCACTGCGCGTAGACTTTCTTTTGCTTTTCATCTGCGGCTTTAATGGCGTTATTTAACGTCTTAACCTGCTTAATTTTAGCCTGTGTTTCTTCAGAACGTTTGTCCTTGGCCTGACTGATTTGCCCCGTTAATTGATTCTTTTGCTTACGTAAATCTTCAGCCTCCGCGATAGCATCCCGGTTCTCCTGATCAAATGCCAAATACTGATCAATTTCTTTCGCCTCAATACCGCGTGTCTTTAACTTGGCCTTCACCATGTCTGGATTTTTTCGAATTATTTTAGGATTAATCATTGTGGAAACTCCTTCCAGAATAGTAAAAAATAGCCGCTACGATTTAACTTCAATTAAAAAATAGCCTACTTCTTAACTACTCAAAAATTATTTTTCTGCAACAAAGCAATTTTGGTCGTCTTACATTAAACTAGGGAGTGTTTGAAAAAGCGGTTAGATTCTGAGGATTAGCCTAAATAGACGAATTACCTTTGAAAAAGGTGATTTGACTGTTGTAGCTAACCGCAGGAATCTGCTTTTTCAAGCACGTTTACACTAAGTTGGTCAGGTAAATACTAGTAACGGTATTTCCCAAATATAAACTAAGTTGTTAGCGCGCAACTATAAAACAAAAAACGTCCCGTAAGTTAACTTTTGCTAACTTACGGGACGTTTACACGCGGTACCACCCATTTTAATGATTAAAAATCATTCACTTAATTGAGTTTAACGGCTCACCGTGGTGACTTTTCGCCACCAAGCTCAGCACTGGATTCACCCAAAGTATTGACTAGCTCACATTAACCGCTAGCTTTCTGAACAATTCTTTGACCTACTAGATGCCTCATTGCAGATATCCCTTTTAATATAACATATAAAGGCCAGTTGTCAACGGACTACGCATTCATATAAGAAACAACATTGTCAATGTAAGCATTAACTGTTGTATCAATTTCATTATCGTAAGCATTCATTAATGTCTGCAATTGTGCAATCACTAGTTGAGATAACTTCAAAGTCAACTTTGATTCTGCATCAATTAGCAACGCTTGATCAAGGTGAATTAGTGCTTGTTTCGCGGTCGCTTTTATCTCTAAATCGGCACGTTTAAAAGTTGCCCGCTGCCCATCCTTGGTCTCAACGGCGTAACGATCACCTACAAGTGGTACAAACTTCAGACCTTGTGCGACCACGGTGCTATATTTTTCTTCATCAACGAATTCCATGTGTTGTGTCCTCCATTAGCATTAACTTAAAATATAAGAACCTGACAAAAACTAATAAACTTTAAAAATAACGTTCTAAAAGTCAGTTTTTGTCTAGCGTTTTTTCATGTAACCTTGATATATTTTAGTCATTTTTAATTGAAACGCAACCGTTTTAAACAAAGAAAATAAACTGTAATCTTTTCGTCATCTAACGACGTGTGCGTTATAAGAAATACCAATGGCTATAGGTTTTTATCCATATCAAAAGTCAGCCGCGATAATCCGACACCTTGCGTAATTAATGTGCTAATCAATACTTGAGTTCGCTTAGTCATGTCCGCAACCAGCGCGTAATTTTGTTGGGTTAAAAATTCCGTCACTTGGCTTGCCGGTTGTTTATCCACCTGAGCATCTGTCCCGGCCATCAACGTGTGTTGCTGTTGTCGTGCATCCTTCAAATAATCCAAATCGGCCTGAATAAAAGCACTGTGATGACTTTCAACTAACATGGATAGCGTCCGGTAAAGCCAGTATGCACTAGTACTGCCATACGTCAGCGTCATTGGCGTTGTGGAATAACTAGGATCAGTATCATTAGCGTTGGCATAAAATGGGACGTACGGACTAAACGCCGGAACACCAAAAGACAACCAATACACGGCAGCACAAGATTCTGGAACGTGATTTCGAATTTGTAATACGTGTGAATTTTGAGTCCGTGATAGCGAAATTGCCCGGTAGCGCACTTTATCAGCGTGACTGCCTTGGCCCAGCGGATCAAATTGCGTTTCATTATAGTGTGAACTCAAAATATATTCTACATCCTCGAGGCTGATTCGGTGGCTTGGATAGCAAATAAATGGCAAGTCCACACTTTCCGGATCCTGTTCAATTTCTGGATTCAAATAACGCTGGGCAAACCAAACACGTGGCGTATTGTAATGGTGGTCTTTTTTAGTGTTCGTTCCAAAAATATGCCGAAAATTCCAACCTAACGAATCGGGATTCAAATGATGTTCAGTTACAAAATTCTGAATACCATCAGCCCAAAGAAAATTCCCGGTATCCTTAAAATCTACTTGCTGAATTGCAACTTGATTAGCGGTAACCGCATAGGCATCATCCGGAATTCGTTGTGCTAACCATAAATGACCAGTCACAATCTCCATGTACCAAACATCATTTTTATCACTAAACAAGACACTGTTACCAGCATTAGACCCATACTGTTTAATTAGCTTTCCTAAATACAAAACGCCATCCCGGGCACTGTCAATGTAAGGCAAGACCAGCGTTTCCAGTGAATCTTCACCCAACCCCCCGTCTACTAGCGGGTCAAAAGCAAGCGTGCGCTCATTACCATAGGTGCTTTCGGTAGCACTCATTGCAACGTTTTTTTCATTAATACCACTTTCATCATTAACGCCTTCTTTTTCGGCTTGGGGGTCAGCATCAGGCGTTGCTTGATACCGATAGCCCTTTTCTGGTAGCGGGGCCGTAAAGCCATTTAACTCCGATTTTAACGTTACCCCCTTGCGACCTTGAACTGCTGGGTGCATATAAAAACGTTTTGGATGGACCGCCAAGTAGCGATCTTCATTACGGGCAATCATTGTTGAACCATCAAGACTTGCCTTTTTACCAACCAAAACAGAAGTACACATTGTTGAAACTTTTGCCATAAAAATAAGCCCTCTTCATTAAAAAGTATTAAATGCATTTTACTACGTTTAGCCTAAAATAACGAGGGAGTGGAACAAAGGTCGTTTCTGGCACACGCTATAGAATAATGTTCGGAAACAATAAGGGGCCAGGACTTTTGTCCCAGCCTCGCTTACTATTTTTGATCATCACTCTAGAATGTGCTTAAAAAACAATCTTCTATTTAACCTGTAATTTTTCAATATCAATAACGCGATCAATCCATCCTTCATAAAAACCAGGTTCATGGGTCACCAGCAAAACGCTGCCTTCAAAATTCTGTAAAGACTGGCTCAATGCATCCTTTGTCTGCTCGTCCAAATGATTCGTCGGTTCATCAAGAATTAAGAGATTAGCTGGGAAAATTGTCAAAATGCATAATTTAACCTTGGTTTGTTCACCACCACTAAGCATTTTAATCGGTTTATCAACATTGTCCCGCTCAATTCCTGCACGTGCTAATGACTGCCGCACTTTTTTCTGGGTTAACTTCGGCGCCGCCGCCTGAACAATCTGTAGCGGTGTTTGTTGATTATTATTCCAAAGCAATTCCTGTTTAAAATAACCAACCTTGGTTGTGGCCGAAAACCAATAATCACCACTTAGTTTAGGAATAATTCCCAGTAACGTTTTAATCAAAGTTGACTTACCGATCCCATTAAAACCAGTAATGGCAACTTTTTCTGGTTGCGTAATCGAAAAATTAAATGGTGTTAATAGCGGTTTTTCGTAACCAACCACTAAATCAGAAACGTCTAGCAGCATCCGGACGGCACTAAGCTGATACGGAAAATTAAAATGAGATGCCATTAAATTACCTGGTGGCGTTAAAATATCCATATGTGCTAACTGTTTCTCCCGGCTTTTGGCGATTGTCGAACGACTGCCAGCCTTGTTTTTACGAATATAAGCCTTCGTCTTTTCGATTTTCTTTTGCTGCGTTGCGTAAGCCTTTAAATAAGTTTCTTTATTAGCCTCTTTTTGACGGCGAGCCTGATTTAGCGTTCCCCGGTATTTTGTGATCTTACCAAATTCAATATCACAAATACAATTAGTGATCTGACCTAGAAAATCGTAATCATGGGAAATTACAATGAAGGCCCCGGCAAAATTATTCAAATAATTAATCAGCCATTCAATATGGTTTGTGTCTAAATAGTTAGTTGGCTCATCTAATAGGAGAACATCTGGTTGTTCCAGTAATAATTTAGCCAAAATAACTTTAGAGCGCTGACCGCCTGATAGTTCACTACTATTACGGTCCAACCCAATTGCATCAATTCCAAGTCCCGAAGCAACTTGATTAATCGTGGTCTCGATATCATAGAAGTTTTTGGCCTCCAGAATTTCTTGATTATGTCCGGCCTTTTCCAATAAATCATCATCCGGGTTTTCTGCATAGTCCGCGTAGATTTGCTCATTCTGTTTATTTAAAGCGTACAACTCACTAAAAGCACTTTTTAAAAATTCAAAAATTGTCTGCTGCTCAGCCAAACTCACGTACTGATCCAAATAACCAATTTTAATGTGTTTTTTCCAAGTGATTTTACCGCTATCAGGTAGAATTTGCCCGGTAATAATCTTAATTAAAGTACTTTTACCGACACCGTTTTGTCCAATAATACCCATATGGTCTTCTTGATTAAGGGCAAACCCAGTGTCATCATATAATGTTTTATCTAGAAACTGTTGTTGTAAATTTTCAACTGTTAACACACTCATATTGGCTCACCTCATTTCAAAAATAACCCTGACCTATTTTATTTCACAATGTTAAAAGATTAGCACACTACAAAATGCCGGTCAAACAAAGGATTCCATGAAAAATAAACTCAATATCGATTTCAATAAAATTGATTTGGATAGATTATTTTGTCATCAATCTGTTAAAATAGCCCAAATTTCCTAAAATAGTCCCGTAATTTTGTGATAAAACGCTGTTTTTCACAAAAAATTGGAATTAATTTCACACTTTGTTCTATTCTATTGTAATATTGGCACCTTATATAAGACCGCCACAGCAAAAACAGGCCGTTTAAAGTATCTTATTTATGACGTTAAATTACAAGCATGTAACAATATTTCATAAATACGTTTTTTTGTAATCTTGTTGGCATTTAATTGACACACTGGCCACCTATAATAGCCTTTGTTGGTTGATAAGTTACTTATCGACATTGAAACAGAATATTTAATAATCCCAATTTAGGAGTGATCTTTATTTTATTGAACAAACGTGCAAAAATGATCTTGTTAACAACTGCTGGTGCAACTGGTTTATTGGTTGGTGGCGTTCAGGCCGCTAATGCCGCTACAGTTACTGCTAAAGCAGGCGATACTGTATCAGGGTTAGCTAAACAATATGGTTCAACTGTTGATGCTATCGAAAAAGCTAACAACATTAATTCTTATACACATTTGATCTTTGCTGGTCAAAGTTACAACGTACCTGATAGTGCCTCACAACAGGCTGCTACAACACAGCAAAATACTGCTGCACAACAAAGTACAACGGCTCAAGCAACACAGCAAAGTACGACTACTCAAGCTGCTAGCCAACAAACACAAAACCAACAAGTTGCCCAAGTTCAGCAACAAGCAACACAGGCCCAAGCCCAACAAGCTGCTCCAGCACAACAAACGCAGACACAGCAAACAACTAGTTCTGTTTCTGGTTCAGATGCTTCGGCTAAAGCGTGGATTGC
The DNA here is from genome assembly GCF_001663675.1 of Loigolactobacillus backii. NCBI lineage: Bacteria > Bacillati > Bacillota > Bacilli > Lactobacillales > Lactobacillaceae > Loigolactobacillus > Loigolactobacillus backii. The sequence continues at coordinate 402,486 of NZ_CP014873.1, forward strand.
TAACAAAGAATCTGGCGGTAGCTACTCTGCCCAAAACGGCCAATACGTTGGTAAGTACCAATTAAGCTCTTCATACTTAGGTGGCGACTACTCAGCTGCTAACCAAGAACGTGTTGCTAACAACTATGTTACTTCCCGTTATGGTTCATGGACTGGTGCCCAAGCCTTCTGGCAAGCAAACGGTTGGTACTAAGCCTTTAAATTTGTAATTGATGGCACTCACTGCGGTGGGTGCTTTTTTGTGTCCTGTTTATAAAAAGGCTAAATAACAATGGCCGCTTATTACTGATCATGATTACAAAGCAAAAAAAGAGCGGATGTGCTATGCTATTTTTAGAAGAAAAGCGCTGACATCTCTTTAACAGCGCTTTGGAGTGACCCCACTTTACCCGTGCAAAAATTTTGGCACAATAAAGTACAGTAACTATTGTGATTGGCTTTTTACATAATCTTTAGTTGCTACTGGTATCCTCCAAAAATAACTATTTAAATACAGGAGGTTCATTATGAGTAATACACAAAAATTACCTTTACGCAAAGATATTCCGGTTGAATTAACTTGGGATTTAACCACCGTTTACCCGACCGATGACGACTGGGAAGCTGCTTACAAGGATGTTCAAACATTGACTACGACAGTTGAAAAATTGAGTGGTACTTTAGCGGCCAACGCACGCGACCTGAGTACTGGTCTGGAACAAATTTTTGATCTCTACCGTAAATTAGAAAAAGTTTATGTTTACGCTAGTTTAAAAACCAACCAGGATAATAATGATCCAACCTATCAGGCAATGTCACAACGTGCAGGTGCGTTGGTGGCCAAAGTCTCCGCCCAAACCGCCTTTGTCGAACCAGAAATTCTGGCCATTCCTGAAGATAAACTGACTAGTTACATTGACGAAAATAGTAACCTTCAAGTTTATAAGCACTACTTAACACAACTCACGGCTGCACGCGACCACACCCTATCGACTAACGAGGAAAGTTTGCTTGCCGGTGCCAGTGATGTCTTTGATGGTTCATCACAAACATTTAACGTTTTAAATGACGTTGATTTACCATTCCCCACCGTTAAGGATGCTCAGGGTAACGATGTTCAGCTCTCCCAAGGTGTTTATGGTACATTAATCGAATCAACCGACCAGGCTGTCCGGCAAAATGCTTTTAAACAACTATACAAGGTTTACAATCAATTTCGGAATACGTTGGCTTCAACGCTTATCACGAATGTTAAAATGCATAATTTTCGTGCTCAGGCCCACCATTATCCAAGTGCCCGTGCCGCCGCAATGGCGGGTAACCACATTCCCGAAAGCGTCTATACAACTTTAGTTGATGTTGTTAAAAAACACTTACCTCTTTTACATCGCTACGTTGCATTACGTAAAAAAACGCTAAAGCTCAAACAGGTCCATATGTACGATATGTACACTCCTTTAACTGGTGAACCGACTTTAACTTATACTTACAAAGAGGCCCAGCAGGAAGTCTTAAAGGCTGTCAAAGTCTTGGGCCGTGATTATACTAGTGTTGTTGAGGAGGCTTATGAAAAGCGCTGGATTGACGTTGTTGAGAATAAAGGTAAGACTAGTGGTGCCTACTCTTCTGGTATGTATGATACCAACCCATACATTTTGTTGAACTGGCAAAACAATCTGAATAGCCTATATACTTTGATTCACGAAATGGGCCATTCAGTTCATAGTTATTACACGCATCACAATCAACCCTATGTATACGGTGACTACGCTATTTTTGTTGCCGAAATTGCGTCCACGACTAATGAAAATTTACTGACTGATTACCTATTAAAAACCCAAACTGATCCAAAGGTACGAGCTTATGTTTTAAACTACTACCTCGATGGCTTTAAAGGCACAATTTTCCGGCAGACTCAATTTGCTGAATTCGAACAATTTATCCATACTCAGGATGCTAACGGAATTGCGCTGACGGCCGAAAGTATGTCGGATTACTACGGTAAATTAAACAAGGCATACTACGGTCCTGATACTGCAGACGATCCAGAGATTGCTTTAGAATGGTCACGAATTCCCCATTTTTATTTAAATTATTACGTTTACCAATACGCTACTGGTTTTGCCGCAGCGACTACCTTGGCGGATAAAATTGTTAATGGAAAACGACCAGAACGCGATGCTTACATTAACTACCTTAAATCTGGTAGTTCGGCCTACCCAATTGAAATTATGCAGGCCGCTGGTGTCGACATGACTAAAGCTGATTACCTCGAAAAGGCCTTTACTGTTTTTGAAGAACGCCTAACTGAACTAGAAAAATTACTAGCTGACTAAAAGTTAGCGTGTATCCAAATGATTACTTACTATTTCATAACGAAGAGAGGGAGTTGGATAAACGTCACTTTTGGGGTTCAGCCGACCCAGACTTTTAGCACATATTCTAGAGTAATATTCGGAAATAGCAAAAAAAGCTAGGACACTTGTCCCAGCTTTTTTGCTGGCCAGAATTATTCCTAGCGAAAAGCGATGACAAAAACGTAACCTAGGCCAGATCAAATTTCATTAAGCTAGGACTTTGGACTGAATTAGCCTTTTCTTTAGAAAATATTTAACCTTATCAGTTATCCTTAAGACGCAGATAACCAAAACGTTATCACTAAAAAATTGAAGAGGTCAATTATGTTAATTCAAAAACACAAAATGCCAATAAAATGGTGGCTAGGCTTAACGGTGAGCTTCTTATTACTTGCCATTTTAGTTAAATTCCAGCTTCTCACTGGACTTGACGAACTACTAATTAAGGGAGTTCAAGCCAACACCTCGGCTACGAAAGATTTTTTCTTTAAACTAATCACCATTTTGGCACAACCAACACTTGATCTATTCTACGCCGCACTAATCGCCGGATTCCTCTGGTTTCATCGCCATACTAGTGAAGCCATCTGGGTTATCTTAACTATTTTTGGTGGCGACGCAATTGCCAGTGTGGTCAAAAAACTAGTTGCACGCCAGCGGCCAGCAATTAAAATAATCCTACCCGAAAATGGCTACAGCTTTCCTAGTGGGCACGTTTTAGGAACTACGATTATCCTTTTATTTATTTGCGTTTTTTGGATCAATCACTTAAAAAACAAGTGGCAGCAGTCACTTTGTTACATTGTTGGCGTACTTTTATTATTATTAGTTAGTTATTCCCGTGTTTACCTTGGCGCTCACTATCCCAGTGACGTACTTGGTGCAATACTATTGGCGCTAATTTGGGGTGAAGCGGCACTTTGGCTTTACCAACATTACTTCCTCCGCCTTCAGAAGAAGGTAGTTCGGCCGCGCCACGCAAAATATTAACGAGTGGCGTACTTAGATTTTAAGCCACAATCTAAAATGATTACTGGCTACGCTAACCTTACTGCTCAGTCCGTTTAACAAGGCCAATCACAATAATTTTTTTAACACGTTTACGTTGATCAAAAAGGACTTTCCAAACTTTAGTGAAAAAGGATCTTCATACTGTTCTTTAGTTTTCCGGACAAACAATCGGCAAAACAACTTAAAAAGGAGGAATAGCACCAAATTTAAATTCAGCACTATTCTTCCCTTTATATTTACGCTATCAATCGTCATTTATTTGTCACAAAGCCCCGAAAAGATTGCAATTCAGCCTGAATATGGCAAATAAATTAATGCCTTGTATCATTTCGTTTACAAAGCCACTTTTAGCTAGTATTCGTATTCTGAATTACCTACAATTAAAATAATTAAGTAAATAAAATCGTAATACTGAACTTTTATTTTTGGTAGATTAAACTTTATTAAGGAGTGATTACTATTTTTGGTAAGCGTGAAACACAACGAACTGTAACCGCTGGTATTAAAACCGAATTACCACGTTATTTCACCAATTATATTTGGAATTATTTTGATCTGTTACAGTCGCAAGAATTACGTTTGGCCGTCATTTTAAGCGTTGAGATTCAAAAAGATGGCCGACACTGCGAAATTTATTTTACCCAAAAGGCGCCTTATCTAGATGATCACTTCTCAATCGAGTTAATTGATGCCGCAACTATCTTACCTAATTTAGTTTTAATTGAACAAGAACGCTACTATCAACGAATGCTTCTTCCTGAAGAAGCAAGTTAACCTTTTAAGCTTGATTAACGCCACGCAGAACTGCAATTGCGGGCGTATCTGCCGGTAGTTCATCCGCCGGCAATACATAGACTTGACCACCTAAGGCCAAGGTAGCAACGCTTAAATCATTTAATAAATTATTTGCCTTAGCTGCCGGACTCCTTAAATCAAGATTTTGCTTTAGATCCATAATTCCTGGCACAGTGGCATCTTTGGCAACAAACAATGTCGCCACGCCACCTTCAGTCGTCCGTGAAATTATATCGCTTAAATCATCAAGGTACTTTTTTGCTGAACGGGCCTGATCAACCTGAGTCGCTAGGATAGTCATTACATCCTGACTCAACTTTTGGTTAATACCGAGCACCAGTTGATTAATCACACCTTGATCCAGTTTTGCGGGAAGCTTAGTCACCGTTGTATCTTTTAACAGATAATTATTCTTGCTAATTTTACGAAAAATACTCTGATTCTCCGTCGTGGCCATTAAAACCAGCCGGTGTTGTTGCGCCTTGGAATAATTCTTATAAATAAAATTATCGACGATCTGAAAATACTTTTGGTGATCATTTTCTTGAGTTCGTGTTTTTAAATCTTGTCCGTGAACACCACCGTTACCACCAGAACTAGTCCAACGCATTTTGCCGCTGGTTAGTTCAGTCCCCAACGCCTGTTCACTCGTTTTAGGTGCTTCATTTGGTAGATCCACTTTTTGGGCCAGACCGTCTTGAACCCGCCAAAGATCCATTTCCGTTCGACTTAGTTTTAACAAATCATAATCTAAATTAAATTGATCGTTCTCAATAACTGGCAAAAGATAAAGATTATCACCTACATGAACAACATTAGCAACAGTGATGTTCAAAGGATAAACCAAAATTTGTTCGCTTCCAGCAATAATGGCAACACTTTTCGCACCATTATTACCCAGCGCACGTGTTTGTAAAACCGTCTCAAATTCAGCCTGATACGTTGTCCAATTTTTTTCTGGATAACGGGTCTTAAAATTTGCTTTGGCCTGCTGGATTAACCCCCGAAAACGACCTTTATCACCATCTATCCCACTTTCATAGGGTGAGACTGCCATAAAAATTGATACGTAAGGGCCTTGTTCGCCCTGAGCTTGCATTAATTGTGCTAAATCTCGCTGTAATGTTGCCATAATAATCCCTCCAAGAATCAAAATCTTAGTAGTAAAGGTAAAAAAATAGGCAGAAAGCGTTTTCTAATTCACTTTCAGTCCCATCTTAGCACCCAATCACTCTTTATTCAAAGGAACTTAATCGGCTGTTTAAATACATGGTACGGCAAAAAATAATTTGGCTAGCTAAAGTGAACCCCCAAGATTGGACAGAAAAAATCCAATCTTGGGGGTTTCGTTATGAGTAAATTTAATTTCGATTTTAAAGTTAAAGTTGTCACCGAGTATTTAAGTGGTCAGGCAGCATTTTCACTAGCGAGAAAGTATGAAATTGGTAACCGTACTACCATTTCAATCTGGGTTCAGCGATTTGAAAGGTTTGGTATTAAGGGACTTCAGCCAAAAGCTAGGGACTTAGAATACACTAGTCAGTTCAAAGTTGATGTATTAAACTGGAAGAAACAAAATCAGGCTTCACTTCCAGTAACCGCCTTACACTTTAATTTATCTTCGCCAAGTACGATTTGGCAATGGGAAAAGAGATTTGAGGCATTAGGAATTGAGGGGCTTGAGCGAAAGCGGGGCAACTCAAAAAACATGGTAAAACACAAGAATAAGAACGTTAAACCAGTTGTCCAAAAGGACAGCTTAACGACGAAAGAGACCTTAAAGCAACTTCAAAAAGAGAATCAAATGTTGAAGATTGAGAATGAATACTTAAAAAAATTAGAGGCCTTAGCTCAGAAAAAATCAGCACAAAGGAAATCTCAGAAATAGCGACTGAGTTGAGGCAAATATTCCAAGTATCGGTCAAATTGATTCTTAAAGTAATTAAAATACCGCGTAGCACGTATTACTACACTCGAAATCATAAGGAACGTACCTTCAATGATGATCAAGTTATTCAGGCAATTGATGAAATTCGTCAACACGATTCAAAATATACAAAGAAGTACGGGTACCGTCGAACGACAAGTGCCTTGCATGATTTAGGATTTCAGATAAATCACAAGCGAGTCTTACGCATTATGCAGGAACACGACTGGTTATGTCACGCCTTTAATCGACAAACTCGTAAATACAACTCGTATAAAGGATTAGTTGGTAGGGTTGCCCCTAATCGCTTGAAGCGCCGCTTTAAAACCGACAGGCCCTATCAGAAACTTGTAGCAGACGTCAGTGAATTTCGATATGGATCCATGGAAATGAAAGAACGCGTGTATTTGGAACCGGTACTAGATCTATTCTCTGGAGAAATTTTAGCATTTAATATTAGTGAACATCCGACAGTGGAATTCGCCATTAGACCACTTAAAGAAGCTTTGGAAGGACTTCCAGCACTAAAATATCGGACAACTGTTCATACTGACCAAGGTTTTCAGTATCAACATCACCAATGGCGAACGCTGTTAAAAGAGCATCGTGCATTTCAAAGTATGTCTCGTAAAGCGACTTGCCTTGATAACGCTGTAATGGAATCATTCTTTCATATTATGAAAGCAGAAATGATGGATGAACATTTTGAAGATAAAACTAGCCTAATTCAAGCAATGACAGATTGGATAGGCTTCTATAACAATCGTCGTATTAAGACAAAATTAAACGGCAAGTCCCCGGTAAAATACCGAGAACTCGCCGTTCAAAAAGCAGCTTAATAATTTGTCCAATTTTAAGGGTTCACTTCAAGCGCGCGTCTTTTTTAATTTCCAAAATTTCGTAGTATTGGATTCTTCCGGTTAAATAAACCTTTAACTATTCCTGATCCCAAACACAAAAAAAGCCTGGACAACTTGTCCAGGTCTGCGTGAATTTAAATGAACGTTATTGGCCGTCCTCCAACTGTAAGCGATGATCTTCAAACCACGTTTCCCATGGCTCAATTGGTGTTCCGTTTGCCAAATAGCTTTGATCAAGCTTAGTCATCAAACGAGAAAAATGTTCGCCGACGCGCTGTGTTAGGTAAGCCATTAGGTCTTTTTTATCGAAACGCGCACCACTCATCAAAATTTTATTAATTGCCGGAATATCGCCTTCACTTTGACTGGCCTCAAATACTTCAAGGTTATTCCAGCGAAATTGATCAATGTAAGCCGACATAAAATCCTGAATAGCGGTTTGTTTGGCCTGATCGCTTAAGGTTGTAAACTTTATACCTTCATCTGTCATCACACACACCTCTTTTCTGTCACTACTAAGTCTATTATAGTCCCGCCGGCACCAGATTGGACAAACTATTTCAAAGTTCATCTTTTAGCGGCCGTTTTCCAATTTTTTTAACCCAAATTTTAGTAACCGGATTACTGTATTCTCGCAGGGAGTGAGCCAAAAGTCGTCTTTGGGTTTACTGCGAAGCGTAGGGCCAACCCAATAACCGTAGTTAGGCACGTGAACCCAGACTTTTGGCCCACGTTCTAGAATAATGATCGGAAACAGTAAGAGGCTAGGACAAAAAGTCCTAGCCTCTTACTTAGAATTAAAACCTAGCTTAATTAATACTGCTCACCAATAAGCCAAAGGTAGCAATCAACTGAATTATACTTCTACTTTTTGAATCCAGCCTTCTGGCGCTTCTACATTACCAAACTGGATACCAGTTAACGTATCGTATAATTTTTTCGTAACTGGTCCAACTTCAGTTTCAGAATAGAAGACGTGCTTGTCATCACCGTTAGTAATACTTCCGATTGGTGAAATAACGGCCGCCGTTCCACAGGCTCCAGCTTCCTTAAACTGATCAAACTGATCAATGAAGACGTCGCCTTCTTTAGTACCTAAGCCCAAACGCTCTTTTGCCAAGTAGAGCAAGGAGTATTTAGTAACTGAAGGCAAGATTGAAGGCGATTTTGGTGTCAAGAATACGTTATCCTTTGTAATACCAAAGAAGTTTGCTGAACCAACTTCTTCGACTTTACGGTGTGAAACTGGATCAAGGTAGATACAATCACTGTAGCCATTCTCGTGAGCGTACTGGCCTGGGAACAAACTAGCAGCATAGTTACCACCAACTTTGTTAGCACCAGTACCTTTATGTGCGGCACGGTCATATTCAGAAGTGATGAAGGCCGTTGGTGTTAAACCACCCTTAAAGTAGTTCCCAACTGGCATCGCGAAAATTGAGAAAATGTATTCTTCTGCTGGATGAACACCAATGTTACCACCAACACCAACCATATAAGGACGCAAGTACAAAGTTGCACCGTTACCGTATGGTGGCACAAAGTCTTTATTTGCGACAACCGTTTGTTTAACAGCGTCGACAAATTTATCAACTGGATATTCGGGCATTAAAAGGCGTTCACATGAATGTGTCATTCGTTTAGCATTCTGTTCTGGACGGAATAAATTAACTTCACCATCTTTTGTCCGGTAAGCCTTTAAACCTTCAAAAACACCTTGACCGTAATGTAAAATGGTTGAACCTTCATTGATATGCAAATCTGGATCATCCGTTAAGCCTTCATTTTGCCACTTACCATCCTTATAATACGCACGAAAACGATAAGGTAAATTCATGTAGGTGAACCCTAAATTATTAAAATCAACATCTGCTGCACTAACTGACATATGTAAAACTCCCTTCAATAAATACTAAATTAAAAAATCAATGGTTTTTGTAAGCTAATTTTAATGTATAGTTTAGTAATAACTTTGGTTTTTGTCAAACTCAATCTTAGCTATTCTTGTTTAATTATGCGTTAACATTACTGCTATAGTCACATAATATCTAATATTTTAAATTTTATAATGTTTTTCATTTTATTTTGAATAAGATAGTTATTAAATGTACTAATTAGTAAATTAATTTTTGGCTAGTTTAATTTATCATTTACTTTAATCTAATTCTAATATAGAATTAGCGCTAATTAAACTAATTCACACTAACTAAAGGAAGTCTTTCAAATGAAAAAAGTTATCGCTACTAGCACTGCCCCAGCCGCGCTTGGCCCTTATTCACAAGCCGTTCTTGTTGATCAAACACTTTATGCTTCTGGTCAAATTGGCCTAAAACCAGAAACCGGCAGTTTAAATGGCGCGGATGTTACTAGCCAGACTAAACAAATCATGGCCAATATGGGCGCTGTTTTGACTGCAGCCGGTATGAATTACGCTGACGTGGTTAAAACAACTATTTTTCTGACCAACGTTGCCGATTTTACGGTTGTCAATGATCTATACGCAACCTACTTTACTGACGCTAAATTTCTACCAGCACGCTCAACCGTCCAAGTCGCAGCCTTACCTGATGACGCACTCATTGAAATTGAATACACTGCTACTAAATAGGAGTGTTTGAAAAAGCGGTTAGATTCTGAGGATTAGCCTAAGTAGGCGCTTTGGCCGTGCAACGGCCGAAGTGACTGCTGTAGCTAACCGCAGGAATCTGCTTTTTCAAACACGTTCACACCAAATTAATCAGATAAATACTAATAAGGACATTTTCCGACCTAGATTCTGAGGATTACTGACGTTGTCGATCGGACTAGGATGAACCGAAGTCCGAATCGCAGCCTAAACAGACGAATTAACTTTGAAAAAGGTGATTTGGCTGTTGTAGCTACTATTCCGCAACTGAGAATTATTAGCTAAGTACGCTAATAATTTTGATGCTTCATACGTTGTCCATTCAACTAAGGCGAAAACCGCCAAGTTGAAACATGGCAACCGCAGGAAGCTGCTTTTTCAAACACGCACACTAATTAGTTAGGAAAATCCTAATAAAGGTATTTCCTAAACACGAACTAATTTCTACAATTAAGGTTAACAATTTTCAAACGCGCTCTTAGAATAATTTTCAGAAATACCCCACTTTTTCTATGTAGGGTACACAGCCACACGTTCTTTGCCAAGTTTTAGTGTTTGAATCGGTTCGCGGTAAAATTTTGATAAGGTTGCTTCATTTAAAAGTTCTTGCCGACTACCTTTTTCGACAATCTCCCCATTTCGTAGTAAGAGCAGATTTTTAAAGCACGGTAATAACTCTTCTGTATAGTGTGAAACGAATAGTAACGCTGGGCTGTTCGGTTCGGCCGCAATTAATGCCACCCGTTGCAATAGTTGTTCCCGGGCAAATAAATCTAGACCATTACATGGTTCATCTAAAATTAGTAATTCCGGTTTTGCCATTAAGGCACGGGCTATCAATACTAGTTGGCGTTCACCTTGTGATAAGACACGGTAAGGCTTACCAATTAGACGTTTGCCACCCAAACGATTTAAAATCGTCTTGGCCTGATCCATTTCGGCCTCGGTATAGTGTTCGTAAACGCCAATACTGGCAAATTTTCCTGACAAAACAATACTTTCCACTAAATCACCTGGATGTAACCAATCCTGCAGGGCAGTACTTACCCAACCAATTTTTCGTTTTAATTCTGGAATTGAGGTATGTCCAAAAACACCACCAAGAACCTTTAGTTGCCCGCTAGTTGGCCAGATATCGCCGTGGATTAGTTTTAATAAAGTCGTCTTTCCCGCACCATTTAATCCTAGAATTGCCCAATTCTGTTTTTCATGAATTGTCCAGTCAATGTGTTTCAAGATAATATGGTCACCGCGTTCTAATGAAACATCCTTAAACGAAAGGATCTCGCCCATTAGGCCACCTCCTTTTGAGGTTCAACATAGTGTTGTTATTAAACCAACATGGTGTACAACATTTGATTGTCCTTTAAGTTAATGTAATGTGGGTCGAACATTGTTAGTCGATCCAACAAATCCGGTAATGTCGTTTTATCGCCTAATCGAACTCCAATTAGAACTGGCCCTTTACCGCGGTTAACTTTCTTTGTGTACTCAAATTTTGTAATATCGTCATCTGGTCCCAGAATTTCGTTAACAAATTCGCGCAAGGCTCCTGGTCGTTGAGGAAAATCAACGACAAAATAATGCTGGTAGCCTTCGAAGATTAAGGAGCGTTCCTCAATTTCCTGCATTCGGTTAATGTCGTTATTTCCACCGCTAATCACACAAACAACCGTTTTTCCGCGAACCTCATCTTGATACTGTTCCAAGGCAGAAACGCTTAAGGCTCCAGCCGGCTCAGCAACAATTGCCTCTTTGCTATATAAATCTAAAATAGTACTGCAAACTTGGCCCTCTGGCACAGCCAGCATATCATCAACGTAGGCCTTAACGTTAGCGTAGGTTAATTCGCCAACCGTACGAACGGCCGCGCCATCAACAAATTTCTCTAGTTCATTTAACGTTACTGGGTGGCCCACTTCCAAAGCCTTGGTCATTGACGCCGCACCTGCTGGTTCAACGCCAACAACTCGGGTTCGGGGACTAACTGCTTTAATGTAAGCCGCAGTCCCACTTAACAAACCGCCACCACCGACAGCGGCAAGAAAATAATCAACATTAACGTTTTGCTGCTCCGCATCGGCAAGTACTTCAACGGCCAAGGTTCCTTGACCGGCCATCGTTCGCTTATCATTAAATGGTGCAATAAAGGTCTGCTGCTTTTCCTGACAAAATTTTTCTGCCGCTTCAGCTGAAGCATCAAAAGTATCTCCGACCAACTTAATCGTTACGTCATCGCCACCAAAAAAGGCAACTTGGCTAACTTTTTGTTGTGGTGTCGTAGTTGGCATAAAAATCGTTGCTGGTACTTTCATATTATGACAAGTCCAAGCAACCCCTTGAGCATGGTTACCGGCGCTGGCACAGACAACTCCTTTTTCCCGTTCAGCTGCCGGTGTAGCGTGAATTGCGTAGTAGGCGCCACGGATTTTGAACGAACGTACGGCCTGTAAATCTTCACGTTTAAGGTAAACTTGACAATGATACTTCTGGGATAAATAGACATCATACTGTAACGGTGTGTGCCGAATAATTGGTGCCAACACCTCGTTTGCCTTTTCTACATCCTCTTTTGTCAATAAAGCTTGATCTGTCTTCGTTTTTAAATCCATTTTGCCACCATCCTTTCGTTCAAATTAAAAAGGAGTTGACTGAATAAAGGGTAAATTCCAAATCCAGAATCTACCTATTGAATGTGAGTTTAACAATCATTCCGCAACCATTTTTTAGTTAGGGAATGAACGTTTACTCGCCTTCAAGGCTTTATTTCAATCTCGTCCTTTCCGCTAGAGCTCACTTACCTACTTATCATAAAAGATCTTTTAGTTACTGTATTTATCAGCTTCCTTAACGAATGGCATCCGGGCACGTAGCTCTTCACCAACTTGGGATAATTGTGAATTCTCAGAACGTTCGCGTAATCTGTACAATTCTGGGAAACCGGCGCGGTAATCAGCCATAAAGTCTTTAGCAAACTTACCGTTTTGGATTTCTTTAAGAGCATCCTTCATAGCCTGCTTTGATTCTTTGCCGATGACTTTTGGTCCGACAACGTATGAACCATATTCAGATGTATTTGAACAATCACGATACATCTTATTGAAGCCACCTTCATAAATCAGGTCACAGATTAACTTCATTTCGTGTTCAACTTCAAAATAGGCCAATTGTGGTGAATAACCGGCTTCAGTTAAAACTTCAAAACCAGTTTCGATCAATGAAGTAACCCCGCCCATTAAGACATTTTGTTCACCGAATAAATCTTCATCGGTTTCTTCTTTGAAGGTTGTTTTCAAAAGTCCAGCACGAGCGGCGCCGTTAGCCTTAGCAAATTCTTTAGCCTTATCTTCGGCGTGTCCAGAAGCATCTTGGTAGTAACCATAAAGTGCGGGAACACCAAAACCTTCCATATATGTACGACGGCATAAGTTACCTGGTCCTTTAGGCGCCATGATAACAACGTCAACGTCTGCAGGTGGTACAATTTCTTTATAATAAACGTTAAAGCCATGTGAGAAACCAAGTGTGTTACCGGCCTCAAGGTAGGGCGCAACCTCTTCCTTATAAACGTCCGACATGACTTCATCAGGTGTTAGCATCTGAACCCAGTCGGCCTTTTTAGCGGCTTCGGCAACTGAATAAGTTGGAAAACCATCCTTTTTAGCCTTATCAAATGATTTACCTTGCCGAACACCTACAATAACGTCGACACCAGAATCCCGTAAGTTGTTTGCTTGGGCGTGACCTTGTGAGCCATAGCCCATAAATGCAACCGTTTGGCCAGCCATGTAATTCGTTGTAACGTCTTTGTCGTATAACATTTCTACTGTCATATAAAAAACCTCCATTTTTCTTGTCAATTCAGTAACCAAACCAATCTATTTATAACAAATTTCACTTTTCTTCCTATTATATAGATAAAAAGAAAAGGAAATGTGATACCACTTTTAACCAGATTTTTTGGGGATTAATCAGAAGTGCTTTCTGCCCGGGGAAAACCTGCAACCCCTGTTCGAACTAATTTTAAAATACCATATGGTTTCACTACGCGAAGCAATGCCGCAACCTTAGAACGTGTCCCCGTGATTTGCACCACCACGTCTACTGATGAAACATCCACAATAGCAGCCCGAAATGGTTGAATCATTGCCAGTAACTCCGCCCGCTTTTCAGGTAGTGCACTGATCTTGATTAAAACCAATTCTCGTTCAATGTGCGGAACATCGGTGATATCTTTAACTTCAAAAACATCAACTTGTTTCTCTAATTGGCGAAGTAACTGCGTACTGGCGGCCTTATCGGCTAAATAAACGGCCATTGTTACTCGTGAAACGGCCGGATCAACTACTGGACTAATTGAAATACTATCAATGTTGACCTGGCGACGATTAAGCGCACCAGTAAAACGATTTAAAACCCCTGGATTATTAGTCATCATACAAGTAAGTACCCGCCGCATTTACTTCACCCCAATCATTTGATCGTTAGATTTCCCTGGCGCAATCATCGGGAAAACTTGTTCTAGTGCTGGAATATCGGCCTCAATCAGCATTGCGTGTGGCGAACTAAAGGCTCGTTCTAACTCGGCCGCTACTGTTACTGGCGAAGTTACCTTTAAATGACGAAGTCCGTACGCGGCAGCAAGCTTCATGAAATCCGGTTGGTGATCAAAGACCGTTTGGGAACGGCGTTTTTCGTAAAATAAATCTTGCCATTGACGAACCATTCCAAGCGTCCCGTTGTTTAACAAAATAACTTTAACGTTGAGATCGTAAGCTGCTAAAACATCTAATTCTTCACTAGTCATCTGTAGCCCCCCATCGCCCACGAATAAGACAACGGTTTTATCTGGAGTGGCAAAGGCAGCACCAATCGCGGCTGGTAAACCAAAACCCATTGTTCCTAAACCACCACTAGTAATTAATTGTTGTGGTCGGCTAAAGGGGTAAAACTGGGCGGTCCACATTTGATGTTGCCCAACGTCGGTCACCACCGTAGCATCACCTTTGGTTAAACGACCAACTAATTCAATCACTCGTTGGGGTTTTAATTCAGTACTACTTTCTTGATAACTGTAGGGATGAGCGGCCTTTCTTTGCTTTAAAAGTTGTAGCCAAGTTTGATCGTGCGCTGGCTTCATTGGTTGTGCCAGGCAGTACTCTAAGGCCACCTTTGCATCGGCCACAATCGGATAATCCGCCGCAATCACTTTACCAAGTTCGGCCGGGTCAATATCAATGTGCGCAATCTTAGCATTTGGTGCAAACTGTTTTGGCGCCGTTGCTAAGCGATCATCAAACCGAGCACCAATACATAGAAGAAAATCACATTCGGTGAGTGCCATATTAGCGGTATAAGTGCCATGCATGCCACCCATTCCTAAAAATAGTGGTTCATCAGTTGGCATATCACCTAATCCTAATAAACTAGCAACAACTGGCAACTGAAAATCTTTACTGAATTTTCGCAATTCGGTACTCGCTTGGGCGGCCCCAATACCACCACCGGCAAGGATGACTGGTTTACTTGCTTGCCGTAAAGCAAGTAGCATTTCGTCCATTGCAGCTTGATCCAATGGCCGCTTTGCCTGATAACTGGTTAAATGAACTTGATCATCGGTAAGCTCCGTTACTTGTTCTTGTGTAACACTCTTGGGAAGGTCAACAACGACTGGCCCTTTCCGCCCAGTTGTTGCTACGCGAAACGCCTCAGCAACAATTCGGGGTAAATCGGCAACACGCCGTACTTGATAATTATTTTTGGTAACGGGCGCCGTCATACTCAGTACATCTGCTTCTTGAAAGGCATCCGTTCCAATGGCACCAACTCCAACTTGGCCAGTAAAGACAACAATTGGCGTTGAATCTGACATTGCGTTAGCTAGGCCAGTCATTGCGTTAGTTGCACCTGGTCCGCTAGTAACAAAGACAACGCCTGGTTTTCCGGTTACTTTCGCATAACCTTCAGCCGCATGAACTGCGCCCTGCTCGTGTCGAACCAAGATATTTTGAAATTTCATTTGGTACAACGCATCGTAAAGTGGAAGAACAGCCCCACCAGGATAACCAAACAACAGATTAACATTTTGCTTTTTCAAAGCCGTAAGTAAAACTGTCGCGCCAGTTTGTTGTTGAACATTGCTCTGTGTTTCTTTTTCTAACATCCACTCACCTCCTAAAACAATTGATTAAAATTCTATTAGAAATTATGTTATTCACTATACATTAGTTTTTGTGGTTGTCAACACCTTTTTAAAATAATTTTTAACTCATTTGGGAAAAATAAAAAGCGCCCGCCAAGATATTTAAAATCTTGAAGGACGCTTATTTGCGTGTTACCACCTCTATTCATAGCACCATTACTGGTACTACCTCTTCACGTGCAGCAATAAAAATAATTGCGATACGCTAGCGGGATAATGGTGGCAGCCAATAAACTTACTTAAATTTCGGTTCATCACTCGGGGAGGATTTTCTTAAGACGTCTGCTTGTTTCCTTTCACCTACTGAAACTCGCTTTAAGGCAGAACATCGAAATACTCTTTCCCGTCAACATGATTATTTATGGTGCTGAAATAAATCAACACATTTGCTTGGTTATTAATATACTTGTAGTAATCATGAATGTCAATTACTTTTTTACTTATTTTTGTTTTTGTTTATTCTTGCAGGTAGTTAAAAGGTCATACAGATCTATGTCCTTTCAAATACATTCGTGCTAAATCAGTCAAAATGGTTACTAGTACAATTTAGTTCCAGGTATTCGCTAATACTTTAGAAGTAATGGTCGTAATCCTTTTCGTAACCACAAATACTACAGTACTTAGTTGCCGGGGTTAGCGCGCCACAGTTAACGCAAAAACTTGTTGTGATATTAACCTGCCCTTGAATGGTGAAAAGCTGTTTACCACAATTACTACAGTAGACACCAGTTGGAACTTTCTGTTCACAGTGGGTACAAGTAACTAATTCAAATGCTGTTTTCATATTTTTAACCTCCTAGCGCGAACTTCGCGCACTCGAAACGTGCATGGCTGTAATCTTTTTGTAAGTTTATAAGTGCCTTCTTCTATTCAATTGTCAAAGGACAATCTAATTCAGAGAGCTTACGCCAACAAAAAAAGCGCCCACTGTGATCTTAGATAAGACCACAAGGACGCTTTCGCGTGTTACCACCTCTTGTTTTACATTTGCGTCTCCGCAAATGCCTCTGCCGCGCACATATAATTAAAAGCAGAATGTGACTTCTTTATAAAACCGATAAACCAGAAGGCAAACGAGCAAGCTCATTCTTCTAATTATTGATGCGTTGGTGCGATAATGGGCACTCCCAATCCCGCCTACTTCATTCAGCAGATAGCTCAAAGGTTACTTTCGTCACTTCCAGTACTGCCCCTCTCAGCTTACAGAGCTCTCTGTTTATCTACTGGAAATCACTACTCTTCCTCGTCAAAGCATTTAAATTAGATTAGCATTAAAAGTTAAAATAAATTTATCATGCATTAGTTACCTATGTCAAGCTGTTTTTAAAACTATTTCTAATAAAACAAAGTTGACAAACATTTTCTAAGTGATAGTCTTCTAATCATTCGCACCACAAATTTTAATCTAAACGAATAAAATCTAATCTTCAGGAGATGGTTATCTATGAGCGACACCTTAAATTTCACAGTCACTGGTAAAGACATGCAGAAGCGTAGTGACGAAATTAAAGTCGGTGCTGATCGTGCCCCTGGTCGTAGTTTACTGTACGCAACTGGTCGGGTTAAGAACACTGACGACATGAAAAAGCCCTTTATTGCTATTTGCAATTCATATATTGAAATCGTTCCAGGACACATTCATTTACGTGAATTAGCCGAAATTGCTAAAAAGGCCATTCGCGAGGCCGGCGGTATTCCGTTTGAGTTTAATACCATCGGGGTTGATGATGGGATTGCCATGGGCCACATTGGCATGCGCTATTCGTTACCAAGTCGTGAGATCATTGCCGATTCAGCCGAAACAGTTATTAACGCCCATTGGTTTGATGGTGTCTTATACATGCCAAACTGTGACAAAATCAGTCCTGGCATGTTAATGGCCGCCGCCCGTACCAATGTGCCAGCCATTTTCTGTTCTGGTGGTCCAATGAAGGCAGGCCTTGATCCAAATGGACACGCTGTTACCCTTTCAAATATGTTCGAGGCCGTGGGTGCTTTTAAATCAGGCAAATTAAACAAGGATGACTTCCTTCAACTCGAGCAAAACGCCTGTCCAGGCTGTGGTTCTTGCGCCGGAATGTTCACCGCTAATTCAATGAATTGCCTGATGGAAGCGATGGGGATGGCATTACCTTATAACGGCACTGCACTCGCCGTTTCCGAGCAACGGCGGGACTTGATTCGCGCAGCTGCTAAACAGCTCATGACATTAGTGAAAAATAACGTCAAGCCACGGGATATTATGACCAAAGAAGCCTTCGATGATTGTATCGCACTTGACATGGCCATGGGCGGATCAACCAATACTGTTTTACATACATTAGCGATTGCACACGAAGCCGGCGTTAAATATAGCGAACGTGACGTCAACGCCATTGCTGAAAAGACACCATTCCTGGCCAAAATTGCCCCATCATCTTCTTGGACTATGGAAGACGTACACAACGCTGGGGGAATTCCGGTAATTCTGAATGAATTAATCGAAAAAGGTGGCATTTTACACCCAGATCGGCAAACCGTCACTGGTAAAACAATCCGGGAAAACGTTGCTGGTGCCTACACTAAAAATGAAGAGGTTATCCATCCCTTAAGCAATCCATATTCTAGCGAAGGTGGTCTATCTGTACTTTACGGTAACATTGCTAAAGATGGTTCCGTAATCAAAGTTGGTGGTGTTGATCCCGATATTCACGAATTTACCGGAACAGCAGTCTGCTTTGATTCCCACGATGATGCGGTTAATGGCATCGATGATGGTACCGTAAAAAAGGGTGACGTCGTTGTTATCCGTTACGAAGGTCCCAAAGGTGGTCCCGGCATGCCAGAAATGCTAAACCCAACTTCTGATTTAGTCGGGCGCGGACTTGGTCGCGATGTTGCCCTGATTACTGATGGTCGTTTCTCCGGTGCTACTCACGGAATTTGCGTTGGTCACGTTTCACCTGAGGCCGCTGAAGGCGGTGAAATTGCGCTAATCCATGACGGCGATCAAATCACGATTGATCTAAAAAACCGAACGCTAAACGTTGCCGTTTCCGCTGCTGAACTACACAACCGCCAAAAGGAATTAAAACCCTTTAAACCTAAAGTTACCACCGGCTACCTGGCTCGTTACACGGCCCTAGTAACCTCGGCCAACACTGGTGGCGTTATGAAGGATCCAAGTGAGATCATTGCCCTTGAAGAACAAGCTCGTCAGAATAAGCTCTAATTAGACTTAAATCTTTAATTGTAGGAGGCCCGTGCTAATGACAGAAACAAATACTGCAGATAACCTAAAAGACCGCATGTTAGACGCTTTAGAAACTGTCATTGATCCTGAATTAGGTTGTGATATTGTCAATCTTGGCCTGATTTACGGTCTGAGTATGACCGAAGATGGCGAATGTGCCGTCACGATGACGTTAACAACAATGGGCTGTCCAATCTCGGATATCCTTGAGCAAATGATTGATAACGCCCTTTCTATTATTCCAGAGGTTAAAAAGGTCAAAATCAACCTTGTCTGGTACCCAGCGTGGACAGTTGCAAAGATGAGTCGTTACGCCCGAATTTCATTAGGTGTTCATTATTAGTTGAACTTTGCGACCATTTTAAATTCTATTTTTAATATCAAAATAACAAAAAATTAATGACTTGAATTACGAAAGGAAGATGTATATGAAACATGCTGAAATGGTTGGTAATTGGGTGAGTAAGTGGTTTACCTGGCTAGTCGTAGCTGTGGCCGCGTTTAGTTTCTTTGTTCCTAGTATTGGAGTCGCAATCGCACCGCACACATCGCTATTATTAGGTATCGTCCTATTTGGAATGGGCCTAACGTTAACGCGTAAGGACTTTGCTAGAATATTTCGGCATCCGTGGCCTGTCTTCGCCGGTACAGTTGCCCACTACGTCATCATGCCCGGCATTGCCTACCTACTCTGCCTAATTTTTCACCTTAACGGACCAACTGCCGTCGGTGTTATCCTTGTTGGTTCTTGTCCAAGTGGAACGTCATCAAACGTTATGGCCTACCTTGCTGGTGGCGATGTTGCCTTAGATGTTTCGATTGGCATGTTATCAACATTGCTAGCGCCAATAATGTTACCAACACTTTTACTTCTTTACGCTGGTAATTGGGTGACCGTCCCTGCTACTTCACTTTTCCTTGGCGCTATTCGAATTGTTTTACTACCAATTTTCTTAGGCGTTTTGGTTCACACTATTTTCGGTAAAAGGATCGAGACCGTTAATCGCATCTTACCATTGGTTTCCCAAACTGCTATTTTATTAATTGTTGCTTCCGTTTTTGCAGCCAACCAAGCTCACTTATTTACCGCAGAAACTGCCTTGGTTATCCCAGTTGTAATCTTACATAACCTTTCCGGCTACGGGCTTGGCTTCTTATTCTCTAAGCTCATCCGCTTAAATGATCCTCAGAGAAAAGCAATTACTTTTGAAGTTGGTATGCAAGATTCTGCCTTAGGGGCAACGCTGGCAATGAAGTACTTCCATCCAGCAGCCGCTATCCCTTCAACCATTTTCAGTATCTGGCATAATATTTCTGGCTCAATTCTTTCGACTTATTGGCGCAATAAATTAAATACTGATAAATCGGCGGAGCCAAAAACGACAAAGTTACAAGAAAATTAAGTAGCAATTAAGACGACTTCTGGTCGCTATTAATCCTTGATCGATACTCATTTGAAAAAGAAGTGGACACAAAAAATCGCAATCCGTCTGGCTAACAAGCACTAATTGGCTAGAATTTACGGATAAAGCAATCTTTTGGCCCACTTTTAATTTTTCTATCATTAAATGGTATTTATAGAATTGGTTTAATTAAATATAAATTGTAAACTGAGTATAACTTGAAGCAATCGATTAATTTTTAGGGGGCATTTGCGATGATCAATCAATCTATTAAAGAGCAAAAGCCTTCTTGGCGGCAAAACTTAACCTTTCTTTGGTTTGGCAACTTTATGACCGGAATGGGTTTTTCAATGACAATGCCCTTTTTACCACTTTTCATACAAACATTAGGTAATTTCAATAAATGGCAACTTAATCTTTACAGTGGCACAGCCTTTGCAATTACTTTTCTCGTAAAGGCAATTGTCTCACCATTTTGGGGAAAGTTAGCCGACGAACATGGCCGCAAAATCATGTGCTTGAGAGCAGCACTGGGAATGACCTTTACGATTACTGCTTGTGGTTTCGTACCTAATATTACAGTCTTAATTATTTTACGTGCCTTACAGGGCGGTTTCTCCGGCTACATTAATAACGCCAACGCGATTATTGCTGCCGCGGTCCCTCGGGAAAAAAGTGGCCAGGCAATGGGCACTTTGGCCACTGGAAACGTTGTTGGCACTTTGCTTGGCCCCTTACTAGGGGGCGTTTTGGCCGGCATTGCAGGCTATCGTAGCACCTTTTACGTCACTGGTGCATTAATGTTTATCGTCTTTTTAATGACACTATTTTTTGTTCACGAAAAATTTAGTCCTTTAGCTAAAGGGGATTTAACCCCAACACGCCAGGTTTTCCGTGAACTACGTTATCCAAAATTAATTACCGGAATGTTTATCACCACTTTAATTATTCAAGCGGCCAATATGTCAGTTACCCCAATTGTCAGCTTATTTGTTGGCGAATTATTGCATCACCACGGCCCAATTGCGCTTATTAGTGGCGTTGTTGCCGCCTTACCAGGCGTTGTAACCTTATTTGCCGCGCCATTGTTAGGCAAACTAAGCGATCACGTTGGGCCAGAACACGTTCTCCTTTTTGGCTTGCTATTTGCTACCGCCTGCTTTATACCAATGAGTTTTGTTCGTAACATCTGGCAATTTGGTGCCTTACGCCTATTAGTTGGGGTTTCTGATGCCGCGCTATTACCAGCCGTTCAGGCAATCATGACCCTTTATATTCCTAGCAAAGCCTTTGGTCGTTTATTTAGCTGGAATCAATCCTTTCAAGCGTTAGGCAGTGTTTCTGGACCAATGCTCGGTGCAGTTATTTCCAGCGTTAGTGATTATCGCGGTGTTTTTGCCATGACCGCAATTTTTGAGTTAATTAATTTCGGTTTACTCCTGCATGATACCCACGAACTCCGGCAAGATAAAAAACACCAGTCAGTTACGCTTAATAGTGATTAATATTAAAATAGTCTTGCAATTTTTTTACTAATTCTTAGAATTGTGTATACTTAATTAGGAATATAAAATATTTTCCAAACTAAACTAGATTTATATCAAACTTAGCAAGCTATTAGGGAGGCTTTTTTATGCGAAAAATGGCAGTTATTGGTCTTGGCCACGTTGGTCGTGAAGTTGGTTACACAATTGTTACTAAGGGGATTGCGGACGATTTAACCTTATTTGATAAGTCAGATAAGATCGCAAAGGCAGAACAACTAGACTTACAGGATGCCCAAGGACAATTAACAACGCACACTAATGTAGCGATTCAGGACTACGCACAATTACAAGATACTGACGTTATTATTTTTAGTGCCGGCGATATTACAGCGCTTTATGACCACGCTGGTGATCGTTTGGCCGAATTACGTGTAACTAGTAAAATTGTCGAAGAAGTTGGTCCTAAGATTAAAGCATCTGGTTTTAATGGTATTATCATTGATATTACAAACCCATGTGACGTTATCACCACATACTTACAAGATTTGACTGGTTTACCTAAAAAACAAGTCTTCGGCACTGGTACCTCGTTGGACACATTGCGAATGAAACGTGCCGTTGGTGAAAAACTCAACGTTGAATTAACGAACGTTGCCGGTTTCAACTTAGGTGAACACGGTGAAACTCAATTTACGGCCTGGTCGACAGTCACTGTTGGCGGAAAACCAATTAGTGTTCTCGCTAAAGAGCGGAACCTTGACGTCAATCAGCTTAGTGAAGATGCCCGCCTAGGTGGCTGGTACATCTTTAATGGTAAACGCTACACAAGCTATGGTATTGCCACGGCTGCGGTTACCCTAGCTGAGGCTGTCTTTAGTGACGCCCGGGTTATTCGGCCAGTATCTAACTGGAACGAAGAGCTTGGGATTTGTATTGGCCAACCAGCCATTGTTGGCCGTGAAGGCATCGTCGCTACTTATCCAATTACCTTACCGGCAGATGAACAGGCACTTTTCCAAAAATCTGCCGACACAATCAAACATAATTACAGTACTTTACCCTCAAAGAGCTAATTCATCAGCCGTTAATTCGTGAAATTGCCGGGCAAGATTTAGCTTAACTGGATAAACTGCTTTAATCTCTCCGGGCGTTACTGCGCAGCCATAGGCCAAAACAGTGACGCCCGCTTTTTGTGCGGCCAAAATTTCTTGATATAATTTCAGATCACGTTGCTTATAAACGGTCATTTCACGAATACCACTCATTTGAACAATAAAACATAAATAAGCGCCATAACCAGATGCGCGTGCCGCCATCAAAGTTCGAACGTGTTTTTCAGCGCGAATTGTTGGTGCATCAGGAAATGCCGCAAAGTCGGCGTTAGCTAATGTGACGCCTTTAATTTCAACAAAAAAGGATTCAGTTGCGGTGCTCCCAAATAAATCAAAACGTGAATCAGAGAAAACTACCTCTGGACGTAATGTTGTGATCGGTTCGGCCAACCCAGGTAACTGAATAGTCCCATCCAAGATACTTTCATAGGCAATATGGTTAGGTGCCTGACTATCAATGTTGATCCAGCGTTCACCACACAGTGCAGCAACTAAATCATACTTTGTTTTACGTTTAGGATTATTGCTTTTCACTAGCGCAACTTGAACCTGTGGCCGCAAAATTTCTTTATTTCTTCCGGTATTTTTTACGTGGACTGCCTGGACACTACCGGCAATTTCACAGTTGGCAATGAATCGGTTAGGTCGAGCAAGAAACGTCCCAATCGTGATGTTAGCGTATTTCATGTTAATTTCCTCCAAAATAATTCCTACTCAACTACACTGCTGTTAAAAATAAAGAACAAAGAATAGTAGCAATCATGACTTTTGCAACTACTCTTTGTCCTATTTTGATTTTAAATTAATTAAACAACATTACATATCATTAGCCCGAACAACAATTACCGAGCACGCCGCATTTTGCGCCATATAACTTGCTTGCGAACCGATAAATAATCGATTCTTGTCAGTCGTTTCTGACCCAACAATTAAAAGATCTGGCCGCCAATCAGGAATAATCTTATTTACAATAATATTTCCTGGCTTGCCTTCACCAATTAATGGCGTTACGTCTGTGACACCAAAATCCTTAGCCTTGGCTGCATACTGGTTAATTTTATCTAACACTTCTTGTCGGTGATCTGACAAAACGTCTGGTGATAATGAATCATAAATATTCAGATCACCAGTCTCCAAGATTGTAACAATTGCTAACGGCACACGATAAGTTTTGGCCAGCGTCACAGCGTAGTTAAACGCACGAATTGATGACGTTGAATCATCTTCATCTACTGCCACCAATAAACGATGAAAGTTCATGTTTTCTACTTCAAAATCTAACGTGTTCTTTGGGTCTTCCGTACTCATCCGTTTATCCCCACCTTTGTTGGTCATTAATAATGCTGCAACTAAGTTCATTTTTGGAAAATACCTTTACGCGTATTGCCCAGACTAATTTAGTGTAACCGTGTTTGGAAAAGCAGGAACCTGCTTTCCAAACACGCCCTAAGTTCATTATAGCTGTAACAAATTAAAAATAGCAAGTTGAAACTCCACACCACATTTGTTTAGTTATTCTTTATGGACACTAATCGAGAGAATATCACGAAATGAGCCGTCTTGATTGCCCAGCTTATTATTTATTAAATAGTTAAACATTTGCTCTTTTGCTTCACGTTTCGTTGTATTATGCATAACACACTGTTCAGTCTTTTTCCCGCTAGCCAAACGATAAACACCAACTACCAAATAATCCATTGTTTTATTAAATAACAAAACTGTGCCCCCCTTACCTGATTCAACCCACGTTATAACACCCTAACACTTATTGCGCAACACCTTTAACTCACTAACTATTTTTGGCCGGGCGCCGCAGACCAACAAACTGAGCCAACATAAATCCAACGGCAATTGCCCCAGAAATCATCATTACCTGAATGGCAAACCCAATGCCCTGCGTATAATTACCAAGGACAAGTGCCCGAACACAACGATAAGCAACGCCACCAGGGACTAGCGGCACTAAACTCGGAATATTGAAAATAATAACCGGAATTTTTTTCATTCGCGCAAAGAATAAACTAACTGATGCAATTACAAATGCACCAATTAAATTAGGTAACATATGTCCTAAATCTAATTGCACAAGTAGCCAATAAACAAACCAGCCCGCGGCACCAGTCAACCCACAAGCATTCAATGCTCGGTGTGGCACATTAGTACAAATACCAAAGGCTACCGTGGCTATGTAACTAAAAACAAGTTGTAGCAAGACTTTTCCAAATAAAGTGATCATCTCATAGCTCCCCGTAGCCATTACAGCTAATTTTTGCCTAGAATGTTTTCAATTGATCTAGCGCAAACTTACTCAGAATCCAGATGTCTTTTTAGACAGGCCTTAATCAAAAAAAGCGAAAAATCAGTGCAATGCCAACACCAATTGCACTAACACTAAAAATAGCGTCCATTCCTCGAGCAATTCCCGATAATAAATGGCCCGCTAAAACATCACGGACAGCGTTAGTTATTGGTACACCAGGAACCAACGGCATCACACCGCCAATGATAATCATGTCAATACTCCGCCCTAAATGTAGCCGGACCGCTATCAAAGCAAGTAATCCAATCGTAAATGCCGCCAAAAACTCATTAAGGTAGCTAATATTCAAGCGATCGCGCACCCAGTAGAAGACCGCATAACCAGTGGCACCAATCACGGCCGTACTAATAAAATCTTGCCAGTAACCGCCATAAATAATCATTAAAGTACAGCTAACCAGTGCCGCCGCAATGATCTGAAGCCAGACGGGAAAGAAAGGCACATCTCGGTCCAGTGAGGCCAGGCGCTGATGAAGTTGACCAAGATTAATTGTTTGAGCCGCAAATTCACGGGATAATGCATTAACGTGCTCAACCTTTTCTAAATTAATTGTTCGGCTTGTAATCTGGCGAATCTGAACCGCTCCGCTATCCCCTAGTTCCATAAAAATCCCCGTCGGCGTAGTAAAGGTGATACTCTGTTTTTCACCAGCGTTTTGGGCAATTCGGTTCATTGTATCTTCTACCCGGTACATCTCCGAACCACTTTCAATCATAATTCTTCCGGCCATTAGACACGTATCCAACAATTCACTGCTTTGCTGCTGTTCACTCATCAGGCCACCCACTTTACTCATTTTATTCACTAGTATAGCGACAAACCAATTCCGCTGCAACGCTCCAAAACTAAAAAAGCATCAGGGAGTGGGACAGAAGTTGGTTTTGGGTTCACTGCGTAACGTAGGCCCATCCAATAATGGTACTATGGTTATTGAATTATCCTTTGAAAAAGTAGCTTCCTTTGCTTTTCCAAACACTCCCGTAAGGTACGTGACCCCCCAGACCTTTGGCGTACGTTCCGGAAACAGTAAGAGGCCAGGACTTTTGTCCTGGCCTCTGGTGTTTTTTGATTTAGAGCTTATTAAGAAAATACGCTTACTTGTATCCCTCGGCTAATTTGGTGGAAACGTGTTTAAAAAGGCAGGTTCCTGCGATTGCCATATTTCAACTTGGCGTTTTTCGCCATAGTTGAATGGACAACGTATGAAACATCAAGATTATTAGCGTTTTATGCTAATAATTCTCAATTGTGGAATAGTAGTTACGATCGCCAAATAATCCACTACGTGAATCATTTGTCAATCTAGACTAATGCTCAGAACCTGGACGCCCTTTTAAACACTCTAGCTTAATAAGTCATCGCTCGGTGCTTCTGTGATGCTGCTACCGTCCAAAAACGTTGGCTGGACATCTGTTGCCGACCCTTACCGGTAAAGGGATCATTATAAATGATCGTATCATGATCGTAGCCGGTTAATAAAATAGCGTGGGCAAAAAAACCGTGCATGTGGACCCAAGCAACGATTGGTTTTCCCTTTGCTAATTGACCTTTCAACTTAGTCACTGATTGGCCTGATAAGTCGGTAAAACTACCAAGCTTTTTTTCAAAAATCGGACGCCAACCTGGTGGATACATCGTATAACCAGTTCCGGTAAAAGGATCACCCCAGAAGCCAGTCTCTGGATTATCAGTGTACGGAAGCGAATTCGCCAAAGTGGCTAAATCCGTTGGGTGACCACGGTAATCAAATAACATGGCGACATCCGCAATTTCACAGCCAGTTGGCAAAGTTGGAAATTGCGAGCGTGCCTTAACTGGCATTTCAATACTAACCGGCTGCTGACCAATTAATTTCAACGCCCCATTTTCTACTGTAGTTGGAAAGCTAATCTCCTTTGTAGCGTTTTCCCGTCCTAAAAGGGATAAACACCCAATAATGCCAATCAAGAGAAGCACACAAATCAGAAATAAGCGTGAGTTGCGCTGCTTAGGCTGATGCCGATTTGTTTGTTTTCGTTTCAATCACAAAGCCTCATTCACTTAAATTTTGACTCAATAACTGCATTATACACAATCAGTAAAAAGTTACCAGCCTACTTAGCGTATCCAAGATAAATTTAAGATAAAGGGCCCCCTCAGCGTTGTTAGTCGCTGTGTTGTTAACCAAACATCACCATTGGGCTCAATTCCCAGTTGGGCCTGGTCACCACTAATGCTCTGAATTGGCATTAGCAATAGCTGCTTAGGTCGGTATGGTAGCGGAACTGTCGCTACCCGTTCTTGTTGTAAATCGTTGACCTGTGGTAAGTGCAGTTGGCCACTAAGAAAACAAATTAATCGACCACTCATGGTTTGCTCGATTTGCAAGTTCAAACGCTGATGCCCACTAAAATAGCTAGCCACTGGTAAAACTCCAGTATCACCAATTGCTGGTAAAGTTGGGTGGACACTTGAAATTGTAAAAGTTCGTTTTGGTGTGGCCGCACCGTAGCCTAAAACAGTCAGACGACCCTTCAAATTATTAACATCAATCGCATAGCCAGCCGATTCCGTTAGCGTTCCTTGTTGCCGATCAAAATTCTGATTAAATTGATTAACGTTAGGTTGGTTAGCGCTAATAAGTGCACTGCAGTTTAACACAATATATTGAATATCATCTACTGCAAACGCACCTTCATCATGCAAGTGCCCACAAATGTAGGCCGATACCTTCGACTGACCAATCTGACTAAAATCATACCGTAAGTTAAGCGCAAATAAAGCGTCCGAACTATGTCTGACCAAACGGCCGCGCTGATGTTGATTAAAATAGTGACACAATTCCTGTAAGGCCCCACCATTTTTAACAATATCTTCGTGACCAGCAGCATCAACTAAAGGCGCGTGCCCAAAGAAAACAATGTTTTTATCTAAACTCCGCTGTAAAATTGCAATAATTTCCTGCATTTGTCCACCACGAATGGCGTGCATTTTTTTAGTATCATAGCGCTTAGCACCACTACTAGTCAGTTCGTATGGAACATCACTTGTATTAATAAAAATAATTCGTACCGGGCCTTTATCAAAATAGCCAACACCAAAGCGAGCTGATACCGCATGAATCTGTGCCTGGGCGTACATTTTTTTCCAAACCAGATCCGCAAAATCATTTGGTCCAAAGGCGTCACTTACTTGTTTCTTCGACTGATGTATCGCGTACTTATCATTCTCATCATGATTACCCTTTGTCACAAAAAATGGCGTTTTCGATTGATTTAATGTACCAATAATTTGACCCAAACGCACGCGCGATACAGAAGGTTCATTAGCGCCATCAATCAAATCACCTAAATGACCAATCGCATCAAACACACCAAAATTATCTAATAACTTTAATTCTTCAACGTGCTGCAATCCATTAGTACCATAAAATTGATAATTTTTTCCAGCGCGGTCATGTGTATCCGTTATTACACCCATCGTTAGTGAATTTTTAGTTGCAACTTGGGTAATCCGACTAACAAATTTAGCCATGAATT
Source organism: Loigolactobacillus backii (assembly GCF_001663675.1). Classification (NCBI taxonomy): domain Bacteria; kingdom Bacillati; phylum Bacillota; class Bacilli; order Lactobacillales; family Lactobacillaceae; genus Loigolactobacillus; species Loigolactobacillus backii. Next base: position 431,315 of record NZ_CP014873.1, read on the forward strand.
GTGCCATAAAAACGCGCGCATTGTCCGCCACGCGAACAAACGAGTTATAGCGCTGAAAATGCCGTGACCAACTCCGATAGAGTAGATTACCACCAAGTCGATCAGCACGCTCGGCGGGAAATAATAACTGAAAAGGACTGTGCTGGTAGTTTTCGCCAACATAAAGTGTGTAGCTCTGTCCATCAGGGGTCTGATTGTGGTGATTAACCCAGTAAAAACCAACCACCGTTAAATCATCCACTGATTTTTCTGTTTTATTTGTACTTACTCCTGCTTTATTGATAGCCTTAGAATCTGTCATTCGATCGCCTCCTTCATCAAAAAATTATCGGGTAAAAATTACCTATTCCCCACCATTCTTCCATGTTTTACGGAGGTTGTAAATATGTTTGCTAAATTTACATTATTAACCAGCCAATGTCTTGAAATAATTTTTCACTAGTACCTCCTAATTAACCTAGGGAATGCTTGGAAAGGCGCCCAGGTTTCAAGCCATCAGTTACAATATTTATTCGTCAAATTAAGCTAGTGTTCAGAATTTAATCACTATATTCACTGACCTTAATTAAGGACACAAAAATAGACGTCAAGTTTCGATTATTCATCAATACTTAACGCCTATCAAATGTTCGGAAGAGCCAATAGATTAATTTGTTGCTTAGGGAAACGACTAACACATTGGTTTAAATCTAAAATATCTTTCGCCTCATTCTAAAAATTTGCTACTTATTCAATTGTACGACAACCTCACCTGAGCAAGCGTACATTTTTGTAAAATACATCTGCTATGATTCTGTCCACGTACTCGGATTAAGAATCCTGTATTACGCTATCGCTGATGTTTGTTGTCTTTTTGGAAATACCTGACACATCTTACTTGACATGCACCTCCGTTGGACATCTTTGTTACTTAAGGTAAAACAACTACGATTCTTCGTGAATCCGAAACGGTACTACCTTACTAACCAGTACTACACTGAAACAGTATCCAGAAGAACTATTTGTAAATTTGTTACTCAATCTATTGGTTTACCTCTTCCTTACAAACACAGTATAGCAGCATCGGTAAGCGTTTGCAACCGCTTCGCTTAAATTATTTTAGCTACCTTTTATTTAGGTCTGCTTAACATTCTCGCTACTCTAAAAATAGGCCCTAACAGGAGTTCGTCCTGGTAGTAAAGCTATCAACTTACCCACATTATTTTAGGGGCCAGCCACTTTTATATTTTACACTGCACTCGTAAATATTGAATCAGCTGCCCGATTACCACAAAAAAAGAGCGGCCGGGACAAAAAGTCCTAGCCACCTATTATTTCCGAACATTACGCTAGAACGTGCGCCAAAAGTCTGGATTCACGTACCTAACTACGGCCAATTCAATAGCCATAGTACGGTTATTGGATTGGTTCCATTACGCAACCGACTTTTGTCCCACTCTCTCTTTTCCGATACTACCTATCTTTAATGCTAACCTGCAGTAAAGAATTGCTTATCCGCAGATCGTATTTATACTTTAAGTCTTTTACCTGCTACTTTGCGTCTACTAATTTTTCTAAATGATCATAATTGACAACGTAACGGCCGTTCATTTCTTCCATAACTTGTGCGGTTACTTTATCGCCTTCGTGCAACTTAACCATTGCACTATTTGTGTATTTTTTAGAGATAACACCGACGCAATCTGGAATACCTTTTTCCTTGGTTACTTTAACTTGGTCGCCAATTTCAAATCCACTATTCTTTGCGTTTTCAACAACGTCACTAATACCATTTGCGTTATAGCCGCTTTGTTTCAACTAAAAAACCCCTCTCTGTTTTTACATTTTAACACTTTTAACTGATGTTCCGTTAGCATTTGCCTGTGATAGCGCTTGACTTGCCTAACAAAAGCGCTATATTCAGCTTAACTAACAGTTTTTATCAGAGGAGGATTTTCCAAATGAAAAAAGTTGTCTTAATTACTGGAGCCTCATCAGGTATTGGTGAAGCAACTGCCATCCGACTCAAAAGGGCTGGCTTCATTGTTTACGCCGCCGCTCGCCGAATGGAACGTATGCGCCACTTAGTTGGTCTTGGTATCAACATTATTAATCTCGATGTCACTGTTGCAGAATCCCGCGAGAATGTTATTAAAACAATTTTAGCAAGCGAAGGACGCCTAGATATTCTGATCAATAACGCTGGCTACGGTGCTTACGGTGCCGTTGAAGATGTCAGTTTAGCTGAGGGTAAAAATCAATTTGAAGTAAACGTCTTCGGCGCGATTGCTTTAATCAAACTCGCACTACCAATTATGCGCCACCAAGGTAGCGGGCGAATTATTAACACCTCCTCAATTGGTGGTAAAATCTATCAACCAATGGGCGCCTGGTACATGGGAACAAAACACGCATTGGAGGGAATGCTCGACTCACTACGGACAGAGGTCAGCCAATTTGGAATCGACATTGTTATTATCGAACCAGGTTGTACCAAAACTGAATGGCCAGGAATTGCTCGTAAAAAATTACTAGCGGTCTCAGGACAGACGGCTTACGCAAAAACGGCTCAAAAAGCCGGTGCCATGCTCAGCTTATTTAACCAATTCGGTTCTGACACGTCAGTTATTGCCAACGTTATGGAAAAGGCCGCCTGCGCACGTCGTCCAAAAACTCGCTATGTTGCCGGTGCCGGAAGCACAATTTCCTTAGTTGGACGTAAATATTTATCTGACCGTACTTTCGATGCACTATTAGCTGGCACACTTACGCTATGTTGGCAGCTTTACCAACATCAACAAAATAAGGCTATTACTGATGAGTAATCTACGGCAAACTAACTAAAGTATCCCTTAGACCATTCTTGCATCGTCGTTTCGTCATCAAATTGAATTAAGCATGTGGCGCAATTTCTGGCGCATCAAGATTATGTACTTGACCGCAAAGTGGTCACAAGCTAAAGGTAGTCTTAGACACGCTCTACAAAAGTTAAGCGTTTTAATTGCTTTTAAATGGCTTTAATTCTATCCTTAGTGGTGTACGTAAATATACTTAAAGGAGACTTTTACTATGAGTGAACTTAATTACAATTTTCCAAAAACTAAGGTCCAACTGAATCAATTAGTTGCAGATATCAGCCAATTAACAGTTATCATTCACCAAACCCACTGGTACATGCGCGGCACCGAATTTTTCCGGTTACACCCATTAATGGATGACTACATGGATGAATTAAACGAACAGTTAGATCAAATCGCTGAACGTTTGATTGCTCTTGGCGGCTCACCTTATGGCACAGTTCACGAATTCATTGAAAATACTGGCCTAACAGAAGAAAAGGTAACATTTGGTCAGTATACCCTTAAAGAATATATGGAACGTTTGGTCAAGGACTATGAATATCTTCGCGATCAATACCAAAAGACGATCACCATTAGTGGTGAAGAACATGATGATCCTACTCAAGACATTATGAATGGCTTTAAAGAAGCTACTGATAAGAATATCTGGATGCTAAAGGCCTACTTAGGTAAAGGTCCTTTTGACGACTAACCTCAATATTTAAATTTAAGCTAACAAATAAAGTGGCACAACAGTCTGAGCAATGCTCATTTGTTGTACCACTTTTTAAATTGTTTAACCCTATCTAGAGAGTGTTTGAAAAAGCACCCCTAAGTAGCTTTTAAAATTATTATAATCAAAAAATAATGGTCTATAACCTACGCTATTATCTTTAAATCGCAAACAAATGACCAACGGCATAAGTAACCGCCATTGTTAACAGCCCGACAACTAAATTGCGTAAAACTGCTTTACGCCGCCTCGTTTGGCCAAGTGTTGCACTGACGTAGCCGGTTAATAATAAAGCACAGCCGACGGCGAAAAAGGTAACAGCTACTTTCCATTTAGCCGGCACTAAAGTAATTGTTAGTAGCGGTAAAATTGAACCAACAAAAAATGAAAAGAACGATGAAATGGCAGCGTGCCACGGATTAAAATAATTACCTAATTCAATATTATATTTTTCGCGACAGGTTGCACTTAGGCCATCCTTGGCCATTAATTCAATCGCTACCTGCTGGGCTAATTCCGTTGAGATACCCTTAGCGGTATAAACCCGAGTTAATTCCGCTAATTCTTTCGGGTAATCGTCGCTGATAGCCTGGCGCTGTTTGGCCGCCGTTGCCCGCTGCATATCCCGTTGCTGGCCAACAGAAACAAACTCCCCACCGCCCATGGAAAAGGCGCCGGCTAACATTCCCGAAATTCCGGCAATAAATAACATAAAGGAACTTTGCTGGGCACCCGCTACTCCTAGAACGATTCCGGCAGTTGAGATAATCCCATCATTCATCCCCAAAACACCTGCTCGCAACACATTAAGCCATTCAGACAAGCGTAATGACGGCTTAGTTGGTGAACGGTGAATATGTAAATCAATCATTCTAATCGCCCCTTTTTCAACCCATCTAGCTAGAAACTAAATTAAAGCGTGCTTCAAAATTAACCGCACATTTGCTTACGTTCTAATTGAGAATTCCTCTCAATAGTAACACCAATCTGAAACCGAATACAGGGCCAATAATTCGACTTTGGTGATTCTTTTAGAAAGAAATTTATGGTACGCTACTGAAGAGGTGGCTATCATGAAAAAATTGCTTTGTGTTGCTGGTATCCTAATTCTTTTAATTGTTATTGGCCTATTTGGTGCTGGTCTATATTTTTACAATGTTGCTATTGTTCCTGGTCAAAAAAGTTTCATTAGCGAAAACACAACCCTAAAACGTTCTGATCCTCTATATTCGGAAAAGAAATGGTTTCAAGATGTTCCTAAGAAAATATGGTTTGAAACTTCGGCCACCGGAAATTTACGTTTGGATGCAGACTACATCAAGGCTGCTAAGCCAACAACCAAAACAGCAATTATTGCCCACGGTTACATGGGTAGCAAAGAACAGATGGGTCAGTACGCGGCACTTTTTCACGATCTAGGTTATAACGTGTTACTACCTGATTCTCGTGGCCAAGGTGCCAGTCAAGGTAAAGTTATCGGCTATGGTTGGCTGGACCGTTTAGACTACATTAAATGGGCCAAACAAGTTGTTCAAAAAAATGGCCAGAACTCCCAGATCGTACTTTTTGGTATCAGCATGGGTGCTAGTGGCATGACAATGGCCAGTGGCGAATCATCGTTACCTAGCCAAGTTAAGGCCTTTGTTGTTGATAGTCCCTTTACTACTGCAGACGCCGAAATTAGCCATCAGGCCACGACCTTATACCACCTACCACGCTTTCCGCTAGTTCCCATTACTAGTGCAATTACCAAAGTTCGGGCCGGTTATAGTTTTAAGGAGGCTGACGCGTTAGCACAAGTTAAAAAAAATAAAACGCCAATCATGTTCATCTCAGGCAGTGCTGATACCTTTGTTCCCCACGCAATGACTAAAACACTCTATCAGGCAACTAAGGCACCTAAAAAAATGCTGACCGTTAAAGGAGCCAAACACGTTGGCTCATTTTCCAAAGAGCCTGAGCGTTATCGAAATAGCATTCAAACTTTCTTAGCACATTACATTCATTAAAAACAAATCTGAAACTAGAGGGCGCTTATGCCGCTTGCCACGGAATGACACGTGGGCAGATTTAGTTAGGTTCCATTCCGGCGCTGGCGTATGGAACGCGTGCGACTTGGACTTGCCGGGCTTCGGCTTAGTCCAATCGACAACGGGAAACAAGTCCTGTTTAGCGAATATGTTCTAGTAATTAATACTTGCTAAAATTAGTTGTTAAGAATGAGCGACAGTGGCGCGGTGACAAGCTAATTTTCTTTCCGATTAAACCCGTTCGGAAAAGAAAATGGATCTTGTCAATCACGCAAGGTACTAAATGACCACAATTCGGTCATCAAGTACCTTCGACACGGCTGATACGCCAGCGCCGGAATGAAACCTTGGCAGTAGTTGAGCTCTAATTATTGAATCATTTAATTGTTTAATTAGTCCAATTGAGTAGAAACCACAGCTTTAATGCTGCGCAACTTATTGATGATCTTAATTAGCCAGCAACACTGACAAAGGTAGTTTTCACCTATTTGCAACACAATAACTGGTTTACTGCAATAGACACAAATAACATTTAAATGTGCTACGGCGGCCAGATCTCATTTCGGGGCGCGAGGATCAGCTGTGTCGATGATTCTTAATGGCGGTCTGGGCCATTTAGAATCATGTGGGCTTGGCGAGATCCACTTTTATTCCAGCTTTGCCTTTATCTGGTAAAAGTTAGCTCGCCAACCCGCCACGCGTTCCGTCCTCGCGCACCGGAATGGAATCTAAACTGTTCTGCCTTGTTCCAGTTAAGTTCTGGCGTTCTGAAAACTAGCTAACAGTTTTAAATATAAGGGCTACGATGTACTAGCCGCAACTAATTTTTGACACAGTTCATGCGTTAAAATACTGGAGGCTGGGCTGACTGGGTTAGTGTGAGCAGGATCGGCAACTGCTGCAACAAAAGCCTTAATAAGTGGTTCAAACCCGCGGCGTTGTAAATTAGGTGTCCAATCAGGGAACGTTGTTATTTGTTCACCTTCTGGGCTGCGTTTACTAAAAGAATTAAGGTCAACGACTCGATAACTACCCTGAATATTTTGCAGTTCGGCCGTCTCACTGTTGGCCCCGGCGTGCATGTTCATCAAAGCGTGAGCTGTCATATTTGGTAACTCCAAAGTTAAACTACAGTGATCTAGATTACCTTGCAAAGTAGAAACCTGATAGTGACAAGTTAGTGCCGCGTCCGTTTCAATTCCCGCCAAAAATAAAGTTGTATCGACAACGTGGGTCATTAAATCAAATACGGCAAACTTAACTGGTTGGTCTGCCGCAATGCGATTTTTTTGAACTAACAAAACATTTGCCGGTCCAATTTGCTGTAAGCGTTGATTCATTGGTGCAAAGCGTCGGTTAAATCCAGCCGTTAATAATAATTTTTTTGCCGCCGCTAAAGCATATAAATGCTTAACCACCGCCAAATCATCACTGACTGGCTTATCAACGTAAACGTGACTACCAGCTTGTAAAAATGGCTCTCTGTCAAATCCTGTTGATAGCCAATTTTACAGTGTTAGAAGTTAGGCAACTTCTAATGCTGTTTTTTTATTTGGTTTGGTGCGCATTTGTTGTAGTTTGATCCGTGAAACTAAATGGTGATAGTTGCGAAAACCAAAGGCCGTTCGCTGGATCTGTTTGATCATGCGATTGATGCCTTCAATGGGACCGTTCGAATACTTTGATTCACTGGCATTGAGGATGATCTCTAGGTTTTTCTTGAAAGTGATTAGTGTGGCCTTCATTTTGGGACTGAGTTGCTCATTGTGATATAAATAGATCACGAGCCCATCTTTATCGTAATTTTTTAGACAAGTCATGATGCCTTGCATGATGGTGTAGGTGTTCGCTAACGTTTCATCAAGCTCAAGACCCAACTGAACGCGTTCTTGCTGGGTTACTTGTTGGCGCAGATGGCGATCATAAAATAATTGTTTAACCTCCAGGTCATCACAATGTTTTAAGTACAGTTTCCAAGCGAATTTTAGGATCCGATATTCTTTGGTCCGTTTAGAATATTGTTTCATAAGCTGCACGCGACTTTGGTTGAACGCTCTGGTCATCATGGCGATAATGTGAAACCGATCGACGATGATCTTAGCGTTGGGGAATACGACTTTAACAATGTCTTGGTAGTAACTATTAAGGTCTAAAGTCACGGTTTTAACGCGCTGACGCACGCTGAGCGGAAACTGCTTAAAGTAAGCTATAATGTTTTGTTTCAACCGATCCGGCAGGATCTGTTGAATTTCATGATCACCAGCACCGTTAATACAAATAAAGTGCAGGACACCGCCAACACCACGTACTTCATCCATCGCTAAATGTTCTGGCAGATAGTTGTAATTCCGGCGAAAGAGATCATCATATTTATCTAGGTAGCGACAAACAGTACTGGGTGAGACATTATTGTCACAAGCAATACTCTTTTGGGTCCGATCATCTTGTAAATGCATAAAGATCTTTTGGCGAGTTGCCCGGGAGATATTGCAATATTTATCAACTAGCTCGGTCGTTGCCATCACACTAGTCCCACAGTTTTTACAAAGCAGGCGCTCTTTATGCAGTTCTAGGTACACCGGCTCACTGGCGTTGGCGGCTAGGTAGGTCACCCGGGAAAGGTAGTGACCATTATGATTGAACTGATCAAAGCCACACTGGGGGCAACGTTCAAGGCCGGTCTTGACAGTTGCGCGATAGACTTTAATTCGTCTGTTTTGTTTGTATTCGTAACCATAATCGAAAAAAATGACATTTGGGTCTTTAATACTGAGCGCAAATTTTATATGATTGTCTATAGGGTTCACGGTTTTCTCATATCCTTTCAAATGATACTTGTGGTGGGTAGATTTTTGGATGAGAGCTGTGAGCTCTTTTTCTGCACAAAAATCCTGTTAATAGTTTACCATTTGTAAACTATCAACAGGAAAAAGTATAGAGCCGTAAAAATTACTCAATTAATTGTGCGTGGGTTTCAGTTGGTGTATGTATAAATACTGCCGTCGGTGCCAATTCAAGTAGATCTGTTACTGAATGAACGACCTTTTTAAAACCGTAACGCTGTTGTAAGTACTGTAATTTTTCATTATTGCGGGTACATAAAATCCACTCAACTTGATCTTGCATCCCTGCCATCACCGGCAAGTATGCTTTTTGGGCAATGTTGCCAAGACCAATAACGCCGATTTTTAACATTAGATCGCTCCCTTTTAAAATAATTTTATCGTGGAATAATATACTTTAATTTTCCGCCAGCCAAAAACGTTTAAGATTAGCTACTAATTGTGCGGCCAATTGGTCCGAAGTTAAATGATGAATTTGCGCTAAAGTTCGAATACAAGCGGCCAATCGCTGTGGGTAGGCGGCCAATGGTAATTCTTGATTTAAGGCCCAGCCCATTCCGCTTAGACCATCAGATTCAACCAGTACTTTTTCTAGTGGCACCTGGTGCATCACCTTTATAACGTTAGCATCCCTAGCGAAAGAAGGGCCAATACTGACGTAACAACCTAGGGCCAAAAAATCGTTAAGGTAGGTCAAATCATCATACCAGTGAATTAAAAAAGTGGTGAAATATGGCCGCATAATTTTCAAGGCCGCTGGCGCCATTCCTTTAACATGAACGATCACTGGTTTATGTGCTTGTTCGGCATAACTTAACTGCTTAGAAAAAACTTGTTGCTGCAAAGCTAAATCAGTTTTAGTCCAAACGTTGTCCAGACCAATTTCACCAATTATCGGTACTTGCTGCAAAATTGGCATCATTTGGTTTAGCGAAACCTTATCTACCTGCCACGGATGAACTCCTGCAGATAATCTTAGATAGCGCGATCGGCCAACCCACGTTTGATTTTGCGTGAATTCTGCCGGCGTCGCACAGTTAATTGTCGTAAAAATATGCTGACGCTTTAATTGTTGTACAAAAGCACGATCAGCTACGTGACAATGCGCGTCACTCAATTGCATTAATTCCACTCCTTTTACTCCGTAACCCCTTTTTGCACCACAACCCTTAATTTGCTAAACTTAAGACTGCAATCGATTTCTAAGGAGGACTCTATTATGCACCGTTTTATTAAGGGATTATTCACCATTGTCTTCGGCCTAGCACTAATTACAAGTAACCTAGTTCCGGCTGCCGCCGCAGGTCAAAGTGTTAAAGCAAAGATCACGCTGCAACAAAAACACAAAACCTTCAAAACTAAGCAGATTAAAACAACGACTAAAACCAACCTAATGAAAGTTTTAAAAAAGAACTTTAAAGTTAAAGAAAAGCAGGGCATGATTACAGATATTGCTGGTCATAGCCAAAATAAAAAAGCGAGCAGCTACTGGCTCTTCAAGGTAAACGGCAAAATGGCTTCAAAAGGCGCGACACAAACGTACTTAAAGAATCATGATTCGGTAACCTTTAATCTTGCGCCAACCAATTAAGTATTCAACGCGTTATATTACCTTTATTGCCGTAGTAACCGCTATCTGCGTGGTTGGTCGCTACTTATTTCAATTTTTACCCAACGTCCAACCGGTAACCGATATCATTATTTTTATCACCATTTATTTTGGTTTCACCACCGGTTTTTACGTCGCAACGCTGTCAATTCTGATTTCCAATCTATTGTTAGGCTTTGGGATTTGGACACTACCGCAAATACTGGCCTATAGTGCGGTTGTTTGCTTAAGTTATGGCCTAGCGCATTATGCTTGGTTTCAACAACACTTGCTCGGACAGGCAGCTTTCAGCTTATTTGCCGGTTACTTCTACGGTTTTGTCGTTAGCGCCGGCCAAATTCCATTTATTGGTGGCCCGCGGGCCTTCATTCCTTACTACCTTGCGGGGCTTTACTTTGACAGTCTTCACGCAATAGGTAATTTTGTAATCTATCTCGCTCTGATACCGGCACTTCACCGGATTATTAAACAATTTAATTTAGATTTTAGTTAGTGTGTGTTTGAAAGGTGCTCAGAAACCCGATTATTTGCTACAATCTACCCCTTTACAAACAAGTACCCTCATAAAACTAAAAACGTTAGGATTAGGGACTTAATAATCCCAAAACTTAATGCACTTTATTTTAAATACGATCAGACCTAATAATCAATCCATTAAATTCCCACTAAGTGCATTAGTTTAGGGGTAATTAAAGCTTCAATAAAACCCGCAATAATTAGACCCGGTAGCACGATAAATAGATACTGCCGGAACAAAGCGTATAAAAATGGCCTTAACGGTAATTGGCCAACCCAATCATCTTTTTGATTGCGCATATTATGTGTTCGACTACGAATATAGTAATTAAGTTCTCCAGCAATCCCTAAGGTAATCGCAAAACAAGACAGCTCAATAATTCCGTGGGGAAGGAGCCCAGTAGCGATTAACAGCCAAATATTCTGGTGAGCAATTGCCCCGACATAGATGACCATCCCAATACTGGCGGCCGTTGCTACAGCGTTATACCAATAAAGCAACGGGACTGGAATCAGTCCCAGCGCCAGAACAATCAGAACGGCCAATTCATTATGCCAGGCAATTTGGCCCCATAGTTTGATTCCACTAACTGGCTTAATACCACTTAGGGCCCGCCGCAAAGGAAGCATAACCTGACGAGCGGAAGGGTGCCAGAGCTGTAACGCAAAAAAGGCTAAGGCAGCAACGCAAAGAATCAGCAACCAAGCTGCTATGAAAGTTCGGCGCATTCGCTTGGAACGCCACTGCTTAAATTGTTGAATTTGGATGGTATTCACAAGTTTCACTCCTTTTGCCCTTTAGTATACACTATGATTTAAAGGGCACGTGAATTCTAAATTACACAAAGATAGGACAAAAGATAGGATTACTAGCAATTAGGTCTAATCGAATTAATTACTAGTATTTATCTTTTGTCCTATTTTTTCCGTTAATTATTTTTCTTGTGCTTCTTTGTTATTAAGCCTAGTCTTAACGACTAAAACATCAGTGATCGCATTACGATTAACGTATGATGCTACTGAGCCAACCAGAACTCGTTCAACTGCATTTAAACCAGTGGCACCAATCATGATTAAATCATTTTTGTGCTCTTGAGGAAAGTCACGGGAAATAATAGTCTTAGGATTACCAAAACGAATGTGGATTGTAACGTCGTTAAAATCAGATTTTTCCTTTATATCATTTGCCAAACGATCTAAGTATTTCTTAACATCCTCGGACATTTTATAGATAACGTCACCGTCAATAAAACTAGAGTAACTGACTTCAAACTGCTGCGTTGCAAGCACATCCAGAATGTCTAAGTGTGCGTTATTCCGCTTGGCAACAGCAACCGCCTTTTGCAAAGCTAGTTCTGCTTCCTTTGAACCATCAACCGGAACTAAAATATTATGGTATTCTTGTAACATTTTAATACCCCCTCACTTACCTCTATTATAAGTTGTTCGTCAATAAATTTCATTCAAAACACAAGAAGTCGTCTAATTTTTATTTTTTTACGGTCTCGTGACCGGGATACGGAGCCACAACTAGACTGCCGCCACGGTAAACTGCATAATAAACATCCGCCAGTTCGTAACCTTGTTGTGCTAAAATTGCCGCCACCCAGTCTTCATCCTTGTCAATTAACTCTAAAATATCCTGATCAATAACCGTATCTAAAATAACGGGGTACTTTACAGAATCGGCACCAACTAACGTAACCGTTAACTGACCATTTTGCTCTAAAACAGCGCGCTTCACCAAGCTAACATCGGTTACACCGGCTGTTCGTAACTTAAGTGATAAATCCCCTGCTGATAAACCAAAGCGCGTGGCAACTGCGACCAGGATTCGGCCATCGCGAACAATTGTATGGGGTTCTCCATTTACTAAGCGGCGTAAATAACGATTATGATTACTACCAAATTTAATTACCATCACAATTAAAGTCCAAATAACCAAGATCAGGAAAAATTCTAAGGCAGTAATATCTGAGTTATAAATCATACCCCCGATAATTCCACCTAAAACATAATTTTGAATTTGATCAACTGCGTTTGCTGGCGCTAAGTTTCCTTTTCCTAACAAATTAATTTGAATAATAACCGTAACTAAACCAATAAATAACTTTAAACCAATATCTGAGTAAGAAAAGATTTTAATCACCCGCCGTTTCAGGGGTTATCAACTGAGTTTTAATTAATTGATAACTTCCAAATGAACTATCAAAGTTGACCTGGTAGCCTGAATTATTCACCATAAGTTCTCCAAGTACAGTGTCACCCCGGTATCATGGGCGGTACTGTGTTTTTTATTTTTCACCTTTTTAGTGCAGAAAAAGAACCTCCGATTTGGTATAGTTGATTCACCACAAGTCAGCTATCCACCCAAAGAAAGAGGTCCTTCTCATGGCAACTTTACCGGGAAAACGAGTTAATTTCAATCCTAAATTACATATTTCGCACACTGGTGGTGAACTTTCCACTGATGCTGGGCTAGTGTTGGTCAAAGAATTAATGGCGCAACTCAATTTCACGACCTTAGCGTATCAATTAGTCCATTTTGATGACCAGCGCCATTACGCTCGTTACAGCAACGTTAGTCTACTAGAACAGGTCGTGCTGCAGTTGATCGCCGGTTACCCGGCCGATCTAGCTGCCACCAGTTTGCGCAATGACCCCACATTTAAATTACTATTGGCACAACCGCAATTGGCCTCACAACCGTCATTATCCCGTTTTTGGCAACGCTGTGACGAGCAGACCATCACCTCATTACAAACGTTGAATCAAGCATTGCTTGACCAAGCGTGGACTGGCGCCAAGCAACAACAGCTGATCCTCGATATTGACTCGACTCACGCCGATACTCATGGTCATCAGGAAAAAACGGCCTTTAATGCGCATTACGGTACCACGGGTTACCATCCGCTGGTCGCTTTTGACGGGCAAACGGGCCACTGTTTAAAGGCTCAATTGCGCCCAGGTAATGTTTATACCAGTACGGATATTGCCCCCTTTATCACACCACTACTACAGCACTATCATCAAGTCAAACCGAACGCTGATATCTTGGTCCGCGGGGATAGTGGCTTTGCGACTCCAGAATTATACGAAACTTGTGAAGCCAACGACACTTTTTACTTGATCCGCCTGAAAGCCAATCGGCGGCTGAACCAACTGGCTGAACGTTTTGTTCAGATCAGTGATGAGCAGAATTGGACTGAGACCGAGGTCCATTATTATCGCGCGTCTTATCAAGCCCGATCATGGTCTAAGCCGCGCCAGATCTATATTAAATCAACTCGACCAGCTGGTGAATTGTTATTTCAACATGAATACCTCGTGTCCAATTTAACGAGTTTTGTCGCCGAAGATGCATTTCACGCCTATCACCAACGGGGTCAAATGGAAAACTATATCAAGGAAGCCAAGGCTGGCTTTTACCTGGATAAAATGACTAGCTCGCAATTTATACCAAATTATGCCCGCATGATGCTCAGTGTCCTCGCTTATAATTTAGTCAGCTTGATGCGCCAATTGTTGCCTGTACAACATCAGCGATTACAGGTTACAACCTTGCGCTTATGGCTGTTTAAAGTAGCGGGTAAGCTGGTGACCAGCGGCCGGCAACTTTATCTAAAATTAAGCCGCCACCACGTCTATCAGGATTTGTTTTATCAACTGTTAGCTCGAATCCAAGCGCTACAGTGGGGCTAAACTGGTGCAAAAAATCAAAAAAAGTCGGTTCGGCCAAGGGGCAAGTATGCTCAAAATTGAGGATCAAAAATTTATCCAGCCCCATAATTTGGTAGCCTTTAGCAAAAACAGTACATCTTGGTTTGACTACGCCATAGCAGCACGAGAATTGGTCCAAAATTGTGCGGTATGCCGATATTAAACCTCGTATGAATAATTCGGGGGTAGTACGTTTTCTTAACTCTAATAATCATTTGATCCGTTAGGGTTGTTGTATTGGCAGAAATGTATTTCAACGGTACCTGTTTTGTTTTACTAACTGAACGTAAAAAAGCAACGATTTGCGCATTTTGCGAAAGACTATTCTGAAATTGTTTATAATTATTAATTTGAATTCCGATCATCAAAACTGCGCTTAAAACAACAATAATCAGTAGATCGCGGTACTTACTATCATTTCTGTGGCGCAGAAACATAAACAAGAGTAGAATAACCAGAATACCCAATAGAACCAGAAAACCATAGCGCCAAACAAGTGCGCGATTAGTCTGTTGCAGTAACTGCCGATAAGTATAGAAATTCACCTAATCACACCCTTTAACTTTGTAATTTGTAACTATTCTTTATAAACGCTATCGTATTTGACGATAAATTTCAATCACCAACACTCAGTTTACTAGACAGAAGCCGCTAAGCATGCTATAACGCTGGTAGCAACCTTAAACTTCGAAAGGAAGTCTCTTGATGTCAATATATGATTATACAGTTACCGAGATGAATGGCCAGCAAGTTTCCATGGCTAAATACCGCGGAAAAATTGTTGTCATTGTTAATACTGCAAGCAAATGTGGTCTAGCACCACAACTAAAAAGTCTCGAAAAAATCTACGAGGATTATCATGATGACCCCGTCACCGTTCTCGGCTTTCCTTCTAACCAATTTCTTCAGGAACTGAAAGATAACGCGGAAATTGATGATTACTGTGCTTTGAATTATGGTGTTACTTTTACAATGCACAAGAAAATTCACGTTAACGGTAAAAATACTGAACCGTTATTTCAATATCTAAAAGACGAAACAGATCACAAACGAATTAAGTGGAATTTTACTAAATTTTTGATCGATGGTTCTGGTAACGTAGTTAAACGCTATGAACCAACGACTAAACCCGATAAAATTCGACCAGATATTAAACGATTACTGGCCGATGAACACGTGAATAGCTAGCAACCTATCTTAAGAGGCACAAAGAGGCCAGGACTTTTGTCCTGGCCTCTTACTGTTTCCGAACATTACTTTAGAACGTGTGCCTCTTCATTTGTTCTTATTTTCTTAACCGCAACCATACTTCCTTGATTCCCGATATTATAAACGTCGGTAATGATGGTAATAGAATAACGGCTAGGTACAGCGGCGCCGTAAGTGGCACTGTTCCCATCAATTCATTGAAGAAGGGTAATAAAGTGGCCAATAATGAGCTAAGTGCCGCAAAACTGACTGCCGTCAATAAGCGCCAGTTAGTAAACGGATTACGCCGGAATAACGTCGTGGAGCTTCGAGCATCGAAAACGTGCCAAAGTTGGCCAAAAACTAACGTTAAAAAGGCAACCGTTTGCGCCTCTTCGGCGGCCATCCCGGATGAAGCTGCCCAGATGAAGGCAATAAAGACCGTGAAACCCATGACACTACCACGAACAATAATTCGGCGCAACATGCCATCCGCTAAAATTGACTTCTTGGTATCCCGTGGTTTGGCCTCCATCAAATCGGCTTCTGGCTCGTCATAGCCTAACGCAAGTGCGGGCAAAGAATCACTAATCATATTAACCCACATCACCATTAAAGTAGTTAAGGTTGGTGTTGTTGCAGAGACATTCCCGATTGATCGGTGAATAAGTAAAATACCTAATAACAAGGCCAAAACTTCAGCCACATTCGTAATTAGTTCTTGCCGAATGAAGTTACGGATATTACTAAAGATGGTCCGCCCGGCCTCAACCGATCGTTCAATGGTTGTAAATTTATCATCTAATAAAACTAGGTCGGCGGAATCTTTAGTTACTTCGGTTCCGTTAATCCCCATTGCAATTCCAATATTCGCCGCGCGTAATGCAGATGCATCATTGACCCCATCACCCGTCATCCCAACGACTTCCCCGTGTCGTTGCAGTTGCCGAATAATCCGCTGTTTATGCTCCGGTGTCACCCGGGCGTATACTCGACAATCTGGTACAATTTTGTACAGATCATCATCACTCATTTGCTCCATATCTTTGCCCTCAATCACTTGCGCGGCCTGATCGGTAATAATGCCTAAGCGGAGCGCAATCGCCCGGGCCGTTGCGGCGTGATCACCAGTAATCATGACAACACTGACTGAAGCCGCGTGTAATTCTTTGATTGATTGGCGAACTTCTTCCCGGGGTGGATCAATGATACCGGCAATCCCAATTAGATTAAGCTTTTGCTCTAACTCATCCATCGTCGCATTCTCGGCCTCATCTAGACTAATATCCCGCTCCGCAATTGCCAACGTCCGTAGTGCATCATTGGCAAAGTCTAAAATTTGCTGCTCAACGGTCGCTTTAGCATCCTTTAACGCGACACGTTGATTATCTTCTTGAATAGTTTCCGTTCGTTGTAAAATAACGTCTGGGGCCCCTTTAGTTAGCACTTTGTATTGCCCATCTTGTTTGACCACAACACTCATCATCTTACGCGTACTATCAAACGGCAGGACCCGCAGCAAATCAATGTGGTGGCCTTTTTTATTTTCCAACAACTGGCTACGTTTAAAACCAGCCTTTTCACCAAGAACAACCAGCGCAACGTCAGTTGGATTTCCTAACGGTGTCATCCGACCGTCTTCATTTTCTTCAATGCTGGCCTCATTATTTAACACAGCCGCCAACATAAAATCATGGTAACTAACTTCGTCGGCTTCCTCATCGGCAGTTGTAATTTCACCCACGGGCTCGTAGCCATTGCCTTCAACTGTGAAATTCTGACCGTTGGCATAAAAACGAACTACAGCCATTTGATTTCGGGTTAGCGTTCCCGTTTTATCCGAAGCAATAAACGTAGTGGCCCCCAACGTTTCAACACTGCTTAGTGATTTGATTAAGCCATTATTCTTGGCCAATAAACGAGCCCCAATGGTTAAAACAATCGATAGAACTACTGGTAAGGCATCAGGAATTGACGCAACGGCTAAAATAATGGTCGTTGAGATTACCGAGGCAACCGTTTCAATCGTCAACTGACCAGTTAGTACAAATTCCTTTGCCAGCATAAAGACTAACGTAAAGGTTGCTAAACAAGCAGATATGACTAACAAACGTTTGGTCAATCGGTTAATGGTTTGTTGTAAGGGAGTTTTTTGATCAGTTACCTGGGTCAACATTTCGGCAATTTTACCTAACTCGGTATTTTGCCCCGTTGCAACAACAATTCCAATCCCATTACCGTTGACTACAGTTGAACCTGCATAACCCATATTGCTGCGTTCGGCCAAGGCACTATCGGCCGCCAATTCATCGGTTTGCTTACTAATTGCATCGGCTTCCCCAGTCAAATGGGTTTCACTAACCTGCAATTCGGCCACTTTCAACCAGCGAACATCCGCATCAATGAAGTCACCCATTTTAACACTTAAAATATCTCCAGGAACAAGTTTTTTACCAGGAACTTTCTGCCAATCATTGTCCCGTAAAGTCATTGTTTGGTGCTCCGCTAATTGTTGCAGTGCGGCCAATGATTTTTTGGCACTATTTTCCTGCCAAAAGGCCAAAGCGGCATTCCCTAAAATTAAGATACCAATCGCAATTGCCTCGTAAAGTGACGTTCTACTATGGGCCATATTGTCGGTAATAAAAAAATCATAACTGGCGCTAAATAAAGAAAGAACTACGGCACCCATCAATACAATCACTAATGGATCTTTAAAGGTTTGGAGAAAAATCCGCCAAGCTGGCCGTTCCTTTTTTTGTTGAACTTCATTAACACCATACTCTTCTAATCGCTTGGCTGCCTCTTCAGAAGTCAGGCCCTTAGATCGATTACTTTCAAGCGTGCTAATAATGGTTTTTTTATCCTGATCATAATACATATAAGTTTCGCCTCCTTAGTTCTTGAAAGATTATTCTTTGCAAATTTTTATTGGTAGGTCAATATAGTTAAACAACGTTAACACCTGGGAAATCTTTAGAAAGGCATTTAAACAAAATTGGTCAGAAAAACACCAATCAAGGTGTTCTCCCACTACATTTCCCACCTACTTTTGCAAAAAAAGGCGAACACCAAGGAAATCCTTGCCATTGGGTAAGTGATCTTCTCAATATTCGCCTTTAATCTTTGATAATTATTATAATAAGTATAACTTTATTATTAAACTAGAGTCAATTAATTGTATTTATTATTTACAGTGTGCTTATAATGATCGCATCATTAACTAGGAGGGAGTTGGCCTAAATTGGTCAGAAATTCTGGCCCGTGTGATTTTCAAATCGGTTCTACTAATCAATTTCAGTGGGCGGCTAGTGGAGTTTTAAATTAAATTATATCGCTATTAAAAATAATGCTTATGCCACTTGTCACTGAATTACACGCGATCAGATTTGGTTAGGTTCCATTCCGGCGCTGGCGTATGGAACGCGTGCGACTTGGACTTGCCGGACTTCGGCTTAGTCCAATCGACAACGGGAAACAAATCCTGTTTAGCGAATATGTTCTAGTAATTAATACTTGCTAAAATTAGTTGTTAAGAATGAGCGACAGTGGCGCGTTGACAAGCTAATTTTCTTTCCGATTAAACCCCTTCGGAAAAGAAAATGGATCTTGTCAATCACGCAAGGTACTAAATGACCACAATTCGGTCATCAAGTACCTTCGACACGGGTGCGACTTGAACTTGGCGGTCCTCGCCTTAGTTCAATCGACAACGGGAAGCGAGTTCTGTTTAGCGAATAGGAACTAGCAACTGATACTTGCTAGAAAGTGTTGTTTAGAACGAGTAACAGTGATACGCCAGCGTCTCCATTCCACCTTGGCAGTGGTTGAGCCTTGATTATTGATTAATTTAATCGTTTAGTTAGGCCTTAGCGTTCTGAAAACTGGCCAATAGTTTTAAATATGGTCGCTACGATGCACTATTCCTATTCCACTAAAGTACTACCAGTAACAAGTATAAGTTTGCTTTTTGCTACCAATGACAGCAATTAACTCTGCAGTAAATAGTTGGCAAAACTCAAGCTTTGCGAATCTTGCTAATCGCGTGACGTAATAAAAATGGGGCAATTAGCGTAGTGGCAATAATGGCACCAATTACTGCCGAATAACGATCGGCCGATAATAATTTCGCCTGAAAACCTATTTGAGCGATAATCAAGGCCATTTCCCCGCGTGAAATCATCCCGGCACCAATCATATAAGAACTATTTAACGAAAAGCCTGAGATGTAAGCTCCAAAACCAGCACCAACTAATTTTGTGAACACGCCGACAACGGTTAAGGCCAATAAAAACCAAATATCCTTACCTAATGATGAAAAAGTCATGTTTAAGCCAATACTAACGAAAAAAACCGGAATGAATATGGCGTACCCAATCGGCTCAATACTCTGATCAACTACCTTTCGATAGGAAGTTTGCCCAACTGCGATTCCAGCAAAGAAAGAACCCACAACAGCGCTTAAACCAACTAGATCGGCCAGGTAAGCCATACTGAGACATAACACCATTGAAGTAATGGTCACCGAGACTGGTACCAACAACTGCTCACCTATTCGTAATAGATAGGGCGCCAGCCAGCGAACAACGATGTAAATTCCAACAAAATATAAAACTTGTTCTAGCAAACTAATCCCAATTGGTGTAGGTGCGGCGTTACTTGTGCTTAATTGTGATCCAACCAAACTGACCATAACACTCAAAATAACAACGGCTAACACATCATCAACCACCGCGGCCCCCAGAATTGTCGTTCCTTCTTTACTATCCAGTGCCTTCATTTCCTTCAAAACTTCCACGGAAATCGAAACGGAAGTGGCTGCAAAAATTATACCTAAAAAAAGGCTCTCCACTTGACTGAGTTTGAACCAAAGACTAGTTAAATAAATTAAACCAACTGGTAAAATGACACCCGCCGTCGCAACAATCACGCTTGGACGTAAATAACGTTTTAATAATTCCAAGTTACTCTCCAGACCAGCGATAAACATTAAAATAATGACACCAATCTCAGAAAAATCATGCACAAAGGCATTCGGCTGAACCCAATTGAGCACCGCTGGACCAACTATGATACCAACTAATAATTGCCCAATTACGGCCGGAATCCCAATCCGGGCACTAAAATGTCCCGCTAATGCCGTGGTCACCAAAATTAAACATAAAGTTCCTAAAAATGCCATTTAATCAATTCCCTTCACAAACAAAAAAAGCCACTACTAACAAGAATCCCGCCAACCCAAAACAGGATAAAATTCTTGAAAGCAATCGCTTCAACCAGTTATTACTATATTTAGTTAAACTATAGCATAGATTTTTCAAAATACATAACTTAAACTATTCAGCTTGCACCAATTAACCATCCTGCGTAAAATCAAATCAGAGAGATTAAAAAGAAAGAAGGTTATCGCTTGGCAAAGAAAACAGAGTTTGAAAAATTACGTAATATGCTCAAAGAAGGTGCCCGTGAGTCGCCATTACTCATCTTTCGGGCAACCAATAAAGCAACCGGTGAAAGTTTTCGCGAAGTTTCTAATCGCCGCCGCTTCAAAGACTTGGAACAAATGCTAGCAACTAAATACCAACTGATTGTTGATAACGATGAGCTCTTCGTTACTGATAATGTTGTTCGTTGGGCCATTGCCGAAAATAAGTTACATGATCAACCAGAGGACCCGCAAAATAAGCAGGCTTTCAAAGAAGCAACAAACGCTGTCTTACGGGACCATAATTTACCAATCAACGTCTAGGTAGCTATTTTAATACATAAAGCAAGTGTTATAACCGACAAATTTTGCCGTTTATAACACTCGTTTTTTTACTATTGATTATCTTCATCTTTTTTATTCTGTTCTTGCGATTCACGCCATTCCTCTTTAGTAAGCATATCCTTCACGGTCATTTTAATTTCCGTTATAGTTACGTCCGTCATATTGCTGATTGCTGCTTGAATTTTGTGAATTGCTTCATCGAAAACTCTTGGCGCGTTTTTTCCATATTCTAACGTTGTTTCAAGGTCAACCGTAGCGGTATGGTTATCATTATCCAAATCAATTTTAACGCCCTTGGTTGGGTCCTCATCACTTCGAAAACGATCCGCAATATCATCAATAACGTTCCCTTGAACCGCTAAAATGCCCGGAACATCATTAATCGTTTTACCGACGATCTTGGCAAGAACGGATTCAGTATAAACTAATTGACTTTCAACATGGTCTACCTTTGGTGAATCTTTGACTACTTGTGCCATTAAAATCATCCTCTCGTCTTTCAAAATTAGCTGACGCGATCTTTAGTCTCTTCTTTGCCCTCTTTAGTGTGATTGGCCCATTCGCGTTTAGACATAATGTCAATCACGTTTAGATTAAGCTCAACTAATTCCAGCCCCGTCATTTGTTTCAACGATGTGTGAATTTGATCGCAGAGTTGGTCAAAAATTTGTTGCGCATCGGCGCCGTACTCCAGAGTTGCCTCCATATCTAAGGCAACTTGCCGTTCGCCAACTTCAGCACCAATCCCTTTCGTTGGGTTAGTATCACTGCGGAAACGATCCGCAATATCACTAAGGAATCCACCGTTCATCGATAGGATTCCTTCAATATCACTGGCCACTGTGCCAGCAATTTTTTTAATAACACTATCGTCAAACGTTAATTTACGATTCTTAACTGACGTTGTTGTATCCATTGCCACAGCTCCTTTCATCTATCTAACGATCTAGTAATTGGTTAAGCCAAACTCTGATTGTTTGCCCACCTTTAACGTACTTACCAATCAGAAAACCGACCAACGCTAGTAACGCAATAATGATTAAATCAATAAAGCCCAACATAATCCAAATTAATCCAACAATAACGCCAATGATTGCGCCGATTGTACCGTTCGTCATAATATCACCTCATCACTAGACAACGCGGACGCCGCGTCCACGTTCAGCCGGTTTCAAATTAACCGTTACCTTTTTCACCGGGACACCTAAACTAGCGCTCAAAGTCTTACTTACCGTTTGCTCAATTTGCTGGCTTTCGTGAACTAAATTTTTAGTGTCACTAGTTACGGCCTCAACTAGGGCAGTGGCGGTCTTCTTACGCTTATTTAGCCGAACAGTTGCACTAACATTTCTTGCATTATGTTTACTAGCAACTGCATACTGAACGGATTTTTCAACGGATTTTTGATTGATATTAAGTTGCCCCCGATCAGTTTGGTAGGTCAGCTGATTAGTTGTTTGTCGGCGAAACAACGCAATTAACAGTAGGCCTAAAAATATTAAGCCACTGATAATACCAAGAATTAGACCAATCCAGCGTACCCAATCATACGTGTTTTGCCACTGAATAATTTCATTGGACAGATAAGGTAATGGATAGATCAGTGCTGTAAACCAAACTGTCTGCAAGATGCCAAGTAGACTGAGTAAAAGGAGCGCGCCCTTTGTTCTACCGCGCATAGTAGCACCTCCCTTAAGATTTCCTCTTTCGTAGACCGAACAAGAACGAAACAATTAAGACAAGCACAATTGCACCAAGAATCGAAGGGAAAATCGCCATATCAGCAATGTGCGGGCC
The DNA here is from genome assembly GCF_001663675.1 of Loigolactobacillus backii. Taxonomy (NCBI): domain Bacteria; kingdom Bacillati; phylum Bacillota; class Bacilli; order Lactobacillales; family Lactobacillaceae; genus Loigolactobacillus; species Loigolactobacillus backii. The sequence continues at coordinate 454,340 of NZ_CP014873.1, forward strand.
CCAGCTACCTAACAGACTTTCACCTAACCAGGAACCAACTAAACCGGCGATAATGTTTCCAATCCAGCCTAGTGGCATATCACGACTTGTAATAGCACCTGCTATTACACCAATAACAGCACCTATAATAAGAACCCAGATCATATGAAGCATTCTAATCACCCTTTCTTTTAAAAGCCTATTCTTCTCTGCTACAATCTAAGCTTAAGGGATTGCGCCACCACCAAGCAATTAATATGCTGATTGGGCATTAAGTGAGCTTCTTTAAAGATACTGAGTTAATGTCTGATCAGTAACATAAAGTTCTTTAGTTGGTTTATCATTTTGCGAAGTAACCACGTGGTTTAAAACTTCAATTCGTGCACCAAGTGGTAAAAAGCAAACCCGGCCAATTAAATGAATTAAGTACTGCATACTGCTGCAGCTAACCTCGTAAATAACTTCATCCTGTTCTGAACTAAGTTGCTGAACCAATTTATTGCCACAAAAATGAAAATTCTGGTACTGATTTTCAAACATAGATTAGCCTCCTCGTATAATTATGATTATGCTTATCTTAATCTGTCAGGCCATTTAATTATAGAAATATGCTGTCTTTCTTTATCGAATTAAAAAGAAGGCTACGACTAGGTAATTTCTGTCGTAACCTTCTTTTTATTTTTCTGGACCATAGCTGAAGTATAGGCGGCCGCCTTCGCCAATCCTTGAAGTTGTTTAAGAACCAGCATCTTAGGCACATTTTCTTCAGTAAATTACTGTCATTCATCAAACAAAGTTGTATAGCTTTGTTTGAATGTCCCTCCTTGTAAAAAATTCTTGGCGTCATTAAATAATTGATAGCTAATCTTTTGAAAAGTCGTTAATGCTAATAACTGACTTGAGTACAATCGGTTAACCTTAACAATGCCATTTTGCAATAAAATAATTTGTGTTTCAGATAAATTCATTAAAATGAACTCATCTCCAATCGTTAAATCAACCGTAGCTTCCACATCTAGTTCTCCTTTCAAAAAACATGGGCCCCTTCTTAGCATCTACTTTAGAGCAATGTAGTATCCGTAACTAATCTGCAACCTTATCATCATTTGCTTGATTCAAACAGCGTCAAGTAAATGATGATAGAGCAGAGTGGAACAAAGTCGGTTTTAGGTTTACGTTCTAGAGTAATGCCCGGGAATAGTCAGCGGCCAGAACTTTTGTCCCGGCCGCGACAAACAACGTATCTTATAAATAAGATACGTTGAATTAATTAATTTATTTTAAAAAAACAAAAAACGTAAAAAGTATTCTTTAGGACGATTAGTTATCGATCCAAGAAAATCACTTTCTACGTATTTTAATCCCAAAATTATTCTTCTGGAGTTTTCTGTTTCGGCTTATCAGCAGCCTTTTCGTCCACTTCCGGTAATAACTTTACCCGTACTTCTTTTGACATCTCATCTAATAAATCAGGATGATCAGTTAAATAGGCCGTTGAATTAGGCAAGCCTTGCCCAATACGTTCGCCCTTATAACTATACCAAGCGCCTGACTTCTTAGCGATATCATTTTCAACTGCTAGTCCAAGCACATCCCCAACGGCGGAAAAACCCTTGCCATAATAGTTTTGAATTTCGGCAACTTTAAAAGGCGCCGCTACTTTATTCTTAGCGACCTTGATCTTAATTTGATTACCAATTATTTCGGTTCCGTTCTTAATCTTCTCGCCACGTCTTACGTCCAAGCGAATGGTTGCGTAAAACTTCAACGCACGACCACCAGGAGTTGTTTCAGGATTACCGAACATAACCCCAATCTTTTCCCGTAATTGATTAATGAAAATAACCGTTGTTTTTGTTCGGTTAATCTCACCAGATAATTTACGGAGTGCCTGGGACATCATTCGTGCTTGTAACCCAACGTGGGCGTCACCCATCTCGCCATTAATTTCAGCTTGGGGTGTTAATGCCGCAACCGAATCAACAACAACTAGATCAATCGCGCTACTTGCCACCAGTGTATCAGCAATAGCTAACCCTTCTTCACCGGAGTCTGGTTGTGATAACAGCAACTGATCAATGTTAACACCTAATTGCTGTGCGTACTTAGGGTCCATTGCATTTTCGGCATCAATATAAGCGACGGTTCCCCCATTACGTTGAACCGATGCAGTTGCCGCTAAGGCTAGCGTTGTCTTCCCACTTGATTCAGGACCGTAGATTTCAATAATCCGCCCTTTAGGAAATCCACCAACACCCAAAGCAACATCTAATGATAAAATACCAGTCGAGTTTGTTTCGATCCGGGTACTTGTATTCTCACCCATGCGCATTACAGCGCCTTGCCCAAAGCTTTGACGAATCTTCTTTAAGGCGTGGTCTAATGCAGCCTGTCGTTCTGTTTCGTTCTTGGCAGTCGTGCCATCATGATTAGCAATACTCTTTGTTGCCATTTAGCTCACGCTTTCTTTTTTTGCCGAACACACGTTTGTCATTAAATTCAGTTTAACGCCTTTAGTCGTAAAATGCAATTTAATACTGCCGAATTTCGACCTAAATTTATCGAGAAATCTAAAGATAAAATTTGAATTGTTTTAATCGACCATCCAGCCATGGATCTACAATCTAAAACTACTATATCATCATTTGGACAAGGACGTAACTAAATCTATTTAGACAAAAAACACTGATTAGCAAATTTAATTGGTTCTACAATATCTGTTGTTGGTAATAGATTTTCATCTATTACTGATGACAGATTTTTTATTTATGGCTAGAATAAAAAAGCGGACATTTCCTGTCCGTTCATCCAAGTCAACCACCACGAAGATTTTTCAGAAAGAAGGAAATGCCCTATGTGTCATGATACTACAAAATTATTATTAGGAATAGCTGACGAGAACCTAAAAATTACTGACGGTGAAACTGGAGAAGACGGGGTTATTCGCTTAACTGGCCACTTGGATTACACGCCGAAGGCTTGTCCCAAGTGCGGGATTATCAATGATCAAAAGATTATTAACTACGGCTGGCGCAATACCACTATCAGATTCTCGAAGGTTCTGAGCAACACCGTCATCTTAGCCTTAAAGCGCCGCTATTTCCACTGTAAAGAATGTCACGGCAACTTTCTTGCACAAACATTGGCAGTTCCGAAACACTGTACAATTTCAAACACCAGCCGCAAAGAATGCCTAGAGAAGCTCGGTGAACCGGTCTCTTTGAAGCACATTGCCAATGAAGTATCGGCATCAGATTCATTTGTGGGCCGCCAGTTAATGCGCGCTGAACGAGACTTTCAAACCAATTGGCACTATTTACCAGAGATCATCTTAATGGATGAGGTGAAGAGTACCAAGAGCGCTACTGGTGCCATGAGCTTTGAGTTCATGAATGGCGAAACCCATGAATTAATCGACTTACTCCCTTATCGAACCATCAATAAACTAGAGAAGTATTTTTACCGCTTCGATCAAGCTGCCCGAGAAAACGTCAAAATTATTGTGACTGATATGAATTATACCTACCCCAAGCTTGTGCAGACCGTGTTCCCCAATGCCATGGTGGTCATGGACAAGTTTCATATTATCAACGCCCTAAATCGGGCGTTTAACAAAACCAGAATCAAGGTGATGAAGAAGTTTACCCCGTCTTCTCGCGAATTTCACGCCCTTAAGCGCTACTGGAAGCTGTTGTTAGTACCAACTGAACAGCTTAACTTTGAACAATTCAAAAAGTGGACTAATTTTCCTTACTGGATGGCTGCCACCGATGTTGTCCATCAGCTGTTATCGTTGGATTCAGAACTAGAACAAACTTATCAAGTCTTAAACAGCGTCCGGTCAGCTGTCCAACATCAAGATTGGCATAACTACAATGCGGCATTTTGGAATAACAAAACGTATTCTGAAGAAATGAAGAACACGATTAAAACACTTGAAAGCCATCATGATGAGATTCGTAACACCTTTACCACACACTATTCAAATGGTCCTTTGGAAGGTTCTAATAATAAAATCAAGGCGATCAAACGAGCCAGTTTTGGCTATCGCAGCTTCTGGAGGTTTAGAACTCGAGTACTATACGTTTTCAAAATCAAAACAAAAAGAGCCCTAATCACGAAGTGATTAGAACTCGAAATATGGATTCACCAACAACAGTTGACGAAGAGCCATTTAATTATCCCTAAAGGATCATCAATTTACTAACCAGCGCCGATTTAAAATTTTTAATTATTTACCGTGCTACTTGTTTTAGCGTAGGCAGCTTCCTGCTTTACTAAACGAGCACGTTCTTTTTTGTTGTACCATGGTGAAATCGTAAATGCTAAAATATCATTAATTAAGTAAATTGAACTGTTTACAAACATAGCGAGAGTTGCTGATCCTTGCTTGAATGAAACAAACCATAAGACCATCTGTGCTAAACCAGATGCCAGCCACCAAATGTATTGGTTATTGTAACGTAGGAAGCAGATTACGCCGGCCGTTAAGCTGATGGAGAAACTGATGGCATCAATCCAAGGCCGGGGGTCATTTGTAAACCGACCAATGACAAAACCAGAAACAAAATAAACAATAATCGTTGAAATAATGGCAATAGCCCAAGTTGATCCATTAAATTTTCTAATCTTTGAGACCATATTAACGTTCCAATTAACGCTTAAGAGTACCGGAATGTCCAACGTAATCATATACGCCAACTGTTCACCAATGCTAAGGTAGTTACCGGCCGCATACCCGGTAATAATAAAACAAATGGCCGATAAAATGCCTAACCAACCATTAACCGATTTAGCCGCATTAATTGCTAAAATACATAAAACACCAAGTGTCGTTCCGATAAAGGTAACCAACGTCAACCAAGTAATTCTTTGATTAACCAACGTCATAACCTGACAACCAACACTAAAGAAAAACAAATAGTAATTTTGTTGGGGCCACCCTTTTAATTGGTGCCTTAAAAACTTAATATAGTTACTCACAATACTCTCTCCCTGCTCATTGATAATTTAATAAAATAGCTGGCCAGCCATTAATAACACAATATATTGTGAGCTAATATTTATCAGCACTATATATTGTAGCACTATTTTTGATTTGCGCCAGTCACTTTTTAAATAAATTTGCAAAAAAAGACGTTTGGCCGCAACGCAAAAAAGATGCTTCAACTGAATACGTTTTTATAAACGCTTCACCAGGAGCATCTTTTTTGTAAAAATTAATTTAGTTATCTTGGATATTTTACTAGATCAATTACTAACATAAGGCAATCATCATGCAGCAGCATGCTTTATCCGCCACAGCTTACCAATTTCCGTAATGACTAAGACAATAAACCCAGCAATTGCCGGAATTACCCAGCCGTAGAAGAAATTAATTGGCGCAGTGTGGAAAATTGATTGCATAAATGGCAAATAAATAATCCCAACTTGGAGTAATAATAAAATGCCAACGATAATAAAGGCCATCTTATTTTCAAAAAAGTGTTTCGAAATCACTGGGTGCGCGTTACGCAGGTTAAATAAGTAGAAAATCTTCCCAAAAATCACAATATTCAAGGTCATAGTACTACCTAACGCAACGGACATTCCAGCACGAGTCGCAAAATCAAAAGCAATTATCCCTAAACCGGCGATTAGCACTGAGACATAGGCAATTTCGATAATATCCAGCCGATTTAGTAAACCAGCTTTTACATTACGTGGTCCCCGGGTCATAATGCCATCTTCTGGCGGTTCAAAAATAAAGGCAAATTGAATCGTTAGGGCCGATACCATGTTAATCCAAAGTAACTGTGTTGGAAATAACGGCAACTCTTGGCCCATTAAAATACTGATCATGACAATTAAGCCTTCCGCAAAACTTGTTGGTAATAAGAATCGAATGGTCTTTCTAATGTTATCAAAGACGTGGCGGCCCTCACGAACAGCTTTAACAATTGTTGCGAAGTCATCGTTGGCCAGAACCATATTGGCTGCTTCTTTGGCAACTTCAGTTCCTTTAATTCCCATTGACACACCAATATTGGCCTGCTTTAAGGCCGCAGCGTCGTTAACGCCATCACCAGTCATTGATACAACGTGCCCATTTGCCTGCTGGGCATTAACAATTCGTAGTTTATCTGCCGGTGTTGTTCGAGCGAAAACGTTGTAATTATCAATACAGTTCTTTAACTGATCATCATTCATTTCATTGATTTCGGGACCTGTAATCGCGCTAATTTGATCGTCTAAGCCCAAACGTTTGGCAATGGCCCCCGCAGTATCCGGATGGTCGCCGGTAATCATCTTAACTTTTACACCAGCCTGACGTAATTCTTTAATCGATGAAACGGTTTCCTCTCGTGGTGGATCCATAATGCCCACCATACCAACCAACTGTAGGCCGGCCCCAATTTGTTCTCGTGTGATGGTCGTCATTGTTTCAGGCACACGCTGGTAACCTAAAGCTACAACCCGCAGACCATCATTGGCCAACCGTGTTAAATTACGTTCCCAGTGACTATCATCAAAATCAGGATTACCGGCGGCCGCCATTTTACCAAGCGTCGCCGGTGAACCTTTAACCATCAAAATGTGCTCGCCATTAAAGCGAACCAACCGGGCACTAAAACGAAACGCCGAATCAAACGGTAGTGAATCAATCTCATCCACTTCAGGTGTGTGCCCAGTCAATTTTTGGTAGAGCACCGTCAATGCACCATCCGTTGGTTCACCATTTAGCTGCCATTGGCCATTTTCCTCAATCAACGCGGCGTCCGTCGTTTGTCCGGAAATATTAACCAACCAATTAAGGCCTGGATCATCCTGATAAGCAAATGGTTTACCATGGTATTGTAACTCGCCGGTTAAATCTAACTGGTCTCCTTGGGTAAAACCAACTCCAGTAACGTCATAGTGATGATCACCAGTAATAACTTGGGTTACTGTCATTTCATTTTTAGTTAATGTCCCCGTCTTATCGGTATTAACAATATCAACCGCACCTAAAGTCTCTACGGCCGGCAAAGTTTTAACGATGGCGTGCTGGGTTGTCATCTTTTTAACACCCATTGACAAAACAACTGAAGTGCTGGCTGGTAGGCCTTCTGGCATAGAACCAACAACCATTGTAATGACCGCAATTAGTAGCGCCGGTAGACTGTAAACGTGCGTCCACATGCCTAAACCAAATAGCAAAATCGCTGCCACCACAATACCGATTGAAAGGCCAATTCCTAGTGAATTCAAATTTTGCATTAATGGTGTTGGCTTTTCTTTAACATTTACAACACTTTGTTGAATGTGACCAATTTCAGAATCCGTCGCAGTTGCGATGACAATTCCTAACGCCGATCCAGAAGTTACAGCAGTCGAAGCAAAGGCCATATTTTGCCGATCAGCCAACGCCAAGTCGGCCTGATCAATGGGCTCCTCAATTTTATTAACTGAACCAGTTTCACCAGTTAAAATTGATTCTTGTACCTTGAAATTATCCGCCGAAATCAACCGTAAATCAGCTGGAACCGCGTCCCCGGCCTCGAGGTTAACCAAATCACCAACAACTAATTCTCGGGCTGGTAATTGGTGTTTTTCACCATCACGAAAAACGTAATTCTCTGATAGTAACATTTCTCGAATCTTGGTTAGCGCGTTATCCGCCTGAACCTCTTGAAAATAGCCAATCAAGGCGTTAGCAATGATCACTAATCCGATAACAATTGAATCAGAGTAATGATGCATTAATAAAGTAACGATTGCTGCCACAGCCAAAATATAAATAATACTATTATTAAACTGCTTAATGAAGCGAATGAAATTAGACTGCTTTTTAGCCAATAATTCATTGGGTCCATTTTTTTCAAAACGTCGCTTTGCTTCTTCACTCGTTAAACCGACCTCAACATCGGTTTTATACGTTGCCTTTAATTGACTCGTTGTTTGTTGCCAGACCGGCAACGACCTGGGGCTAGGTTTGGTATTTTTTCCTGAATAGTCACTCATTATAGTTTATAAACTCCCTTTCGATTTCAGTGTTCTTGACTGTTTAACTTTTTAGCAAACTTAATACCGTGCATTTCAATCATCTCCAATCCAAAAAAACTTTTGTAAGCATAGTATACAGATTTTTCTTATGAATTGCAGTCTTAAAGCAATTATTCCGAAAAATAGTTTAAAAAAAATAAACTCATTAATCACAGTTTAGCGGTAAATGAGTTTATCTGAATAGCTTGTTGAGTTTTAGAATAAACCCTTTAATCCAATACTAAGTTGATTAGCAAAATAGGATCCCTTAAATTAATTCCGTGGCTAACTCTTCTTTACCTCTGAGCGTGAACGTTGCTTACGGTGACTGTTGACTTGATGGGCCAACAGCGTGGCCACAACGGCTATCACTAAAATAATAACGAATAACCACGACGGAATTTCAATGCCAATTTGTGGAATTGAGAGGAACAGTTTGATTGCGATAAACGCAATTAAATAGTAGGCCATTGGTTCTAATTCTGGAATTCGTTTCATGAAGGACAATATCAATTCGGCCACGCCCCGCATTACCAAAATACCAACTAAACCACCGATTAACACGATAATTGGATTCGACGAAATGGCTAGTGCGGCCAACACAGAATCTACAGAAAAAATGGCATCCATCATAACAACTTGTAAGACAACCACCCAGAGTACTGAGCTACCCTGCTTAGGCTTTTGCGTTGTTGCGTGTTTTTTTTGGTGTCGTTGATAGAAAAAATGACCAACTAAGTATAACAAATACAGTGCCCCGATCACTTTTACGGCCCAAATATGAATCAAAAAAGTTCCTAAACCGATCATGATAAAGCGCATGAGGTAAGAACCCCACAGCCCGTATATCAGCGCCTTCTTCTGCTGCCGCAAAGTTGGTAAAGACTGTGTTTGTGCCGCCAATACAACTGCATTATCCACCGAGAGTAAACACTCAATAAGAATTAGCGAAAAAATAATTGCCCAATCGCTGCCAGAATCGACAACTTTAATCCAATTAGATAAATCAAAAAATGGGCCATACAGTTGCTCAATTATGTGCACCAAACCAACACCGCTCCTTTTAATCATTTCTAGTAATAAACATTGTAACACGTTCTTGCAACCATACCCGCTAATTTACTGAAAATTGATTAAATACCCGTAGCGGCCGGTAAAAATACTAATTACCATAAAATAGCTATTGCTCGTGATAGCAAGATTATTAGCGAAGCCTGTAATAATCCTTAATTGCGGGATAGAATCTAACCACTTTTTTAAATATGGTCGCACACTCCTCTAGCTTGACCACACCTTCATTTGCAACTATGATTAACTTGTTATATGAATATATGTACATGTATATTTTCAAATTACAAAAGATTAATTTTCATCATCTAAAGAATTGCTAGCTAACGTAATAATTGCGGAATTTTTAATCCATCAATTATTCGATTAACATTTGGAACCAGTGATAGAAAGTAGGTCCGCCTATGCACGAAGCAAGTTTATCTGGCAAACGTTTTTTTGAGGTCACCCTTCTAAATGCCGGGATCACACTGATTGAATTTATCGGTGGCTTACTCTCAGGTAGTTTGTCACTATTATCCGATGCCGTCCATAATCTGAGTGATGCGTTATCTATTGTTTTATCTTACATTGCTCATCGAATTGGACTACGCCGCCAAACCAAGGTTAACACTTACGGCTATAAACGCGCCGAGATCCTTTCTGCATTTATTAATGCTGCGATCCTTTTACTGATTTCAGTTGGGCTCATCGCTGAGGCCGCTAGTAGATTACGCTCACCGCAAAAAATTAACGGTACAATTATGTTTTACGTTGCGCTTTTTAGTGTCGTAGCAAATCTTTGCTCAACCTTATTATTAAATCGTGGTGCTAAGCATAATTTAAATATTAAGGCAACTTACTTGCATTTACTTGCCGACACACTGTCTTCCGTAGGTGTTGTCATTGGTGCCATCATCATTCGTACTTGGGCAATCACGTGGGTTGATCCTTTGATCACATTATTGGTCTCACTTTACATTATTCGTGAGGCTTGGCACGTGGTTACCACTACCGTTTCGATTTTGATGCAGGCGGCACCACAGTTGGACTACAAAGAAATGGCCCAGGACATTCTGCAATTACCCAATGTTGTCAGCATTCACCACCTACATGTTTGGTCAGTTGATGAACATACCGTCATTTTTGAGGCCCACGTTAATATGCGTGATGTTGATTTAGAAAGTGTCGAACACACTGATTGTGTCATCGAAAAATTACTGGAAGAAAAATACCACATTAGTCACGTGACTATCCAACCTGAATTCAAGCGTGGTTTGGACCAACCGTTATTTTTTGATAAAAATGATTACCCAAACACAAAGAAAACAAGTAAGAGCAAAAATCTAGAAGATCACAAATAGTGAGTGGCGCAAAAATCGGTTTTGAGTTTACTACGTAACGTTAATTTAGAATTTTGGCGCACACACTAGAGTAATGTTCGGAAATAGAAAGCGGCCGGCGACAAAATATTCTTTGTCACCGACCGCTTTTTTGATAACTAAAAAGTTTAATCCTAAAGCATTGCAAACGTTGGGTAAATTCCAACGTCAAGAATATGGCCGTGAAAAACCCGCTTGGCATCATCAATCGTATTTAACGCGCCCGTTGTAGCAACTTTAGCTTCATCTAAGGCAAAAATATAAAATAAGTATTCATGATAACCAGAACTTTGCATCGGCGCTACTCCCCGGTAACTACGTTGGGTCAGGCGACTTAGGTCATCCTTAGCGGCCACGCCAGTAGCACTCGCTGGTAGGCCCAGAATATTCCAGTAGCTATAACCGGCCGCGATCGGGTGCTCATCACCTAACATCACGGCAAAAGATTTGGTCTCTTTGGGTGCGTTGGCCCAAAAAAGGGTTGGAATGTGACCATCCCCACCAAGATCCTTATGCAAAAATTGTTTTGGTAAAACACTAAACGGTGGAAATTCAGCAATTGAAACTTCAAAATTAGCGTCATCAAGTGGTAAAAATAAAATTAAGCGGTCGCTTTCGGCCCATTCATAAGTGTGGCGCGTTAAAACTGCTACAAAGGCCGCACTAACGTAAATTTCTTGATTGCTGCCAAAGGGTGCCTGGTCTAACGGAAAACTAATCCCATTAATTCGAAGTGTTTTGGTTCCTAACGTAAATTCAAATTGATCACCTAAGTAATCGCCACTGACGTTAAAACCTTGAGCAACTAATTTTTGATTCAGTGCTTGAAAATAAGCTTTTAACGGAATATATATTTGCGAATTAACCATTAAACCAATCACTGGCAAACGGTGATCGTCCACAACAACGGTTACCGGTCTGTTCCACTGTAAATAACTACTGATACGGTCTTCAATTGAATTCATCATTTAATTCACCTTTATCTATTTACATTTTAGACTAGCGTTTGAAAAGCCTGAGGTTCAACTTTTTGGCTACGTAAAAACCATTTTTGTTGCAAAATAGTTATAAAAAATAGCTTTCACACACTAGCTAGCCCAACAACTTTATTATAAGCGAAAGTAATTCTTTTTTGGGTTAATTTACTGAATTATTTTTCACCAAAATAAAAAGCGGCGGTCAGATTGTTCGGACTAAATTATGCCCGAGATCCTCGCTTAACCGCTGCTCGAATAATAAATCTATTTTCCGAATAAATACTAAACAACTCCCGCTTCTTGATAATCATTTTGTAATAGTTGGGTCATTTGTTCAAAGGCAGCTTCACGTTTCTGACAGCCTTCCTGATAACGTAATACGTTTAAGGAGCGTTTTTCAGGTTCCAATGCCGCAACAATCAACGCCATGGCCTGGGTATAGGCCTCAAAATTCATTGCCATTGCGCGATGTTGCGCGCCGTATTGTTCTGGACAATCTAAGGCCGAAAAGCGAGCTACAAAACGTTTGTAATTTTCTAAACTACGGGCAAAGTTTTGTTGTGAAAGCTTCAAGTCGGTGGTTGTTATTTCTGGGTCATTAACGATAATTTCGTGTTTGCGTTCATATTCCTTAAAACCTTCGTCAAATGTTTTAACCTTTGCTATCATATACGCTACACACTGTAAGTATTTTTTTTGAATATCAATTTTAGTCATTATTCATTCCTTCTTTCTTATTGTTTCGATAAGAATAATTTAGCATTTATTTATCCAAACAACAATAGAAAAGTGGATGATTTAACTGACTTGCAACAATTGTCACATTAATCTCATATAAGTAGGTTTTTTCAATGATAAAGTTCATAATTTGGTCAAATTTAGCCCTTTTATTGGTCAAAAATTAGTGGTATTCAACGTGGTATAATAAAGCAAAAAGTAAAATAAGGGTAAGGAGCAAAGCAGATGGAAGCAATTGTCATAAATCATTACGGTGACGCAAAGCAGCTCACGGCGGCAGAAATTTCGGTACCTGAAATCACTGCTGACCAGGTCTTAGTTAAACTACACGCCACTTCAGTTAACCCGATTGATTGGAAAATGCGAACTGGCCTGCTAAAAGATGCCTTTCCGTTTCATTTTCCAATTACCTTGGGCTGGGATGCCGCCGGGACAATTGAGGCCATTGGCGAAAATGTGCACGACTTCAGTATTGGTGATGCTGTTTTTGCGCGTCCTGATTTAAGTCGTGAAGGCACTTATGCTGAATACACTGCAATCAACCAAGATAAGCTGGCCAAAAAACCGGCTAATATCAGCTTCAGTCAGGCAGCGGCCGTCCCGCTTGCTGGTTTAACCGCTTGGCAAACAATTCATAACGTTCTCAAATTGCAGTCCGGGACAAATATCCTAATCACTGGCGGTTCCGGCGGCGTCGGTTGTTTTGCCATTCAGTTAGCAAACCTGGTCGGTGCGCACGTTACAACCACTGCTAGCCCTAACCATAGTGACTTTGTTAAATCATTAGGTGCAGAGACAGTCATCGATTATCACGAAACAAGGCCCAGCGAAACATTAAAGGACTTTGACGCCGTTTTAGATCTAGTGGGCGGTGAGGCTTTAACTGACAGTTACAAGGTTTTAAAAACTGGTGGTCACGTTGCCTCGATCGTAGAAAATATTGATAATGAGCTCATGACAAAGCTTAAATTAGTTGGCCATCATTTTTGGCTAGACCCTAAGGGCACTGATTTACAACAATTGGCCGAATTATTGGCGGCCAATAAATTACAGGTTCCAATCGCCCGTACACTCCCATTTTCTGAAATTGGTTTAAATGTCGCCCACCGCTTAAGCGAAACGGGCCACGTTCAAGGAAAAATTGTTATTCAAATGCATAATGATTAACGAGATAGTTTAGGAGTGGGACAAAAGTCGGTTTTGGCGCACGTTCCAAATTAAAAATAGTTCTGCTTAGAAATGTTGGCGACCTTTGTGGCATCCTTCAACATTTTAAGCAGAACTATTTTTACATTTACCAGTGTTTAATCAAAAACTACTATATATTACAAAATAACTTAAGCAGTTTGCTTCGTTTTACCGCGAAGCAAGAAGGCCAATCCAAGCCCGATTAATTCAATGATCAAGAAAGTTACAAAAACGCTATGGTAGCCGGCAAGTGCAGCAGTTGTCTTAGTACTCCCCTGATTCAAATGACTAGCGGTGACGTTGGCCAAAATCAAAGTGGCAACCGCAACCCCGGTTGACCCCAGTATTTGGCGAACAGTAGTGATAACGGCAGTCCCATGGGCAATCAGGTCATCCGGTAAAGAATTAGCCCCTAAAGTTACAGCCGGCATCATGACAAAGGCATTACCACCTTCAATGATGGCCGCGAACACCATCATTAACCAAATATTCAGATGCCCAGCAAAAATAACTAACCCAAACCAGCCAAGACAAATTAAAATCATTCCACTAAGCATAACCTTGCGGAATCCAAACCGATCAGCCAAATGACCAGTCATCGGATTTAAAATACTCAATACTACCGCAGCGGGAACTAAGGCCATTCCCGAAATAAATGGGGTGACGTGGAGTATATTCTGATAGTAAAGCGGAAAAATAATTGTCACCACGATTAACGCAATGTACGAAATTGCCGTCAAAAGAACGGATAAATCGTAATTAAAAGACTTCATCACCCGTAATTCTAGTAATGGCTCGGTTAAGTGAAGCTGCCGGTAAACAAACCCAACAACCATCAACAGACTAACCAGCAAAATTACAGTATAAATTCCCCAATTAACACCAGGTTTACCAATTTGATTAACAACGTATAAAATACCGATAAAACCAACCGAACAAATAATTGAAAGAAAATCAATACTTGAAGGCTTCAACGGCATAACACTCTTAATTTGGAATATCCCCAAAATAAAAACAGCAGTGATAATAACCATAAAGACAACGAAAAGTCCCTGCCAAGTAGTCAAACGTAAAACAATTCCTGAGATAATCGGACCAACGGCCAGTGCAGAACCCATAACAAGACCGGCCAACCCCATTATTGTCCCACGTTTACTTTCCGGTGTGATCGATAACATAACTGTTTGATAAGATGGAAACAAAACACCAACTGCAATTGCTTCCATAACACGGCCCGTCATCATGACGGCAAAATTAGGTGCCAGTAAGATAATTAACGTACCCAGGTCAAAAATAGCTAATACTCCCAGATAAAGCCACTTAAATGGTACATTATTTAACAACCACGGACTAACTGGCATCATGACACTCATAACTAACATGAAGCCTGTTGTCAACCACTGAACCGTTGATGCTGGAATATTAAAATACCTCATCAAAGTCGGATAGGCCGTCGATAGTGCCGATTGACTAATTGACATTGTAAACGTTCCTGCTAATAACGTTAAGATAAACCAAAATCGGTTATACCCTTTTTTCCCCGCAGAAATTGTGTTGCCTGCCATTATGTAGATCCCCCTTAACTCACTTATCACGTATTAAATTGATAAATTTCTTCAATATATAATTTAGAACAATTATTACTAAATACTCAGTAAATTATAGTTTTCATTTTAATAAAAGTAAAGGCTTCAAATTTTTAAACTCATTTTCACCTTGTTTGAACTGGTACTAACAAAAGTGATTTTCAAATCTAGCCAGAGTTAATACTGGTTTTTCTTAAGCTTAATTATTTTTATAATTAAGTTGCTAGTTTCAACTTGGAATCATTCTTAAAAAGTGGTTTAATAAAGTTATGATAATGAACTTACAAATAGGAAGGATGACAGCTTGTGGCTAATGACGTTATGGACCAAACACTGCAGGTACTGAAGGAACACCGACTACGGGTAACACCGCAACGTCATATTATCCTTGCATACCTCGCCAGCCATCATAATCACCCATCAGTTGAGACAATCCGTACTGCATTAAATAAAAAATTACCAAATCTTGGTGCCGCCACCGTTTATAATACGCTAAACACCTTCGTTGATCTTGGACTTGTTGTGGAACTTCAAAACGGCGATGGCAGTACACACTATGATTATTTTGGTGATCCCCACTACCACGCAATTTGTACTAATTGCGGGCGCATTACCGATGTAACTTACGATGGTTTTAACAAAGATGAGCGCAAATTGGAAAGCAAAACGGTCGAATTAACTGGTTATATGATTTCTGGAAATCACATGGAAGTTTATGGCTTATGTCCAACTTGTCAAAAGAAATTACGAATCAACCGTAATTAAAAAGAAGCCCTGAAGATTTTCTAAACAAAAATCTTCGGGGTTTCTTTGCGTAAAAAATAGTAAGAAGTTGCACCAAAAGTCCTGGCCGCTCCTTACTGCTTCTGGACATTGCTCTAGTGGAATGTCGCGCTCATGTTTAAATTGAATTATATTGCTATTAAAAATAATGCCGCTTGGCCACTGAATTACACGTGGGCAAATTTAGCTAGGTTCCATTCCGGCGCTGGCGTATGGAACGCGTGGCGCGTTGATAAGCTAATTTTCTTTCCGATTAAACCCATTCGGAAAAGAAAATGGATCTTGTCAATCACGCAAGGTACTAAATGACCACAATTCGGTCATCAAGTACCTTCGACACGGCTGATACGCCAGCGCCTCCATTCCACCTTGGCAGTGGTTGAGCTCTGATTATTGATTAATTTAATTGTTTAATTAGTCCAATTGAGTAGGAACCACAGCTTTAATACTGCACAACTTATCGGTGTTCTTAATTAGCCAGCAACACTGACAAAGGTAGTTTTCACCTACTTGCAACATAATAACTGTTTTACTGCAATTGACACAAATAACACTTAAATGTGCTACTGCGTCCAGATTTCATTTTGGGGCGCTAGGATCAGCTGTGTCGATGATTATTAATGGCGGTCTGGGCCATTTAGAATCATGTTTTGGCGCTTTATGCCTTAGTTGAATGGCCATCATCCGTAGCATCTAAGATTTTCGTTCCGAAAATCATCCACTATTGTGAAGTAGAATCATGCGGGCCTGGCAAGTCCAAGTCGCACGCGTTCCGTCCTCGCGCATCGGAATGGAGTCTAATCTGATTTGGCTTGTTCCAGTTAGGCTTTGACGTTCTAAAAACTAACTAATAGTTTTAAATATGATCGCTACGATGCTCTAGAACGTGAACCCAAAACCGACTTTTGTCCCATTCCCTTACCAAAATTTAACTCGCTTAAATTACAATAACTGACCAACGTAATAATGAATAAACATCGTAATAATACCCACAATTATATTTCGGATAATCGCCGTTTTAGCGGAACCATCACCAAATTTAGCACTTAAATAACCTGTTAACGCAACCGCTAATAGCACCGCCGTAATAGTACCTGGCCATTTTAGGCTTAACGGTAAAAAGGTCATCGCAAATAAAGGAAAGATTCCACCAGAGGCCGCCGCCACTAATGACGAAAAGGCTGCACTCCAAGGGCTCATATAGTGACCAAGTTCTAAATTATACTTAATTTGGATGACGGTTCCTAAAGCGTCTTTTTGCATTAACTCACGGGCAATATCAAGGGCCGTTTCGTGGGTTACGCCCCGATCCTGATAGTACGCCGCAACGGTCTCTAGTTCATCAGCATAGTTAGTTTGGATCAATTCTTTTTCTTGGGCGACAACTGCCTTTTCGGTATCTCGTTGCGAACTAACCGATGCATATTCACCAGAAGCCATTGAAAATGCACAAGCTAAAAGATCAGATAGACCCGCAATAAAGATGGTGAACTGATTAGTCGTTGCTGCGGCGACACTAAAAAGGACACCAACAACCGTTAAAATACCATCATTGGAACCTAAAACACCGGCACGTAATGTATTTGATCGTTCACTCATCGTCATCTTTTGTTTTTTTATTTTAGTTGGTTGATTTAAGGTTTTCATCATTATTTTAATCTCCCTTGCTGTACATTACTGACTAACCAAAATGACTAACGGGCAAAAAGATGACCGATTAAATACGTGATGAGCATTGTCAAAATCCCGGAAATAACATTTCGAACAACAGCCTGAAATCGGTTTGCATTACCTAGTGCTGCGGCCGTATAACCAGTAACGGCCAGCGCAACAACAACCGCAATAACTGTTGCGCTAATTCTAATTTCTGCCGGGAACAATGTTATAGAAACTAACGGCAAAATTGAGCCTGTAGGAAAGGCGATCATTGATGCGATTGCCGCCGCAAACGCACTCGTCTTTTCTTTTGGATTAAAACCGTAGCGCTCACGAACTGCCGTATAAAGACGATCACCCTTCATCATTTCATCAGTTGCCTTTTGTGCCAAATTTTCAGAAATACCGGTAGCCATATACTTGTTTTTAATATAAGTCACTTCACCGGCGTAGTCATTGTCTAAGGCAGCGGATTCACGCTCGATTGCTCGCTTTTCAGAATCACGTTGTGTGTTTACAGAAACCCATTCACCCATTGCCATTGAAATTGTACCGGCCAACATTCCGGCAATTCCGGCCAGGAAGATTGCGTAACTATTATTAGTTGCTCCGGCAACACCAAGAACAATTCCAGCGACAGAAACAATCCCATCATTGGCCCCCATAACACTTGCACGCATAACATTAATTTTTTCTGCTAAAGATCGTTTCTTCGTCTGTTCCATAATTACACCTCTAACTCATTAATTGCTTATTTATAATCATTATCATCTGTTATCGGTTAAATTATAATTTATTTTTTTATGAATGTAAAGCTATTTTAGCAATCCATTTCCGGGATATTATTATTACTACGTTAATTGATAACCATTATTAATTGCGCTAACTTTACTCGGTCACGTACTAAATTTTGCTTACAGTGCTTTGAGGGCATGTAAACAACGTAAGAAGCTATTTTTTTACCTACATGACTTTTTCATAACAATAAGGGCTTATTTTTACACCATTTTTTTACTTATTATTTGAATTTTACAAATGTCTTGTTCACGTAATAAAAACTTAATCTAGTCCCGTTACACTAGTGATTTCAACGGTTTTGGCACTCGTAATTGCCAACTTGCATATTTGCCGCTACCCTTTTTTATAAAACCCTACTATGATGTAGGTGTTGAATAACTATTAACACATATAGAGGGGATTTGATGACAGGTGAAATCTTTAAAAGCCTCCTCATCTATGACTACCGTGGTAAACAAATCGCGTTAGCTTTAGATGTGCGCTACACTCTAAAGGCGAAAAACGGCTATATCTTAGCTTTACGACCAGGCGAAAGGCAAGAACGCTTACCAAACCTCATCGCGGCCGCATAACGCGCCACTTAAATTTGTTATTTTAGTCCAATTGCGGTTTATTTTTGTCACTAAAAGATGAGCTAAGCGTGCTAGCTTTGTTAATGAATTGTGATCAATAAAAATTTTGTTTATTATTTATTTTTATTGATTACAATTAACTGCAAAGCTACACTTTAGTTCATTTTTTTCGCTTTAGTATCTATTTTTTTACTATTTTACCAAAATTTGTTTATACTAGGTGTAAGTCTAATAAGAGGAGTCGATCGCGATGACCTGGGGTATAATTGCAACATGGAAAATGAGTTTGGCTGGTGTCACTAAGGCAGCAGAATTACTTGCTAATGGACGACCCAGCGGTGATGCTGTTGAAAGCGCGATTGAAGATGTGGAGGATAATCCACAATTCAACACCGTTGGCTATGGTGGTTTACCAAATGCTGAGGGAGCTGTCGAGCTTGACGCTTCTTTCATGAATGGCGATACTTTAAGCATCGGTTCAGTAGCTAGTATGACGGATATTGCGCACCCAATTGCGGTTGCGCGTAGCCTATCACATGAGCAGTTAAATAATTTTTTGTCTGGCGGTGGCGCTAATAATTACGCGCAACGACACGGCTTTGCTGTAAAAACAATGTTAACGCCGGAAACCCAGACATACTGGGGTAAACAAGTCCGTAAAAACGCAACACGACATGACGTTATTAACACGCATGATTCAGTCGGCGTTGTCAGTCTTGATTACCGCGGTCGTTTGCATACAGGCTCTTCAACTTCAGGTATTTTCATGAAGGCAAAGGGCCGACTTGGTGATGCACCGTTACCTGGTGCAGGCTTTTACTGTGACAATCATATTGCTGGTGTTACCACAACAGGATTAGGCGAAGATCTTATGAAAGGCATGTTACCTTTCAAGATTACCCAACTAATTGCTGATGGATTAACCCCGCAAGAAGCCTGCGATAAGGCTGTTTATCCATTTATTGATGATCTATACCACCGGAGTGGCCATATTGGCGCTGTTTCCGTCGTGGCAATGGATAAAAATGGTGAGTGGGGCGTGGCTACCAACGTTGATTTTACGTTTGTTGTTGCAACTGACAGCTTAAAACCAACAACCTTTCTAGCAAAACGCGCCGCTGGTAACACAACTACGATTGAAGAAGCTGGCATTTAACTAAAGCGTGGTTCAAGGGCACAGAAATCTACTTTTTTAGACGTGCTTACACTGAGTCCATTGAAAACAACTATTAAATAATTTCAAAATACAAACTAAATAATCGCAAAATACGTACAAAAAAAGGTCCTATAATCTAGAAATATTTTTAGATTATAGGATCTTTTTATTGCGCCACATCATCACGATTCAATAGCCTAACGTCTTCACCCGCCGCCTTTAACAAATCAATGTGCGTTTCACCCCAAGTACACATTTGATTTAAAACGTGGCTCAAACTTTTACCGTAATCAGTTAGTGAGTACTCAACCTTGGGCGGTACTTGATTATAAACGTGACGGTTAATGATGTTATCGACCTCTAATTCACGTAATTGTTGCGTTAGCATTTTTTGGGTAATATTCGGAATAACTCGCCGTAATTCACCCGTTCGCATTACCTGATGCCGTAAATGGCAAAGTATAATCGGTTTCCACTTACCACCAATTATTTCCATTGTTGCTTCGACACCAATATTGTAGGTTTGACATTTCATTAGATTTAGCTCCTTTATTGCTAAGATAACCAATTATTTCTTTTTAGTACCTACAGCACTTTAAAGTACGTAATTGTTTAATTACTCCGTACAAGTATAATACTAATCACTGCGGTAAATAACAACTAAAGGAGTAGAAATAATGAAAAAACAAACAATTTCACCTGCACTTACGCTATTGGCTTTAGCAATCAGCGCCTTCGCAATTGGATCAACCGAATTTATTAGCGTTGGCCTAATGCCCTTGTTAGTCAAAAGCTTTAATATCACACTTAGTCAAGCTGGCCTAACCGTTTCGATGTACGCACTTGGTATTACAGTTGGCGCCCCCGTTTTGACAATTCTTACTGGAAGTTGGCAACGTAAAAAACTCATGTTAGCGATTATGGTTACTTTTATTATCGGTAATCTTTTGGCCGCCTTTGCACCTTTTTATAGCGTGCTGTTGCTGGGCCGAATTATCGCTGCCCTTGCTCACGGCATTTTCATGTCGGTCGCATCAATTATTGCCGCCGATGTTGTTCAGCCTGCTAAACGAGCAAGTGCCATTTCAGTCATGTTTACCGGCCTAACTGTAGCGACAGTTACCGGCGTCCCCCTTGGTACTTTTATTGGCCAACACTTTTCGTGGCACTGGTCATTTATTTTTATTGCGTTCATTGGCCTAATCGGTTTAATTGCGAATTATTTTTTAGTACCAGACAGACTTCCGATTCCTGGGAAAACTGATCTTAAAGGATTCGTTCGTATTTTTAAAAATCCACCACTTGTCATTGCACTATTAATTACGGCGTTAGGTTACGGTGGCACCTTCACCGCCTACACGTATTTGACGCCAATTTTAGAAAATCTGCTTCATTTTTCTGCTAATGCTGTTGTCGTTATTTTAATTGTTTACGGTTTGATGGTGGCGATTGGTAATACGCTTGGTGGTCGTTTTGCCAATCTAAATCCATTAAATGCATTACTAAATATGTTTATCGGTTTAGCACTAAGTCTATTTCTCCTGTTTCTAACGTTGCATAATCAGTACCTTGGATTATTTGCCATTCTTTTAATGGGCCTTTTTGCCTTTATGAACGTCCCTGGTTTACAACTTTACATTGTTCAACTCGCGGAAAAGTATACCCCAAAAGACACAACGCTAGCTTCGGCACTTAATATTTCAGCCTTCAATGTGGGTATTACAATTGGTTCCTTCACCGGCGGCCAAGTTACGGCTCACCTCGGAATCGCCTTCACACCATTATTCGGAATTATCATGGTTATCCTTGCCATTTTGTTAACCGGCTACCTGATCAAAATGGCACATCAAGAAAAGAAGCGCCCGGCCATTAGTTCACAGAATACTTGCTCGGTAAATGATAATTAAAAACGCCGGCTAAAAAGATGGTACAACTAAAGTGGAGTGTGACAAAAGTCGGTTTTGGGTTTACTGCGTAACGTAAGCTAATCCAATAACCGTACTATGGCTATTGGATTAGCTGTAGTTAGGCACGTAAATCCAGACTTTTGGCGCACATTCTAGAGCAATGTTCGGAAAAATAAAAGGCTAGGACTTTTTGTCCCAGCCTTTTTAGTTGTACCATGCGTAATAAAACGTAATAAATTCCCCATCTAACTGGCATAAAAAGTACTGATTAGATGCTGTAATTGTTTATTTTGTGCCACCGTACCAAAGGTTACCCGCAGCCAATCAGGTCGAAGCCCTCCCCGAACTAAAAAGCCATGCTGCAGTAAATAGTCCTTTAATTTCAGGGCATTAGGCGCTGCAAAGAAAATAAAATTGGTTTGACTTGGATAAAATTTCAACCCCTGTTGCTTTAAAAATTCAGTCCAAGATTGGCGGGCCTGTTCAACTCGTACAACCGTTTGTTGAATAAAAGCTTGATCTGCCAAGGCAGCCTGTGCCGCTAACTGACTTAAGGAATTCAAATTATAGGGTAAACGAACGGCCTGCATGCTAGCAATTAAAATTGGCGGTACAACCGCGTAACCGACACGAAAATTGGCCAATCCATAGACTTTAGAAAAGGTTCTAAGTAATAATAAGTTGGAAAACTCTTTTAATAAAGGTAGGGCTGATGGTTGTTTAGCCGAGGTCACGAAATCAATGTACGCTTCATCAATCAGTACCAATACATTAGGCGGTACCTGCTGTAAGAACTGACGTAATGCAACCACCGATAAATAGGTTCCAGTTGGATTGTTGGGATTACAAAGCCAAATCAACTTTGTTTTGGCCGTAATTCCTTTGGCTAATGCTTCAAGATCAAATTTGCCATTAGTCAATATCGGCACATCAACCACCGTGGCACCTTCGATTTCAGCATGTAATTTATATTCCGAAAAAGTTGGCCATGGTTCTAAGACTTCATCGTTGACTTCTAAAAAGCTGCGGGAAATTAATTCAATAATTTCGTCTAAACCACAACCAAACAATAGTTGCTCCGGCTGTACCTGCAAATAGTCAGCAACTGCCTGCCGTAAATTCCGCGCATCACCATCCGGATAATACCGTGCATCATTAAATTGCCAGTTAACGACTGCTTCTTTTACCTTGGGTGAAGTACCAAAAGGATTTTCGTTGGCGGACAGACGAACAATATTTGCAACCCCGACCTTCTTTTCCAAAACAGAAAGTGGCTCTTCAGGAATATACGGTTGCAATTTTTTTACTGCCTTTTTTAACATTATGTCAGTCCTTTCTAGTGATCAAGCGCGCTTGAAACGGCGCTTAGCTTTTAATTTAGAGGTCATTAATTTCCCGGCGGTCCTTGGTTTTACTCATCAAGCCTTCTCGTTTTGCCAGTTCTTGCTTTATTTGATCAAGGCTAATGCCACGATCGACCATTAGAACTAATACATGGTAAAGTAGGTCGCTAACTTCATAAATGAATTCAGAATCACTTGGATTTTTAGCAGCAACGATTACTTCAGTTGATTCCTCACCAACTTTTTTCAAGATTTTATCTAGCCCTTTTGTAAATAGATAATCGGTGTATGAACCTTCTTTAGGATTATTTTTACGTTCCAAAATTAATTTATAAAGTTCAGCAATATCTTGTTCCATCATAATCTCTCCTCTTTTTAATTAATCAGTTAATTCACGGTAAAAACAGCTGCGGTGGCCTGTATGACAAGCAGGTCCCGCCGGATTAACACTAATTAATAACGTATCGGCATCACAATCAATTTTAACGTTAACTATCTGCTGCGTATTACCACTGGTTTCACCTTTGTGCCAGAGTTGCTGGCGGCTACGGGACCAAAACCACGTTTCACCACTGGCCAATGTCTTCTGGAAGCTTGTTTCGTTCATATAAGCCACCATTAAAACATCTTTGCTTGCAGCGTCAATGACCACTGCCGTAATCAGGCCAGCACTATTTTTACTAAAATCTGGCTGAATCATCGGACATTAACTCCCTTCTGCCGCAAATCCTGTTTAACCTCCGGAATTGTAAGTTCACCGTAATGAAAAACTGAGGCCGCTAGTGCAGCGTCCACTTTAGTTTGCTGAAATAAATCACTAAAATCACTTAATTTTCCGCAACCACCAGAAGCAATAATTGGCACTGCCACGGCTTTGGTTAATGCTTGATACAACGCAAGATCATAGCCGGCTTTCGTCCCATCCTGATCCATACTGGTTACTAAAAGTTCCCCAGCACCACGGTTAACAACTTCCTTGGCCCACTCAATCGCATCCAAATCGGTTACTTTCTGACCACCATTTGTGTATACCCGATAACGCTGCGCCTGTGCATCAAAACGGACATCAATCGCAACGACGATACACTGGCTGCCAAATTTTTCTGCGCCGGCCGTTATTAATTCTGGGTTAGTGACAGCTGCAGTGTTTAGTGACACTTTATCCGCGCCAGCCTTTAGTAAAGCCTGCATATCGGCCACACTATGAATACCGCCGCCAACAGTTAATGGCATAAAAACCTGACTAGCGACCTTTTCAATCGTCGTCACCATAGCACCGCGGTTTTCATTAGTTGCCGTAATATCTAGGAAAACAAGCTCATCCGCACCTTGTTTTTCGTATGCCGCAGCGATATCAGCGGGATCACCTACATCCGTTAAATGAACAAAGTTGACGCCTTTTTTTACCCGACCATTATCAACATCGAGGCAGGGAACAATTCGTTTAGTTAACATCACTCCACCTCCGCAAGTTCGGCCAATGTCACCGTACCTTCATACAACGCCTTACCAATAATACTGGATTGAACCTTATTTTTTGCCAACTGTTTCAAATCGGCCAAATCACGAATTCCTCCTGAGGCGACAATGACAGCTGCAGGATATTGTTGCTGTAACTGGGCAAGCAGACTAACGTTAGGCCCACTCATGGTCCCATCACGCTGAATATCTGTAACAATAAAAGTTTGTACCCCAACCGCCAACATCGCCGCTAATGCTGCACTGATGCTAGTCTTACTTTGCTTCAACCAGCCATCCGTCGCAACTTGACCATTTTTGCCATCGAGGCCAACAACAATTTTGGCGGCACCAAATTTTCTAACTGCCTGGGCAACTAACTCTGGATTATTTAAGGCCGCGGAACCAATAATAACGCGATCAATCCCTAAATCTAAGTAACGTTCAATTTGCTGCAAATTACGAATTCCACCGCCAACCTCGATAAAGAGCCTCGTTTGCTTGCGAATCTTTTGAATGACAGCTTGATTAACGGGCAAACCATCCTTAGCACCATCGAGGTCGACTAAATGTAGGTTAGTTAAATTAGCCGCTTCAATCTGTTTGGCCTGCGCAACTGGATCGGCGTTAATTAACGTTTGCTGGTCAAATTGGCCTTGGTAAAGACGGACACTGTGGCCTGCTTGTAAATCAATTGCGGGAAAGACGTTCATCTAAGGCCATCTCCTTAAAGGCGTTCAGTCCTTTAAGACCGATTGCGCCACTTTTTTCAGGGTGAAATTGCATCCCGATCACATTATTTTGCTGAACGATGCTCGGAATCTCAACACTATAATCGGTCTGGGCTACGATATTACGCGCAGAAGTTTGAGCGTAGTATGAATGAACAAAATAGGTGGCCTGCTGATCAAAAATTTTACCGAAACGATTACTTTGCGTAGCCGTATTAGTGTTCCAGCCCATATGGGGTACCTTGTAGCCATCTTTTTCAGGTAGCGGCACAATTTCACCTGGTAAGATGCCAAGCCCTTTTGCCTCGCCAAATTCATAGCCGGTTTCAAATAAAAGCTGCATGCCCAAACAAATTCCCAACATTGGTTGTCCCTTGGCCGCCGCCGTTTGAAGTACAGAAATCAACTGGCGTTCCTGCAAGGCCAGCATCGCTTTTTGAAAGGCACCCACACCTGGTAAAATAATGCCATCTGCCGCCAAGATTGTTGCTGGATCAGCAGACAATTGATTAGGAACGTTTAAATAATCTAACGCCTTTTTCAAATTACGAGTGTTACCAGTGTCATAATCCACAATCACAATCATTTAAATCACTCCTTTAGTGGATGGCACACCTTTCACTTCTGGGTTTAAGGTGACGGCCGCGCGCATTGCCCGACCTAATGCCTTAAATAGGGTTTCAACTTTATGGTGCGTGTTGCGACCGTATAAAATTGCAACGTGACAATTTAATTCAGCGTTAAAAGCAAAGGCCTGGAAGAAATCCTCAGTAACTTCAGTATCATAACCACCTAACTTAGGATTATCGAAGTCAGCATTAAAAACTAAGTAAGAACGTCCTGATAGGTCAATAACAACGCGGGCCAAAGTTTCATCTAATGGTACAAAGGCCGTTCCAAAACGTTCAATTCCGGCCTTATCACCTAAGGCTTGTTTAAAACACTGTCCTAATGCAATTCCTACATCTTCAGTTGTGTGGTGGGGGTCAACTTGTAAATCACCATTTGCCTTAACAATAAGGCCAAAACGGCCATGTTTAGCAAACGCCTCTAACATATGATCAAAAAAACCAATTCCAGTATCAATTTCAATTTTGCTAGCATCTTCTAAATTCAGTGAAACCTTAATCTGGGTTTCTTTAGTTTGTCGTTCGATTGTGGCTTGACGCATGGGTATTCCTCCTCTATTTTTAAGGTCTATTTTGCGAAAATGCAAAATCCTATTATCGGATGATGTCCACTCTCCTAGCATGAAAATCGTGCTCTGGAAACATGGCTTCTTCTCTATTTTTAAGATCTGTTTATAATTATCGCTTCTAAAAGCGACTTTCAATCGCCCGGGCATGTCCCTCGAGGCCCTCAACTCTGGCCAAGGTTGTGATTGGAGCGGCCTCTTTTGCCAATGCCTCTGGTGTATATTGAATAAATTGCGTTCGTTTAACAAAATCGTAAACGCCTAAGGGTGAGAAAAAACGTGCGGTGCCACTAGTTGGTAAAATATGGTTAGGCCCGGCAACGTAATCGCCTAAAGGTTCAGACGCTGTAGTGCCAAGAAAAACGGAGCCTGCATTTTTAATCTGATTCAGATACGTCATCGGATTGGCCAGCTGAATTTCTAAATGTTCAGGTGCAACGGCATTCATCAGCGTAAATGCATCATCAGTGTTGGCCACAACAGCGATAAAACCTTGGTCATTAACTGAAGCAGTTGCAATCTCACGCCGAGGTAACGTTACTAATTGTTCATCAACGGCTTGACTAACCGCCTCTGCAAAAGCCGCACTAGTTGTCACTAACATTGGTCGGGCCAATTTATCGTGTTCGGCCTGTGATAATAGATCGGCCGCAACTTGTTGCGCTTTAGCAGTTTCATCAGCAATAATTCCAATTTCGGATGGTCCAGCAATCATATCAATACTGACTTGACCGAAAACTTGTTTTTTAGCAGTTGCAACAAAAATATTACCCGGACCCATAATCTTATCAACCTTGGGAATGCTCTGTGTGCCGTAAGCCAAGGCGCCAATTGCCTGCGCACCACCAACTTGATAAATCGCACTAACGCCGGCTAATTTAGCCGCTGCCAAAACTGCCGGATTAATCCCAGCAGGCTGAGGGGGAGTGACCATCACAATCTGTTTAACTCCGGCCAATTTAGCTGGAATTGCACTCATAAGAATTGTGGATGGATAAGCGGCTGTACCGCCGGGAACGTATAATCCGACTGCGGCTAAAGGCAACACCTTTTGCCCACGAACAACCCCTTTTTGTTCAGCGTCAACAAATCCGTAAGTTATTTCTTTTTTGTGATACGCGGTAATATTACGTTGCGCTAATTTTAAGGCGGCTAATAATTTAGGATCACAATTATCATAGGCGTCATCAATCACGCTTTGCGGCACTTTAAAATCAGTTAAATCAACTTGATCAAATTGTTTTTCGTATTTTCGTAAGGCTGCATCACCATCTTGCCGAACATCTGCTAAAATTCCGGCAACACTGGCCTCAACGTCTGGTCGGTTAGCTTGTTGGCGATTACGTTTGGCAACTTGGTTTAATAATTCATCTAATGGTTGTTTTAAAATTTGCATATGTTTTTTCCTCCTATTGTTTAGCGGTGCTTAGGCGCTGAATTAGCGTTGCAATTGCGGTTTGATGTTGTTTCAGTGCTAGTTGATTAACAACTAGTTGCGTTGACACTTTTTGCAAGCGCGCGTAGACTTGCAGATTATTTTCACGTAACGTAGTTCCCGTTTCGACAATATCCACAATGGCATCAGCCAGGCCAACTAATGGGGCCAGTTCAACGGAACCTTCAATTTTAATAATTTCAACATCTTCACCAATTTTTTGGAAATAACGTTGCGTAATGTTAGGGTATTTAGTCGCAATGATCTTGCGCTTAATCTGATTCGGATCGAATTCAGGAGTTGAGGCCAGGACAAATTGGCACTTACCAACCCCCAAATCCAACATATCGTACTGTTGATTATTTTGTTCAGATAAAATATCACTACCGACAATGCCAATATCAACGGCGCCGCGATTCAGGTAGGTCAAAACATCGGGCCCTTTTACCAAAATAAAGTGAATGTCAGGCAAGTCGTTAAAAATCAAGCGCCGTTCCTTATGCCGAATTGCCGTGCAATCGACGCCACTAGCCTCTAGTAATGGTATAACCTGTTGCTCCGTACGTCCCTTGGTTAAGGCAATTTTTAAAGCACTCATGCCTGCACCACCTTTCCCGTTACATCAACTAAGCGACTGCCCGCCGTTTCGGCCAAGCGCCGCGCTTCCTTTAAGTTATCCGCTAGGCAAAGGCTGCTGTTAGGAATCTTACGAACTAACGCCTCAGCCTGGCGCCAATCACTGGTTTCAAAATAAATCAGCGTCGTTTCTACTGGTTTACCTGTAATTGTTCGCGCAACTAAATCATCAATTGAAAAGGCCAAACCAACGGCCGGCTGCAATGTTTTTTGGAAACTAGATAATAGCTGATCGTAACGGCCACCGCTAAATAAATAATCAGCCGCACTTTGGCAATAACCACGAAAAATCATGCCCGTATAGTAAGTCTGTGGCGACGCAACACTTAAATCTAACGTCAATTGTTGCTGGGGAAAACGTTGTTGCAAGAAAATTTGTGTTTCCTTTAGTTCTTCGCAAATGGTTGTAACGGCCTTAATCTTAGGCAACAGTTGTAATTGCTGCCAAACTGCCGCAAAATCACCAAATAACCACGGCCAAACTTTCAGAAATGGATAAAAATCACTTGCCGCAAGTGGTTTAATTAACGTTGTATAACGGCTTAGATCCTTAGCGTAGAGCGCCGTTTGTAAGTTACGCCGTTCAATTTCGTTTAGTGGTAAGGCTGCTAAAACTAACGGGACAAATTTTGCGTTTCCTAATTCAACTTTCAAATCCGTAATTTGTAAGGCCTGTGCGAGTTCAACCGCGGCTATAAGACATTCCCATTCGGCCTTAAGTGACTTATAGCCGATTAACTCAATACCGGCTTGCGCAATTTGATTATAACTACCGGATAACTTTTTCTTTACTCGGAAAACGTCCCCGCTGTAATACCACTTAACCGGCGTCTTAATACCCGTTGTGCTCATTACCCGGGCCACCGGTAAAGTTAAATCCGGCCGTAAAACCAACGTTTCGCCCTGTTCGTCTAATAACTGGTAAGGCTGGTAAGTTTTTAAATCTAATTCGGAAAAAACGGCCTTGTATTCTAATAACGGCGTCGTTATTTTAGCGTAGCCACGTTCACGGAAATAGCGTTGAATTTGATTAATCATTCGTTCTTTTATTTGGGCCGTAGCACCGAATTCATCCCGTGTACCAACTGGTAAGTTGCGGTTTAACATCACTAACACTCCCTTAATTTTTAGATAAAAAAAGTCCCCGAGAACTCATTAGAGCTCTCGAGGACGAATATAATCGCGGTACCACCTCAATTTGTCTACACCTCACGATGCAAACCTCACGTTGACTGACCACTAGTCATCCTAAAAAAGGAGAACAGTTGTCAGCAACCTTGATAACGCAGATGCTGCGTATTGATTTACTTCATTCAATCAATAAGTTCATAGATGTGTGTTCATTAATTATTGCCAGCTCTTCTCAGCCCCGTAAGCTTCTCTTTAGACAGTTAATTAATTACTTGTTCTAATCACGACTTCATAATAGTTAATTTATTTTTAATGTTATTCTCATCATAACCATTTTTTAGTGAATGTCAACAACTAATTCAAAAATTGTTCCACTTCATGATAAGCTCGACCAACTGCAGAAACACTGTGCGCATCAGAACCATAAACTAACGGAATCCCCTCTGTATCAGCCAAACGAGCCAATTCTGGGTAGGGATAAATTTCATTACAGTACGGTTTGAATAGACCAGCAGTATTCAAATCAATTTCAAAGTGACGTTGGCGCAATAATGAGAATAATTGGTAGATCTTTCTCATATTATTTTGATCAAATCGACTTGGTAAGGCAAAATAATCCTGAAATTTTTTAATTAAAGTTAAGTGGCCTAAACGATGTGGTGCGTTAACACCTAAATCAGTACCGACGGCGGCAATTAGTGCATCTATGTATTGACCATAAAGTCGTTGTGCATCATCAACGGCGTTTTCCAACAAGCCAGTTTTAAATTCAGCAGGCGTATTATCAACGCACCAATAATGATTATTCTTACCCTTCAAAAAATGAATTGATAACACGTTATCGGTTGTCTTAGGCCCGTACTCCCGCCAGAATTCCCGCGTCCAAGCTAACTGACTGGGTAGAAAATCAAGCTCAAAACCAATATTAATCCGAATTTGATCACGATACTTGGCCTGCATTTGTTGACATTTTTTAAAATAAGCCGGTAAATCAGACAACGCTAAGGCCGCTTCATCAATGCCTTCCGCACTACCTTCGTAATCTTGCCGAAAATTTGGCGGCAGTGGTGCGTGTTCAGTAATACTGTACTCTTCAAACCCAAACTTAATTGCCTTTTGAATCATTAGTTCAACATCATCCCCGCTCCCATGGGGACAAAATTCCGTATGACTATGCCCATCTTTTTTTAACATTAAACTCACCTCATTTTCCCACACCGTAGCATACTACCCACTAATCGGCAACTAATTGTTCAAACGCGACCAAAAAAAGCCAATCAATCTAGAGAGTGTTTGAAAAAGCGACCAGATTCTACTTCGCAATTGAAGATTATTAGCCCAAGACGCTAATAATCTTGATGCTACGGACGATGTCCATTCTTGTGGCAAAAGTTCAGGCCGCAAGAAACATGGCTCTGAGGATTACTGACGTTGTCGATCGGACTAAGATAAACCGAAGTCCGAATCGCAGCCTAGACGGACAAATTATCTGTGCAACAGATGATTTGGCTGTTGTAGCTACTATTCCGCAACTGAGAATTATTAGCAAAGTACGCTAATAATTTTTATGCTTCATCCGTTGTCCATTCAACTATGGCAACCGCAGGAATCTGCTTTTTCAAACACGTTTACACCAAATTAGTCAGAAAAGCATTAGTAAAATCAGCTTCCAAACGCGATCAAAAAAGCCAATCAATCTAGGTCGCTTAACCTAAACTAATCAGCTTAATGATTTGTTATTAACAAATGGATTGTGTACTACCCATTGAAACCTTTTTGTTAGTGCTTGCTACTAATCTGGGCATTACTTTCACTAATACACTGACATCTTGTTTAGTGGCCAGTAACGCCAAACAACTTTCCCCTGAATTTTTCCCCGTGGAATAAAGCCAATCATTCGACTATCTTTAGAAATTGGCCGATTATCGCCCATGACAAAATATTCACCCTTGGGGACTGTCTTTCTGTGAAACAGACTATTCAACGAAAAATTATCCGTGAATAAGCCATCATTATTTGCGGCCTGTTGTTCTTTATAATTTGCTAAATAAGGTTCGGATAATTTCTTCCCATTAACGTACATTGTGTCATTCTTAGACCGAACAGTGTCGCCTGGCATACCAATAATTCGTTTGATATACATCGAACCATCAGGTGCGTGCAAAATGACAACGTCCCCCCGCTCTAACTTCGAGTGCCGCCAAACAAGAACACGATCATTGTTCATAAAGTTGGGTTCCATTGAAGGCCCAACAACATTATGGTTTGCAATCAAAAAAGTATCTAATAACACAACGACTACGCCGACGATTACTAGGTCAATAACAAACCATAGCCATGATTTCGCTGTTTCACTCATTTATTCTGCCACACTTTCTAATGGTCAAGTTTATTTGATCTCTCTTTTATTTTAAGACGCTACCGCAACTTTGACAAGCGCTTCTTTGCTTAAATTATTCCGTCAGACCAACAGGCTATCTTGGTAACGATCTTTGATGTACATTTCAATCGCAGTTGTAATTTTAGCCGTTGATGGTGCAGTTGCCTGTACTTTATTCGTCACTAAGGCAATTGTTCGGTGAAAATCTTCATCAAACGGATAGATATTAACGTCCCCGGATAATTTCTGCAGCGCCAGCTCTGGTAAAATACCCATTCCTAGACCAGATTCTACCATCGCCAAAATTGATTGATCATCAATACTATAACGAATTGAGTTAGGTCGCACATTATAACGATCTAACGCACGCTTGGTATCTTTATCGTAATCAATTTGTTGCAAAATAAAATTCTGGTTGGCCACATCTGCCTTGGTAACGTAAGTTTTGTGCTTAGGTATAAAATCTTTAGGCGTAATACAAAATATCTGTTCACTGACAAGTGGCGTCACTAACAGCTGCTCATCAATTGGTAACGCCGAAAAACCAATATCAATTGTCCCAATCTTAATTTGATTGACAATATCATTAAAATTGCTTTGAACAATCGCAATATCAATCTTTGGGTATTTTTTCTTGAATTTACGAATTATTGTTGGCAACCAATTGATACAGACACTACTAAATGCGCCAATACGCAACGATCCTGAATTTAATCCCTGAATATTGGCCGCCTCTTGCCGTAAACGTTCCTCAGTATTTAAAATTTCCTGAACAATCGGCAAAATACGTGCACCATCGCTTGTTAGTTCTGCTCCGGTTCGATTACGAATAAACAGTGGAAAGCCCAGTTCAGTTTCCAATTGATTAATTGAATGACTAACCGCACTAGGCGTAACATTTAGCGCTACGGCCGCCTGATAAAACGTTTTATGTTCAACAACAGCATGAAAAACTTCGTAAGAAAATGATGACATCAACTGACCTCCATTGATAACCCGAGTTACGTTTGAAAAGGTGACCTTCTGAATAATAGTCAAACACTGCCTAGCGTGTTTGGAAAAGCGTTTGGATTCTACTTTGCAATTGAAAATTATTACTAGCTTCACTGACGATGCCGATCAGGCTAGGATGAACCGAAGTCCGAACCGTAGGAACCTGCTTTTTTCAAACATGTTTCCACCAAACGCCACAAAATATTGCTAATTAAAATAACCGCGAAATCGTCGAGTACTCCTTCGAGGTATGACTCGAGGTTGTACCCGGGGTCGTACCCGAGTTCGTACCCGAGGCGGTACTCGCCGCCATTAACTAATTTCAAAAAATAAATGTAGCAAAAAAAGTAAAATAAAAAAGCAGTAATTAACCCCGCCCTGATCAACTTTTGGAGTAACCACAAAAATTATTGCCTTTTTAGTGTCACTTTTTGGGTTCCTGAGGGTTTTATATATATGTATACCGAATTAGAAAGAAGTGCTAAACATGTTTGATTCATTTGACCTTCCTGTACTAGGGGATGTTTGGAAAAGTGTTTAGATTCTACTTCGCAATTACAGTTAGTTGTTTACAACGAACGCAAAGAACGTCAAGTTGAAACAAGGTAGCCACAGGAAGCTATCTTTTCAAACATGTTTCCACTATGTCAGTCGGAAAGCACCATTAAAAAGTAATTTTTAAACACTGCCTAAACTAACACAACTTTTATGCTTAGTTTCGAGTTGAATTAATTTCACTTAAATATGAAAAAGTTGAGTTTTACTTATCTTAAATTTCATTTTATCATGGTTAATAACAAATCTAAACTGTAATAGCCAATTTTAATTAAGAAATGGGGAAATTAATGATGACACAACTTGCGCGCCGTATTAAAACAACTGACAATGGTTTAACTGATCTTTTTGCGTATGCTAGTAACCCGGACCTAATTTCATTCGCTGGTGGTTACCCCAACGATCAACTATTTCCCAAGGCCGAATTACAGGCCGCCTTTTCTGATACTTTGGCCACGGGGGATGCTACTCTCTTCCAGTACACCTCAACTTCAGGTTTAGAAAGTTTGCGTACAAAATTCGCCAAGCGGGCTGAGCAGGCCGGCGTTCAGGCTACGGCCGCCAACGTACTTTTAACTCAAGGTGCCCAACAAGGAATCGATTTGACGGCTAAATTGTTGTTAAATCCTGGGGATGGGATGGTCGTTGAAGGACCAACTTACTTAGGCGCACTATCCGCCTTTGATGCTTACGAGCCAACGTACTACGAGGCACCAATGGAAGACGACGGTTTAGATGTTAACGAACTACAAAAAATTCTCATGACCCATTCAGTTAAATTTATATACACGATCCCTGATTTTCAAAATCCAACTGGCGTCACAATGTCACTAGAAAAACGCAAGGCGTTGGTTCGCCTGGCCAACCAATACGACGTTATAATCCTAGAGGACACACCCTACCGTGATTTACGTTTCAGTGGCGCAGCTCTACCTGCAATCAAATCCTTTGATACTGAGGGTCGCGTTATTATGTTAGGTAGCTGTTCAAAAATTTTATCACCTAGTTTACGCTTGGGCTGGCTAATCGCCGATGAAAAGTTATTAAAGCCCATTACGGCACTAAAATTGGCTAGTGACGTGCAATCATCTAACTTAACGATGCGCGCAGTTGATCGTTATCTGACCGACAACGACCTAGATCAACATATTCAGGCAATGAATACGGCCTACGCAACTAAAAAAGACGCAATGATGAACGCAATTAAAACCTATTTTCCAGAAAAAATTCACGTTGTTAATCCCGCAGGTGGTTTTTTCATCTTTATCCAAAACGTTGGTAACTTGGATATGACCCAATTTTTAAAACAAACGATGCTTGCTGAAAATATTGCTTACGTTCCTAGTGAACATCTTTTTCCAGTTAGTAATACTAAAAACGCCGCCCGACTAAATTACACCAATTTAACCGAAAAAACAATTCAATTAGGCATCCAGAAATTAGGTGGTCAGCTTAAACAGCACCTTGCACAAACAAATTGGAGCACGGACATTCAGCTGGAATCAATTTCAACCAATTGATTTTAAAGGACCAACTGATTGCGCTTCCAACGTTGATTAAATCGCGCTTTTTTGTTTCCCTGATTATCTTTTTGTGGTAAGCTTAGGTTTCTAAAAACATTCGGGGGTATTTAAATTATGAAGATTGTTGTATTAGCAGGCGGCCGGAGCCCAGAGCGAAATGTATCGTTATCTTCCGGCATAAAAATTACCAACGCGTTACGCGAAAAGGGACATCAAGCAGTTTTAATCGATCTATTTTTGGGGGATCAACTCCAAGATGTGACAAACATTGATGAGATTTTTGACCGTAAACCCGCCCCACAACCCAAAGTGATCAGTGATGAGATTCTAACCAACGCTGCGATCAACAAATTACGGACGGATGGAACCCGGGGATTATTTGGACCAAACGTTCTAAAAATTTGTCAGGCTGCAGACATCGTTTTTCTAGGTCTTCACGGTGAAGACGGTGAAAACGGTAAGGTCCAGGCCGTTCTTGATACTTTTGACGTCCGTTACACTGGTAGCGATCCGTTGTCTTCTGCCATGGTAATGAATAAAAAAATATCCAAAGAACTATTGTTCCAAAACAAGATTAAAACGGCGCGCTACGTTGCCGTTTCGAAAAATGATGCCGAGGTGCCGCCAATGGATTTTGGTTTCCCCGTCGTTGTCAAACCAACTTCTGGTGGGTCCTCAATCGGTATGCATTTTGCTCATGATGCTAATGAACTTAACTCAGCCCTTGCCGATGCATTTCGTTTCGATAACGAGGCCTTAGTTGAGGAATTCATCAGTGGCCGTGAGTTCTCACTGGGAATCGTCAATGGTATTGCCTTACCTGGAATTGAAATTAAGGTTAATGATGGTTGGTATGACTTTGAACATAAATTCCAGGATAACAAGACAACCTTTGTGACTCCGCCAGATTTACCCGACGATGTTCATGAAGAGATGAAATCAATTGCTTTAAAGACCTTTAAAGTGCTGGAAATGGCAAATTACGGTCGGATTGATTTCTTCGTTAACGCTGATGGGATCTTTGTCATCGAGGCCAACACGCTGCCTGGTATGACCCCACTTTCCTTGCTACCTCAAGAAGCAGTCGCCGATGGTATTTCTTACCCAGAATTATGTGATCAGATTGTTAATGGTAAGGTGGTCGCCTACCAACAAAAAGAAATTTAAAGCACGACAAAAAGGGACACCGGCTCGGCTCCTGTCAAGAGGACAATCAAATAATTAAAGTGTTTATGCACATTCTTGAACGGCATGATTTCGATATTCTATCGGCGTCATGCCGTTTAATGTTACTTGAAGCCGCTCAAAGTTATACCAGCGAATAAACTCATTGATCTGAGCAAGTAATTCACTCTTTGATTGCGCCGTTCTGAACGCAAAAAATTCGTCCTTCATGTGACTCCAAAAGGATTCTATAGGACTGTTATCGCCAGGGGTACCCGCTCGTGACATACTATGATTGATGCCATGACCTGCTAGGAAAGTGTTGTATTCACCAGAGGTGTAGCTAGAACCCTGATCGCTGTGTAAAATGGCTGGTTTAATTGCATTTGTGTTCTCTAAAGCCAACCTGATCGTATCGGTAACTAACACCGATGTCTCAGTTTCGGCTACCTGCCAAGCAATAATACTATGATCATATAGATCCTTAATGGCGCTTAGGCGAAGCCGATACTGATTTCTAAGACCATATCTTAATTCGCTACAATCAGTTACCCAAATATGGTTAGCCTCATCTGGATGAAAATTATGACCCTTATCTGCATCATACAGAAGGTTAGCCGAGAGTTGCTCTTTATGTTCCTCATGTCGATCATGTTTCTTAACCCTGATAGATGCTTTGATTTCATTTTCGACCATTAATCGTCGCACTTTATTGTGTCCAACATGATACTTGGTATTCTTATTAACATACATTGTTAGACTCTCAACACCGTAGATATAGTTGTGTTGTTTCTCTAGCTCGATCATATACTTTACAACAGCTTGATCGTCGATCTGACGCTGACTTAGACCGTGATTTAACCACTTATAGTAACTTGATCGTGAAATTCCCGTATAGGTACACAAATAGCCGATATTATAAGGTTGATCGTTATCTGAATTCACTTCTTGTGTGAGTTCTTTAATAACTTGATATTTTTCTGTTTGAGGACATTCCTTCTCTCTAATTCTTGGATTTTTTCCCGCACGGCTAGCTCCGTTGAGAGCCGCATTACGCGGGCCTGAAGCCGTTTGTTTTCAAGCATTAATTTCTCGTTCTCAGTTAATTGACCATGATCTTCTTTCGCCTTACCACGACGATCCTCTAGGCCCATCGAACCATCTCGTTTGAACTTTCTAACCCAGGTATAGGCTTGTCCATATGAGACGTTAAATTTCTTTATAGCACCGACGTAGTCTAGATCATTGGCAATCACCCATTGTGCGATCTCAATTCGTTCAAGTTGAGTTGTTTTACGACCATCTCTCATATCGTTTTTCTCCCTAGTAGTTTCTAATGATTTACCACTAGTATACCGGGTTACCCACTGATATATAACTGCCACGTTAGGAATTTGATATTCTCTGGCCAATTGTGGATATGACGTGTGTCTTGTTAGATATTTTTGAACGATTTCCAGCTTTAGCTCGGTTGGATAACGGTGCGGCCAAGCTCGCTTTAATCCCGCTTCGCCATCTTTGTGATAACGTTGAACCCATTGCTGGATCTGTTCACCTTTAATATTGTACTGAGTGCCAACTGCGTTAGGAGTAATTCCCTGCTCCACTAAGCTAATACACGCCAGTTTTTCCTTCAATGTATAGCGGGAACCTTTTCTTCCCATAAAAAACTCCTTCCTAAGTGTACAAGCTTTGATTATTTGCTTGTCTACTTAAGTAGGAGTATAGCCACCCTCTCCCCAGACGGTGTCCTTTTTGCTGTGACAAAATTCATTTTGCCGCATTTCTGCTTTAAATTTTCAATTTTCGACTATTCTTTTACGCCTAATTTAGCACGGACGTTATTGCGCGCCTGAACCATGTTCTTCAAAGCCGGAATTGTTTCGGCTTCTTTACGTGTCTTTAAACCACAATCTGGATTAATCCAGAATTGATGAACGTCAATAACTTTTAGCGCACGGTTAATATTCTGTTCAATTTCTTCAACTGAAGGAATTCTTGGACTATGAATATCGTAAACACCTAATCCGATTTGCTTATCGTATTTAGTTTGTTCAAAGGCTTTGATACTTTCACCTTTAGAGCGTGACGATTCAATTGAAATGACATCAGCATCCAAGGCACTGATTGCTGGTAAGATATCCTCAAAATCAGAATAGCACATATGCGTATGAATCTGCGTCTCATCTTTAACACCAGTTGTGGTAATCTTGAAGGCTTTAACTGCATTATCCAAATATTCTTGCCGGTAGCGTGGCTTTAACGGTAATCCTTCACGCAAAGCTGGTTCATCAACTTGAATAATCTTAATGCCGGCATCTTCCAAGGCCTTAACTTCATGACGCAGAGCCAAACCAATCTGATCAGCAACTAGGTTCTTTGGCAAATCATCACGAACAAAGCTCCAGTTAATAACTGTGACGGCTGAGGTTAACATGCCCTTAACTAGTCGATCAGTCTGTTTTTGTGCAAAAACAGTGTCACGAACCGTGATTGGTTTTGTCCACTGAACGTCACCGAAAACTAATGGTGGCTTAACGCAACGTGAACCATAGCTTTGAACCCAACCATTTTGGGTTGTGGTGAAACCTTTTAATTTCTGGCCGAAATATTCAACCATGTCAGTTCGTTCAAATTCACCGTGAACCAGAACATCGATATCCAAATCTTCTTGAATCTTAATCCAACGCTTCGTTTCTTTATCCAGAAATTCTTGGTAGGCCTCATTGGATAAATCACCCTTACGCCAGGCCTTCCGCTGGGACCGTACTTCAGGTGATTGGGGAAAACTACCAATTGTTGTTGTTGGTAAAACCGGTAAGTTCAAAACGCCTTGAGCCTTAACCCGCTGTGGATAGGTCGAATGACGCTCCGTTTTAGAAGCTAGAATAGTTTGAACGGCTTCCTTAACTTTAGCGTTATTCCGGTGTTCCGATTGATTCAATCGATCCAATGCATTTTTACTGTCCGCTAATTCAGCCGTAATATCTACACCATTCGCACCCTTGGTCAAGGTTACAATTTCAGCTATCTTTTCATCAGCAAATGCCAAGCCGCCCTTAATTACTGGATCAAGTTTGGCCTCATTTTTAACGGTGATTGGCACGTGAAGTAATGAATTAGAAGCCTGTAACCAAAGCTGATCCGATTTAACGGCCTGCTCAATCTTGGCGACTAATTCCTGCTTCTTAGCTAAATCACTACGCCAAATATTTCGCCCATCCACGATACCAGCGGCCAAAACCTTACCTTCAGGGAAACCATTGGTTTGAAGGGCCTTGAGATTTTCACCATGATCGTGAACAAAATCAAGTCCAAAACCAGCAGCTGGTAAGTTGACAATATCTTGATAATAGTCAACGGCCGCAAAATAAGTTTGAACTAAAATTTTAACTTCTGGAGCTGCTTCATGCAATGCTTCTAAAACTTTTTTATAAAGTTGAATTTCTTTTTTATCCGCTAAGGTGGCTAAGGTTGGTTCATCTAATTGAACCCATTTAACACCGGCAGTAGCTAATTCTTTGAAAATCTGAACGTAGAGTGGCAAAAGTTCAGCCAACAACTGATCAAGTAATTCACCACGAACATATTCATCATTAACTTTGCTTAACTTCAAGAAGCTAACTGGGCCTAAAATAACTGGCTTACCGTCAATTCCTAATTCAGCCTTAGCTTCCTTGTAATAAGTCAACCATCGATTATCTAGTAATTGAAAATGAACATGATCTAGTTCAGGAACGATGTAATGGTAGTTTGTATTGAACCACTTAGTCATTTCAGCGGCCACGGCATCCTTAGTCCCCCGGGCAATATTATAGTAATCACTTAAACTCAATTTGCTTGTAAAAGTTCCAAAACGTTGTGGAACGACACCAAAAGCCGCCGCCGTATCCAAAACGTGATCATAATTAGAATAATCGGCAACTGGAATTAAATCGACACCGGCAGTCTGCTGCTTTTTTAAATTGGCTAACCGAAGTGCTTTAGTCCCTTCTAAAAATTCTGTTTCATCAATTTTGTTTGCCCACAGATGTTCCAGTAAGAACTTCCATTCGCGCTTTTCACCAATTCGTGGATAACCTGCATTACTACTCTTTACCATATTAACTTCCTCCTCATTTTTAACCAATAAAAAAACAGTTTCGTCCTAACCAAAGGACGAAACTGTTAAATTTCGTGGTGCCACCTTACTTTTCTATTCTTTCGCAAAAATAGACTCTGACAGTACAGTATGATACCTAGACTGTCGTGCTGTTAACGGGCACAACCGTTGTCGCCTAGCTATTGCTCAACGACACCATTCAGAGATCATCTTCACCGACTTGATCAAGGTCCTCTTCCACCAATTAGGACTCGCTTGTCTTGTTCTCATCAACTACTCTTCTCGTCTTCATGTTCTCATTTAATTTTCATAATTAATGTATAAAGAATAACATCATCATTTATCTCTGTCAACCACGTTTTATTATTTACAGGTTTAAATCATTTATCTCATGGTAATTTAACTTAAGAAATGTTTTGAATGATGTTTAACTCATATCTCAACAATAATGGTCAGTTATTTAAGAAAGTAAAATACTGTGTTAAAAAGTCCGCCACGCCGTCTTCATCATTGCTGGTTGTCAGCGCTGACCCATAAGTTTTAATGGCTGCCGGTGCATTGGCCATAACAACTCCCACTTGGGCCAGCTGTAACATGCCAATATCATTTTGTTCATTACCAAAGGCCATTAAATTGGCCGGTGATAAATTAAGGTGAGTCAGTAATTGACTTAGGCCGGTTGCCTTATCAACGCCAGGTTTAAGAAATTCAAGTTCGTTTGGTAGCGAGCGCACAATGTGAAACTGGTGGTGAAAGGTTTCCGGAATTTGTAAGGCTAATTGGTCCGTCATTTTCGCGTTACTTTTCGAAACGACTTTAGCAAAAGGGCCCGCCGATAATGTTGCAAAAGTTGTTGGCACAAACTCTAGTAATTGGCCTAACGCCGCTTGGTAAGTCGATTGAGGTAACTCACTCAGTGAATAAACGCGCTTAAAATCAAGTACATCTAGTGGCGCCTGAATTTTTTGTGCCAGCCGATACAATGGTCGCAGATCATCTTTACTAAGCGCACTCTGTACTAAGGCTTCTTGGGTCACATTGTTGCTAACAACTGCACCATTAAAATTGATTGAGAAATCATCCGCTTGAAATAAATTCAGGTCATTTAAATAGGGCACAATTGCATTAATTGCCCTGCCAGTACACAATACTATGTATATTCCGTGTTGCCGTAGCCGATAAAGTATTTGTCGTGTTCGTAAGCTAATCGTGAGTTGCGATGTTAATAACGTACCATCCAGATCCAGAGCAATCATTTTAATCATTTCATATTCCCCCAACAATTACATTATACGCGTGTGAAAAAAACGCTTGCATTTCAACTGCCGACTTGCTATTCTGAAGGTAGAAAAGTAAAGACGTCTTATCCAGAGTGTTTTAGGGAACTGGCCCGGTGAGAACACAGCAACCTACTTGTATGAGCAAGGTGCTAATTCCAGCAGCAACAAGCTGAAGAGATAAGGAGCTAAACGTGAGATTCCAAACGCTTCTTCGGCTAACAAGCTAAGGGGCGTTTTTATTTTCTAAATCAAATTTAGAAAGGATGGAATAGATCATGCGCTTATCAGAAGAAAATTTTCGAAAAGTCATCACCGTTAGAACAGATGAACAACCATCAACTAATGTTACTGCCAATCTCATTCGGCGAGCAATGAAGGATGCCTTGGCCCGCCACACAACAACTAATAAACCGGATAAATCGATTAAAGCCTAGCGTTTATTTAGAAGGACGTTTGGGCTCTGCTTCGCTGCACTATCCAAACAGAAATAAACGTGCTAT
The DNA here is from genome assembly GCF_001663675.1 of Loigolactobacillus backii. Taxonomy (NCBI): domain Bacteria; kingdom Bacillati; phylum Bacillota; class Bacilli; order Lactobacillales; family Lactobacillaceae; genus Loigolactobacillus; species Loigolactobacillus backii. The sequence goes on from NZ_CP014873.1 coordinate 496,539, forward strand.
AGTACTCATATAAGGTGCCAGACCTTATTGGACTTCGAGTCCGAAACGTGTTTAACACGTCCGCACTCTTTATGAGTGCCAAAACAGCCACCCCAACTACTTTGGTGGCTGTTTTTTTTATGTAAAAAATGGCTCCAAAGGCACAAAAAGTTTAAGCGCCTTTGGAGACCTAATTTAATTTAGAAACACTCACGAAAGTAATTTCAAGATAGAATCTCGTTCTTCGTAAATTTTTACTAAAGTATTCTGCAGTAAGACTGCCTTTTAATTTCCACCCATGAATTCTTTCAAGCGCTGAATTTCGTCCGCATTTGGTTCGACTTCATTAGATTTAATATCATGAATCCGTTCAACCGAAACGTGGCTGGAAAACGCCATTTCATTATCAGTTAAATCATGTTTCTTTTGATATTGGATAATCTGTTCTGCAAAGTCACTTAATTTATGCTCACTCATTCTAAAACACTCTTCCTTTCATGCTTAAAAACACCGGCTATTCAACTATTAATTGTCTTCTACTTAATTATCAGTTTACCACAATCACTCATTTACCGGTATTTTTTAAGTGATCGGTCAGAGCTCTCTGATAAGCACGCATTGTTACTTCATCAAAACAGATCATCGTCACTTGTTGAACCTGCTTTGCCTGCTTTAAGAAATTTTGAATAGTTGCTACAGCAATATTAGCCGCAGCAGCTAATGGATAAGCGTAAACTCCGGTACTGATTGATGGAAAGGCAACCGTTTGACAGGCGTATTTTTCAGCCAACGCCAAACTATTTTGGTAACTATTTCGAAGTAACTGTGCCTCATGCTTCTGCCCACCTTGCCAAATCGGTCCCGGTGTGTGAATCACAAACTTGGCCGGTAATAAAAATCCTGGTGTAATTCGTGCTTCACCAGTTGGACAGCCGTTAAACTTGCGACAAGCGGCCAATAATTTCGGCCCAGCAGCACGGTGGATTGCGCCGTCAACACCGCCGCCTCCAAGTAAACTAGTATTAGCAGCATTAACGATTGCATCTGCCTTTGATTTCGTAATATCACCCAGTTGAATTTCCATGGTACCGCCATCCCTTCAAGTTCATTCTAATCCAAAGTAAGTTCAAGTACCGTTTTTTGTTCAAAGTTTACTTCAAAAGGTTAAACTAAATTTAATTCGGCCCCAGTTCATTGTTAATCTATTTTTCAAAAACAACTGTGCTCACGATTTTTCTACGGTAGAATCTGGTTAAACGTGATCCGTAAAAGTACACTAGTTACACTCAGGGGCCAAGTAATATTCATTTAAATCGTACGGCATTCAAAATCTACATAATTTTTATCCTATAGAATTGAGGCAATAAATTAGTGAAATATCCTTTAGATAGCAGCACACACTTGCGTGATTTCTTACTTGAACGTGGTGTGAGTATGACGGCAATTCACACAGCAAAAAGTACAAACCAAAATAATCTCGAGACGTTTTTATACCATTACTATCGCCCTATGAAAAAAGTTGCCACTAAATTGGTGCCACTTTCAGAAGTAGTTGCTATCAATCGTGGAATCAACGGCCTTTCATTTTGGGACCATTTGTGCTTAGCAAATCAGATTGCTGTACTTCATGAAAAAAAATTACGCAAAAATTTCGATGTACTTGATGCTCGCCAATATGCAGGTGCCGCCAACTTTTATGCCTCTAATGAAACAGCCAGCAATGGTGAGGGCTTAGCCGAAATGAGCTATTTTCAATCAAATCACAGCAACCAGTACATTTTAACTGGTAACGGCAATCACCGCACACTTTGTGCCAAATTATTTGGTGTCCCCGCGATACTTGCCAATATCACTGATTACCAGATTGACAAGCCGGCCTATCATTACGCCAAACAATTACTGCAAATTTACCAAAACTTTTTAACTTTTCTCAGGCAACAACAATTGACCTACAAACTACGATCCGACAAGAATTCAGTCCAATTTTTCTGTAAGTCTAACTTAATCGGTCAATTTTCATTGCATTTTCCAGTTATCTTTTCCGACCGTCATTTATTTAACAGCACTGATGTCCATCTCTTTCAGCAGGATCTCAACCAGATCAAACTTCAATTGCCACAAAAACAGGATTCGGACATCCCAGTTAGGTCGAATAAATTATCGTTTTCTATTCACCTGCAAACCGTAACTGCCGAACACCAGGCCGACTTTAATAACTGGCTAAAAAGTGGCTTCCTTTCTCCAAAAACAAGTGGTTTCCAATATCAATATTATTTTTCTGGTCGTCAATTTACTGATTTTGCGCTTACTGCGGCCGAAGCAAAACAGCAAGTCTACTTTGAATTACTTGCTAAAGTCGCTACGGCCAGACAATTAGGCATTCCGGGCAACTTATTAACGTCAGTCAGTGTGCAACCAGAAACTTTTCAAATCACAGTGTAAAAAATGGGGCCGGGACAAAAGTCCTAGCCCCTTACTATTACGATCATTACTCTAGAGCATCGTAGCGACCATATTTAAAACTATTAGCTAGTTTTCAGAACGCCAAAACTTAACTGGAACAAGCCTGAACAGATTAGATTCCATTCCGGTGCGCGAGGACGGAACGCGTGGCGGGTTGGCGAGCTAACTTTTACCAGATAAGGGCAAAGCGGGGGTAAAAGTTGATCTCGCCAAGCCCGCATGATTCTACTTCACAATAGTGGATGATTTTCGGAACGAAAATCTTAGATGTTACGGACGATGACCATTCAACTAAGGGCATAAATCGCCAAGTTGAAACATGGCTCTAAATGGCCCAAACCGCCATTAATAATCATCGACACAGCTGGTCCTCGCGCCCCTACATTCCATCTGGCCGCAGTGGAACATTTAAGCGCTGTCAGTGTTGACGGCCAATTAAGGCCGCCGTTAAGTTGTGCAGCATTAAAGCTGAATTGTACTAAACTAAACAACTGATTAGTCAATAATTAGAACTCAACCACTGCCAAGGTGAAATGGAGGCGCTGGTGTATCAGCCGTGTCGAAGGTACTTGATGACCGAATTGTGGTCATTTAGTACTTTGCGTGATTGACAAGATCCATTTTCTTTTCCGAATGGTTTTAATCGGAAAGAAAATTAGCTTGTCAACGCGCCACGCGTTCCATACGCCAGCGCCGGAATGAAACCTGACTAAATCTGCCCACGTGTAATTCAGTGGCAAGCGGCATAAGCATTATTTTTAGTAGCGATATAATTTAATTTAAATATGAGCGCTACACTCCACTAGAACGTAAACCCAAAACCGACTTTTGTTTCACTTCATTTTCTTTTTTCTACTAAACTGTAACTTCAAAATTGGTTGTAAATAATTAGGCTTAAAAAACATAATTTGCTTGCTTTTAGACACACTAAATTAAATTCATTAAAAATTTTTCAAGTTATTTTTTATTAAAAATAGCCAGTGTCTGTTTATTTGCCTTGGTTACTTGAACTAACTTTCCCCGAACAGCCAGGCGGTTAACCCCACCATCAGCGCAGGTAATTAACGTCACGATCTTCTTACCGGGCACATCATTAACCAAACTAGTGGCGTAAGGATTAACAACCTTCTTCATTATTACCCGATAACGGTACACGTGCTCCAAGTTCGTCAAATAAACGGCATCTCCCAACTTGATATTATCAAGTGGTGAAAAAAGGTTTGTCCCGTTATTCAACATATAATGACCAGCAAGCGCGTAATTTCGTTTACCCATTTGCTGGCCAGACTTCATCGTTGCCCCACCAGTTGCTAGGGCATCATTAGACAGCCCCTTCACAACCGGCAAATGCATTCCTACGCTAGGAATACTCAATTTGCCAATCACTAAGAGCCCATTTTGGTGAACTGCCGCGTGGGCCACTTGATTAACGCCCAACGACTTTACCTGTTTAAAATTAAAGGTTGTTTTCTTCTTTTCATTTTTAGCGATTTTAGTCTTTGTTACTTGCTCTACTCTATTTTGGCCAACCTCTTGGATGACCCAATTCTTAATTGGTTCATTAAAGATTAAAACTAAACCAACGACTAATAATACGCCAATCAAAGTATTTATTAATATATTGCGCACGCGCTTAGACACATTAAGCACTCCTTTTTTGTAATTACCTTTTAGTTTAGCGCAAAGTAAGTATTCGGTCTAATACTCAAACAAAAATACCGAAGCCCCTTCTTTGGTAAGCTACATCAACTAGTTAAATTTTGATCTAGCTTTTCTTTGCGAACTATTTACCAAGTTTGCGATAATCCTTAATAACAATAAAAATCCAAACCAGAACCAGAATGCCATAAACTAACGAGATATACCAACTATAATTAGCGTAAAAACTTTGACAAAATAAAAATAGCCAGGCCGCTAGTAGCCAAAGTGACGGTAACTTAATTATTTTCATCATTTACATTCTCACTTCTTTCTTAATGGTCGGAGCATCGTGGAAAGATCATTCAAATTTCACTCCAAAATACCACTGGATTAACGTTGATTCATTAATTTATTTGCATGCCACTTACTTCATTTTAGATTAACCTTATTACTTAACCATAATACAGCAAAATAGTTGATTAGAATTTTTAATATTAAAAACTCTATGCTATTGTAATAATGGTTTCAGAATTATTTTTTAGAAATATTTAACTATCTAGGTTGTTTTTAAAAATTACCTTTATTAGTTTCTCTCTGGCTAATTTAGTGGAACCGTGTTTGGAAAAGCAACTTCCCGTAGTTAGGCCCGTGAACCAAACTTTTAGCGCACGTTCTAGAGTAATAATCTGCAGTTGCGGAGTAGAATCTAACCGTTTTTTCAACCACTCCTTAGCAGATACATGTCTAAAAAATTAATTTTTATGATGTACCCTTACTTTAGTAATATTTTTCGCAATTATTTTGTAAAGAAGGTAATCCTTATGATTCACTCAGTTGTCATCATTCTTTGTGTCGGCGTACTCGCCGGTATTCTTGGTGCTATTCTAGGAATTGGTGGCGGTATTATCATCACCCCTGTTCTCACGTTGGCTTTTGGACTCGATATTAAATACGCCATCGGTGCCAGTATTATTTCCGTCATTGCCACTAGCTCAGGCGCAACCATCGCTTACGTCAAAGATGAACTGCTTAATTTAAGAGTTGCTATGTTTCTTGAAATCGCAACGACGGTAGGTGCAATTATCGGTGCAGTTCTAGTCGGAGTTGTTCACACCGGCTTTTTGTTCATTCTTTTTGGCTTACTCCTTTTATTTTCAGCTTGGAACATGTACGGCAAATTAAAATCCGGTAACGAGGTCCTCCATAAAGTGGAACCTGACAAAATCGCGCAACGATTGAGACTCAACAGTAGCTACTATGATAAAGCACTAAAAAAGCAAGTTGATTATCAAGTTGAAAATGTACCCGCTGGCTTTACCGTCATGTTTGGTGCTGGACTCGCCAGTGGTCTATTAGGAATCGGCAGTGGCGCCTTTAAAGTGATGGCAATGGATACTTTCATGAAAATGCCGCTAAAGCCTTCCAGTGCTACCAGTAATCTAATGATGGGCGTTACGGCGGCAGCAAGCGCAACCGTTTATTTCTTTAATGGCTCAATTAAGCCGCAGATTGCCGCACCGTTAGCACTTGGTGTTTTGTTTGGCGCAACGATCGGAACGCGTATTATGCAGCGCCTAAAGCCACGCTGGATTCGAATTATCTTTATTCCGATCATTGGTTATATGGGCCTTGAGATGGTTCTCAAAGGATTCGGGGTGACAATTTAACTATGAAACAATCAACGAAAATGCAACAAGAAATGAATCAAGTTGAACAGTTAATCGGTGTCATCTTACAAATTGGCGTGATCATCTCCGCTATTATTATTGGTGTGGGTCTATTAGCCCTTTTAATCACTGGTAAATCAGGCTATCCGGCCGGTAGTTTTCCTACCCATTTTGGCGCAATCTTTAGCGGAATTGCCCAATTTAAACCCTACGCCATCATTATGCTAGGTCTTTTTGCACTTATTCTAACGCCCGTTTTACGGGTTGTCGTTTCAATTTACGCCTTTTTTAAAGAACGTGACCTACTTTACGTTGTGATCACAACAATTGTTTTAATTATCTTGATTTTCGGGATGGCTATTGGTTACTTAGGCAAATAATTTCAACTAAAATCTAAATGGGTAAATAAATTAGGCTCCAGATAGAACGTTAAATTTTTCAACACTATTACCACTCCTTGAATTTAGATCATTAATTAATTTCAGGGAGTATTTTTAGTGTCCGCCTTAAAGTCTTCCGCACTGGACATCTAGTCAGACTTTGTTTAGAAATTACTTCTGTCACTATTTTCTTGATTGATGTGAACTAAGCCTGCCTGAGAAAATCCTTCTTAGGCTGCGACTCGGACTTCGGTTCATCCTAGTCCGATCGACATCGTCAGTAATGCTCGGAACCTAGGCGCTTTTTGAGACACTCTAATTTGCTGGAAACGTGTTTGAAAAAGCAGGTCCCTGCGCTTAGTTACGATCGCCAAATAATCCACTACGTGAATTATTCGTCAATCTAGACTAATGCTCAGAACCTGGGCGCTTTTCCAAACACTCTTTTAGCTTAATGCAAATTTTTCTAGCGCTTCGGCCACACCACTTTCATTATTAGTGGCCTGTGTGACGTAACCAGCGGCCTGCTTTACAGCCGCGGTACCATTTTGAACACTAACGCCGAGTCCAGCTGCGTTTAACATGGCCAAATCATTACTATTATCCCCGATTGCCATAATTTCACTTGGCTTTACCCGTAATTGCTTAGCTAACTGTAAAGTTGCTGTTCCCTTATCAATGCCGGCAGGGTTAAACTCAACGTAACGATTAGAGGAAAAAGTAATCGTTAGTTCATCTGGCAGTAGTGCAGCTACTGCTTGGCTTAATTCTTTTCTAAATGCAGGATCATCGGCCTGATACAAAATTTTAACCAATGGCTGCTGCTTTAGGCCATCAATATTAGATGATGTTAAAATGTCGAAATCAGCAACCCGTTGCTTAATATAATGAAGTTCTTGGTCACTTGGACGCCACATATACAGACCTTGAACGGCGTAAATATGAACAGTGACGTTCCGTTTAACGGCGTAATCAAAAATCTGTTTGACAGTTTCAAAAGGCATTTGATTAACGGTTAGAATCTGGTTGGCGCGATTTTCAACAATGGCACCACCATTATAGGCAATCACGTATTGATTCGGCTTATCGATTAAACCTAGCTGCTTTAGATTATCTTGCACAGATAAAAAACTTCTACCTGTGTTTAACACAAAGTGGCCACCCTGTGCCGTAAAGGCCTTAATAGCCTGCTCATTCTTCTTTGAAATTTTGGCCTGATTATCTAGTAAAGTTTCATCCATATCACAGACGATCATTTTATACATTTAAGATTCCTCCATTAATTACACGCTTACATTCATTTTAGCATACCTTGCTGAAATCATTGAACGAGTTAAACTTCCTAGAGCGTGTTGGAAAAAGCGTTTAGCTTCTACTCCGCAATTGAGGATTACTAACGATATCGAGCGGACTAACCCAACACGCTACCTGACTTACAAAATTATCGCAAATAATGAAAATTCCTGTTAAGCTGAAAGTGATCATTGTTTTATAATGGTCAAAAGTACACTAACGACTTGCTACTTTTGAAAATATTTCTACCATAAAAATTTCAATTTGAGGTGTTTGCTATGTTGTTGATTAGTCTCTGCATTATTGGTTTTTTAGCCGTAAGTATCTACACGACACTAAAAATTAATAGTCTTGGCAGTTTGCTCGTTAATGTTATTGCCTATTTTGCCCTTTACTGTGCGCTAGAAATTGTTGGTATAGCAGGCCTCGCTAAGGCAATTGCCGTTTTCTTTAGCTTTTTCTTTGTTGTCGTCATGGCTATTATTAGTTTTTATCGTCAGGCCCACTCTAAATAAAACTATTTATCAAAAAAGCCCTGACAGTCGCTTTTTGATGCGCTATAATAAGTTAAGCGGCGTTTTAAGCGCGCTAATTTCTGGAGTAAAGGTGATTATAATGAAAAATGTTGCGGGTGAAGAATACCAGACGCCACGTCAAACTGCAGATCAACTTGACATCAGTCCGCAAACCCTGCGTTCCTATTCAGGTTTAGTCGAAAAAGTCACACATCGAACTGATTACTTCCATCGTGATCAAAATAACGGCCGTCTCTATAGTGCTCAAAATATCACTGATTTGGCACAAGTAAATATCATAAAAAAAGAACACAATAAAACTTTGAAAAACGCTATTAGTGAAGTATTCGGTCAACAGATTATTTCTGAAGCACCTACTAGTAGCACTGCAACTCCTGCAAAATCAACTTTGCCGGCAGAGGCCTCAGCGGCAACTCCCGACAACTCTACTGACAATGATAATTTAGCGCCGGTACTTTATACATTAAAACAACTATCTGACCAAAACACTGAAGTTGTTGGCCAACTCAAAAAGTTGCAAGAGCAGTTAGATGAAACAAACGATAAGTACGAACACCTGCTGAAGGCAATTGAGGTACGTAAGTCGACGACTAGTAGCGAAGCAACTACTACTGCCAACTCAGCAGCGACCACACCAGCTAACACAGAGGCCAATAATAAGCCACGAACACTGGCAGATATGCAAACTCAATCAACCGAAACCAAAAAGGGCTTCTGGTCACGGTTGTTCTCTCGCGATTAGTAGAATTAAAAAAATAGTTAAGTTCTGACTTTTTAAACACGCTTACATTAAATTATCCGGAGAAGTTACTTTTCCATATACCTCTTCGAATAGCAACAACAAATAGTTTCAAGATACATTTTTAATGTGTCTTGAAGAAGGTTCTCTAATAATTAATTAGATTACTATTGCACTTTTTGTATCATTAGTATATATTTATCATATAATAATACTAAATTAATTTAGAGAGGTCTGCTTGATTTGCTAAATTACTATTACGGCTTCTTTGCCATTAACGAAATTAAAGTCCCAACCAAAGATCGGCGCTTCAATATTACACAATTACATCGTCAGTTAACGATGTCGCTTACTGTTACCAGTGAGGCAATTGCACTGCTTAATCGACAGGTATCTATTCAAGGCTTAATTGAAAGTTTTCTTAATAAATTAGGTCACCATCCAGTTGAGCGGGACTATACGATTGATCAGAATAATTTTCCTGACTACCTTAATTAACTAAAAGTATTTGGAAAATTGCTTAGCGTCTATTTCTGCACTGAGGACCATTGCTTGCTTCATTAGACAAGGTGTCGATCGGACTAAAATAAACTGAAGTCCGAATCGCAGTTTAGATTGACCTAATTTTTGCCGGTATTTTATTACTGAATTGTTTTAGACGTGCTCAATTAGCGAAAATAAACCAAATACATGAAAAAACACTACTGAATTTAATTAAATTCAGTAGTGTTTTTTCATGTACCTTCAGTTATTACTTAATCAGTTAAGTCCTCACCGTTTGACGCAATAACTTTTTTATACCAGTAGAAGGAATCCTTTTTAATTCGATCTAAGCTACCTTTGCCTTGATCATCCTGATCAACATAAATGAAGCCGTACCGTTTGGACATTTCTGAGGTTGAGAAGCTGATCAAATCAATTGGTCCCCACATTGTGTAACCCATTAACTGAACACCATCTTCAGTGGCTTCCTTCATTTGCTGGATATGCTGACGTAAATAATCAATTCGGTAATCATCATGCACCTTACCGTCCGACGTTAATTGATCAACAGCACCGAGACCATTTTCTACTACGAACAGTGGCTTTCGGTAACGATCCCACATTTCATCTAGCGTAACGCGTAAACCAATTGGATCAATTTGCCAGCCCCAATCTGATTCTTGTAAATATGGGTTCCGGCCACCAGTTGCCATATTTCCGTTTACTTGTTCGCCTTCATCCGCCTTAGTGACAGTTGTCATATAGTAACTAAAACTAATGAAATCAACTGGGTATTTGGCTAAGATGGCTTCATCGTCCGCTGCCATCTTAATTTCAATCTTATTTTCGGCAAAATAACGGTTCATATATTCTGGATACTCACCACGTGCTTGAACATCCGTAAAGAATAGGTTTTTATCATCCTCAAGTTGTGCCGCGCGGACATCCACTGGGTTGGGTGTTCCAGGATATGTTTGCATTCGAGCTAGCATACAACCCATTTTAGCCTTGGGATCAATCTCACGTAACTGTTTTGTTGCAATGGCACTTGCAACAAACTGATGGTGCAATGCCTGGTAACGCATCTGCAATTGCTTTGCTCGCGTTTCATGACTGTCCAGCACCCCAGTTGCGTGGAAGCCCCACGTTCCGGTATTGATTTCGTTAAACGTCAACCAATATGGTACTTTGCCCTTAAACCGTTTAAAGACGGTTTCAGTAAAATGATTAAACGCCTTAATCGTATCGCGACTCAGCCAACCATTTTGCCTTAACGTCAAAGCAATTGGCATCTCATAATGTGAAAGTGTCACTAATGGTTTGATATCATATTTGGCCAATTCATCGATGACCTTCTCGTAGAAAGCCAACCCAGCCTCGTTTGGCTGTGCATCGTCACCATTAGGAAAGATTCGTGACCAAGCAATGGAAAAACGATAAACCTTAAAACCCATTTCAGCAAATAATTTGATATCTTCTTTATAGTGATGGTAAAAATCAACACCCCGTCGTTTTGGATAATCGGCAGCGGACTTATCCGCTAAAGCAGCCTGAATCGACTCCTTGTCAACATCGTCCATTGACATGTGTTTACGGTCAGTTGTCTTACGAACAACTTCGGCGGTTGTTAAACCTTTGCCGTCCACATTCCAAGCACCTTCAACTTGATTGGCGGCTGTCGCACCACCCCAGAGGAAATCATCTGGAAACTGTTTAGGAAACGTCGTCTTATACATTTTGTACCACTCCTTGATCTGCATTTTCTGTTTTTGCACTTAAATTTAACAACCAATTATTTTTCGCTTCAGTAGCAGAAGTTGGTTTAACGTCTGCGTAATCATTAGTATTGGTAACAATGACCATCACAGTTGTATCGTAACCTGCATCCGCAATCTTTTCACGGTCAAATTTAACCAATGATTGTCCTTGCTTGATAACATCATTTTGCTTAACTAATGTTTCAAAATATTTACCATTAAGTTTAACTGTATCAATCCCGATGTGAACCAAAATCTCGGCGCCTTCATTAGAAGTGACACCAATCGCGTGGCCTGTTGGGTAAACGGCTGTTACAGTCCCGTTAACGGGTGATTTAACTAAGCCATTCGTTGGTACAATTGCTAAACCTTTGCCCATTGCTTCGGAAGCAAATACTTCATCCTTGACACTCGTTAAAGGAATAATTGTTCCTTCAACAGGTGCTAAGATGGTTTCAGTTCCCTTGCTAGTTGGCAAATCGGCCTTAGTTGACTCAGAATCGGTACTCGTATCTTCTGTAAAGCCAACGATGTACGTTAAAACAGTGGCCAAAATAAAGGCAACTAGTAGGCCGATAATTTCACCAATAAAACCTTTGCCGAGGTACGTTGGTAATGACAATAGACTTGGTAGTGTGAATGATGAAGCATGAACTTGGAATCCACCAATAATACCACCACCGATGGCACCAGCAATAACGGCACAAACAAATGGTCGTTTCAGCTTTAAAGTAACCCCGTAAATAGCTGGTTCAGTAATACCAAAAATACCGGTAACACTGGCAGAACCAGCCAATGACTTCATTTTTTTATCTTTTGATTTCAAGAAAACGCCAAGTGCAGCGCCAGCCTGAGAAAGTACGGCCGCACTCAAGATTGGCAGCAATGGATCATAGCCCATCTTGGAAATGTTATTCATCATTAACGGGACAAACGTCCAGTGAACACCGAAAATGACGAAGACTTGCCAGAAAGCACCCATGATCATTCCAGCCAAAATAGGTGCAAAATTATAAATACCGAAGACACCCTTAGCTAATAAATTACTAATTGTCGCACCAACTGGTCCAACAACGATTAACGTTAAAGGCACCATGATGATTAGTGAAACTAATGGCGTGAAAATATTCCGAATGGCATCCGGGAATATTTTATCCAAAAATGGTTCTAAATAAGATAATGCCCAAACGGCCAACAATATTGGAATAACGGTTGACGTATACGTCGTTGGAACCACTGGAATGCCCATAAACCGCAATGTTTGACCGTTAGTCGCAGCAGTAACCAATGTTGGATAGAGTAACGAGGTGGCCAACGCAACAGCGACGTACTGGTTAACCTTTAATTGCTTGGCAGCCGTGAAGGCCAAGAATATTGGTAAGAAGTAAAAAATTGAGTCACCGGCTGCGTAAAGAATCTTGTACGTCCCACTAGAAACGGTTAACCAATTAAAGGCAACACATAGGGCCAACAACCCTTTTAAGATCCCGGCACCGGCTAAGGCACCCAAGAATGGTGTAAAAATACCTGAAATAAACGCAATGAAACGATTAAGTAGGTTTTTGCCTTTAGATTGAGACTTGTCGTCTTGTGCTGGTGCTTGGGCCTCCGTAGCGTCATCTGGATTATCAATTCCGGCCTGATCCGCTAATTCGTCAAACACTTTGGCAACCGAGTTACCAATAACGACTTGGTACTGGCCGGCACTTTTAACGACGGTAATAACACCATCTAAATCCTCAATCTTTTTAGTTTGTGCCTTATCTTCAGAGTTAAGCTTAAACCGTATTCGTGTTGCACAATGCCACGCTGAATTAATATTTTCTTTCCCGCCGACGTCTTTTAAAATTTCACCAGCTAATGCTTTATAATCCAAAATGATCACCTCTCTAAAATAATAAAAACCCAAATATCCAGTTGCCCTGACACAAGCAACTACATATTTGGGTTTTGCCTAATCGAATTAGTTACAATCCCGTTACTTATAAAATTATCCTTCATCCACCACACGCTGAATGTGCATTGTGAGGTAGACTTGTTCATTCATTGAAATCGTTTCGTTCATTGACTGCTCAATAAATGCTTTAATCTTCTCAACGCAAGTGAATGCGTCAGGATATTTCTGGGCAATATGGTCAAATAAGAAATGGTCATCATCCGTCTTATCGACTACCGGCCCCTTTTTAGTAATTCGTTCCGCGAAAAAGCGCAAATGAACCAAGAACCGCTGATAACTAATTGACTCAGTTTTAAAATCAATCTTTAGTTGATATTTGACAATATTTAAAACATCGTTAATCAACTTGGTCATCGCTAACGTCTCATCTTCATTGCCTCGGCCCATGCTGTTCTCAACAAATTTAAAGGCAATGAACCCGGCTTCATCATCAGGTAGTTGAATATTAAACGTTTGCTGAATAATCTCCAGCGCCCGTTGTCCAACCAAGTATTCCTGCTGGTATATCCGTTGAATTTCCCAAAGCATTTCGTTATGAATCACAATTTTCTTTTTTTGCCGGACAATCGCAAAATGAATGTGATCGGTAAGTGCAATCAACAGGTATTCATTAAATTTCGTATTCAATAGTTGCTCTGCATATTCAATAATTTGCGAAGAAACTTCAAAATATTCAGGTGAAATATCCTGCATCAAATCTCGAAAAATACCAAGCCATTTTTCTTCTGTTGGTGCATAGATTTTGCTAACCTTAGTTTCATCAACTTCCTGACCTGCTTTTTTCTGGAATGCTAAACCTTTACCGATCAAAACAGCTTCATGATGATCCTGTTCAGCGAGTAATACATTATTATTGAAAATTTTTTTAATCTTCATGAATCACTCCCCCTGAATAGATTGTTTACCCAAAAAGTATAAAAGCCTGATAAAATCAGTTGGATAACCGCTTTCATTACGGCTAACAACTGGCTTATCAGGTTTTGCCCACATAATCTGCGGTAACAATCCTTTATCTGTAAACACAGTTTAAATCATCCTAAAATTGATTGCAATGGTTTAGAACAATTTTTTCATCACAATTAAAATCCTAAAAAAGCCTTTTCTTCCTATTTATTAAGTGCTTTCCTACAAAAAAAAGAACCAATTATTCGTTTTTAGTCTGTCTTTTTGGCGCACTAACATCTAAAAACCTAATAATTAATTCCCTTAAATTTTAAATCAATTTTTTATGGCTACTTTATTTTGTTGATACTTCGGCAATAGCTTGACCTGCCTCAATTTGACCCGATTCTTGTTTAAGGTCAACACTAGCAACCAGTGGCATATTCGTTAAAATAACCATCATTGTTGTTTCCTTTTCGGCGGCCTTAATTGCCGCTAAATCGGCCGTAGCAACTAAATCACCGTGTTTCACTTTTTGCCCTTCAGTCACTGCAATCGTAAATGGCGCTCCCTTTAACTCAACTGTATTAATTCCCATATGAAGTAAAACTTCTAACCCAGCAGCAGTTTTGAAGCCAATCGCATGTTTAGTTGGAAAAATGCTCGTGACTTCAGCGTCCACTGGCGCCACAATCTGCCCAGAGGTTGGTTCAATTGCGTAGCCATCGCCTAACATCTTCTGCGCAAAGGTAGAATCAGCAACTTTGGTAATCGACATTGCCTCACCACTAGCCACCGCGTAGAAGTCTTCCGTTACGCTTTTTACTTTAGCTGCTGGCGTTGCTGTCACACTGGCACTTGCCACAGGTTCGGCCGAGGTTGCTAAGGCCCTCATTGGTGCTCCGGTATTAAATAACTGGCTTAAGGCGTCGGCAACAAATTGAACTTCTGTACCGATGACGATTTGAATATTATGTTGATCCAAAACGTTGATTCCGGCGGCACCGGCAGCTTTAACAACTGGTTGATTAACTTTCTTTGTATCTTGTAATTGTAATCGTAACCGCGTTGTACAGTTGTCAATCACCTTAATATTATCCTTGCCACCGATTGCGGCGTAAATTCGTTTAGCCTGGCGGGTAAATTTATCATCGTCAGGGTCATCATCCACTAATTCATCCGCATCCGTTAACGGCTCACGACCTGGCGTCATCAAATTAAATCGTTGAATTGCAAAATTAAAGCCAAAGTAATAAATAACGGCCATCACAACACCCTGAACCAATAACATGTAAGGCATGTTTGCTAGGGGCATTCTAAAACTGAGTAGATAATCCACGAGCCCAGCACTAAACGCAAACCCAGCAGTCCAATGCATAAATGCTGCAAACGCTAGTGACAACCCAGTGAAAACGGCGTGTAACAAGTAAAGTGGCCAAGCCACAAACATGAAAGAAAATTCTAGTGGTTCAGTGACCCCGGTAAAAAAAGAGGCAAAACCAGCAGCCATCATCAATGACTTTGTTTCTGCTTTACGCTCAGGTAAGGCATTTTTATAAATCGCATAGGCACCGGCCGGCAAACCAAACATCATCACCGGGAAGAATCCAGCCTGGTACATACCGGTAACACCTTTGACCCCAGTACCTGCCCAAAAATTACCAATATCATTAATACCAGCAACGTTAAACCAGAAAACTGAATTTAACGCCTGGTGTAGGCCAGTTGGAATCAATAGCCGATTGAAGAATCCATAAAGTCCGGCACCGATCGGCCCAAGTCCAACCATCCATTTACTAAAGGCAATTAAAGCAGTGTAGACAACCGGCCAAACGAATAATAGGATCGCCGTAACGACCAACATACTCAAGGCCGACATAATGGGAACTAATCGCTTACCACTAAAGAATGAAATCGCCATTGGCAACTTAACTTTATGAAAACGATTATACATCGCCGCTGCAACCAGGCCAGCCACAATACCAATAAAAACGTTTGAATCAGTGATTGCGGTAAATGCTGGTGCTACCTGACTTACCTTAATCCCTTCCAATAAAGCAACGTTCTTTGGCATCAATATGTAACGCGGCACAATATAGGCAACCACACCCGCTAATGCGGCCGCCCCATCTTTATCTTCCGCCATGCCAAACGCCAAACCAACAGCAAACAGTAACGACAAATAACTTAAAATGGCCGTTCCACCAACTTGCAAGAATTGTGCGATTGCCCAATTCTTTGGCAGCATATGACCGATACCTTCTAAAATCGCTGCTGCAGGCAAAACAGCAACGGGTAACATTAATGAACGTCCAATTCGCTGAAAGTACGTCTTCATTTTCATTCCCTCTCTCTTATACGTAGACATTTTAATGAAAGAAAGTAATGAAAGCAAGCCATAATTGATATAATAGATAGTATACCAATATTAAAAACTAACATCAGTTTGAGACATTTAGACTAGAAAATCGTTTTCAACCAACATTTAGTACTATTGGTAAAATGGCTTAAAATGGCCAACTGTCAGTTTTTAAGTTACTAATTAGTTTTATGAAGCTGTCACGACGTGTTATCTAAGAATTTATTAATTTTTTTTTAATCTGATTCAAATTAAATAATTTTTTGTCTAAATATGACAAAATGATTACAAATGATTTTCAATGTCAATTAGTTTTCGTAATTTCAACTAATTAAAGGCGCTTTGCTTTATAATGACAATATGAATTTTGTTTATGGATCTATAAACGATTCAGTTCACATTTTGTTGGTCATTTAATTCAGCTTTTTAGGAGTTGAGCCTATGTTTTTATTTAAGCAAACGCCCTCAGAGACGTTTTACATACATGATTTAACTGCACTTGACGAGAAAACACAGCATCGCTTACGTGATCTCGGGTTAACCCTTGGGAAGAAGGTTAAGATTATTCGTCGTTATCCATTTAACGGCCCGATTATCATCACCTTCGATCAACAACGTGTCGGTTTACGCAGACAACTAGTGGCCCAGCTAAAGGGGGGAACCTTATGACGACAATTGCGCTATTTGGTAACCCTAATACTGGGAAAACAACCCTATTTAATCGCTTAACCGATTCCTACGCTTACATGGGAAATTGGAGCGGCGTAACGGTTGAAAAAAAAGTTGGTGCCATTAAAAATAGCCAGCTAGCCGTTGTCGACCTTCCCGGAGTTTATTCACTGAATCCGCTGACGAAGGATGAGGCCGTTGCAACTAATTTTTTACTTAACGAACCACAAGACATCATCCTCAACGTAGCTAATGCGGCTCAGCTTAAACGTAACTTACTGCTTTCCATTGAGCTGCTCGAATTTGGTAAACCAACAATCATTGCCTTAAATATGATTGATAGTTTGCGCAAATTAGGCATCAGCTATAACCTTGATGTTTTACGTCATGCCTTTGGTTGTAATCTAGTCGCGACAAATGCTCGGGGTAATAAAGGTGTTCAGGATCTTAAGCAACAGTTCTTACAAGCTGAGCCTGATTTAACCCCCAATACATTTAAGCTAGAATATAGCTCGGCCATTCAAACGGCAATTAAGCAGGCTGTTCGTGGCTTGCAACGTAACTATAATTTAGGTGAACAATTTGCCAGTTGGCTGGCCATTCAGTTTATGAACGCTAACAAGGCCGTAATTACCTATGCAAAAGAAAATAATCTGACGCCACTACTTAACCAACAGCCGTACTATGAGGCGCAACATTTTGCCGACAAAATTTATCAAGCGCGCTTGGAATTTATTGAGGCAACTTTAAAAGAAGCTCGCCAGCAGGCCCAAAATCCACGAATTACTGATATTACGGCTAAAATTGATCGGGTTGTAACCAATCCCGTACTTGGTTTACCAATCTTTGCCGGTATCTTCTTTCTAATGTTCAAATTAACCTTTGATTGGGTGGGAACGCCATTATCAAATATTTTAGATCAATTTATTTCTGGCCCACTTTCTAGTAGCGCCAATCAATTATTAACAACGCTGGGGGCACTCCCTTTTC
The DNA here is from genome assembly GCF_001663675.1 of Loigolactobacillus backii. Lineage (NCBI taxonomy): Bacteria > Bacillati > Bacillota > Bacilli > Lactobacillales > Lactobacillaceae > Loigolactobacillus > Loigolactobacillus backii. Next base: position 514,334 of record NZ_CP014873.1, read on the forward strand.
TTCATTCTTTGATCGTTGATGGTATCATCGCCGGCGTTGGTGGTGTCCTGGTTTTTATGCCCCAAATTTTTATGTTATTTGCCTGTATTTCGATACTAGAGGATTCCGGCTACATGGCCCGTGCGGCCTTAGTAATGGATAAATTAATGTCACTGGTTGGTTTAAATGGCAAGGCCTTTATCCCTTTAATTATCGGCTTTGGTTGCAATGTTCCAGGAATTATGGCGGCTCGGACAATCGAACAACCTAAGGAACGGCTGATCACAACGTTAATTTCACCCTATATGAGTTGTTCAGCGCGCTTGCCAATTTACAGTCTTTTCGTTGCCGCCTTTTTTAGTAAACACCAAGCAGCCATTGTTTTGTCGCTCTACTTTTTAGGAATTGCGGTTGCCTTAGTTTTGGCTAAAATTTACCAGAGTGTTTTCCATTCTGAAGAGACTTCCGTTTTTATGATTGAATTGCCGGAATACCATATGCCACAGGCCAACATTATTTTACAGGGAACGTGGGATAAGGGTAAGGGCTTTATTCATAAAGCAGGTACCGTTATTTTTGGTGGGACTGTCATGATTTGGTTGCTTAGCTACCTTGGACCATCTGGTGTTGCTACAAACGTTGGGCAAAGTTTTTCGGCTTTGATCGGCCGTAGTTTGTTGCCCCTCTTCCATCCTATTGGCATCACCTCATGGGAAGCCATCAGCGCTATTTTAACTGGCGTTCTGGCCAAAGAGGTCGTTGGTTCAACACTAATGGTGCTTTACCATACTGCTGGCCGTTCAATGTTGGTTGCGGCGCTGGCTCACTTGTTTACCCCATTATCGGCCTACGCTTTTCTAGTTTTTATCTTGCTTTACATTCCCTGCTTTGCAACAATTGCTATTATCAAGGCAGAGACTGGCACATGGAAATGGGCCGCTTACTCAGTTGTTGTCAGTTTACTAGTTGCTTATGGTCTCGCCTTCTTCATTTATCAAGGTGGCTTACTTATCGGACTTCGCTGATCAAACTAAAATGGAGGAAAATTAATTATGGCTTTATTCGTTAATTTAGTTATCACGGCCGCAATTGTCGCAACTGCAGGTTGGCAAATTGTTAAGGTCTTACGTAAATCTAAACAAGGAAAATGCGCTGCTTGCGATTATAAATGTGCAGCAAAGAAAATGATGGTGGACGCCAAACGCCGCCCAAATTAATTGTGGCTGACAAGTTTTGAAAAGAATAAGCTAGTCAGAAAAGCACTAACAAAAATAAGTCTCAAACGTTGCTTAAAGAAATCAAAAATCACTAGTAAAACTTTTGGGTCTCTGTCAAATCGTATTGGTGGAGATTTTGAACGGCACATTCACTTCGGTGAATGTGCTTTTTGTTTACTCATGAATTAAACTAATCCGGATAAAGAAGTTGTCAATATTTCGAAAACCAAAACAGTTACGCTTTAATGCCTTGATTTTACGATTAAGTCCTTCAATTGGACCGTTGGAAAATGGATAACGACAACTATTTAGAAGGGCTGAACCATTTTTGATAAACGTGTTGATCGTTATGTCCATTTGATTACTAGTGGGTTGGTAGTTAGTAAGTAAGGATTGGAACGCATTAGCATCCTTTTGGTGTATGGCACTTAAGATACCTTGATAGGTTTGATACACAGATCTAAATCTGGGAAAAGCGTCTAGAGCTAAATCAATGGCGTTTTGTTGCGTCATATACTCGTTAATTCCGCGTAAATAAACAGCCTTAGAATCATTAACTTTTATTTCATCAAGATGAAATAAACGCCATTGAGATTTTAAAATATGATAAATTCGTGAATGCTTATCTTGGATAGTACGAATGGTCTGCGTGCGTTCATTATCTAAGGCACGCCCAGCCAGTTGAATAATATGGAAACGATCGATAATCGTGGCCGCATTGGGAAATAAGCGATGAATGAAGCTGCCATATTCAGCATTCATGTCAATCGTCACTGATTGAACTTGGGCACGTTCTTGAACCGAAAAACGAGCTTCAAAGTAGTCAATGATATCTTTACTTAGCCGATCTTTTAAAGTAACAATTCGGCGATGACTAACGGCATCGCAACAATTAAAGGACATCCAGTGATTACAGGAACGAAATTCATCAAAGCAAAGATTCTCTGGGAGATGTTTAACACGATAGGCTAAGTGAATATTGGCATTTAGGATTCGTTGAACACTGCTTGGCGAAATTCCACAAAGTTTAGCAATTTCTTTACTCGTCAACATATCGCGTGCCAAAACGATCACTTGATGTTTGATATTGTGTGTGAAAGTTTCGTTACGATTAACCAACTTAGTTTTAGCACCACAGGTTTTTGAACAATCTTTACATTGGTATCTTTGACGTTTTAAATGCATTTCGTAACGACCACCGGATAAGGTTCCTAAACGCAGGTGACTCATGTGAGTTCCGTTTTTAATTAAGCTTTTATGGCCACAATGTGGGCACTTTAAAAGTTGATAAGACAAAGTTGCATGGACGACATGAATACGTTGGTTTGTGGAACACCGTTCTTTAGAAATACCAGTGACAATTAAGTTTGGGTCTGTTATTTCGAATAAGCATAAGATAGAATTAGTTAGGGACATCTGAATTTCCTCTTTTCGATTTGTTTTGGCGATTAAATCGTAGCACAAAGAGGACAGATGTCCTTTTTTATTTTTCTGATTTTCAAAACAGACAAAAAACCGGTATTAGTTATTCACCAATACCAGAAAGTGTAGACCCAAACTTTTATGCCCACCAATTAAAGTGTGCTCAACTGAATTCAGTCGGCACACTTTTTTATTTGCCTTAAAACTTTATAATAGTGCTAGGGAGCGTGCTGTATGCTAAATTTAATCAAAACTAACGCAAATACTGCTTTTCCTGGATGCTATTTTTACGGCCGCTGGCTCTCTACTGGGCAGGAAAATTACACGACCAATCTTGGCGCCGGATTTTTTTGTCATGCTGTAAAGCCAACAAAAATTGACCTGTATTTTATTCGCCAGACCACACCACAAGTTGTTGCTTGGCGCGTTAATAATCGGCCTTTCCACCGTGAGGTTATCAGTGACAAACCAATCACACTCTATTTAGCAGCCGCTACTAATTTACAAGTTGTGATGTCCGGAAATACTGACCAGGCAAATGTTTGGACGAACACAGCAGGTTTTTCGCTAATCGCAATTAATAGTTCAGAACCGTTGCTGGCAGTAAAGCCCGGTGGCCCACGGTTCACATTTATCGGTGATTCTATTACTGCTGGTTGCTGGGTTGCCGGCAAAACACCTGCAATTGACTATCGTGCTGAAACTAGCTACGCCGCTTTAACCGCCGAATATTTCGGCGCGCTTGATCAGCGAATTGCTTATAGTGCCGCTGGAATTTGTCGGCCTGGTCAAGGCCACGTTCCAAGCGCGCTTGACTTTTATAACAAAATTAATTCGACAACGATGTGCCCAGTTCCCGCAAGCGATCTAATCATCATTAACCTTGGCACTAACGATTGGCGACTTGAGCAAGTACAAGTTAAACGGGCCTTTGCTAAACTTTTAGATAACCTATGCCACCAATTTTCCCGGTCGCGCTTAGTCATTTTAATTTCCTTTAGCCAACGCTGTGCACCAACTATCCGGCAAGTTGGGCGTCACTACCAGGTGCAAATCATTGAAACTTCAGCTTGGAATTTGACCTATACGGATCAAGTTCACCTTGATCAAAATGGCTCACAAATGGCTGCACAATGTTTAGTAGCAGCACTTCAACATAAATTTAAGTTTTTACAGTAAGGAGTATTTCTAGATGACAAATATTTTAATTGCGGCTGACTCGTTTAAAGGCAGTGCGACTTCTCAAGAAATTGGTAATTACATCCAAACTGGCATCCAACGTTTGGCCCCCAATGTTTCTACCACCATTTTACCAGTTGCTGATGGCGGTGAAGGCACCTTGGCAAGCCTTTTAAAGCAAGGTGGTACTTTAGAAACAGCGACGGTTACTGGTCCGTTGGGAAAATCCGTAACTGCAAACTACGGCCGCTTAGATAATAAGACGGCCATTATTGAAGTCGCGCAAGTCCTAGGCCTTCCACTAGTTGGTCCAATTAAAAAACCATTTCAGGCAACCAGCTTTGGTCTCGGTGAATTAATCAAACTCGTTTTGAAACAGGATGTTCAACGCATTTACATTGCACTAGGGGGTAGCGCAATCAATGATGCTGGTCTTGGAATGTTGCAAGCACTTGGTGGTCATTTCACTGACAAATACGGACAAGAAGTTGGCCCGGGACTGACTGGCCTACAACAATTAGCCCAAATTGATTTAAGCCAACTTGATCCGCGCCTTCAACAAATCACAATTACCGGCCTCAGTGATGTGACAAATCCCCTCACCGGTAAAAATGGTGCTACTTTTGTTTATGGCCGCCAAAAAGGCCTGACGCGGGAACAACTACCACAATGTGATCAACTAGTGGCCAACTTTGCTAAACTTGCAAGCCGCGCGACAAACACACAAAAACAGGCCATCCCTGGAGCTGGGGCCGCTGGTGGCCTTGGTTTTGCTCTACTTACGTTCACTCACGCTACCTTAAGATCAGGGGCACAGGAAATTCTCCGCTTACTTGATTTTAAAACGGCAGCCAGTACCGCCGATCTGGTAATCACCGGTGAAGGCCGGATGGATGGCCAATCACAAAATGGTAAGTTACCACTAATTGTTAGTCAAATCGCTAAAGAGTTCCAAAAGCCAGTCATCGCAATTGTCGGTAGTCGTGCGTTCGACCTCAAACAACCAACAACCATTGATTTGATCATTAGCACTGTTATTGAACCACAAAGCTTAGAAAAAACGATTGCGCAAACAAAGTCGCTTGTGACTTTGGCCGGTGAAAACGCCTGGCGTGCTTTTAATCTTAAGTAACATCTTTAGGTTAATTTACTTGAACTCACAATTAAATTGTGTAAAATTGACTTTAAGTATAATTTATTTAAAAAGGAGCTTCGGCTAATGACTGAACCAATCTTGCTTGATGAACAACTGTGCTTTGCTGTTTACCGAGCCCAAAAACAATTCAATAAATATTACACGTTCGCGTTGGCTCCATTTCAGTTAACTTACCCCCAGTACATTGTGCTACTAACACTTTGGGAGCATAAAACGTTAACGGTTAACGATCTTGGCCACTACCTTCATCTTGATAGTGGTACACTAACGCCACTTCTAAAACGTTTAGAAAAGGATGGTTGGGTCAACCGCAAACGTGATAAAGTTGATGAACGGCGGGTTATTATCACGTTAACTGCTAAGGCGCAACAACAACGTAATGTTATTTTTGACCGTGTTAATAGCTGCCAAGAAAAATTAGGCTTTAGTTACGATGAATATAAACAACTCATGACTGCTGCTAACCAAATTACCGAGCACTTGACTAACTTCACTAATAAGGCGACAACTTTACAGCATTAAATTTAATCAAATACGGGATAGCCAATGGAACAAGCCATTGCTGTCCCGTATTTGAATTACTTGCCGTGTTACATTTTAAGATGCTTATATTCGTTTCACCAAAGAAGGCCGATTATGTTCAAAAAAATTTTTGCCGGGCTGTTTATTGTTTGCTTATTAACCTTGACGGGCTACTCACTTTACGTTGATCATACAGCGACCAACCAACCGCAAACACCAACCACGATTAATAAGGACTTCCAAGCATCCGCAACCCCCACGCTTTTCGTTCACGGCTGGTTAGGTGGTGGCTTCACCTTTAATCCAATGATCAACCAATTGGCCGCCAAGCATGCTGGTGGTAAAGTCATGACTGTAACTGTTAGTACAACCGGCCCAATTAATTATTACGGTCATTTAAATAAAAAAATGGCTAACCCAATTATTCAGATCGTTTTTAAGCGCAATTCCAGCTTCTACCGTCAAGAAGCACATTGGCTGCAGCAAATCCTTGTGACGTTACACAAACGCTATGGTGTCACTAGCTATAATGCTGTTGGCCATTCTTGGGGTGGCAACGCACTTGTCAACCAGCTTTTATTGGATTCCAACGCAAGTACACCAAAATTGCACACCTTAGTTTTACTTGGTGCACCAATTGATGGCGCCATGCACGAAGGGACTCCTTTCGCAACCAATAATCGGCCAACGCGCCAATCCAAAAACTACCGCCGTTTAGTGGCTCGCAAATCCGTGTTGAAACGTAATCGAGCAATTCGGATTTTCAACGTTTACAGTACTTTAGACGGTAAATTAACAGATGGTGCCGGTGCCAATACTCAAGCTCAAGCAATGCGCTATCTCGTGCAAGGCCAGGTTGAACACTATCAAGAACAAAAGTTAGCCGATCTAACCCACAGTCAGTTGCACTCAAAAGGTACCGTGACCAATCTTATTGCTCACGACTTGTGGCAGCATTGATCAACGTCGTAAAAATTAATTAACTTGTAAAATCTAAATAACTACATTAAGTGTGCCTGCAGCTGTAAAATCTGGGCACTTTATTTTGGTACGCGCTAGTCTACTGCTGTAATATTCGGCCGCCAATTCGTAAAGTAGGCCGTTATTTTTCGCATTAATTTAACAATTAATCCAAAATCAGGTAAACTATTAGAAAAGCCGAACTTAAAAGGCTAAAAATAAACATAAAAATGAGGTGGCAAAGGTGGCAGAATTAACGATCAGCCAACTAGCAGATTATTTAGAAGAAAACAGTGACGCAATCAAGGCCGGTGATGAGTCATTTAACGCCGCACAAATTTATCAAGCAATTGATAGTCTTGCTATTTTACAAAAACCCATTCAAGATTATTTTGCAATGAGCGAAGATAGTTATTACGACAGTGAATCCGACCACTTATTAACCTTACAAAATGGGCAACAACCATTAGGTGACTTAAGTGATCGCGTTATCGTAACCCATACAGATGGCGCAGTAACAGACGGTGAATTGAACTATACGTACGCACACGAAAATGTGGTTGCAACTGACTACGATGTTCAAACCGACTTGCACATTTTAACTTACGGCTTTGAAGTTGTTGGTGCAACTGATCAGTTAGATCATAAGTTAGTTCAAAAAACTTTGGCTAAAGATGCTGTTTTAAGTTTTGGTCTTGCTGCTCACGCCATTGAAAAATGGGCGGCTACTAAATAAGTGTTCATTTCTAGTGAAAATAAAAAATGAGGGGTTACCGACAAGTTGATTGTCCGTGGCCCCTCATTTTAATTTTACGGATACTAAAAAATCTAAGCCGACTTGAACCAAACTGCTCTAATGGGAGTAGGGCCAAAGTCGGTTTTAAGTTTACTGCGTAACGTAAGCTAATTTAATAACTGTACTATAAATTAGCTGTAGTTAGGCACGTGAACCCAGACTTTTGGCCCATGTTCTAGAGTAATGATCAAAAATAATAAGAGACCAGGATTTTTATCCCGGCCTCTATTCTGCCAATTTATAATGAATCATGATTACATCACTATCTTCTAAAGCCTCTAAGCGGTGGGCCTCATTAGGTAACATGACAACAACTTTTCCAGGGTAAATTTCAGTTTTATCGTTGGCCGTCGCAAAGACCACCCGCCCGTGAACAGGAACAACCGTCACAGTCATAGCCGATTTTTGCATTGGGATAACTGTTTGCCCTGCCAAGTGTAAGTGAGTAATCACCTGCTTTTTCTCTTTTAATAAAGGTTCTGCTTGCGTGTCTAACCGGTCATTTGCCAGTAAGATTTTCATGATGCTAGGCTCCTCGTTAATTGATTTAAAAGCTATCTTCATTTATTTAGAATGAAATCACCCTTATCATACGCTTTCAAAACATAATTTTCACCTTTAGTTTTAAAAGCACGGGCCAAAAATTATTGTTGCAAATACCTTCATACAACTGCAAAATATTAATCAACTAGAAAGTTATCCGTAAATTAACTTTTACTAATATTTTCTGATTACTTTGGCCTAAATGTGCTTGAAAAAGCAATCTTTCAACCATTCTCTAGCCTTACTTAAGCTTACTTTATTGAAGAACGGCATAAACTTATTTTTCTGGTAAACCTTTGGTAACCTATAAGCACCCTTATAAAATAGAATTAGAACACTTTTTCGAACCGTACCCGGTCACTTTTTTGGTATTAAATTAAGAAACGCCTACACGCTCTAATAAATGTTTGGTTTTCAAAAATAAGCGTTTAATTCGAATCGCTATCTGCAGTAGAAGAGTCAGAAAATTACCAATAAATGTGATTATGATCCCACCTAAAAAAATAATAGCAGAAATAAACCATTCAAATAAAATACCCGCCGAAACGTAAACTACTCCGGCTGCTATAAGAATCAATAGTACAAGTGCAATCGTATCCATTTTAAGTTGACCCCCTATCTGCATTAACAAATTCAGTATAACGCGAAATTAACTAATAGTAACATAAAGCGCTTATTCTGACTACTACCTCTAATCTAAAACTAATCAGAATAACGTGTGATCAGTAAGAATTTTTAATTGTAAAGTAGCATTTAACCACTTTTTTCAAACGTACATTAACTACTTTTAACTGGCTTTTTAACTAGCGGTCGTAAGTTTAAAACGACAACACCTGCAATCACTAACAAAAAGCCAGCCAACTTAATTAAGGTCACTGATTCATGAAGAAACACAACGCCAATAATGGCAGTTAAGGCCGTCCCGCCGCCGGACCAAATTGCATAACCAGTGCTTAAGGCAATTTTTTCCAAGGCTAGCGATAAACTATAAAGTGAAATAAAATAAGCTACGATGCCAAGGACAGAAGGCACCAATACTGTAAATCCCTGTGCATATTTCATCATGGCCGTTCCAAAGATTTCGCCAAAAATAGAAACAACTAAAGCCAAATAAGAGCGCACTTAAATCACCCCTTTTTATAAATTAAGAAGTATGGCACCAGCAATAATTAAAAGAACACCGATAATTTTATTGCGTGTTACTGCTTCTTTGTAAAGAACAACGCCTAATACTGAAGTAAACAGTGTGCCAATGCCGGCCCATAACGCGTAAGCCACACCCAATTGCAATTGCTCTAGCGCAACTGATAACAAGAAAAAGGTTATCCCGTAACCAACAATAACTATTAGAGTTGGCCCTAACCGTTTAAAACCATCCGTCATTTTCAAAAGTGAGCTACTCACAATCTCAGCCAAAATGGCAACGGCCAAATAACCGTATGCTAAAAGCATTAAGCCACCTCCCAACATAAATTTGGCTCACTCATCGTTTGGTCAATAAATTTACCCAATGTCTGGTATACCACAAAATAATCCCAATACTCAAGCTTGTCACCACTAAACTTAATGATCATAATAGTGATACAAAACAAAAAGGAATGACACAATATAATGCAAATTAATTTTCGAATTGCCCAACAAAAAGATCTCCCTTTTATTGTACAAACTTACAATCAAACAATTCCTGGACGCCAGGCCACCGCAGATGTTGAACCCGTTACCGTGGAAGAACGGCAAACTTGGTTTGATAGCTACAATGAGCGGCGACCAATTTGGCTAATAGAAAGTAATTCTCAACCTGCTGGCTGGATTGCACTTGAGGATTTTTATGGTCGTCCGGCTTACCGACACACAGTTGAACTAAGCCTTTACATTGCCGATGGGTTTCGCGGCCAGCACTTAGGCCAAAAATCCCTAGAATTTGTGGAAGGCCAATGTCCCGCATTAAAGATTAACACGATTGTTACTTTCATTTTTGGGCACAACAAACCAAGTTTGAGCCTTTTTAAGAAAAACGGTTTCGTTACTTGGGGGCACTTACCGCGCGTTGCTGAGATGGATAAGATTGAGCGCGATTTGGATATTCTTGGCAAACGAATTTACTAGTCACTAAAATGGCGACCTAAAAACTATTCATTGTACGCGTTCTGTAACAAAATTAGTTTTAAACGTGCTACAAATTACACATCTTCATAGATAATCGCGGACTACTAATCATTAAATTGAATTATTTTAAAGAAATAAGTTATAATTAGATCGTAAGTTAGATGAATTCGATCCAGAAAGTGAGGTTTTCATGATGCTACAAGAATATCAAAATATCTTGGTTCCAGTCGATGGTTCAACTGAGGCCGAGTTGGCCCTCGACAAGGCAGTCGCCGTTGCTCAACGAAATAACGCACACTTGGATCTTTTAAATGTGCTTGATACTAAACAGTACAGCTATAACTACGCTGGGCTTGTTGACGGTGATGTTATTTACAGAATGTCAGAGGACGCACAAAATTATTTAAAGAAATTAACTGACAAGATTAGCACCGACCAGCACTTTGATGACATTGATATTCACGTTCGTTTTGGTAATCCTAAAAATGTTATTTCAAAGGATTTTCCGGAAGAACACCATAATGATCTCATTATGATTGGTGCTACAGGCCTCAATGCAGTCGAACGAATGCTGGTGGGCTCAGTAACTGAGTACGTTAATCGCAATGCACTGACTGACGTTTTAGTCGTTAAAACGAAGCTAGATAATGTCACTGCACTCGAAAAGTAATAAATAAAGGCGGCTGAAATCTGAAAGTAATACTCAGATTCCAGACGCCTTTTTGCCGCACATTAATTAATGCGACCTAATCACCGTTGAACTAGTTAATTATTTTATCAATTGGATTTACCCCACAAAAATTTTAATAGTGCTTGATCAACTACCGGATTATCTTCGTGTAATCGACTGTGTTCCGCCTGTGGCCCCGTAACTCGTTTTGTTTGGTAGCTGGCCGCACGTGCTTTAATGAGGTGTGCTAGCGACGTTGCAGAGACCACGGTCACTACTTTGTCCGAGTGACTACCATCTTTTAGATCGCCATAGATATTAAGTACTTTAGTTTGTTTAGGAAAATGATTAGCCAAGCGCTCTAAACGTAGGTACTCCGGGTGGATAATTAATGGCTGGCCACCTTCTAGAAAATGATTAACGTTTGGGCGATCAGTCCAAGTCGTGCCATCACGTGGGTGAAATTTTTCAGTATGCCCAACAATCCCATCGAAGGGTCCAGCAATCGTCACCAACTTTTTTAACCGCGGCACATCCGCCTGATTACCATGATTCATGGCGTAATAAGTTGCGGCGTAAGCGCCCATCGAATGCCCAACAATATTAACCGTCTTAATCCCGTAACGTTTTTTTAGTTGCTGCATTAAAATGGTCAACCATTTTTCGTATTGTACTTCCCCAGCACGATTCCCCGTAAAAATAACCTGAATCAGAGGATTTTTCCGCCGATTTGACCAATAGCCACTGTAGCTAAACTGCCCACTAGGACTTACCGTAACGGTCAGACGCTTACGACCGACGTGGGCGCTTTCAATCGCGGCAATCATTTGGTTACTGGAATAGGCACTACCACGCCAACCGTGAACAAAAACGGTTGGTGTCGTTGTGTAATTATAAATAGAACGTGTTTGTTGGCGCTGCTGTACGTAGCCGAAAACCCCTAAAATAACCAATAAACTCCCAATTAACGAAATACCCCAAAGCCATTTTTGTTTCATTATCCTCCATCAATTCCTTAAATAGAATGTGGCACCAAAAATAACCGTCGTCCAAGTGCCTTAACTCTTCGACCAACAAACATCAAAGCAATTGGTATTATGATACCAGCAAAACTTAGGATCAACCACCCATTAATATCCCGAATTATTCATACGAGGTTTAATATCGGCATACCGCACAATTTTGGACCAATTCTCGTGCTGCTATGGCGTAGTCAAACCAAGATGTACTGTTTTTGCTAAAGGCTACCAAATTATGGGGCTGGATAAATTTTTGATCCTCAATTTTGAGCATACTTGCCCCTTGGCCGAACCGACTTTTTTTGATTTTTTGCACCAGTTTAGCCCCACTGTAGCGCTTGGATTCGAGCTAACAGTTGATAAAACAAATCCTGATAGACGTGGTGGCGGCTTAATTTTAGATAAAGTTGCCGGCCGCTGGTCACCAGCTTACCCGCTACTTTAAACAGCCATAAGCGCAAGGTTGTAACCTGTAATCGCTGATGTTGTACAGGCAACAATTGGCGCATCAAGCTGACTAAATTATAAGCGAGGACACTGAGCATCATGCGGGCATAATTTGGTATAAATTGCGAGCTAGTCATTTTATCCAGGTAAAAGCCAGCCTTGGCTTCCTTGATATAGTTTTCCATTTGACCCCGTTGGTGATAGGCGTGAAATGCATCTTCGGCGACAAAACTCGTTAAATTGGACACGAGGTATTCATGTTGAAATAACAATTCACCAGCTGGTCGAGTTGATTTAATATAGATCTGGCGCGGCTTAGACCATGATCGGGCTTGATAAGACGCGCGATAATAATGGACCTCGGTCTCAGTCCAATTCTGCTCATCACTGATCTGAACAAAACGTTCAGCCAGTTGGTTCAGCCGCCGATTGGCTTTCAGGCGGATCAAGTAAAAAGTGTCGTTGGCTTCACAAGTTTCGTATAATTCTGGAGTCGCAAAGCCACTATCCCCGCGGACCAAGATATCAGCGTTCGGTTTGACTTGATGATAGTGCTGTAGTAGTGGTGTGATAAAGGGGGCAATATCCGTACTGGTATAAACATTACCTGGGCGCAATTGAGCCTTTAAACAGTGGCCCGTTTGCCCGTCAAAAGCGACCAGCGGATGGTAACCCGTGGTACCGTAATGCGCATTAAAGGCCGTTTTTTCCTGATGACCATGAGTATCGGCGTGAGTCGAGTCAATATCGAGGATCAGCTGTTGTTGCTTGGCGCCAGTCCACGCTTGGTCAAGCAATGCTTGATTCAACGTTTGTAATGAGGTGATGGTCTGCTCGTCACAGCGTTGCCAAAAACGGGATAATGACGGTTGTGAGGCCAATTGCGGTTGTGCCAATAGTAATTTAAATGTGGGGTCATTGCGCAAACTGGTGGCAGCTAGATCGGCCGGGTAACCGGCGATCAACTGCAGCACGACCTGTTCTAGTAGACTAACGTTGCTGTAACGAGCGTAATGGCGCTGGTCATCAAAATGGACTAATTGATACGCTAAGGTCGTGAAATTGAGTTGCGCCATTAATTCTTTGACCAACACTAGCCCAGCATCAGTGGAAAGTTCACCACCAGTGTGCGAAATATGTAATTTAGGATTGAAATTAACTCGTTTTCCCGGTAAAGTTGCCATGAGAAGGACCTCTTTCTTTGGGTGGATAGCTGACTTGTGGTGAATCAACTATACCAAATCGGAGGTTCTTTTTCTGCACTAAAAAGGTGAAAAATAAAAAACACAGTACCGCCCATGATACCGGGGTGACACTGTACTTGGAGAACTTATGGTGAATAATTCAGGAATATGAATTTGTTCTAAAATTGCGAAAACCAATTTGTGGGCGTACATAATAGTTAGCGTATGGCGGCCAATTAAAAGAAACAGATGCAATGCTGGTGTATATTGCAGCCAGTAAGCAAACATGAAGATCAATAAACAAAAGACTAACGGCACAGCAATCGTTAACCATTTTTCAGTAATTGTGTGTGACTTTAAATAGAATTTAAAATCAAAAATTCCTTGTTGCTGGGCAATGATAAGCCCGCTGGCAAGAGTTGCAACCCCAATTAACAAGGGCCGATTGCTAATCCTTCGCTTAAGCAGTCGAAAACCACGATAACCAACGTAAGTGTAAAGCAAGGCGCATAACGCAACGTCGGCATCACCTGGTAAAGGAAAGCCAAAAACTGCCTGCGCATTTTTATAGGTTACACCAATTACAAAAATGATTATTACAAGCAACCATTGCTGCCAACCAGTTTTAATAAACGAAATAATCGCCACCGCGGCTGCAACTGCTAGTAAGTAAACTGTCATGTACCAAAAAGCACTCAGCGTCCCATTCAGTAACGTACCACCATAAAATAGATCACCAATTGCTTGTAAGAAATTATTGACTGACATTTGTTCCATTACAGCATTAATAAGTGTTAATACAAAACCCACGAATAGGTATTGCAGGTATAAGGGCAATAACTTCTCTTTCAAGAAGTTTAAATAATCTTTTTTAGCAACTGGTTTTAAAAAGAAGCCAGCCATAACGAAAAATAACGGCATGTGCCACCAGTACAAAACCTTAAAGAAAGTACCGTGAACTGGCGCAGCGTGACCGATGACTACTGCGATGATTCCTAATGCCTTTGCGATATCAATCCAATCAATCCTTCGCCGCATAATCCATCTCCTTCACCGTTTGACTTCTACTTTTAAGCCTAAACGGGAAATGTGAAGATAAAGTGGTTAAACTTTTGGTGTTTTCCGAAAATGTTGCTGTAAAATGCGACAGTTTCATTTCAAGCGCGCCAAATAACGCGCTTAATTTAATTTTACGTCACATTTAATCGTCTATTTTAAACAAATACTAACTTGTCTTTCGTTATCAATTGAGCAACTAAAACGCCATACACTACAGATTAGTATGTTTAAACATAGCTTGCTAAAATATGACTAAATTATTTCAGAAAAGGTATTGACGTTGTCCAAATTTACGTGTAAAGTGAGAAACATTAAATATAAATGATAAAAGCACATAACAATTTAATCGGAATTAGCAAGCGTGTTTATCAACAGAAAATACCACCGCTGAGAAGGTATTAGGCCACTTGCAAAAAGGATAGATTGGTGTTACTTCTTGGCTTCAAGAAGTAGGTGTGGTCCGCCTTAACGGCTACGTTTATTGGTGTAGCGTCTGCTGCGTCCGGAATCAATAAACGAACTGAGGCTATTGTTGTGAAACAGTAGCGAAATTTAGGTGGTAACACGTGAAAACGTCCTACAGAGTATTTGCTCTGCAGGGCGTTTTTTATTTTTATCATTAATATCACATTTATTTTTAATTAAAACTGAAAGGATGATTTTTTATGAAATATACAATTATCCTGAATTATTCACCATAAGTTCTCCAAGTACAGTGTCACCCCGGTATCATGGGCGGTACTGTGTTTTTTATTTTTCACCTTTTTAGTGCAGAAAAAGAACCTCCGATTTGGTATAGTTGATTCACCACAAGTCAGCTATCCACCCAAAGAAAGAGGTCCTTCTCATGGCAACTTTACCGGGAAAACGAGTTAATTTCAATCCTAAATTACATATTTCGCACACTGGTGGTGAACTTTCCACTGATGCTGGGCTAGTGTTGGTCAAAGAATTAATGGCGCAACTCAATTTCACGACCTTAGCGTATCAATTAGTCCATTTTGATGACCAGCGCCATTACGCTCGTTACAGCAACGTTAGTCTACTAGAACAGGTCGTGCTGCAGTTGATCGCCGGTTACCCGGCCGATCTAGCTGCCACCAGTTTGCGCAATGACCCCACATTTAAATTACTATTGGCACAACCGCAATTGGCCTCACAACCGTCATTATCCCGTTTTTGGCAACGCTGTGACGAGCAGACCATCACCTCATTACAAACGTTGAATCAAGCATTGCTTGACCAAGCGTGGACTGGCGCCAAGCAACAACAGCTGATCCCCGATATTGACTCGACTCACGCCGATACTCATGGTCATCAGGAAAAAACGGCCTTTAATGCGCATTACGGTACCACGGGTTACCATCCGCTGGTCGCTTTTGACGGGCAAACGGGCCACTGTTTAAAGGCTCAATTGCGCCCAGGTAATGTTTATACCAGTACGGATATTGCCCCCTTTATCACACCACTACTACAGCACTATCATCAAGTCAAACCGAACGCTGATATCTTGGTCCGCGGGGATAGTGGCTTTGCGACTCCAGAATTATACGAAACTTGTGAAGCCAACGACACTTTTTACTTGATCCGCCTGAAAGCCAATCGGCGGCTGAACCAACTGGCTGAACGTTTTGTTCAGATCAGTGATGAGCAGAATTGGACTGAGACCGAGGTCCATTATTATCGCGCGTCTTATCAAGCCCGATCATGGTCTAAGCCGCGCCAGATCTATATTAAATCAACTCGACCAGCTGGTGAATTGTTATTTCAACATGAATACCTCGTGTCCAATTTAACGAGTTTTGTCGCCGAAGATGCATTTCACGCCTATCACCAACGGGGTCAAATGGAAAACTATATCAAGGAAGCCAAGGCTGGCTTTTACCTGGATAAAATGACTAGCTCGCAATTTATACCAAATTATGCCCGCATGATGCTCAGTGTCCTCGCTTATAATTTAGTCAGCTTGATGCGCCAATTGTTGCCTGTACAACATCAGCGATTACAGGTTACAACCTTGCGCTTATGGCTGTTTAAAGTAGCGGGTAAGCTGGTGACCAGCGGCCGGCAACTTTATCTAAAATTAAGCCGCCACCACGTCTATCAGGATTTGTTTTATCAACTGTTAGCTCGAATCCAAGCGCTACAGTGGGGCTAAACTGGTGCAAAAAATCAAAAAAAGTCGGTTCGGCCAAGGGGCAAGTATGCTCAAAATTGAGGATCAAAAATTTATCCAGCCCCATAATTTGGTAGCCTTTAGCAAAAACAGTACATCTTGGTTTGACTACGCCATAGCAGCACGAGAATTGGTCCAAAATTGTGCGGTATGCCGATATTAAACCTCGTATGAATAATTCGGGAATTATTGGTGCAGGCGCTATGGGGTATCGTTATGGTGTTTTATTACAAGAAAACGCTGGGGTTGATGTTGATTTTATCGATACTTGGCAACCGAATGTTGAAAAAGTTCGCGAGCAAGGCGGCGTAACAGTTTCCCGGAATCATCAAAATCGACATATTGTCCCAATTAACATTTATTACCCTGAAGAATATCAAGGCAAACCTGATGTTTGGATCGTTTTCATGAAACAAATGCAGCTTGCTGACATGTTAAAACGTTGTGCCCCTCTATTTAACGATCACCAAATCGTCTTTTCCGCGATGAACGGTATGGGCCATATCGATAAATTACGCAACTACTTTAATGATGATCAAATCATTGGTGGTACCGCTATGATTGCGACTGTCCTTAACGGGCCAGCTGATGTTGACTTCATGGGTGAGTCTGGCGCCGGTGAAATGCATATGGCTAACTACACTGAAGAAATCAACGATAACATCAAAGCCGTCGAAAAGGATTTCAAAGCGGCCAATCTAAATCCGATCATTACAACAAACTTTATGGGAACATTAATGTCGAAAGTGGTTTTCAACGCTGTCGTCAACACACTTTGCACGATGTTTGAACTTACAATGGGCCAATTCATCGAATATCCTGGTGCTAAGGAAATGTCCACCCAATTGATGAACGAATCTTATGATGCTTGTGAGCGCGCTGGAATTCAAATGATTGAAACCCGGCAACAAGAAATTGAATCCGTAGATTACGTTAGTCGTGTTAGTAACCCACTGCATTACCCGTCTATGTACCAGGACTTTTCTAAAGGACGGCCAACAGAAGTGGATTACATCAATGGTTATATTGCCAAAATAGGCCGTGAACATGATTATATTTGCCGAACACATGAATTTATCACCCACGAAGTACATTTGGCCGAAATGATGCGTAAATATAAACAGGCACCTGCTAAGCAGATGGCCACTGAGGAAAATAGTATCGCTTAAAACAATTAACTTACTTTTGTAGCAATAAATAAACTAAAAAACACAATCTAAGCCCGCTCACTGAACAAATCAGTCGTGTTGGACCTAAATTGTGCTTTTTTATTGGTATAAATAGTTTGCAATTAATTTATCAACATCTGGATTTTCGTGCAGCATACTATGAAAAGTATGCAAAATATTACCGTGAATGGTCCGTGCCTGATAACTAGCCACGTATGGCTCAACTAACTTACCCATCGCTAAATCATCGGCCACCGAAACGGCACCATCTGAGTGGTAATGATCAATTTCACCAGCAATATTCAAAATCTTTAAATTGGCGGGCAACTGTTTAGCCTGTTGTTTCCGATTAGGATAGGTTGTCGCGATACTAACAAATTTTTCCGGTGTTGGTAAATCTGGCCGCCCGTTGGTAGCGGTTAGATAATCAAAAATGATATTACCACCACTAGAATGACCAACTAAATTAATTTTTTGAATATGGTAATCACGTTTTAGTGTTTGCATAACAGCCACTAACTGTTTGGCCTCTTTTTTGGGTTCGGCGTCAGCACTAAAGAGAATTTTAATCGTTGGATTATCCTTTAGCGGTGCCAGCTTATGAACCTTGATCTTTCCCTTTTTACTGACATTTACCGTTAGCGCGTGCTGTGCAATGTCGTAATGATTTAAACGGTGGATCATTCCCGTAAAAGAATAACGCCCATGTAAACCCGGCACAAAAATAGTGGCCGTTTGTTCTTGTTTAACTGAAACACCCTTTAAGACCTGTGCCCGTTGGTTGAAATAAACGTTCCAGCTTAACACACCAACAAAAATAACCGCCAAAACGCTGACAATAGCCTTACTAATCTTACGCATTTTTACCCACCAGATCTCCTTTAAACACAACTACCTCAACGCTTTTTATTAGTTGAATTACTGCGTAACGCTATCCAAGCATTCGTTGCCAAACCCATTGCAAAACCTAATATTAGTCCAAGTAACAGCATAATCCAAAAAATCATCCCTACAACTTGATCCTCATACCAAATTTCACCAAAGATTCCTAAAATTCCACCAATAACAAGGCCAAACAGCATTCGACTTAAATAAAGTAACCAGATTGCCTGCTTGGTTTGATTATCAATTTCGCGATAATAAGCCTGCCACTGATTGTAGCGCTCGTCGACAACTAATGGATTATCTGGACTATGTCGGGTAAAAACCTTTTTTGCCTGCTCCAGCGCAGCCTGCTCGGTCATCTGTTTCTTTTCCACACAATCCTGAACATAATCAGTCATGTAGCCAGCCAGCTCCTCCGCCTCTTCCAAGTGCGCTTGTGGTGCAATCCGCAAACCGCCAATTTGGTGATGGTGTCGGTTAATTTCAACGTTAGCCCGCTCGCCCATTCGCTCAAAATAGGTAGGCTCATCAGCGGTTAATGGTAATTTGGTGCACACTTTCGCGTATTTTTGAATTTGCGCCTGTATTTGTTTACTGACAGTCAATTTAGTTCACATCCTACTAAACGTTTTATGATTTTTATGATTAACTTCCCTTAATCTGGTAAAAGTTAGCGCGCCAAAAATCTGGTCCACGTGCCACGAGTGTTTGAAAAAGTGGTCAGATTTTACTCTACAATTGGGGATTATTACTGGCCTCGCTGACGCTGTCGATCGGACTAAGTTCACCTCGATCACCACAGGAAACTGCTTTTTCAAGCACAACTTCAGCTAATCCAAAATCGGCCTTTGTTCCACTCCCTAACTAATTTAGTGGAAACGTGTTTGGTAGCCAAGCATCTTTTAAACACGCCTGTATTAGCGCCCATTAACTCAAAAGGAGCGCATCAAGTAACCAATTTTCAGAAATTTTCTTGACAAAATAAAATACACCGGTAAACTGGGTGAAGTGATCTAAATAGTAATAGCTACTTTTTAGATCACTTTACTGACAACATCTAATTTTCAGTATAACAATCTTAGTGTACACTTGAAATAATTTTGAGTGAAGCCGCAATATTACTAAATCCAAATAACATTATTTAAAGTATGCTTGCTATTTTACGCTAAAACATGTTTGAAAATTGAATCTCTGGCTAAGTTTACGCCAGTACAGTCAGTAATACTTAGAATTCAAATTTTTTAATACTTCCTATACTAACACTTGATTTTCCGGAGGCTCTTATTCAAATGAAGAAACGAAATTTAGGCTTATTATTTTTAATAACGGTACTTTTCTTAGCCGGCTGTCAGGCAACGCAGCCAGTTAAACAAAAGGGGATCACTGTGATTAGCTCGCTTGATTTTTATGGTGAAATTGCAAAGGCAGTCCTTGGCAACCATGGTCACGTACAATCAATCATTACAAACCCAGCAATTTGATCCCCATGACTTTGAACCGACAACACAAACAGCTAAAGACGTTGCTAAGGGCCAAATCATTCTATCAAATGGTCTTGGCTATGATAGCTGGATGCAAAAGCTCGTTGAGGCCAACAATCAGAAAGGAGTGACCGATCTCCGTGTTGGCGAGGATATCATGAAAAAACAAGACGGCGATAATGAACATCTCTGGTATAATAAAAAAACGGTGCCCAAATTGGCTAATCGTCTAGCCGCTTTATACGCCAAACGTGATCCAAAGCATAAAGCGGCTTACCATAAGAATGCCCAACGTTACATAAAATCATTAGCAACGCTTGATAATAAAATCACGACAATCCGCCAACACAGTAACGGTGAAAAAGTAGATGTTAGCGAGCCAGTGTTTGATTATGCATTAGCCGAAACTGGCTACAAGGTTAATAATACTCATTTTGCCAAATCAGTAGAGGATGGCACGGATCCTTCACCAGCGGATATAAAGGCCATGCAGGCAGACATTAAAGGCCATAAGATTGCATTTTTTGTTGAAAACACGCAAGCCAACGACAAAATTATTAATAATCTTATTAAGTTAGCTAAAGATAATAACGTCCCCATTTTAAAAGTCACTGAGACTTTGCCTAAGGGACTGACCTATAAAGAATGGATGCTAAAGCAGTACAATCAACTTGAAACTATTCAAAAGGGGCTAAACAATGACCGATCCAATTCTACGCGTAAATAACTTAAAAGTAGCTTTTCCCAATCACCGTGTTTTTGAAAATTTAAACTTTAGTCTTCATAAAGGTGAATTTCTAAGTGTTGTTGGTGAAAATGGTGTTGGTAAAACGACTTTAATTCGAACAATTCTACAACAACTAAAGCCTGCCGCAGGTAACGTGCAGTTCTTTCCTAATCGCAAAGCAGTCACGTTTGGTTATGTTCCGCAGTTTCGCAACATTGATGAGGAATACCCCTTATCAATTCGCGATTTCATCAGCCTTAATTTAAGTGGCATTAAGTTGCCGTGGTTATCCCGTAAGGAACGGCAGCAAGTTGACCAGATTATTGCACAAACTAATCTCCAAAGAATCCAGAATCGGCCATTAGGAATGGCCTCTGGCGGTGAAAAGCAAAAGGCCTATCTTGCTCAAGCCTTAGTTGAACAACCTAATCTGTTAATCTTGGATGAATCAACGGCTAGTTTAGATAACGTTATGAAATATGAATTGTTGGACCTGGTTAAACATTTCAACCAAGTAACGCAACTAAGTGTTATCTTTGTTACCCATGATTTACCATTAGCACAAAAATACGCGGATAATTTTTTACTTTTACGGCCGACTAGTTTTAAGTACGGTCCGATTGGTGAATTAAGTGAGGCTGATGTCAAGGAGGTCAGTGATGTTTAGTTTAGAGTTTATGCGCAATGCCTTTGTCGCCAGCACCTTTATCGCAATCATTAGCGGCATTATTGGCGTCTTCGTCAGTGCACGAAATATGTCTTTTTTAACCCATACTTTATCCGAAATTGGTTTTTCCGGTGCAGCATTTGGTGTCTTCATGAGCTGGCCACCGCTAAATGGTATGCTTTTATTTACCATGGTTAGTTCGGTCATTGTAGGCCAACTAAGTGTTAAACAAGCCCGCCGTGAAGCATCAATTAGCGCGATTTCGAGTCTTTTCTTAGGTCTTGGTATTTTATTTCTTTCCTTATCCAATAAAAATGCTAGCTATGCCACCAATATTTTATTCGGCAGTATCATTGGTATCAATCACACAAACGTGATTCAAGTAATCGAGTTGTCAGCCTTAGTCTTAATTATTATTGCCTTTGTTTACCGCGATTTAAAGTTTGATTCTTTTGACGCAATTGGCGCTCAGGTTAAGGGACTTTGGACCAACGCTTTATCAATTATTTTCCTAGTCCTACTAGCACTTTCTGTCAGTGTTGCTGCCCAAATCGTCGGCTCACTTCTAATCTTTGTTTTATTAACCTTACCAGCTGCCAGTGCAAAATACTTTGTGCACACGGTTAGTGGAATGATGGTTGTCGCTATCCTAATGGCTCTGGTCGGCGTTTGGGGCGGTCTTTGCCTCGGTTACATTACCAACTGGCCAGTAAGTTTCTTCATTGCTTCGATTGAATGCTTGTTTTATTTTGCGGCTCTGAGTTATAATCGTTTGCGCCAGTAAATGGTTGGCAAGGCCAGAGATGTTTGGAAAAGCGCCCAGGCTCCTTACCTCAGAATTTAAGCGCTAGTCAGTCCACTTTAACTTGGAGGCAATAAGATGTCGAAACGGCGGGAAATTTGGTTAATCGTTTTATTGGGAACTTTGAGCGCTTTTGGACCCTTGTCCATGGATATGTACTTGCCATCGTTACCCGAATTACAGCAACAATTGCACACTACAACGTCATTAACCCAGTTATCAATCACTACTTGTTTAATCGGTTTAGCCATTGGGCAGATTTTTATCGGTCCTTACAGTGACAAGGTTGGCCGTAAAAAACCAACTTTAATGGGCCTCATTTTTTTCACGTTGGCCTCACTCTTGGCCAGTCTTGCAACTAATATTTGGTGGCTAATCATTCTACGTTTTATTCAAGGTTTGGCCGGTTCTGCGGGTTTAGTAACCTCACGGGCAATTGCCAGCGATCTTTTTTCCGGAAAAAAGCTGACCAAATTTTACGCACTGCTTATGGCAGTTAACGGTATTTTCCCGGTGATTGCCCCGATTATTGGCGGTTTTGTTTTAACGTTCACCAATTGGCGTGGTATTTTTTACATCTTAACGGCCATTGGGATTGGCCTTTTTTTTCTCGTATTATTTGGCTTGCAAGAAACATTACCCGCACCAACCACTAACGAACGGACTAAAACTGGTCTCGTCTTAAAACAGCTTCTGCACGATAAAATATTCATGGGTTACACGTTAGTTAATGGTCTTGTTTCTGGTGGCCTATTTGCTTATATATCTGGCTCTAGTTTTATGTTACAAAATATTTTTGGCCTTTCATCACAAGGCTTTAGCCTACTCTACGCAGTAAACGGCCTCGGTATCGTCGTAATGTCCCAGCTTGCTGGCAGCTTAGCAACTCGTTATGATGAACGTCACGTACTAAAAGGTGGCGTTTTGGTCGCGTTATTAGGCGCAATTTTATTATTTATAACGCTATTTTTGCCCCATCACTTAAGTTATGTCGTTGCACCATTATTCTTAATCGTCTCGATGGTTGGCATTGTCAGTACAGTTGCGTCATCACTAGCTATGCAACATGAGAAAAAGAATTCCGGTAGCGCCTCGGCCGTATTGGGGCTTAGTCAGAATTTAATTGGTGGCCTACTATCGCCCTTTGTCGGTATCATGGGAAGAGATACTTATTTACCAATGGCGGCCTTAATTCTAATGTGTGAAGTTGCAGCCCTCATGACTTATCAGCTAACCATCGGCAAAACGGACCACCCAACTACTAAATAATCAGAGATTTAGTAATAGCTTCAAACAGTAAAAGGCCGGGACAAAAGTCCTGGCCTCTTATTGTTTCCGATCATTATTCTAGAACGTGCACCAAAACCGACCTTTGTCTCACTCCGCTGGCTACAACACCACTGGCCGCTTAATCTTGCCATCTGGAGAGGCAATCACTAGACCAAAATCACGATCCGTTACGTCACGCTGAACGCGGACACCCATTTGCGCTAAGATCGTGAACGGATAATCCAACGCGACTGCTAGCCGCATATAGCGGTTAATCAACGTTTTCCCCATTCGGCCGTTGAGATATATTCGGTACTGCGGATAACGCGTGAGTACCGTTTTAATAACGGACTCGGCCTTGGGCGTACGTAGTTGACCAACAGTTACCGCCATTGCCACTCGTTCGCGAAAGTTGCCTAGAAAGGCCCGCTTTTCATCTGGCTTTAACTGTGGTGTTCCAAACAAATGTGTTCTAAGGTATTCTTGCATTTCGTTAGCCATTTTTATTCACCTAACCTGTCTCTTACTACTGTTTAAACTTTCGGGTAATTTTCCAACTAAGCGTAGCACGAAAACAAATTTTTAGCACTCAATTAAAACAACCCAAATTCTACTGAATACACAAAAAAGGTACTACACCATAAAAAACATGGTCTAGTACCTTTTTTACACTACTTACGCTTCTTTTCATTTTCATTCAACTTATCCGAAATTGGGTAAGTCAAACGAATTAAACTTGAAATAACGACTGGAATCATGAATACCAAGATTACGAGTCCAATGATAACGGCTAACGCAACCTGAATTAAGGTTAAGACACCAGACGGCATTAAGGCCGCAAACGTACCACTCAAGATAATTGCAGCCGATAAGACAACTGCTCCAATAATTCCGGAAGCCGAAACAATTCGCGTACTTGGTGTACCACCTTCAAGTCCAAATTCACGGTACTTCATCATTAAGAAGATACTGTAGTCAACACCTAAAGCGATTAACATAACGAAGGAGAAGAATGGTGTGTTCCAAGTCAGCATACTCTGACCTAAGAATACATTACTAACCCACCGTGTTAGGCCTAAGGAGGTAACATAGGCTAACAGTAACGTGCCCAAGATGTAGAATGGTTGTAAAACAGAGCGCGTAATGAACATCAAGGCTATCAGAATACCACCTAACATAATTGCTGCCGTCCGAACAAAGTCCTGACTAGCAATCTTATGCGTATCTGAAGTTACGGCAGTTTGCCCGCCAATTGCAACTTTGGCGTTTGCTAAAGGTGTCCCTTTCAATTCATTTTGAACCTCTGTTTGTAAATGATCAATCCGTGCCATTGAAGTTGCTGAGCTTGGATTAGTGTTCAAAACAATTGTAAACTTAGTTGCCTTATTATCCGCAGACATATAAGTATTAATTGATTGTTTAAACGTCTTCCCCTTCAAAGCACTCTTCGGAATATAGAACGTCTTAGCAGCTTCTGACTTCTGCAAACCAGTCAAGTAACTATCCGCCGAACCAACACCCTTATTAATGGTGTGGATTCCATTACCAGCAGTAACTAGGCCGTCATGTAAGGTTTGCATCTGTCCAACTAAGCCTTGCAACGTCGTGTACATCGTCTTTTGTCCATTATTTACCTGGATTAAGCCAGCCGTTAATTGCGGTGCATTTTGACCTAATTGATTTGCCCCGCTGGCCAACTGATTAGCACCAGACTGCAGTGTACTTGAGTTACCCGTTAATTGTTGAGCACCACTATTTAGTTGACTGATACCACTAGTCAACTGTGGTACTTGGCCATTTAATTGACCTAGGCCACCAGCTAACTGATTAGCACCGCTAGTCAAAGCTGTCGAATTAGCAGTTAACTGATTAGCACCTGTTGCTGCCTGGTTAACGGCGCCAGTGTATTGCTGCAAACCAGAAGATAACTGACTCACTTGACTTAACATCGTAGAATTACCAATCGTTGCCGCGATAGTATTGGCATCAGTTGTATCCACACCAGCACCGTTAACTCCTGTGTTGAGTTGATCAGCAATTTGCTTCGAACTCTGGGCCGTGGTTTCTAATTGGCCAAGTCCATTAGTTAATTTCGTCATCTGACTCGATAAACCTTGTAAGCTTGCCGCTGAAGGAATTTTATTAGTTTCATTTAATAAGTTTTGTGCATCAGTGGTCATCTTAGTTAACCCTGAAAGTGAGTTATTTAATTGATTCAAGGTGTCTGCATCAGGCATTGATTTAGTCAAATTAGATAACGAATCCAGACTGGAATTAAGTTGGCTTAACGTTGTCATTTCTTTGCCAACAGATTGGACTGTTGTTACGTTTTTACCGGCTGATGATTCAATTTGGCCTAATTTAGCCTGGTCATCACTAGACAACTTTGTTTTATCAATTGAACCGGCTAGGCTGGCAATCGTACCGTCGTTTTGACCAACCGTATTTAATTGGCCACTAACTTGCGTTTGTAGACTACCTAATTGATTAGCACTTTGTTGCAACGCCGTAATTTGTTGTTGGGCGCTTTGCATTGATTTAATCATTGGCTGTAACTGATTTAGGGTTCCTTCCAACTGCTTTAACTGATTTAATTCAGTTTGAACAGTGGCCGCTTGACTCTTAATCGTGCCAAGGCTGTTGGCAGCCGTTGATAATTGCTGTAATTGACCCTGTTGTTGCCCAAGTGTGTTATTTATTTTTGTAATACCTGAATAAACACCATTGTTGTACGCAGTTAATCCAGCGACAGCCTGTGGTAATTGCTGCGTTTGACTAACTAACTGACTAACACCGGAATTAACCGTACCCGATGAAGCGGATAATTGGTTCAGGCCATTACTCAATGTGCCAACACCATTCGTATACTGACCTAAGCCACCATCAAGCGTATAAGCACCACTAGTTAATTGACTAACACCACCTGCTAGGGTACCTGTACTGCTATTTAGCTGCGAAATACCACTGCCTAGTGCTGCGACACCAGTTGTATACTGACCGATACCGCCACTCAAGGTATTGGCCCCTGTAGCAAGTTGGCCCGCACCGCTAGCCAATTGTTGACTGCCATCGGTTAGCTTACCGGTGCCATCAATTAATTGCTGAACGCTAGATAATCCGCTAGTCATGTTGCTAGAACCGAGCTGATCACTAGCCGAAGTAAGTCCTTTGTTGATCTTAGTTAGACCCTTACCGGCGGATTTCATACCCTTAGTAACTGTTCCAACCTGATTATCAACGTATAATTCATTAATCGCTGAACCACCTGGTTGCGTGACGGAGGCTACGGTTTTAACGCCTTTAGCCTTCTGCAACTTTTTGGTTACTTGATCGATTAATTTAAGTGACTGTTCATTGTTTAATTTTTTGTCTGATTTAATGTACAGTGTTGAAGGCTCCGCGGTTCCCTTTGAAAAATGATCCTGAACGACGTGGAAGCCCTCTTTTGCCGGTAAACTATCGCTTAATTCATCTAAGTTATCGTAATCTAAATGATTATTGTACGTAAACAAAAACGGTAACGTAACGACTAAAACAATTCCCAACGCAATAAATGGGTGTAAAACGGAACGGCTGGATAAACCGTGCCAAAGCTTACTGGTACTATGACCATCAAAGTTTTTGGTTGGCCAAAACATCCGCTTGCCGAGAACCGACATAAAGAATGGATTTAACGTCAATAAAACTGCGAGTAAGACCGCAACCCCAATGGCAACACCCACTGCCGACTGATAGATTGAAAATTTAGCTAAGCCTAACGCTGTAAATCCAATTAAAACGGAAGTCCCACTAAATAAAATCGTCCGTCCAGCCACTTTTCGGGCAGCCATCGTCGCTTTTTCATTGGAAACACCACGACTGAGTTCTTCCTTAAACTGATCGAACAGTAGAATATTATAATCCGTCCCAATCCCAAAGAGCACAACCACCATGAAAACTTCAGTGAAGTTAGATAGCGGAAAGTTGAAACGAGAAACCAAGTTCATAACGATACTTAAAGACGTAATGAACGACACGCCAACCGTTAGTAATGAAATCAACGGAACGATCGGTGAGCGGAAGACAATGACTAAAACAATGAAAATGAAGATTGCCGCAATCACTTCAGTTTTCTTGAGGCCTTCTTCAGTAGCCTGCGTAAAGTCATCGTTTAAAATATCACTACCAGTAACATAGCTCTTAACTCCTGGCGTTTTGGCACCTTTAGTGATTTTTGCGTTCATATCACGAACGGTTGCCTTCTTAGAAACCATAAACTGAACCAACTCAGTAGATTTATCTTTTGAAATCAACTGTTTTTTTGCTTCGGCATTATCACTGGCAGCAGTTACTGCCTTAATACCGTAATGTTTTTTATTATCACGAAAATTTTTAATGGTTTGGTCAATATTATCTTTCTGATTGGCCGTTAACTTCTTATTACCATTATTAAAAACAACAACTACTTGTCGCGTATTTCCTTGTCCCCGTCCCCAATGATTCTGAATTACATTGGCAACTTGACTCTGTGCAGAAGCCGGAATTTTGGTTTGCCCCTTATCCCGTACTAACTGTGAAGTGTTCGGCAAAGCCACAATTGCAATAATGACAATAACTATCCAAGCAATCAGTGCGCCAATATGCCGATCAACAAATCGTTTCATTTTACAAGTCATCTCTTTCTACCCAAATTTATTTCTTTGCAAATGCATCCCAGCAGCTTTCCTGCAGTTCAGCAAAAATTTTTTCTAGATCTACATTTTTGAGTTGGCGGGTACTTAGTAAAAACTCAATTGTGAAGATTAGCGAACCATACAAAATTGATATTAGAACGTCAGGATCACTTTTTTTAAATGTCCCATCGGCCTGCCCATCTAAAATAAATTGACGAATAAAATGGGCTAGGTCCTCCCTAGCAGTAACACTCGTTTGATCAAGGGCGTCATTAAAAACGTGATTGTTAATGAAGTAAACTTCTTGCACGTGGTGGCGAATAAGGCGAATGCCAGTCGTATAAATAGCGTCAAAGCGCATTTTGGCCGTACCATCAACTGGATAATATTTTCGCAAGGCCAACGTTAAAGTTGTAATAATGTTTTGATATAATTCATTAAAAATTGCATTCTTACTTTTAAAATAGCGATAAATCGTTCCTACACCAACATCCGCCGCCGTCGCAATTTCAGGAACAGTTGTGACTTCATATCCTTTTTTGGCAAATAATGTTAATGCTCTTTTCAAAATCAAACGGCGTTTTTCAAGCGGTTTTGCCGTCACAACTTCACCTTCTTCATAGTTTCTGTTTTTTGCTTAACTGTTTTTTCCAACCAAAACAACATAACGTAATTGGAAAACCACTTATGTAAGTAGCAAATTTATCGATCGAAATCCGTTTAGGAATGAACGTTCATTCCGTTATTTACAAAAGTATATCCTACTCGCATTTTTTAGAATGTCAAGGATAGAATATATCCATAATGGAGCTTTGATACCGATAAGTTTGGCCAACACTAACTAATCGATTTCAGAAGTCTGCTTTAAGCGCGCTTAATGTTGCGCTCGATCATTGCCAAACGCTTAATTGGCAAACAATCGGCAACATGGTACAATTCAGTTGTTAGTAAATCGGCTTAAAATAACGGCAGCAATCGTGCCAGTTATTTTTTTAAAGGAGTATCCCAACCATGAAATATAGTGCATTTTATATTAAGTAATCTCCCTAGTGTGTGTTTGAAAATAATTACTTCTACTAATTTTTTCTGACCACTTTGGCCTAATTTTGCTTAAAGGCGGCCTTCTGTGCTTTTCCAAACACTCCCTAGATCGCTTTTGGCAAATACCTTTACTAGTATTTACCTAACTTATTTGGTGTAAACGTCTTTGAAAAGGCAGATTCCTGCGGTTGCCATGTTTCAACTTGGCGGTTTTTGCCGTAGTTGAATGGACAACGGATGAAGCATCTAGATTATTAGCGTTTTGTGCTAATAATCCTCAATTGCGGAATAGCAGCTACAACGGCCAAATCACCTTTTTCAAAGGTAATTCGTCTGTTTAGGCTGCGATTCGGACTTTGGTTCATCTTAGTCCGATCGACATCGTTAGTAATCCTCAGAATCTAACCACCTTTTCAAACACCCCTAAACGTAAATTTTGCTTAGATAATTAAGCAGCAAATTACCTATGACTTGTTATTAAGTTCAATCATTTTTAATAAAGTCACACTTTAATTTGTGGGCAATGAGATTTCGAACAATGAGAAATTTCAGGAAGGAATTTTATGCAAGAAATGAATTTGACTAAAGTCATTGTTGGTGGTGTTAGCCAACAACAGGATAGTTTTGATTACGACATGGCGGAACTCACGGAATTGGCTAAGGCCAACAACATGACCGTTGTTGCCACAGTGAACCAAAATCTTGATAAGCCAATCGCTGCAACGTATTTTGGTATTGGTAAAATTGATGAAATCCGTCAACTTGCTGAAGAAAATGAGGCAACCGTTCTCGTATTAAATGATGAATTGACCCCCTCTCAGATTCGTAATTTAGAAAAGGGATTAGGTAAATTAATCCTTATGGATCGGACGCGGCTAATTTTGGCTATTTTCGCCAATCGGGCAAAATCCAAAGAAGCCAAAATGCAGGTGCAGATCGCTCGTCTACGCTATGAGTTGCCGCGCTTACGAGCTGGTGAACAAGCTAACCTCATGCAGCAAGGTGGTGGCCCAGGCTTCGCTAACCGTGGTAGTGGTGAAACTAAACTGGAATTAAACCAACGAACAATTAAGAATCAAATTACGCACCTCAATCACGAATTAAAAACGATGGAAACCGCGCAACAAACAATGCGCAAACAACGGGATAAAACAACGATTCCAACGGTTGCGCTTGTTGGCTACACTAACGCTGGTAAGTCGACTACCTTAAATGGTTTACTTCGCTTGTTTGACGAACAAGAAACCAAACAAGTTTTTGAAAAGGACATGCTTTTTGCTACTCTGGACACTAGTGTTCGTGAAATCAATCTGCCAGACAAAAAGAAGTTTCTCTTGAGCGATACAGTTGGTTTCATTAATAAATTACCAACTCAGTTAATCAAGGCCTTTCGTTCAACGTTGGCTGAGGCCGCTCAGGCTGATTTGCTCATTCAGGTCATCGATTTTTCTGATCCTCACTATGAAGAAATGATCAAAGTAACTGAAAAAAACCTGAATGAAATGGGTGTCACTGATATTCCAATGATCTACGCCTACAATAAGGCCGATTTACGAAAGGATACGCGCTACCCACTGCAAAATGGTGAACATAACCTAGTTTACGCGGCAAATGATCCAGCTTCCTTAAAATTATTGACTAAGATGATCACTGCCACCCTCTTTGCTGATATGCAGCAAGTCACGTTTTTAATTCCATTTGCTGCCGGTAAATGGGTCGACTACCTTAATGAGAATACTAGTATCGTTGAACAAACCTACACTGAAACAGGTACAAAAATTAAGGCCAATGTTCTACCAATTGATCATGAACGCCTATCACAGTTTGAAATTACCGACTAGTACTACTATATTTAAAAAATTCAAAAAGCAAGCGGCTAGGACAAAAATCCTAGCCGCTTGCTTTTCTCTGGGCGTTACTCTAGAACGTGCTTCAAATTCGACTTTTGTCCTAGCCTCTCATTGTTTCTGAACGTTACTCTAGAACGTGCGCCAAAAGTCTGGGTTCACGTGCCTAACGGAAGTGTTTGAAAAAACGATTAGATTCTGAGGATTAGCCTAAACAGACGAATTACCTTTGAAAAAGGTGATTTGGCCGTTGTAGCTACTATTCCGCAATTGAGGATTATTAGCACAAAACGCTAATAATCTAGATGCTTCATCCGTTGTCCATTCAACTACGGCAAAAACCGCCAAGTTGAAACATGGCAACCGCAGGAATCTGTTTTTTCAAACACGACTACAGCCAATTCAATAACCATAGTACGGTTATTGAATTGGCTTACGTTACGCAGTAAACCCAAAAGCGACTTTTGTCCCATTCCTCCTCCTTTTTATGGTGTCGATAAAATCACTTAGTTCACTGCCGACTTCTGTACAAGGAAAGTTTCAATTCTTTCACTAACTTCTTCAGGTGTAAGCTCATCGGTTAATATTGTTAAATCAGAAATACGTTCATATAATGGTTCACGTTTTTTCCATAGCCTAGTCAATCCGGCTGGCCCTAATTGCCCTACAAGTGGGCGAACGGCCGCATCTTCACCGGTTAATCGTTCAAGAATTACAGTTGGTAAAGTTTTAAGAAAAATAATTGGAATTTCAGTTGCCTCGAGAACGGCCCGATTAGTCTCCGATTCAATCACACCGCCACCTGTTGATAAAATTCCGTTACGCTTGAACGCTGTTTTTAAAACCGTTGTTTCTAATTGACGAAAAGCAGCTTCGCCATCTTCGGCAAAAACTTGCTTAATTGATTTTCCCGCGGCCGAAACAATCTCGTCATCTAAATCAATCTGTTGTTGTTGCGTGTTAATTGCTAAAACATTCCCCACTGTTGTTTTCCCCGTACCCATGAAACCAATTAAAATTGCTGTTAACATTATTTTCGCTCCCCTTTACGCTCGGACTTCCGCAATCGAAATTGCTGCCAAAATTATTGTCGCTTTTTCTTTTGCCGCTTCACTTGCAAAGGTTAATTGTAAAATACCATTAATCTCTTCACGCGTTTCTAAAATTTGTAAGTTAACTAATTGCAGTCCACCTGCCGCTAGCTGCCCAGTTACTTGTGCAATGGCACCGGCGCGATCAGGAATATTAACAAATAAGTCGTAAAAACCTGGAATTGCTCCTGCCCTTTGTGGTGTTATTGAATCACGCGTCACTTTTGCCGCTTGAAAATAAGTTAATAAGGCCGCTTTGTCCTGAACTGCAATTGCCTGATCCAATTGTTTTAGCCGCATTACGTAATCGGCCAATAAATCACGCACCGTTTGATCGTTCGTCAGCAAGATATCAGACCACATTTCAGGATCCGACGAGGCAATTCGCGTCATGTCCTTAAAGCCACCAGCTGCTAAGCGTAAGGCGGTCGGTGAATCCTTAAACTGACTAGTTGTTTCGTTAACCAAGGTTGCCGCCAGCATATGCGGTAAATGACTTAGCACTCCAACAACATGATCGTGCTCGGCCGGGGTAATTTGAAGAAATTTAGCGTGTGTCGGCGCCAATATTTTTTTTAAGTATTGCAGTGGCACTTCAAGATTTGCACGTGCCGGAACTAAAAAATAATAGGCGCTACGGAATAAATCCCGGTCGGCCGCTCTAACACCAGATTTATGTGAACCAGCCATCGGATGTCCACCAATCACAGTTACTCCCTGCTCGCAAAGGACCTCCGCCGCCTGGATAACCTGCAGCTTAGTACTACCTGTATCAGTAACAATGACCCCTGATTTTAATTGACACTTGGCCAAGATTTTAAACGCGGCTTCAATTGCAGTTACTGGCGTGGCCAAAATAATAACATCAGCACGTGGCGCGTCCGTGGCCAAATCCGTTCCAATTTCATCAATCACGCCAGTATTTTTGGCGTAGGTTAGACTTGTCTGATTTTTATCCAAACCAATTAGATAGGCCCCCGCCACCCCTTCTTTAATATTTAACGCAAGCGAACCGCCGATAAGTCCTAAACCGCTAATAACGATCGTTACCACAACTGTCACCCCTTTCTAAAATTTAGCTAAGTTGCCCACTTAAATAGTTTTGAAAAAAATCCGCAATACTTTCTAAACCACTAGTTAAACTAAAAAGCGTCCCCATTATCAATTACGATAACAGGGACGCTTTTGCGTGGTACCACCCAATTTCAACAAAATAACTTGCTGCACTCAAACTATTAATGACTAAAAGCCAATTGATTCTGAACGTATAATTCACAAAGTTACCCTGCTTGACTTGCACCATTCGTCAATTCTCTAAACACCGAGATAAATTGCTACTAACCTAATCACGTTCACATCAGATATTATTAAATTATGATGAGAATAGCATAGATTAAGGTAACCGTCAATTATTTTCTGTAAAATGGTAAAAAATCATGTACGTTTAATCGTTAATTGATACAGCACAAGCCACAGCCTTAAGCGCATTAAAATGTGCTAACTAGCAGTAAATAGGCTCCTTTTACCTTCCTAAATCATGCTCTAGCCCTTCGACGACGTACCACCCATTTACGAATTTCCTCAACTAAAATTAACGGTATTGGAATGATAACCAAGAAAATCCATTCATGTACTTGTAATGGCGCTGTATTAAAAATACCTTGTAAAAATGGTACGTAAATTAAGCAAGCTAATAGGACAATCTCAAAAACAATCCCAAAAAGCACCCGGTGATTACTAAAGATTCCAACCTTAAAGACTGATTCGTTGATTGTTCGACAATTAATTGCCGCCGCAATCTGGCAGAAAACAATTGCCGCTAACGTCATGGTAGTCGCTTCTTGATAAACAACACCGTGAGTTGCCAAATTGGTCAGACTATAACCATAAGCAAAATTAACGTATAGGTAGGCCCCAAAAGAAATAATTGCGGCAACTAAGCCGTACCAGAAGAATGCCTTAAAAATAATTCCCTTGTTAAGTAGCTTCTCGTTCTGCGAGCGTGGCGGCTGATCCATTATACCGGATTCAGCTTGTTCAGTCCCAAGACCCAACGCCGGTAACATATCCGTGCCTAAATCGACGGACAAAATCTGCATAACCGTTAACGGCAGCGGAATTCCACCACGAGAAAATAGAAAGACAGCGGATGGCGTTGCTTCTGGCATATTGCTGTTTAAAATATACAATAAAAACTTCTTGATATTATTGAAGACTGTCCGTCCTTCTTCAATTGCACGAACAATTGATGCAAAATTATCATCGGTTAAAATCATATCCGCTGCTTCTTTAGCAACGTCAGTACCAGTCACACCCATTGCAATCCCGATATCAGCCTTCTTCAAAGCCGGTGCATCGTTAACGCCATCACCGGTTACGGCAACAATTTTGTTCATTGTTTGTAACATTGAAACTACCCGGAATTTTTGTTCAGGCGCCATTCGGGCAAAAATGATTTGGCCACTTAAGGCCTTTTTCAACTCTTGGTCGGTCATCGTTTTTAACTCTTGGCCAGTCACAACACGAACATCATCCCCCTGGACAATGCCAATTTTCTGAGCAATGCTTTTGGCAGTTAATCCATAGTCACCTGTGACCATGATAATTTGAATATTTGCCCGGTGACATTCTTCAACGGCCGCCTTAACCTCTGGTCGTGGCGGATCAAGCATCACGGTCAAGCCAACAAAAGTTAAATCCTTTTCAACAGTTTCAATCGTGGCAGCATCTAAATCTTGATCGGCAGGTAAATCACTATAAGCAATTGCTAGAACACGTAACCCTTCTTTAGCATAATTGTCATTTGCCTGCATAATCCTTTCACGATCTTCTGCCGTTAACGGAACAACCTTGCCGTTAACTTGCATTTTCTGACACAAGGCAACAACTTCATTAGGTGCACCCTTTGTGTAAGTTAAATCTTGGGCCCCATTACTATGAATGGTCGTCATTCGTTTTCGAACTGAATCAAAGGGTAATTCCTTTATTCGGGGCGTCTTTTTTGCTTCCATGGTCAGATCCAGCCCTGCCTTTTCAGCAACAACCGTCAAACAAGCTTCTGTAGGGTCCCCTAAAACCGTATAATTATCGTTTTTTGGTGACGGCGGCACTACACGTGCATTACTTGCTAGAGCCGCACCACGTAAAAGTTGCTGTGCA
The DNA here is from genome assembly GCF_001663675.1 of Loigolactobacillus backii. Classification (NCBI taxonomy): domain Bacteria; kingdom Bacillati; phylum Bacillota; class Bacilli; order Lactobacillales; family Lactobacillaceae; genus Loigolactobacillus; species Loigolactobacillus backii. The sequence goes on from NZ_CP014873.1 coordinate 549,559, forward strand.
TCTGGATCTTTTGTTGCATCAAATTGTGCATCTGACTTAGAAATAATCTTACCTTTTGGCGCGTACCCAAGCCCAGTAACTTCCAGTTCTTCTTTAGGCAACCACAAATGGCTAACCGTCATCTGATTTTGCGTTAGCGTACCAGTTTTATCTGAACAAATTACCGAAGTCTCACCCAATGTTTCAACACTAGACAATTGTTTAACCAATGCGTGCTTCTTAGCCATTCGGTTAACCGCCATCGCTAACGACAAGGTAACAGTAGGCAGCAGCCCCTCAGGAATAAAGGCAACAATCATTCCAAGTGCAAATATAAATGCTTGCGCCCACGGATAATGAACAAAAAAGACGGCCGCAATGAAGAAAAAGACCCCTAACGAAATTGCAATGAGTGAGATTTGCCGCGTTAAACGATCTAGTTCCTTTTCCAATGGGCTTTCAACATTACCCACTGACTGAGTTAAACGAGCAATTTTACCAAAATCGGTTTTCATTCCCGTGGAAAGGACAACGGCTGTAGCGCTGCCGCTAGAGACTGAAGTCCCGGCAAAAATCATATTACTTAATTCTGCGTGACCAACATTTAATTTACTAACGGAATCAGCGCGCTTGGAAACTGCTGCTGATTCGCCCGTTAAGGTTGATTGGTCAACTTTCATATTGGTTGTTTGAATTAAGCGCGCATCAGCGGAGATATTATCGCCCTCTTCAACGTAGATCGTATCGCCCGGGACCAAATCTTCCGCCAAAATTTCACTTTGTTTGCCATCACGCAAAACACGAGCGTGCGCCGGTAGCATTTGGCTTAAGGCCTCCGTTGCTTTGCCGGCCTGAAATTCTTGCCAAAAGCTAAAAACACCATTGATTACATTAACTAACCAAATAGCAATTCCAAGCTCAAGCATATGGGCAATAATTGCAATGAAACCACCCACCCACAGTAAAATGGCCATTACGCTAGTAAAATTACTCAAAAAGATTTTTATCAATGGTTCCTTCGCGGATTTTTCAATTAAATTTTTACCGTATTTTTGTTGTCGCTTGGTCGCCGCCGCACTAGTTAAACCAGTTTGATCAACACCCAGTTTCTTATAAACAGCGCTTGGCTCAACGGCCGCCAATTGATTCATCGTGTCTGGCGCTGTCGTTTTAATCTCTTTTGCCATATTTCCCAGATCCCTCTATTACGAACGCCTTTAAAATTTTATTCGCACACGCTCTTAATTAAACACCAAAAAAGCCATATCGAAACAGAAAGTATTCTCAAGACACCAACTACTGAAACACATTTTTACTAACTTACTAGTAAAAAAAGGTTCAAAATAGTTTGAAATACAATCTAATCAAAATGAACTATTTGTCATCAATATAGCGCTTTTGTAGAACAAGTCAATCTCTTCTTAAACGTTCCTGTGAACCCAGTTGAACTGAAAGATTGGATCGTTAAAAAATACCAATTAGTGAGTTGATTTTAAACCATCTTAAGGACCGTTTTAAAGAATAATTCGAATTTTGAACAATAATTCTGGAAAAGTCCCCAGACTTCTAGCATCGACCTACTGTTTGCATAGCAGAGGGCCTTTTGATCATAATCAAACACAAAAATTGGTTTTTTGAGTACAACTTATTCAACAATTTAAACATTAATATCAGGTAGTCACTCGCCATTGACGAGTAAATGGTATCTATTTTGTTTTTTTATTCTGCTTATTTGCTTCACTAATCGTCATCGAAATTGTTTTAGCTTTATCGCTGACGATTAAGATTGTTCCCTTACCCAGAAAATCTTTATTACCCGAATAATCTAGTTTTACTTCTTCGGCCAACCCAGCATTATTTTGTAAAATAAGGATGTAGATGGTTGTTGCATCAAAATCATCGCTAAAGGCAACGGCCAAGGGAGATTGTACTAACTTCTTTTGTTTACGAAAATCACTTAACGTATTCCAAATTAAATTAATAACCTCTTTAGGTAATAATTCCGCTACTTCCTTTGCTGTTCGATGCTTTTTTGTTGGTTCAAACATAGTAATCCCCTTTTCCAATTCGTTAATAATATCGTTACCTTAACATAATTTAATGCTGGAACAAAATTGATCACTAACAGGATTAGGAAATTCGTTTTTAATCTAATTTTGTTAATAAGATTTGACTTTTAAATTAATTCTTAAATTTTAAGTAAAATGCTCGTCTAAAGTGATTGATAAGGGTTACAATAGAGTTAAAGAAAGCGAGGTCTTGATAATGATGACGCAATGTACAAGTTTGGTGACTGGCGGTTTTGGGCATATGATGAGTAATGGTACGGGTGCTTTCGGCTGGCTCACACTTTTGGTAGTGCTTGGCGCCATCATCACTGTCATCGCCTTCAATCGTAAACGTGAAACTGTTCGCCAAGAAATTCACCAAGAACGGCCAACAACGGCCCGTGAAATTCTTGAGCAGGAATTTGCTGCTGGCCATATTTCCCAACAAGAATATTTTCAACGCCTAGAAGTTCTGCAAGAAACACAAAAACGTTACTAAAAATAGATTGACGATAGCTTATTAATGAAACTAGAGTGTGATTCGAAATCATTTTTTTAAGTATTCTACCACTAACTAGTCTGCATATATTTGAAAAAGTTTTGAAACACACTCTAATTTTAGATTAAAAATAAAAGATTCTGCCATTAATCATTAGCTGATGGCTTAGAATCTTTTTTTTGTTGCCTATTTTCAATAAAATCACGTACTTTTCCTTTACTAGGTTTAATTTCGCCATAGAAATGTTCTTCCGTTAAACGGTTAACAAACGAACTAAGTAGTAAAATCTCTGCAATAAAATCTAACCAAAACATCAGAATAATAAAGGCCCCAATTGCACCATAACTAGTAACTGAACTTGCAAAGTAGCGCACATAAATGGCGAAAACCTGCGCCAAAATTAACCAGCCGGCAGCAGTCAAGATTGCCCCTGGCAAAATACAGCGAAAATGTAATTTAGCGTTTGGTATCATGTATAAAAGTAACATCAACAGAATTAATAACATTATTCCTGCTACAGGTAACCTTAACTGTGCAAAAAGTTGCAAAATCAATGGCGGTAACTGCAAACGTGGGACTACATAATTTAAAATATCCTGACCAAAACCAAAGGCCAAAACAAGTGCCATCATGATCAAAATAAAAACTAACGTTAATAAAACAGAAATTATTCGACTAATTAAAGCATTTTGTGGTGTTTTAATTCCGTAAACATCATTAACACTTTTCCGTAAATTAACGATTCCCTTACTGGCAGACCATAATGTCACCAGTGCACCAATCGACAACAAGCCACCATTACCGTTCGTCAAAAAAGATTTAATTAGGGGTAATAAATTATGGTAGATGCTAGCTGGCACCAACACTTTGATGTACTTCAGGACATCATCAACTTTGAGATCAAGTAAGGGCAATAAATTACCCAAAAAAATCATCAAGGGAAAAATAGATAGTAAGGCATAATACGCAACAACAACAGCATTACGACTAATGTTAGCTGCTTGATATTGTTCAATTATGGGTTGTAACTTAGTTTGCCAACGTTTTATTTTTTTCTTATTAATAGCACTCGCCTCCCATCTATTTCAGTATACCAAGCGGCAGTTAACGGAGGTAGCTATAACCTTTGGCCAATCCTAATTAGCACACACTAGTCAGATAATTGGCCCATTTTAGTTTTAAAACTAGGTCGTGTTTGAAAAACACATAAAAAGCAGCCTCAATAAAAATTAATCAGACTTTTATTGCTACTGCTTCTATCTTAAAAATCATTTTTCCAACATTTGTGTTAATAGATCATTGAAATCAATCGCCACTTGCCGTAGCTCCGGGCCAGAACCGGCAACAATAATGGGTTCACCGGCAATCTCCTCACGATAATCATACGCTAAAAATCCTTGTTCACTGGCTGCAAAAACCAATAAGCGCGGAGCCGTTGCTTCTGGTAACAAACTATTTGCCACCGCCTTGTTTAAATAAGTAAGATCGGCCGCTGGGTTTGTACTTTTTCCGGCAAAGAAATAGCCAAATGCGTCAACTGCGCCAAATTCAGTCAAAAATTGCTGATAACTTTTAGGTAACCTATGGGGTAAATTTTGGTTCAAATCTACTAATAAAGCAGGGGTAATTGGCAACTGAGGTAAGCGTGTAATTTCTCCCTGTACAAGCCATTGTTGTAACTGTTGAGTGATCATTTCCCAGTAAATACCCCTTCTATTTCCCTTTTTGTCCATAATTTTCTCGCTAGTTTTAGCCTGGGCCGTTAAATCAACTGGCTCAGATTCAGTGTTTGATACCTGATTGGCCGGTTCATTTACTGTCCTTTCAGCCACTAGATTAGATGTTGCTGGATCTGCGGTGGAAGCCACTTGAGGACTTTTAACTAAATCCGCCGCTTGCCCTGCCGATTTTAATAACGTTGCTGTAGCAGTTGGTTTCGCAGCAACTATTGGCGTAATCACTTTTTGCTCTTCTTTGATTACTTTTGGTACTGTTTTAACTGATTGCGAAACCTCTTTCTCAGATTCTTGAGTCACATGGGTGGAGGTTTCTGTATCCGCTATAGGTACCTTTGAATTTGAGTTTACTCTATCGGCAGCTAAACTAGTGTTTGTTGTGGTGTGTGAGTCTATTGGCTGGCTAGGCTCATCCTCATCTGACAGCAATGCAAGATTCTTTGCCATCGCCTGTTGTTGCTCTTCAATCTGTGCTTTAGCTTTGGCCTGTTGCTTGTGTTCACTAACCTGCTGCAAATGTTTTAATTTATTTTTTAACAATTTTTGTCGATTAGGTCGTTTTGCCAATAGGCTCACCTTCTTCTATTTATTTATTTTTTACATACCTGAAAAACACCCTAGTGGCATTTATTTTTCTCTCTAATAAGAATTGTCATCTAAAGTGTACATTTTTGCTTCAAAAATGTACATTCCTGATCAATTATAGTTTTTTTAATCACTGAATTTCTATGCCATTTAATTCAAAAAAGGCCGGGACAAAAGTCCCAGCCTCTTACTATTTCTGATCATTACTCTAGAACGTACGCCAAAAACCGACTTTTGTCCCACGCTTAATTATCATTTCAATTATTGGACTGAATAATTCGGCGCCTCTTTAGTAATTTGAACATCATGGGGGTGTGATTCCCGTAAACCAGCACCAGAGATTCGAACAAATTGGGCGTCATCAGCCAAATGCTGTAAATTGGACGCACCAACGTAGCCCATCCCAGCACGTAAGCCACCAACCATTTGGTAAACAATATCGGCCAAACTACCTTTATAGGCAACCCGACCCTCAATACCCTCAGGGACTAACTTATTGGCCTCATTAACGTCCCCTTGGAAATAGCGGTCAGATGACCCATGAGTACTGTCCATTGCGGCCATACTACCCATGCCACGATAAGTTTTAAAGCGGCGACCCTGATAAATTTCAAATTCGCCGGGTGCTTCATCAGTGCCGGCTAACATTGAACCTAACATAACCGCATTACCGCCTGCCGCCAAGGCCTTAACGATGTCACCGGAATATTTAATTCCACCATCCGCGATGATTGTCTTTCCATACTCACGAGCAACACTTGCAGCATCATAAATGGCAGTTAATTGTGGAACACCGACGCCAGCAACGATTCGCGTTGTACAAATCGATCCTGGGCCAATTCCTACTTTAACGACATCGACACCAACGTCATAAAGTGCTCGTGTAGCTTCTGCAGTGGCGACATTTCCAGCAATCAAAGTTACATCAGGAAATTGTTCACGAATCTCTTTAATCTTACGAATAACACCAGCAGAATGACCGTGGGCTGTATCAATGATAATCGCATCAACCCCTGCATCTAATAAGGCCTGAGCACGGTCAAAGGTATCACTAGTTACACCCACTGCTGCAGCGACTAGCAAACGACCTTGTTTATCCTTTGCTGCGTTAGGAAACTCCACTACTTTTTCAATATCTTTAATCGTAATCAAACCACTTAGACGACCATCTTCGTCAACTAATGGTAATTTTTCAACTTTATGTTCTTGTAAAATTTGTTCCGCTGCAGCTAGTGGCGTTCCTTCTGGTGCAGTCACTAACTGTTGCTTGGTCATAACACTGTCAATCCGTCCAGTATAATCCGTCACAAAACGAATATCCCGGAAAGTAATAATACCAACTAAATGCCGCGCTTCCATCGAATCAACAATCGGCACCCCACTAATATGATAACGTTGCATCAGGTTTTCGGCATCTTGAATGGGCCGATCAGGCGTTAAGAAGAACGGATCAACAATAACCCCACTCTCGGATCGCTTAACCTTCCGAACCTCATCCGCCTGACGCTCAATTGTCATATTTTTATGAATAACCCCAAGTCCACCTTGACGTGCCATGGCAATTGCCATTTTAGATTCTGTAACAGTATCCATACTGGCACTCATAATTGGTACATTAAGCTTCAAATTCTTTGCTAATTGAACGCTCACATCGACATCGTGTGGTAAAACGTGACTTTCAGCTGGAATTAATAGTACATCATCAAATGTGTAGCCCTGTTTAGCAAACTTTGTGTCCCAATTAGACATAATGGTTATCCACTCCTTATAATTTTATTACCGACTAACTTAACAGATAAAAGTTGATCCGTCAATTGCTTTTTAGCGAATTTTCATAAACAAAAGTGAATGTTACTTAATTTAAGTTCGGATTATCCGGATCGTTATATTAATATATTCTTTAATTGATCGTTTTTTGCTATGTTTTCAAAAAAGCTATTCTTTGCTATTCGGACCAACGTAAGCTCATCATTAACTCCTAGTTAAAAACTAGTTGCCTGCGGAATTCAATCCACTTTAACTCCAATCGCCAGCAACAAATCAACTGCTTGTTCTGGCGCCACAATCAGACCCGCCAACGACTGCGCCGTTACCTTAACGCTATCAATTTGATTCGATTTGAGCTTCAGTTTAGTAAGTCGCGTTGATAAAAAATTAGCCGCCATTAACTGACAGTCAGTAAATTCTAGCTGCTGCCAATTTAGAAAACTAAAATCAGCACTCATCAAATTACTGCTCAGGAAGTTTAGTCGTTTAAACTTTGCACCAGAAAAGCTTGTGTAGTCGGCCTTACAGTTATCGAAAAGGCAATCCTGCAAAACACTGTCGGCAAAATTACTGCCCGTTAATTTACAGTTTTGAAACTCAACCCGCTGCATTCCTGCACCAATCAATTCACTATTCAGTAGCTCACAGTGATCAAAGATAACGTTGTGCAAACTCAAGCGAACAAAATTGATTTCGTTAAAAACACAATTTTTAAAAATAACTTCCTTAAAGTAACTTCCTACAAATTCTTCTTGCTCTAATTGCTGCGTATCAAAGCATTGATTTTGACTGAAGGCCTCTTCTGGTTCTATCTGATTCAATTGTGCATCGGTTTCATTAACGGTTACGTTTGCTGGCATTCGCTTCATTTTGTCACCTTTTCAAATTTTTTTAGTGACTCTATTATAGTATTTTAAAAGGTGAATACACCAGCAGTTAATAAAAAAACAGTTTACCGTTGGCTTCATAATTAAAGCTTTCAACGACAAACTGGCTTTCACTGTTTAAATTATAGTAATTAACGTGCTGGATTCTTTTTTACCCCATCAGCAGTTGTAAAATCAATAAAGCCCATATTATCATCGATTGAACCAATATCGCCAGACAATAACATGGTATCCAGCGTTTGATTCAAATGTACCGCCATATTTTCATCCAAACTATCCATTGAATAGCCTTTAACTAAAATGTCGCCTAAATTGCTACTAATCGTTTGGTCATAGCCCTCTGTCGCCATACCCTCACTAATAACGTTTAACGTGAACTGAACCTGCATATGAATCATCGCGTGCTGTGAATAGGGCCCGACACCATCTTCAAAAGTTAATAATAACTTCTTCCCTGTTCCCAAATGTGGTTGAAGTTTAGTCAATGAAGCTTCGTCAAACTTAATCTGCATAACAAGCACCTCCAGTTGATTGGTTAATCCTAATTTCACAGTTATCATGCTTTCAAAACACAAAAAATGCAACAATTTTTACTTATTATTTAGAAATAAATTGCCACTTGGCCATGACGTTAGTTTCAGTATAGGCAGCCATGCTAATATAAGCATTATGACTCAGTGTTTGCCAACGTGAATCATCCGTTAATACATGTAACATCTGCTGGGCCAACTTAGAAATATCATCATTTTCGATTAAATAACCATTAACACCATTTTGAATTAAATCCGCGGGCCCATAATTAAATCGATAAGCAATTGCCGGTACGCCGTGACTTAAAGCCTCACCCAATGCTAGTGGTTGCGAGTCACCACTAGAAGTATTGATATAAAGCCAGGCCTGGTCATAAACTTGCCGTAAATCTGGTTGATAGCCCTTTAAAAAAACAACATCTTCCAGACCAGCCTGTTTAATTTGTTCAGTTAGTGCTTTTTGCTGATCACCATAACCGTAAATCAATAATCGTGCGTCAGGTACTAGCTCATAAATTTGTTGAAATGCCGTTATAACCTGATCAGTTTGCCGTTCTTTAGTTAAATGGCCAACAACAATAACCTCATGGTAGTGCCGCTTAGCCAGTAGTACCGGTGCTGCCTGCGCAATCTGATCCGGCACCACAATTTGCGAAATAACAAACACCGACACCGGTGAATGTTTGCCCCCAAACCAACTGAGTAAATCTTGTTTTTGCGCCTCCGTGGCTACAATTATCCCAGTTAGCTGATTAACCTGTTTAACTAGTGCATTGGCATAAATTCCGGCCAAATCAGCACTGACTTGGTCCTTTGGATTGACCGTGTGGGTGGTTGGAATACTAACGTACTTGGGCGCCTTAGTTTGCATCGCCAAAACAGCATCGTAAGCAATCCCTGGCCGATCCGCAATAAATGCTGCCTGATCACCACCTTGACGATTAAGCTCGTCCAAAAAGAAACTAAATAACGAAGTATGGCTAGTAAAATAAAGCGTCTGCTGCCGATAATTCACTAACTGAAGTGAACTTAGATAAAGTTGATTATCTTTATTAAGCGCAAAATACTCTTCAACTATTCGTTTTCCAGCCGGATTATACGTAATTCGGCCAACTAGATCACCATTTCCACTATAGAATTCTTCCCGTGATTTAAAACCGCGATAATCCCAAAGTACCCGCAATACTTTTTTCCCAAACTGATCAAAAAGATCCACGTACCCCAATTGACCAACCGTTCCGTCTATAAAGTGAACGTCCATCACCAAGCGATCACCATCATAAACACGGCTCACATTATTGCCTGGTAGAACATTGTAATCGGCGGCCAAATTCAGCGTTGCAATCGTTGGTCGTTTATTGGCCTTAGGTATTAAATCAACTATTCCTTGAAAATAATCATACATATTAATGACTTGATCTTGACTTAGTCCAAAGCGCATTTTATTGGCGTACTGCATTGAATTATAACTTTGGGTAACAATTTTGGCCGCGATCCCTTGGTGTTTAAATAATTGAGCGCGCTTGATTTCTGCGTGCTCAATTCCTGAATTTAGAGCAACAAAATAATCATTAACAAAATAAAGCACACTCACGCCTCCTCGTATTATTAAAAATGTATTCAAGTATTGACCAGCTTCGCTGTTTGGATGCTGTGTGATATTCTCTAATTGTTCATTGGATTCGGATCCAACTGGTATAGGCTTTCGCCTCCTGTAGTTTATCTACATTTTAAGAATGCCGCCCAGATGAATTGTTTAAGTTCAAACCACAAGCTGTAGTGTTAGCTGATGATTTTGATAGCTCGCGTTCTATCAAGCAGCTAGTCATTGGATGACTTGTCTACTCATAAATTGCGAGGATGTTCTGAAGATTCATAATTAGGGAGTATCACACAGCACCCAAGCCTATCCAAAATAAGAACGGAAAGGAGGTCTGAATCAATGAACTTGAATGTTGGTATTGATGTTTCAAAATTGAAGCTTGATTATTGTGGAATGGATTCAAATAAGCAAGTGTGTTTCCAAGGTGAAGTAACAAACACCCCGAAGGGGGCCGGTCATATTCGTGATGAGATTTTAAAGCGGTCTCAGCAAGCTGACCAAATTATTATCGGCATGGAAGCAACCTCAGTTTATAATTTCCACCCAACCTTGTTCTTTGAACAAGATGATCGCCTTAATCAGTTAAACGTGACTGTGGTCACCTTGAATCCTAAAGTGACGCACCGTTACAGTAAGTTATTTGATGATGATAAGACCGATACCGTTGATGCCTTTCACATTGCCGATTTCTTACGGATCGGCCGGTATCAAGTTCCGGTTACCCGCGATGAAAAGCACATCGCTTTACAACGCTTGACCCGGGAACGATACCACTTAGTCCATCAGATCAATGATTGTAAAAATCACTTTTTAAATAACCTGTACTACAAGGTGAACACCATCGATACGGTCTTGCCTACCTCAGTCTTTGGGTCAACCATGCTTAGCATTCTGAGTGATGAGAAGTATTCCCTAGATGACCTGGTTCAGATACCCTTGTCAGCCTTAACTGATGAGCTAAATCATTTATCTCATGGCCGGTTTGGCGATGCCAAAAGTGTTGCCAAAGCACTGAAGAAAGCCATTAGAAGTTCTTATCGGCTTAGCAAGACGGTTGCCGATTCCGTTGATCAAGTATTGGCCATGTACGCTAATCAGTTGCGGATGCTTAATCAACAGCTAAAGCTGTTAAATAAAAGCATTTCTGATCTGTGCTCGGTCATTTCAGGTGCAGACTCACTCCAAAGTATTCCGGGAATTGGACCAGTGTATGCGGCCGGATTACTGGCTGAAATCGGCCAAATTGACCGTTTCCCCAATGATGCTAGTCTCGCCGGCTACGCTGGCTTATCATGGCAACGCAGTCAATCAGGAAATCATGAGCGACAATTAACGCCGCGAACCAAAAGTGGTAACCAATACCTACGTTATTACTTAGTTGAAGCTGCCAACTCAGTAAGGCGCTATGATCCCACTTATGCCAGGTACTACCAGAAGAAGTTCCGGGAGGTACCAAAGTATCAACATCGTCGAGCTTGTGTGTTGACCGCTAGGAAGCTGGTTCGGTTAATTATTAATCTACTAACTGAACATAAACTGTACACGCCTCCTAAATTGGTCTAGCGCGACGAACATCGCTAACATTGCAAGTTTCTAACCAGTGAATTTTTGTACTTCACTGGGCTGGGGGAAGTATACTCTCCTCACAATTAGAACTATCAATATTTTACGTATCACCTACTTGACTTCTGACCACAAGTCTTGTAGAATCGTTGAACCGCTTGAAAAACAACCTGCCATTTTGTCCAAACGGTATCTTCAGAAAAACGTTTTGCTGCCAAATAGGCGTTATGACTAAATTGTTGCATTTTATCATCGTCATTAAGTAATCTAACCACGGTATTCGCCAGCGCGCTAATGTCATTAACTGGCACTAAATAGCCATCAACCCCATCGCTAATTAAATCCTGCGGTCCATACTTTGCAGCAAAAGAAACGCAAGGTAAGCCGTGGGACTGTGCCTCTAATATTGCCAATGAAAAGCCTTCCGAACGGGATGCTAAAACTAAAATCTGCGCTTGATTATAAACCGCAGCAATATCACGCGTATAATCGTGGAAGGTTACTAAATTACGAAGCTTTTTTTTCGTCACTAATTTTTTTAAACGTGTTCCTTCTTGGCCGTTGGCGTATCCCCAAAATGCTAAGCGCGCTTGAGGTGCGCGCTGGTGAATCTGTTCAAAGGCCGCAATAACCTTTTCTTGCTGTTTTTCCGGTGATAGTCGCGCTACCATAATAATTTGGCCAACGTGGCGTGTGTTCCAAGGTACTGGTGGTGCCGCTAACGTTTGCCGACTAACAACGCCAACCGGCAAAGTGTAAATTGGCACTTGGTCACCCCAACGTGTGATGAGATCCTCCCGTTGCTGTTGCGTGGGCACAATGATTCCCTGCCAACTATGTCGATTTTTAATCGCGTACTCGTAATTATAATTTAGATTAGCAGTCACGGGATTATTGGGGTTATTTAAGTGATTAGCGTGTAAATGTAATAGTTTAAAGGCCCGCGTTTTCATATTTAGCAGTGACCAAGATAGCTCAAAGGCACGGTCGGCCACAAAAACGTTTTTCTGCCGGTTGGCTTTATTCAACTCGTCCAAGAAAAAACGCATTAGCGCCTGTTCTCCAGTGAAGGAATACTCATGACCGTGCCAATCATTAATCCGGTATAACGAATTTACCAGTTTACCGTGCTGATCCTTAGTGTGAAATGTTTGGTAAATTTGCTTACCACTAGGCGCAAATACCAGCTCAACCGTAACTTGACCATCAACGTCATACCATTGTTCTAACGCCATAAAACCACGCCAATCCCACCACTGTGATTTAACCAATTTATTGTAGCGGTCAAAGGTCCAAATGGTTTCAACGTCCGTGTACTCTGGGGCCCGCAGCCGAATACGCTGCACAAGCCGGGCGCCATCCTTGACGAGGTAACTATGACCATCATCATTAGGTATAACCTGTAAATTAGCATTAAGTGCAAGGTCGGCAAGCTTAAACGAACGCTTTTTAAAAGTTAAGCTATCCTGAAAAAAATCAAACAAGTTAACCATGTCTGTATCTACTAATCCAGCATCTTGCAGTGTTTTGTGGAGGGTCAACGAAAAAAAACGCGTAACAATTTGCGCGGCGGCACCATGATTCTTAAACAAGGCCAATCGCTTCATTTGTGCGTGTTCAATTCCTGATTTTTTTTGATTAAAGCTTGTGTTGATAAAATAATACATTAATTTTCTCCAAACTAACTCGCTTATTTAGATTCATTTTACCCCACTTAGCAGTTAAACAGGAAAAAGCTTTCGGACAAATTAATTAGTGCCTGAAAAAGCACTTAGCTTCTACTCTGCGATTGAGAGTTATTGCCAGCTACGTACTAGACCAAAATTTGTAGGCTCGTGGTGCAACTAGAAAGGTTATTTGTGCGTCTTACAAATAATTCACAACTAACATAAAATAATAGTTCAATTAACAACGTGAGGTGCACTATAACGCTTCTAGAAAGAAGTAATTTGCAAACACCCTCAAAGTGACATTCAAAAATCCACCATTTAAAACACGTTAAGACTGTGCCACTGATAAAAAGCACGTTCAGATTATGGTCATCACTTCACTAATCACGTGACTAGGAGCGGCCCTATGTGCTATGATTTTAGCAGGTTAGATAATTGGAATAAGGTGAAAAAATGACTGAAAATATTAATAAAGAAGCAATTAAAATTGCCTATCTTTATGAAGATCTCATGAATACGTATGGTGATTCTGGTGATGTTAAGGTCTTACGTTACTTACTCAATCAACAAGGTTTTAATGTCCAAGTAGATAATGTTAGTATCGATACCAAGACCTTTGACGCCAAAAATTATGATTTTCTGTTTTTTGGCGGCGGTCAGGACTTTGAACAAACCGTTGTTGCTAAGGACTTACCTCGCCACGGTGAAACAATTCGTAATTACATTGAAGCCGGCAAACCAATGTTGGCTATTTGTGGCGGCTACCAGCTACTCGGTGACTACTATAAAACCAGTGATGGAACGACCATCAAGGGGTTAGGTATCCTACCGCTGCATACTGTTTTCAAGGCCGATGCACGCATGATTGGTGACACTAAATACGAGACTGAGTGGGGAACCGTTGCGGCCTTTGAAAATCACAGCGGCCGAACTTACTTTGACGATAAAAATAAGTTAAAGCCACTTGGTAAAATGATCGAAGGCTTTGGTAACAATCCAGAAGATCACGTTGAGGGAATGCGGTATAAAAATACGATTGGCAGTTACTCTCACGGCCCAATTTTAAAAAATATCAATGTTGCTGACGCAATCGCTAAAATGATTATTCAGAATTATCAAGCAAGAACACAAGTAACAATGACTGAATAATAGTGTTCAATGAAACATTGAGTTAACTATCTATGCTAACGGTGCGAAAACTGATCACTATCTTCATCAGCTTTTAAGGTTGTTACAAAATAATCCCAGTTACCATTTTTCCCACTCTCCTTCTTTCGCCCGATGACTTTTCAATTTTTATTTGGCATAGTGTCACTATTAAGCAAAAAGGGGAGGCTGATTATATTGAAACAACCACCAAAATGGCTCTACAAAGTCGCTCAATTTATGCGCGGTCGTTACGGTATTATGGATAGTTTGAATAAATTTTTAATTGCTTGTGGTCTGATATTAATTCTATTGACCATGTTTGTTCACACAATTTGGCTGAACTTGCTTGGCCTTTTAGTGCTGATTGTCGCCTATTGGCGGATTTTCTCACGCAATATTTATAAGCGCGCTCATGAAAACACTAAATTTCAACAACGAACGGCTTGGTTAACCAAACCAACTCGCCGGCGCTACCACGAATGGCAACAACGCAAGCAATACCGCTTTTTCACTTGTAAAAATTGCCACCAGAGAATTCGCGTTCCCCGGGGCAAAGGTAAAATTAAGATAACTTGTCCCAAGTGTCGCAACCAGTTTCGCGCGCGAACGTAAACTAGATTATATTTAGAAAATACTTTTACTAGTATTTTCTTGAGTAATTTAGTGTAAACGTGCTTGAAAAAGCAGTTTTCTGCGGTGACCAAGACGGACTTAGTCACGGGCAGTTATGAAACTTGTCCCTGTGCTCCCTTGCTAATTTTGCCGTAGTCAAATGGAAACCGGATGGTGCATCAGGATACTTAGCGGTCTAGGTTGCAATTACTTCGGATTATCCTAGTTCAATCGACAGCGGCAGCGAAGCTAGTAATTATCCGCAATTGCAAAGTAGAGGCTGAACGCTTTTTCAAACACACCCTAATAACTGATTAACGAATGGAGCTGATTAGATGTTTCCTTTTTTTTTGGGACCCAACCCACTTTTTAGTAATTATTGGCCTTATCATTTCAATGGTCGCTTCGAGCTACGTTAACCGAACCTTTAAACATTATGATCAATATCGCAGTCAAAGTGGCGTTACCGGTACTGATGCCGCTAACTATATCCTACAACAATCAGGTATTAGTGACGTCGGTGTCCAAAAAATCAGTGGTAATTTAACCGATAATTATAATGGTAAAACTAAGGTACTCAGCCTTTCCGAAGCAACCGCCGATTCAACCTCAGTCGCCGCGATTGGCGTTGCGGCCCATGAATGTGGTCATGCTGTCCAAGATAAGAAAAATTATTGGCCAATGCGCATTAGAACTGCAATTGTCCCGTTGGCCAATATTGGTTCAACGGCTGCATTCCCAATTATTTTAATTGGCGTTTTACTGAGTTGGAACCAAACACTGATTAATCTAGGTATTGCAGCTTTTTCTTTAGCATTGCTCTTTCAATTAGTGACGTTACCAGTTGAATTTAACGCTTCCCATCGTGCTTTGACCATTCTTTCTGAAGGTGGCGTTCTATCCAGTGAGGAAGTCCCAATGGTTCGGAAGGTCCTTACAGCTGCAGCATTGACTTATGTGGCGGCTGCACTATCGACCTTCCTCCAATTATTACGTTTGGTTCTATTGTTTGGCGGTAACCGCAACGATAATTAACCTATCTTTAAACACATCTAGTGGGAGTGGGACAAAAGTCAGTTTTGGGTTCACGTGCGTAATGTAAGCCCAGACTTTTGACGCACGTTCTAGAGTAATGTTCGGAAACAAAAGAGGCTAGGATTTTTGTCCCAGCCTTTTTTTGTTCTAATATTTTTCAAAACATTGTTAATTTAACTTTTTATATAGCGATAAATTCCACCACCTATAAAGAGTGGCCAAAAACTTTTATTTTTTCTGGTACTGAAAGACCAATTAAACTAACGTGCTGAAGGATTATTTATCTTCAAAATAATTGGATTCACCAGCGTAATTATTTCGAAAGGTGTTGAATACCCATCGAATCTCGCTCAACTTACCGCATGGCCTTGAAAACTTCGCGCACAATTATCGGGAGAAACCAAGTTAACCAACCACCAATCGCAAAAATCACCCACCAATAACTGGCCATAAATTCCCAAAAATTAGTTGGTCGCTTATGTTTATAAACACCAGTAGTCGGATTAACAACGTAATCATTATTACTGGCCTCAACTTTCTCTGAATTCACGTTCTTTTTGGATTGTTCTTGTCCCAAAATTAATTCATCTAATCCAACATCTAAGATATCGGCCAACAAAACTAAATTGGTTAAATCAGGTGTGGCATCCTTACTCTCCCAGCGTGAAACTGCTTGCCGAGAAATATAGAGCTTTGCCGCAATATTATCCTGTGATAGTCCCTTTTCTTTCCGTAACTTTCTAAGCTGTTGCGCAAATACGACTGTTGTCATAAGATCCTCCCTGCCTTCTTTGAATTACATTTAGTATGCCAACAGAATTCACCAATAACAAGAAAATATTCCGTGCTTTAGGGCAACTAGAAACTGGAAATTGCGCAATTATTAGTTGCGTTTCCTGTTATAACAGTGTTCTTAACTGATCACTAAAGGGTAAATTATGTAGGCCATTAAACTAGATCACTAAAATGAGTCCACTTTAAAACACAAAAAACTGGAAACAAAAAATTCTGTCTCCAGTAGTTGGCCTATTCTAAATAGATATTTAGTAACAATGAATGACATAACTAGGCCGTGTTTGGGAAATACTTTTAGTAGTATTACTAATTTAATGTAAACGCGCCTAGCCACTGCCATTCAATATTAAATTACGCTTTATTCATCATGTTCGGCGTGCCAAGCCTTAATTTGTTCTAGGCGCTGTTTTACTTTTGCCTCAGAACCCTCGGTCGTCGGCTGATAATAATGGCGATCACGCAATGAATCAGGCATTGTACGCATAGTGGTTAATTTATCCTTGGCATCATGGGCGTACTGATAACCGGCGCCATAATCCAGGTCTTTCATGAGCTTCGTTGGTGCATTCCGAATTTGTAGCGGCACCGGCTCACTTAAATGATGTAAAGCATCGTCCTTTGCGGCCTCATACGCCGTGTACAGTGCATTCGATTTCGGCGCTAGTGCTAAATAAGTAACAGCATGGGTTAAATGAACTGTACATTCAGGCATTCCAATAAACTGGCACGCCTGAAAGGCCGCAACAGTGATCTCTAAGGCCCGACTATCAGCCATCCCTACATCTTCACTAGCAAACCGAACTAGCCGTCTTGCAACGTATAATGGATCTTCACCGGCTTCCAACATTCGAGCCAGCCAGTAAATTGCTGCGTCAACATCACTATTGCGCATTGACTTATGCAAGGCTGAAATTAAATTATAGTGTTCCTCGCCATGTTTATCGTAAAGTAACGATTTTTTGGCAGTAATCTGCACAACGGCCTCTTTAGTCAGTACAATTTTATCATCAGTTTGCTCACCGTTTAGAACGGCCATTTCCAAAGTATTCAGTGCCATTCGGGCATCGCCGTTAGCAAAATCCGCAATCATTGTCAGCACTTCATCACTAAGTTCAATCTGCTGTTTGCCAAAACCACGAGGATCATTAAGTGCATTTTGCAATAGCTGCTTAATATCGGCTGTCGTCAAAGCTTTTAGCACAAAAACTTTCGTGCGCGACAGCAAGGCCGAATTAATTTCAAATGACGGATTTTCTGTTGTGGCACCAATTAAAGTGATGCTCCCCTTTTCAACGTAAGGTAAAAAAGCGTCCTGCTGCGCCTTATTAAAACGGTGAATTTCATCTAAGAATAAGATTGTCTTTTCGCCGTATTGCTGGTTTTCGTCTGCCTGTTTCATCACTTTTTTTATATCCTTAATGCCGGTTGTCACTGCACTAAAAGTAATAAAAGTGGCTTTGGTCCGCCGCGCAATAATTCGTGCCAACGTCGTTTTTCCAACACCTGGTGGTCCCCAAAAAATCATTGAGGTCACTTGATCATGGTCAATCAACTGGCGAAGAACCTTCCCTGGGCCAAGCAATTGCTGCTGACCAACAAAGTTATCTAAATTAGTCGGTCGGACACGATTAGCTAGCGGTTGATTTTTTTCATTTTGATTAAATAATGATTCTTGTTCGATCTTGCTCAGATCCTTTCTCACTTTTACCAGTCAACCTAACTATTAACGAACAAATCACGATCACCCTTATCATACCAACTATTGGCCGCGACAGATAGTCATAGGTAGCGTAGCCGAAAAATAGGTATAAAAAATAAGCTACTCGGCCCTGGGCATAGCAACAGTATTCGAAAGACAAATAAAGGCCGCAACATAAATTACCTACGTTACGGCTTGAAATAATATTATTTAAAATAGTGACTTACTGACAACAATCATGAGGGTTAACAAAATAACGGAAGTGCACGTAGCCGAAATTAGTGCGTTGCGACCACGATGTAAGATGACGTTGAAATTAACACTCATTCCCAGAGCAGCCATTGCCATTCCTAAAACTAGATAGGCCAGTTTAACCAACCAGGCCAATGCAGTTGCACCAAGTGGTACGAAAGTTCCAAGCACACTAGCGATAATAAAACCAAGCATAAACCACGGAATAGGTAATTTTTGAGAGCCCGAATTTTGGCGCCGATTAATCTTTTTTTGATACCAAATTCCGATAATTAATGCCGCTGGAGCTAACATTAGCACCCGTGATAACTTGGTAATAATTGCCGTGTCCAAACTAACTGGACCATTAGACCCACCCGCTGCAACTGCATGGGCAATCTCATGTAGTGAACCGCCTGTCAACACACCAAATTGAGTTGGCGTCATCTGGAGCAATGGTCGAATACCGATTTCAATTAAAGTGAAGACTGTTCCCAAGATAGCAACGATCGCTACTGCTAAAACTTCATCTTCTCGTTTCTTTTCTTCTTGACCGGCCGGAACTTGAATTTGTGGTGAGATTCCCATTATTGCGGCCGCTCCACAGATGCCAGTCCCACTGGCCGCTAAGATTGCAAGTTGCGGTTCAACGCCCATCTTACGAGCAATATTATAACCGATGGTGATGGTACAAGTCACAATAATGGCTGCTAATAAAATAGTTTTGACTCCTGCATGTGCCAAGTCAATTAGGTTTAATTTAAACCCTAACAAAATAATACCAAGTCGTAAAAATTTATTTGAAATAAAACCAATTCCCGACTTGGCCCGGATGATCGTCGGTTGATGAAGCTGCATTAACATTCCCAAAATTAATGCGATCACTAACGCACCAATCACATTTAAGTAAGGCAATCCACCTAATAGCGTTCCCAAAATTGAACAGATCAACGTTAATAACGCCGCTAAATAAAAACTACGTGTTTTCAATATAGTCATTTTTCTCTCCCCCTGATGTCGTCGTTTGTGCGTTATTAGCGTATCATGCTAATCAGATAAGTAAAAATTAGTATTTATTGTTGTTAGATAAATTTTACTTATAATAAACGCAGGGGGAATTTTAATATGCTTGATCGCCGTTATAAAACACTGGCCGTTTTGGCCAAAACGCTTTCCTATACTAAAACAGCACAACACCTATTTATTACCCAACCGGCCGTCTCACAGCAAATCAGCAATTTAGAACAAGAATTAGAAGTTAAATTGGTTGCCAAAAATGGCGTCCATATTCATTTAACCAGCGCCGGTGAACAATTAGTTCAATATGTTGATAGAATTTTGCTGGAAAATGAACACGTCTTGCAGCAGATTAGGACTAACTCTGAAGAACCAATAATCAAAATTGGCGCGACGTATTCCCTCAGCACGTTCTTGTTGCCACGACTGATTAAAAATTTACTGCCCACAACGACAAAAATTCACACACTGATTGATAATACTGCTGAAATTCTAACTGCCTTGCGCCAAGGTGAGGTTGAGTTGGGTCTTGTTGAGGGTAATTTTGATAAAAACGAGTTTGATGCAATTACTATTCAAAACGAAGAATTTATCGGTGTTACCAGTCAAAAGAATCCACTCTTGGATAAAACGACAATCACAATCGCCGACTTATTACCTGAAGTACTTTTAATTAGAGAAAGTGGTTCCGGCACAAGAGCCATTTTTGCTAATTGGCTGGCAACCCAAAATTATCAAATTAATGAGTTTAATCAACAGATTGAGATTGCCAATCCAACAACAATCATTGAGTTACTAAAAAGTGACGTTGGGATTAGTTTTATGTACAAATCGCTTATCAAGTCAGAATTAGATAAAAGCACACTGGTGGAATTACCCCTAGACGGTTTTAAAATTACTCATCCAATTAATTTAATCTTTTTAAAAGAGAGCTATTTTGCAAAATATTATACGGAAATTGCAAAAAAATTAAGTAACTAACATTAAGCACTTACCCAACGAATCTCGGCACGTTAACGACTTAATATTCCAATAAAAAAAGTGGGCTAAAAGGTAGCAACTTGTCAGAAGCACTCCGCTCACCAAATCAATCAACGATCTGGTCAGTGTGTCATTCATAAAGTCTACCTTTTAGCCCGCTTTTGGTTTGTTTTAAATCGCCAAGCGTGAACGTACTTTTAACATTTCCATTTTTCGGGTTTCCCGCGGTAAGAACCGACGAATTTCTTCATCATTATAGCCAACTTGCAATCGTTTCTCATCAAACATAATCGGCCGTTTGAGTAAATCCGGGTGCTGCGAAATGAGCTCAATCAACTTACTAGTTGAGATCTCATCTAGATCAACGTTAAGTTTCTTGAAGATCTTAGCACGTGTTGATACAATATCTTCCGACCCATTTTCGGTCAGACGCAGCAGACGTTTCACTTCATCCTGAGTTAACGGTTGCGCAATAATATTACGTTCCGTAAAAGGAATCTTGTGATCAGTAAACCATGCACGCGCTTTACGGCTAGATGCATTGCTTGATGACGTATAAAGTTGAACAGTCATTTTAAACGCCCCTTTGTCAGTTTAGATTAACAAACTAAAACTACTTTATGAATTAGATAAAGCCTGTTTTAGCCTGCTTACTATATGTAAGTATAACATTTACTTACTAAAAAGCAATAGATTTCGGTAAGTTTGTTTTTAATTTTTCATTAAATAACTTATTTTGAAAGTGGCCCTAATTATTGTGCCAAGCCGACATTATAATTTTACTTCAGGATAAATAAAAACGATACCGGCCTGACCCGCTGGTTATTTCTCAACAACAAATAAGCGATATAACCTTAAATAGTTTGTTCGTGCTCCTGGCAATCTGGCCTGCAGAACAAGGTCCGTATGAACACTAAATGAAACAACTCTCATTTAAATTTGACTTAAAAATGTCATCAGCTTACTATTTTAGCAGTTGGGTTTCGAATAAAAATAATTATGGGGGAAACAAATGGGTTTACGTGAACGGAAAAAGGCAGAAAAGCGACAAGAAATCGCAGAGAATGGCCTAAAATTATTTAAAGAAAACGGCTTTGCCAACGTTACAGTGGCGCAAATTGCTGCAACGGCTAGTATTGCACCAAAAACACTTTTTACCTATTTTAAGACCAAGGACGACATCGTTTTTTATAATGAGGACGAATTGCTTTCACTAATCAGACACCTTATTCAGCAGCAAACCTCAATTGGTAATATTTGGCCGGCCTACCAAACGACGCTGATCCATCTAGCATCTCAAGGTGATCTTTGGCGTGATATGAACCAACTAATTAAATTAGTGGTAACCAATGAAACCTTGCAAGGACGCCTACTTAAAATGTGGTCAGCTTATGAACAAACTATCGCTGATACTATTTTGGCCAAACACTTAACTGACCACGTTACTGCCTATATTTTTGCCAATCAGCTCGTTATGCCGCTGCGGTTTTTATTTACGCAGGACATCCCCACCGCTCAAGAATGGCAAACATCAACTATTCAACTACTAAACAACATTAATCATACCCAATCGTTGTTAGTTAACGAATTTAACTAGGAAATATTTGGGAAAGAATAAAGGAAGAAGGGAGTGGACAAAAGTCTGTTTTGGGGTTCACTGTGTAACGCAAGCCAATCCAATACCCGTACTATGGTTATTGGATTGGCGGTAGTAGTTAGGCATGTGAACTCAGACTTTTGGCGCACGTTCTAGAATAACGTTCGGAAACAATAAGAGGCTAGGACTTTTGTCCCGGCTTTTTCCTTTATTTTATGGTCGAATAATTTACATAACTATTTACGGATACTCCCCTTGTGTACTTAATTTCATTAAATAGTTTAACGCAATACTGGATTGTAAACCCTTTATTTTTCAGATAAATATAAAATAAGAATATATCGGTCTTGTTCGACTACAATGTGTAGCCGAACGTACTGTTTGGTGCTAAAATATAAAATAAAGTAGTAAGAGTAGACAAGAAGATTGAGGGATTAATGTTGGATTTAAAATTATTACATCAACGTGAGCTAAACTTGTTGCGTCAGATTATAGATATTTGTGAAGAAGAAAACATAGATTATTGGTTATCCGGCGGCTCGCTCCTTGGTGCCGTTAAGTATCATGGAATAATTCCTTGGGATGATGATGTTGATGTTGCAATGAAACGACCTGAGTATGATCGCTTTATTGCTGCCGCAACGAATCGATTTAACGCGGACGGCCAATACGGTATTATTAATGACCATTTAGACCCTGATTATGGTGTCACTTGGAGTAAGGTCATTGATAAGGAAACTGAGATTAAAGAAGATTTTACGTTTAGTAGCCAGACTGTTTTTGTCGATATTATTCCGTTCGATAAATTGGCCAATAATTCACTACTACGACTTTGGGATAAGTATGCTTTTCATTTAATTGATCAAATAGTTCGTGAGCGTTATTACCACATCTACCATTCATGGTTTGGTAAGATTGCTTATGCGCCAATTCACTTTGTAACCCGCTGGTTTTCACTCAAATCATTAAAGCAGATTCGCTATCGCGTAATGACTAGACGCCAAAACAATCAGGCAGCCACCGTTACTAATTACGCTTCTTGGTATTGGTTTGGCCGCGAATGGGCTTCAGCTGAAGAGGTTCAGGCAGTAAGACCCACAAAATTTAGCGGTTTACAGGCGAAAATCCCCGTTGGAACTACAACTATTTTAGAACGAATGTACGGTGATATTACTAAAACTCCTGCGGCTTCGGAGCAATACCCTAGTCACGTTAAATCCTTTCACGTTGTTCCGGCCAATGGTAAGCAAAAATCTTGTACTTCTGAAAGAACAAAAATGACGCCTGAACAAATTGCAATTTTAGCGCACAACTAGAAAGGCGCCCGTACAATGAAGGTTATCCGGAATTATTTTTATAATATGTCCTATCAGCTACTAGTGTTGATTGCCCCATTAATAACAGTACCGTACGTAGCACGTGTAATTGGTCCAGTTGGTGCTGGGATTAATGCCTATACAAACTCAATAGTGGCTTATTTTTATTTAGTTGGCTCTTTAGGCATTACTTTATACGGAAATCGGGAAATTGCCTTCCACCGGGATAATCTGGAGGAACGCTCACGTATTTTCTGGGAAGTTGAACTATTACAAATTATCACTATCTTTGCTGCCTACCTAGCATTTCTCGTTTTTTTACACTTTGATCATCACTACCGGCTCTTCTTTTTGATGCAGTCATTAAGTTTAATCGCCGGTGCTATTGATATCTCTTGGTATTTTATGGGCCTAGAAGATTTTAAAAAAACGACTTTGCGTAACTCGGTCGTTCGTATAATTACGATTATTATGATTTTTACTTTTATCCATCAACCTAGTGATCTATGGTTATACATTATGATTTTATCCGCCAGTTCTTTAGTTGGTAACGCAATGCTTTGGCCCTACCTACCAAAATTAGTAAAGAAAGTGCCGTTTTCTTCTTTGCATATTTGGCGTCACGTTGGACCTTCATTCATTCTGTTTATTCCGACCATTTCAATGCAACTTTATATTATGGTTAATAAAACTATGTTAAAGGCCATGGTTTCCGTTCAGGCTGCTGGTTATATGGATTATTCTGACAAGTTTATTAATATGGCAATGGTTGCCGTTACCTCACTAAGTGTCGTTTTGTTACCGCATATTGCTAATCTTTTTGCAAATAATAAGCTTGAGGCCGTGCACCGTAGTCTATACCGTTCTTTTCAATTTGTGACGGCGCTGGCGATTCCTTTAATGTTTGGTATGTCGGCCATTGCACCTAAATTCATTGTTTGGTTCTTATCACCAAAATTTACGACTACCGGTATCCTGTTGATTATTCAGACACCAATAATTCTGCTGATAGCCTGGAACAACACAATTGGTCGGCAGTACTTGCTGCCAGTTAAGCGTGTTCGTGACTATACCTTATCAGTTTCAATTGGCGCTGGTGTTAACATTATTGCGAATTACATTTGTATTAAACTTTTTAGTGTTTATGGTGCCGCCGTTGCAACGGTAATTACCGAAATTTTTGTGACTGGCTACCAGATAATTGTTGTTCGAAAGAATTTAGACCTTAAACAAATGTTCCATGACTTGTGGAAATTTTTTGTTGCCGGTGGAATTATGGGTATTATTGTTTGGCAAGTTGCGAGCCACCTACCGAGCCATTTGATTTGGTTCCTTATCGAAATTGCCCTTGGCGCACTTATTTATGTGGTCGTTGCCTTACTGCTCAAAACCGATATTTTCTTAGAGGCTCTAGGCTACCTTAAACACAAGCCAAAGAAAAATTAAATTAATACGTGAATATCCAAATAATTTTAAAGCATACTGGTTGCGTTTACAAAAATATGTGTTACAATTACCATTGTAAATTGAATATTAGTTATGTGTCTTCAGAGGCAGGGTGTAATTCCCGACCGGTGGTTATAGTCCACGACCCATTAGTTATTAATGGCTGAAGCGGTGAAACCCCGCTACCGATAGTTAAAGTCTAGATAAAAGAAGATTGGGCTTATTTATTTGTGACTATAAAATAAAGCGCACACTATTCTTGTCTCTGTTTGACATGGGTGGTGTGTTTTTTAGTGTTTAAAAAGGAGAGGTTTTCAATATGGAAAGAACAAACGTCCGTAAGCTTGTTATGATCGCAATGATGTCGGCTATCTCATATTTACTACTTTTAATTGCTTTTCCAATTTTACCAGCTTTTTCGTATTTAAAAGTAGATTTTAGTAACTTACCAGTCTTCATCACAATGTTCTTATATGGCCCTGCTGCTGGGATTGCAACGGCCTTCATCAGTGGTGTATTAGATTTTCTAACCCATGGTGGCGTTCCTTACTTAATTGGTGATGTTGCTTACTTTTTTGCCACCTTGTGTTTCACTTTACCCGTTTATTATTTCTTCAAACGAGGTCAAAAGCACAACACCCTAGCTAGACCAAGCACCGGCAATATGTTGGCTGGTTTTACTTCTCCCGAATTATTCATACGAGGTTTAATATCGGCATACCGCACAATTTTGGACCAATTCTCGTGCTGCTATGGCGTAGTCAAACCAAGATGTACTGTTTTTGCTAAAGGCTACCAAATTATGGGGCTGGATAAATTTTTGATCCTCAATTTTGAGCATACTTGCCCCTTGGCCGAACCGACTTTTTTTGATTTTTTGCACCAGTTTAGCCCCACTGTAGCGCTTGGATTCGAGCTAACAGTTGATAAAACAAATCCTGATAGACGTGGTGGCGGCTTAATTTTAGATAAAGTTGCCGGCCGCTGGTCACCAGCTTACCCGCTACTTTAAACAGCCATAAGCGCAAGGTTGTAACCTGTAATCGCTGATGTTGTACAGGCAACAATTGGCGCATCAAGCTGACTAAATTATAAGCGAGGACACTGAGCATCATGCGGGCATAATTTGGTATAAATTGCGAGCTAGTCATTTTATCCAGGTAAAAGCCAGCCTTGGCTTCCTTGATATAGTTTTCCATTTGACCCCGTTGGTGATAGGCGTGAAATGCATCTTCGGCGACAAAACTCGTTAAATTGGACACGAGGTATTCATGTTGAAATAACAATTCACCAGCTGGTCGAGTTGATTTAATATAGATCTGGCGCGGCTTAGACCATGATCGGGCTTGATAAGACGCGCGATAATAATGGACCTCGGTCTCAGTCCAATTCTGCTCATCACTGATCTGAACAAAACGTTCAGCCAGTTGGTTCAGCCGCCGATTGGCTTTCAGGCGGATCAAGTAAAAAGTGTCGTTGGCTTCACAAGTTTCGTATAATTCTGGAGTCGCAAAGCCACTATCCCCGCGGACCAAGATATCAGCGTTCGGTTTGACTTGATGATAGTGCTGTAGTAGTGGTGTGATAAAGGGGGCAATATCCGTACTGGTATAAACATTACCTGGGCGCAATTGAGCCTTTAAACAGTGGCCCGTTTGCCCGTCAAAAGCGACCAGCGGATGGTAACCCGTGGTACCGTAATGCGCATTAAAGGCCGTTTTTTCCTGATGACCATGAGTATCGGCGTGAGTCGAGTCAATATCGAGGATCAGCTGTTGTTGCTTGGCGCCAGTCCACGCTTGGTCAAGCAATGCTTGATTCAACGTTTGTAATGAGGTGATGGTCTGCTCGTCACAGCGTTGCCAAAAACGGGATAATGACGGTTGTGAGGCCAATTGCGGTTGTGCCAATAGTAATTTAAATGTGGGGTCATTGCGCAAACTGGTGGCAGCTAGATCGGCCGGGTAACCGGCGATCAACTGCAGCACGACCTGTTCTAGTAGACTAACGTTGCTGTAACGAGCGTAATGGCGCTGGTCATCAAAATGGACTAATTGATACGCTAAGGTCGTGAAATTGAGTTGCGCCATTAATTCTTTGACCAACACTAGCCCAGCATCAGTGGAAAGTTCACCACCAGTGTGCGAAATATGTAATTTAGGATTGAAATTAACTCGTTTTCCCGGTAAAGTTGCCATGAGAAGGACCTCTTTCTTTGGGTGGATAGCTGACTTGTGGTGAATCAACTATACCAAATCGGAGGTTCTTTTTCTGCACTAAAAAGGTGAAAAATAAAAAACACAGTACCGCCCATGATACCGGGGTGACACTGTACTTGGAGAACTTATGGTGAATAATTCAGGCTTCTGGTATCTTATTGCTAACTGTCTTCATGTGCTTCGCCAATTTATTTGTCCTACTACCAATGTACTTTAAATTCTCAGGCATTAAATTTACTGCTCCGGTCATGCAAATGGTCTTTGCTGGAATTTTACCTTTTAATTTAATTAAGGGTGTTATTGTTAGTATTGTCTTCATGATCGCCTATGCTAAGTTACTACCTTGGTTATCGCGTAAGGTAGTGACGCCCGTAGCCAAAAGTTAGAGTAACAAATAGGCGCTGTTTCTGGCTAGCGAGTGCGTGAAAGGGTACAGGAACCTGCTTTTTCAAACACGTTTACACCAAATTAGTCAAAAAGTGGGCCAAAAGTTGGTTCTAGCTTACTTACTTTAAAATAGTAGTGGGCTAGATTTTTGTCCTAGCTCCAAACATGACTTAGTTTGGACTAAACGCGTATAAAATTTATTGTGACAAGTCAGGAGAGGCCGGGACAAAAGTCCTGGTCTCTTATTGTTTCCGATTACGATAGAACGTGGGCCAAAAGTTTAGTATAAGAGCGACATTATTACCGCACTCTTTTTAGCACCGTTGTGCCTCTAGCGATAACAGCTGCTGTTTCATTGCTAAACCACCACGATAGCCGCCAAGCCTTCCGTCCTTACGTATCACTCGATGACAAGGAATCACAACTAATAGTGGATTGGCCCCCACCGCGCTAGCAACCGCACGAACTGCCGTAGGATAACCACTAGCAGTGGCCAATTCGGTGTAGGACCACGTCTGTCCGTATGGTATTTTTAATAGTGTTTGCCAAACCTGTTGTTGTAATTTTGTGCCCCTTCGAATATCAAGTGGAATGTTCAACAACGAGCGTTTACCGGTAAAATAGTCATTCAATTGTTGCTTATAGTTTGCCAAGGATTTCTCTTTGGCGTTCGCTACTTCAGAATTTGGCAAATAGTGTTTGGCCTCATCAATTGAAGCATCTGGACTACCAACAAAAACTAAACCCTGATCGGAAGCCAACAAGTAGTAATGTTTGCCCTGACAATTTAGAGTTGCTCGGTATAACTGATTATCCATAATACAATCACTCACTTTCACTTAGCTAAACGCTTGACAATTCACTAATATTAATCGATTCTTACTATGTAGTAAATTATTAAGACTTGTGGTCAGAAGTCAAGTAGGTGATACGTAAAATATTGATAGTTCTAATTGTGAGGAGAGTATACTTCCCCCAGCCCAGTGAAGTACAAAAATTCACTGGTTAGAAACTTGCAATGTTAGCGATGTTCGTCGCGCTAGACCAATTTAGGAGGCGTGTACAGTTTATGTTCAGTTAGTAGATTAATAATTAACCGAACCAGCTTCCTAGCGGTCAACACACAAGCTCGACGATGTTGATACTTTGGTACCTCCCGGAACTTCTTCTGGTAGTACCTGGCATAAGTGGGATCATAGCGCCTTACTGAGTTGGCAGCTTCAACTAAGTAATAACGTAGGTATTGGTTACCACTTTTGGTTCGCGGCGTTAATTGTCGCTCATGATTTCCTGATTGACTGCGTTGCCATGATAAGCCAGCGTAGCCGGCGAGACTAGCATCATTGGGGAAACGGTCAATTTGGCCGATTTCAGCCAGTAATCCGGCCGCATACACTGGTCCAATTCCCGGAATACTTTGGAGTGAGTCTGCACCTGAAATGACCGAGCACAGATCAGAAATGCTTTTATTTAACAGCTTTAGCTGTTGATTAAGCATCCGCAACTGATTAGCGTACATGGCCAATACTTGATCAACGGAATCGGCAACCGTCTTGCTAAGCCGATAAGAACTTCTAATGGCTTTCTTCAGTGCTTTGGCAACACTTTTGGCATCGCCAAACCGGCCATGAGATAAATGATTTAGCTCATCAGTTAAGGCTGACAAGGGTATCTGAACCAGGTCATCTAGGGAATACTTCTCATCACTCAGAATGCTAAGCATGGTTGACCCAAAGACTGAGGTAGGCAAGACCGTATCGATGGTGTTCACCTTGTAGTACAGGTTATTTAAAAAGTGATTTTTACAATCATTGATCTGATGGACTAAGTGGTATCGTTCCCGGGTCAAGCGTTGTAAAGCGATGTGCTTTTCATCGCGGGTAACCGGAACTTGATACCGGCCGATCCGTAAGAAATCGGCAATGTGAAAGGCATCAACGGTATCGGTCTTATCATCATCAAATAACTTACTGTAACGGTGCGTCACTTTAGGATTCAAGGTGACCACAGTCACGTTTAACTGATTAAGGCGATCATCTTGTTCAAAGAACAAGGTTGGGTGGAAATTATAAACTGAGGTTGCTTCCATGCCGATAATAATTTGGTCAGCTTGCTGAGACCGCTTTAAAATCTCATCACGAATATGACCGGCCCCCTTCGGGGTGTTTGTTACTTCACCTTGGAAACACACTTGCTTATTTGAATCCATTCCACAATAATCAAGCTTCAATTTTGAAACATCAATACCAACATTCAAGTTCATTGATTCAGACCTCCTTTCCGTTCTTATTTTGGATAGGCTTGGGTGCTGTGTGATACTCCCTAATTATGAATCTTCAGAACATCCTCGCAATTTATGAGTAGACAAGTCATCCAATGACTAGCTGCTTGATAGAACGCGAGCTATCAAAATCATCAGCTAACACTACAGCTTGTGGTTTGAACTTAAACAATTCATCTGGGCGGCATTCTTAAAATGTAGATAAACTACAGGAGGCGAAAGCCTATACCAGTTGGATCCGAATCCAATGAACAATTAGAGAATATCACACAGCATCCAAACAGCGAAGCTGGTCAATACTTGAATACATTTTTAATAATACGAGGAGGCTTTTTTATGACAACAACTACTGCTGCTGGTACTCTAACACTTGGCGATAAGACGTTTAATCGCCTCGGCTACGGTACAATGCAATTACCTGGTTCTGGTGTTTGGGGACCATCTGCAGACCCAGAAAATGCGCGCCGCGTTTTGGCTAAAGCGGTCGACCTAGGAATCAACTTTTTTGATACCGCTGATGCCTACGGTCCTTTCACCTCTAACTTGCTTATGCGTGACACGTTTGCACCTTACCAAGGTAACTATAAAAATATTTTCATTTCGACTAAAGTTGGTCAAACTCGGCAAGGTCCAAATCTCTGGACCCCTGATGGTCGACCAGATTATTTACGCCAACAAGTTGAACTTAACTTACGTACTTTAGGTGTTGATAGCATCGATCTTCTTTTTCTGCACCGAATTGATCCTAAGATTCCGCTAGAAGATCAATTAGGTGAACTGAAAAAAATGCAAGATGAAGGAAAAATTAAGCACCTTGGTTTAAGTCAAGTTAAAATTCCTGAACTACAGGCCGCAGAAAAGATCGCTCACACTGATGCTGTGCAAAATTTGTACAACGTTACAGATCGCAGTGATGAGGACGTTTTGGATTACGCTGAACAACACAAAATTGTCTTTGTACCTTGGTTCCCATTAGCAACTGGTAAATTAGCTAATGAAGGTAGCGTGCTTAAAAAAATTGCGGATAAATATCAGGCAAGTCCCGCACAAATCGCCCTTGCTTGGTTACTAAAACGCTCACCAATGATGTTGCCAATTCCGGGAACTGCTAACTTAGATCACCTAGCCCAAAACGTTGCCGCAACTGCAATCAAATTATCTGATAATGACTTTCAAGCAATTGCCAATCTAAAATAATCAAAAAATAGTCGCTGGATTAATCGGTAAATAGTCGTATTTATCAAGTAATCCTCAGGCTATTTTTTATTGAAAAATTTGCAATCAATAAGCTAATCGCCATTGTCTATTAACTGGTCGAACGTAATTCATCGCCTTAAATGGCAATTGAATTTGCTTACCAGCCCGTTCAATAATCAAAAATCCTTGTGAATCAAAATCAACTAGGTATCCTTGACACTTTTTTCCGGACCAGGCGGCCGACAACCATACTGTCACCAAATAGTGTTCTTCCATTGCCTGTTCTAGTATCGCTATTGATTCATTTGAACTTTGTTTTGGCACAATATTATAAAACCAATTAAAAAAATCTCCCGGTACAACTTTTATTTGCATTACCCTACTCCTTTACCCCATACCTAACACTAACAAAGTATACGAACATACGTTTCTAAAAACAAGCGAACAAGACACTAAATTTTTTTAGCGTGGCCCAGAATTCTTTACGGTCGAAATGATACGTTTCTGATATCCATAACTGCCACTGTCTGTGTCGACTGACCAATTTTCAAGAAAATATTGGCTTCATCATAGCCGACAACAACGCCAACCACATCGGGTAGATAAGTCCCATTTTGCACAACTTTTTGTTGGATATAGATTAAACACTGCTTGCACCAGCCTTTTTCAAGCCGACTAGCTATTTCAGCAGGCAATTGTTCAGGCTTAGGTTGAATTTCTCGCTCGGCAAGGGCCAGACGTTTAAGCGCCTTGGTATGATCAGATAGAAAAAATCCCCCCCACTTAAGCATGCCCCGATCATGGTAGTCGAAATCAAAGAAGTGTTGCACGACCTTATCTGAAAACTGATAATTTACTCTCATTCGGCTTGATTCCTTCTTTTTTGAATTGGCCGCTGCGCATTAGGCCATAAGAAATGATAAAAACCTTCATATTCAATGTTGAATTCCGTTAATCGTTGAATTTCCTGAATCAATAATTCCAACCACTGCAGATCAGATTCGGTAATTGTTCGCACTGGCACTGATCGTTCAACCTGGTGTAAGCGCTGATAATTAAAGAAGAAATTATACGTATGATCATAGTGGTCATTGACAACTTTTATCCAGTAATGCGTTTGTCGCTTCTGCTTAAATTGATCCTGACAGCGCTGAACAATTAATTTTGCTTCCCGCTTTAAAATTTGTTCATTCAAAGCTATTACCTCCATTATGGCCGCCTACCAATGCGCTTCGCCGAATAAGTGTCCCCCCTTGCAACAAACTACTAGCCATAACAAGCGATGTTGTTCCAAACTTGGCTCTAACCTGATCAACCACGTGGTTAAATTGTTGTTGCTTTATTTGCCGGCAAAGGGGCGTGAATAAATCTAACTGTTCCCCTGTGTTGGCACATAATTGGGAACAATAAACAGCAATATTTCGAACCGCCTCACCCTGCCAAAACTGGCGAAATAAGCGTAATAACTGACTGGTAATTAGGCGACTATCATCTGTTGGTTCCAATTTACACTCATGGGAAAACCCACTGCGTTTAGCAGCAGCACTTGCGGCATAGGCAAAACCAATACTCAAACTAAGACAACTTGTTAATTGGTGGTGGTGTCGAACCCGAGCGGCCACTTGCTGACCAATCTCCTTAATCACTAATTCAATCTCGATCTGTTGACTGTAATCACGCGGCAAAACTTGCGAGTTGCCCAGACTTTTATCCTTAGGTTTAATTCGTTGGGAAAGCTTGCTTCGATCAATTCCCCAAGCTAACGCAAATAACTGAGCACCAATAACACCCATTTCTTGTACCAGCATGTACGGATTGCTATGAGCCAATTCAAATAAATTCGTAATCCCAAGTCGCGTTAGATGATGGGCCGTTCTTTTACCAATACTCCAAACATCGACTAAATTTGAAATTGTCCAAAGTTTCGTTGGTACCGTTGCATAAGTAATTTGACCGATAAAATTCTGATCATGCTTAGCATAAACATCTAGTGCAATCTTTGCCTGCAGTGGATTTTCACCAATGCCAACGGTCAGTCGTAAACCCAGCTCTTTATGGACGGTGTCCTGAATTAGTTGGGCCACTTGTTGCGGCGATGAACCAAACAGGCGCCATGAATGTGTTAGATCGAGAATTGATTCATCAATTGAATAGGGATAAAGATCTTCATCAGCAACAAAACGCTGAAAGATTGTATTAATTTGTAAATTTTTTTTAATGTATAAGTTCATTCGTGGAGGCACAATTATTAAACGGGGATCATCAGGTAGATCACGCCTGCGACTAACGTTAGTAATATGAAATAGTTGTTTGGCCATAGGCGATGTCGCTAAAATCAAACCACCATTTGTATTATCGGTTTCTGACATCACAACAAGGCAGGTTTTAAGTGGCTCTAATCCGCGACTAACGCACTCAACACTAGCGTAGAAAGACTTATTATCAATTAAAAAATAAACACCATGCGGTTCACGTGAATAATCCACTTTCTCCACCACCCTTAAAACTAAAAACGCTTAAGTCGCTAGGGAACATATGTTCTAATTGCATTCATCATACGCTGAACAAGTATTAAGTGCAAGTCAAAATAAAAAAATCAAACGGTATGTTAGTAAAATACACTAAAATATCGTTTGATTCATCACTGACTGAGTAGAGTTTCACGTGAAACCAGACAGCATTTAAATTTACCGCAAATAAATTTTGCTTTAAACTATTAACAAAATGTACTTGATACTCGACTTACCAATATTAATCTGCCTAGTCCCAAGCCGTTTTAGTAGCTACGCCCACCTCGTCAATAAAAATGGTACGCCTAGGCACCTTTTAAACTATGCTTTAGCCCAGCGCACTCAATTGTTCGGCCTGCCACTGCTCTTTAGTCAAATCGTAAGCCTTGACACTGATAATTTCACCAGTCTGCGAACGAAAATCTTGTATTTTTCCACGATCAATCATCCCTAATTTTGCCATCACGCGCGCCGATTTATGATTTATCGCTGCATAATGAGCCTCTAAGCGTTGAAAATTTAACGTTTCAAATCCATAACGTACTAACGCCTGGCCGGCCTCGGGAACGATTCCCTTACCCCAATCGGCCTGTGCCAACGCATAAGTTAGAATACCGCTATTTCCATTCGGATGAAATTCAAAAAAAACAACTAGTCTGTTACTGGATTTTAGTTCAATTCCAAAAACTGTACTAGTATCACGACCAAAGTGCTCCGTAATTTCCTGTTGGATAGCAGCCAAATCAGTTGCCTGTTGATAACGTAAATACCTAACAACATCTGCATCCCGCAATACTTGGAATAGATCAACTGCGTCCGCCTGAGCGATCGGACGTAACCGCAAACGCGAGGTTTCGATAACTGCCATAACAAAATCACTCCATTTCAATTCAATAATGACTAGATTAGGCGTCGTCACGTCAGATTGCAAGCGACTTGCTTGTCAGTTTTTTGGCCAAACAGGGTTTAATTATTATAAGATTATCGTCAACTTTTAAAGATTGTCTGAATTTCCTAAATTTAAACTAAGTAAAAGATAAATTTAAAATTTATTCAACTAAGCATGGTAAACTAAGTGTTTAGAAACAGACTTCACTATTTCGCAAAAAAGGTGTTATTCCAAATATAAACTATCATCGTTATTACAGTATTTGATCAAGCAGTAAGGGAGTTTTTGTTATGAAAAATCCAAATGAACCAAATAGTCGAATGGCCCGCCGCCACGCTAACCGCAGTGACCAGCGTAAGCAAGAAAAGAAACCAGCTAAACCAAACAAAAGAGTGCCTCAAAAACAGCCTGGTGGACCTTCATTCTTTTCACGAAACAAGTGGTGGTTGGTTGTCATTGTCATCCTGATCGTCATTTTTGGTATTTACGCTGAATTTTCTAGTATTACGACTGAAAACAACGCTGATTCCACAACAACCAGTACAAGTAGTTCCAGTCAAAATACAAGTAGTCGCTCCTCTGAGCCCAAAAAGGCAACCACTAAATCCGAAACAACTGATAATACCAGTGATACAACTAGCGACACTACCGCTAATGATGACACTGCTGATTCACAATCAGCAGCAGCCGCTAGTCAGGCCACCGCTGAAAGCAACTCGGCGGCTAGCAGCGATACTAGTTCAACAGGTACAAGTAGTGGCCAAACTTTTTCTAACGTTACTGATGCCGTTAATTGGGCACGACAAAACATGGGCAATTTCAGTAACTTCCACGTCTCGTCAGATGGCCAAGGTCAATACGTCGTTGAGTT
This sequence comes from Loigolactobacillus backii, assembly GCF_001663675.1. NCBI lineage: Bacteria > Bacillati > Bacillota > Bacilli > Lactobacillales > Lactobacillaceae > Loigolactobacillus > Loigolactobacillus backii. Next base: position 584,658 of record NZ_CP014873.1, read on the forward strand.
TACTAAATAAACTGGCCTGTTTGGAAAATTAATTTGGACTAAACGTGTTCGAGTAATATTATTTCCCACATTAACCATTTTCTATTAGTATAAAGATAGACTAAATTTTATGAGGTGAACTTTAATGGAAATTACACGTCACGGTAACACACTATTAACTAACGGACAGCCACCAAAGATTGGTGCTAAGCTGCCAACATTTGTCGTTCAAGATAAAAATAACCGCACAGTGACCAATACTGATTTAACTGGCCAGACAACTCTTATTAGCATTGTGCCGGATATCAATACTCGCGTTTGTAGTATTCAAACAAAACACTTTAACGCTGATGCCGACAAAATTCCTAACATTCGTTTCGTCACAGTTTCAACTAATACACCAGCACAACAAGCTACTTGGTGCGCTGCAGCAGGTGTTACCCGGATGGAAATGTTGGCCGATGAAAAACACGTTTTAGGGGATGCTTTTGGTATCTATGTCGCTAGCAATAATACCTTAGCGCGCTCAATCTTTATTATTGACGCCGCGGGAACGATTCAATACTCTGAAATTGTTACAGAACAGACCAACGAGCCCAATTATCAGGCAGCCTTAGATTTTCTTAATTAACTAGTTTATTATTTAATTGCGCGTAAAAATGCTCCGCACGATAACCATCGTGCGGAGCATTTTTAGATACCGAATTTTAATAGGTATTATACGTATAGTAGACGGTATCGAGCCCAAAAGTATTATAGGTTTGATTACTTGTGCCATTAAAGGTTGGATTCAAAGCGTTTAAGCGCGTTTCATCATTATCAAGTTGCTTTTTTGGTAAAGCCATTTCTGCACGCATTTTGTTCGAAGCCTTGGTTAATTGACTAGTTGACGCGATCTGGTAGGAACTACCATTAATCCACGCGGACTGTCCCTGTAAATGCTGTGAAGAAATATGATCAGCGTTTTTGTGGTATTTAAGCCCCAACCGAATAATATTATTAAACGGTAAATCCGTGCGTACGTTAGGTTGCAGTGATTTTAAAAGGGCATCATAATGACTAATTCCCTTAGGTGAAGCCAACTTTTTCATAACTGCCCGAATAACCTCTTGTTGCCGCATTTGGCGGCCATAATCACCACGGGGATCCTCATAACGCATTCGTGCGTAGGTTAGCGCCTGCTTACCATTCAAATGCTGTTTGCCCTTTGGAATCGTTATGCCGTTAAGGGAAACCACCATTGGGCTGTTAACCGTCACGCCACCAACGGCATCCACGACTTTTTGCAGACCACCCATATTAACGGTCACGTAATAATCAATCGGGATACCTAATAGCCTGCTAACGGTCTTTTTGGCCATCGTTGAACTTCCAATATTGTAAGCCGCGTTAATTTTTTGCATATTACGCTTCTTATCACCGGACATTTCAGCAAGTGTGTCTCGAGGAATACTGTACATCATTGTTTTGTGAGTCTTCGGGTTCAAAGTTGCCACGATCAAAGTATCCGAGTTTCCCCGGTCAACTCGCCCATCGGCACCAGTATCAACCCCTAAAAATAGAATTGAAACCGGCTTGCCCTGTTCAATTGCCTGGGGCGCCTTTGTCGTTGCTGGCGAATACATTTTATCAAACGATGCTTGTGTTTTGTGCAGGATGCTGTAGGCAAAGCCGCCGCCAGCAAGAAGTAAAACTACTAATACTCCCAACAGTGTCCATAAAATCCAATGATGCTTTTTACGCGTTGGTCTCTGCTGTCGTCGTGATGTCCCATTCATAAAAATTGAGCTCCTCCAAAAAATATTTACGTCTTTTAGCGTACCACAAAAATAAATACTCTCCCGGTAAATTCAATGAACTTAACGATAAATTTACAACTTAACTATTAAATCCACTTTTAAAAAATGTCCAGTTCCTACTGTAAAATATCGGTGTACCCCACTAATATTTATAACACCCCAAACGGATGGCCCTTGTACCACTTTTCATTTTTTTCGCCTATTTTGAAAATAGACCCCTAACTGGCGACTAAACAGCATTAAGCCGATACAAATTAACGTCCAAAACCAGCCACCGTAACGAAATAGGCTCCCCGCAATAACAAATAAAACCAGTAAATAAAGACCACTCTGAAGAAGCCGCTTCATTAATTTACCCCCTTAGCCAAAGATTGATCGCAATTCCGAGCACTAAGATGGCCAACACAATGTATAACCCGCATAGAAAATACCGACTGATTCTCAATGCTCGAAGCGCGAATAAAACAAAAACCAACGCCCCAGCTATTCCTAAAGACAATTCTAATGGTTGATGATAAACACTAAAGAAACGCCACATATTAACCACATCCTGATCTTTTCTTCAGTATAGCAGGAGCTTGGATCAAGAAGACAGCATTAACCACCCCTCTTTTATTCACCAATAGTGGCCGGCAAAATTTAATTATTCTCTGATTCACTTTTATGTTGTAGATAACCCATTTCTTTCAGTGTTTTACGAATTGACGCCATTGACTCCGGTGAAGGTCGTTGCGATTTGGCAACTGACTTAACTGGTTTGGCCGATTTAGCTATTTGTTCACCAGACACACTCTCTTGCCGACCACTTGGGTTATTAGCTGCCATAGCGTCCATCGTTTGATTGAGTGCATGATCAACAAAAACGTTGCCATGATTGGTGGCATGACCTTTAGTCCAACGATAACTAATTTGACTAAAACGCGGCAACAGTTGTGCTAGGGCCTGCCATAATTCTTTATTGGCCAATGGTTTACCTGGTCCCCGCGTCCACCCTTTTCGCTGCCAACCTGCCAGCCAGTGCTTAGTAATGGCATTAAGGACGTATTGTGAGTCGGCTATGACAACGATCGGTGTTGTCACTGGCCAAGTTTGCGCTATATAACGCAATCCTTCTAGCAGCGCCGTAATTTCCATTTTATTATTTGTTGCCCCAAATTCACCAGCCGAATCACTCATCTCTTGATCATTATACTGAATCAAGTAGGCCCAGGCCGCCTTGTCTCCGACTTTGACGTGCTGGCCGTTAACGTTTCCTGTGTTACGCGAACCGCCGTCCGTGTACAAATAAATGGTATCCGCTTGATGCCGGACTGGCGCCGTTGAGCTAGTTTTAGCACCCGTTTTTGGCCTCGTCGTTTGCTGCTCCGCTAACCATGCCTGGGCCTCCGTTTGACTTTTGAAACCCTTATAGCGAGCACCATTAAAGCCTTCAACCAGCGTCTTTGCCTGTGCCCAGGTTGTTTTAAACACGCCTTGTTTACGCCCGCGGGCAATTGCATAGAATTTTTCTGCTGCCAAGATCAACACTCCATTCCGTTAAAAAGCTATCTACTAATTTTAGCATAGCGCGTGCCCTTTTAAACACATTCCACTTGTATGGCTCAACAACATAAAAATGGATTAAAGCACACCTTGCAAGCAGTGTGCTTTAATCCATTAATTTAAATCAGATTTAGAAAATACTTTTATGCTTATTTTTCTGACTAATTTAGGGTAAGCGTGTTTAAAAAAGTAACGTCCTGTATTTTTCTAAACATTCCCTAAGCCTTTTAAGCCGAAGTGACGGCCGTAACGTCAAAGTTAGCGTCCTGCAAAACCTTAGTCACGCTAGCAGCGTCCTTAGTATCAACGTGTAACTCCACTTCTTTTTCGTTATCTCGGCTAGTCACCATTAAAGTAAGGATATTGTAATTCTTAGTGGCTAACGCGTTGCCCACACGCGCGAGAAAGCCCGCTTCATCCTTAGCAACTCGCACCGAAACACTGGTACCACCCTCGTTATACCCAGCAACATTCAAGAAGGCATCGAAAATATCGTTATTCGTAATAATACCCACTAAAGCACCGTCATCAACAACTGGCAACACGCCTACGTTATGTTTACGCATTGTGTAGATTGCGTCTTCTAAAACAACATTGGACGGCGTCGTCAATACATCCTTTTCCATAATATCAGCGACAGTTGTTTTAGTCAGTAAGTAGTTAACCTCATAAACTGATAAACTAGTTGCTTGTGATGGCAACGCCCGCTGAATAATTCCTTCAGTGACAAGCCCAACTAGTTTGCCACCGTCAAGTACCGGTAAACGGTGAATATCGTGCTCTTTCATTAGATCAACGGCATCATTAATTCGCGTCGTTGGTTGTGCCGTAATTAACTTTTTTGTCATAAAATCTGCAACACTCATACTTTTATCCCCCTAAATATGCTTTCTGGACTTCATCATTGGCTAATAATTCCTTACCAGTTCCGGACAAGATAATATTACCCGTGGATAAAACGTAGCCACGATCAGCAATGGATAAGGCTTTAGAAGCATTCTGTTCAATTAATAATACTGTGGTCCCTTGTTTTTTGATTGCCTGAATAATATCAAAGATTTCATTGATAAAAATTGGTGCTAGGCCCATTGAAGGTTCGTCCATCAACAACAACTTCGGTTTGGCCATTAACGCACGGCCCATGGCTAACATTTGCTGCTCACCACCAGATAGCGTTGCGGCGTCCTGATCACGGCGCTCCTTTAGAACAGGGAAACGTTCAAAAACCATAGCGTAATCCGCCTTGACTCCATCGCGATCTTTTCGTAAAAAGGCGCCCATTTGTAAGTTTTCTAAAACGGATAATCCTGGGAAAATATGGCGGCCTTCAGGGACTTGTGAAATTCCATCGGCCACAATTTTTTGTGACTTTTTGTTTTGAATTTCTTTACCTTCATAGATTATTTTACCGCTGGCTGGGCGCATTAAACCAGAGATTGTTTTTAAAATCGTTGTTTTACCAGCACCATTAGCACCGATCAGTGAAACGATTTCGCCTTCATTAACGTCAAAGCTGACGCCCTTAACTGCGTGAATAACGCCATAATTAACGGCCAAATCGCTAACTTGTAGCAGCATTACGCTTCACCTCCCAAGTATGCCTTGATAACCTTTGGATCCTTCTGTACCTCTTCTGGTGTCCCTTCAGCGATCAATTGGCCGTATTCCAAAACGTAAATTCGTTCGGCAACGTTCATAACCAATGACATATCGTGTTCAATTAGTAAAATAGTGATGTGGAATTCTTCTTGAATTTGGCGAATTAGACGCGTTAGGTCCGCAGTTTCCTCAGGATTCATCCCGGCAGCAGGTTCGTCTAAAAAGAGAATCTTCGGCTTGGTTGCTAGTGCACGGACAATTTCCAACCGTCGTTGTGCACCATAAGGCAAGTTTTTTGCTAATTTATCAGCGTCATCTTGCATATCAAAAATTTTCAACAAATCTAACACTTGTTGGTGTAACTCGTCTTCCTTTTTATAGAAAGAAGGCAGGCGAAAGATACTTTCGAAAAAACCCTCTTTATTTTTACTGGTCATGGCAATCAACACGTTATCTTCAACTGACAAACCCTTGAATAAGCGAATATTTTGAAAAGTCCGCGCTAATCCTGCTTGCGCGATCGTATAAGGCTTCTTTTTATTCAAAACCTCTAGCCCAGAATCGGCCTGTAAGGTTACGGTTCCTTCAGTGGGGACAATAACACCAGTTAATAAATTAAACAGCGTCGTTTTACCGGCACCATTTGGTCCAATTAGAGCAACTAACTCGTTATCATCCAAATGCAACGAAACATCGGAGACAGCCGTCAAGCCACCGAAACTTTTCGTTAAGCCCTTAACATCTAGTAAAGTCATTTTAAGCGTCCCCCTTTGCCTTAAGTTTCGTAAAGATGCGGCGAACTGAGAACTCCCACGTACCTAACAATCCAGAAGGCTTAAAGACCATGATTAAAATCAAGGCTAACGAATAAAGTACCATTCTTAAAGTCCCAAAATTTTGTAAAACCATGTCCAATAATCCTAAAACGATCGCGGCTACATAGGTTCCGGTAATACTACCAATACCACCCATAACAACAATGATTAAAATGTTAATTGACTCCATAATACCGAAATCATTAGGTGCAATTGTTTGGATATAGCTGGCGTGTAAGGCACCACCAATTGCGGCAGTTGCTGCACCAAGAACAAAGGCAATAACTTTCCATTTGGTAATATTAACGCCCATGGATTCAGCGGCAATTTCATCTTCACGGACGGACATTACCGCACGACCATCACGACTATGGATAAAGTTAACAATCAGAATTGTCGTTAAACAAACAAAGAGGTAAACTACTGACCAGTTGGCCAGTTGGGGAATGTTGTACAAACCCGCTGGCCCATTTGTGATCTTCAAGTTATTCATAATAATCCGAATAATTTCGGCAACTCCCATTGTTGCAATCGCCAAATAGTCCCCATTTAAACGTAACGTTGGAATCCCAACGATAAGGGCAACTAAGGCGGAAAGTGCCATTCCGGCGATTAAGCCAAGTACCATGCCCCCACTATTTGGTATTGCCTGCGTGATTAGTGCCGATGTATAAGCACCAATCGCCATAAAACCAGCGTGACCTAATGAAAATTGCCCCGAAAAACCAATAATCAAATTAAGGCCAGTCGCCAAAATAATATTAATGCCGATTAAAACTAAAGTAGTTTCAGCAAATTGATCAATGACACCTACCAATTCAAGGACATCAATTAAAATGTAGCCGACAACCATGATGGCAAGCCAGGTCAAATTATATTTCAAATTTTTCTTCATGTTCGGCACCTACACTTTCTCTTTGACGTTCTTGCCCAAAATACCAGCTGGTCGAACTAATAGAATTAAAATCAGAACGGCGTACACAACTGCATCTTTAAAGGCAGAGAACCCAAGTGCTTGAACAGCAGTTTCAATTAAGCCAATTACAAAACCACCAAGAGCAGCACCAGGAATTAGACCAATCCCACCAAGAACTGCGGCAACAAAGGCCTTGATCCCAGGTGTCATGCCCATCAACGGATCAATAGAATTGTAATATAAACCAATCAAAACACCTGCGGCACCAGCCAAGGCTGAACCTAAAGCAAAGGTAAAGGAGATTGTCCGGTCAATATTAATTCCAATTAATTGAGCAGCGTCAGCGTCAACAGAAACGGCGCGCATTGCTTTGCCCATCTTGGTTTCCTTAATAATTAACTGTAATAAAATCATTAAAACAATTGAAACAACCAAAATTAATAACTGAATGTTTGAAATCGTTACTGAACCTAGATGGTACTGTTTAACCGCAATGACTTGCGGAAAACTACGTACATTTGAACTAAATAAGTACGACATTCCATTTTCCAATAAGAATGACACCCCAATTGCAGTGATCAATGCCGCAATTCGTGGTGAATTTCGTAGTGGTCGGTAGGCCAAATATTCAATGATAACCCCTGCTAACGCACAGAATACCATCGCTGAAATTAACGCCGGCCAAAAACTAAAGTGCCACTGATTAATCACGTAATAGCCCCAAAAGGCCCCTAACATATAAATATCGCCATGAGCAAAGTTAATTAACTTGATAATCCCATAAACCATGGTGTAACCAAGTGCTAACAGTGCATAGATACTACCCAGCGATAATCCATTAACTAATTGTTGCAAAACTGTATGCACAGCGCTTCACTTCCATTTCTTTATACTTCCAAAACTAACATAACTTTTAAATTGAGAATGGGCCAAAAGGAGGTTAAATTTCGAGCTTAATTCAACTACTAACTTGGTTATCAAGTAACTAAATTAGCAGTTGAGGTTAAACGGGAAATTTGCCTTTTGGCCCACATCTCAAAGGAAAATTTCAGTACTTTGTTACACTGAACAATCGAATCGTTATTGCTGTATAAAACCAAAACTCAAGTTATTTCTATTTGAAACCTAAACTATCTTTACGCTCCGCTTTATTTAACGGAGGTAGCCTGAACTTCTTCACCATTTTCAACTTTTGCAATGATAACTGGCTTTTGTGGATTATGTTTCTTATCCATCGTAATCGTGCCCGTAACACCCTTAAAGTTCTTTAAGTTAGATAATCCAGTGGCAATCTTCGTCGAATCAGCTGACTTTTCATTTTCAATTGCATCTTTAATCATGTAAGTTGCATCGTAAGCTAAAGCATCAAATGTACCGGCCTGTTCATTATACTTAGCCTTGTATGCTTTCATATAAGCCGTTGCTTTAGCATTATTGGTAGCCTTAGGATCAAAATGTGTTGTGTAGTAAATATTGCTTGCATTCTTCTTACCCGCAATTTGAACTAATTTAGGATCGGCGAAACCATCAGCACCAACAATTGGTTGAGTGATTCCCATTTGCCGAGCCTGTTTAACAATTAAACCAGCTTCAGAGTAATAACCTGGAACGAACAATGCATCAAACTTCTTACCCTTCAGCTTAGTCAACAAGGTATTGAAATCTTTGTCACCGGCCTGATAATACTGAACTTGAACAACTTGGCCCTTAAATTCTTTCTTGAAGGCCTTCGTTAATCCCTGAGCGTAATCAGTCGACTTATCGGCTAAAATGGCAACTCGCTTTAATTTCATATTACTGTAAACGTATTTAGCTAATGCCTTACCTTGATAACTATCCTCGAAACATGAACGGAACATATACGGTTGGACTTTGCCGTTCTTTTGGACTGTCAAGGAGTCTTGCGTACCACCTGGTGTAATTAACGGAACCTTTGCCTTAGTGTAATTAGGTAAGGCAGCCAAATCGGCACCGGAAGTGATCGGGCCAACTGAGGCAACCACTTTACTTTGTGTTGCCAGATTGGAAGCAACTGACGCAACTTGCGAATTATCGGACTTATTATCCTTTTGAACTAATTGAAGTTTTAACTTTTTACCGTTAACTTTGACCCCACCATCTTTGTTAATCTGTGAGACGGCAAGTTCGGTCCCACGCTGCATTGCTTGCCCATAAGCCGCAGCAGCGCCAGAAAGCTCAAAGTTACCACCAATCTTAATTGTATTACCGGACTGTTTGTTGCCACCATTAGTGGCGCTACTGCTACATCCGGCCAATAATAATGACCCAGCCAACATGACTGTTCCCAGTACAGTTGCTAATTTCTTCCCGCGCATAAGCCCATCTCCTAAGTAAATTTAATTCTAATCTGTTTTTAATAAACTAACATAACAAATTAGAGGCGTCAACGTTTTCTAGGCAAAAAAGCGGCCTGGTAACGGATACATTTAGCTGTAAATGCTATTATTACAGGACTTATTATAGCAATCGAGGCCGGCATAACAGTAATCTGTTGTTTACAAAATAAGAATTTACACTTTTTTCACATTTTAAACTCATTTAAAACTAATTTAATTCCAATTTTGCGTTTTCCCTTGTTCTTAATTATTTTTAAGCCAAGCTTATTAATTGCTCATTTTATTTCGAATAGGCTATGCTTGCGTAAAAGGTTTAATAACTATCGAGTTTTAGAAAGGCGGTTAGATTCTATTCCGCAATTGAGGATTATTACTGACTTCGCTGACGATCGGACTAAGATGAACCAAAATCCGAATTGCAGCCAAGTACGCAAATAGGCCTAATGCGCCATCCGTTGACCATTCAACTGCTAATTCGCAATTATGGTTAATTATTTGTCAAGTACGCAAATAATTTTTGCTGCTGCGAATGTTGTCCGTGCTTGTGGCAAAAAGTTAAGGATCCCAGTTATGAAGCCCGTAACGCAATTCGTCTCGGTCTCCGCAAGTAGCTGCTTTTCAACCATGTTTATACTAAATTAGCCAGGTAAAGGTATTTTCCAAATACGAACTTAGGAGGGCTTACAATGCAAATTAACCGTTACGGCAAACCCTATGCTACTATTGGGACACCACCAGAAGTGGGTGAGCCACTACCAAACTTCACGTTAAAAAGTGCAAACGAAAAAACGCGGATAACGACAAAGGATTTATTGGGAAAACCATTACTAATAAGCGTGGTCCCAAATATTAATACCCGGGTTTGTACAACACAAACCATCCAATTTAATCGTGCCAGTGATCTAGTCACGGCGGCACGCTTTGTCACTATCTCAACAAACACTTGTGCCGAACAACTTGATTGGTGCGGAATTAAGGGCGTTACTAGTATGGAAATGCTGTCTGATGCTGATGCTTCGTTTGGCGAGGCAATGGCACTTTACATGCCCACCAACGCAACGCTTGCACGTGCCGTCTTCATCGTTGCTCCTAGTGGAAAAATTATCTACCGTGAATTTATGACCGAACAAACTAACGAACCAGACTATTTGGCGGCGTTAAATTTCATTCGCAAATTTTGCGCGCTTAATCATTTAAGGTAAAAAATAACGACCTAAGGCTTTTGCTAGCCTTTAGATCGTTATTTTTTAGGTCGAATTTGGAAACTATTTTTACTAAGGGAGTGAGACAAAAATCGATTTTGGATTTAATGCGTAACGTAAGCTAGTAATAATCCTTAAAATCTAATCTTTTTTTCGATTACTTTTAGGTAACCAGATAAAGCTAACATCTACCAATGTAATTAAAATAATTAATAGCGCTAATTTTTTTGCGCTGAAAAGTGGTTGTTGCCATTTATTTTCTGCCTTAAACAGCAAGTACTGGTGATGCCACTTATTTTGATTAAGTGGTTTGGCAGCGGGCACCGCATTATAGCTACGACTATCTAAAATTGCTAATTTAATTGTTTTGTGACTGCGATTGTATAAAGTTAGTTTATAAGTACCTGCCTTAAACTTGTGTTGACTGCTCCAGCTAGTTGCTTTGGCCTTAAGTCGCCAACTAGTTGTCCCGCGAGCCACGTGAGCACTGATATTTTTAGTGCCATTTTTACGCGGATTTTGAATACTAATTGCATTAGCCGCCTTAGATAGCCAAATCCGTTGTGTCACTTGGTGCCCCGGCTTAAGAACATAATTACCGTAATCTTTTGTTTGCTGAACTACCGGCTCACTCTGTGTTACTGGCGCTTCGACGAATCGGCGCGCACTTAACATACCGATTGCCGCAACCGCAACGAGTAAGAGGCTTAAACCTGTTTTAAATAATCTCTTCTGCCGAATAAGTTTCGGTCCAACCAAATCTTCAAACGACAATGCTGCTAATTGTTTCAAGCCGAAGGTAGCCAGCACTAGTAATAACGGGAAAACTAGTAAGACATAGCGAGCCTCGGCCTCCCAAAACAATAAATGAAAACTAAATACACCCAAAATAGTTAGAATAATAAATTTCATTTCTAAATCTAATTGTTTGGGTAGCACACTAAAACCAATAACAGCAATCACGCTGAGTCCTAAAATAGCAACGTAAATAACTTGGTTTAACGAACTAATTAATAGCTTATTAGAGCCGTACAGATACTGGAATAATTTGCTGTAGGAGTGGGCCTGATTAATTGTCTCGGTGGCATCCAAATTGCCATCTGACCACATCAAATTAAGTTTATTTAGTAAGTGACCGGCAAGTCCGGCTACCCCTTTACTCCGGACACGCGCTTTAATTGTTGTCACTGCTAATGTCTGCTTCTTGGCGTACGTTGACTGTTTTTGAATCATCCCTGTATCAGCATGGCTACTTGAGCCCTGTGTCCCGTAATTCAGGCCCATCATTGTCCAAGTGAGTAAAGGCATTTTTTTGCTTTGTGGCTGCTCATAGCCAACGCTGGCCTCCAAATGTGGTGTTGCCACAACGCCAACGCCAAAAAGAACTAAAAGTAGCGCAATGGCGGCAAAAGTTTTTCGCCAGCCTTGTCGATAATGATCACCAAGTAAGACTAAGAGCGTTGCAATAAGTAACACACCATTATTACCTTTTAACCAAAACCCAAGCCAAAGTTCAATTCCTAATATAATCAGTAAAATCCAACCACGCTTATCCGCTTTAAAATAACGCTCCAAAAGCCATAAGGTTAATACTGGAAATAAAAGAGCAACCCCATCTGTATAGAAAAATAACGCGTAACCATAAAATGGAAAATACATTGCCGCAAGTACTAATAAAATTAGTGCATAGGTCTGACCCCACCGGTGGCTAACCCACGACCAAAGTAAACCAATTGTCAGATCAATCCAGGCAAACATTACTAAATTCAACCCAAGCCAACCATTAATATGTAACACCTTAAATACTGCTAATAAACCATGTTCCACCATTGTAATTGGCACATTATTTTGAGCCAACTCATGAAAATAGGGAATCCAGTGGCGTGAACCATTAAGTAGATTAACTGCCTGGAAGCGAATATCCATGCCATCATAGATATTGTCACCAATAATCCGAAAGGCCAAAAAGAGCTGCACACCAATGCTAATTAATACCACAAACCAACCAATCAACTGAATTAGTCGTTGATTTTGCTGGTTTAGCCACCGAATTAATCGAACCAAAACACCAATCAATGCCACTACACTTAACAAAATTAACAGTGGTCCAAAACGCAGCACGTGATGGAACGCATCAGGGATTTCCGCTAAGGCAACTACACTAATCATGGTGAGCAAAAATCCAGTTAAACCTAACAAAAATGGCCAAACTATTTTTTTATCTTTCAATTTTTCACCGTCCCAACAATAACCACCGATCAACAAAGCTCAATTTACTTAAAAGATACGTCAATAAATAACTGATAACGATTAGACAACCCCAAAGAGCAAACGTCTGTTGTGTTAACGTCATACCAGCAAACCAACCTAACTTTTCAATCACTAATTGGACCATTCGGTGAATCAGAAAGACGCCTAGAGAAAGCTGTGCCGTTGTGTAAAAACAGCGCCGCAACCAAATTGGTGCGATTTTCCAGCGACTACCCCAAGCAACTATAGCAGCAGCACACGGCAACAAAAGAATGTATTCATAGGGCATGTTTAGCTGACCACCATTAAAGCGGGTATAATCCGTAAATTGAAAAGCATACTGCGTATACATAATTAACCCAGTCGTTATTACCGTAAAGAGTCCTAGCAGACTAGTTCGCCATTTTTGAAATGCACCAGTACGGATCAAATAACCGGCAAAAAAATAGGTTGCGCTACGAGCGCCAAAATAGGAAAGATCAAGCTGCGATGCAGAGAATCCCACCTTACCAGCCGCATTTAAAAATAAGTTAATTGTTGGAATCAACATTGTCTGACTGATTACTAACAAATAAATTGCCCACAGTCCCCGCCGCGGAAATTGATGAATTGCCCGGGAAATAAATGGGATTGCCAAGTATAACCCAAGAATTGCCGGCATAAACCAAGCATTCCACATGAAATTACCTAAATTATTAGGATTACCATTTTGCCGGAAAATGAACGTTAAATCTTCCAACACTTGCAGAATACCTGTTGGTCGTTTCAGTAAAAGTTTGAGAAATACATCATAGATCAACACCCAAGCAGTAAAGGCAATAGCCATCGGCAACACTTTTTGGCGGTAGAATCGCTGAATAGCTTGCTTATCTGAGTAAGTTCGGTCTAACAACAAATAACCCGATAAAATGAAGAAAATTGGCACACCAATATGCCCTAACGCAACTAACATTGAATTAATTATTTGTCCCGTTGGTGAAAAACGTTGAAACGAAATATGTGCGGGAACTGCGTGACTAAAAACGGCCAACAATATTGCTAAGGTACGCACGGCATCCAGACCTGGATTACGTTTTAAAATTTTTGCTTCGGTTATCACGCTAACCGCCTCTTTTCGCCGTCACGATATTCTTTAAAGCAAAACAAACCTACCATAAGTAAGAAAATTAACGTGTTAATAATACCACCTAATCGGATAAGATGAACGTAACGAAGCGGTTGCATATTCAAATAAACAGCTAAGTAAAAGCCAGCCTGATTAATAAACGTCGCTAACGTCAAAACAGCGTACCAACTTAAATCTCGATTCGTCAAAGTCGCCTTATTCGCTGAAGTTAGTAAAAGTAAAATAATAAAGGCCAACATGCTTAATTGGTAGCGTTCATGCTGCAACATGGTGAAAAAGAAAATTAGACCACTATAAATTGCACCTACATACTCTAGGCCAATTGCACGAACACGCTTTGTTGCCACTAGCCAATACCAAACACATAAAGCAAGTACAATCAAAACAAGAATTAGCGTATTTAGATGGCCGTACGTTAACCAACCAACAAGGTGGTCAGTTGTTCGTAACTGCTTATTCCAAATTCGCGCCTTTAACGCCCCTGCCCAAAAATTAAAGCCATTTTCCACAATATCTGCATACTGTGTTGTACCGCTGCCAAATACCTTCAACGGTAAAAAGATCGTTTTCATATTAATCATAAAAGGTAGCCAGCCAACTAAATTAATTCCGATAATAGTGCCAACTAATTTTAAAACTTTCTGCCACTTAACATGACTTAGAAGTTCTAATCCAAAAATTGGAACTAAGTAGATAAATTGAAGCTTTGTTAGGCAGCCTAGCGCAAACCAGATACTAGCCAAATAATAACGTTCCTGTTTTAAATAATAGAAACTAACGACAATAAAAAAGATCAACGCAGAATCCAGCTGCCCCCAAAAAGCAGCATTAAACCACATGCTAGGATTTAATAAGATTAAACCACTTAAAAGTAAGCCCCAAACTGGCCGCTTACTTTTCCAGTAAATAAAACCAGCGGTCAACCACTGAAACAGCATTCCCAATCCTTTAATCAATAAAAAGGATATTGCTAAACGCAAACTGGATCCGGCCGAGATACTCAGGCCAAAATGATTGATCAGCTTACCCACTGGCCATAGCAGAGTTGGCATTAATGGCGGGTAGTTAACCTGATAGGTACCCGCAAACTGTGGCCGGTACATTCCCGCCCACTGATGTGCCGAAATTTGTGCCCAAGGAAAGTTATACGTTAAAATATCCAGCTTGCCCCAAAACACCGCCGCACAAACTGACTCAATAATAATTGCGCTAAACAACATCATAATAAATATCGCGTTAGCGTGAGTTTTTTACGTTCCACAACTATGTACCTCACTTCACAACAATTTTTATCAAGCATACCACAATCACACTATTGATAGAATTTCATTAACAAATTAATTTGGCCATAGATTGATAAATAATTTCATTCACGCGTATAATAAATTTTATTAAGTGTTAACCACTTTTTTCTGCTTAAGCACCTTTACTTAACCATTAAACTATAAGAAGGATCATCCTATGCAACTTACGCTACGTCGTTGTGTCGCCGGTATTACAACACTTTCACTTATTATAATAATAGTTACTGCTCTAACTTCGCCAATCGACCGGCAGGTACACTTGACCTGGCTACCAGCCTTAGCGTTACTCATTTTAACGTTAAGTTTGGGGCTACTTTTTCTGGCTTATTTAAAATTGAATCTAGTTAGGCCCCGAATAATCCATATTTTATTAATCGTTAGTACATTGATTGCACTGCTAATCCAGGTCTGGTTAAGCTTACACATTGTGGCCATGGGGTCGTTGGATCCGGCAGCAATTCGTTTACAGGCCGCCGCTCTTGCACAAGGTGGGCAGCACTGGTTCCGCTATTTTTCTTGGTACCCCAATAACGTCAATATTACTTTAATTTTGGCCGATTTAATGAAATTAGCTGGCCAAGTTCAAGGTAATGGATTTGGTCATTTTTTAAATTTGATCGGTTTCATTCACATCGATGGCACAATTCTATTAATCTGGTGGTTCTTAAAGCGCCACCGTGGTCAGCTTTCTGCCAACACGTTTCTGGCGCTCAGTCTTCTTTTCGTTCCTTTTTATTGGTACGCCTTAGACTTTTATACAGATATTATTGTCATTATCTACCCGGCACTACTGTTAACTTGCGTAGACTTGGCCGCTAGCAGTCGAACAAAAAAACGACAGCTTATTTGGCTGGCTTTAGGACTTCTTTTCTTTACCATCGGTTACTTAATTAAGGGCAACACCATTGTTTTCGGTCTTGCCGCTTTGTTTGCTTGGGGACTCAGCCGACCAACTAGTCGCCGTCTAATTGGTCAATTGATTTTAACGGCACTTATTGGCGGCTTACTTTTAATCGCTGGTGGCCGTGTTAGCCAGCAATTGGCCAAAACAATGGGTTACGCGCCAAATCCGGCTAGTGAATTTCCAACCACTTCATGGACTTTAATGGGTTTGAATCCACAATCCTTTGGTGCTTATTCACAAACAGATATTGATCAAACAACCAGACTTGGTTCTGCATCTGCAAATCAGCGGGCAGTTAATCAGGCGCTTAAAGCGCGCTTGAAACAATTAGGCTTTGTTGGTCTAGTCAAACAATTTCGCCAAAAAATAATCACGATGTGGTCTACAGGTACCGTGGGCGCTTTTCTTTGGCCAGATCATTTTAAGCAGGTCCCGAAAACTTACCTTAAACATCAGGCCGCCTTTCAAACGCTAGTCGCTAATTTCACACAAGTATTGTACCTATTTAGTTTAACTACTGCTTTGATTGCGACACTGTTGGAAATCCGTAATCCCCACTTTGATCAACTACTATTACAGTTAGGCTTCCTCAGCATACTTTTTCTCCACCTTTTCTTCTGGGAAGTTGAAGCGCGCTACGCTTTACTAGTCATTCCATTTTTGCTGGCATTGGCGGCCAGCGGCGCACCAAAATTGGTTACCCAAGTTGCACTGCTTAAACCACAAAAGAAAGTTACTTTTAGTTTGCTTATTTTCCTGCTGGTCGCTAATCTTGGGCCATTCTTAGTAACTCGATCGTGGTCACGGCCACAATCGATCAGCACTCCCGTTACCAACCAATCAGTACCAGGTTATTTTCAAATGAGCCAACTTACACTAAAACCCGGGCAACACCTAACGCAGCCACTGCAGATTCCAGAACGTTTTAATACCATTAACTGCTCTGATATTGCCAAAACAGGCACGAAAGTCCGGTTAACCTTAATCAAAAATTCACACGAAGTTGGCCAAGCGCGCTATCCGGGATTAATCACTAGTCCTGCGTACTTGGCAGCTGGACAGTATCAACTAAAACTAAAGAATATCAGTCAACAATCAGTAACCGTGTCAGTGGCTCACAGCCCAATTATTCGTTTGACCACTAATCCAATAGAACAGGCGCCCAATTATTACTTTAAGTTCTCAGTGACTTCACAGCAAAATCAGCCGCTAATCAATCGTTCAGCGCGCTTAATTATTTTATTAACTATAGAAATTTTGTTGATCGGTTCTGGCTACTACTTATATTATTCAAAAAAATAGAACCCTAAAATAGGGATTACGCCAAAATTCAAATTTTGACGTAATCCCTATTTAGACTTAGAACTATTTTAATGATCACGATAATTTCTTCCGGTCAATTATAGCCTGATCCTTTATTCCAAAACAAACATTTGGTCAATCAAGTGTTTGAGTTCTTTTTTAATAAAACCGGCATCCTTGTATGAAAGCTGGAATAAAGTAGCATCAGGTTGCTCCCCTGACCCAAATTCTTTTTGTAGTTCAACGGCATTTCGGTATTCATTTTCAATCATTTGCTGTTGTGCTTCCAGCTTGGCCGGAACCAAGTCATTCATGTGTTCTGCATCAAAGCCCACAATCAAATTGCCCTTGCTGTAACTAACATATGTCACCCCACCATGAACGTCAAAATTAGCCCAGTCGGCCAACCGCGATTTTTCGTAGTGACTATTGGTTTCCAGAATCGTGACGTAGCCGTACATGGCACCTAATTTATTTTGGCGAATTGTGGCCTTATAACCGTGATAGATAAATGTTTTTTCTTTTGGTTGCTGATTCCAGATTCCTTCAGGCAATTTTGGCATAACTCATCCTCCTCATCCAAGTGACAAAAAGAACCGCGAACCAGATCGATTCGCGGATTGATAATTGCGGAAGACTGCTTCCGAGACCAATTTTATAGTGTAATCCTTACTACACAAAACTTTCGGAACAACCTAGTTCTGCAACTAGCGCCGTTACACTACCTCAAGTAGTACGATACGTTTGTTATTCCTATTCGCCAGAGCTAACTTGAGCACAACGCTGATCGTTACTAACCTACCAATCTCACGTTGGCGCCTTGAAGTGATGATAATCATCACCGTTAATTAGTCTCTCCGTCTTCCTTAACTGTAATATAGCACGCATTGGAACCGGATACAACTAATATGCTACCACAAATTTTATTAAAGCTTAGAGTCCAATAATAACTAATAAATTAGCCAATTAATGAGATGGGCCTACCTCAATTATCGTTGGAACTGTCACACCACAATGCTCCTCACTTATTTACCAAGTAAACTCTGAGCAGTTCTCAAGCCTCTAAATCCGATATCTTTGCGGTAGTAAAATTTAGCTAGCTTTAACTGTTCAAGTTGGTGGTAGGCCTTTTCTTGGGCGCTTGCTAAATTTTTTCCGTGCACCACTAATGTAAAAATACGGCCACCCGCATTATATAATTGGCCGTCTTTAGCCGTTACATTTGCGTAATAGCCATTTTGGGGTAATGGTGGCAACATTAACCCCACTTGTGGTTTGTGTGGGTAACCTGGTGCGGCAACAACCACACCTAAATAGGTTTCTGATTTTTGCCACTCAATCTGAGGTGTCCTACCAGCAATTAAGGCCATAATTAATTGATAAAAATCACTGCGTAATTGCGGCAAAATGACCTGGGTTTCAGGATCACCTAACCGTAAATTATATTCAATTACTTTGGGCCCTTCAGCAGTGACCACGCAGCCAATATAAATTACCCCCGCAAAGGTCAGTTTTTTTGCTACTAAACCGGCCATCGTTGGTTGCACAATTTGCGCTAATGCCTGCTGATACACTGTGCTTGTCATCTGCGGCAGTGGTGAGTACGCCCCCATACCACCAGTGTTGGGCCCTTCATCACCTGCACAAAGTTTCTTATGGTCCTGGGAAAGCGGTAAGAGAACCATTTGGGTGCCACCGACAAGTAGCATTAACGAAAACTCTTCCCCGCTTAAATAATCCTCAATTAATATTTCGGTGGCGTGTTGTAACCCCTCATGGATAACCGCGGCAAGGTCAGCACTAGCCCTAACAATTGTTACCCCTTTACCACCGGCCAAACCATTTTCCTTAACCACTAACGGCAGCGAACGGTCTTGCGCATAACTTAACGCCTGTGCTTCATCATTAAAGGCACGGTAATTTGCCGTTGGAATCTGTTGTTGCTGCATAAATTGTTTCGCAAACTTTTTTGAACTTTCCAATTGAGCCGCGGCCTTGTGTGGACCAAAGATAGTTAATTGGTGCGTCTGAAAATAATCAACAATCCCAGCGGCCAATGGTTCTTCTGACCCAACAAACGTTAAATGAATCGCCTGCGTTTTTGCAAACTGTGCCAAATTGGCGAAGGCAAGCATTGCAATGTTGACACAGTTAATACCATCCCGCTGCATTCCAGGATTGCCCGGTGCACAGTAAACCGCCGTCACCTGCGAACTCTTTAGAAAGGCCACACAAACTGCGTGTTCCCGCGCTCCCGAACCAATCACAAGTACCTTTGCCATCTGCATCCCCGCCTTTACTAATGTCTAAAGTGCCGAATGCCAGTCGTTACTAAAACAATTCCCCATTTATCGGCCATATCAATTGAATCTTGATCACGAATACTGCCACCTGGCTGAACAATCGCCTTTATACCATGTTTGGCAGCGTATGCCACACAGTCATCCATTGGGAAAAAGGCGTCAGAGGCCATAATTGCGTTTTCATAACCAGCCTTAGACATTGCCTTTTGAACAGCAATTTTAGTGGAATCAATTCGGTTTGGTTGCCCAGAACCAATGCCTAAAGTTTGCGTGTCCGTGGTCACAACAATGGCGTTACTTTTAACGTGTTTCACAATGTGTTGTCCAAAGGCCAAGGCCGCCAACTGTTGTTTAGTTGGTTGCTTTTTGCTAACAACCGTGAAATCGGCTGGGGTATCAACCTTTTTATCAACTTCTTGCATTAAAAGACCACCGCTAACGGAAATAGTTTCAAATTGATCGGCTTGGTCCTTGCGACTAAAATCGGCCTGCAATAAACGAACATTTTTCTTTTTGGCTAAAATAGCGTAGGCTTCATCGCTAAATGAAGGCGCAATAATGATTTCCAAAAAGAGTTCGTGCATTTTGCTAGCAGTTGCTGCGTCTACTTCACGATTAACTGCAATAATTCCGCCAAAAATCGACATAGTATCCGATTCATAGGCCTTATCCCAGGCCACACTCAATGTAGCGGCAACACCAACACCACAGGGATTCATGTGCTTCATCGCAACCACGGTCGGCTGTTCAAACTCACGAATCATTTTCATTGCTGCATCGGCGTCTTTAATATTGTTGTAGGATAATTCTTTACCGTGAAGCTGCTTAGTAACCACTGAATAGGCCGACGGAATAGCATTTTGATAAAAGGCGGCCTTTTGATGACTGTTCTCACCGTAACGTAATGCCTGCTGTTTTTCGTACGTCAGCGTCAGTTGTTGGGGAAACTCTTCAGTTGTGAGGTAATTAGCGATTAACGCATCGTAGGCCGCAGTATGGCGAAAAACTTTGGCCGCTAACTGTTTACGGAAATCCTGGTCAACAACTCCTGCTTGTAAAGCCGCAATGACTTTAGTGTAATCGGTCGGATCAACGACGGGGATAACGCCAGCAAAGTTTTTTGCCGCGGCTCGCAACATTGATGGTCCACCGATATCAATTTGTTCAATTGCCTGCGCCTGAGTTGTTGTTGGTTTTTCAATTGTTGCTTTAAATGGGTAAAGGTTAACAACAACGAGGTCAATTGGCACAATCTGTGCTTCTTTTAATTGTTGCATGTGGCTGGCGTTATCACGTTTGGCCAAAATACCAGCGTGAATGTTGGGGTGCAATGTTTTTACCCGCCCATCTAACATTTCGGGGAAGCCCGTTACGGTTTCAACGCCGGTAACCACGATTTCGGCCGCTTCTAGCACTTTTTTAGTGCCCCCAGTTGAAACTAATTCATAGCCTAACTGTTGTAACTGCTTAGCAAAATCCACCAAACCTGTTTTATCCGAAACACTTAAAAGAGCTCTCTTCGTCAATTTAAATCTCTCCTTCATTCAATAATTGTTCAACCACTTGCGGGTATAGCCGGTGCTCAGTTGCGTGAATTCGTTTAGCCAACGAGGCAAGATCATCTTGGGGTAAAATCGTAACGGTTCGTTGGGCAATAATCTTACCAGTATCAATTCCAGAATCAACCCAGTGAATTGTCACCCCAGTTGTTGCAACGCCTGCAGCAAAAGCATCTTCAATGCCATGACGCCCAGAAAAGTGCGGTAATAAGGCGGGATGAATATTGATGATTTTATGTGGGTAGGCGGCAAGCAAGGTGGGGCCAATAATCCGCATATATCCGGCTAACAAAATAAAATCGATCTGTTTAGCCTGTAATTGTTTAATGATTTGCTGCTCAGCGACCGCCTTGTTTGGGTACGCTTTAAAATCAACCACCAAACTAGGGACTTTTTCTTCTGCTGCTCGGCGTAAGACGTTAACTGCTGGGTGGTCACAAATAAGTAATTTAACCTTTAAGGGCAAGTTTTGCTGGCGAAAAGCCGTTACTAAAGCCGTAAAATTAGTACCTTCACCAGATGCAAAAATTGCAATATTTTTTTCTTCTTGTCCCATTTACTTTTGCTCCTGTAAGATAACCTTTTGCTGCCCGGTGGTAACTTGCCCAATCTGTAAAACTGGCTGTTGTCGTTCCGCTAGTGCCTGCTTAACTTGTCCCAAATTTTTAGGGTGAACGGCTAACACCATTCCAATTCCTAAGTTAAAAGTATTAGCAAGATCGGTAAATGAAAGTTGACCCAAACTAGCTAAGTCCTGCATAATTCCAGGAAGTGTCCAGGTTGAGCAATCAATCACTGCATCAAGGTCAGTCGGTAAAATACGCGCAACGTTTTCCAACAAACCACCCCCAGTAATGTGGGCAATGCCACTGACTAAGTTTTGTTGAACTAAGGGTAATAACGCCTTAACGTAAATTTTAGTGGGCCGTAATAATTCGTGGGCTAAATCCATTTTGCAGTGCGGTAATTGGGCACTCAGTTCAAAGTGATGTTGCTTAAATAAAATCTGCCGAACGAGACTAAATCCATTTGAATGAAGCCCCTGGGCCGGCAAGCCTAGCAAAATATCACCTAATGCCATTTTTTCAGGCTGCATCAATTGTTGCGCCTCGGCGATTCCCACCGCAAAACCGGCTAGATCATAATGGCCAGCTTGGTACATGTCGGGCATCTCGGCGGTTTCGCCACCAACTAACTGAACTTGTGCGTCTTGGCAACCAGCAACAATTCCCTTTAAAATCGCCTGGGTTTGTGCCCGCTGCAAATGACCAACACCCAAGTAGTCTAAGAAAAATAGTGGTTGCGCACCCTGGGCCACAATATCATTCACACACATTGCAACTAAATCAATCCCAATCGTGGCGTGTTCTTGGGCCTTTTGGGCAACTAATAATTTAGTCCCCACCCCATCCGCACCGGAAACCAAAACCGGCCGTTTGTACCCAGCCAAGTCTAATGGAAAAAGTCCGCCGAATGAACCTAGTGCTTGATTGCCAGATAATTTTTTTAAATCGGTGACAACTTGATTGCCTGCCGCAATATCAACGCCGGCCTTTTTATACGCATCCATTGAGTTCACCTCGTTCGTGTGCCAATTGTTGTTGTTCCGTATCGTATTCTTCTTGATAATCGTAAAGTGGTGTTGGGTAATCACCGTTAAAATAGGCAACGCACAAACCATGATAGGGCGCAGCAGACTTTAAATTAATCGCCTTGATTAAATTGGCGGTACTTAAGAAGGCTAAAGAGTCACAACCAAAGGTGGCGGCCATTTCGGCAACACTTTGATTGGCGGCAATTAATTCACGCGCACTTTGAATATCAATTCCGTAAAAACAGGGAAAGCGTAACGGTGGTGATGCAATTCGCAAATGAACTTCCTTGGCGCCGGCATCCTTTAATAATTTCACAATTCGGCGGCTAGTTGTTCCCCGAACAATCGAATCATCTACCAGCACAACTCGTTTTCCGGCAACAACTCCTTTAACCGCGGATAACTTTAAAAAAACACCCTGTTCGCGTAATTCTTGCGTTGGTTCAATGAAAGTTCGGGCCGAATATTGATTCTTAACCAAACCAATTTCATAGGGCAGGCCACTTTCCTCAGAGTAACCACTGGCCGCTGAAAGGGATGAGTTCGGGACGCCGATAACCATATCCGCATCTGCTGGGTGCTCGCGAGCTAACAATTTACCCATTCGCTTACGGGCGGAATGAACGTTAACCCCGTAGATTTCCGAATCGGGACGAGCAAAATAAATGAATTCCATTGAACAAATGGCCAGCTTCGTTTTATTAGTGTACTGTTCAATTCTCAAGCCAGCCGCGTCAATAATTAAGAGCTCACCAGGATGAACATCACACTTAAACGTGGCACCCACAACGTTCAGCGCACAAGTTTCGCTGCAAACAACGTAGGCGCCATTGGCCAATTGACCAACGACTAACGGCCGAAAGCCATTGGGATCAAGTGCTGCGTATAACCGATCCTTCGTGAGTAACAAGTAGGCAAAACCACCTTTAATTTTACGTAAGGCAGCCTTGACCTGTTCATCTAAAGTAGCCGCCTTACTACAGCGAATTAGGTGCATCAAAATCTCACTATCTGAACTAGAATGAAAAATTGCCCCACTTGCCTCAAGGTCTTTTCTTAAAGAAATTGCGTTAGTCAAATTACCATTGTGTGCCAGGGCAAACTGTGTATCACTAAAGTTAAACGGCAACGGTTGAACATTTTCCAATGTGTTGGCCCCTGCAGTCGAGTAACGGACATGGCCAATGGCGGCAGTCCCGCGCAAATCGTTAAGCTTTTGCTGTGACGAAAACACATCCGTTAACAAACCTAAGCCACGTTCAGTCCGTAGCCTTCCTTGCTCATTAACGGTAATACCCGCACCTTCTTGACCACGATGTTGTAGTGCAAACAGGCCAAAATAGGTTAATTTAGCCGCATCCGGCGTTCCCCAGATACCAAAAACGCCACACTCTTCATTAAGGCTCTTCACTTCAGACTGCATGCCAAAGCTCCTTCCCATAATCTTTTGGCCTCAGGAAGTGCCAGCTTAAATTCGCCATCAAATGCTGCAACTAAAAGTTGCTGCTGGTTGGTTACCTTTCCTAGAAGTGTTGCGTCACGGCCCATTAGTTGTTCAAAAATCAATTGGTTTTCTGGTTTAACTGAAATTAAGAAGCGACCTTGTGTCTCGGCAAAAAACTGTGCCGTAGTTAACGTACTGCTTAATGCCACACCTAAATCTTTACCAAAACAGCTTTCAGCAACCGCCACAATCAGACCACCCTCAGAAATATCGTGGGCACTAGCAATTAAGCCTTGCCGGTTTGCGCGTAGAATTAATTGCTGAATTCGCTGTTCTTCAGCTAAATTGAAAGAAAAAAGTTTTCCACCAATTTTACCAGTCAGTAATTTTTGAATTTCCGTACCATTAAAATCATTACCAGTTTGACCAACAACGTAAACTTTATCGTTGATCTGTTTAAAATCCTGGGTCGTAATCTGGTTTAATCCTTTGATTAGACCAACCATGCCAACCATCGGCGTTGGGTAAATAGCAACATCATTAAATTCATTATTTAACGAAACATTCCCGGAAATAACTGGGGTATTAAACACTTTACAGGCGGCCGTCATCCCCATAACTGCTTCATCTAATTCATAGAATTGATCAGGTTTTGTTGGATTACCAAAATTTAGACAATCAGTAATGCCCAACGGAACGCCACCAGTCGCCACAATATTACGTGCAGCTTCAGCAACCGCCATTTCACCGCCCACATACGGATCTAAGTAAAGGTAACGCCCGTTAACATCGGTGGTCATTGCCAAGGCCTTGTCAGTGTGGCGAATTCGCACCACCGCTGCATCAGAACCTGGCCGAACAACTGTATTCGTTTGAACCTGAGTATCATAAGTTTCGTAAATCATTTTTTTAGACGCAATCGTCAGTTGTTGGAGCATTTGCTTTAAAATTTGTGTTGGTTCTGTAATCTTTGGTGAAAACTGAGTGGTTGCTTGCCGTAAAATATGCTCCGGAACGGCCTTTTCACGGTGGTAAACTGGCGCCGCGGTTGCCGGTGAGTCCACTGGTACATCCGCTACTATTTGGCCGTGGTGACTCAATTGGTATTGATGGCCCGTTGTGACCTGCCCAATAACGGCAGCAGTAAGTCCGTAGTCAGTAAATAGATCTAAAATTTCATTTTCACTACCGGCATTGATACAAAGCAGCATCCGTTCCTGTGATTCAGACAACATTAATTCAAAAGCAGTCATATTAGCTTCACGTTGTGGGACTAAATCTAGGTTTAAGGTCATACCACTACCGGCCTTGGAAGCCATTTCGGCGGATGAAGAAACTAGTCCGGCAGCACCCATGTCTTGAATACCAACTAATGTATCCTGATGCTTATGAATAACGTCCAAACAAGCTTCCATCACCAATTTTTCCGTAAACGGATCACCCACTTGAACGGCGGAACGTTGGCTTTTATGTTTAGAATCAAATTGCGCCGAAGCAAAGGAGGCCCCGTTAATCCCGTCACGACCAGTTTTTGCGCCAACGTAGATAATACTGTTACCTACGCCGGTTGCTTGGCCTTTTTCACGATTAGTTAAATCCATTAAGCCCACACACATAACGTTTACTAAGGGATTGGTGGCGTAGGTCGCATCAAAGGCTGTATCACCCCCAACCGTTGGTACCCCAATACAATTTCCGTAGGCAGCGATTCCGGCAACAATCTGGTTAATCAGATATTTATCGTGAGCGGTTTTAGGCTCACTGAAACGCAAGCTATCCAACAAAGCAATTGGCCGAGCCCCCATTGAAAAGATATCTCGTAAAATACCACCAACGCCAGTAGTTGCACCCTGAAATGGTTCAACTGCCGAAGGATGATTGTGACTTTCGGCCTTGAATACAATTCCCTGATTGTCACCAATATCAATAATTCCTGCGCCTTCACCAGGTCCTTCAACCACTTGTTTAGCCTTAGTCCAAAATTTCTTCAAAACTGGTTTTGAATTTTTATAAGAGCAGTGTTCACTCCACATTCCAGAATACAAACCAATTTCAGTGTAAGTTGGTAAGCGTTGTAAAATTTTCGTCGTAATTAATTGATATTCAGCATCCGTCAGACCTAAACCCTGATAATACTTCGTGGTCTGAATTGTTTCTGGTGTAAGTTCTGCTGTTTCACTCATGAATTAGCCCACGCTTTCTTACCGAATTGACTAACGAACTGAAAAGTTCGCGGCCTGAAGTTGAACCAAGAATTGCTTCTACCGCACGCTCTGGATGGGGCATCATGCCCAAAACATTGCCCTGTCGATTGGAAATTCCAGCAATAGCAGCAACACTGCCGTTGGGATTATTTTGATAGGTGAAAATAATCTGGTTATTTTTTCTTAATTCCGCCAAAGTGATCGGATCACAATAATAATTACCATCGCCGTGCGCAATCGGTAGTTGAATTGTTTGTTGTGCCTGATAATTAGTTGTAAACAGCGTTTGATTATTCGTAACGACTAAGTCGGCGACCTTACAAACAAACTTAGATTCCTGATTCCGTTGTAAACTACCAGGTAGTAACCTGGCCTCAGTTAGTATCTGGAAACCGTTGCAAATACCCAAAACAGGTTTCCCGGCGGCCGCAAATCTTTTAACGGCCGGCATAATCGGCGCCAACTGCGCAATTGCCCCACTACGTAGATAATCGCCGTATGAAAACCCACCGGGAAGCAATACAGCACTGTAGTCATTCAAATAGGTGGCAGTAGATGGAACTAATTCTGCTTGTTCCTTAACCACGTCCTCGATTGCGTAAACTAAATCCATTTCGCAATTGGAACCTGGGAAGGCAACAACTGCGAATTTCATTCTGCCACCACCAATTCTTCAAGTTGATAGTAGTAGCTTTCCATGTTCACATTAGCGAGTAGTCGATCGCAAATTTCGTCTACTTCCTTTGCAGCCTGTTCCTTGGATTGCGCATTGGTCAGTTTCAATTCAAAGTACTTACCCAACTTGACGGAGGCAACATCCTGATAACCTAAACGCAACAAAGCCGTTTGAACTGCCTGTGCCTCAGGATTCAAGATTGAACGCTTATAATTAACGTGGATTTTCGCTAAATACATTAGTTATGGCCCTCCACTTTCTGCAGACGTTGCAAAACGGTTTTATAAACGGGAACCAATTCACCTAGCCCTTTACGAAAAACGTCTTTGTCTAAAGATTCTTTGGTTTTTTGATCGACTAAACGACAACTATCTGGCGAAATTTCATCCGCTAAAATGATTTCACCAGTTTGATCTAAACCAAATTCAACTTTAAAATCAATTAACTCAATTTGCATTGCGGCAAAGATAGTTCGTAAACGCTGGTTAATTTTAAGTGCCAAGTCGCGCATTTGGTCTAATTGTTGCTGTGTCGCAATATTTAGTGCCTTAATTTGCGAATCATTAATAAATGGATCATCTAATTTATCACTTTTATAGAAGAATTCTTTGACCGGTTGTTCAAATTTCAGCAAATGATCAACCGCAAATTTGCGTTCGAAACTGCTAGAAGCAAAATTGCGAATGACTACTTCTAGCGGAATTATTTGTACTTTTTTGACTAGTTGATTATTGGCGTCAATTTGTTTGATGAAGTCATTGGGGATACCATTTGCCGTTAGATCAGAGAAAATCAAACTGGAAATTTGGTTATTCGTTGTCCCTTTATCAGTCATTTGGACTTTCTTTTTACCATTTAAAGCCGTAACTTGATCCATGTAATGGACCCAAACAACATCCGAAACGTTCGTGGCAAACATTTCTTTGGCCTTACCGCGATACAACAATTCCTTTTTCTCGTAATCTACCATATTAATCGTCTCCCTTTAATGCCTGCGTACTTGCCAACAATTGTTCAACGTTATCGCCTAAAACAGTGATGTGACCTAATTTTCGTTGTGGCCGAACCGCATCTTTACCGTAATCGTGAAAGTGCCATTCAGGGTGATCGACCAAAAGTTGCCGGGCCTTGGTCAAATCAGACCCCAAAAGGTTAGTCATTACGGCCGTTTTTTCTTGTTTAATAGCCGGAATAGGTAGCCCACAAATGCTACGAATATGGGCCTCAAACTGAGAAATATTACAAGCTTCAATACTGTAGTGCCCAGAATTATGGGGGCGTGGCGCCAACTCATTAATTAACAGATGTTGCTCATCAAGAATGAAAAATTCGATGCCTAGAACGCCACGTAAATTTAATTCGGCCGCAATCTTAACCGCAGCCGCCTTGGCCAGTTCCTCGATGGTCCCACCAAATCGTGCTGGAGCAATCGTAGTGTGTAAAATATGGTGCTTATGGAAATCTTCTACCAGTGGAAAAGTAATAATTTTACCGGCCGCAGTTCGCGTGACCATCATGGCCGCTTCACCAATAAACTTTTGCCGCGCTTCAAGAATACAGCCCGCTTGTTGATAAAGCTTTGCAGCAGCAGGTAAATTCGCGGCTCCATTAAGATCAAGCTGGCCGTGGCCATCGTAGCCACCTGCGGCCGTTTTTAAAATTGCTGGATAACCAATTTGATTAATGGCGGCCGTCAAACTTGCGCTATCAGTGACGGCGGCAAAATTAGTTACCGGTAAACCGGCCGAACGTAGAAAATTTTTCTCATTCAATCGATCACCGGTGATATGTAATAATTCAGTTCCTTGTGGCAGTTCGGTTACCGTTTGGGCCCTAATTAAAGCCTGTTCATCAACATTTTCAAATTCATAAGTTAAGACTGCACTGCGTTGTGCCAATTCCATTAGAGCAGTTGTATCAGTATAAGCCGCAGTAATTTGAAAATCGGCTACCTGACCGGCTGGTGCGTGGGGAGTTGGATCGAGGACACCAACTTTATAGCCCATTGTCTTGGCACTTAAAGCCATCATCTGGCCTAATTGACCGCCACCAACAATTCCGATCGTAGCTGGCGGTAAAATTACTTTAGTTGAATTGTTGCTCACTGGTAATCGCCTCCTGCCGCTGCTGCTCCTTAAATGCCATCAATTTGGCCGTTAGCTTGGAATCATTGATCGCTAAAATTTGTATGGCTAACAAGGCCGCATTTTTGGCCCCCGCTTCACCAATACTGACAGTTGCAACTGGAGCACCAAATGGCATCTGAACAATTGATAATAACGAATCAACACCATTTAATGTTCGTGTTTTTATTGGAACGCCAATTACCGGTAATGTTGTATTTGCCGCTAACATACCTGGTAAGTGGGCGGCGCCACCTGCTCCAGCAACGATAACCTTTAGGCCCTTAGTTACGGCATTACTACCGTAAGTGTACAGTTCATTTGGCATTCGATGAGCAGAAATAACGTGCTTTTCGTAGCTAATTCCAAACTTATCCAACCAATCGCAGGTCAATTTCATCGTTGGCCAGTCCGAAATCGATCCCATAATAACACCAACATTATTCGCCATTAGTTTATCTTCCTTTCTAACTAAAAGCCCTAACAGTTTTATAGTTCAAATAATACTTAACATTTTTACTTTGTCAACGCTAAATTGTTCGTATTTTACAAATTGTGATTTTATTTATTATAAAGCAATTCAAATTCACCTAGTTAGACGTTGAATTAGGCCCTAATCCGAACATTAGGATAATGAAAAATTTATTTTTTTATATTAGCTAATCTACTTTCAATATCAAAACAACTTTATATCGAACCCAAAAAGAGGCCAGGACAAAAGTCCTGGCCTCTTACTATTTTCGATCATTACTCTAGAACGTGCGCCAAAAGTTTGGGTTCACGTGCCTAACGGAAGTGTTTGAAAAAACGATTAGATTCTGAGGATTACTGACGTTGTCGATCGGACTAGGATAAAACAAAGTCCGAGTCGCAGCCTGAACAGACGAATTACCTTTGAAAAAGGTGATTTGGCTGTTGTAGCTACTATTCCGCAATTGAGGATTATTAGCACAAAACGCTAATAATCTAGATGCTTCATCCGTTGTCCATTCAACTACGGCAAAAACCGCCAAGTTGAAACATGGCAACCGCAGGAATCTGTTTTTTCAAACACGACTACAGCCAATCCAATAACCATAGTACGGTTATTGGATTGGCTTACGTTACGCAGTAAACCCAAAACCGACTTTTGGACCACTCCCTTAAATTTAAACATTCATTCATTTATTGACTAGTTTTGTTTGTTGGATCAAATTTCCGTTCAAAAAATCCAAGCACACTATCGGAAATAATCGCCATTAATGCAGTTGGTAACGCACCTGCTAAAATAATTGCACCACCATTTGTAGCGTTCGTTCCACGAATAATAATATCACCTAACCCACCAGCACCAACGAAGGAACCAATGGCCGTAATCCCAATGGCTAATACTAACGCATTTCGAATGCCAGCCATGATAACTGATAAAGATAGCGGTATTTCAATTAATCGTAAAATCTGAACCCGAGTCATGCCCATACCTTTACCGGCGTCTAAAACATCAGCGTTGACGTTTAACATACCCGTATAAGTATTTTTGATAATCGGCAATAATGCGTAGAGGAAGACCGTCACGATAACTGTATTAACCCCAAGGCCAAGTGCCAGCATTATGAGCGACAACATTGCTAACGACGGCACGGTTTGAATCACGTTAGCAATTCCAATCACCCAACCACTGAGTTTACGGTGTTTAGCAATAAAAATACCAATTGGAATACCAACAATCGCCGCAAAAACAACCCCATAAATTGAGATTAAAAAGTGCCGATCAAATTGACTGAGGACGTACATACCGTTATGGGCAAAGTAATAGAATAGTTGTTGAACAATATTCATATTTTGCATTAATTTTGTCCCCCTTCAAAATAATTGTTGTCTTTCAAGAACTTATTGGCCACTGTTGCTGGTTCCTGTAAATTATTATCAACTTGATAATTTAAACGTTGCATTGTCTTCAACGGAATTTTACCGTCTAAGCGTTTTAAAATTGGTCGTAATTGTGGATTTCGCTTTAACGCTTTATCGTTGGCAACTACACTAGCTTGATAAGGTGGGAAAAATTGTTTATCGTCTTTTAACAACTTCAAATTATAGCTACCAATTCGACCATCCGTAGAATAACCTAAGATAGCATCCATCTTATTGCTGGCCAAAGCATTGTAAACCAACCCAATTTGCATGGGGTAGACATGACCAAAACTGAAGCCATACGTCTTTTGGAAAGCACCGTAACCATCAGCCTTACGATTCATCCAAATCTGATCAATCCCAACTTGCATTTGTGGTGCAGTCTTTTTCAGATCACTAACAGTATTTAGATTATGCTCTTTAGCGTACTTTTGCGTCACCATAAATTGATAAGTATCCGCAAAACCATAACTTGGGAAATAAGTCATGTGGTACTTCTTTTGAAAATCTCGTTTTACAGTAGCCGCGATTACCTTAGGATCTTTAGTTGCCGATTTTTTCAAAATTGTCTGGTAATCTGTCCCGTTAAATCGAATCGCAGTTAAATCGGCCTCATCATTTTTCTGAGCCTGAAAGCTTACGGTAGCTGAACCAAGGTTATTAATAACGGTTGTATCCAAATTAGAATAGTGTTTAATCATCCCTTGAATAATTGCCGCCATAATTTGTTGCTCCGTTGTATTTTGAGCAGCAATCCGCACCGTATCATCAGAGGTACCACCTAAACCAGGCAAACTACAGCCACTGAGGGTAACCACTAAGGCCACGAGGGGTAAAAATAGCTTGATAACACGTTTCATTTTCTTTGTCATCTTAACCCTCCTCTGTTGTTTTTGGCGTTAGTAACAGCTCCAAACGGCCTAATAGAAAGTCAACGATTAAGGCCAAAATGATAACTGGAATTGAACCACCAAGAATTAGATCAGAACGGTATAGATTTAAACCATTAAAAATGAAATCCCCAAGGCCACCAGCACCAATATAAGAAGCCAACGCTGTCCACGCTATAACGTAGGTTGCTGATAAGCGAACACCTGCCATGATCACCGGCGCGGCTAAAGGCAACTCAACGCGCATAATTGACTGAAAGTTACTCATTCCCATTCCCTTAGCGGCGTCCCGTAAAGTTGGATCAACATTCTCCATCCCTAAATAAGTATTCCGTAGAATTGGTAATAATGAATAAATAAACAGCGCAACGATCGCTGGTTTGGCACCAATCCCAAAGATAGGGATCATCATCGCTAGTAGTGCCATTGCAGGAATTGTCTGCAAAACACTAGCCAAGCCAATAACAAAACCAGAGATTCGTTTGTAACGCGTTAAAATAACCCCTAATGGAATTGCAACAATCACACCAAGGCCCAATGAGATTCCTGAAATGTAGATATGCTGCCAAGTCTTAAATACAAGTTGACCACCAAATTCATTAAAGAAGTTGATCATTTCTGATCACCATCCTCCGTTGTTTGCGTTACCTCAGCCTGTGGTTTACCTGTTTCTTTATCCGTAGTATCTTTTGTTTCTTTTGCTTGGCCACTATCGTTAGAGCTACTCTTATCAGCCTCGCCCCATAAAGCATCGTAAACTATATCCACTAAAGTGGCTCGCGTTACAATTCCGATTAATTTCCCGTCATCATCGATAACTGGAACATTGCGGAAACCACGTTTCAAAATCCGGTCAACAGTATCGCGAATAACGGAATCCTTCCTAACATAAAAAACATTGCTATCCATGATGTCACCAATTCGTTTACCGGAACCATAGTAATGGTTCAAGCGTTCAATACCAACAAATCCAGTCAGCTTGCCCTCATTATTAGTCACTAACAAGGTATCAACACGTTTCGTATGCATTTCACCTAAGGCTTGCTTCAAGGTTTGATCTTCCCGCGCAGAAATAGCCTTTGTGGCCACCTGACCAACCGTCGTGATACTTGGCCGTGCCTGAATTAAACGATCCTGACCAATTAAATCGGCAACAAATTTATTGGCTGGATGCCGCAAAATGTTGTCCGGCGTATCTACCTGAACTTGCTTACCATAAGACATAATTACAACTCTCGTTGCCAAACTTAGTGCCTCATCCATGTCATGGGTTACAAAAATAAAAGTTTTACCTGATTTTTCTTGCAAATCCTTAACTAAATCTTGTAGTGATTCACGCGTAATCGGGTCTAAGGCACCAAATGGTTCATCCATTAAAATAATGTCCTGATCAGCCGCTAAAGCACGTATAACACCAATCCGCTGTTGTTGTCCACCAGATAATTCGGAAGGATAACGATCCAAGAATTCTTCTGGTAATTCAACGAGCTTAATCATCTCTTTAGCACGTTCATTCCGCTTTTCAACGGGCCATTTAAGTAGTTTTGGAACTAACGTAATGTTGTCTTGAA
The DNA here is from genome assembly GCF_001663675.1 of Loigolactobacillus backii. Classification (NCBI taxonomy): domain Bacteria; kingdom Bacillati; phylum Bacillota; class Bacilli; order Lactobacillales; family Lactobacillaceae; genus Loigolactobacillus; species Loigolactobacillus backii. Next base: position 618,007 of record NZ_CP014873.1, read on the forward strand.
TGGTCATGTGGGGCATCAGACCAACGTTCTGAATAACGTATCCAATTTTACGCCGTAATTTAACTGGGTTCATTTGTGCAATATCTTCACCATTAATTTTAATTGTGCCCGAAGATTGTTCCAGCATTCGATTAATCATTCGCATCGTTGTTGTTTTACCTGAACCGGAAGTCCCAATAAAACAAATAAACTCTCCCTTTTCGACCTCAAGATTGAAATCGTCAACGGCAGTTTTGCCACCCGAATAAACTTTAGTTAAGTGTTCCATTGATAGTAACATACCTTTACCATCGCCTTCGCTTAGAATTTGAATCATGTTTAAATGCTAACAATAGTAGACCCTTTATTGCAAAAGAATATGAAGATCACATGAGAATTACACTATAAAATTGTCTAATTATCTAGCGCGTATCCTATGGCCTTTTTAAACCTACTACATAAAAAGTTACCTAAACGTGCTTAAAAAAGAATTCCCTACTATTTTCCCGCAACTAGATGAAAAAGTACAATACTCATTAAATAGTCTACCACTATAATAAATTCATATAAGCTATTAACTATAATACCCATGACAATTTAATTCAAATAGAAAAATTGTGTTATCACTTAATATTTTTTGTGCTAACTAGTTTACATTTGACCAATACTGACTATAATAGAATTTGTAAGCTGATAAGGAAAACAACAGCTTAACAGTAGGCGGCGTGGGACAAAAGTCGGTTTTGGGTTTACGTTCTAGAGTAATGTTCGAGAACAATCAGAAGCTAGGCCATTTGTTTCAGCCTCCGCATAATCAAATTTTGAAAAGGGGAGTCTTTTTTATGGCAAATGATATGATGGATCGTCAGTATGATTTAATGGATACAGGTGCAGATCGTTTCTTCGATCGTTTGGCGCATAACTTCTTTGGCAACGCACTTTCATTTCCAAGCGAAGCGGCCAACGCTATGAAAACAGATATCGCTGAAACTCCAAAGGCCTACACAGTCACAATTGATTTACCTGGCCTAAAGAAAGAGAATATCAATATTAATTATGATCATGACGTCTTAACCGTAAGTGGCAAATTAGAACATGGCAAGGACGACACTGACAAAGACGGTGCTATTATTCGCAGCGAACGTCAATATGGTCAATCCAGTCGCCAATACCGCTTACCAAATATTGATCAAAAAAAGATCACTGCTAACTACGATGGTGGTGTTTTAAAGATTAACTTACCAAAATCTAGTGATCAAAACAGCGAACACAAAATCGAAATTAATTAGCAGGTGTCTCAAAAAACGTTTAGGTTCTGAATATTAACTAAAAAATCGGTACGGCGAAAATAAAAATTTCGTCGTACCGATTTTTTTGTCTAAAACAGTTAAGCCCGTAAAATTCGTTCAATTTCTGCTAGTTCATCTGCCGAAAAATCTAGATGTTTTGCAGCAGCCAGATTAGCGGCCAAATGCTCTTCACTGGTTGTGCCAATAATAACACTCGTCACTGTCTTGTGCCGTAGTAACCAAGCTAAAGCCATCTGGGACAAGGTTTGGTCACGATTTTTAGCCAAATTGTTTAGTGCGTTCAGCTTTTTAACGACAACATCTTTTCCTTGGGCCAAAGTTGCCTTATTAGTTGGATGAATCGCAAAATCATTAGGAATACCATTTAGATAACGCTGACTAAGTAAGCCTTCTGATAATGGCCCGTAAGCTACCAGACCGGCACCGTCTTTCTCAAGCTCCGTTAACAAACCACTAGTTTCGACTGTCCGGTTAAACAAATTGTAAGAAGCCTGGTTAACCGTAAACGGCGTACCCATATCCTTGAATAACTTAACCATCGTCGCAGTTTGTTTTGGATCATAGTTAGAGATTCCAATGTAAAGTGCCTTGCCTTCGCGGACAACTTGATCAAGAGCCTGTGCAGTTTCTTGCATGTCAGTTTCAGGATCAACTCGGTGTGCGTAATAGATATCAACGTAATCTGTTCCTAAACGCTGTAAGCTGGCATCAATACCCTGCAAAATTGCCTTACGAGACAACATCTCACCATATGGACCAGCAAACATCTTGTAGCCCACTTTAGTTGCGATAACTAATTCATGCCGGTAAGGTTTTAAATCAGATTGCAAAATACTGCCGAGCAATTCTTCCGCGGAACCAAAATCTGGTGCACCGTAATGGTCAGCAACATCAAAACTGAAAACACCTGAATCAAAAGCCTTCAGTAATACTTTTTTACGATCCGCAATTGGGTCTGTACTACTGTAGTGATGCCAAAGCCCTAAAGTAATAATTGGTAATTGTAAACCAGTCCGCCCTACACGACGAGAAGGTAATTGTGTGTAGCGCTCATTATTTGCTAAATACACGTTATTTTCCCCTTTCAAGAAATCACTTACATTTCAATTCTAGAAAAAGAGACTGCTTTGGTCAAGCCATTCGGCCAATTTAGTGAAATATTTAGCAATCTTACAACAGGTAAATATTTGGCGACTGCTTTTATTAGTGTTTTTTTTGACTAATTTAGTGTAAACGTGCTTGAAAAAGCAGATTATTGCGATGACCGAGACGAACTGAGTCGCGAGCAGTTATGGACTTTATAACTGTGCTCCTTAGCCTTTGCCACAAGAATGGCCATCGTTCGTAGCATCAAGATTATTAGTGTACTTGGCCGCGACTCGGACTTTGGTTCATCCTAGTCCGTGTTTGGTAAATGCCATTACTAGTATTTACCTGACTAATTTAGTGTAAACGTGCTTGGAAAAGCAGATTATTGCGTATAGCTACGCCAGTCGAACGATCAGCTGCGCGTCTCTTTTCGCCTAGCTGCCATGTTTCTTGCGGCAAGGTTTTCGCCACAAGAATGGACAACGTTCGTAGCATCAAAGAATATTAGTGTTTTTTTCTAATATTCCTTCTGCATTGCGGAGTAGTAGGCTATACTCCATAATCTAACCGCTTTTCAAGCACTCTCTTACATTCCACTATTCAACAGTGCAACCATTCGATCAAAATGACGACGTTCCCGCGGGATAAATGTACGAATTGCGTCTGAATTGTAGCCAATATTAACTTTTCGTTCACTTAATATAATTGGTCGTCTGAGTAATTCAGGTTCTTCATGAAGTCGTTGAAAAATTTGACTAGTTGTCATTTCTCCCATCTCACGCGCAAAGGCCGGATACCCTTTATAACGTGTCGCTAGGATATCATCAATCCCGTTATCAACGTATTGCATGATTTGTTTAATTTCGTTGACTGTTGGCGGTGCCTTCTTGATGTAACGCTTAACAAAGGGAATTTGTTGTTGTTCCAGCCATTTTAAGGCCTTCCGTGATGATGTGCAGTTTGAGCTGTAGAATAATGTAATCATAAATTTACTCCTCCTAAAATTTCTTTGTGTATTTTTAAACTTAGTAACTTGTTTTTGTCGATGAATTCAATATATCACCATAATCTTATGTGATCCATAACTTATACAGAATTTACCTTTTTTCTTCAATCTTATTTCACAATTAGAACTGATTGGAGCGGCCCACTTCCCATAAAGCGCCTTTTATTAGGCTTCTTACGCGATAATATATTTGAAAAGCAGCTTTACTATCATTCTTGTGCCTAATTCGGCCTAAATATATTTAGAAAAACACCGCTGCTTGGACTCACAAACACTATCCTGGCCAGTAGCAAAATTCAGGCGTTCCAAATAAGAAATGCTTCCCAATTGTTAATTGAACTAACACTCAAGGCCTAAACACTTCCTATATTTTCTGAATTTGAGCAACAAAAAAACGACATTTCCAATCGTCAGGTGAGAAAATAAATAAATTTATCTCACACTAACGACTATTAATGTCGTTTACTATAATTTTACTTGGTCTCAGCTAAACGCCGGTATAAGTCAATAATTTCACTTGCTAACTCTCGATAAGTTGACACACTCATAATATGATCCTGCGCGTGCACTAGTAGTAAGGTCACTTGAACTTTCTGGCCGGCTGCTTCTTGGGATAACAAATGCGTTTGGATTTCATGGGCCGCTATTAATTTTTTATCGGCTTCTTCTAATTTTGTTGTGGCAGCGGTAAACTGACTTTTCTTTGCATCTTCAATTGCCGCTAGAATAATAGTCTTAATTGTTGCCGCGTCATTAATTAATGCCATTACGCTCTCAATGACACTATTTTTCTTAGTCTCCATCATTACAAACCCCAACCTTTTTTAGATAACTACAACAGTCAGTACGCCACGTTCATTAAGTAGCATACCCGGATAATGTTAACCTGACAAGCCATTATACCACTCACCGAAATGAAGTGGCCATTGTTGCTCACTCTAGAATCGTTACTTAAAAATTATCCCCATCCGGTAAAAATATCGGCGTAATTAAAAAGCATAATTTCTATTGTTGCTAAAAATTATGCCGTAAGTAATTATCAGTACTAATGTACAAACACGGGAGTGGGACAAAAGTCGGTTTTGGCGCACGCCAGTTCCAATTCAAATCACGTTAAAAAAGACGGTTATAGTAAATTAACGCTAATTGTTTCGTTTTTGCGTCACCAGTTATTTTGGTCACACTAGCATTGTCCGGTTCAAGGATTGCCAGTGGATCGCTGGCCTGAACAGCATTGTAGGCAAAACTGCGAACGGTAAATCCATGCGTAACAATAATAAGGCGTTGCGTTGGATAACGCGTCGCCATTTCCGCCATAAAGTCCGCCGTCCGCTGCTCAACCGCCGCAAACGTCTCACCATTGGCAAGAACGGCATAACTAGGTAAAACATCTCCGGTGGCCAAAGAAAAGGCTGCTGGAAACTGTTTTTGTAAAGTGGCATTCGGCAGGCCATCCCATTCACCGTAGGAAATTTCCGTCAAGCGTTCATCATAACTCACCGGTAATTTGGCTGTAGCGTTTAAAATTGCTGCGGTTTGCTTAGTCCGTTCTAACGGGCTACTAAGCAAACGATCGGCAAAACTAATATCAAAATGTTCGTGCAGCCTCGTTACTTGGGCCTTCCCCGTTTTGTTCAAATAAGTCGCCGGTGTATTTGTGGTGCCCTGCTTCACACCTTGCGTATTAGCAAGCGTTTGGCCGTGGCGAATAAAATAAAATTCAGTCAAGATGAACCTCCTATAAAAAGCGATCGTATCCGTTTAACTTTAGGTTTCAATATACCACATAACACCAGTTAAAAAAGCCCTATTGCGCTAATAAATCAATAATCGCCGCTGGTTTAATTCCTTTGAAGTAGTTTGCTAAATCTAGCTTGGCAAGGACCTGACTAATATGTTGGCGATCATAAATAACACCGTTTAAAACGGTCGCAACAGCTTTAACATCTTCTGAACCAAAGAAATCACCGTAGAAAGTCACTTCATTAATCCTACCCTGTTGAATTAACAAGCGTGCATCAATTGTGCCCATTGTAAAATGTTGTCTTTTTTGCAACGTAAAGTCCGGTGATTTACCATAAATCCAATTCCAATTATTATAAGTACTTGTATAAATTTGGTTAATTTGTTTTTGATCTGCGGCCGTAATTTGATATTCTTTTTCCTTTATTGCAGCCAAGTTTGGCGCGGCAAACAATTGAAGTAACAGTTTATCGCGAAATTCCTCAGTGGTTAAATCTTGAAATTCTGGCGCTAAATAAGGACGTAAATTAGTGACCCGACTACGAATTGACTTGATGCCCTTTGACGCAATTTTATCGGCCGGTACATTCAACGCGTGCGTGACCACATTTAGGTCAACGTTTAACATTAAAGTTCCGTGGGAAAATATTTTGCCATTTTTAGTGTACATTGCACTACCAGAGAATTTTTTCCCAGCAACTAAAATATCATTTCGCCCAGAAACCTCAATATCTTGCACCCCCATTTTTTGCAAGGCCGTTACAATTGGTTGCGTAAAAGTTTTAAAATCACCAAATTTTTCGTCGGCAGCATCGACCACAAAACTAAAACAAAGATTCCCTAGGTCATGGTAAACAGCCCCACCACCTGACAGCCGCCGCGTCACCACAATTTTCTGTTCCGCAACATATTTCTGGTTGATCTCCGCCAACGTATTTTGATTGCGTCCAACAATAATTGATGGCCCTTCACTATAAAAAAGCACCAGTGGCTCAGTAAAGTTTTTCTGATTCATTAAATACTGCTCAGTTGCCAAATTTTGGCGAATATCGTGAGATTTCATTAAAACGTAATACATAGAATCGCCCTTTTCTACAAAAGATAGCTACTTACATTCAAACAACATAGCATTTTCGAAATCACACCCAAGTGAACTATAAAGTCACCTTAATTTTGATAAAAGTCATTAAATAAATCATGTGGACCCCAATCTTGATTATATTTTAACCTGCAAATGACGGCAAAAATTAAATGACATAGTGAAATAGCGGTTAAAAATTGACATAAAAAATATCTATTTTTAATAAAATTTCTTTGATATTTGACTTTTTTATTTATTTAATTATCGTTAATATAACATAATATATAAATTATAAGTAAGAGTTTATACTGCTTACAGGTGCTGCTAATTATTCAGGTTGAATAATATTAAAGTATTTAACGTTAATACTTAATTATAGTGCCCGCAAAGCCGGCTTGACACGATTTTATTAATTTAGTATAAGTAAGTTGTGATTAGATTCATATGCTAATTTGATGAGTTTATTTTAATGAAAGCTTCTAATGTGCTTTATTGCTGCGGAAGCAAGTAAATTTAAGCCGCTTATTTCAAGTTTTCCGTCCACTATATAAACGACCCGTAATGAATAACATCTCATTAAGTTGGAATTTGGGTAGATTAATATTTGGAGGGATTTTTATTGAATAATAAATTTAGTCAATTAGACACTAAACAACATTACAAAATGTACAAGGCGGGGAAACGCTGGTTAGTTGCCGGCATTTCTGTAGTTGCTTTAGGATCATTTTTAGCAGTCGATCAGGTTAACGCGGCTACGACTGATGCTGCAACGGCGGCCACAACGAGTAACGCTACGGCAACATTGCAACCAGCAAGTACAGTTTTGCCTGTTGCTAAATCCACGGCAACTAGTGCAAGTACAGCAAATTCCAATGCTAATTCGCTGGCTAAGACCAGTACCGCAAGTGCCGCTAGTACCACTGCAAGTTCAGCCGCTACTGCGAGTCAGGCCAGTAGTGCAGCTACCAGTACCACTGCAGCAACTAGTAACACAACCAATAAGTCAACAGCGGTTAGCAGCACAGCGACCGCAACGGCTTCCAACGATATTTCCTCGACAAGCACCGCAGCAACTGGTAATACAACGACAACTAGTACTGCTAGCACCACAGTTAGTGCCAGTAGTAATACTTCAACAACGGCCAGTTCGGCTAGCACAGACACTGCTTCAACTGCAACAACTGATTCAGTGCCCGCCACCACTAGCACGGCCGCAACTAACACACCAAATAAAATTAGCACTAATCCTTCAGCTAGTGCCACTACAAATCCACAAAAAACTGCAGCAAATACTTCAACCGCAGCAACTAACATTGATAGCAAAATAACGGCTAACGTTAATGCCGCTGCCACTTACGCAACAACAATTCAAAATAAATTGCCAGCCGGCGTCAACGTCACAACCAGTGATAATCAGTTAGTCGTTAATTTAAATAGCGGCGTTTCTGAGGAAGAATTACAGCGATTAGAAACCTTGCTTTCCACTTCACCAGTGGCCGTTACGCTGAATGCTACTTCCGCAACCGCACCAACAACTAATCTGGCCAGCACTAGTGCCGTCGGAATTACGCTCAATGGCAGCAGTACCAGCGCGGCAATTAACTTACTAACTAGTGATACAGCTAATGGTGAGGCGCACATTGTTATCTCTGGTCACGTAGCAGCCGGTGATTCCTTCCAGCTTGTCCTACCCTATGGCCTACACGTCGTCGGTTATGATCATAATCTATTTACAGTAACGCCATCTGGTAGTGCTACTAGTAAAACCAATCCAGAAACACTAACTTTTACCGCCACTGATTCGTCTGGTAGTTTTGGCCTTAACGTTTTCGTTGAAGCCGCAAATGATTACCTCCAAATTGCTGACCAATCACAGGCCAGCCTAAATCTAGTCAGCGGCGCAACAACATTAGCTACCATTCCAATTACGTTTACTAATCCAACGGCCTATACAACAACTCAAGAAATTACGCGAGTACAACCAACTACTTCTGATACACCAACCGTAACTACTGGTGAAGAATATGGCTATCAGGTTCGCTTTTCCGCCGGCACTTACAACATTAACGGAGGTGAATCTAATGACAGCTATCGAACCCAGCTAGCCAACATTGTCGTAACAATTCCAGTACCAGCTGGCTTCCAGTTAGATGCGGCTAATTCAACCTTGTTAACAACTAACGGACTTTCTGATACAGACAATAAGGCAACCTTCACGCAGGATGGCGTTGGGAGTGATGTGATTGTAACTTATCCGGCTACGACATTGAAAAGTGATATCTTCGTTAAAATTTTAGGCTCATACGTTACTGGTACCCCTACTGATGGTGATATCGAGGCGGCCAGCACACCTAGTGTTACTGGCACTTTTCTAGGCACACCACTAACCGTGACGGCTACGACACCTTTGACTGACAACTTAACTGAACCAACGTATAGTTCATATTTTAGTATCTTAAACTCTAACGAAAGTAATTCTCTGTTATTAGGTCAAACTGCTTATGCTAACCACGATAAAGAGCAAACTGGTAAGGACAACAACCTGCTTTTCATGACCAATTTTAAGAATCTAAGTAATCACACCGTCACCAACGATACATTAGTGACGGTGCCAAACGGCCTGTACGTTACAAGTATGCGCACACCAACTACTGGCAACAACTCAGACAGCTATCCTGCTGGGACAACCTTTACCATTACTGCAATTGCTTGGGATGGCACTCCAGAAACAAAAACAATTGGTTTAGGTGAGCTATTTAAACCCGACTTTGCAGCCAATCAAGGTGTGGCTAGTTTTGAAGTCAAGACTAATCTAGCACCGGGTATTGGCTATACTGGGACCTATGTTAGCAGCAACGATGGCACTCAAAATTTCCATTATTATGGCTATGTAATTCAAAATTATCAAAATGGCACGGCAGTTACTTCTGGCACCAAGTTAGTGATCAATGAAAAGGATCTGACCTCAGGAGCTACGGCTAAGGGTACAGTTACAGCCACCGATGTTCCAGTTTCTGCAATTAGTAATGTAAATACCTATACGGCGCAGAATAATGATAGTGTCATAAATACTGGTGATACAATTACGGCTCTCTATAATTCGGTCACTAATGTCGCTGACACGTACGAAGGCCCAGAAAATGAGACTTTACCGTTTGAACCAATTGTCTACATTGTGGCCCCGGCAGGTACTTCTTTCGCTGGTAATGGCGATTTATCCAAAGCACTTACTATGAGTACCGCTGATTTACAGGCCGCCAAAGTAACACAATTGGCGGATACTGCCGATGGACGGCAGGTAATCGAACTTAATTGGACTGGTACAGGCATTTCACCAGTAATCAATGGTAATTTAAAAGCAAATTTTGTTGTTAACGCGGATGAGCTACCTGGCGATAAGATCACAGTTAGCAGTGATAATGATGGTGGCACATTCTTCATCACCTCAAAGATGAATTTAATCCAATATACGTACAACGGTCATGACTATGCGATCAACGTGGCCGGTAATGCTGACTCACAAGTGGTTGGTAGTGATTGGACCGTTGAAAACAATCAGTTATACATGGACAATAATGACTTTACTTGGTTAATCAGTGCACCATCTGAATTAGTAACTCAAGATGGATTAAAAAATACTACAGATACTCCCTATAGCGTATACGATACCGCTGATCCAACCAATACATCGGCTACCTTTACTTTAGGTGGCTCAACCACTGGTGATTACCGTTTTACTTTATATAACGGAACGGATAATGCCTTGGCCACTGCCGCAGAATATGTCGCCTTACCTAGCACTGCAAACGGTGATGCCTACGGGCTTGAATTAACTGGTCCCGTAACCACACCTGCCAGTGGCGAGACGGTTCTTTATAGTACTGGTTATGGTGACAGTACGACGGATAATATTGATAGTGCCGGCTACCTTCCTGCTAGTTCAATTAAAAATTGGTCACAAGTACGTTCATTTATTATAACGACGACTAATCTTGGTGCCAAAGATATGATTGAGTTATATGCGCCAATGCAAGTAGCCACTGATGCAACACCAGCCGATGTAGGTGAAATTGACTTAACCCAGACCAACACAGTAGCAACCGATAGTACAGGCAACAAAATTACAGCGACAAACACGATTGGTGCCCAACTTGCCTTGGCAACAGAAAATTTACCGGTTAACTATTATTTAGTTGGCACTACAACTAAATTAGCTGCCAGTACAACTTTGACTGGTAACTACAGCACAGCCTATACGGCTACTGCTGCCGATATTGCCAACTATACTTTAGTCGGTGCCGCTACACAAAAGGGTACCTTCGCTCCTAATGGGGTCGTTAATTTCTACTATCAATTAAACGCAACTGGTAATGTTCCAAATAACACAAAAGTTTACGCTAATACGCCAGTTTTCACCACCGCACCAGTTTTGACATTAACCGCCGCAGATGGGACTACTACAACCTATCAGTTGCAGACTGGCGACTATGTCTTCACACAACCAGGACAATCTAAAGTAACCCCAATTACAGTGGGTACCTATACATTGGCCTTAACTGCACAAGGATTGAAGCACCTTGCTGCCGCTGAACCAACACTGAATTTACAAAATGCAACGGCATTGGAAAGTAATGCGGCAACAGACACTATTACGCCAGCGAAGGCTAGTTTAACGGCGGACTCGGCCAGTTACGTTTACGATGGTCAGGCGCATAGCCTGACCATCACACCGAATGGCCTGCTCAATGGCGATACATTAACTTATAGTGTTACGGGCAATAGTCGAACCAACGCTGGTAGTAATGCTGTTACTTTGACGTTGGCCGAAAATAACACGACCAATAGTAACTACACTGTTACTTTACAGAATGGGACTTTAACCGTCACACCGTTAACCTTAACTACACCGGCCAACCCAAATGATCCAAGTGCACCGATTAATCCGACTAATCCTAGTGATAATCCACAGTTGACCACTAGCTTAGTGGTTCAAGGTGCGACCAAGGTTTACGATGGTACTGCCAATACCGATCCAACAACCTACACTGTTTTAGCACCAAGTGCGGATAAGGACTTTGTCGTACCCAAGTTGACTGCGAGTGACTTTGATTTAAGTGGTATTACAAGCCAGAATGTTGGCAGTTACTCCGTTAAATTAAGTGCGGCTGGCATAACTAAACTACAAAACGCCAATTCAAACTACGACTTCACAGCCGCTGATGTCCAAAGTGGGCTATTTACCATTACGCCCGCAAAGGCTAGTTTAACGGCAGACTCAGCCAGTTACGTTTATGATGGGCAGGCGCATAGCCTAACCATCACACCGAATGGCCTGCTCAATGGCGATACCTTGACTTATAGTGTTACGGGCAATAGTCGAACCAACGCTGGTAGTAATGCTGTTACTTTGACGTTGGCCGAAAATAACACGACCAATAGTAACTACACTGTTACTTTACAGAATGGAACCTTAACCGTTACACCAGCTAAAGCCACGTTAACGGCGGACTCGGCCAGTTACGTTTACGATGGTCAGGCACACAGCCTAACCATCACACCGAATGGCCTGCTCAATGGCGATACATTAACTTATAGTGTTGCGGGCAACAGTCGCACTAACGCTGGTAGTAATGCTGTTACTTTGACGTTGGCCGAAAATAACACGACCAATAGTAACTACACTGTTACTTTACAGAATGGGACTTTAACCGTCACACCGTTAGCCTTAACTACACCAACCAATCCGAATGATCCTAGTGCACCGGTTAATCCGACTAAGCCTAGTGATAATCCACAGTTGGCCACTAGCTTAGTGGTCCAAGGCGCGACCAAGGTTTACGATGGTACTGCCAGTACGGATCCAACGACCTACACTGTTTTGGCGCCAAGTGCTGATAAGGACTTTGTCGTACCCCAGTTGACTGCGAGTGACTTTGATTTAAGTGGCATTACAAGCCAAAACGTTGGCCACTACACCGTCAAATTAAGCGTGGCCGGCATAACTAAGTTGCAAAAAGCCAATTCAAACTACGACTTCACGGCCGCTGACGTCCAAAGTGGGCTATTTACCATTACACCAGCTAAAGCTACTTTAACGGCAGACTCGGCCAGTTATGTTTACGATGGTCAGGCACACAGCCTAACCATTACACCGAATGGCCTGCTCAATGGCGATACATTAACTTATAGTGTTGCGGGCAACAGTCGCACTAACGCTGGTAGTAATACCGTGATTTTGACATTGGCCGAAAATAACACGACCAATAGTAACTACACTGTTACTTTACAGAATGGGACTTTAACCGTCACACCGTTAGCCTTAACTACACCGGCCAACCCAAATGATCCAAGTGCGCCAGTTAATCCGACTAAACCTAGTGATAATCCACAGTTGGCCACTAGCTTGGTAGTTCAAGGCGCAACTAAAGTTTACGATGGTACTGCCAGTACCGATCCAACAACCTACACTGTTTTAGCACCAAGTGCCGATAAGAGCTTTGTCGTACCCCAGTTGACTGCAAGTGACTTTGATTTAAGTGGCATTACAAGTCAAAATGTGGGTAGTTACACCGTCAAATTAAGTACGGCTGGCATAACTAAACTACAAAATGCCAATCCAAACTACGACTTCACAGCCGCTGATGTCCAAAGTGGACTACTTACTATCATACCAGCGAAGGCTACTTTAACGGCAGACTCGGCCAGTTACGTTTACGATGGCCAGGCGCATAGTTTAACCATCACACCAACTGGTCTGCTTAATGGTGACACATTGGCCTATAGCGTTACTGGCAACAGTCGAACTAATGTTGGTAGTAATACTGTTACCTTGACGTTAACAGCAAATAACGCAACGAACAGTAACTACACTGTTACTTTACAAAATGGAATCTTAACCGTCACACCAGCAAAAACTACTGGTGACAACAATACTGGCGGTAACACTGACACAACTACTGGTAATAACACGACCGGTAATAATGTTGGTACTGGCACAACTACCAGCAATAATACCCCTGCTAATAACGGTGGCACGGTTACTGGTAATAAAACTACTGGCAGTGCTGGTACGGTTACTAGCAACAATACTCACAACACCACTGGTACAGCCACTGACAATAACACTCCTGCTAACAACATGAGCAAAACAACTAATAACAATACTACCAGCACAATTAATTTGGCCAAAAAACAAACTGGTAATACTACTTTGACTAAGGAAAAATCAACTAAGAAAACAAACACAACCGTTGCTGGTTCGGTACTTAGTAAATTACCACAAACTGGTGAGGCTACAGGTGAGAGAACACTTTTGGCTACAATCGGTGTTATGTTATTGACAGGCATACTAGGTATATTTGATCAAAAACGTAAGCATGAAAAAGAATAGAAACCAGACTTTTGGCACATATTCTAGAGTAGCCATCGGAAATAGTAAGGAGGCTAGGGCTTTTGTCCTAGCCTCCTTACTATTTTTTATCTGGACACTCAATCTTGAAATCAAGGATACGCTACTAAACTCACAAAATTGCTTAACATTAGTGATGAAACCAGCAATTAATACATTTCTGACGTCAAACAAACTGACGATTTTATGTGATTTAACCGATCTCCGTATTTCAAATCAAAGAAAAAAGCAAGCCTCTCGTCTAAAAAGCTGCCTGAATAATAACTGACGAGTCACTTGCTAAGGTGCACACTTAATTATTTAAAAAGAGCAAGTTTTCTTAATAGGATAGTCGAAAATAATCAAATGCTAATCTGCCATACTACACGTCAGAATTTTAATCAAGCAAAAAGCGTGCACCAAAGTTATGTTACCAAAACTTCGATACACGCCAAGCTAAAATTATTCAGTTACTAATTCAACGTCAACATTACCACTAGTTGCCTTTGAATAAGGACAAATTTGGTGGGCAATTTGCATATACTTTGCTGCCTCTTCTTTGTCTAAACCATCAATGTGGCCGGTTAATTTAACTGCAATCTTAAAATCAGGGCCATCACCTTGGAATAATGAAACTTCAGCACGAATTGTGCTCTTACCGGAAACGTTGCCTTGTTCTAAAGCGACACTCAGTGCACTATTAAAACAAGAAGCATAGCCTGCAGCAAAGAGCTGTTCTGGGTTCGTACCTTCCTTACCTTCGCCTGGGGCCGTAATCTTTAAGTCTAATTTCTTGTCATTGGACCATACTTGACCTTCACGGCCACCTTCGTTCGTCATAACTGTTGTGTAAAGTTTGTTCAAAATTGAATTCCCCCTTTAGTTATCGTATAATTATATTGTACACAATTTATATCAAATTATCAATGATAGCCTTTACATTTTATTAAAAAAAGGAGTGCTTTTTATGCGTTCATTACGTTTGGCCGATCTTTATACTAAATCCGTTGATGGTACTGTTATCGCTTGGCGAATTAAGGCCGGCGAGCATCTAGATTTTAATCAGGACATGTTGGAATTAGAGGGCCACAAATTGGTCCTCGATCTAAAGGCACCCTTAGCCGGTACAGTAAAAAAAATAAATATCCAGGAAGGTGAACCCTTCAGTTACACTGATGTTCTATTTGAAATTGACGAGGAACCTGGTCAAAACCTGGCTGCTAACTTAAAGAAACAAACGCAATTAGCGCAAAAGGCCCGGGATGACGCCGCAAAGGCAGAGGCAAAAACTCTAGCCGGCGTTAACATAACACCAGCGTTACGCTGTTATGCACTTCATAATAATGTTGATCTTAGTAAAATTGTGTTAGGTAACACCGCAAAAATGATTAAAAAGACGGATATTGATAACCAAATTAATTTTCGTAATCTCTTCAGCAAACAACCGGCCAAAGAAAAAGACTATCCTGAAGCCGAGAATATCGACACCGTTATTATCGGGGCTGGCCCTGGTGGTTATACGGCAGCAATCCGCGCCAGTGAGTTAGGTGAACAAGTAACCCTCATTGAAAAAAATAAAGTTGGCGGAACTTGCCTAAACATTGGCTGTATTCCCTCAAAGGCTTTAATTAACGCTGGTCATCGTTTTGCCGCTATGGCTAGTGATGAGCAATTAGGTATGACGCAGGGTGGTAAAAAGAATCTGGACTACACTAAAACCCAACAGTGGAAACAAAGTATTGTTGATAAATTAGTCGGTGGCGTTCAGGATTTAATTAAAGAACATCAGGTTGATTTACGTTATGGTAACGCAGATTTTCTTGATTTGCATCATTTACGCTTAGTTAGTGGAACTAAAACGACTATTCTAGCTTTTAAGCGCGCTGTAATTGCAACAGGCTCGCGACCGCGACCATTAGCAGATTTTCCGTTTGAAAAGCGCGTTATTGATTCAACGAGCGCGCTTAGTTTGCCTAAGATTCCAGAACATTTATTGGTTGACGGTGGTGGCTACATCGGTACCGAGCTAGCCTCGGCCTATGCAGATCTAGGCGCTAAGGTCACAATTATTCAACACTCCAAGCGACTCTTATCTAAATTTGACGAAAGTCTTGTTAAAGTAGTTACGGCTAACCTGCAACGTAAAGGCGTGGAAATAATTACTGAGGCACCAATTAAAAAGGTCGAAAACACAAAAACAGCGGTCACAGTCACTTATGAAAAGAATGGGGAGCAACAAATAATTAATGGCGACTATTTACTAGTCACTGTTGGTCGTTTGCCCAATACTGAAGATCTTGGTTTAGAAAACCTAGGGCTTAACCTAACTAAACAAAACAAAATTATAATTAATGACCAGTGCCAAACTAACCGCGAACACATTTTTGCAATTGGTGATGTTACGCCGGGAATTATGCTAGAACACCGGGCAACAAATCAGGCTCGTGTTTTGGGGGCCATTTTGGCCGGTAAGGAAACTCACGTTAACTACAAGGCACTACCTGAAATTGTTTATAGCGATCCTGAAATGGCCGTTACTGGTTTATCGAAAAAAGCGGCTATCGAGGCTGGCTATCACGCCGCAACCGCACAATTCCCATTTGGCGCTAATGGCCGGGCCTTAACGTTAAATGTCACCACAGGCTTTTTACGACTTATTTTTGACGATAAAACTAACCAAATTATTGGCGCGCAAATTGTTGGTCCCAACGCCAGTGAATTAATTGCCGAGCTCACTACAGTGATTGAAAACGAACTGACCTTAGATGACGTTGCTAACACAATTCACGCTCACCCAACGCTTGCCGAAACAATTGTTGATGCGGCCGAGGTCGGTCTCGACCTTCCAATAAATATCTAAATGTTTATTTACACTATAATCTGCGGTAGCATAAACACAATTAGACTACCTGAAGAAAGAGCTGAATAACCAATGACAATATTTGAAAAGTACCACCCAATTATGACCGCGCACTACACGCTTGACTGGTTGACTGGGAGTAACATCAAAGAGATTTTCGCATTGCGTCACGACAAATCCATTGCTCAGGCAGCGGATCGTCAACCTGACTCGACAATTATGGACACGGCCCGTTACGTTAATTCTGCAATGGGCCGCGTTATGCGCAATGAAATGTTGATCTGGGCAATTCAAGATCGCAAAAGTAATACTTTTCTAGGTACTTTTGAATTAGGACCCTTTAGTGAAACAACCACATCGGCCAGTGTCCACTATGAACTATTAGCTCAATTTCAACGGCAAGGCGTCATGACGGAAGTTTTACAGCACATCGTTCAATTTAGTTTTGAAGAACTTAAATTAACTGAATTAACCGCAATTACAACGAAAAAAAATAAACCCGCTCAAAAATTACTTGAGCGAGTTGGGTTTAAGTCACTAATTAATGAGTCTGCTGAACACGTTCATTATTCACTGCAAGCTTTGCCAATATCGCGGTAAAGTCTGTACTACCGTTAAGTGGGTGTAAATAGGTAAAGCGTTGCCCACCACTTTCCATAAAGTACTGCCGGTTTTCGCGGTTAATCTCTTGTAGTGTCTCCAAACAGTCCGCTACGAAACTTGGTGTAATAACTAAAACACTTTTACAGCCATTACTGGCCAAATTTTTTAACGTCTGATCCGTTGCCGGTAATAGCCACTGACTAGGACCAAATTTAGATTGATAGCTTTGCTGGTATGGCTGATCGCCGACCAATTGCATAATTTGCTGCGTTGTTTCAGTGCATTGTTGTGGGTATGGATCCCCGTTATCAGCATATTTTTGCGGAATACCGTGATAAGAGAAAATCAGTTGATCATACGACTGATTTTTTAATTCTAGTTTGATTTGATTGGCCAAGGCTGCTATATAGAGTGGTTCATGGAAAAAACTTTGTTGAAAATATAACTGCGGAATATTGGAACTATTTTGAAAATAAGTCATTACCTGATCAAAAACCGAACCAGTTGTCGTCCCTGAATATTGCGGGTATAGCGGAATAACCGTTAACTCATCAACGCCCTGATTAGCTAGTTCACTGAGCGCTGTGGGTACGGATGGTGCACTATAACACATAGCAAAACGAACAACATAGTTAGGCAGTAATTCTTGTAATTGCTGTGTTTGCTGCTGCGTGTATAGTAATAATGGTGATCCCTCCGCCGACCAAATTTTTTTATAAAGCGCCGCCGAATGTCGCGGTCGAAAACGCAAAATAATACCATGTAAAATCGGCCACCATAAAAAACGTGGTGTATCAATGACCCGCTGATCGGCTAAGAAGCGACTTAAATAAACACGGACTGGCTTCGCTTCTGGTGCAGTGGGTGTTCCCAAGTTAACTAATAAAATTCCCTTTTTCACAATTCACAACTCCTTAGGTATTCAATTATCCCATAAATTAAACTGGCCCGGTATTAGTGAATGACCTACTTCGGATAAAGAAAGTGGGACAAAAGTCGGTTTTGGGTTTACTGCGTAACTACAGCTAAATCCAGACTTTTGGCGCACGTTCTAGTGCAATGATCAAACAAATAAGAGGCCAGGATTTTTGTCCCGACCTCTTTAGTGTCACAATTTCTGCAACAAATAATTTCAAACCACGCGCTAATTAGAACGTAATTCGTTAGGTAGTTTCCGTATAAAATTAACTACCTAACATCACTTTACCCATTTTTAACGGAACATTGTCTTGGTTGCTCGTGCCATTACTTTTGGATCTTTTTCATAATGGTGTAATGGTGTTAACTCACTAGCAGGAATGCCCAAGAAATGGTAAACGGCGCGCTGGGCACAACGGAATGAATATTGTTCAGTAAAGACCATATCAAATGGCATTTCCGCAAATTGACCAATGAAAGCTAAGTTCTTGGAATGCTTCGGTACAACGGCTGGTCGGTCACCAACTGCCCGGCGATTAAAGAGGGCACTGGCATACGGCATGTAAACTGGAATAACGTTAATAATACTGGCCATAATTTTATCCGTGTGTTGCCGAATATTATCTTTACTGCTATCGACTTCTGCTAGGTGACCCAGTAATTCCTGCAACATTTCACGGCCAGTCATCTCGATAAATGGTTTCTTAACGTAATCCCCTTGCCGCCGTGGATACATTGCGTAGCCCCAAAAGACAGTTTCATTCTCTTTTTGCGCCTTAAAATGAGGCTGATGATGAACAACAATTGAGATCAAGTTGTTACTATCAATCCAAGTATTTAGGGCATTGCCAGGTTGTTGCTGCGTAATCCGCGTTACCTGGTTCAGCAAGTAGTGATCACTGGTTGTGATTGTAAAACTCATCCACTCACTTTGCGATCGGTCGTTAAAGAACTTGTCAGGATGACCTAAATCGTAAAAGTGTTCGGTGGCCTGTTTCCACAATTGAGCACTCGGCGCATACTCCATATTTTCCTTAATTGGCGTATCTAGATCACCAATTGAAGTACTGTCAGTAATGGCACCGTTAGTATCAAAGACAAGATCATTTTCTTCAATCGAGACACTGCCCTTTTGGTTGTCATTATCAACTTCTTCGTATTCTAAACCGGTCACGATGATATCGTCACGAAGTGGTGTGTCTTTAAATTGGAACGCCGTGATTTTACGGTTATTCACAAACTGAACACCACGATCAGTTAGATACTTGCGCATTGGTAATATAATACTTTCATACTGGTTGTAAGGCGTTCTGGTGACTCCGGCAAGTGTATTAATCCGACTAAATTCAAGAATCATCCGGTTCATATAACGGCGTAATTCCATCGCAGAACTTTCCTTCTTAAACGCAAAGGTAGTTTGCCACATATACCAGAAATTAGTCTGAAAAATATGCTGACTAGTTTTGAACCATTGCTTAATACTCACGTCATTTAATTCTTGCTCTTTGCTTTCAGGTAACAACATTAATTTGCTTAACAAATAACGATCGTGATTATTAAACTGCATATGATTATAATCCTGGCGGTCACCTTTATTCCGAATACCGTTAAACTTATCCATTAAACGGGCAACATCATGCGTTGGGTGTGCGTGATCGAAATCTAAAATATCATCCGTTACTGATTGACCAGGATTATCTAATGACGGAACTTCCCGCAATAGATCCCAAAGATTTTCGTACGTCTCCTCATTTAACATTCGACCACCCTCGGCCAAATAGCCCTGGCTGTTTCCAAGTGGTGTAATCCCGTACTCATCCTCATAGGCAGCGACCGTATCACCATCGTTAGCACCATGTTTATTCAGGCCAAACATAGTAATCTGATCACCACGCCAACCACCATCACGAATCAAATAGATACCTGCAGCTAAATTACCGATTCCAGTACCGATCATATAAGCTTTTTGGGTCATTCTAATTACCTCCGATTCTGTTTAAGGACATTTGATATCTACATTATAAACGTTCTCGTACCTGTTTTGTATAATAATTAGAAAACGCTTAACTACAAAATAACACAGAAAACTGTAAACGTCCGAATTACTCACCACAACTTTTACTTATTTTAATTAATTAGTAAAATTTAATCCGCCAAAATTAATAAATTTATGCATAAATCCATTACTTAGCCACACTCACTACTTGATTGTTTTCCAGATAAAAATATGACCCTGACTATTTAAATTAATCTAAGTGCTCATTTACGGACCACAAGACTTTTCATCCAGGGCCTCATCCTGTAAAAAGAATAAATTATTAAGCAATTAGAATATTTATTGGAATAACGATTAGCACTAGTCTAAAGCACGTCACTAAACATTTTAATAAAACAATGTGAGGTTTCATTGTTTTCTAATTTTATATTTTGTGCTAAACTATAGGCTAACTTATAAAAAGCGAGGTCTTTTACTGTGAGTGGTTATAATGTTGCAGTGGTTGGCGCAACTGGCGCTGTTGGTACCCGAATGATTCAGATGTTAGAGGAGACAACTTTACCAATTAATTCTGTAAAATTGCTAGCATCTAGTCGTTCTGCTGGTAAACAATTAAAGTTTAAAGACCAGACAATTACTGTTGAAGAAACTGTGCCTGATTCTTTTAAGGGCGTTGATCTAGCCCTTTTCTCTGCTGGTGGCGGTGTTTCCAAAAAATTTGCTCCTGAAGCTGTTAAACGTGGCGCTGTCGTTGTTGATAATACAAGTGCTTTCCGCATGGATCCTGAAGTACCTTTAGTTGTTCCTGAAGTTAATGAAAAGGCACTTTATGCGCATCATGGTATCATTGCTAATCCAAATTGCTCGACGATTCAAATGGTTGTTTCACTAGAACCAATTCGCCAAAAATTTGGTCTAAAAAAAGTGATTGTTTCAACTTACCAGGCCGTTAGTGGTGCCGGTAACCGTGCTTTACAAGAGCTACGAACTGAAACGCAAGATTACTTAGATGGCAAAGAAATGCACGCTGATATTTTACCAACTGCTGGTGATAAAAAGCACTATCCAATTGCTTTTAATGTTTTACCGCAAATCGACGTGTTTGAAGAAGATGGCTACTCCCATGAAGAATGGAAAATGATCCACGAAACCAAAAAGATCATGGCTGGTGACATGAACAGTAAGGCTATCAAGGTAACCGCAACTTGTGCTCGCGTCCCCGTTCCAGTCAGTCATTCTGAAGAAGTTTACTTTGAAGTTGAAGACGCTAAAAATGCTAATGTTGCGGGCATTCAAGCTGCTCTACGCAACGCCCCTGGTGTCGTTTTACAAGATGATCCTGATCATCAAATCTACCCAATGCCAATCAACGCGGAAGGTAGTCGCGATACCTTTGTTGGTCGTGTTCGACCTGATCAAGAAGAAGATAACGCCTATCATTTATGGAACGTTTCCGATAATTTATTGAAAGGTGCCGCGTGGAATTCAGTTCAAATTGCGGAACATCTAGATAAATTAAATCTACTACACATGCAATAATGGGCTAGTTATTAGCGTTAGAAAATTTGGTTTGAAGCAAACTAAACTTTCTAGCGCTTTTTTGGTACAGTAAAAGAGAATTTTAAATTAAGGTGTGGGACAAAAGTCTGGGTTCACTTCACGGCCTTGCTTTTTTAAATCGGTTAGTCCGTAATTGAGAATAGTTTTCAATTAGTCTAGATATAAACTATTTCTTCTGCTAAAATTAAAACTTAAATGAGATCTTTTTCATTTTAATCATTATTGGCCTTAGATCGTGTTTGAAAAATACTTTTACTAGTATTCACCTGACTAATTTAGTGTAAACGTGTTTGAAAAAGCAGCTTCCTGCGGTGACCGAGACGAATTGAGTCGCGAGCAGTTACGGACTTTGTAACTGTGACCTTTAAACTTTGCCACAAGAATCGACAACATTCGAGGCGTCCTAAGCTATTTGCGATCTTTGTAAATAACTCACTATAATTGCAGAGTAGAATCTAACCGCTTTTCCAAACACTCTCTCGGTAAGGGGGAAAAGGATGCAACATAAAATAGCCCATTTGAATTTTATCTTAATTTGCCTGTTATTATTAGGCTTTACTATCGACCTCTGCAGTGGACCAACTTGGTACAGCCCACTAACATTGCTTCACCCACACACTGGCTTAGAACAGCAAATAATTCTACAAGTTCGGCTACCTCGTGCGTTGGCCAGTGTGTTAATTGGTAGCTTGTTAGCTGTTGCGGGTCAATTACTACAAACCATTTCACGTAATCCAATTGCTGATCCAGCGATTTTAGGCGTCAATAGTGGCGCAAATCTGGCTCTAATCATTGGTACGGTGGTTGGTATTCCATTTACCATCGCTGCCCGTTTTGGACTTGCATTGTTAGGCGCTTTAATTGCTTTTTGTATTGTGCTTGGCCTATCAGTAACGCGCAGTGGTATGCAACCACTGCGATTAATTTTAGGCGGTACAATTTTTTCAGGCTTTCTTGTCAGCGTGGCTTACGCTGTCAGTTTACTCACCCAGTCAACTGCAAAATACCGAACATTGTTAGTCGGTGGATTCTCCGGTGTAACGTATCAGGCGGTTACTCTGCTTGCCATTACTTTTTTCATTTTAGTTATTGGCCTATTTTGTCTTCGCCAAGAATTGACGCTGCTTGCGCTCAATGATCAATTGGCCCAAGGGTTAGGGACAAAACGAAATTGGACACGTTTATGGGCAGCCTGCCTAATTGTACTTGCCGCCGGTGCCAGTGTTGCCGTGGCCGGTAACATTGCTTTTGTTGGTTTGGGAATTCCCCAATGTATCGCTTTACTCAGCGGCCACAATTTCAAGCATACAGTTGGCCAAGTATTACTTGCTGGGGGCGCCTTTCTCAGCTTTGGCGACGCATTGGCTAAGTCTGCCCATCCACCCTTTGAATTGCCCTTAGGTGCGCTGACTGCTATCTTAGGCGGCTTATTTCTATTCATTTTCCTCTGGCGTAATCAAGAGGAGGCCTTGAATTGACTAATCTAAAAAGAAAACACCGCTTTGGTGCATGGTTTGCTGGTCTATTAGTCCTTTTTGTTCTATTAAGTTTCTTTCAAATGACCCACGGCAGCATTCACCTCTCTTTACATAACGTTCTTACAACCTTAGTTGGCCAAGGTGATGCACAGTCACAACTTATTTTACTGCAATTTCGTTTACCACAAATTATGTTAAGTGTTATCTGTGGCGGTTGTCTGGCCCTTAGTGGTGCAATTTTGCAATTAGTTACTGAAAACCCTTTGGCCGATACTAGCGTCATGGGCATTAATGCCGGTGCCAGCTTAGGCGCAGTAATCTTTCTAGCGCTTAGTCACTACATCAACTTAACACAAACGATTGGTTTACCACTTTTTGCTGTACTTGGCAGTCTTTTAGGTGCTGCAATTGTCTTTATACAGCGGCGTTTGCAACAACCGCTGCAACTTTTATTAATTGGTATCGCCAGCGGTACTTTATTAAATGGCATTATTTTATTGATTGAACTGCAACTTAATCAGTTTGATTTTGACAAATTAATTATCTGGATCAGTGGTGACTTTTGGAATCAAGACTGGAGCTACATTTTTGTTCTAACTTGTGCCATTCTAGTCATTTTGCCATTCATGGTTCGCCAATTATGGGGTAGTGATCTACTAACCCTCGGGCAGCAGTCTGCTAGCAGCCTTGGATTGGCAGTTAGAAACAAACGCCGAAATTTACTATTGCTGGCCGTACTATTAGCCGGGATCGCAGTGGCCGGCGGCGGTGCCATTAGCTTCGTTGGTTTAATGGCGCCACACATTGCACATTCATTAGTTGGTCACAAAAGTCGCTACTATCTCCCCTTAACGGTACTAATTGGCATCGACCTCGTTTTATTTGCTGCAATTGTTGCCGAGGTCGCCTTCGCTCCAAGTCAATTACCAGTCGGACTTGTCGTCGCCGTAATTACCATGCCTTACTTTGTAATTTTGTTACTACACCAGACAAATTAAATTTATAACTTAAAAGGAGTTGTCTTTATGCTTAAGAAAAGATTCTGGATATTCGCTTTATTAGCAGTCACTTTTTTATGTAGCACTGTACGGCCAGTAAACGCGGCCGCTACTCACGCCTTTAAGGCCGAAAATGGCACGGTCCAAGTTCCCAATCACCCAAAACGTGTTGTCGCCGGCCTATATTTAGGCCAAGTAATGTCCTTAGGTGTTAATACTGTCGGTTCTACCAAGTTAGAATTGGCCAACCCTTACCTCAATCAGGCTAAGGTTAAAAAAATTAAAGATGTCGGAACGCCAATGAATCCTGAATCGGTTCTAAAATTAAAACCAGATTTGATCATCACTAGCAATGAGGCCGACACCAAAAAAATGGAAAAAATTGCGCCAACTGTTCAAATTTCTTATACCAAAACTCAAGACTTTTATAAGTCATTAAATTATTTTGCCAAATTATTGAATCGCGATAAACAGGCCGCGGCGTTTAAACAATCATTTAAAAAGACTGCCAAACAACAGTCCAAACGTTTAGACAAGGCCGGAATTAGTCGGAAAAAGACAGTTGGTATTTATGAAATGCAAAACGGTAAATTTTACGCTTATGGTGCCGGATTTAGTCGCGGTGCCCAGGCCTTAACTCATGGTTTAGGCTTTAAATTAGCACCAGCCTTAGCTAAGGTTAATTCCGGCGCTGGTTTCAAAGAAATTTCGATTGAATCAGTACCAAAATATAAGGCCGATTACATGTTTGTCACCAGTTCTAGTGGTAAAGGTACTAAGGACCCTGATTTAGTTGCAATGCAAAAAAATCCAATTTGGAAATCATTACCAGCCGTTAAGGCAAAACACGTCATTGAATTACCATTCAATAAAATGTATTATTACGATCCCTATGCCACTAGAGGACAATTAAAGATTGTGACTGATGCTTTAATTAAGGCCGGTAATTAGTTCCCCTAAAAATATATCCATTAACAAAAAGGCCAACTTAGTCGCTTAAAACAGCGCTATGTTAGCCTTTTTGAATAAGTCACACTATCATAAGTTAGATTGTGTTTATAAAGTACTTTTGCTAATAATTTGCAATTGCGGAATAGTAGTTAAGATTGACGCATACTCGGAACCTAAGTGCTTTTTCAAACACTCCCTAGCTTAAGTAATCCTTAAACTATCCTTCAAATTTATTGATCTGTTTCGTCACAATTTCTTCATATTTAGCCGTTATTCTATATTCATAGTTAATAAGAACCAACTTATTAACCATACCCAAACAACCTAACAACCCTAACAGTTTTAAGCGAGAGCTTAAAACTAACATTTTTCATTTTACTCCTCCAAAGTAAAAGAAAAGTAGTCCTGACCTCCCAATCAGGGCTACACCCTTACTCCTTTTTAGCCGTCACTGTATGTGGCGGTTTTTATTTTGCATTATTTTAGTCTTCCGTTTTTTGTTGTGCGTTTCATTACTGCACAACCTTTTTAATAATTCAGAGGGAGTAGGAAAAAAGCTAGTCGCTTACTGTTTTCGAGTATTACTCTAGAACGTGTACCAAAACCGACTTTTCGCACACTTCTCCTCTTTATTTATTCAATTAATTTAAAAGTACTCCACGGACGAATGTAATCCAATAGTAATCGTTCACTCGGTACAAGGTGCCCAACAACGTTTCGCCGACCATCATTTTCAAGTGGCTGCAACGCAATCTGCAGTTCGGCCTTGTACTGACCGTAATCACTATTCACAATAATCACGTCACCAGGCTGAATCATTCCCTGATTGTCGTGTGCAGGAATAGCTTCATCGCGGTATTTAGTTCGTGGCTGTGTATCTCGTACCAGATAGGCAGATTGATCACCGCGGTACAAGTGCTCATCAGTTAACACAATTTTTCGTTCCAATTCTGAAACGTCCCCAGTTAATTCAACTTGATAAGTTAATTGTTTAGCAAAAAATGCAGTGGCAGCAGCTTTTAGTTCTGTTTCTGAAGCATAAGCATTACCAATAAGCACATCATTAATCATACCCGTTAATACTAAATGCTTAACCTGAACCGCGATTGGTAGGTCACGGTCTTCTTCTAGCGTTGGTAGACCATCTTGAACGGGCCACGGTCCAAAACTAGCCGTCTGAGAACTAACAAAGGCAGCAGTATTTAAATTTCGATCCGTAAAAAATTTCGACCATTTATTAAAGAACGGACGACTCAAACCTGTATAGCGCTGTGGGTAAAAATTGTGACACCCTAATAGATTATTTTTTTCTGGCGAATAATCTAGGATACTATTTAAATAATGAGTTCCGCCACTCATATTGATTTCAATTTTTAAACCATAAGGATTACGCGTCATTCGTGCCTCTTCCATTCCTGAAAAGCCTTCGTCAAGCCGGACACCCCAGGCACCTAAATCATGAAAGAAACTAAGATCGTCGTAGCTGATTCCTAGCTGTTTAAAAAGTCGTGGGTTCATATCAACCATCACAACAAATCCTAATTGATTAGCATACGCAATTGTTTGCTTAAACCGATTAACAACCTCGTCTTGGTTACCAGTAATCTCTAGCAGCGAAGTAAAAACACGTGTATAACCGAATATATGCGCCAAATCCAAATATTCTTTATCTTTTGCAAGTGTTGAATGTTCTGGGTATAACGAAACTCCTAATCGTCTCACTACGAAAAACCTCCGTTATTAAATAAGATTAAAGAAATTATCGATTCATTCCTTTAACCTTATTCTCGCTTATTAGGACATTTTTAACAACCAGAGAATGTCTCAAAAAGCGCCTGGGTTCCGAGCATTACTGACGATGTCGATCGGACTAGGCTAAACCGAAGTCCAAGTCGCAGCCTAGCTTGCCGAATTATTCGCGCAGTGGATAATTTGGCGAGCGTAGCTAAGCACAGGAATCTGCCTTTTTAGACACGTTTCTACTAAATTAGTCGGAAAATACTAATAAGCGTATTTTCTAAACCCGGCCCAGGCCCAAAAATTAATCAGAACATAGTAACCAGTACCTCCACCGATACGCCAATCAATTAATGGTGCATCGTCTTGCGCATTGTTACTTGCTTGCCGCCACCTTTATTCCGTCGAGCTTTAAATCGAACGTGTTGGTTGCCCGATACAATCTTAAAGTGTTTCATCTTACCAGTGAATGGTTTACCTAAGGCCTTAATTCGCACCCATTCATCCATCGCAGCCGCCATTTGTTGTGCGGCCTTAGCGCGATCTGGGTGCCCTTCACGGGTGGCCTCATCAACAATATTCCCGCTTAAATAACGGACTAACTTTTGATTATAGCGTAATAGCTCATCCGTTAATGGTGCATCCTTATATTGATTGAATAAATTTTCAACGTAGCGCATTGCATCCTTACTATCTTTAGGTTGATAAAATCTGTCTTCCGCCATAATCAAAAATCTCCTTGTTTAGATATAATATCTTTAGTTTAGCATAGGCCATATTTGAGAATTACCGTCCAATATTTTTCTGATTGATTCGAACCAAACGAACTTAAAAAACTAGCTCTTATGATTTTTAAACAATTTTTTAGTCAGTTAAGCGCGCTTGACAACGCGCTTAACCTCATAATTAAGTAACCATTTTAAGCTTATTTGGACATTGATTCAATCATAATTAGATCAATTTGCGCGTTTATTTTTACGTACACGGTGAATTCGCCGTGTCATGACCCAGGTCGTCATTGGCACGGTTAGGATGACACTGATTAAAGAAAACAGCACCATTAAAATTTCGGCATCAAAAATTTTGTTGTTTAAAAATTGCCCTAATGAGTAATGTAAATCGACGTACCAGATAAACAACCCTAAAAAGCCACCAAAAAAGCCAAAGAATAGCGTATTAAACGTTGTCCCAATAATCTGTTTACCAACCGTGATCCCATCATAAAATAACTGCTTGGTCGCAATTTTTGGTTGCTGCTGAACGATCTCGGCCAAACCGGCAGAAATTGCCATCGCGGCCTCAGCGATCGCTCCCAATGTACTAAATACGGCCGTCACAATTGAAACTTGCATAAACTTAATACCAATTAACAGCGACATTCCTTCTAAATCATCACTATCTTCCATGCCAAAACCTTGAACGGAGGCCCAATGCTCTACTGGTAAAATTAAGGCCAACAGTACCAGCATAACCAAAATTGAGGCAAAAAAGGCCGTTTGCGTCGTCACTTCATCGTCATTACCTAAGAAGATTGTAACGGCTAAAATAACGATACCAAATATTAACGTGACAACTATTGGCGAAAAGTGTAGCGAAACTAAAACAATTGCAGCAAATAAGAAAACAAAGTTTAATAGTAGGCTCAAAAAAGATAATGCCCCTTGCTTTCCGCCAACCAGTACCATAACTACTAGTAGAAGTAGCCCTAAAGCTGGAATTGTACTCATTTTGCCTTCCCCCTAGTCATTAATAGACTAGCCAAGAAACTGGCCATCGGTACTGCTAAAACAATCCCAACCCCACTGATTAGACTTTGCGTAACACCTAATGACATATTCATTGAGAAGGTGTACCCCCAGGTATTCCCGTTCTTCAAAAAAAGAATGGCCATTGGAAAAGTCTCAGCCACAAAAATTAAGAATAAAACATTTACCAATGGTCCCATAATTGAACGGCCAATTTGCCGACCAGAATTAAATAATGTTTTGGCCGAGATATCTGGTTGTTCCTCACGTAATTGGAAAAGTGTCGCAACGATATCCGTTGATTCGTCCATCACAGCCCCTAAGGAACCAAGCAGTGTTTCCGCAAAGAATAAGGGTCGTGGGGCCACCTGAGTCACGTATTGCATTGATTCATAATAAATTCCCTTTTCACCAGTGAGTTGCATTACAATCAGACTCAATAGCAAGGCAACGGAAGTCCCAACTAAGGTGGCGCCAAAAGTCACTAACATCTGTCTGGTTGGACCTAAAACCAGCCAGAGCGTTAAGGCCGCAAAAATGACGGCCAAGCTTGCAAAAATTAACAAAAAATAACTGCTGTGCAGCATTAGATTTAACGTAATTGCCAAAAAGAATAGCACCATGTTGAGACAGACACTTAGTAAAGCTAACATACCACTAGTGCGCATAATAACGAATAGTAAACTAACCGCTAACCAAACTAGAAATGCCAGAGTCACATCTCGCTTTAAGCCTTGAATTAAACTAACTGTACCGTCTTTTCGTAAAGTAACGAAGACTTCTTGACCAACCTTATACTGTTGGTCATAGGCGCCTGATGTTGTATAAGTATTATGCAGCTTAACGTGCTTACCCTGATAATGCCCATTTAGCAGCTTACCTTCTAATATTTGATTAGTTTGGTGGTCAACATTTTTAAATTGGTCAACTTGCTTGATTGGCTTTCCATTAGCTACCTTCGTAATTTGTACAATTGGTGTTTGGTAAAGTGCTTGATCAAAGTGCGTTCCAATAACCAATAAAAAACCAATTAAAATAATACCGGCGGGCAATAACCAGCGCCGGACTTGTTTCGTCATCTCTATCATCTCATTCAATAGTATATGAACGAGTTTAACACGTTTATTGTTTTAATTTGCCGTAGCATTACCAAATTAATAAAAGTGTAATTTCATAATAACCTAGCTCACCCATAGCAACTTCAAAAAAACTATTCACGTACCTGATTTTTGAGACGGCTTTGTTCGTCCGTACCCTGCACCCAGTTAGTTAGTCTGGGAAAATACCGTTCAATTAGACCAACGAGTCGGCCAGATAAAAGTGCCGACAACACCGTACCTTCCCGAACGCCAATTAATTGATGACTAAAAACTAAACTGATGAGTAGCGCGGCAATTACCATGGCAATATCAGTACGAATCTTCATGCGTGAGAAGGCCATTTTTTTAGCAAACGCAAATGCAACCGCAATCCCCTCGCCAGCCATCGTTAGCGTCCGTGAATTAACCTCAAAAAAGACTCCAATTGCCAATAATATAATACTAAGCAGTGTAATCCCAAGTTGTACCCAGTAATTTGGTAATTTGATAAAACTAAAGAACTTTACAAACCAGTCGATCATAACACCAAAGAAAAGTGAAGGAATTATTTGAATAACATTCAACCAACTAAAATACTGCCGTAAAGCGACCCATTCTAGTCCAATCAATACGATCATGAAAATAATCGTCCACTGCCCAATCGTCAAATTTGTCAATTCACTTAGTACGTTAGGGACACTGGAAATTGGGGACGTACCAAGTAACGCGATTTTGGCTAAAGCCACGCTAGCCGACATCAGGCCAATTCCAAATATTAAACAAGCAAAATGCTTGAAAATATCAATGATTCCCCATTTTTTAATCAATTTATCTCTCCTCCAATGCTTTCCGTACCAACTCAAGTTGCTGTCCTAAGACCACACTATCAATCTCCGGATTACTACGAAACAAATCAGCCCACCAATTTCCCATCGTTGTTTGTAGCCGCTGCGCAAGGGCAGTACCCGCAGTAGTTAATGTAATCACTCGTGCCCGCCGATCTTTGGCGTGAACTTCTCGTTGTACCCAGCCGTGATCAATCAAGATCTTTATATCTTTGGTCAGAAGACTAGCATCAAGCGTCATATTATGGGCAATTTGCCGCTGCGTAAGGCCAGGATGATCTTGGATAAACATCAACAGATCACTTTGAGTTGCCCGAACATCCAGTTCCGTAATTTGTTGTTTAAAATCATTTTTTGATTGCCGATAAACTGAAGCAATGTATTTGCTAAATTCAAATAATTCCACGTTAATCTCTCCTCGTTCGTTCTTTAAAAAAAGTTTTTTTAATAATTAGTGGACTTATCCATTAAATTGCTTTTTTCTAAAAATGTCAAGACCGTAAACTAGATCGTGTTTGAAAAATACTTTTAATCGTGTTTATCCGGTTAATTTAGTGCAAACGTGTTTGAAAAAGCAGCTTCTCGTACTTCGTTTATTAAAAAAAGACCTATGACATGTTCCGTCATAGGTCCTAACCATTTTTTTCGAGTATTACTCTAGAACGTGCACCAAAACCAACTTTTGGTCCACTCCTAACTTAAATTTATTTCAATAATAATTGGTAAGCGTACCGTTCTTCTTTTGGTTCATGCATGTAAATAATACCGCGGTACGTAAAACCATTTTGTACAATCACGTGTTGCATGCCCTTATTCTCTGGGTGCGTATCAATTCGAACGTCGGTATAACCAAGTTCCAGCGAAACGGTCAATAGGTTGGTAATCATGGTTTCCGATAAATGTTGGCCACGATAGTTGGCCGACACTGCTATTCGGTGAATTGACGTATACTGTGCATCCGCTGCCCCTTGCCAACTGCCATGATCAATAACTTTATAGTTATCATCCCTACCCTGCTGCAAAGTGGCCGTCCCAACGATATCATCGTCACGAATCAAAACATAGTTCAATCCTGCTTTAACATCATTAATCATATCTTCTTCATAAGGATAGCCATGTTGCCACTGATCGACACCCTGTTCCTTTAAATAGGCCTTTGCCTCGTTAATAATTGTCATAATTGCTGGTAAATCAGCTTCACGTGAACGCCGTAAGTAAGTCGTTGTCACGTTATCACTTCCTTCTTTAAAATTGGAAAGGCTGGGACAAAAGTTTACTATTCTGAACACCACTCTAGAACGTACACCAAAACCAACTTTTGTCCCACTCCTATCTTTTGAAATTATTTTTCTAATATTCTAGATTTGTACATTTTGCTATTATCGCCACTTGGCTTTAATTTTGCAAGTAAAAAATGAAATTTTTTATCAATTAAATAAGCCATAATTAATATATGATATTATCATTAATAATGTACTAAACTAAGGAGTAGGGTAAAAGTCGGTTTTGGGTTTACTGTGTAACGTAAGTCGATCCAGCTTTTCGGCGCACATTCTAGAGTAATGCTCGGAATTAGTGCGGCTAGGACTTTTTTCTCAACCTCTTCCCCGACTAAGTTCATCTCAATCGCCGCAAGAAGCCGTTTTTTCAAACCCAGTTATACTAAGTTAGTTAGATAAATACGATTAAATGTAGTTTCCAAACACAACTCAGTTTATATGATTGGAGGGCAATTTTGAAAAAAATAATACGCAGCGGCTATGTCGAATCCATTTACCGACTGCCAGCATTACCCGGTATGCCGTTACAAGAATTACCCTGGAATTGTTTCTATCCTGCCCTCCAGCAAGGTCACCCAATTAAAATAGCGCCACTTTTGGCGCCCAGTCCCGCAAGTCAACACATTGCTAAGCAGATTAGCGAAAATGTGCCCGTTCATCCCGGTCAATTTCCACTTATTTTATTACAGCCATCACTGGGCCAATCGCTTTTTACCAATTTACACTTAATCGATCAATTGGTAAAAGCAGGTTACATTGTTTTCCAACTTGGCCATCCAAAGACGACAACTTATTTACTTAACAAAACATTAAAACAACCAGACGCTGCCCTGATATCCAAAATTCAACAAGAACTTACCCCGATTGCACCAACAAAATCACATTATCAAGAATTGCTCGATAAAACACCTATAACACGATACTGGACGAAACAATGGACAAAGGAGACATTAAGCGCGCTTGATTTGCTTAAACAGCCACAACAACTTAATAGCACAATTTTGCGCCAACACATCAATTTTTCTAAGGTAATTACTTTAGGTATGGGCTTCGCTGGTTCTGTCGCCTTGGAGCTTGCACAACGTTCACACTTTATAACGGCAGCGATTGATTTAAATGGCGCTTATGTCAGTACCAAGGGTATCCAATTACTTACCAAACCACTGTTACTTATTCAAGATAGTAAACAGCGCCTAAACTGGTTGGCACAGTCAACTCCGCAAACCAAATTAATTACTAGTGCTCTTCCGCTAATTACTGACAGTAACGCCGCTGATGAGCAACTATCGCCGTTAGCAACAAAAATTGACCGCGCGATAATTCAATTTTTAAACAAAAACACTTAACCCTTAGCAAACAATCTATTTTATTTGAATAATTTTGCTAGATTAGTGATAATTTAAAGTGTAGACCTCACCGAATAACAACGATTTCTATCTTGTAATTTTTGTTATAAAATAGAGACGTTTTACTTCTTAATTTAGGTCATGATTGGAGAATAATGACATGGCAATTGACGATCAATACCAAATCCATTTGCAAAAATTAACAAATAAAGAACAACCCGTTACGGAGACTATTTACGCATTAGGAAATGGTCACATGGGGGTTCGGGCAAGTAACCCCCTACAGGGCAACAGTGACCATTATGAGGGCAATCCTGGCTTATTTGTTAATGGTTTCTATGATCTAAGTCCGATTACTTACGGTGAGCGTTACTTTGGTTACCCCAGAAACAACCAAACCATTGCCCAATTACCTGATCCGCGCTTTTTAATCCTTGAAATTGATGGCGTTCGTTCAGACCAAACACCTTTTCGGGTTGAAACAATCGATAAAAATTTGGACATGGAAACGGGACTTTTAGTTGAAACCTTTCGAATTACAACGCCAAAACAAAAGATGCTGACTTTAACTTTGCAGTCTTTCATGTCGCAAAGTGATTATCACCTATACGTTGTTCGCTATGAAATTCGAGCATTAAACTTTAGTGGTAAAGTTACGCTCCTAAAGCAGCACAATTACGTCAACCAAAGCATTCCCAATAGTAATGAAGACGTTCGCCGGGCGCAACGCCACAATCCTTTGGGCCAAGTCTACATGCCTGCCGACTCACCTACGATGCTCATTGAAACCCAAAAGAGTCAGTTAGGTATTTTAATGATGTTTCATTATCTAGGTAGCGATCCTCGTATGAAAATGGTTTCCCGAAATAACATTCCCTGTTATGAGGTTCAATTGGATCTTACACCTGGTAAGTTGGAACAGTTTGCGTTCGGTTATTCCCTAGGAAATATTCACGCATTAATGACCGTCGAAATGGGTCCTGATTTTTACATTAAGAAAACTTTAGAACGATTCCATGAACAAAATTTTGCGAAACTATTTGAAGCTTCAGCTAATCATATGCGTCATTTTTGGCAAGACAGTGATATCGTCATTGATGGCGATCCGACACTTCAACGGGGAATTCGTTTCAATTTATTTCACCTTTACCAGGCGGCCGGGCGGGACAGTGTTACTGATGTTCCGGCTAAGGGTGTTACTGGACCTGGTTATGAGGGCCATTATTTTTGGGATACTGAAATGTACATGCTCCCCTTTTTCATCTACACGCAACCAGAGATTGCGAAGGCCTTGCTGACCTATCGTTTTTCAATTTTAGATGAGGCACGGCAACACGCTCGAGAAATGGGAATTGAAAATGGCGTGCTTTATCCTTGGCGCACGATTAATGGTGAGGAAGCCAGCGCCTATTACCCTGCTGGCACCGCCCAAGTTCACATCAACGCCGATATTGCCTACGCGACTGACTTATACATTCAGGTTACACAAGATATGGACTTTCTTGAAAATTATGGTTTTGAAATGATTGTTAGTACTGCCCGTTTCTGGTTGGCATTTGGCAACTACGGTGAGCAGGGTAAACAGAAGAATAAATTCGTGATTAACGCCGTCACTGGTCCGGATGAATATACGGCTTTGGTAGATAATAATTATTACACCAACCGAATGGCGCAAAATAATTTATTTATCGCTGTTAAGTACGCTAAGCAACTACAAAAAGAAAATCCGACCAAATTAGCCGATTTAGGGGTCAATGAGGAAGAAATCGTCGCCTTTCAAACGGCCGCTAATAAAATGTACTTACCCTACGATGATGACCTACAAATTAAGATGCAAGATGACAGTTCACCGAACCGACCAGTGTTTGACATTGCCAATGAACCCCGGGAAAATTTCCCACTATTACTGCATTACCACCCACTCGTTTTATACCGCTACCGGGTTAATAAACAGGCAGATACACTGATGAGTGATTTTCTATTTCCGTTTGACCAGGATGAGCCACAATTGCAACGTGATTATGATTACTACGAAAAAATCACAACGCACGATTCTTCTTTATCACGGGCAATTTTTAGTGTTCTTGCTAATCGAATTCATAATCCAGAAAAGGCCTACAACTACTTTATGGATACGGCATTAATGGATTTAACCGATCTTCAGGGTAACTCAGCGGACGGCATTCATGCAGCCAACATGGGGGGAACGTGGTTATCACTCATTTACGGTTTTGCTGGAATGCACGCTGGAATTAACGGTCTAACGTTTGACCCCCAATTTCCTTCTGAATGGCTCTTTCTTAGCTTCAAGGTGAAATACCACAAACGGCAGATTAAAGTGGCCATTCAACGGCAAGAAGTTACCTTTACGTTGTTGGTTGGCAAACCAATTAATATTTTTTACCGGGAACAAGAGGTTGAATTAGTTAATTCAACACCAGTAATAATTCACTTAACTGGACTACAGGTTTAAAAATATGATAACCCACTCAGAGTTTGAATACTTTTTCAACTAGCCACTACCTTTTTGTAATCTAACTGCTTCGTATTAGTTGCCAAACAATCCCACACAACCTAATATAGAAGTATAGTGTATTAGTGTTACCATGAATATGGAACGCTTGCACATTTCGTTTAGTAGAAGCGGGGAGGAGCTTGTCACATTATGAAAGTTATTTCATTACGAATTACGGACGACGCAATTATCTTGACCTATACGCGCAATAATCAAAGTCTGCAGGCCATCATTACCTACGACCCGAAACAGGCCATTGGTGAAAATCTCGAAAAAATTCGTGAACGCTTAGTTGGAATTTCATTTGACGCTGCTGTTATTGAAAATCCCTTAGAGTACGAATTTTCGGACACTATCGTTGGTATCAATCACCAACGAATCGATATTGGCCTGGCGCTGACAAATATGCTGAACATTCCGGTTGTCAGCCAACAAACTGTTAAATCAGTCGGCTTAGAAAAGGCCGTTGCGCGTAAACAGGACTACAACCAATGGCACCTTGATTATTACGGCCAGTATACTAGTAAGCGTAATTATGGCCAAGAATCAATGTTAACCATTGGTAATGGCTTCTTTGGCTTACGTGGCAGTTACGTTGAGGCCACGGCCGATCAAGACAACTATCCTGGTACTTACATTGCCGGATTCTACAATCAAAATACAACTAAAATTAATGACCGTGACGTTGTTAATGAAGATCTAGTTAACCTTCCTAACGCTCAATTTTTAACTTTTGGCGTTGACCAACAGCGTCCTTTCACGGTAACCAAAGAAAACGTCCAGGACATCTACCGCAGCTTAGATCTACATACTGGCGAGCTACGTACAACTATGTTGATCCAATTAGCAACTGGCCATGTTTTACGCATTGTGACCACCAAGGTAGCTGATATGAAAAACTGGCATCAATACGCTATTCGGTATCAACTAACACCGATTAACTTTTCTGGAAGTCTGCAGGTCTATTCGAAAATTGACGGTAGTGTTACTAATGACAACGTTGAACGCTACCAAAATTTTGATCAACATCACATTGATATTTCAGAAATGAGTACGGCTGGAGCAGAAGCTTATCTGGCTGGCCATACAAAAACCTCAAACATTGATTTTATCGTTGGTACTAAATTTACCAGCTCTAGTGTTGATACAAACCGGCATTTAGCAGTGACCAATACGGATGATGCCATCACCCAAACAATCACCCTAGACGTCGAGCAGAATAAAACGTATACTTTTGAAAAAAATGTCGCTATGTTCACTAGTCAGGAAACCCAAGGCTCATTAATGGATCACGCAACTAAGGAGCTCCAAAACGCCGGCTTTGATTCGTCTGAACAAAACAGCAATCAATTTTGGCAGGGTTTATGGAGTAACGCCGATATTCAAATCGAAGGCGACCTTACTAGTCAGAAATTAACCCGGGTTAATACCTTCCACATGTTTGTTTCTGCTTCAAGTACCGCTAATCCAAATTTGGATGCCTCTGTTGGTGCCCGCGGACTACATGGTGAGGCTTACCGTGGTCACGTTTTTTGGGACGAAATGTTTGTTATTCCTTACTACACGCAACACTACCCAAAGCTTGCTCGCCAATTACTAATGTACCGTTACAATCGACTTGGTGCTGCTAAAAAGTATGCTGCAAGTGAAGGCTATAAGGGTGCAATGTATCCTTGGCAATCAGGGATGTACGGTGATGAACAATCTCAATTTGTTCATCTAAATCCAATTACCAAATCTTGGGATCCTGATAATAGTCGCTTACAGCGTCACGTTTCGCTGTCCGTTGCTTACAACATTTGGACGT
This sequence comes from Loigolactobacillus backii, assembly GCF_001663675.1. Taxonomy (NCBI): domain Bacteria; kingdom Bacillati; phylum Bacillota; class Bacilli; order Lactobacillales; family Lactobacillaceae; genus Loigolactobacillus; species Loigolactobacillus backii. The sequence continues at coordinate 655,320 of NZ_CP014873.1, forward strand.
ATTACCACATGACTAATGACGTGGACTTCATGAACCAATATGGCCTAGAAATGTTACTTGAAATTTCACGCTTTTGGATTAGTAAGGCTATTTATAACGAAAAAACTAAGCGGTACACAATCAAGAAAGTCATGGGACCTGATGAATTTCATGAAGGTTACCCTAACAGTGACGAAGAAGGATTAACCAATAACGCCTACACTAACATCATGGTAGCCTGGCTGTTTAAAACCGTTGAAGAGTTACGAAAAGATACGATTAGCGCGGCCACATTTAAGGAAGTGACGACTAAGGTTGGTTTTGACGAAAAACTTTTTGCCAAAATGGACAAGATTAGTCATCACCTCAAACTTGATATTAACGAAGACGGTATTATTGGTCAATTTGAAGGTTACTTCAAGTTGCCAACCTTAAACTTTGAGAATTACCGCAAGAAGTACGGCGATATTTCGCGAATGGATCGGATTCTAAAGGCTGAGGGCCGCAATCCTGATGCTTACCAAGTTGCCAAACAGGCTGACACACTAATGGCCTTTTATAACTTTGATTTCAATAGTGTAAATGAACTCATTAAGGGCCTTGGTTACAAATTACCAAAAGAATACCTCACTAAGAATATTGAGTATTACCTTGACCGAACAACTCACGGATCAACTTTATCACGGATCGTGTACGCTGTTTTAAGCCTAGTCGACGGTAATATGGATCAGTCTTGGAAGCTATTCTCACAGGCGTTGCTATCCGATTATTATGATATCCAGGGTGGAACTACGGCCGAAGGAATTCACTTGGGCGTTATGGGTGCCACTTTACTGCTGGAGACGCGTAACTACGCTGGTGTTGATCAATTAACTGATCAGGTTAAGGTCAATCCACACCTACCTTCCCACTGGCAGTCAATTGCCTTTAAACAGTTCTTCAGGGGAACACAATATAGTTTCAAAATCACTCATGATTTAATTAACGTCACGGCTGATCACGATACTAAAATCTACGTCGCTGGTAAAGAAATTGCAGTACCGGCGGGTAAGGCAACAACAGTTACTTACCAAAAACCAGTTAACGACAACTAAATTTCGGTATTCTTTAATTTCAAATCTAGGAGGTAATAATATGGTTAAATTTTCTGACATTAAAGGTTTTGTTTTTGATCTAGATGGTGTTGTAACGGATACTTCTAAGTACCACGCTGAAGCTTGGGGTCAACTAGCTACCAAGCTTAACATCGACTATCCCGGAATCGGTGACGCAGTTAAAGGTATTGGCCGGATGGATGCCCTTGAATTGATTTTGAAAAAAGGTGGTGTAGAAAATGACTACACTCCTGAACAAAAAGAAGCCCTAGCAACCGAAAAAAATACTAACTACGTTCAACTCATTCAGAATATGACAGCCAAAGATATTTTACCTGGTATGGCTGATTTTCTAAAGAGCTTACGGGATAATGGTTACGGTATTTCACTTGCCTCAGCATCACGTAATGCACCAACAATTTTGGCTAAAATTGGTTTAAGCGACTACTTTACCAAAACGGTCGATCCAGCTAACTTGAAGAACGGTAAACCAGATCCAGAAATTTTCATTAAGGGTGCACAATTACTGAACCTTGATCCAAGTCAGTGTATTGGTTTAGAAGATGCTGTGGCTGGTATCCAAGGAATCAACGCTGCTGGTGAAGTCTCTGTTGGTATTGGCGATCCGCAAATGCTAAATAAGGCGGCTATTAACTTCATCGATACTACTCAAGTAACACTGGATAATATCAAAAAAGCAATGGCTTAAAATAGATTCCAAAAAATCATTTTTTAACCCAAAACTAATAATTAAACTTTAAAACACAAAAAAGAGGCCGGGACAAAAAGTCCTGGCCTCTTATTGTTTTCGAACATTGCTCTAGAACGTGCGCCAAAAGTCTGGATTTACGTGCCTAATGGAAGTGTTTGAAAAAACGATTAGATTCTGAGGATTACTGACGTTGTCGATCGGACTAGGATGAACCAAAGTCCGAATCGCAGCCTAAACAGCCAAATCACCTTTGACAAAGGTGATTTGGCTGTTGTAGCTAACCGCAGGAATCTGTTTTTTCAAACACGACTATAGCTAATCCAAAACCGACTTCTGTCCCACTCCATTTCCTATCTCTAAAAATTTTTGATGATAACATCTAAGCTATTATTTAACGGTCACTTTAACTACTTCGTTATTGGCCGCTATGGACCGATCTAATTCGGCAAACTTCATGTAAGCAACATTCGGCATATTAGTGACAATGACGATCATCGTTGACTTCTTACCAGCATCTTTAATGGCTTGCAAATCAGCGTTGGCTAAAACATCACCATGTTTTACCTTCTGTCCCTGCTTAACTTTAATATCAAACGGTGCACCCTTTAATTCAACAGTGTCTAAGCCCATGTGAACTAGGACTTCTAAACCATCTGTTGTTTTAAGTCCAATCGCGTGTTTTGTAGGGAAAATTGTAAGTATTTCGCCATCAATCGGTGAAACAACTTCGCCATTAACTGGTTCAATCGCGTAGCCATCCCCGAGCATCTTTTGCGCAAAAGTTGGGTCACTAACTTGTTCAATATCCAATAATTGTCCTTGAGCAACACTATAGAAAGTATCAACAGCACCTGAATTAATGTTAGGGTCAACTATAGGTTTTGCTGGTGCTGCCGGACTATTAGCAACGTTACTAATTGGTGCTCCTGTTTCAAACAATTTCGTTAAGGCATCGGCAACGAATTGAACTTCGGTCCCAATAACAATCTGAATATTTGTTTTGTCTAACACATTCATACCAACGGCACCTGCACCACGAATAGCGGCCTTATTTACTTTATCAGTATCCTTTAGCTGAAGGCGTAAGCGCGTTGTACAATTCTCAATATCCGTAATATTATCTTTACCGCCAATAGCAGCGTAAACTTTTTTGGCCGTAACTGTATATTTATCATCGCTTGAATCAGTAGCAACTTCAATATCTGTATCGGCATCAGTAGTTTCCTCAACGGGTTCGCGACCAGGAGTCATTAAGTTGAATTTCTTAATGGCAAAATCAAAACCAAAGTAGTAAATAACTGCCATTACTAAACCTTGAACTAATAACATGTACGGCATATTAGCAATTGGTAAATGCGAACTTAACACAAAGTCAACTAGCCCCGCACTAAACGTAAAGCCGGCCGTCCAGTGCATAAAGGCAGCAAAAGCTAATGAGATCCCAGTGAAAACCGCGTGAATAACGTATAATGGCCAAGCAACAAACATAAACGAGAATTCAAGTGGCTCAGTAACGCCGGTAAAGAATGAAGCAAAAGCACCTGCCAGCATCAAAGAAGCAGTTTCACGTTTACGTTCTGGACGTGCATTCTTATAAATAGCGTAAGCACCTGCTGGTAAGCCAAACATCATTACTGGGAAGAAGCCAGCCTGATACATACCGGTGACCCCTTTAACCCCTTCACCAGCCCAGAATTTACCGATATCATTAATACCAGCAACGTTAAACCAGAAAACTGAGTTCAAAGCCTGATGTAATCCAGTTGGAATTAATAAACGGTTAAAGAAACCGTAAAGTCCGGCACCAACTGCACCTAAACCAACAATAAACTTAGCAAAAGAAACTAAAGCCTCGTATAATGGTGGCCAAACAAACAATAAAACAAGTGAAACAACTAGCATTACTAGTGAAGCAAGAATTGGAACTAAACGTTTTCCACTAAAAAATGATAATGCCATTGGTAATTTTGTTTCGTGAAAACGATTATATAATGCCGCCGCAACCAAACCTGCAATGATACCGATTAAGACGTTTCCCTTAATCGCTGCAAATGCTGGATCAACTGCGGAAAGTTTGATTCCTAACAATGTAGAAACTTGTGCGGGATCTAAAACGTAAACTGGAACAATGAAGGCGACCAAGCCAGCAAGTGCCGAAGCACCATCCTTGTCCTTGGACATCCCTAAAGCAAGACCACCCGCGAATAAAAGTGCTAGGTTGGTTAAAATTGCGTTACCACCTGATTGTAAAAATTGTGCTGCTGCCCACTTTTGCGGTAGCCAGTGCCCAATACCAACAAGCAAGGCTGCAGCCGGTAAAACGGCAACGGGTAGTTGTAATGAACGACCCATTCGTTGAAGATATGCTTTCATACCTATACCCCTCCTTGGATAATAATTAATAGGTTATGTTAATATAATATACACAGTTTAACCGCTTACACAAGACAATTTAATCACGTTCACATTGGTCTATACCTATGAAAATAAAGCAGCTATCAGCTTATCCTGTAAAAAAAATAATTGGTCTAAATTTTCAATTCACAGCACATTATCATTTTAGGTCATCAAACTGACCTTCTGTGACTAATAGCCTGAGCGTATTTGGAAAGGTAGCTTCCTACATTACCATGTTTTCACCAGCGAACTTGATCAACTGTCCCAGAGTAAATCCGAACACTTTTAAAAAATATTTGTTAAAATGAAGACATCTTAATCACCCACTATAGTTAACTTACGTAAATAAAAACAACTATTTTTCGTTACCAACATTTTTTATAAGCTGGTTCAATTTATATTTAATGAAAGCTTTACAACTTGGACAATAAATCTTAATAAGTTAAGGAAGGCCTGAATTATTCACCATAAGTTCTCCAAGTACAGTGTCACCCCGGTATCATGGGCGGTACTGTGTTTTTTATTTTTCACCTTTTTAGTGCAGAAAAAGAACCTCCGATTTGGTATAGTTGATTCACCACAAGTCAGCTATCCACCCAAAGAAAGAGGTCCTTCTCATGGCAACTTTACCGGGAAAACGAGTTAATTTCAATCCTAAATTACATATTTCGCACACTGGTGGTGAACTTTCCACTGATGCTGGGCTAGTGTTGGTCAAAGAATTAATGGCGCAACTCAATTTCACGACCTTAGCGTATCAATTAGTCCATTTTGATGACCAGCGCCATTACGCTCGTTACAGCAACGTTAGTCTACTAGAACAGGTCGTGCTGCAGTTGATCGCCGGTTACCCGGCCGATCTAGCTGCCACCAGTTTGCGCAATGACCCCACATTTAAATTACTATTGGCACAACCGCAATTGGCCTCACAACCGTCATTATCCCGTTTTTGGCAACGCTGTGACGAGCAGACCATCACCTCATTACAAACGTTGAATCAAGCATTGCTTGACCAAGCGTGGACTGGCGCCAAGCAACAACAGCTGATCCTCGATATTGACTCGACTCACGCCGATACTCATGGTCATCAGGAAAAAACGGCCTTTAATGCGCATTACGGTACCACGGGTTACCATCCGCTGGTCGCTTTTGACGGGCAAACGGGCCACTGTTTAAAGGCTCAATTGCGCCCAGGTAATGTTTATACCAGTACGGATATTGCCCCCTTTATCACACCACTACTACAGCACTATCATCAAGTCAAACCGAACGCTGATATCTTGGTCCGCGGGGATAGTGGCTTTGCGACTCCAGAATTATACGAAACTTGTGAAGCCAACGACACTTTTTACTTGATCCGCCTGAAAGCCAATCGGCGGCTGAACCAACTGGCTGAACGTTTTGTTCAGATCAGTGATGAGCAGAATTGGACTGAGACCGAGGTCCATTATTATCGCGCGTCTTATCAAGCCCGATCATGGTCTAAGCCGCGCCAGATCTATATTAAATCAACTCGACCAGCTGGTGAATTGTTATTTCAACATGAATACCTCGTGTCCAATTTAACGAGTTTTGTCGCCGAAGATGCATTTCACGCCTATCACCAACGGGGTCAAATGGAAAACTATATCAAGGAAGCCAAGGCTGGCTTTTACCTGGATAAAATGACTAGCTCGCAATTTATACCAAATTATGCCCGCATGATGCTCAGTGTCCTCGCTTATAATTTAGTCAGCTTGATGCGCCAATTGTTGCCTGTACAACATCAGCGATTACAGGTTACAACCTTGCGCTTATGGCTGTTTAAAGTAGCGGGTAAGCTGGTGACCAGCGGCCGGCAACTTTATCTAAAATTAAGCCGCCACCACGTCTATCAGGATTTGTTTTATCAACTGTTAGCTCGAATCCAAGCGCTACAGTGGGGCTAAACTGGTGCAAAAAATCAAAAAAAGTCGGTTCGGCCAAGGGGCAAGTATGCTCAAAATTGAGGATCAAAAATTTATCCAGCCCCATAATTTGGTAGCCTTTAGCAAAAACAGTACATCTTGGTTTGACTACGCCATAGCAGCACGAGAATTGGTCCAAAATTGTGCGGTATGCCGATATTAAACCTCGTATGAATAATTCGGGGAAGGCTATTTTTATGACAAATAATATGATTACAATTGGTAAATCAAAGGTAACTTCAACGTTACTAGGTTTAGGCACTAACGCAGTTGGTGGTTACAATTTATTTCCAGGTCTTATTTCCAGGTCTAAATGATGATGTTGGTCGCAGGATTGTTAGGGCTGGTCTAGATAATGGTATTAAAATGCTAGATACCGCCTTCGCCTATGGTATGGGACATTCCGAAGAATTGATCGGCACTGTTATTCAAGATTACCAACGTGAGCAAATTGTCATTGCAACTAAGGCGGCGCAAGATATTTCTAGTGGTGAAGTTGTTATTAATAATTCACCCCAGTTCTTAAAGCAGGCCGTTGATGCCAGCTTAGAACGCTTAAAAACTGATTACATCGATATTTTTTACATTCATTTTCCAGATAAGCACACTGAAAAAGCGGCGGCAATTAATGCATTAATGGAAATGAAACAGGCCGGCAAAATCCGAGCCGTCGGTGTTTCAAATTTTTCATTGGCGCAGATTAAGGCGGCCAATCAGGACGGTGGCATTGATGTCGTCGAAAATCAATTTAGTCTCCTACACCGAGATGCCGAAACTGAGTTACTACCCTACTTGCATAAACAAGAAATTTCGTTTGTTCCTTTCTTTCCGTTAGCCTCAGGTTTATTAACTGGTAAATATTCCCGTAATGTCGCCTTTCCAAAAGATGATATTCGCCACAGTAATCCAGATTTTAACGGCCAGCGCTTCGACCAAATTTTAACGCATGTGGCCGAACTTAAACCGTTAGCAGAAACCTATGCTGCAACTATCGCACAACTTGTTTTGGCCTGGTACATCAAAAATCCTAATATTAGCGTCGTTATTCCAGGCGCAAAAAAGCCAGAACAAGTTACCGCAAACGCCAAAGCACTTCAACTCGAATTAGCGGATAACGATTATCAAAAAATCGCTACTATATTTAAAGACTTCTAAATTAGATTGACTATTAACCAAAAAACACCTGAGTTAGCGTCGCATAAGCTAACCCAGGTGTTTTTTGCATATTTATTCATATTAAATTAGATTAAAGTGTTTCAAACCGTTTACGATACCGTTATCCATATTCGAAGTCGTCACGTAGGCGGCCTTATCTTTAATTGCCTGAACACCATTTTTCATTGCAATAGGTGTATCAACAGCATCAAACATCGGTAAATCATTATAGAAATCACCGAATCCATAAGTTGGCACATCCGTTAAATTGTTGTTAACCAGTAAATTATCAATCCCAGATTTCTTTGACACACCATATTTAACAACGTCGAGACCACGTTGATTATTTCGGTAAAAACTAAAAGTTCCTTTAAAATGTTCGCGGTAAATATCATCTTGTTTATCTGTTTCAGGTGTGAAAACAAACAGCATATTCATTGGTGTTGTTAAGTACTGACCAGGATCCACCGTAACCGTCTCTTTTAATTCGTTATAGTTTTCCCGAACTAGCCGTGAGGCGTGGTTTACGACAAAACCATTTGGATTATAGTAGGCTACTGGATAGCTTTTTTTTGCTGCGTACTCAGTGATATCATCAATATCGGATTTTTTTAAGAAATCGGCGTGGACCATCTTTCCGTTCACTTGAATATAGCTACCATCCGCGCAGACGCAAGAATTGATTCCTGAATGTGTCATTGTGTCCTTAATTTCAAAAACACTCCGACCCGTTGCGATTACAGGTAAAATATTATTAGCCTTTAACTGTGCAATCGCCGCTACGCTTGCAGGTGTTACATTTTTATCATTATCAAATAAAGTTCCGTCTAAATCAAAGAAAACAACTGCCTTATACATAAAAAAGCCCCCATATCTTGGTCTAATTCAAGTATACTACAAATAATAAGACCCATACATTGATAAGCGAGCGTGTTTTGAAAAGCTTCCCGATTCTACTCTACAATTTTAGATCGTGTTTGGAAAAGCAGGTCCGAGTCGCAGCCTAAATCACTAATTCGCTTGCTGCTACGGACGATTAACATTTAATTCAAGTAAGGATAATTTTCAAAGACGTCTTATTTTTACACTTAAAATTAGTAGTGCGTCATTTCATTTTTATCAAAATCTAATTTTAAAAGAATGCCTTCACTTTGCCTAATTTAGTAGTAGCGGGTATCTATTCACTTAAATAAATAAAAAAATTAGGTTGACAAATAAAGGCTGACGGTTTAAATTAAAGTCACATTATAGATCAATGAGTAATTTAAACGCTGTGATAAGAAAAGTACACGAAACACACTTACAAAGAGAGCGTCGCTTGGTGAAATGACGTGAAGTGGATTTCTTGGAAAATCATCTTTGAGCGATGAATGCGAAATTTGAGCGTTCATTGGGTGCTCCCATTATAGAGCTAGGGTATTTCAAAAAGAATATTTTTTGCGTACCTGAAAAGGTTATTCGTGTGAGCGAATAACAAACTAAGGTGGTAACACGTTTATTAACGTCCTTATCTGAAATTAATTTCGGATTTGGACGTTTTTTTGTGTCTTTGCCTCCGTTTAGATATTGGTTACGCGCAAACCAATACCGGCTGGCAATAGATAATTAGCAGGTCGACCTACTAATTACAACATCAACTCATTGATCATAAGTCATTCTAGGGAATGACTAGATTTCATCATTCTCTTAATCATAAAAGGAGCGGTTATATTATGTTAAATGAAGAACGTAAACTTACAAAACGCGATTATGTTGTTGTCAGTTCCATGTTATTTGCCCTATTCTTTGGTGCCGGCAATTTAATTTTCCCCTTACATTTAGGTCAACTGGCTGGCGGTCACTGGGTTACGGCCGCTGTAGGTTTCTTAGTTACTGGGGTTTTACTGCCACTTCTTTCCGTACTTGCAATCAACATCACTCGTTCGGAAGGTGTTTATGACATTGGCCGGCCACTAGGTACTGGTTCGCCCTTGTCTTCATGGTTCTTATTCATGGAACAATCGGACCTCTTTTCGGAACACCACGGACTGCCACTGTTTCTTATACAGTTGGTTTAGCCCCACTTGTTCCCGCTAAATTTCAAACGTTAGGTTTATTAGTTTTCTCCGCCGTCTTCTTTGGCTTAGCTTTATTCTTTGCTCTAGAACAAAATAAAATTGTCTCTAACGTTGGTAAATTACTAAACCCATTATTCCTATTGTTGCTGGCCTTTGTTTTCTTCTTAGCCTTCAGTAATCCTATGGGTCACGCGGCTACGCAACACGTCACTGCCGCTTATACTTCTGGTGCCTTCACAAACGGCTTTTTGCAGGGCTACAACACAATGGACGCCTTGGCCGGCTTAGCATTTGGGGTTACAGTTGTCACTGCCGTTCGTTCTTTAGGTAAAAAGAGTCCTAATGGTATCGCACTTGTAACTGCACGTGCTGGTGTCTTTTCAATGGGACTTGAGGCCTTAATCTACATTGGTCTAATCTTTGTTGGTGCAATGTCACTTGGTAAATTCAAAGTTTCTGCAAATGGTGGGGTTGCCTTTGATCAAGTCGTTAATCATTATTTAGGTGTAGCTGGTCAGGCTGTCTTAGCCGCCTTGATCACTGTTACTTGTTTAACCACTGCCATTGGCTTAGTTGCTGCCTTTGCTCAAGACTTCCATAAACACTTTCCAAAGGTTAGTTACCGTGCCTGGTTAACTTTTACAACCTTGGCTTCTTTCTTGGTTGCTAACGTCGGCCTCAATCAAATCATCGCTTGGTCAACGCCAATGTTGATGTTCCTGTACCCACTAGCAATGGTTTTAATCTTACTATCCGTTTTCTCGCCATTATTCAAACGCGATTCCGTCGTTTATGCTTTCGTCGTTATCTTCACCTGTGTCCCCGCCGTTTTCGATATGGTAGCTGCCTTCCCAGCCATTGTTAGCCAAAGTAGCTTTGGTAAAGCAATGACGAGTTTCCAACAAGGCTTTTTCCCACTTGCTAAATACGGTATGGACTGGTTAGTACCAGCCTTGGTTGGTGCCGTTCTAGGGCTTGCAGTTCACGCCTATAAGCGCTATGAAGCTCGTTCTAGCGAACACGTCACTAATGTAGCACAACAAAATAAATAATGTGCTTATAAAAAGTATTTGCCAAGTGTATAATTTTCGAAATTTACCGCTCATTACACGATGTCGTTAAACCGTAAAAAACTAAAGCTGTGCCAAAAGCAACTTTTGCCACAACGAGAATCCCTTCATAGTTGGTAGACGAAATGATCTAATTCATCTATCTATCATGAAGGGATTTTTCTGTGGAATTAATACGCCTAGTCACGAATGATTGTTATACTGAAATTAATCATTTATATAAGGAGTGCTGCTCATGTTGAAAATTACACATTTAGAAAAACAGCAATTTCCACCACTTGAATTCATTGGTCGTCCTTATGATAATCACGATCGGCAAAATGGTACCTTTGATCATTTATGGCAACAGTGGTTTGCAAATGATTTATTTGCTCAACTACGAAAGGAAAATGATCCTTACAGTGGCGGTAGTGCCTATGGTTTCATAAATGAAAGTGCGGGCCACTTTTCTTATTGGATCGGTGATCTATTTGATATTGGTACGCCCATTCCCCAAGGTTTTGAGAGCTTCATTCTGGGACAGTCCAGTGTTGGTGTCGCTTGGGTCAGTGGTCGGACGGATAATAACGAACTCTTTGGTGATCAGCCAATGAAAACGGCCTTTAATGCACTGAAGAAGGCCAAAATTGCACAACAAACCGACTGGGAACACCTGACCTATTTCTTTGAACGGTACGATGACCGCCGCTTCGATGTCCACGCTAAAGAAACGATTCTTGATTACGGCTTCTACCTTCAAGATCCAGATGGCCCGGTAAATAATTAAAGACACGGAATTTATGATTTGGTTCAGCAATGATTGACTGACATATTTTCCTTCTTTACTTAATCCCGAATTATTCATACGAGGTTTAATATCGGCATACCGCACAATTTTGGACCAATTCTCGTGCTGCTATGGCGTAGTCAAACCAAGATGTACTGTTTTTGCTAAAGGCTACCAAATTATGGGGCTGGATAAATTTTTGATCCTCAATTTTGAGCATACTTGCCCCTTGGCCGAACCGACTTTTTTTGATTTTTTGCACCAGTTTAGCCCCACTGTAGCGCTTGGATTCGAGCTAACAGTTGATAAAACAAATCCTGATAGACGTGGTGGCGGCTTAATTTTAGATAAAGTTGCCGGCCGCTGGTCACCAGCTTACCCGCTACTTTAAACAGCCATAAGCGCAAGGTTGTAACCTGTAATCGCTGATGTTGTACAGGCAACAATTGGCGCATCAAGCTGACTAAATTATAAGCGAGGACACTGAGCATCATGCGGGCATAATTTGGTATAAATTGCGAGCTAGTCATTTTATCCAGGTAAAAGCCAGCCTTGGCTTCCTTGATATAGTTTTCCATTTGACCCCGTTGGTGATAGGCGTGAAATGCATCTTCGGCGACAAAACTCGTTAAATTGGACACGAGGTATTCATGTTGAAATAACAATTCACCAGCTGGTCGAGTTGATTTAATATAGATCTGGCGCGGCTTAGACCATGATCGGGCTTGATAAGACGCGCGATAATAATGGACCTCGGTCTCAGTCCAATTCTGCTCATCACTGATCTGAACAAAACGTTCAGCCAGTTGGTTCAGCCGCCGATTGGCTTTCAGGCGGATCAAGTAAAAAGTGTCGTTGGCTTCACAAGTTTCGTATAATTCTGGAGTCGCAAAGCCACTATCCCCGCGGACCAAGATATCAGCGTTCGGTTTGACTTGATGATAGTGCTGTAGTAGTGGTGTGATAAAGGGGGCAATATCCGTACTGGTATAAACATTACCTGGGCGCAATTGAGCCTTTAAACAGTGGCCCGTTTGCCCGTCAAAAGCGACCAGCGGATGGTAACCCGTGGTACCGTAATGCGCATTAAAGGCCGTTTTTTCCTGATGACCATGAGTATCGGCGTGAGTCGAGTCAATATCGAGGATCAGCTGTTGTTGCTTGGCGCCAGTCCACGCTTGGTCAAGCAATGCTTGATTCAACGTTTGTAATGAGGTGATGGTCTGCTCGTCACAGCGTTGCCAAAAACGGGATAATGACGGTTGTGAGGCCAATTGCGGTTGTGCCAATAGTAATTTAAATGTGGGGTCATTGCGCAAACTGGTGGCAGCTAGATCGGCCGGGTAACCGGCGATCAACTGCAGCACGACCTGTTCTAGTAGACTAACGTTGCTGTAACGAGCGTAATGGCGCTGGTCATCAAAATGGACTAATTGATACGCTAAGGTCGTGAAATTGAGTTGCGCCATTAATTCTTTGACCAACACTAGCCCAGCATCAGTGGAAAGTTCACCACCAGTGTGCGAAATATGTAATTTAGGATTGAAATTAACTCGTTTTCCCGGTAAAGTTGCCATGAGAAGGACCTCTTTCTTTGGGTGGATAGCTGACTTGTGGTGAATCAACTATACCAAATCGGAGGTTCTTTTTCTGCACTAAAAAGGTGAAAAATAAAAAACACAGTACCGCCCATGATACCGGGGTGACACTGTACTTGGAGAACTTATGGTGAATAATTCAGGTTAATGCTCATATTATTTTGGTTTGGAAAAATATAAGTTAAATTTAAACCGCTGCTATTTATTTTGATCAAAGACTTGCAGTAAACTACAAGCAGGTACAAAGTTGAGTGCAAATGAAAATTATCTTTTTGAAAACACTGTGGAGGTTGCTTTACGATGGGTAAGACCGTGTTATTAGTTGAAGACGAAAAGGGATTGGTTGCTTCATTGAAAACAGAGTTCCAATTTGAGGATTATCAAGTTTTGACGGCCTTTGATGGGCTTAGCGCTGTTACTATTTTTAACCAAAAACAAACTGAAATTGATCTGCTTATTTTGGATTGGATGTTGCCTAAACTAGATGGCCTCGGAGTATTACGTAGAATTAGGCGCGAAAGTGACGTCCCAATCATCATGCTAACGGCTCGTGATTACACTGGTGATAAGGTTGCCGGGCTAACTAGTGGCGCCGATGACTACGTGACCAAGCCGTTTGATACAGAAGAATTATTAGCGCGGATGCAAACTGTGCTCAGACGACCACGACAAATGCAGGCAAAAGAAACGACCTCAATTTATAAGCTTGACGACTTAACTTTGAATATTGATAAGCGCCAGGTAATGCGCGGTGAACATAATATCCAGTTAACTCAACGGGAGTTTAGATTGCTGTTAGCGCTGTTCAAAGATGCTGGCAAAACCTTTACGCGTGATGAACTACTTAATCTAGTCTGGGGCGTTGATTTCGATGGTCAACCAAACATTGTTGATGTTTATATTCGCTACCTGAGAAATAAAATTGATCGTTTTGCCGATAAGAAAAAATTAATTCACACCGTCCGTGGTATTGGTTACGTACTATCAGTTAATGATTAGGTAGGAGCTAAAGGTATGAAATTTAAAGTTAAACAAAATAGTGCCTCAATTATGTTACGTAGCTTTATTTTAATGATCACGGTTATTATCCTGCTTTCCAGTATGACAACTGTATTTGCAGTCGGTCATCAATTACTAGAAACCAGCCAAATCAATTCGTTTAATATTATTGGTAGTCTTAAAAAGGCCGTTATTGATGGTAACGACGATTGGAAAAATTGGCGCTTAAACAGCACACTTGATACAAGTACAAGTTATGTACAAGTGAATAATAGGCGAAAAGATGCAACAATTAAAAATTATTATTCCCCGGGTACCAAAAAATTATTAAGCGTTAAGCCCCAAAAAATTCCGTTTATTAAACGCCTTTACTACCGGAAAGATGTCGGTCCCCTTTATTATAATACGGGGCACGCTCGCGGAATTGATTACGAACTTTGGACTAATTTAAATTCTCAATTAGAAACATTAGAACGAGTCGTATTAGTCGCCATCATTATTTTAATTTTAACTTTAATGATTAGTCCGTTATACATCCACGCTATCGCTGACCGATTGACTAATTCTCTAACTAAGCTGACTGCAAGTGCAGAATCAATTTCGACAAAACCAAGTCAACAGGCCACACAGCTTCCCGTCCCTGATCGACCAACAGAGGTCACCAATCTGGCGAATAGTTTTAACCGCCTACTTAATCGGTTATATCAGCAATCTGAAAAGGAAAAACTATTCGTTTCAAATGCGGCGCATGAACTACGAACGCCAATTGCGACGATCAGAAGTCACGCCCAGCTAATCCAACGCCGGGGAGAAGAACACCCGGAAATCATTCGTAAATCAGTCAATTATATTAACGACGAATCACACCAAATGCAAGCGTTAGTAGATAGCCTACTAACGCTTTCCAGAGCAGATCGTCTGGTTTTAGATTTTTCCGAATTCGATCTTAGTCAAGCGTTAGCCAAAGTGGTTAATAAAATGACCCCCTTGGTTCAGCAGAAAATAATTACTGAAATCCCGCCTAACATTAAAATTACTGCTCACGAAGCAAGTATTAATCAAATTGTTGTGAATCTTTTAAACAACGCTAACAAATATTCGGCTAAAGATAGCGAAATTCGATTAATTTTAAAAAAGTCCGCAAATACGGTTCTGATTCAAGTAATTGATCAAGGAATTGGTATTAGCACCGTAGATAAAGAACATATTTTTGAGCGTTTTTACCGCAATGCTGAAATTCGCGGATCAATTCCCGGTACTGGTCTTGGCCTAGCGATTGTAAAACAATTGGCTGATTTGAATCATATCAAACTTAAAATTAGCGATAACCATCCACAAGGCACGATTTTTTCGCTAACCTTGTAATAACGAACTACTCGCTTAGGTAAAATTAGGAAACTACTTTTACGAGTGCCTTCCTAACCGATTTGCGTAAACGCACTAAATCTAAGGCACACCCTGAATCTCTTGTTTTTTTGCAAGAGATTTTTTTATTGCCCAAATTTAGCTCTTTGAGAATTTCTCAGATTAAGGCCACTAGCAATCAACTTAAAAGCTATTTGGTCTTTCTTTCTGAAAAATTCTCATTTTCGTTTTATTTAAAGGCTCTTTTTAGGCCAGCGTAAACCTAATATGCTGAATAAGAACTAAAAACCAGTCGTTAATTTCGAATGACTTCAAAAATATTAGATCAGAATAACTAACCTAAGAAATATTTGGTTTTTACCCGTACTTTAATCAAGAAAAGAGGAATTGATATGGTTACCGAAATTCTCGTCTCCATTTTAAACATGAACCACTTACTCCCCAGTCTCATCGCCCAATATGGTGGTTTAGTATACGGCGGCCTATTCATCATTATTTTCGTTGAGACTGGGCTAGTAGTTTTCCCGTTTTTACCTGGTGATTCATTACTTTTTCTCAGTGGCTCAATTGCGGCGATGACGGCACATTCATTAAACCACATCACTTTAATTATCTTACTTTCAATTGCAGCCATTGCCGGTGATAGTCTGAACTTTGAAATCGGTCACCACTTTGGTCAACATCTGACCAAGCCAAAATGGCAGAGGTGGATTAAGCCAAAATATTTAAAGGAAGCAGGACAATTTTTCCATAATCACGGTAACAGTGCCATCTTTTTAGGCCGTTTCATGCCGGTAATTCGCACCCTTATTCCGTTTACGGCTGGTGTTAGTAAAATGCACTACCGCAAATTTATTCTTTTCAATGTTTTAGGCGGTATCGCCTGGGTTAGCGTTGCAGTTCTGGCCGGATACTTCTTCGGCAACATTACGATCGTTAAAACACATTTTGAGTTAATTATGCTAGCAATCATTGTAATCTCACTTCTACCAGCAATTTTAATAAGTTTAAAAAGAAAATCTAAAGGGACTGATGTAAATGCATAAAAATAAAAATTGGCTGACCGTTGGGATCGTCGCTTTCATTCTCTTTTTAGGCCTAACAGCTGAAACTTGAAAGCTAATAATCACGCCAAAGGCGTGTGGTTATTGGCTTTTTTGGCAAAAAAATAAACGCAAGCTCTCCTGCGTTGTATACTTTAGTCGACCAAAACCAAGATACAAAGGAGACTTACGTCATGAATATTATAAGACAAAAAAATACAGAAAACGAGCTTCACAATATTGTTCATCAATTTACTTCCCTCATTGGTCTATCTAAACTCACCAAGTTGGTGAATTATCGCCGGCATTCAGAAATCAGCTTGATGAAGGTCATTGAATGGCTGCTCACGACAAAGTTCCTGGGACGCTCGCTTTATCGAGCCCATGAAACACCTAACTTTACCAGTCGCACCGTCAGAAATAATTTGAACGATGGCCGGATCAATTGGCAACGCTTGATTTGTCAAGTTGGGAGTCATTTAATCAAGCATTTACGACCGTTTATTGACCGCCGGCGGCGGTTAGCATTGATCATTGACGATACACTCTTTTCCCGTGAGTACGCCACCCAAACCGAATTACTAGCGCGAGTCTTTGACCATGACAAACAGTTATATATTAAGGGATACCGGGCTTTAACTTTGGGTTGGAGTGACGCCAATACATTCTTACCGATCAACTTTGCATTAATGTCTTCCAAGAAGCCACAAAACGTCCTTGGAAAATCAGCTAAAACAACCGATCAACGAACAATTGCTGGCCGGAGACGTCGCCAAGCACAGCAAAAAATGAACCTCGTTTCATTGCAACTTGTCAAGCAAGCCCTCGCAAATGGCGTTCTAGCTGACTATGTGTTATTTGATAGCTGGTATAGCTCACCAAAAATGTTCTATGAATTAACCAAGTTGGGATTAAACGGCGTGGGCATGCTTAAACGGTCCAGCAAAATTTACTATCAATATCGCGGACGGCAATATTCAGTTAAAGCATTATACAAGCGACTGCAGGCCTCAAAATATCAACCCAAGCAAGCTTATCAATACAGCTGCTTTGTCGAAGCGCACGTCGGGAACCAAAAATTCAAGCTTCGCTTGGTATTTGTGGCTAATCGGGCCCGTCAAGATGACTACCTAGTACTGGCAACGACTCAGTTAGGCCTTCAGCCACAAGAGATCATTCAACTATACGCCCGAAGATGGCAAATTGAGAATTACTTTAAAGTTGCCAAGCAATACTTGCGGCTCGACAAATCACAAGTTCAAAATTATGACGGGCTTTGTGGGCATTTAGCAATTGTCATGATGACTTATGACCTATTAGCTTGGCAGGAACGGCAAAATCAGGATGATCGCACCATTGGGGATTTATTCTTTATAATGAACGAAGCCATGCCAGATATTGAGTTGTCTCAAGCACTGGTATGGCTTCTAAATTCGTTAAAAACGATTATTAATCATGAAGTTTATGCAAGAAGAGCCCAAATTATTCAGATGATGAATCAGTTCTTCACATTTTTGCCGAAACGGTTAGTTTCGCTGTTAACAGCAAGCTAAATGGTTAAATTAATTAAAATATGCCCTGTGATACCAAGGGATCAGTCTGTCTTCATACTTTCAAGTTTCAGCCTAACAGTAGCTGTTCACTTGGAACCATTCTGGTTAACAAACTTTGATACGAACATTCAACAATTACTAGCCGGCCTAGTAAATCCAACCCGCACGCAAATTTTTTCCACCCTAGCCTTTTTTGGCAGTCCTGCAGTAGATGTCGTTTTAACACTCTTACTTGCCGGTGCCTTTTGGATAAGGCGTGATTGGCTCATTGCTGTTTGGATCGCACTAGCGCAATTAGGCGGTGACGCAGTTACGTTCGTAGTTAAAGAGTTGGTCCGCCGCCCACGACCACTAGGACAGCTAATCAAGGATACCGGCTTTGGCTATCCCAGCGGTCACACGTTTAGTACGGCTATTTTAGTATTAACGATCCTTTTTATTATTGTGCCCTTACTGGAAGACCAAGAAGTCCAACTCCTAGTCTCGTTACTAGCAATTGTTTGGTTTGGCGTAGTTGCCTTTTCCCGAGTCTACTTACGGGATCATTTTCCAAGCGACGTCCTGGCCAGCCTATTACTAGCAATCGCTTGGTGGGAAGTAGCTCGCGTGGCGTATATTTATTATCTTGAATCCGACTTTAAATTTTTAAAAACTAACCTGATGAAAGGGGAAAATTAAAATGGAAAAACTAACAATCGTTGTTCCCGCATTTAATGAGGAAGAAGTACTGCCTTCAACAATTAAACGGCTACTTCAAGTCGAGAACGATCTAATAAAAGATTTACTGTTTGATCAAAAATCAGATATTTTAATTGTCGATGATGGCTCAACTGATAAAACCTGGGACATTATTAAAACAGAACACCAAAATAATGATCGCGTTGCCGGAATTAAATTTAGTCGTAATTTTGGCCACCAAAATGCCCTAATTGCAGGCATGCAGACAGCCGTTAAGACGGCCGCAGTTATCGTCACAATTGATGCAGACTTACAAGATGATCCAACAGCCATCGCAAAAATGGCCGCTAAGTTTGCTAACGGAACGGATATTGTCTATGGTGTTCGGAATAATCGGGCCACTGACACGTGGTTTAAACGCAATACTGCACTAATGTTTTATAAAACGCTTAATCTATTAGGGGTTAAATTGATTCAAAATCACGCCGACTTCCGCCTAATGTCCAAACGGGCTATTCAAACACTTTTACAGTACAAGGAACGTAATTTGTTTATTCGTGGAATTATTCCTATGTTGGGCTTTAAAACCGATAAAGTTTATTACAAACGAACGCCAAGATTGGCCGGTGAATCAAAGTATCCACTTAAAAAGATGATTGCCTTTGCTTGGGACGGACTAACTTCCTTTTCAATTGCGCCAGTCCGCGCTATTTTATTACTTGGTGTGCTGGCAAGTTCATTAGGCGTCATCGCCCTATTTTATTCTGTAATTACTAAATGGTTGGGTTTGACTGTGCACGGTTGGTCATCATTAATGATTTCAATTTGGATTTTAGGTGGTCTACAAATGTTTAGCCTTGGCATTATTGGCGAGTACATCGGTAAATTAACGACCGAATCTAAACAACGACCGCGCTTTACAATTGAAACAACGATCGGAGAATAGCTATGGCAAAGAAACTTAATCTAATGAAATTATTCCCACTACTCTTGGCCAGTGGTTTATTAATTGGTATTATTTCAAATATTGTTTATCCCCAAAACATTAAGTTAAGTAGTCTCGTTATCATTATTGGTGCAATACTTTGGTACATCTGGCCTTATTTTAAAATAAAAACGAATCAATTGAATAAAACAACTGTTAGCTGGACTCTTGGTATTGGGCTTACGTTGATATTTATTATTCAACTCATTATTTTACGTTACCTGCCAGTAACGATTTACCACGATCCCTTTAGAGTGCTCTATCAAGCGGAACATTTAAGCCAGGGCCAACATGTCTGGAGTTCTTCAACTTATTTTTGGCGCTATCCTAACAACGTGCCGTTGGCCTTTTTACTATCACAATGGTTCAAACTGACGCTAATTTTTCACCTATCAACCAACACCGCCTTACATTTATTATCTTTGGGCCTGCTTGATGGTTTTATTCTAGTGGCCTTAACCAGTATTCGCCGCCTTAGTCAGCAAAATAGTAGCACACTCGCTGCCTTACTTTTTTTCTTGATTAGTCCGTTTGCCTACACCTATTATTTACAAGTGTTTTACTCAGATCTACCAATCCTATTTTGTTTAATTCTCTGTTTTACGATTTTGGCTCAATGGAATAAACTCTCTAAAAAAAGTAAAGTGTTCAATGGTATTTTGTTGTTCCTATTGATCTTGCTTGGACAACTGCTTAAACCCAACTTAATTGTTTTCGCAGTTGCAATCGCCATTTTACTAATTGCCCTATTTCTAGAGGATCGTAAGACATTGCTTAAGTATTTATTGCCTTTAATGGTTATACTACTTGGCTTTGCGGCAACCGTACCAGCCAGAATGGCCATTACCCGTACCGTTGATTTTACAAATAATTCTAAATACCAATTACCAACAACTCATTGGATTTGGATGAGCTACAATCCAAAGGGTAACGGAACTTACGTTGGTGCTGACGTCAAAAAAATGACACAATTGCCAACTAAGACAGCGCGCCAAAATTATACAAAACGAGCATTACCTAAGCGAATTGAAACTTTAGGTGTCCGTGGCGTTGTTAAACGGTGGCTTTTAAAGGCCGGGATTTTATTAAATGTCAGTCATATTCAACGATCCTACAGTGGTGGCTATATTGAAGCACCCGCAATCTACCAAAAGTACGAAGTTCAACTAAGCCTGCTGGGTTCTTTACTAATGCGCGTTGGTTTCATTTCTATTTATGGCTTGGCCTTTATAAAATATTTAGCCTTAATTACTAAAAGAAACTATGAAGTAAAATCTATCAGAGATTTAGCAATTGTGTTGGCTGTTGGCTATTTAGCCTTTCACGTATTAATTTGGGAAGCAGAAAGTAGGTACGGTCAGCCACTTTTACCATTACTACTTTTAATTAATGCCTTTACGGCTCAGGAAACAGAACCTAATTTAGCCATTTACCACCAAAAAAATCGTAATTTATTTTTTGGCGGTGTACTTCTAATCACTGCTTTTATTTTCGCGACGGAAACTAAACCGCTGATAACCGGCAAACCAATGATTGTAGCCGGACAGCGAAGTCAACTTTCACTGCAATATAAAGCAAAACCAACCTTGATTCAGCAAAACACAACAATCGCGCAAAGAATCACCCTTAATCATACTGCTACTAAGCTATCAATTTCAGTACCACACCAGACACACTTAGAGGCAAAGCTTGTATCAATTGACCGGCATAAGCGTTATTCCCTAAATCACGTGGCAACAACTTTTGGTATTAAGCAGAAATTATTGCCCGGGAAATATGAAATTGTTTTAAAAAACACCTTGCCTTCTCCACAAAAAGTAGAATTGGTAAGAACTCAAAGTTATAAATTGGCGCCACACCCACTTTTAATTAACAATCAGCCTTTCAAAGATAGTTCTTTAATTTATCAATTTACAACACCAATTCATAACTAGTGTGGTTAAAAATACAGTAGAATCACAATTTACGTCATCTTTTTTCGAAAATAAAAAAGCAATATCTTACTTGTGAGGTGTAAAAATGAAGAAAATCAAATTAATTTACGCTCGCTACGCAAATCTCACCAACTATTTATTTTTCGGCGGCCTAACAACATTGATCAATATTATTGTTTTTACAACTTTAAATCATTTTACAGGCCTTAATTATCAACTAGCTAACGTTATTGCGTGGTTTTTATCCGTTCTTTTTGCTTATATAACTAATAAACGCTGGGTTTTTAATTCGAAAACAAACACTAATACAGCGCTAGTACGCGAACTTGGTAGTTTTTTCTTTTTCCGAATTCTGTCGCTTTTGCTAGATGTCAGTATGATGTGGCTTGGTATTTCAATTTTGAAGGGCAATCCTTTGTTAGTTAAAGTCATTGATAATATTGTTATTATTGCTGCCAACTACGTATTTACCTGAATTATTCACCATAAGTTCTCCAAGTACAGTGTCACCCCGGTATCATGGGCGGTACTGTGTTTTTTATTTTTCACCTTTTTAGTGCAGAAAAAGAACCTCCGATTTGGTATAGTTGATTCACCACAAGTCAGCTATCCACCCAAAGAAAGAGGTCCTTCTCATGGCAACTTTACCGGGAAAACGAGTTAATTTCAATCCTAAATTACATATTTCGCACACTGGTGGTGAACTTTCCACTGATGCTGGGCTAGTGTTGGTCAAAGAATTAATGGCGCAACTCAATTTCACGACCTTAGCGTATCAATTAGTCCATTTTGATGACCAGCGCCATTACGCTCGTTACAGCAACGTTAGTCTACTAGAACAGGTCGTGCTGCAGTTGATCGCCGGTTACCCGGCCGATCTAGCTGCCACCAGTTTGCGCAATGACCCCACATTTAAATTACTATTGGCACAACCGCAATTGGCCTCACAACCGTCATTATCCCGTTTTTGGCAACGCTGTGACGAGCAGACCATCACCTCATTACAAACGTTGAATCAAGCATTGCTTGACCAAGCGTGGACTGGCGCCAAGCAACAACAGCTGATCCTCGATATTGACTCGACTCACGCCGATACTCATGGTCATCAGGAAAAAACGGCCTTTAATGCGCATTACGGTACCACGGGTTACCATCCGCTGGTCGCTTTTGACGGGCAAACGGGCCACTGTTTAAAGGCTCAATTGCGCCCAGGTAATGTTTATACCAGTACGGATATTGCCCCCTTTATCACACCACTACTACAGCACTATCATCAAGTCAAACCGAACGCTGATATCTTGGTCCGCGGGGATAGTGGCTTTGCGACTCCAGAATTATACGAAACTTGTGAAGCCAACGACACTTTTTACTTGATCCGCCTGAAAGCCAATCGGCGGCTGAACCAACTGGCTGAACGTTTTGTTCAGATCAGTGATGAGCAGAATTGGACTGAGACCGAGGTCCATTATTATCGCGCGTCTTATCAAGCCCGATCATGGTCTAAGCCGCGCCAGATCTATATTAAATCAACTCGACCAGCTGGTGAATTGTTATTTCAACATGAATACCTCGTGTCCAATTTAACGAGTTTTGTCGCCGAAGATGCATTTCACGCCTATCACCAACGGGGTCAAATGGAAAACTATATCAAGGAAGCCAAGGCTGGCTTTTACCTGGATAAAATGACTAGCTCGCAATTTATACCAAATTATGCCCGCATGATGCTCAGTGTCCTCGCTTATAATTTAGTCAGCTTGATGCGCCAATTGTTGCCTGTACAACATCAGCGATTACAGGTTACAACCTTGCGCTTATGGCTGTTTAAAGTAGCGGGTAAGCTGGTGACCAGCGGCCGGCAACTTTATCTAAAATTAAGCCGCCACCACGTCTATCAGGATTTGTTTTATCAACTGTTAGCTCGAATCCAAGCGCTACAGTGGGGCTAAACTGGTGCAAAAAATCAAAAAAAGTCGGTTCGGCCAAGGGGCAAGTATGCTCAAAATTGAGGATCAAAAATTTATCCAGCCCCATAATTTGGTAGCCTTTAGCAAAAACAGTACATCTTGGTTTGACTACGCCATAGCAGCACGAGAATTGGTCCAAAATTGTGCGGTATGCCGATATTAAACCTCGTATGAATAATTCGGGTATTTAGTAAGTTATTTATCTTTAAACCAGGAAAAAGCGTATTAACGAAATAATTTAGATTAGCACGTGTCTCGTTTAGATTCTAAGGCGTGTTGGGAAAAGCACTAGGTTCCAAGCGTTACCGATGATGTCGATCGGACTAAGATGAATCAAAACCCGAATCGCAGTCTAGATCGTTAAGTTGAAACATGGCAAGCACAGGAAACTGTTTTTTTAAACACGATCTACCTTGTCCCTTTAGCTACTACTGCGCAATATAATTTCAAGGCATATCCTAATTATCGATAACGTCATTAACTATTTAATTTCGGGTATAAAAAGAGCAGGATTAGATTGAATAATTGGCCAACTTTATTGACCGATTTTTCAAACCTACCTGCTCTTTTTTTGTTTCACGTGAAACGCTCTTCGAACTAAAAGTAGTAATAACAACATTAAACCGCCAATCAAACTAAATGTTTGGTGCTTCAGCCAATCAATAATAAAACCGAAAATAAAATTACCAACTGGGTGTAAAGCATCAACTGATAAGAACCAAATAGCGAAAACACGACCTAAATAATTTACTGATGTTTCGTTTTGAACAAGGGTAATCATTTGAACGCCTAAACGTGACATGAAAAAGCCATAAACAGTTGCTGCCGCCAACAATACCCAATAATGGACAAAAAGACCGCTTAAAATCAGCAAACAACTGAAAGTAATTACGTCGCGGTACACACTATTCATGTGCAGTACACGTTTTTGCCCCGCCAGACTCAAACCACCAACTAAGCCGCCAATGGCCATTAGGCTTAGCGCGTAACTATAAAGTTTTTCGTTGCCACCAAAGTAATGATTAACTTCATAGGGCATTAATAAATTGAGCGCGGCATAAAAAATATTCAGTAACCCATCAACAACAATCATCTGAACCAAAACAGTGTGTTGTAAGCAATAATTAATGCCATCACGTAAACTAGTCAATATTGATAATTGTTTGTGCTGTGAGCCTCGAAAGTGATAACGCAGCATCAACCCCAAAAATAAAGATAGTAAAAATGACCCAGCATTAATAACCAAAAAAGCACGAAAATTTAACCATTTGAAAGTTAACAAAACACCACCCAACAATGGTGCAAAGATATCAGCAAAATTAAAAGCAGTGTTAATCCAAGCATTAAAGCGCGTTAGGTTACTCTGTTTAATAAGCTCGGGAATAATTGCCTTCGCGGCCGGAAAATTGAAAGCTAACCCAATATCGAGAATACTAGTTAATAAAATAAGCTGGTAAAAAACGGGGTGGCGAATATCAATGAGCAGCGCCAAAATAAGGCAGGCGATAGCACTAATTAAATCCGATAAAATCATGACCCACTTGCGATTATAATTGTCTACTAATGGTCCGGCAAAAAGGTCCCCTAAAACTAAAACTAATCCCCCAATTCCCTGAACAATGCCAAGCTGCGCGGCGGCACCAGTTGCCTTTACAATAAACCAATTTAAACCAAAGATATAAAGTCCATCGCCGAGACGTGAAATAAAGGGGCTTAAAAATAGCGGCCAACTAAAACGCTTTTTATTAATTTCTTGCAAAAGTTTCCCTCCTTCACTGGGACTGTTCTACTACTAGCATTCTTCCACCTAAAATGAGCACCTTCAAAAATATAATTCTTTTACGCCACAAAAAAGCGTTTATTAGGCAGCCGAGTTAGCTATCTAATAAACGCTACTTACTTTACTAGTTTACCACGATAATCAGTTCTTAAAAGAATGAATTGGTGCTGGAATATGGCCGCCACGACCAATAAAATCAGCCGAAGAAGCTGGATTAACGGCCATGACGGGTGACGTTCCTAGCAGACCGCCAAATTCGACTTGGTCACCTACTTTTTTACCTTTAGCAGGAATCACGCGAACGGCCGTTGTTTTGTTATTAATCATCCCGATTGCGGCCTCATCCGCAATCATAGCAGCAATTGTTGTGGCCGGCGTATCACCCGGAATTGCGATCATATCTAAGCCAACCGAACAAACGGCCGTCATTGCCTCTAATTTTTCCAAATTTAGCGATCCGCTGCGGACACCGGCAATCATCCCTTCGTCTTCAGACACTGGAATAAAGGCCCCGGATAATCCACCAACTTGATTACAGGCCATAACACCACCTTTTTTCACTGCATCATTCAACAACGCTAAGGCCGCCGTTGTTCCGTGGGTACCAACTTGCTCCAAACCCATTTCCTCTAGAATACGAGCAACCGAGTCCCCCACTTTTGGCGTTGGTGCTAATGATAAATCAACAATCCCAAATGGTACCTGAAGCTGTTCTGAGGCCAATTTACCAACCATTTGGCCAACCCGGGTAATTTTAAAGGCCGTCTTTTTGACAGTTTCGGCAACAACGTCAAAAGGTTGCCCTTTAACTTTTTCCAAGGCCCGTTTAACGACACCAGGACCACTAATGCCAACATTAATCACAACATCTGCCTCACCGACACCATGGAATGCACCCGCCATAAACGGATTGTCTTCAACTGCGTTCGCAAAAACAACCAACTTGGCCGGACCCAAAGTTGATTTGGCCGCCGTTTGTTTAACTATTTCACCCATGTCCCGAACAGCATCCATATTAATTCCGGCTTTACTAGAGCCAACATTAACTGATGAGCAAACATAGTCCGTCACGGCAAGCGCCTCAGGAATAGAATTAATCAGAATTCGATCACCTTTTTGATAGCCCTTTTGCGCCAAGGCTGTAAAACCACCAATAAAATTAACCCCGACAGCTCGTGCCGCCTTATCCAATACTTGAGCAAATTTAACGTAATCCGTATCCGGTGTTGCGGCCGCAATAATACTAATTGGAGTGACTGAAATTCGCTTATGAATAATTGGAATACCGTATTCTGTTTCAATCGTTTCTGCAATTTTTACCAGATCTTTTGCTTTCGTTGTTACCTTGTTATAAATCTTAGTGCACGCACGATCACTGTCAGCATCAATACAATCCAGCAACGAAATGCCCATCGTAATCGTTCGAATATCTAAGTTTTCTTCGTCAATCATTCGCATTGTCTCTAATATTTGGTTAGTTTGCATGGCCTGCTCCCTTCTCTAAATTTCATGCATTGCAGTAAAAATATCTTCGCGTTGAATTCGGATCTGAACTCCCAAAGTTTCACCAACACTATTGAGACTTTCTTTAATTCCCGCAAAGTCCGCTTTTTCCGGAAGATCACACATCATCATCATCGTAAAATTTTCTTGCATAATCGTCTGCGTTACATCCACAATATTTACCTGCAAGGCCGCCAATTTTTGGCTGACCCCCGCAATAATTCCGACTCGATCTTTACCAATTACCGTTAATACAGCACGCATTATCATCCACTCACTTTCTTATAGTTATTAAATTACAATTACATTAATCTTTTTATCATTATTTTATAATGTAACAAAAATTCAAAGAAAAAACTATCTTTCTGGCCAATTTTACTTAATTTTCATGAAAATGACTGTTATTTAGATAAAGCGGCCAACCAGTTTTATTACTTTTAATCCCATAGAAAAATAGGAACCGTGGTAAGAAGTGTTCTTTACCATAGCTCCTATTTATTTTTCTAAATATTTTATTTGCTTAGCTGTAACTATCTTTTTAATCTTCGTTCTTTTCAGAAATTGTTTTAAATAAATGATCAATGGGTTGATCAGCGTGAATTAAACTAATCGCCTTACCAATCAAAGTACCAACGGATAGTTCCACTAATTTAGGGAATTGTTTACCTTCAGGAATTTGAACCGAATCGGTCACGATAACTTTCTTTAAAGCCGAGGCCTGTAATTTTTGCGTTGCGTGATCGGAAAAAACGGCATGAGTAGCAGCCGCATAAATATCCTTAGCCCCACCATTCTTCAAAGCCTCAACAGAAGTTGTCACTCGACTACCAGTATCGATCATATCATCAACAATGATGGCCGTCTTACCCTTAACGTCCCCGATAATTTCTAAATTTTCGGTTTGCTCAGCCTTTGAGTAGCGCCGATCAATAATTGCAATTGGTGCGCCACCAAGTAGCGTTCCCATTTGGCGAGCACGTGCAACGCTGCTGTGATCAGGCGAAACAATGACAACGTCCTCAGTTAAGTTGTGCTGAATGAAATAATTGGCAAGTAATGGCGCTGCTTGTAAATGATCCACCGGAATATCGAAGAATCCTTGTAACTGTGCTGCGTGTAAATCTAAAGCAATGATCCGCGTTGCACCGTCCATCTCTAACATATTGGCAACTAACTTGGCCGTAATTGGCTCCCGGGCACGTGCTTTACGATCCTGCCGGGAATAACCATAGTAAGGAATGACAACGTTAATAAGCTTAGCACTGGCACGTCGTAGCGCATCAATCATAATCATCAATTCCATCAAACTTTGATTAATTGGATCAGAAACTGATTGAATAACGAAAACTTCATCACCACGAATACTTTCTTCCAAATTAACTTGAATTTCACCATCACTAAATTGATTGACTGATGCCTTACCTAGTGAGACACCGACTTCCTTCGCGATCTTCTCCGCTAATGGTTTATTAGCATTAAGCGTGATCAACTTTAACTTTGGGTCAAAGTATTCTTCTGACATGAGCAACCTCCATTTTAGGTTTTTTGCTTTCATAGAAATAGTAAGCATTTTCTTGCTTAAAAGCAAGTCATTCAGGAATTTTCAAGAAACTTTCAAGAATTATTTTTATAATCCTAGTATCGGAAGTGTTTGGAAAAGCGTTCAGGTTCTACTCAGTAATTGCGGATTATTACTGGCTCGCTGACGATCAGACTAGGATAAACCAAAATTCAAATTGCAGCCTAGAGCACTAATAATCTTGATGCTACGAATGTTATCTATTCTTGTAGCAAAGAGCGCCAAGTTGAAGTATGGCAAGCACGAGGGCCTGCTTTCCCAAACACAACCTAGGAAAAGCACTTAAATTTTTACTATCAGACTATATTAATAATGCTTTGACTCAATTATGAGCTTAACTCACTCTATTTTGCAAGCGCTATCTTAGCCCATAATTAAACTGGCCACGGTCCCTTTGTTTTCAAGACCCAACCAACCAAAGCTATTGCAATTAAAATTAAACCTAGAGCTAGACCGTACGAAAAATGCATTCCGACCATAAAATACGCTGGATGGCCTACTGGGTAAGTTGTTAGCTTATACCCCGCCTTCATGCTCATTCCGGCGTAAAGACTCGTCGTAGCGACGCTTAATCCAATAGTCATCCCGATATTACGCGCCAATGCTGCCAGGCTACCAGCAACTCCTTGATACGCTTGTGGTGCACTGGCCATAATCATTGGATTGTTTTGAAACATACCATTTCCAATCCCCAAAAATAAAATAACGATAAAGACTAAACCAACGGCCCAGGTAATTTGGATTAGCTGGAAGTAGACGAGCGGTATGACAAAAATAAATAACGCGAAAAATGAAATTAAGACAGCTCCGTATTTATCCGTTAAATAACCACCAATTGGTGCTGCAATAACGTTGGCCAACGGAATACCCATTAATAATAAGCCTGCTGCCTTGGGGGCCATATTTAGCGTTCGTTCTAAATAAAAAGGCATAATAACGTTAGAAAAATAGCCAACGATGTAAACGAGCATGGCACTTATTAGACCAATCGTAAAATTAGCCTTTCGAAATACTTTTAATTGAATAATTGGGTTAGCCACATGCCGCTCGGTCCAAATAAAACTAACCAGTAATCCAATTGCCACCGCAAGTAATAGAAGACTAATTGGATTAGTGAATCCCACAACTTGGGCATAAAAAATCATTCCAAAGAATAAAATAATCATTATTGCGTACAAACCAAAGCCCTGCCAGTCAACCGAAATATCAGTCCAAACAATGGTTTCATGCTTAAAAATGGCCCAATCAAGTACGAATACAGCAACGCCAATTGGCAGGTTAATGAAAAATATCCAGTGCCAATTTAAATACGACAAAATAATCCCGCCAACCCCAGGACCAGCAACGTTGCCAACTTGTAATACTAAACTATTTAATCCGAAAGCACGCCCCTGCATATTTTTTGGAAAAATAGCAGTAATAATACCAAAGTTGGTTGCCATCGTCATGCTGGCTCCAAAAGCCTGGATAACTCGACCAATCAGAAGCCAAATTAAGCTCGAGCTAAAACCAGAAATTGCTGACCCAAGAATGAAAATTAGTGTCCCAACCTGAAAAATATTCACGCGGCCAATCTGATCAGATAATTTACCCCAAAAAAGTAACAAGACACAGATTGTCACTAAATAAACTGATGCAACCCATTCCACGACGTTCATCGGAATATGTAATGTTGCCGCAATATCTGGCATCGCAATATTAACAACACTAGCATCTAAAGTTCCCATAAACGAAACTAAACTTGTTCCAAAAAGTAATAGCCATTCAGTATGTTTCTTCACTAAGCTCAAGTCCTGTACTTAGCAATCAAGCGCGCTTAATTATGCGCTTGATTACACCAATTTTTCTATCTCATAAGTTGATCATAATTTATGTACCATTTTCGGTAAAGCGTCTCAATAATCTGACACGTTTGAATTGTGATTTCCGGCGTCATTATTGGACTCACCAATTCCCCTTTTTGTAAACAGGTTGCGACGTGGTCAACTTCAAAACTAAATTCACTTTGTTGCTTAACAGCTAACCTTTTAGTGGGTTGATCATTTAGCGTAACAAATGCATGATCCGTTTTCCAAAAATTAGGAATAATAATTTTACCTTTTGTACCATGAATAACCATCTGACTAGCCAGGTCAAACGTACTGGTTATAAAAATACTGGCCAAAGTCGAGTCAAAACTTATCAGCGCGCTGGCCTGACGATCACTTTCATTACCAACGTGAATACTTTGCCCCGTTACACCAGTGATACCAGCGGAACCGAGCAAAACCTGAAGATAATCTAGTGGGTAAGCGGCGCTGCCATAAAAAGCGCCACCGCCACTGGCCAGATCATTAAACCAAGGAATGGTAGCTGCACCGGCGTGGCTACTCTGGGAATCAAGATAGTGAATCTTACCTAATTTACCAGAAGTCACTAGTGCCTTAACTTGCTGTGTAATTGGCAAAAAAGCTGCCTTTTGTGCTTCCATCAAAAAAACGTGTTTCTGTGCGGCCAATTTAAATAACGACCTGGCCTGGTCAGCAAACAGCGTGAATGGTTTTTCTAACAGTACATTTTTACCATTTTCCAACGCTAATTTGGCACCGTTAAAATGCGCACGATTGTACAGCGGAATATAAATCACGTCAATTTCAGGTGCCGCACATAATGTTTGGTAATCCGGATAAACCGTTGCAATTTGCCAGTCATTTGCCATTTTCTGCGCTCGTTTTTCATTTCGCGCCGCAATCGCAACAACTTTACTTGATTTACTAGCAGCAACACCAGCAATGAAGCGCGGTACAATTGATGCTGCCCCCATAATGCCATAATGTAATGTCATTTAAACCTCCTTAGAGCGTGTCTGAAAAGTGTTCAGGAAGCTGCTTTTTTCAAACACGACTACAGCTAATCTAGTAATCATAGTGTGGCTATTAGGTTAGCCCACGTTATGCAGTGAACCCAAACCAACTGTTGTTCCACTCCCATCGCAACCATTAGACTTATCTTAGCACGCTTTTTTAGTAAAGCGACATCCATTAAACGTCTAAATAGAAAAAAACCGCTACATGCGGAATTCTCCTGCAATAGCGGCTTTTTTTCTATTTAGAATTATCTTTTTTAATGTAAATAACCGATGAGTTAGGTACACGAATCATTGAAAAGGTTGTTGCTTTGCGCCCAGCTCGAATACCCAATCCATTCATAAAATTCGACTTATAAGTTGCCGTCATTGTTGCAACAAAAGTCCGCTCAGTTTTCTTTTCCTGCTTAGCCAACTCATCATGCTTCCATGGATAATTACCAGCACTAACATTCATGGGGTGTGCACCTGAAACAATCGTTGCGTTGTTACTTGAAATTTGGTAACGAGCCCCATCAACCCAATAAGTGTAATATTGCGTTGGTTGCTTACCGTTGCCATTTTCAACCTTAACATCGTAAAAGCGACCGTTAATAGAAGACATCACTAATGGCTTATACTTATAACTTAAACTGATTTCCTGTTTATCAGTCAAATCAACATTTCTAAAGAATGTTGCGTAACTCGCTAACCATAGACCAGCAAAAGCAATGACAATCAACAAGCCAGACAGTAAGAATCCTGGCCAATAAAAGCCCTTTTCTCCGGCAACAATCCGCTTTAAACGGCGCACACGGATATTATGAAATGTAAAGAAGATAAAGATTAAGACAATAAGCCAAAAGGCAATCCCAATGTAGTTAACAGCGTCCAAAACGTTTCCTCCGTTTTCCTTTAAAATCTGTGACGTCCAGTTAAACTTGCAAGTTTAATCGGCCACCATTTTTCCTTAAATCTATGATCAATAGCCGGCCACACGGATCTAGAAAATGATGGCTTAGCAAACTCAAGGCTATTATTCTAACTTCCATCATAATTCTTTTAATTTAAAGATCACGTTCAGATTGATTAAATCGCTTATTTTCTGAATCGAAAATTCCTTATAATCAGTTTACAACATTCACTTCAATTTGCCACGCGATTTTATGCCTAAACCAGGAAACGTAATAATTTTCTGTTAACTTATTTTGTTGCCGTGACTAATTGCCGCTTTAAATTAATAATTTCCAAAATACTAGTTGCAACATCACTACCTTTATTACCTGACTTAGCTCCTGAACGTTGAATAGCCTGCTCAACATTCTCCGTTGTCAATACACCGAAGACAATCGGTGTTTTCCCATTTAAAGCTAAACTACCAATTCCTTTAGATACTTCGTTACAAACATAGTCATAATGACTAGTTTCGCCGCGAATGACAGCGCCAAGCGTAATAATGCCATCGTACTTACCGGACGCATCCAATAGTTTGGCAATCGCCGGAATTTCAAATGCACCTGGAACCCAAATAGTATCAATATCCGTGGCTGCTACTTCGTGCCGTCCCAAAACGTCCAGTGCGCCACCTAATAATTTACTCGTTACAAATTCATTAAAACGTGCAACAACAATTGCAATTTTGACATCTTTTGAAGTTAAGTTACCTGAATAAATAGTCATTTTTAATTTCCTCCTAAAATACTCATTTATTTTATTGTGCTAAATGTAAAATGTGGTGAAATTTGGCTTGCTTGGTCTTTAAATAGTTAATATTTTCTGGACGAGGTTTAACCTCAACTGGTACTCGCTCCACAACTTCAATTCCGTATTTCTCTAAGGCCGCCACTTTAGCGGGATTGTTAGTCATCAGGCGAACTCGTGTAATTTTTTGGACGTGAAGAATGGCTGCCGCCAATCCGTACTCTCGTTCATCTGGCGCAAAACCAAGCTCAATATTCGCGTCATAAGTATCATAGCCAGACTCCTGTAACTTATAAGCGTGCAATTTATTTAGTAATCCAATTCCCCGCCCTTCTTGGCGTAAATACAATAAAGCACCGTTCCCAGCGCGCTGAATTTGTGCCATTGAAGCGTGGAGTTGTTCACCACAATCGCAGCGTTCTGAACCAAAAATATCACCAGTAAAACATTCCGAATGCAGCCGTAATAGCACTGGCTGCATTGTATCCAGTTTACCTTTAGTCAGAAATAATTGAACTTGGCTATCCTTTTCGGATGTATAGCCCGTTAAATCAAATTCACCGTAACGTGTTGGCAATTTGACCTTTTCAGCCGCCGTCACAACGGATTGGTTCAAACTATAACGATAGGCGGTCAACTCTTCAATTGTGATCAAGGTCAGACCTAACTGCTGGGACAACTTCTCTAATTGCGGTAAGCGCGCCATTGTTCCGTCAGGATTAAGTGTTTCACAAATGTAGGCAACTGGCTCAACCCCAGCAATTTGGGCTAAATCAACGGCGGCCTCTGTGTGCCCGCGTCGACTTAAAACCCCGCCCGCCTTAGCAACGAGTGGAAAAACGTGACCCGGATGTTCAAAAGCATCAGGCCGTGCCGTCGGATCACTGAGAGCCTTAATTGTAGTTGCGCGATCAAACGCTGAAATACCAGTGCTTGTCGTCTTATGATCTGTACTAACCGTAAACGCCGTACCGTAAGTTTCAGTATTATGCTGCGTCATTGGCTCAAGTTGTAACCGTTTAGCAACCGTGGCCGTCATCGGTGCGCAAACAAGTCCCCGGCCATGAGTAACCATTGTGTTCAACGTTGCCCCAGTAGCAAATTGTGCTAAACCAACAAAATCTCCTTCGGCTTCTCGATTACGATCATCAGCAACTAAAATCAACTTACCATTTTTTAAATCAGTAATTGCTTGTTCTATTTTTTCATTATCCATTACTTTCACCTCAGTTTAATTGTTAAAAACTAATCGTTCATTTTGGATTAAGTGCAATTGACTATTTCTACAGTGTGCCTACCAGATGCCCTTTTGCAGTACTTTTTAAGTGCTGCATCACATATTTTCCTAAAATATCCGTTTCAAGATTAACCAGATTACCTACTTTTTTAGCCGCTAATGTTGCCTCTTGCTGCGAATGTGGGATCAAACCTATTTTAAAAGTTTGCCTATTGGCCTCAACAATAGTTAGACTAATGCCATCAATGGCGATTGATCCCTTCGTCACGATTTGTTGAATCAACGCGGCCGGTGTTTTAAAAGTGACCACGATCGCGGATTGATCTTGCTGGCGTTGCACAATAGTAGTTGTTTGATCTACGTGTCCTAAGACGATGTGCCCTTCAAAACGCCCGTTAACTGGTAGTGCTCGCTCCAAATTAACTTGATCATTAATAATCAATTTGGCTAAATTAGTGACGCGAAAGGTCTCTGGCATTACATCAGCAACAAATCGTTGTCCTTGCCGACTTACGATTGTCAAACAGACACCGTTAACCGCAATACTGGCTCCAATTTGTGTGGTCGCTAAATCTAAATTAGTAACTGTAATTCCTAATTTGATTGTCTCCCGTTGCCTTCTAACCTGATAAATTCGACCAATATCTTCAATAATTCCGGTAAACATTCACGCCATCTCCCCGGTAATTTTTATTGCGTTACCAATTTTCTTAACGGATCTAATTTCAAGTGTCGTTAATTCTGTACTCTGCCGTCGTGATTGAAACGCGGCCAAACTAGTACCGCCAGCTAATTGATTGGTTTGATAAACAATTAAGCGCTGCCAATTATTGGCAAGTAAAAAAGCATCATGAAGCTGGGGACCACCCTCAACCAAAACAGATTGAATTCCGGCCTGGGCCAATTCTTGAATAACTAGTTTAATTGTCCATTTAGGCCTATAAAAGACCTTGACGGCTGTATCGGCTAATTTTGCCGTACTTTTTTGATTTTCAGTAAAGAGCCAAGTTGGTGCCGCATCATCAGTAACTTGCTGCACTGGTGTTACCCGGCCCCGGCGATCAAGTACAACTCGAACTGGTGGGTATTTAAGCTGGTGGCGCACAGTTAATTTAGGGTCATCTGCTAAAACAGTTCCACTGCCAACGAGAATAGCCTGATAATCTCCGCGCAATTTTTGAACATCCTGATTGGCAACTTCATCAGTTAAATAAGTACGCTGCTCACCATCTAAACTGACACGACCATCCAAGGTTTGTGCCACTTTCAACGTGATAAACGGCCTTTGTTGCCGGTAAAAGAAATTATAAAATTGATTAAGTTGTTCGGCCGCGGCCTGTTCTAAACCAAGATGAATCTCAACACCATGTTCCCGTAAATAACTAATTCCCTTATCACCGACTAAAGGATTTGGATCTTTCTGGGCAATATAGACCCTCTTTACTCCCCAAGCAACAAGTTGCCGACAGCAAGGTGGCGTTTTACCAAAATGTGAACATGGCTCTAACGTGACGTACAGGGTTGAATTATTAACTTCTTCGGGGGATTGAACATTGTGAAACGCGTTAACTTCAGCGTGTTCATAACCAAAACCAAGGTGGTGCCCAACACCAATAATCTTGTTATTTTTAACAAAAACGGCGCCTACCATTGGATTGGTGTAGGTAAGATAACGTCCTTTTAGCGCCTCGTGAAGCGCCAGACGCATGTAACTAGTTGAATTGATTCCGATCACCTTCTCTTTTCTGCATAAAAAAATGCCCCACAAAAATGTGGGGCACACCTAAAATACGTTAAGGAGCTTCAGCCATAACAACCAAAGTCTAAAAAAGTGTGATAATAACAAATAATTCTAGTAGTCAAAACTTATAACTACAAAATCTAACTATTCATTACTAAACGGAAGCTAGCTAAATAAAACGCCAAGCAGCCGTAAACTTTTTTCTTCTCCCATCCAGACTTTAACTGTCGGTTGCAGATTCACACTGCATCCACCGCAAACGCGGGTCACGGACTTAAACGTAAAAACGTTATCACCGTCGGTCGGGAATTTCACCCTGCCCCGAAGAAATCTATTCAACTTGCCTACAGTATGCAAAGGTATTTGCCAAATGTCAAGTCTATTATTTTTTGTATAAAGATTCATTTAACTAATCATGATAGATTTTACTAAAATTACTTTTCATCAGGTTCACAAACTGCTATTGTTTATTAAGTCTAAAATTCTTCCAACAGGAGCCCAAAAGATGCTTAAAAAGTTACTTTATCGTTACCATAATTTCTTTAGCTATATGGTTTTTGGCTTCCTTGCTTCAATCATCAATATTCTAGCTTACTGGCTCTTCCGCCATTTTTTTCTAATTCAATACCTGCTGGCAAATGCATTAGCGTGGTTAATTGCCACTTTATTTGGCTTCTTTACAAATAAATCGCTCGTTTTTCGTTCAAAATACACTAGCTGGCGGGCGTTACAGCGTGAATTAGTTTCCTTTTTATCACTTCGGATATTTTCACTGGGTATTGATTCGCTGATTATGTTTAGTGGCATTAGTTTACTGAAACTGGCCAGTATGCCAACAAAAATTGCTGACCAACTTATTGTTGGCATTGTAAATTACCTTTTTAGTCGCTGGGTCTTTGAAGCGAGTAATCACACCAAATTACACCACCACCATTTAAAAAAATGGCTACGGCAAATCATTTTCCATCAACGCAAAAAAGAATAAAATTTTCTCCACGTTTCTTTGTAAAAGCTGAACGGTAATTATAACTGAATACTTTAAACGGACACAAAAACCCATAAAGATCTTCAATGCTAGTACTTTACAAAAACATTGAAAAACGACCTTTATGGGTAAATTTGTTTTGGCAATTAATGACCAGGAATGCACGGAGATAGGGTTAAAGTAGCTCATTCAGAAACGATTAAATCAAGATTTGGTAATTTTAACCAGCTTCCACTTTATAACTGAAAATATATAATTGAGGCTAGGACAAAAGTCCTGGCCACTTATTGTTTCCAAACATTACTTTAGAACGTGTGCCAAAAGTTTGGATTAACGTGCCAAAACGGTCTCATCTTATGGTAAATCATTGCCTGCAGCAAAATAAACGTCATACCATTCTTGTTTCGTTAAATCAACATCGGCGCCTGCCAAGGACTCAGTAATGTGTTGTGGATTCATTGAACCTAAAATAACTTGAATTTGAGCCGGGTGCCGTAAAATCCACGCAGTTGCAATGGCATTTTTGGTTACATTATATTTGCCCGCAATTTCTTGTAATTTAGCGTTCAGTTCCGGAAATTTAGGATTATTAATGAAAACACCAGCAAACATTCCGTATTGATAAGGTGACCATGCCTGAACGGTCATGTCGTGTAAGCGTGAATACTCTAAAACACCACCATCATGGTTGATACTTCGTGGATCAGTCATATTAACGTGCATGCCAAAATCAATCATTCCGGTATGCATAATACTAAATTGTAACTGATTAATTAACAGACGTTGCTTCGTATAGTGTTG
The DNA here is from genome assembly GCF_001663675.1 of Loigolactobacillus backii. Taxonomy (NCBI): domain Bacteria; kingdom Bacillati; phylum Bacillota; class Bacilli; order Lactobacillales; family Lactobacillaceae; genus Loigolactobacillus; species Loigolactobacillus backii. The sequence continues at coordinate 692,766 of NZ_CP014873.1, forward strand.
CACCAATTCAATTTGACGGGGATTAAAGTTAGAAACGCCAAAGTGGCGCACCTTACCACTAGCCTGTAACGTATTAAACGCCGCCGCAATTTCCTCAGGTTCCATTAAAGGATCGGGACGATGTAGAAGAAACGCATCAAGATAATCGATTTTCATATGCTGTAGCTCTTGATCAACAACATCAATTAAATGTTGCTTCGAAAAATCATAGCGCTTACCAAACACTTCACTACCATGGCTGCGTTCAGGTGACACAATAATGCCGCCTTTAGACTGAATATAAATATCCTCACGCTTAACGGAAGACTGTTGCAGTGCTTCCCCAAAGACTTTTCCTGACTTACCTTGCCCATAAATATCGGCCGAATCAAAATAATTAACACCATTAGCAACCGCGGTCTCAATAACCTTAGCTGCATCAGCAGTAGTCAAGGCATCCATGCGCATAATTCCTAGTGCAACTGCAGAGGCCTGCAAGCCACTGCCACCTAAATTAATTTTCTTCAAAAGATCACACCTTTCATCAAATTAAAGCGCCCGGTAACGGTAAAAACTGGTAGCCTTACTTGTAAAGTATACGCCAACCACCAAACGAAGAACAAGTTAAGCGCGCTTGAATGGGCGCTTAAAAACTTACAACGCTCAATTAATCTGCTATTCGTGAATCTCAAGTGGCAGTCCATCGGGGTCAAAGAAGAAGGTCATTGCCTCATTAGTAAAGGCATCTTTTCGAATTGGTTCAGTTTTAATTCCCTGATCATTTAACCAGGCGCTAGTTTCAACAACGCTTGCCACTTTAAAGGCCAAATGTCGTAACCCTAAAGCCTCTGGGTAGCTGGGCCGTGTGGGACTATTAGCCTTGATAAAGATCTCTAATTCAATTTCACCATTGGTCAGATCTAATTTACGATCAGATTTTCGCTTATGATCAGCCAATACCTGAAATCCTAATTGATCAACGTAGAATTTTTTAGTTCGCGTGTAATCCGAACCGATAATCGCAATGTGGTGTATTTTTTGAAAACGCATTTTAACCCCTCCACTAAAACTAATTACCTTTATTCTAATGGAAAAGAAGGCCAATAACTAGACGGTGTTTGTAAAAGTAGCTAGCGCATTAGTCTGGCGAAGGTTTAATGATGATTTGGTTTGTGGTGAAAATTCGCCATCTGCCCTTTAAACTCATCTTCATAATTAACAAAATCATTATTTATTTTTACTGTGTAATCAACCGTCTCACCATGTTCTCCTTGATCTAGGCCAACTCGCTCTTCTGTTTCATCAACGCGCATTTTAATTACTAATCGTAATAAACTGATTACCAGCACACACATCACTGCAACGAAAAGTATGGTTAGCAATGTACCCAATAACTGTACCCCAAATAATTTAAAACCACCGCCATAAAACAACCCATTTTCTGGAATTTTTGAATTAACTGTTTTCGTCGCAAATAGGCCGGTGGCAATACTTCCCATAATTCCGCTCACGCCATGACAACCAAAAGCATCTAAGGCGTCATCAACACCAATCCGTGGCTTTAAGTAAGTAATAAAAGAGTAGCTGGCCGCGGTTGCCAGCAAACCAATCCAAAAGGCGCCGCCAATTGTAACGTAACCTGCAGCAGGTGTAATACCAACCAAGCCACAAAGTGTCCCCGTACAAACACCAACCAACGTTGGTTTGCCCACAAAATGTGTATCTAAAAATAACCAAGCAACCATTGAAGTCGCGGCGGCCACGGTTGACGTTAAGGCGGCCTGAATCGCAATATTGTTGATCGCTAAAGCACTACCAGCATTAAAACCATACCAACCAACCCATAAAATAGAGGTTCCTAACAGTACCCAGGGCAGATTGTAGTGTTTCGTTGTTTGCCCGTAATTAAAGCGATGGCCTAGAAACGCCGATAAAACAAACGCCGTAATCCCGGCAGTAATGTGAACAACTGTCCCACCTGCAAAATCAATGATCCCTAAATTGGCTAATAAACCGTGCGGGCTCCAAACCATATGAACCATCGGGTAATAAATAGCAAAGGACCACAATACAATAAACCAAAATAAAAATTTAAATCGAATTCGACCAACTATCGCACCAACAAAAAGAGCCGGCGTAATAATCGCGAACATCATTTGAAAAAATAAGTATAAACCTCTTGGAATTCCGGTCGCCGTTAACTGTTTTAAATTTAGATTGGCCAAAAAGAAATGGTGTACCGTTCCAATAAATCCGTGAATATCACCATTAAAGGATAATTCATAACCAACCGAAATCCAAAGTAAAATTGCAATCCCAATAATAAAGAAAACTGACAACATCGTATTCACAACGTTACGTTTTGAAACTAAACCACCATAAAAGAACGCCAATCCAGGTGTCATGAACAAGACTAAAATACTCGCAATAATAACGAACGTTGTGTTAGCAGTATTCATTTAATTTCCTCCAGTTAGATTATTATTAATGTTAAAAATTATAACATCAGTTGCGTCTATTGAAAGGCATATTTAATAAATAAATAAAATTTTCTAATTTTTATAACCTTCGCTGTTATAAAACCTAACTTTGATTGGTTTTCTGATTATATCCGTTTAAACGAGAGTAATACCCGCTTTAAAGCGATAACATAGCTTAATTAAAGCTACCATTACTACTTAATTGGATTAGACCAATTTAACAATTAATACATTTAGTCGCATAAAAAAAGGCCATGAAGTGAACCCCCAGTATTAGATTTTAGTCCAATACCGGGGTTCACTTCATGGCCTCTTATTCCTCTTATTATTTCCGAGCATTACTCTAGAACGTGCGTAAAAAGTCTAGGTTCACGTGCCTAACTACAGCTAATCAAGCGCCGTATAGTTATGACCTAAACGCATAACATCCCGAACAATCATTAGCTCTTCATTGGTTGGCACAACTAATGTGGTTACTGGCGCACTCTCTGGACTAATTATTTGTTCTTTTCCACGAATATGATTCCTTTCTGGATCAACTTTAACGCCAAAATAAGCAAGTTGGTCACCAATATTTTGACGTAATCCAATCCCATTTTCACCGCTACCAGCCGTAAAGACCAACACATCTAGGCCATCCATCGTTGCAACGTAAGACCCAATATATTTAACGACTCGATTAACGAATATATCTAAAGCTTGTTGCGCCAATTTGTTAGTTGGTGCGGCTTTTTCAATATCACGTTGATCCGGCGATAGCTCCGACAACCCTAATAAACCGGATTTTTGATTTAAAATTGTAATCATCTCATTGATGTTCTTCAAACCAAGCTTCTCCGTTAAAAAGGCAACTAAGGATGGATCGACATCTCCTGAACGAGTGGCCATCGTAATTCCAGCAAGCGGCGTAAAGCCCATTGACGTATCGACGGCCTTTCCATGATCAAATGCAGTTATTGATGCTCCACTGCCCAAGTGTAGTGTAATCATTTTTAACTGTTCTAAAGGCTTGCCAACTAACTCGGCCGCTCGTTCCGAAACATAACGGTGACTAGTTCCGTGGGCACCATATTTCCGTGCGCCGTACTTTTCGTAGTACTCATACGGAATACTATACAAAAAGTTTTTTTGCGGCATTGTTGCGTAAAGTGAGGTGTCAAAAACGGCAACTTGTAATACACGGGGCAATAATTTCTGGAAAACTCGAATATAATAAGCCTGCGTTGGATTATGTAGCGGTGCATATTCGGCCAAGGCCTCAATTTGTGATAATGTTTGTTCAGTAATGATAACTGAATCCTTAAATTGCTCACCACCGGCAACGACACGGTGACCAATACCACTAATTTCTTCAAAGTGATCAATAATACCTAATTCTTTGAGTTCTTCAAGCAATAAAGTCGCGGCCATATCATGAGTTGTGATATCTTTAGTCATTTTAAAGGTCTGACCATCACCATAATTAGCTGTAAAAACTGAATTTGCTAGGCCTAAACGATCAATCATCCCACTTGCGAGAACGGTCTCTGCTGGCATCACAAATAATTTCCACTTCAATGTTGAACTTCCTGCGTTAATGGCGAGAATTTTTGCCATATTCATTTCCCCTTTATTCAGTAACATTTATCTAAGCATAAATCTATTCTATCGGACTTTCATTGCTTTTTCAAACGCTTTCATAAATTAGCAATAAAAAATAAGCGGCTGGGACAAAAGTCCTAGCCGCTTATTGTCTTCGAACGTTGCTCTAGAACGTGCACCAAAAGACGATTTTGGGTTCACGTGCCTAACTACAACTAATCTATAAATTTTTATCCATATCAAAGGTAAGTTTAGATAAATCGATTCCTTGCATAACTAGTTCGCCAATCAAGGTCATCGTACGTTGACGCATATCTTCAACCATTGAATAATTTTGTTCCGTTAAGAACTTAGTCAGGGCCGTACCACTTAGCTTCTCAGCTTGACGATCAGTTTCGATTATTAAGCGGCGCTGCTGTTCTTGAGCGGCCTTAACGTAATCAAGATCAGTCTGGATAAAACTGCTGTGATGACTTTCAACTAGCATTGAAGCCGTCCGGTACATCCAGTAGGCACTCTTAGTATCCCACTTCTCTGGTGTCTCACTATAACTAGGATCAGTGTCCGTTGCGTTGGCATAAAATGGCACGTACGGTGTGAAAGTTGGGTAACCAATTGCTAACCACATAATAGCAGCCTGCGCTTCAGGAACATCATTACGCATTTGTAGGACGTGCGAATTCTGTGTTCGGTTTAAACCAATTGGTCGGTAACGGTATTTATCTACATCGTTGCCGTGACCCAACGGATCAAATTTAGTTTCGTTATAGTGTGATCCCAAGATATATTCAATATCTTCAACACTAATTTTATGGCTCGTATGGCAAATAAATGGTAACTCACTACTTTCAGGGTCTTGTTCAATTTCAGAATTGAAGTAACGCTGACCAAACCAAACACGTGGTGTATTGTAGTGCCGGTCCTTTTCATTACTAGTTCCAAAAATATGCCGGAAATTCCAGCCTTCCTTGTCTGGATTCAGATGGTGTTCAGTAACGTAGTCTTGGATACCATCGGCCCAGATAAAGTTCTCTGAATCATTAAAATCAACTTGCTGAATTGCAACTTGGTTAGCAGTAATCGCATAGGCATCATCTGGAATTCGTTGTGCAACCCAGAGGTGCCCGGTCACGATTTCCATGTACCAAACATCTTTTTTATCGCTAAACAAGACACTATTACCAGCGGGCGAACCATACTGACCAATTAAATCACCTAGGCGCTTAACGCCCTCTACAGCGGAGTTAATGTACGGCAAAACCATCTGTTGCATCGTATCCTCGTCCATACCATCAGCAATTAATGGGTCATACGCCAAAGATTTTTCATTACCATAAGTACTTTCAGTTGCACTCATCGCAACATTTTTTTCATTAAAACCACTTTCGTCATAAACGCCTTCTTTATTAAGGTCAACGTTAGGTACTGCCTGATAACGATAAGCGTTAGCCGGTGTCTCGGCTTCAAAACCATTTAAGTAAGATTTAATGTGCTGTGTTTTCTTAACCGCAGGACGCATTAAAAAGCGTTGTGGTGTTAGTGGCAGAAATGTATCGTCATTTCGGGAAATCATAGTTGAGCCATCCAAACTGGCCTCTTTACCAACCATAATTGAAGTACAAGCACGATCAATTTTTTCCAAAACAGAAGCTCCTTTACAAATTTATTAGGTACTATAACAAAGTCAGTCATATTCCTATAATTACAAAGAATAATTTTACCGCTTTTTGACTAAATTAGCCACGAAGCAGCTTAAAAATTAACTCTATTTAATCAAAAAAATACTAATGATTTTAGCGCTAACTCCCGCTGAATAATTTACAGGTATTAGGCCAAACATTAGTATTTTTTTGCAGCACTATAAAATCATTTTTTAGTACTATTCCGAAAATTTAGAGAATGTTTTCGGGATCGGCAGTATTACCGCTTTTTTCACTTGGTGTAATTTTTCCTTCTTCACCATCATTGATGAAATAATTGTCCTTTGCGTGACAGCGGGGACAAGTCATCTCAATCTGATAGCGTGTTGATTGATCATCATTTTGTCCCGCAGGGGTCTTGTCCGTTATTTCCATTCCTGGATGTTGACATTGCCAACACTGAAACTTCATAAAGCGGCGCGTTAAAAATTCATCCGTTAAAGCCATCCAATCACCTCGTTTAATAGTTTTATCATTATCCTAACCATAACAAGGTACCCTCACCAAGCCAAGAAATATACACGACCTAAAAAAATAACCCGGGAAATAATCCCGAATTATTTTTGCTGATGTTCTCTAAACCTCGGTCGTGTTTAAACTAAGCAAATAGCGTAAAGTAAGCAATTACAACTACCCCAAGAATAATTCGGTACCAACCAAAAGCCTTAAAATCATTTTTCTTAATGTAATTCAGTAAGAATTTAATTGATAGATAAGCAACAACAAAGGACACAACAACACCCGTTAACAAAACTACCGTTTGCATTCCCGTAAATGTATTACCGTGCATAAAGTACTTAGCAATTTTTAGTAACGAGGCGCCAAACATCGTCGGAATCGCCAAGAAGAATGAAAATTCAGTTGCAACGTAACGTGAAGTCCCAATTAAAATGGCACCTAAAATTGTGGCCCCTGAACGTGATGTCCCTGGAATCATTGACAATACCTGGAACAGCCCAATAAATAATGCAATGTTCATTGGCAAATGATTTAAGTCAGTATATTTAGCCGTCGTTTTTTTATTATGATTTTCGATAATAATAAATAAAATCCCGTAAACAATCAGCGTCGTTGCAATAACTTGCCAACTGGTTAAGTGTTCTTCCATCCAATCATTTAACGGCAAACCAATGATTACTGAAGGCAAAACGGCTAAAATTACTTTTCCCCAAAGTACCCACGTTTGCCGCTTTTCTTGGCTATTTTTTCGCGGTGACAGTGGATTTAACTTATGGAAATAGAGAACAACGACCGACATAATCGCGCCTAATTGAATAACCACCATAAACATGTTAATAAATGCAGTTGATTCACTTAAACGAACAAATTCATCTGCCAAGTATAAATGGCCCGTGGAACTAATTGGTAGAAATTCTGTAATTCCTTCAATAATACCTAAAATAACGGCCTTAATGATATTCAACAATGATTAAAACTCCTTTATAATTGATCAGTCAACACGCAACGCTCACGTCTGGTAACTCACCTATTATAGCAATCTCAATCGCTGATTACGAGTAATTTCTACAGATCCCCAGTCGCTTTTAATTCTTGTTCCAATAAATAAGCGTCCATGTAATCAAAAGCAATCTCGCTAATAGCCACTAACGGTACTGCAACCGTATCAAGATCTTCCTCGTCATCGCTGGCCAATATCTTAAACGTTAATTGATCTGCATTTAAATCAGTGGGAACACCAACTAAACCTTCATCTTCATTGATCAGCTTAACCCGAATAATTCGCTTAAAATACTGCGCCTGCTGTAAAACGGTCTGGAATAGATCAACCGTTGGATCAAAAAGTCGTTCATCGTTTAACACTGGCTGCTTAAAAAGCACATTACGCCGAATAAAAAAAGCAATCGTTTGTAAATAATCGGAAATTTCGGTTACTTGTTGCAGCGTCTCTAATTGCATCAGGACGTACCCACCAAATTGGCCGTTCATATCGACCAAATTAATTACCACACTGGTGTTTGTTAAGGTGTTGACCCAACCCACAAAAAATAGATCATCATCATCGCTAGTACTCAGTGAAATTAGCTGGTGCCTTTTCTGTGCTTGATGTAGTGTGGCCACTATTGCCAATGTAGTCGTTTCCTGCTTAGTTGCTTGGTGAACTAAATTAGATTTAACTAACGCTCCCTCTAAAGTCAGTTCCTTCCCCAAAAACTCAATCACTTGAATCTGTTCTGTTGTGAACGATAATATCGTTTGGTTAGTATAGTCAAATTTATCAAAAACGTGAAAATCAATGGTCACAGAGGTCTGTGCTTGAATCGTTCCTTCCAAATACATATCACGGTCTTTTAAAACCAACAGTACCATCGTTTGCCGCTTAATCGCCTGCTGAATTAATTGCGGTAGTAGATCTTGCTGCCCGGTAAACTTAAATGGTGCTTGCAATGAAGTCACAAAGTGCGCTTGTTGTGCATTTTGAATTCGGTAGGCCATGCTGTCTAGATCGTCACTATCAAACTCAACCGCCTCGATAACATTTAACGCTAAGAAGACAAGCCCATCCTGTAAGCCCGCGTCATCAAAAGTTTGCATAATTACCCCTGATTCATTCAATTCGGTAACATAGCCAGTATAAATGACATCATGCGCAGTTTGGTAAAGGTTAATCAATAAATGCTCCCGTTGCGCAGTTTGTAATTCCGTTAAAATTGAATTCATGGACTCACCTCATTTCTAGCACCGCTTAAAAAGCGCGCTTAACTTTAAATCTTTGAGCCTTTATTGTAACCGATTGTAACAAAAAACAACATCAATTGATACGAAATTTAATTAACCTTTCAGCTTTGATTATTCTGCCAGAAATCATGTAACGACTTAGATAACTGCTCTAATGTATGAACACGCTGATAGCGTTGCCAATGACTTGGAAAAAGTTTTGTATAGCGGCTACTTCCAAAACGTTGATCTAACAGCAACACTGGCCCAGCATCCTTACTTCCACGAATCAATCGCCCGGCGGCCTGCAAGACGTGGTTCATTCCTGGTAATTGATACGCATACTGAAAACCGGCACCATTTTTATGGTCAAAATAATCGCGCACTAAATTACGCTCAGTTGAGAGTCCTGGTAGCCCAACGCTCACAATCGCAACACCAATTAAGCGACTTCCTTTTAAATCAATTCCTTCTGCAAAAATTCCACCTAGTACACAAAATCCAACTAACGATTGTGTTGGCGATTCTTTAAATTGGGCCAAGAAACTTTGCCGTTCTAAATCAGTCATGGCGGACACCTGTTTGGTTAACTCTATATCTGGATAGGCCGTTTGAAAAGCAGCGTAGACAGTTTCAAGGTACGAATAAGAAGGGAAAAAGAATAAATAATTACCTTTTTTTCCTTGAATCAATTGGCCTAAGCTCATAACAATTTTAGTTAAGTTGGCCGCTCTTTTTTGATAAGTTGTTTGAACGTACTGGGCAATCATAATCGCTTGTTTAGTTGCTGAAAAAGGTGAAGGTAATTGGAAAGCTAGACTAGTTTCATCGTTACCTAGCACCTCCTGATAATAATCAACTGGCGATAAGGTTGCCGAAAATAAAACGGCACCAGCACCTTTTTTTAAGGATTGATCTAAAAAGGCACTGGGATCTAGGCATAATTGTTTAATCGTACTTAATTTAGTTGCTTCGTCATACTGCAATAACGTTTGGTAAGTCTCGTTGTATAAATCAGCAATTTTTAAATAAGTTAGGCCACTAAAATATAGATTTAAAACGGCGGTTGTAAAAGAATTGTCTGGCTGTTGTGGTAACCAATCATGAATAAATTCTAACCAATGATTAAGGCTGTTATTAAATTTATCCAGTGGCGCTTGGCTTGTTTCTTCAGCGCGCTTAGTATCACGTAATTCCTTTGTTACAGCGGTAAACGACCGCTTTAATTTACGCGTTTGCTTAACCAAATTATCTTTTTCAATTGCGAAATGATCTTCTTTCGCTAGTTGAATTAATTGACTAGTTGCGCCACTCGTTAATTCTGCCGAGTACATATCTCGGGAGCGACTAACTAAATTGTGCGCTTCATCAATCAAGAAAAAGTTATCCTTATCTGGTTCACTAAAAAAACGCTGCAAGTACACAATGGGATCAAAAAGATAATTATAATCACATATAATAACATCGGCAAATAATGACGCATCCAGCGAAAATTCAAATGGATCAAGTTGGTGTTTGCGTGCGTAGGTTTCAATCACTGTTCGTGTTAGTTGATTTTCATTTTCCAACAAATCTTGTAGTGCTGGTTTTAAACGATCATAGTAACCTAGCATATACGGATTTTTATCCGGTGCAACATCGACTTCTTCAGGGAAAATAATCTTATCCTTCGCCGTCAAAGTGATACTTTTTAACTGTAGCCCTTGTTGGCTTAGTAGTTGAACCGCCTCCTCTGCCACGTGGCGGGTACTTTGTTTAGCCGTTAAATAAAAAACGCGCTGAATTTTATCCTCACCTAGTGCTTTAACAGCCGGAAAAAGAGTTGAAATAGTTTTACCAGTCCCAGTTGGCGCCTCCACAAAAAGTCGTTTCTGCAATACGATCGTCTTGTAAACGGCCACTGCTAACTCGCGTTGGCCGGCGCGGTATTCCGGAAAAGGAAAGGTCACCTGTTTGATACTTGCATTACGCTTTTGGTGCCACTCCTCACGTAAAACTAACCAAAACTCATAATCATCGATTAAGGATTGAAAAAAATCTTTTAATTCTTTTTTCGTAAAAGTTTTATCTGTTTGCGTAATTTGTTCCGTCGTTGTTTGATAATAAATTAATTGCAGCGTAATTTCGTCCAGATTTTGATCTTCCATCAAAAAATAACCGTAAACTTTAACCTGCCCCCAATAAAGTGTCAACGTATTCGGCGTTAGTTCACCGAAATCGTTATCCGACGTTTTAATTTCCTCAATCCGGTAATTTTGTTTATCCGTTTGATAAATACCATCAGCCCGGCCATCAATCACGTAGTCTTGGCCGTTCATATGTACTGTCCTTTTTAAATAAACTTCTCGTTGGTAATTGTCGGCCGCGTGTTTTTTCTGTAATTGGCGGTGAATTCTTGCACCTTGGGCGGCCGTATTCTGGCTATTTTGGCGTGCATTTAAATCGCCAGAGCGCAAAACAAATTCTACTAGTTCACGAACACCAATTTTAGTCGTCATCAGGCCACTCCCCCATTTCAATTGTCCTATTATAAACCAATTAAGTGGCAACCAAAATAGTATGTGCTTGAAAGCTATCATTATAACTAGTGTTTATCCATTTACATAATAAAAAAAGCAAATCAAGGTAAAATAAAACTTACCGTGACTTGCTTCTATCCTTTTAACCATTTATATAAGTAGCATTTTTATCTCCTGTATTTCACGATCAATGTTCAAACATTAAGTCAGTGGAATTAAATTAAATAAAATTGCCCCAATTAGGCCACCTACTAATGGTCCTACAATTGGCACCCAACTATACGCCCAATCGGAACCACCCTTATTGGCAATCGGCAAGACTGCGTGTGCCAACCGTGGCCCTAAATCTCGAGCGGGATTAATTGCGTAACCAGTTGTTCCACCAAGCGATAAACCAATGGCGGTAATTAATACACCGACAACAAGTGGATTTAGTCCCTGAGTGAAGTCTCCTCGTGTAAAGGTCAGTAGACCAAAAACTAAAACAAAGGTCCCAATAACTTCACTAATAAAGTTTGCCGGATAATTTCGAATCGCTGGTCCAGTTGCAAAAATACCCAGCGTTGTTGCTGGATCCTTAGTTTCTTTCCAGTGCGGATAATAATGTAACCAAACAATAACCCCACCAACAAAACCACCGGCAATTTGTGCCAGACTATACGGAATAACGTGGGCCCAAGGAAATTGTCCAGCCATAGCCATTCCCACTGACACAGCCGGATTTAAATGCGCCGGGCTAAGAAAGGCTGATGCATAAACACCCAGCGTTACCGCAAATCCCCAACCTAGGGAGATTGCAATCCAACCGCTACCTTCGGCCTTAGATTTTTTTAGAGAAACACCGGCTACTACCCCGTCACCTAATAAAACTAAAATAAAGGTTCCAATAAACTCACCTAATAATTGTAAACTTAAACTATCTTTTGGCATAATGTCACCCCTCAGCTTTCAGATCGCGAAGATCAGAAGTTGCAATCGCAGTATCCAATTGTTTAATCATCCGTTCTTTTTTGGCAGTCGACCAGTTAAAGTAGCGGGCCATTTCGTTGCTAACACCAACTTTAACATCGTCTAACGTGTCACGGTGGAAAAGAATATGATTAGTCCGCCTAAGCAGATAATCAACTGGCGTTAACGTCATTTCTTCTTCTAGTGCATAGTGTAATCCAAGCGTTTCACCTAAACTCAAACCAGGTGCCGCCTTTAATTCACCGATTCGGCTAAACACACGCGCTGCATTAGAACCATAAAGATTAACGATCGTCATTGACTCTGCCTTAGATAGGCCACCATCAATACCTTGTTTGGCAAAGAATTCTAACGTCGCCACAACATTTTCTGGATCAATGTCACCACCAGAAACTGGTAAATTTTTAGAATCAATCGGATTAAATGTTTCATGTTCTTGATCCTTTAGTAACTTAGTGATTAGTGCTAATGCACCGGCGGCCATCTTGCGGTAATCAGTCAATTTACCACCGGCTAAAGTAATCAAGCCATCCGTAGCAACTGCTAATGAACTACCACGAGAAACTGAGGATGGACTTAATTTACTTTCTGAAAGTGTCACTTCTAAATCATTCAATACTTTTTCGACATCTTCTTTTGTTGCCTTAGCGTTCTCATAAGCATTAACAACCTCAATAACTTGATCAAAACTCTTTGTAGCGATTTTACCTGAATTACCACCGTTGTAATCAGAACTACCATTAGAAGCAATTAGTGGACGTAAACCGGCCCAACTAGCCTCAATATCGGCTAGCTTTAGATTAACCATGGGGTAACGTTTATTAACAATCGCAAGTAAGTAATCAACATCCTCTTTGGTGACAGTCGGCTGTGCGTAGTCCCCCTGGTAGTCCGTGTCAGTCGTTCCAAAATAGGTTTTATCCTCCCGGGGAATAACAAAAATCATTCGCCCATCCTGATCGCCTGAATCAAAGTAAGTTGGTTGTGGAACAGGGAGCCGGGTGCCATCAACAACTAAATGTACCCCTTTTGTTGGCCGCATTTGTGGAATGATTTTTTCCTGATCATCTAATTCACGAACTAAATCAGACCACGGTCCGGCGGTATTAATCACTAAGCGTGCGTGAATATCAAATTCTTGATCAGTCAGTAGATCTTTGGCGTGAACACCATTAATTTTACCATCTTCAGCGTGTAATAATTTTAAGGCCTTAACGTGGCTGGCCATTAACCCGCCATTTTCTTGAGCCTTTTTTATATTTTCAATAACAAGTCGTGAATCATTATTAATGTAATCAAGATAAACACCGCCACCCAGCAAATTTTCTGCTTTTAGGTGCGGTTCACGCTTCAAAACTTCTTCTTTTGAAATTGTGTAATTGGTATATTTAGGATCCGTAACGTTGGCTAACCGATCATATAGATCCATTGCAACTTTCACCGAAAACAAACTAAAAGTTGCACCGGCTTCATCATAAATCGGTAATAACATCGGGTCAGGCCGCGGGATATGCGGCGCAATTCGTTGAACAATCGCCCGTTCTTTAACGGTATCGGAGACAACTTCAACATCAAAAGTTTTTAAATAGCGAATCCCACCATGAACTAATTTAGTTGAGCGCGAAGAAGTCCCTTCAGCAAAATCCTGCATCTCAATCAGGCCACTTTTAATTCCCGTTGAGCTTGCCTGAATGGCAACACCAGCACCAGTAATACCACCACCAATAATCAATAAATCTAAAGCTTCACTTTGCAAATGATCGATAATTTCTTTACGCGTTGTTAATGAAAATGCCATCGTGAGCGACCTCCTTTATTATTTAGTCGTTGTGTTTCAAGGGACGGTGTTTAAACTTCCGCGTTGCTGCAACTGCTTCTTGCCAACCTTCATAAAGATTTTCTCGTTCATCGGCAGGCATTTTAGGTTGGAACATTTCACCTTCTGTATAGTGCTGCTTCAAGTCGGCGAGATCCTTCCAGTAACCAACTGCCAGCCCAGCTAAGAAAGCTGCACCTAAAGCAGTTGTTTCCAAATCATGAGCGCGCTGAATTGGAATATTTAACAGATCAGCCTGAAATTGCATCAAAATATCATTTTTAGCAGCGCCACCGTCTACTTTTAATAACGGAATATCAATCTTAGTATCTAATTTCATCGTGTCGACAACATCTCGCGTTTGGTAGGCAACGGACTGCAAAGTTGCTTTAACAAAATCCTCACGGGTCGTTCCACGCGTTAAACCAAAAACAGAGCCGCGGGCCGTTGAATCCCAGTAAGGCGCCCCTAAACCAGTAAAGGCAGGAACAACGTAAACTTCATTATCATTATGCGAGGCCGCCGCTAATTTCTCCGATTCCGGTGCTGTTTGGATCAGTTTCATTCCATCGCGCAACCATTGAATTGCCGAACCGGCCACAAAAATACTTCCTTCTAAGGCGTAATAAACTTTACCATTAATGCCGTAAGCAATCGTTGTTAATAGGTTATGGTCGGATAATTGTGGATGTTCACCAGTATTCATCACAATAAAAGCACCAGTTCCGTAAGTGTTCTTAACCGTTCCCGGTTCAAACGCCATCTGCCCAAAAAGTGCGGCCTGTTGATCCCCGGCCATCCCGGCAATCGGAACTTCACTACCATAAAAATGGTAATCCTTAGTTTTACCGTAAACTTCTGAATTTGGGTGAACCTCAGGTAACATCACCTTAGGAATATTTAAAAGTTTGAGGATTTCATCATCCCAGTGTAGCTCGTGAATGTTAAACAACATTGTTCGACTAGCGTTAGAATAATCAGTGATGTGTTTTTCACCACCAGTTAACTTCCAAAGAAGCCACGTATCAATCGTACCAAAAAGTAACTCACCTTTTTCGGCACGTTCTTGGGAACCTTTAACGTGGTCTAAGATCCAACGAATTTTTGTTGCCGAAAAATAGGCGTCGATAATTAGGCCAGTCCGTTTATGCACTAAATCAGCGTGACCATCAGCCTGTAATTTATCCGCAATTGAAGATGTTTGCCGCGATTGCCATACAATGGCGTTATAAATTGGTAAGCCCGTTTGCTTATCCCAAACAACCGTTGTTTCCCGTTGATTGGTAATCCCAATACCACTAATTTGCCGCGGCTTCACGCCAGATTCAATAAAAACATTCGCGATTGTCGATAATACTGCGTTCCAAATTTCGTTAGCATTATGTTCCACCCAACCAGGTTTAGGAAAATACTGCGGAAATTCACGCTGCGAATCCGCTACTTTATTACCTTGCTGGTCAAAAATAATTGCCCGGGTACTTGTTGTTCCCTCATCAATCGCCATAATATAAGTTGCTTCTTTTGCCAAAATAAATCACTCCAATCTTTTTTAAGTAGTAAAACGCTAACATAATATTCTTTATAAGCATAATCTCCTAACGGGTAATTGTGAATTAATATGCTGACTTATCGTATAAATTTTTACTTGTGCAAAATTTAGTTATACCTTATGGCAATTAAAATCCTTTTAAAATTAATTAATTGACTTCAAAAATTTCCGTTTGTGAATTAAAAAAGTTGTTACTAAATTACTTTTTGGTGTTAACTTATCCAATAATTCAACTAATTTTCCAACCACTATTTAGCGAAATTGAATTTTAGGCACAAAAAAAATTGCGCTAAAATTTAATTTAGCGCAATTCATTGGTCAATTTTTGCTCAGTACACGTAACTTATTTTTGCATTTGTTGTAACTTTTGCATCATTTGTTGTTGTGCTTGTTGCTGAGCCTTTTGTTCTAATTGTTGTGTTAGAGCCTTTTGTTGACTCTTAGACATACTTGGATCTTTTGTCATTGCTTCTTTGACCTGTGTTTCAATCGCAGTCTTCATCTGTTTCTGGGCTGCCGTCGCTTGTTTTTGTAATTGCTTTGCTTGTTTAGTGCTTAAAACTAACCAGTTATTGCCAACTTTAAACGTATTAGTTCGTTCTTTGTATTGATTATCAGCATCTAAACCGGCATACATTGCTTTAAAGAAATTATTTTTGAATACATAATGCGTTGTCTTAGTAACCAACTTCGCCGTTTTTGTACTTCCAGATTTGACTACCTTATTGGTTGTCTTTTCATCTGCTTGGGTTGTTGTTGGCTTCTTCTGCGTTTTATCAGTCTTATAGATATAGACTTTTTCTTTACCATTACCTAATGGTTGGTAAAGTAGCATATTGATATTAGCACCCTTCATATCAGCTGCCGAAGCAATTGATTTTTCAGTGGTCGTTGTTTTTTCTTTCATACCATAATGATTATTATCCGTTGCAGATATTGATGCAATTGGCCAAATCAAAATGGCAAGTGCCAAAACAATTAAAACATTACGTAGCCAACCACTTTTAAGTCCAATTGTGAAAACTGCAAATAAAATGGCACCAACAATAATTAATACAATTATCATTATTTGTCACCTCCTGTTACGGTAGCACCGCGCTTATCTTTCAAGAAGAAGGCAATAACTAAACCTATAACACAGAAAATTGCGGCGACTAGAAAGGCTGAATGATAGCCTGTCAAAACAGCATTAATTGCACCAGTCTTATAGTGTAACGGTGTTGCGTGTAAAACATGCTTACTTGGCATTGAATTGCTTGTTTGATTAGATAAGACACTAATTAAAATAGCAGTCCCAACTGCACTGGCAACCTGCCGAACAGTGTTATTAACGGCAGTACCTTGACTAATCATATTAAACGGTAATGCGTTCATCCCAGACGTTGTCGTTGGCATCATAACCATTGAGATACCAAACATCCGAACGGCATAGAATAATGAAACAACTAAAATAGGTGATGACTGCGTTAAGCCCATATATGGAATTGTTCCAATTGTAAGAAGCGTCATCCCAACAATTGCCAAACGTTTGGCACCGATTTTATCAAAGAGTTGGCCGGTAACAGGACTCATTACCCCCATCATAATGGCACCTGGTAATAGGATTAATCCAGAATGGAAGGCCGATTCACCACGAACCGTTTGAATATACAAAGGTAATACCATTTCTGCCCCAACCATGGCCATCATAACAACTGATGACAAAATTGTGGCAATCGTAAATTCAGATGACTTAAAAACACGTAGTTCCAAGAAAGGTTTCTTCATGGTTAATTGACGCCAGCCAAAGAGTCCAATAAACACGATCCCAATAGCTAAGCCCCAAACAACGATGGAACTACCCCAACCTTTATCGCCAACTTCGGAAAAACCGTATAATAACGATCCAAAACCGATTGTTGATAAAACTGCGGAAAGAACATCTAAGGAAGTTTTATTTGTTTCCAAAACTTTACGCATAAAGAAGAATGCGGCAATAATAACAAGAATAGAAATTGGTAAGATCATTCCGAAAAGGACCCGCCAATTGTAGGTATCAATAATCCAGCCAGAAAGCGTCGGCCCAATAGCTGGTGCTAGCCCAATTGCTAATCCAGTAGCCCCCATGGCCGCCCCACGTTTCTCTGGTGGAAAAATTGAAAGTGCCAGCGTCTGCATTAATGGCATTGAAATACCAACACCCACGGCTTCAACTAGGCGCCCTGAAAGCAGGATTGAAAAGTTAGGTGCCACGTAACACATCCAAGTTCCGATCGTAAATATCGTCATTGCACTAATATATAAGTATTTACTATTAAAACGATTAATCAACCACGCAGTAATCGGAATCATAATTCCGTTAACTAATGTAAAACCAGTTGTTAACCACTGGACGGTCGACGTTGAAACACTAAATGCCTTTTCTAAGGTTGGATAAGCAGTTGCAAGTAATGTCTGCGTTAAAACAGTTCCAAAAGTTCCGATGATGACTGTTGCAAGTAACAAGTTACGGTTATATGGCTTGCCATTTGCGTCAGTTGGTTGATTCTTTGCCATGTTTCAAGGCCTTCTTTCATAAAAAGTACTGAGAATGACTATAATACCTTTGAATTTAGTTGTCAAGTAAATTGACAATAGTTTTAATAAAGTTGACAATGACGTTAAGGTTGTTATAATCAATGTCATTGTAGGTTAATTTAACGACTTAAGGGTTCTAACACGGAAAATGTAGGTGAACAGTATGAGTTTTGATCTAAAAAAATCTATGTTATCAATGGACAATTTAATTTTTGGAATTGGTCAGATTAGTGAAATGACAGGGGTTTCGACACGCCAACTACGCTATTGGGAAAAGCGCGGTTATATTCATCCTTTAACAAAGGAAGATGGTAAGGCGCGGCAGTATGACTTTAAAACAGTAATCGCAGTTTTAAGTATTAAACACTATCTAGATGAAGGCTATACACTTCAAGCCGCCGTATCCAAAGTTTCACAGTATACCAAACAGGCTTCGTTATTTCATCGCTTTATGCGTCGTCAATTAAAGGGTATTTCCATTGTTGACGGACATGATGCCTTAGATCTTGGTTATTTTGATGGAACTAAAACAAAAAAACTTTACGGTGTCATCAATGGATCTGAAACTTACTTTAAACTTTTGAATCCAGATGAAGTTCAGGACATTCCACTAGGTTAGTGAGCAATATTAATAGGCTAGGACTTCTGTCTAGCCTATTAATATTTTCGAGCATTACTCCAGAATGTGCGCCAAAAGTCTGAGTTCACATGCCAAACTACAGCTAAGCCAAAACCGACTTTTGTCCCACTTCATTTCTTTTTTACTTTAACCAGCATCAACCTTAGCAATTTTTCCTTGTTCAATATAAACGGAAAGAATAGCGATATCGGCTGGATTAACCCCACTAATTCTTGTTGCCTGAGCAATCGTCTCAGGCTGTATTTTTTTTAATTTTTGGTGAGCTTCAGTGGCTAAACCACTAATAGCATCATAATCAATGTTGGCTGGAATCTTTTTAGCTTCCATTCGCTTAAGCTTCTCAACACGTGCTTCGGCCTTTTTAATGTAACCAGC
Source organism: Loigolactobacillus backii (assembly GCF_001663675.1). Classification (NCBI taxonomy): domain Bacteria; kingdom Bacillati; phylum Bacillota; class Bacilli; order Lactobacillales; family Lactobacillaceae; genus Loigolactobacillus; species Loigolactobacillus backii. Next base: position 711,606 of record NZ_CP014873.1, read on the forward strand.
GTACTTAACCTGTATTTCAACTTGCTCGATCACACGCCGATCAATTCCTTCTACGGCCGGTATAAATTGAACCAAATCCTTATAAGTTACTTCTGGGCGCTTAAGGAATTCACTTGCTAAAACGCCATCTTTTAATGGCGCCGCTTGATGTTCTGCTAAAAAGGCGTTAACGGCGGTACTAGGCTTAACACGAACACTATTTAAGCGCGCTAGTTCATTTTCAATCGCCGCTCGTCTTTTTAAGAATTTAGCGTAACGTTCCTCGGAGATCAGACCAAGCTCGTGGCCTTTTTCGGTTAAACGTAAATCTGCATTATCGTGACGTAAGATCAAACGGTACTCGGCACGACTAGTTAATAACCGGTAAGGCTCATTAGTTCCCTTGGTCACTAAATCATCGATCATAACACCAATATAAGCGTCACTTCGTTTTAAAATAAAGGGTTTTTCAATTCCCTTGGCACGTAAACCAGCGTTAATTCCGGCAATTAAGCCTTGGCCGGCCGCCTCTTCATAACCTGAGGTTCCATTCATTTGTCCAGCAGTGAAAAGATTCTTAACAACCTTGGTCTCCAAAGTTGGGCGTAATTGATAAGGTTCAACAACATCGTACTCAATGGCGTAACCTGGTCGCATTAGCTGAGCGTGCTCTAGGCCAGCAACTGAATGCAACATTTTCTGTTGAACTTCTTCAGGCATTGACGTCGAAAAGCCTTGGACGTACCACTCTTCCGTGTCCCGACCTTCTGGTTCAAGAAAAAGCTGGTGTCGGCTCTTGTCAGCAAAACGAACAATTTTGTCTTCAATTGACGGGCAGTAACGAGGACCGACCCCTTTAATGACACCAGAAAACATCGGCGCACGATCTAAATTCTCCCGAATAATCTGATGCGTAGTTGGATTAGTGTACGTTAACCAGCATGAAATCTGATCCTTTAAGTATACCGAATCAGGCGTATCATAACTAAAATGATTAACCTCTTTATCACCAGGTTGTTCCTTAGTTACCGAATAATCAATCGTTGTACCATCTACTCGTGGTGGTGTTCCTGTTTTAAAACGAGTCAAAGCAAAACCTTGTTTAAGTAAATCTTCGGATAACTCATTAGAAGGCTGCGAATTGTTAGGACCAGAAGCATACTGCAATTCGCCAATAATAATCTTTCCTCGTGAAGCGGTCCCTGCTGACAGGACAACACTTTTAGCGTGATAACGTGCCCCTGTATTAGTAACAATTCCTACGCAAGCACCATCTTCAACCAACAACCGATCAGCAGTTCCCTGCCGCAGAGTTAAATGTGGTGTCCGTTCAATTGTATCCTTCATTGCTCGGTGATAAGCGTGCTTATCAGCCTGAGCGCGTAAAGCTCGAACTGCCGGTCCTTTACCAGTATTTAGCATGCGCATTTGGATGTAAGTTTTATCAATATTATGCGCCATTTCACCGCCAATCGCGTCAATTTCACGAACAACGATTCCCTTGGCCGGACCACCAACTGATGGATTACAAGGCATAAAAGCAACCATATCTAAATTAATCGTTAACAATAACGTTTCATTGCCCATTCGTGCTGCAGCCAAAGCGGCCTCGCTGCCTGCGTGACCTGCACCTACAACAATGACATCATAATCTTGAGCATCGTATTCTTGAACCTTCATAACATAACTCCTTTATTCGTAAAGTCGCGTATCATTATGAATTTAATAGCAGTGAGTAGGATAAAAGTCACTCAACTATCCTTCATAATTACGACTAGTTATTTACAATAATTATCATTAAATCTTCTAATTAAGCGCCAATTCAAGCGCGCTTATTTTCCTAAACAAAATTGGCTAAACAACTGATTCAAGAGTTCATCCTGATAGGAATCACCTGTGATTTCACCGAGTAGATCCCAACAGCGCGTCATATCGATTTGAACTAGATCAACTGGCATACCATCATTAATTCCTTTTAAAACATCATCAAGTGCTTGATCGGCCTGATTAAGTAAACCAATTTGCCGGGCATTGGTTACCAGTGTATTACTCTGACTATTTTCGATGCCACCCCAGAACAAGTCTGCAATGCGCTCTTCTAATTTATCAATCCCATTTGTAGTCAGCGCCGAAATGGCGATAATATCTTCAGCCGCAACTTGTCGTTTTAATTCTTGATCATCTAATTTAACGGGTAAATCAGTTTTGTTTAAAATAATTAATCGTTTTTTATTCCTAGTTGCTGCCAATAATTCATTATCTTCATCTGTTAAAGGCTCGCTATTATTCAGGACCAACAAAACGAGATCAGCGGCCGTGATTGCTTTACGTGAACGTTCGACACCAATCTTCTCAACTTTATCTTCAGTGGCGCGAATACCAGCAGTATCAACTAACTTTAGCGGTACATCCCGAACGTTAACGTATTCTTCAATCACATCCCGCGTTGTCCCAGGAACATCCGTTACAATCGCCTTATCTTCATGTAATAAATGGTTTAGAAGACTGGATTTACCGACGTTAGGGCGACCGACAATGGCGGTGGCTAATCCTTCACGCAAAACCTTGCCCCGGTTAGCTGTGGCTAGTAAATCCTCAATTCGTTGCTTAACCATCGTTGCCTTTTCGACTAACATTTTAGTTGTTACCGTTTCAACATCATCGTATTCCGGGTAATCAATATTAACTTCTACTTGGGCCAAGGCATCTAAAATATCCTGACGAATCCCTTTGATTAAATGGGATAAACTACCATCCAATTGATCAACAGCTACCTGCATTGCGCGGTCTGTCTTAGCCCGGATTAGGTCCATTACTGATTCAGCCTGTGTCAAATCAATGCGCCCGTTCAAAAATGCACGTTTGGTAAATTCACCTGGTTCAGCCATGCGCGCACCGTAACTTAATAAAAGTTGCAGAACATGATTAGTGGCAACAATCCCGCCATGCGTATTGATCTCAATAATATCCTCACGGGTGTAAGTTTTGGGTGCTAGCATGACCGAAACCATTACTTCATCAACCACCGCATGTGTTTTAGGATCAATTATGTGCCCGTAATTAATCGTATGACTGGCAACTTTATGCAAGTCTTTTCCCTTGAAAACCTTACAAGCAACTTCAACTGCTTGCTCACCGGATAAACGAACAATCGAAATGGCTCCCTCGCCCGGTGGTGTCGAAATAGCAGCAATTGTATCAAATTCACTAGTTGTATTTGCCATACTAATACCCCTTTTTTAACTAATACCTTATTTTTGCCCATAAAAAAAGCGCCTACACCACGACCTAAATAAGCCGTGATAAAGCACTTTGACTACTTCATCTCAATAAGATAAGAATGTTTTATTAGCACTAATATAAATGCTTACTTTTAATTTGTCAACGCCTTGTTAGCATTATTCTAAGTTTAAGCGCGCTTAATTCCAAGAAATATTCGAATAGTGTCCTTTTTAAACCCATCCAACAAAAGCAGATTTAAAACGGTTCTTTCTTTGGTAAGACAACCACGTAGCGATGCGGCTCATCGCCTTCTGAGTGCGTTATTACGTAGTTATTTTCGGCTAGGTGAGCATGAATTTGTTTACGTTCAAAAGCCGGCATTGCGTCTAACATAATTGGTTTTCCGGTCGCAATCGTTTCGCGGGCCGTTTTATCGGCCAATCGTTGTAAAATTCCCGTTCGCCGTTCACGATAGTCCCCCACATCAAGTAATAACGCAAACTTGGAGTGAGCCTGATGATTTAAATATACTTGACCCAGGTACTGCAGGGCGTTAATTGTTTTACCGTGGTGTCCAATTAATAAACCTTCTTGCTTAGTAACCAGGTGAAACGTTAACTGATTGCGTGGGGCCCGCTGCATATTGATAGTAGCCGTCGCTGGAATCTGTTTAGTAATTGCCATTAAATAAGCACGCACGCCGTCTAAGGCCTTTTTATCTTGCTGCTTATGCTCTGGCGTCATCACTTGTAATTGTTGCCTACTTTTGGGTTTAGGCGTTACTGAATTCGAAGATTCAACTGTTACTTTGGGCTTTGAAACTGGTTCTTTTTTTTCAACTTTGGGTTCATTTTCTTTAGTTATTGACTGTGCAGCCTTTAATTTAGTAGTAATCAATTCTAACGAAACAATTGCGGGCTTTCGACCTAATCCAAAAAAGCCCTTCCTACCTTCAGACACAACTTCAACTGTCACAGCATCTCGGATCACTTTCATGTGTGCCAAGCCTTTTTGGATGGCATCTTGAATTGAGTTGCCTTCAAACGTCGGCATATTTGTTCCTCCTAAGTTCTCTTAATAGTGAGATTTTATGCATGCACAAAACCTTGTAGAAGTCATTCTATCCTCATTGGGCAAAATCACGACACCAAAATATGGCTTCTAGCCTACATAATACCAATTTAATTTTACCAGTTTTTAGAGTAAGGAATAAGGTTAACGAAAAAAAGAGTGAACTAATTAGGCTGAACTCTCAAAATAACAAGAAGTTACGCCCAAATAGCTCACTCTTTTATGTAATTTAACGTTTACGTTTCTTACTACGCCGGGCCTTTTCAAGTTGACGTTGTAGATCATGTTGCTTTTTTTCTTTTTCCGCGCGCTCTGCACGAATTTTAAAGGGATTCATAAACAACAACGTTTGTCCCACTGAAAAGGCATTAGTAACGACCCAGTACACTGCCAAAGCTGATGGTAAATTAATGGCAGTAACTAAAATGATGATCGGCATCCCCCAAACCATAAGCGTACTTTGGATACCACTTTGTTGAGCCTGCCCCATCATTGTTAACTTAGAAGTTCCCCAAGTCAAAATTGCAGCCAAAATTGGTAAAATAAAGTAAGGATCAGGTTTACCTAATTGCAGCCACAAGAATGTCCCGGATTTTAATGCCTGTGTTCGTTGAATTCCCTGATATAATGCGATCAAAATCGGCATTTGAACCAATAATGGCAACATACTAGCAAATGGATGAACACCTGCATCAGAATAAAGTTTTGACGTTTCTGCCTGTAGTTTTTGCTGTGTTTCTAGATCTTTGGAAGAATATTTATTCTGGATTGCCTTCATCTGTGGCTGTAAATCAGCCATTTTACGGGAACTCTTCATTTGGTATTGCATTAATGGCAAGATAATAATCCGAATAATTAAAGTGAAAACAATAATTCCGACACCATAACTACCACCAAATAATTTTGATAACCAAATAATTGCCCGGGAGAAATTCCAGATAATGTAGTGATCCCAAATACCCGTACTGTGCTGCGTAACTGGCTTAGTTGAACAACCAGCTAAGAACAATACCAGTGTAAAAAGACCCGCAACACCAAGTATTCGCTTCTTTTTCTTCAAATCCTATTCCCTCACTTCATCCGTTAATAGTCCAGCTAACGTCAACGCGTGGACCAAATTTTGTTTGGCCGCTGCTTGATCAAGCGTATCCGCATGCGGACGCGCAATAACAAGGAAGTCAACGTCGGATTTTAACATTGGTTTTAACTCCTGCAGACTTTGACGAATATGACGTTTAACTTGATTTCGGTGAACAGCATTACCAATTTTTTTACCTACCGAAATTCCAACACGGAAATGTTTCTGTTCCGGCTTATCCATTCGGTAAATAACGTAATTACGGTTGGCCTTTGAATCACCAAGCTCAAATACTTTTTGAAAGTCTGCTTCTTTTTTAACACGGTATGATTTTCTCATGACTGATGCTCCACTATTAATTAGGTTAATATCGAAAAAAGTCACGCCAGCTATTGGTCCGGCAAGATCTGCCTGCCTTAACCGCGTGACTTTACGTCAAAAATAATAAAAAAGACCACTAAGGGTCAGTGGCCTATGCAGACAATACTTTTCTACCTTTACGGCGTCTACGTTGTAATACATTACGACCGTTGCTAGTACTCATACGCTTCATGAAACCATGCACACGTTCGCGATGACGCTTCTTTGGTTGGTATGTTCTCTTTGTTGACATATTTTGACACCTCCTGCCTGCTTAATTCTCGTAAAGACACTTCTACCGATTACAAAACATTATAACGGATAAAGTAGGCCTTCGTCAAATTGCAATTACTCAGATATAATAGCACACCTCACTCATTAAGCAAATAGTACCTTAATAAAAGTTATCCACAAAATAAAAAATATACCGTCTTTTTTGTGGATAACCCAAGCAATACATTTTAGTTTTCTAAAAGAAATACACAGCGTTCTTCCTGTTATTTACACAAAATAACAGGCTGTTTAAAAACAATACACAGGCTTGCGTTTCTCTGTTGATAACTTGTGAAACAGTTGCTATATCAGCGTTTAAAAACTAGAAGCTAGCTGTGGATAACTAATGTTTCACAGACTAACTCACACTTTTTGTAAAGCTGTGGATATTGCTTTAAACAGCCTTGTGGATATCTATTTAGATATTTTCACAGTTTATTAAAAGTTGTGGAAAACTTTTTTATAGAATGCTAGAATGAAGGTACGTTTTTTGAAAAGGAGGCCTTTTTGTGCCTGATTTGGACGATTTATGGGCTAAACTAAAGGAGAAATTTCAATCCGAACTTACCCCCGTAGGGTATAACACTTGGATTGCGGACGCTACTCCCATAGCCTTAGAGAATCACCGGCTCGTTATCGAAGTCCCATCACCTTTACATAAGGACTATTGGGATAACCATCTGGCAACAAAAGTGGTTGAAGGGGTTTATGAAATCGCCGACGTAGAAATTACGCCAGTATTTCGTGTGGAGGGATCTACTGATAAGCCACAACCGACAATCACTACCGAGATGCCTAAAACGACGCAGGGAGAACAGCCAGCTAGTGTGACACCAACATTTATGCGCCCAACGCATTTAAATAGTAAGTATACGTTCAACACATTCGTCACTGGCAAGGGAAACCAGATGGCGCATGCCGCAGCGTTAGTTGTTTCAGAGGAACCCGGAACAATGTATAATCCGTTGTTTTTTTATGGTGGTGTTGGACTTGGAAAAACTCATTTAATGCACGCAATCGGTCACCAAATGTTGATTTATCGCCCAGAGGCTAAAGTTAAATACGTAACCTCTGAGGCTTTTGCAAATGATTTTATTAATTCGATCCAAACGCGACAACAAGAGCAGTTTCGCCAAGAGTACCGTAGCGTTGATTTACTATTAGTTGATGATATTCAATTCTTTGCTGATAAAGAAGGGACGCAAGAGGAGTTTTTCCATACCTTTAATGCACTCTACGATGATAAAAAACAAATTGTTCTTACTTCCGATCGTTTACCGAATGAAATTCCCAAGTTGCAAGAACGACTTGTTTCACGGTTTAAATGGGGACTATCCGTTGATATTACCCCGCCAGACCTTGAAACTCGGATTGCAATTCTAAGAAATAAAGCTGACGCCGAACAACTTAAAATTCCTGACGACACACTTAGTTATATTGCCGGTCAAATTGATTCTAATATCCGTGAACTTGAAGGAGCGTTGGTTCGTGTACAAGCATTCGCAGCAATGAAACACTCTGATATCACGACTAGCCTGGCCGCTGATGCCCTAAAAAATCTTAAGTTAAATGGTAAAGCAAGTGGTTTATCAATTCTTACTATTCAAAATGCAGTTGCTAAATACTACGATATTTCTTTAGCTGATCTTAAGGGGAAGAAACGAGTTAAATCAATTGTAATGCCCCGGCAAATAGCAATGTATTTATCCCGTGAGATGACTGATAACTCACTTCCAAAAATTGGTAAATCATTTGGCGGCAAGGATCACACAACTGTTATTCACGCGCACGAAAAAATAAGTCAAGAATTAGAAAATGAAGAACAACTTCAAAGTGATATCCGTGAACTTAAGAATATTTTGAAGCCTAAATAAATTGCCTGTGAATAACTAACAAGTTATCCGCAAAGATATTCACAAGATATCCACAGGTGAATATCTTTCGGTCTTTACGTTTCAGTTTGTTTTCCACAGAGTTAACATGCCCTACTACTATTACTTAAAATCTTTTATAATGTAAATAATAAAGAGGAGGCTCCATCTATATGCAATTCTCAATCAACCGTTCCGTTTTTATTAAACATTTAAATGACGTGCAACGTGCCATTTCGTCTAAAACAACGATTCCGATCTTAACGGGAATTAAAATCGTTTTGACAGACGCCGGTTTAATGTTAACGGGCAGTAACGCAGACATTTCTATTGAATCATTCATTTCTGCTACTGATGATAAAAATGAATTAGATATTGGTTCAACTGGCTCAATTGTTTTATCGGCTCGTTTCTTTAGCGAAATTGTCAAACGATTACCTGAAGACACTATGAATTTAGAAGTTAAGGATAATTTTCAAACGGAAATTAAATCCGGTCCAGCCGAATTCACGATTAATGGCCTAGACGCCAATAATTATCCCAACTTACCTGAAATTGATACTGAAGATCAATTAATCTTAGACGTCAGTGTTCTAAAACAATTGATTGCCCAAACTGTTATTGCTGTCTCTAATCAAGAAAGCCGGCCGATTCTAACTGGTATTCATTTAGTTCTTGATCAGGGTGAACTGATGGCTGTCGCAACGGATTCACATCGCTTATCGCAACGTAAAATTAATTTAGATCTGAACCCTAACATTCACTACGACGTTATTATTCCTGGTAAAAGTCTCGTTGAACTTTCGCGAACGTTAGACGATGATATTGATACCGTTGAAGTACGGATTGCCGAAAATCAGGTTCTCTTTATTGCGGGGGCAACTTCGTTCTATTCACGTTTGTTAGAGGGAAATTATCCAGAGACATCACGTTTAATTCCAACTAGCTCAACAACCCAAGTCGAATTTAGTGCGCCTGTACTTTTAGCAGCAATTGAACGTGCATCATTGCTGTCTCATGAAAGCCACAATAACGTAGTTAAATTAGCACTTAATCCTACAGAAAATAACGTTACTATTTACGGTAACTCGCCAGATGTTGGTAACGTTGAAGAAGCATTGGCTAGCGAGAATTTAAGCGGTGATAGTTTAGAGATTTCGTTTAATCCTGATTATATGAAAGATGCATTACGTTCTTTCGGTCAGACACAAATTCACATCGCCTTTACTTCGGCACTTCGTCCATTTACGCTTGTGCCAACGGAGGATAACGATCATTTTGTTCAATTAATTACACCAGTTCGAACTTTTTAAATATGATCAAAAATGCATCCTAGACGGTCAGAATATTGGCCATCTAGGATGCTTTTTTTTGCCATAAAATTACTTTAGAGTCAGTTTGCGCAAATTTTACGTAAACTAACGTTAAAATGACATAAATAGCCTTATTTTTTTATTTTAGCTTCTTTAAGTACTTTTAGTGTCTTTTGTCGAATTAAGCTAAAAACGCACTGAGTCGCATAATTTGGCTATTTACATTGTTTTTTTCTATTAAAACGCGTATAATATATGAGGTAAACAAATGTAATAGAGCGAAGTGAGGGATGTTATTGAAAAAAATTGTGGATCTCGATACCGCTTATATGACGCTTGGTCAATTATTAAAAGAATTAGGTTTAATTGATTCTGGTGGACAGGCCAAATGGTTCTTGCAGGAGCAGCCTGTTTTAGTGAACCAAACAGCGGAAAATCGACGCGGACGTAAGCTAGTGGCGGACGACCAAGTGACAATTCCTGACGTTGGCGATTTTATTTTACGGCAAGTAACCAATTCGGATGATAACTAATGTACGTTGATCATTTAATCTTGACAAATTATCGTAATTATAAAAAAGTTGACGTTCATTTTTCTAAGGATACGAATGTTTTACTTGGTGAAAATGCCCAGGGTAAGACTAATCTATTAGAAGCAATCTACGTTTTAGCAATGACTAAAAGTCACCGAACAAATAATGAAAAGGATTTTATTAAGTGGCAAGCCGAATTTGCTAAAATTCAAGGGACAATTCAAAAAAACAACAGTAAGTTACCTTTAGAACTGGTTATTAGTAAAAAAGGCAAACGAGCTAAAATTAATCATTTAGAGCAAGCTAAATTATCACAGTATTTGGGTCAACTAAACGTTATTTTATTTGCGCCAGAGGATCTATCGCTTGTTAAGGGCTCACCGGCAGTTCGGCGGCGCTTTATTGATATGGAATTTGGACAAATGAGTCCTCGGTATTTATATAATATTAGCCAGTATAAGACAGTTTTAAAACAACGTAACCGGTACTTGAAACAACTCAAGTACCAGCAGGCCAAGGACCAAGTTTACTTAGAGGTACTGTCCGACCAGTTGGCCCAGTACGGTGCTGCTATTATTCATCAACGAATACAATTTTTGGGTAAGCTAGAAGGTTGGGCGCAAAAATTGCATAGGAGCATTACTGACGGCGCCGAAACATTGACTTTTAGTTACATTACACAAATTGAGCAGGCTAAAGATCAATCAGTCGAAGAATTAACTGCCGCACTGCAAAAACTTTTACGTAGCGATGTTAAGCGTGAAACTGAACAGGGCACGACGTTAGTTGGACCACATCGCGATGATGTGCGTTTTTTAGTTAATCAAAAAAATGTGCAGACATTTGGTTCACAAGGACAACAGCGTACGACTGCCTTATCCGTTAAATTAGCGGAGATTGATTTGATGAAGGAACAAACCGGTGAGTACCCAGTCTTATTGTTAGATGATGTTTTATCGGAGTTGGACGATTTGCGCCAAACACACCTTTTAAAGGCTATCCAGCATAAAGTGCAGACTTTTTTAACGACAACTAGTTTAAGTGGTGTCGCCAAAACGATGATTCAGGCGCCGCGGGTTTTTCATATCACACATGGCGAATTAGTACAAAGCGACCATGATTAACTGGAAGAAAGAAAATGGAGGGAACAACACTTGACGGATTCAGAAAAAAAAGAAGAGCGTCTTGAAGAATTAGCCAAATCTTATGATGCTAGTCAAATTCAAGTTCTTGAAGGCTTAGAGGCTGTTCGGAAACGACCAGGGATGTATATTGGTACGACAACTTCTCAAGGTCTACATCATTTAGTTTGGGAAATTGTGGATAATGGGATTGATGAAGCGCTGGCTGGATTTGCGGACGAAATCAACGTCACTGTTGAAAAAGACAACTCCATCCGTGTGACTGATAATGGTCGCGGAATTCCAGTTGATTTGCAGCAAAAGACCGGCCGGCCAGCCGTTGAAACGATTTTTACTATTCTCCATGCTGGTGGTAAGTTTGGCGGCGGCGGTTATAAAGTTTCTGGTGGTTTACATGGTGTTGGTGCTTCAGTCGTTAACGCTTTGTCTAGCCAATTAAACGTTGAGGTCCTTAAAGAAGGAAAACGCTACTATATGGATTTCAAGCGCGGTAAAGTTAATACTGAGCTTAAGGTTAGCGGTACAATTCCAGAACATGAACACGGCACAATTGTTCATTTTTGGCCTGATCATGATATTTTTAGGGAAACAACCGTTTATGATATTAAAATTTTAACAACGCGAATTCGTGAGTTGGCCTTTTTGAATAAGGGTTTACGAATTAGCATTGAAGATTTACGTCCTGAGAAACCGACCAAAGAAGTTTTCCACTATGAAGGTGGCATTAAGAGTTACGTTGAGTATTTAGACAACGGTAAGCACGATCTTTTTCCAGAGCCAATTTACGTGGAAGGTGACGAAAAGGGAATTAAGGTTGAAGTTGCTTTACAATACACTGACGATTACCACACTAACTTGATGACCTTCGCCAATAATATTCATACCTATGAAGGTGGAACTCATGAGGCTGGTTTTAAGGCCGCGTTAACGCGAGTAATTAATGACTACGCGCACAAAAAGAACTTTCTTAAAGACAGTGAAGATAACCTTTCAGGCGAAGATGTTCGTGAAGGGATGACTGCTGTTGTTAGTATCAAACATCCAGATCCGCAATTTGAGGGCCAGACTAAGACAAAATTAGGTAATTCTGACGCACGAACGGTAACTGATCACACCTTTGCGGAGACATTTTCGCGTTACTTGATGGAAAACCCAGATATCGCTAAAGATGTTATGGATAAGGGATTATTAGCCTCTAAAGCACGCCTAGCAGCTAAGCGTGCCCGGGAAGTTACCCGGAAAAAATCAGGATTAGAGATCAGTAATTTACCTGGTAAGTTGGCTGATAATTCCAGTAAAGATCCTGAAATTAGTGAACTATTTATTGTTGAAGGGGATTCGGCCGGTGGTTCTGCTAAGCAAGGCCGGTCACGGTTAACGCAGGCCATTTTACCGATTCGTGGTAAGATTTTGAACGTTGAAAAAGCCAGTTTAGATCGTATTTTAGCAAATGAAGAAATTCGAACATTATTTACAGCGATGGGAACTGGTTTTGGTGATGAATTTGATTTATCAAAGGCACGTTACCATAAATTAATTATTATGACTGATGCCGATGTAGATGGTGCACATATTCGCACGTTACTTTTAACGTTATTTTACCGTTATATGCGTCCGGTTGTGGAGGCAGGTTACGTTTATATTGCTCAGCCACCGTTGTATCAGGTACGGCAAGGAAAAATGCAAAAGTACATTGATTCTGACGAGGAACTGGAAACTGTTTTAGGTAGTTTACAACCTAGTCCTAAGCCAGTTATTCAGCGTTATAAGGGCCTTGGTGAAATGGATGCTTCTCAATTATGGGAAACAACGATGGATCCAGATTATCGCCGTTTGTTGCGGGTTGACGTTTCCGATGCCATTGAGGCCGATCACGTTCTTGAAATGTTAATGGGTGACAAGGTCTTACCACGGCGTCAGTTTATTGAAGATAATGCCCATTACGTCGAAAACTTGGACGTTTAATGGATCTTTAATTTTAGGATATATAGATGATTTTGAAGGGAGTCAATGAAGTAAATGGCAGACGAACCACAAAATAGCCGGATAAAAGACGTCAATTTATCGACAACAATGCGTACCTCGTTCTTGGACTACGCGATGAGTGTTATCGTTGCACGGGCATTACCGGACGTTCGTGATGGTCTAAAACCAGTCCAACGTCGTATTTTATACGGTATGAGCGAATTAGGAGTAACACCGGACAAGCCATATAAGAAATCGGCCAGAATTGTTGGGGATGTTATGGGTAAATTCCATCCCCATGGTGATTCATCAATTTATGAAGGCATGGTACGAATGGCGCAAGACTTCAGTTATCGCTACATGTTAGTTGATGGACATGGTAACTTTGGCTCCGTCGACGGTGATGGCGCCGCTGCAATGCGGTATACCGAAGCTAAAATGAGTAAAATTGCAACGGAAATGTTGCGCGATATTAACAAAGATACAATTGATTACCAAGATAACTATGATGGTACTGAAAAAGAACCTACTGTACTACCGGCACGCTTTCCTAACCTACTAGTTAATGGTTCAACGGGGATTGCCGTTGGGATGGCAACAAATATTCCACCACATAATTTGAGTGAGGTTATTAGTGCACTGCATATTTTAATGGATAATCCAGAAGCAACTACAGCCGATTTAATGGAGGCAGTTCCTGGTCCTGATTTTCCAACTGGTGGTTTAGTCATGGGCAAATCAGGTATTCGCCGTGCTTATGAAACTGGTAAGGGAACCATTATGCTCCGTGCACGAACTGAGATTCAGGAACAAAAAAACGGTAAGGAACGCATTATTGTTACTGAACTTCCGTACATGGTTAATAAGGCCAGATTAGTTGAAAAAATTGCTGAATTGGCACGTGATAAACGAATTGATGGAATTACAGATCTAAACGATGAATCCGATCGTGAAGGTATGCGTGTTGTTATTGATATACACCGTGACGTATCAGCTTCAGTTGTTTTGAACAACTTATATAAATTAACGATGATGCAAACTTCTTTCGGCTTTAATATGTTAGCCATTGTTAACGGCACACCGCGCACGTTGAGTTTAAAAGAAATTTTGCAGTATTACTTAAAACATCAAGAAGAAGTTATTCAACGGCGGACGGCTTTTGATTTACGCAAGGCCGAAGCTCGTGCGCACATCTTGGCTGGTTTACGAATTGCGCTAGATCATATTGATGAGATTATTCGAATTATTCGTAGTTCTAAAACTGGTGAAGTTGCCAAAAATATTTTAATGGAACGCTATGAATTAGACGATAAGCAAACACAGGCTATTTTAGACATGCGTTTGGTTCGTTTAACTGGTTTGGAACGCGATAAAGTTGAGTCTGAATATGCTGATTTAATGGTCAAAATTGCCGACTATAAGGATATTTTGGCTAAACCGGAACGGATCAACCAGATTATTTATCAAGAATTGTTAGAAATTCAAACTAAATTTGGTGATAAGCGGCGGACTGAGTTGTTAGTTGGCGAAGTTCTAAGTCTTGAAGATGAGGATTTAATCGAAGAAGAAGACGTTGTGATTACTTTGACGCACAATGGCTATATCAAGCGCTTACCTGCTTCTGAATTTAAGATCCAGAATCGTGGTGGCCGTGGTATTCAAGGTATGGGCATTCACGATGATGATTTCATCGAACACCTAGTCTTTACCTCAACGCATGATATGCTATTATTCTTCACGAATACGGGTAAAGTTTACCAGGCAAAGGGCTACGAAATACCCGAATATGGACGAACTGCCAAGGGAATTCCGGTAATTAATCTGCTTGGAATTGATTCTGGCGAAAGTATTCAAACAGTAGTTAATGTAGCTTCAGATGCTGAAGATAACTATTTGATGTTCACTACGCTGAAGGGAGTTGCTAAGCGGACACCTGTTGCGGAGTTCCAAAATATTCGTAGTAATGGCTTAAAGGCAATTACCTTAAAAGAAAATGATGAGCTAATTAACGTTAGTTTGACAGATGGTAAGCAGAATATTATTATCGGAACGCACTTAGGTTATGCGGTTAGCTTTGCTGAAACGGCCGTTCGTTCAATGGGTCGTTCTGCAACCGGTGTTCGTGGTATTCGCCTACGTGAGGGTGACTATGTTGTTGGTTCAGATTTATTAACTGCTGACAGTGAAGTTCTTGTTATCTCTGAAAATGGTTACGGTAAACGTACTAGTGCCAAGCAGTACCCAATTAAGGGCCGTGGCGGTAAGGGGATTAAGACGGTTAACGTGACCGATAAAAACGGTCCATTAGCTGGTTTAACAACTGTCAATGGTAATGAGGATGTCATGCTGATTACTAATACAGGTGTTGTTATTCGTTTCCACGTTAGCGACGTTTCACAAACTGGTCGGGCAACCTTAGGTGTTCGTCTAATTCGAGTTGACGACAAGGCTAAGGTCGCAACAATGGCCAAAGTTGAACCAGAAGTGGCGGATACTGAAGCAACCACTGAAGATCCAACGACTGATTAATTGTAAAAGTTAAACGAGATCGTTTTGGCGTAAGTTATCTATAAGGTGACGAAAGCCAAAACGATTTTTGTGTTTTAATTATCAATTCCCACTTGATGACTGAGGGCCATAAAATTGGAAACTAGTTGAAAGTTCTGTCAACGCGTGCTATAATTTTTATTTGTGAGTATCTAGTTATTTAGATTCTCCTTGTTTCCAACATTGGGTTGGAGACCTTAAAGTCCATAAGGAGGTGAACAGTCATGGCTCAATCAAAGAAATATGAAATTCTCTACATTATTCGTCCAGATTTAGACGATGAAAGCAAAACAGCCTTAGTTGAACGTTTTGACGGCATTTTGCGGGATAACGGTGCAGAAGTGATTGAATCAAAGGACTGGTCGAAACGACGCTTAGCGTTCGAAATCAAAAACTACCGCGAAGGTTTATACCATTTAATTCGTGTAGCAACTGATGATGATACGCCACTAGGTGAATTCGACCGTCTTTCAAAGATTAATGACGATATTTTACGTCATATGATCACACGCGAAGAAGACTAATTAGTGCGCTGTATCTTTTCGAGTAAAAGATACAACGAGTAAATAAAATTTTAAAAAAAGAAAGGGGAGCTTTAGGATATGATTAATCGTGTCGTTCTTGTTGGTCGTTTGACCCGGGACCCTGATTTACGTTATACCTCTGGTGGTGCTGCTGTAGCAACTTTTACTGTCGCCGTTAACCGTCAATTCACTAACCGTAATGGTGATCGTGAAGCTGATTTTATCAGTTGTGTTATTTGGCGAAAGGCCGCAGAAAATTTTGCTAACTTTACCCATAAAGGATCATTAGTTGGTGTTGATGGCCGAATTCAAACGCGTAATTACGATAATGCAGAAGGTCAACGTGTTTACGTGACTGAAGTTGTTGTCGATAATTTCTCATTGTTAGAATCACGGTCTACTGACGAACGTCGTCAGCAAAATAATGCTAACCAAAACCCTGGTGGTTATCAAGATAAGCCAGCCAGTAACTTTGGTGGTAACGCTAATAATAATCCAGCTCCTCAGTCATCAAGTAGTCAAGCACCTGCGAGTGGTTCAACCAGCAATACACCTAATAGCAATCCTAATGATCCGTTTGCAAATAACGGTGATTCGATTGATATTTCCGATGATGATTTACCATTCTAATGTGTTGTAATGATTACTAATTCCATTTAAGTGGGGAGGAAATCAATTATGGCTCAACAACGTAGAGGTGGACGTCGCCGTCGTAAAGTAGATTATATCGCTGCTAATCATATTGAACACATTGATTACAAGGATACAGATTTATTACGTCGCTTCGTTTCAGAACGTGGCAAGATTTTACCACGTCGTGTAACGGGTACTAGTGCCAAGAACCAACGTAAGATTACAATTGCAATCAAGCGTGCACGGATCATGGCTTTATTACCATTCGTTTCCGAAGATATGTAGACAGTTATTAGATCGAGACAGTTTGTCTCGATCTTTTTTTATACTCAGTTGTTCCACGTGAAACGTTTCCTGATTCGACTTAAAATGAGTCTTTTCCTAGTTTGTGCTAAAATAAAAGAAGTACTTTCCATTTTGGATTGTTGAGTGAGTTAATAATGGAATGAATAAACGGGGAGAAGCTATACTAGAAGCCTAACTGACCATATTTGAATGGTCAAATAGTTAGTTGGATTTTTCTGGTACGGCTCTGAATGGTTAAGTGATAGAGGAGTTAGTATGAAAAAATTATTTTCGCAGAACCTACTGCCAGTGTTCTTGCAGAATAATCGGCTGCGTTTGGTATCAGCAAGTCTGATTATATTAGCAAGTGTTGGAATTATTCTGGCGTTCTTCATTAATTTTATTTTAGGACTCTTTTTATTTGTGCTTTTTGTTGCATTAGTAGGCACAACTTTTTATGCAATCGACACAGTTACGAAAAAAACGAATCGCTATATTTCAGATCTTTCTTACCGAATTAAACGTGGCGAACAAGAAGCATTGATTCAAATGCCAATTGGAATTTTGCTTTATAACGAAGATGCTGAAATTGAGTGGACTAATCCGTATTTACAGCAATATCTGGGTAAACAAGAAGTATTAGGCAAAAAAATTGCGACAATTGATCCTGAATTGGCCACGTTAATCAGTGAAAATGAATCCTTTGACGAGCCGCGCAATGTTCGCTGGGGCGATAACCAATTTGAAATTATCATCCAAAAAAGTATTCACGTTGTCTATTTATTAGATATCACGCGTTACGCTAAGATTGAAGACCGCTATAATGATGAACAGTTAGCCATTGGTCAAATTTTCTTAGATAATTACGATGAAATTACCCAAACAATGACTGATAAAGATATTTCTAACCTGAATAATTATGTTACCAATGAGTTAAGTAACTGGGCACGGAAATACGGTATGTTTTTAAAGCGGGTGGATGATGATCATTTCTTCGTTATTTTATACGCCAAGGCATTACAGGCGATTGAAGCGGATAATTTTAAGATTTTGGATCGAATTCGTGAGCGAACCTCTAAACAAAATTATCCGTTGACCTTATCTTTAGGAATTGCCTATAATGATACTGATCTAGCCAAATTGGCTACTCTTTCGCAAAGTAACCTTGATTTGGCTCTGGGTCGTGGTGGTGACCAGGTTGTGGTTAAATCCGAAGATGATCCTGCACGATTTTATGGTGGTAAGACTAATCCAATGGAGAAACGAACGCGTGTCCGGGCACGAATGATTAGCCAGGCCTTACAAGAAGTTATGGGTCAGGCCGATCAAGTTTTTGTTATGGGTCATTTCAAACCGGATATGGATTCATTAGGCGCTTGTCTTGGTATTCGACGTATTGCGGCAATGAATGGCAAAAAATGTTACGTGGTTGTGAATCAAGATAATTTACACAGTGATGTTCAACGATTGTTAGATGAAATTAAGCGCTATCCAGAAATTGAGCCTTTCATTGTTACACCTGAGCAAACGACAGATTTAGTGTCTGAACATAGTTTATTAATTATGGTCGATCATTCTAAGCCTTCACTTACAACTAGTCCGGCCTTATACGAAAAGTTGCATGACCGGACACTTATTATCGACCATCATCGTCGTGGTGAGGAATTCCCCGAGAATCCAATGTTGGTTTACATTGAGCCTTACGCATCATCAACGTGTGAGTTAATCACTGAGATGTTTGAGTACCAACCTAAGGATACTGAGGCAATTAGTAAGATCGAAGCAACGGCAATGTTGGCCGGCATTACGGTGGATACAAAATCCTTCTCGTTAAGAACAGGAACCCGAACGTTTGATGCCGCCAGTTACTTACGCTCGGTTGGCGCCGATGCCGTGATGGTTCAACGTATTTTGAAGGAAAACGTTAATAATTATATTCAGAAAAACCACCTAATTGAGACAATCAAATATATAAAACCCAATGTGGCTTTATGTGCTGGTGAAGAAAATAAAACTTATGATCCAGTTGTTGCGGCACAGGCGGCAGATACTTTGTTATCATTATCTGGAATTAACGCATCATACGTCATAACTAAGCGGCCTGATGGTAAAGAAATTGGTATTTCGGCCCGTAGCTTGGGTGAAGTCAATGTTCAAGTTATTATGGAGAAAATGGGTGGCGGTGGTCATTTATCTAACGCCGCTACCCAGTTAACGGGAGTCAGTATTGATGAGGCCAAGCAACAATTAATTGACGTTGTTAATGAGGTGGAAAAGCCTGCCGAAGATGCTGCCGAAAAAAGTAAGTAAGTATTAAAATTAATAAATTTAATCCGAATAAAGAGAGGTTGTTTAATCATGAAAGTTATTTTCCTAGAAGATGTTCGTGGTAAGGGTAAACGCGGCGAGGTTAAAAATGTTCCTGATGGCTACGCACAAAACTTTTTGATTAAAAATAATAAGGCAATGCTTGCAACAAAAAAAGCAATGAGCCAATTAAAAGGCCAACAAAAGGCTGAAGAAAAACGTGCTGCTGAAGAATTAGCAGTGGCTAAACAAGTAAAAGAAAAAATTGAAGACGATAAAACAGTTGTTGAAATTAAATCTAAGGCTGGTGAAGATAGCCGGCTCTTCGGTTCTGTTCCTAGCAAGCAAATTGCTCAGGCTTTGGACAAACAGTTTGGAATTAAAGTTGATAAGCGCAAAATCGAGTTACCAGAGCCAATTCGGGCACTAGGTTATCGAAATGTGACCGTGAAATTATTCGATGACGTTACGGCTAAAATTCGGGTTCACGTGGTTGAACAGTAGTCCAATTGACGATGTGAAGTATGGATTTTGATCGTTGCTAAATGGCGTTAGTGGGTTAAGTGACAGTGCCTTTTTAGATATGTCTAAATAATTCAGTCGTGAAATGCCGGTAAAATTAGGTTAAAACACGCCCAAAATAAAAATGCGGAATGAGGAGGTGCGCTACTTTAACTCTTCATTCTGCATTTTTGGGTTATTGCCATGGATCAATCCAACACGTATAATGATGGCATTGTCGTCGCGTTTGTATTTAAGGGAGTTTTAAGATGAACAATGAATTAATTGACCAAACACCACCGCAGAATATTGAGGCTGAGCAGGCCGTTCTTGGTGCGGTGTTCTTAAATCCTGAGGCGTTAGTTGAAGCAATGGAGTTTGTTGAACCAGCTGATTTTTACCGACGTGCCCATCAGCTTATTTTTCAAGCAATGGTTGATTTAAATGACGCTTCAGAAGCTATTGATGTTGTGACTTTGAAGGATCGTTTAGCAAGCCAAAATCAATTAGAGGATATTGGTGGCATGAGCTATCTAGGTGACTTAGCAGTTGCTGTGCCAACTGCTGCTAACGTGGCTTATTATGCTAAAATAGTCCAGGAAAAGGCAATTTTACGTCGTTTGATTAAGGCCGCCACAACAATTGTAACTAGTAGTTATTCCCAAGAAGAAGGTGTCTCGACCATTTTGGACGAGGCCGAGCAGGGAATTCTAAATGTTTCTGAGCAGCGTAATTCTTCTGGATTTAAGCCAATTTCAGACGTTTTAAATTCAGCAATTGAGCAAATTGATCAGTTATACCAAAATAATGATGATATCACGGGGCTACCTACTGGTTACCGCGATTTAGATAAAATGACAGCCGGTTTACAAGAAGATGAGCTAGTCATTATTGCTGCGCGGCCGGCCGTTGGTAAGACGGCCTTTGCGTTAAATATTGCCCAAAATGTTGGGACTAAGACGGATAAGACGGTAGCTATTTTTAGCTTAGAAATGAGTGCAGAGTCTTTAGTTAACCGAATGTTGTGCGCTGAAGGTAGTATTGATGCTAGCCATTTACGAACGGGACAGTTATCCGAAGAAGAGTGGCAGAATTTAATTATTGCCATGGGCAGTCTGTCTAAGGCCTCAATTTATATTGACGATACGCCAGGAAATAAAATGTCAGAAATTCGGGCTAAATGTCGCCGTCTTGCCAAAGAAAAGGGTAATCTAGGCTTAATTGTTATTGATTATCTGCAATTAATTGAAGGTAGTAATCACGAAAGTCGGCAACAAGAAGTTTCAGGAATTTCACGACAATTAAAAAAATTGGCTAAGGAATTACACGTTCCAGTTATTGCCTTATCGCAATTATCGCGTAGTGTGGAACAGCGACAAGATAAGCGACCAGTTTTATCGGATATTCGTGAATCAGGATCAATTGAACAGGATGCGGATATTGTTGCCTTTCTTTACCGGGATGATTATTATCGGGATGAGCCTGATGAGGATAGTAATGATGATAGCCAATTTGCCCAATCTAGCGCTGCTGGCGGTACTCGGGAAGAAGATCAAGAAGTCGGCGAAGTAGAAGTTATTATCGAAAAGAACCGAAGCGGCGCCCGCGGTACAGTTAAGCTGCTCTTTGTCAAACAGTACAATAAGTTTTCATCAATCGCATACGTGCCAGAAAATTAAGCACAGCAACTTACTTTGGTAAACACGTTCAAACTAAATTGGTCAGAAAAATGACTAGTAAAAGTAATCTTTAAACGTAACCCAAATCAGTGACCAATTCAGCCAACGAATTATTTTACGCGTGGCTACTATTTGGCCATTTAATACTAATCGGTTCTAAAATTAATCTGCCACTAGGTAAATACCTAAGCGGCAGATTTTTATTTTCTAAAATGGGCCTTTATAATGATGAAAAGGAGGAAATTCATAATGTCAATGAACGTTTATGATGTTTTGCGGACCGCGACAACTTCACGGGATCGTTATTTTGAATCAATTTTAGTTGAGAATCAGTACTTTCCGCTTGCTCACGCGGCCTTTATTCAAATTACGGATGCTAAAAACAATGAAGATGTTGAAGATTTAACAACGCTAGACATTGAGGAACAAGTACGTGCTTACCTTAAAATCCCGCCAAGTTTTTTTAATGACGAGGACAGTTTACGCTTTGGTGATGAATTAGATGAATATCATGAATTAGTAGAAACGGCGACTGATTTAATTGAGGGTGGCCGTTTAGCTGATGAAGTACACGTCTTTAAAGTGACCGATGACGAAACCTTAATAATTAACGGCGACTTATTTGGGGTCTAGAGACTTAAGCGCAAACTGTAGCGCGCTTAGGCCGCGGAATAGAATAAAATTTGATTTTAATATAATCGCGCTTAAAAATTATTCATCCTTTGATGGCTGAGAATGTCATCCTTTAGGTATAAGGTGTTGGGCTAGTAGATGAATGTCACTGAATGCGGCGTTATTAAAATGGCTAAAAGTGTGGTACAAACGGCATAGCGTGACCGTGATAATTTTACGTAGAACCTTAAGATTATTTTCAAACGGCAACACTCAAAATATGACGGGTTACACCGCATTAATAAATAACGGACTGATAAAAAGCTAATTTAGTTCCAATAGCACCCACAACAATAATGTTCGTATTTTAAGCATATTATTAATAATATTATTATTTTGTTCGTTTTTAATATTGATAATCCGCAATGTACGGAATTTCATTCGTCTTTTTGTTGCTAAGCTGGTCATTTACTGCTACAATGACAGCTGTTGTGTTGGTAATTTAGACACGAAAAATAAATAATTGAGGTGTTTATATGGCATCAGTTGTTGTAGTAGGATCCCAATGGGGCGATGAAGGAAAAGGGAAAATTACCGATTTCTTAGGCGAGGCTGCAGACGTCATTGCACGTTCGCAAGGTGGCGACAACGCGGGACATACAATTCACGCGCAAGGCAAAATCTTGAAGTTACGCTTAATTCCATCCGGTATTCTCTACCCAGACAAAATTTCGGTTATCGGTAACGGTGTTGTCGTTAATCCAGAGTCTTTGGTAGCAGAATTGGACTACTTAGCTGAGAACGGGGTAACGGCGGATAATCTACGGATTTCCGACCGCGCCCATGTAATTTTACCCTACCATATCGAACTAGATCGCTTGCAAGAAGCTAGTAAGGGCGATCAAAAGATTGGCACTACGAATCGCGGCATTGGTCCGGCTTATATGGATAAGGCGGCTCGGGTCGGAATTCGGATGGTCGATTTGCTCGATAAGGAAGTCTTTAAGGAAAAACTTACCGCAAATTTAGAAGCTAAGAATCGTGAGTTTACAGAAATTTATGGTGGAAAAGCATTAGCATTTGCTGATATTTTTGAACCATTCTACACGTATGGTCAACGACTTAAAAAATTCGTCACTGATACGTCAGTTGTTTTAAACGACGCTTTAGATGATGGTAAAAAAGTTCTTTTTGAAGGCGCCCAGGGTGTCATGCTAGATATTGACCAAGGAACGTATCCTTTTGTGACTTCATCAAATCCAGTTGCCGGTGGGGTAACTGTCGGTAGTGGTGTTGGGCCAACGCGGATTAATCGCGCCGTTGGTGTTTGTAAGGCCTATACTTCCCGGGTTGGTGATGGACCATTCCCAACTGAATTACATGATGAGATTGGCGACTTTATTCGCGAGGCAGGGCATGAATACGGAACTGTGACAAAGCGGCCGCGGAGAATTGGTTGGTTTGACTCTGTTGTCATGCGCCACGCTAAGCGCGTTTCTGGCCTGACTGATCTTAGTTTAAACTGTGTTGATGTCTTAACTGGACTTAAGACGGTTAAGCTTTGTACGGCTTACGAACTTGATGGTAAAATAATTTATCATTATCCCGCTAGTTTAAAGCAATTGGCCAAATGTAAGCCAGTTTATGAAGAAATGCCCGGTTGGGACGAGGACATTACCGGTGTTAAAACGTTGGCCGAATTACCAGCGGCTGCCCGCCATTACGTGGAACGAGTTCAAGAGCTGGTTGGCGTTAACATCGCAACCTTCTCTGTTGGTCCTGATCGTGATCAGACTAACGTTTTAAACAACATTTGGCAAGAAGCTTAAAGTATTTTTGACAAGTTACAATTATAACGGTTACAATTAAATAAATTCACTAGGGGTGTTCTGAAAAGAACTGAGACGTGGTTTAGGCACGGACCCTTTGAACCTGTAAGTTTATACTTGCGTAGGGAAAGTGACGAAGCTAGCAATTCAAGTCAGCGCCTACTTTATGCAAGTAAGCGGTGGCTTTTTATTTTGGTTAATTATTACTGGAGGTTTTTGAAATGAAATTAGCTTTACTGGAACAATTACGGCAGCGAAATCCATTGGTTTTTACAATTGCCAATTTTGTAACCGTTAATGATGTTGCTAATGGTTTGATTGCAATCGGTGCGGCACCGATGATGTCTTTAGAACCGGCCGAGGCCCAAGAGATGGTGACGGCCGCTGATGGTATTACGCTAAATTTAGGAACGCTGACGCAACAACAAATTGGCCAAATGCATAGTGTGGGTTATTACGCACAATTGGCTAATAAGCCAGTTGTTTTGGATCCAGTGGCGGTTGGTGCTATTGCTTTCCGTAAAAAAATTGCCCGGGAAATATTGGCTGCCTTTCCAGTTAACTTGATTCGTGGTAACGCAGGTGAAATTACGGCGCTGGTGGATGTTGCCTGGCAGGCCAAGGGAGTAGATGCAGGCCACGGAGAAGCTGATTTACAAAAAGTGGCCAAGCAAGTTGCCCAACGCTATGATTGTGTTGTTGTTATCACCGGACCAACTGATATTGTAACTGACGGCCAGCGACTAACTTTAATTGAAAACGGTAGCGCTCTTTTCCCCTTGATGACCGGCTCTGGCGATTTATTATCGAGTATTTGTGCCGCTTTCTTAGCTCTAACCACGGAGACAGTTGATGACTTTTCAGCGGTTACCGCCGCCTGCCAAATTTACGCCACAACGGGTGAGTTGGCGGCCCAGTCATTAACCGCGGAATTACCAAATAGTTTCCGGACTGCCCTGATTGATCGATTACATACTGTTACCGTTGCGGAAATTGAGAAAGTTGCTCGGTACCAAGAATTAAAATAATTTGGAGGTTTTATCAATGAATTCATACCCACAGGCAGCAACCATTGCCGGAATCGATTCTGGTGGTGGGGCAGGTGTTAATGCTGATGTCAAAACAATGCAGGAACGCCACGTTTTTTCCGCAACAATTATCGTTGCCGTAACGGCCCAAAATACGTTAGGTGTACAGGATTTTGAGCCAGTTTCCATTAAATTGATTAACGAGCAATTCAAATCATTAGCGGATGACCTCAATATTCGGGCTTGTAAAACAGGGATGTTGGCTGATGCGGCCCACGTTCACGCTGTTGCCCAGAATTTACAACGCTATGATTTTGGCCCTTACACGTTGGATCCAGTCATGGTGGCAAAGGGTGGCGCTCATTTACTAAGTGATGACGCGATTGCGACAGTTAGAGATGAATTAATTCCACTAGCAACAGTTGTAACCCCTAATTTACCAGAAACAGAAGCACTAACTGGTGGAAAGATTGAATCGGAAGCCGACATGCAGGCTGCTGGCCACACTTTACAACAATTAGGTGCTAAAAACGTGGTTGTAAAAGGTGGTCATGGCGCTAATAGCCAAACTTCCAGTGATTTTGTTTTACTGGAGAATGGCCGCTCATTTTGGTTAAGTACCCCACGAATTGCAACGAAGAATACACATGGTACTGGGGACACATTTGCATCGTGCATTACGGCCGAATTGGCTAAAGGAAAGAGTGTTGAGGCGGCTATTCGTCTGGCTAAGGCCTTTATTCAGGCGGCCATTGCTGACGGGATTGACGTTGGTCATGGTCACGGTCCAACAAATCACTGGGCCTTTAGAAAGGTGGTACAAACGGATGCAAAAGACTGATTTAGCCGTCTATTTTGTTGCCGGTAGCCAGGATATTCCAGCTGGTGAAACCTTGTTAGGTGTACTTGAAGCGGCCTTAAGTGCAGGAATTACGACTTTTCAATACCGAGAAAAAGGAAGTAATAGTTTAACCTCTGCTACTGCTAAATTGGCTTTGGCGCAACAGGCCCGCGATTTGTGTGCTAACTATAAGGTTCCCTTTATTGTGGATGACGACGTTGATCTAGCGCTTGCAGTAAAGGCTGATGGTATTCATGTTGGGCAAAAGGATGAGACCATTCAACAAGTAATTCAGCGGGTGCGGGGAAAGTTAATTGTTGGACTTTCTTGTAATACACTGGGGCAAGTTAAGCGCGCTCAAAGTATTGTTGGTATCGATTATCTCGGAATTGGCCCCATTTTTTCCACAACGTCAAAGGCTGATGCTGAACCAGAAATTGGAATTGTGGGATTAAAACGAGCACTTAGTTTTAATAAATTACCAAGTGTTGCGATTGGTGGGATTGATAGTAATACAATGGCCGCAACGGCTGCAACTGGAGTTGATGGGTTGGCGGTTATTTCACTGATAACGCACAGTCCACAACGCGCTAAAATTATTGCGGCAATGCGGCATCTCTACCCTCAGGTTTCTAAAAATGAAAGAAAATAGTCGGATTAGTGGGCAATTCTTATTATGGCTTGGTGCTGCCATTTCAATTGCGGAAATTATAACTGGGACCTTAATTGCACCACTTGGATTGGCCAAGGGATTTCTGGCAATTCTAGTTGGGCATATCCTAGGTTGCTTTGTTTTCTTGTTACCTGCAGCGATAATGGGCGGGCGCCAACGACGTACCGCAATTGCGTCAACTCATTTTGCCTTTGGTCATTTAGGCGTGCAACTGTTCTCACTTCTTAATGCACTTCAATTAATTGGTTGGACGGCGGTTATGATTGCTAACGCCATTAGTGCGCTTAATGGTGTTTCCGGCCGTTTATTTAATTTTAAAAGTGCACTATTCATGGGCCTAATCATGGCGGCCTTACTTATTTTTTGGTTATTAATTAATAACGATTGGCTTTTTCGGATTAATAATCTAGTCGTAGCTTTACTTTTCGTTGGTTCTTTAATTATGTTATGGCTTGTTTTACGAATACCACAGCATGCCTCAGTGTTAACGGGAAATTCAATAACTTTTGGTGCCGCCGTTGAATTGGGAGTTACGATGGCGTTATCCTGGTTGCCACTGATCGCGGATTACACTAGTCAAACTGAAGAACCAATAAAGGTATCTTGGGCCAGCACGGCCGGTTATTTTATCGGTAGTCTTTTTATGTTTTCAATTGGACTACTGGCCGCCGTTCGAACGGGTAAAACGGATATTACTACAATTTTAGTTAGTTCTGGTCTAGGTATTTTGGCGTTATTTATTATTATTTTTTCAACCGTCACAACGACATTCTTAGATGCCCATTCGGCCGCAGTTAATGTTCACAATATTTGGAAAAAGCTAAATTTGAAGTGGTTGGCCAGTGGCGTTGTGTTGATTGGTTTAATCATCGCTTTGGTGGTACCACTCAGTTTGTACCAGCAATTTTTATATTTAATCGGCTCGATTTTCGCACCATTGTATACAATAGTATTCGTTAATTACTTCTTATTGAAGCGACCATTAAAGATTAAACTAAACTTTATTTTTTGGCTAGTTGGCGTGGTCGGTTATTATTGGCTACAGCAATTTAACTTTATCCTCGGCACAACAACCAGCGAACTTCTTCTTTTGGGAAGTATTGTTTGGATAACTGGGTATTTTATAAATCGATCTAAATAAAAATGACCCACAATAACGTGAAATTGGTATCAACATCCTTACCAATTAACATCCTATTGTGGGCTATTTTTATTTTTCAAAATTATTTAACAACTTTTAATTGTGGTGCTGCAGTTTTGGCCAGAGCAGCAGCGCCACTACGTTGAATAAAATCACGGAATAGATCTTGCATGGCAACTGCGTGTTTGTACATGTTTTCTGGGTGCCACTGAACAGCCAAAATCTGATTATTGACTTTTGACTCAACTGCTTCAACTACTTGATCGTCACTACGAGCAACTACGTTTAAGCTAGGAGCGACAAGCTTGACCGCCTCGTGGTGACGTGAATTGACGTACGGACGTTCACCCATGATTTTGTACAAGCGACTATTTTTTTCTACGGTTACGTGGTGCGTTGGTAAATTACCGGGTGCCGTTTGCGCGTGCTTTAACTTAGCAGTGGGATCTTCAGAAAGGTCTTGATAAAGTGTCCCACCCAAGGCTACGTTAATGACTTGCATGCCCCGACAAATACCAAAAATACTTTTTCCAGCGGCGACGGCTTGTTTTACAAGTTCAATTTCAAATTCATCTCGAGGAATATAGGTTTGGCCAAGATTCATATCAGGTTCCTCGTTATAAAAAGTTGGATCAACGTCGAAACCACCAAGAAATAAAACACCATCAAAAGAATCTAAGTAATCGGCGACATTTTCCGGCGCACTATTTGGTAGAATAACGGGTAAGCCACCTGATTTTAAAACAGCGTTAACGGCCATTCGCGGTGTAAAATCGGCGTTACGCTCATTAATAATATTGGTTGCTTCAGTTAATGTATCTGCAGGCATTGCGATGCGTGGACGCATGAATCGAGCCCCTCTCATTTAAATTTAATAATTGCAAGAATGATAAGCCCATTACTTAATAAAAGCAAGCCATTATGTGTATTTTCTAGATTAAAATTTCATGTCAAAAGTTACGAATAATTCTAGCGAAGCAGATCGATGTGTGGCAGTCACTTTATTTAACGTTATGCCGTTACCAGATTTAAAGGGTCTAGTTGTTAGCTATGGGTGTGCTATAATGGGGGCACTGTTGGGAGTTACAGAAAACAAATAAGGTTCTACAATATCTGTTGTTGGTAATAGATTTTCATCTATTACTGATGACAGATTTTTTATTTATGGCTAGAATAAAAAAGCGGACATTTCCTGTCCGTTCATCCAAGTCAACCACCACGAAGATTTTTCAGAAAGAAGGAAATGCCCTATGTGTCATGATACTACAAAATTATTATTAGGAATAGCTGACGAGAACCTAAAAATTACTGACGGTGAAACTGGAGAAGACGGGGTTATTCGCTTAACTGGCCACTTGGATTACACGCCGAAGGCTTGTCCCAAGTGCGGGATTATCAATGATCAAAAGATTATTAACTACGGCTGGCGCAATACCACTATCAGATTCTCGAAGGTTCTGAGCAACACCGTCATCTTAGCCTTAAAGCGCCGCTATTTCCACTGTAAAGAATGTCACGGCAACTTTCTTGCACAAACATTGGCAGTTCCGAAACACTGTACAATTTCAAACACCAGCCGCAAAGAATGCCTAGAGAAGCTCGGTGAACCGGTCTCTTTGAAGCACATTGCCAATGAAGTATCGGCATCAGATTCATTTGTGGGCCGCCAGTTAATGCGCGCTGAACGAGACTTTCAAACCAATTGGCACTATTTACCAGAGATCATCTTAATGGATGAGGTGAAGAGTACCAAGAGCGCTACTGGTGCCATGAGCTTTGAGTTCATGAATGGCGAAACCCATGAATTAATCGACTTACTCCCTTATCGAACCATCAATAAACTAGAGAAGTATTTTTACCGCTTCGATCAAGCTGCCCGAGAAAACGTCAAAATTATTGTGACTGATATGAATTATACCTACCCCAAGCTTGTGCAGACCGTGTTCCCCAATGCCATGGTGGTCATGGACAAGTTTCATATTATCAACGCCCTAAATCGGGCGTTTAACAAAACCAGAATCAAGGTGATGAAGAAGTTTACCCCGTCTTCTCGCGAATTTCACGCCCTTAAGCGCTACTGGAAGCTGTTGTTAGTACCAACTGAACAGCTTAACTTTGAACAATTCAAAAAGTGGACTAATTTTCCTTACTGGATGGCTGCCACCGATGTTGTCCATCAGCTGTTATCGTTGGATTCAGAACTAGAACAAACTTATCAAGTCTTAAACAGCGTCCGGTCAGCTGTCCAACATCAAGATTGGCATAACTACAATGCGGCATTTTGGAATAACAAAACGTATTCTGAAGAAATGAAGAACACGATTAAAACACTTGAAAGCCATCATGATGAGATTCGTAACACCTTTACCACACACTATTCAAATGGTCCTTTGGAAGGTTCTAATAATAAAATCAAGGCGATCAAACGAGCCAGTTTTGGCTATCGCAGCTTCTGGAGGTTTAGAACTCGAGTACTATACGTTTTCAAAATCAAAACAAAAAGAGCCCTAATCACGAAGTGATTAGAACTCGAAATATGGATTCACCAACAACAGTTGACGAAGAGCCACAAAAAAAGACAGACGCTCTTAACGTCTGTCTTACTCAATGAAATAGATGGACCGTCGGGGGATCGAACCCCGGACCCACGGATTAAGAGTCCGTTGCTCTGCCAGCTGAGCTAACGATCCATGTCATCAACAAGAAATAGTATAGCAAATAATAATCAGTCACGCAAATCTTTTTTGTAAAAATTTTATATTTCTTTAAAGTTCAATGAAATCACGTGTTTATTTTTGTAAGAACGTGCTTTTATTATAAAATTACGTTAGCGTTTTAATTGGTAAGCGATAAGCACACAAAGGTAAAATTTAACGCCTATTTTGCCAAGACTTACCTGAATGGTTATAATTGTAACCGAAGCGCATCCAAGGAGGATACCCACACATGGCAAAAAAAATTCTAGTCGTTGACGATGAAAAACCGATTTCTGATATTGTTAAATTTAATTTGACTAAAGAAGGTTATGATGTTGTTACGGCATATGATGGTGAAGAAGCTTTAGAAAAAGTAAGTGAAGAAAATCCTGATTTAATTATACTCGATCTAATGTTACCTAAGATTGATGGCTTGGAGGTTGCGCGTGAAGTCCGGAAAGATCATGATATGCCAATTATCATGTTAACGGCCAAGGACTCTGAGATTGATAAAGTATTAGGCTTGGAGATGGGCGCCGATGATTACGTAACTAAACCCTTCTCTAATCGCGAACTTGTTGCCCGAGTTAAGGCTAATCTACGCCGTCAAGGAACGATTAATAATGCTCAACAACAAGAAAATGATGAAAATAACGAAATTCAGATTGGTGATTTAACTATTCACCCTGATGCATATATTGTTTCTAAGCGTGGGGACAAAATTGAGTTAACCCACCGTGAATTTGAGTTACTACATTATTTAGCGCAACACATTGGCCAAGTCATGACGCGTGAACATTTACTCCAAACAGTTTGGGGCTACGATTACTTTGGTGATGTTCGGACGGTTGACGTTACAGTACGACGTTTACGTGAAAAAATCGAGGATAACCCAAGTCATCCAGAATGGTTAGTTACCCGTCGTGGTGTAGGCTACTATTTGCGAAACCCAGAAGCGGAATAGAGCCATATGCACTATTAGAAATAGCATCGCACTAGCAATGTGTTGCACTAATGCTTTTTACAGTATAGCCAATAAGCAGTACAAGAAAATTGTACTGCTTATCGTATATTGTCGTGGTGTTACAGCGGCTAATTAGCGTAAAAATTATTTTATATTTATTGGGCAACAGAAAGTCAGATTAAGGATTCATTATGAATAAAAAAATCCATTTTTTTCAATCAATTAATTTTAAAATTGCACTGGTATTTATTCTGCTGCTGATGGTAACCTTGGAAATCATTGGGGCTTATTTTGTCAAACAGTTAGAACAACAGAATATTCAAACTTTTAAACAACAGGTTCAAACACCAGCTTACGTGAATAACCAATTGGCAGATGACTTATTGAAGACGGATGCAACTTCGGCCAACAAAGAGATCGGCAATGTTTTAGCGGACCTTAATAATTCCGCCGATATTCGCGTTGTTGATAGTAAAGGTATTATTCGTGGTACTAGTGATGTCAACGATCAAGGTGAAGTTGGCCAAAAAACGCCTGATAGTGACGTTAAGAACGTCCTCTATAATAATCGTTCGTACGAAACGTTGTCCTATGATAAAAAGAACCAAGCAAGCTATTACGTCACGATCGTTCCGTTAATTAATCCTAGCGGCGATAGTAATAGCGTGGTTGGTGCTATTTACGTACGCGCCAATATGGAAAGTGTGTATAAGGGGATTAATAGCATTACCATTATCTTTTTGACGGCTTCGTTAGTGGCGGCGCTTTTCTCTTCAGTAATTGCAATTGTGATTAGTCGTGCGATTACACGGCCAATTGATGAGATGAAAAAACAGGCTATTCGAATGGCCCGTGGTGATTATTCAGGGCAGGTTCGAATTTACGGGCAGGATGAATTAGGACAATTAGCTGTAGCCGTTAATAATTTGTCAGTTCGGGTTGAAGAAGCACAGGAGGCCTCAGAAGCAGAGCGTCGTCGTTTGGACTCGGTTTTATCACATATGACCGATGGTGTTATTTCAACGGATCGGCGGGGAAACGTGATCATTATTAATGAGGCGGCAGCTGATTTCCTTGATGTTGACGATAGCGCTGTGATTGGTCAATCAATTTTACAGATTTTAAAAATTGGGAACGATCACACTATTCGAGACTTATTGGAAAACCAAACGGAATTAATGTTAGATTTTTCTAGTCACGAACATGATTTAATCCTACACGCCGAATTTTCTTTGATTCAACGTGAAACTGGGTTTATTTCGGGGATCGTTTGTGTTTTACATGATGTCACGGAACAACAAAAGGATGAGCGCGAACGGCGGCAGTTTGTTTCCAACGTTTCTCATGAATTACGGACGCCGTTAACTTCAATGCGTAGCTATCTAGAGGCCTTAACGGATGGTGCCTGGAAGGATCCTAAGGTTGCGCCAGACTTCCTACACGTAACGCAGGAAGAGACAGACCGAATGATCCGGATGATTAATGATCTGTTGAGCCTGTCCCGAATGGATTCCGGGACCGTCAAAATGGATATGGAGTTAGTTAACCTTAATGAGTTATTTAATTACGTGCTCAATCGGTTTGATATGATGATTAAGGCAGATACGAGTGCCGCGGACAATAATCGAACTGAGGCTAGAAATTTACCGGCCAACAAAAAATATTCGATTAAACGTGAATTCACTAAACGTGACTTATGGGTTGAAATCGACACCGATAAATTTATGCAGGTTATCGATAATATTATGAATAATGCGATTAAATACTCACCTGATGGCGGTGTTGTGACTTGCCGTTTACTGGAAACCAACAATCACGTTATTTTGAGTATCTCTGATCAAGGTTTAGGTATTCCTAAGAAGGATTTACCACACGTCTTTGACCGCTTTTACCGGGTAGATAAGGCACGCTCTCGGGCCCAAGGTGGTACTGGTCTTGGACTAGCAATTTCTAAGGAAGTTGTTGAGGCCCTTAATGGCCGTATCTGGGTAGACAGTGAGGAAGGTAAAGGCTCAACGTTCTATATTTCTCTGTCATATCAACCTTACGATGAAGAGGAGGATGATCTCTGGGATGAAAATTAAAAATCTAATCCTGCGCGTGAGTTTGTCCGTCCTGATCGTAATCAGTATTATTCTTTCAGGGTTAATTTGGACTAATAATGCACGTTTTCAACGGAATACGACTGACGTTACGCCCCAACAAACCCAACTGGATACTAAAAATTTAGCGGCCGTTTATCTTCCAACCCAAATTATGGCCACAACTAAACAAGGGCAAAAAAATCTAATTTATAATAAAAAAGAAAATTTAATTGATACTTTACGTAGTGATGTTAAAAAATGGCGTTTTGGTCGCCCTACAACCGTTAAATTGACGGCCAAGCAGTACCTTAAGCTCATTAACCGGGGTAATATGCTTAGTATTAATTATCCAAGTAACGTTTCTTACTCAATTTTTGGCCAAACTTTTGGTCAGAAAGTTAGCCAGCAGGACCGCAATAAGAATTTTAACCGATTATTGATCCCCTTAGGCAAAAAAGGGGTTGTTTACCTCTTAAGTGACCGGCAAACGCACGGATACCGCGTTAAAGTAAGTAAACAGAATTTAGCGGTTTTGAAAAAAGCAATCAATAAGGCAACTGTAAAAATGCCAATTAATGAGCAATTAATGAATAAGCGGCCACAAATTTTTTACGAACAATCGGTTCAAGTGGCGCAGTATAGTTACTTACTCAATAAGCAAAATCCAACCGATTTTGTTACTGCTTTACTGGGTGGTAAATCGCCTAATTCAGTTGACTCTAAAGAGGTTGGCGATAGCACAATTTATAATGATGGTACTTATAAGAGTCTTCAGGTTAACCATAAAAACGGTACGATTAATTTCGAAGATTATTCCACCAGCAATACAGCTAAAAACACAACGAGTATCTTAACCGACAGTTTTCGTGAACTATCAAATTTAGGGAATACACCAGTTAACATGCGTTATTTCTATTACAATCCACAAGATCGAACCGTCGTTTACCGTAGCTATGTTGAGGGCTTTCCGGTCTTTAACCAAACCAACTTTGGCACGGTTAAGGTTCAGCTGATGGCAACTGGGAATAAGCTAGATTTTTCAGTTTATTCGTTGCAAGTACCACTGCCTTCGGACAAGCAAGCAGTAACGCTACCAACAACTCAAAATATGTTGGATCAGCTACAAAATGCCGGTTATAACTTAACGGATGTTAAAACCGTTCAACTGGGTTATCATTGGCAAGTTAATCACTCATCGGATTCGGTGATTGATCTGACTCCTACTTACTACATTAACTATAACGGTAGTTGGTTGAGTTTAAGTCAAATGCTGAATACCGATCAGAATGAAGATAGCTCTAGTGAGGAGGCGAATTAATTGGATTTCAAACGAATTGAGATTATTTTTCTAGTTGTCTTTGCTTGTTTGGATATTTTTTTATTCGTCTCTTACCAGCAAAATCAAAATATTGAGATGATTGATTCTAGCGTCTCACGTAATACAACAATTAAACGGGAAATGAGTAATGATCAAGTTACCACACCGCATTTATCGAGTAAGACCTACACGGGGTATTACTTAGCTAGTAAACCTAACCGAACGTTGCAAGAGCAAAGTGAGCGTTTAACCGGACAACGAGTGACATTTAATGACAATCGTTTATACGGTCACTTTTACAACTCAATTTCAGCGCGCTCGAATCTGCGCTTAATTAATCAATTAAAAGAAATTATGAAAAATGAACACCAGATTCTGCATGGTGATCAGTACCGTTACTCAAGGGAATTTTCAACCGCAGATCGACTTGTTTTTACACAGAAAATCTCTGAAGGGGATCTTTATGACGAGGCCGGCGAGCTGGTATTTCAGGTGAACGATAATCATCAAGTTACTAATTATCAACAAACCTATATTAATCGGCTAACAACCTTACGGGAAAAAGAACAGACGATTAGTGCTAAGCAGGCCGTTCAAGATCTCTATACGGATAATGAAATTTCTTCTGGAGCAACGATTAAGTGGACCAGTGTTGGCTATTCGCGTTTATTAGACGTTAACAATAGTAGTGTTTACATTCCGGCGTGGTTTATTGCCATTGAAAATAAAAACTCTGGTAATATTCAGATTAAACGGATTAACGCCTTTACTGGTGCTTTAATGAAGAATAACAACGATAATAGTTTGGCAACTACCGCCTCTAATTAAGCGCGCTTGATCTCTGGAAAAGTGCATTTGGCCAATTTTCATGGTAGAATGCGGTAGATGAGTTTAACGGACAAAAGGAGATCACAATAGATGGACAACAAGGATGATCAATTGAAGGTCAGTATCTTAAGTAGTGGTAGTACAGGCAATGTAACTTACATTGAGACACCACAACGTAAAATTCTGGTAGATGCTGGTTTGAGTGGTAAAAAGATCGAAAACTTGATGAAAAACATCGGTCGTGATCTAACTGAGGTCGATGATCTGTTGGTTACCCATGAACACACTGACCATATCAAGAGTGTTGGTGTGTTGGCGCGGCGCTATCATAATTTAAATATTTATGCGAATAAGCTTACTTGGCAGGCCATGTTACCCAAGATTGGTAAGGTTCCAGAAAACCAACAACAAATTTTTGATACGGGTAGCTTTAAAGAGCTTGGTGATTTAGACGTGCAAAGCTTTGGGGTTTCCCATGATGCTGTCGATCCACAGTTTTATGAATTTCAACACGCCGGCAAGACCTTTGTTATTTTAACGGATACCGGCTATGTGTCAGAACGACTCAGTGCTGAAATTAATGATGCTGACGCCTATTTGTTTGAATGTAATCATGATGTTGAAATGTTGCGCATGGGCCTGTATCCTTGGCCACTCAAGCAACGAATTCTTGGCGATAAAGGGCACCTTAGTAATGAGGCCGGTGCGGATGGTTTAATGAGCGTCATTGGCAACCGAACAAAAAAGGTTTTCCTAGGACATCGTAGTTTGCACAATAACATGAAGGAACTCTGTCACTTAACCGTTTCTTCCATGTTAAAAGAACACGATTATGGTGTTGATCATGATTTTAAATTGTATGATACCGAACCCGATGATGCTTCACCACTAATGATAATTTAAGTTAAATAATTATAGTCTTCTAAACCCCTAAATTTGCGATAAACTTTGTTTTATCATAGGTTTAAGGGTTATTTTTTACGTATTTTATCAATTATTGTGCTTATTTCTTTATTTTTGTGGAATAAATCCTAACTTTTTCAAGAATTATTCAAATGTTTGCGTTATCTTATAGGTCGTAAAGCAATTTGTGCGTTATCCGTTCTAATTTATTGGTGACGTGGTATATTTAGAAGTGTGGACTAAAAAACGTAACGTGCAAGGCTTATCTCAGGGCCTTTTAGTCCGGAAATTGGAGGAAGAGTATGCAAAATAAGCATGGTTCTAGTCTTATTCGAACGGCAGTCGTAGCTGTGGTAGCCGCTGTTATTGGTGGCGGTGTTGTTTACGGTGGTGCTAATTTCTTTAATAGTGGTAGCGATTCTAATGGTAGTGTCGTGAACACAAGTAAGGCTGGCAGTACTAAAGTCAGTAACGTTAAGGTTAGTACAAATTCACAAGTATCTAATGTTTTTAATCATACAAAAAATTCAGTTGTCTCAGTTGTAAACCTGCAAAAGCAAAGTAGTTCTGATAGTAGTGGATTATCCGAATACTTTGGTGGCAGTAATAGCTCTAGTGACAGCTCTAGTAGTAGCAGTAGTAAAGATTTGACGGAATACAGCGAAGGTTCTGGTGTGATCTACAAGAAGGCAAGCGGCAAGGCCTACATTGTTACGAATAATCACGTTGTTTCTGGCTCAGAAAAATTAGAAGTTATCCTGAGTAATGGCACTAAGTTAGATGCAAAAAAGGTCGGTACTGATTCAGTGACTGATTTAGCTGTTTTAAGCATTGATTCGGCTAAAGTCACGCAAGTTGCCAGCTTCGGAAATTCCGATTCGATTAAAGTTGGTGAACCTGCCATTGCGATTGGGTCACCATTAGGTTCGGAATACGCGACGTCAGTCACCCAAGGAATTATCTCTGCTAAGAAACGAACCGTTCCAGTTCAGGATGAAACTACTGGTCAAGAAACCGGTGAAGCAACGGTTATTCAAACCGATGCTGCCATCAACCCCGGTAATTCTGGTGGTCCGTTACTAAACATTCAAGGCCAAGTCATCGGGATTAATTCAATGAAATTAAGTGGCACTGGAACCTCGTCTAGCAGTAGTAGCAACGCAACGGTTGAAGGAATGGGCTTTGCAATTCCAAGTAATGAAGTTGTTAAGATTATTGATCAGCTCGTTTCTAACGGGAAGGTTGTGCGACCAGCACTTGGCATTTCAATGGTTGATCTGTCTAACATCTCTTCAGCACAACAGAAATCAATTTTGAAAATACCATCAAGTGTCACTGGTGGGGTTGTCGTCATGTCTGCTAAGAGTAATTCGCCAGCCAGTAACGCCGGCTTGAAGAAATACGATGTGATCACGCAATTGGCCGGTAAGAAAGTAGACAGTAGCGCCGATTTGCGTTCTGAACTATATAATCATAATGTCGGTGATACTGTTAGCGTTAAGTACTATCATGATGGACAAGAAAAATCTGGCTCAATTAAATTATCGGAGAACACTAGTCAGTTAGATATTACTGATTAACTTAGGGGAGTGTTTGAAAAAGCGTTTAGATTCTGAGGATTACTAACGATGTCGATCGGACTAGGATAAACCGAAGTCCGAGTCGCAGCCTAAACGACCGAATTACCTTTGAAAAAGGTGATTTGGCTTATTCCGCAATTGAGGATTATTAGCCTAAATCGCTAATAATCTTGATGCTTCATACGTTGTCTATTCAACTACTACTTCGTAATTACGGTAAGTTATTTGCAAAGATCGCAAATAACTTAGGATGCTTCGAATGTTGTCTATTCTTGTGGCAAAAACAAGGAACACAGTTATAAAGTCCATAACTGTGTTTCCTCGACTCAATTCGTCTCGGTCACCGCAAGAACTAGCAAGGCGAAAACCGCCAAGTTGAAACATGGCAACCGCAGGAATCTGCTTTTTCAAACACGTTTACACTAATCAGGAAAATACTAATAAAAGTGGTTAGATTCTACTCCGCAATTGAAAATTATTAGCCCAAAACGCTCATTGTAATGCCAAAACACTGATGTGGCGGTATTTAAAAAGCTAGTCGTTATTTTTACGACTAGCTTTTTTGTGCCTAAAACAGATTTTTAGAATCATTCGGATAGTCTAGCGCGCTGATATCAAAATAGTGAATTCGGATTTTTTAGCAAGATTATCTGATGCTTACGCCAAATTAGGTTTAAGCGGGTAATTGGGTAAAAATCACTAGTTTTTAGATTAGCAAATAGTAATTATTCGTTAAAGTAAAAATTGATTAGACGATTTTTCGCTAATTTAATAGTCTTTCGTAATCAATTGGGTAAAAACGAACATTAAGTAATGTTAAGAAATAGATTTGTCAATGTTCATAAGGGTTGTTAACAGCTTTGTACACAGCTGTGGATAACTAATAATTGCTAGAATACCGCTATTTTTTGTTTTTATGTTATCCACAGTTTGAATTTGTGCTTGTTGATAACTTGTAATTATTTAGATTAAGTTAGGACTTAAAGTCTGGTATAATAAGTTTTATAGAACGCAAGCGCTAACTTAACGAACGCTTTAATTTTTGGGGATAACTTTTTTACGAAAAAAATTAATTTTTTCTAAAATCAGTATTTTGTGGTCGAATTATTTTGACCCCCAACATTTTGATTTACGAGTTGTGTACATGTGGATAACTTTTGTGGATAACCTGTTATTTACGGTGGGTAACATCGCCCGCTCATCCACAGCTTGATAAAAAATAGGCTAAAATTTTTGTTTAGCGATGCTTTTTTTGAATTAGCGCGCTGGGATATTATTTGGCTAGTCATTTCTTAAATGGAGGATAAGTACGAATGAATATTAAAATAATCGGCGTGGGCAAATTGAAGGAAAAGTACCTCAAACAGGGTATTGCCGAGTACGCTAAGCGTTTAGATAGCTTCTGCAAGTTACAAATCGTTGAAGTGACCGACGAAAAGGCGCCGGAAAAATTAAGCGATGCTGAAATGATTGAGGTTAAGCGTAAGGAAGGTGAACGAATTCTTGCTAAAATTAAGGCCAAAGAATACGTTTATGCATTGGCGATTCAAGGTAAGCAGCGCGCCTCAGAACAATTTGCTGCAGAATTCGATCAATTGACAACGTACGGCCATTCGGACATTACTTTTGTTATTGGCGGTTCATTAGGCCTGTCACCAGAGGTTTTACAACGTAGTGACGATCAATTATCCTTTGGAAAGCTGACCTTACCCCACCAACTAATGCGGTTGGTTTTGATCGAGCAGATTTACCGGGCGTTTATGATTAATGAAGGTAGTCCGTATCATAAGTGATGTAAAGACTAGATTGTTTTAAGTATGGGATATGTATGCTGTTAAAAAATATTGTAGGAGCTGATAATATTTGGCAATTATAGGGGAATTTATAGGAGAATTTAAATCATATAGAAGTGTGGATTATATTAGTTTTATAAATGATGAGGCTAGTTACTATTCTACGATTCTTGGACATAATGGTGTTGGGAAAAGTGCCATTTTACAATCATTAGATTTTTTCTTTAATTCATCGGTTTCATGGATTCGTAATAATCAAACTAAGTCATATGATTCATCGTATGTTTCTGTTTTAGTTAAACTAAATAAAATTGCATGGGAGAAATTTATAAAAAAGAATTTTAAGGCTAAGGCTGATGAGTTACTTGACGCAACAGAAAAAGTGAATAAAATAGTTAATGATTTTTTAGATAATGACATCCCTGAAACATCTCAATTAACTCTAAAGAAATTAAAACAAAATCAACCTGAAGTGGGAGACGATGAGTATTGTCTTCTGATTGGTTTAACCAATGAAAGAGCGTGTACAACAAAACCATTAGAAACTGCCTTTAAGTCATCAATAAATGGAGATGAGATGGATTTATTATATAAAGCAGTGAGTTTATATCACACTTATATCTACATACCTACAGATTCAGGCACGAGAAGTATACTCAAGCTAAATGGAGAGAATATATCCAAGACTTTAACGGAGAGTACGACTACAAAGATAATAAGGGTTCTAGGTAAAGAGAAAATTCTTAGTACAAATATGACTGCAATTGAGTTTATTAATAACGAATTGGATAATTATGTGGATGAAATTAATAGAGATCTATCAATAAATGATAGTGCCTATAGCTATGCTGCTAAAAATCATGGTAAGTTGCGAACAAGCGATTTAGCTGAGCAAGTAGTAATGGCATATTTTGAAACAAGACAGTTATTAAAGAATAATGCTACGCCACTTTTGAACTTAAGCTCAGGGGAACAAAGACAGGCGGTTATTGATGTCATGAGCTCATTACTAAAGAAACGTGAATCAAAAATTGAGAAAGGAAGATTTATTTTTGCAATTGATGAACCGGAAATGTCTCAAGATATAGATAATATATTTAGACAGTTCGAGGTTTTAGAGAATTTAGCAAATATCTCTCATCATCAGGTGATAGTAACAACGCATTGGTACGGGGTACTTCCTACAACAAAAGAAGGATCTTTAATATATGTTGAATCGGATACTCATGGGTCAAAAACTACAACTATCAAACTGCAAGATTTATTTGCTCCTAGGGCAAAAAAATGCTACCAAACGATATTTTTCTGAAAAGTTACTATGATTTATCTAACAGTGTGGTGTCTTTTATAAGAGGTCATAAAGATTCTCTTGTTATATTATGTGAAGGGATTACAGATAGAATATATTTAGAAGTACTATTTAATCCAAAAAAGGTTAAAGTTATTTCGGTTGGTGGTAAAGATAGTGTACGCAAAGTTGCAAATTTATTAAGTATTTCAAGTACAATGACGAATGATGTTTTTCAGGATAAAAATATTCATGTATTAGGAATAATTGATACAGATGATAGAGGAGACAATCAACCAACTTATTCAAGCAATGCTGTAAAAACATGTAGATGGCAAATTAATTCACAAGAGGATAGAATATTAAAACTAGTTGATGTTGATCGTGATGGTGTTGGAAATTTACGTTCTGGAACGCATATTGAGGATATTTTAGATTCAAATATATTTTATAAAGCTTTAAATAGTTCTGGTATTAATTTAGATAATTTTAAGGATATTCAAATTAATAGGGGGTGGAAATTTACTAATTTGAGCAATCCAGTTAATTTTGAAAATGTTTTTATAAAATCTACAGGTAGTAATGGCGAAAGTCAGAAACAGAAAGTAAGAAATTTAATTAATAACAATAAAAAGAAAATTGCAATTAATTATGCAAAAGAATGGGTAATTAATTATACTGATCAGAAAATTGTTTCTGAGAATAATCCTATTGTGAATGCTATAGAGAATGTGATTGGGAGAAAAGATATAGGAGTAGAATTGAATAAGGAGGTAAAACAGTCAGGGTATATTAATCTGAATGAAGATATGTTCTTTTACAGAATAGGTCGCAATGGAGAATTATTTTCTATTGCTAAAGGGAGTAGATGGTCAGTAGTTGAAAATAACATGAGCGTAAGCAAAAAAATAAAGAATCAAATTAAAAAGATTGAAAGTGAACAAGTCCTAGATGCCGATGAAAATGGGGAATATTTCAATCGTAATTATGAATTAATTAGTTTTTCTAAAGAAGAAGTAGCGATGCTTTTGATGAAGCAAAGAATCCAAAAATTTGAAAAATACTTTGTTCCCAAAAACGTAAGTAATTTTGGCAAAAGCGTTAATAAATAAATTTAGGTGGATATCTAAATGAGAGTGTCAAGAATTTTGTGTAAATGAGTAACTCTTATTCGCACGATTAAATAGCTAATTTCAAAACATTGATTCTAATGTATCTTGGCATTGTTTGAAACCACGATGAGACTTACCAAAGTACTTATCGTTGTAGGCCAACATCTGTGTGACTAGGAAACGATCCAACGCAGCTTCATTTGGAAATTGTTCCTTCACTTTGGTTTTTCACTTGATTGATTTATTAAAAGATTCAATCAGATTGGTCGAGTAGATGGAAGTTCTAATACTTGTCGGAAAATAAAAGAACGTAAGCAGATTTTTGGTCTCCGCTAAGTGTTTCGTCATTCCAGAATAGTTAGGTGCCCAGTGCGTAATAAAGGTGGCCATAACCGCTTGTGCCTCAGATTTTGTCGTTGCTTGATGGATCTGCTTGAATTCAGACATAACGGCCTGCCGGTCACTAACACGTACTTTTTGAAAATATTACGACTCATATGAACGAGGCAACGCTGAAACTTTGCCTGTGGGCAACTTCTTTCAAGTGCTGATTCAAGGCCCACCATTCCGTCAGCGACGACTAGTTGAACGTTGCTGATACCTCTTTTTACAAGCCCACCTAATAATTCCGACCAAACTTCACCATTTTCAGTTGGAACGATTTGGTAATCAAGGATCTGTTTATCACCGCTTGCTGTAATGCCAATCGCGATATAGACCGCCTCACGTTCAACCGTCTTTCGTCTGAGCGGAAGATAAGTCGCATCGATGAAGAGACAAACGAAGCTTGACTCAGTAAAATGACGCTTATGAAAAGCCGCAACTTGCCCTTCGACGACCTGGGTCATGTTTGAGATTGTGGTTGCGCAGTAGTGCGATCCATACATTTTCTCAATGAGATCGGCAATTTCCCGTGTTGTGATCCCTTTTTCGTAGAGCTTGAGAACCATTTCTTCTAGGGCATCAACCCGGTGTAACCGTCAAGTTCAATTGAACCATTTTTGCTCATTAATTTTGAACCACTTTGCTTATATTTCGCTCATTAAAAATGAACCACTTATAGACTTCCTATAAATATAGATACTTAAATTATTCGTTAAAAATCGTTTGTCGATGTGTAACTCGGTAACCTTCCCCAACTAACTCAATAACCTGTGATTTTTGAATTA
The DNA here is from genome assembly GCF_001663675.1 of Loigolactobacillus backii. NCBI lineage: Bacteria > Bacillati > Bacillota > Bacilli > Lactobacillales > Lactobacillaceae > Loigolactobacillus > Loigolactobacillus backii. The sequence goes on from NZ_CP014873.1 coordinate 754,748, forward strand.
TACGATCCAAGAAAGCTCCTGTGATGATTTCATCTCCAATTGTTTCACCCCATTGATCAGGGCTCTTATTAGAGGTGATGATAAACGATGTTTGTTCATAGAGTTTATTAATAAAATGAAAGAACAGATTTGCCTCTTGCTTATCCAAGGCCATAAACATCAAATCATCTAGAACAATTAAATCCGCTTTATATAAACGCCGTAGGCGCATCTGTGATTGTCGTGAAACTGTCTCAGTTTTTAAATTTCGTACTAAATCTCCCATTGTAATAAAGATGGCATTGTAGCCACTATCAATTGCTTCGACACATAATCCAATGGATAAAAAAGTTTTTCCCACACCAGTTGGTCCAAGCAGTATAAGATTATAGCTCTGGTCAACCCAATTTAAAGTTCTTAACTCACTCATTTGTTTCTGATTTAATGCCGGTTGGACAGTTAAATTAAATTCATTTAATGATCGTTGATAGGGCAATGTTGCCCACTTTAGGTGTCGTAAACGTGCTTTTTCAAATCGTGCTTGTTGTTCATGTTTCATAACTGATAATACAAAATCACCGTAGGTGACCTCATTAGTATTGGCAGTCTGAATCAATTCAGAGATAGCTTCCGCCGTAGCACCCAAACGTAGTTCCTGCATGATTGCTTGAATTTCTTTAGTTTGTTCCATGCTGTACTCCTTGTAAGATGTTGGTATAAATATCTAATGACCTAACTTCCGGGTTAATCTTTGCCAATTTGGCCTGAGTTGCTTGTGAAATTGGAATATCAGGTATTTTTACTTGTACTTCATCTAGATGTTTTACATATTTAGGAAGCATTTCAACGGTTGCTTTAAAATCAGTGGCACTGATTAGATGATGATCTAGACAAAATACCAAGGCTTGGTCCAATTCCTCGGTTGTGTGATCACTATTTAAACGCAATATTACTTGAAGTTGATCACGAATATATCGTGGATATTTTTCATGGAGCTGTTTGATATAATCCTGAGCGTGCTTCAAATCACTAAATTCTTTGGTGACCCGTTCCATTAGTTGAGAAATTCCCACATCTCGAATCCGGCGGTGATTGGATTGCTGAATGAGTTTTCCTTTTGCTCCGGATACTTCATGTTTGGCCAGCACCTCACCAGTTTTTTTATCAATTATAATCAGATAGTTTTCTTCAAATTTTAAAAGAATCTTATAGCCATGTGCATTGTAGGACCCAAAGGGGACACTATAACGATTGCTACGATACATAATAGTGTTGTCCTTACGTACGGTTCGTTCTGGTAATTCTTGAACCACTGCTTGATAATTTGTAATTGGCTGTAAGTATTTTTGTTCTGCTTTAAATATTTCCGTTGGAATTTGTTTGGTTCCATTATGCTGCTTGCCATTACCACGGCGTTTTAACCAGTCCATTGATTCATCATTCCAAGAATTAAGGTCTTGAAAAACACGACCACGGGCAAAACTACTTTTAACAAATTTCACGACGTTTTCAATTTTACCTTTAGTTTCAGGATCAAAACCTCGACATTCAATTGCTTCAAAATGTTTAGTCTGTTTAAATGCCTGAAAGGCCTGAGTAAAAATAATATCACCGTTATTCTCACTAACAACAATAATTCGATCTTGATCATAAACAATTTGTTTAGGCTTACCTCCAAAGAAGCTAAAAGTATGCTGTAAGCATCGAATTAGATCATCAGTTGTAAAGGGATTAAGCTGCCATTCTACATATTTGTAACGAGAATGAGCCAACACATGCGCATAGAAATATAATTTAATGCGGCTACCGAAGGTAGTCGTTTGCCAAGTTTGGCCAAAATCTACTTGGCCCTGAAGCCCCATTGGTAATTCAGGGACTGCCTCATACTGACGTCGGCGACTATGCTTATCCAATTTGTATTTTTGTCGAAGGTTACTCACAAACCGACGAACCGTACTTTCCGCAAAAATGCCGTAATTGCGTTCCTCTAGCCAGTCACATACTTGAGCTGCAGACATATCTGTATTCGCTTTTAACCAGCTAAGAATCGTATCTTCGTAATCATCTAGAACTCGCTTACGGTTACGTGTCGATGCCAGCCACTCCGACATTTCAGCTTCATCACGATCAAGGTATGCAGTAACTGTATTTCTAGAGATTCCAAGTTGCCTGGCAATACTCCTTTTAGAGAATCCATTATTTGATAACTCATTGATTTTTGAATATAGTGCCAATTTTTTCACCTTTTTCGACCTCCAGCACAAATGTTTTTCTACATTGTACTGGAATAAGATTATTATTTACTCAACTGGTTCAATCTTATCGAGCGTTTTTGGTTCAATCTTATTGATCGAAAATGGTTCACTTTAGTTTAGCAGTCACACCCGGCGCGTATAGGGTAGAATAAGTGCTGCTTTGAATTCACCATTACGGTCACGGGGTACGCAAATATTTAGTTTTCCATACTCAGAGGCTACTTGGCGAAAGTACTGTCCATTTCTGGAATTTCCGCTGTTGAAACCACTGCGATCATATGGATCGTAGCCTAAAATTGCGGTCAGTTCAGCTTGAAGCAGGCTGTTGACTGTTTTCTCCAATTGAGTACGAAAAACCTCTTTTAAATTTCCTTGAGCTAGTAGTGCTTGGGCGATTTCTTTGTTAAACTGATCCATGGGGAAGACCTCCGTTGATTATGTTTGGCGATTTAATCATACGGGGAAGGTCTTCCCTTTTCAATTACTATTTACACAAGATATTGTACACTCCCATTGTACTGGTGTTACTTTAGGTAAAGGCTGTGTGGTGGCCGCCGGAAGTATTGTGGTAAAAAATGTGCCACCTTACGCAATTATCGGTGGAAATCCAGCTAAGGTAATTAAGTACCGTTTCTTACCGGAGACAATTCAAAAATTACTATTGATCGATTTTTCTGTGTTAGAGCCGGATTTTTTTATACAGCACCGGCAGCGGCTCGCCCAAATGGATATAGATCGTGATGTTGATGATCTGTAACGGCTAATTAAAGAATATTCACAGCAAGATAAATAGGTGCTATTCCAATCAGACTCATTCGTAGCATTACGGCATACATCATTACCCATTATAAGTGATGACGTTTTTCGTGACCTTGACTGTAGCTAAATGCGATAATATCATAAGTGATGCGTTTTTAGCTATAATAAGCAGAACAGGATCAGCGAGACGGTATTTTACTAAATATCAAATAACTATTTTGACCAGCGAGCTGCTATGCTGGCAACGAAGCGTACCAACTTCAATTATAGGTATATATATAGTATTAGGGTATGTCTTCAAATTAAAAATTATTCGTTACTTATAGAAAATTTATCTATTTTTCGAGGTTAGTGACATATTTTTCTTGAATTATCTTAATAATGAATACCAAGATCCTAAGAATGAAACCGATTTATTGATTTTAAGGACACGCTTAATCTGTTAAGCTGAAAAAAAGTATATCCCTGATGTTTTGGGAAAACAATTTATTAGTTCAAAATGCTCTTAATTTTGATGGTAGTTGGTTAGCATCTTTTTTTAATGCTCATTTTCACGTATAATGAGCGATAAATAAACACTCAATGGAGGACGACTCGTGGCCAAAACTAGTAGAATTATGGCATTTTGGGATGACTTCCAAAATTCATCAGAATATAAAATTATTAATAATTATCCGCAATCGCTCGTTCAAGGTACAGTCCAATATTTTGATAAAATGATGGCTGAAATTTATCCAGGAACGTTTCGTACATGGAACAAAGACAATCTATTAGATGTTTTATACATGATGTTTGATCAAGCTGATGCCGATGCAGATCCTGATGCAGAGCATATTTTTTGGATAAATTTCGACATTATTAGTGAACTACTGAGATACTTAGCGGATACCAATAAGATCGGAATTAATAAACGAAATTTGGAAGAAATATTTGTTGAATTTCAAGAATATACCGATGCCGACGATCCAGGTGAAGAAATCAGAGAAACAGTTATGGGTGAGGCTCGTCATGTTAATACCGATCCTTGGCTACCAGAATGGAAAAGCTATATTGCGGTTAATATTGAACGCTATACTTGCGAGTGGGTAGATGCTTATACTGAAAGTTCAGACTGGCATAGCAGACCCGATGGAATTGATAAGGCGTTTATAAGTATGATTCTAAACAGTCTGGCAAAGTGGGCCTACGATGACTATCGGAAGACGCCCAAATCATGGACTAAAACGGCTATTGTCGGGGTTCTGACCGGCCCATTTGTAACTTATTTAAGTATGGAACCTGAAAGTTATGAGTTAATTGCACCTGCGCTTTCTCATTTTTTGACTTACGTTGCCAATCAAGGGTGGCTGAATGAAAAACGGGCCAGTGATTATAAACGATTCATCGCTGCTGCAGTCCCTGACATGATTGAGCTATCACGAGATCAGGCCAATTTTAGCTCTTCAAAGTTAATTGCTATGAAGATGCATGAAGACGGTGTCGATATTACGGATGAAAAGGCCATTCAAGCTTACATTACAAAGGTTAATCAAAATGGAGGAATTGATAGCCTGTATGATGATTACGAAGCTGATGATTCTATGTTGGATTTGCCACCCGAGGAATTGCGCGAAATAACTGAGCATCCCGAACAGTTAAGAAGGCTTGCTGAGATTTACGATCCAGACCCGGATCAAAATTATTTGAATAGTGCCCATCTACCAGAGTTTGAAACTCGTCGATGGCGTAAAAAGACTGCAATAGCAGTTCACGCACAGGGTGTCCGGGCAGGACTACGGTTGTGGTTGAATCGGCAAAATTACGAATTCCCTAAAAATTGGGACGCTGTCACAGTGGTTCAAAATGTCAGTGATTTTGTGGATTTACATTATGCGCAAGCATTGCTGAAACCAACTGAATGGCCAGTATCAACTTTTCGTGATTTTGGCGAGTGGGTACGAGCCGAGCGATCGGGCGAACATCTTGCCGCGACTAACCGATTTATTTCAAGCTTATTAACGGAACTGACAGATGCTGGAACCTTAACGCGGGAACAAGGTAAACAGTTAACTGCCGCGTTTTTTGGAAAATCGATTCCAAAGTTAACTAAACCAAAGAAGGTCAAAGGCAAAGTTATTTCACTGAAACAGGCCCGTAAGTTACTTAAGAATAAGAAAAAGTATCATTAAAGAATTTAAAACGAGGTACAAGTGGATTAGTCTGCTGGTACCTCGTTTTGATTAAAAAAATTTTGCTTATTACCTCTTCTCGTATTTTTGAGCAGCCTTAGTTTGTATACTGGGAAAAGGGTTGCTTCGTAAGTTACAATTGTTTAAGGGATTGAGAGTAGATACTGAAAGAAAATTTTTTCATAAAAATTAGAATTATTGGTCCCGTTGGCAGTGGTAAAACGTTACTGGCAAGTAAATTGAGTTTGAAATACAATATCCCAGTCACATCATTAGATGGTTTAAACTGGGGTAGAAGTTCTCACGGAGATATTCTTCGAATTCCAGAAGAACGGACGGCACTGTTAAATCAAGTTTTGAGCTGCAAAGATTAGATTATTGAAGGGGTTCAGTATTGTTATGGACAGGAGTCGTTTGCTGATGCTGACGTCATTTATTTTAAGGATGTTTCTCATTTCTGAAATATATACTATTTGTTGAAACACTCTCCATTTATTAGAATGAATCGCTATTCTAAGTAGTAAAGTATGTCATATCATAGATAATGAAGTCACATCAATTTATACAAAATAAACTGCAAGGAGTTAGTGTAATGATCATTAATCCAACGAAAAAGGCATTACCGATTTTTAATAAATTAGTTAAAGTGGAAGATGCCGCAATGGCTAAGTGTTTTGCCACGGTAAATCCATTATTTTCTTGGCACGCAAATTACTACTTGGTGAACCGGAAAAAGGTTGTTTTACTGGTTAATGATTTGACCTACGCCGCAGTTGCTTTATATGATATTAACGCCAAAAACAAAGTTAATTTAGAGCAATATATTAATGATGGTATTCGCGAAGCGTTCTTACTTGTTGGTGTCGCACCTGAAGATATTGCCGCGTATTTTGAATTAGCGGGAGCAGTTAGGCTAAACGCTGGGTTTAACCGTCAAGTAACAGGCGCGATGACTAATATGATTTTAATGGTTAAAGAAGGCCGCCTAATTGATCGAACCAAATTAATTCAGACTAAATTAATGGACTATTTAATGCAGATTCCATTTAGCCAGAAGGACTACGCATTTGCTAAGGACTCAGTCGCCAATGCATTTGCTAATGGGTTATCGATTACTAAGGTTAACGCTGCCGAAATGCAAGTAAGTGAATATCATGTCAATAGAACTTGGCTAGATTATCATCAATGGGATAAATATCAGGATAGTGAGGCACTGTTTGCTGGCGACGGCCACCTTTATGAGCAAATCGGGGCCAAGGTTCTGGCTAATAACGCTTTACTGTTGGCAGAGTTTAAAAATTACTTGATAAACTCGACCGGATTAACTGAAAAAACCGCTAAAAAACATGTCAAGAATATTGAATTATTTATTAATGAATTTATGTTATTTGATACGATCAAAACGCCTTTAACAACAGTTGAAGCTGTGCAACCATATTTGGCCGATTGGTTTCCGCGCAAAATTGCTTATTCAGCAAGTGAAATCAAGGCCAATGCAACCTCAATCAAGAAATTTATAAAATTCATGGAAGTTGCAGGTGAAATTAGTCAGGTTGATGCTGAACAGGCCAGAGCAGAGATAAAGGATGATATTGAATTCGGTATTGAATATTTACAACTTATGGATAGTATGACGGACTTCTGGTAATTTGCGTTGCTGCTTTTTTAGAGGATAGTGGAGTTTCGTAATCGACCACCTATCGTATTCCTTAAAATATTAACTAAATTTTTTAAAATCAGAATATGGATCAACAGAATTTCTGAAAATAAGTGTTGATGTAACACTACATTTCTAGAATTTAGGTGAGCAAATTAACTGCTTAATTTAGTGATCAGACCTATACTGTGTTTTAAATTAGTTAATATGAGGAGAATTTTGTAATGAAATTATTTCCATTGGGTTCAAGTAACATTATGGTTTCAAACATTGCGGCAGGTGGTATGAGGTATGCTAGTCTTAATTTAGCTCAAATGCAGAAGTTAATGCAGGTTGAAATCGATAATGGTATTAATTTTTTTGATTTTGCTGATGTTTATGGCGGTGGTCAATCAGAGCGCATATTTGGTCAGGCGTTAAAGCAGTCTAGCATTAAGCGCGAAGATTTGATTATCCAATCTAAGGTTGGACTGACTGACTTTGGCTATGACTTTTCCAAAGAACATATTTTGAATAGTGTGGATGGTATTTTGAGGCGTCTTCAAACGGATTATTTGGATGTTTTATTACTCCATCGACCTGATCCATTAATGGAGCCTGCCGAAATTTCATCTGCGTTTAATCAACTAAGGCAAAGTGGAAAAGTCCGCGAGTTTGGTGTTTCAAATATGAATACCTTTCAGATTGAGTTTCTACAAAGTGCCCTAAATCGGCCATTATTAGTTGATCAGGTTCAATTTAGTCTGATGCATACAGGTATGATCGATTTTGGTATTCATACAAACATGAAAGATTCACTAAGCATAGATCATGATGGTGGGTTATTACCTTATTCACAGAAGAATAAAATTACACTTCAGGCCTGGTCACCACTTCAGTATGAGGGACCAGTTAATGGCGGATTTATTAATGGTCAGTGGCAATTTCACGGTCTGATTACTGATAATCCGGAAATACCTCAGGTTAATAAGGTATTGGATCAAATTGCAAAAATTCACGGAGTGTCTAAGACTGCCATTGCGACTGCTTGGATTTTGCGTCATCCTGCACATATTCAAATGATTGCCGGCACAACTAATCCACAACATTTAAGTGATATTTTGGAAGCAAACGAAGTACAGCTTTCACGTCAAGAGTGGTATGCACTATACTTGGCTGGCGGGCACACATTGCCTTAGGTACGAAAATGTATTGATGAGATTTCTAAATGGTATCAATAAAATGATGTATAAGGATCAAATTGTTGGTCCCTATACATTTTTTGTATTAAACGTCAACGGGTTAGGGTTAATATGGCCATACCGATTAAAAAGATCAGCGAATAATAGATAATAACCGAATTTTAGGTTGTTTTATGCCTAATAGATGCCTGTCTCAGGCCATAACTGATGAATTAATTGTTTTACGAACGCAATGTCGTTTAACTATTTGGGCCTTAAAACACTATTAGAGTCTTTTATAAAAACTCAAGGACTTAGCAATATTTGCAGAATTTTTACAATCTGCCGTGTATTAAAACTATAGTTAAAAACGATAATTACATTCCAATCACAAGTGCTACAGTTTAGTTATAGAAAGCTTTAAGCGTGTGAATGTTTTATACAATAATGCGGAGCTGATGACGTTTGGCGCGTTAAGTAGCGCATAATTGAGTGATTGGACAACATGATTGATGTTAGTATAAAAAGTATTTATATGAAATTCATGCAGTCTTACGATTATGCACGAAACAGAAATTGATGATTATCCAAAAGTTGCGTAATTGAATGAATTTTTATCCTGTAGAAAAGGAGAGTCCAACCATGAAGCACATCGTTGCAGGAATTATTGCCCACGTTGATGCCGGTAAAACAACGCTTTCGGAAGCATTGCTTTACCGGGCCGGTGAGTTGCGTAAACTTGGTCGGGTTGATAAAGGTGACGCTTTTCTTGATCCAGACAAACTTGAGAAGAAACGTGGGATCACGATCTTTTCACACCAAGCCAGTCTTCAGTACAGGGACCTTAAGTTAACTTTGTTAGATACTCCTGGTCACGTAGATTTTGCGACGCAGACGGAGCAGGTTTTGAGCGTCCTTGATTGCGCAATTCTGGTGATTTCAGCGACGGATGGTATTCAGGGTTATACGCGGACGCTTTGGCGTTTGCTTGAGCATTACAGCGTTCCCACGTTTATTTTTGTTAATAAAATGGATACAAATGGCGCTGATAAAGCACAAGTACTCAACCAGTTACAAAATACTTTTTCACCAGGCTGTATTGATTTTAATTCGGATGAGCAGGGCCAAAATACTGATTTCTCGGCTGAAGCGGCCGAAGAAATTGCTGTCCGTGATGATAAAGTACTTGAAAATTTTTTAACTTCTGGCGCGCTTGATGATAGTACTGTCCGGCAAATGATTGGTCGCCGCGAGGTCTTTCCTTGTTATTTTGGCGCGGCACTTAAGGTAGCGGGCGTTGATAATTTACTTGCTGGTCTTGAACGTTGGACTAATGCAGCAACGGATAAGCAAGATTTTGGCGCCCGCGTATTTAAAATTTCATATGACGAAAAAGGTGAGCGGCTGACTTGGATTCGAGTAACTGGTGGTGCGCTTCGAACTAAGGACGTTTTATTAAATGAGCAGAAGGCCAACCAATTGCGCGTCTATAATGGGACTAAATTTACGGCCTGTCAGAAAATATCTGCGGGTGACATCTGCGCTATTGCTGGGCTAACGAATACTTATCCTGGGCAGGGACTTGGGGATGAAGTTGATGGTGCTACGCCAGTGATTCAGCCGGTTCTTAACTATGCGCTTGATCCTAAGGCGTACGACATTCACGTTTGTCTCGCTGCACTTCGCCAACTTGAGGATGAAGATCCCCAGTTACACGTTTCTTGGTCAAGTCACCTCCAGGAAATTCGGGTTCAAATCATGGGTGAAGTTCAGTTGGAAATTTTGCAGCAAATCCTACTGGAACGTTTTAATTTAGACGTTAGTTTTGGTAAAGGCAGCATTCTTTACAAAGAATCGATTACACAGGCTGCCGAGGGAGTCGGTCATTTTGAACCTTTGCGGCACTACGCAGAAGTTCATTTGCTGCTTCAGCCTGCGCCACGTGGCAGTGGGCTGACTTTCGCTGCTAACTGCAGTTTAGAAGTGCTTGGTCGTAATTGGCAGCATCAGGTGCTGGCCAATCTGCGAGCCAAAGAACAGCTGGGGGTTCTTACTGGTGCACCAATTACGGATATGCGGGTTACCCTTGTAGGTGGTAGGGCCAGTATCGTCCATTCTGTTGGGGGCGATTTCCGCGAAGCAACTTGGCGGGCAATTAGGCAAGGTTTAATGATGCTTAAAAAACGTGGCGCCTGTCAGCTGTTGGAACCTTGGTATCAATTTCGGCTGGAAATAAACCAAGATCAAATTGGTCGCGCGATGAGTGACATTGAACGAATGAGTGGTAGTTTTGCCGCGCCAGAAGTGACCGCTATTTCTGGTGTTGGGCCGACGACTCTGACTGGTTTTGCGCCGGTTTCAGAAATGCAGGACTATGCCCAGGAGGTCCACGCCTATACGCATGGTCAGGGACAGTTGGAATGTATCGTTGCGGGTTATCGGCCTTGTCATGATGTAAAAGCAGTTATGGCGGATTTGAAATATGATCCAGTTGCCGATTTGGATAATACGCCGGGGTCAGTTTTTTGTGCCCACGGAGCCGGTTATCCAGTAGCTTGGGATCAGGTGCCGCAAATGGCGCATTTTCCTTATGTTTATTCAGCGGCGGACTTAATAAAATTGATGAAATGAAAAACGGATACTGGGTTTCTCTAGGGCGTTACTTTTAATCTTTGTCTTGGCAATGTGTTCGACAAATCGATTGTCAAACAAAATTAGTGGCAGTAGTTCAGCGGCAACGTCTAGCAATTTCAGCAGTGCGCGATTGGTTATTCATCAACATAATAAGTTTAAAAAATGGTGTATTCAACCTGAGGCGGCTGGATACACCATTTTTTAAATACGGCTATTTTATGATTTTAACTTTTTTGTAATGCAAACAAAAATGCAAATGGGTATTAATACATTATCTGTGGCTGCGGCGATCTAAGTGGCGTAAGAGTGCACTGGAAGCAGCATGAAAAACTTTGGGGTGTGCCCGGGCGACGTGAACAACAAAACGATCACCGAATGAATTGAAATAACGACGCTTAGGATTACGGTCAGTTGCGGCGGCATAGAAAACTCGAGCAAGATCGGCCGAGGTTGCACTAATCATATTTGAGCTTGAGCTTAAGATATTACTTAGAGTATTTACAAGCGGTAAATAGGCCGAATCTGTTTTAAGATTTTTACGCATATTTTGTACAGCAATGTCGCCCCAAGCTGATTGGGTTCCACCAGGTTGAACGATGACGGAACGAATGCCAAATTGTTGCACTTCAAGGTCCAACGAGTCACTCCATTGCTGCAGGGCTGCTTTTGAAGCATGATAATAGGCGTTTAGCGGCATGTAAAGGTCACCGCCGATCGATGAGATATTGACGATGCGGCCAGTTTTTTGTGAGCGCATTGTGGGTAAAACTAATTTGGTTAATTCAGCGGCACCAAAGAAATTAGTTTCAAATTGTTTACGTACATTTTTCAGATCAATATCTTCAATTGGACCACCTTCACCGTAACCGGCATTGTTAATCAAGACATCGATTCGGTGTTGTTCGTTTAAAATAGTATTGATAAAGGTATGATTTGATTCTGAATCAGTCACATCTAATTTAACGGCGTGAATATTGGTGCCGGTTGGGATTTTTTCCACACGGCGTGCACCGCCATAGACAGTCCAGCCGCGTTGTGCAAATAATTGGAGAGCTGCTTTGCCCATTCCGCTACTTGCGCCGGTGATTGCAATTACTTTTTTTGTTGGCATACTCATTTTCTCCCATCTTAATTGGTTTATAGTGATAATAATGTTACAGTTGTAACAGGCTTAAGCTGAGAAGAGTATACCGCCAATCTTTTCGCAGTACAATCTTTCTAGACTAATAAGTGACAAAAGGAGTGAAATTGTCAATGGCCGATCAATCAAAAGCAATTGAAGAATATTTATTAGGGGCACTTAAACGTTTGCTTAAAAAGAAAACATTTGATGAAATTTCGATCACTGAATTAACGAAAGTGGCTGGTATTTCACGTATGACCTTTTATCGGCACTATCAGAATATAACAGATATTTTGACGAATGAAATGGCAGAAATAGTTAATGAATTGACGGATAAACTTGGTTCTAAAACGGTTGTTCAGCATGAAGGATTAGTTTTTATTATGCAATTTTTAAAAGATCATGCAAGTTTCATTCGAATTTTATTGCTTGCACAGCAACAAGATATTTTACGCGATAATATTTCTCAAGTTTTGGCGAAATTATCAGCAAATAAAAAGAAATTGCAAAATTTGAACGCCCGGGAAATCGATTATTATGTTCGGTATCATTCTACTGGTTTGACTAGTGTCATTATTGATTGGGTGACCAAAAAACAGCCAGAAACACCGGAGGAATTAGCAACATTTTTAGAAAAAATTGGTGAAGGTAGCCAGCAATCTTAAAATTATTAAAAGTTTCTCCCTAAAACATTTAGAGGTCGCCTGATGAAGCACATTTTGATTATTACGCTAGCTGCCAAGTTTAGGTCGGAAAAATCTTAAAGAAGAAGGCGCGGTCACGTGAAGAATAATGAAATTTCGTTAACAACTAAACAGACATTTGCTAAAGCCCTAAAACAACTTATGGGCAGACAACCCTTTGAAACGATTACTGTTCGGCAATTGCTTGCGCTAACAGCGTATACGCGGCCAACATTCTATTATCATTTTCATAGTACGACCGATTTACTTAAGTGGACCTTCGTGAATGAGGCACTGAGTTTATTGCAACGAAGTCCGGAATATCACACGTGGGATGAGGATATTTTTTTGTTGCTGAAATACCTGAAGGCTAATGAGAAGCAGTACCGTTCCTTTTACGCGACGATGGATTTGGAACAAATGAACCGTATCTTTCGTGAACCAATCCAAACAGTGTTAATGGGCTATATTGATTATATTTTACGGACGCACCACTTAGCTGTATCTAAGGAAGACCAGGACTTTATCGTACGGTTCTTTACCGGTGGCTTTGTTAGTATTGTCGTAGATTGGTTAAATACTGGTCTACAAACATCACCGGAATTTATCCGTCAGCAGATTTTAGACACTCAAGATAATATTATTATCTTCTCACTGGAAACCGCGAATAAAAAGAACAAGCTTAACAAAAATGGTGATCTGTTAGATATCTAACAAGTCACCATTTTTGTCTCTGTATTATCTTTTTGAAAGCGCTTATACTCTTCTCGTAAGGTAATACGTAATAAGTGAATTTACATTACTAATTTAGGTAGTTCTACTAATGAAAGTGAGTTGGTATTTATGGATAATTTTAAAGATCGAGTTATTTTGATCACTGGATCCGCCCACGGTTTTGGCGCAGCGATTGCTAAGGAAGCCGCTCAACGTGGGATGAAACTTGCTTTGGCCGATATTGATGAACCAGCATTAAAGGATATTTACGATGAGGTTACTACGTTAGGTGCCGATGCGGAAATGATCCCGACGGATGTGACTGAGGAAACTGCAGTAGATAATGCAGTTGCAACTACCATGAAGCGTTTCGGTCAAATTGATGTCTTGGTCAATAGCGCTGGTGTCGCAGTGCCAGGATCAATTTGGGAGTTGCCGACACGTGATTGGGAATGGATTTTGCACGCGGATGTTATGAGTCAAGTGTATGCCTTACAGCAGGTTATTCCCATTATGATGAAGCAACCAGATGGTGGTGACATCATCAATGTAGCGTCAATGGCAGGGTTGATCACTAGTCCGTTAATGCCTGCGTATTACGCGAGCAAATTTGCTAGTGTTGGGATGACAGAAGCCGTTGAGTATGATTTACAGGCGGCAAAGGCTAATGTACGCATGCACGTCTTTTGTCCGGCGTTTGTGCAGACTGATCTTTATCATTCTGAGCAGCACCGCCCTGCTAAATATACCAACACTAGTGATCCATATTATACGAGTAAGGTCTTTAAGGATGGGCAAAAATTTGCAGAAAATGATATCAAGACTGGGATGTCCATTAACACAATTCCGGCACTTATTTTCACAGCCTTAGAGAAGAATGAATTCTATATTCTGTCACACCCAGCGGTTAATCCGTTGATTGTGGCCCGGGCGCAAGGGATTGTTAATGGACAGGGGCCTGATCTTAACCTGATCACAAAATATTTAGATAAAACACATGGCGAAAAGCCAGCAGCCAAATAAAGAAAGGATTTGAAATTATTATGGCAACTTTAACTGAAAAAGGCACATTTGTGAATAATGATCTTGCGGATGTTATTTTAAAGCGACAGTCAATTCGTAATTACGATAAGTCCGTCAAAATTTCTCACGATGAAATGACAACGATGATTAAAGAGGCAATTACGGCACCTTCAGCGTGTAATTTACAGGCTTGGCACTTTGTCGTTGTTGATACACCAGCCGGTAAGGATAAACTGCGCTCCTTCTTTATGCACTTTAACACACCACAACTAGAAACTTCTTCGGCGATGGTAATGATTTTTGGCGACACGTTAGCGTTTAAGTCTTACCGTAATTTATGGAATAAAGCTTATGATAATGGCCAAATTTCGGCCGAAAAACGGGATGAGGTTTTCAAAACTTTCTTACCACTTTATGAAAGTGCTTCGAAAGAAATGCTGACGGCGGACGCCACGGTTGACAGTGCCCTGGCAGCGATGCAGTTTATGCTAGTTGCGCGGGGACATGGTTACGCTACAAATCCAATTGCTGGGTATGACGCAACTAAGGCGGCTGCAGCAATGGGGTTGGATCCAGACAGATACGTTCCCGTTATGGCGGTTGCAATTGGCAAGCCGGCTCCAGACGATAAGGACGAAGTTAAATCAGTTCGCTATGAGGCCGATCAAGTTGTTCAGTTCAAATAAGTTTTTAAATAGTAGTTGTTATTTAGTGCTTTTTAATGATTATGAAAGTAGAATTTTTAGCTGGATGCGTTCACGTTTAATTGTGGATGTGTCTTTTTTGGTTAAATCTATGTCTGAACAAGAAAATTTATAGTGGCCGACAAGCTTGAATTAGCACGATTAAGTGCATAAAGTAGCAAAAAAGAAGTCGCAACCTAATTGAATAGGTCGCAGACTTCTTTTGGTCATTATTTATTAGCTATAATGTGTGGTGTTTTTGAATTATTTTTTCAAAAGCACACTAAATTTTTTGAACGATGTCATCAATTTTAACTTTTAATATCTTACGAATCCACGGGAACTTAGCTTTCATTTCGTCATATTCACTTCCCGATTCTATAAATTCACCGGTTCCGTAAACGTGAAAACCAGCCCCAGGTCCCTGTGTTCCGGGGACTTCTTTGCTTCCCATAGTTAAAACAACCCGGTTGTCAGTTTGAAAATCATTTTCGATACTGTGCATCCCTGCTGCAGGGATAAGGAGGTAATTATCGGCCTGTTTTATCTCAACGTATGAGCTCCAGGTATTAACGACACTAGCAGGCTGTGCGTTAACCGTAATAATGGTAGTTGGGCCTTCATGCTGCATAACTTCAAGGAATTTTTGATTCATTAGTCTAACCTCTTTTTTACAGATTTAATGAGCTAATTATATTACTTAAGAAGAAAAAAGGCCAAACAAACGTTCAGCAAATTTTTTCTCCGGCGTTAGGGACTAATTTGAATGAAATAGTTATATTTTCAGTACTTAAAGGCGCTAGAATTAGAATATTGAATAATCAGCATTTTAAAATGGCAGCATAAGTTGTAGCATGAAAGGGATAGTTTAATTTTTTGGGAAGAAGTGTATCGTTTGTCAAAGCATAATATTATCATTGTCACTTGTGCATTGTTGTTGTCAAATGCGATGAGTGGGTTGGATAACACTATCATTAATACGGCATTACCAGCCATTATTTCTGATTTACACGGAATTGAAATGATGGGCTGGATTGTGGCGGTATTTTTGTTAGGAACAGCAGTTAGTACGCCTCTATGGAGTAAGTTAGGCGAACATGTCGGCAATAAGCACAGCTACCAACTGGCTGCGCTCTTTTTTGTAGTGGGTTCCCTTTTAGAAGGATTAGCACCTAATATCGTTTTTCTGATTATCGCACGAACCATCGCTGGAATCGGAAATGGTGGCGTGGTTTCATTACCTTACATTATTTACGCGCAGATGTTTACCAATCCTCGGAAACGGATGCAGGTTTTGGGGCTTGTGTCGGCGAGTTACAGCACGGCAACGATTATTGGACCATTGGTTGGCGGCTACATTGTGGATACGTTCAGTTGGCACTGGGTTTTCTATTTAAACGTACCAATTGGCCTAATCTCGGCTATCTTAGTGCAAATATATTATCAAACAACGCATGAATCACGGCAAAGTCAACCAGTTGATTATCGCGGAATTATTTCAATGACGATTGGTTTAGTGAGTTTGCTTGCCGGGATTGAAATGATCGGCAGCGCTAATTCACTACTTGTTGCCGGCGTGCTAGTATTCGCGGCCATTTGCCTAGGTGGCATGGTGTACCTTGAACGTGGCGTGGCCGATCCAATTATTCCTAGTCGACTCTTTAAAAATCGCTCGTTAATGATTGATTTTATTTTATTCACATTAATTTGGGGCGCCTTTGTTGGTTTCTTAATCTACAGTCCAATGTGGGCCCAAGGATTACTCGGGACAACGGCCTTGGTTGGTGGTGCCACGCAAATTCCCGGTTCATTAACTAATTTTATGGGATCTGGTTCGGTCGCGCCATTGCGCCGGTATTTAACACCGCAAAAAGTAATCGCTATGGGAATTATTACGTTAACTATTTCATTTATCCTTCTTTTAGTTATGGGAGTTAAAACACCGTACTGGATTTTATTGGTCGCTGCCGCTTTTGAAGGTTTTGGTAACGGTGCCTGCTTTAATGAACTGCAAGTAAAGGTGCAACAGGATGCCGACCCAAAAGATATTCCAGTGGCTACATCGTTTAGTTTTTTAATTCGGATGTTGAGCCAGACATTTACGGCCTCAATTTTTGGACTGATCATGAACAGTGCACTAAGAAGTGGTGTTGCCCAATCCGGTGGTAAAATTACGATGAAAATGATGAATAAGCTTAGTGATGCAACCAATCTCAAAACGTTGCCGACGCAGTTAATTCCGCAGATGCGGCTTATTTTACATAATGGCCTGCATAACATCATGTTTTTATCGTTAATACTGATGTTAATTGCGTTGGGGATTAACCTTTGGGCGCAACGATTAGAGCGGCAAAAGGCAATTGGTTAGTCAGAATAATTATGAGCTTGGTAAATTTAGCAGATGGATTCAGCTAGGCAAGTAACTTGCGCCAATGTTGATTATTTGCTCACATGATGGTGAATCAAGTTTTTAACTAATTTAAAAATAGGTTGATGGAGTAAAGGAGAGAGGTCAGCATGCACATAAAAACTGCGTCGGAAATATTTGCGGCAATTCAAAACGATACCCAAAATCAAGAATTTACTGCTCAAGGAATTCAACCACTTTATCACGTTATTCCGCAGGCAGAAATTCTTATTATTAGTCAAGCTCCCAGTCGAAAGGCGCAAGCATCAATGGTGTTTTGGGATGATCCAAGTGGCGATCGTTTGCGCGCCTGGATGGGATTAAGCAAGGATGAGTTTTACCGTTCTGGTAAAATTGCTGTGATGCCGTTAGATTTTTACTATCCAGGTAAGGGTGCGCACGGCGATCTTCCACCGCGGAAAGGTTTTGCTGATAAGTGGCACGAACCGCTATTAGAATTGATGCCCAAGGTACGTTTAACACTTTTAATTGGTCAGTACGCGCAAAAATATTATTTACAAAAACGGCGGCAGCGAACTTTGACGGAAACTGTTCGGCATTATGAAGATTATCTGCCTAACTATTTTCCATTAGTTCATCCATCACCGCTTAACTATGGTTGGTTGCATAAAAATACTTGGTTTGAAGGGACAGTTCTTCCCGTTTTACAGACGGAAATTAAACAAATTATGCTTGATGAAGCATAATCTTGGAGCCTACTAATTGATTATTCTTTGGCAAATGTTTCAATACAATACGCCTTTTTACCACAGTGCGGGCAAATTAATTTACGCGTTTTTGGTGTGTGTGCAGAGAAAAATAGTTTTTTTAGTCCAATTTTAAAAATGGTTTTGCAATTAGGACAAATATAAGCGGTATTTTGATTGTATTCTTTTGTCATATAACCAGCTATAAAAACTATAATTGGAATGCCAATGAACATTGGCCACCAAATCCCGTTAACAATGCCCAGAAATAATAATCCAATTTCAAGTAGATCTGCAAGAATACCGAATAAAATCAGTAGCTGATGTAATTGTTTCAGCTCTTTGTTTTTTTGCATTGTGCCATCTATGTCGTCTAATGTGTTTTCTAATAGTGGTTCACTATTGTGGAGCGTGTCACTAATATACTGAGCGCTCTGTTTTTGTGCCTCCAGTACTTTAATTTGTTGGTCCAGTCGTGTTATTTGCCGGTCCAATAGTAATTCCAAGACTGCATAATTTTGTTGATTTGCCATCACCTTCCTAATGTCTTTGAGCGTAAAACCCAGCTGTTTATACCCCAAAATTATACGTAAGGTTTGTAACTCTTTGTTTGAGTAAATACGTTTACCACTTTTATTAAAATGGTCTGGGCTTAGTAAATTTTTTTGATCGTAGTATTGAATGGTGCGAATAGAAACACCACAAATTTTTGCGAGCTCACCGGTTGTATAAGTCGCCATAGAATTTCACCTCCTATAAGTTATAGCATAGCTAATGACGTAGCGTTATGAGCAAGCAGTTTTTATTTTAAAATGTAAAATAACGTCTAAAATATGGTATAAATAAGGTGAAGCAATGGGTGTTTAGGTAATTTGGGAGATTATGTATCGAGATTAATGATCTGAAGTACTGGGTAAAGGTAGTAAACGGCGGGCACAACGGAATGTTATTGTGCAGCAGTGGGGGAGCGTTATTATGATAAAATGTCCAAATTGTGGTACTTTAAATGAGCCAAATTCTAAGTTCTGTATTAGTTGTGGTCAAGCATTAGAGGTCCAAACGACTAAGGTTTGCCCACGCTGTGGTACAACTAATACGGGAACAACTATGTTTTGTAGCCACTGTGGTTATACTTTTTCACAAACAGGTCGTGCACAAGATCAACCAATTAAAAAAGCGCGACGACGTTGGCCGTGGATACTTGGTGCGGTAGTAATTATATTATTTATTGGTTTTATTTTTATTTTACGACAAAGTCCCAGTCCTGCTGAAAAAACGGCGGTTGCGAGCTCTAGTTCGTCTAGTGATACTACAGAATCTGAGCGTGCTAGTTTGGCTGCAGAAAATGCTTCGTTGAAGGCTTCAACTACTCAATCGAAAAGTGAAGTCACAGCTACAAATAAACAAAAATCAGTCACACTATCTGAAGCGGAAAAGCAAACGGTTACTGAACAAATGCTGAATTGGGCCGACAGTCGTGCGCAAACGGGCAACATGGCGGTTAGTAATTACTATTTCAATCATGGGGCCGCTGGTTCTGGTGACTGGTACGCCCAAACGCCAGATGGTGAGGTTCAGGTGCAAGATAATAATAATCCCGGTACCGCTAATTTTAAAATTCACGCAATTGGTGGTTTAGTGTTTTATACGTCTAAGGATGGGACTACTGGCGTTGATGATAGCTTAGATAGTGGCTCAACGGCTGATGGTTATACGACTAATATGAACTTTGATAAACCAGTTAGTAAATACCTTTTGGCCGATAATGGGGTTGTGTATGAATTAAAATCTGGTAACGGCACAACAGTCGATCCACTTACTGGTTTTGGTGAATACAATAATAATGGAACCGAAACGACGTACAAGCCAGATCAGGACTTCACTGTTTCTAATGATTCAGCGGCCACAAATGAATTACAGGATTTATTGGAACCTTATTGATGAATTATGTATTTTAAACGTGTCGCGCAACTGTTTTTCATAAAATTAACTAATCCAAATTGTATTTAATGACTTATTTATCAAGTTGAATCGATACTCGATGATCAGTCCATTTTTGTAACCTGGTCTAAAAGAAAGTATTCGAAAACAGAGACCAGTCTCAGTTCAACAAATTTTTAAATAATCAAGCGCGCTTGAAGTTTAATAGCGCGCTATTTTTATGCTTTTCAAATACTCACTAGACTGATGCTTGGATCTGGACGTCTTTTCAAATTAGACACGTGAACCCAGAGTTTTGGCCCAGCTTTTCGTTTTTGGTGTGCCAATAAAATAGACTGCAATAAATAAACCATAACGGTGGTTTGATTTATTGCAGAAGGATAGCAACGTCATTTATTTTTTGGGCCGAATTTCATCCTGCAAACTGCCATCTCGTTTATACACTTTAATCACCGAATCCTTATTGGCAACGATTTTATGAGCACGTTTCAGCGCTTCTTCTTTAGTAGGGAACACTTCACTGGGTTGTTTACCGCCTTCAGCCATGATTGCCCAGCCATTTTCTTGGTGCTTAACTAGTTCGTTCGAGTCAATGAGTTCTGGACTACTTTTCTTTTCCGAATGTTTGTCGTGTTTGGTTGGATTTTTATCGTTACGTAACTTTTGTTTGTCGCTTGGAGTTGCATCCTGGTACCATTTTTCCGCCTGATTAATCGCAATCGGAATGGCGCGGTCATCCGGGTATCCGTCAGCCAAGAGTGCATTGCCGATATCAATTGCTTTTTTCCGTTCTTGCGCGGACATGTTTTTCATTGAATTAGGGTAATCTTGCATATTCCAGGACATACTGGGATTCCTCCTTGTAATTACAAATTTAGTTCTAATTATCATTTTAAATGATGGTTAGCAGTGAAAGAAAGAAATATGCGCGTTGTTTGATTTTCGGCGGCCTGTTATTGTTACTGGATTTCCTTTACAATGTATGAATAACCTTAAAATGAAATGGAGAGATCTAGTGACACTATTTTTAGTTGTCTTAATCGCCTTATTTGGTGCGTTAGTTCGAACAGTTTTTGGTTTTGGTGAAGCATTAGTAACAATGCCACTATTAGCATTAGTGGGTTTTAACCTTCAAATGTCAACTGCTTTAATTGGTGCATTGGGGTTACTGGTTGCAATTCCGGCAGCGGTTAAATTTCGTGCGCACATTGATTTTGCCGTCGTTCGGCGCTTAGTAACTGGCTCATTACTAGGGGTACCATTAGGAATTCTCTTGATTAAAATGGTGCCCACCAAGTTGGTTTTACATTTATTAGGTCTATTTCTAATTGTTTACGGAACGTATAGTCTGTGGAAATTATTTAGTCAGCAACCACAAAAAAAGCATCTTGCCGCTAATTATTGGGATTATTTAGCTGGTATCGTTTCAGGGGCGTTGGGAAGTGCTTATAACAGCCATGGCGTACCAGTTGTCATTTACGGGACCTTGAAAAAATGGCCGGTAGATCAATTACGCGGTATTTTGCAGGCACACTTTCTTTGCGTAGGGACAATTGTTGTCATTAATCAAGCCGCTTCAGGTTTTTGGAATATAACGGTTGTTCACTTGCTGCTGATAATTGTGCCCTTGTTATTCGTTGTTGTACCATTAGGCAACTGGCTTAGTGATCACATTGCACGAACTACTTTGGTCAAGTACATTTATATTTTACTAATTGTCTTTGGTGGCTTGTTATTGCTTAAATGAAAATAGACGCTAAAAGTAAGGTTGATCACCAATACTTTTAGCGTCTATTTTAATGTTCGTTTAATGGACTAAATCTTTCCAAATCACCACTTTATTTGTGGCAAGTGAAGCTGGGACGTCAATAATACGTTGGTTAGAGCTGCCACGAAATTGAAGTGTTAGGTCTTTTTTAGCTTGAATAAAGCGACCATCCACTAGAATATCTAACAAACTCAATAGTTCTTTTTTATCCGCTGATTCCTGTTGTAGCTCGTCCCAAGTATAGCCAGTCCACGACCAGATATCCTTATCGTGCCCAAATTCTTGCCGAACCCGCTTAACTAGTGCGAGGCAGACTTGAGTATTAAGGAAAGGCTCACCACCAAGTAAGGTCAGTCCTTGAACGTAAGACTGCGCCAGATCAGCGATGATTTGGTCTTCCAATTCTTTTGTATACGGATGCCCATAATGAAAATTCTGGGCAATTTTATTATAGCAACCTGGACAAGCAAAACGGCAACCAGAAACGTAGAGACTGTTACGAACGCCTTCGCCATCAACAAAGTTAAAGGGCTTGTAGTCAGCAATGTATTGCTGGCTTAAATCGTCCGCTAACCATTCTTTTGGCTTAGGATTATTGGGTAATTCATTTTTTATCATTAATTATAACCACCATTTATTGTCTTGCTTGCGTTGTTTGATCATTTCCCAGTGTCATGTGCTTAACCCGGTGAATAATCTCTTCGTGTCGGCCGTGAACCATTGGGCGTTGTTGCGGATTACCTAAATAACCACAAGTTCGTTTAACCACATCACAAGTCGTTGGGTCAGTGTTACCACATTTAGGACACTTGAAACCCCGTTCAGTTGGTTTAAATTCGCCTTTAAAACCACACTTGAAGCATTGATCGATTGGTGTATTGGTGCCTAAATAGCCAATTCGATCATAACCATAGTCCCAAACGGCCTCTAATGCCTTTGGATTTTGTTTCAAATTTGGGTATTCACAATAATGAATAAAACCACCAGCACAATATTTAGGGTAAGCTTTTTCAAAGTCAATCTTCTCAAATGGTGTTGGCGCCTTACGAACATCGTAGTGAAAACTATTTGTGTAGTATTCCTTATCAGTGACGTCCTTAACCTTACCAAATTTCTTTAAATCGGCTTGGCAGAAGGTATTTGTTAAGCTTTCTGCAGGCGTGCTGTAAACACTGAAGTGATAACCGTATTCTTTTTCCCACGCTAAGCAATGCTTGTAGAGATCCTTTACGACGTCAACCGTGAATGCCTTGGCCGTCGGGTCATTTTCCCAAGCGTGACCAAAGAAGACCGCACCTACCTCGTATAAGCCAATATAGCCTAGTGAAACAGTTGCGCGGTTATTTTTAAATAACTCATCGACCGAGTCAGTTGGTTTTAGGCGCTTACCAAATGCACCAAATTCGTACAAAATTGGTGCGTTATTTGGTTTGGCTTCCTTGGCCCGATTTACCTTGAAAACAAGAGCTTCTTTACAAACTTGCAAACGTTGTTCCAGGATTTCCCAGAACTTAGCCTGATCGCCTTGTGATTCTAAAGCGATTCGCGGCAAATTAACCGTAACGACGCCTAAATTCATTCGGCCTGAGTTAACTTCTTTGCCGTTTTCATCTTTCCAGCCTTGTAAAAAGCTGCGGCAACCCATTGGTGCTTTGAACGATCCAGTTAATTCAACAATCTTGTCGTAAGATAAAATGTCAGGGTACATCCGTTTTGTGGCACATTCAATCGCAATTTGTTTAATATCATAATTAGGGTCAGTTTTGTCTAAATT
Organism: Loigolactobacillus backii; assembly: GCF_001663675.1. NCBI lineage: Bacteria > Bacillati > Bacillota > Bacilli > Lactobacillales > Lactobacillaceae > Loigolactobacillus > Loigolactobacillus backii. The sequence continues at coordinate 778,183 of NZ_CP014873.1, forward strand.
CAAACCACGTTTCAAGGTAAAGACTAATTTAGGAAAAATTGCTGTTCGGTGTTCTTTACCAAGGCCCTTAATTCGTACCTGTAGAATTGCTTTTTGAATATCGCGTTCAATCCAACTTGAGCCTAAACCAAAGCCAAGTGTCGTAAATGGTGTCTGGCCCTGTGAAGAATACAAGGTGTTGATTTCGTATTCCAAGGCCTGCATAGCATCATAGATATCCTTGGTTGTCTTAGTTTTCGCAAAATCCTGTTGCTTTTGGTCGCCATCAATCCACTGTTTAGCATCCGTTAAGTGTTTTTGGTAATTTTTTTCTGCAAAGGGTGCCAATAATTCGTCGACTCGATCGGCGGAGCACCCACCATATTGACTAGAAGCAACGTTAGCGATAATTTGGCTCATTTGGGCAGTAGCCGTCTGAATCGAATGTGGTGGTTCTACTTCAGCGTTACCAATTTTAAAGCCGTGGGTTAGCATTTCTTTGAAATCAATCAAACAGCAATTTGTCATGGGGCTGTAAGGTTGATAATCGAGATCATGCCAGTGAATTTCACCCTTTAAATGCGCGTTGGCCACTTTTGCAGGAAGCATTTTTAGCCCAATTGCTTTGGCAACTGTGCCGGCAGTCAGGTCTCGTTGTGTATTGAAAACTTCACTGTCTTTGTTGGCATTTTCGTTAATAACGTTACGATCTTTATTTAATAATTTTTTGATTGTAAAGTTAATATCAGTTGCCTGATTGCGGGAAAAGTCACGTTTTGTTCGGTAATTAATGTATTCTTGAGCAATATCGTATTGGTGGTGATTTAACAGTGTTTGTTCAACAATATTCTGAATTTCGTAAATCTTTATATTTTTTGTAAAACGTTGGTTAATTTCGTTAATGGCGTCAGTCGTGACTTCTTCTAATGCTTGATTAATGATTGGATCAATTTCCTGATCAACTTGCGTGGCAGCCTTTACTAGTGCATTTTGAATTTTGTTGCCGTCAAACTGCATTAAACGACCGTCGCGCTTGATCACTTTAATTTGTAAAACTTTAGGTTGAATATCTAACATAATGAACACCTTTTTCTTTGTTAATACATCATATATTAAAGCATTCACCGCCAAATCGCAATTGATATCAATCAATATATAGGGGATTATTTCGCAAAATCAACTAAAATTTAACAATATATTGTGTATAAGACTGGCCGTTAAAAATAAATTCTGGGTTAATTAGGGTAGCTACAAGCTTAGGTGTGTCAAGGCAAATAAAATTACAATGGACAAAATTTTACCAATATTGGTGAATTAGATTGTTCCGCGTTAGCACTAAAAATAATTGAAAAGGCCGCAGTAAAATTTATTTTCGGCGCAGTCTTCTATAATCGGTGCAAGTTCAGAGTCTAACCCACCTTTCCGATGTGCTAGATATAGTCACGTTTTCTAAAGTTTAGGGTGAGCAAACAACTAATTAACACACAGACGGCGGCTACAAGGTAAGTTGTTTTAATTGCTTGTAAGGAACCTAATTGGGTAGCGACTTTTAGGCTATGCTGGGCCATTAATTGTGCAATGTTATTTTTTTGCAAAACGCTCATGATTCCAATTAATAACGCTGTCCCAAATGAACCTGATACTTGACGGATGGTTGTATACATCGCTGAGCCATCAGGAATGATTGCTTGAGGTAACGAATTAAAGGCCTCCGTTTGAATGGGCATGGTAACGACTGAAAGGCCTAACTGGCGAACGGCTTGGGCGGCAGTCACCCAGGCAAAGCTTGAATGCAGGCTTACGCGACTCAGCATAAGAGTACCAATCAGTAAAATAATGGTACCACCAAATGATAAATATTTGGCACCCCATTGATCGTACATCCGGCCACTAATTGGTGACATAACCGCAATTATCAAGGCGCCGGGCAACATAGCTAGACCAGAATAGATTGCGCTATAATGCATAACATTTTGCATATATAAAGGAAGTAACAGCATTCCGCCGTAAAGTGCCATCATTAAAAAGACGTTCACGATCACCGCAATGATGAAGTTATGACTTTTAAAAACGTTGAAGTTTAGTAATTTGTTACTGATATGTGTTTGTTGATAGACAAAGGCAATGACAATCAGTAGGCCAAGCAAACTAAAACCAAGAACGTTTTTAGACAGTATTGGCATTGTACCGGCATTACTGAAACCAAGTAACAGTGAGCCAAGACCAATACTTGAAAGGGCAACGCCACTCCAGTTAAGTTTTAATTTTTTATTCGTGCCCAGGTTACGTAGCATGATTGCTGCAAAAATAATATCCAAGATAATTAGAGGTGCAATCAGATAGAAAAGCGAACGCCAATTATACTGTTCAACTAAATAACCAGAAATGGTTGGACCAAGGGCTGGCGCAAAATTTAGTGCCAGACCAACCCAACCCATAGCAGTTCCACGTTTGTTAGCCGCGTACATATTCATGATGGAGACGTTCATTAGTGAGGCAATAACGCCGGCACCACCGGCCTGAATCATGCGTCCGGTGATTAATATCAGATAGCTAGGCGCCATTCCGGCAATAATTGTACCAAAAGCAAACACACACATTGCGGCCAAATAAAGTTGCCGGGTGGTGAAGCGTTGGATTAAATAGGCCGTTAGCGGGACCATAATACCATTAACTAACATGTAACCATTTGATAACCACTGTCCTTGTGCAGCAGTGATGTTAAATGACCGCATGATACTAGGTAGCGCCACGTTCATTAAAGTTTGATTTAAGAAGGCCAAGAAAGTTCCCATAACTAGGATCAACATAATTCCCCGATTATGTTTTATTTGTGCAGCGCTCACTATTTAATACCTTCTAACTTTTTTAGTAGTTCTGTTTGGGTTGCTAATAGTTCCGTTAATTTTGGCGTGGACATATCGTTAATTGGTGCTAGTTTTTTCCAAAAATCGGCGTAAGTTACTGCATATTTTTGTTGTCCTTTCGCAGTTGGACTAATATTGATTTTGCGCTTATTTGTTTGATCACGATCTTTAGTGACTAAGCCCTCCGCCACCATTCGGTCAACAATACCGGAAGTTGTGCTGTTACCTAGTCGTAAGGCGTTGGCAAGTTCCTCGAGTGAGCTAGGGTTTTTAGTTGCAAGGGCACCCAAAGCAATAATCCAAGTTTCAGTGAGCTGTTGTTCATTAGCTTGGTAATAAAAAATCCGGCGTGTTTCTTTTCTAAGCGAGCGCAGTGATAAAATTAAATCTTTAATTTCTATTTCGGCGTTATTCATTAGTACTCCTCATAATAATTATTCGTATACGAACTGTTCGTGCACGAAATATATTACGCGTTTTTCAGTGACTTTTCAAGGATACCTTGATGGCGCCTGCTTTAAATTAATCAAAGTAAGCGTATAAATTTAGTCCACTTTTAATGAAACGGATGAAAATATTGAGTCCTTAGATTAAAAAGCATAAACTTTATGTAGATGCATAGTGTCGTGATGGAATTGATAAAGTGAATAATCGCGGATGTGGCGTTAGGCGTTCAGAGGCCGTATTCTGGGGTACGTTTCGGCTAAACGTGCGCAATCAACCCAAAAGGAGAACGTAATTATGGCAAAGAATATTACAGTTATTGGCAGTTTGAATTTGGATATTCATATTCCGGTTGAACATATTCCGACTCAAGGAGAAACGCTTGGTTTGTTAAGGGCTAGTACGCAGGCGGCCGGTGGTAAGGGAGCAAATCAGGCCGTTGCTGCAGCGCGATTAGGTGCTCAGGTTCATTTTATTGGCGCAACGGGTAACGATGCTGCCGGGAGAATGTTGATTAGTAAATGCAAGGCTGAAGGTATTGATGTCAGTGCAATCAGCGCGCTTGATGGTAAAAATACTGGCCAGGCTTTTATTATTTTGGAGCCTGATGGTCATAATACGATTATGGTTGAAGGCGGCGCCAACAAGTTAGTTAGTAATGCGGCCATCGAAACTGCTGCGGACAAGATTAGGCAATCCGATATTGTGATCGCTCAACTAGAGACTAATTTTGAGCCCATTATCGCAACCTTTAAAATTGCTAAAGAAGCTGGTGTGCCGACAATTTTAAACCCGGCGCCTGCTAATAAACCAGTACCAGATGAGTTATTGCAACTGACTGATATCGTCACACCTAATGAAACCGAGGCCGCAACTTTAACCGGACATAAGGCAGTGACAGGGGCTGATTTCGCGGCAATTACTACCGCTTTTCAGACTAAAAGTATTCCTAATACATTGATTACCTTAGGTTCTAAGGGTGTCTATTATAATGTCGCCGCTCAAACTGGAGTCGTTGCGGCACATAAAGTTGCCCGGCCAGTCGATACAACGGCTGCTGGTGATACCTTTATCGGAGCGATGGCGGCCGTTTTAAATAAAGATCTTAGTAATGTTAAGGCCGCCATCGATTTTGCTAACGCGGCCTCCTCCTTGACCATTCAACGAGCTGGAGCGATGGATTCAATTCCAACTAAGGCTGAGGTTGATGCGTTGTTGTTTTAATTAATAAGTGACCAACGACAAAAACTAATTTTGTTGTCGTCCTTTTTATGATCAAAAATAATGTCTTGGCGTCCTTTAATTAGACTGAATTTAAATTTACATGCTTGCTAATTTATGAATAATAATTGAATAAATAATTAATCGGACGTATAATGATGATATTCTGATTGATGGAGCGAATGAGATGAAAAAAGGGCTGCAGTTATTTTTGGTTATTTGTTTAGTATTTATGGGGCTAGGGGGAATTGTGCAACAACCGGCACAGGCCGCAACGGATGATTCTTTGGCCCGAATCCAAAGAAAAGGAACGTTGGTGATGGGTAACTCGCCGAACTACCCACCATATGAATTTCAGGTAAACAAAAACGGTAAAGAGAAAATTGTTGGGATGGATATTGAGATTGGTAAAAAAATTGCGCATGATTTGGGCGTAAAATTAGTGATCAAGAAGATGTCCTTTGATTCGTTGTTGGTTGCGCTGGAAACGGGCAAGGTTGATATGATTTTGTCTGGTATGAGTCCGACACCAGAACGGCGAAAGAACGTTGATTTTAGTAATGTTTATTATTCTGGTGGGCAAGATATTTTGATTAATAAGGCGGACAAAGGCCTTTACCATAATAAGGATTCTTTTCGGAGTAAAAAAATTGGTGCCGAAACGGGGACTTTACAGTACGATCAGGCCAAAAAGCAGATGCCAGGTATCAAGGTTGTTGGAATGGACAATGCTTCTGATCTCATTTTGGCGTTAAAGACCCATAAAGTCGACGGTGTTGCCAAGGATGAAGCTTCAGCAACCGCTTACGCTAAAAATGATCCTGACTTAATCGCTTTGAAAGGACACTTTAAGACCAGTAAGGCAGAAGCTGGTAACGCAATTGCTTTGCCAAAGGGATCCACTTCACTGCGTTTAGCAATTAATAAATCGCTTAATACGATTAAACAGAAAAATTTGATTCAAAAAGAGTACTTAGTTACCGCTGGTAGTTACATGAAAGTTAATACACAAAATACATCGATGCTGCATTACTGGAGCTATTTTGCAAAAGGGGTTCTGTACACATTAGGAATTTCATTAGTTGCAGTGATCATTGGCGTTTTACTAGGTATTTTACTAGCCTTAATTCGATTGGGGCACATTAAAATATTGCGGGCACTGGCAACGGCTTACGTCGAATTTGTTCGTGGTACACCGCTAATGGTACAGATTATGTTTGTCTACTTTGGGATTGGCGTTTTTGTTAACATACCAGCTTTAATCGCCGGAACAATTGCGGTTGCCTTAAATAGTGGCGCATACGTTAGTGAAATAATTCGTGGTGGTATTAATTCTGTTGCTAAAGGGCAAGTAGAGGCGGCGCGGAGCTTGGGATTAAGTCAAAGCTCAACTATGCGTTACGTTGTTTTTCCACAAGCCTTAGCGAATATCTGGCCGGCCCTTGGGAACGAATTTATTTCGCTAATTAAGGAAACTTCAATTGTTTCAATAATTGGTGTTACCGATTTAATCTATCAATTACGAATTGTGCAAGCCGATACCTATAAAGGGGTTATTCCGATTGTGATCGCCATGATTCTCTATTTCATCATGACCTTCAGCTTATCAAGGGTGCTTCGGCATTACGAAAATCGTTTACGGCACCCGGCAACGGAATAAATGATCAAAAACAGGACAAATAGTAGCTGTTGAAAGCTACCCCATTGGAAATGGGTAACTTTCAAGACAACAGACTATTTGTCCTGTTTTTTAGTAAAACTTAATAGCATTTTTTAATTGTGTGGTGCAACATTACTTTAGTTTCAATAATTTCTCGATATTTCCGTGGGCAATTTTTTCTTTGTCATCTGCTGAAATTGCTGTGTTGGCAAGAAAATCTTCGGCGTTACCCTTAACGTAAGGATAATCCTGCGCCCATAAAACGTGATCCGTACCCATTTCAGTGAGAACTAACTGCATTTGTGGCCAAGTAAACATACCACTAGGTGTCACGTAGACGTTCTTTTTGTAATAATAAGAGACTGGGTGCGCTAATGGATTACCAACAACTGGCGTAGTTGCGTCGTCTAGACGTTCCAAGAAGTAAGGTACAAATTCACCCCAGTGGCCAGAAATTAATTTTAGATTTGGAAATTTATCGAATAATCCAGATAAAATTAGGCGCGTAACGTGCAGGCCAGCTTCCATGTGCCAACCCCAGCCTGGCGTTGCCATGATGGCATTAAAGCCAATTGGATTCATGTCACTATAATAGGCTTTACGAATGGTTTCTGAAGGCATTGAAGGATGAATATAGAGTGGTACGTCAAGTTCGGCCGCCATTTCAAAGATTGGTAAAAATTGTGGTTCATCCAAAAAGTGACCACCTCTAGCAGTACCTAATAGTAAGGCGCCTTGTAAGCCTAATTCAGTAACGGAACGTTTCAGTTCTTGAGCGGCCGCCTTGGGATCAGAAACAGGTAAAGTTGCAAAGCCAAGGTAACGATCTGGATGGCGTTTTACATTGGCTGCAATGTTATCATTAATTCTTTTCGTTAATGGAATAGACTGTTCTGCTGGTAACATATCTGGATTGGTACTAGCGTCACCATACGAAAGAATTTGCATATCAATGCCATTTTTATCCATATACTGAAGTCGGTTTGTATCTAGATCCTGCATTTCCTCTGGTGTTACGGCATAAGCGACAAGACCTTCAGCAAACGAACGACCAAATTCTTGTAAGGCCTTAGGATCGGAAGGCTGGGTCTTCATGTAGTCCATGATTGCCTTATTTGCGTAAGCCGTACTGATGTGTTCTTCGGTTGTAATTAATTTCATAACATCACCTCATTTAAGATTTAAGTACAGTATAGCGAGATTAAAACGGAAGTTATGGACCGAATTGGCCAATAAGTTGTGTAACTAAAAAATTTTATCTAAATTATTGGTAAGGTGTAGAAATAAGTCAGTTGCTTCACTTTCAGACCACGTATGATCCAATACGTAAGCGCGTAAAAACATATAAGTTGCCGCGGCGTAAACATTACAAATGGCTGCTTCGTCGATTAACGAGATTTTATTTTGGTGAGCAATATTTTGATTGAAGAGCGATAAGCGTTGAATAAATTCTTGGCGGGTGTTTGACCACTCAACTAATTCGAAGACCGCGGCACGCTGTTGCCAAGTTTTCATGAGTTGGGCGGTCATGCTCCGGGCGGTTAAGCCTTGGAGCCGAAAATCCTTTTGAAATTCACTGAGGTGTTTGTCAATCATTGTAACGATTACTTGTTTCGGTGATAAGTAGTAACGATAGAAAGTTTGGCGAGAAATTCCGGCCAATTTGGCTAATTTAGGTGCACTAAGGGTTTCAAAATTAACTTTCCTTTTACAGAGGGTAAATAAGGTGGTATCGATCTGGGTTTTAGTTTTTAAAATACGTTTATCAACTTGTTTCATGACGGCCTCCATTTAAATCTCGGGAGTGTTTGGAAAAGCGTTGCATCATCCAAGGATATTTTACTTAGTTTTTAAGAAATATTCAATTTTGAAGATTGCGGTAAAATACAATATTTCCTGGGAAATTAATTTTGCTATGGGATTGTAGTGTTCCGCGGCAATTTAAGCAATCATTTTGAATGATGCCGTAGCTTCGCTTAATTCAAATTTCGGTTCTTAAAAGTAGGGCGGTCGCGAAGTATTAGAAGGTGTTTAGAAATTTGATTATTTTGTCATTATTTCTAAATAGCTTTATAGTTAATAAAGTAAGTTAAATTAATTAGTAGAGGGGTGACCAGCGTGGCTAAAATGAAAGATTTTCACCAAAGAATGGATTTTTTAGTTCTTTCAATTTTAATGAATGCTACTGGCAACGCCTTAACAATTTCTACTAATTTAGGGAGTGCAGTTTGGACAGGGTCCTCGGTTAATTTGGCCAATTGGATTCATGTCTCATTGGGCACAACTTTATTTATTTACGGGATCGTTATTACGTTGGTTAATCAACTTTTGCTGGGTCACTTTGATCGGCGCCGCTTTTTTTCCAATTTACTTTACATTGTACCTTTCAGCTATTTAGTCCAAATAATGACGACTGCATGGGATTGGCTAGGTGTCCCTCATCTAGGACTTGGTGCTCGAATCATTTTAGATATTGTTGGTATTCTAACTGTGGCGGCGGCCGTATCGATCTACCAACGTTCGAATATCCTAATGCACCCCAATGACGATTTGTCCTATATTCTTAGATTCAAGTACCTTAATGGCTCAGCAATTTTAGGACAATGGGCAAGTTACACGCCACCAATTATTATTACGATAATTTCATTTATTGCGACCGGCCAACTTAAAGCGATTGGTTTTGGTACAATTTTGGCATTAGTAGCTCAAGATGCAATCATGAATTGGTCTGATCACCACGTTTTTCCAAGCCTTAAACACCACGTGGATATTTGATAATAAATAAAATTTACCAGTGTATAAAGTTAAGCGCGCTTAATCAATCACAACAAAATAGACGCATAAGGTTGTTTACTAGCCTTATGCGTCTATTTTGTTGGTTATTTTAATTTAACCACTTTTCTAACCATTCGCTAATTTAAAGGCGGCTATTATAAATCAAAAAGCTGATGTAACAAAGATCGCCGTCTGGTAGTGGGTAACCAGAGTTTTGGTTGGTTCCATCATTTTCATGTAGAACAACAAATTCGCCACTACCATAATCCTGTTTATTCAAATACGTGACTAATTTTTCATCGCATTCAGCTAATGTTTTGCCGGTTACAATCCGTTTGTTCCAACCACGATGAATTTCGTTGTTTATGTTCATATTCATAATTAATTCCCCCAAATGTAAATTTATATTAAAGTAAGTTGTTGACCTAATTCTGGCATAGCCATTAAATCAGTGGCACTCAAATCATGAACGATTTTATGTTGTTCGTTAAAGATAACAAACCGACTGGCACACTGTTTGATTTGATTGTAATCATGGCTGGCAATCAAGATTGTTTTTCCAGCCTGATTGAGTTGGGTTAGTAAATCTAAGATTTGTTGTTGCGCAATTGGTGTTAGGCCGCTCAATGGCTCGTCTAAGATTAAAACACTGGGATTTAGAGCCAAGACACTGGCCAAAGCGACACGTTTTTTTTCACCTCCAGAAAGATGGTAGGGAACACGATCGCGAAACTCACTACAACCAGTTAGTGTTAGGCAATCCGTAACCCGTTGTTCAATTTCAGCCGCTGACAGGGCTAATTGTTTAGGGCCAAAAGCGACTTCATCGGCTACAGTTAGATTAAATAATTGGACGTCACTATTTTGAAAGACAAAACCAACCTGTTGGTGGAACGTTTGCCGTCTTTTAGCGTTTTTTAAGAAAGTCGTATCGATTAGTGCATTGTTGAAATAATAAGTACCACTACTAGCTGTTTTTAAACCACTTAGAATGTTAAACAGTGTTGATTTACCAGAACCATTGGGGCCCATGAAACAAACAAATTCACCAGCTTTGATTTGTAGATTAATATCATTTAGGCCACAAGTAGCTGGATAATTATAGTTTAAGTGCTGCACAGTTAACATTAAAATTAGCTCCCCAAAAAGAATAGTAGACCGAATAAAGTGGCGCCCAGTAACAAAACGAGATTATCGCGCCAGTGGTGAGTAGATCCAGCTTCTTTTTGATAGTCACCTGTGAAACCACGTGCCTCCATTGCGGCATATAAGGCCAAAGCATAATCGTGGGTCTTTAGGTAAAGTATACCAAAAAGTTGGCCGATCGTTTGGTACGGGTGGGCCGTTTTACCCACCGATCGCAAGGTGACGGCCTCCAGTAGGCCTAATAAATATTCGGCCAGTAGTTTTAAGTAGGTGATGGTGATAGCAACAGTAAAGATTAGACCATTAGGGCAGTGTAGTTGTTTAAGGGCAGTTATAAGCGCCGTAAAGGTTGTCGTTGTCCGGTAGTAACTAAGATTTAATAGAATTAGACAAGTTCGGCCAAAGAAAAATAGTGCGTTTTGGTCGGGAAGTAGCAGAAAGCTTGGTAAAACGAGTAGGCCAGCAAATAAACTACTAATGACTGTTTGTCGAATAATCTTTTTTAAGTAAACAGGCGGTAGCGCTAATAGAAGGCTCAAGTTGCAAACTAAAATTAACCACGCTATAAATGGATTCTGGTTTAAAGAAATTAACAAAACAGTGCTCAAAGTGATTAATAATTTAACCTGCGGCGCCAACCATCCTTTAAGGGGTTGGTGTTTGGTATCGGCCTCTTGAGCAAACCGCCGTAATAGCTGGCTTAGCCGCTGACTATTTTGCTGTAGAAAGGAGCGACCGCCACGTTTAGGGGCGATAACGCGCGTTTCCTGTAGCCAACTTGGTAGCTCAACTTTCTTTGTTTTGATCATAATGAATCACCCGAACAAATAGGAAAAAGATAAGTAAGACGGTTACGGCAGATAAAATATACCCAATTGGCAGCGGAACACCCCTAATAGTGTAATTATTAAAGAGTGCATTGAAATGAAGGCCATGACTGATACCACTTGGCGCGTGAGTGGCCAGGTGGGCAGTCTGCAAGCGTTGCTGTAATTCTGTTTTATTCCACTCACCCCAGGCCGTTCCAGAGGCGATTAAACCAAGTGGCGAAAGGATGGCCAGGCCGGCTAATAGGCCGTAAATTGCTTTAGTGTGTACTTTAGTATTTTTAGTTGCTGCATGATAAATACTGTCTGGCGCTGCCTTCTTGATAAATTGGAAGACCAAGACAGTGAAAGCTGCCTCAACCCAACCAACAATAAGTAAATGGGCCGTTAGCATGGCAGGGACTGCAATATTCAATCCATAGGGACAGTAAAGCGGTATTCCCTGCTGATTGTGAAATAGAAGTGGCTGTAAACCGAGCTCAATTCCGGCAACTAAAGCCGCGAGATTGATACCAACGTAAGCACCAACGGCTAGACCTATTTTTTCATGGTGTAATCGGCGGCCAATTAAATAGCAGGCATAACCGACAAAAGGCATGATGAAAGCCATATTAAAGGCGTTAGCACCAAAAGCTAAAATCCCACCGTCACCAAATAATAGTGCTTGTAGGAGGAAAGTGCTAAACAGGCCGCCCAGGGTCCCAAAAGCACCGCGAGTAAAGTTCCCCCAACAGCGTGGGCGGTGGTTCCGCCTGGAATCGGTAAATTAAACATCATGATCAAAAAGGCCAATGAAGCCGCCACGCCTAGCAGTGGAATGGTTTCTTTTTTTTCTTTAATTTGGGCTTTCACTTTTAAAACTGAAACTGTCCAAATTGGTGTCATAACGGCGATTAGTGTACCGCACGTTGTTGGACTCAAATAATTATCGGGAATATGCAATTTAGTAAGCTCCTTATCCAATAGTACTAAGGTTTAATTAGCAATATGATCGATGAGGTAGCTGATATCGGTAATAATAAATTTATGATTTTTGGTGGTAAGAGCGCCATCGTTTTTGAGTTCATTTAACATTCGGTTAACACTACTACGCGAACTAATACCGCAAAAGCCGGCAATGTCATCGTTTGTGACGATAAAATCAATCAGGATTCCTTCCGGGACTTGGCGGCCAAATAAATCAATTAAACTGTAGATAAAAGCACAAACAGCTCCCTTTTTTCCGTTCATAACCATTCGTTGTGAGCGGAAAATATTTTCGGAGAGCTTTTTTCGATAATAGTTTTTAACGTAATTCTGTAATTCCAAATTTGCGTTGACGTAATTCCAAAAAGTGACGCGGTCAACTTGATAAAACGTTGCTTCGTCGGATTCTATTCGTACATTAAATGGTTGATCGGTGTATTTTGAAACTTCATCGCGCAATAATGAAATGACATCTGGTTTGACGATGTAAGAAAGATTAAATTCACGACCATCCTGCAAGATAATACTATTTTTAATAATACCTTGTTTCAAAATGTAGGTGTAGTGCTCGGCAAGTCCATGGTAAGTGAGATACGTATGTCGTTTTTTGTTAATTATCGGAACGTGGTGTTCATCTAAATAATTCATTAAGTACTCAATATCAGTTAATACCATTCGTCGTCATTCTTTCATGTAAGTTTTGGTTAGTCAGGAACAATTCGTTTATTACTGCACCGCCAAAACTACAATTACTTCTGTATCATACCCGTTTCAGTAAATTTGGCGACAGCATTTAAAGTATACATTTGTTAACCAGTTTTGAAAACGCCAAAGGTAGCAGACAAACTAAAAAAAGATGAGTATAACAAAGCTTGCATGTAAATTTTATAGAGGAAGAGGATGTCATTTCATGGTAGCAATTGATTTGCCATATGATAAGACGACAATTACTGCAAAAATTGCGGATGAAAATTTTGCGGGAAAACTTGTCTCAAAAGCGGCTACTTATAAAAATAAATTATCAGAAAATGAAACCGTTGACCGTTCATTAGATAATCCGATCGGTTCAGAAAGCCTAGAAACTTTAGCGACCGGTAAGAAGAACATTGTCATTATTAGTTCGGATCATACGCGCCCAGTTCCATCACATATTATTACGCCAATTTTATTGCGTCGTTTACGAAGTGTGGCGCCAGATGCTCGAATTCGTATTTTAGTAGCAACTGGTTTTCACCGACCTTCAACCCATGAGGAATTAGTTAATAAATACGGTGCAGAGATTGTTGCTAACGAAGAGATTGTGATGCATGTTTCCACTGATGATAGTTCGATGGTTAAAATTGGCCAACTACCCTCTGGCGGAGATTGCATTATTAACCGGGTAGCTGCCGAGGCTGATTTGTTAATTTCTGAAGGCTTTATTGAATCGCACTTTTTTGCCGGTTTTTCTGGTGGCAGAAAGTCCGTTTTACCAGGTGTTGCATCGTATAAAACAATTATGGCGAACCATTCTGGTGAATTTATTAATTCTAATAAGGCCCGAACGGGTAATTTAATGCATAATCCGATTCATAAAGATATGGTTTACGCTGCACGAACCGCTAAATTGGCCTTTATTATCAACGTTGTGTTGGATGAAGATAAAAAAATTATTGGTTCTTTTGCCGGTGATATGGAGGCCGCACATAAAGTGGGTTGTGAATTTGTTCGCGATTTATCTAGTGTGAAAAAGATTCCTAGTGATATTACGATCTCTACCAATGGTGGTTTTCCATTGGATCAGAATATTTATCAGGCCGTTAAAGGAATGACGGCCGCGGAAGCAACCAACAAAGAAAACGGCACGATTATTATGGTGGCCGGTGCTCGTGATGGTCATGGTGGCGATGGTTTTTACCATAATTTAGCTGACGTAGATGATCCAAAAGATTTTTTGGACCAAGCAATTAATACACCACGTCTAAAGACTATCCCTGACCAATGGACTGCCCAAATTTTTGCCCGAATTCTGGTTCATCATCACGTTATATTTGTCTCTGACCTAGTTGATCCGGAATTAATTACTTCAATGCACATGGATTTGGCGACTTCTTTGGATCAAGCTTTAGAAATGGCGTATCAACGTGAAGGCCAGGATTCAAAAGTTGTTGTTATTCCGGATGGCTTAGGCGTTATTGTTCGTTAGTTGGTGTAATTATGGATAAAAAGGCTTTACAAGAATTACTACAACAAGTTGCCAATGGAAAAACGAGCGCAGAAGTCGCTGCGGCGAGTTTAGAAAAACAATCTTTTACCGATATTGGTTTTGCCAACGTTGATTTGGCACGCCAGAAACGTAATGGCTATCCAGAAGTTATTTATGGAGAAGGAAAGACTGCCGAACAGATAGTTGAAATTGCAAAGGTGCTTCAACAACAGACTGCACCGATTTTAGCAACTCGTGTCTCGCCAGAAAAGTTTGGTGCCGTAAAAATTGCCTTGCCTGAGGCAATCTATTATAAAGAAGCACGTTGTACCGTGATTGGAACGGCGCTGCCACAAACGAAAAGCTACATTGCAATCGTAACTGCCGGCACTTCAGACGTGCCAGTTGCCGAAGAGGCGGCAATTACCGCGGAAACGTTTGGTAATCAGGTGGAGCGTGTCTACGATGTCGGCGTGGCTGGAATTCAGCGCCTGTTTGCCCGGTTAGACGTTATTCGTGGTGCGAAGGTCGTGATTGTGATTGCGGGAATGGAAGGCGCCTTGGCCAGTGTTGTTGGTGGTTTGATTAATAAACCATTAATTGCGGTTCCTACTAGTATCGGCTATGGAACTAACTTTGGTGGTTTGACAGCACTCATGACGATGCTTAATAGCTGTGCGTCGGGAATTACAGTTGTTAACGTTGATAATGGCTTTGGTGCGGCCTATTCGGCTAGTATGATCAATCATTTATGATGAGGGAGATTTAGAATGCGAATACTTTATTTAGACGCTTTTTCCGGTATTAGCGGTGATATGTTTATTGGTGCGTTACTTGATTTAGGTGTTGACTTTGAGCAATTTAAGCAAGAATTAGCCAAGTTGGGTGTTCATGGCTACACTTTGAAAAAACAAGAATTAGCTAAGAGTAGTATTTATGGAACGGACTTTGACGTTATTCTTGATCACGAAAAGGATCATGGTTTTGTTGAACGGCATCAAGCAGGCCAGCACCACCAGCATGGGCGGCATTTAGACGAAATTCTTGAATTGATTAAAAATAGTGATTTATCAAAACGTGTTAAAGAACAAGCCAGTGCGGTTTTTTCTGAAATTGCTAAGGCCGAAGCAACCGTTCATCATTTACCGCTCACTGAAGTCCATTTTCACGAAGTTGGCGCGCTTGATTCTATTGTTGATATCGTTGGCTGTTGTATTGCCTTGGAGCTATTAAATGTTGATCAAATTAAGGCCTCTGAATTAGCTGATGGCACTGGCCTTATCCAAGTCGCTCATGGGCAAATGCCCGTTCCAGTGCCGGCGGTTATGCAAATGCGCGTTGGCACCGCTATTCCGATTAAACAGCGGTTGGATGTTAATACGGAGCTGATTACACCGACTGGCATGGGGTTGGTTAAAACACTGGTCACTGATTTTGGACCACTACCAACTGATTTAACGGCGGAAAAAATTGGTTACGGCTTTGGCAAACGTGATACAGGTGGTTTTAATGCCTTACGTGCCATTATTTTTGAAAAAAAAAACTAAGTCAGCAGGAAATTAGTAAAACAGGCGATGAGATTTTACTAATTGAGGCCAACCTCGATGATCAGACCGGTGAGGCGTTAGGTTACGTGATGAATCTACTGCTGGATGCAGGCGCACTTGATGTTTTTTTCACACCGATTCAAATGAAGAAAAATCGGCCAGCCGTTAAACTATCGGTATTAATTAGGCCAATCGAGCGCGCTAAATTTGCGCGCTTGATCCTACAAGAAACAAGCACGATCGGTGTTCGTTATCAGAAATGGCAGCGCACAGTTATGACGCGAAGCTTTGAAAAAGTTACGACAGAATATGGTCAAGTTCGCGTTAAAGTCGCCACCTATGATGATTTAGTTAAACGGACACCTGAATATGAAGATTGCTTAAAATTGGCCCAGAAGCAGCACGTTACGCTAACTGCAGTTTATCAGGCGGCAATTCAGCAATTTCAGTAACTGTATTTTTGAATTTTAAGATAGGATTGGAAATTATTTTTTTAGCAAGCTAGTGGAGCTGTGTTTGGACAACCTTTTTTTAGTATTTACTTGACTAATTTAGTGAAAACAGGGTAACCACAGTAATCTAAACGCTTTTCCAACACTCTTGGGTACACATTAAATTTACGGGAGGAGATCACTTGTTTCATCAATTAGTTGCAGAATTTATGGGGACCGCCTTAATGATTATTTTTGGGGTTGGCGTTCATTGTAGCGAGGTTTTAAAAGGGACTAAGTATCGTGGTTCAGGCCACATTTTTGCTATTACGACTTGGGGATTTGGGATTACGATTTCACTATTTATCTTTGGAAATGTTTGTATTAACCCAGCCATGGTATTAGCGCAGTGTTTGCTAGGCAATCTAAAATGGTCATTATTGCTACCTTATTCACTTGCCGAAGTATTTGGTGGAGTTGTCGGTGCCATGATCGTTTGGGTTATGTACGCCGATCACTTTAAGGCCTCAGAAAACGAAATCTCACCGATTACGATTCGAAACCTCTTCTCTACTGCACCTGCCGTTCGTAATTTACCACGTAATTTCTTTGTGGAATTTTTCGACACGTTTATTTTCATTTCTGGTATCTTGGCCATTTCGCAAATTAAGACGCCGGGTATTGTTCCAATTGGTGTTGGTTTATTAGTTTGGGCGATTGGTATGGGGCTCGGCGGACCAACTGGTTTCGCAATGAACTTGGCCCGCGACATGGGCCCAAGAATTGCGCACGCGTTATTGCCAATTAAAAACAAGGCTAATAGTGACTGGCAGTATGGTATTTTGGTACCTGGTATTGCACCATTTGTTGGCGCGGCCTGTGCTGCTTTATTCATGCACGGATTTTTTAATATTCAATAATTTGATTAAAGGAGAACTTCAAATATGCAAACATTAAACGAAAAAAAACAAACACTAACGACAACTTTAAAGAGCTTAAACCAGGTAACTGTTGCTTTTTCTGGTGGGATTGATAGTACCTTGATTTTAAAAATGGCGCTAGATACACTTGGCAGTGAGAATGTTGTTGCGGTTGTTGCTAACTCAGAATTATTTACGAACGAAGAATTTGATAGGGCCATTTCATTGGCAAAGGAGTTAGGTGCTAACGTCCAAGCAACAACGCTTGACTACTTGGCTAATGATCACATCAAACAGAATCTGGCCGATAGCTGGTACTACGCTAAGCAAATGTTTTATTCACGGTTAACTGAAATTGCTGCTGAAAATGGTTCGACGGCCGTGCTTGATGGCATGATTATGGATGATAAGAATGACTATCGACCAGGTTTACGGGCACGGGATGAAGCAGGTGCTCGTAGCCTTTTACAAGAGGCAGGATTGTACAAAAAGGATGTTCGTGAATTGGCCCAAGAATTAGATTTAACTAACTGGAATAAAGTTGCTTCTTGCTCAGTTTCATCTCGTTTTCCATACGGGACAACGTTAACTTCTGCGACTATTCAACAAGTTATGAAAGCCGAAAAGTACATTCGTGATCTTGGCTTTCCAACTGTTCGCGTTCGTTTTCATGATGACGTTGCTCGAATCGAGATTCCAGAAGCGCGAATTGGTGATTTCTTAGTCTTTAACGAACGAGTTAATAAAGAGTTAATCAAGGATGGTTTTAAGTACGTCGCACTTGATCTCGGTGGCTTCCGCAGCGGTCGAATGAACGATGTTTTATCAAAGAAACAATTAACTCAATTTGCTTAAACTATAATTTGTAATTAAGTTACTTACAGAAAGTGACCTGTTGACAGGTTTTATTTATTCAGGTATGCTCAAGCCATAAAGTAATTTGGAGGTAGTCATTTATGCTATTAGCACACACGCAATTAAACAATTGTTGCTGTGGATCGCGTCTTACGCGACCCACTGATTGGTGTGCCTAAAAATAGTGACTTCCTTTAGGTTAACGTAAAATCAGATAATCGTGTAAGGCGCAGATTCGGTAACTTTGAATCTGCGCCTTTTTGTATCCAATTTTACGAAATACATACTTGAGCAGTTTAGAAAGTGAGGAAATAACGATGTTGGTTAACAGTATTTACCAGACGATTGGGCAGACGCCATTACTACGATTAAAAATGGCCGTTCCCAATGGTAGTCGGATTTACGCGAAGTTAGAGATGTTTAATCCAGGCGGCAGTGTTAAAGATCGTTTAGGAATGGCACTGATTGCTCACGGCCGCGAGATTGGAAAGATTAGTGAAGGGACAACCATCATTGAGCCAACGGCGGGAAACACGGGAATTGGTGTTGCGCTAGCTGCACAGCAGTATCAGCTGCCAGTTAAGCTGGTGGTTCCCGCGAAATTTAGTTTTGAAAAGCAGACACTAATGCGGGCGTTGGGAGCCGAAGTAATCAATACACCAGCAGAGGCCGGTATTAAAGGGGCAATTGCGAAAGCACAAGCATTGGCTAAAGAAATTCCTAATGCTTACGTTCCGCTACAATTTCAAAATCCGGCCAATCCTGATGCTTATTACCAGACACTTGGACCAGAGATTCTAGCTGATTTAGCACAACGGCCAATTAATGCTTTTGTGGCCGGAGCTGGCAGTGGGGGGACCTTTGTTGGAACGGCACGTGCGCTACAGGAACGATATCCTGCAATGCAGGCAATTACTGTGGAACCTGAGGGCTCAATCTTAAACGGTGGTCCTGAGCACGCGCATCGAACTGAAGGAATTGGCGTTGAATTTATCCCACCATTTTTTAAACAAATTCAGGTTGACCAGGTTCAGACAATTAGTGATGTTGCGGCTTTTAAATACGTTAAATGGTTAGCAAAGAACCTTGGTCTATTTGTTGGTAGTTCAAGTGGCGCAGCCTTGGCGGCCAGTTTAAAAGTTGCGGCGGAATTACCAGCCCAATCTACCATCGTGACCGTTTTTCCGGATTCAAGTGAACGTTATTTAAGTAAAAAAATTTACGATTAAAATAGAAGGGGTCATAATTATGAAATTTAATACTAAATTGATTCATGGTGGTATTAGCGAAGATTCAACTACAGGGGCGGTTTCAATTCCGATTTACCGCTCATCAACGTTTCACCAGCATAAAGTTGGCGGTGCACCAAAATGGGAATACGCACGGACGGGTAACCCCACCCGGGCAGCGTTAGAACAATTGATCGCGGATCTGGAACAAGGAACGGCCGGCTTTGCCTTTTCATCTGGATCAGCAGCAATTCACGTGGTTTTCTCACTATTTTCAGCCGGTGATCACATTGTTGTTGGTAATGATGTCTATGGCGGAACCTTTCGTCTAATTAATCAGGTGCTAAAACGTTTTGGTCTAACCTTTACGGTAGTTGATACGCGGGATTTGGCGGCCACTAGTGCTGCAATTCAGAGTAATACTAAAGCAATTTATTTGGAAACACCGACTAATCCGTTGCTACGAATCAGCGATATTCAAGCAATTGCCAGGCTCGCTCAGAAACAAGGCGTGCGCACAATCGTTGATAATACGTTTGCGACACCCTATAATCAAAATCCGCTGGTGCTGGGTGCAGATATTGTGGTCCATAGCGCAACAAAGTACCTTGGCGGGCATAGCGATGTAGTTGCTGGACTAGCGGTCACTAATGATAATCAAATTGCGGAACAGTTGGCCTTTTTACAAAATTCAATCGGCAGTGTGTTAGGGCCGGATGATAGTTGGTTATTGCAGCGTGGTATTAAAACCTTAGGCGTTCGGATGCGTGTTCACCAAGAAAATGCACAAATTATTTATCAGTACCTTGCTAATAACGCTAAGGTGGCAAAAGTTTATTATCCAGGTAATCCGGCTGGAGATGGTTACGCCATTGCAAAAAAACAGATGAACGGCTTTGGCGCAATGCTTTCGTTTGAATTACGGCCTGGGCTGGATCCGAAAAAGTTTGTTGAAAGCCTGCAAATCGTTGACCTTGCAGAAAGTCTTGGTGGTGTGGAAAGCCTAATTGAAATTCCGGCAGTCATGACCCACGGCGCAATTCCCCGGGAAATACGTCTGGAAAATGGTATTCAGGATGAGTTGATTCGCCTATCAGTTGGTTTAGAGGATAGTGCAGATTTACTGGCCGATCTGCAGCAAGCCTTCGCACAGATTTAAAAAGGAGACGAGTGCATGTTTACGGCAGCAAAAGCGATTCAACAACGCGATCCAGCAGCTCATAGCGTGTGGGAAGTTATTTTGACTTATTCTGGCTTTCACGCCTTGGCCTTTTACCGATTGGCACATTGGTTTCAACAGCATAGTCATCACTTATTGGCCGCATTAATTGCACACTGGGGAAAACGAGTAACCGGCGTTGAAATTCACCCCGCCGCTCAAATTGGCCGGCAAGTTTTTATTGATCACGGGACAGGTGTTGTTATTGGTGAAACGGCGGTGATTGGTGATCGGGTGACAATTTTACATAATGTCACGTTGGGTTCACGGCACCTTCAAGCCGGCCGGCGCCACCCAGTTGTTGCTAATGATGTTCTGATTGGTGCAGGTGCACAATTACTAGGTGCAATCCAAATTGGTGCGCACGTAAAGATTGGTGCCGGAACGATTGTTTTAACGGATGTGCCAGCCTATACGACAATTGTGGGTAATCCCGGGAAGCCAGTTGAGCAGCAACGGTTAAAATTAGCGCGGTTAAACTAATTAATTGACCGATATAATTGAATAAAAATGATAGATCTTAAAAGAAATGGTGACTTAAAAGAAAAATGCTTGGCTCATTAAATATTTAAATGAGCTATTAGTGTTTCTAATTGTCACTTTTGAGGTCTATTTTTTTCGTGAATTTAGTTGCTACATGTATTGGGAAGAGTCAGTGGTATAAGGGCTAACCGACAGTGGCTCATTTTTGCAACATTTTTAATCGCGATGCTTGCAGCGTAATAATGAAATGATCTTTGAAAGACTATTTGATCAAATTTGTTCTATTTTAAGCCAATTTATCCTATTAGCTAGCCCGCCCACTCCGTATAATTTAGTTATTAGATTGATAGACCAATTTTATATAAATCGATATTAATCCCTCTAAAATAGACTAGTTAAGCAAAACCAATAGTTATTTTATGATTCTTGTATTGTTTTATCCCAACCTGAGAATTTTACTGACTTAATAAATGTTAGCGGTTTCGTTATGCTTTGGACATAGAAATTAAGGAGGAAATTCAAATGGCAATTGATTGGTTAAAATTACAAGGTAAAACAATTATCGTGACAGGTGGTTCATCGGGTATCGGGGACGCAATTGTTCAGGAATTGATTAATCAAGGAGTTAGCGTGATTAACGCTGATTTAAGAGAAGGACAGTTTAAGGCGGATAACTTAACTTTTATTCAAACTGATGTAACCGATAAGGCGGCGGTTAATGCACTGGTTAAACAAGTTGTGGCTAAATTTAAAACAATTGACGGTTTAGTTAATAACGCCGGAATTAATTTACCTCGTTTGCTAGTCGATGCCAAACAGGCAGATGGACAATATGAGTTAAATGAAGCCGCATTTAATAAAATGTTTACGGTTAACGTTAAGAGTGTCTTCTTGATGTCCCAAGCAGTCGGCCGTATTTTAGCCGCGAAACATGAAGGCGTTATCGTTAATATGTCTTCCGAAGCCGGGTTAGAAGGTTCACAAGGCCAAAGTGTTTATTCGGCCACAAAAGGTGCAATTAATGGATTTACACGCTCATGGGCTAAGGAATTAGGCGAATTTAACGTGCGCGTTGTTGGTATTGCGCCAGGCATCATGGAAGCAACTGGTTTACGGACACCTTCATACGAAGAGGCGCTGGCTTATACAAGACATAAAACAGTTGAACAATTACGGGCTGGTTACAAGAGTACAACTACGACACCATTAGGACGTAGTGGACGTTTATCAGAAGTTGCTGATGTAGTTTGTTACTATCTTTCTGACAAGGCAAGCTATATTACCGGTGTTACAACAAATGTGGCGGGAGGTAAGTCTCGCGGATAAAAAGATGTGGAGGGAAACTAGGTGGATAATCAAGATTATCGGTTGTTAAAACGATTTATTACGCATGATTCGGTTTCCCTTGCCGAATTAATTACGCTTGAGAATATTTCCCAAAAGACATTACAAAAACGAATTACCCGGTTAAATACGATTTTGATTGGAATTGCTCAAATTAAAGAGCGGCATGGGCGTTACTACCTTCAGATTATTGATTATCACGCACTTAGTCATTTACAAGTTAATTATTTACGCGAATCACTGGACTTCAATGATAGTGAAAAGCGCCAGGCCTTTATTCTTCGCCAATTAGTTGAAACCAAGGGCTACCTAATTCAGGATGATTTGGCGGATAAATTAACAATCAGTAAGGGTACGCTGAGTAAGGATTTAGTTAAGCTGAAACAAACGTTGCAATATTATGAAGCCACGATTGTATCGGTATCCAATCACGGTATTAAATTGCGACTAGGACAACAATACCAACTACCAATTATTTTACTAAATGAAACTTACGATTATTTTTCTTCCGAATATCGATTGGATGAAAAGATAAAATCACTGATCGATCGAATTGGAAAAACAACAGAAACGGTTCGCTTGAAAAAATTTACGGCAGTACTTTGCTATTTGTGGCAATTGGGTTATCGTTTTGACGAAACAATTCCACACTACACTAATTTAGTTAGACTAACGCCGGCAGTACAACAGCTAACAATGGCATTAGGCAAATTGCGGCAAGAACCATTAACTGAAAATGAAAAGGATTTATTGTATTATCCCTTAAATCTTAAATATTCGGATTTACTGGATAAGAAATTAGTTGAATGTGCGGTCAAAGAGAACTGGGCCTTAATCGAGATCATTCAACAGCAAATTGAAACACACATTCAGGTCAATTTAGACTATCAACACTTTCATGAGCAAATTAAGTATCACCTATTATTCTTGTGTAATCGCGCTATTTTCACGACGCCGGCAAGTGATATTTTTACTAACGAAATTGTTAAAAATTATCCAGTGGCGGCCGAGTTAGCACTGATTTCACTTACGACACTAGAACAGCAATTAGGCGTCATCATTAATTCAGTCGAGGCTAATTATTTAGCAATTTATTTTCAATTAGCGCTGGATGATACACAAGATTTTTTACCAGCAGTTCAAACAGTCGGTCTAGTCGGAAATATCGGGATTGGTGCTCAACAATTTTTAAAGAAGCAATTGGCCGAAGTTTTTGCGGATCAAATTAAAGTAGTGGCAATTCATGATTTGGCCAAGCTAAAGCAACCTGATTTGAATTTTTTACTAATATTCTCCGATCGACCACTGGATTTAGGTGGAAATTACACGCCAGTTGTTCGGGTAGATGAACTATTTAGAACCGAAGAACTCAGTACTAAGATTACGATTTCGTTAGTTCAGCGGGCAATTCAGGCCAAATCGTGTACTTTTGCAGTTAATTATTTGGCCCCAGCAACGACGACTTACCGCGAGTTGGTTGATCAAATGATTGATCAAGAGACGGAAAAGGGTCATTTAGCGGCTAGTTTTAAACGAATTTGGCATAAGCGTGAGTTGTTGGGCAGTAGTATTTTTGAAAACGGTGTTGCCATTCCCCACGCGATTAATGAGGTAAAAAAACAGCAAATTTGTTTAAGTGTTGGTATTTTGAAGGAGCCATTTAAGGCTGGTAAACGTGAAGTTCGGTTTATCTTTTTGATTGGCATTCCCCAAAATTTAAATCAACAACTAAATCGTGTACTAGATATTATTTATGATTTTATTTTCAATTTAGTTCACCAAAAGGATATCCTGCAAAATTTATTACACTACCAAATCGATCAACCGATTGACCAGTTAATGGAGGGAATTTAGATGTCAAACTTAGTTATACTTATTATCTTTATCTTTTTAGCATTCTTGTTTCAAGCGGCATTGGGTTTCCTCCAGGTTCGTAATTTTGCCAAACATTACGGCCAGTTACGACGGCGTGGTCGGGTTCTGATCGGACGTAATCCAAAAAGATTACAGGCAGGAACGTTACTTTTAATTGCGCTAGATGGCAACAACGTAATTAAAAGTTGCCAAGTAATGAAAGGGATTACAATATTTGCTCACTTTAAAGAAATTAAACGTTTTAATGGGCAGTCATTTATTGAATTAGTTACGGATTATACGCAACTTCATCAAGAAAACCGTTTAATTCGCCAGTGTCTTTTGAACGCTTATCAAACATTGATTAAGTACCAGAATGGCACTTTGGCCGAACGTGATTTTTCAGGTCAAACGAATTTCTTTGAGTTACCACTGGTGACCTATTTCAGAAGTAAAATCAATCATTTTCAGGGTAGATTAAAGAAAGAAGGAATTATGAAATGAAATATATTACTGGTTTTGCTTCCGGTTTTATGAACCTATTTCAAACTGGTGGTAAAACGTTTATTACTTGGATGTCGACGATCATTCCAGTTGTCTTGCTATTATTAGTTCTGATGAATACCATTATTTCCTTTTTAGGCGAAGAGCGAATGGAAAAATTGGCCAAGGCTTCATCAAGAAATCCCATCACACGCTACATGATTTTACCGTTTTTGGCAGCGTTCATGTTAGGTAATCCCATGTCATTTTCATTAGGCCGTTTTATGCCAGAATTCTATAAGCCTAGCTATTACGCGGCTTTAGCTCAGTTTAACCACACAAGTAACGGGGTTTTTCCACACATCAATCCAGGTGAATTATTTATTTGGTTAGGAATTGCGCAGGGTGTCCAAAAATTAGGCTTAAACACGATGGATTTGGCCGTTCGTTATTTGCTTGTTGGTTTAGTGATGAACTTCATTGGTGGCTGGGTTACTGATTTTACGACCGCTTATGTTTGTAAGACAAGCGGGGTAATCCTTTCTAAAGAAGTTAAGTTGTCGGTTAAAGAACAGGGAGAAACGGATGCTGCGTAGATTAGGTTAAAAACACGTTAGGAGAAATTAATTATGGCTTGGAAAAGTATAAAAATCACTAAAGGCAGTGGCGGTTATGGTGGGCCACTAATTATTACACCGACTGAACAAAAACATCAATTTATCTATGTTACAGGTGGTGAACGACCGAGTATTGTTGACCGCATCGAAAAATTGACCGGTATGAAGGCCGTTGATGGTTTCAAAACATCGATTCCAGATGAAGAAACGGCACTGGCAATTATTGATTGTGGCGGTACGTTACGTTGTGGTATTTACCCTAAAAAGGGAATTTTAACGGTCAACGTTTTGCCAACTGGTAAAAGTGGCCCATTACAGAAATTTATTCACCCGGAAATTTATGTTTCTGCTGTTACCGATAAACAAGTTGCCTTGGTTGATGATAGTACAGAGACGATCGCAACAACTGCAGTTACGGCGCCAATTTCGGAAACTGAGGAAACCACAGCGCCTAAATATGATTCCAGTAAGAAGCTTACTGAGCAGCTACACCACACTAGCTTTATTGCCAAGATTGGTACTGGCGCCGGTAAAGTTGTGGCAACTTTTAATCAAGCTGCTAAGGAATCAGTTCAAACGGTTATCAATACAATTATTCCCTTTATGGCTTTTGTGGCATTACTAATCGGGATTATTCAAGGATCGGGAATTGGTAAAATTTTTGCGAAATTAATGTCGCCACTGGCCGGTAACGTAGTTGGGCTTTGTGTCATCGGGTTTGTTTGTTCGCTGCCATTTCTATCACCGTTGCTTGGGCCAGGAGCAGTTATTGGCCAAGTTATCGGAACGTTAATTGGTTTAGAAATCGGTAAGGGCACAATTCCACCACAGTATGCTTTACCAGCATTATTTGCCATTAATACACAAAATGGCTGTGACTTTATTCCAGTTGGTTTAGGTTTAGAAGAAGCAGATTCTAAAACCGTTGAAGTGGGGGTTCCATCGGTACTTTATTCACGCTTTATTAACGGGGTTCCGCGAGTTTTAGTTGCTTGGGTAGCTAGCTTTGGTTTGTACGCAAAATAAAAGGAGGTAGGTTAAAATGGAAAGTGTTAAGACGACAATTTTTGAAACGACAGTTACTGAAATTGGTGCTGAAGCAAAGGGCTTTAAAGAAATCAATATGGTGATTTTCTTTGGTAAAGAGGCTCCGGACGCGTTACGTTCTTCTTGTTACTTGATTAATGTTACGCCGGTTAAGGAAACACCGAAGCCAGGAATGACACTCTTAATTGATGATCAAGCGTATACAATTACGGCCGTCGGTAATGAGGTCATGACCAATTTAAGTAATCTTGGGCACATTTCAATTGTATTTGACGGTTCAACCAAGCCTGAATTGGCCGGAACGATGTACGTTGAACAGAAGGCCTACCCGGAAATTAACGAAGGGTCGAGTATTCAAATTTTAAAATGAAAATAAAATTAAGGTTTTACGTACGTTCTAGTGAAGTGCAGCGTTCATATCTAAATTATATCGCTATTAAAAATAATATTTATGCCGCTTGGCCACTGAATGACACGTGAACAGACTCAGTTAGGTTCCATTCCGTCTTGTTCCAGTTAAGTTTTGGCGTTCTGAAAATTAGCTAATAGTTTTAAATATGGTTGCTACGATGCACTAGAGTAATGTTCGGAGATAGTAAAAGGCCGAGACGAAAGTCCTGGCCTTTTACTATTTCTGATCATTATTCTAGAGCGTGCGCCAAAACTGACTTTTGCCCCACTTCCTTGCTACTTCCTTTGTTTGCGGTATTCAGAAGGTGTTTTACCGGTATATTGGCGAAAGACGCGGGTTAGGTGGCTAGGATCAGAGAAATTTAACATCAGAGAAATTTCTTGCACTGAGCGAGTTGAAAATTGTAGTAGGTAGCGTGCCTCAGTGATTTTATGCTTTAAAATATATTGTTTTAAGGTTAATCCAGTCTTACTCTTTGTTAATCGAGATAAGTAAGTTGCGTTAACATTGAGCTTTTGGGCAATAGTTGCGACAGTGATTGGTTGATAGATGTGTTGTTGCAAGTATTGCTCAATATTGAAAATATAAGGTGACTCTTGTTGACGATAACGAATCGTCAATT
Organism: Loigolactobacillus backii; assembly: GCF_001663675.1. Lineage (NCBI taxonomy): Bacteria > Bacillati > Bacillota > Bacilli > Lactobacillales > Lactobacillaceae > Loigolactobacillus > Loigolactobacillus backii. The sequence goes on from NZ_CP014873.1 coordinate 805,316, forward strand.
TGGTGTAATAGGCAACGATTTGACGGGTGAAGTCTTTATAATTGGTTAAATCAACTTGCTTTTCGGCCTCCCGAATTAATTTATCCCCTTTAAAATAGGATTCACCAGAAGGAACACCAGCGGCATTAGCGGCTCGAGAACTAATAACGACCGTTACAATGATGAATTCTTTAACACGTTTTATCGGATCAGAGCTAAGCATACCGACGTATTCAGGTACTTGAAGCAGGTAGTCAATCAATGCTTCAGCACGTTGTAAATTTCCGGCGGTGATTGCTTCTAACATTAGTAATTCATGTTTGTAGAGCTCATCCATGTCGTAGTAATGCGTTGTTTCGTCAGTTTTAAGTTCTTCCAGCAAAAGATCACGCATTGCGTAGTGCGTAACAAGCGAATCAAGTCGCTGGGTTAAATTCAATTTAACTGGTGAAGGAACGTGGTAGAGTGCTAGGTAAAGTGTGGCCGCCAGATTGTTTGCATCGGATTTGTCCGTTACTGTATGAACAAAATTTGCTGAATCAAGGGGAATGAAACAGAGCCAAGTGCCGCTTAGTTTGTTTTTTTCTAATTTTGGAATTGCTAAAATTAAAGCGTTAGTGCGCTGTAGTCTAAATATTTGTGGTTGCTTTGACGTAAGTACTTTGCCGTAGTTCTTAATTTCTTGTTGATTTAAAGTAATCGCAGTGTTTCGCTGCATTTGCGATGTCAGCTGCCAGCCAGGAATACTAAATTCAAAAAATGAAAAATTGAATAAGCGACTGAATTGTTGCATAAGTAGTAATTTATTAGTTGCTTGGGACATTTATTTCTCCATAGTAATAACTTGTGAGTTAGTGACAGAATGAAATCACTTTCATTATACTAGAAATCTAAGACTAGTTGGGGGCCGATTTAATTTAGTAGAATACGTTCTATTTTAAATAATTAATTATAAATTATTTAAAAATCCCTTGCATTTGGTTGATATTAGTCTATTCTTGGGTGTAACAATCTGTAATTAAGGGGGCACCTGCATGATTACAATGTATTTTCACACTAGTGATCCGGCAAAAAATAAATTAATGAAGTGGTTTAAGCAACAGCACTTAGAATTTAAACTACGTAACATTATTCAAAAACCGTTAACTAAAGCAGAGTTAACCCATTTATTTTTAATGGCAACGGGTGGAACAGATGATTTAATTGCCAAAAAGTCTAAGGTAGCAAAGTCGACACAACTTGACAATAATTTAACCTTTAATGAATTAATCGATACTGTTTTAGCGACGCCACAGCTTTTAAAGAATCCAGTTGTTTTTGATGATAAGAACATTGTTGCTGGCTATAGCTTGGAAAAAATTGGTGTCTTTATTCCAAAATCACAACGAAAACTAGAATTAATGGCTTTATTTAACCGAATTTATCCAAAAGGACCTACACAGTCGCTGTCATTTTAATGATTGAACGAGTTTAATTTGACATAACTCTGTTGCAAGCAACAATTATATAAGTTATTTAGACCGCTTTTTATTTGGTACATTAGTTAATCGAGTAAATTAATTGGTTGCTTTTGCTTTGGTTAGCGCATTTTTAACAGCACTTTTAATGGCGTTACTAGAAGCGGAGGCGCCTGAAATAGCATCCACTGTATAACTATTTGCGGCAACTATTTTGGCGGGTAACTGTTCTACGGCCGCTTTACCAACATCTTCACTTTCACTTTGTTTGACAACTTCAACATTTTTGATTTGCTGGTCGGCATAGGTCACGCGGACTACCACCTGACCACCAATTCCGGTATCGCTGACACCCAAATATTGATTTACGCCAACACTAATGTCTTTTAGCGAATCTTCAGGAGCTAGGTCGTTACTGCCTAAATCAACTTTAGTGTTAAGAGTCGTTGGTGCGCTGACCGCTGTCGTTTTTTCTTTAGCTGCATTTTCACCAGCAATTTTACCGAAAATTAAACATTCGGCAAGATTACTACCACCGGCATATTGATTGGCATTAGCGCCGCCGAGTTCACCGGCTCCGTATAAGTGGGGAATGGGTTGGAGTTGGGTGTTTAAAATTTCAGCGTTAGCGTTTCGCCGTGGTCCACCCTGGGTATTGAGCATTCCCGATTCCAGTTTAACTGCGTAATATGGACCGGTAGTTAAAGCCCGCATCATTTTAGCGGCACGGTGTTGACTGTAATCGTGGCCAGTTTTGGCAAAAGTATTAAAGTCAGCGACTGTTTGTTGCAAGGTTGCCGCATTGAGATTTGTCTTTTGGGCCAATTCAGGTAAATTAGCGGCCTGAATGACACGTTCAAAGAAATCTTGTTCAGGTAACTGTTTGGCGGCCTTAAATTGGTCAAATTGAACTTGGTCAAAAATCAGGTAAGGGTGGTCTTGGGCGGTTGGAATACGCCAAGTACCGTGACTGTACAAACGACCGTGACGATTTGCTTCGTCCTCACGGAAGTAGCGACTACCATCATCACCAACAACAAAAATACTACCAGTATAAAGATCTTTCCATGGCGCTAAAATTAATTTACCACGTTCACCAGGGTGAGTTGCAAAGGTCATTCCTGAAAGTAGGCCTAATCCTTCGTAACTCTTCATGTGCCACATATCGGCACCAATTTCTTCGGCCATTTTAATGCCATCGCCTTGATTATAAAGTGTTCCGATTGGTGCCAAATGTGGAGCACCTAAATAGTCTTGGATTGCTTGTTTATCCGTTTCAAAGCCACCACAAGCTAGTACAACACCATTTTTAGCCTGAATATTAACACTTTGGCCATTGCGCTTAATGGTAACGCCAGTGATTGTTTTAGTCAGCGGGTCCTGAACCAAGTGCTGTGCAGGAGAAGACAGCCAAACATCAATATTATTAGTGCGATCAACAACGTGTTTGCGGAGATTTTTCCATAAAGCAGCGTCAAAAAAGCCTTCGTGAACCATGCTGAGATCAAAAGTATCAGAACCGGGGAATTCAGGGTATTCTGGAGCCAAACCCTTTGCGACTTCACCGTGACTTCCATTTTTATAGGTGTCATTGTAGCTGACTGGTTCCACGTCTAGATAATTCTTAAAGTAACTACGCATATTAATCATGCCCTGAACGTAGGTTTGTAGCAGCGTATCATCTAGATCAATTGAACCTAACATTGCCTTATAATAACTAAGCATTTTAGTATAATCCGTTCCGGTTGCAACGACTTGGCCGGCGTAGCGAACGTTACCACCTTCGTGTCCTTCTGGAGCAACATCGGTTAAAAGTACCTTGGCGCCGTTATCTGCGGCAAAACGTGCAGCTGTAGCACCGGCGGCACCGAAACCAACAACAATGACATCATAGGCACCATTCCATGTAATTTGTGATTTTTGTGGTAATTGTGTGACCTTCTTTTGGTATTTCTGATTAATTAAAGTTGTGAAATCTAAGTAATTGTTAAAGCAGCTTTCTAAAAAGCTAATTGTTTGTTGATCCTTTAATTGATGTTGCTCATCAAAGGCAGCCTTAACGTAATTTAATAGAAATTCGTTACCCGGTTGCACAAAGGCACCTAAACCAGGTGAATCCAAAATTTGGCGTAAATGTTGTTGCGCACGGGAAGCACCTTGGGGTCCATAAGAGGCACCAACAATCATAACTGGCTTCTGGTTAAAAGGATGCAACTCGCAAGACAACCATTCTAAGACACTCTTCAAAGCGGCTGGAATTGAATGATCGTATTCCGGTGTTGCAATGATGACACCATCTGCAGAGCTGATTTTAGCGGCCAATTGAGTGATACTAACAGGTGGTTGCTTGACGATATTTTCATTAAAAAGTGGCAGATGATTAATTTCACAAATTTCAATTTCTTGCTTAGGACCAAAGTGAGTCTGCATGTACTGTAGTAACTGCCGGTTATACGAAAAATCAGCGTTAGTACCAACGATACCGATAAATTTCATTAGAAGAACTCCCTTACATTTAATATGCGATTATTGGTATGACAATTATTTGTTGACTAAACATTAATTTTAAAAGTGCTTATTTATTAAGCAAGTAAGCATTTTACAACTTCATTATTAAACAAATAAACTAATTTGTGAAATAATTATTTTATACTAAAAGTATGCTATTATTGGCATAAGTTGAGATTAAAAAAGGAGTGCCCGCTATGACACCACTTGAAAAAGATAAACAGTTTATTTCAATTCTGGAAGCAGTTCCCAAACTCGGTAACATTACTGCCGCTGCGGAAATGTTATTTATGACGCAACCAGCATTGAGTAAATTAATTCACCAGCGAGAGGAACAACTAGGTGTTAAGTTGATCGATCGGCGGCATCATCCGTTACGGTTAACTTATTCGGGGGAGTATTATTTACACCGTTTACGACATATTGTGGCCCAGTATGATTCTTTATACCATGGCCTAGCAGTCTTGAATGAAGCTGGGCACGGGCGTCTAACGATTGGCGTTACCCAATCGTTAGGTGAGCAAATTTTGCCCCAGTTATTACCTGAATATCACGCTACTTACCCTAACGTTGATCTGCGGCTTGTTGAATACCCCAGCAGTGAGGTTGAAACTGAGTTGATTAATGATAATTTGGATCTTTACATTGGTGTCTTACCAATTGATAACAGTCAGATTCATTATCAGCTATTATACCGGGAGCCAGTTTGTCTAGTCCTGTCACCTAGCCATCCAGCTTATCAAGTAAAACTTAAAAAGTTGTGTTTGATTAATAGTAGCCATGATTTGATTGATAATCAGCCGATGATTATGGAAAATAAAAATTCGGGGTTCCAACGATTTATTGATCAATATTTAACTAAGAATAATATTTATCCCAAAGTGATTTTACGAACGGCCAGTCTCAATACGGCAATAAAACTAGTACAACATAATTTTGCCGCCGCAACTTTGGTACCACGGTCCGTCTGGCAAAGTCACCCAAACAAGGCGCCATTAAATACATTTCAATTAGCAACTGAAGAATTACAGAGTGAGACGTTTATTGCTTATAAGCGTGATCGATTATTAACTAGCCAGGAAAGGGCCTTGATTGATTTGGCAATTAAATGGGGCCAGCGCGCTAGGTTAGGCTAATGTTTCGTAGGTCTACTGTATTTTATAGCGCCAATTGGTGGACAACAGCACGCTATTATCGGTATACTGGCAAGTATTGTTTTTTTATGTTGAAGGAGTGGGTGACGTGACAAAAAAGGTGAAACGCGCTATTTTTATTTTAATTTTTAGCGAGTTTTTGGTGTGTTTGGGAATTAGTTTGGTTATTCCAGTTATGCCGTTTATTAAAAATGAACTTCATTTATCGGCCACTGATATTGGAATTATGAGTGCGCTGTTTGCCTTAGCGCAGTTCATTGCTTCGCCGGTGATTGGTCGTTTATCCGACCGAATCGGGCGTAAACCAGTTTTAGTCAGCGGATTATTCTTATACATGGTTTCGGAAGTTTTATTTGCGTTAACCAATCATCTCTACATGTTTAATCTATCACGCATTGTTGGTGGTTTGTCAGCGGCAATGGTTGTACCGACTGCGATGGCAATGGCCGCCGATATTACGACGCGAAGTCAGCGGGCGCGGGTTGTGGGCTGGTTATCAGCCGCTTTTAGTGGCGGATTAATTTTGGGGCCCGGAATTGGTGGTCTGCTTGCCAAAATTGATTATAAGGCGCCTTTTTGGAGTGCTGGATTTTTAGGTCTGCTGAGTATGATTGCGCTAATTACTTTATTACCCAAAGAAGATGACCTACTAGCGCCGGATATTGTGGCAGCCCGGAAAACTAAGAGTACAAAAACGGGAGTTAAGTCATTTTTGACTAAACCAATTATTTTATTGTTTATTATGATCTTAGTTTCATCATTTGGGTTACAGGGGTTCGAAAGTATCTATAGTATTTACGTTAATGAAGTTTTTCACTTTACGTTAAACAATATTGCCTTAGTGTTGACTCTAAATGGGGCAATTTCGTTGATTATGCAAGTGGCACTGTTTGACCGGTTAGTCGTGCTTTTTCGGGAGACCAAACTGATTCGTTACTGCTTCTTTTTTAGTTTTGCGGGTACGATTTGGATTATTTTGGCCCATTCTAAATGGGAAGTTGTTGTGGCAACTTTGATTGTCTTTTCGTCTTTTGATTTATTGCGACCGGCAATTACGACCCTGTTAACTAAGGCCAGCACAACTAGTCAGGGTCTGATTAACGGGTTAAATATGTCGCTGACTAGCGTTGGTAATGTGATCGGGCCAATAATGTCAGGGATGTTATTGGATATGAATTATCATTATCCTTACTTAGTGGTCACGGTATTCTTGGCAGCATCATTCTTGTTAACTTTTCAAATTCACATGACAACGCAGCGTGATTAAACATAGCGGTCAAATTAGTTAGTGGGTAAGGCCTGTTCCCACTAGCTGATTTGGTCGTTATTTTAGTTAGACTGTGTTTTTGGAAAATATTAAGCAAACATGTGCTATTCTTGAAGCGGCGTTTGACGAGCCTAAATATTGTTTCACGTGAAACAAAAATAAAACTTGTGAATGCCGGCCTCAATTTAATACTAATTAATTTGTATTTATCCTTATTGCTACGACAGATTAAAAAGATAATCTTTTTTATACTTGGATTGTGGTTTGGCTGTTGAATCAAAAAGTAAGCAAGTGTTATTTGGTTGAAAAATCAGAAATTAATAGCCTATCAGTAATGTCTAGAACCTAGGTGCTTTTCCAAACATTCCCTAGCCTGATTTTAATCCTCCCCTAAGTTAAATTTGCGCCATATCTGCTATACTAACAATCGGGATCGACTCACGTAGGAAAAAATTATCATGAACGTGAGTCATTATTGACTGGAGGGGGCTGTTTGTTATCCAAATTCTTTACTGTGGCAACGACCAAATGTTTCGAGGCGTTTTACTTTCCGTATTGTCGCTTTTGAAGAACACATCTGAGCCTCTTGAAATTTATATATTAACGGCTGAATTACAAAATAAACATCACCAATCGATTGAGTTTACGGAGAAACACGCCAATTTTATCAACGAAATTGTGACGCGGCATAACGAGAAAAATGGTGTGACCAGAATTGATATTACCGACCTCTATAATGCCTATTTACCAACCGCTAACACGAGCACAATGTTTACGCCATATAGCATGTTACGACTTTATGCGGATCAGATTCCAGAACTTTCTGGTCGAATTCTGTATTTGGATGCGGATGTACTTTGTCGGCAACCATTCGCTGATTTTTACCATCAATCTTTGGTCAATACTGAAATCGTGGGCACGTTGGATTATTATGGGCGCTGGTTCTTTCATCACCAATGGCGTAAATTTGATTACCTCAATTCGGGCGTTTTACTGTTGAATTTGAATTTAATCAGGCAAACTCATCTATTTGAAAAATGTCGCAAATTGTGTAAAAAAAGACCGATGATCATGCCTGATCAATCGGCCATTAACAAATATTCAAAATTAAAACGAATTACGGACCGGCGGTATAATGAACAGCACGGCAGAGTCAAGGATACCGTTTTTCAACATTTTTCCGCGAAATGGAAATTTTGGCCCGTTATTCATACTGAGTCAATTAAGCCCTGGGAAATTGATAAAGTGCATCAGCGGATGAAGATTCACGACTATGACGATCTTTATGAAGTGTACCAAGGTTTACTCAATCAGTTGCCAGATTATTCTGTAACTGGTTCGACTTCTTCTGATTTTGCAAATTGATTGTTAAAATACTGCCGGTAGAGTGGGTGACTTTTTATTAGTTCGTTGTGGGAACCATGACCGCTAACACGGCCATTTTCGATAAAATAGATCTCGTCTGCATCGATAATGGTATTAATTCGGTGGGCGATGATTAGCGTTGTCCGTCCGGCCATGAGGTCTTGTAGCGCTCGTTGAACCATGACTTCTGATTCAGGATCTAGGCTAGCGGTTGCTTCATCAAGCATGAGTAACTGGGGGTCCCTTAAGAAAGCGCGGGCAATTGATAAACGTTGTCGTTGCCCGCCAGAAATATTAACGCCATTTTCACCAATTTCGGTTTCAAGTTGTGCTGGCATTTCTAATACAAAATCTTTTGCGTACGCTAATTCTAAAGCTCGCCACTGTTCTTCATCGGTGGTGGGCTTTTTTAGTCCGTAAGTTAGGTTATAGCGGATGGTGCCAGTCATGGTGTCCGCGTTTTGGCCAACTAAACCAATTTGATCGCGCCAATTGGCCAGATTTAAATCAGTTAAGTCGGTGTCACCAATGGTAATGGAACCGGTATTAGGACGGTAGAAACGTTCTAATAAACTAAAAATAGTTGTTTTCCCGCTGCCAGAAGGGCCGACAAAAGCGACGACAGAATTTGGTGCCGCCTTAAATGAAACATCGTGTAAAATTTCTTGATCAGTTTGATAAGAGAAAGAAACGTGATTCATTTCTAGGATCCTATCATTAGCATTAACTTTAACGCCAACATTGGTCCTTTCTTCGGCCACATCAAGTAATTCTTGAATTTTACTAGTCGAGCCGCCTGTTTTAGCAACGTCGGATAAGAACTGGCCAAGTGTGGTAAAAGGAACAACTAACTGAACTAGATACATTAGAAAGGCCATTAAAGTTCCACTAGTCATCGTGCCGTGACTAATGCGGAAGACACCGTATGAAAGCACGCCAACTATGAGGGCGAGCATAAGCACTCCGGTGGTTGGCCCCACAATTGAGTCATAAATTGCTTCACGAACGCCTAATTTGTAAAGTTTAGACATTTGCTTTTCACCACTCAATTTTTCGGTTGCCATTGCGTCTGATGATTTTACTAAACGCATTTTGGTCAATACTTCACTGACCTTGGCGTTTAATGAAGCTATGGCGTTCTGACGTTTATGGGCTACACTGTAAGATCGGCGGAATACAGGCAATAAACAAAATAAAATGAGTGGGACAACAACAAACATGATAAGTGTCATTCGCCAGTCCATGAACAACATTAAAAGCATGGCGCCTACAAGTTGGAGTATGGAAGTGATCATTCGGGGTAATGAGTTCGCTAACAGGTCTTTAACTTGAGTTGAATCGTTAGTCAACCGTGATGCGATTTGGCCGGATTGATGTTGATCTAAATAATTGATCGGTAGAACCAAAATCTTATTCCATAGTCGGTTGCGTAATCGATAAACAACATCTTCACCAAAAACGCCAAGCGAGGTTCCGGAAAAAGCACCTAAAATAATACTAAAAACAAACAATAAAATAACCGCAATCAAAAAACCAGTATTTAGATGATGCGGAATTTGGTTGAGAATGTTTCGTGCTAGAAGTGGAACTGCAAGCTGTAGGGCCGCAGCAAATGCGCCTAGTAGTATGCCGCAAATAAACAACCAGTAGCGTGGTTGAATCAGCTGAATTAGCTTTAAAAAATCCTTAATGTGAAGCCTTGAAGTTGTTTTTGAACGTGAGTGCATGAGTGCGTCTCCTAAAATAGATTTGCAGAACTAAAATAACGCATTGTTAGTGGTTTTACAATAGCTTTAAAATTATATAGTTCACTTTAGCAGTTTCATGGAAAATAACGGTGCTTTAAAAATCCAGAAACTTTGGCAAATTAGTAAGCACCGCTATTTTTGCTTACTATTTACGATAACGTTTCCGATTTAAATAAAGTTTGCTGGGTTAAAATAATAACGCCAACGCCGGTTAATAAAGCTGCTAGAGCGATAACCAGCCAAATAATGGGTAGCCAACTGCCTAACTGTGTTTTTAGAAAACCAAATGCAATTGGACCAGTGGCGGCTAGCAAGTAGCCAAAAGATTGGGCCATCCCTGATAAATTTGCGGTATCTGTAGCGTTAGTGGTTTTCTTTTGAAAAAAGATAATTGCAATACTGAACGCCGCACCAGAACTAGCACCCATTAATAAGGAAAATAGCGCGGACCAGCCAAAGGATTGACTACCGGCCAAAAGCCCGCAGGCCCCACCAATAAAGCCAAAACCAACAAAAGCTACAACAACGGCCATTCCGTGCGGCCTTTCGGAAACTAAAGGGACCACTAAGGACAAAGGTAGGAGACTGATTTGAAAAATGGTCGCCAGATTACCGGCCTGAATAGTGCTAAAACCAACGCTGGTAAATAAGGTTGGTAGCCAGGTCAATAAAGAATAATAAAGTAAAGATTGTAGGCCAAAGAATAACGTAATCCACCAAGCCAACCCTGCCCGCCACACTGATTTATGGGTCGTGGTTTGCAGTTTGGTAGTCGTATTTTGATTTGGCATTTTTTTCAAATTAAATAGCCAAACGAACAGGCCGGCCAAGCCAACTAATGAAAGTATGGCCATCGAACCCATGAGTGAAATTTTATTAGCTAAATAGCCAGAAAAGCCGGTACCTAAAGAAGCAATCAGCCCCATCGCAACCGTATATTCAGTCGTTTTAATCGCAATTTTTGCTGGAAATTGTTCCTTAATAATTGCCGGGAGTAGGACGTTGCCACCAGCAATACCAATTCCAATCAGGCTAGTTCCAATCATTAACGCCCAAATGGTTGGAATAACGCGCAAATAACTACCAGCGGCCAATAAAATGAGAAAGCCAAAGAGAACTTTTTCGTTACCAAGGCGTTGACTGAGTCGTGGCGCAAACGGGGAAATAAGGGCAAACATAAGTAATGGAATAGTTGTCAGAAAACCCGCCAGTGAGGCCGGTAACCCTAAAGTCTGTTTTAAGTTAGTGAGTAAGGGTGGCAGCATCGTAATTGGTAGCCGCAGATTGGCGCCAACTAGAATCAGACCAAGTGTGAGCCAGCGGTTAGTAATTTTAGTATTCATACTAATAGTTTCTCCTTTATTGCGTCTATCTATATGAGTACATCATAAATTAAGTGGCGGGTTTTAACAAAGTTAATTGTTTGTAGCGGATTAGCAAAATGTTTTTAAGTACGTTTCCACTAAATTAGTCAGGAAAATACTAACGGAGGTAACTTCCAAATATTTCTGCGGATACGAAAAAAATAGTTGCTTGTAAATTAAAGCACAAGCGTTTAAGATTTAAAATGAAAGCGTATTTTTAATCGGAAAGGATTGACAATAAATGGCAATCGACAAGGTTGTTTATGAAGCGGAGTTAACCGCGCTGAATAGTGATAAATTGGGTATTAAGCCAAAAGGTCACGCAACACTGACCATTATGAACAATCAATTAATAATTGAAGTTAACATGACTGACGTTCCCGCCAATACAGAACACTGGATGCATTTCCATGGATTTGCTGATGGTTCAGATGCACAAATTGCAACCATTAAGCAGGATAAAAATCATGATGGTTTTATTGATTTACCAGAGACCGAGGAAGTTTCCGGAACAACAATGGTACCATTTAATAACCGACCACAAGATATTAATATTCCAACGGATACTTACCCAGTTGCTGGTAGTGCAGGTAATTTTAATTACAAAGTGGCTGTACCGCTAATTGAGATGCAGCAAAAATTCAGTGAGGTTTTCCACGATCAACAGTTGGCGTTGGATAAGCGCGTTATTTATGTTCACGGTGTGCCGGATAGCATGGCATTGCCAGCTAGTGTTAAAGGCGCAGTTGGGACTTATGATGCGCACACAACGCTGCCCATTGCGGTTGGTAAAATTAAGCGTGTTTAAAGACCGTGAATTTTAGATAAAAAAGTGAAAAATACTTTTTAACTGATTTAGTGGAAACATGTTGGAAAAAGCAGGTTCCTGCGGTGACCGAGACGAACTTAGTCGAGGAAACACAGTTATGGACTTTATAACTGTGCTCCGTAGCTTTCGCCACAAGAATGGCCATCGTTCGTAGCATCAAGATTATTAGCGAACTAGGCTGCGTCTCGGACTTTGGTTCATCTTAGTCCGATCGACAACGGCAGTAATCCTCAGAACCTAACCGCTTTTTCAAACACTCTAAGAGCTCGTCACAATTTTAATTGTTTGTCTGCAATTAAGATTGTGGTGCGCTTTTTTGTTGTAAAGGGTTAATTAAGACACTTTTGGTTATCTGTTCCGTTGTAAGATAAAAACACCAATTTAAATCTTTTGTTTCATAGTCGGACTGGTATGATAAACAGCGTTAATTAATTATGCTAAGTCCAGCAACAGGGTAGTTATGGAGGAAAGCAGATGCGAGTTACACGAACTGTTAGGGATTTTGAAAATGCACTAATTAAGGTACTGGAAACGACATCGTTTGATGCAGTGACCGTAGAGCAAATTTGTGCGGAAGCATTGTTGCACCGCAGCAGTTTTTACCGTTATTTTAATGATAAATACGACTTATTACAGCAAACGATGTCAATGATGCTCAATCAGCTACTAAAGGATCAAGGACACAATGACGATATTATTGAACAAATCGTTAATTTTGTGGACACGCACAAGGAAGTATTTCGGAACATTTCAGTTAATAACGGGCGAAATTATCTTGATATGGAAGTTTTAACTGTCATCAGTCGGATTATGTTGGCGCGGCGTGATACAAAATCGCAGGATGCATTAATCGAGACCTTGCGGCGAACTGATCAACCGGAGATGTTGGCCTACGTACTGAGTGGCGCTATTATGGGTGCTTTTGTTTGGTGGCGTAAAAGTAATTACGATTTACCAAAGGAACAGATCATTTCTTTTATTAAGGTTGCCGTTAACGGCGTTAAATCTTTCTACTAGAGTGTTTATAAAGGTGTGGAATAAGGGTGAAAAGAATGCCAGATGGGAACTGGTTGTTAATGGATAATGGGTTAGATGAACTTTATCGCCAAATTTTAGATGCGGCATTTACTATTTTTGCACGGGATGGCTATGATGGCACGCGTTTACCGGCGATAGCGTTTGAAGCCAAGGTGAGTATTGGGACGATTTACCGGCATTTTCCCAGTAAGCAAGCGCTATTTAATCAAATCTGCCAGCAGCTTATTATGGCCGTTAAATACAAGCTGATGATTAATTTTCCACAACAGGCATCTTGTGAAGTTCAGTTTGATTTTCTGTTCAACAAAACGTTGCAGCTATTTCAACACGATCCGCGCAGTGCGACTTTCATTATGCGTAATCAGTTTGCCACTATTTTGGATTCAGTAACTCTGGCCAAACAGGCTGCATTGATTGCCTTTTTAAAAAAAACTATTCAGAAAGGCCAGCAGTGTGGTGTCTTGCGGGCTGGTCTTCCAGAGCTTTTATTGGTCACAGTCGTTAACCAAATGACAAGCTCGGTTATTTTTATGGTTGGACGAATGCCATGGCCGGAATTAGTGCAGACATTACGAGATTGTTGTTGGGGTAGCTTAAGTGAGGGAGCAGTAAACTATGTGGGAAATGATTAAAAATGAGTGGCGTTTTGTACGTAAAAATCGGCTAATTTTACTTTCTGTCATTGTAATGGCGTTTATTCCGTTACTTTACAGTGTGTTTTTTTTGAAGTCGGTTTGGGATCCTTATGGCAACACGCAGAATTTACCAGTTGCTGTGGTTAATCAGGATCAACCGGTTCATTATAATGGTGCGACATTGAACGTTGGTAAGCAGACGGTAACCAAATTGAAAAATAATAAACAACTTGGCTGGCGTTTTGTGTCGGCAAAAAAAGCCGCGCAAGGAATGAAAGATAAAAAGTATTATACTGTTGTGACATTACCAAAGAATTTTTCTAAAAATGCCGCCACACTTTTAGATAAAAATCCTAAAAAGATGCGGTTAACTTATAAAACAAATGATTCCTTAAACTATATCGGTGAGGTCATTAGTCAGATTGGCGCGACTTCCTTAGATAAGGAAATTCGTGCGGCCGTCACTAACGCGTATGCTAGCGCCGTGTTTGATCAATTACACGTTGTTGGCAAAGGGATGCATACTGCTGCTGGTGGGGCAACCCAACTGGATACTGGTTTAGTCACAATGAATGACGGTTTAAAGCAGTATACCGTTGCGGTTTCGCAAGTTAATGATGGTGTTCAAACGTTGGATATGAGCGTTAAACCATTAGCTAGTGGTGCTGGGCAATTGGCAACAGGCTCGGCCACTTTGGCAAAAGGGCTAAACAAATACACGGCTGGAGTTTTGCAACTGGGTACAGGGGCCGGCCAATTAAATGCCAATTCAAGTAAACTGACTAGTGGTGCAACCCAATTGGCCGGTGGGACGGCCTTACTAAATGGTAAAACCGGCGCGCTCACTGGTGGTGTTAATCAGTTGGCAACTGGCTCACAAAAACTTTCTGGTGGCGTCCAAGCGTATACCGCTGGTGTTGGCTCACTTTCTGGAGGTTTGGGGCAACTCGCGACGAACTCACAGCAATTGCGTAGTGGTACAAGTGAGCTAAAGAATTCATTAAAAGATTTACCAGCAGGTGTGACTGCCGTAAATGATGGCAATACTGAATTGGCGACCCAAGTAGCCCAGCTTAATCAACAACTCGCTACAAGTGGTCTACTTAATTTGGCTAAAAATCCACAGCAGTTAACGACGTTGCAGCAACAAAGTTCCAATTTGGAGCAAAGTTTAGCCAGTTCACAAACCCAAGATCTGTTAAACGGTATGAATCAGTTGGCCAAGGTTAATTTAACTGGATTGAGTGATTCAGTAGCAAAACTCCAAACAGCGGCAACTGAAGCGCAAACAACAATGACGGGTAGTCTTGGTCAAATTGCTGTCAATGCAAACGAATCTGCACAGGATGCTCAGGCCGTCCTAGTGGCTAATCCTGATCTAGATCAAGCCTCAAAGGCCAAATTAACCGCAATTATTGCTCGTGAGGCTGGTACTAGTCCAACTAGCACGGCTAGTGAACTAAAGACAACGCAAGCGACGATGACTGGCCTTGCGCAGCAACTCACAACTGCTGAAAATACACTGACAACGTTAGCACCAACTTTGACAAAGGTCAGCAGTCTCGGCCAGCAGTTGCCTGAATTACAAGAAAAGTTACAGGCCGCCAAGTCGTTACTGGCCAGTACCAATACATTGATGAGTCAGCTTAATACGAAAGAAAATCAAACTTTATTGGCTGCGATGCCGGCCAAATTAAATGACTTACAAAAAGCAACGCAGCAATTAGCGGCTGGAACACAGCAATTAGATACTCAGGTTAATGCAAAAGTTCCGGGTAGTCAGCAGTCATTATTATTGGCTAGTCTCAATCAATTAGAGGCAGGCACAACCACCTACACTAAGGGCGTTGATGCTGCTAACGCGGGTGCTACTCAGCTTAAGCAAAATTCTGGGAGTTTGGCCTCTGGTGCAACCCAATTGGCCGGTGGTATTGGTAGTATGCAGCAACAGTTACCAACACTAGTCACTGGTATTAGTACTTTAAATGGTGGCGCACAACAGCTTTCTAGTGGCGTTCAACAATATACGGGTGGCGTTCAGGCATTAAACAGTGGTGCCAGTCAATTAAACGCTAACTCAGCTACCTTAAATAGCGGCGCGCAACAACTGGCTTCTGGACTGGGGCAATTAAACCAGCAGGTACCACAACTGGTTACGGGTGTTGGTCAGTTAGCCTCAGGAACAGGGCAGTTAAACGCCAAATCAACTGATTTAATTGATGGGAGTATTAAACTGAACACAGGAGCTGCCCAGTTGGCTACTGCGCTTAAATCAGGTAGTAAGAAGGTCAATGGGATTAAAACAACGCCAAAAACGACGGCCATGTTTGCTAGTCCAACCAGTTTAAAGCACCAAAATTATAGTTATGTTCCAAACTACGGTCACGCCTTAGCACCGTACGTACTTTCTTTAGCACTTTATGTGGGCGCCTTGGTCTTTAATTTTGCTTACCCAATTCGCAAAATTTCGATGGCCGGTAAATCGGCTACCGCTTGGTTCTTCAGCAAGGTATCGCTTGGCGCTGTAGTTGCCGTTGCAATGGCCATTATTGAAGCGACACTAATTATGGCGTTTGGACTACAAGTTGACCACGTTGGGGCCTTTTATCTGATAGCGATTATTTTTGCACTGGCTTCAATGTTTACCATCATGTTTCTTTCAATGGCACTAGATAATCCTGGTCGTTTCTTGGCAATGATTTTACTGATGCTTCAACTAGGTGGTTCTGGTGGTACGTTCCCAATGGAAGTCACCAATGGTTTCTTTAACGCCATTCATAGGTTCTTGCCAATGACGTACTCAATTTTGGGCTTCCGGGAGGCGATTACTTCTGGGCTTGGTGGTCGAACCATTGGGCAAGTTACGTTAATTTTAGCAACCTTTACGTTAGTGGCACTAATTTTATTGTGGGCCGTTATGGTATTATTGCAGCGAATTCATTTAGCAGGTACGTCACAGTTAGACGAGAACCAAAAATTACAGAAAATTGAAAAATAAGCTTGAAATATTTCAAAAATAAAACAGCCTAAGATTATTCTAAGAAAGAATGAGCAAAAGTCTTTCTTAAAATAAATCCTAGGCTGTTTTTAGACCGTTATTTTCGTTTAAGTACGTGGTAGGCGACGAACATTAAGACAAACCAGATTAGAGAAATTAATAACGAAATTCGTGTATCAGGAATGAATAAAAGAAAAATCAACACGCAGATGAAAAACAGCAAACTCAGGTAGTCGGTAAAAGGATAGCCAGGCATTTTAAAATTACTACTGCCTTCAGGGTGTTGTTTCCGATATTTAAGGTGGCACCAAAGTAAGATCAACCAAACGAAAACAAAATTAATGGTTGAGACACCAGAGACTAAGTTGAAAACCTTGGCCGGCATAAAATAGTTTAAAATGACAATGATAAATAGAATCAGCGATGAAAATTGTAATGCCTGATTTGGTACGCTGCGTCGATCTAATTTGCCAAAACGTTCTGGTGCGTTATGCCCCCGTGCTAGTGCGTGTAGCGTCCGGCTAGTACTGAATAAGGCACTATTGGTTGCGGACATGGCAGCAGTCAAAACGACGAAATTTAAAATTCCAGCGGCGCCAACAATACCAATGCCGGAGAATACCTGAACGAAGGGACTAGAAGTGGTTGTGATTTTATTCCACGGGTAGACGCTCATAATGGCAATCATTGAACCGATGTAAAAGAGTCCAATTCGGATCGGTAGGCTATTGATGGCCTTTGGTAAATTAACTTCTGGATTGGTTGTTTCACCGGCAGTTAGGCCAACCATTTCAATACCAACAAAGGCAAAAACTACCATTTGAAATGACATTAGAAAACCAATTGGACCAGTGGGAAAGAAACCGCCGTGACTAACTAAATTAGAAAAACCAGCTACGGAATTACCAACGTGATAGTGAATGATGGCCAGAAAAACGCCGACAACAACTAAGGCCAAGATGGCAACGACTTTAATCAGCGAGAACCAAGATTCTAGTTCGCCAAATAGGCCAACGTTCACTAAATTAACTAATAACAACAGGAGAATGATGACAAACGGTGTGATCCATTGGGGAACGTTAGGAAACCAATACTTAACGTAAATTCCGGTGGCAGTTAAATCTGCCATTGCTAGGCTGATCCAGCAAAACCAGTAGGTCCAGCCAGTAATGAACTCCATGCGGTCGCCGAGATATTCTTTAACGAAATCAATGAATGAATTTTTACTAGTATCAGAAAGCAACAGCTCACCAATTGCGCGCATTAAAAAGAAACAGAAAATACCGACGATGAGGTAGGATAAAATGATTGATGGCCCAGCGGCACGAATGGCACTCCCTGAACCAAGAAATAGTCCGGTACCAATCGCACCGCCAATTGCAATCATTTGAATATGGCGGCTTTTTAGTGATCGTGATAATTTCTGTTCTTCTTTCATTTATACTTCCTCCTAATATTTTACGATCTTACCCGTAGCTATTAAATCTTTTTACGTTTTGTAATAAAAAAGCGCCCCTAGTACAGAGGTCTGCACTAGGGGCGCTTTGCAACGCTGTTCCACCCAAATTCACAATCCATAAGAATTGCCTTTAACGGCCGTTAACGTAGCCAAACGATATAAAACAACCACCATAAAAGTTGAATGGATTTCAGCCTCGCCCACTCTCTCTGAATTTAATCATTCGATTAAAATTATTGTTATTCAGTGTATAAAAATATTAAGGAATTGTCAAGTCGATTTGAACTCGCTTATGGTCTGAAACTAAGGAGTATTTGGAAAAGCACCCAGGTTTCTACGTTTATCCACGATCGGTATACGTATCTTATTGCTAAACTTGTCCAATGCTCAAAAAGGATTATTGCATTTCTTAGTTTCATTTTTTCGGTGGCTTGCTTATACTAAAAGAAAAGATAAAGAAGGTAAAAGTAATGCTACATAGTAGTAGAATGGCAATCGGCGCTTGGGTTAATACTTTAATTATTCTACTTGTCGGCGCAATTAAGCCCCAACAACTAACAAACTCAGGGATGTGGTCGTCATTATTTGCGGTCTCATTCTTTTATTTGATTGTTATTATCGCCAATCAAAAAAAGTGGGGCCATTGGTTATTAATGCTAATGGAAGTTATTTCCGGTCTTATTATTTTAGAATTTATGTTCACGAGTTTAACGCAGTACGCGGGCTTTTGGCGCGTTTGTAGTATCTTGTTAGGGGTTTTACTTTTAGGACATTTATACGCCGCATTTCGCGCGCTGCGTCAAGATATGAAGGCAAAATAGACAAAAGTGACTCAATCTACTTAGTGATTTTAGCTTATAGATTAAGTCACTTTTCTTTTATTGTAAAAAAGCACTTTTCCTTTGTTTAACGTCGTAATAGGCTACTTTCGATTGCCATTACTATACTAGTGCATCGTGGCGACTCTATTTAAGCGTTATTTGTGTAGCGGAACAGAGGCTAATTGAATGCTATGTTGGCGTTGTTGTTCTCAATCAACCTTGATGATTTTGACCTGGTAACTGCTGGCCGGTGCCTGAACAGTAACAGTTGTCCCGGCGGATTTGTTCAATAAGGCTTTGCCAATTGGTGAGGCAAAGGAAAGTTTATTTTGGGTAACTTCGGCCATTTCGGCCTCTTGTTTGCCGACAATTAGGAAGGTTTCTTCACTATTATCATCGAGAAATTGAATAGTAACGGATTTACCTAACTCGATTTTGTCGGTCGATTTTGGCGCCACAATTTCGGCGTACTGTAATTGTTTATCTAAAAAACGAAGCTGACTTTCCAGGTGACGTAAATCACGCTTAGCGGCACTGTATTCAGCGTTTTCTGACAAATCCCCCAGTGCACGTGCCGCTTGTAAGATCCGAATACGTTCTGGTCGTTGCTTTTTTAACGTCTCGATTTTATCTTCGATTTGTTGGTAGCCATTTTGAGTCATTTGGTTAAGGTAAGGTTGGGGCATAACTGATTCTCCTTTGCAAAGGGTACTTGTAGCGTATATTGTAAAGCAAAATTAGTTAGGTTACCACTTAGTATCAGTGCGGCAGGGCCTTTACATTTTGAGTAATGTAGTTTGAATTAAGGTAGCCACACCTTCGTTTAAAATTATTGAACTAATCTATCTATAGATGCTACAGTATTTTAGAAATGATCAGAAGGGTAGTTGGCCGCCATTTTGTACGCTAATTATATTTAAAAAAGATGTGTTATACTCACAAAAAAGTTTACCAAATACGCAGGATCATTACTTTAAATCTTTTGAAAGAAGCTACTTATTTTGAAAACACTAATTATCGTTGCTCACCCCCAATTAGCAGATTCAGCTACCCAGGCCTTTTTAAAGGCAGGCGCGCAATTGCCTGACGTCACTTGGCACTATTTAGATGAGCGGCAATCAATTAACGTGGCGGCGGAACGCCAATTATTATTAGTTGCCAATCGTGTTATTTTGCAATTTCCACTTTACTGGTATTCCGCACCGGCTATTTTACAAATCTGGGAAGAGCAGGTTTTACAGGTGAAAGGCTCCTTGGCCGGTAAAGAATTAGGTGTCGTTGTCAGTACTGGCGTTAAAGCCGAGGCCTATCAGGCAGGTGGCGCCGAACAATTCACAATTTCTGAATTGTTGCGGCCATTTCAAGCACTTACCCACAAACTACAGATGACTTATTTGCAACCTTTTGTGCTATCTCAATTTGCCCATTTAAGCGAGTCGGCCAAGCAACGACTGTTTATTGCTTATCAACAATACCTGACCTTATCAGTTTCGGCGGCCTTTAGTGAACGCGAGAGCTGGTTTGTCGAACGATTAAAGCGAATGATTGCGGCAAAACCAGAACTGAAAGATCGAGTAACGCTAATTTTAGAGCAGTTAGAGACGCAGCAGGAACAACTTGATGAATTACAATGGACACTTCAAATGATGAAAGCAAGTGAAAATGATGACGAATGACTGGTTGCAGCAGCAAATTAATGCATTAGCGGTTAACAGTGAACATTACGAGGAACAGGCCTTGTTTAGGGCACTTGCCGAACTGGTTACTGAACAAGAAAAAAGAATTGAGCAAACGCAAGGCGAAATTGATGGTCGAACTTGGGATGAACGTCAATGGTGAAATCACGAGAAAAATTTTAAGCTATTATTTATGGCGCTTTAAGAAGGCACTGCTCTTTCAAGCACTCCTAGTAAAATTACCTTTCATCACGATTAAATGAGATTTTTTTGTGACGTTTTACGCCTTTAGCTTGTTTTCATAAATTTATTTTACTAAGCTAAATAAAACGGAAGGAATAGGGATGCTTAATTTGATGACTCGAAAACAACATAATTTTATGCGTAGACGACGGTATCGTTTATTTAAAGCAGGCCTTATTTTTAGTCTGGTTATCATTGTTTCTTTGATTACAGGTGCTTTTTCTATCACGCACGCAACGGATCAAAAACGGGCCCAGAACTCGCAAAGTTCTACTTCAGGAGTAATTACTAGTAAGCAAAAGACTGATGCCAAGACAGCCAAGCAAGCTGCTATTGATCGCGCAAGAAAAAAGGCTGGTGTGAATCAGGCCATTAGTGATGCTCAACAGACCGCTAAAACAAAAGCAGGAGCGACTCAAGTTCAGTTAAAGGCACCGGCACTTGATCAGTTTCCTGAATTACCCACTGGTTGTGAGATCACTGCGGTTGCGATGCTAATGCAATACAAGAAGGTTAATATTTCTCCTAGTGAAATTGCTCAAGAAATTCCCTATACGGATGATCCAAATACTGGTTTTTGGGGAAATCCTTACGACGATACAGGCTATACAATGTATCCACCAGCGTGGCAAAGCTTTTTTGAAAGTAAGGTAGGACACTTCAAAAACTTGTCAGGTGCCAGTATTAAGACACTTAAGCAGACATTACATTCAGGAAAGCCAGTTGTGGCTTGGCTATATTTACACGATTTTCCGGCCCATGCTATTTTATTAACCGGCTACGATCAAAATGATTTTTATTATAATGATCCTTTTGATGGTTCTGGTAACAACAAAATTAAAACTAAAACTTTTTGGAAGTTGGCGGCAACACAAAATAACGCGGCAATGACCTATTAATTGAAAAATGGTGGGAGTGGGCCAAAAGTCGGTTTTGGATTAGCTGTAGTTAGGCACGTAAATCCAGACTTTTGGCGCACGTTCTAGAGCAATGTTCGGAAACAGTAAGCGGCCAGGACTTTTGTCCTGGCCGCTTACTTATTTTTGGGGTTACATCGTTGTTTTTATTTGGCTACAGCAAGCATGCGCTTAAACCAGTTTTTTATGCGTAAATTTTTGTTCATTGGTCAAATTAACTTGATAGCTGGTTATAGTAGGTGAATAGCGATCATTTGGACCAGTTTTACCTAAAAGACCATCACGCAGACTGTCCCAGTAAAGATGCCAAATTGTGCTCTTATCTAGCCAGTCAGTTTTGCGCTTTAACAAAATGCCGAGTCCTTTTTTTAAACTAGAGCCCAATAAAATAGTTAGGTAGAATAGTTTAGAACTTGAATATTGTTTACAGACTAAAATTTGGTTACGTACAAAATAGTAGTTTTTCCAATCATTAGGTTCGGCTATATTGGTGTGGTGGACAATTGCCTTAGAAACATTAAGAATTTTTGTTCGCTTACGAATTCGAAGTGCGTATTCAGTGTCAGTATGTTGGGTGAAGTACGCTTGATTGGGTAAGCCGATATCTTGGATAAGTTCACGCTTAAGTAGGATCCCACGGAAGGTGAACAAGTCTAAATAGAACTCATTCGAATATCTTTTAGCAGCAATATCTTTTTGGGTTAGCGTTGCATGATTCAATAACTTTCGCCGCTGACTAGTTTCAACGGTGCCATCACTTTGATAAACGCTACCACTAAAACATTGAACAGTTGGATTTTTATGTACTGCTTGTGCTAGTAGATTAAAGAAATCCGACTGGTAGGTAATATCATCCGTTGATAATGCAATCCATTTAAAGTTCTGTTGTTGAGCAAGTCTGAGTCCTTTATGAAAACCACCTGCACAACCGCGATTTGTGGCCAGGCGAACGTACTGGATTTGTTCGGGATATTTTTGAACGAGATTTAGCATTGCAACACCAGTATCATCAGTTGAGCCATTATCAACAACAATAATTCTTTTTGCTGGGCAATTTTGGTGTTGAAGTGATTCTAAACAAGCTAGTAATTTTTCTTGTTGATTATAGGTAACAAGGACAACGGCGTAGTTTAGCATAAGAGTCTCCTTTTAATGAGCATAATTTTTGCCTTTTTATTAGCATAATTTTTTTGGATAAGGAAAGATAGAAATATACATTAGTTATCACTAAAATAAATTTTTAATGAAGGTAAGACTAGAATGCTTATGAATTCGTTTACAATATTAAGGGAACATGCTAACTTTGAAGTAAGTTAGGAAGTGTTTGGAAAGGCCAATTTTGTGTTTGCCATGATTATGGAAATTATTCAGTAATTTACGCTGATACGCAAAATCGGAGTGCTTTTTGTGGTGTTCTAGGATAAAGGAGTGAAATTTAATGAACAAGAATAAGTTTATTGCCCAAGTAAAAGATGGCTTGATTGTTTCCTGTCAAGCACTGCCCGGGGAGCCGTTGTATTCTGAAAAGGGTGGCATTATGCCATTAATGGCCAAGGCAGCAGAGGAAGGCGGCGCGGCTGGCATTCGGGCAAATTCAGTGCGGGATATTAAAGAAATTCAGGCGGTGACCAGTTTACCGATTATTGGCATTATTAAGCGCCGTTATCCGCCGGAAGAGCAAGTAATAACGGCAACTTTAAAAGAAGTGGCAGAATTAGAAGCACTTGGAGTAGATGTGATTGCTTTTGATGCGACTGATCGGCCCCGGCACGATGAACTGACTGTTGCGGAATTCATTAGTGACATTCATGAAGAATTTCCGCAGCAAATGTTAATGGCCGATTGTTCTAATCTGCAGGAAGCCCTAGCAGCCTATGAAGTTGGGGTTGATTTTATTGGCACGACCTTAAGTGGTTATACCCAGGAGAGCCTGCAGCAGGAAGGACCAGATTTTGAACTCGTTAAAATTTTGTGTGCACGGCACGTTCCGGTAATTGCGGAAGGAAAAATTTATTCACCAGAGGACGCAAAAAAAATGTTGAAACTAGGTGCAGTAGCCGTTGTAGTCGGTAGCGCAATAACACGACCTAAGGAGACAACTGCAAGGTTTGCGAAGGCATTAGTTAATCAAAAATTTGCCAGTGAATAGATGTAACCGTTAACTTATAGGGCTATCTGATAAAACTTGGGTTTACAAAATCTCGTTTTGTAGTATGGTTATCATAAGAAATAATCATAAAAAGAAACTATTTTCTGCGATATTAAGGGGGTATCATCAATGATAACTGTCTATACATTACCAAATTGTCATTCCGCAAAGGCGGCGCAAGAGTGGTTAGAAAAACAACAATTACCATATACGACACAAGACATGAGTAAAATACCACTGACAATTGACGAGTTTAAGCGGATCTTGACGTTAACCACGGATGGGCTAAACGAATTGTTGGCCACGCGGGCATTTGATTATCAGACGTATGCTAGTAAATTAGAAAGTTTACCGTTATCTGATGCTTTGCGCCTTATTCAGGAACGACCTAAGTTACTAAAGGCACCATTAATTGTTAGTGATTCAAAATTAGTAATTGGTTTTAATCGGAACGAAATTCGTCAATTTTTACCACGTTCAGTGCGTAGATTGAATTTATATAGTGCTTTATTAAAGGCCGATTGATGGGCCGACAATTTAAACAACTAAAAAGAAGTCCTTGCCTTAAGTTTGATTATCAGAGTTGGTTGAAAGCTGTTTTCAACTACACTTAAGGCAAGGACTTTTTTATTATTCAGTTAGTTTAAAATCGCCCATAAAGCTTTCGTTCCACTGTAATTGGTTTTTAATTTGTTTACCGAATGTATCAATTAAGGCGTGGAGCTCTTGGGCCTGTTGCCAGTTAAGCTGCCAATCGTTCTCAACGACTTTTTGAAAGGGACGGTACTTAGTGGGCATGGTCAAGCCAAGCCACTTGAATTGGCGCTTGGCGTAGGCATCGACAATGAATACGGGTTTACGGAATCCGTAAAGAAGAATATCGTCGGCAGTTTCATTGCCAATCCCCTTAACGGCAAGCAATTGATTTTGTAATTGTTCTCGTGATAGTTGTTCAATTTTTTGCGGATCATCCTGATAGGTGGCCAGCCAATCGGCGGCCGCCTTAATGTAACCAGCCTTGGTTTTGTATAAACCAGCACGCTGGATGATGGTGGCCAGTTGTTCAATTGTTAATTGGCGAATGACTTGGGGATCATTATTGGTTGCAGCTAATAAATCAACGGCGGCAGCACCAGCGTTATTGGAGTTAGCGTTTTGGATTAAAATTGCGGACCAAATAACTTGAAAAGGTGTTTGCGCCCAGGTTTCAATTTGCATCCAGTTTTGTGGTCCTAAGTGTTCCTCCAATGTATTATATAGTGGTTTTAAATTCATTTTGTGCGACCTTTCGTTGTTTGAACAATAATTATTCTTAGTTTACTTGATTTTGGCCAACTTATTAAGTGATTTGACTTATTGAAATTTTCATGAAATTGGTGTTAAGCCGGGACGAGTTCTTTAATAATAGCTACTTTTAGGTTATACTAGCAACACAAATGGAGGTTGCAACATGTTAAACGATCGTTTATTTCATTGGTTAATTATGCGAATTGAAAATCCTTTCTCGGCTTCAACAAAATTCCGGTAATCTTTATAAATTTTGTTGAAAAGAAGGATTAAATTTTGAATTCAGAAAAAGAATTATCCGGCAAAACTGTTTTATTAATGGCTATTGCCGCTGGTGTTATTGTTGCTAATTTAAACTATATTCAACCAATCGAGGGGCTGATTGCAACTAGCTTTCAAGTCTCAAAGGCGACAGTTGGCGTTGTCGCAATGCTTACTCAGCTTGGTTATGCCTTTGGGCTCCTACTAATTGTACCTCTAGGGGACATCTTTAATCGTTATCATTTAATTCAGGTGATGTTAATTTTATCAATAGTCGCGTTGCTGCTTGCCTTTTGGGCGCCATCCGTGACAATCTTTGGGGCGGCTTCACTGTTAGTTGGAATTACGTCCGTGGCACCGCAAATTATTATTCCCTATGCAGCCTACTTAGCGCCAGATTTACATCAGGGGAAGGTTCTTGGTAATGTTTTGAGTGGTTTGTTAACGGGGATTCTTTTATCCCGTTCAGTTAGTGGATTGCTCGGCAGTATTATGAACTGGCAGTACGTTTACCTGATCGCGGCCTTGGCCTGTGCTATTTTACTAGTTATCTTACACGTTTATCTACCACGTGATCCACGGGCGCACCAAAACTTAAGCTACATTCACGTTTTAGGATCATTACCTAAATTATTACTAAAAGAAAAACATTTACAGGGTTCCGCCATTAATGGTTTTTGCTTATTTGGTGTTTCCAACGTTTTGTGGTCAACCTTGGCCTTTTATTTGGCCGCCCAGTACCACATGGGAAGTGATGTTGCCGGATTACTTGGCCTATTGGGTATTACAGGTGTACTATTTGCTTCTATTATTGGCCGACTCGTTGATCGTTATTCTCCACGAATGACAGTTGGCTTGGGCATTCTTTTTTCGGCGTTAGCTTTTCTTATTTTTGCTAGTCTGGGACACTTCTTTATCGGGTTAATGATTGGAATTGTTTTGTTAGATTTAGGCACGCAGTTTGGCCAGGTTTCTAACCAAGCAATTGTTCAATCGCTGAATCGTGAAGCAAGCAGTCGCAATAACTCAATTTTTATGTTCAGTTATTTTCTTGGCGGTGCGCTAGGAACCTTCTTTAGTACATTTGCTTGGAGTCATTTTGGCTGGGCGGGTGTCTGTAGTGTTGCGGCCATCTTTTTGGTGATTGCACTTGCTGGTCACCTTATTATGAAGGAGCCTAAGCAACTGCGCCAAGTGCAGGAATAAGTTAGCAATGAGTTGTTTTTATTTTACTCTGTGCTAAATAAGTGGTAATTTATAGTTGAATATTCAGCGATGACGTTCGCAAATTTATTACAATCTGTAATTGATGACGTCTACTTAAGAGGGGTGATTCCCTTTTAGGTAGGCGTCTTTTCTTTTTGGAACGTTATGGCAAGGAATAGGTGTTGCTAAATATAATCAGTTCTTACGAATTGAAGAAGAACTTGGCAGCAGTGTTCAGAACTTGAACGTTTTTCAAACATTCTCTAGATTGAAAAATTTTATCGTAATTAAATGGCCAACGTCAGGAGTATTCGAATTATCAGCGGTCTTGGTATGGTTTGGATTGATTTTAATTCGGTTATTGGCGGCAGTAAGGTCACTAAATAAGTAGCAGTTAAATACTTTTAAAATGCGCGTTAAATTTCAGATGTAGGCATACTTTGCTAAAATTCTGTATAAAAAGGAGTGAGCAAAATGATAATAAAAACTAATGTTGATCACCTAGAAGCAAGTTATTCTGGAAGAGGTTTGGATAAGCAAACTGCGCAGAAGTACCAAGCTGCTCACGGGTACAATGCGATTCCAGAAACTAGTGAAAATCCGTTAGTTGGAATCTTGAAGGGGATGTGGGGGTCAACACCATGGTTGCTGGAAGCCGCAATGATTCTTGAGTTACTGTTAGGCAAGGGAACACAGGCATTCTTTGTTTTCGCACTATTGTTATTTTCGGCCGTTGATGGTGAAATTCAAGAATCGCGTGCTAAAAAGGCAGTGGGAACACTGCACCGCCAATTATCAGTTACAGCAAGGCTGCTACGAGATGGTGAATGGCAGTATCAGTCGGCTAAGTGGTTGGTGCCAGATGATATTGTCCGTGTTCACGCAGGCGATATTATTCCGGCCGATTTAGAAATTATTGCCGGAACTGTGGAAGTAGATGAGGCGACACTTACAGGCGAAAGTAAGGCAATTCTGAAAGAAAAAGGTGCTGCACTCTACTCTGCTGCAACGGTTATTCATGGTGAGGCAATTGGCAAGGTAACGAAAATTGGTGTTAATAGCACTTATGGAAAGACTGCTGAATTGTCTAGAACTGAGGAAGCACCTGGTCGTCTTCAAAAACTGCTATTTAATATTGTTCGCTACCTCGCCTACGTTGATGTCGTTTTAGCGGTAATTTTAGTTATTGCGGCAGTATTTCGTGGGACGGCTTGGCAGGAATTACTGCCTTTCTTGGTTATTTTATTTATCGCAACTATTCCAATTTCAATGCCGTCTAGTTTCACTGTTGCCAATTCACTAGAGGCTAAAAATTTAACGCAAGAAAAAGTATTGGTAACTGGTTTAACCGGGATTCAGGAAGCAGCCAGTATGGATGTTTTGCTAATTGATAAAACAGGTACGATCACAAATAATCAACCAAAGGTCGGCCAAATTAAGGTGTTTGGTCAATTTTCGGCCCAGCAAATACTTCAACTTGCTTTAACTGCAACCGACGAAACAGCAGTCGACACTGTTAGCGTGGCACTGGTTAAAGCGGCCGCCACCAATCATTTGGTACCATTTAAACGAACTAAATTCACTGTCTTTGATCCGGCCACCAAAACAGCCAAGGCTAGTTTTGTAGATAATGGTCAAACTCAGGTGGTAATTCTAGGTTCGCCGAATATTATTGCCGCAAGTGTGGTTTTGCAACCCAATTTGGAACACGAAGTAACAACTTTGGCCAGTCGCGGCGCTCGAGTTCTTGCGGTTGCTTTACAAACAGCAAAACAAGCAGAGATCGTTGGGTTAATTGAGTTAGTTGATCAACCACGTGCTGATGCGATTACATCTATTAAGGCGGTTCAAGACCGTGGTGTGCGGGTTATGATGTTGACGGGTGATACATCTTATACCGCGCAAACGATTGCCGAACAGGTTGGAATTGGTTCCCGAATTGGCACGTTAACGGATGCCAAATCCGATCCACTTTCATTTGATGGTTTTGCGGATGTCTACCCACAGGATAAATTAGCAATCGTGAAAAAGTTACAAGAATTAGGCATGGTCGTTGGTATGACTGGTGATGGCGTTAATGATGCGCCGGCGCTACAACGGGCAGATGTCGGGATTGCAGTTGCCAGTGCAACCGATATTGCTAAATCGGCCGCGAAAATTATTTTAACGCGTTCAACGTTGGCCGATATTGTTAAAGTAATCGATGGGGGCCACCGAGTTTATCGGCGAATGATGACTTGGACAATCACTAAACTGTCGCGGACGGCGCAATTAGCGGCACTACTTACCCTAGGTTTTGTGTTTGCTGGTTTCTTCCCTGTATCGTTAAATTTAATTGTTTTTATTGTTATTATGAATGATTGCGTTACTCTGACCTTAGGAACTGATCGTGCCTGGCCAACCAGCATTCCGGAACACTGGGACCTTGGTCAGTTAGGTAAGATTGCTGGTATTTTTGCCGTTTCTTGGGTTGTCGTCGGTTTGGCAATGTTTTGGTACTATTTAGAAGTGGCGCAATTAAGTAATGGCAGGATTAGTACATTAATGTTTGTCTATTTAATTTATAGTGCCATGACAACGATTATTATGACTAGAACTCGTGACCATTTTTGGGAGTACGCACCAAGTAAATCAGTTGGTTGGGTTGTTTTACTGGATATCATTTTGGCAACCATTATGGCCATAACGGGTTTTGTCACGCCCCAAGTTAGCTGGCTATGGGTTTTGACGGTAGTTATAATCGTGATTGTTGCAACTTTAATTTTAGATTGGGTTAAAATGCAATACTATAAAAAAACGGGCATTTGAAGTGAACCCCAAATATTGGACGAAACTTTAAGCGACTTTCTGGGTGGTAAGAACACGGTATTTAACCGGGCTCTTACCACCCAGTTTTGTTTTGATTCGTGTGACATTATAATATTGAATCCAGTTCGATACGGCTAAAGTTAATTCTGCCAAGGTGTCAAACTGTTTTTGGTCATAAACTTCTGCTTTCATGATGTGAAAGAAACTTTCCATCGCTGCGTTATCTAGACAAGTTGCTTTGCGTGACATACTTTGGAAAATACGCTGTTGCTTTAAAATGCGGACCCAACGTGGATTCTGATACTGAAAGCCTTGATCAGAATGAATTGTTGTCCGATAGTTGAGTTGCTTGGGTAGCTTATCGATTGCCATCGTTAAAACATTAGTTGTGAATGCGACCGTTGGGTTAAGCGAGATCTCATAACTCAGGATCTCACTGGAAAATAGATCATAAATACACGTAAAGTAAGCCCGTTCTCCAATTGTTTTATTGCCCCAGCGAAGTTCAGTGATATCAGTTGTTAGCTTTTGATAGGGGCGGTTAGTCATAAAACGGCGATTAAGCCGATTCTTAGCAAGCTTACCAACCGTTCCTTTGTACGAGTTGTACTTGCGGGTTTGCTTATTATACGCCGTTGATAATAGGCCTAGTTCGCGCATTAAACGCAAGACTTTCTTATGGTTGACTACGAGCCCCATGGCCCGTAATTGGCCAGTCACTTGGCGATAACCGGCCGCAGTTGCTTTAGCTTTAATATCCGTAATGGTCTGCTTAAGGACCGCATCAGAATCGCTCTCAACTGGCACATGCTTTATTGCATAGCTATAGGTGCTTTTGGCCATACCCACTACTTTAAGAATCTTACCGAGCTGATAATTGGGCCTTAGTTCTTGGATGATTTGCGCTCGTTGTCTGATTGTGATTGAGCCAAGGCCTTTAATTTTTTTAGATACTCGTTCTCGATCTTTAGTAATTCGTTTTCGTCACGCAAGCGCGCTAATTCGGTTGGTTGTTTCGTCTTCTTGCCTTGTTTATCAGCTGACATGATTTTTGACCGTCCTCGATTACGATACAGGGCATCAAGTCCTTCATTTTCGAAAGTTCGTTGCCATTGCCAGATGGTTGATGGCGCAGAGATATCGAAATTAAGGGCCGTTTCCATTAAGGATGCCTGATTCGTTTTCATCCAGTTTAAAACATTCACCTTAAAAGTGCCATCATAAACTTTCTCTGGTCGCCGTACTTCAAGCCCAGCGGTGCCGAAGCGCTGGTATTGTCGGACCCACTTATTAACGGTCATGTCACTTTTGATCTGGTACTTTCTAGCAATCAATACAATCCCTAACGAAGAAGTGAGATAGTCTTGAACCACCTGCAGTTTAAACTGCTTAGTATATTTAGTCATAGTAAAACCCCCGGTATTGGATTCTGGTCCAATACCGGGGGTTCACTTCAATTTTAGGAACCGAACGGCAGAAATAGTAAAAGAAAGTAGCGGTGATAACGAATGAAGTCGATTGCAATTTATTTGGTTCGACACGGTGAAACTTATTTTAATGTTTTTGGTTACTTTCAAGGCTGGAGCGATACGCCCTTAACGTCAAAAGGAATTCAACAAGCGACGGGGACTGGCCAGCAATTAAGCGGCCAAACGTTTGCTTTGGCCTTTTCCAGCGATGTTGGTCGTGCAATCCAAACTGGGCAAATTATTGCGCAACAGTTCCAGCAGAAGGCCCCAGTTATTACGCCACTTTTACGGGAACATTTTTATGGCTCCTTTGAAGGTCAGGAGATCACACGTACGTGGCAGAAGATAGCAGGCCAGCATCGTTGTCAAAATTATTCGGATTTAGTTCAAACTTATTCTGTCGACAAGGCGCAAGATTTTTTAAGTCAAGCGGACCCAACCAATTTAGCAGAAAGTAGCCAACAATTTTGGCTACGTTTTAATCAAGGGCTAGAATTGATTTTTAAGCAGGCTGTGTCTGGTGCTCAGGTTTTGTTAATCTCGCATAGTTCAGTGATTCGCGCCTTAGTTGCAAAGTACGCGCCAACTTTATTGACCCAACTAACACCAGCAAATGCGGCCGTAACAAAGTTGGTGTTAACTGGTGAAGTGGAAATTCAGATGTTGCAAGTTTGCTACTATAATCGAGCGGTGGATTAACGTTCTTAGATATGAGGAGCATTATTAAAATGAAAAGAATCGCTAAAAGCTAGGACCATTAGGCCGACTTTTAGCGATTCTTTTTTAACGTTCTTTCGTGTTCATTCTGAGGATTTATAGTGTACTTAGTTTGTATTGGGAAATTATTTGTCCCAGTATTTTTGGGCTAATCTAGGGAGTGTTTGAGAAAGTAGATTCCTGTGGTGACCAAGACGAACTTAGTCGAGGAAACACAGTTATGGATTTAATAACTATGCTTTTTGGCGACCTATGTCTTAGTTGAATGGAACACCGGATGGAGAATCAAGATTATTAGCGCATTTGACAGGATATGACGTCGAATTCCGAAAAGTAAGGTTGCATTATTTAGAAAGAAAATAATTATTTAAAATACGCTATTTTAATTAAAGCTCAACATAAAACTAGTTTGGCAGCCAACTAAAATGGCATAATTTAAATAATGAACTAAACCGTGAAAGTTCAAAACCCAGCTAAACCCTGATTGCACTAGGTTATTTTAGCCCAAAATTAAACACAAGCAGCTCCTTGAAGTATACTTGAGTCGTCTAAACCACGATACAAAGGAGTGCTTGTGCTATGGCTAGTATACCGCAAAATAAAATTGAAAAATCAAGTTTTAAAATAATTACCCAATTTTGTGCCTTGGCGCACCTACCAGCTTTGGTCCGCTTGCTCAATGATCACCGCCATTCTAACGTTTCACTAACTGCAATCTTGATTTGGTTACTCAAGGTTATTTTCCAGCGGCGGACACTTTACCGAGCAGAAGCACCAGGCATGTGTACCAAACGCACGGTCTACAATATCTTGAATGACGGTCGGATCAATTGGCAACGGCTTAGTTGTTTATTGGCACAACGGGTGATTACTGGCCTAGCACAGTGGCTCGACGCCCGCAAAAGTGGTGCGCTGATCATTGATGACACCCTGATCTCACGACTGAATGCGAAACAAACCGAGCTTTTAGCCAACACCTTCGATCATGATCGGCAACGCTACTTAAAAGGTTACCGTGGTTTGACCTTGGCTTGGAGTAACGGCCAGCTCGTGTTGCCAGTCACGACGGCAGTTTTGTCGTCACAGAAAGCACGTAATCGGGTGGGCACACCAGCTAAAACTTTAGATCAACGCACCTTAGCCGGACAACGGCGGGCCCAAGCGATGCGGCCAATGCCAGCGGTCGCACTAGAACTGATCAAGCAAGCGCGGGCAAATAGGCTCAAAGCTAAATATGTGCTATTCGATAGTTGGTTTACCTCGCCTAAAATGTTTGCGGCGTTAAACGACCAAAAGTTGATCGGTATTGGCATGCTTAAACGGACCAAGAAGATCTATTACCGCTATCGTGGCCGCCAATACACCGTCAAAACGCTCTATCAGTACTTACGTCAGTCGCATCGTCAACCACGAGCCGACTATTTATATAGTTGCGTGGTTCAGGCCGCTACCGCAAAGTTACCGTTACGCTTAGTTTTTGTCGCTAAACGCCATTGCGCCAACGACTACCTGGTGTTAGCGACCACAAAAACCAATCTGACCCCGGCAGCGATCATTCAACTTTATAGTCGCCGTTGGCAGATTGAGAACTATTTTAAGGCCGCCAAACAATATTTACGCCTTGATCAGACTCAGATCCAGGATTATGACGGGCTTTGTGCGCATATGGCTGTGACCATGATGACCTATGATCTGTTGGCTTGGCAACAGCGGCGCCAACCAGGCGACCCAACGATTGGCGATATTTTCTATCAATTGGATACCTTACTGCCGATCATTGATCTGGCGACTGCAATCGGCCAGTTACTAGGTGAGTTGACTAACCTAAAGGTGACTAAATCACCTGCAAACATGACTGCGCAGATCAAGACACTGATTGACCAATTTTTAAATGGCTTATCGATTCAAACTTCGGCGCTGATCACGCTGAGCATGAGCAATAGTTGAAGGTTAATTTTTAGGCTGTAAAGCTTGGTGGACTAAGGGATTACTCGAATTGGAACTTTCACGACTTAGATAATGAACTGAAACTTGAAAGCTAATAATCACGCCAAAGGCGTGTGGTTATTGGCTTTTTTGGCAAAAAAATAAACGCAAGCTCTCCTGCGTTGTATACTTTAGTCGACCAAAACCAAGATACAAAGGAGACTTACGTCATGAATATTATAAGACAAAAAAATACAGAAAACGAGCTTCACAATATTGTTCATCAATTTACTTCCCTCATTGGTCTATCTAAACTCACCAAGTTGGTGAATTATCGCCGGCATTCAGAAATCAGCTTGATGAAGGTCATTGAATGGCTGCTCACGACAAAGTTCCTGGGACGCTCGCTTTATCGAGCCCATGAAACACCTAACTTTACCAGTCGCACCGTCAGAAATAATTTGAACGATGGCCGGATCAATTGGCAACGCTTGATTTGTCAAGTTGGGAGTCATTTAATCAAGCATTTACGACCGTTTATTGACCGCCGGCGGCGGTTAGCATTGATCATTGACGATACACTCTTTTCCCGTGAGTACGCCACCCAAACCGAATTACTAGCGCGAGTCTTTGACCATGACAAACAGTTATATATTAAGGGATACCGGGCTTTAACTTTGGGTTGGAGTGACGCCAATACATTCTTACCGATCAACTTTGCATTAATGTCTTCCAAGAAGCCACAAAACGTCCTTGGAAAATCAGCTAAAACAACCGATCAACGAACAATTGCTGGCCGGAGACGTCGCCAAGCACAGCAAAAAATGAACCTCGTTTCATTGCAACTTGTCAAGCAAGCCCTCGCAAATGGCGTTCTAGCTGACTATGTGTTATTTGATAGCTGGTATAGCTCACCAAAAATGTTCTATGAATTAACCAAGTTGGGATTAAACGGCGTGGGCATGCTTAAACGGTCCAGCAAAATTTACTATCAATATCGCGGACGGCAATATTCAGTTAAAGCATTATACAAGCGACTGCAGGCCTCAAAATATCAACCCAAGCAAGCTTATCAATACAGCTGCTTTGTCGAAGCGCACGTCGGGAACCAAAAATTCAAGCTTCGCTTGGTATTTGTGGCTAATCGGGCCCGTCAAGATGACTACCTAGTACTGGCAACGACTCAGTTAGGCCTTCAGCCACAAGAGATCATTCAACTATACGCCCGAAGATGGCAAATTGAGAATTACTTTAAAGTTGCCAAGCAATACTTGCGGCTCGACAAATCACAAGTTCAAAATTATGACGGGCTTTGTGGGCATTTAGCAATTGTCATGATGACTTATGACCTATTAGCTTGGCAGGAACGGCAAAATCAGGATGATCGCACCATTGGGGATTTATTCTTTATAATGAACGAAGCCATGCCAGATATTGAGTTGTCTCAAGCACTGGTATGGCTTCTAAATTCGTTAAAAACGATTATTAATCATGAAGTTTATGCAAGAAGAGCCCAAATTATTCAGATGATGAATCAGTTCTTCACATTTTTGCCGAAACGGTTAGTTTCGCTGTTAACAGCAAGCTAAATGGTTAAATTAATTAAAATATGCCCTGTGATACCAAGGGATCAGTCTGTCTTCATACTTTCAAGTTTCAGTAATGAATTTAACTTACACTGTACTTAGTAATAGAGGCAAGTTTCAAAAACAACCGTTTTTTATAACGTAAGGGGGAAGTATAATGGCGATCAATATTATTGCTGGAGAAATCTTAAAGCGAATGAAACTTAATCAGTTAATTTATAAAAATCAGTTATTTAATGCGGCACTAACTAATGGCATTACTAATGAGTTACCTGATGAGCAAATGGCTACTGCCCATTTATCAAAAGCCAGTCCTAAGCCAGTTGGAAAAAGTTACAGTTCAAAGGGGCGTTTCCCGGTTAAATACGATTTAGAGATTATTGTGGCCGCGTATAATGCCGAACCTTACATTGATGACTGTATTGGATCGATTGTAAATCAAAAAACGGATTACTCCTTTTCAGTTACGATAGTTAATGACGGCTCGACTGATAATACGCTCCAATTTTTAAAAAAATATGAAACAATTTCAAACGTTAAGGTTATTGATCAGGCCAATCGAGGGTTTGCCGGTTCCCGTAACCGTGGATTGGACGCTACAGAAGGTCGCTATTTAATGCTGATCGATTCGGATGATAAATTAGCAGAAAATGCCGTTCAAAGGCTTTTAGAGGCCGCCTTTTCCACCGATTCTGATATTGTGGAAGGTAGTTATCTTCGGTTCCATAAGGATAATAATATTTTGACCCGTAACATTCATAATGATGGAGAAAATGTTGCTGCCCTAGAAAACCTGAACGGATTTCCGTGGGGTAAGGTAATTAAAAGTAACTTATTTGAGAATGTTAGATTTCCCAAAGACTATTGGTTTGACGATACGATTTTTCGTTATTTAATTTTCACTCGGTGTCAAAAGGCAACAACGATTAGCGACATCGTCTACTGGTACCGGCGTAATAAAAATGGTATTAGCCGGCAATCGCGCAAAAGTTCCAAGAGTATTGATACTTTCTGGGTTACTGAGCAAATGTTTGCTGATATGAAAACACTAGGAATAGTCAAGAAACAGGAACTCTATGATGCAACGTTAAACCAAATTCAACTTAATTTCCGACGAACTAGTGACCTTCCAGTAGAAGTACGTAAAAGTATTTTTGTTCTTTCTACTAAACTACTTAAACAAAATTTTCCGAATTTTAGAACTAAGAATTCTGTGTACCAGGATTTAGAAAATGCGTTGTTAGAGCGAGATTATCAAAGTTACCATTTATTTTGTACCTTAGTTTAAAAAATTATCAGTTTAATTATGGAGAAGGCTACTAGACTTAGTCCCACAATATTGTGGGACTAAACCTAGTAGTCTTCTTTTGCAGC
This sequence comes from Loigolactobacillus backii, assembly GCF_001663675.1. Lineage (NCBI taxonomy): Bacteria > Bacillati > Bacillota > Bacilli > Lactobacillales > Lactobacillaceae > Loigolactobacillus > Loigolactobacillus backii. The sequence continues at coordinate 841,557 of NZ_CP014873.1, forward strand.
AGTATATGCAAGCAAACTAACGATTCGCTAAATTTCTAGCGAATTTTGCTGTTCTAGATGCTATTTAATTTCATACGTACTAGCTAAAAAAGGCCACTGGATTAACGTTTATAAGGTAATCTCTAATCAAAGTAGCATTTTTACCACTCTATTTAAATGAATAACTTATAGGTAAGATAGATTTATAGCTGACTGTTATCCGCTAAAAATAATAGTTTCTATAAGGTGTATATTTATTGTTTGGCTATATTTTTCCCACTATAATGAGTGAAACGCTAAATATAGGAAAAAATGAAAATCATTTATTCCTTAGTGAATCAGGAAGTTGTTAATCGCCAAAGCTTAACACTAATAAAAAAATTGATATTACTTAATTTTATGTGAAGGAAGGCCAAAAAAATGAGCAAAAAAATTTTAGTAACGGAATCTACAATGCCATCACTTACAGAATACATCGAGGAAATTACTGATTTGTGGCAAAGCAAATGGTTAACCAATGAAGGTGTAAAAGTTCAGAAGCTTACCAAACAACTTAAAAATTATTTGGAAGTAGACAGCCTTTCGTTGGTAACTAATGGTCACACGGCTTTAGAACTGGCCTTAGCAGCATTTGACCTACATGGTGGCGAAGTCATCACGACGCCGTTCACTTTTATTTCCACAACTAACGCAATCTGCCGGGCAGGACTGACACCAGTTTTTGCGGATATAGATCCCGAAACGTTTACGCTTGATCCCGCTAAAGTAGAGGCCTTGATTACACCTAGAACCAAGGCAATTTTGCCCGTTCACATTTACGGTAATGCTTGTGATGTTGAGGCGTTCGCCGATCTTGCTACTAAATATAACCTTAAATTAATTTATGATGGTGCCCATAGTTTTGGAACCAAATATTTTGGCAAGAGTCTTGGTCAGTTTGGCGATATTACAACCTACAGTTTTCACGCCACTAAATTGTTTAATACGATTGAAGGTGGTGCAATCGTTGCCAACGATGAGCAAATCCATAATCGACTCACACAATTAAAAAACTTTGGTTTAAAAAATGGTGAGCCAGTAGAAATTGGTTTAAATGGTAAAATGAATGAATTTTCCGCAGCAATGGGACTTTGTAATTTACGGCAAAACGACGCCATGATTGAGCAGCGTAAAATGCGGTATCAGTACTATTATGAACGATTACAGAATATCCCTGGGATTCAATTAAATCCGCAGCAGAATGGAATAGAAAGTAACGCCGCCTATTTCCCAGTTTTATTCCATGATACGTTTGGCTGTTGCCGGGAAACGATTATTGATCGTTTGATGAAACAAAATATTTTCCCACGTAAATATTTTTACCCATTAACAAGCGAATCACCTAGTATTCAAAATAATTATCCAATTCAGGCAACACCAATCGCACACGATTATGCACAGCGCGTTTTAACCTTACCACTTTACCCCAACCTTGAGTTTGAAATAATTGATCAGATTTGTCAGATCATTATCGATAGCGGCCAATTGGAAGCAAATGCTTCGTAAGGATGTGATGATATGGCACAACCAACTAGTTTACGGTTAAAGGCAATTAACGGCTTTTTATGGACTGGTGTAGAGCTATTAGGAAATCAAGGATTAAAGTTAGTCATTCAAATATTTCTGGCCCGCTTATTAATTCCAGCGGATTTTGGTGTTATTGGGATGATTAACATTTTTATCGCACTTTCTCAATCTCTAATCGATAGCGGGTTTCAAAATGCGTTGATTCGAGAGAAGAAAATCACAATGCGAGCCTGCACAACAGTGTTTGTTTTCAATATTCTCTGCGCAGCATTACTTTATGGGCTACTATTTGCCAGCGCACCACTAATTGCTGATTTTTATAAAACGGGGATTTTAGTACCGGTTATTCGAGTAGTTAGTAGCATCTTATTGATTAATTCATTAAGTCTAATTAGTCGTACCATCTTAGCACGGGAGTTAAATTTTAAAGTGCAAATGAAAATCACACTAACTGGATCCGTCGTTTCAGGTGGATTAGCTATCGGTCTAGCATTAGCGGGCTTTGGTGTTTGGAGTATTGTTTGGCAAATGGTTGTGACACAAATTTGGCAGACCATTGGATTTATGATCGCTGCAAAATGGTGGCCTAAATGGGAATTTGATTTTAAAGCATTAAAAAAAATGTACAGCTTTGGCTGGAAATTAACCGCCGCGGGATTAATTAACACAACCTATAATAACTTACTTTACGTTGTGATTGGTCGTTTCTTTTCAGTTACCACACTTGGTTACTTTACAAACGCTGAAAAAATTAGTCAGATGACGACTGATTCGACGACCGTAGCTATTCAAAAGGTGAGTTATCCGGCCTTGAGTAAAATTCAATCCGATAAGGTGGCCCTACACAATGGTTATCGCCGGGTGATTCTGCATACAATTTACTTTATTTTTCCACTGATGATCGGAATTGGTGCATTAAGTAAACCGATTTTAGTACTTGTTTTTGGACAACAGTGGGCACCAGCGGCTCCGTTCCTATTGCCGCTTTGTCTGGCAGGGATATTTTTCCCCTTACAGGCGATTAACTTAAATATATTACAGATATTTGGTCGTTCGGATCTTTTCTTACGATTAGAAGTGATTAAAAAAGGTGTCGGCCTGGGATTGTTTGGCCTAGTTTACCTCCTACAACTAAATATTATGGTACTAATTTGGTTGTTAGTTGTTCACGCACTGTTTTCTTTCGTACTTGACTCATTTTATTCTGGGCGCTTTGTGTCCTATACAACTTTTCAGCAAATTAAAGATAGTCTGGTAATTTTAGGATTAAGCGGCTTTATGGGAGTTAGTGTGGCGGGATTGCATTACTTCCTCGGGCAAATCACCTGGATTAATCTAATGATTGAAGTGACGTTTGGTGTAGGAATCTATCTAGTAGGTAGCCATTTACTACGCATCAATGAATTTAAATCTTATTTGGCCATTTTTGGCCGATTATTCCAAACAGGTTTTAAGGACCGTTTCATGAAGAAGGGAGCAATTAGCGATGACGAAGATAGTTGATAAAAATGGCCTTTTTAAGGTTATAAAACGTTGGTGGTGGTTAGTAATAGTCGTTACTGGTGACGGAATTTTTGCCGGTTGGGCCGCAACTAATTATTTAATTAAACCCCAGTTTCAATCGGTCAGCGAGTTAGTTTTACGACCTAAAAAAAGTGCACCTCAAGATATGAGTGGTGAGCAAATTAACACGACTGTAGCCGGTTATCAAGATTTGGTAAAAAGTAATTTTGTACTTAATCCATCTAGACAACAATTACGTGAAAATGGAATTTCGGTTAATGCTAATTCGTTAGCTAATAATGTCAGTATTCAACACCAAGAAAATTCTAATTTATTTAGACTAATTGTTACTGCTGATACTGCGCGGAAGGCCCAGCAAATAAACCAAACACTTAGCAAAGTTTTTGCTAAAAGGGCAAATACACTTTCAGTTACATTACGGCCAATCAGAATCTCGCAGGCCCAATATAGTGGTGAATCGATTGCACCCAGCAGCTCATTTAATATGATGGTTGGTGGCCTAATTGGACTAATGATTAGTAGCCTGCTTCTGGTAGTAGTTGCTTGGCGGCGATCAAGTTAGTAGTGAAATCGGTAGTCGTTCAAGGTTAAGGAAGGAAGTTACGGTATGAAAAAGGCAGATGAGAAATATACGTCCTCAGTTTCTAAAAATATCGAAGCTATGACGACTAATAACCGTAAAGAATCGCAGGTTTATCAATTTAGTAAGCGGGGGCTAGACATTATTTTGGCAGGCGGCGGATTGGTTGTTGGCCTACCATTGATCTTAATTATCAGTGCTTTTAGCAAAATCAGCGACCCCAGAAGTCCCGTTTTCTTTTCACATGTCCGCCAAGGGAAGAATCAACGCGGTTTTAATGTTTATAAATTTCGCACAATGATTTGTAACGCCGAACAGACATTAAAGCAAGACGAAAAGTTATACGCCGAATTTATTCGTAATGGGCATAAGTTTCCTGAAGGCAAAGATCCGCGCATTACCCGCTTAGGTCGTTTTTTACGAAAAACAAGTTTGGATGAGCTACCTCAATTATTTAATGTTTTAAAAGGTGATATGAGTGTTGTTGGGCCACGGCCAATTACTTCTGAAGAGTTAAAACATTATGGGAATAAAACGGCGCTATTACTAGCAGTTCGGCCTGGTTTGACCGGTTACTGGCAAGTTAATGGTCGTAGCGATGTTCAGTATCCAGAGCGTTGTGAATTAGAGTTATTTTATGTCCGTCATCGCAGTATGCCGTTTGATCTTAAAATTATTGGCCAAACTGCCTTAACGGTTGTAACGAGGAAAGGAGCGCATTGATATGGACGAAAAGAAGAAATTATTACTTATTGCCGAAACAATGAGTGGCGGTGTTTGAAGGCATTTGGTGGATCTTATTCAGGCTTTAGACCAAAATACTTTTGACATTACTTTATTTTATGGAACGCGCCGAGTTGATGCGGCCTTTACGAAAGTAAAATCTCAACTGGAGTCTGTTGCAACGCTAATTCCCTGTGAAGCGCTTGGTCGTGATATTGATTTGTATCAAGATGGGGTTGCTTTTTACCAATTATTAAAAGTAATTCGAAAATTACGACCAGATATTGTTCACTGTCATTCTTCTAAGGCAGGAATTTTAGGCCGTTTAGCGGCCAAGACTTGCCGGGTAGACAAAGTCTTCTATACACCACATGCATTTTCATTTCTTGCTCCAGAATTTAGTAAGCAGAAAAGATTTGTTTTTATCCAAATTGAACGCTTTTTAAGCAGAGCCGCAACAACTCGAATTTTTGCCGTCTCTAACGGAGAACGCACACGAGCGGTGTTGGCTAAGATTGATCATCAAAAAAAATTCAAGGTTATCTATAATGGATTACCCAAAAGCGAACAACGATACCGCGGCTATATCCGGCGTGAATTGAATATCCCTGCTGATGCAATCGTGATTGGAAACAATTCGCGCTTGTGTGAACAAAAAGATCCCTTCACTTTTGTCAAAATTGCAGAGAAAATCACGCAAAAATATCCTCAAATTCATTTTGTTTATGTGGGAGATGGTCCCTTGTTCAAAGAGGTTTCAGACTACGTAGCTAAAAATAATTTAGGTGGTCAAGTACATCTAATGGGTTACCGATCGGATAGTGAACGTTTGGTTACGGGTTATGATTATTTTCTATTACCTTCCCTTTATGAAGGTTTACCATACGCACCGTTAGAGGCACTGCGCGCCCATATTCCTGTTATTGCTTCACGAGTTGTTGGCAATACCGAAGTTGTTCAAGAAGGCGTTAACGGCTACCTATTCGATGCAACGGACATTAAACAAGCAGTTTTGATGGTAGAAAAAGCAATCCAACAGGAATTATGCAAGGAAACAATTCAAAAGGATTTTCAAAAGCGCTTTTCTTTAGAACAGATGGTTGCTCAAATTTCCGAAGCCTATGGGACCTAATTATTAAGACGGAGGTGCGTTATGCAGACCATTGAATTACTTTATTTTGTTGATACACTAGCGCTTGGCGGTATTCAATCGTTGTTAAAAGAGTATATTGACCATTTTCCAAAAGGACAAATCAATGTCACTATCTTGACCCTTGATGAAGATCCGCCAAGTCCACTAGAAATAGAACTCCAAAAAAAAATAACTATTCAGCGCTTGGTGGGGGTAAAACTTAAAACACCCCTAGATTTTTTGAAATTTGAAACTAAGCTTAAGCAATATTTTAAACAACATTCGAATTTTGATATTGTTCACGCCCACGCTTCGAGCAAAAGTTTTCAATTGTTACGCCAGGCAAAAATAGCTGGAATACCAGTTAGAATTATTCATTCACATAGTACAGAATTTACAAGTCAGAATTTTGCCAAACGGGCTGTGGGCAATCTTTTGAAACAGCCTGTCAAACAGGCCGCAAACACATATTTTGCCTGTTCACAGCTTGCAGGTAGTTGGTTGTTTGGTGATAAAAGCTCATTTGAAGTTATTCCTAACGCTATTTCATTAAAGGCATTTCAATTTTCACCGGCCACGCGTAAACACGAGCGGGCTAAGCATCAGTTAACTGGAAAAAAAGTTTTTGCTCACTTTGGCCGCTTTACGGCTTCTAAAAATCACCGGCAGTTGTTGACCTTGTTTGCAGCATTTTGCCAAAAGGAAGCCAATGCATACTTACTACTTGTGGGGAATGGTGAATTAATGGCCCAAGTAAGAGAGCAAGTACAGCAGTTAGAGCTGCAATCTAAGGTTTCCTTTCTAGGTTACCGAACGGATGTGGCCGAACTATTGCAGGCCTGCGATGTCGTTTTACTACCGTCGTTTTACGAAGGGCTACCAATTATCTTATTAGAGGCCCAGGCTGCAGGGGTTCCCTGTGTCGTTTCCGATAGAGTAACGACCGAAGTTTCACTAGCCCCAAACTATGAGGCTATTTCATTAGATGCACCGACTGTTGCCTGGACCCAAGCAATGCGGCGTGCATTAACTCAGCCATTAATTCAGCGAAAAAGTGGGCTTAATTACGTTCGCGCCGCTGGCTATGATATTAATGAAGCTGCTCCCCAAATGTTGCAACTTTACCGGCAATTGATAACTGAAAATAATTCCTAAATAAAGAAGGTGAATGTATGTTAATTAGTGTGATTGTCCCGTTTTTTAATGCCAGACAATATGTTCAAGGTTTTGTACGGGATATGGCCGCGCAGACGTGTCAAAATTATGAATTAATTTTGATTGATGATGGCTCGACTGATGGTAGCCAAAAGCACCTTTTAAAGTTATTGCAACGAAAAAAAATACCAACTAAAATGTTGCAACAGTCACAAAATCAGGGTGTCTCTGCCGCAAGAAACCTAGGCCTAGAACATGCCCAGGGCGATTACGTTATCTTCAGTGACATTGATGATCACCTACGTTCTAATTACTTAGCGCGATTAAGTGAAACGGCAATGAAAACCCAACAAGATTTGGTCGGCTGTTGTGCTTTAAAAGTAAACCAAAAAGGCCAGTCAGAAAAAATCGGTCAGGCCGCAGAATATGCCACGCAAAAGGCACTTTTAACTGCATTCTTAGATGATCAGTTACCAATTAATCTGTGGACTAAGTTAATCAAACGTAAAGTTGCTAAACAAGTTAGATTTTTAGAAGATATCAAAATTAACGAAGATAAGCTATATCTTTATCAAATCTGTCGGTTAATTACAAAAGCAACTTTCATAGATGATATTTTATATGAATATCATTCTAATCAGGGCTTTAATTCACGAAATCCGAATGAGAATTTTAACCCAATCGTATTTGATATCGGCCGTGTCTCCCGCCTAATTTATTCAGATAGTCCTCACTACGCGCAAGAGCTGGCAAACAAACATTTTTATAGAAGTCAAATGATTCTCTTACGTTCATTAATACGGGCAAAAGATGGGCCAACTAATTTTTCTACCCAATTGCACGAGCTACATCAAGAGCTCACACAAAGTACTTACCGTAAACTTGAATTGGCAAGAATGGAACGAATTGAGGGCTGGTTATTTAACAATTTCTGGTCCATATATCAAATAATCATTAGATCGGGTGTGCGTGCCTATGGCTAAAATTAAAGGTAACATCATTTCTATACTGGCTTTTCTTATCGGCCTATTTGCTTGTTGTGACTCAATTTATTTCTTACTAGTTGGGATTACGCCTATTCTTTGGGTATATGTTTTTAGTTTCTTATTATTATTTTACCTTTGTATTAGTGATCGAAAGCGACTCATTTCTGGGTTTAAACGCGTCAGTGGTTGGTATTGGCTCTTTCTAGCTTCTTGTTTTCTTTCAATCATACCAACGGCAATCACCTTTGTTTATAAACCAGTTGTTTTTAAAAGCTTTTTTACCGGTCAATTTATGTTAATCTTGGCAACCTTCGTCTACTTAGCAGTTTTATGTCTACTCGATCGCTTAAGCATCGTGTATAAGGGCGTTTGGTTTGGCATTATCGCCAATGTTATTATGGCAGTTTTACAGTACATTGGTTTTACTACCGGCCGCTTTATAACACTTTATAACCTATTTCCACAGAAAGATTACTACGTTTCACTGCCATGGAACGCACAATTGAGAGAAATTACGGATATTAATTTCTTAACAACGTACCGTGCTTCGGGGCTTTACTTGGAAACGTCCTACTACGCAGTCTTTTTAATCGCTGCATTGTTAGTTGCGTTATATTTTCAAAAGATGGGCTTCTTCCATTGGCTTATACTCCTTCTATTATTTAGCTTTTTGATTATTTCTTCATCGGCAAATACTGCTTTACTGATTATTTTATTCATTGCCTTTCTGATTATTCAACGTAAATATATTATTCAGTCGTTAACGTATAGCAGTTTATCGCTTTTGATTATTGGGGGGACAGCAATATTCGGCCTTTTATTTATAAATTTTGCGAGTATTATTGATTTCTTCCAATCAAATCACGTAATGACTTCATTAATTGAGTCAGTAAGAACAATGAATTTGCAGGATCAAGGTAATCAGGAACGTTATCAAAATATGATGACTGTCCTGGGCCTGTATCAGAAAAATTGGTTTGGTGTTGGCTTTAACATGTTACCTAGTTATATCGAACAAACAATTGGGTCACAATTACGGTATAACACCGCCTTTAATTGGTTTATTAATCTGTTATTAGAAGTTGGTCCGTTGGGTGTCAGTCTTTATTGCTTAATGGTATTTAGTTGGATTAGAAAAAATTTGCTGGCCGGCCGGTTAGGCTTACTAATTAGTATCAGCCTAATTGGGGTTACTGCAGTACAGTTTGCCAATGGGGTTAAACTTTTCCCAATTTTCCTAATCTTATTTGGTGCCGCAACCTTGAATGCTGAAACTGCTAAGTCCACTCAAAAGAAATTGAAGTCAACGTCTGACAAAGGTGAGTACTTGCTGCCACAGACTTTAGGATACTAGGGAGCAATTCAAAAGGGGATGTGATCATAACCTTGCAATTTAGAATTACATCCAATGCGATCAGATTAGAATAGATTGAGACAGAACCAGGGGCTCAAAGCACGTCACTAATTCAAGTTGTGTTCTCGGCCAGGACGTGCTAAACTAATTTTAATTTAAAACGAAGGGATGTTGATGGGATTGAAGAATACAAGTTGTCGCTAATTGAAATTCGGCCGGTGCAGGGAACTATTCCTGAAGGCTATTTTCGGTGCAACTTGGACTTACTTTGATCACAATAACATCAAGTTTAGGTACTAGAGAGTGTTTGAAAAAGCAGATTCCTGCGGTTGCCATGTTTCAACTTGGCGTCTTTCGCCGTAGTTGAATGGATAACGGATGAAGCATCAAGATTATTAGCGTACTTGGCTAATAATCCTCAATTGCGGAATAGTAGCTACAACAGCCAAATCACCCTTTTCAAAGGTAATTCGTCTGTTTAGGCTGCGATTCGGACTTGGGTTCATCCTAGTCCGATCGACAACGTCAGTAATCCTCGGAATCTAAACGCTTGTCCCAACACTCTCCTAGGACATAATTTGTTAGTTGATCAAAGGACACAGCACTGTGTCCTTTTTTGTGTACCAGAAAATGGGTTTTAGCCGGTCATCACAAGATAATGAGGTGATCAGATATGGGAACAATTCAAATTCAAAATTTAAATTTTCACTATCCAGATATGGCAACAGCAATTTTTAAAAATACAACTTTAAAACTAGATGCCAGCTGGAAACTAGGCCTAATTGGACGTAATGGACGAGGAAAAACGACTTTATTACGCTTATTGTTAGGCCAACTAACTTATGATGGTCAAATTATAACGGATCAAGTCTTTACCTATTTTCCACAAAAAGTCATTGATACTAGCTTGCCTTTTATGACAATTTTACAAACCGATGGTCAAATTGATCTCGGCGAGGAATGGCAAGTTGAGCGCGAATGTGAATTATTGGCTGCTGATCCAGAAATACTTTACCGCCCGTACCGGACGTTAAGTCCAGGCGAGCAGACCAAAGTTGGACTGGCCGCGTTATTTGCGGATAATACACATTTCCAACTGATTGACGAGCCAACTAATCACCTAGACCAATCTGGGCGGGAGATTGTTGCCAAATATCTTCAAAAGAAACAGGGTTTCATTGTGATTAGCCATGATCGATTATTTCTAAACCAAGTGATTGACCATACTTTGGCAATTGAGCGCGCACAAATAACCGTTCAACAGGGTAACTACAGTACTTGGCAACAGGCCAAAAAAGAGCAGGAGCAGTTTGAACAACGAACAGAACATAAATTGCGCCACGACATTAAACGTTTGGAACAAACGTCCGCGCAAAAAAAGCAGTGGTCTAAACAGGCCGAACGCGGTAAGTACGTTAGTCATAAAAGTGAGGAGCACGCTAACCTTGATCGTGGTTTTGTGGGCCACCGTGCGGCCAAAGTAATGAAGCGATCACTGGCAATTCAGAAGCGGTCCACTGCAGCCGTCAAGGCCAAAAAGCAATTATTGCAAAACGTTGAGGAAACAGATGAATTGCCACTTAACTACCAGCCTGAACGAACTAAGCAGGCATTATTGACTATTGAACAGTTAGTTGTTAAGCAGCAACAACCATTAAATCAACCGTTGACTTTCAGTATTTCGCCAGGTGAACGTTTAGTTTTGTCCGGTGCTAATGGAACTGGGAAATCAACTATTCTTAAGGCCATTTTAGGTGAGCAGCGATTAATTGCTAGTGGAAATGTTAATTTGGCGACTAGTCATTACTCATATTTGGCCCAAAGATTTTCTGAACTAACTGGTAGCTTATCTGAATTTGCCGCAGAAAAGCAAGTTGATTTAACGCAGTTATTAACGGTTCTGCGAAAATTAGGTTTTGAACGGCAATTATTTAGTAAACGAATTGAGCAATTCAGTATGGGGCAGAAGCGTAAAGTGGCACTGGCCCGCTCGCTGTGTGAACCGGCAGAACTTTACGTTTGGGATGAACCGCTAAATTACTTAGACGTTTTAACGCGGGAGCAGATTCAACAATTGGTTTTAGATTACCAGCCAGCAATGTTACTGGTCGATCATGACCGAATGTTCACTGCGGCTGTTGCCACACAAAAAATCGAACTGAAAAGTATAAGTTGAGTAAATAAAAATAGTAGGCGGCTGGGACAAAAGTCCTGACTGCCTACTATTTTTGGGCATTACTCTAGAACGTGCGCCAAAAGTCTGGGCTCACGTTACGCAGTGAACCCAAAACCGACTTTTGTCCCACTCCTAAATATTTTTAGTGGATTAGAAAGTTAAACGATTAGTGCCATTACCTAGGCCAAGGTCAACCTCAGTCGAGTGAATGTGGATTTCATAGACAGCTAATTGATCGCCAATTAGGTTAAGTACCTTATCAAAACCGGGAATTTGTTTAAGGAAAGTTTCGCGCATTTCGGCCAAAGTTCGTTTTGATGCAATCCCCGTCGCATCGTTGGTTGCTACGTGAGCGTTACCGGAGTCAGGAATCGTTGAAAAGGCGATTCTTTTACTACTTAAAAACTCCTGAACACCTTGTGAATCATGAACTGAAGCAAAATAGACAACTGCGGGTGTTTCTTTTTCCCAAACAAAATTTACAATTCTTAGATTAGGAATATTTTCCAAACTAGTGGCGTACGCTAATTTGTTGGCACCAAGCATTACTTTTTCTAAATCAGTCATTGTTAGATCCTCCCTAAAATTCAGCTAATTTCACCTTTATAATACCAGTTTTTTGGCTAAAACAGCATTACTTTGGCCAAATTAGTTCTTCATTTGCGCGTCTAGTCGGTCCACGGCAGTTGTTGGGCCAACGACTGACAATTCGTCATTTAGCTGAACCAGTGCGTCGCCCGCGGGTGAAACAGTCACTTTATTGCCGTGTTGAATGGCAATAACCGTTAGTCCAAACTGCTGGTGAAAGTTAATTGCCTGAAGTGTTTTACCAGTAAATTTAGGATTCGTAATTTTAATTTCTGCCATCGTTACATCATCATTTAGCGCCAAATAATTTAGAATATTTGGGGACAGCAAGTGATGAGCTACACGTTCGCCCATGTCACGTTCAGGGTGAACAACATGATCGGCACCAATTCGGGTCAAAACACGAGCGTGGGTATTATTTTCTGCCTTGGCAGTGATGTCAGGAACACCTAATTCCTTAACGATTAACGTCACTAGAATATTTGCCTGAATATTTTTACCGATCGATACGATGACGTGATCAAAATTACCAATTCCAAGTGATTTTAAAGTTTCTTCATCCTGACCATCGGCAACAACAACCTGAGTTGCAATATTTGCCAAGCTATTCACGCGTTCTTCATTAATGTCAATTGCCAAAACATCTTGGTGCTCTTGGGCCAACACACGGCAAATGCTGGTACCAAAACGACCTAGGCCGATGACAGCAAAATTTTGTTTCATAAGGTTGGTCCTTTCTGGAAAATATTTTTGGTGCACACTTAAGTTAAGTTAGGTAATTAATGGTCATTTTTATAGCAGTAGACCAATGATTATTACCACATCCTAAAAGGTTCTAACCGATAAGAATATTTTCGGTAGGGTAGCGGTAACCTTTTTTTGTGCGGTTCGTGTTTAGGGCAGTGAACATCACGGTGTAAATTCCAACACGGCCTAGAAACATTAACAACATGATAATCAGCTTGCCAATTACGCTTAGGTGAGGTGTTAAACCAAGTGACATGCCGGTGGTACTAAAGGCCGAAACCACCTCAAACGTGACGTACTCTAACCCGTAGCGTGCCGGTGTTGCTTCCGTTGCCGTTAAAATCATGATGGCAGTGACGACAAGCGCTATGCTGGCGAAAACTAGCATGAGTGCGCGCAGAATATTTTGGTCACTGAAACGTCGTTTGCTAAATTCGACATCGTGGTGGCCACGTAAAACTGCCCAACTCTGTAAAGTTAACAAACCAAACGTGGTTGTCTTGATTCCGCCGGCCGTTGAGCCAGAGGTCCCACCAATAAACATGAGAACGATCGTCAGGACAATTCCGGCAATTGAAAGTTGGTGGTAAGGCAGTGTTGTTAAGCCGGCCGTTCGTGGCGTTACCGCTAGAAAGAAGGTGTTAATCAAACGATTAAACGGGCTAACGTTAGGCGTCAATACGGCCAAATTATTTTCAGTCAAACTAAAAATAAGCGTGCCACCAACTAATAAAATGGCACTGGTGCTCAAAGCTAACTTAGTATGTAAGGACAGTCGTTTTCGTTTTCGGAGCAGAAGTAGATCCCGCCAGACTAGAAAACCCAGTCCACCAGCAATGATTAACGCACTAATCACTAAAAGTAAATAGGGATCATTTTGGTAGCTTTCTAAACTATTGCCAAATAAATCGAAACCGGCATTACAAAAAGCCATGATTGATTGAAAGACGCTGATAAATAATCCGCGGCCTAATCCATAGCGCGGGTAAAAATCGATAAATAATAGACCAGCACCAATGCTTTGGATAAGTGCGGATAGACCAATGACGTACTTCATAACACTACTAACATCTGAGAGATTTTCGAAGTTAAGTGATTCTTTGACCAGTAGCCGTGTTGTTAGATCGACATGGCGGCGGAACAGGATAAATGGCAGAACTGTAAATGACATGAAGCCCAGTCCACCAATTTCAACGAGCAGCATAATAATGCTTTGACCAAAGACCGACCAGTGCGCCGCTGTATTAACGGTGGTCAGTCCAGTGATACAAATGGCCGAAGTTGCAGTGAATAGTGCATCTATAAACGAAGTTGCGTGGCCATTGCGCGTGGCCATTGGTAATGATAGAAGCAAGCCACCTAGAATGATCAAAATAAAGAAACCAAAAGTTAATATTCTAGGCAGTGGTATCCGATGTTTGAAACCAGGCAGTTCCACTAGCTTACCCCCTTATTGTTAATGCCTTCATTATGCCATATTTGAGTGACAGTCACAAAAAGAGGCCAATAGGCAGTAAGTACATTTACTTTTTCAAGCTATGGTTGAAGACAAAAAAAACCTTCTAATTAGGGTTAGAAGGTTTGATTTAGAGGTAGCTATAGTTAGGGCTATAGCTGCTTATCATTAAATTAGGAGTTTTTAGGGTAGATTGATAAGGTAGGAAAGTACCTCATCTCTATGTAATTAGCATACTAATGGTTTTTGAAGAAAGCATGAAGACCTGGTAATCATTTTATGAAATAAATACTATTATTAGTATTTTTCAAGTACGCTTTAGTTCTGATTTTATAAAAATAAAATTGACAAGCGATCAATTTTGCGCGATAGTTTTATATTGTTAATGGCATATACGATATAGCCCATTAACAAGAATCAAAAGTGGCATTAAATTCTTCAGAAGGTCATATTTTTCGTGCTATCTGGTAATAAGATTTTGTACCAAGCACAGAATAGACCTTAAACTATTTAGGAGGTTGCTAGGGAGATGCAAACCATCAAGAATCATTCACGCCAGTTGCTACTCGTCGGGCTCATTATTATTATTCCGCTATTATTATTATTTATTGCGTTAAATTTTGTTGCCTACGAACAACGAACGAACACTAGCCGCATTAATGTGGCAGTTGTTAATCAAGACCAAAATGCCAAATTCCAGGGAAAGACGGTGGCATTGGGAACAGGTGTTGAAAAGGCATTACGGCATAATCATCAGGTCACGTGGCATTTTGTTTCCAAACAAACGGCCAACGAAAAATTAAAAGATGGTAGCTATTTGATGAAGTTAACGTTACCAACTAATTTTTCTAAAAACGCAACGACTGTTTTAAACAAGCGGCCAAAGGTCAGTCAAATTAAGGTTGATCTATCCGATCACAATAATTTTGCTTCACATTTGATTACTGATACGGTGGCCCAGAAGCTACGGTCACAAGTTGTTGCCAATGTGCAACGTGCTTACGATCAAGCAATGCTGGGTTCAATTAACCAGTTAGGACAGGGCGTTGAGCAGGCGCACAATGGGACCAAAAAATTAAAGAAGGGTACCAGTCAGCTTGTTAGTGGGAACAAACAGATCGCTAGTAATTTGGATATATTAGCGGATAAGATGGTCACCTTTAAGGATGGCGAAGCGAAATATACCGCTGGGGTTGATCAGCTAGCGGCCGGCGTTAAACAATTACAATCGGCTAGCAAACCCTTAGCAAGTGGTGTATTCCAATTGTATACAGGTAGTACACAATTAAGCGCTGGTTTGAACCAATTGCAAACCAAAACGCAACCCTTAGCAAGTGGTGTCTCACAGTTGGCCAGTGGTAGCAATCAATTAAATACTGGCGTTACTGCTTATACAAATGGCGCTAGTCAAATTGCGACTGCCAATCAACAATTGGCCAGTGGTAGCCAGCAACTAGCAACGGGCAATCAGCAAGTTGCAACTGGGCTTAATCAGCTGCAAACAAAAATTCAACCGCTAGCTAGTGCTGTTTTTCAATTATATGATGGCAGTCAGCAGGTAAATAGTGGCGTTACTGCTTATACAAACGGTGCTAGTCAGGTGGCAACGGGTAATCAGCAGCTAGCAACTGGTTTAACCCAATTACAATTGGCCAGCCAGCCCTTATCTAACGCAGTCTTTCAGTTAAATGATGGCGGTAGTAGCTTAAGCACAGGCGTTACGGCTTATACGTTGGCCGCTAACAAATTGAATTCAGGCCTAGGCCAACTAACGAGTTCCAGCGCGACTTTAAATAGTGGTGGTCAACAAATTAATGGTGGTGTTGGTCAGTTAGTCCAAGGCAGCAGCCAGTTACAACAATCATTAACCCAGGCCGCGCAGGAAATTGATAGTCAAGTTAGTACTAGCCAACCGGATATTCAAAAGTTAAACGCCGGTTTTGATCAACTGAGTAAAGGGATCGATCAGCTTAGTGCCGGTATCAGTGGGCCAGTAACTTCAATTGATAGTGGTAAAATAACGACCGATTTAAACGCGGTCAGTACAGCAGCGACAACTAGTGGTACTGCTGCAACGGCCGCTGGTAGTAATTTAAGTGACCTTAGTGCCAAAGTTTTTGCTAATAATCAAAGCTCGGCGAGTGGTCAATTGGCGACTGCTACAACCAGTTTGAATGATACCAAGGCCGCTGTAGCAAGTTTAGCCGCGGATGCTACACTCAAACAAAATCCTAATTTAGTTAAACAAGTGAGTGCCATTCAGGCTAAATTAGATACGAGCACTACTTCAGTCGCTGCTGCAGGCAGTCAGCTACAAAGTGCTGGTGGTGACGCAACAGCTTTACAAGCCAATTTAGGCAAAGTAGGGACGGCATTAGGTACTGTCAAACCTGCATTAGAAGATACCCAAACGCAATTACAACAATTAAACGCGTTACAGCCTAAGTTAACGGCTTTGAAGAACGGCATTAATCAATTGGCCGATCAACAAACTGGCGCGCCAGCAGTAATTAGTGGTGCTAAAACGGCCATTAATCAGCTTCAAGCAGGATTAGTTAAAGTTAGTTCTGGTTTAAAACAACAAGGTAATACGGCAACGACAATGGGTGCCATTCAAGCAACCGAACAATTACACACTGGCCTGCAACAGGTAGCCAGCGGATTAAACGGTGGCAATGGCCAAGTTGGGTTACTGCCAGGAATTCAGGCCTATACAAATGGTGTGGACACAGCTGCAGCAGGTAGCAAACAGTTGGTTGCTCAAAATGATAAATTAACTGGTGGTGCTACTGCATTAGCGGGTGGTTTAAATCAATTAAATGGGCAAGTTCCAAGTTTAACGGGCGGCATTACCCAATTGTCTGCAGGGGCCAATAAGGCCGCAACTGGCAGTCAGCAATTAGTCGCGCAAAACGGTAAATTAACTAGTGGAACGCAGCAGTTAGCTAACGGTTTAGGCCAATTAAACGGTCAAGTTCCAAGCCTAGCAAATGGCGTTAACCAACTAGCTACTGGGGCCAATCAAACTGTTACCGGCGCTAACCAATTAGCTAACGGTGCTAGTAAAGTAAACGCTGGTAGCCAGCAGTTAGTCGCCCAAAACGGGCAATTAATTAGTGGAACCCAGCAATTGGCCGGTGGTTTAGGTCAATTAAATGGGCAAGTACCAACTTTAATTAGTGGTGTTAATCAGTTGGCTGGTGGTTCTAACCAGTTAACAACGGGCTTGAATCAGTTAAATAGTCAAGTGCCAACACTAATTAGTGGAATTAATCAGTTAAATTCAGGTGGGCAACAATTAACAAGTAACAGTGGTACGTTAAATGATGGTACCAGTCAATTGGCTGATGGCGCACAACAATTGGCCACTGGCGATCATAAGGTTGATTCCGGCATTAGCAAAGTGGATGACGGAATGGGCACGCTCAATAAAAAATTGGCTGCCGGTAGCGCCCAAGTCGGTCATTTAAATACTGAACCGGCTAACGTTAATCATTTTGTCACGCCAGTTTCAAACAAGGTTCAGGCCGATAATTTGGCCAAACCATTAATGAATGTTTTGGCGCCATTAGTTGTATTGATGGTTTCATTTGTAGGTGCCATTTTAATCGAATTAGGTTTTAATCGTTATAGTTCACGTTGGCGCGCACAATCGCGGCGGCAAAAGGCATTGTTATTAGGTAGTGTATTAGGGCTATCAGCACTTTTGATGACCATCGTTATCATGTTAATGGGCATTACAGTTGCCCATCCAGTCAGCTTATTCGGCTTCTTATTGTTGGGTGGCGGAATATTCACACTGATTGTCTTTGCTTTTGATCGCTGGTGGGGAACGTTAGGAGTTCTCGCAACCTTAGCCTTGCTTTTCGTTCAATTAATTGTCTCAGGCGGTCTGTTGCCTAACGCGATGTTATCAACCGTTTACCGCGGAATAAGCCTGATTTTACCAGGTACGTACTTGTTAAATGGTTTGAATTACGCAATGAACGGATTAGCAACCAGTCCAATCGCAAGTCTCATAGCGCTACTTGTATTCGCGGTTATTTTCAGTTTACCTTTATTAAAGGCCAAAAGAATTTCCAAGCAAGCAGCATAGTATGCTATTATGGAGGTATAAAATCGCTAATAAGGGGTGTGTCAAATGGCAAAAGAAAATAATGATTTACTAGAGAAATACATTAATGTTTATTTGACTTCCTTTAAGTACGTTGGCGATCTGGTTTCTGAACCGACCAAACGTTATCATTTATCCTTTGAACAATTTTTGATCATGCGTGATATTGATAACGGCCAGCAGATGGGTATGTCAGAAATTGCGGCCAAGCGGGGTGTGACTCGCGCCGCAATTTCCCGGCAGATTCGCGTCATGCTAGAACAAAATTACATCGTTCAAGAACGCGATATAAATGATCGCCGTCGCCTATACCTTCTTTTAACAACTAAGGGCCAAGAAGTTACCGAAAGAATTAACCAGGCCATTCACAAACGGTTTTACGCCTGGGTTGATTTATTAGGTGAAGATGAGGCTAACGATTTATTACGGATTATGCAAGATGTTAGTAAGAAGATCATTAGCAGAGATAAAGCAACAAAAGAATAGTGATTTTGAATTTAGCTGAGCCAAAAGGTAATTAGATGTTGTAATTACCTTTTGACTCATTTTTGTTGCCAGCTAATGAAAAAGCTTACCATTCAGGAAAAATACTCATCTTTTATTACAAATAACGTGGACTAATCTCAAAATTTAAAAAAAACGGTGCGTTTTGTGTACGTGAAGGTAATTCGTTGTAGAATTCACTTGCTTAATTAGTGTAATCTAGAGAGTGTTTGAAAAAGCGGTTAGATTATGGCGTATAGCCTACTACTCCGCAATGCAGGAGGAATATCAGCAAAGAACGCTAATATTCTTTGATGCTACGAACGTTGTCCATTCTTGTGGCGAAAATTAGGGAGCACAGTTATAAAGTCCATAACTGTGTTTCCTCGACTAAGCCCGTCTCAGTCACCGCAAGAAACATGGCAGCCAGGCGAAAAGAGTCGCGCAGCAGATCGTTCGACCGGCGTAGCTATCCGTAATAATCTGCTTTTTCAAACACGTTTCCGTCAACTTAGTCAGGAAAATACTAACGAGCGTATTTTCCAAACACGATCTAGAGTCATTGGAGGTGGCATAAATGAAAAAATGGTTATGGGGTCTGCTTGCTGGGATATTACTTCTATTAGTGGGAGCCAGCGGAATTATGTGGTATCAACAAAGGCAGCAACAGCAGCAAGCTGAACGAACGGTACGTCAGTTTACCAGCTATTTTAGTAAACAAGATTTTGTCGGGATGGTGAATTACATCGATAAGCGGCAGTTAAAGGGGATGGATTACCATTATACGACGAAAAAAGTTGTTCAAAGGAGTGTCAACGTTTTTGGGCAAATTAGTGCCAAACAAATGAACGTTAAAAATATAAAATTAAAACGCCAAACTAAGCAGCGTTATCAATTTAGTTATGAATTACATTTAGTAACGGCGTTAGGACCGCTTACTGTTCGTAATTATCGTGGTGAAGTGGTTAAGCGGCAGGGAAAATGGCGGGTTATTTGGACACCTGCGCTACTTTTCCCGAAAATGTCTGGCACTGAAACAATTGATGTTGTTTGGGATCAAGGCCACCGCGGAAAAATTTTGGATCGGAAAGACCGGCCATTGGCGGAAGACGGCCAGTTAATGCAGGCAGGAATGGTTCCACAAAAAATAACTGAGCAAAATTTAACTAAGATTAGCCAAACGTTTGCCGTTTCTAAGAAAACGTTACAACAAAGTTTAAAACAATCTTGGGTTCAGCCGGATAGTTTTGTTCCCGTGAAGACGTTAGCCGATGGTGCTGCACAACCACAATTGGCGGGTATTACTTACCGAGCAGTTGCTGCGCGAAAATACCCCAGCAAAGAAGCCAGCGCTCAATTAGTGGGCTATGTTGGCCAAGTAACGGCGGAAGATTTAAAGAAACACCCAACTTTACAAAGCGGCGATCAAATTGGTAAGACGGGTTTAGAACGAACTTATAATCAAAAGTTAAGTGGCCATGATGGCGGTCGAATCGCTATTTATGATGGCGATCAGTTAATACGCGTCATTCAAAAAGAACGTAAAAAGAATGGGCATAATCTAAAGTTAACGATTGATCGAACGCAGCAAGAAAAAGCCTACCAGAGTTTAGCGGGGCAACCTGGTGCTGTGGTAACAATGGCTCCAAAAACGGGACAACTGACAACCTTGGTTAGTAGCCCAAGTTATGATCCAAATTTGTTTGCTAATGGTATAACGCAAAAAGATTATCAGAAGTACCTTGATAATTCCAATAATCCATTTCTGGCTCGTTATTTAACCCGCTATGCGCCTGGTTCGACCTTTAAGGCTGTAACTGCAGGAATTGCGCTTGATAACGGGACCATCACTACCAATACGACCCGGAAAATAAGTGGTTTAAAGTGGCAGCCAAATCATAGCTGGGGAAATTATCAAATTACACGGGTTACAAATACACCAGAGGAAAACATGGCCCAGGCCCTGATTAATTCGGATAATATTTGGTTCGCTCAAACCACTTTGGCAATGGGCCAATCCGCCTTTTATAAAGGCCTGAAACCATTTATTTTTGGTAAAAAGTTGGCCATACCACTAACAATGCCAACTGCACAGGTTGCCAATCAACAACATTTGTCGGCCCAATTATTGGCCGATTCCGGCTACGGTCAAGGCCAGTTACTGATGACACCAATTCAGCAGGCGGTAACCTATAGTGTTTTCGCCAACCAAGGACGTATTCAATTACCAACTTTGCTGAGCAAACAGTCGGCGAAAAAAGGGCAACAAGTAATTAAACCGCAAAATACTGCGGCGGTAGTTCAAGCATTAGAACAAGTGGTCAGTGATCCGGCTGGCACGGCGCATGATTTACAAATTGATGGTCACCAAATGGCGGCAAAAACCGGAACGGCCGAATTAAAGCAGCAACAGGATATTCAAGGTAAACAAAATGGTTTTGTCTTTGCCTTTGATCCTGAGCAGGGCCGTTACTTAACGGTGGCAATGATGGAAGGCAAAGGCAGTGAGCCAGTTGTTCAAATGATTAAACCCTATTTAGAAGATTTCTATTAATGAATGTTGCGAAAAACGATCTGTTTTTTATAGCCGTTTAAATACTTAGCCGGCCAAGTAAATCTTTAAAGTTTTCTGGCTAATTAGGTTGTTAGCAGTTTAATGTTTTAAATCAAAAATGAGGCTGTGAAGTGAACCCCAAATATTGGACGAAACTTTAAGCAACTTTCTGGGTGGTAAGAACACGGTATTTAACCGGACGCTTACCACCCAGTTTTGTTTTGGTTCACGTGAAACGGTCTATTGGTACCTCGTTAAGTCAACGATTAAGCGTTAATCCTAAAAAACGTCACCTTGGTAAGCAATTTTCGGTAGGTTAGTAAAATTCAAGGTTGCAAGTTGTTTAGCTTCAGTAACGTAAGTTGTTAGACCTTGGCTAATCATTAGGTTCAGTGGCTCAGGGCCTTCGTGATAGAGGACTACTGGAATTTTTTTAGCAGTGGCGTAACCAATTTCGAACATTGTGCCGGGATCAGTGTAGCCAGGTATATAATCATAAATGGCAACAACAACATCAGCGGTTGTTAAGCCAGCCATGTCCTCTTGGTAGACTAAGGCTTGCCATTTTTTTGTGCCTTCTTCAAGTCCGGCGTGATTGGTATCCATCATGGGCGAAAAATAATTTTCGACAGTTGGATTCTGTTGTAATTTGACGGCAACTTTTTTTAAGCGTTTGATTTGTTCAGTTGAAAAAAAGGGGCCTGCTAAGTAAATTTGGGTCATAGCCGTTCACCTCACTGTTAGATTAGTTTTTATTATAACGATTTTTTATTAAGTTGCCTAGAAGCGCGTTTGGAAACACGCCGTTCTTCTTAGACCATTCCGAAATTATAGCACGTAGCAGAAAAAAACGCGGCGTAAGGCATTCAGTTTTTAAGTAGGGCTTCTTTGGTGGACTTTAATCGGCAGTATTTATTCTAAATTAGTGGAGCAACTAATATTATTATTCTAATTTGGAATGGATTGCTAATAAATTTGAATTGATGCCAGTAAATTTTAGCTATACTATAAGTTTGCTGGAAGTATTTTGTTTTGAATAGCGATCTAAAAATATTAAATGAGAGCAGTTTAGAACGCGTTTTTGAGATAATTAATTTTTCATTCACGCAGAAATCAAATATTAAGGAGGAAATAAATTGAGCAAACAACCTTATGATTTACGTAGTGTTTTGGCTGAATTAAAAGAAGAACCAACCCAGTACCACGAAACTGATGAAGCAGTTGATCCCAATGCTGAATTAGCCGGTGTTTATCGCTATATTGGTGCCGGGGGAACGGTCCAGCGGCCAACACAGGAAGGGCCCGCCATGATGTTTAATAACGTGATCGGTTTTCCCGAAACTCGGGTGCTAATTGGTCTATTGGCCAGCCGTAAACGGGTTGGACAACTATTTCACCATGATTACCACACGTTGGGTCAACTGTTAAACCAGGCAGTGGAACACCCCGTTGCACCGGTAACCGTTAGTGAGGAGCAAGCACCTGCCCATGAAGTAGTTCACCGCGTGAGTGATCCTGATTTTGATATTCGAAAATTAATTGCGGCACCAACTAACACTGAATACGATGCCGGACCTTACATCACGATGGGGTTAGTCGCCGGGTCCAATCCTGAAAAAACGATGAGCGATGTAACCATTCACCGGATGGTTTTGGAAGATAAGGATACAATCGGTATTTACATTATGCCAGGTGGCCGGCACATTGGCGCCTTCTTGAAAGATTATCAAAAGATTGATAAGCCGATGCCAGTCACAATTAACATCGGTCTCGATCCGGCAATCACGGTGGGAGCAACTTTTGAGCCACCGACGACACCACTTGGCTACAATGAATTAGGTGTTGCTGGCGCGCTGCGTCAAGAGCCTGTTCAATTAGTAGCCGGTCTAACCGTTAATGAAAAGGCGTTGGCCCGTGCTGAATTTACGATTGAGGGGGAAATTTTGCCGCAAACGACAATTCAGGAAGATATTAATACTAATACAGGCAAAGCAATGCCTGAATTTCCAGGCTATGATGGTGATGCAAATCCTGCGGTTAACGTTATTAAAGTAAAGGCCGTTACGCACCGGAAGAACCGGCCAATTATGCAGACGGTAATTGGTCCTAGTGAAGAACACGTTAGTTTGGCTGGGATTCCGACTGAGGCCAGTATTTTGTCGTTGGTTAATCGCGCTTTACCCGGCAAAGTTTTGAACGTCTACAATCCTCCTGCTGGTGGCGGTAAGTTAATGACCATTATGCAAATTCATAAAGAGGACGAGGCTGACGAAGGAATTCAGCGGCAGGCCGCACTATTGGCTTTTGCCTCGTTTAAAGAACTGAAGACGGTCATCTTAGTTGATGAGGATGTTGATATTTTTGATATGAATGATGTGATGTGGACGATTAATACACGTTTTCAAGCCGATGAAGACATTGTTGTACTACCAGGAATGCGTAATCACCCGTTAGATCCCTCAGAACGGCCAGAATATGATCCTAAATCAATTCGTACTCGCGGGATGTCTTCCAAATTGATATTGGATGGTACAGTACCAGTTGATATGAAAAAACAATTTACCCGGGCACAGTTTAAAAAAGTGTCGGATTGGCGGAAATATTTGAAATAATGGTATTAATGAAATGAAAGACGACCAAAAAGTAAACTAACTTTTTGGTCGTCTTTTATTTTTGTAGTAATTAAATTAGTAAAAAAGAGATGGCGGTAAGTGAATTCATTAGCTCAGTGACCCGTTTACTTAGTTGGTTTAGACAGTTTGGCGTAGGAAATGGCTACTTGTTTGGCTGGGTGTAAATTAAGCCAGTTCAGGGCCTGATTAGCAAGCGTATCAACCATGGTAAAAGAGGCATCGATCTGTGCCTGGGTAATCTGATTGACGTGTACGCCACCAATAATTGTACAAGTCCCAGTCAATTGAGATTGCAACTTATTGGCCAACCGTTCCGTTAGTACGTTTTCTTTGTGTAATCGACCGGCGTGGCTTGGAAAGCGGACAGTAGCTGGCGTTGTCGTCTTCGTTAGTGTAGTTACAACACCGAAATGAGGAACGTCGCCGCCAGTTAAAATTAATAGTAAATCCTGGTTCTCACGTTTTAAGTCAAGTCGCATTTCATAGGCTGCTTGTTTAACCGTAAACTTAGGCATTAATAGACCTCCTTAATGTATCTATATTAGCGGTAGGTTCTAATCACCTTGCCACCGGGGACTGATGTCAGTTGAAATGCCAACTGCGTCTAATAATTTCATCGTTGTGTGGTTGACGATATCATTAATTGTCTTTGGTTGATTGTAAAAGGCGGGAATTGGTGGGATGATTTGAGCACCTAAACGAGATAATTTTAGTAAATTTTCTAAGTGGATCGTGCTAAGGGGTGTTTCACGTGGAACAATAATTAATTTACGCCGTTCCTTCAGTGCAACGTCAGCCGCCCGACCAATTAAATTATCCGCAAAGCCACAAGCTATACCGGCAACGGTTTTCATGCTAGCCGGGACAACAATCATACCGTCATTTAGAAAAGAACCTGATGCAATCTTTGCACCTTGATCACGTTCGGAATAATTGAAGTCGGCTAAGGATTTAACATCCGTTAGGGTTAAAGTTGTTTCTAACGCTAAATTTTTCTGGGCCCAGGCGCTTAAAACTAAGTGAGTTTCAACATCAGAACGTGCCTGTAGCGCTTGAAGCAGCGCAATTGCGTAGATAGTCCCTGAAGCACCGGTAACGCCGACAATAATCTTTTTCATAGGTTTAGCCTGCCTTTCAAGACAATTCATTTAATTCATTGTAAAGTTTGCTAGGCAGGCGAACAAGTCGACTTTCAAAGCGACTTATTCTATGATGGCATAATAGGAAGGTGACGTAATGAATTTCGATCAGTTAAAGGCATTCGAACAAGTTGTTAAAAGTAAAAGCTTCTCTGCGGCCGCGGTAAGCCTGAATATTTCACAGTCGGCCCTTTCAAAGCAGATCAAGCGCTTAGAGGCCGAATTAGATATTCAGTTAATTGATCGGCATAATCGGCGCCGCGTCATCATTACTGATGCTGGTGAAAGTCTCGCTCGTTATGTTGCAACTATTTTAACGCAACAGCAGCTTTTGTTGAATGAAGTTGGTGGTTACCAAACTTTGCAGCGGGGCAAAATTCGAATTGCAGCCGTTCCGGTTATGGCACAATACGGTTTAACGGCACGGCTGGCCGCTTTTTTACGAAAATATCCCCAAATTGATGTTGATTTAGAAGAAGCTGAAAATGACCAAGTATTGCAGCAATTAACTGCTGGTGAACGTGACTTAGCAATAGTGCGCGATACGCAATTACCCGCTAATTTCAAACGTGTAGATGTACTTGCCAAAGATGAGTTAGTTGCCGTTATTCCTAAAAGGAGTCTCTGGGCCGACAATAAGCGGTTAGCGATTAATCAATTGCGAACGGCCAGTTTCGTTACTTTACCGGCAGATTCAGGTGTTCAACAGCCAATTTTAGATTTATGTCAGGCGGCCGGATTTACGCCCAACATTCATTTTGTTAGTTCCCACATTGAAACCGTTATTGCTATGGTTCGGGATGCCCAGCAGGTCGCAATTTTATTTCGGCGGGCCGCACAGCCATTTTTGGATGATCAAGTTCAATTGGTACCATTAAAGCAGACACTTCACAGTCAGTTATTATTGGTTCTACCAGAGGGACACGTAAAGGCACCGGTGAAACAGTTGCGGCGAATGTTGCTAAAATAATTTTGTTTGCTGGATTTGCCGGACGATCTCGCGAATAACAGTGGCGGTCGCATTAGATTTTCGGTAGGAAATACCAAAATTTAAAGAAAGTAGATCAGCGGGAATTTCCAGTAAATTAATCCCATCTGCGTTCGTTAAATGTAATTGTTCAATAATCTGTCCGGTTGTAATTGTGCAGCCTAGGCCACTAGCAGCTAGTGCCGTCGTAATTTGCGAATTTGGTGCCTCAATTCTATTTTCGATAGTGACGCCGCTATCGCGCAAGAAATGATCAACCATTTCTTGAAATCGTGACTCTCCGCCTAAGCTGATAAAAGGTTCGCTGTTTAGTTTTTGGATATCGGCAGCAGTAATTTCCCGATAGTATTGATTAGAGTGGTATAACTTTGATGTGCTTGGCACTAGTAAAAGTAGCTTAACGTTACCTAATTCATGACAAATGATTCGTTTATCAAAGATGGTTTTGCCAATAAAAATATCAATCTTACCGGAAGGAAGTTGCTGTTCGGCTAGGCTAGTTGTTAATTCAACAATATTAATGTGCAGTTGGGGGTATTGTGCAGAAATGGCCGGCAAAAACTTAGGTAGCCAGCGATCAGATAGAGGCTGGTTCAGCGCTAAGGTGACCGATCCAAATTTGTGCTGGGCCAAATGACTGAGTTCTTCCGTCATTTCCTGCTGCATTTGATCTTGTTTTTGTAAATAGGTTAGCATCCGTTCGCCAGCGTAGGTGAGTGTGATTGGTTTTGCATCGCGATTAACTAATTTAAGGTTAAAGTGCTTCTCAGTTTGGGCCAGTAGCCGACTAATATACGGTTGGGTCACGAAGCAAGCTTGTGCAACTTTTGTTATTGTTGGATATTTTTTCACACCAATGAGGATTGAGTGCAATTGGTTGTTCATTAAATCGCCTCTAAATGTAAATAGTTATAAATAAATTGATTATAACAGTATTTATACTATTACTAAATAGTTATAAAATTAATCTTGAAAAGTAATTTTACTTTTCAAGCAACCGATTACATAATGAAGATGTTCTATTTTAGGCTTCTTTTTAGACAATATTGTTAAAAAATATACAAATTAAGTGGTGATTGTTAATGAAATTAGTTGGCATTGTAGGGACTAACGCTGATTTTTCCTATAATCGATTTTTACTGCAATTTATGAAACGACATTTTGCATCCAGAGCAACGATTGATCTTTTAGAAATTCAGGATATTCCGTTGTTTAACGAAAATAATAGTGATTGCATACCAGCGGTTGTGACTGAATTTTCGCAAAAAGTTGCTCAGGCCGATGGCGTAATTATTGCAACTCCGGAATATGATCATGCAATTCCGGCCGCGTTAAAGAGTTTAATTGAATGGCTTTCTTGTGCCGATCATCCATTTGCGCATAAGCCGGTTATGATTGTGGGTGCCTCTTATGGTCCCCAAGGAACTTCCCGGGCCCAAATGAATTTACGGCAGATTTTGGATTCACCAGGTGTCGATGCGTCAGTTTTGCCGGGAAATGAATTTTTATTGAATTACTGTAAGGATGCTTTTGACGAACGGCATAATTTAAAGGCCGCCCAGACGATTTCATTTTTAGAGCAATGTTTTGCTAATTATATCGATTACGTAAAGAAATTGAATCCAACTGTTAAGGAAGGAGTAGATAATATGGCTTATACTGATCAAATTAATTGGAGTGCGACCTATGATACACTTGTTCTTGGTTTTGGTGGTGCCGGTGCAACGGCAGCCCGGTTTGCTGCAGATAATGACGCAAAAGTTTTATTAGTTGATGCGGCCCCTGCAGGTAAGGAGGGTGGTAATACACGTTATTCGGCTCAATTAATTGGAACGGGTGATAATTTTGAGGATGCAAAAGCGTACTATAAGATTTTAACGGCGCCAATGGCTCTTCCAGAAGATATGATTGATGTTTACGTTGATGGAATGGTCCATATGCGTGATTACGTCAAAAAATATTTAAATGTTGAACCATTTAGTTTTAAAAATGAGTTTGATTTGAGCCAAACTAATATTCCGATTAAAGACGCAATTTTTGAATATCCAGAGTACAAGGGTGTCGAAGCGTATGATTTCACAACTGTGCACGCAGGCATGTTTGATGCGGCCTTGTGGAAAATTTTACGGCAAAAAGTTCTGGATCGGACGGATAAGATCGATGTTTGGTTGAACTCACGGGCGACGCATTTAATTCAAGATCCAGAAACAAAGGTTATTTTAGGTGCGACAATTAAACGAGCAGGCAAACTTTATAATATTCGTGCTAAAAATGGTGTTGTACTGACTGTGGGTGGTTTTGAAAATAATAAGCAGCAAATTCAGAATTACTTAGGTGCAGAACATTTGGCACCACTAGGCTCACTTTATAATCGCGGCGATGGCCTGAATATGGCCGCAGAAGTTGGCGCCAAAATGTGGCATATGAATAATTATGAAGCTCTAGGAATGTTGCACGGAATGGCCTTTGATGTTCCAGAAGGCCAACGAGCACGCTTAATTATCGATCAATGGCCGGATCTTTATACAGGAAGCATCATAACCGTTGCCGATGATGGCAGTCGTTACTTTAAAGAGGATGAAACAAATCGCCACGGCCACATTTACGATCATGGTACTTGGCGTATTCCACGAACAAACGTCCACCCCTATTTAATTTTTGATCAGTCCCAATTAGACCAATTTAAGCAGAATAAAAAGATTCCGTACGCTGCCTTCTTGGAAAACTTAGTTAAAGCGGATTCCTTAAATGAATTGGCGAACAAGATCGAGGCTAATCCAGAAAAATTACAACAAACCGTAACTGATTTTAATGAATTTGCTAAAAACGGTCGTGATTACGCTTATAATCGTGATCCTAAAACACTACGGGCATTTGACGCAGGTCCATTTTATGCCGCTGCATTAACGCATGATGTTTTGAATACGCAAGGTGGACCACAGCGAAACGTTGATGCAGAAATTTTGGATATCAATAACCAGCCAATCCCACATCTCTATGGTGCTGGTGAGTTGGGCGGTATTAATGCTAATCAATATCAAGGCGGCGGAAATTTGGCCGAGTGTTTAATCTTTGGTAAAATTGCTGGTGAAAATGCCGCAAAACCAAAAGAAGATACTGAAGTTGTGGCCGATCCAGTTGCGGGTGCTGCCGCAATTGTTGGTCAAAATGATCTGGCTCAAAAGACTGATCTTACTGACATTAAGATTGAACCTAATCAATACTTAGGTGTAAGTGATGCTGGTATTGGCGGGCAGGTTGTTGCGCGCGTCACTTACGCGAATGATAAAATCAAAAAAGTTGAAATTGTTCAACAAAGTGAAAGTGCTGATGTCGGCCAGGCAGCTGTTGAAAAATTACCTACTGAGATGGTTGCTAAGAACACCTATGACGTTGATGCCATTTCAGGTGCCTCAGCCTCTAGCAGAGCAATTAAAAGTGCTGTTAAAAATGCCGTTGCTAAGGCACAGAATTCAGTTACTAACTAAAGCCGTTTTAAGGCAGCCTTAGTTTGGGCGTATGTTCTAGAAAAACGATTGGAAATAGCAATAGGCCAGGACTTTTGTCCCGGCCTATTTTTGCTGGGAATTATTAGAGGCCCATTCAGATTCTATTTTACAGAGGAGCTTTAGAGCATTTTTTAGTAGTGGGTAATTATAATGTAAAAGTTATTATAATGGACAGAAATAAATAAAAAATTGGGCCAAATTACAGTGCTGGACTGCCTTTTGATCACCTTGTCACTTTGTTAGTGACAAATAGCATATTAATAAAGTAAGCGCTGACAGATATAATAAAATTATGCTAAATAAAGGATAGCTACTTCAAGGACAGATTATGCTTATCATTAAGCAGGGCGTTCTTGTCGAGAGTGTCAATAATTTTGTGTAAATGAGTAACTCTTATTCGCACGATTAAATAACCAATTTCAAAACATTGATTCTAATGTATCTTGGCATTGTTTGAAACCACGATGAGACTTACCAAAGTTCTTATCGTTGTAGGCCAACATCTGTGTGACTAGGAAACGATCCAACGCAGCTTCATTTGGAAATTGTTCTTTCACTTTGGTTTTTCGCTTAATTGATTTGTTGAAAGATTCAATAAGATTGGTTGAGTAGATCGAGGCTCTAATACTTGTCGGGAAATCAAAGAAAGTAAGCAGATTTTTGGTCTCCGCTAAGTGCTTCGTCATTCTAGAATAGCTAGGTGCCCAGTGTGTAATAAAGGTGGCCAGAATCGCTTGTGCCTCAGATTTGGTCGTTGCTTGATGGATCTGCTTGAATTCAGACATAACGGCCTGTCGGTCACTAACACGTACTTTTTTGAAAATATTACGACTCATATGAACGAGGCAACGCTGAAACTTTGCCTGTGGGTAGCTTCTTTCAAGTGCTGATTCAAGGCCCACCATTCCGTCAGCGATGACTAGTTGGACGTTGCTGATACCTCTTTTTACAAGTCCACCTAATAATTCTGACCAAACTTCACCATTCTCAGTTGGAGCGATTTGGTAATCAAGGATCTGTTTCTCACCGCTTGCTGTAATGCCAATCGCGATATGGACCGCCTCACGTTCAACCGTCTTTCGTCTGAGCGGAAGATAAGTCGCATCGATGAAGAGACAAACGAAGCTTGACTCAGTAAAATGACGCTTATGAAAAGCCGCAACTTGCCCTTCGACGACCTGGGTCATGTTTGAGATTGTGGTTGCGCAGTAGTGCGATCCATACATTTTCTCAATGAGATCGGCAATTTCACGTGTTGTGATCCCTTTTTCGTAGAGCTTGAGAACCATTTCTTCTAGGGCATCAACCCGGCGCGTATAGGATGGAATAAGTGCTGCTTTGAATTCACCATTACGGTCACGGGGCACACAAATATTTAGTTTTCCATACTCGGAAGCTATTTGGCGAAAGTACTGTCCGTTTCTGGAATTACCGCTGTTGAAGCCACTGCGATCATATGGATCGTAGCCTAAAATTGCGGTCAGTTCAGCTTGAAGCAGGCTGTTGACTGTTTTCTCCAATTGAGTACGAAAAACCTCCTTTAAATTTCCTTGAGCTAGTAGTGTTTGGGCGATTTCTTTGTTAAACTGATCCATGGGGAAGGCCTCCGTTGATTATGTTTGGCGATTTAATCATACGGGGAAGGTCTTCCCTTTTCAATTACTATTTACACAAAATATTGTACACTCCCTTCTTGTCAAATAAAAATTGTAATAAGCAAATGAAGGGGGAAATTCTATGAGTTTATTTTCAAAAGATAATATGATTATGGATTTAAAAGCCACGACACAAAAAGAGGTTATGCAGGAATTTGCTGAACTTGCGCAAAAGAACGGTCACGCTAAGGATGCCGACAATTTGTACAAGGACTTATTGGCCAGAGAAGAAGAATCAACAACAGGTTTTGGTAACGGTGTTGCGATTCCACATACAAAATCCAAAGAAATTTTGGAGGCCGGCGTTTTCTTTGCACGTAGTTCTAACCTAATCGAATGGCAATCATTGGATGATAAACCCGTTAATACCTGGATTTCCCTGATGATTCCAGTAGATCAGGCAGATGTTCATTTGAAATTATTAGCAAAATTAAGTCGTCAATTAATGCACCAAGATTTTATTGCTATTCTAAAAAATGGTACTCAAGAAGAAGTGTTTGAAGCAATTCAAAATATTCTAATTTCCTAAAGTGAAGGAGGTCATCATATGACAAAATTAAAAATTGTTGCTGTGACAAACTGTCCTGCTGGTATCGCTCATACTTACATGGTAGCCGAAGCGTTGGAACAAAAAGCCAAATCGCTAGGTTACGAAATTCACGTTGAAACACAAGGCGCTAGTGGGGTTGAAGATAAATTAACGTCAGCGGATATTGCGAAGGCCGATTACGTTATTCTGGCGTTAGGAAAAGGAATGACGGATGAAGATAAGGCACGTTTTGACAACAAAAAAGTTGTTGAGCTACCAGTATCTGAGGCCTTAAAACATATTGAAACTATTTTTGATAACATCGATGAAAAGGCTAAACTATTTAATGCCTCTAAGGTTAAACTTGGCGACAGTGCAGTTGCCCAAGATGGCATCATGAGCCATTTGATGGCCGGGGTTTCTGCGGCTTTACCATTCGTTATCGGTGGTGGACTGCTTGTTGCTATTGGTAGCATGATGGTTCAATTCGGGATGCCCGACACAGCGTTGGCAAATGGGGTGCAGCCATCCTTAGCCTGGGTGGTTCAACAAATTGGTAATTTAGGCTTCACCTTCATGATTCCAATCATGGGGGCCTACATTGCAATGTCGATTGGTGATAAACCAGCCTTTGCGCCGGCCTTTATTGCAACGTATTTGGCCAATGATAGTACATTGTTGGGAACTGAATCAGGTGCCGGATTCTTAGGAGCGATTGTTCTTGGACTTAGCATTGGTTATTTTGTAAAATACTTCAAGAAAATAAAATTACCTAAGAGCATTGCGTCGTTGATGGGTTATCTAATTATCCCGTTTGTTACGCTCACAATATTTGGACTATTAACTTATTACTTAATCGGACCTTTCATGGCCTTTATCATGAAAAACATGCTCTTGTTCCTTAATAATATGCCGCCTTCAGCTAAAATTGCTGGTGGGTTCCTTGTAGGTTGTATGCTGGCCTTTGATATGGGTGGCCCAGTTAATAAAACGGCTTGGTTCTTCGGTTTCTCGCTGTTAAGTTCACACGTTTACACTTGGTACGGCATTGTGGGTGTTGTTACGTTATTACCACCTATGGCCGCAGCAATTGCAAGCTGGATCAGACCTTCAATGTTCAGTAAGGCAGAAAAAGATTCAAGTGTTTCAGCCTTTATCGTTGGAATGACCGTTGCCACTGAGCCTGCTATTCCGTTTGCCTTAGCAGCGCCGTTGCCAATGATTGCGGCTAATACGTTGGCTGGTGGGATTACGGGGTCATTATCGATGGCGTTTGGGCTGGAACGACTTGCTCCTGGGATCGGTATCTTTGATCCATTAATTGGCTTGATGAAACCCTGGTATTGGTTCTACCTAGTTCTTGCAATTGGTCTGTTCCTGAATGTAACTTTCATCCTTGTCTTTAAAGGCGCATGGCTGAAGCATAAGGCGAAAAAGCAGTTGGAAAAATTACAGGCGGCTGGTAATGATGAATCAGCTAGCACAGAAATTAACGCTAAAGTTGGTGTAGAGGCCAGTACAGAAACTGATACAAGTGCAAGTGTTAAACATACAATTAATTAGCGTTTAATTACAGGTGTGCTGAAGTCGGCGCATCTGTTTTTGTTTCGAAGCGGATTTAAAATGGAGGTTACTAATATGAAAATTGATTTTGATAAAGTAATTGATCGGCACCATACTTTTAGTACACAATGGGATTATATTTCCGATCGTTTTGGCAGAGAAGATATCTTACCGTTTTCGATTTCGGATACTGATTTTCCCGTTCCAGAGGAAGTACAGGCAGCGTTGACCAAAAGAATGGCACACCCAATTTACGGTTACACCCGGTGGAACCACGCAGAATACAAGGATAGTATTGTTAACTGGTTTAAAAACAGACATCAAACAAAAATTGCGGCCGATTGGATTTCCTATAGTCCAAGCGTGGGATTTTCAATTGCTAGCTTTATTCGAATGAAAAGTGAAGAAAATGATGGCGTTATTGTTTTTGCACCAATGTACGACGCCTTTTACAATATTATTCAGAGTAACCACAGACGTTTGCTACCGGTTAAATTAACTGGTGCGGACCAGAATTACCAAATTGATTGGGACACCTTGCGGCTATTGCTAGAAGAAGAACATAATAAGATATTGTTATTAACTAATCCGCATAATCCAACCGGAAAGGTATTTTCCAAAAAAGAACTGCAGAAAATAGTCCAGTTATGCCAGCAGAATCATGTTTTTATTATTTCTGATGATATTCATAGTGATATCGTTTATGGGACTAACAGCTACACGCCAATTACCGAGCTTACGCATAAAGATATCGTTTTGTGTAGCTCGGCGAGTAAAACGTTTAATATTCCCGGATTAGTTGGATCATACCTTCTTTGCCCCGATGATGATTTATTGGTACAATTTTTACATGAGCTAAAGCAAAAGAACGCCTTATCCTCAGCAAGTATTTTTGGCATTACTGCCCAAATTGCCGCTTACAATCAATCGGTTACTTACGTTGATGAGTTAAAAGCTTATTTGGCACAAAATATGCAGTTGGTTCAAGATTTTATAGCCAAGAATATTCCGGAGCTCATTTTTGTTAAACCAGAAGCGACTTATCTTGCCTGGATAAACGTTAGCAAATTAAATTTAACTAGCGCAAAATTGCAAGATAAACTGGTTAATACTGGTCGTGTAGGCATCATGGCGGGAGCAACGTACGGGGATAGCCACTATATCCGAATGAATATTGCTTGCCCAAGGAAAAAGCTTGAAGATGGCCTGAATCGGCTGGCATTGGCTATCCACGCATAAAAGGAGTCAATGTTGCTATGCTTAATGATCGCCAAATCAAAATAATTACTATATTGGAACAGCACGATTTATCCGGGGATGAGCTGGCAAATATTTTAGATGCATCACGGCGGACAATTATTCGCGATGTTGCGGCAATTAATTATTGGTTAAAAGCAGAGAACCTAGGTGAAGTTACGAATTTTAAGGGCTATCACCTTAAAATAACTAATCAGGCCGTCCTAAATCAACATTTACAACAGATAAAACAAACGAGTAATCAAATTCTTTATTTGCTGCTAGCCAATAAATATATAACAGCAGCAACGTTAGAGGAAACCACCTTTTTGTCTAAGGTTGCAATTCAAAGCGAGTTGGCTTATTTAAGGGAAGAATATGTCAGAATATTAAACATTAAATCACAAACTGGTAAGGGTTACTTCGTAGAAATACCTTTTGAGCGGCGGTTGGATTTTATGGCAAACCTTATTTTTGAAAACTCGGAATTAGTTGAATTTTCTTACCCGCAAGAAAAGCAATTGCTGGAATTAAAAATCAATTTACAAAAAAGTAATTCCGCTAACGAATTTATTTTAAAAAATGAGAATGCCAAGCAGTTTAAGGCGCAGCTTTTAGCGGTGGAGCAGTACGCGACTACCTATTTAGGCATTAAAGTTAGTAATGATATTTTTACTCGAGCTGATTTAGCTGATGAAAAAGGCTATTCACTTTTAACCACTTTCTTTGATCTAAAGACTGCCAATTTAGCTAAGTTAGATATTGACGGTATTCGCCAAATAGTTGACACGATTAATCAAAAGTACCACTTTGATTTTAGTGACCGGCTGTTCTACCAGAAAATCTTAAAGCACCTATCTAGAAGCATTGCTTTTCCAATCTATCAAATTAACGATCTTGATGGTCAAATGGACTTACTGCGAATTAGAAATCCGTTTCTCTTCGATTTTGGATTGGAATTAAAGAATATTCTGTCTGTAAAATTCAAAAATAGTTACATTGATGGAAATTTATTAGCACTTTATTTAATTTATGCAGTTCAAAATCACAAGGAAGCACGTGTAAAAATTCTACTACACGCTACTAGACCGTCATTTGGTGATATTAATAAATTAATTATTGAAGAGAATACGATGAATGTCGACGTCACACTGGTCACATCGCCGAAAGAAGCAAGCCGGTTGGCGGCAACCAACAAGTTTGCTTTACTTCTTTATAATGGTGAATTGCAGGCGGCGGATGAGAAAAATGAATTGCAGTATAATTTGACGTTTACTGGTGTAGTGAATCAGGATGTGATCGCGCGTTTACATGAACTGGCCGCTAAAAATTATTTTCAACAAAATTTAATTAACTTTTTCCCGGAAATTAATTGGGTACATGTACCTGGTAAAAAGAATATTGATTCATTGTTAGAAACCGGGTTGAAGGATTTTGTAAAAAGAACGGTGATGACCGAAAAACAAAAAGAAAGTCTAATTAGTCGTGAGCAGGAGGGCAATCGCCTAGTGTTAAACCACATATCAATCCCCCACGCAACGACTAGTTTAACTAGTTCATTTCGATTGTTTGCAATTAGCTTTGATGGTAATCGGAAACTTGAACGAACATCGGTAAATATGATCTTAATCGTTTTGGTTGATAAAGATAGTGAACAAGAGAGTAATATTTTCGGCTACCTTTATCGGCAATTAAAGCAGCAAGATATTAATCTATTAAGTCAAAAAAAGGACTACCCGACAGTACTTAAATTGCTAGGGAGTGGTTCAAAAAGTGGTTAGATTCTACTTTGCAATTGATGATTATTACGGGTGTTGTCGATCAGATTAGGGTGGAACGAAGTCCGAATAGAAACAAAAAACTGTGACGAAGTATTTTCGCCACAGTTTTTTTGTCGTTTAGAGATATTTTGCCTAATCATTTTATGAACGGATCTTAGTTTTGCTCCTTTATAAAATCAACAAAGTGCTTAACTGCAGGGGTTTTATAGTGCTGCTTCAATGTTGCCATATAAAAGACACGCTTCCATTTTGGAAAAGTCAGTGGAATTATTTTAATTGGCATTGATTTTAGAATAGTCATGTTAGGGACGACCGCGATACCAAAATTATTGGCAACTAGGCCGGCCACTGCTTGGTCTTCTTCAATCGAGTAGACGCTTGTTGGATGACCGCCGCACTCTGCAAATAGTTGCCGCATTATGGAATAGAGCCCACTTCGCGGGGAAAAGGTAATTTGTTTATACGGCAGTGTTTCTGCCAGATTGATCTCTTTTTTGGCCGCTAGTGGGTGATTATTTGGCGTAATGACCACCAATTCCTGTTCGGCAATTGGAAAATAGTCAATGTCTTCTTGATCGTCAACTTTGGAGCAAAAACAAATATCGTATTTTTCGGTGCGGAGACCATGGATAATATCTGGTGAGAGCCCGGTATCAGTTGAAAATTCAAAATGAATCTGTGTTTTTTGATTGGTTGCTAAAAAATCATGAACGGTGTTTGGTAACCATTGGGTGCTAAGTGTTCTTAAAGTAGCAATGCGGATCAATGTATCGTGCTGGTTACTCTTTTGAACTTCGGAGATCCCTTGATCCAGCGTTGTGAGTGCCTTATTAACTTCGGTAACAAATAGTTTGCCGGATTTTGTCAAATAAATATTGCGGCCTTTCTTTGCGAATAATTTAACTTTAATTTCTTGTTCTAATGAATGAATTGCATTGCTAAGGCTGGGTTGTGTAATACTTAACAGTTTTGCCGCTTTGGTGTAGTTTTCGGTTTCGGCTAAAACTGAAAAGTAACGCAAATGGTATAGATTCAATCGTTAGGCCCCTTTTCTAATGCCATAATCAAGTTAAGTATAGCCTTTAACTATAGATTAGTCGATGATAATCAATTAGACGTTGTTTTGATGAGCGCTTACAATGAATTTGTGAATTAGTTCATTTGAAATAAAAGCAAAGTATTTAGAGGAACTATCTTTCGTGTTGACGAAGTTTACGCTAGAAAAATGATTAACACTTAGGTCGTGTTTGGAAAATGCCTTTACTAGTTTCTTTCTGGCTAGTTTAGTGTAAACGTGTTTGAAAAAGCAGATTCCTGTGGTGGCCGAGACGAACTTAGTTGTGAGCAGTTATGGACTTTATAACTGTGCTCCTTAGTTTTGGCCACAAGAATGGCCATCGGAGAAACACCAAGATTATTAGCAGGTTATGCTAATAATTCTCAATTGCGGAGTAGAATCTAACCACTTTTCCAAACACGCTCTAGCAATGAATTTCATCTTCACGAAAAATAGATCCTACATAATTAAGGGGGTATTTAAAATGGCAGAATCACATCCAATTACAGTTAGTTCGTGGACACTCGGTGATAAATGTACGTTTGAACAACGTTGTAAGGCTGCTCATGAGGCGGGTTATGATGGGATCGGTTTACGGGCAGAAACTTATGTAGATGCAGTAAATGAAGGTTTGTCAGATGATGATATTTTGGCATTACTTAGAAAGTACCAAATTCGTTGTACAGAAGTTGAGTATATTGTTCAGTGGTGTGAGGAATCGCGTTCGTACGAGCAAAAGTATAAGGAACAGGCCTGTTTCCATATGTGTGAACTATTCGGTGTTAAGCACATTAATACTGGATTGATGGAAACTTATTCAGTTGAATATACTGCAAAGAAATTACAGGAATTATGCAGTCGTGCGGGTGATTTGATTATTGCCTTGGAACCAATGCCTTATAGCGGTTTACCAAATCTTGATAAGACTTGGAAGATTTTACAGGCGGCAAATTGTGACAACGCCATGATGTTGCTTGATACTTGGCACTGGGTACGTGCAAATCAGCCCTACGATTTATTAACTAAGGAACAGGCCAAAAAGGTAATTTCAATTCAATTAGATGATGCCTACGAACGACCTTACGCAGAAACAATTTTACGTGATGAATCAATGCACGATCGGTTGGCTCCTGGCGTTGGCAAGGCGGATACGGTTGCTTTCGTTAAGATGGTTAAAGATGCAGGCGTTGATCCAAAGGTTGTCGGTGTTGAAGTCATTTCTGATGGCTACATGAATAAAGGAATCAATTGGGTTGCTAAGTATACTTACGATAATACCGTTAAAGTATTACAAGCAGCCTGGCCAGAAATTTTGAAATAGTAGTCATCGATTTTTATTTGTAAGGCAAATAAACACTAAATTAATTATATGGAGGTTCAATTTATGAGCGATAGTTGGTTAGGATTAGAAGGCAAAGTTGTTGTTGTAACTGGTGCTGTTGGTGGTATGGGGACTAAATTTACCGAAGAATACGCTAAACAAGGTGCTAATATTGCTTTAGTTGATCTACTTGAAGAAAAAACGGAAGAACGTGCCAAAGCATTACACGATAAATATGGGGTTGATACATTAGCTGTTAAATGTAATACAACTAGTGAAAAAGAAGTTGATGCGGCGGTTAAAAAGGTTGTCGATCATTTTGGCCAAGTAGATGTCTTGGTTAATACGGCCGCAATTTTACGCTTTTCACCATTAGAAGATCTCCGCCTAGATGAATGGAATATGGCCTTAAACGTTAATTTGACGGGCTACTTCTTAATGTCACAACGTTTTGGTCGTGTGATGATTAAGCAACACAAGGGCATAATGATTCATATTTCAACGATTGCTTCACGTTTCCCAGAAACTTATAGTGGGACTTACAGTACAACTAAAGCTGGCGTAAATATGATGTCCCGGCAAATAGCAGCTGAATGGGGCCAGTTTGGTGTACGAAGTAATTGTGTTCTTCCTTGCTTAGTTAAAACACCGTTATCACAGGACTTTTATTCAGACCCTAAAGTTGAAGAGGGTCGCAAGAATTTAACCGCTAGCAAGCGGATTGGGACACTTGATGATATTGCGAATGCAGTTATTTATCTATCTAGTGACCGTTCCGACTATACAAACGGTGGCGAATTAACGGTTGAAGGTGGATTCGGAATCATGATGGGTGACCAAATTCCTAAGCCAGGTGGCCGTCGTGAATACGCAGTTGAGCACCACCAACCTGCCAAGAAATAATAGAGAAAGCAAAGTGTTTTCAAATAGTCACTAAATCAGTTGGAGCTATTGATGCAAATTGGTAGTTCCAATTTTTTAGGATGATTAGTGATAAATTGAGCTTGTAAAATTGATTAAGAAAGGTTCGTTATGATAATGGAAAAACGAATTTCAGGGACAACAGGGTTATTTTGTTTAGTTGGTTCACCCGTTGGTCATTCCGGCTCGCCAGCAATGTATAATTACAGTTTTCAAAAGCAAGGTCTAGATTACGCATATATGGCCTTTGATGTAAAAAAGGAACAAATGGCCGCGGCAATGAAAACAATTAAGTTGTTTAATATTCGTGGTGGCAACATTACGATGCCGTGTAAAAACATTGCGGCAACTTTAGTTGATGAGTTGTCACCAGCGGCCAGAATTATTGGGGCAATCAATGTTTTCGTCAATGATAATGGTAAAATTACGGGTCATATTACTGATGGAATTGGCTTTGTTCGTAATTTGAAAGAGCATGGGATTGACGTTGCGGGTAAAAAATTAGTGGTTATTGGTGCTGGTGGTGCGGCCACAGCGCTTCAAGTTCAAAGCGCGTTAGATGGTGCCAAAGAACTATCAATTTTCAATCGCGACGATGAATTTTATGCCCGTGCCGAAGAAACCGTTAAAAAAATTCAAAAAGAGGCCCCAACTGTAACGGCTAATGCTTTCCATTTAGAAGATAATGATAAACTTAAAGAAGAAATTGCTTCAGCTGATATTTTAGTTAACGCCACGATCATCGGCATGAAACCACAAGACGGTCAATCCTTGGTTGATCCAAGTTTTCTACGCAAAGATTTAGTGGTCGCTGATACTGTCTATAATCCGCTGAAGACCAAATTAATTTTAGATGCTGAAAAGATTGGTTGCCAGACAGCCCCAGGTAAGGGAATGTTATTGTGGCAAGGTGCAGCAGCCTATAAATTATTTGTTGGCAAAGAGATGCCAGCGAAAGAGTACCAAGAATATGAGCAGCAACAGGCCAAAGCTAACAAATAGCGCTACCTGAATTTTATTTAATAACGGGTGATTTTTATGGAAAAAAGAATTGATGGACGTACAGTATTATTGGGATTGTTTGGGACACCAGTGAAACATTCTGGTTCACCAGCAATGTATAATTATAGTTTTGCCGATAAGAAAATTAATTATGCTTACTTGGCTTTTGATATTAAAGCAGAAGAAATGGCAACAGCACTTGATTCCATGCGGCTTTTTGGTATGCGGGGAGCTAACGTGACAATGCCCTGTAAACAAAAAGCGGCCGAATTGGTCGATAAATTGTCACCGGCCGCTAAATTGGTTGGTGCCGTCAATACAATCGTCAATGATAACGGCATTTTGACTGGCTATAATACAGATGGTGCTGGCTATGTTCAAAATCTAAAGCATAATGGTGTTGACGTTAAGGATAAAGTCATTACGTTGATTGGTGCCGGTGGGGCCGGAACCGCAATTGCCGTTCAGGTTGCATTAGATGGCGCTAAGCAGATTAACATTTTTAATCCAAAAGATGTTTTCTTCCAAAATGCTGAAAAGACAGCCGCTAAGATTATGAAGAGTGTTCCTAATTGCCAAGTAACGGTCAATGACATTCAAGATAAGGCCAACTTGTACCAAATGATTGCTAATAGTGATATTTTTGGGAACGCAACTAAAGTTGGGATGACTCCGAATATTGCAACAACTAACATTGAGGATCCAAGTGTTTTTCGACCCGGATTAGTAGTGACTGATACAGTTTATAGTCCTGATAAAACAAAAATGCTTCAAGATGCTGAAAAACAGGGTGCAACTGTAATTGGTGGCCGGGGAATGCTCATTTGGCAAGGCGCAGCGGCTTTTCAACTTTATACGGGGCAGGAAATGCCTGTTGATGAAGTTAAGGCTCTGTTTTTCAGTAAGGAGTAGTGATTATGGAAAATAATACAAAGAAGTTTCTTCCCACTGCCTTTGCGCTTTATTTTGCTTACGCGATGTTGGGGATTGCCTCATCAATTCTCAGTCAGTATAAAAGTGAATTTGCCAAAGCCTGGGGCGCACAAACCTTATCTTCGGGAATGGTCGACGTTAGTATGGTCGTATCCGTGGTGGCTGCTTTTGGACTTGGTCGCTTG
Organism: Loigolactobacillus backii; assembly: GCF_001663675.1. Classification (NCBI taxonomy): domain Bacteria; kingdom Bacillati; phylum Bacillota; class Bacilli; order Lactobacillales; family Lactobacillaceae; genus Loigolactobacillus; species Loigolactobacillus backii. Next base: position 883,126 of record NZ_CP014873.1, read on the forward strand.
ATTGCTTACCCATTTTCTGGTCCGGTATCGGATAAATTCGGTCGCCGGGTTAGCGGGTTAATTGGGGTTTTACTTTACGCACTGTTCTTTTTTGGAATCACGATCGTGCAAAACTTCTGGTTTGCTTACGCAATTGGGATTCTAAATGGGATCGCTAACTCGTTTTTAGATACTTGTGTTTCACCAAGCTTAATGGAAATGTTTCCGAAATCAGCATCAATTGCAAACTTATTTACTAAATTTTCCATTGTAATTGCCCAATTTTTACTTCCTTTCTTTATCGGTTGGGTCACAATGGCCAATTTTTCCTACCACACCATCTTTGTGATTTGCGGAATTGCCATGTTAATTGATGCTGTTTTAGTAATGACCTTACCTTTTCCAGTTCAAAACAAAGTCGTTACGGATAAGAAGGAAGCTAAGCCAGCTGAGAAAAAACATATGCATTTCACGCCCGCTTCTATAGCAGCGATTCTAATTGGTTTCACAAGCTCGACAACTTTTATGCTCTGGCTGAACTGTAATCAAGAATTAGGAAGCAGTTATGGAATTAAAGATCCAAGTGTTCTTCAATCTTTCTATGCTGCCGGGGCTGCTGTTGCAGTTTTGGCAACGGCCCAATTTATTCATATGGGAATTAAAGAAACAACTATCTTGGTTCTTTACCCAAGTATTGCCGTTGTCATGTTATTATTGTGTTACTTTATTCAACAACCGATTATTTTGTACATTGGTAGTTTTGTAATTGGTTATTCGGCCGCTGGTGGTGTTCTTCAATTAGCTACTTCAACGACGATTAATTTCTTCCCACTTAATAAGGGAACTGCGACATCGTTAGTGATGATCGCGTCAAGTATTGCTAACTATGCTGTCTTATCATTGGCGGCATTCATTACAGGTTCATTCAGTGGCAACGCGCCACGTTTGATTATTTTATTAAATGTAGTGATCACAGTAATTGGAATCTGCCTCGCGTTATTTGTTAAACGAAGTAAGCAACAAGTAGTTAGTGCTAAGTAAACAAGTTTGACGCATACACTCTCTAGATTGAGGTTGTTAAAAATGAAGAAAAAGCAATTTATACCATTAGCATCCGGAATATACATCAACTATGCCATTTTAGGGATGGCAACGATTATTATTTCTCAATATAGTTCGAATTTTCAAAAAATGTGGAACACAAACTTAGCGGGAATTTCGACAGTTATTTCAATGATTGGAATTGGTCGTCTAATTACGGTACTGTTTGCTGGCGATTTATCTGATCGAATTGGGCGTAAACCAACGATGATTGTCGGGATGGTCGCTACTATTATATTTTTAATTGGCTTGGCCCTAAGTACCAGTATGATTATGGCGGCAATTTTTGCCTTGTTCCTCGGCGTGACAAATTCTTTTGATGATGCTTCTAGCTATCCAGCATTAACGGATGCTTTTGAATCTCGAGCCGCGAGCATGAATTCGTTAGTTAAAGCAGCAATGTCACTAGCACAGTTTGTGCTACCATTTATTGTTGCTGTGGCACCTGATGCTAAAATTACGCTAATTTTGATGGCAATTATTATTGCTGTAGATATTATTTTAATAGCCAGTAGTACATTTGCCGCGCAGACTACAAAACCGGCAGCAACAAAGCAAAAGATTGCAGCGGCAGCAACAAAGCAAACCAATAATCGACCAAAAATGGCAATTGATGGTATGGCGTTAATTATTCTTGGGTTTACGATTTCATTTACCTTTTACGTCTATTCACAGTATCTGCCAAATTTTGGGAGCACTGTTTTGGGACTCAGTGCTGGTACCGCAAAAGGATTAATCTCTTGGTACGCAATTTCTTCACTATGCTCAGTATTTATAACCTCAGTGCTAGTTACTAAAATACGACCAATGTATTTAGTTACGATTTATTCTGCGATTTCTTTATTGTTCTTAATCCTTTTGGTTAGTGCGCCTAGCCTTTTGATGATTAGAATAACCAGTATTGTTATCGGCTTTTTTGCCGCTGGCGGAATCTGGCAGCTAGGATTAACCGTATTGACCCAGTACTTTCCACTGAAAAAGGGAAAGGTGACTGGCTACTATAGTTTTGCAACGGCGCTAACCTATTTTGTTGGTCCGTTTGTATCAAGCTTTATTATTAACGACACGGCCGTTAGTGTGCTCCGAGTTTTTCAGATCGACGTTGGTGTCACACTAATTGGTGTTGCAATAATTTTAGTTGTACTATTAAGAAATCTAAAATACCATTTCATTTAAGGTTAGGGAATAATACGTGCCTGCACCTCATAACAGGAACGTTCTAGAGCAAAGTTCGGAAACAATAAGAGGCCAGGACTTTTGTCTTGGCCTCTTATTGTTGACCAAGCAAGTTAGTGAAATTTATTCATAGATAATATTTATTGATTAAACTAATTATTATTATTTATTTAATCAGTTTGAACGGCTATCATTTAATGTGAATAAGGTAACAATGTGATTTTTGAATGGTCCGAGGTGACTAACAATAGCTAGTAAAAAGTTCATTTCACAATTTTCATTAATGGGAACAATCATTTCACTCACGTTATTTCAGAATCGGCCGCAAGTTGTCACAACAGTCTACCAATATTTGGTTGATGCTGAGAAAAAGTTTTCGGCGAATAATGATAACTCTGAAATAATGCGAATTAATCAAAGTGCTGGGATTAGGCCAGTTAGTGTTAGTCCCGCCGTTTTTGATTTAATCAAGCGTGCAGTGATGTATTCAAAAAAATTTCCAAACAGTTTTAACGTAGCTATTGGTCCACTAGTTAAGCTCTGGGATATTGGATTTTCCGGGCAACGAGTGCCAAGTGCTACGGAAATAAGGCAAAAATTAAAAGCAGTGGCGATTACGGGAATTGAATTAAATGAAAGTCAGTTGCAAGTGTATCTGAAATATCCAGGAATGGCCATAGATTTAGGTGCGATTGCCAAAGGCTACTTTGCCGATCAAATCGCGTTTCAACTTAAACGTTGGGGAATCAAGGATGCCATTATCGATTTAGGTGGCAACGTGGTTACTTTAGGGCACAATCAGTTAGCAAAGAATAGTGACTGGCAAATTGGTATTCAGGATCCAAAAAAAACGCGCGGCGAAATTCTTGGCAAAGTTCAATTGCCGGCCTGTTCTGCAGTGACGTCGGGAATTGGCGAACGAAATTTTAAAGTTAGGGATAAATTCTATCATCATATTATTAGTCCGCGAACTGGTTATCCTGTAGAAAACGATGTTGCCCAAGTCACTATTTTTTCTCCTAGTTCTATTCAGGGTGAAGTGCTGGCAACGGTCGCCTTTTTCGCCGGAATTACTGCTGGGCAACAATTGGTTAAACAAACGCCCAACGTTGCGGCGATTTTTGTAACGCGTGCTGGTGAAATCAAATTGACATCAGGTTTAAATTTTAAAAAGATTGCTTAGGAGGCTATTAATTTGAAAACAGTTGATAAAATTGAAGCACAAGCAAAGGGTCATAACGGTATGATTACGTTTGAAGTTGATGTTGCCGATAATCAAATTGATGATGTTAAAGTTATTAAACATTCAGAAACACCGGGTATTTTTAACCAGGCTTTTGATAAGCTAAAGGCTAATATTCTTAAGCAACAAAGTTTTGCGGTTGATACAATTAGTGGCGCAACAGTTATGACGAAGGCAATTCTCGATTCGGCCCAGGCAGCAGTTGCTACTGATGGAATCCAGATTACCACAAAGCCACAAGTAAAAATTCCCCACGAAACGATTGACTTAACCGCGGACGTTGCGGTAATCGGTGGTGGTGAAGCTGGTTTAGTAGCTGCGTGCCGTGCGTTAAGTTTAGGGAAGAAAGTTATTTTAGTTGAAAAGAATGGCTACTTAGGTGGCGCAACGATTTTAAATGGGTCTAATGTCACTGGGACGGGCTCAAAGGTTAGCTAAAGAATTTTCGGTGCCAAAGCTAAACAGGACTCACCACAGCGCCTATTTGATGATGTTTCCCGGGAGTGTGCACATACGAATTATCCAGAATTAACCCATTTAATGACCGATAATATTGGTCGGGCCATCGATTTTATTAGCCAGTTTGCCAACTTGAACTATCAAGCAGCACAAACGCAAACGCCTGAGCACTCCGTTGAGCGTCAAATTGAATTACCTAGTGCCAGTAGTTATGAGCTCATTAAAAAAGTAGCTAAGGCGTTTGCGGCCAAAGGTGGCCAAATTTTATTGGATACGCGCGTTGAGAATTTACTAAAAGATAAGGGTCAATTAACTGGTTTTGTTGCGGAGGGACAGCACGCAACAATTAACGTGAAGGCAACTTCTGTCGTCCTAGCTTCTGGTGGGTACGGTGCCAATACAGCGATGCGCAGTAGTAAGAGTAAGCAAATCGATTATTACGGGCCGATGACCTCTACCGGTGACGCATATCAGTTTATGAAATCAATGGATTTAAAGGCACACGATTTGGATTGGTACAAAGTCTACCCACATGGCTTGGAAGTCGAGCCTGGAATTGCTAAATTAACAACGTATGCTTCAAAAAAGGCAACGGATATGGGTGCAATTTACGTCAATAAAAATGGTAAACGGATTGTAAATGAATCTGACGTCTACGTTACGTTCCGCGACGCTATTTTGAAGCAACCAGATCAAATTGCCTTCTTAGTGATGGACGCACGTACTTGGCGGGAATTTTATAATTTATTGATTCTACACGATTTTACTGCTGAAGAAATTCAGGGTTATTTCAACAATAATGGTGCTAAAAGCCCAATTTTAGTAAAAGGAACATTGGAAAAGGCGGCCGAACTTGCCGGGATTGATGCGGACATGTTAGCATCAACCGTTAAAAAATATGATGGTTACGCTCAGGCCAAACAGGATCCTGAATTTGATCGTGATGCACAATATCTGCACGGCCTTGATGGTGACACGTATTATATTATTGAGCAACGTGCGCGGTTTGCCACAACCTTAGGCGGCTATATGGCACAAGCAACTGATATGGCCTTGGAAGATAGTCACGAACGGCCAGTTGCCCATTTATATGGTGCCGGGGAGGTAGTCGGCGGAGCTAACGGCCACGATTCAATGCCAAGCATGATGAATACGTGGGGGATTGCCTCAGGTTATGTTGCTGGCAGTAGCGCCAGTCAAGTTAAGTAAAAAACGGTTTAATTTTGAAATGAGCGATTGAAAGGTATTGAAATTGTTTTTTTAAACAACTGTTAATTATCATAGTAATCGAATCAGAAAAGCAATAAGAGGCTGGGACAAAAATCCTAGCCTCCTTTTGTCCCCCACTTTTCCTACGCTTAGTCAGGCACTAGAGACAAAGCGTTTGACTAAGCGTAGATTGTTTGAATTCTAGTATTTATTTACTGGGTAACAGATAGTTTTGAATTGCGGTACTATAACGGTGAATTAAAATTGGCTTATATTGCTTGGTACCGCGACCTAGTTTAACCTTCTGCCATAGAATTGCCGCGACTTTAAGTTTATTTGAATAATTAGCGGACTGTGGATCCTTACAAAAATCTTTGCCAAAATTATTCCATTGATAAGTACCTTCCTCGGCGTTATTAAAGCTTTTTTTGTGATTCTGGACATCTAAATAAAGGTTAATTAGATCGGCAACATCCGCAGTCACATCTTTTGTTCGTTGGACTTCACGGAGTTTAATTGCCATGACTTTTTTAAAGGAAAATTGAGCGGTGTGAAAATAATTAGAAAAAAATTGTCTTGCTTCATTATTTAATGAGAAACCTGAATCAAGCAGCCTAGTTTTGGGAGTAATTTCGCAAGCTTTTAACGATTTTTGTCTAGTGACTTTACGTGCTATTTTTATTTTACTCAGGGGGACACCATTTAAAAACGCCACTAGGTAGCTGGTCAATTCGGCCTTAGTACCAAATGTTGGCAGTTTATTTTGCCGGCAAATGGTCTGTAATTCTGTTTTGTACCAATAGTGTTCTAGAAATTCATGAGCCGACATGGTATTGGAAAATTTAGGATGTTCATTCATTGTTTAGGACGCACCTTTATTAGCTACTGGCTACAAGATTACCAAAAAATTAAAATAGTAGAAAAATCAAATCATAACTTAGACCATTAATAACCCAAGATTTCTAAATTAGCCGCTTTTTAGCGGTAAAATTTTTCTGGCAGTAGTTTTCGACAAAATTTTGAAAACGTGAAGAAGATGGTGGAGAAAAATGATTATTTTTTAAAACTAAGTAAATTTGGTGAGTGGCGCTACTTTCTTTAATGTGCACAATATGAACTAACGAGTGATCTAATTGTGGCAAATTCGGAACTAAAGCAATTCCGTAACCATACTGAACAAAGCCGATTATCGTGTGATCTTCCTCAATTTCGCAACGAATATTCGGTTTAACGTTCGCCGTTTTCAGCAAATTATCTAACAGGGATCGTAAGCCACTATTCTTAGAAAAATAAATTAGGGGGTAATTTTGAATTTCATTTAGAGAGACAGTGGTGCGGCTAGCCAGAGGATGATCGTTAGGAACCGCCAAAACAATCTCTTGCTGGACAATTGGGGTGAAAGTTAATTTATTGCGCAAGTTTTGATCGCCGATAGCGGCAACGTAGGAAGATAGAACAAAATCATATTGTTCATCCAACAGATCAGTTAATAACTGCACAGTATTGCCTTGTGCAAAAGAAAAAGTGATTTGTTGGTTGGCCTGATCCTTTTGAAATTCGGTTACTAATTCAGGAACTAAGCGTTGGCCAAGCGTATAGGTGAATCCTAAGTGGATGTGGCCTTCATTTACATTTAAAAGTTGACCAATCAGGGCTTGACCATGGTCTAATTCGGTTAGGCCTCGTTGAACAAATTCTAAATAAATCTTGCCAAAAGAAGTTAGCTTAATATTACGACCATCTTTTTCAAATAACGGCGCCCCTAATTCTTGTTCCAAATGACTGATGGCGTAACTTAATGAGGGTTGTGAAATATTTAGATTTTCGGCGGCTTTCGCCATGTATTGAGTGTGTGCTAATTCCCGGAAAAAGATTAAATGGCGTAAATTCATAATGATCACCTCTAAACTAAATAATAGATACATTCTATTATTTAATCAAATTAACATTATTTATTTCATCAATTGAAAGCACTATCATTATAAGTGAACTATGTAACAAGTAAATATTTGACTAAAGCTAGCTCAATATATTGTAAAATGAACTATGAAAGAGGGATTTTTATTATGGTAGAAAGACTTGATGGACACACTATTTTGATTGGATTAATGGCCTATCCCATTCGCCATTCAATGTCACCGACAATGCACAATAATGCTTTTGCAAAGTTAGGGTTAAATTACGCTTACCTTGCGTTTGACGTTACAAATAAAGAGTTACCAGGTGCGATTGATGCTATTCGGACATTAGGCATGCGTGGTTCAAATATTTCAATGCCAAACAAGCAAAAAGTTATTCCTCTATTGGATAAATTGGACCCTGCGGCAGAAATGGTGGGCGCGGTTAACACAATTGTTAACGATAATGGCGTTTTAACTGGCTACACAACTGACGGCACTGGTTTCATGCAGTCCTTAGATGATGAAAATTTGGATATTCGGGGTAAAAAAATGACCTTGGCCGGGGCTGGTGGCGCAGGTACGGCAATTGCAATTCAGGCAGCTCTTGATGGGGTTAAAGAAATTTCAATTTTTAATTTAAAAGATGCTCACTGGGAACAAGCGAAAAAGAACGTTGCGACCATTAATGCCCAAACTAAGTGTAAGGCAACTTTACACTCACTAGATGAACAAGATAAGTACCGTTCTGAAATTGCTGCTTCTGCTATTTATTGTGATGCAACTGGTGTTGGTATGAAACCACTACAAGATCAGAGTTTAATCACAGACCCTAGCTTTTTCCGACAGGATATGATCGTTTTTGATACAGTTTACGCGCCACGAGAAACTAAGTTAATGCAGATTGCAAAAAAGGCCGGAGTTAAACACGTGTTTAATGGTTTGGGTATGATGCTTGAGCAGGGCGCCCAAGCATTCAAACTTTGGACTGGCGAGGATATGCCGGTGGATTATATTCATGAACTGCTTTTTGCAGACGCCAGTAAATAGCATCAAGTGTAGTAAGTTTGATGAAGAATTGTTAGTTATCATCACTAGTCCTTAGTTTTGTTAGCAGTTTTCGCAGTTGTAGGTACGTTACCGGCATTTTCAGTGGGCCTATTTTATTCAGGTTAAGAAGGGAATTGATCTTCATTGACAGTTACAACGGTTAAATTAAAACAAGTGGTGTTGGGTAGTGGCCGACCAAAGATTGCCGTACCAATCACGGGTAAGGATCGATCAACTATTTTGGAACAAGCTAAAAAGATTGTTGCTGCTAGGCCGGATTTAATTGAATGGCGGCTGGATTATTATCAGGACATTCTTGATTTTGAAAATTACCGAGAAACGGCGATTCAATTAAATAAACTACTTGGTGAAATTCCACTGCTGACAACTTTCCGTACGCAAAAAGAAGGTGGTGAAATGCCACTTAGTACAGATAACTATGTTGCCGTTTATCAACAGATTATTAATAATCAGCTAACTGATGCACTAGATGTTGAGTTGTTTTTACCCTCAGAAATTGTTAGTGATTTAATTACTGCCGCACATGCTTCAAACATTGCGATTATTATGAGCAATCATGATTTTCAGCAAACACCGACTAAAACCGAAATTATCAGTCGGTTAACTCGGATGGCCAAATTGAAGGCCGACGTTGCCAAGATAGCCGTAATGCCGCAATCCGCCGCAGACGTTTCAGTACTGTTGACGGCAACAGAGGTGGCACATCGCCAATTAACAATTCCATTGATTACGATGGCAATGGGCGATCTTGGTAAAATTAGCCGAATTAGTGGGGAAGTATTTGGTTCGGCATTGACGTTTGGAACGGTTGGCGCCGCCTCTGCTCCAGGTCAAATTGAACTTGGAATGTTGCGCCAGAATTTAGCTGAATTAGCACTTAACTGATGATCAATGATTGTAAAATAGATAAAGTGCTATTTGTAGCGCGCACCATTAGATTAAAGTTTACCGGGTAATAATAGAATGAATATCAGTTTATATTAATGGAATTATTAATCCTTCTCATTAATGCAAATTTTATCTAGTTAACAGGCTTAAAAAGTACCATGGTTTTTACTTGGCAGAACATAATTTGTACAGAAAAAGCGGCTAGGACAAAGGTCCTAGCCGCTTTTTCTGGTTCTACAATATCTGTTGTTGGTAATAGATTTTCATCTATTACTGATGACAGATTTTTTATTTATGGCTAGAATAAAAAAGCGGACATTTCCTGTCCGTTCATCCAAGTCAACCACCACGAAGATTTTTCAGAAAGAAGGAAATGCCCTATGTGTCATGATACTACAAAATTATTATTAGGAATAGCTGACGAGAACCTAAAAATTACTGACGGTGAAACTGGAGAAGACGGGGTTATTCGCTTAACTGGCCACTTGGATTACACGCCGAAGGCTTGTCCCAAGTGCGGGATTATCAATGATCAAAAGATTATTAACTACGGCTGGCGCAATACCACTATCAGATTCTCGAAGGTTCTGAGCAACACCGTCATCTTAGCCTTAAAGCGCCGCTATTTCCACTGTAAAGAATGTCACGGCAACTTTCTTGCACAAACATTGGCAGTTCCGAAACACTGTACAATTTCAAACACCAGCCGCAAAGAATGCCTAGAGAAGCTCGGTGAACCGGTCTCTTTGAAGCACATTGCCAATGAAGTATCGGCATCAGATTCATTTGTGGGCCGCCAGTTAATGCGCGCTGAACGAGACTTTCAAACCAATTGGCACTATTTACCAGAGATCATCTTAATGGATGAGGTGAAGAGTACCAAGAGCGCTACTGGTGCCATGAGCTTTGAGTTCATGAATGGCGAAACCCATGAATTAATCGACTTACTCCCTTATCGAACCATCAATAAACTAGAGAAGTATTTTTACCGCTTCGATCAAGCTGCCCGAGAAAACGTCAAAATTATTGTGACTGATATGAATTATACCTACCCCAAGCTTGTGCAGACCGTGTTCCCCAATGCCATGGTGGTCATGGACAAGTTTCATATTATCAACGCCCTAAATCGGGCGTTTAACAAAACCAGAATCAAGGTGATGAAGAAGTTTACCCCGTCTTCTCGCGAATTTCACGCCCTTAAGCGCTACTGGAAGCTGTTGTTAGTACCAACTGAACAGCTTAACTTTGAACAATTCAAAAAGTGGACTAATTTTCCTTACTGGATGGCTGCCACCGATGTTGTCCATCAGCTGTTATCGTTGGATTCAGAACTAGAACAAACTTATCAAGTCTTAAACAGCGTCCGGTCAGCTGTCCAACATCAAGATTGGCATAACTACAATGCGGCATTTTGGAATAACAAAACGTATTCTGAAGAAATGAAGAACACGATTAAAACACTTGAAAGCCATCATGATGAGATTCGTAACACCTTTACCACACACTATTCAAATGGTCCTTTGGAAGGTTCTAATAATAAAATCAAGGCGATCAAACGAGCCAGTTTTGGCTATCGCAGCTTCTGGAGGTTTAGAACTCGAGTACTATACGTTTTCAAAATCAAAACAAAAAGAGCCCTAATCACGAAGTGATTAGAACTCGAAATATGGATTCACCAACAACAGTTGACGAAGAGCCCTTTTTCTGTACATTACTCTTGAACGTGCACCAATCCAATATCATAGTACGGTTATTAGATTAGCTTACATTACGCAGTGAACTCAACAATGATTTTTGTCCCACGCCCTTATTCCTAGTAGTGAGGGTGTTATAAGTTCTGACCACGATCAAAGAAATACTTTGAAGATAACAACGATTGTTTGAATAAATCACTTAATAATTCCTCAGTTTTATTTGTAATATTTCCTGCAGTATCATTATTAGCCTTTGTCAGATAGCCTGTGATTTTGTCATTTGATAGTTTAGCAGCATCAGCATCAATCTTTTTTAAACGCCCTAAAACATAACTTTGGCTTGTATCACGATAATCATTAACCTGGTTAATAAATTGATGATAGTGCGGTTCAACGACTACTTGCAACGCCTTGTACAGCCAATACGCACTATTTAGCGAAACTTTATTATCCGCAACTTGATAATTTTTAGGGGTATCGGTGACATTTGTATAAAATGGAACAAACGGGCTATAGCAGTAGAAACCTAGATTAATCCATTGTACTGCGGCCAGTTGCTCGGCCACATGATTACGGATTTGAAGTATGCAGGAACAGTGATTACGATCTAACGCAACTGAACGGAATTTTTTCTGTTCATCTTTTGTTCCAGAGGCATAGGTATCAAAGGGATCATAAGGGGTGCCATTATAATGTGAAGACAAAAAGAATTCGACATCTTCAACTGCAATTTTACGATTTGCTCTTTGAATAAAAGGAATATCTTGACTAGTTGGTTCTTGCTCCAAGTCTGGTGTAAATAATTTCTGGCCATACCATGAGCGGGGCGTGTTATAGTACGCATCTGCCTCATCCTTTGTCCCAAATATATTTCTAAAATTAAAGGTTTGTGGATTTGGATTTAAATGATTCACTTCGACAAAGGTTTGGATATTGCTTGAGGTCATAAAAAAGTCTGGATTGTTAAAATCGATTTCTTCGATACACATAATATTTGGTGCAACAGCGTACGCATCGTCTGGAATACGTTGGGCAACCCATTGATGGCCACCACCCGTTTCGAAGTACCAAATCTCATTTTTATCATTAAAAGCAATACCGTTAGTCTCCCCAGTACCGTATTTTTCAATAAGGCCACCCAGCCGAACGACACCTTCACGAGCTGTCTTAATATAAGGTAACACTAAGGTAACCATTGAATCTTCATCAATCCCATCTTCAACTAACGGATCATAGCCCAAGACACGCGGGTTGGTAAATTCAGTTTCTGTGGCGCTCATTCCAACATTATATTCATTAATTCCCTGTTCGTCCCAAATACCTTCACTTTGATCGGCATTTGGAGTTGCTGTGTAACGGCAACCTTTTTCAGTTAAGGGAACTTTAACGCCATTATAAGTTGAAATAAATGTTTCACCGTTATGATCTTTTGCCGGGTAAGTGACAAATAATTTTGGCTTAACGCCATCATGGCCATCTTCATCACGTGCAATCATAGTAGAACCATCCATACTGGCATTTTTTCCAACTAGTATTGCTGTACAATCTGAATTGACATTCTTTTTATCTTTTGTCATGAGTATTACTCCTTAAGGTTGGTTTTATTTTAAAAACGACATCTTAATAAGTTAATCCTTTGAAAATAAAAAGCGAGAATTATAATTCAATTAGATCATGGGGGGTACTGATCATATTTTCAAAGCCACCTTTTTTAACAAGCACTTGATCTTCGATGCGAATTCCACCCCAGTTAGGTAAGTAAATACCTGGTTCAATGGTTATAACTGTATTTTCCTCCAGAATATCGTTAAACTGAGTAGAAAGGTAAGGCAATTCGTGAACAAATAAACCAATACTATGGCCAATATTAGCGTAAGTGTAGTCGGCGTAATTCGTTCCCTTAAGCGGTTCCAATGATTTTGGATAGAATTCTTTAGCCGATACACCGGCCTGCATGATTTCTTCGCAGGCTTCTAACGAGCGTTTTTCGTACTCGTAAACTTCACGTTGTTTTGCAGTTGCTTTACCAACCACAACAGTTCTCGTCATATCAGATAAATAACCATTATATTGACAACCATAATCCATTAACACAAAATCACCGTATTCAATGGCCTTTTTTGAGGGAATACCGTGAAGTAAAGAGGTGCGGGCGCCTGAAATTAAGATATTACCGTAAGGCTGAGTATCGGCACCTTCTTCGACCATGTATAAAGAAAGCTTTGCGGCCAATTCTTTTTCTGTGACACCGACATGGATATCCTTTAAAATACGCTCGAACGCACGACAAGAAATATCACAGGCAATGCGCATATTTTGAATTTCTGCTGGTGTTTTAATGATACGCATTTTATCAATAATACCGCCAGCCTTAATTAATTCAACGTTACTTTTTTCACGGAAATCATCGTACATATCAAAATTCAGATAATCTGATTCAAATGCTATTGTTTTAAGATTGTTTTCCTGCACCAGTTGAGCAACAGTATCGCCAACCGTTTTTCCAGGTAAACGCCAGTTAATAATGTTATAGTCTGGAATCTCAAGGTTTGCTTGTTCAGTATACCGGGGATCAGTTAAGAAATATTGATTTTTTTGAGTCAACAAAATATAAGAGTCATCACCAGTCCAACCACTCGCAAAACGGACATTCACTCTTTTGGCAATAAAAAAGGCATCTAAATGTTGTTCTGCTAAAAAAGTTTGAATCTTTGTTTCGTTTTTCAAAAGTTTCACTTCCTTAGATATAATTGAATTCACAGTAAGTATAGTCTAAAGTTCCATCAACTAAAACCGGTTTAGAATCATTTCACAAATATATGTACAATTTTGTTTACATTAGGCTAATTCATTTCTTTAAAAATGAATTTTTTGATATTTTTATGAAAGCGCTTATTTAAGTGGCTGCTATTCAGTATTTAATTAGATCTAATTTGAAATAAGCTTTTATTTTCTTTATTAATATAGAATTATTTTTTATTAATAATTCTATAAGCACTGCTATATCAGTATAATCAATAAAATAGTTTGTTTTAAAAAAATGATAAATAGGACTAATTAATACTAATTTAAATTTAATACAACTATTAATAATTTTAAAGATGCTATAATTACCACGATAAACGTAAAATTATTAAGTGGATTTTTAATAAATTTTTATTCTTGTAAGTGAAAAAGTGATCAGAATTTGACTGCCAGCAAACTTATTAGAGTAGTTGGGAGGTAGAATCGAAAAAACTATCTATTTGGCAGATTATTATTTTTTACCTGGTTTAAATATTATTATTCGAGGCGAAGATCAGTAATATGCACTCGGACATGGTTCTTAATTTTTTTAGAAGGCGGGCTTACATTAACATGATTAGTAGTTAAAAATAGATTCGGTTGAAAGAAGGTAAAATTATGAATACACCGGTAAAGAAAAAGAAACCATTTGGTTTTTATGTCTGTTCCATTGGCTTTACACTAGAACGGGCCGCTTTTTATACAGTTAAGTATATGCTGGCGATTTGGATTGCTACTTCCGTCGGTAATGGTGGATTGGGGCTTAGTGATGTAAAAGCGGCTTCAATGGCAGCAACTTTCATTGCAATGACGTATATCGCCCCCGTTATTGGCGGGTATATTGCGGATTATTGGCTGAGTCCGCGAATTTGTGTCACTTTGGGCATGTTTTTAATGGGTGCCGGGTATCTAGTTACATGGCAGGCACATTCAATACCAATGGTTTGGATTATGATTATCCTAGTGGCCGTAGGTACAGGTCTATTTAAGGGTAATCTATCGGGCGTTAATGGCCTTTTATTTACCGATGAAAAGGATCTTAATGAAGCTTTTTCAGTGCAATATTCGTTTGTAAACGTCGGTTCCTTCATTGGAACGACATTTATTGTGTTATTAATTGCCTCATACGGCTTTAATTTTGTTTTCTTGATTTGTGGGTTATTGCTTTTTGCCGATGCTATTTGGTTTACGGTTAACGGAAAGTCACTGGGTGATGCTGGTAAAAAGCCATTTAAGGTTGATCAGCGTAAATTTAAAATTAGCGATGAAGAACAGGCAACTAAAGAAGCAAATAAGAACAAGCCGTTAACTTCAGGCGATAAAAAGAGAGTTATGGCAATTATTCTGGTAACGTTATTCTCTGTGGTATTTTGGATGGTCTGGTATTTGGCCTATATGCCAACTTACTACTATTTTGGTTACGGGGATGGTGCCGCCTTCTTAAATCGTGCTAACTGGGTAATTGGTAGCTTTAAGGTACCAACCTCTTATTTTGATTCAATGAACGCATTAGCTTGCATTGCTTTAGGTCCAATTATTGGTAAATTGTGGACCAAGTTGTCACGACGGCCACAAGGTGATTTGAGTATGTTCAAAAAGACGTCCTTAGGTATAATTTTCATTGGTGTCGCCTACGTTGTTATGGTAGTGGCCGATATTGTTGGTCATGGAAGTACTTCGATACTATGGATCGTGTTAATTAGTATTTTAATGTCAGTGGGGGAAATGGTCTTCTCGCCGGTTGGTAATTCCTTTATTACAAAATTAGCACCATCTAAGTTAATGGGGGTTTTACTAGGTTTTTGGCCAATTGCCGTCTTTTTCGCAACCTTAATTTACCCTAAAGTTTATGCGCTACTTAAAACGGACGTTCCCAGTCAATTCCAAAAGGGTTACGGTATTTTGGCACTTATTGTGATTGTTTTGGGTCTTATTCTCTGGTTTTCGAGTAGTAAGCTTGATGATCTCGAAAAAACAGAATAGGCAAACAGAATTTATGGCAAGTACACTTATTTTGATCATTTCGAAAAATGTGGGTAAAGTAACTTTTAATCCGATGTGAATTGAAATGATGGCCTACTAAATATAATCGAATAAAGATTTTAAATACGTAAGAAACGGCACCAACTAGGCCCGTGTTTGGATCTAGTTGGTGCTAGTTTTTTGTGTTTTAATCACACAAAGATAGTGATTTTTTTAAAAAGATTAGTCCTTAAATTATTTATGATTAATAGGGAAGGGGTGGTTTCTTTTTTGGAAAAGGGTTACATTCATTTTTATTTCTGCTATTATAAACTTGTGCTATGTGTTTTTCATTTGTGAAAAAACATAAGGGAATGATTGAAGTGCAACAAATCACTTTGTTATTAAAGCAAAATGTTGGCGGACCTGCAAAACCAACTATTAAAGTCGGTGAAGTGGTTAAACGCGGACAATTAATTGGAATTCCAGAAGGTTTAGGTGCTTACCTGCATGCCAGTGTTAGTGGCAAAGTCAGTGATATTACTGATTCTGCTATTGTAATTGATGCGGACAATGAGCAGCCTAAAGATTTTGTACCAATAGAAGCAACAGATTCTAATGTAGAAGCAATTAAATTGGCCGGCATTGTTGGTGCTGGTGGTGCCGGTTTTCCAACGTATGCTAAATTAGCAAAACCAATTACTAATGGTCATTTGTTAATTAACGCCGCTGAATGTGAGCCAATTTTAGGCCATAATATTTCTAGAATTCAGACCGATGCTGAAAAGATTATTCGGGGTATTGAATACGTAAAAGAAATTGTTGACGCTGCTGATGTTCAGATCGCCATCAAACGTAAACATACTAATGCCGTAGCTCTTTTAGAAGAAGCCATTCGTGGACATGACGATATTTCCTTAGAGATCTTGCGTAACCGTTATCCAGAAGGCGAAGAAAGAGCAATTATTCGTGATTCTAATATTAATAAGCTTTTGAAGACGGATGAGCTACCATATGCGGCCAATGCGATTGTTATTAATTTAGAAACTGTTTTTCGGGTTGCACAAGCAATTGAAGATCGTCAACCAGTTATTACTAAGGATATTACCATTGCTGGCCGGCTACAAGGCGACAACGAAATTGTTTCTGTTCATAAAGATGTACCAGTTGGAACACCAGTTGGGACATTGTTAGATCAGTATCCCGAAATGGCCGATTACGGCGAATTAATTATGGGCGGTCCTTTCACTGGTAAACACACTGAACGAGATCAACCAATTACCAAAACTACTGGCGGAATTATTGCTACTATTCCATTTCCACAGTTGAATGGTGAAAAAGTTGGTTTATTAGCTTGCGCTTGCAGTGCGACACCAGAACGAATGAAAGAAATTGCTGGTAAAATGGGTGCCGATGTTGTCGGAGTGCAATGGTGTAAAAATGCTGTTGTTAATCCTAAGACGGGAACTGCCAAATGTATTAATCCAGGCATTTGCCCCGGACAGGCTGAAAAAGTTTTGAATTTACGTAAAATGGGAGCAGAGACCTTATTAATTGGTAACTGTACTGATTGTACAAATACCGTTATGGGAATTGCACCAAAACTGAATTTACCGGTTTTCCATACAACTGATTTTGCTCGTCGTGCTACTGGAGAACGAATTATGCGTCATATGTTGCCAGAGAACGACCAATAATTTTTAAATTAGGAGAGTGTGACTACTTGCGTTGATAAGTATGAGCGCTCTTTTTTTATAAAGATACATGTGAAAAAGTTTCAATTAATTTTGATATATACTTGTAGCCTATAAAATGGTTGAAAAAGTATAGAAGGTCGCTTCTCCAAGCATTTTTAAACAAACTTGATCAGGAAAGTACTAGTAAAATAATTTTCAAACACATCCTAGCTCACTAATATCATTAAGCGTTATCGAGCAAAATCCAAGTAACTTATAAAACAGTTTTGAGAAAATAACTAAAATAAATCAATAATTTTCATTTTTAAGTTTAATAAAGTACTTTTTGGATTTGTTCTGTACTCAAATTACTGGAGGGATATTATGGATAAATATGATCATCAATTTTTCGGCCATCCCAGAGGGCTTTCAACCCTATTTTTCACTGAATTATGGGAAAGATTTAGTTATTATGGTATGCGTGCTATTTTACTTTTTTATATGTTGGATAAGATTCAAAATGGTGGTCTAGCAATTAATGCAACTTTAGGTGCATCGATTATGGCAATTTATGGTGCCCTTGTATTCATGTCTAGCGTTGTTGGTGGTTTTGTTAGTGATCGAATTTTGGGACCACGGCGAACGGTGCTTTATGGTGGTATTCTGATTATGTTTGGCCATATTGTTCTTTCAACCCCAATGGGAATGATTGGATTACTTTTATCAATTCTTTTAATTACTATGGGTACTGGGTTATTAAAGCCTAACGTATCGGACATGGTTGGTGGTCTATATAGTAAAACAGATTCCCGGCGTGATGCAGGTTTCACAATTTATTATATGGGCATTAATATTGGGGCGTTGATTGCACCTTGGATTGTGGGTTGGTTAGGCCAAAGTTATAATTATCATCTTGGTTTTTCAATTGCTGCAATTGGTATGTTTGTAGGATTGCTTCAGTATTATTTCAATGGTCGTAAGTATTTAAGCGATGATGGCTTAAAACCCACTGATCCGCTTAATAGTGACAGTGTCAAAAATGTTATTAAGGGAATCGTTTTGGGACTAATTGCACTAGCCATTATTTTAAGTATTATGGGGATCACTGGTGAATTTTCGATCACTAATATTATTTTACTGATCACAATTGTAGGGGTTGTTTTACCAATTGTTTATTTTACGGTTATTATCAGAAGCAGTAAGGTAACTGACCCAGAACGAAAGCGAATTTATGCTTATATCTTTCTGTTCATTGCAAGTATTGTTTTTTGGTCGATTTATGAGCAAGGTTCAGTTGTTTTAGCATTATTTGCTTCTTCACAAACGGATTTACATATACTGGGTATGCACATTGAACCTAGTCAACTTCAAAGTGTTAATGCCTTATTTGTTATTATGTACACCCCAATGTTTGCCTTTCTTTGGACTAAATTAGGTAAACGGCAACCGTCTTCACCAAACAAATTTGCTATCGGGATGGTTTTTGCCGGGATTTCGTTCTTGGTTATGGTTATTCCCGTAGCATTATTCGGTACATCCGCCAAAGTCAGTCCGTTTTGGTTAATTCTTTGTTGGGGACTAGTAGAAGTTGGTGAAATGTTGATTTCACCAGTTGGTTTGTCGCTAACCACCAAACTGGCACCAAAGGCATTTCAAGCACAAATGATGAGCGTTTGGTTTTTGGGCGATGCCGCGGCGCAATCAATCAATGCACAAATTGTCCGTTTTTATCAACCAGAAACAGAAATTGCCTATTTTAGCACTTTCGGGATTATTGCAATTTTAGTTGGCTTATTACTATTTGCTTTTAGAAATAGACTGCAAAGATTAATTCAGGTAGCTTAAAAGAATATTGACAACTATTTCGGTTCTGTGTAATATGTTTGGTGGGAGTGGATGGGTTCTGGTGTTCCCTCTGGTCTTCAAAACCAGTATGAGGAGTTAAGAGCTTCTTAGGTGGGTTCGATTCCCACACATTCCCGCCAATAGCAAATTAATGCCATTTAAGGCAAAAGTGTGAAACTGATTTGGTTTCACGCTTTTTTTATAGGTTTAGATTGTGTTTGGAAAATACCTTTACTAGTATTTACCTGACTAATTTGGCGCAAACGTGCTGGAAAAAAGCAGCCTTTTGTACTTACCATAATTGCGGAATAGTGCCTGAGCGCTTTTTCCAATATTCCTTGGTTTAAAATAAATTGTTTTATAGTACACTAAGCATGTAAGCGCATTTTTAATCAATATAAAAAGGAGGAGGCCGTGGCAGTTAGGGCAAAGTGTTAAAGGGTATAAAAATTTTTCAAGCTTGGTAAGCAGGAGGCGCAACTAGTGAATGAGCGTGAACGGTTTGATTTAGTTTATGATATCGGGGAGTCACTGTTAAAAAATGGTGCGGAGATTAAACGAGTTGAACTGACAATTCGGCATGTGGCCGTTTCTTTAAAATTAAAGGAGTTTGATAGTTTTGTTTTAATAAACGGCATTTTTATGACGGCCTACTGTGATAATGGCATGGTTCAAGCACGTGTCCGGGTTATTCCGATTTCACCAATTTCGTTAGGGCGAATTGAAGGTATCAATACATTATCACGACAAATGTCTGAAGGTACAGTGACCGCTGAGGAGGCTATGGCTCAGCTGAAAGAAATTAAAAAGCAGAATTTTACTTCGACCAGATTAAAAATAGTTGCTTACGCCTTTGGAAGTGCCAGTTTCTGTTATATCTTTGGTGGAACCATTTGGGATTCGTTAGGAGCACTGATTTTAGGGATTGTTTTATCCTTGTACAGTATTTTTATTTTACCGCGAGTCAACATGTCGAAAATTGTTATCAATGTTACAAGCAGTATGCTGGTCAGTATTTTAGCCTGTATTGCCGTTAAATTATTTCCTGTTATACGGTTAAATAGTTTAATAATTGGCGGTATTATTTCGTTAGTTCCAGGAGTGCCACTGGTAAATGGCATTCGTTATTTGTTTAACGAAGATTATAGTTCTGGCTGGGGCCAAATGATTGATGCAGTGGTGACTTCACTCTGTATTTCAGTTGGTGTTGGTATCGTTTTGCAGTTGTTTAATATACTTTAGGGAGGTGCCAAATTATTCTACTTCAATTAATTGCTGGTTTTTTAGGGACAGTGTCTTTTGCCATTTTATTTGAATCGCCAAAAAGATATTATCTTTATTGCGGGGGTATTGATGCCTTTGGTTGGTTTATCTACCTAGTTATTATGCATTATTGGACCGTTCCAGTTACCGCAACGTTTGTGTCTGCATTAGTTCTAACTTTTTTATCCCGCGAGGCCGCTTATGCTCTGCGCGCGCCAGTAACGATCTTTCTGATTTGTGGTATTTTTTGTTTAGTCCCAGGAATTGGTATTTATAATTTTACGTATAATTTTTTTATTGGTGATTCAGTAAAGGCCGCACAAACAGGCGTACAAGTTTTGAAGATTGCAATTGCGATTTCTTTAGGAATAAGTGTGGCCTATGAGTTTTCACCAAAGTGGTTCTATGCTTACCGAAGGCGTCAAAAATTGTTAGAACAAAAGAATAAGTAAGCTTTAGAATTTTACAATTAATTTTATTTTAACGAGTTTAATAACAATGAATTATGGAGGCGGATATCAATGAAGATCAAAGAAGGTTATATGCCGTATTTGGGTTATAAAACTTATTACCGAATAGTTGGTGAACAAAAAGGTAACAAAAAGCCATTACTTTTACTTCATGGCGGCCCTGGTTCAACGCATAATTATTTTGAAATATTAGATAAAATGGCCGTAGATGGCCGGCAATTAATTATGTACGACCAATTAGGTTGCGGTCTTTCAGCTGTTCCATCTAATCCTGCGTTATGGCGATCGGAAACCTGGGTAAATGAGTTGATTGCCTTAAGAAAATATCTTAATTTAGATCAGGTTCATTTATTGGGCCAGTCTTGGGGTGGAATGCTGGAATTGATTTATACTTGCGATTATGCGCCTACGGGTATCAAAAGTATGATTCTAGCAAGTACTTTACCATCGGCCAAACTTTGGGCACAAGAGCAGCACCGAATGATTAAATTTTTATCAAAAGAGGATCAAGAAGCGATCGCGCATGCTGAAGCAACTGACGATTATACGGCTCCGGCCTACTTAGCGGCAAATGATCGTTATATGGTGCAACATGCAGCGGCGACTCCAACGGCCAGTTCACCAGAACCGTTGCGGCGGAAAAAGGTTAGTG
Organism: Loigolactobacillus backii; assembly: GCF_001663675.1. Lineage (NCBI taxonomy): Bacteria > Bacillati > Bacillota > Bacilli > Lactobacillales > Lactobacillaceae > Loigolactobacillus > Loigolactobacillus backii. The sequence continues at coordinate 904,496 of NZ_CP014873.1, forward strand.
GAACTGAATCCTACGTGACAGCGTGGGGCCCTAACGAATATAATCCACTGGGGACGTTGAAAAATTATGATTATACTGCCCAGCTAAAGGATATCAAGCTACCAACTCTAGTAACTAGTGGCACTAACGATTTGTGTACGCCACTCATTGCAAAGACAATGTATGACGGAATTCCAGGAGCACGCTGGGAGTTGTTTGCCCATAGTCGCCACATGTCGTTTGTGGAAGAAACCGATAAATATATCGAGATTCTCGAAAAATGGCTTACTGAACATGATTGATCTGGCCATTTTGAAGAGTTGATCACCCTTGCAAAAGTTGGCTGGTCCCAACCACAGAAAATATGACTAAGAATAGTTAATCTTAAATCCGCGAACAAACTTAATTGTTGTTGCGGATTTTTTTGTGGACCAAGGTTCTTAATTTTAGGATAGATACAATTTTGATTGTGAACTAGTATACGATTTATTAAAAGCTGATTATAAAAGATAAAAAGTTCACAAAATTTGATTGCAATCGATTTCGCGATAGCATATGATTTATTTTGAGGAGGAATTTATATGAAGACAAAGGGTAGAATCTGGCATTATTTATTAATATTCGGTATTTTTGCTACAGCTTTAGGTATTAGTGCACCATCGGCTAATGCTGCTAAAACATATTATGCTCAGCATGATGACACACAAAAGACGGCTGGGCCACGGGTTTTTGTTAGCCCACACTGGGTGAACCAAGTTATACAGGCTCTTCGTCAACTGTTGTTGGTGAATCCATATTTCGAGTTCTAATCACTTCGTGATTAGGGCTCTTTTTGTTTTGATTTTGAAAACGTATAGTACTCGAGTTCTAAACCTCCAGAAGCTGCGATAGCCAAAACTGGCTCGTTTGATCGCCTTGATTTTATTATTAGAACCTTCCAAAGGACCATTTGAATAGTGTGTGGTAAAGGTGTTACGAATCTCATCATGATGGCTTTCAAGTGTTTTAATCGTGTTCTTCATTTCTTCAGAATACGTTTTGTTATTCCAAAATGCCGCATTGTAGTTATGCCAATCTTGATGTTGGACAGCTGACCGGACGCTGTTTAAGACTTGATAAGTTTGTTCTAGTTCTGAATCCAACGATAACAGCTGATGGACAACATCGGTGGCAGCCATCCAGTAAGGAAAATTAGTCCACTTTTTGAATTGTTCAAAGTTAAGCTGTTCAGTTGGTACTAACAACAGCTTCCAGTAGCGCTTAAGGGCGTGAAATTCGCGAGAAGACGGGGTAAACTTCTTCATCACCTTGATTCTGGTTTTGTTAAACGCCCGATTTAGGGCGTTGATAATATGAAACTTGTCCATGACCACCATGGCATTGGGGAACACGGTCTGCACAAGCTTGGGGTAGGTATAATTCATATCAGTCACAATAATTTTGACGTTTTCTCGGGCAGCTTGATCGAAGCGGTAAAAATACTTCTCTAGTTTATTGATGGTTCGATAAGGGAGTAAGTCGATTAATTCATGGGTTTCGCCATTCATGAACTCAAAGCTCATGGCACCAGTAGCGCTCTTGGTACTCTTCACCTCATCCATTAAGATGATCTCTGGTAAATAGTGCCAATTGGTTTGAAAGTCTCGTTCAGCGCGCATTAACTGGCGGCCCACAAATGAATCTGATGCCGATACTTCATTGGCAATGTGCTTCAAAGAGACCGGTTCACCGAGCTTCTCTAGGCATTCTTTGCGGCTGGTGTTTGAAATTGTACAGTGTTTCGGAACTGCCAATGTTTGTGCAAGAAAGTTGCCGTGACATTCTTTACAGTGGAAATAGCGGCGCTTTAAGGCTAAGATGACGGTGTTGCTCAGAACCTTCGAGAATCTGATAGTGGTATTGCGCCAGCCGTAGTTAATAATCTTTTGATCATTGATAATCCCGCACTTGGGACAAGCCTTCGGCGTGTAATCCAAGTGGCCAGTTAAGCGAATAACCCCGTCTTCTCCAGTTTCACCGTCAGTAATTTTTAGGTTCTCGTCAGCTATTCCTAATAATAATTTTGTAGTATCATGACACATAGGGCATTTCCTTCTTTCTGAAAAATCTTCGTGGTGGTTGACTTGGATGAACGGACAGGAAATGTCCGCTTTTTTATTCTAGCCATAAATAAAAAATCTGTCATCAGTAATAGATGAAAATCTATTACCAACAACAGATATTGTAGAACCGTTATACATAATAAAACGGACGTTAAGGATTACAAAGTAATTGAGGCGTCTTATGGGAATGACAGTACCTTCAAGAAAGGCCATATTCCTGGATCAATGCACGTTAATACCAATTCAGTTGAATCAGAAGCCAATCAATGGAATTTGTTATCAGCAGAACACATTAAGCAGGTTTTATTGAAACGTGGTGTTACTAGTAAGACTACGTTGATTGTGTATTCAGCTGATACCAATGCTGCCTCACGCGTTGCTTTTGCGGCTCTTTGGACGGGTGTTAATAACGTCAAAGTTGTTGATGGTGGTTATAATGGCTGGAAAAAGAGCGATTTTACAGTTCAAAAAGGTGCAGCTAAATCCGTCAAAGCAGCAAGTGATTTTGGTGTAACTGTTCCGGCCAATGCTAAGTACGAAGTTAAGCTACCTGCCGAAGTTTTGAAACAGAAGAAGGCTGATCCTAACTTAATTCTAGCAAGTACAAGATCATGGCCTGAATTTACGGGTAAGATCAGTGGTTATTCTTACATTAAGGATAAAGGTGAACCTAAGGGTGCAGTCTACGCTAAAGCAAGTAAGACTAGTGCTGACGCGGCCTACTTATTGAATAAAAATGGCACCGTTAAAACGGCGGATCAGGTTTTACCTGCATGGGAAAAATGGGGTATAAAACCAACAAGCAATATTGACTTTTATTGTGGAACTGGTTGGCGTGCCGCAACGGCCTTCTTAATTACTTATCAAGCAGGCTGGAAAAACGTTCATGTTTATGATGGCGGTTGGTATTCTTGGGATAAAGCACACAAGAAGGAACCAGCCAAGTATCAGGTACAGGTTGGTGATCCACGTTCTAAGAGTGTCAAAATATTGAAATAAATAGTTTTAAATTGACGAGTGGGACAAAAGTCGATTTTGGGTTTATGTTCTAGAGTAACGATCAGTAAGAGGCCAGGACTTTTGTCCCGGCCTCTTTTTTTGAAGGGGGATCTATTTATGTGTGGACGCAGCATAGCCGTAGTTTCACATTGTGTTTTAAATCAAAACGTGGTGGTTCACGGATTAGAACGTGCGGTAGGAGCTTTTCCATTCGTGAAAGATATTCCTGGGAAAATTGGATTAGTACAACTGCCTTGTCCAGAATTTTTACTGTTAGGCCCTGATCGACCTTCAATGACCTATAAGGATTATCTTGAAATTAACAACTACCAGCAGAAGTGTACTCAGTTGTTAGCACCAACTATTTTAGAATTGAAAGGCTATCAAAAGGCTGGCGTAAGAATTATTGGTTTGATTGGCATTGCCCAGAGTCCTAACTGTGGAATTACTGGTCAGCGCGGGGTATTCATGACCGAATTTTTACAATTATGTCAAGAAAATAATATTAGAATGCCGTATATCGAAGTACCTATCGACTATCCGGACGATCGTCAGTTTGGAAAAAAAGTTAGTTTGTTTTTGAAAGGAGATCATTAAATTGCAAATTACTAAAACAAGGATTTTAGTGTTTTGTGCCTTTGCTGCCATATTAAACGTTGTGTTAGGTGAAACCGTAGAGATGTTACATATTCCATTGCTATTCTTGGACACAATTGGAACTATTTATATTGCTGCTAATTTTGGAATTCTTTATGGTAGCCTGACTGGATTAGTGACTAATTTGTTCATGGTAGCCTTTAGTGGAATTTTAGAATTTCCATTTGCCTTAGTTAATATTGCTGTAGCAATTGTTGTTGGTTTAATGGCAAAAAAGGGTTTCGGCTTAAAGACTGCCGTTATCACTGGCGTCATTTTATCGATTGTCGCGCCTGCGATTGGAACCCCAATTCGGCTGCTTTTATATGGCGGATTTACAGGATCAGGAACGGATTTATTGATTTTTACACTTAAGGCATCGGGCAAGTCACTGTTATCATCGACTTTTATTGGAACAGTAACGGGTAATTTTGTTGATAAAATTATTTCCTGTGTTTTGGTTTCTGTTTTAATGAATAGTCCACGATTTTCCAGAATGGCGAGCCTCAAATGACCTTCATAAATCTAATGAAAATTTAATTTTAAGGGCTAAGGTTATCTTTAAATAAGAATTTAATGAAAGAACGTTATGTAATCACTAAGCAGACGGCTAAAAAATTCTTGTTACTTTTTGTAAGAATTGTGAATTGTGATACTATTAGAATTCATCTAATGAAAAGCGGTTACATTGCTTTTGTTCATGAAAAAGATTTCTTTTGTTAATCTAGATAGTATGTTAATATGTAGTTGCTTAAATAAAATTATCACAACTTATTTAAGTAATTATTAATATAAAGATTAGTTAGCAGTTGACCATTTAGCGCTGATAAGTGAAATTCTTTTTGTAAGTTGATAAAATCACAAATAGATTGAACACATAGCACAGTGTATTCATAAGCTTATTAACGCTGAACTTTCCATTGCTTAATTAATCAATTTAGAGGAGGTTAAAAAGTATGTCGATTACGGTTGAAATGGCAAAGGAACATGCAGACGATCCTGCAGTACTTTGTTGCCGTCGTGAAGGAGGAAAAGTGCTTGAGGCTGCAGATTTTGAAGACCCAACACTTTTTGATGATTATGTTGATTCTGGTTTACTAACTATTCCAGAAAATGCCTTGAAATTGGGACAAGCAGTCGGTGCAAAATTATCTAAAACAACGGATGCATTAATTCCGCTAACACCTGATAATACTGAGGATATTCAAGAAATGACTGCTGACAAAGCTGATGAGGCAGATGCTACTGCAGATGACGCTGGCGAAGTAGAACAAACAGCGCAAACGGCTTCTGTAACACCAGCAGTTCAGTCGACAGCAACTTCTAACGATCAAAGTCAGATGCTTAAGTTATCTATCAGTGAAGGTAAAGGAATAGACTTACAAATCCCTTTATCATTAATGCAGGCCCAAGGAGCTAATACTAGCACAGCTAAAAATGTTGGTGCTGCTTCGACAACCGGACCTGCAGCAACAGATGATTCCGATGAAGTACCTGCAAAGGTTGTTCGTAAGTTAACCAAAAAGCACTTCAAAATTGATAAAGTTGTTTTCGGTGATGAAACAAAAGTTGACGGAACAACATTACAATTACGCAACGAGAAACAATTATGCGCTGATGCGGTTGAAACTGAAGATTTAGTTAAAGACATGGACATCGAAATTATTACGCCTGACAAATATCATGAATACAGTGATACGATCATGGACGTTCAGCCCATTGCCACTAAAGAATCAGGTGATTTAGGCTCTGGCGTTACGCGGGTACTTGATGGTGTTGTCATGGTTCTTACTGGGACTGATGAAAATGGTGTTCAAATTGGTGAATTTGGTTCTTCAGAAGGTCCACTTGATGAAAATATCATGTGGGGTCGTCCAGGTGCCGTTGACAAAGGCGAAATCATGATTAAAGTCCGTTTGACCATTGAAGCGGGCACTAATCGTGAACGTCGTGGACCTTTGGCAGCACATAAGGCAACAGACATTATTACTGAAGAAATTCGTGAAAGCTTGAAAAAAGCCGACGATAATTTAGTTACTATGGCTGAAGACTTAGTCCAAAAGCGTCATCCAAAGCAAAAGCGTGTGTTGATTGTTAAGGAAATCATGGGCCAAGGTGCAATGCATGATAACTTATTAATGCCAGTTGAACCTGTTGGTACACTTGGTGCCAAGCCTAACGTTGATCTTGGTAATTTACCAGTCGTACTTGCGCCAACTGAATTACTTGATGGTGGTATCCATGCATTAACGTGTATCGGACCGGCGTCAAAGGAAACTTCACGGCATTACTGGCGTGAACCATTAGTTGAGGAAGCAATGAAGGATGATGATATTGACCTTGTTGGTGTTGCCTTAGTTGGTTCTCCACAAGAAAATACGCAAAAATTCTATGTTTCTAAACGCTTAGGCATGATGGTAGAGGCTATGAATTTAGATGGCGCTATTGTAACAACTGAAGGCTTTGGTAATAACCATATCGATTTTGCATCACACCTTGAAGAAATTGGTAAACGTGGTGTATCAGTTGTTGGGGTAACTTATTCGGCCGTTCAAGGGCAGCTAGTTATTGGTAATAAGTTCATGGATGCAATGGTTGATAATAATAAGTCACGTCAAGGTATCGAAAATGAGGTTTTATCAAACAATACACTTTGTGAAGAAGATGCTATTCGGGCATTATCAATGCTTCAAACTAAAATGGCTGGTGGCTCAATTAAAAAGGCCGAACATCATTGGAATCCAAATGTTAAGCAAAATAATGTGGAAGCCATTGAAAAACAGACTGGTCGCACTGTTAAATTAGTAAAGAATGAACAATCATTACCAATGAGTAAAAAACGACGTGATATTTACGAAAAGGATGAAGATTAATGGCTTCTGATAACTCTTTTTCCAGTGAATATGACAAATTAAACTATCCTTCTACTGAAACTGTGTGGGAAGGGGTCATCGTTGAGGTCACTGGTGCCAGTGTCATTATGGATTTCAAAGGACGAATGGGCCGGTTGGAAGTACCGAAGCGAATGGTTATTTCACAATATGAATTAAAAGTAGGCCAAGAAGTAGGATTTTTAATGTCCTACCCAGAGGTACTATCAGAACAACCCAATGAAAAATATCTTGGGGCGTTACACGCCTATCAAGAACGAATGAAAGTCATTCAAAAAGAAACACAAGAAAGAAAAACAAAAGAAAAGGAGCAATCAAAATGAGTTTAGAAAAGATTGATGGTTTACAATCCGAAATCTTTGTACCAATCACACCTAAACCCGTATTTACAAAAGTAACTAAGCCATTAAAAGATATGTCTGTTGCTATTGTGACGGCTGCAGGTGTCCATTTGAAAACAGATACTCCTTTCAATTTAGCTGGTGATACAAGTTTCCGTGCCGTACCAGGTACAGCTAAAGATGAGGAATTAATGGTTTCACATGGTGGCTATGATAATACGGATGTAAACCGTGACATTAATTGTATGTTTCCAATTGACCGTCTTCGAGAATTAGCCGATTCAGGTTATATTAAAGCGGTCGCCCCAACAATGTATACTTGTATGGGCGGCGGTGGTGACGTAAAAGTCTTCACTGAAAAGACTGGTCCGGAAATTGCTAAAAAATTGTTGGACGAAAACGTAGATGCTGTTGTAATGACTGCTGGTTGAGGAACTTGTCATCGAACTGCCGTGATCGTGCAGCGAGCTATTGAATCTGTCGGGATTCCTACAATTATTATTGCAGCTTTACCTCCAGTAGTACGTCAACAAGGAACACCTCGTGCAGTTGCACCTCGTGTACCAATGGGCGCTAATGCGGGTGAACCACATAACGTAGAAATGCAAACTGGTATTTTGAAAGATACGTTAGAACAACTAGAGGAAATTGATCAACCGGGTAAGATCGTACCATTACCGTACGAGTATATTGCTCAGATCTAAACAATCTGGTTTGTGGGAAGAGGCTGTTTTCGAATAGCCTCTTTTTTATTTTTTCTTAAAGAAGGGATTTTGAATGTCTGAAGATACGCTTAAAATAAAGGCTTTTTCAGTAAAAGACATTGTATTCGACACTAAATATCGCTTTACGGACGGTCATTTAGCGATCCCAGAGACAATATCCACAAGCTTACCCGCTGATTTTGAATCAATCACCATTCGAATTGTTAAGCCACATCATTTAGATGTCCAAACTAATACGATTATGGATATTTGCCCAATATCGACTAAAGTTCTTGGCAAAATTGGCGATGGGATTACCCATACGCTAACTGGGGCCTACTTCCTCATTACCGGAGCAGATACAACGGGGATCCAATTACATGACTTTGGTGCATCTAATGGTTTATTGAAAGATAAAATATCGTTAGGAAAGGCGGGAACACCAAATGAAGATGACTATATGATCTTTTTTGATGTTTTGCTTAAACCTAATTTCTCATTTGATCGGCAACTGGTAACAACTATTTTTACATTGGCAGATCAGTATTTGCAGCCAATTAGGAATATTTTAAAAATGATTAATGGTCGTTACGCTGACGAGACCCATGAATATTCTAATGAGTCTCATCCGGGAAAGCCTAAAGTCGTTGTTGTTAAAGAAGTGGCTGGTCAAGGAGCGATGTACGATAATTTACTTTTTCCAGATGAGCCTAGTGGTATGACTAATGGTGTGTCAATTATTGATATGAATAATTTTCCAGTTTTGTTAACGCCAAATGAATATCGTGATGGCGCTATTCGCGCAATGGTATAGCCATTAAAAAGGTGTGATTTCTATGGGTGTTGGTCCATCAACTAAAGAAACAACTTTACATCATTTTCGTGATCCGCTAGTAGCAGTTTTTGGCGATGATCCTGATATTGATTTTCAAGGAGTTATCGTTGTTGGAACACCACAAGATAATCTTTTGAAAAATTTAGTTGGGAAAAGAGTCGCTAAATGGCTACAAGCGATGAGAACAGATGGTGCAGTAATATCCGCAGATGGCTGGGGTAATTCTGATGTGGATTTTATGAATACAATGTCAGAGATCGGCCATGTTGGTATTTCAGTTGTTGGTTTGAAATTTATTGGAACGCAGGCAACGTTCGTTGTCACTAATGAATATACGCCCTTTGTCTTAGACATTAATAAATCAAAAGCGGGTATTGAGACAACTGTGGTTGGAGAAAATAACCTTGATTTACGTGATGCTAATAAAGCATTGGGCTTTCTAAAATTAAAAATGCGTTCAGATTTAAAAACAAAATAAGCATGATTTAACGAATAGTTAAATTGTGACTATTGGAGGTAAGGTTATGAAGTTATCACGAATGTTATCAGGTATTGATACACATACTGCTGGTGAAGCAGCACGGATTATTACGGGTGGTATTCCTAAGTTGGTTGGTAAAACAATTGCTGAAAAAAAGCAATATTTAATTGATCATAAGGATACCTTACGTACTTCATTAATGTTAGAACCTCGCGGGCATAATGAAATGTTTGGGGCCTTCTTAATTCCGGCAATCAGTGATGAAGCCGATTTTGGTATTATTTTCATGGATACAGGTGGCTATTTAAACATGTGCGGTCATAATACAATTGCTGCTGTTACAGCAATTGTTGAGACTGGGATGGTCGATGTTAGTGAAGATGACCGTGAAAAAGAAGTTGTCCTAGAAGCACCAGCAGGTATTATCAGATGTGTTGCTCATATGAGTGAACCATTTAAGGTTGATAGTGTTTCGTTTAAGAACGTTCCTGCGTTTTTGTATAAACGTGACGTAACAATTAACGTTCCTGATATTGGTGCAGTAAAGCTTGATGTTTCATTTGGTGGCAGTTTCTTTGCAATTTTACCTATTGCAGAAATTAACCGAAAAATCGAATCAAATAATGCCTCAGAACTTGCCAATGTTGGTATGAAGATTTTACGAGCGGCTAATGAGCAAATTAAGGTTCAACATCCAACGATGAGCTACATTAATTCGATTGATTTAGTAGAAATGTATGGCGAACCAAAAGATGACGATGCAACAATGCAAAACGTCGTTGTCTTCGGTGACGGTCAAGTTGATCGCTCACCTTGTGGGACGGGAACAAGTGCAAAATTAGCTACTTTATACGCAAAAGGTGAAATTAAAATTGATGAACCCTTTGTTTATGAAAGCATTCTAAGAACGAAGTTTAGAGGGCGTGTTGTTGAAGAAGCTAAGGTTGGAGACTATGATGCTGTTATTCCAGAAGTCACTGGTTCAGCTTATATCACAGGGTTTAACACCTTCTTATTTGATCCACGTGATCCATTATCAAATGGATTTGAATTGAAATAATAAGGGGGAATTAGAATGTCGATGACTTTAGTGGTACAAATTTTACTAGGTATTTTATTAGTCTACTTCGCCATAATTTGGGTTCATGATTTGGCGAAAAATCGGGATAAATTAAATGATGGTAATGTGTTCGTGGCCGGAGGAATTGGGTTTGTTACTAATTTCTTCGATGCGCTTGGTATTGGTAGTTACGCGCCAACGACCATGTTCTTAAAATTAACAAAGTTTTTGAAATCGGACAAATTGTTACCTGGTACTTTAACAATTGCTTGTTCTATTCCGGTACTGGCCGAGGCTTTCTTATTTATTACGTCGGTTAAGGTTAGTGGCGTAACTTTGCTTTCATTGGTTATTGCTTCTACAGTGGGCTCGTTTCTTGGGTCAAAGTTCATTTCACGTTTTGATGAGAAAAAAATTCAAATCATTATGGGTTTTGCTTTAATTCTCACTGCAATTTTGATGTTTCTATCGAATACCGGCTTCTTGGCTGCTTTAGGTAGCGGTAATAAGGCGACTGCTTTAGTTGGTTGGAAACTGGTTGTTGGTATTATTGGTAACTTTATTTTAGGTGCTTTAATGACAGCAGGTATCGGTCTGTACGCGCCATGTATGGCAATGATCTATTTGTTAGGTTTAACACCAATTGCGGCATTTCCAATTATGATGGCTTCTTGTGCAGCATTAATGCCGGTCGCTAGTCGTGAGTTTATTCGTAAGGGTGATTATAATCGAATTGCAACAATTGGTATTACGATTGGTGGTGTAGTTGGGGTCTTTATCGCTGTTAAATTTGTCAAGAGCTTAAATATCAAGGTTTTAACTTGGTTGGTCATTATAGTTGTTACGTACACTGCAATTACAATGTTAGTTCAAGGCTTTAGACATGCTCCTGAGGAAAACACACCAATTGAGCATTAATTAAGTATTACTTGTTCATAGCGGAACCAGTAATTTTACTGGTTCCATACATAAGAATTTCTAGAAAAGCAGCACATATTAAAAAGGGTATTAAATAACATAATATATAGGAGTGAACAAAATGAAGAAGAAACAAATTTTTATCAGCGTAATGACGGCTTTACTATTGGTATTAGGAATCGGATTTTCACTATCATCGAATAGTCAGGCGGCTACTAAATCTGTTGCGGGGTTAACAACAAGTAAACCAATTAAGTATGATAAGCAAAAGAAGGAAATAACAATCTTGACAACCGTTAACGGAACTTATCTGACACAACCAACGCGCCATGTTATTGTCAACGTTGATGGTTCTAACGGAAATAAATCATTGTTAAAAACAGAAGCAACACCGAAAGCATTTTACCAAGATCTTAAAAAAGTTGGTGCTAAGGCCGGGAATAATTTAACTGCAAAGTCCAAGGCCGGTTCAAAAATTAAGGGAAGTAGTCTAGCCGTTTATTTCCTAATTAATGGCAAACGCGTTAAGGCTGAAAAAGCAGTACAAGTTAATGGTAAGAACGTAAAAAACCTGGACTTTAAATTTGGTGGCAATATGACAACAAATAATAAAATGAAGACTGGCTGTGTACTTTGCTTTGACAGTTGCCCGGTAGGCATTGCTTCAGGTGCTAAATATGGTTTCCAATACGGCGAACATTTTACTGGTAAATCAAGTGTCTTACCAAAGGATGGTTCACAACTTGCTGTAGTGATCAAAGTGAAATAAGTAAAATTATCAAGAGAGTAGGGTACGATGATGACGAGATTGCGAATTCTTTATAATGGTGTTGTCATTGGGATATTGTGTGCACTGTTAGCGTGGCAATCAACTTGGTTACAAATGCGAATTTCATTAGGTTGGTTGATACCGGTAATTACGGTATTGGTATATTGCTGTTATTTATTTTATGGTAAGCATCTACAACAAAATTGGGCGATTTTTCGTTTTTCGGAGACGCTCATAATTTCTGCTGTTTCCTTTCTGTTACTGTTGGCCATTTATCAGTGGCATCCGTTAAGTGTTGTTTTAGGGGAAACAGTTCGTGAGTTATTTAATGCGGACTGGTCACTTTCAGTGACCGCCGGAAGTGTATTTGTACTATTAATTATCTGGCTATTGGTCCTTGCGCTAGATAGTTATCGGCACCCGGTACCTAAATTAAACCAAGGTGACCAAATCACTAAATTAACACTACAAAGTAAAATTAGTTTAGGTGTTACTATTGGCTTCATTATTTTATTGATTGCTGGGTATTATTTTATTCCAGGGTACCGACATTTTATTGATACGGTCAGCGTCATGTTGGCCAAGTTAGATATTAAAGCACTTCGGAATTATATTGCTGGATTTGGTATTTGGGGACCGTTAATTTCAACATTTTTAATGGTTTTTCAATCGATTCTTGCTCCTTTGCCGGCGTTTGTCTTAACCTTTGCGAACGCGTATCTTTATGGTTGGCTATTTGGTGCGGCGCTTTCCTGGTCCAGTGCTATGTTAGGGGCATTGCTATGCTTTTATATTGCCCGGGGAATTGGCCGACCATTTGCCGAAAAAATAGTTACCAAAAAGGCTCTAGCCAAAATGGATGGTTTCTTTAATGAGTATGGCGACTACACGATTATTGTGTTGCGTCTATTACCGTTTGTCTCCTTTGATGAAGTTAGTTATGGTGCTGGTTTTACTGATATGAAGGTTGGTAAATTCTTAATTGCAACTGGAATTGGCCAACTGCCGGCGACGATTGTTTATTCCTTTGTTGGTGGCAGTCTGGGTGGTAGTAAATTGATGCTGTTTATGGCATTGATAGCAGTTATTTTATTGGTTGTTGTGTCGTTGTTTGTTCGTAAAATATTACAAAAACGACAGGCAAAAAAGAAAATAGGTGTCCCGAATGATCAAGTATAGTGAAGAAACGGTTGCAAAGGCCCAATATATTGCTGATACCTGCTCGTCTTGTCGTCGTTGCATGCGTGATTGCATGTTTTTACGGCAGCAAAAAAAGGCACCGGATAAGATTTTCGGCGACTTTGTTGCGACCGGCGAAATTGATCCACTTGTTCCGTACAGCTGTGAACTTTGTCATCATTGCACAATAGTTTGTCCGTATAAGCTGGAAATAGCGGATGCCTTTTTAGCGATTAGACAGGATTTAATTGTCCAAAACAAAGGCCGGTTACCGCTGGAGCAATTACGTGGTGTCCGCTTTCACCAAATTTTTTCTAATTTTAGGTTATTTACTTATACAAGGAAGGGGTAAACAGAATGCGAATGGGATTTATGGCAGGATGTTCTTTGAGTGCTTATTGCCCAGAATATGTGGGTAAAACAGTTACTTACTTAAAGAGCTTTTACCCGGATCTATCAGTTATCCAACAGTGTTGTGGTAAACCGCTTTATTATATTGGTGAGCAAAAAAAGTTTGAAAAAAAGTTCAATGCACTAGTTGATACAATTGAAGATTGCGAAGTCGATGAAATGATCATGGCTTGCCAAGGCTGTCTAAGCATGATTCGTAAGACGGATAGAGTGAAAAGTGTCTCACTTTGGACAACGCTAGACCAAATTGGTTTACCAAAAGAAGCCATTGGTAAGGCTGCTTCTAGTGACATGGTATTTACAATCCAAGATTCGTGTCCGACCCGTCATGAAACAGACATTCATCAGGCCGTAATTCATATTTTGCGTGAATTGGGATATACGGTTAAGCTTGCTAAATCATCTGGCGAAAAAACGTTATGCTGTGGTTTAGGTGGCATGTGCGGAGTTACTAATCCTAAATTAGCTAAAAAGGCAATGACGCACCGGGTTAATAGTTTACCCACTAAAAATATTGTTACTTATTGTGCTTCATGCCGGTCTGCTATGATGAATGGCGGTGGCCAATCTTGGCACTTACTGGATCTGATTTGGGGCCCCGTTATAATGCAGGGTGATCATTGCCCAGAAAATGTACTTAATTCTACGTATACGTCTTGGAAGAACCGTTATCGAACTAAAAGGATACTTGAACATGCATAATAAGGTAGTTTTTGAATTCCTACATGAGGTGCAAGTATGAAGAAAGTATTAGCATTCATCACAATAATTATTGCGGGAATTGTATTATTTTATACAACTGGGTTAACAAAAGAGTTACAAAATGTGCCAGCAATGCAGGCCTGGTTTCAGCAGCAAGGCTGGGTAGGTTATTTTGCATTTATTCTACTTTGTATTATTACGGCAGTGTTTATGTTACCTGGAGGCTTGCTTGCGATTGTTGCTGGGATTGTGTACGGTGGTTTTATTGGTGGGTTGCTGACTGTAATTGGGAGTACAGTCGGTGCTAGTGTCTCGTTTATTTTAGGAAGAACGTTATTGAAGGATGCCATCATAAAAAAATATGGCAATCAACCGACATTTCAAAAAGTTATGCGCGGTGTTGATGAGAACGGTGTATCTTTTCTGATTTTAACGCGTTTAGTACCAATTTTTCCGTACGCGTTACAAAGTTATGCTTACGCACTGACGCCGATGCGTTTTGAACGGTTTTCAATTATTTCCGGAATTACGATGCTACCGGCCTGCTTTATCTATGCATATATGGCATCTGATATCCTAACCCAGGGATTAACGTTATCATTATCAATTAAATTTACAATTTTAGGCATTGTTTTATTCTTATTAACGTATATACCTAAAAAAATTGGTCAACACAAAAAAATGATTTAAATAGGAGTGGTTCTTTTGCGCGGGGGTAAACGATTAAAGCTATTGGTCTTGTTAGTACCGTTATTAATCTTAGGTGGCTGTGCGGGAAACAGTAAGGATTCACAATCGACCAATAAATTACCAACTAACTATCAAACGGCCTTAAAACAAGCCAAGGGCCAGACAGTAACCTATTATGGGTTTGGTGGTTCGGATACACAAAATCGGTGGATTGATCAGGTTGTGACACCAATGATGAAGAAAAAAGGAATTACCGTTAAGCGAGTTCCTATGGACATTGATACAATTCTTAATAAGTTAACAACCGAAAAAGAGGCCAATAAAAAACAAGGAAATATTGATGTTGTTTGGATTAATGGCGAGAATTTTTATAACGCTAAGAAGTTAGGTTTATTAGATGGGCCGCTAAATAATAAAATGTTACCCAATATGAAACGCTATATTTCTGCTAGTGATCCCGATGTTAAACGGGATATGGCGACACCAATTGATCAACTTGAAGTTCCTTATGGTAATGCCCAATTTGTAATGATTGGAAGCAAAAAAATGTTTAATGGTAACTACCCAACCAGTGCAGCCAAGTTACTGGATTGGGCTAAAGCTAATCCAGGTAAATTAACTTACGTTGCACCACCTGATTTTACAGGTAGTGCTTTTATCCGGAACATTATTTATGAAACGGTTGGTTATCAGGCGCTCAATGATGCGCCGGCAACAAAGGCAGGTATTTATAAAGTGATTAAGCCTAGCCTTGATTATTTAAATGAATTAAAGCCTTATTTATGGGAGAACGGGAAAACCTATCCAAAGACTACGGCACAAATGGATAAGATGTTTGCTGATCACCAAATTGCCTTAGATTTTTCGTACAATCCAATGTATGCTGCAACGCAAAAGTCTACCGGGCAATTTACAAATGATGCACAAACTTTCTTATTTGATAAGGGAACAATCGGCAATTATAATTATTTGGCCGTACCAAAAACGGCCCCTGATAAGGCCGCCGCAATTGTACTTATCAATACAATGCTCAGTAAAAAGGCACAAAGTGAGCAGCTTAGTTTGAAATATGGTGCTGCCATTCCACCATATTCGGCAAATAAAATGCCACAGGAGATTACGGATAAATTAAATGATTCTGCCGCCAAGAATAATACTGTACCAGTTAAAACACTGGCGAAGAAGCGAATTCCTGAGGTGTCAGGTAAGAAAATTCCAATTATTGAACAGCTTTGGAAGGAACATGTTTTAAATGCCAACTAAAAGAAAAATAATTTTATTATTGAGCCCGTTTTATTTATTTTTCACGCTTTTCTTTTTTAGTGCCGTTTTAAAATCATTTGTAACCAGTCTTGGTTATTATCCGATTGTTGGGCTGAAAAAAATTGGTCTTCAGTATTATGGATCAGCGTTTCATAGTGCAACTTTTTTGGCAAGTTGTGAGCGAACGTTCTTATTTGCTTTATTTAGTACTGCCATGGCCTGCCTCGTTGGATTGGGGCTGGCTTTTTTATTCAATGGCCGTAAAAATAACTTTACGCGTATTTTTTTTAAAATTGCGCAATTACCCGTGATGTTACCACATATTTTTATTGTTTTAGCGTTATTACAGTTGATCAGTCAAACCGGGCTTATTCCTAGTTTATTGGTACACTTAGGAATAATGTCCTCAATTAATCATTTTCCGCTTTTAGTTAATGATCCACTGCAAATAGGAATTATTTTAACTTATTTATGGAAAGAGATTCCCTTCGTGATTGTTTCTTTGGTACTCGTATTACGACAAATGGATGATCGTTATAAAATCGTTGCTACAAATCTTGGTGCGACTAAGTGGCAAAATTTTTGGCATATTTCATTACCTTTGATTCAACCAGCATTAATCAATGCTTTTATTATTAACTTCGCCTTTAATTTTGGCTCGTATGAAGTGCCATATCTTTTGGGTAATCAACAACGCGAATTGCTGCCGGTCTACATTTATGATCTTTACGTTCAAGGGGACTTAACGCAGTTACCATTAACCATGAGCCTTAACTTAATTTTGTCCCTTTTTTCAATCTTATTTGCGGGATTGTTATTAAAAATAGGGAGGTTTTTACCAGGTGGACATACGGGAGGTAGCAAATGAAAAAATTAACTAAACTGGCCCTTTTTTTAATTTTTTCTTGTTTTGTTTTCTTACCTCTATTAGTTATTGTCCTGTTGGCGGTGGGAAAAGGTTGGAATTATCCGCAGCTTTTGCCACAAAAAATTAATTTTGGTTCTTATTTCAAATTACTGTTCACAAATCACGAACTATTAGCATCACTCACTGCAAGTATTTCTTTAGCACTGGGCACCATTGTTCTGACCATTAGTATCGCGTACCCAACGGCTATTGCTTTGGCCTATTATCAATTTCGCGGGAAAAAATTATTGAATATTCTAGTCTATTTGCCGTTAATTATTCCTGGTATCGCTTTATTAACCAATGTTGATTTCATGATGATTAAACTGGGTTTGGATGGTAGTTTTCTCGGCGTCATTAGTATTCATATGTTATTTTGTTTATCTTATGCAATTAAACTACTAGTCGATAACTTGGCCCTTTTACATAATCGCTATGAGGTTGTTAGCCGGAACTTAGGTGCCTCTAGTTGGCAGACCTTTTTTCAGGTAACCCTTCCGTTAAGTAAGAACGGGCTACAAGGGGCCGTCATGATGACTTACATTGTTTCAATGACCCAATATTTAGCAACGCTACTGGTTGGAGATGGCAAATATTTAACCTTATCAGTGCGGATGTTTCCCTTCACGCAAGCCGGAAAATATAAAATTGCGGCCGTTTATGGCGTTACTTTCATGCTGGTTACATTAATTCCACTTTATTTGATTGATACTTGGATGACGCATCGGGAAAGGAGGGTGATCAGAGCATGACTTATTATTTGAATAATATTTCGCAAAAAAAAGGTGGCCAGCAGATTTTAAAGAAGGTTAATTTATCGATCAATGATAATAGTATTTTTGCTATTTTGGGCCCATCAGGTAGTGGTAAAACATCTTTACTAAATATTTTGGCCCGAATTGATCATCCGACTGCGGGGACCTTCACCGGTGACAATGAGCAGAAACCCAAGGGGATTATGGTGTTTCAAGATTATCGTTTGTTTCCCCACATGACCGTTTTTCAAAATATTGTTTTTGGACTGAAAATAAAGAAAATCAAAAAAGCAGAAATTAGACAACGTGCCGAACGGATCATGATGACAATGGAGATTACGGAGTTGGCCAAACGGTATCCGGATGAACTATCTGGTGGGCAGCAACAACGTGTTGCATTGGCCAGGGCCCTAATCCTTAACCCTAGTCTACTTTTAATGGATGAACCTTTTTCTAGTTTGGACGAGGGCCTGCGAATGGAAATGTTGGATTTTGTAAAAAAGTTACAACAGCAATTTAAATTAACGGTTATTTTCGTAACACACTACAAAACCGAGGCCTATCTGTTATCAAATCAAGTGGCAATTTTAATTAACGGTCAGATCATGCAAATAGATACACCAAGAAAATTGGAGCAAACACCTGCTAATTTGGCAGTGGCAAAGTTTCTTGGTCAGGCTAATTTTATTCAAGGTAGTTTTCAACAACATCAATTTGTATCGTCTATTTATACCGGTGATAGTGACTTTCGGGGCACTGGGCCAGTTAAGGAAGCAACCTTATACATACCATTTGTTGGATCAATTCAGTTAGCAACCACTGCCTTTTCTGCCTTTAATGGCGAAATTATCGGAATCACTTGGATTGGTGATAGTGAACGCGTCACAATTGCAGTTGGCTCGGAGATTATTTACCTTAATTTACCCGTTGATAGTGTTCAAATTAATACAAAAAAGCAGTTCTATTTTAAACGGTTACCGGTGGTGTACTAAATGTGGTTAACAATTATTGTCCCGATTTTTCATGATGATCCAGCAGTAAAGCAACTAGTGGTGGAATTAGAACGTTGGGGATTAGAGCACGTGGCAGTTGTAATTGTTGATGGTGAGCAACGTAAGCGACCTGAATGGTTACCCCAAAATTTTCACTATAGTAATAACGGCGTGCCGAATCGGGGACAACAGCTTCGGCTAGGTGGTTCAGTAGCCCAGAGCCCAAAATTATTATTTTTACACGCGGATTCACGTTTTCCGATCGGATCGCCCTTACCAGTATTACGTGAAACAACGGCCAAAGTAGGATTCTTTACGCTTCATTTTAACGATAAATCACGTTTCTTTCGCGTAATAGCGTGGGGGTCAAATTTACGGGCACGTAAATTCAAACTAATTTTTGGTGATCAGGGCCTTTTTGTGACTAAGACAATTTATGAAAAGAGTGGTGGTTTTCCAGTTCAACCACTGATGGAAGATTTTGAGTTTAGTCGGCGGTTGGCCAAAATCGATTCAGAATTCATTCAATTTCCGTTACCAATTTTAACAAGTGCCCGTAAATACAATCGCGAAGGACGGTTTAAAACGTTCTTCAAAATGCAATGTTTGAAATTACTTTACTTACTGGGCTTTAGTCCCACAATATTAAGTCGCTTGTACTACCGAAGGAGATGAAATAGTGGCCGAACAAATAATTGAAAAAATTGGTCGTTATCTTAGCCAAGAACAAATAATGGCGCAACTTGATTTGGCTCCGATTAAAGAAATTTCATTTTTAGCGCAAGGAGAATATAATCGGAATTTTTTAATTACCGATACTACTAGTAATAAAATTGTTTTTCGCATGAATTATGGCTCACAAATTAATGTTAAGCAACAAGCACGCTATGAGTACCATGCATTACAAATTCTTTATAAGAGTCAACATACACCGGAGCCACTTTATTTAGATGATACCAAGCGTTTTTTTCAACACGATATTCTAATTGAAACTTTTTTACCTGGAGAACCATTGGTCTATCATCGTGATCTACACCGAGCAGCAGAAATCTTTGCTGCGATTCATAATTTACAATTGAAGCCGGCGGCCTACGCACAGTTGAAAAGCGAAACTAAGATTTGTTCGGCCAGATTAAACGAAGCAAATCAGCTATTGAAAGCGGTTAGAGATTCATCTAAAATAAATAGTGAGCAATCTGATTTATTATTTGCTTTAAAAGATTGGTGTACGCAGCATAATGCAGATGAACACTTCTTGGATCAACCGATGTGTTTGGTTAATACAGAGGTTAATTCAAATAATTTTCTAATTACGGCAGATTATGGGTGGCTGATTGATTGGGAAAAACCCGTTATTAGTAACGCTGTTCAGGATTTGACTCAGTTTATCGCGGAAACAACAACTTTATGGCGTACGTCAGAAAGGCTAACGACGGAACAAACTAGACTATTTCTGACCACCTACGCTAAGTTAACGGGCCAAAGGCGGCAGCTGTTAGAAACTAATATTAATTTATATATGCCGTTCTTATTATTACGCGCATTATCATGGTGTGGCATGTTAGTAGCTACTTACGCCGATAAACCAATCCAAAATGTTGAAATCTTAAAACGGTGTCAATCATTTTTGCAGTTAGATTTTTCGGTACCATTATTAAAAAAATATGGGGTGAATTTGTGAACAATAGCGCATATATCATCTTTTCCAAGGTTCCTGAACCAGGTTACGTAAAAACCAGATTGGAGCCTGATTTGACGGCAATTGAGGCGGCAAGAATTCAATCGATTATGCTGGCCCGTTTAGTTAGTCTTAGTCAAAAATTGGCTAAAACAATGACTATCTTTTTGGCTTATCAAGGCCATGATTTGACTCAAACACAGTCATTTTTAGCCAGTTTACCGGATTGGATTCAGGTCTTTCCGCAAGATGAAGGTACCTTAGGCTTGAAAATGAGTCATGCTATTCAAAGGGTTCAAGATCAGGGTTATCAAAAGGTTATTTTAACTGGTAGTGATATTCCACAATTAACTGTTGCAATGATTGAATCTGCTACACAAGCCTTAGGACAAAACGATGTCGTTTTAGGGCCAACATTTGACGGGGGATATTATCTATTTGGTACTAGTGGTTGTGATGCTGCCCCCTTTTTAAATACAGATATTTCTTGGAGCACGGCTAGTGTTTTGGAAGCAACAGTGCAATTACTACAGGAAAGTAATCAGCAATTTCAGTTAATGCCAACGCTGCTTGATGTTGATTTTAAGGCAGACGCGGATCAAGTTGCCGAATTTATTAAAGGATAATTATGAAATTAATTTATGACTGTGATAATACAATTGGATTAGCGGGGAAAGATATTGACGATGGGCTAACCTTACTTTATTTAGGTCAGCAAACTAACGTTGATCTACTAGGTGTTACGCTTACCTTTGGCAACGGTACGGTAAAACAGGCCGTAGAACAAACGAATGAATTAGGTCCATTATTTGGCTTAAAACTCAATACTTACGCTGGAAAAGAAATGAATTCTTCAAGTGCACCGATTTCGGCAGCGGGAAAATTTCTGGTTGATTCAGTTAGAAAATATCCCCACCAAATCACTATTTTAGCAACGGGAAGTTTAGCTAACCTAGCTGAGGCAGCACAATATGAAGCGGATTTTTTTAAACTGGTTGCCCGGATCGTTGTGATGGGCGGACGGTTTAAGCAACTAACTGTTAAAAATACTTTAGTTAATGAATTGAATTTTTCAATCGCACCTGAGGCGGCCCACTGTGTGCTGACTGGTGGGGCCCCACTCTTAATTGCTAGCGGCCAGTACCTTTCTAAAACACTGTTTAAGCGGGCTGAACTGAACTTACGGCAATCAAATAAGGAACGTTACCTCTGGTTGAAAAAAGCTATCTTGGATTGGATGAAGGTAAATACGGCCATGTGGCAAATTGATGGTTTTATTAATTGGGATGGCATGACAGCATTGGCCTTAATTCATCCTGAATATTTTTCATTTAAAACGGTTACTTTGACGATAAGTGCCCAAGAGTTAAAATCAGGTCTGATTAAACAAACGGATATTTCTAGTGATAATAGCGTACAAATATTGACCGCAATTAACGATTTGTCTACTTTAAATCAGCAATTCTTAGCAACATTAAACAAATATTTGGTATAAGAGAGGAGTATTTAATAATCATGGACGAAAAAACGCAAGCTGAGCAACTCATTGTATGTGGCGGTTGTAACGCCAAAATAGGGCCTGGAAATTTAGCAGAAATTCTAAAAAAACTACCAACCAGTAAACACGATAAGAATTTATTAGTTGGCTATGAATCAACTGATGATGCGGCGGTTTATCAGATTGATAGGAATACTGCTTTAATTCAAACACTAGATTTTTTTCCTTCAATGGTAAACGATCCTTACTTGTTTGGTAAAATAGCGGCGGCCAACGCCCTAAGTGATATTTTTGCCATGGGTGGGGATGTTCTTACTGCACTAAATATTGTTTGTTTTCCAGAGAATATGGATGTGAAAATCTTAGAACGGATACTTAAAGGAGGTGCTGAAAAAGTTTCTGAGGCTGGTGGAATACTAGCTGGTGGGCATTCCATTCATGATCGGTTACCAAAGTACGGTTTATCAGTTATGGGTCGAGTTGCACCAGATAAAATCTTAAAAAATAATACGGTGGCCGATGGCGATGTCCTAATTTTAACCAAACCATTGGGTGTAGGTATTGTGACCACTTCTTATGGTGCAGGTGAGGCCTCAGAGGCGGCTTTCAACCAAGCAGTTGCCTCAATGACAACTTTAAATAAGTACGCGGCCGATATTATTCGCCAGTACTCAGTTTCTAGTTGCACCGATGTTACTGGTTTTGGTCTTGCTGGTCACTTAAGTGAAATGTTACACGGTGAATTTAAAGCACAGTTGACGGCGGAGAACATTCCAATGATTCCTGAGGCTTATAATTATGCGGAAGAGTTTCTCATAACTGCTGGTGGTCAGCGAAATCGGAATTATTTAAAAGGGAAAATTAGGTTCGACCTTGA
The DNA here is from genome assembly GCF_001663675.1 of Loigolactobacillus backii. Taxonomy (NCBI): domain Bacteria; kingdom Bacillati; phylum Bacillota; class Bacilli; order Lactobacillales; family Lactobacillaceae; genus Loigolactobacillus; species Loigolactobacillus backii. The sequence goes on from NZ_CP014873.1 coordinate 927,163, forward strand.
CGACTATGCATTAGAAGAAATTGTTTTTGATCCACAGACCTCAGGCGGTTTACTGGTTAGTGTACCAGCGTCTGTAGCACCAAAATTATTGCAGGAATTGAATACATTAGAATTACAGTCAGCAATTATTGGTCACGTTACAAAAAAAGCTTCAACAGATGACGTCGAAATTATCGTTAATTAAATTTTAAGGAGATAAATAATTATGGAAAAAATAAATGCACTTGGTCAGGCTTGCCCAATTCCAATTATTCGGACAAAAAAGGCATTACGTAACAATGATTCAGTTCAGATTGTTGTCGATAGTGATATTTCAACACAGAATTTAGAAAAAATGGCTAAACAATTAGGTTATTCCTATAATATGCAACAACTCTCTAAGGAAAGATTCCAAGTTGATATTAAGAAGCAAGGTTCAACTGGTGAAAATAAGGAAACTGCTCAAGCGGCGCCAGTTGCTGTAGCAGAGGATTCCGATGAAGCAATGCCTCACGTTGAACAGGCAGAGTTGGCACAGGTTCGGTTGTCACAAGGGTACATCGTGGTTGTAAACACAGATATCATGGGCCGCGGAGATGATGATTTAGGTCGGACATTATTAAAAGGATTCATCAATTCAATGACTGAACAGGATGTTCTGCCAGAATATATGATCTTTTATAATGCTGGGGTCAAGTTATTAGCCAAGGATTCCGATTCAGTCGAGGACTTAAAGGTTTTGGCTGATAATGGCGTTAAAGTACTAGGTTGTGGCGCCTGCGTTAATTTCTATCATTTAGAAGATAAGCTTGGTGTTGGCGACATTACAAATATGTTTAGAATTGTTGAATTAATGCGCGGTTCACAGCGAATCGTTCGACCTTAAAGGAAAGCGATTAAAAATGGATAAAGAATTTGGTTTGGTGGTCTTTGACGCAACTCATGACGCCATAAAAAGTGAAGTCTTAACTAAGGAAAATAACTTTAAAACGCGGGCATTAACCACTCCAGGGCAAATTGTGGCTGGTTGTGGGATTAGTTTGCATTATGAACTACCAGAAACACAAGCAATCAAGCAATTGCTTGCCGATAAAGATATTCGTTACAAAGCTTTTTATAAAGGATATCGGCGGGGAGTTAAGAGCTCATACGAAAAGTTATTCGATTACGCGGGAAAGTAGGCTGAACATTGAAACACATTGTAATTGCAACGGCCGGACATGTTGATCACGGGAAAACGACTTTAATTCGGGCGTTAACCGGAATTGAAACTGATACCACCACTGAAGAAAAGAAACGTGGTTTAACTATTAATTTAGGATTTGCGTTCTTTGATCTTCCAAGTAAACAACGTGTAGGAATTGTTGATGTTCCCGGACATGAAAAATTCTTAAAGAACATGATCGCTGGGTTAGCCGGTATTGATATGGTATTACTCGTTGTCGATGCTGGTGAAGGTGTTATGCCGCAGACAATTGAACATGCTGAAATTTTAATGTTGCTTGGTATTAAAAACTTTATTATTGTGCTGACTAAGGCGGACACCGTCGATAGTGAGATGCAGGAATTGGCCATTGATGATGTTCGGACAACGTTTGCGGGTACTATTTTGGAAAAAGCACCCGTTGTTATTACCGATGCCGTTTCTGGAACTGGTTTACATGAGCTCACGCTAAAAATTGATGAAATGGCCAAGAACATTACACCGCCTAAAAGCGACGGGAATCCACGTTTGAACATAGATCGTGTATTTACCTTAAAGGGTTTTGGAACCATTGTAACCGGAACTTTATTGGGTGGCCAAGTAGCAATCAATGACGAGTTAATTGCTTACCCCAGTGAGGAGCGTGTTCGTATTCGCAATATTCAAGTGCATGATCAGGATGAGAAAATAGCATTGCCCGGTCAACGAACTGCCTTGAATTTAAACGTTAAGGCCGATCAGCTATCCCGGGGGGACGTTTTAACTTTATTAGACAATGTGGAACCCACGTGGATGCTTGATGTGCAATTACAAACGTTAGATGTTTCCGATGCTGCACTGGAACTTCAAGATCGAGTTAGGGTTTATGCTGGGGCCAAAGAAGTACTTGGCCGGATTTACCCCTTAGGAACGGAAGAAGTGCAAGTAAACGGTAAAACTTTTGTTCAAATTCGTTTAGAAGAACAGATTGCTTTAAAAAATGGCGATCGCTTTGTTGTCAGAACGTATTCGCCAATGAAAACAATTGGTGGCGGTGTAGTGTTGGATGCTAATCCCCGCCGACATCATCGCTATGATAAGGGAATATTACGTACTTTATCCATTCGGGCGACTGGCGATAAGGCGGCTATTTTAAAAGATTATTTATTAACCAGTGAAAAAATGTTTAATAGTTTGGCCGATATTGCGAATGTTTTGGATTTAAAACAGAGTGAGGCCCAAAAATTATTAGGGGTATTAAGTAAAAATGGCAAGATAAACAAACTAGGTAATGAATATACGATTAGTGAAAAACTTCAAAAATTACAGGACTGGCTGGTCAGTGAGCTACAGGACTTCCACCAACAATTTCCATTAAAGGTGGGACTAGTTTTAGCTGAAGTTCGTTCCAAGATAAATGAACAAACTAATAGTGATTACAGTAGTGATGTCATTGACTATTTATGTGCGGAAAAGGTAATCAAGCAACAAGCAGGTTTTGTTTCTTTATATGCCTTTAAGCCGATTTTTAATCCGGAACAACTAAAGCTAAAGGCGCAACTTGAAAAAGAATTAACGGCCACTGGGTTTACGCCACCAAGTTCACAAGAGTTAACTAATGGTCAGCGGCAGGCAACGCAGGTTCTGGATGCGCTAGTGGGAACAACAGTTGTGCGACTTAATGATGATGTCGTTATCTCAAGTACCTATTATCAAAAAGCCGTTAAATTGGTGACTGATTTTATTCAGAAGAACAGCCAACTTAGTTTAGCCGATTTTCGCGATATCACTGGTTCGAGTAGGCGTTACGCTATGTTAATTTTGGAAAAAATGGACAAAGATGGGATTACTAAGCGCGTTGAAAACAAACGTGAGTTAAGGTGAGGTGGCAGTATGATTTATCTTGATAATGCAGCAACAACTTTAGTTAAACCTAAGGCCGTTGGTAAGGCCGTTTTTGACGTCATTGATCGTCAAATTTATGGTAATCCATCTAGAGGGGCTCATCAGTCCGCTATCAATGCTTATGAAGTTGTTTTCAAAGCGCGGCAGAAAATTCAGCAATTATTTAATGTACCAAGTGAGTCGTTAGTTTCGTTTACAACCAATGCAACTGAAGCACTAAATATTGCGATCAAAGGCTTACTTAAGCCAGGCGATCACGTTATTGCAACAGCCTTTGATCACAATTCGGTATTACGGCCAATTTATCAATTAGAAGCGGCCGGTGTTGCGCATAGTTTTGTTGGTCTTGACGCCAAAACGGGAGAACTGCAGTTAAATCAACTAGCTAGCTTATTACAGACTAATACTAAAATGATCATTTGTACGCATGCTTCCAATGTAATTGGGGATCTAGTGGATATTAAACGAATCAGCGAGTTTTGTCAGCGCCACCACCTATTATTTGTTTTAGATGCTTCACAAACCGCTGGTGTAGTACCAATCGATATGCAGGCCAGTCACATTGATGTACTATGTTTTACTGGACACAAGTCGCTATATGGACCACAGGGGACCGGTGGGATTTGTTTTTTGAAGCCATTACAAATAACACCGTTATTGTCAGGCGGCAGTGGAATTGATTCTTTTAATCATTCACAACCACCATTCATGCCAGAAAGGCTAGAGGCAGGAACTTTGAATGTGCCGGGGATTGCTGGTTTGTCCGCTGGTGTTGATTATTGCTTAAAACAAGGTGTCAGTGAGTTAGGTTCAAAGGCTTTAAAACTAGCGGACCAATTTATTTTAGCGATGGCCGGCCTTGATAAGGTTGAAGTATACAGTCATTTAATGCAGCCGCATACTGCTACGGTAGGAATTAATATTGCTGGACTTGATTCATCCGAAGTAAGCGACCTATTAAGCGAACAAGGAATTGCAACGCGACCTGGTGCTCACTGTGCGCCATTAATCCACGAGGCTTTGGGAACCAAACAAAGGGGAATTATACGGTTTTCATTTTCTAGTTTCAATACGGCTGAAGAAACTAAACAAGTTATTGCGGCCGTTACAGAAATTACAAAATCGATGGAGGAGTAAATTAAATGAATGAGGACTTATTTCAAAGTTTACCTTCTGTGAATGAGCTGCTATCTAATCCAGCAATTGTCGAATTGCAACAACAATTTGGTAGTGGTTTAGTTAAACAGCAAATTCAACAAGTACTGAATAATAAGCGGCAGCAAATTATCCAGGGGGAAAAACCTACGTTGGCCACTACTGATTTGGTTGTTGCCGTTAAGCAGCAAATCCATGATAAAACGGTCATGTCACTACGTCCGGTAATTAATGCAACTGGGGTTGTTTTACACACTAATTTAGGCCGTTCACTATTGAGTCCTGAAATTAAACAAGCCGTTAACGAAGTAGGCTTTCAGTACTCCAATCTGGAGTATAATCTTAATGAAAAGGCTCGGGGACAACGGTATAGTCATGTTGAGGCACTTATTCGCGATTTAACGGGAGCAGAGGATGCCCTAGTAGTGAATAATAATGCTGCCGCCGTGATGTTGGTTTTGGATACACTAGTAAACCAAAAAGAAGTAATCGTTTCTCGAGGTGAACTAGTTGAAATTGGAGGCTCCTTCCGCATACCTGAAATTATTACAAGTGGTGGCGGGATACTCCACGAAATAGGCACCACAAACAAGACCCATTTAGTCGATTATCAGCGAGCGTTAAGCGATGAAACAGGTGCAATTTTAAAAGTTCACACTAGTAATTATCGAATAGTTGGCTTTACTGAAAGTGTAGCTTCACAGGATTTATCTAAGCTTGCTCATGAGGCGCAAGTACCGTTAATTTACGATCTTGGTAGTGGTTTGCTGGTTGATTTGAGTAAATTTGGTTTACCTGCAGAACCTTTAATTAAGGAAGAACTTAAATGGTATGATCTAGTTACTTTTTCTGGTGATAAGCTATTAGGTGGCCCACAGGCGGGCATTATTGCCGGCAAACGTGACTATATTGAACGGCTAAAGCATAATCAATTGTTGCGTGCATTACGAGTTGATAAACTTACGTTGGCTGCATTAGAGGCCACACTACATTTGTATGAAAATCCGGAAAAAGTTATTCAAAAAATACCAACGCTACGGATGATTACGTTACCTTTGGCCGAATTGCAGCAGCACGCCCAAAGATTGAGTAGTGCCTTAAAGCAAATTAAATCGCTTAAGGTAACGACTTTGGCTGGCACCTCACAGGTAGGCGGCGGCTCGTATCCGGGCTACCTGTTACCGACCGAATTGGTTGCCGTTACACCCACCACAATTTCGGCAACTAAGTTAGAAAGTAAACTACGTATTAGTGATTCCCCAATTATTGTGCGGCTTGAAAAGGGACAAGTACAATTTGATGTTAGAACTTTGCAAATAGGTGATGATGAAAAAATCGTTAGACGAATTAGTCAGTTGATGAGATCATGAGTAAATTAACTAAACGTTTATTAATCGTTCTTTTAGTAATTATGCAACTTATTTTCTTATGGGTGCCAGTTGAGTTGCGGACACTATACAATACGCGGCTAGGGTTTATGCGTCAAATCTTATTTATGAATGAGACCTATCCCGTTCATTTAGTAGAGTGGTTGTTTTGGCTGTTAGTGCTTCTAACACTGTATTATTTGATCACTTTAAGTTTAAAACGGCATAAAAAATGGCAGATTATTAGTTGGTTGTCCGTCGGCTGGTTATTATTGGTTTTACTGGTGATCATCATTGCCGCCTTATTAACAGCTGCAGGGGCACCGCTTCATTTTTATAATTTGGCCTGTTGGTGTGTCGTTTTGATAATGCAGTTATTAATGATTAAAGTGGCTTTATAAAATATTTAAAAAGGAGTTTTTAGGATGGCTTTTTTTACACGTGTAGAAAGTATTTCAACGGATACCTTACAGCAACTTTTAGTTAAAAAGCCACAAATTGTGGATGTTCGGCGTCCAGATGAATACGAGGCAGGACATATTCCGGGAGCGCTTAATTTTCCGTATGAACAAATTACGGAATACCACCCGACGACTAAGGTGTATCTAATCTGCCATTCTGGAGTACGCAGTAAGCGAGCGGCTAAAAAGCTTAAGGGCCGCGGCTACGATGTAGTCAACGTTTTAGGCGGTATGGTTGCTTGGAATGGAGAAATAAAAAAGGGTAACGACTAATCCATTATTATATGAAAGTGAAGGCGTAAAATGGCTAATAAGAAAGATTTCGTAAAGGAAATAACGGCACGTGATGATGATTTTGCAAAGTGGTATACCGACACTGTTTTAAAGGCTGGCATGGCTGATTATTCACCAGTTCGTGGCGCAATGATTATTTTGCCTTATGGCTATCAAATTTGGGAGAACATCAAGCAAGAATTTGATGGTATGTTGAAAAAGACCGGGCATGAAGATATGACAATGCCGTTATTAATTCCAGAAAGTTTATTGGTTAAGGAAAGTGAATTAATCAAAGGCTTTGCACCTGAAGTTGCGTGGGTAACTCAGGGTGGTACGGAAAAGCTTCAGGAACGTTTGGCCATCCGACCGACTTCCGAGGTTCTTTTTAGCGATTATTACGCCCGTGCGGTACATTCTTATCGTGATTTACCACTTAAATATAATCAGTGGGTCAGTGTTATGCGCTGGGAAAAGACAACTCGGCCATTTTTACGAACGTCAGAGTTCTACTGGCAAGAAGGCCATACTGTTCACGCAACAGCACAAGAATCCCACGATGAGACGCTTTCAGTACTAGATATGTATGAAAAAGTGATTAACCAATTCTTAGCAATTCCGACACTCAAGGGCCAAAAAACCGAAAGTGAAAAATTTGCTGGGGCTTACCAAACCTTTACCCTCGAATCAATGATGGCCGATGGTCGTGCTTTACAATCGGCAACTTCGCATGATTTTAATGATAAATTTGCTAAGGCCTTTAACATTAAATACTTAGATAATAAGGGTAAACAGCAGTATGCTTACCAGACTTCATGGGGGCTATCGACACGAATCATTGGTGGTTTAATTATGGTTCATGGTGATGATCGCGGTTTAAAACTACCCCCACGTGTGGCACCAACACAAGTCGTTATTATTCCAATCGCACCAAATGAGGAAGTTCTCCAAGCGGCAACTGAAATTATGACTGATTTACAGGCGGATGTTCGGGTCTCAATGGACCAAAGTGATAAAAAACCTGGTTGGAAATTTAATGAGTACGAAATGCGCGGTGTGCCTGTTCGATTAGAAATAGGACCACGTGATTTAAAGCAGCAACAAGTTGTACTTGTTCGCCGCGATACCGGTGAAAAGATTGTGACACCAATCGCTGACGTACATACTAAAGTAAATGAATTATTAGAAGAAATCCAAGCAAATCTTTATCAAATGGCCAAGGATCATTTAGATGCTAATATATTCACTGCAACTGATATGACTGAATTTAAAAAGCAGTTAGGGAATCATCGTGGTTTTGTTAAGGCAATGTGGTGTGGGGATCCTAAGTGTGAAGCTGCTATTCATTCAGAAACTAAAGCAACAGCACGCTGCCTTCCTTTTAAACAGGAACAATTATCTGATAAATGTGTTTATTGTGGTAAACCGGCCAAAAAATTAGTGATTTGGGCGCAGGCTTATTAAAAACTGTTTTTTATAAGTATCATTCACCAAATTAAACCAACTGTGTTAAGTGAAGAAACCCACCTTTTTAAGTATATTCGGACCAAATTAGTCAGGAAAATGCTAATAAGGGTATTTTCCAAACATGACCTAGATGTTCTTGAAATGCGTTTTAATCACAGTCAAGTTTACACAAGGTTTGTTTGGTGCTGGGAAAATTAAAAATGTAAATCAAATTTTACGTATTTAGTGTTGTAGACCAGTATGTATCTTACCCTAGAATCGATTCTTACAAGTTACTTATAAATAAAAACCATAGGAGGAAGTTAGCGTGGGAAAGAAAATAGTAATCGTCGGCGGTGTTGCCGGCGGTGCATCAGTTGCAGCGCGAGTACGTCGTTTGGATGAAACGGCCGAAATTACAATGTTCGAAAAGGGGCCTAACGTCTCATTTTCAAATTGCGCTTTACCTTATTATCTTAGTGGAACCGTTAAAAACGCGGCCGATATTGTTTTAATGACGCCAGAAAAATTTCAACAGCGCTATAATATTAACGCACGAACGGAAACTGAAGTTATCGACGTTGATCCTGAAATGCAGATTGTAACGTATATCAATCAACGTACGGGTAAGCAGGCACAACAAAGCTATGATGAACTTTTTCTTGCTCCAGGTGCAACACCTATTTTACCCCAAACAATTAAAGGTATTACAAACGCAAATGTTTTTACGGTTCGTAATGTTCCGGATATTGAAAAATTGCAGAATTATTTGGTTGATAATAGTATTCAAAAGGTAACGGTAATTGGTGGCGGCTTTATTGGTTTGGAAATCGCTGAAAATTTAATTAAGGCTGGTCGTAAGGTAGCTTTAATTGAGGCGACGTCCCACGTTATGCAGCCGCTGGACGAAGATATGGCACAGATTCTGCATAAAGAATTAGTCGATAATGGGGTCAATTTAATTGTGTCCGATGCCGTTACCGAAATTAGTAAAGATGAAGTCACTTTAAAATCAGGTAAAAAGCTTGCGACCGAAGCAGTTGTTGCGGCAATTGGCGTACAACCAGAAGTTACTTTGGCCAAGAAAATTGGTGTACATTTAGGTGAAACTGGCGCCATTGCAGTTAATCATCATTACCAGACTAATTTACCCCACGTTTATGCCGTTGGTGATGCCATTGAAGTAACCAATATGTTGACGCGTAAAAAGCAACGTCTGGATTTAGCTTTTCCTGCACAAATGGAGGCTCGACATGCCGCTGACCATATTTATGGTCGAACCACACAACAGCGCGGTGTTTTAGGATCACAAGTAATTCGATTGTTTAATTTAAATGCCGCTTCAACTGGATTAACTGAGAAACAATGTGATGAGCAAGGCATTGAATATAGTGCGGTTACTGTTATTCCAAAAGATAAAGTTGCTTTAATGCCAAATGTTCATTCGTTATTTCTGAAGTTGGTTTTCGGATATCCAACTGGGGAAATACTTGGTGCCCAGGCAATTGGGATGAGTGAAGTTGATAAGCAAATTAACGTTATTGCAACCGCAATAACGTTACACGCTCACGTTGAAGATCTACAGGATTTAGAACTTTGTTACCAACCACTTTTTAGCACAACCAAAAATGCGGTTAATTTTGCTGGTTTGGTAGCAACTAATATTCTAAATGGCGAATACAAACAGGTACCAGTCAGCGCCGTAAGACAACTAGTTAAGGATAAAGCATTTATTATTGATGCTCGTGAGCGTGATGAGTATGCTCAAGGGCACGTTAAGGGTGCTGTCAATATTCCACTAAGTGAATTTAGAGATCGTTTGAGTGAGGTTCCTAAGGATCAACCAGTATACGTGCATTGTTTAACTAGTCTTCGTAGTTACAATATGGTTAGAGCGTTAGTTAACTTAGGGTATACAAATGTGCATAATATTGTTGGCTCATTCCTTGGAATATCGGAATATAATTATTATCATGATTTAGTCGATGACCGTGAGTCAATTGTTGATCATTATAAATTTGATTTAGACTAATAGGCTTTTGTGCGATTGGTTTATTTGAAAGAAATAAAAATATAAATAGTGGCGCTTTAATTACCGCGAAAATAGCTTTAAAATAATTGTGGCTGACAGTTGTTTTAAAGCTATTTGTTCAATTTGCTTGTCATTCACAAGAAATTGTAATTAAATTTGTTTGAAAAATAAAATAGATGGGCAAAATAATTGAATTGTGCTAGGTTAAGACCATAAGCGCCACATTTCTAAATGATAGGAATGATAATGATGAAAAGTCTTGTACAACTTGTTGAATATCAATATACTACTTTTTCACGACAAGAACGAAAAGTTGCTCTAAAAGTGATTCAAGAGCCCAGAAACGTACAAAAAATGAGTATTACCCGATTGGCCCAGGCCACTGGGGTTAGTAACGCCACGATTACTAGATTTGTAAAGAAAATGAATTGCACTAATTTTTATGATTTTAAGTTGCAGTTGGCACAAGCGGATAGTGTAAATGTTGATTTACCAACGAAGGGGACAATTCCTGATGATGTTTATAACTTTTACCAGAAGGTGCTAAAGGCAACACAACAATTATTGGATCCGGCAATTCTAAAGCAAATCGTCTCGCTTATTGCACAAAGTGACCGTTTATACTTATTCGGTTTAGGAAGTTCGGGTTATACGGCCAACGAAATGACCCAACGTCTAATTCGAATGGGAATCACGGCGTTTGGGATGACGGATAGTCACATGATGTATATCACTAGTGGTATTATGAAAAAAGGCGATTTGGTATTAGTTTTGTCTAACTCAGGAAACACTCGTGAGGTAAACGAGGCAGCAAAAGTGGCCCAAAAAAATAACGCTAAACTGGTTGCTTTGACTGGATTTAGTAAAAGCCCACTAGCCGAATTATGTGATTTATCGATAATAGTTAAAAACAGTAATTTTGTTGATAACAGTCGGTTTGTTAATTCACAGTTTGCTATGACTTACGCACTTGATATTATTACGACAATGTTATTGGAAAACGATAATTATCGGGTGAAAATGGATCAGACGATTGAAATGATTATGAATAATAAACTTAAATAACTAGCTAACAAAGAGTAATTCCGTTGTCTGTGTTTGTAAACGGAGGCCGGAGAGATGCGGAGTTTTAGTTATACTGGTTTAGTGCATTTTTTAACGACCAACCAGCAAATAAGCCCAATTAAGGTTAGTGTGTTTGAATCACCAAATCAAATGCATACAATTTATATCAAATCAGTGTCTGAATTGGCAAAATTTAATCATAATGCCGTTTATAATTTTGATGATGGTGTGAATAATTGTATCACGCACTATAACGATAAAAAGAACACGTAAATGATTAAATTTTACGTGTTTTTTTATCTAAATTAGTATTAATTGAGCTTTTAGTCGTAAATCAGCTATACTGAAAATTAGATTAAAAGACTTGATTGGAGGATGATTATGCTCCCACTAAAAGTTACGGAACAACCAGGTGGCCAACTTTTTATTGTTGAGGCGATAAGTGGGCGTTATCGACCAGGAATTGCTCATTCGGTACCACGTGCCTTACAAGATTTTGTTATTGAAAATAAGCTAAAGCAAGAATCCGTAAAAATTGTGAAATGGCTTAAGAAATAAAGAATGGGCTAATAAAAATAGTTGAATCTAAATTAATATTCATGATATTTTAGCATTTAAAAATGGATTTTCTACTATGTTTTGCCGATCTGACGGAGATCGGCTTATTTTTTTGTAGCAAATAGAAACTATTTACGGTAGCAACGCTAGACGAGTATTTGCACTCTTTCTTTTCAAGATCACCGTATTATTTTACAGCCGTCTAAATAAGAATATGACCAATAAAAAGGCCGCTACTCAAACAAGTAACGACAACCGCCAGTACTTAATTCTATTTGTCAGAAATGAGCATACTTTAGTTTTGATTATTGAAAACAAAATACCGCTATCACTAGATCAGTGATATAACGGTATTTAGAGGCAAATGTTTAATCATTCACAACTCTATTAAACTACAAAATGGACCCGAACGGACTTGAACCGTCGACCTCCTACATGCGAAGCAGGCGCTCTCCCAACTGAGCTACGGGCCCGAAATGGCTACAAACAACCACTTCATTATTCTACCACAAGTTTAGCTAGGTAGAACAGTCTTTCTATGATTTTTATGCTACTAGTTAAAGGCAACCTTTACTTGCCGACTAGTTTCGTTATCATTTTTTGGTGTGATTCTAATTTGGAGATCGTCCTTGGTGTTTCGTAAGCGATAAGAAAGTTCAAAATCTTCGTTTTCATTTGGACCAACATGATCAAGAAAATCGTCATCTTGTTCCGTTAATTTTAATTTGGTACCGTTTTGATAAACTGCTACTTCACCAACGTCAGAAAATAGTCGGTCATCAGTTGTTTGGTTTAGCCAACCAATCTCTAGTTCTACTTGTTGTTTGGTTTCTGCTTCGACCTTAATTTGGCTAACATTAAAGCTTTTAAAGTTTAATGTTTTTGGGAGAACATTTACTTTGTCATCCGCACCGACATTTAATTTGGTTGAATCAGATTTTGCGGTGCTTGTACTGTGGGTGGTAGTTTGTTTCTTGTCATTAGTTGTGTCATTTTGCGTGGATTGGCTACAGCCGGCCAATCCCAGCAACGTTACCCCTAATAAAACAATGGCTTGTTTTTTCATTTAAAACAGTCCTTTCTTGTTCCATAGTTAGTCGTTACTTAAAGCATACTTAATTTAACGTGGTTTAGCTATTTTTAAGCTAGGGTATATCGGAAAAATTTCACAAAAATAAGACCTACGACAAAGGAACAAGTCGTAAGCCTTAAACTGGTTTTAGTCGTACTAGCGGCGGCCCAAGAAATTTTGGCCTAACACTAATCAGTTATAAAAGATTAACAGGAATCGTTTTGAGACACAATCTCAGTTAAAAAGTCAAAACTTGCCCAACTAAGATCATATTTGGATCGTTAATTCCGTTAATTGAAGCCAATTCTTGAACAGACATCCCATGGGCAGCAGCGATGGCGGAAAGGCTGTCGCCAGATTTAATGCGATAACTATTATTGGTAGTTACTTTAGCGGTGGTTGTCGCTGAACCAGAAATAGTTAATACTTGCCCAACATAAATAGTATTTGTGTCATTAATATTATTCTGTGTCGCTAACTTTTGAACAGATGTACTGTGGTCAATCGCAATACCATACAGTGTATCACCAGCTATAACTGTGTAACGATTACTAGTTGGCTTTTTTACTGTAGTTGGTGTTGTGCTGGCACTCGTATTACTACCGGCCACCAATAATTGTTGGCCGACGTAGATTAAGTTCGCGTTACTAAGGTTGTTCTTACTAGCTAGGCCTGCTGCAGAAGTGCCATATTTTGTTGCAATACCGGATAATGTATCCCCAGATTTAACGGTATAGTAATTGGTTACTTTAGTGGTCTGTTTATTGTTGGAAGTTGCTGTTGTTGTCGTGCTACCTGAAACCCAAAGATTCTGGCCAACGTAAATTAGATTTGCGTTACTAATGTTATTTTTACTGGCCAGGCTTTGTGCCGAGGTATTGTATTTCAAAGCGATGCCAGACAACGTGTCGCCTGATTTTACTGCGTAATAGACTTTACTATTAGTTGTCGGTTTGACCAAATTAGTAGTTGTTGTACTTTTTTTTGTGGCTTGCTTAACCAGTAAATTTTGGCCAATATTGATTAAGTTGGGGTTACTAATATTATTCCAAGATGCCAAGTTTGTGGTTGTATTATTGAATTTAGAAGCAATACCAGATAGGGTATCACCAGATTTAACTGCGTAATGAACCGAACCATCCGAGCTAGTTGTGCTAGCAACACTAACTGTACTGGTTGTACTTGTCTTATTGTTGAGATCAACAAAGTTAGCTGTGGTTCCACCGTTAAAAGCGATTTGATCCCAAGCAGTTAAATTCCAGCTACTGATAATATTTCGTAGACTAGTAGTGTAGTTAGGGTCAGTTGCGTAACCATCAGCACGAACTAAATAAGTTGCGGTATTGGCATCTTTAACACCTAGCAAATTATGGTAGCGCGAGTTATCAACAAAAAAGGCACCGTGATCCGTAACACTGGTAGAGTTATTTGGGTAGACGCGGAAATTATCATTAATGGTGGTGTAATATCCATAATATTCTTGGGTTGGTAAGGATACGGATTGACCATTATAAGAACCCTTAATGCCAAATAAGTTATGGTAGTTAGCCGCTAAACTTGATTGTCCCCAACCACTTTCAAGGATGGCCTGTGCGGCAGTTAAGGAAGGTAACACACCGTACTGTTGCCACCCAGCAATTGCCCCAGACTGAATGCTATCTAAAAAGGCCTGTTGGTAAGAGATGGAGCCACTATCCGAGCGGGTAATTGTTTGTGGTGTGCCGGTTGCTTTATAAGCAGCCAATGCTTTGGCTTTGGCTGCTGCAAGTGCTGTAGCACCATTATCATCATTGCTAAGGTTAGTCACTTGTAATCCAGAGGTACCGCCTTTAGCCATATCATTAACAGTTGTGTAGACGGCCGTATCATCTGACGCGGTACGCGTAATTGTAATGGCGGAACTTTTTACGGTTGTCGCAGCGGAACTATTTTGAGTCGCTGCTGAGCTTACTGTAGCAGTAGCAGAACTACCTTGAACTGCTGCTGAGCTTGCTGGACTAGTAGTGGCCGTTGCTGTAGAGGCTACTTCAGTTGAGTTACTTGAGGTAGCCGAATTAGCCGTTGATTGAACAGTGTCTGAAACGGCCGTGCTACTACTTTGGACCGCTGAACTTGCCTGTTTTGTTGTTAAGCTAGTTTGCTCAGCGTTCAGTGCTTGGTTTGGCTGAGCAGAGGTTTGAACTGCAGCGCTTGTAAGTTGTTGCTTGGCTGTGTTTGGCTGCTTATTGGCTGCCGTATTATTACTAGAAGCCGAACTAGCCACTGAGCTGCTGTTTTGCGTGGTCGCTTGCTTGATTGTGCTTGCTTGGGCCGCGGTACTAGAAACTTCACCGGTAGCGGCGCCTGATACAACCGTATTTGGCGCAATATTGTTAGTTGGTGCGGCGCTGTCCTTTTCTGAAGCGCTGGAACTAGCAGTGGTTGTTTTTAAAGTTGCCGTACTATCAGTGTGCTTAGCGGCCGCTGAATTTGTGGTTGTTGTGGTGCCTGTTGTTTTTTGTTGTGTTGTAGCAGCATTGGCGCCGGTCTGAATATTAAATAAACTAAACCCAAAAGTTAGGACTGAAATACCAGCGACTGTCCAATTTCTTCCTGCCTTATACATTTTGTAATGGACTTTTTTATTACTCATTTCATTATTGTGCTCGTTTTCTTGCATATGTAGAACCTCCCAAAAACTACCCCTACTTGATGACTAGTGTCGTGTGATTAAATGTTATCGAACTTAGATGCATTTCCAAACACGCTCTAAGATTACCTTTGATGAATATCTTTTCCCAAATATAAAAAATAATTATTAATAATTGACTAAAAAATGATTGTGCTTATGGACATATTAATGTCATTAGTTTAAAATTAGCACGCTAAAAATACTGTGTCAACGCGGTAAGTGTTACATTTTAGTGACAAAAAAATGATAGTGGTCATTTACAAAAATTGAAGCGACGATTAGATGGTAAATCAGTGAAAATTAGCCTTTTTGGCATATATTTTAACTGTGTAATTAAAATATAATTGAAATAAAAGATAGCTTCGGCTCAGTTTTATTAAAAGTGGTAGAATAATAGAGTAACAGTTACTTGGACCTTTAGCTCAGTGGGAGAGCACTTGGGTCACAACCAAGGGGTCGACGGTTCGAACCCGCCAAGGTCCATAATAGATACAAGAGTGAGGCAAAAGTCGGTTTTGGGTTCACTGCGTAACGTAAGCTAATAACCGTACCGTGGTTATTAGCTTAGCTGTAGTTAGGCACGTGAACCCAGACTTTTGGCGCACGTTTTAGAGTAATGATCGAAAATAGTAAGCGACTAGGACTTTTGTTCCAACCGCAATTAACCTCAATTTAGCCGATAGACGGCAAATTGGGGTCTTTTTTTGTAAAAAAGCATATTAGTTGTCTCAATTTTGGTTTGATCTTATCGTTGGAATAAGAATCGACTAGCTAATCTAAATTTTTTCGCTACCTTTGCATTAAATTAAGTAGAACACGTTTTGAAAATGATTTTTGACTGAATATGGTTAAAAATTAAGGCAAACTTGATGGGAGGTTGGCCAATATGGAAAGAATTGCGATCGTTAATGCAACTAATGATGCGTTTGTTCCCGTTTTGCAAACTCTGCATACTTCTTTATTACAAAATAATTCGACGGCCTACGTTGATTTTTTTATCGTTGATAATGATCTAAGTTTTAATGGGAAAGGGCGCTTGGCCGCCAATATTGCGCACTTTCCCAATGCGGCAATTCACTTTGAAACTGTTTCTCTGATGGCCGATACTGATTTTGTAGAAAGCAACCGTATTCCCAAAACGGCCTATTATCGGCTAATGGCTCCCTGTTTATTTCAAAATAGTAATTTTTCGCGGTTGCTTTACCTTGACTGCGATATGGTCGTTACTGGCAATATTATGAAATTATGGCAGACTGATTTGGCCGGAAATGTGATCGGGGCCGTTGAAGATGCTGGTAATCTTGACCGTTTTGCGGCCATGGGGCTAGATACTGGTGGTGCACGCTATTTTAATTCTGGTCTATTACTAATTGATTTGGAAAGGTGGCGGCAAGAAAAAATAACTTCAAAAGTAATGGCCTTTATTCGTGACCATCCAGAAAAACTGAAATATCATGATCAGGATGCGTTGAACGCCGTTTTGTATTCTAAATGGTATCAACTTCACCCACGGTTCAACGCCCAATCTGATTTAATGCTTGGTATTACGAGAACATTTGATGCCAAAACGGCACGCTTAAATCGTGAGGCCCGCCAACGGCCAACTATTATTCATTACTGTGGTCACGTCAAGCCTTGGCATTCGGATTATCAACACGCGGATTTGCAGGCAATTTATCGTTATTATGCGCAGAGAAACGGAGGAGTCGCTGATGGAGCAGAAGATCAATACCAATAGTGTTAGTAGTGAAACTTATCGTTTTACGGTTTTAACATCACGGTTAGTTCGAATTGAGTACAGTGCAGACGGCCATTTTGAAGATCACTTTACCCAAATTGTGCAAAATCGGGATTTAGGAAGAGCTCATTTTGAAGTTTACCGGCAACGTAATCACCATGAATTAGAGATTGTAACTGATTATTTTCATCTGTACTATGAAGGCGGGCCACTAACACCGGCATCACTGTACATCGACACTAAGTATGGTTATTCTGATTACGCCAATCGGTGGTATTTTGGTCAAGCAGTGGAAACCCTGAAAGGAACTGTTCGTACTTTGGACAAGGCCGATGGTGCAGTTGACTTGGATGAAGGATTGATGAGTCGTAACGGGTATAGTGTGATGGACGATAGCCGCTCGTTCATTATTGAAGGTGAAACTGTTCGGCCCCGAACGGCATTGGGGGAGGACTGGTATTATTTTGCTTACGGACACGATTATTTAGCCTGCCTACGCGATTTTTACCGTTTAACAGGATTTCCTCCGCAATTGCCACGTTATGCGTTAGGTAATTGGTGGAGTCGTTATTTGGCCTATTCGCAAAGTGAGTATAAGTCCTTATTCGAAAAATTTACGCAAAATGAGATACCCTTTTCGGTTGCCGTTTTGGACATGGACTGGCATTTAATTGATATTCCGCATCGCTTTGGTAGCGGTTGGACTGGCTATACCTGGAATAAAGAGTTGTTTCCGGATCCAGAAGCATTGCTTACTTGGCTACACGAAATTGGCAAGCGAGTTACGGTTAATTTACACCCGGCAGATGGTATTCGGGCGTATGAAGCAAGTTACTCCACAGTAGCCAAACATCTAAACCTTGATACGGCGGCCGAGGAACCGGCTCTGTTTAATCTAAGTGATTCTGCTTTTCGGGAAAGTTATTTTAATGACGTTCACCACCCCTTAGAAAAGCAGGGAATTGATTTTTGGTGGGTTGATTGGCAACAAGGTAAGAATTTAACGCCACAACTTGTCGATCCACTTTGGCTATTAAATCATTACCATTTTCGCGATCATGCTAAACGACACGAGGCCGGGCTCATCTTATCACGTTATGCCGGTTTTGGTAGCCACCGGTATCCAATCGGTTTTTCTGGAGATACCATAGTTTCGTGGAAATCATTGGCGTTTCAGCCATATTTTACGGCGACAGCTAGTAACGTTGGTTATACGTGGTGGAGTCACGATATTGGCGGTCATATGCACGGTGAACGGGATGATGAATTAGCCTTACGGTGGTTACAATTTGGTGTTTTCAGTCCGATTATGCGGCTACATGGTAGCGGAAATCCGTTTAGTGGCAAAGAGCCTTGGAATTACAAGGAACCAAATGCATCGATTATGCGCGAATATCTTCGCCTGCGCCACCAGCTAATTCCTTATTTAGAAACGGCCAATTATCGTACGCACACGCTAGGGCAACCGTTAGTACAGCCAATGTACTATCATTATGATCAACCAGAAGCCTATGAACAGCAGAACCAAGCACTTTTTGGAAGTGAATTATTAGTAGCACCGATCATTTCACCAAAAATACAGCACTTGGACCAATCCAAAGTGACGGTTTGGTTTCCACCGGGACAGTGGTTTGATTGGTTTACTGGTCTACGTTACCGCGGCGATGTTACGTTAAACGTCTACCGTGATGAACGGCGGTATCCTGTATTTGTTAAGGCTGGGGGGATCGTACCGCTGAATCCTGATTCAATGGCGGATGCAACCCAACTTCCCGAAACCTTGCTTATCCGGATCTTTCCTGAGGCAAATAATCGTTATGTTTTGGCAGAACGGCAAGGAGAACGGATCGCAACAACGACATTTATTTGGAATTGGGATCAGCGCAAGTTACAAATAGAAGTTCAAGATCCGGCCAGTATTTTGCCTAACCGACGCCGGCTGCAGTTGGAATTTAATGCCTTAGGTACTTTTAGCATCAAGGCGAATGATTCGGCGGATATTTCGGTAGAAAATAATCAGGTTACTTGGCGGCAGGGAGATAGTTTACAATTACAGCTAATTGATTGTGAGCCAGTCCAGCAGCGAGATGCCGTAACCGAGCGTTTATTTGATAAACTTAAACGGGCGCAAATTAATTTTGATTTGAAACGAACAATTTGGCAGAAATTTCTGGCCTCTAAAAATAAAGGTCAATTTGTTAGTTTCCTGAATACTTTGGACGATCAGGATTTGGCCAGAATGCTGTACGAAATTGTGTATTTATTATAAAAATGAGCGGTTAAATTCTTACGTGGCGTAGTAAGAATTTAACCGCCTTTTTCGTATTTAATTGTGTTCGGTTGCAGGCCTTTTCCAGTGATCCCATCCAGTTTTTATAAGGGAAGGTAGTGCTGAAATAATAAAGAAGCCAAGTAAAAACCAAGTTAGATTATGGTGAACAATTGGTAGGCGACCTAGGAAAAAGCCAAGTGCCGCGATAACATCTACCCACACAAGGACACCAATGGCTGTATAAAACAAATAATGAAGTGGGTTCATTTTAGTGGCGCCAGCAATTGTTGGAATTAAATTTCCTAAGATTGGAATAAAGCGGCCAAATATAACGATTTGTTCGCCATGATTATTTAAGAGCCTTTGCGCGCGACCAAAACGAGATTGCGCGTTAGATTGAATTGCCCTGTGCCGATAAAAATGTTGACCAATGTAATATTTAACGATGTTACCGAAAAATGCGGCCAGAAGAAAATCAAGTAAAAGTCGCCAAATATTAAGGCCAGAGGTGGAGGATGCGGCCAGTGTACTGGCCAAAAAGATAAATGATTGTCCAGGAATGAAAACGAAAACTAACGAGGCCGTTTCTAAAAAAATGAGAATGAATAAAATTAGGTAAACGGATTGGCCTAGATGTTCTAAAAAGGGTGACAGGTAACTTTCCAGATTAAAGATAATGTTGATTAATTGTGTAAGCACGATGAAGCCCTCCTTGATAAAAACAGAAATAGCCGTGGTTAGAAAATATTCGAAGCTTCCAAACTAGAGGGTGCTTGAAAAGGCAATTTTTTCAAATACGCTTTAGTTCTTTGCTACAGTCATATACAAAATATCCAGAAATATAAAAAGGCGTTGCGGCAAAGTTTGTTTTGTCGCAATACCTTTTATTATCCCACGATTTACCAAGAGATGAAAATTTTTAATACTTAGTCGTCTAATATTTGAATACCAACTCCAATTAGACCAGGGCCAGTATGAACACCTAGAGCCGGTGAAACATTACCACTATAGATTTTACCAACCTTAGGGTGCTCAGTTTCCAGTTGCTGCTTTATCTGGGCAGCAATTTTTGAATTAGCACCGTCAGCAACGGCGAGATTAAATTGTTGTGCCACACCGACCTGCTGCTTCACAAGTTGCAATAACTTTTGCAAGGCCTTTTTTTCACCACGAACTTTTGCAACTGGGTAATAAATCCCGTTATCATCACAAGAAATGATTGGCTTAATATTTAATAGCGCACCAGCCATGCCAGCCACGCGGCCAATTCGACCACCTTTTTGTAAATAGGTGAGGGTGGGAACGTAGAAGAAGACTTTGGTACGTTTTGCCACCGTTTGAACACGTGCCACAATTTCACCACGTTGGAGACCTTCTTCAGATAACTGTGTGGCCAAAATAGCCGAGAAGCCACTAGCAATACCAATATTTTTGGTATCAATTACACTGGCCTCTAGTCCAGAAACCCGGGCGGCCAATTGTACTTGCTGGAAAGTACCGGATAGGCCACTAGAAATACAAATAGCAATTACATCGGTGTAGCCTTCAGCTTTAATTGTTGCGAAGGCCTTTGAGATTAGATCACCAGTGGGCGAAGCAGTTTTTGGAACTTCCTGATCAAGGTTAGCGTAGACCTCTTCTGGGGTAATCGTTACTTTATCTAAATAAATTTTATCATGGTAGGTGATTGTCATTGGAACCATGAATAGATGGTGGGCCTTAATGAACTCTTCCGGAACGTCAGAACAAGAATCTACTAAAATAGCAACATTAGTCTTTTGGGTCATTTTTGTACTCCTCTCGAGCCAAGATCATAATTTTCTCACTGACCAGCTGATAAATGACGGTCGTTGCGGCCGTTTGTTGAATCGCTGCGTCCCAACTAAAGACAGTCGCTGTTTCTACTGGCTGGACTGGTTGTTCTAAGGTCAAGGCCGTTAATTTCTGGGTCATTAACCGAACAAAGCGATCATAGGCCTCTTGCGCAGTTACGGCATTTAGTTCCTGTGCAAAACCTAAACGAATCATATCCAATGGAAAAGCCGTTTTTAAAATTGAAAGCACAATGACTGCGGCCAGATGTGTGCGCTGATATTTCTTTTTAACGGGTTTAAACATAACCTTGTGCTTAACGTAATTATTAATCATTGCTGGTGTGACGGGATCCAGCTCAAAGGGGGCCAAATATTGATTAACTAAACTCACTAGTTGGTCCATATAAATATCAAATTTAGGAAAATCTTGCCACATAGGTAATTTAATTCGCCGAAAGTCGTTCAGCCAACTTTGTAATTCAGGGGGTAAATTATTTGCCATTTCAGTCACTCTCCTTTGAGACAATATAATTAGTATAGCTTTATCATCTAGTTCTGTAAACTAGATAGTATGAAGTGAAAAGATTAATTAATTTCTAGATGATCAAACCAATATAGAAAACGAATAGTTAAGAAAAGTGCTGGCCTTATACAAATCGGCTCCTTAGTCACATTAAAAAATCATCAATTTTTAAAAAAGATTGACTTTTTCTCATCATTGGTTAATACTGTTGTAAATTAATAGTTCAGATAAATGTAAAGATGAGTAAGTTATGGAACTGATCAAAGAGAGTCATCAGACGGTGAAAGATGACATTAGTTTATAACTAAAGATGGTCTTTCGATATCGTTTTTGAAGTCGAGCAGTTTTGTTAGACGACAACGGGAACTCCCGTTATAGAGAACGGGTATTTGTGTAGCAGTATTCAATTTTGGCTGTTGTGCTGTACCTAATAAGAAATGGCTCGTGAGGGTTATTTAAAATAAGGTGGTAACGCGAAAAAGCACTTTCGTCCTTTGTCTAGATTAATAATAGATAAAGTAACGAGAGTGCTTTTTCGTTTGCTAAATAAAGAGAGGGGTTTTCAAGATGATCAAAAGAATAAATTGGCATAGGTTTTTATTTTCACTATTGCTTGGGACAATTGTATTTATAGGGGGCAATGTGCTGATGACTCAGCGTAGCGAAGCACAGACAACCGCAAAGGAAACTATCAGACTAGCGACGTCACCTGGTCCATATAGTGATCTATTTTTGAAAGGTGTGAAACCGATCCTTGAGAAAGAAGGTTACAAGGTAACTAGCCAATCCTTTTCAGATTTAAATCATGCAGATGAGGCCTTGGATCAAGGGGATGCTGATTTGAATGTGGAACAGCATACCGCATGGTTAGATAATTTTAATAAGCAGAAAAAGGCACACTTTGTAGGAATTGCCTATGTACCAACTGTTCCAATGGGGATTTTTCCAGGTAGTAGTAAGTCAATTAAAAATATAAAAAAGGGCGCAAATATTGCAATTCCTAATGATCCGGCAAATAGATCACGGGCTTACCAATTATTACAGCAGGCAAAACTCATTACTTTGAAAAAATCGGCCAAGAATTCGGTAACAGTGTCACAAACTGATATTGCCAAAAATCCACACCATTTAAAATTTACGGAAATGAATTCAAGTCAAATTCCGCGCAGTATAAAGGATGTTAATTATGCAGTTTTACCAGGTAGCATAAGCTATAGTGCTAAGATTTCTGCTAAAACAAGTCTTCGTCAGGAAAAGTTAGCAAAACAATATTTGTTAGTGGCAACTGTCAATAAAAAGAATCAAAATAAGCCGTGGGCAAAAGCGGTTGTGAAGGCCTATGCATCTAAACAATTCAAGACTTACGTTAAACAACATAATCAACAGGGATATTGGTATATTCCAAAGACAGAAATTAATTAAATATCTTTACCGGAAAAATATTAGACATTTTACAAGACGACTATATCTTGCAAAGTAGAATGAATTTTTAACGCAGGGGGCAGCGATGGTGGAAGATCCTATTATTTCTTTAAAAAATGTTAGTGTTACATTTTGCGGCAATGAGAAAAATGTAACTGCTGTCGATCACGTTTCCTTTGATATTCAAAAGGGTGATGTATTTGGTATTATTGGGTATTCTGGAGCAGGTAAGAGCACTCTGGCCCGGACAATCAATTTTTTACAAAGGCCAACACAAGGACAAATTATTGTTAACGGTCAAAGTTTAATAGATTTATCGGCTGCACAATTGCGAAATTCTCGCAAGAAGATTGGTATGATTTTTCAACACTTCAATCTCATGAATACAAGAACAGTTGAAGAAAATATAACACTGCCACTTTTACATAGTGGTTTATCAAAAGTGGCACAAAGAGAAAAGGCCGAACGATTATTAAAATTGGTTGGTTTGGCCAACAAGAAAATGTCCTACCCACGGCAGTTATCAGGAGGGCAAAAGCAAAGAGTTGCAATTGCACGATCTTTGGCAAATGATCCAGAGATATTAATTAGCGATGAAGCAACGAGCGCCTTGGATCCCAAAACAACAGAAGATATTTTGACTATTTTGAAGAAACTTAATACCGAATTACATTTAACTATTATTATGATTAGTCACGAGATGGAAGTCATTAAGAGCACCTGTAATAAAGTTGTTGTTTTGAATCAAGGGAAAGTCGTTGAAAATGGTAGTATCTTAGATCTTTTTTTACATCCCAAGGAAGTATTGACACAAACCTTTATCGGTTTTGGACATCAAAATAATGATGTTATTCAGAGCCTAGATTTACGGCCTAAAGAGACGGTGATAGAAGTGACATTCATTAACAGTCCTAATGAGGATCAAGCAAAAATCGTTGAGATTATTGCGGTATTGGGAGTTCCAATGCGTATTTTTTATAGTAATTCGCAGTTTATTCAACAACGAGTAATTACCAATTTAATTCTTGGAATACAAGGGAACAAAGAACAAGTTGCCAAAGTTCTGCGACAACTTAAGAGCCATCGATATAACTACCAATTAACGGGAGGGGGCCGCTCATATTGAGCTTAATTTCCAAATTTTTTCCTAACGTTGTTGCAAATCAGGATCAATTTGTGCAGGCCATTGGACAAACGCTTTATATGACTGCCATTTCCATTATTATTGCTGGCATTTTTGGTGTTGTTTTCGGTGTTATTTTAGTGGTGACAGAGCCTAATCAGTTACTAGAAAATAAATTTGTTTATCAAATTGTTGATAAAATCATCAATATTTTTAGAGCGATTCCGTTTATTATCTTATTAGCATTATTAACGCCAGTGACCCGGGCCATTATCGGTACTTCTATCGGTACAACGGCGGCCATTGTACCGCTGGTGTTAGGCTGTTCTCCGTTCTACGCTCGCCAGATTCAAAATGCACTGGCTGAAGTTGATCCAGGTATGGTAGAGGCATCGCAGGCTATGGGACTGACACCACTTGATATTATTATTCATGTTTATCTAAAAGAGGGACTTTCGGAGATTGTGCGAGTTTCAATTGTCACTATTATTAGTTTGATCAGTCTAACGGCAATGGCCGGTGCAGTTGGGGCTGGGGGATTAGGTGATATTGCCATTACCTTGGGTTATAACCAATTTGAAAATGATGTGACTATTGCTGCAACTGCCATCATTTTAATCATGGTTTTACTGATTCAATTGATTGGTGATTTCTTTATTAGAAGATTAGAACATTAAAATAGTTGAAAGTACCGCACTAAATTAGTCAGGTAAACACTATAAAAGTGTTTTTTTAAACGTTCTCTAGTTAAAGACAATTTAGAAGATTTACAAAAAATGGTTTTAGGTTTAATTAGAAAATTAAGGTTATTTTACAGAGATGGGTGAATCAAATGAGTGAATTATTAAATGAAACTTTATCCGCACAACTAATTGCGTACCGCCACTATTTTCATGAATATCCAGAATTATCAAGTAAAGAATTTAATACAACTAAGAAAATTCGTGAAATACTAACTAGCTGGGGAATTCGATTATTGCCAACAAATTTAAAAACAGGTGTTTTCGCCGAAATAGGCCAAAATGATGGTCCAATACTTGGGTTACGAGCGGATATTGATGCATTGCCGATTGATGAGGCGGCAAATGTTACATTTCGTTCAAAAAATCCAGGAGTCATGCATGCGTGTGGTCATGATACACACATTGTTTCTTTACTAGGTGGGGCATATTTATTAAAGCAGCAGGAGCAAGTGTTGCCTGGAAGAGTGAGATTAATTTTTCAATTGGCCGAAGAGGCAGATGAAGGTGCACTTCAGGTGATTCATGATGGAAAAATTAAGGATTTGGCCGCCATTATTGGCTTTCATAACACACCTAATCAGCCCGTTGGCCAAATTGGCTTTAGAGCAGGAATCACTAGTGGAGCAATTGATAAATTTAAGGTTACATTGACTGGTATTGGTACACATGCTTCTGCACCACAAAATGGTCAGGATCCAATTGTTGCATTAGGTGCCGAGATTGGCGCCTTACAAACCGTTATAAGCCGTCAGATTGATCCCCTACAAGGTGGGGTGCTGAGCATAACACATGTAGCGGCGGGAAATACGTGGAATATTATTCCCGAGACGGCCTTTTTTGAAGGAACAGTCCGAACGACTGATAAAAAGATTCGTCAAACCATCAAGACGCATTTTTTTGATATTGTCAATAATACGGCGAAGGCCTACGGAACGACGGCCACAATCACTTGGTATACTGGTGATCCGTCTGTTGATAATGATAAAGAGTTAACACAGATCATGATTGACGAAAGCAGTCAGTTTACGACAACGTATGATTTACAACCACGATTAGGAAGTGACGATTTTTCTTGTTATCAAACTTATATTCCAGGCGTATACGCAAATATAGGGAACGGCGGTACTGTCAGTAATCACAATTCACGGTTTACGGCCGCCGATGAAACGGTTATTTATGGTACTAAGTTTTTTGAACGTAATGCGATTAGATTACTCAAAGAGTTATCAACCAATTAATATTGCAACGCCACTGTTGTTAATATCAATTTATTAGACTTTAAAGGAGGAATCATTAGTGTCTGAACAAGATTACGATACATTGAGAATTCATGCGGGTTATCGGCCTAAAGAACATTTATATGCATCTTCCGTACCAATCTACGAGACGGCGGCATTTGGTTTAGGTGATGCTCAAACCGCGGAAGAAATTGCAGCGGGGGTTAAAAAGGATCGTTATAGCTATTCTCGAGTGGGCAATCCAACCGTCAAAGTCCTTGAAGATAGAATAGCAGCTTTAGAAGGTGGAATTGGTGCAGTTGCAGTTAGTTCCGGGATGGCCGCTATTTCATACGCAATCCTGAACGTTGCTGAAGGAGGTGGCCGTATCATCGCGCCAATCAATATATATGGCGCTAGTCTTGATGAATTTAGAACTCTTTTACCTAAATTTAATATTAATTTTGATTTTTATGATGAAGTTAACGATTTAAAGCGGGTCAAACAATTGATTCGGCCGAATACCAAGGCAATTTATGTTGAAAGTATTGCCAACCCAAGTACGGAAATCGCTGATATTGAAGGGCTTGCTAAAATTGCACATGCTGCAGGAATTCCATTAATTGTTGATAATACATTGCCGACATCTTACTTGTTTAGACCATTTACTTTTGGTGCCGATGTTGTGGTATATTCGTCAACCAAGGGAATTAACGGACATGGAAATGCGATTTCTGGCTTAATTGTTGATCATGGGCAATTTGATTGGACAAATGGGCATTTTCCTCAGTTTACGGAAGATGAGTTCATTTTAACCGGCGAGTCGCAAGATACCAGTACTAGTTTTTCAACTAAATTTGGAGCAAATGCATTTATTGCGCGGATCAAAATGAAATATGCGCGCTTATTTGGTGGCACTTTAGGCCCTTTTGATGCGTATTTAGCCTTATTGGGTTTGGAAACAATCTCAGAAAGGTTAACAAAGGAAGTGCATAACGCTACAGCTATTGCACAATATTTACAGACTAATTCACATATTGAGCAAGTTTATTATTCTGGAATTGATAAAGCTGATCCATTATTAGCCAAATATTTTCCTAAGGGTATCGGGGGTATTCTGTCCTTTAAAGTGGCAGGCAATGAAGAACAAACAAAAAAGATACTTGATCAAGTAAAAATCTTCAATTATTTACCGAATATAGGGGATGTCCGTTCTTTGATTGTTAACCCAACACGGGTAACACATCGAGAAATCCCCAAAAATATGTTATTAAGGCAGCATTTAACAAACGAAGTACTCCGCTTATCGATTGGTTTAGAAAATGTGGAAAATCTTATATCTGATTTAGATCAGGCAATTACGAAGGCTTTTCAATAAAGATCACAAATATTTTTTGATGGATAGTCTTGTTAGATGCTATCAAAAATAGGTTTAAAACGTTTGAAAAAATGGGTAATACTAATTTTATAAATTAGTTATTCCTGAGAAGTATAAAATAATAAATGCTTTGAAGGATTACGCTTATTTCAATGTACTCGATTTTACGTACCTGTATTTAATTTAAATTTATGTATAGAAAAGAGATCAATTCTTAAAGAAATTGATCTCCATAAATCAGGAGGCCGGGACAAAAGTCCAGGCCTCTTACTATTTTCGGGCATTACTCTAGAACGTGCGCCAAAAGTCTGGATTAGCCTACGTTACGCAGTAAATTCAAAACCGACTCTTATTCCACGCTTTTTTTCAATAATTATCTATTCGGCAACGGGTGCTATCCAGTCAAGTGCAAGTAATTGGTGAAAGTGGCGACCAACTGGGACCCAGAGCTGCGCGTGTAAAATATTTTTTAATGATTCCCAAAATAATGGGTCATCTTGTTGTTTTTCTGAAGTATTAATTGTGATTAATTCGCCAAGTTCGTCT
This sequence comes from Loigolactobacillus backii, assembly GCF_001663675.1. NCBI lineage: Bacteria > Bacillati > Bacillota > Bacilli > Lactobacillales > Lactobacillaceae > Loigolactobacillus > Loigolactobacillus backii. The sequence continues at coordinate 955,106 of NZ_CP014873.1, forward strand.
TGGGCAATAACTTTAGGGTAGGCCACTTTAACAATTTTTGCAGCGATAATATTTTTAATTGTTTTTCCATCATCTAAGAGCATTAAAATCATCCTTTTCTTGTGTTCAATGCGGGTGCTTTCTTGATTAGAACAACTTCAGTTTATCGATTAGAGATGATGAAAACCGGACAAAGCTATGATAAATGTGTGACGGGTTGCTTAGGAATTATTTAAGTAGTCAAAGAAAAGCTTAAGTAGAAACGTATTAGCGTGTTCCAAAACCAGCGCGGGTGTGCTTGAAACCGCTTTTGCCAATAACGGCAACTGCGAAATAGAATCTAAGGTCTTTTTAAATATTTTCTAGCAATTAATTCGTAACTAAATACTTGGTTAAAAAATGGGCAACGTGGTTCTGATAACGAACAGGGTCTAGCCAGAAGCTTTCAACGTGAGAGGCACCCTTTACAATCCACAATTCGCGTGGGCCCTGAGTTGCGTCATAGTTACGAAAAGCCATGCTATGGGGAACATAAACGTCCTTATCACCATGAATAAATAAAATCGGCAAGTGATTTTTACTTAATTGACTAGTGGATTCAACATCGCTTAAGTAGTACCCCAGCCGGCGTTTATTGATCATGCTAACTAAAGGTACAAATGGATATTTTGGCAAGTGAAATTGTTTTCTAAGCAAATAGCTCAATTCGGCCTCAATACTTGAATAGCCACTATCGGCAATCAGAGCCTTGACTTGTGGCGGTAGCTTTTCGCCGCTCATCATTTCCACCGTTGCACCACCCATACTTGCACCGTACAAAACAATGACACTGTCAGTACCAAGTTTGACGATAATTTTATTCAACCATTCTAGATAATCAAGGCGATCTAACCAACCAAAATTGATGTAGTCACCAGCACTTTCGCCGTGGCTTCGGTCATCAGGTAGTAGGACATTGTAGCCAAGGTTGTAAAAAAGTTGGGCGTAATTCGCCATTGTTTCGCCATCACCCTTGTAGCCATGTGAGATAATGACCGTCTGCTTGGATGGTTTAGGCGCCGGAATAAAATTAGCAACTAATCGATTTTCAAGATCATCAGGGTGAAGCACCCATTTTTCTTTTGGAATTTGTTTATACCAATCAACGTAATGGTAGTAGGCAGTTGCGTATTTTTGCTTATCAGCAGAAGTCTCAGGAATGTAATCAACGCGCTTAAAAGCGTAATCGAATAGTCGTAAACTAGCAGCAAGGGCGCTAGAGGCGACAACTGCCGGTGCGGCCAACTCAAGGATTGTTTTTTTCTTCATTTTTTTGGCCACCTCGTAAATTTAAAGATACAGATTGCAACAGTTATTATAAACTAATTTCCTTTCATTTGTCAGTTAACGTGCTCACGGACCGTGTGGGTGGGAAGACCCATTCTGTCGTAAAAGAAAATTGGACAATAAAAGACCGGGATAAATTTAATTTTATCCCGGTCAATTAAATGGTAATTAAACGCCTAAAATTTCTGCGATTGCCTCTTGCATCGCATTTGGTTCTACTATTTGCTTGTGCAAAACTGGTGCGCTTCGCAGTTGTTCAATTGGTTTGGGTAGTGGCAAATTAATGAAGCTAGCCAGTGTTTCATCGGCCGGAATACCATCAACTGGTGCCGCCTTGCCGGATAGAGCTTGTAATACCGGGTTAGGAAATTTAAATGGACTAGCCGTTGAAACGACAACTGTTAAGGCTTTATCGCCAGTTGCTTCGTGATATTTACGGGCTACAGCAGAGGCAACAGCAGTATGGGGGTCAATCGTATACTGATTTTCCCGGAAGACACGATTAATTTCGTTAGTTGTCTCTAATTCGCTAGCATAATCCGCGTAAAAATCATCTAAGCTACGCCGCATATTATCGTTAACTTGATAGTTGCCAGTTTCGTTAAGTAACTGCATAAAAATTCGGGTTTGCTGATCATTTTTCCCACTAAGTTGGAAAATTAAGCGTTCAAGATTACTTGAAACAAGAATATCCATTGATGGCGAGGTTGTCACGTAGAACGGACGATTTTTGTCGTAGACGCCACTATTAAAAAAGTCAGTCAGAACATTATTTTTATTTGACGCACAAATTAATTTACCAATCGGGAGGCCAATTGCTTTGGCGTAATAAGCCGCCAAAATATTGCCAAAATTACCCGTTGGAACAGAAAAATTAACTTTATCGCCATTCTTAATGGCACCTTTTTTGAGTAACTGCGCATAGGCGAAGACGTAATAGGCAATCTGTGGAACCAAACGGCCAATATTAATCGAATTAGCCGAGGAAAACTGGAAATCTTTGGCGGCTAATTGTTTCCGAAACAAGGTATCATTAAAGATTTTTTTGACGTTAGTTTGTGCTTGATCAAAATTACCATCAATTCCCACAACGTGCGTGTTGGCACCAGTTTGCGTGACCATTTGTTGCTTTTGGATGCTGCTGACACCGTCTTTAGGGTAGAAGACAATAATTGAGGTTCCGGGAACATCGGCAAAGCCAGCCATAGCGGCCTTGCCCGTATCACCAGAAGTTGCCGTTAGAATGACAATCTCCTTATCCAGATGATTCTTCTTGGCGGCGGTAGTCATTAAATACGGCAGAATTGATAATGCCATATCCTTGAAGGCTAACGTTGGACCGTGGAAAAGTTCAAGAAAATAGCCGTCTTCAGATTTTTTTAACGGCGCAATGGCTGGTGTCGTAAATTTTTTATCGTAAGCCTTATTAATACAATCGCGTAATTCCTGTTCAGTAAAGTCAGTTAAAAAGGCGTGTAAAATTTGGTAAGCAACCTCTTGGTAAGGCGCATTGATTAATTTAGCAAAGTTAAGTTCAACTTGGGGTAGGTCAACAGGTACAAATAGGCCACCATCGGGAGCGAGTCCCTGTAAAATTGCCTGCGAGGCAGTTAATGCCTTTTCTTCAGGGCCACGAGTACTTCGATACAAGATTTCCATAGGTGATACCTTCCTTTGCATTTCTATTAATGAGAAATCAGTTAGAGTGTTTACCAAAATAATACCATATAACGTCCTTAAGTTGCGCTTATAAGTGAAAACATTAAGTAATTTTAGTAACCAATTGAAGAATGCTGTAGACGGTAAAAACTTTTTTAACCGCGTTTACACTAAGGAGACCAAGGAGATCCTAGTAAAAGTATCTTCTAATCACGATTTAGTTACTAAAATGGGCCTTAGAATTGTTATGGAGCAGTGTGAAAAATTGCTTCATACCTATTATCATTTTAGTGTAAGCGCGTCAATTAACGTTTAACAAGCAAAAAAATTAGGAAAATGTCTGCACGATTATAAAAGCATTAATAGAAGATTAATTTAATATTATAAAACGAGTTGACATTTCACATTTAGACGATTAATATAAATACCAACAACAAATAAAGTGTTTAAAGGAGGTCATCAATATGAATTATTTTTCAACTGCAAAATTGAATAAATCTAACCAAGAGATGGCCACTTTAGCACTTGCCCTACTCCTCTAACCAGGACTCTACACATCATCGTGTTGAGCCCTATTCGCGTTAGGAAGTAGGGCTCACAAGCAAAGCATTCAAGCCGAGCACCCTACTTTTTAAGTAGGGTGCTCGTTTTATTTTTCAGAGGTGCGTGTACTAGCGACAATTTACACGCTAACTAATTGCAAATAGAAAAGGAGAGCTTGAATATGAAAAAAATCCAATTTTTTGATACGACGTTACGCGATGGTGAACAGACAATTGGGGTTAACTTTAGCATTCAACAAAAGGTTGCAATCGCTAAACAATTAGAGAAGTGGGGCGTTGACGTGATTGAAGCAGGCTTTCCAATTGCTTCACCGCAAGACTTTGAAGCCGTCGCGGCCGTTTCAAAGGCTGTTGATCACACGATGATTACAGGGCTGGCTCGGTGTAAAAATGCCGACATTGATTCGTGCACCAAGGCAACTAAGGACGCCGCGATTAAACAAATTCATGTTTTTATTGCAACTAGTCCAATTCATCGCGAATCTAAATTACACATGACTAAAGAACAAGTGATTGAAAGTATTAGAGCACACGTCAGTTACGCCAAACAATTTTTTGATATTGTTCAGTTTTCACCTGAAGATGCAACTCGAACCGAACTTGATTTTTTAGCCGAGGCTTGTCAAACCGCGATTGATGCTGGAGCGACCGTTATCAATATTGCCGACACGGTTGGCTACACAAATCCAATTGAATACGGGCATCTATTTCAATACTTACAACAACATATTCAACAGTTTGATGACATTATTTTTTCTTCTCATTGTCATAATGACTTGGGGATGGCCACGGCCAATACGTTAGCTGCCATCGAGAATGGTGCGACCCGGGTCGAAGGGACGATAAATGGGATTGGTGAACACGCTGGTAATGTAGCCTTAGAACAAATTGCGGCTAATTTCTACGTCCGCAAAGACTATTATCAGTGCACCGACAACATCAATATGAAGGAAACGAAGCAAACAAGTGAAATGGTCAGTAATTTTGCTCAGATGCAAGTCGCCAATAATCAACCAGTAACAGGTGTTAATTGTTTCTCGATTGAATCGGGTATTCACCAAGATGGTTATCTGAAAAATCCGCAAACTTATGAAATTTTAACGCCAGAAACCGTGGGTATGAAAGCAACGGCATTGCCATTAGGTAAATTGTCAGGTAGTCACGCAATTATGGTGAAGTTAAATGAGATGGGTTATGACGTTAATCGGGAAGAAATGCGAACTATTTTTCCAATTTTCAAACGAATTGCTGATCAAACTAAGTTGGTTTCGGAAGATGATTTACACCGGATGATGACCGCCATTGCAAAAGATGGTGCCTGTGAAGAAACAGTTGTAAAGGAAGTGGTTTCGGCATGAGTTATGAAATTGCAATTTTGCCAGGTGATTACATTGGACCAGAAATTATGGCGGCCGGGCTAAAGGTTTTTGCAGCAGCGGCTAAGGTCACAAATTTTAATTATCACACTACCACGTACCCATTTGGCGGGGCGGCAATTGATCAGGTTGGTGAGCCACTACCGGCAGCAACTATTAGCGGTACCAAGGCGGCCGACGCAATTTTATTGGCAGCAATTGGTGGGCCTAAATGGGATCAGGCGCCTAAACGACCAGAGCAAGGATTACTAGCAATTCGCAAAGCCTTGAATTTATTTGCCAATATTCGACCAACTCACGTTAATCCAGCACTAGTTCAACGCTCACCGTTAAAGGCAGAAATTGCACAGGGGACTGATTTTGTTATTGTTCGTGAACTAACCAGCGGCATTTACTTTGGTGAACCACGCTACCAACACGCTGCTGAGGCACTTGACACAATGTATTATTCTCGTAAAGAGATTCAGCGTATTTTAAAGGCGGGTTTTGAACTGGCCAAGCAGCGGCGCCAACACGTTACAGTGGTCGATAAAGCAAATGTCCTAGCAACTAGTAAATTGTGGCGAGCGATCGCAAATGAGATGGCAACAGATTATCCCGAAATTCGGTTAGATTTTGAATATGTCGATGCCGCGGCAATGAAAATTGTGCAGCAACCCACTAATTTTGATGTGATTATTACAGAAAATTTATTTGGTGACATTTTAAGTGACGAGGCGGCAACGGTTACTGGTTCACTTGGCACAATTCCTTCCGAGAGCCGGGGTGATAGCGGCCCAAGCCTTTACGAACCAATTCACGGATCAGCGCCAGATATTGCCGGCAAAGGAATTGCTGATCCACTGTCGATGATTAACTCGATTACCATGATGCTGCGGAACTCGTTTCAGGAAACTCAGACAGCAGATTTAATTGATGCTGCGGTGACCGCAACACTGCAAGAAGGAATTCTTCCACCAGATTTAGGTGGAAAGGCAACAACGCAAGTAATGACGAAAGCAATTATTCAACATATTTAAACGAAAGCAGGTTTTTAAAATGGCACAAACAATGTACGACAAAATTTGGAATAAACACGTTATTAGTGGTAAAGCGGGTGAACCGCAATTAATCTACGTTGATCTTCACCTAGTTCATGAAGTAACGTCGCCGCAGGCTTTTGAAGGATTACGGGAAAACAACCGTAAAGTTCGGCGACCAGATCGTACATTTGCAACCATGGATCATAATGTACCAACTGAAGATATTTTTAACGTTAAAGACGTTATTTCCCGTAAACAAATGGACACTTTACGAAAAAATTGTACTGATTTTGGCGTTCGTTTGGCGGCAATTGGCGAAGAACAGCAAGGAATTATCCACGCAATTGGACCGCAGCTAGGGTTGACCCAGCCTGGTGAAGTCATTGTTTGTGGGGATTCGCACACTTCCACGCATGGTGCCTTTGGGTCGATTGCCTTTGGGATTGGAACTTCAGAAGTGGAACATGTTTTCGCAACCCAGACGATTTGGCAGGCCAAACCGAAAACAATGGGAATTCACGTTCATGGTGATTTTCAAAAGGGTGTTTACGCTAAAGATTTAGTTATGGCGTTAATTGCGCAAAATGGCGTTGATTTTGGAACGGGTTATGCGATTGAATTTTACGGTAACACGATTGAAAATATGTCGATGGATGAACGGATGACTTTATGTAATATGGTGATTGAAGGTGGTGCCAAGAGCGGGATTATTCGCCCGGATCAGACGACCTTTGATTACGTAACTGGTCGCGAATACGCACCAAAAGATATGGCCGCCGCTAAAGCATACTGGCAACAATTTTATACGGATGACGAAAGTGCTTTTGATGACCGAATGGACTTTGATGTTTCTAGTCTGGCACCTTACGTTTCTTGGGGGACTAATCCGGGGATGGCCGTTCCGATTGATCAGCCATTTCCAGAGCCAAAAGATATTAATGACCAAAAGGCTTATGACTATGAGGGCCTGAAGCCAGCGCAAAAGCCAGAAGAAATTGATATTGGTTTTGTCTTTATTGGTTCTTGTACTAACGGGCGTTTATCTGATTTAAAAATTGCCGCTAATATTTTAAAAGGGCGGCACATTAACCCAAAGATTACGGCGTTAGTTGTGCCGGCTTCTCGAGCCATTCGTGAAGAGGCCGAGCGACGGGGATACGATAAAATTTTCAAGGACGCTGGTTGTGAGTGGCGTGAACCTGGGTGCTCGGCATGTCTGGGAATGAATCCAGATCAAGTGCCAGCCGGAGTACATTGTGCATCAACTTCTAACCGTAATTTCGTTGGTCGCCAGGGAGTGGGGTCAATGACCCATTTGGCAAGTCCAGCAATGGTTGCAACGGCAGCAATATACGGGCACTTTGTTGATATTCGTAAACAAACAGTTACGGCTTAATTCAGAAGGGAAGAGAAAAAATGGAACCAATTACTGTACATACAGGAAAATCAGTTGCTTTAATGCGAAATGATGTCGATACTGATCAAATTATTCCGAAACAATTTTTAAAGAATATTCTAAAAACTGGTTTTGGTATTCACCTTTTTTATGATTGGCGCTATTTGAAAAATGGTCGGCCAAATCCTGATTTTATTTTGAATCAACCAACTTCAAAGGGAGCCACAATTCTAGTAACCGGGAACAATTTTGGTTGTGGTTCTTCACGTGAACACGCTGCTTGGGCATTAAAGGATTGGGGGTTTAAAGTTATTATTGCCGGCGGTTACAGCGATATTTTTTACATGAACTGTACTAAAAATGGTCTACTACCAATTGTTTTACCCCAAACGGCCCGCGATATTTTGGCCAAGGCGACGCCGGAAGAGACAATCACGATTGATTTGGTGCACCAACGCGTAAAGTACGCTAACCATGAATTTACTTTTGAAATCAATCCAACTTGGAAAGACAAGTTTTTAAAGGGAACTGATGATATTGATTTAACGATGACTTACGAAGACCAAATCACAGCATTTGAAGCAAAGATGCCGGTATTTGACTAAAAAATAGGCCTTTGCGCAAAATGTTTCTAAAAGAATGAGGAGGACCATGTTTCGAGTGCGCAGTTTAAGCGCTAGGAGAATGGCTATCATCCGAAGATAATTAGTTTGCGTGTCAACGCAAAGTGTTCCTATAAAATGAGGAGGAGATTCAATGGCAGCTCAAGCAATGAGTTTAGAACGGCGACTGGACCATACCAGCACAACGCCACTTTTTTATAAAATTTTTGCATTAGTTTCTGGAGGTATGTTTTTGGACGCCATTGATGTTTACATGGCAAGTGGTGTTGCCAGTGTTCTCCTGAAATCTGGCTGGTCAACTTTAATGAAAAACACAGTATTTTTATCAGTTGGGTTCCTTGGCCTCTTTATTGGCTCGTTGTTGGCCGGTTTTATTGGTGATTTGCAAGGCAGGCGCAAGGCCTATCAGGTCAATCTTGTTTTATTTGGCGGATTTACTTTTATTGGGGCATTTGCACCCAATATGAGCTTCTTGATTTTTTGTCGGTTTATGAGCAGCGTTGGGCTTGGTTCAGAAATCGTAACGGGCTGTTCAATGCTAAATGAATTTGCACCGATTAAATCACGGGGACGTTGGTGTGCGGCTGCTTCCTTAATTGCTAACTGTGGTGCACCGATTACGATGTTGCTGTGTACGTTGATTATTCCTCGTTTTGGCTGGCGGATTATGTTCGTGATGGTCGGAATTTTTGCAATTGTGTTATGGATTTTACGCCGCGATATTCCGGAATCCCCACGTTGGTTAATCGCACACGGTAAGCGAGAACAGGCGGCCGCCATTATTGAAAAATTAGAAGACAATCAACCAATAATTGAGCAAGAAGAACAGGCCAAGGCACCAGCCGTTCACACCCCAAGGCTTGGAATTAGTTTACTAGTCGCAATTGTTGCCGTTTCAGCGACGATTATTTGCCAGTACACTTTTACAACCTGGGTGCCAACTTTATTGATTAAACGGGGAATTAATGTTGTTCACTCACTTGGATTTTCAACGATCATGATGTTAGGTGCGCCAGTTGGTGCCGCGATCGGTACTTTATTGGTTGATCGAATTGGTCGAAAATGGGTAATCGTTCCAAGTTTTATTCTAGTAGCAGTGTTTGGCATGCTATACGCTTACCAAACTACTTCTGTCGGTGTAATGATTGTTGGCTTCTTCTTAACCTGTTGTTTTTACGTTTTAATGGCCACCGTGGTCGCCGTCTACGTTGCTGAATTATTTCCAACTACTTTTCGTTTTCGTGGTTCCGGCATTGCTAACGGTATTGCAAAATTATTTACCGTTGCCATGCCGTACGCGGTAACTGCATTTTTGACCTGGTTTAGTCCCACGTTGATTTTTGTTATGATTAGCGGAATTGCTTTAATTGCGGCGGCTGTTGTCTGGTACTTTGGTCCAGAAACAAAACAGAAAATAATCGAATAACAAATAAGGGAGTTGGATAAAAGTCGGTTTGGAGTTTACGTTACGCAGTGAATCCAAATTTTTAGCGCATATTCTAGAAAATAGTAAGCGGCTGTGAAGTGAACCCCCGGTATTAGATTTTGGTCCAATACCGGGGGTTCACTTCACTGAGACAAAAGTCCCAGCTGCTTACTATTTTTAATTGAAACTTAAAGAGGGAATTAAGATGGAATGGAACGCACAAAAATATGATACAAAGCACGCTTTTGTGGCAAAATCTGCTGGCCGAATTACCTAAAACACCGCAGCATATTATTGATATTGGTTGTGGGACTGGCACACTAACAAATGAGATTGCTCGGGCCGGTCATCAGGTTGTTGGGATTGATCAATCGGCCAATATGATTAAACAGGCCAGAGCTAAATTTCCGCAATTGGACCTTCAAATAAAGAATGTTTTGCTGCCAGTAATGCAAACAGAAAGATATGATGTTGTATTTTCTAACGCAGTTTTTCACTGGATTAAGGATCAAGATAAACTATTACAAAATATTTTCACTTTATTGAAAGCAAATGGTCAGCTGATTTGTGAATTTGGTGCTGCCGGGAATATTGCTCGGATTCAGCAGGCTTTTCAGCATGAACTTACACAACTAGACCGGGAATACCATTCGCCGTTCTTTTTCCCGACGCGGCTTGATTACGCAACCTTATTGCGTAGCCATCAATTTAAGGTTGAGGAGATCACTGTTTATGATCGGCCAACAGTACTTGCAGGTGGCGCTGCTGGTTTGAAAAATTGGATTGAACAATTTTTTGCAACTGATTTATTTAAATTAAGTCAGGCGAAACAGACGTTGATCATCCACAATATGGTTCAAAATTTGAAGGACAGTTTGTGGAAACAAGATCATTGGGAGGCCGATTATCGCCACATTAAAGTACGGGCAAGTAAGTGATGTAGATTTTGGCGCACGTTCTAGAGTAATGATCGGAAACAGTAAGAGGCTAGGATTTTTGTCCCAGCCTCTTTGTGGATCTTATTAGCGTAATTAATTAATTTAGTTTAACGTCTTCATCGTTAGACTTAGCAACTTTACTACCCGTTAGCACCTTACCAATTGCTGGAATAGTGCCTAGGCTATCAAGTGATTTGTTAGGTAAAACAATGGTATTATTTTGTCCGGCGGCAACTTGTTCCATGGCTTCGACATTCTTATATTGAAGGAATAATTCACCGTTATTGGCTAAGGCCGAATTAATTTGGTTGATTTGATCACGGACAGATTCAGCGACCAACCGTTGACTTTCGGCCTTACCTTGAGCCTCAAGGACTTGCGTTTGTTTATTGGCTTCGGCCTCAAGAATGGTACTTTGTTTTTGACCTTCAGCTTTAGCAATTGCCGCTTGTTTGTAACCTTCAGCCTCGGTGATATTGGCCTGTTTTTCACGAGAAGCACGGAGTAATTTATTCATTGATTCTTGAATATCGCCGTCAACCTTAATCGAATCAATGTTGACCCGATCAACGTTTAGGCCGTAACCGGCTGTAGTTGACGCAATTTGTTGGAATAAAGTGGTATTAATCTTCTCGGTTCCATTTAAAACATCATTTAAATCCATGTTGCCGATGATGCCACGAAGGTTAGCCCGAGTATCCTGAACCATACTCAAAACGGAATTCTTATTTTTATAAACATAAGCATTGACGTCAGTAATGTGGTATTTCAGGGTTTCAGAAATCTTAACAACAACGTTATCCTTAGTAATAACTTCTTGTTCTTCCACTTTTAAGGGGATTTGTTTCATATTGACAATCTGTGTAATTCGGTAAATTATTGGTAAGACAACGTGGAAGCCTGGTTCTAATGTACGCACGTAAACACCAAGTCGTTCAACGATGCCAACCTCACCGGTATGAATAATAGCAAAAGTAGAAAAGAAAAGTATCCCAAATAAAATAAGTACAACTAAAACGATAACCCCAATGATCCAACCAAACATAATCAATTTCCTCCTTTTTAATACAATGAAACCTATTTATCTAAAAATCTTTCAGAATAGAGACTAGAACAAAAACCCCTAGCCGCTTACTACTTTAGACCATGCGCTAAGGTCGCGGGGTCCATGTGCCTGCTAAGCTAATGACTATAGTGCTGGTTATTGAAATTAGCCTTCGTTACGCACGTAAACCAAAAATCAATTTTTTTATCACGCTCGTGTTCTGAAATCATTTTTTACAAAAGTTCTACACCTAAAAATTGACCTAAATATTTCCTAAAAGTACTGCTGTCCGATTTGCTAGCCTGACTAGTCGACAGCTAATTTATGCTTTTTTCACCAAATAATTGATTAAAATTACGCAGTCAAATTTGAACACCTTTTAAGACATATTCTACTAACAAGGTTCCCACATAGTGTACCTTAAGTTGATTAGTTAAGATAGTGTAGTAATTAACAAATAGGCTAAAAAACGTCTAATTATTGTTTTATAATTAACGATTATAGATGGTAAATGTAAATTGGAATTTAGATTAGGTACTGGCTAAAAATTGAGCCGATAATTATTAATAACGGTAGCTTTTGAGTGACAAGCTAGTACTCTAAGTTGGTCTCCTGTTTACGAACGTACAATAATAAAGGAGTAACGCGAACAATTGTGACGGTATCACCAGCAGTGGCGGTATCTTCCACGAGATAATGGTACCAAATCCCGTAAAATTCGATAACGCCTTGTAAATCACTTGTTGTTAATTGAAAAGTTTGCCCTAATAACCGATCATCTAACATGTAATTGCCTCCTCCTATTATTTTACTCATTCTATGCGTCCGACTTCTGGATGACAATAGAAAGTAAATTTATTGTTGTAAGGTTTAGTTTACTTAGTAGCTCCCTTGTTAAGAAGGGAAACCAGTTGGTTATAGTTGACGTCTTGTTTTTATGAAGTAGAATCAAATTAGAATCAATAGTGCCAGTCAAAGGACGGGAGAAAATTTACATGAAAGTTGTTATTGTTGGCTGTACCCATGCTGGTACGGCCGCCGCTAAACAAATATTGGCTAGTTCTCCAAATACAGAAGTAACCGTTTACGAGCGCCACCAAGATATTTCATTCTTATCTTGTGGCATTTCGCTTTATCTTAGTGGCAAAGTTAAATCATTGGAAGAAATGTTTTACGCAACGCCAGAGGATTTAGAGCAGTTAGGCGCTAAAGTACGGACTAACTGTGATGTTTATGCTATTGACACTAAGCATAAAACACTTCGAGTTGAAGAGCTACAAACAGGGATTAAATACCAGGATACTTATGATAAATTAGTAATGGCAACTGGTTCGGTACCAGTTGTGCCGCCAATCGAAGGTGTTAGTTTGCCCGGAATTTTAATGTGTAAAGATTACGAGGATGCCAAGCAAATTTACCAGACGGCTAAGTCGGCTAAACGAATTGCAATTATCGGCGGAGGATACGTTGGTGTTGAGCTTGTTGAGGCCTATAGTCGGACTGGTCACGATGTTATGCTGATTAATGGGCTGCACCGACCTTTAAGTCATTACGTTGATGTACCGTTTGCTAAAGAAGTTGAAGCAGACATGAAACAGCATGGTGTTCAACTCTATTTAAATGAGGTTGCACACACTTTTGATAGTGATGATCAACATATTTACATTAAAACGAATAAGGCAGAACGTGAAGCGGATTTAGCGGTAGTTTGTGTTGGTTTTCGCCCGCAGACCGATTTATTAGAGGGCCAAGTTGAGCTGACAAAAGATGGTGCAATTCATGTTAATGATTATATGCAAACATCTGATCCAGATATCTTTGCGGCAGGTGATTCGGTTGCCGTTCACTTTAACCCAACCCAAACTGATGCGTACACACCACTGGCAACTAATGCAGTTCGGCAAGGTGCCTTAGTTGGAAGAAATATTTTTAAGCCAACACTAAAGTATTTAGGTACCCAGGCTACCTCAGCCTTACATTTGTACGGGAAAACTGTTGCATCAACTGGCCTAACCTTAGAACGGGCGCAAAAGCACGGCTTTACGGCAGCGGCGGTTGATCTAACGGATAATTATCGACCGGAATTTATGGAATCGACTACACCGGTGGAAATGCGTTTAGTTTACGATCAAAATGATCACCGAATATTAGGTGGTCAATTAGTTAGCAAATACGACATAGCTCAATCGGCCAATCTATTATCAGTTTGTATTCAAAATAAAAATACCATTGAAGATTTAGCATTTGTTGACATGCTATTTTCACCGTATGATGATCGACCATTTAATTATTTAAATTTACTAGGCCAGGCAGCAATGCAACAAGAAGAAGCACGTTAGTAACACTAAATAGCGCACAATTGCCGGATTTATTCTGGGCAATTGTGCGCTTATTTAATGGCATTGAACTGCTGCAAAGTAGAAGCTAAACTTTTTTTCAAATAGTTGCTAGCTAAAACCTAGCGATTAAATGGTAGAACTTGATCGATAATCAGGCCGCTTGCACGTAAAAACATAGTTGTGACAATTGGACCAACGTATTTAAACCCCCACTGTTTGAGATCACGGGCGACTTTCTCGGCAATTGGTGAGGTTGTTGGAATATCATCATCTTGCTGATAAGTGTTAACAATTGGTTGGTTGTTAACAAATCCCCAAAGATACGTGGCGAAGCTGCCAAATTCGGATTGGACTTGGTGGAAGGCTTGGGCGTTAGTAACCAAAGCGTATGCTTTCCGTCGATCGGGTATCATCCCGGGAGCGACTAAAGCTTTTTCAATATCAGTGCTTGTCATTTTGGCGACTTCAGTAGGTACCATTTTACAAAAATTTCGGCGAAAAACATCACGTTTCCCGGCAGCCTCCCACCAGGTTAACCCTGATTGAAACATACCAACTGCAAGTAATTGAAAGAGCAGTACATCATCGTGGGTTGCTGTCCCCCATTGTCTTTGGTAGGCCTCCACAGCAGGTCCTTGATTATAACGCAGCCGTTCAGGACTGGGCTGTTGGGGTTTTTTTGGCCGTTCAGGTTCACCAAATAGATTAATTTGTTCGTAAGCCATTTTAATACCCTCCTTGTCGATGTTTGCTTAGAAATAGCTGGTGTTAGGTCGAAATGATACGTAAGTTTTAAACTAAAACTTGAATTTGAAATCGAATATCAGTATGATAATACTATACGCGTCGGTAGTGTAATGGATAGCACGTGAGATTTCGGTCCTTACGATCGGGGTTCGATTCCCCGCTGACGCATAATTTGAGCATGGCTTAAGGATGAGGGTTAGTTCCTCATCCTTTTTTGTTGTCTAAGGCAGGATGGATGTTTAAACAATATTGGTGTGGGTTCTTTTCTGATTAATTTAACCTAAACGTGTTTAGCAAGCAGCTTTTGCGGATAAAAGATTAGCTTTCTCTAAAATGAGAGCGTAAAATTTGGCAGGTAAGGACAACTTGGAGGTGACTTTTGTGTTAGAGGTGACAAATTTAAGCAAATCATTTGGTAGTGCCCAAGTTTTAAAACAGGTCAGTTTTAAAGCTCAGGATGGTCAAATATTGGGGTTGATTGGCCAAAATGGTGCTGGTAAATCAACCACTTTTCACAGTATTCTTAATTTCATTCAATTTACTGGCACAATAAGCTGGAATGGTCAGGCACTAACTGAAAAAGACTACAATATCATCGGTTATTTACCGGAAGAGCGTAGTTTGATGCCCAAACTAACGGTTCAGCAACAGATACGTTACTTGGCTCGATTAAAAGGGTACCAGACGGCAGATATCGACCGCCAAATACCAAAGTGGCTAGAACGTTTTGCGGTTAAAGGTGATAAAAAGGATAAGATCAAAAGTTTATCTAAAGGAAATCAACAGAAAATTCAGTTGATTTGTACGTTGCTCCACCAACCTAAGTTAATTATTCTGGATGAACCTTTTAGCGGACTAGATCCAGTCAACGCTGATTTGTTGAAGCAGGCAATTCTAGAGGCCAAGCAAGCAGGTGCGACAATTATTTTTTCCGATCACGATATGAGCAACGTGGAAGATCTTTGCGATCAAGTTTTGATGTTGAAACAGGGCAAGGTGGTACTAACCGGTGATTTACAGGCTGTTCGGGAGCAGTTTGGTCGTAATCGCTTATTCGTTAAGACGGATTGGTCAACAGAAAGGTTAGCGGCGTTACCCCACGTTATTCAGGTAGCACTGACTCGGGCGGGAACTTATCGGTTGACGCTGGATACTGAAAGTGCTGGCCCGGAAATTTTTACGGCGTTAACGCAGGGGCACTATATTCAAACGTTTGATCAACAACCGCCAACTTTAGACGAAATTTTTAGAATGAAAGCAGGTGCCACTGATGACTAAAACAGGAATTGTTGCTGGTGAAACATACGCACGACAGGTTAAGTCGTGGAGCTTCTTGATTCTAGTTTTGTCACCGTTTCTTTTTATATTATTATCGTTTGGGGTTGGTTATTTATCGGCCAGTACTAGCCAAGCTAGGAATACGATTGCAGTGGTTGCCAATGATTCAAACTTACGCCAGGAATTTATTCAAAGCAATACACTTCAGACAACCGGTAAACACGCTACTTTACCAACGGCCAAGCAAGCACTACAACAAAATAAAATTCAGGGTTATTTGGTTTTGAAAACAGAAAACAATCAAATCCAAGTGACATATCATGGTACAAAACAGTTAGAAAGTTCCGCTAAGCAGGCATTGCAGCAATTTGTAATCCAGAAACAACAACATTTGAATCAACAAGCGGCTAATTTAACTAGCCGCCAATTGCACCAGCTAAATCAGTTACCGCAAATTCAAGAAAAAGTTGAAAAAGGTGAATCCACTACTGATCTAGCAAAGTTGGTTTCATTTTGGGTGTTGCTTTTCCTAATGTACTTTATTTTAGTGACGTACACGTCTACAACGGCACAGGAAATTGCTTCCGAGAAGGGTACAAAGATTATGGAAATCATTTTTTCTAGTACTACTGCCCGCAAGTATTTTTACGGAAAGATGTTAGGTGTTTTTGGTGTCATCGTTACTCAGATTGCCATCTATTTAGTTGGTGGATTTGCGCTTTACGGGTTAGCACCCCATTTAGCAATCACCAAAACGCTTTTTCAACAATACCGTGATTTAATTGATCAAGTTTTAAAGAATTTCTTTTCGGTCAATTTACTCTATGTGTTGTTAGGGGTTGTTATTTTCACTATTTTGGCGGCCTTATCTGGTGCACTGGTAACGCGACCAGAAGATGCAACTAAGGCCGCACAACCAGCGCTCTATTTAGTCATGCTGGGTTTCTTTGGGGCGCTAACTCTAAATAAACAGGCAGAGTTGCTAGTGGTTAAAATTCTATCCTACGTGCCCTTTTTATCTTCCTTCTTTATGCCATTACGCGTTATCGATGGCTCAGTTAGTGGCCTGGAGGTGCTGGGCTCCTTAATCATTTTGGTACTTAGCATTGCGGGACTAACTTATTACGTTGGCGGTATTTACTCAGGTTTAATGCTTCAAACGGATAACGTCGGTTTCTGGAAGAGTTTTAAACGAGGAATTCAAATTCGCTAAAAAAGCAGTTGTGGCCATTTAATAGAGTTAGTCGGCCGCAGCAAGACTTTTTTTAAACATTAATAGATCCAAGGTTGGGATACCATTTTCAATGCTAGGCTGTTGGTGCGTTGAAAAGTAGTCGGCTTTAATTGCGTATAGGCGCATCCCCATTTTTTGATAAAAAGCAATATTTTTAAGGCTCGAATTAGCGGTACCAACTAATAATGTTTGGTAACCATGTTGTTGGTAGTAGCTGAAAAAGTGGCGCAAAGTATATTGCCCGAAACCCTGGCCCCGTTTATTGGCAATGATAGCTAAGTTCTTTAGCTCGATTGTGTGGTCGTTTTGGGGAACAAAAAGCGCCACGCCGATTGTTAAATCATCTAATTGTAAAGCAAATAGATCACCTTGATTTAGATAGGTTGTTATAGTTGTTTCGTCCTCGACGGCTAGAATCAAGTAAGGTAAATACCGTTCTTTATTATCAGTAATTAAATTAAAAGCTAACGCCATGATTTTCCCTCTTTTTAAAATGTGTTTAATTTTATGCTACAGTTCTACGGCAGAGGGTGCAAGTTATAGCAAGTTAAATTAAATATAGATATTCAAAGCAAATTAAATTTGTTATTCTAAAACTAATCTGTATGAGGGGAGTGACTTATTTGGCTGATAAAAAAGCGTTAAGCGATTATGAAGTTGATATTCCCCGTGTTGCGGAGTTGTTAGCGGATGAGGAAAGTTTGAAAACTTTTTTTGATGATCTGACGCCAGGCTACCAACGTGAATGGGCCCGTTACATTTACGGTGCAAAGGCTGAAGCGACAAAGAAACGACACATTGCGGATATGCGTAAAATCTTGGCCGCAGGGTATAAATCTAAGCGGGGCTACGGTCAGCGCGCAAAATAAAGTACCAACTAATTTACGCATTCAGGTAACCTAAAAAGCTTCCGGTAAGTCAGCGATATTTCTGACTTACCGGAAGCTTTTTAGTGATCTAACCGTTGAATGTTGGTATCTTTTTAAATGTGCTTTAGTGGAGTGTAGCGCTCATATTTAAATTATATTGCTATTAAAAATAATGCTTGTGCTGCTTGGCTACTTAATTACACGTGAATAAATGTAGTTAGGTTCCATTCCACCTTGGCAGTGGTTGAGCTTTGATTATTGATTAATTTAATCGTTTAGTTAATCCAATTGAGTAGGTTTAATGCTGCGCAACTTAGCGGTGCCTTTAATTAGCCATCAACAATGACAAAGGCGGCCATCACCTACTTGCAACGCAATAACTGGTTGACAGTAACTGCCAGAGACACAAATAACGCTTAAATGTTCCACTGCGCCCCGGAATAGAATCTCACCTGTTCTGGCTTGTTCCAGTTAAGTTTTGGCGTTCTGAAAACTAGCTAATATTTTTAAATATAGTTGCTACGTTGTACTAGGATCAGCTCGGAAAGTCATAATATTAGGTTAATTCGGCTAAGGCCTGGTGGAGTAATGGATCACAGGCGTAAAGGTAGAGTCCGTGAACACCACGTTTCATTAAAACGTTAATTGAGTTTAAAATAATTTTTTGTTGTGTTTGCTGAATCTGTTTTTGATCAGTAAAATCCGCCCGCCGTTTAAAGGCCTCGTGATCCTGGTAGTACTCTGGCCGAATTAAAAGTTGGTTCTTGGCTGGATCAAAGGAAACAGAGGGACCTAAAATAACACCGACGTAGTTTAAATCAAAACCCTGAATGGTGTAAATCGAACCGACTTCATTAATTGTTTCGGGACGTTCGGCCCAAGGAATGATTGGGTCCATATTTTTATCCCACGGCACTTTAAAGTGCTTTGTGGCCACGTAGTAAGTTTTTCCATCTAATTTATAAGGAAAGTCGGCAGTCGCAACTAAGCGGGCCAGATGAGTTTGATGATCACGTTGCTTTAATGTTTGGTAGAGTTGATTGGCATCGGAAAAAATACGAAAATCATAATTAGGATCTTGCGGAAGTGCCAGCAATTTTTGCTGTTTTGCAAAACCATCAATCCAGCGTAAAACACTGGTATTGGCGGCCACACGAAATTGCTGATCAAGGTGGTAAATCTGGTGAGTGTGTGTTCTTAAAATTTGCTGCAACATCTGCTGATTCCAGTAACTTTTCATTTTTAAAACTTGATCAGGATCGAAGACCAAAATAACAACGTGGCTATGCTTAATGATTTCCGTTAATTGATTATTTTGCCGAAATTGATTGTAGCGATCAGGCTTAGTTAATAATAAATGGGCTTCATCTACTAAAGTGATGTCGGCCCTTTCCTGTGACTTTGCCATTTGATTGATAAAGGGAGTTGGTTTAGCAAAATCTTTTTTTCGCAAATAAGGGAAATCTGCCGCAATTTGCTTATAGATTTTTAACATTTCAGGGTGATTTACTAGTAGGTAGTTGTTAGTGCGGTACAAGTAATCTGTTGGTTGGTGACTGGCCTTTTGTAGATCATTGAACAGAGAACTAAGGACAACACTTTTACCAGTGCCAGCATCACCAGTAATTACAAATAGGGCGGTTTTATCATCGTGTAAGTGTTGCTGGCAAAAGGTCAGTGCCTGCTGTTTCAATTGTTGTTGTTTTGGTGATAATGGTTTTAATGGACTTAATTTAGTTGTTGCCTGATTATTGCGAGTTGCTGGTTTCAAAATAACGCGACCTTTCCATAACTGTCAGTTATTTAATGGCAGTTAATAAATTTAAAAAATCGCCTAACAAAGGCGATTAGTGGTATTAAGGGATAAAACGATTAATTTCTTTTTGCAAATTATGTATCTCAAGCATTGTGATGCGCGGAAATATTCTAAAAATAAATGAAGCAAAATTATCATGGTGGTATTTATAGTTCATCTTACCAATAAAACGGCTTGGCTGCTCCGTAGGTTGTTTCTCGAGCACTTCTAAGTCGTAGGTAGCGCCGGGAATTAAATTAATGTAAGTAGTGGCAGTAATGTAGATCGCGTTAGGTGTCGTTTCAGATTTCATCATTGCAATCAGGCTTCCTTTATTCAAATTAGTAGTTCCATCATACAAACATACGTTCCCGATTGTCAAGGGCCATTTTTAATGAAAAATAATGAAAGCAAGTTAGGAAAGGGATTACTGCAAAAAAGATTTAGCACTGCTTATCTTTTTTGCGGCGCGCCTAGTCGATTTAAATTTTTTAAGGTAAAACCAAAGGATTCTGTTTAAAAAACACATTTGGTTCGTCCCAGCCTTATCTGGATTGTTACAAGTATTTAACGTCGGCTTTGGAATCCTGTGAAGTTAAAATTTTAGGGCCGTCTTTAGTAATCGCCAAGGTGTGTTCATACTGCGCCGCCGGGGAACCGTCCGCTGTAACGTAGTAGCGCCAAGTGTCGTGAGGAACGACTTTGGTTGCTAGCTGCCATGATCCAGTCACAATCATTGGCTCGATTGTGATTGTCATTCCTTCACGTAAACGAAGTCCACGACCTGCCTCGCCATAGTGGGGAATTGCGGGTTCTTCGTGGATAGATGGCTGAATCCCATGACCGATGAGGGTTCGAATATCACCAAAGCCATTTTCATCCTCGGCATAAGTTTGAATGGCGTGGCCAATGTCGCCAATGCGATTACCAATCACTGCTTGATCAATCCCGAGGTAAAGGGCCTTTTTAGTCACGCCCATTAATTTTTGAATTTCGGCCGAAACTTTGCCAACGGCGTAGGTCCAGCAGGAATCACTTTGGTAACCATCGTATTCAACACACATATCAACTTTGACAATATCACCATTTTTTAGGTTCAGGCCGCGCCGGGGAATGCCATGGGCAACTTCGCTGTTAACACTAATACAAGTTGCGTATTTGTAACCATCAAAGCCAATTTGTGAAGCCACGGCGCCGTGTGATTCAATATACTGGCGCGCAAATTTTTCAATTTCCCAAGTTGATAGGCCAGGCCTAATTAAGTTACGGAGACCCAAGTGAACACCGGCAAGAATAGCGCCAGATTTACGCATACCTTCAATTTCTCGTGATGATTTTAATGTAATCAAAAAAGTTCCTCCAAATAATTAAGCTTAATTTTAAGCGGTAAATAGCAAATAACACTATTTTAATCCTTTTTAGGTGAAATAACACGCCCGTCGCTACCGAATAACCTGATCCGTAATTTATTAATTGTTAGTCTAATTTTATTTTTTTCACAAGTAAAATATAGGCAGTATTTTGCCTAAAATAAGCGTACTATAAGTTTAGTCATTTTAAAAAGTAGGCAATGATGGATGTGGTTAATTGCTTGAAATAGGCAGGCAGATTAGGGTGAGAGACCATTTTTTCAGTACGCCTTTAAGCAAAATGATCGAATTTACACTGCTTATTCGCTAAAATAATTAGTATAAAATAAAAAAGAAAGAGGTTATCGACAGTGAAATTAATTGAAGTTCCAATCAAGGTTAACGTTAGCTTGCGTAAGATGATTCCGAATACGATTTCGTACCTGTATGGAAACACAGCAATCCGTTATTTTCGTAAGTATACGCTTGGCAATACCAGTGTTTATTATGTCGATAGTTTCCGTCGAATTGACGTTATTCTAACAAACACAACACGTAATATTCGGACGGACGAAATCGATTTTGTAGTGAATCAATTATTAAATGAACAAACACTTGGCGAAGTAACGCGCCTGAGTAAAGAAAAGATTGAGGCCGCGCGGCACCATAAGATCCGTAAAATGAAGGATATTGTGATTGCCGAAGCTAAGCCGCTTGAAAAGGACTAGAAATATGTTTTGTTTATAAATATTTAAAACCGAAAAAAGCAGGCTGGAACAAAGGTCGTTTTGAGTATACTGCGCAATGTAAACTAATCTAATAACCGCACTATGATTATTAAATTTTAGGCACGTGAACCTAGACTTTTGGCGCACGCTTTAGCGTAATGTTCGGAAAAATAGGAGGCTAGGACTTTTGTCCTAGCCTCCTTTTTGTCGTTTATTCTTTTAGTTAACGTTTAAAATCCATAAGAAGATCAGAAAGACAAAGAACAGGCCGTACATTAAAGGGTGGACTTCTTTGCGGCGACCGGCGGCGATCATGGTGATGGGGTACATGATGAAGCCTAAAGCAATACCATCAGAAATACTGTAAGTGAGGGGCATGCCCAACACAATTAGAAATGCTGGAATAGCAATTTCTAATTGTTGCCAATCGATTTGTTTCAATGATTGGGCCATTAATACACCAACGATAATTAATGCTGGCGCCGTTACTTGACTAGTAACAACGGATAAGAGTGGCGAGAAGAAAAGACCAACAATGAAGAGTAAGCCAGTAACTACGGCGGTGAGACCAGAACGACCACCAACTGCAATGCCGGCCGAAGATTCTACGTAAGCTGAAGTTGGTGAAGTTCCAAGCAGGGAACCAACTAACATTGAGGATGAATCGGCCAACAAGGCACGACCAACTCGGGGCATTTTATTGTCCTTCATAAAACCAGCCTGTTCGGCTAATCCGACTAGTGTACCTGCAGTATCAAAGAAGGTTACTAGCAGGAAGGTGAGCACCACGACGACCAGTTGCAATGAATTGATTTCCCCAACGTGGGTTAAAGCAACCATGAAAGTTGGGTGCATGCTTGGTGCGCTGGAGATAATTGCACTGGGTAAATGAATTAAGCCAGTTATTAAGCCGAGCACTGACGTTAAAACCATCCCGATAAAAATGGCACCAGGAACTTTTCGCGTCATCAGAATTGCGGTAACGATTAGGCCGAAAATGGTCAGCCAAGTGGTGCTAACGTTTAGCGAGCCTAAACCAACAACTGTTGATTTGTTGGCGACAATTAGGCCACCATCGTGTAAACCAATGAAGGCAATGAAGAGACCAATACCAGCCGCAATTGCTAATTTAAGATTGTGTGGAATAGCATTAATAATCGCTTCACGCAGTTTAAAGACTGTGATAATCATAAAAATGATTGAAGCAACAAAAACTCCGGCTAGTGCAGTTTGCCAGGGGATTTTCATTCCAATAACGACTGAATAAGTGAAGAAGGCATTGACTCCAAGACCAGGAGCGATTGCGATTGGGTACTTGGCCAAAATTCCCATTAATAAACAACCAAGTGAACTGGCTAGGGCAGTAGCGGTGAATACCGCACCCTTATCCATTCCTGAGGCGCCTAGGACACTAGGATTAACAAATAATATGTAGGCCATTGAAATGAATGTTGTGAAACCTGCAAGTACTTCCCGGCGGACGTTTGTTCCCAATTCATCTAACTTGAAATAATTCGAAATGTATTGCATGCTTAATCTCCCTTTTCACTTGATTAGTTAAGAATAAAGGCGTATTAATAAATATTGTTCGTGTTTAATCGGATGAACAAGTTCTATAATACTATTAAAATGATATATTTCAAGTATTCAAGAACAATTAGCGAAAATGTTTTGTTAAACGTTCAATTTTCATTAAACGACCATAACAATAAAATTAGGGTTGTAAGTTGGCAATAATTGGGAATTCTCTTATACTAAGAGCAATGAAGGATTAAATGGTGAAAATTAAGGTGAAGAAGAGTGAGCAAATGAACAAATTAGATTATCAAGCGCAATCGCAGTGGGCTTATGGTGCGGGAAAACAACAATCACCAATTGCTCTAGAAACGGTACCCCAAAATATTTTGGAGGCCGCCGATTTTTTAGAATGGCAGGGACCTTACTATGTTCAAGATGTCTGTGATAATGGCAATAATTTATTACTACACGGGCAGGGACACGCGCGGCTAGACCAACGTTTATTTCATTTAGTTCAACTGCATTTTCACGCGCCAGCTGAACACACAATTAACGGTGAGTTACGGGCCATGGAATGGCACTTTGTCCACACCGATGCTATTGGTAAAACAGCCGTTGTTGCTGTCAGTGCTGTTATTGGCCGCCCTAATCCGCAATTTGAACAAATCCTTGCGCAATACGAAACTGGCAAATTAACAACGTTTGCAGAAACTATTTTGGTAACCTCGCTCTTACCAACAACAGGCCTGATTTATCATTACGTTGGTTCATTGACGACACCACCATTAATCGAGGGTGTGGAATGGTACGTAGCGGAAAAGCCTTTTACGATTTCACAAGAACAGTTAGAACGCTACCAACAATTTTTTCCAAAAACGAATAACCGAACTTTACAGCCGTTGAATGATCGCCAAGTAATGCAATATGATTTAGGTAGTAACGACTAAATTTTATTTGGAAGTGGGATAAAAACCGGTTTTGGCGCACCTTTTAAAGTGTTTGATTGGGAATGCTTCAAAATGGATTCAAGTTGTGAACTGGCCAGAGAACGCTTATAATACAAAGCATTATTTGGCCACTTAAGCTGCGCTAGGAGAATTAAGGAGGAAATCAGCATGCTAACTGTGTTTGATGTACTAAAAATAATTCGGATCAATCACGATCAGTTGGACACACATCAAGTTGTGATGACACAAAGAGATGGTAAGCCTAATAGTGTTCTAACGGATTTATTGACGGACGTTGTCACTAAGACGCGGATGTTTGTTGATTTAGAGCAAATTCATTCTAGTACCGAATTGATCACAACTTTACGTGAAGTAACGCCATTACCTGAAGAAGTATTAACTGAGTACGACAAAATTTTAGGTCAGCCTGTCGTTACAATTAATTTTGCACCACGAAAAAGCCTCGTTGAATTGGTTTACGATGAATACGCCTATTAAAGCGTGTTTAAATTTTACTTTGGCCCGAAAAAAATGTTGCTGGTCGGTGGAGGGAACGGGACAAGACTCCTAGCCGCGTACTGTTTCCGAGCATTAGTCTAGAACGTGGGCCAAAAGTCTGAATTAGCTTACGTTACGCAGTGAACCCAAAACCGACTTTTGTCCCACTCCTATAAATAAACGTAGTGGCAAGTAAAGTATTAGAAAAATCGACTTTATTTGGCGCTATTTTTGGACAGCAAATGATTAGGATTTTAGTATTAATCCTTGTTAAAATAGGATTTAGATAAAAATGGGCAGAACCTTTCTGGAGGTGATCAGATGTTCGACAGCGTTGGAAAAGCAATTTTTGATCAGGAGCTCGTTTCGCGATCAAGTGATTTTACAATGGGAATTGAAGTCGAAATGCACCGAATTGATGAAAATGGCCGATTGAGTAAGGAACCTTACCCAAATAATCTCGGTGATCAGGCGGAAAATCAATTTATCAAAAATGATTTCGTCCAAACACAGTCAGAAGTTATTACGCCTCCGATTGCGCATTCGGTCTCGGCAATGAATTACCTGTTGGCGTTAAATAATACACTACGTAATGCTTTACAACCGACTGAACTACTGTGGCCGTTGTCAATGCCACCAGTTTTGCCGAAGGATAAGACAAATATTTCAATAGCGGCCACTGAACCTAAAAAGAAAAAATATTTAGAAGCAGTGGCCAAACGTTACGGCTTTACCAATGGACTACCGAGTGGGGTGCACATCAATCTAAGCATTGATCAACGCATTTTTGATATCGTTTATCCAGAAGTTGCGGATCGATTTAAAAATCGAACGGAAGTTGTTAACGCAATATACGTAAAGGTAGCACAACAATTTATGCGTTATCGGTGGTTACTCATTTACTTATTTGGGGCTAGTCCAATTGCTGAGGCTAATTATTTTAGTGCGGATAAGGCTCAGCCGGAACATCCCGTTCGCAGTTTACGTAGCAGTCATTACGGCTTTTATTATGAGTTTGTTGGTGATTATACATCAGTTGCTAAGTACGTTCAGGTAATTACGGACGCTGTCGCTTCGGATCGCTTACTATCTGAAAGCGAATATCATGGTAGCGTTAGGCTAAAAGGGACTGGCAAATTGGCCGATGTGCCTAAAAAGGGCGTTGATTACTTAGAATTGCGAATGTTAGATTTGGATCCAACCACTTCTGTGGGTATCCGAACGGAAACGGTGCGCTTTATTCGTATTTTAATGAGTTACTTCATGATGTCACCAGGAATTGCTACTGGTCAAGTAAATAAAGTTATGAAAAAATCGGCCGAAATGCTTGAAACGGTTGCTTTGGAAATACCAAACGAACCAACAGTTTATCAAGCGCAGGCCCAAGAATTTTTAGATCAATTACAATTGTTTGGTGATCAAGTTCAGTGGGGTCCTGAATACCAGGAAGTTATGGATGTAATGCGGGATCGTTTAGATAACCCGGAGCATACGCCGGCGGCTAACTTAGTTGGGCAAATGCATAACGGCTCTTTGACGGAGTATGCATTAAAAATGGCTCAGCGTTATCAAAAACGAGCGTTACGCAATATTGAGCCATTTAACGGCTTTAAGCAAAAACCAACTTTGGACGAAAGTGAACTACGTCGTGATTTGTTTAAAGGTAATTGGGAACCGCGAAATTAAGGTTAGGTAAATGCGCGGAATCTGATCGTTCTTCCAAATACTCCCTAGTTTAAAGCTAAATAGACAGTAACCATGTGTAAAGTGGTTACTGTCTATTTAGATGCTGTCAATTTTAGGGTAAGTACACTCCCTAAAAATGCTAGTCAGTTAAATAAAGGCGCCGCAAATCTTTAATGTCCTGCCTAGAGAATTTCAATTCATTTTGCAAGTAGTGTTCAGTGTCTCCCGAAAGGGCCTTAATCGTAGCAAAAACTGCATCAAAGTTAGCGTCTTCTACGGTTAATACTTGGTTCATTCGGTTGGTCATATCTTCACTGGCGTTTTTGGCGACAATTTGGTCGATGCTATTGACATTGTCAGTACTAAAAATCATGTTGGTCAGCAAATAATCGCGCTTAATGATTTCCGGCTTAACTTGTAAAGCGGCCAAAACAAGCATGGCACCGGCACCAGTACGATCTTTACCGGCTGCACAGTGGAAGACCACGCTCTTTTTATCGGTTGGTGTGGCCAGCATCGCCGCAAATAATTTACGCCAGGCCAGCTGAGCGTGGGGGTCAACGATCATTTGCTGATAAGTTTGGGAAAAAAAGCCAAAGGACGAATCTGCTAACTCAACATTTAATCCTTGCAAGCTGTTTTGATCGGTAAAAGGGTAAACTGGTGCTGCTTCATAGTTGGTTGTGTCCGGTAAACGATCAGGAAACATGTCAATTTCGCCAGCCGAACGTAAATCAATATCATAGTGTAGACCGTACTGTTTGAGGAAAGCAAGATCCTTAGCTGTAAGGTCCCTTAAACTACCTGATCGTAAAATCTTCTGCCATTTGACCTGGCACCGGTTGATTGTTTCATAACCACCAAGCTCGCGAAAATTAACGCCACCGTCTAACTGTAAAACACGCTGTTGCTGCATAGCTACACTTCCTTTGCTTTTAATTCATTATAGCCGCTTTTAGAGCAAAGGGCATGTAACTAGCAGTTGATTAAGTGAACTAAATACGCACCAAATTCTTGCGTGCCTAAAGTTGTTGCAGTGGTGAGGTTCTGGGCAAAATCGCTAGTAACGTGTTTAGTTTGAATTGCGGTTGCGATTGCTTGCCGAATTGTAGTCGCAACATCCGTCCAACCAAGGTAGTCAAAGAGCATTGCCCCGGATAATAGCAAGGAACTAGGGTTTAACTTATTTTGCCCGGCAAACTCAGGGGCCGTTCCGTGAGTTGCCTCAAAAACGGCGGTGCCAGTATCGTAGTTAATGTTACCGCCCGGGGCAATACCGATTCCACCAACTTGAGCGGCCAGTGCGTCCGATAAATAATCACCATTTAAATTTAACGTTGCAATGACACTATAATCTTCCGGGTGTAATAAAATTTGTTGTAAAAAGTTATCGGGTAATTTGTCGTTGATAATCACCTTGCCTGTCTTTTTTGCTGTTTTAAGAGCTTCATTTGCTGCTTCTTTTCCCGAAATTTTAGCCAACTTATCGTACTGTTTTTGGGTAAAAACTTGTTCTGGAAAGGCGGACTCGATAGCGGCGTAACCCCAATTTTTAAAGCCACCTTCCGTGTATTTCATAATGTTGCCCTTATGAACTAGCGTCACGGTGGGCAGCTTGTGTGCTAAGGCGTAGTTGACCGCCGCAATAACTAAACGTGCCGTTCCTTCCTGTGATACTGGTTTGATGCCAAATGCCGAGGTTGTTGGAAAGCGAACTTTCGCCAACTCATCATGTGCAGCGAGAAAGGCCTTTAGCTCTTGTGCTGCAGTGGAGTCCGCCTTGAATTCAATACCGGCGTAGATGTCTTCGGTGTTTTCCCGAAAAACTGTCATCGCCACTTTTTCAGGGGTCTTAACCGGTGATGGTGTTCCTGAAAAATAATGAATTGGTCGGACACAGGCAAATAAATCTAAGGTGTGACGAATTTGAACGTTAAGTGAACGAAAGCCTTTACCGATTGGGGTTGTCAGTGGGCCTTTAATGCTGACCAACCCTTTTTTCATTGTGGCCAGTGTTTCTTTTGGTAGGTAATTACCCGTTTTTTGGTAGGCCTTGCCACCCGCAAGGACTTCTTGCCAAACGATCTTTTTTGTTGTGCCGTAATTTTTTCTGACGGCCGTATCAAACACTGGTTGTGCTGCGTGCCAGATTTCGGGACCAATACCGTCTCCTTGAATGAAAGGAATAATTGGATCTTTCGGAACTACTAATTCTTTTGTTGTGGCGTTAAAGGTTAGCCAAGTTGCCATAATAAATCCCCCTAAAATGAGAAAATGATTTTAAAATTAGCTTGTTTTTAATCATATTTTAATGTAACATCTTTTTACATAAGAAACAAGTTTAATTATTAAGGGGTGGTTAAATGTTTCAAACACTTATTTTGGCACTAATACCCATTATTTTTACGTTAGGTTTAGGTTATTTTGCTGCGTGGCGTGGCACTTTTGATGAGCAAGCTAGTAGTATTTTTGTTACGCTGATTATGTCCTACGCGTTACCGCTAAGTGTTTTTTCAGGAATTTGGGGGACACCACGCCAACTTATTATCAAAGATAGATCCGTTGTGCTCTGGTTGTTGTTGGCAATGGTAATTTGTTATCTCATTTTGTTCTTGGGCTATTATTTTATTGGTCATCAATCACGTTCGCTGGCTGCATTACGAGCAATGGCAGTGGCCGATCCCTCAGTTCCCTTTGTTGGTTCGGCGGTCTTACCGTTACTATTTGGCAGTAATTTGAGTGCCATCGATATTGGTATTTGTAGTTTAATTATTAATCTCTTGGCGCTACCGGTGACGATTTACTTATTAGAAAGTGATCAACTTGCAGAGTCACATGAGCAAGGCCTTCTTCGTACATTTAAGAAGCCATTAGTGTGGGCCTCGTTGCTTGGCTTTATTTTGGTTCTGGCTGGTTCAACAATGCCAGCTAGTCTAGCAAACAACTTCACGCTGTTAGGTAAGGCCGCGGGCGGGGTTGCTATCTTTGCGGCCGGAATCGTTTTACAAACTAGAAAAATTCACTTGACCCTACCTGTGATCGGCAATGTTTTTTTGAAAAATATTTTATTTCCACTGATTGTCTGGGGCGTTCTAATCTTATTACAGGTTCCCGTTCAGGCTCGACGACTAGTGGTAGTGACGCTGGCAATCCCAATGGCAACCATGCCAACCGTTTTGGCCATTCAATACCAAGTTGCTGCATCAGAAATGGCCTCAACACAGTTTTTAAGCACGGTTGTTTCCTTTGTGACGATGGGATTTTTCATGATTGCAGTTTAAAAATAAAAAAATACGACCTAACCTGAATTATTCACCATAAGTTCTCCAAGTACAGTGTCACCCCGGTATCATGGGCGGTACTGTGTTTTTTATTTTTCACCTTTTTAGTGCAGAAAAAGAACCTCCGATTTGGTATAGTTGATTCACCACAAGTCAGCTATCCACCCAAAGAAAGAGGTCCTTCTCATGGCAACTTTACCGGGAAAACGAGTTAATTTCAATCCTAAATTACATATTTCGCACACTGGTGGTGAACTTTCCACTGATGCTGGGCTAGTGTTGGTCAAAGAATTAATGGCGCAACTCAATTTCACGACCTTAGCGTATCAATTAGTCCATTTTGATGACCAGCGCCATTACGCTCGTTACAGCAACGTTAGTCTACTAGAACAGGTCGTGCTGCAGTTGATCGCCGGTTACCCGGCCGATCTAGCTGCCACCAGTTTGCGCAATGACCCCACATTTAAATTACTATTGGCACAACCGCAATTGGCCTCACAACCGTCATTATCCCGTTTTTGGCAACGCTGTGACGAGCAGACCATCACCTCATTACAAACGTTGAATCAAGCATTGCTTGACCAAGCGTGGACTGGCGCCAAGCAACAACAGCTGATCCTCGATATTGACTCGACTCACGCCGATACTCATGGTCATCAGGAAAAAACGGCCTTTAATGCGCATTACGGTACCACGGGTTACCATCCGCTGGTCGCTTTTGACGGGCAAACGGGCCACTGTTTAAAGGCTCAATTGCGCCCAGGTAATGTTTATACCAGTACGGATATTGCCCCCTTTATCACACCACTACTACAGCACTATCATCAAGTCAAACCGAACGCTGATATCTTGGTCCGCGGGGATAGTGGCTTTGCGACTCCAGAATTATACGAAACTTGTGAAGCCAACGACACTTTTTACTTGATCCGCCTGAAAGCCAATCGGCGGCTGAACCAACTGGCTGAACGTTTTGTTCAGATCAGTGATGAGCAGAATTGGACT
Source organism: Loigolactobacillus backii (assembly GCF_001663675.1). NCBI lineage: Bacteria > Bacillati > Bacillota > Bacilli > Lactobacillales > Lactobacillaceae > Loigolactobacillus > Loigolactobacillus backii. The sequence goes on from NZ_CP014873.1 coordinate 985,730, forward strand.
GAGACCGAGGTCCATTATTATCGCGCGTCTTATCAAGCCCGATCATGGTCTAAGCCGCGCCAGATCTATATTAAATCAACTCGACCAGCTGGTGAATTGTTATTTCAACATGAATACCTCGTGTCCAATTTAACGAGTTTTGTCGCCGAAGATGCATTTCACGCCTATCACCAACGGGGTCAAATGGAAAACTATATCAAGGAAGCCAAGGCTGGCTTTTACCTGGATAAAATGACTAGCTCGCAATTTATACCAAATTATGCCCGCATGATGCTCAGTGTCCTCGCTTATAATTTAGTCAGCTTGATGCGCCAATTGTTGCCTGTACAACATCAGCGATTACAGGTTACAACCTTGCGCTTATGGCTGTTTAAAGTAGCGGGTAAGCTGGTGACCAGCGGCCGGCAACTTTATCTAAAATTAAGCCGCCACCACGTCTATCAGGATTTGTTTTATCAACTGTTAGCTCGAATCCAAGCGCTACAGTGGGGCTAAACTGGTGCAAAAAATCAAAAAAAGTCGGTTCGGCCAAGGGGCAAGTATGCTCAAAATTGAGGATCAAAAATTTATCCAGCCCCATAATTTGGTAGCCTTTAGCAAAAACAGTACATCTTGGTTTGACTACGCCATAGCAGCACGAGAATTGGTCCAAAATTGTGCGGTATGCCGATATTAAACCTCGTATGAATAATTCGGGCCTAAGCTTAACGCTATAAAAATTCCACTTCTTTTGAAATCAGATTTATAGCGTTGATTTTGTCGTATTTTTATATTTAAGCCAATTTTTTTAGCAATTCATCTAGATGATTGATTACTTGGATTGATGAGCGATTTTTAGGCATTTCCTGTGAATTACGATTAAGCCAAATCGTTTGCCAATTTTCTGGTAGAGTTGGTAAATAGTTACCCGTTATATGAATATGATCGGCTGCACCAACACCTAATTGTTGCAGTTGCCTCGTTACCTGATCGAAGAACGCTGCCTGAGGTTGGTAACAGTGCAGATTTTCAGCTAACCAGAATTGATCAAAGGAAACCTTAAAGTTTGCCAAATTATGCTCTAGAATTGGGCGCGGTAAATTGGATAAAAGTCCTAACTGGTAACCATTTTCTTTAAGTTGCGTTAAGGTCTTAGAAACCTCGCGGAAACTTGGTAAATTATGGTAAACTTTCATTAAATCAGTGACGTGTGTCGTTAAGTTGTTAACCTCAAATACGGTTTCGCAGGCTTTCAAGGCCTGGCGAACTATTTCTGAATAGGGGATAAACGTTGTCCGCATTAATAATTGATATTCATTTTGAAGATAGACTTTTTCTAATTCCTTGGAACTTTTACCACTTAAAACAGCGAGATCACCAATTGCTGCGTAAAAGGGGTCCGTATTAATGAGTACATCCTGGTCGGTAAAGGTAATTATTTTTGCCATATTCGGTTAAACTCCTTTTTTTGTAAGCAAGAGTGCGTTAAAAAATGCCTGTATTCAAACATTATAACGTAGTCGGTGCTAATCATTGGTTATTGCCGCATGGAATTGGGTACTTTTTCCGCCACGCTTCAAACTAATTCTAGCGCGTGGGTTAGAGGTCGTAAAGTTGGGCCATCAGTTGGGCAATTTAATCCGACCAACGACTGATGTTCTAGCGCCGACCAACGCATAGAATGAAAAAGCTTTGTAAATAAGCGAATTACATAAAAAATGAAAAAGGAGGCCGTATTGTGAGCTTTTTAGAATTAAAGGATGTCCACAAGGCCTATCAATTAGCGGATAAAACTAAGTTTCCAGTTTTAAAGGGAATCAATTTAAGTTTTGAACGCGGAGAATTTGTTTCAATTCTTGGTGAATCTGGGGGTGGGAAGACCACCCTAATGAATATTATTGGTGGTTTAGACCACCAATACACCGGGGATGTTTTGGTTAATGGAAAGTCAACTAGAACCATGTCGGAGAAAGAGTTGGATAATTACCGCCGCCAAACAATCGGTTTTGTTTTCCAAAACTTTAATTTGATCAGTCATTTATCAATTTTAGATAACGTGATGGTCAGCCTGGAAATGACCAAGTTAACGCACAAAGAGCAAGTGCAAACGGCGACTGATCTGTTAAAACGAGTCGGTTTAGGTGAGCACATCAAAAAATACCCTAATCAATTATCAGGGGGTCAAAAACAGCGAGTGGCGATTGCCCGTGCTTTAGCCAGTGATCCGGATATCATTATTGCTGATGAGCCAACGGGGGCACTTGATTCAGGCAATTCACACGAAATCATGGATTTGCTAAATGGAATTGCCACGGACGGCAAGCTCGTTATTTGTGTGACGCACTCGCAAGAAGTTGCCAATTACGGAACGCGAATTGTTCACATGGTTGATGGATTAATCGACCAGGATCAACATTTAAAGGACGCGTTTCCTGTAAAGGGGACTAAAGCAAGCACGGCCACGCACCATTTGAGCTTTCGGGCTAACTTCAATATGGCGATGAAGCATATGCGCTATAATTTAAAACGTAATGTTTTGATTGTGTTTGGTGGTGCCATCGGAATTCTGAGTGTGCTGTTAATGCTATCGTTGGGACGTGGTGTTCAAGGCTACATGAACCACGAAATCTCCGGGCAAATTAATCCCCAAAGTATCCAGGTAACGCAAAAGACTAAGTCAACGGACCCTAATTCGGTTAAGATGACGCAAACTGATTACGCAAAAATGACAAAGATGGCCAATGTTTCTTCAGTTGAACGTGGTTTCTTTGCCCAGGGTGCTCAAGTTCAGTATGCTGGTAAAACTGATTCAATTTCGCTTTTCCAAACTTATAATAAAACGATCTTGGATAAGAGTTTGTCAATTGGCCACCAACCAACTGGATTAAATGAAGTAACAATTACTAAAGATCTGGCCAAAAAGTACGATAAGGCCGACTATAAAAAAATGGTGGGTAAGAAGATTACTTTCTTTGTTAATACCTACGATGCACAAAAGAAGCCAATTGTTTTATCCCGCCAAGTAACTGTTAGCGGAATTACAACTGGCCAAAGTGGTGCGACAATTAGTTACAATACATTGCAAGCTATGTTTAAAGAAAAGAATTTAACGCTAAAGCCTAATTTCTTAACGGTTAACGTTAAGGGATTGACTAACGTTAAGCCGGTTCAGGATAAAATTAAAGCGGATAAATATCAGATTACCGGTGCTGGGGCCATTTTAGATTCAGTTAATACGTACGTTAAGCTGGCCTTCTACGTGTTAGCCGGAATTGCTGGTATCTCGCTGTTGGTATCTGCGATTATGATCATTGTGGTCCTTTACATCAGTGTTTCTGAGCGGACCAAGGAAATTGGCATTTTGCGGGCATTAGGTGTTCGCAAGACCGATATCCGGACCCTTTTCTTCGCGGAGTCGTTTTTGATTGGGTTGTTTTCAAGTATTATTGGGGTGATCGTGGTGTGGTTGGCACAACTTGGTATCAACCACGCAACGGAAAGCTTCATCCACTATAATATTATTCAGTTAACACCTGGTTACATTGCTTTTGGGATCATTGTTAGTGTTGTGATCAGTATCTTAGCGGCAATCGCACCGGCCGGCAACGCAGCAAAATTAGACCCAGTTGAGGCCTTATCCCACGATTAAATTAGTACCAATATAATCATTTGAAACTAGAAACAGTAAGAGGCTAGGATAAAAGTCCTAGCCTCTTACTGTTTCTAAATGCTGCTATAGTACGTGTGCCAACAGTCCGGGTTCACGTACCTAACTACAGCTAATCCAATAATCATGGTACGGTTGTTGGATTGGCTTATGCTACGCAGTAAATCTAGAATCGCCTTTTGGCCCACCCCTGCCTATTTATTTTGCGCCGCTGTGATTATAATGATTTCCCCAAGTGGCCATTGCTTCAATCACTGGTTGTAGCGTTGCACCTAAAGGAGTCAAACGATAGTAAATATTTTTGCTAGGTGTTTCTTGAATAACTATTCGATTGATTAGCCTATCTTTCTGTAATTCTTTTAGTTGTAACGCCAACATTCGCCGCCCAATACTGGGAATAGCCCTTAATAACTCACCAAAATGAGTTGCGTCTTGATAAATTAGATGATAAAGAATAACCCCTTTCCATTTACCGGCAATAAACTGTAAGGTTGAAGCAACTGGACACCCAGGAGCGCAATCGTAAATTTGTTGTTTCATAGTTAGCTTTAAAACTCCTTTTACGGGTACAATTAGAGTAGTATCAAAAATTACCCTTATTGTATTCCTTATTTTTTGTTAGTACAATTGAGCCATAAATAATGAAGAGAGGTTGAATTTAATGACAAAAATGAAAGCAGTTGGTTATTACAAAGGTTTACCGATTACTGATTCCGCCAGTTTTCAAGACGTATTGGTTGAAAAACCGCAACCGCAGGCTAATGATTTATTGGTTAAAGTGCTTGCTGTCTCGGTTAATCCTGTGGATACTAAAATTCGGCAGAGCACGCCAGAACAGACCCAGGTTAAGATTATTGGTTATGATGCTGTCGCCGAAGTCGTGGCAGTTGGTACTGCCGTAGAGGATTATCAGGTTGGTCAGCGCGTTTACTATGCTGGAACAACTCAGCGACCTGGTAGTGATGCTGAATTTCAGTTAATTGATGCCCGTTTAGTGGCGTTAGCACCGGAGAAGTTAACTGTTAGTCAGGCCGCAGCGTTACCTTTAACAGCCCTGACGGCCTACGAGTTACTTTTTGAAAAAATGGGCCTAATCCCGGCTAAGAACGCAAATAATGGTAAAAGCCTATTGGTTATTAATGGTGCTGGTGGGGTTGGTTCATTGGCAATTCAATTGGCAAAGTGGGCTGGTCTAACCGTCATCGCAACCGCCAGCCCTAAAAACCATGCTTGGTTAAAGGAGTTAGGGGCTGACTATGCAGTTGATTACCATCAAGATCTACAGCAACAAATCACTGCTTTAGGTTTTGATCTACTCGATAATATTGTTATTTTACATTCTACGGCACGTTATTTTGATTTGGCCGCCGATTTAGTGGGACCTTTTGGCCACGTAGGTTCAATTGTCGGGACAACTGAAAAGCTTGATTTGGCTAGGCTAAAGAATAAAGCGGCCAGTTTTGATTGGGAGTATATGTTTGCCAAATCTGACTATAATTATCAATTGGCCTCACAAGGCGCCATCTTGAAACAGATCTCAAAATTGTTAGATCAAGGCGTGTTGCGGACAACACTAACTCAAACAATCACTACGGGTATCAACGCAACTACCATGAAAAAGGCGCACGCAATCGTTGAAGCAAATGCAATGGTAGGAAAATTAGTTGTTACAGGACCATTTAACGGTTAACTTAAAAAAGATTGGATGTTTTTCTAAAAGGCACGTGAAGCCGAACTTTTGGTGCACGTTCAGAGTAACGCTCGAGAACAGCAGGAGGCCAGGATTTTTGTCCTGACCTCCTCTTTTTGATTAATATAATAGATTAATTATCGAAAACTTTTCAATCCATAAAATTTTCATGCAAATTCAGTAGTGCCCCGTGGTATACTAATTACTTGTGTGCAACATTCAAGTGCATAAACTTACATATACCTGAGGAGGAGAAGTTGTGGTTCATCAGTTGTTAGCAGAGTTCATGGGTACGGCACTCATGATTATTTTTGGTGTCGGCGTTCATTGTAGTGAAGTTTTGAAGGGAACCAAGTATCGTGGTTCAGGACATATTTTTGCGATTACTACTTGGGGATTTGGTATTACAATTTCATTATTTATTTTCGGAAATGTTTGTATTAATCCGGCAATGGTATTAGCACAATGTCTATTGGGTAACCTCAAGTGGTCGCTATTTTTACCGTATTCAATCGCCGAGGTCCTCGGTGGTGTTGTCGGTGCGGTAATTGTTTGGATTATGTATGCTGATCACTTTAAGGCCTCAGAAGATGAAATTTCACCAATTACGATTCGTAATTTATTTGCAACGGCGCCTGCTGTCCGCAATCTACCCCGTAACTTCTTCGTGGAATTTTTTGATACATTTTTATTTATTTCTGGTATTTTGGCCATTTCACAAATTAAAACGCCGGGAATTGTACCGATTGGTGTTGGTTTGCTGGTTTGGGCGATTGGTATGGGCTTAGGCGGACCAACAGGATTCGCCATGAATCTGGCTCGTGACATGGGTCCCCGAATTGCCCACGCAATACTACCAATTAAAAATAAGGCGGATAGCGATTGGCAGTACGGTATTTTAGTTCCAGGGATTGCGCCTTTTGTTGGAGCTGCCTGTGCTGCGTTATTTATGCACGGATTTTTCCATATTGTTTAATAACCGGATAATTTTAAAGTGAAACTGGTGTGGTGACGATAGTGAGTAGAATTGAAGTACGAGTGGCGACAAAAAGGGATTTGCCAGTGATGGCACAAATCTATTTGGAAGATCGCCAACGTTATTTTAGTTGGGTACTTAATCCACAATTAACGGATTTAGTGGCAGAAACGAAACGTGAACGATTAATTGTTGCGCTAATTGATGATCAAGTGGTTGGTTTTGCGGCCTTATATGAGCTCATCAGTTTTGTGCATCTTTTATTTGTGGCGCCGCAATCTCAACAGCAAGGCGTTGGATTAGTTTTAATTAAAGCACTCAGACGGATGGCACGTGAACCGCTGACACTTAAATGTGTCCAGCGTAATAGTTCTGCATTAGCTTTTTACCAGCAAATTGGTTTTGTGATCACTAAGGATAATCAATATGCGACACCACCGAACTTCACCTTAAAACTAGTTCATCCTGATTGGAATTAGCCAGTAATATTTAAACACTTTTTTGTTAAACGCTTATCAAATTAAAAAATAATTGAATATTTTGAAACGTGAATGATCGGCTATCTTGCTGTGTGGTATAACTTTAAATCGTACATTAAAGATAGACGATTAGCTCACGTTTTTTTGTGGAAAGGATTTGCCGGAATTCCTTGCGTCCGTAGTAATTTTACGTTACAGTAGACAGAGTACGTGAAACATTAAATGTTTCACGAAGCTTAGGAAAAGGTGGATGTAAATGACTCCAACAGCATTTAAAGCTGCATTGGCTGAACACGATATTCAGCTGAGTGACCAACAAATGGCTCAGTTTGCAACTTATTTTAAATTATTGGTTGCAACTAACGAAAAGATGAATTTAACTAGTATTACCGATGAAGCAGGGGTTTATTTAAAACATTTCTATGACTCACTAACACCAAGTTTTTACGTAGAATCATTGCGCCACGAAGCATTAACAATCTGTGATGTTGGTGCCGGTGCTGGCTTTCCATCGTTACCCTTGAAAATTGCTTTTCCACAATTGAAGATCACAATTGTAGATTCACTGAATAAACGAATTAAATTTTTAAATGAGCTTGCTGCCGCGCTTAATTTAAGTGACGTTGCTTTTTATCATGATCGGGCAGAGCTTTTTGGTAGCAAGCGTAGTGAGCACCGCGAAAGCTTTGACTTGGTCACTGCACGGGCAGTAGCTAGGTTAAACGTTTTAAGCGAGCTCTGTTTACCGCTTGTTAAAAAGGGGGGCCAATTTATCGCCTTGAAAGGCCAGTTACCTGCTGCCGAATTAACCGAGGCCAAATACGCAATTCATTTGTTAGGTGGTAATCTAGCAACTAACGAGGCCTTTGAGCTACCTGATAATGGTGGCGCGCGGCAGTTATTGACTATTGTTAAGCGCCGCCAAACACCTAAGCGCTATCCAAGGCGGGCAGGTGTCCCCAATAAGGAGCCGCTAGTTGAGAAACCACTGAATTAAATCACAAAAATGAAGGAGTATTAATCATGGCGCTTTCGTCATTTTTTGGCAATAATCACCATAAAACTGAAGTTACCAATAAAGTTGTCTTAATTCCAACTGCACAAATTGTCCCTAATCGATTTCAACCACGTCAAGTTTTCAACGCCGCTAAAATTTCTGAATTGGCGGACACAATTCGGCAACATGGATTACTACAACCGATTGTTTTACGTAAATACCATCAAGATCACTATGAAATTGTCGCCGGTGAACGTCGTTTTCGGGCAATTGCTGAATTAGGCTGGGAAAAAGTGTCGGCAATTGTTACGCCCCTTGACGATCAAGAGACTGCATCAATGGCCCTGATTGAAAATTTACAACGGGAAGAATTAACGGTTATTGAAGAGGCGCGGGCTTACCAAAAGCTAATGACGTTGAATGAACTCACCCAGGAAGCGCTGGCAAGGCGAATCGGTAAGAGTCAATCGTTTGTCGCAAATAAATTACGTTTGTTAAAATTGGCACAGCCAGTTCAAGATGCGTTGCTGGCCCAAGAAATAACTGAACGGCACGGTCGTAGTTTGTTATCCTTGAATACAAGGTTTCAAATAAAAATGCTAGCTAAAATTAAAACTGAACACTTAACCGTTAAACAAACAGATGAACTAATCAAAACCGTTTTACAGACGGCAAAATTACCTAAACAAACTGGTAGTACAAAACAAGCAAAGAAGCCGCTGACTAAGCGGCAAACTAAGTCTGCGATTGCGGCAATTAGGCGGTCCCTACAGTATTATCAGGACGCTGGGATGGCCGTTAAGGAAAATGAAGAGAATTTGGCGGATGTGTACCGAATTACAATTGAGTTGCCAAAAAAATAGTTGAAAGAGGTGAGGACCACTCATGACACAAATTATTGCCGTAGCGAACCAAAAAGGTGGTGTTGGTAAAACAACTACCACAATTAATTTGGGCGCTTGCTTGGCAGATTTGGGACAGAAAGTTTTACTAATTGACGCTGATGCTCAAGGAAACGCCACAAGTGGGGTTGGAATTGAGAAGGGTACAATTGATAAAGATATCTATGATGTCTTAATTGATGAGTATCCGCTGGCGAAAGTCATTCAACCAACGCAACGTGAAAATTTAGATATTGTGCCCGCAACGATTCAGTTGGCCGGGGCAGAAATTGAATTAACAACGCGAATGGCCCGGGAATCACGTTTGAAAACAAGTCTCAAGGCGATTGAAGGACAGTATGATTTCATTTTGATTGATTGTCCACCGTCGCTAGGTAATTTAACGATTAATGCTTTTACGGCCAGTCATTCGATTTTAATCCCTGTACAAAGTGAGTATTATGCACTGGAAGGGCTAAGCCAGCTTTTAAATACGATTCACCTAGTTCAAAAACATTTCAATCCCCAACTCAAAATTGAAGGTGTCTTGTTAACCATGTATGATGCGCGAACTAATTTAGGTGCTGAAGTGGTGGCGGAAGTTCGCAAATATTTCCCGGAAAATGTTTACCAAACCATTATTCCGCGTAATGTTCGGCTATCGGAGGCACCCAGTCACGGGTTACCAATCATTGATTACGATCCCCGATCAAAGGGTGCAGAAGTCTACCAAAAATTGGCAAAGGAAGTGCTAACAGCCAATGGCAAATAAACAACATAAAAGTTTGGGCCGGGGAATGGACGCACTATTCGCGGACATCGATAATTTTGACGAAAAAAAAGCAACCGAAACGGTCGTTGAAATAGCGTTGCCGGATATTCGTCCCAATCCTTATCAGCCTAGGAAAATGTTTGATCAAACTGCGTTAAATGAACTCGCAGATTCAATTAAGAAGAATGGTGTTTTTCAACCAATTATTGTGCGCCAAAGTATTAACGGGTACGAAATTATTGCTGGTGAACGGCGTTTCCGTGCTTCAAAATTAGCCAATAAAACGATGATTCCGGCGATTGTGCGTGAAGCCGACGAAACACTTATGCTGGAAGTTGCCGTTTTAGAAAATTTACAGCGGGAAGACTTAACACCAATCGAAGAAGCCGAAGCCTACGCAACTTTGATGAAAAAGTTAAAGCTGACGCAAGCCCAAGTTTCCGCTCGTTTGGGTAAAAGTCGACCGTATATTGCCAATTATTTACGTTTGCAAACTTTGCCGACGGAAGTGAAGTTGTTACTTCAAGACCAGAAGCTGTCAATGGGGCAGGCCCGGACACTACTTGGCCTGCATGATAAGCATAAAATGGTAGCACTGGCCAAACGCACAGTAAAAGAAAGTTTGACTGTCCGCCAATTAGAGAAAATCGTAAACGAACTCAATGCCGAAAAGCCAGCAACAAAGGTAGCATTAGAGAAATCACCTTATCTGCGGGCTAGCGAAACACGCCTGCAGGATAAGTTTGGAACTAAAGTTAATATTGCAGCTCACGGTGAAAAAGGTAAAATTGAGATTGGTTATCTATCGACCGACGACCTTAATCGAATCTTAGAAATATTGGGTGTTATCGACGATTAAATGTAACCATTGAGGAGGCCGTTTAATGTTTGATTTAAATGACATTGTGGAAATGAAAAAGCCCCATGCGTGTGGAACAAACCGTTGGAAGATTATTCGGATGGGCGCCGATATTAAGATTCAATGTACAGGCTGTCAACACATTGTGCTCATGTCGCGCCGTGATTTTACCAAAAAAATGAAAAAAGTTTTGGAAAAAGCACCTAAAGATGAAAAAGATTAGCAAATGTTTTGTTTTATGCGAAAATGCAGTACAATCCTGATTTTTAGGCGGCTACGGTGAGCCTTTCTGCGTGGCTGGGAATATTATTTTAAATTAGAAAACTTAAAGAAGAGAGTGACATAAAAATGGCTTTAACAGCAGGTATCGTTGGGCTACCCAACGTTGGTAAGTCAACATTATTTAACGCAATTACAAAGGCCGGTGCCGAAATGGCGAATTATCCATTTGCAACAATCGACCCTAACGTTGGAATGGTGGAAGTTCCTGACAAGCGTCTGGATCGAATTCAGGAAATTATTCCGGCTAAAAAAGTTGTTCCAACTACTTTTGAATTTACAGATATCGCCGGAATCGTTAAGGGTGCTAGTAAAGGTGAAGGCCTTGGAAATAAATTCTTAGAGAATATTCGCCGTGTAGATGCGATCGTGCACGTTGTTCGGGCATTTGACGATGATAATATTACCTCAGTTACTGGAACTGTTGATCCGCTGGATGATATTGATACAATTAACTTGGAACTTGGTTTGGCCGATTTAGATAGTGTTAATAAACGATTGGTCAAAGTTGAACGTGATGCTAAGTCACGTGACAAGGACATACTTGCTGAGCTGGCTGTTCTGCAAAAAATTAAACCAGTACTTGAAAACGGCGATTCGGTTCGTTCAATTGAGTTTGATGAAGATGAACAAAGGATCGTCAAGGGGTTATTTTTATTAACTGCTAAGCCGGTTTTATACGTTGCTAATATCGCCGAAGATGATATGGCGGCGCCAGAAGAATCAAAGTACGTTAAGCAAATTGAAGATTACGCAAAAAAAGAAGGCGCCAAAACAATTGGTGTTTCAGCGAAAACCGAAGAGGAAATTGCAGAATTAGATGACGCTGACAAAGCAGATTTTCTTGAAGCGGAAGGGGTCGCGGAGTCTGGGCTAGATCGTTTAATCCGTGCTTCTTATCATTTATTAGGCCTAGGGACCTTCTTTACTGCTGGTGGCAAGGAAACCCGGGCTTGGACGTTTAAGCGTGGTATCAAGGCACCACAAGCAGCAGGTATTATTCATTCTGACTTTGAACGTGGCTTTATTCGTGCCGAAACCTTCTCATTTAGTGATTTGGATGAATTAGGTAGTATGGCGGCAGTTCGTGAGGCCGGCAAATTACGGCTTGAGGGAAAAGATTACGTTGTTCAAGATGGCGATATTATTGAATTCCGCTTTAACGTCTAACGGAAAAGCGGTATAAAGCACGGTTACACTAAATTAGCATGGAAAATACTAATAAAGGTATTTTCCAAACGCGACCTAAATAGAAAAAGACCAGTTTTGGCACGTCCAAGCTAATTTAAAAAATGCCTTTATAAAATAAATTTCTACAGCTGAAATAATCATCAAAAATAGGAGCGTGACAACGTGAGCGAAGAAGATGAATCAAAACGTAATGAAGGTGTACAAAAACACGATAAGCCGGCACCAAAAACGCCAACTGAAATGGTTGATCGTTTAACCAAACGGAATGCGGAATACATGTTTCGTTTGAAAAAGGCGTTAACGGAGACCAAGTTAACTGCGGAACAACAGACGCAAGCCTACAGTGAAATGTTACCCCAACTAATTGAAGGCCAAAAGAAGGGGCAAACGGCGCGCCAACAATTTGGTACGGTTACTGAACGTGTCCAAGCGATAGTTGATGGTCCCAAAAAGGGCCGCGAAGCCAATACTAATCGTTGGTTAGTGATGTTGGATAACACACTGATGATTTTCATGATTTTTACGTTAATGTATGGGATCACCGGAATGCTTTCAAAACAGCCGCAAAAAGAAGCAGCGATGGGTATCTTATCTCTAGTAATTGTTTCGCTTGCGGCTGGCTTTGGTTCCGAAGAATTAATGCGATTAATCGGACCACGCGATAAAAAGAAAAAGCGCATGGCTTGGTGGAAACTGTTATTAATGGGTGTTGGTGGCTTTATTGTTTTGATGTTGGTTTATATAGTAACATCAATGATTCCAGGTCCACTTAATGCCGTCTTACCAGGTGTTGTTTACTTAGTACTTGGTGCCTTAACCTTTGTGGTACGTTTGTACTTGAAGCGTCGGTTTAATATTCAAGGGACAATGTTTTAATACTTTTTAAATAAAAGATAGAAAATGCAAAAGGTGGCAGGACAAAATTCAATTTTGTCCTACCACCTTTTTATTGACCTCAAATATTTTTATTGATAACTGAACGTTACTGCTCTTTAGTTATCCCGTGGGACTTGAATGGTAGTTAGGTGATCTAACGTCATTCGTTGTTTAAGTGCATCGATAATTTTTATGCCGGAGCTAGTACCAATTCGTTCAGCACCTGCCGCCAACATAGCCAAAAAATCATCGGAGTTGCGAATGCCACCGGCGGCCTTGACCTTGACGTGTTCGCCAACAGTCTGTTTCATTAACCGAACGTCGGCCAAATTAGCGCCGCTTGGGCCGAATCCAGTTGCCGTTTTAATAAAATCGGGTTGAACATCACGGGCAATCTCAGCCATTTTTTGAATTTCGGCCTTAGTTAGGTAAGAATTTTCAAAAATCACTTTACACAAAATATTTTTTGAGTGACAGGCAGTGACAATTGTCTGCATTTCTTTTTCAAGGTAGGCGTAATTTTTGTTTCTTAATTCAGTAATGTTAATGACGTAGTCAATCTCGTCAGCACCGTTTTCAATAGCATCTTTAGTTTCAAAAAGTTTTGCGGCGATCGTTGTTTGGCCAAAGGGAAAACTAATTGCGGCACCGGTATGGATATCAGTACCTTGTAATAAATTAGCACAAAATTTAGTTTGAACTTGGTTGATTGCCACCATTTTGAAATGGTACTGGCGGGCTTCAGCGCAAAGCTTTCCCATATCACTAGGTGTTGCGTCAGCGTGTAGATTGGTGTGGTCAATGAATCGGGCGAATTGATCAAGTGTATATTCTGACATAATAAACCTCCAATTTAGTGTATATGAAAACCATAACCTTTCTAAGCAAGCGCTGTCAAATTAATATTAGGTGGCGGCCGAGCATGTTTGAAAAGGCCATTATCGCAAGTATAGTTAGGCCAAATATTAGTAAAAGTCATTTCCGAACACGACCTAAGTTAGTTTTTAAAAGAGTCACTTGTGATGTAGGCGGTATTCAAAATTAAATGTGTTTGCTATACTTAAACGACTAATAAAGAAATACCATAACAGCAAGAAAATATTTGTTTGGGACACTTTAACGCTGCAAAATTCAACTAAATCAGGCTTTAAGCGCGTTATCTAGCGCGCTTAAAAAAAGGAGGACACTTAGATGGCTACTATCTTATTTTTTGTAAAGATTCGAAAAAATGAATCAGTAAACGTTTACTAGAATGGTCGATTAGACAATGTTTTGATCGGCCATTAATAAAGGAGATCAAAATATGAAAGACAACTGGCAACACCGAGCATACCTATTTCTATTTAGCCAAAACATATCATTATTTGGTTCAATGGTGACTGGATTCGCAATTACTTGGTATATTTCGCTTAAAACTAATTCAGGTATCTGGCTTTCACTAGCAACAGTCTGTACACTTTTACCACAAATCATTGTGGCTCTGATAGGTGGAAGCCTAGCGGATCGCCATTCACGTAAGTGGTTAATTATTTTCTCTGACGGTGGGATTGCGTTGGCAACATTGGTTTTACTAATCCTGTTTAGTTTAGGCCAGCAAGCAATGTGGCTATTATTAGTTTTTGCAGCCATTCGCTCGATTGGCCAAGGATTACAGCAGCCTGCGGTCAGTTCGGCTTACCCGCAACTGGTGCCCAAAAGTAACCTCACGCAAATTAATGGTTTGAACCAAACCTTGATGTCACTATCGAACATACTGGCGCCGGTTATTGGGGGCCTAATTCTTGCAAATTTTAATCTAAAGTTTGCGTTTTTAATCGATATTGTTACAGCCATGGTCGAAATCGTTTGCTTATTAAGTCTTAAATTTCCACAGTTTATCCAAGTGGAAAATGAGCGGCCAACTATTCGTCAAACGCTGTTCGGTGGTCTGCGTTACGTTCAGCAGACAACCGTTTTAAAACATTTGTTATTTATTTATACAAGTACCTTTTTATTTATGGTGCCGGTCATGGTTTTAAGTTTACTGCTAATTCAACGGCGGTATGGTGCCACCGTTACTAATCTAACGTGGCAGGAAGTTATTTGGGCAAGTGGCTCGATTATTGGTGGATTGGTCATCACCAAACAAAAGAAATTTAAAAATAATCAACAAGTGTTAACTATCTCGGTCGCTCTTTTTGGCGTAATCATGGCAGCCATGGGAATTGTGCCAAACTTTATTGGTTATCTATTTTTGGCCTTTGGTTGTGGATTAATGATGCCTTATATGATGACCGCGCAAACAGTGATTATTCAAAATACAACGACGGAACAATGGATGGGGCGTATCTTTGCAGTTTTTCAGGTCGCCAGTAATCTGATGATTTTGGTTGGGACGCTCCTGTTTGGCCCACTTGCTGATTATTTACCAGTCCAATGGCTATTTATTCTCTGTGGTAGTTTGATGCTATTGTGTGCTTTGATTTATCGGCAAGTTACTAAGGTTGTTAAGCCGTAGATTAAAAAGCGATTAAAAATAATTGTTGACAGCTCATTGATATTACATTATTCTATTATCATTATCTTAATTTGAAGGGAGGTCATCATAGTGAATCAATTAAATAATCAATTAGTTCAGGTGGCCTCCGTAAATCAAAATACAGCCCTCCTACTCAAAAGCAAGGACCTAACAAAGTAATCTAACTTGTTTAGATGAAAAATGTTAAGCCCTTATTCTGCTTTTTAGTAATGAGGGCCCACGACTGTTTACCTCATTCCTAATCGAATGAGGTTTTTTTATTAGAAAAATGAGGGGGATAGCGATTATCGACTAGGTATAACAAACAACTAAAAAGGGAGATTGATTATGATGAAAAAAGGGACAAAACGAATTATGGGGATTATGGCGGCCATTTTATTAAGTGGTACTTTGGCGGGTTGTGGCAATGCAAGTTCCAGCAATAAAGGCAATGAGGCCGGCAAGACAATCAAAATTGGGGTCAATATGGAGTTGTCTGGGTCGGCCGCTGCCTACGGTAATGCGCAAAAACAAGGGATTCAGTTAGCCGTTGATCAGATTAACCAAAAGGGTGGTATTAAAGTTGACGGTAAAAAGAAAAAGGTTCAATTAGTAGTTCGTGATAATAAAACAAATAGTTCGGAAGCAACTTCAGTCGCGGCAAAGTTAGTTAATAATGATAAGGTGGTTGCTGTTGTTGGGCCCGCGACAACTAACGCTGGTACCGCCGCAATTCCAAATATGACCAAGGCAGCCGTGCCACAAGTTAGTCCTTCCGCAACCGATCCAAATTATACCTTAGACAAAGATGGTAAGGTGCAACCGTATGTATTCCGGGCTTGTTATCAAAATAATTTCCAAGGTAAAACGGGTGCCAGTTTCACCGAAAATAATTTACACGCTAAGCGGGCCGTTATACTGGCTGATAAATCTAGTGATTACGGCACAGGTTTAACTGAGGCTTTTAAGAAAAATTATAAAGGCAAAGTTGTGATGACGCAGTATTTCCAGGAAGGTGATAAGGATTTTAATGCGGCCTTGACTCAATTAAAATCAAAGAAATTTGATGCTATTTACGTTCCAGGTTACTATTCTGAGATTGGCCTGATTATTAAACAAGCGCGGCAGATGGGAATTAAACAGCCAATCGTTGGAACTGATGGGATGGCCGATCCTAAATTAGCCCAGATCGCTGGTAACAAGAATGCAAATAATGTTTACTACACAACACCATTCTCCGCCAAAACGGCTACCGATGATACTCAAGTTCAGAACTTTATGCTGGCCTTCAAAAATAAATTTCACACAACGGCCCCAACTTTTTCGGCTTTAAGCTATGATTCGGTTTATATGATCAAACAGGCCATTGAAAAAGAAAATTCAACTAACTCAGTCAAAATTGCAACTGGTTTGGCCCATTTGAAAAACTTTAATGGCGTGACTGGTAAAACAACAATTGATAAGGAGCATAATCCGCAAAAGCCGATTGCCGTTGAACAATTAACTGACGGAAAAGTGACTAAGGCCTACGCAATTAAGTAGGTTTAACTGCTTGGCCAAGATTTATTAAGTGGCACCGGTATGTTAAACTTAATGTGGTGGTTCGAAAAATGCCCACCTAAAAAAACTAGAATCGAGGTTAGATTCATGGAAAAAACACAGATAAAGACGGCGACCTTAACGAAGGCTGGCTTAATTGCTGGACTGTACGTTGCAATTTCACTTGTAATTGCGCCTTATAGTTTTGGTGCCGTTCAGTTTCGTTTTGCAGAAATGTTCAATCATTTGGCCGTTTTTAATAAACGCTATATTTGGGCTTTGACGCTAGGCTGTTTAATTACTAATTTCTTTTCTCCGCTAGGTGTTATTGACGTTGTTTGTGGAACGTTGGGCACCTTAGTGATGACAACGATTAGTTATTTTGTCAGCCGTTACGTTAAATCTGTTGCGCTAAAACTGACGATTAGTACTGTAGTTTGCACGTTAGCAATGTGGAGCGTTGCCTTGGAATTACACGTTATTAATCACCTACCATTTTGGCCAACTTATTTGACGGTGGCTATTGGAGAATTGGTTTCAATGGTCGTTGGTGGTTTCTTGATTTATGCCGTTTCACGCCAAATTGATTTAACTAAATAAGATTTTAAACGGACAGATCAAAAATATTGGTTCTTGTAGATTAACTTAATTTATTGGTTAATTAAGTTGAATGCAGGCTGGTATTTTTGACCTGTTTTTTTGTGTCATTACAGGTGCCAATAAATAAGTTTCCTGATCTATTTTTAAGACTGCTAAAAAAATACGGGAAAGCTTTTATTGGGCCTCCTTTTCTGGTATATTAAGTTTATACGTAAATTAGAATGAATCTAATAAACTAGTGAGTATCATTAGTCTTAATTTTAGTAAGGAGAGGAACAAAATGCCAATTGATATTAATAATGCACAGGATGTCTATAAGGATGCCGGTGACAACATTAATTTTACAACATTATTATTAAAGCGTACGAACCAAGGCGCTGAACTGGAGGCAGTTCAAGAGCTGGCAGAACGAATTCCGGCCGTGATTCGTAGCATGAATGTGCGTTACCCGAAGGCCTATTTAAAGGTTACTTTTGGAATTGGCTCTAGTGCTTGGGATTACCTCTTTCCTGCAGCGGCTAAGCCCAAAGAGTTGGTTGATTTTGAGCAAATTGAAGGTCCTAAGTATACTGCTGTTGCCACACCGGGCGATCTTTTTTTCCACGTTCGTGCACATGAAATGGCGGTTGTTTATGAAGTGATGGACCAATTGATGCAATTTATCCGGCCGGTAACAACAGTGGCCGATGAAACGCACGGTTTTCGCTATTTTGAGGGTCGGGCCGTCATCGGTTTTATTGACGGAAGTGAAAATCCAGATCCAGGTGAAGCGGCTGAGTATGCATTAGTCGGTGATGAGGACCCAGAATTTATTGATGGTTCTTACGCCTTTGCCCAAAAATACATTCATAATATGAAGGCTTGGAATAAAACCACTACTGAGGATCAAGAAAAGACAATTGGGCGGAAAAAATATTCTGATTTAGAATTATCTGATGAAGAGAAAGCAAAGAACGCCCACAATGTTGTTTCGCAGGATAACGATGGTGGGGTAGAACATAAGATTGTTCGCATGAACGTTCCTTTTTCTAACCCCGGTAAGGAAGTTACGGGAACTTATTTTATTGGCTACGGTCATTACACAGTAACGCGGCGGATGTTAGAGAGCATGTTTACTAACAGCGACCGACTACTTGATTTCAGTACACCAATTACTGGCGCGGTATATTTTGTTCCTTCAAAATCCATTTTAGATAAGATTAGCGCTGGGGAACTTTAAGCTTGATTGAAACATACTGTTCACTTACATGGTTCGCAAAAGTAAAAAAGGCCACTTGATAGGAGGGCCTTTTTTGCTGCCCAAAATATACTTGTGGCTAAATGTGGCATACTAGATCGTAGTTTAAAATAATGTTACTAATAGCTTTCTAACCAATATCGAGAATTTAAACGGTTACTTTCCAGATAGAAAAATTTAAAGGAGCAAATAGCATGGAGAAGTGGTCACCACAAAAAATTAAATTGTTTCAGGAAAAATTATTAGATTGGTATGATCAAGAAGGTCGTGATTTACCTTGGCGTAAGGATCATGATCCCTATCATGTATGGGTTTCAGAAATCATGTTACAGCAAACGCAAGTTAAGACGGTGATTCCCTATTATCAACGATTCATGACGCTATTTCCAACGGTTAGTGCGCTGGCAGCGGCACCGGAGGATCAATTATTAAAGGCCTGGGAGGGGTTAGGCTATTACTCCCGGGTGCGAAATATGCAAAAGGCAGCTCAACAAATTATGGCCGATTATGGAGGACAGTGGCCGAATACTGCAGCTGAATTGCAAAAATTAAGTGGTATCGGGCCATATACGGCTGGCGCAATTGCTAGTATTGCCTTTGATGAAAAGGTTCCTGCAATTGACGGTAATGCATTTCGCGTTTTTTCACGATTATTTGAAGTTGATGTGGATATTACGAAACCACAAGCCCAGCCGGTTTTTTATTCACTTATTGAAGAAGTTATGCCGGCAGAACGGCCCGGAGACTTCAACCAAGCCATTATGGATCTAGGCTCAAGTTATATGACGGCCAAGAATCCAGATAGTGAGCACTCACCCGTGAAGGAATTTAATCAAGCTTATTTAGACGGTAAAGAATTGGCTTACCCAGTTCGGACAAAAAAGCCCCGCCCAGTGCCAGTTAATTACGTTGCGTTAGTTATTAAAACGCCGCAGGGCTATTTGTTAGAGCAACGTTCAAGTAAAGGAATGTTAGCCAACTTATGGACCTTCCCACTGGTGAAGTGGCAGGATTTAAGTGACGACGAGGATCTAAAAACGGTGGCACTTCCCCAGCTAGCGACAGATTATTTGGTTAGTACCAGCAATTTACGCTTGAAGTTCCGTTTATTACCGGCAAAAATAGTTACGCATACTTTTACCCACCAGAAATGGTCACTAACTTTATTATTTGCAGAAACAACCACCAAACAGGACCTAAGTTTCTTCCCCGGTCGTTTAATTAAGGCCAGCGATTTTGCCAGCGTAACTTGGCCCAAGGTACAACAAAAGCTATGGGATGAGTACCAGAAAAGTTTGTCCGTTGATTAAATGAAGTTGTTAAGTACAAATAATTGTGCTTTAGGTTGACCACCGCTATAATGATTTTATTTCCAAAAACTTTGGCATAATCTACCAAATAGATAACAATAAGTAATACTAAAGAATCTAGGAGGATCATTTAAAATGGCAAAATTAACTCAGGCGATGAAGGACATGCTAACCAATAATTTGGCTTATATTGCAACAGTAGATGATGATGGAAATCCGGATATTGGACCGAAAATGTCATTACGAGTGCTTGATGATTCGCATTTAATCTATAATGAAATGACGGCCAAGCAAACGATGCGCAACATTGCGACTAATGGTAAGGCAATTGTTGCTGCGGCGAGCCTAGATAATATGAAAGGTTTTCGTTTTGCCGGAACTGCCAAACTATATACGACTGGCCCGTACTTTGATAATGCTATGGAATGGGCGAAAGTAGGGCATCCAGCCCCTAAGTCTGCCGGAGTCATCACCATCGACAGAATTTATACATTGGATGCCGGACCATTAGCAGGCGAATTAGTTCAAGAATAATAAAGTGCGCGACTGGTTAAGATTATTGGCCGGTCGTGCTTTTTTTATGCCTTTTAGGACTTAAAGCAGGTACTGTTCCAAGATGGAGGGGTAAAAATGGCTAAAATAATACAGAGCACGGATGTTATTTACCAAGATAAATTAGGACTTACTTTGGATGTTTATCGAAATCAGGAGCAACAAAATGGTGGTGCTCTAATCGATTTACATGGTGGTGGCTGGTTTCGTGGTGATAAGGCTAAGGATCGTGACTTGGCCATGCAGTTGGCGCAACTGGGTTACCTAGTTGTGGTTCCTAACTATCGCTTAACGCCGCTTGCCTATTTTCCCGAACCAATTGCAGATGTAGCTGCCGTGGTGGAATGGCTTCGACAAAGTAAGGAGATTTTTGATCGGCAACGCATTGGTGCAATTGGATCTTCAGCGGGTGGTAATCTGGCCATCGAGTTAGCAATTCGTTATGGTATTCCCGCCGTTTCATGGTCAGGCATTATTGAAATCGATGACTGGCTAGAGAACCATAAGGACGTTGTTGCAGCTGCCGATACAAAACAAGATTTTGTGAAAACTGCCAGTGCAAAGATTAATCAAAGTGGCGCTAATGATTCGTTTTATAAATGGTTTGTTTTAAATTATTTAAAAAATAATGTTAAACAGGCCGGTGCAGCATCGCTAGTTCACCGTTTAAGTGTGACTACTGGCCCGTTATTTTTGGCAAATTCACTGAATGAGTTTGTGCCAACCGCTGGTGTTCTAAATCTACAACGCCGGTTAGTTGAATTAGGGGTGCCAACAATGACCAAATTATTGGCCGGTAGCGAACATGCTAAAGGCTATTTAGAACGGGTAATGCCCGCAACACAGGCATTTTTGGCTGAGTTTGTTTAGTCGGCGAGTGGTTAAAGGTTTATAAGGTAGGCAAAAATTTTTCTAGCGGCCGCTAGTAGTGGCAAGTTAGGCAACCGTTTCTTTTCCAAACACGACTTAAATTCAGGATTATTTTAATCAATATTTAACAATGAATTTAGTCTTGAAACACTAATTAAATACCGCTTTGAGCATGTCGAAACGTAGGTAGTCTTTAAAAACAGACTTGACAGATTAAAAAATAGCTACTATAGTTTTATTAAACTTTAATTTAAATATCATAATGTACTGACGAGAAGAGTAGCAATTGACCGAATTAAAAGAGACCTTCTGCTTGCTGCAAGGAAGGAATTGGGTGGTTGTGAAAATGAACTTTGAGTATGTAATTAGGTTCACGCTTAATTACCGTCTGGCCAACGATAAGTGGTCACTACTTTCGCGAATAGTGGGGTAGTTGAGGCGCTTTTTGCGTAAAAATAGGTGGTACCACGATTAATAATCGTCCTTGGATTCTTTGGAATCCAAGGACTTTTTTGTTGGTCTTGATCATATTTCAAAATATTTCTGTTAGTAATTCTGATCGATTTAATAAAAAATGAGCGCCTTTTAGGCACACTTTAATTTGTAAATTAATAAAGGAGATTTTTTCATGTCATTAACTGATTTGTTCCAAAAGAAAACGGTTTTCTCGTTCGAGGTTTTTCCACCCAAGGCAACAACACCGGCGGAAAAATTACAGGCAACCTTACATAACCTTCAAGCGATTCACCCCGATTTTATTTCGGTTACCTTGGGTGCGGGCGGCACTGGTCGCTATGGGGCAACGGTGGATATTGCCGATATGATTCAAAATCAATTAGGTATTACGGCTGTTTCGCATATTCCTGGTCTTTATTTGAGCGAGGATGATGTGCTAAATTTACTGCAAAAACTTGCCGAACGGAATGTTCACAACGTATTGGCTTTACGCGGTGATCGAGTTCCCGGCCGCGAACCACTAGGCGTATTTAAGCACGCGGATCAGTTAACCACCTTTATTAAACAAAATAGTGATTTCGACGTCATGGGTGCATGTTACCCTTATACGCATAAGGATGCGACGTCGGGCGTTGCTGACATTCAACATTTGGCCAATAAAGTAGCAGCCGGCGCAGACCATTTAATTTCGCAGATTTTCTTTGACAATAATCAATTTTATAATTTCCGTGAAAAGGCCGAACTGGCCGGAATTAATGTGCCGATTGAAGCTGGTATTATGCCAGTCACTAATAAACGGCAGATTGAAAATATCACCTCTGTTGCGGGTGTTCCTTTACCAGAAAAGTTCACCTGCATGATGGAACGTTACGCAGACAATAAAGAGGCGTTACGGGATGCTGGAATTGCCTACGCAATCGATCAGATCGTTGATTTAGTTGCTCAGGGGGTTGATGGTGTTCATCTATACACGATGAATAACAGTTACGTTGCGCAACGAATTTGGGACGCAACGGCCTCACTATTTCAGGCTTCGGCAACAACGACAAAGTAGCACTTTAACTTTACCCCCGGTATTGGACCGAAATTCAATACCGGGGGTTTTACTATGACCAAATATATTACGCAATTCAAGCTTTATGTTATTAAGGCCTAGCTGGCTTCTTCACTGGGCAGCAAATTGAATGCCGGCAAGTTCTAGTTGTTCTAAATAATGACTTAGGCCTGCCAATGGTCGACCTGAATAAAGGACAATTTTTGCTTTCTAGGTAATAGCAGTTTGGATCGCATGAATTGTAGTCGTTGTCAGCTCATTTTGTGAATTCAGTAAAATTCTACCAACTCCGATTGCAATCATTTTTATTGGCAGATGCGTTTTCTCCTTTTATCCTTGGTAGGATTAAACGGTTAATTCAATTTGATTGCCTTCAGGATCACAGACGACGCTTTCGTAATAGTTATCGCCAGTGACACGTGGCCCGCTCAAATGTTGATAGCCGGCTTCGGTAATTTTGGCTGATAATGTGTCAACGGCTTGTCTAGAACCTAAAGCAAAGGCCAAATGCTGATAACCCAGCGGATATCCAGTTAAGCGACTTGAATTGAGATCAGCCCGGGTGCAGACTTCTAAACGCGCACCATCTGAAAAAGTTAAAAACTGTGAAGTAAACGTTGTTCGCGGATTGTGATATTTTGCCGATGCCACAGCACCGAAGTATTTTTCGTAAAAAGAAACGGTTTGTTCAAGTTTTGATACAAATAATCCAACATGTTCAATTTTCATTATTTTCACCTCAAATAATTACTTTTGTAATAGCAGATTGTAAGAACCTAGAAGTTGGTGAAAAAGGTAATCCAAAAACGATTTTTAGGGATGAAAAAGAGGTCTAACGGTAATCTTTCACGCCTTTAGACCTCTTTGCTTATTCCTTTGCCGTTTTTTCTAACCATTCGGTATCGTCAGGGCTGCGGCTACCACGTTGATTTTTATCAATTGCAGCGATTTTGGCCATTTCTTCATCGGATAGGCTAAAATCAAAAATGTCGCGATTTTGTTGGATTCGATTTTCATGGATTGATTTTGGAATGACAATTTCACCACGTTGTACGTGCCAACGTAAAATGATTTGTGCCGTTGACTTGGCATGCTTTTTAGCCAATTCAGTTAAGGTAGGGTCATTAAGAACGTTGCCCTTTCCTTGACCTAACGGGCCCCAAGCCTCGTGGGCAATATTATGTTTTGCCATGAAGTCGTGTAGTTCTTTTTGCTGGAAGTAAGGGTGCGTTTCAATTTGGTTAACAACTGGAACAACCTCAGTGTGAGCCATTAGGTCTTCTAGATGGTGAATCTGGAAGTTAGAGACCCCAATTGCCCGAATTTTACCGGCGTGATACAGTTCTTCCATAGCTTTCCAACTCTCAATGTAGTTAGGACTTGGCCAGTGAATTAAATACATGTCCAGATAATCAACGCCTAATCGTTTCAAAGAAGCATTGAAGGCAGCCTTTGTTTCTTCATAGCCGTGATCGCTGTTCCATAGTTTAGAAGTAATGAACAAATCTTTGCGGTCAAGCTTGCTTTCTTTGATCGCCTCACCAACGGTCGTTTCATTTTCGTAAATCATTGCCGTATCAATGTGGCGGTAATCGGCGGCAAGCGCCCATTTAATCGATTGTTTGAGTTCGTTAGCGTCTTTGACTAAGAACACACCAAGACCGAGCTGGGGAATCTTAACACCGTTATTTAAAGTTACGTTAGGAATCTGATTATTCAAGTTGTGCCACTCCCTTTGTTAGTATTTGCTGGCTCATTTGCGTAAATTTGTTTGGAAAAAATAGAATCTAAGCGCCTTTCTAAACACTCTTTAGTTTAGCAGACTGGCCTTAAGCTTCAAACCTTTTCGTTTTATGGTAAGCTAATATTTGGGGGTTCAAATGGATAAAGAAAAAGATATGGCGCTAATCAATGCGGTTGTTGAAGCAGTATTAGCACCAGAATTTACTAAAATTCGGCGCTGGCTTGCCCAGCACCCTGAACCAGTGGGTGATCATTTAAAGTGGCAAGTATGGGTTGGCCACCGGCGGCAAGCAATTGGGCGTTATGAGGATAAAGTAACGAATACCACCGCAATTGCAATTCAGTCGGTTAATCAATTAGAAAAACAGCGCTCAATAAAAAAAGACAAGTAACTTCTGTTTTTCAGAAATTACTCGTCTTTTTTATTATGAAATTAAGTTATTTCGCTGATCCTTTAGTCAGCTAATTGTTGGCGAATGCGGCGTTCTTCACCAACCGCGACAACTGCTAGGACGATGATACTGAGAACTAATGCAATGTAAAAGACAATAAAGGTATCATCCCAGCCGTGTAATAATTGGCCAAAGAGGTGTAAACCATTTGCTTTTGGATCGGCGATGGCCGCAAAACCAACTTGGGCCATTAAGTCACCAAAGATATAAGCAAAGGTACCAGTTAGGCCATCCGAAACGTTTAGCGCGCTTTTTGGCACAAAACTGATGACGGAAACACCGATCAATAATTGCGGACCGTAAATCAACATACCTAAGAAGAATAATGATGTGTTGATTAATAACGGTGTATTGCCATAACGGTAGCCGAGAACGACAAAGGCCGTTAAGAAAAGGCAGATAATTGAGACGATTGCGCGGCGACCTTTTAATAGATCAGAAACAAGGCCCCAAACAACACTGCCAATGATGCCGCCTAGTTGGAAAAGCAATAACGTGTTGGCGCCTTGGGCAACAGTAAAATGCAGCTGTTGAACGGTGTATAAAGGTGCCCAGTTAACAATCCCAATACGAACAACGTAGACGAAGACGTTAGCAATACAGAGTAGCCAAACCCAAGGACTTTTCATGACGAAAGTCTTAAAGATTGTCCACTTGCTCATTTTGGCAGCGGTGGTGTCAGCTACGGCAACTTTTTCATCAAAAATAACTTCACTTGGATCCCAACCTAATTCTTGGGGATCGTCGGCGCCGTAAAAAAGCCCCCAAAAGCCAATAATTAAACCAATAATAGCGGGAAAAATAAACATACCACCAACGTTACCACCAAATAAATGATTGGCACCCCAAAGTGCAATAATTCCGGCAACGGCACCACCAAATTCGTGGGAAATATTCCAAATTCCAATGTAGCGGCCACGAGTTTTAATGGTCGTCCAGCGGGAAATAGTTGACAGCGAAGCCGATCCACCTGGAGATTGGAATAGGCCATTAAGTGACCAAAGGACCAAAATTAATCCAACTGGTGCTTGGTTCATCAGTAATAAAACACCAATGATCATAGTCATAAGGGCAGCAAGAATAAGTAAGAAGGACATAAACTTCTTGGTATTTTTACCGTCCACAACGTAGCCAAGTAAGGTTTTACCGATACCATAAGCCAGAGAAAAGCCGTACCCAATCCAGCCTAATTCAGTCGTGGTAATACCATTATTTTTAACTAATAATGGTTGCGCGGCGGATAGGTTATTGCGGATCAAATACATACAGAAATAAACAAAGAAAACGACCAGAAATGATTTTAAAAACTCACCAAACCAGCGTTTCCGTTCTTGCGCGACCGATAACCCAAGCTTTTGCGGTCGCTTTAAATCAAAGTAACGTAACATTTAGAACCCTCCAAAGTAACTAAACTTAGGCCAAATAACGGCCTACACTCTATTATAAGCACTGAAGTGTGCTTTTTTGCAAAAAAATTTATAGATCGTTAACTTTTTTATGTTGATTTAGGTGAAATAATTAGTGAAACTTGTGCTTTAAAAGTCAGGTCAAGAGCTCATATATTTAGGAAGGTTAAATGATGAATACAGAAAAAGTATTTTTGAAACAATACACACAAAAAACTGGATTAGGTCAGCGGCTGGGATAAAAATTCTGACCGCTGACTATTCCTTCCGTGCATTACGCTACTCTAGAATGTGCGCCAAAAGTCTGGGTTCACGTGCCTAACTACAGCCAATCCAATAACCATAGTGCGGTTATTAGATTAGCTTACGTTACGCAGTAAACCCAAAACCAACTTTTGGCCCACTCCTCAATCTTTTTGAACTGCGCGCATATTTCTTGAACCAACGCAAACTGACTTGTTACGCTGGAGTTAAGCCTGGAGAAATAGCAGGTGGGCTTTAAATTACGCAACCAATAAAGACAAGGGAGGCAACAATAATGGCAGTTAAGCACATTGCGGTATTAGTTACTAATGGGGTTGAAGATGTCGAACTCACTTCACCGCAGGAAGCACTGGTCAACGCTGGCTACGGCTTAATTTTAATTGGCGATCGTGCCGGTGAAATTATTCGTGGAAAAAAGGGCACGCCGTTTCGAATTACAGCTTCAATTGATAGCGTTAGTCCAAATGATTTTGTCGCTTTATTAATTCCCGGTGGTTTTTCACCGGATCAATTGCGTGGCGATGAACGTTTCGTTAATTTTGTTAAGGCGTTTCTCACTGCTAAACGGCCACTATTCGCAATTTGTCACGGGCCGCAATTATTTATTCAAACAGGTTTGGCCGCTTCGCTGACTTTGACAGCGTATAAAACCGTTCAGCCTGATCTGGCCTATGCTGGAGCAAAAGTTAAAGATCAGGCAGTTGTGATTGATGGGCCATTAATTACTAGTCGTAATCCAGCTGACTTGCCTGAATTTAATCAAGCAATCGTGGCGGCATTACCAAAATTAACCTAGAGCGTGTTTGGAAAAGTGCTCAAAAATTTGTTTTTTTTCAACACGGTCTAATAAATTCGGTAAATAAAAAGAAGCATCCTAGACTAATTACGGAGTGTTACTCCTAAATTAGCTAGGGTGCCTCTTTTTAACCGGTAAAATTATTTAGCTGGTTTTTCACCTGCTAAGATTCGGTTAGCATCTGCTTTAGATAAATCATAATTGTAATATTGTTGATAGAATTGCTGTGTCTTTTTAGTCATATTTAATTGCTTAAATTGGCTAGGGTTCAACTTCTTTGCGGCCCAAAGAACTTGCAAGGATTCTTCGGCACTATAGCGATCCCACGGGAAGGTGCCTTGCGGATTGCCGTAAACGCGACCAGCTTTAACGGCCTTTAAATCGGCAAAGCGAGAATCTTTGCGTAAGGCGGCTAAAGCTTCTTTAGAGCTTGTACTACCAACGATGATCACGTCAGGATTGGCCTTAACAATCTGTTCGGCGGTTACTTGAATCATGTTACCTTTAGTTTTAATGGCGTTTTGACCACCACTTAATTTGATCCATTCGTTAACAATAGTACCTGTACCATCAACCTTGAGTAAGTCAGTCGGATTTACAATATGTAAAACCTTTTGTTTTGTAGCGTTCTTCTTTTGGTGTTTTTTAACGTAGCTAATATTACTATCTAATTGTTTAACATAAGTGTTGGCCACTTTTGGTGCTGAGCCACCTAAAACCGTAGCCGTGGTCTTAACTGATTTCTTTAGGCCAGCGAAATTCTGATACATAACGTTTACGGATGGAATGCCAGCTTTAGTTGCTGCTTCGGCCTGCTTTGGGTCCGAGGTTAGCACAACATCAGGTTTGACTTTAAGAAGTTCTTCAGTTTGTAAATCATCACCACTAAATGGTGAAGTTACTTTGGAAATTTGTGGGTAAACTTTAACAAACCAAGGCATTTGTTTAATCGTATCAGTGGTGGCAACTAATTTATGTTGGCCGCCTAATAGTAAAACAACTTGATTATTGGCGTGCCAAAGATCGGCGACGCGGTTAATCTTTTTAGGAATTGTGACCTTTTTACCAGTGAGATCGGTAACTTGGCGTGTTGCGGCGGCCTGGCTGGCAGTAGTAGTCGTTCCGCTAAACAGCATGAAGGCCCCCAGTAAACTAGCGATTAGGCCAATTTTTTTAAATCGTAACATATAGTTAAATTCCCTTCTAATTTTCAATTTGTTGTTGATCAACGACACAGGTGCGCTGATTTGTTTCTGGAATAGTAACAACGCGCAGGGGTAATTGGTAAACGGCGCTTAAGGTTTCGTTCGTTAAAATTTCAGTGGTTGAGCCGGTTTGAAAATGGCCAGCTTTATCCAAAGTACTAACGACAGCGTTTAATAGCAGTGCTTGATTTGGATCGTGTGTGGTCAACAGGATCCCGTAACCTGTTGTGGCCAATTGTTGGATCAAATGTAGGACGCGAACTTGATTGGCAACATCTAAGGCAGAAGTTGGTTCGTCAAAAATAATCAACGCTGGCTCTTGCAGTAATGCTCGGGCAATACTGGCCAATTGTTGTTGACCACCACTCACGGCCGGGTAAGGTTGGTCGCCTAATTCGGCGATTCCTAATTTGGCTAGGGCGGCGTCTGCTTTAGCATAATCGGCAGCAGATGGTGTTGTCAGTAATTTAAGGTAGGGTGCCCGGCCAAGTAATACATAGTCCCGTAATGAGAAATTAACCATCGTTCGGTCAGTACTCATTTGGGGAACGTAGGCTATTTTTTTTGCTCGTTTTTGCGCCGCTATCTGGTGGAGATCAACATCATCTAGTAACACTTGGCCAGAAGTTGGTTGGTAAACGCCGGTTAAACAGTTTAGAAGGGTCGACTTACCAACGCCATTTGGCCCTAAAATGCAGTTAATTTGGCCACTTTTTAGATTCAGATTGAGCTCTTGAAATAAGGGCCGTTGCGAACGGTAGCCAAAAGCTAGGTGTTGTGCTGTCAAAGTTGTCATGATAAATTCACCCGTTTCTTCAATAACAACCAAACAAATAATGGCGTGCCAATAAAGCCAGTTAGGATGCCCAGCGGAATTTCGCCTGCACTAATGGTTCGTGCGATGGTATCCAAAATAAGTAAAAAGGCGGCGCCTAAAATTGCGGAAAGCGGCAGTGCCCGGGCGTTATTTTGCCCACCGACTAAGCGGGCCGCATGAGGGATGACAAGGCCAATCCAGCCAACGGTACCACTTAGGCAAACAGAGCCAGCCGTCAAAATAGTTGCACATAAAATAACGATTCCTTGTTCGATGCGCAGATTAACGCCTAAGGTAGTCGCTTCAGCAGCATTTAAAGTTAGGACGTTTAGCCGCCAACGAAACAGAAACAAAATGATACCAGCAATCAATAGTGATGGTGCTACCAGCAAGAGATTGTGCGGCGTAACCTTCTCTAAACTGCCAAGTTGCCAGTAAGTGATGTCCGGTAGTTGCTGTTCAGGATCGGCTAAGTATTTAAGCAGGCCAATAACGGCTTGCATGAAGCCACTGATAATAATTCCGGCAAGGACCAAAGTGATTGTCGTTTTTGAATTTAACAGTGATTGCAGTAGTAGTGCTAACAAAACGGCGGTTAAACCAACAAGGAAGGCCATCATTTGGATACCGGCAGTTCTAAAACCGAGTAAAATTGCAATGGCTGCACCAGCTGCCGCGCCGTTGGAAACACCCAGTAAATCAGGTGAAACAAGTGGATTCTTAAAAATACTTTGAAAAGCAGTTCCGGAAATTGCCAAGGCAGCACCAATTAACATTGCGGCGATAATTCGCGGTAAGCGCAAATTCAAAATAATATTTTGCGTTGTTACATCGACTGGTCGACCAAAGTGTAATAAATGCAAGAAAAAATGCCAAACCTCACCAATTGAAAGCGGATAGCGGCCCAAACAAAGCGCGCTCAAAACAGCTAACAGTAAGACAAATAGACTGATTACTAACAGACCACTATAAGGTAAGGCATGCTTTTTGGTGATAGGATTAACCTCCTTTGATCGATTTTACTGAATGTTGTGACTAAGTTTTGCGCCATTCTAGTCCGATCATATTGATATAAACGTACCTTGAAAAGTTGAATTCTTGCGTTGATTCACAGAATCTGCAGTACTTCTCAAAATATGTTTTAAACCAAGAACGATTTTAAACCGAATTAACTGGAGTAATGTCATTAACACTGGACCGTACTTAATTGTAGGTTCAGTATAGCATGATGCCGGATTCTCGATTATTAGGGAATTGACTAATTTCAATTTAATAACTTGTCTGACATACTTTAGACAATCAATGAAACCGGATAGGTGGTGGCAAATGTGCATTATATTGCAATCTCAAAAGAG
This sequence comes from Loigolactobacillus backii, assembly GCF_001663675.1. Lineage (NCBI taxonomy): Bacteria > Bacillati > Bacillota > Bacilli > Lactobacillales > Lactobacillaceae > Loigolactobacillus > Loigolactobacillus backii. The sequence continues at coordinate 1,016,529 of NZ_CP014873.1, forward strand.
CCGTTAGACGTTAATGCGCTTTATGAAAAAGTAAAAGATCCACAGTTTGGTGGAATCGTTGTTTTTTCTGGTACAGTTCGTCAGTGGACCGGGGATGTTGAAACCCAAGAGATTGAGTACACTGCCTACGAATCAATGGCAATCAAGGAGCTCACAAAGCTAGCAGTTAATATTGAACAAAAGGGCGCCAACGTTGTAATTGTTCATCGGATTGGCCGGCTAAAGTTAGCCGACGAGGCCGTTTTTGTTGGTGTAGCAGCGGCGCACCGTGCTGAAGCTTTCACGTGGTGCGAATCATTGATCGACGAATTAAAGCAGCACGTTCCAATTTGGAAGAAGGAGTTTGATACTGATCAAATTAGGTGGGGAGGTCCAGCATAATGGAAGTTAAACTATTCGCCATGCTCGCTGAACAATTGGGCGCCCAGGTCCACTTAAAGGTTAGTGAGCCAATTACGGCTGATAAAATCAAACAGGCGATGGTGGCCCAATTTCCCCAAACAATGGGCGTGATCAAGGATTCAATGGTCGCGGTTAACCAAACCTTCGTGACAACCGAACAATTTGCGGCACAACAGGTTAATGAAATTGCACTGATTCCACCAGTTAGTGGGGGCTAACTAGAGAGTGTTTGAAAAAGCGCTTAGATTCTGAGGATTAGCCTAAACAGACGAATTACCTTTGAAAAAGGTGATTTGGCTGTTGTAGCTAACCGCAGGAATCTGCTTTTTCAAACACGTTTAAACTAGAGTGCCTGAAAAGGCCCTTAGATTCTACTCCGCAATTGAGGATTATTACTAGCTTCGCGTACGTTGTCGATCGGACTAGGATAAACCGAAGTCCGAATCGCAGCCTAAACAGACGAATTACCTTTGAAAAAGGTGATTTGGCTGTTGTAGCTACTATTCCGCAATTGAGGATTATTAGCCCGGAACGCTAATAATCCTGATGCTCCATCCGTTGTCCATTCAACTACTACTTCGCAATTACGGTTAGTTATTTGCAAGAAGCACAAATAACTCATGATGCTACGAATGTTGTCTATTCTTGTGGCAAAGTACGTGCCGCAAGAACTAGCACGGCGAAAACCGCCAAGGAGCACAGTTACAAAGTCCATAACTGCTCGCGACTCAATTCGTCTCGGTCACCGCAGGAATCTGCTTTTTCAAACACGTTTACATCGAATCTGTTCCCAACGCTCACTAAAAACTTTAGAAAGTAGGCTTTTAATATGAAACAACTTTATGATCGTTACGATCGTTTACATAATTACATCCGGGTTTCAATTACGGATCGCTGTCCTTTGCGCTGTGTTTATTGCATGCCTAAAGAGGGGTTGCCATTTTTCCCATCGGATCGTGTTTTATCGCAAGACGAAATCGTTCAAATGGTTCAGAACTTTGCTGAAATGGGTGTTTCAAAAGTTCGTTTTACTGGTGGGGAACCACTTTTGCGGACGGACGTTGCCGAAATCATTAGCCGGGTGCACGATATTCCAGAAATTGACGATATCTCTGTGACCACCAATGGGCTATACTTAGCACGTAAGGCGGAAGCGCTTAAAGAGGCTGGTTTAGATCGGCTTAATATCAGTTTGGACACCTTTAAGGCGGATCGTTATAAGAAAATCACGCGTGGTGGTAACATTAAACAAGTTCTAAAAGGAATTGAAGTCGCCAGCAAGCTTGGTTTTATGATCAAACTGAACGTGGTAGTGATCAAGAACCAAAATGATGACGAGATTTTAGATTTTCTGAATTATACCCGCGACCACAACGTTAATATTCGCTTTATTGAATTTATGCCAATTGGAAATTCAAAAGAAGTTTGGAAAAAAGAATACGTTGGGTTAAAGAGTGTATTTGACGTTTGTCAGGAGAATGGCATTGAGTATCAGCCGATTACGCTGCGCGGCAATGGCCCTTCTGAAAACTTTAAGATTAAGGACGCTACGGGGAGCTTTGGTTTAATTCACCCGATTAGTAATAAATTTTGTGAAACATGTAATCGTCTGCGGATCACCCCGGATGGTTATGTAAAAGCTTGCTTGTACTGGGGGGAAGAAATTAATATTCGTAAAGCGATTCCGGATAAGCCGGAGTTCCAGCGGCTAATTCAACAAGCATTGGATAACAAGCCATTGAATCATGAAATGGCCTTAACTGATGCGGATAAGGTGATCAACAAAGCCCCTACTTGGCGTCATATGAGTCAAATTGGAGGATAATACTTATGCAAAAAGCAAGCAAATTTAATGCCGTAATGGCACTAACCATGGGGACTTTGGCCATGGTGGGTTGCTTTATGGCTTGGTCAAGTTTCGCACCATTAGCAGGGCAAATTGCTAAGACATTTTCATTATCGGTGTCGCAACGGACATTGCTGTTAGCAACACCAGTATTGCTGGGATCAATTATGCGAATTCCAGTTGGGATTTTAAGTGATCGTTATGGTGGTAAAAAAGTTTACATTATTTTAATGATTTTTGTTTTAATTCCGTTATTCTTAGTTCCACGAGTTCACTCATTTGGAATGCTATTATTTGTTGCACTATTACTGGGGATGAGCGGTACTTCATTTGCTGTAGGAATCTCGTACGTTTCAGTTTGGTTTCCACCGGAACGCCAAGGCTTAGTGCTAGGAATTGCTAGCTTGGGTAATATCGGTAATGCCGTAGCGGCTTTAACGTTGCCGCGAATTGCGGCTAGATGGAATTTTACGTCGGTTTACAATTTTCTGATCGGCGTTTTGGTTGTTTTAATTGTTCTTTTTGCAGTTTTATGTAAAGAAATGCCAGTTGATAAGAGTAAGACTTTAAAGGATTCTCTGTCAGTGGCTAAAGATGCGAATACCTGGTACTTATCCTTATTCTACGCGTTAACATTTGGGTTATTCATGTCTTTCAGTAATCTCACACCAACACTTTTAGGCGGCCTTTTCAAAATGAATGCCGTTGACGCTGGACTCTGGGCGGCCGTTTTTTCAGGCTTTTGTACGATCGTTCGCCCAGTCGGGGGTGTTTTATCCGATCATTTTCGACCGATGGCACTATTACAGTGGGTATTGATTGGAATTGCGATCTTTGCAGTTGAAATGGGCTTAACTTTAAGCACAATGATGCTGTTCTTGATTGGTTTAGTCTTAATTGGTTTAACGGCTGGACTTGGTAATGGGATTATTTTCAAAATGGTTCCTTACGTCTCCAAAGGTAACACAGGTGCTGTAACAGGCTTTGTTGGTGCCATTGGCGGCTTAGGCGGCTATTTTCCACCAATTCTACTAGGAACATTAAAACAGGCAACTGGTAGCTATACGTGGGGCTTTTGGTTATTAGCATTATTCGCCGTTGTCTGCTGGTACGTTTTATGGCAGAAATTTATTCGTGGCGGATCGTTTATTGTTAAAAGCTAGAAAAGAGTGGTTCAAGGAGTGCCGAAGTTTTGCGGGTTAGCTTAATAAATTGATTAGCTTAGTGGGCGAAAGATTTAGGTGGCTAAGCGCAAAAAGGCTACTTCTTGGGCCATATTTTATTTGGTTGAGGTTGCTTTTTTGAAACAGCATTCGGCTTTTATTCTGATCTAGGTTTGGTGTAGACTTAATTTTGCTGGCACGTTCCGGACTAAACACGGTTACACTAAATTAGTCAGGTAAATACTAGTAAAGGTATTTTCCAAACACGACTTAGACTAATGCTCGGAACCGGGGCGTTTTTTCAAACACGCGCTTGTTTTTGAAGCAGCAAGGTAACTGTAGCGCTGGCGGTTACAACTTGTTTGGTTGTTTCGGTTAGTTCAACTTGCCAGGCTTGCACTGTTTTACCAGCATGAATTGGTGTTGCAGTAGCTTCTAGGACGCCGGCCTGAACTGCACGCAAATGGTGGACTTCTAGATCCACGCCAACAGCAATTTTGTGCCACGCCCGGGCACTTTCGTTAGCACCCAGACTCGCAGCGGTTTCAGCAAGAACGGCGTTAATGCCACCGTGAACGAGGCCAAAAGGCTGTTTCAATTGGTCAGTCACCGGTAAACGCAAGACAACTTGTTCGGCGGTTTGTTTAACTGTTTCAATACCCAAAAATTCAATTAGATTCATAATGGTGTCCTCACAATCGATTAGAAATGGAGTGGATAATATATGACCACAGTAACATGGGAAAAGGTAAAAGACTACTCAGAAATCATTTTTGAACGGGCGGATAGTATTGCCAAGATAACGATGAACCGACCGAAGCGGATGAACGCTTTTACACCAGTGACGGTGGAGGAAATGATCGATGCTTTCACCACCTGCCGAGACGATTCATCAATTGGCGTGGTTATTTTAACTGGTGCCGGTGATAAGGCATTTTCTTCTGGTGGCGATCAGGGGGTTCGTGGCAACGGCGGCTACGTTGGTCCGGACAAAATTGCCCGGTTGAATGTACTTGATTTACAACGCTTAATTCGGATTATTCCTAAACCAGTAATTGCGATGGTTAAAGGTTGGTCCGTTGGCGGGGGTAACATTTTGCAGTTAGTTTGTGATTTGACCATTGCTGCCGATAATGCTCAATTCGGCCAAACTGGCCCTAAAGTGGGTAGTTTTGACGCCGGTTATGGTTCTGGCTATTTAGCGCGAGTAATTGGGCATAAACGGGCCAAGGAAGTTTGGTTCTTAAATCATTTTTACAGCGCCGAAGAGGCCTACCAGATGAATTGGATTAATAAAGTGGTACCACTGGCCGAAGTTGAATCCGTTACGCTAGATTGGTGTAACGAAATTTTGCAGAAATCACCAACAGCCTTGCGCTTTATCAAAGCAGCAATGAATGCTGATACTGATGGTTTGGCTGGCCTACAACAATTAGGTGGCGACGCAACAATGTTGTTTTATACGACTGATGAAGGCAAGGAAGGCCGCGATGCTTTCAATGAAAAACGCAAGCCTGATTTTAAGCAATTTCCAAAGTTTCCTTAGGCCGGGCAGATGGAGAATTGGTTAACTAAGCGTGTCTTGCTTTCACCAAAACAAACGGCGGTAGTATTTGAGGGGCAAGAACGAACTTTTCAGGAATTAGAGCAAGACGTCCAAAAGTGGGCAAAGCATTTAGCTGGTCTGGAACATTTACCGAAACGAGTTGCAGTTTTAACCGAGAATAATTTGACTGGCTACGAGATTATTTTGGCCTTACAGCAACTTGGCTGTACGCTGGTGTTGCTAAATAGTCGTTTGGCCAGCGACGAGTTACAGTTTCAGTTGGATGATGCGGAGATTCAGCTGTGTTTAGTTAGCGATGAGTTAGGGGCACAGTATCAATTAAAAGTCGAACAACAGCTCACTTTCACCGATTTGCGCCAAATAAAGGCGGCCAGGGCACAAATAATTAGTGACTTTGCTGAGGATCAAGTGACGACGATTATGTATACTTCAGGAACAACTGGTCGACCCAAGGGTGTTCAGCAAACGTTTAAAAATCATTTTTACTCTGCGGTTGGTTCAGCCTTAAATCTTGGTTTAGGAACTGATGATAACTGGTTATGTGCAGTGCCTATTTTTCACATCAGTGGTTTTTCGATCATGATGCGCGGCTTGATTTACGGGATGACCGTTACGCTATTTGATCAATTTAACGCCGGAAAAGTTGCGCAGGCCTTGGTCCAGCAGCCAGTGACAACAATGTCAGTGGTGCCGTATATGTTGAAACAATTATTGGCGCTGCAACCTATGGTACCGTACAATTCACACTTTCGCTGTTTACTGCTTGGCGGTGGACCAATTGATCGAGAAACGCTAGAAGTGTGCCAACAACGACAAATTCCGGTGATTCAATCTTATGGCATGACCGAAACAGCTTCCCAGGTAGTCGCACTGAGTTTTAAAGATGCGCCACGCAAGATTGGCTCGGCTGGCAAGCCTTTATTCCCAGTTAGCGTTCGAATCCAGGGAGCAAGCCAGCCAGGCCAAGTTGGTGAAATATATTTGCAGTCGCCTACATTAACGCCCGGTTATTTAAAGCGGCCGGCTAAAAATAAGCAATTGTTGGCGGCTAGCTGGTTTAAAACGGGTGATCTAGGTTATCTAGATGCAGAAGGATTTCTGTTTGTTAAGGGTCGAGAAGGCGACATGATTAGCTCTGGTGGTGAAAATATTTTCCCTAACGAAGTTGAAGCGGCCTACGTTAATTTTCCAGAATTAAGCCAAATAGTGGTTGTTGGTGTGGCGGATGAAAAATGGGGCGCACGGCCAGTTGCCTTTGTGGCTGGAACTAGGCTGACAGCTACGGCGTTACGTGAATATGGGCGGGCACATTTGGCCCACTATAAAGTACCAGTGGCATTTTACCAAGTGGAAGATTTTCCGCGAACGGCAAGCGGTAAAATTCAGCGGCGGCGACTACTAAACGCACGTTATCAGCAAAACAAGTTATAAAAATAGCGCCAGCTAAGCTGAAAAATTAATTTTGGCTTAGCTGGCGCTATTTTGTTGGTTACTGTTCACGTTGTAATAATCGGCGCGTTAATGTTTCCAGCGCCTGGCGGGCAGGCGTTTCCGGTAACATTTTAATATCCAATAAGGCTTGGTCAGTTAATTCATTGGCCATGGTGCGTGCTTGAGCAACGCCATCACTCTTTGTGACCAAGGCTTGGATTGTTTGTAAATCGGTCTCGGTTAGCTGGATACCTCGTTTTAAGTAAGGGCGTAATTTTTCTGGTTGCGCCTCAAGGGCAAACAATAATGGTAATGTGTAAATTCCTTGTTGAATGTCTTGAAGGATTGGTTTACGAATATCTTGTTGTTCACCAGTGTAATCCAAAACGTCATCTAAAATTTGGAAGGCCAAGCCAATCGAACGGCCAATTTGTTCTGCCGATTCCACAATAATCATGTCTGCGTGGGCCAATTTAGCACCTTGGGCACAGGCTAAAGCAAAGAGCTTTGCCGTTTTGCCTTCAATCTCTTTTAAGTATTGATCCACCGTTTCCTTTAAGTGATAGTTCAGATCGTATTGATCTAACTCGCCGTCTAAAATACCGTGCATGGCGTGGGTATTAACCGCGATGTCATTAAAAGTTTCCGCTGATTTTAAGACTTGGTCAAAATATAGTGTGAATAATAGATCACCGGCGTAGATCGCGTTTCGATTACCAACGCGCGTATGAACCGTCTGCGTTCCCCGGCGTTCAGGTGCCTGATCAATGACATCGTCGTGAATCAGGGTTGCCAAATGTAATAATTCAATTGCGGCGGCACCAGCTTGTAGTCTTTCCTCATTTTGGTCAGGCCCAAATTCACTGAACAAGTAAAATAGTCCAGCGCGGATTAGCTTACCACCATGACGCAACAAAGACTGTACCCGCTCATTCACTGCTGGTTGTTTGATTCGTGCAGCTTCAATCAAGTAAGGTGTCAAAGCTGTTAATTTAGTTTGAATGGTGGGAAAATCATCCCAGATTTGAAGCGCCATAGGGAAATACCTCTGTTTTCTTAATATCTAGTTACTTATTATACGTTAAATTTAGCAATTTCAGCAGTTAAATGCTCAGAAATTGGCATAAAAATGTCAGTAAAGTACTTATTAAAGTCAACTTTTGCCTTTGGATTTTGCGTTTGCTTATTGGCTTTTTGCATAGCATCGTTACGCATCATTGAAATTAAGCTATCTTTAATGTGATACAAGTGCTTTTCAAGTTTACCATTACTTTTACTATATTTGATTAAATAGTAATAAAAAACTTCATAAAAAGTATTGTCTAGGTCCCAAAAGAAAGTATTACGCAAAACACGATCATTCATTGCTTGCGCAAATAGTTGGTCAGCAACAATCTCATTTTGCGCAAATGAAGCGGCAGAACTTGCGATTGCCTTGATTTCTTGGTTGTCGGACATGTAACGGGAAAATTGTTCGACGTCACTGTCAGGCAATTCGAAACCGACTGTTTTCTTACGTTCGGCAAGTGAAAGCTTCTGGATCTGTTCCGCAAATTTGGGCTGAATCTTTTGACTATCGATAATTAAATCATTTTCGACATCGTCTAATAATTTCTGATTGGCCTCCAAAAAAAGGTTAACCTGGTCCCAAATTTTAGGGAAAGCTTGGTTAAAGTTTTTAAATAGGTCATCAGTTGTGGTGACAATTTCACGTTGAACCTTTGCGTTTTCGGTGTGTGGTTCAAATTGTACGACTAAAGGCAGTGCCAGAGTTTCATCACTAGCAATTGTGCCTTCTTCTTTGCGCTTTTTAGCGGTGTAGTCTCGTAATTCCTGTAAATCTAATAAGCCGAGCGGCGCGATGGTTAACTCGGAATTGGTTGTCATAATTTGTAGCGCAAAAGGTGACCCTGCATCCTGATTTTTAATGAAGGCTTTTAAGGCAGTCATTAATTTGGATTGGTTTTGCAACGTATTTTCAGGATCGGCATAAAAGCCAGAAGTGTAAATTGGTACATTTTCATATTTTGCGTTTAATTTATCTTGAATATCCATAATTATCAGTCCTTTTGTGGCAGATGTTCAGCTAAAAAAGTTTCGCCAGTTTCAGTTAGTTCGGCGTTATGTAAATCAACGCTGGCAACTGGTTTGTCAGTGCCGTCTTCAATTATGGCATTACGCAAAAATTTTTCAGCGACCGCATCCTGAGCCGTTTGGTAAAGCATTGACGCCGGATTGATACTGCGAGCGCTGCGAAAACGGTGCCGCTTAACGTCATTTAAGATGCCAGTAAGTTCTTCGGTTCGGCTAACATTGTGTGCCATGCTGCGTCCTCCTTAATTTGGGTTCACGTTTTAGAGTAAGGCTCTGGAATAAGTAAGCAGTTAAGATATTTATTCCCACTTCCTATTTAGGGGTCAACTGTAACGGCTTAACGTCTTCTGTGGCGGAGAAAAGTGAAGAAGTGTAGTAATGAGGCTAATAAAATAAAGAAAATTAGCACAAATGAAACGTAGGTTGCCCAGAACTTGCCAGTGGCGAAAACGCCAAAAATTAGTTGTTGTAGTCCCATTGTAACCAGTGCCATTGCGGCAATCATGCAGAACAATTCTAGATATCGTTTCAAAGTGTTATCATCCTTTTTCTTTTTAGCGGTTATTTTTGCACCCCAACGTTGACATAACGCCAATTTTTGAGGATCGGCCTCTTCTTGGCCCCAAGTGCCAGTGCCAACAATTTCGGTAACTTTGATTAAACCAGCGCCAGTAAGGGCACGATCAATTGTTTTGAAAGTGTCATCCGTAATTCCGGTGAAGAAATTTTCAAAACTGGAAATAAAACAAGTCGTAATCGACAAATAATGTTTATCTTTAAACTGAGCGGGTAAGGTGTCCGCTTTTTTAGTCATGCGTACCATTCGCGGTCGCATACAATCAAAGAAGTTTTTCATGATCCCGGATAACGCGCCCCAATAGGTTGGTGCGGCGATAATCCAAAAATCACTTTCCTGCAACTTTGTTTCTAATTTATCTAAAACAGGATTTTCCTGGCCCATATCAGGTTTGATATCATAGTCGGCAAGGTACAACAGCTCATAACTGTCTGCGTCGGGGATCCCCTTAGCCGTTGCGGCCAAATACTGCGCCGTGATACCATCCTTTTTATGAGAACCTAGAATACCTAAAACTTTCACAATTGATCACTCCAACTTTATGTAACAATCTTCACCTAATAGCATAACGATTATTGAGCCGCACGACTATTAGGGTTTTACCCAAAAGAGTGTTTGGAAAAGTGGGTAGATTCTGAGGATTAGCCTAAACAGACGAATCACCTTTGAAAAAGGTGATTTGGCTGTTGTAGCTACTATTACGCAATTGAGGATTATTAGCACAAAACGCTAATAATCTTGATGCTTCATACGTTGTCCATTCAACTAAGGCGAAAACCGTCAAGTTGAAACATGGCAACCGCAGGAATCTGCTTTTCCAAACACGTTTCCATCAAACTAGGCCGGAAATACCAAATTTCAAACACTGCCTAGTTTGCCAGATTATTTGCGCAGTGAATGATCTGACAAACGTAGCTACTATTCCGCAATTGAGGATTATTAGCACAGCTCGCTAATAATCTTGATGCTTCATACGTTGTCCATTCAACTAAGGCGAAAACCGCCAAGTTGAAACATGGCAACCGCAGGAATCTAGTCCTTTTAGCGCGTTTAGAATAGAAAACTTTTCACTAGGCTATTTCGCCTAGATAATCAAAAAAAGTCTGGAACAACTACCCAGACTTAATATTGTCATTTTAAACCCGAATTATTCATACGAGGTTTAATATCGGCATACCGCACAATTTTGGACCAATTCTCGTGCTGCTATGGCGTAGTCAAACCAAGATGTACTGTTTTTGCTAAAGGCTACCAAATTATGGGGCTGGATAAATTTTTGATCCTCAATTTTGAGCATACTTGCCCCTTGGCCGAACCGACTTTTTTTGATTTTTTGCACCAGTTTAGCCCCACTGTAGCGCTTGGATTCGAGCTAACAGTTGATAAAACAAATCCTGATAGACGTGGTGGCGGCTTAATTTTAGATAAAGTTGCCGGCCGCTGGTCACCAGCTTACCCGCTACTTTAAACAGCCATAAGCGCAAGGTTGTAACCTGTAATCGCTGATGTTGTACAGGCAACAATTGGCGCATCAAGCTGACTAAATTATAAGCGAGGACACTGAGCATCATGCGGGCATAATTTGGTATAAATTGCGAGCTAGTCATTTTATCCAGGTAAAAGCCAGCCTTGGCTTCCTTGATATAGTTTTCCATTTGACCCCGTTGGTGATAGGCGTGAAATGCATCTTCGGCGACAAAACTCGTTAAATTGGACACGAGGTATTCATGTTGAAATAACAATTCACCAGCTGGTCGAGTTGATTTAATATAGATCTGGCGCGGCTTAGACCATGATCGGGCTTGATAAGACGCGCGATAATAATGGACCTCGGTCTCAGTCCAATTCTGCTCATCACTGATCTGAACAAAACGTTCAGCCAGTTGGTTCAGCCGCCGATTGGCTTTCAGGCGGATCAAGTAAAAAGTGTCGTTGGCTTCACAAGTTTCGTATAATTCTGGAGTCGCAAAGCCACTATCCCCGCGGACCAAGATATCAGCGTTCGGTTTGACTTGATGATAGTGCTGTAGTAGTGGTGTGATAAAGGGGGCAATATCCGTACTGGTATAAACATTACCTGGGCGCAATTGAGCCTTTAAACAGTGGCCCGTTTGCCCGTCAAAAGCGACCAGCGGATGGTAACCCGTGGTACCGTAATGCGCATTAAAGGCCGTTTTTTCCTGATGACCATGAGTATCGGCGTGAGTCGAGTCAATATCGAGGATCAGCTGTTGTTGCTTGGCGCCAGTCCACGCTTGGTCAAGCAATGCTTGATTCAACGTTTGTAATGAGGTGATGGTCTGCTCGTCACAGCGTTGCCAAAAACGGGATAATGACGGTTGTGAGGCCAATTGCGGTTGTGCCAATAGTAATTTAAATGTGGGGTCATTGCGCAAACTGGTGGCAGCTAGATCGGCCGGGTAACCGGCGATCAACTGCAGCACGACCTGTTCTAGTAGACTAACGTTGCTGTAACGAGCGTAATGGCGCTGGTCATCAAAATGGACTAATTGATACGCTAAGGTCGTGAAATTGAGTTGCGCCATTAATTCTTTGACCAACACTAGCCCAGCATCAGTGGAAAGTTCACCACCAGTGTGCGAAATATGTAATTTAGGATTGAAATTAACTCGTTTTCCCGGTAAAGTTGCCATGAGAAGGACCTCTTTCTTTGGGTGGATAGCTGACTTGTGGTGAATCAACTATACCAAATCGGAGGTTCTTTTTCTGCACTAAAAAGGTGAAAAATAAAAAACACAGTACCGCCCATGATACCGGGGTGACACTGTACTTGGAGAACTTATGGTGAATAATTCAGGTTTAAAAATCAATCAGTCCGTGGTGCAAAGCGTAATGGACCAATTCTACCCGGTTCTTAAAGCCTAATTTACGGTTGATGCTGGCTTTGTGGGCCTCAACGGTTTTGGTTGAGATAAATAATTTTTTTGCGATTTCTTTATTTGAATAGCCAAGCGCAATTAAGGGAAGAACTTCCTTTTCGCGACTAGAGAGATCTGCGTATCCTTTCATTTTGACATTAACTTTTTGTGAATTAATTTCGGCCAAGTCCGTTTTGGTCAAAATAATGTTTTGATCAACGTAGGTTTGGTGATTAGCCACAGATTTAAGCGCGCTTAATAACTCATCATCGGACGAGCTTTTTAGAACGTACGAATTAGCGCCGTTTTGCATCGCCTTATCAATGTATTCCTGTTCTTCGTGCATTGATAAAATGACAATCCCCATCTTGGGGTAACGTTCACGGATTCGTTGAGTTGTAATTAGCCCACTTTCACCAGGCGGCATGTTTAAATCAAGAACAATAATATCAACGTCAGCGCGCTCAATTTGAAGAAAGGCCTCATTGCCGTTTGCTGCCTGGGCAACAACTTGAAAATTGGTTTGCTGATTAATAAGAAATGACAGACCACTGCGAACAATTGCGTGGTCATCGGCGATTAATACCTTATGCAAGTGCGTGGCCTCCATAGTAACAAATTAAAAATGAGCCAAATCTAAGTTTTGGTTAGGTTGATCCAGTGGTCAACTGGAAAGGCATCCGCTAGGCCATGTTTGGAAATTACTTCTGGCAGTGTTTTCCTGACCTAGCAAGTGTATACGTATTTAAAAAACGGTTTCCAGTACCTAATTACTTAAAACCGATTTGGCACACAATTATACTGTAAGATTAGGCGATGGGAAATTCAGCTTTGACAGTTGTACCTTCACCAATTTTAGAGTTGATCTGAAAAACACCATTTAGAGCTTTGACACGTTCATTCATATTCATTAAGCCGAGTGAATGCCCATTAAAACTAAGGTGTTTTTGAACATCAAACCCTGATCCATCATCAATTATTTCTAAGCTAATTCGGTGGTCGTGAGCGACTAGCATGAGGTTGATTTCATTAGCCGAAGCGTGTTTGATGGCGTTGGTCATGGATTCTTGTGCAATGCGGTAGAGGACCGTTTGGACATCTTCCACCAAATTAAGCTGATCGGCGTTATGTGAAACTACCATAATAGCAATTCCGGTGTTTTCTTCTAAACGCTTTGCTAGGGCCTTTAACGCGGATTCTAAGCCAAAGCTGTCAAGGACGGAGGGCCGAATATCTAAGGCCATTCCTTTAACTTCTTGCAGCGTTTCGTATAACTGCTTTTCAATCAACTTGGTTTGGTGATTAAAGGCGGCATCGTTGGTGTGACTAGTTGCGGGATCTAAATGACGGACCCCCATAATGGCAGAGTAGACGCCCTGAGCAATACTATCGTGCAAGTCCTGCGACAGACGCTTTCGTTCTTCCTCATGGGCACGATTGACGTACTGGACTAACTTTCGTTGTTGGGCCAATTGATCCATTCGTTGCATTAAGGCCTCACTTTTTAGCGTTAATGAGTAGACTTTTTTGGCGTGATCTAGCTCAGAATAAACCACAAAGAAGGAGAAAGATTGGCCGTCCTTTGACTTTAAGGTAAGCGGAACCAAAGTTTTAGCCATTCCTTTGACAACACAGTTGAAACAGTCATCAGTTTTTGTTCGTTGTTGTTTGACGACGGCTTGCATAAGTTCAGTAATGTAAGTGGTGCTCAAATCATAATCAGCCTGTAGTGTCTGAGCTGCTTGGTTAGAAACTAGTAGTTGATCGTCTTGAAAAATGAAAATAGCATCGGCCGTCTCGCTGAAGTTTTTCTCAACCCAATTGGCAGATTCTAACAAGTTTTTCACCTCCAAGGTAAAAATAAAATAGCGAAAAAAAACGTGACAAGGTAAGCCTCATCACGTGAATAGTTAAAAATTATGGTTCTACAATATCTGTTGTTGGTAATAGATTTTCATCTATTACTGATGACAGATTTTTTATTTATGGCTAGAATAAAAAAGCGGACATTTCCTGTCCGTTCATCCAAGTCAACCACCACGAAGATTTTTCAGAAAGAAGGAAATGCCCTATGTGTCATGATACTACAAAATTATTATTAGGAATAGCTGACGAGAACCTAAAAATTACTGACGGTGAAACTGGAGAAGACGGGGTTATTCGCTTAACTGGCCACTTGGATTACACGCCGAAGGCTTGTCCCAAGTGCGGGATTATCAATGATCAAAAGATTATTAACTACGGCTGGCGCAATACCACTATCAGATTCTCGAAGGTTCTGAGCAACACCGTCATCTTAGCCTTAAAGCGCCGCTATTTCCACTGTAAAGAATGTCACGGCAACTTTCTTGCACAAACATTGGCAGTTCCGAAACACTGTACAATTTCAAACACCAGCCGCAAAGAATGCCTAGAGAAGCTCGGTGAACCGGTCTCTTTGAAGCACATTGCCAATGAAGTATCGGCATCAGATTCATTTGTGGGCCGCCAGTTAATGCGCGCTGAACGAGACTTTCAAACCAATTGGCACTATTTACCAGAGATCATCTTAATGGATGAGGTGAAGAGTACCAAGAGCGCTACTGGTGCCATGAGCTTTGAGTTCATGAATGGCGAAACCCATGAATTAATCGACTTACTCCCTTATCGAACCATCAATAAACTAGAGAAGTATTTTTACCGCTTCGATCAAGCTGCCCGAGAAAACGTCAAAATTATTGTGACTGATATGAATTATACCTACCCCAAGCTTGTGCAGACCGTGTTCCCCAATGCCATGGTGGTCATGGACAAGTTTCATATTATCAACGCCCTAAATCGGGCGTTTAACAAAACCAGAATCAAGGTGATGAAGAAGTTTACCCCGTCTTCTCGCGAATTTCACGCCCTTAAGCGCTACTGGAAGCTGTTGTTAGTACCAACTGAACAGCTTAACTTTGAACAATTCAAAAAGTGGACTAATTTTCCTTACTGGATGGCTGCCACCGATGTTGTCCATCAGCTGTTATCGTTGGATTCAGAACTAGAACAAACTTATCAAGTCTTAAACAGCGTCCGGTCAGCTGTCCAACATCAAGATTGGCATAACTACAATGCGGCATTTTGGAATAACAAAACGTATTCTGAAGAAATGAAGAACACGATTAAAACACTTGAAAGCCATCATGATGAGATTCGTAACACCTTTACCACACACTATTCAAATGGTCCTTTGGAAGGTTCTAATAATAAAATCAAGGCGATCAAACGAGCCAGTTTTGGCTATCGCAGCTTCTGGAGGTTTAGAACTCGAGTACTATACGTTTTCAAAATCAAAACAAAAAGAGCCCTAATCACGAAGTGATTAGAACTCGAAATATGGATTCACCAACAACAGTTGACGAAGAGCCAAAATTATTGGAATGCGCTAAGTATTCCTGCAACACGTGACTGGAGTGAGCAGTGACACGTTGGTGATTACGATAACCAGCAAGCAAAACACCGCTGACTAACTGATCGCTATCCAAAATTGGAATTGCGACGGCATTGGTCAGGTGTTCGACCATTGTGATTGGGCAGGAAATATAATCGGCATATTGATGGTGTTCAAGATCATTTTCAATAAACGGCTCGCCAGTTCGAACAACCAAGCCAGCAATGCCGATACCACTTCGTAAAACGATTCGGCGAAAACGTTCGTTAGTGTTACCAGCGGCAAAGCGCCAACGAATTTTTCGTAGGCCCGTTACTTCTTGCAACGCTATGCCGACGAAATCGAAATCTTCTTGGTGGTAGATAGTCTGAACAAGATTATTGAAGACGCTCTCTTTTGCGATCTCTTCATCACCCATATCATTGTCACTCCTTCCTGAGTATAGCATATTTGAGTTCTTTTTTCGGGACATTTCTATTTTTCGACCGGCTAGTCCGCAGAAAAATAACTGTCTTTAGCTGGTTTTACTTCGGGATCAATAAATTGGTGGTAATGATCGTAATCCCGCCGAATTGGTTGAATTTGCTGTTCTAATTTTTCAATGGCCTCGTCTTGTTCCAAAGTTCGGAGGTCGGCGCGTTGATCCGCAATATCATTTTCCAGTAAGGTTCGCCGAATTCGCAAATCCATTAAGGTGATTTGGAGTAATTTTTGAAAATCAGCGTCGCTCATATCTTCTTTAGTTAACATAGTTATCGCTCCCAAGTATTTAAATTTGTAAAGGCCTGACTAGTTGAAAAGATTAGTGGTCGACAGCGTTGTTTGATGAATACTTGCAAGCGCCGTTGATCTTGGGCCAAGGCTGCTGCCACTTCCTGATGACTAGTTTTAAAGTGGGCCAACGTATAGTGATTGTGTTCGGCCGTTTGGACAAAGCTATCATTTACCGCCAGTAGCCGCTGTAAAATCTGAGGTGTCAACCAGGGGTAGTCGGTGGGCAGAAGTATGTAATTTTGTTCACCGGAGATCTGCTTCGTGGCCGCAAACAAGCCACCTAAAGGACCAGCGGCTAAGTAGGGTTGCTGATCCGGGATGATTTCAACCGTGGCCGGTAATAACTGCCGGATTGCGGTACTGTTGGTTGAGTTTGCGGCAACAATGATTTGACTAACAAATGGTTGCAGTAAATTGGTGGTGACTTGAATATTGGGCCGGCCAATTTCAGGAACGGTAAACAGAGCCTTGTCTTGACCAAAACGTTGTGATTTACCACCGGCCAAAATAAGGCCGATTGTTTTTTTAGGCCTCGTCATTAAATTCAAAGTGGCCACTTTTACCACCATCTTTTTCAACAAGGTGAATGTTAGAAATTATCATACCGCGATCAATTGCCTTACACATATCGTAAATGGTCAATAGGGCAATCTGACAAGCAGTTAGGGCTTCAATTTCAACGCCAGTAACGTGTTTCGTTTTAACGGTAGTAACTGCTGTGATGGTAGTTTTGTCGTCGTCACTAAAATGAATATCGACGCCGGTTAAAGGAATTAAGTGGCACATGGGAATTAAGTCGCTGGTTTTTTTAGCGGCCATAATTCCCGCAACTTGGGCGACAGCCAAAACGTCGCCTTTTTTCATAGTACCAGCGTGAATGCGTTCTAAAGTTGCCGGCTGCATTATGATTTGGCCAGTTGCTTTGGCAATGCGAAAGGTGACGTCTTTTTGCGTGACGTCCACCATTTTAGCACGATTTTGGTCGTTGAAGTGGGTTAATTCGGCCATGTTTGTCCTCCTTGTAAAAAATGATTAAACCAAGCTTCGCGCTTAGTTGTTGTTGAAAAATCAATACAGTCTGAAAATTCAGGCTGGGTGAGACTGGCAAAGGCCAAAACGTGGCTTAATTGCGTAAAATCACGTGCTTTTTCGCCTGGTCGTACCAGTACTAATTTTGGATAATTAGCTTCTTTAAAACCTTCAAGCAAACAGAATTGATCGGCTTGGCGGTACTGCGCCACTAGGTCGGCCGCCTTTGGTTGTTCGGTTATTTTCTGATGGAGCATGATGCCTTGAGCGGTTGCCAAAATGGTGGTTGCCGCGCCGGCCTGACTAAACTTAGCGGTATCCGTCTGTGGTTGATCCACGCTGGCGTTGTGGGCATCATGCTTTAACACAATAACTGATTGATCATATTGTTTTAACACGGCCAAAAAGCTTTGAATCGTTGTTGTTTTGCCACTTTTTTTAAAGCCGACTACTTGAAGGGGAGCAACCATGTTTCCACCTCGGCGTTTAACGCGATTGGTTCGTGACTGTGGGGGATTTTGAATAAACAAGTGGTTGATTGTAAATTGCCCAGATCGCCGGAACGATCGCTGCCGTTAAGTTGAACGTAGTAGCGACCATCCGCTGCCAAGCGGTAAGTTCCCCGTAATACCTTGTCGTAGCCGTTTGTTTTGTGATACGGCTTTTCCAAAATGGCGGTGACTTTTTGTGACTTAGAGGCTTGGTCAACGTACCGGCGTAAAACTGGTTCAGTAAATAAATAAAAGCCAGTAAAGCAAGCGCCAGGATTACCTGATAAGGCCATGACCAAAGTATTTTGGTCAACAAAAGCAGTTGTGACACTACCTGGTCGTAATTTTAATTTATTGAATAAAAGTTCGTCCGAATTGCGAGCGGCCTCGGCCAAGTAGTCGAAGTCGCCAACAGAAACGCCGCCATCAGTAATGACAACATCGTTGCTGGCACGCAATCTTTTCAGATTGGATTTTAGTAATTCATAGTCATCCTGTAGCTGAATTTCTTCGGTTAAAATGGCGCCACTTTCTTTGACTAAATTAGCGATCATTGGACCGTTACTATTAAAAATCTTACCAGGTTGTGGTTGCTCACATTGATGGAGTAATTCAGTTCCCGTTGTGATTAGTGCCACGCGCGGTTGGCGGTAAACTAACACTTTAGACTGGCCAAAGGCACTTAATAGACTTAAACCACCAGGATTTAATTCCGTGCCAGCAGCGATTAAAAGATCACCTTGTTTAAATTCGGAGCCGGCTGGGGTGATATTGTCATTTTTGCCAGTCACCATAATTTTGACCTGCTCTGGCTGATCTGGTACGGCGCGGGTTTGTTCAAGCATAATCACTTTGCCAGCGTTGTCTGGAACAAAGGCGCCAGTCATGATGCGTGCCGTTTCATTTTCGCCAAGATCACCATCGAAAGTTGCGCCGGCTTGAATTTCGCCGCGAACTTTGAAAATCTTTGGGTAGTCCTGATCGTCTTCACTGCGAATTGCGTAGCCATCGTAGCCAGAACGACGAAAATTTGGGTAATCATAAGTTGCGTGAACATCCTCCGCTAAAATACGGTGATTAGCCTGGTCAATCGAAATTTCCTCAGTTCGGCGGTAAACGGGAAGTGCCGCTAATTTGGCCTGTGCTTCTTCAAGTGTAATTGGATTTCTACGATCTAACATTTAATAACCTACTTTCGTCTTTCAAATAATAAATGACTAAATTCCGGTAAAATTAATTGATTCAGCGCCGTTTTGCAAGCGTTAGTTGAACCAGGTAAAACAAAACAAAGTTGCTCCCGGGTGTTAAAACCAGCCATTGCCCGGGAAGCTAGCGCGTGTGAGCCGATTTCGTCGTAGCTTAGACTACGAAAGGCCTCGCCGAAACCTGGAATTGGAACGGGCAGTAAAGGCTCAAGGGCCGGAAAAGTAACATCGCGCTTAGCAATGCCCGTTCCCCCGTTTGTAATTAATAAATCAATTTTTAGCTGTTCTAATTGTAAAAAGGCACTTTGAATTTCAACAACGTCGTCCTTCACAACTAAACGTTTGGCCACTTTAACTTCTTGTTCGGCCAAAGCCTGGCTGATGTACTGACCACTTTTATCGCTGGCCAGACTTCGGGTATCACTGATTGTTAAAATTGCGGCGGTTGTCATAATTGAATTGCTCCTTTGAATAAATGCCACAGATCGCGGTAAACGAGTTCTGCCGCGTTTTTGTTGGCTAAATCATATAAGTGTAGCTTGCCCGTTTTAAAGTAACTAACAGTTGCACCGTGCCACTGAAAATTGATGAAGGCCTTAGCAGCCTGAAAAGTGACGTGCTCCTTTTTTAATAAGTTACTGATTGCGGCCAGTGGTACCGTCGTCGGCAAATAAACGGAATAGGCCTGACTACCACACATAGTTCGCAGTAATGTGCGATCGGTTACTGGAACCGCCACTTTTTCCTGGCTACAAATTGGACAAGTAGACTGTTTTTTGATTTGAAATTGGTGCTGACTTGCTGGCCAACAGCTGATCGTCATTAACTGATTATTGGCAACGTGGCCCTCAACAATGTAGCGCAGGGCCAGGGCAATTTGTTGCGCTGAAACTAATGGAATTAGCGGGGTTGCAACGCCTAAAACATCGCAATCACGCTCTTTTAACTGGGCCAAATTGGGAAAGGCACAGTTGAGGCAAGGACCATGACTGGGGTCAATGAACATTAAATTGCCGGAAACACCAGCGCAGCCAGCGAAGATGTAAGGAAAGTGTTGGTTTAGCGCCAATCGATTAAGTGTGTCGCGCACGCTAAAGTTGTCGGTACAATCTAAAGCCAAGGTTAGCTTGTCCATTTGGGCCAGCAATTCCGGTCGAAGTCCAACTGGAAAAGTGGTGACGGCCACTTCATGGTTAATTTGCCGAAGCACACGGGCGGCTGCCTCAACCTTGAAATTGGCTTGAGCGGCGTCAATTTCAGTAAAAAGCGTTTGTCGTTGGAGGTTGGTTTCACTAACAGTGTCCGGGTCAACCAAGTAAAGTTGTTTAACGCCAGCGCGAACTAGCTGTTCGGCTGCATAGCTGCCTAAAGCGCCGCACCCAACGATTAAAATGGTACTGGCACTAATTTTAGCTTGCCCAGCCGCGCCAATTTGTTTGACGCGCGCTTGCCGATCGTAACGATCCATTAGTGGATGTCCTCCTTTCAATTTAGAAGAGTGCCGCAAAAGGCGTCTAGGCTCCGAGCATTAGCCTAGAGAGTGTTTGGAAAAGCGTTTAGATTCTGAGGATTACTAACGATGTCGATCGGACTAGGATAAACCGAAGTCCGAGTCGCAGCCTAGATTGACGAATCATCTGTGAAACAGATGATTTGGCGATCGTAGCTAAGCGCAGGAAGCTGCCTTTTGCGGCACGTTTAAACAAATTAGCGTTAACACGTCTTAGACCAAAGGCTACCTTTACGGTTAATTAGCCTCTAACGGTCCCAGACGTAAAAAGTCTTCTTAATAATCAACTACAGCTAAGTTAATTCTGCTTTAACGGCTATTAGAAAATAGGTTAGCTCCATCAATAAAATGAAATCTCTTACATTCCAACTAAAATTAGCACAAAAAAGGACTAAAATTCCCTGTTTTTGCGAAAGATCGGGCAATTCCCTAATCGAAGTATAGCATCACACATGATATTGTGAACATTAGGGAAAAGTCTTACTTTTACGAATGAATTTTATCGGAAAAGCAGTCCTTTTTCGAACTAAAAACATGTCTACATAATTAAAAACTAAGATTTGGAAAGGACGTGAGGGATTGTGAAATCTCGTTTTTTCAAGCGGGTCGAAAAATTTAACGGTAATTTTACGCAACTAGAAGAAAACAACCGCCGTTGGGAGAAACTCTACAAGCAGCGTTGGTCCCATGACAAAGTTGTGCGAACAACACACGGGGTTAACTGTACTGGCTCGTGTAGTTGGAACGTTTACGTTAAGCAAGGCATCATTACTTGGGAGCACCAATCGACGGATTACCCGTCGTGTGGTCCGAATATGCCAGAGTTTGAACCACGTGGTTGTCCTCGTGGCGCCAGCTTTTCTTGGTATGAATACAGTCCAGTTCGGATTAAATATCCGTACGTTCGGGGTAAATTATGGGAGCTTTGGGACAAGGCTAATTCTGAGACCGGCGATCCAGTAGCCGCTTGGACAAGCATTGTTGAAGATCCTGAAAAAACTAAGTACTACAAGAGTGCCCGTGGTCATGGTGGTTTGGTTCGAGTTCACTGGGATGAAGCCTTGGAATTAATTTCGGCAATGTTGATTTATACGTTGAAGAAATATGGTCCAGACCGAATTGCTGGTTTTTCACCAATTCCTGCAATGTCAATGATTAGCTACGCGTCCGGTGCACGTTTCCTTTCCTTATTAGGTAGCGAAATGTTGAGCTTTTATGATTGGTACGCTGATTTGCCGCCGGCATCACCACAGGTTTGGGGCGAACAAACTGATGTCCCTGAATCTAGTGATTGGTATAACAGTCAGTACATCGTGATGTGGGGCTCAAATGTACCGTTAACGCGGACACCAGATGCTCATTTCATGACCGAGGCTCGTTACCACGGTGCTAAAATTGTTTCCGTCAGCCCAGATTACGCTGAAAACGTTAAGTTTGCGGATAACTGGTTAGCACCACATCCTGGAACTGACGCTGCGTTAGCGCAAGGTATGACCCACGTTATTTTAAATGACTACTATAATAAGCGCGATGAACCGCAATTTACTAATTACGTTAAACAATATACAGATCTACCATTCCTCGTCTTTCTTGATCCTAGTGCGGCCGATGCCAGTCACTATACGTCTGGCCGTTTTGTCCGCATTAGTGATTTAAGCGATCAGCCAATTGTCAATGGCGATTGGAAGACCGTTGTTTGGGACAAGAATACCAATCAGCCAGTCGTACCAAACGGCACAATTGGACAACGCTGGGAAGATAACCGTAAGTGGAATCTGACGTTGAAAGACGCTGCTGGCAATCCAGTTGAACCTGTATTAAGTGCAGGAACAGAAGGCGCCAACGTCGTGGTTGATTTTCCAGTCTTCAATCAAAGCGGTAACACCGTTTTAAACCGTCACTTACCAGTTCGTTCGGTTCAATTAAAAGATGGCAGTAGTAAATTAGTAACAACGGTTTTTGATTTGATGATGAGTCAGTACGGCGTTAAACGCCAGGCCGACGATGATTTGGCGGCCAAGGGTTACGATGACGCTGACAGTTTGTATACACCAGCTTGGCAAGAAAAGGTTACTGGTGTTAAAGCTAGTCTAGTGATTCAAATCGCCCGTGAATTTGCGCAAAATGCCTTAGATACTGGCGGTAAAACAATGGTTATTATGGGCGCCGGCATTAATCACTGGTTTAACAGCGATATGACTTACCGAGCAATCATTAATATGCTAATGCTTTGCGGCTGTGAAGGTGTCTCTGGCGGCGGCTGGGCCCATTATGTTGGTCAGGAAAAATTACGACCTCAGGAAGGTTGGAGTACGATTGCCTTTGCTAATGACTGGCAAAAAGGTGGCGCGCGCCAGCAAAATGGGACGTCTTTCTTCTACTTTGCTAGTGATCAGTGGAAGTACGATGAATTAGATAATCGCGCGCTGAAATCACCAGTTAAACACACTAAACACGGCTACGATCACCCAGCTGATTATAACCAGTTGGCGATTCGTTTAGGCTGGTTACCTGGCTACCCGCAATTTGATCGTAACTCACTTGATTTTGCGAAGGATTACGGCACAACTGATATTGGTGAAATTAGTAAAAAAGTGGTTAGCGAATTAAAACAAGGCAGTTTGAACTTTGCAGCTGAAGATCCAGATGCTAACGAAAACCAGCCCAAAGGAATGTTCGTTTGGCGGTCCAACTTGTTTGCTTCTTCCGGTAAGGGCCAAGAGTATTTCATGAAACATTTACTTGGTGCCGAAAATGGCTTGTTAGCTAAATCAAACGATAACTTTAAACCAACCGAAATGAAGTGGAACGATAAAACAATTGAAGGCAAGCTTGATTTGTTAGTTTCAATGGATTTCCGGATGGTTACGACGCCACTTTATTCCGACGTTGTTCTGCCAGCAGCAACTTGGTATGAAAAAGAAGATTTGTCATCAACTGATATGCACCCATTTATTCACCCATTCAATGCCGCAGTTAATCCACTTTGGGAATCAAAGAGTGATTGGCAGACGTTTGCTGATTTAGCGAAGAAATTCTCTGAAATGGCGAAAAAATACATGCCTGATCCAGTTTATGATTTGAAGACGCAACCGCTAGGCCATGATTCCAAGGCCGAGATTGCCCAACCATTTGGTGAAATCAAAGATTGGAAGAAAGGCGAGATTGAGGCAATTCCTGGGCAAACGATGCCAAGTCTATCCTTAATCAAACGTGATTACAGCCAAGTTTACGACAAATACGTTGCCTTAGGCCCGAATGCTAACGGCAACGAAGGCGGCCTTGGTTATTCCTACAATGTTGAGGATCAATACAAAGAATTGTGCGATCGGAATTCCGTTTTTGATGAAGGCTTAAACGCTGGTTGTCCAAAATTGGATCAAGATAAAAAAGTTGCTGAGGCAGTTTTGGTACTTTCCAGTGCCTCTAATGGTCACGTTGCCATGAAAGCTTGGAAGAGTGCTGAAGAAAAGACTGGCATGAAGTTAACTGATATCAGTGCTGGCCGGGCGGAAGATGAAATGACCTTTAAGGACATTACGATTCAACCCCGAGAGGCCATTCCGACGCCAGTCTTCAGTAGTTCAAAGCACGATGGCGATCGTTATTCACCATTTACCGTTAATATTGAGCGGTTAGTTCCGTTTAGAACGCTAACTGGTCGGCAACAATTTTACCTAGACCACGAAGTTTTCCAAGAATATGGTGAAGAATTGGCCGCTTACAAGCCAACTTTGCCGCCAATGGTTATGGGTCCAAAGGATACTAAAATTGAGCCCGATGATAATGAGTTGACGCTGCGTTACATGACACCGCATGGTAAGTGGAATATTCATACCACCTACTACGATAATCTGGAAATGCTGACCCTGTTCCGTGGTGGGCCTAACGTTTGGATTAGTACGGTGGATGCAGACAAGACGGGGATTAAAGATAATGATTGGCTAGAGTTGTACAACCGAAATGGTGTTGTTACCGCCCGGGCCGTTGTCAGTCACCGGATGCCTGAAGGTTCCATGTACATGTACCACGCACAGGATATGGAAATTCAGGAACCATTATCGACAATTACTGGTAACCGTGGTGGTAGTCATAATGCACCAACGCAAATTCACATTAAGCCAACGCAAATGGTTGGTGGCTACGCGCAGTTAAGTTACGGCTTTAACTACTACGGACCAATTGGGAACCAGCGTGATTTATACGTCAAAGTAAGAAAGCTTAAGAAGGTGAAATGGAATGAAGATTAAAGCGCAAATCGGCATGGTTCTGAACCTGGATAAGTGTATCGGTTGTCATACTTGTTCCGTTACATGTAAAAATACTTGGACAAACCGTCCTGGGGCAGAGTACATGTGGTTTAATAACGTTGAAACTAAACCTGGCGTTGGTTATCCCAAACGCTGGGAAGATGAAAGCCATTATCATGGTGGCTGGGAATTAAATAGCAAAGGCAAATTACAGCTAAAAGCAGGGAATAAGCTTAACAAGATTGCTTTAGGTAAGATCTTTTACCAACCAGATATGCCTGAATTAGATGACTACTATGAACCTTGGACCTACGATTACCAAACACTTTTTGGTCCAGAAAAGAAACATCAGCCCGTTGCCCGGGCAAAATCACAAATTACCGGTGACTACATGGACCTTAAAGGCGGTCCTAACTGGGATGATGATTTAGCTGGATCAACCAATACGTTTGATCAAGATCCTAACATGCAAAAAATTGAAACTGACATTAAGGCTAATTTTGAGCAGGCCTTTATGATGTACCTCCCACGTTTATGTGAGCATTGTTTAAACGCACCTTGTGTGGCTTCTTGCCCTTCAGGTGCCATGTATAAACGTGATGAAGATGGGATTGTTTTAGTTGACCAGGAACGCTGTCGTGGTTGGCGTTTCTGTATGACTGGCTGTCCTTACAAGAAGGTTTACTTTAACTGGCGGACAAATAAGGCCGAAAAATGTACCTTCTGTTATCCGCGGATTGAAGAAGGCATGCCAACTGTTTGTGCCGAAACTTGTGTCGGCCGAATTCGCTACATTGGTGCTATTTTATATGACGCTGATCGGGTGGCTGAAGCCGCTGAAGAACCTGATGACACTAAATTATACGAATCACAATTAAGTTTATTCTTAGATCCAAATGATCCTGAAGTCATCAAACAGGCACGCAAAGACGGTGTTAACGATGAAATGATCAAGGCTGCGCAAAATTCACCGATTTACCGGATGGCCGTCAAAGAAAAGATTGCCTTCCCGTTACACCCTGAATACCGCACAATGCCAATGGTTTGGTACATTCCACCGTTGTCACCAATTATGAATTACTTTGAAGGCCGCGATTCGATCAATGATCCTGAAATGATTTTCCCAGGAATTGACGAAATGCGGATTCCCGTTGATTATTTAGCTAGCTTATTGTCCGGCGGTAATAAGGAAGTTATCAAGGCTGCGTTGTACAAATTAGCAATGATGCGTTTGTATATGCGGGCGCGGACAAGTGGTAAGGACTTTGACGTCAGCAAGTTAGGCCGCGTTAATTTGAACGAGCGGACAGCAACGTCACTTTACCGCTTATTGGCCATTGCGAAATACGAAGATCGCTTCGTTATTCCGCAAAACCACAAGGAACAAGTGGAAGATGGCTACGCAGAACAAGGCGAATTAGGCTACGACGAATGCCAAGGCTGTTCCTTAGCACCACAACATAGCAGTATGTTCAAGAAGGCGGAAGCAGGAAAATCGACTGCCGAAATTTACTCAGAAACATTCTATGGGGGGATCTGGCGTGATTAATATTCAACGAGTTGACGAATTACGGCCGGGTTTTGTTTATTTTTCACATTTGCTAGATTACCCGGATGATGAAGTCATGTTACCGACATTTTTGAGTGATTTTCAGCGGGATTATCCCGAAACTGAAAACAAGGTGGCTTTTGTTAAATGGATTGAAAAAATGCAGTCGAAGTCGTTATTTAATCTGCAAAAAGAATACTCGAATTTATTTGAGCTAAATAAACGGTTTACGCTTTATCTGAGTTATTATCGTTACCAGGATTCCCGTGAGCGCGGCCAGTTACTGGCTAAGCTTAAAATGTTGTACGAGATGTTTGGGGTGTCCGTTGATGGCGATGAATTGGCCGATTACTTTCCATTGATGCTGGAGTTTTTATCCTACGGTGAGTGGGATCAGGATGAACGCCAGCAGGATATTGGCCTAGTTTTCCAGGTTATTGAGGATGGCACTTATAACATTATCCAAAATGAAGTTGAGTACGCCGACGAGGATTACCTTGAGTTGGTTCGACTTTTGCGTCAGGAATTTAAATCATGCATTGTTCCGCAACAGGAGGTGGCTCGCTCATGATGGCGCACCCGTTTCAGTTCCTTTTATGGACTTTTTACCCGTACCTCATGCTAGGCTCGTTTTTCTTCGGTACCATTATTCGGTTTGCCTTTTTCCACCCAACGGTTACGGCAAAGTCTAGCGAAATTTTAGAAAAAAAGACTTTAATGATTGGTAGTATTTTATTTCACGTTGGGATTATTGGTGTGTTCTTTGGCCACATTGCTGGGATTTTCATTCCTAAGGCTTGGACCGATGCGTTAGGGATTAGCAATGAAATGTACCATATGTTTGCGTTGGGCGCTGGTGGCGTCTTTGGTATTATGGCAACCGTGGGCGTTTACGTTCTGTGTTTCCGCCGCTACCATAATCACCGGGTTTTTCACGCCAGCTCAATTGGTGACCTTGTGATCATCACTGCTTTGACGATTGAAATCACGTTGGGGATGTCGTCCTCATTTATTGCCGGTCCAATGAATCCGTCGTTTAATTACCGGACTTCATTAGCAATTTGGGTACGTCAATTATTCATGTTCCACCCCGATTTTCGATTAATGTTGAACGTGCCATTGCTCTATAAATGCCACGTTGTCTTCGGTCTCATGATTTTCGGCGCCTTCCCGTATACACGCCTAGTCCACGCTTTAGCGTTGCCATGGCAGTATATTTTCCGCCGTTTCATCGTTTACCGAAAAAAACCACAAATCTAAAAGAAGCGAAAAAAAGAAGCGAAAAAAAGAGCGAAAGATTCTGAGGATTAGCCTAAGAAGGCGAGTTTGACTGCGAAGCAGGCAAATCGACTTCTGTAGCTAACCGCAGGAATCTGCTCTTTTTTTCGTGATCAAGAAAACATATTTAGTCGATATTTAAGGTCGGTTGGTCCTTTTCGCAAAACAGAATCACTGCACCGCACAAAATTCAGTTTGACTTGCGTAATTATTCGTATAAAGTAAAGCGTATCAATGATAAAAAGGAAGTTGTCAGTATGATTAAATTGGTCCAACCAAGTGAGCTTCAGCAAGTTATTACGTTTTACGAAAATCTTATTGATGGCATGCAAAACGCCAAATTTCCCACAGATTGGAAGAAGGGCATCTACCCTAGCGCTACTTATCTTAGCGATGCCCTGCGGCGGCAAGAATTGTTTGTTGATTGGCAAGATGATGTGATTGTTAGCGCGATGGTGCTTAATAGTGCCGCTAATGCTGGCTATGAGCAGGCAAATTGGTCGCTGGATGTTGCCGACTCTGAGGTATTGTTGATTCACACTTTAGGTGTGGCACCACAACAACAGGGTCACGGTATCGCCCAGCAAATGGTCAAATTCGCAGTGGATTATGCCCGGCAACAGCATAAACAAACCATTCATTTGGATGCGATTGGGACTAATTTACCAGCGCAAAAGTTGTATTCAGCTTGCGGGTTCACCTGTGTTGGGACCTTTAAGCTTTTTTATGAAGATACTGGTGTGACTGATTTTTTACTGTATGAATTGAATTTGTAGGAATTGAGTTGGTGTCGGTCTGATTAACTTGGCCGAAACTGGCTCTTTTTTTATGGATTGTGGGGGAAGCCGGTGGTTGCTTTTGTAGATGCCTTTTTGGGCACTCTTAGTTTAAACGTGTTTGAAAAAGCAGATTATTGCGTATAGCTACGCTAGTCGAACGATCCGCTGCGCGTCTCTTTTCGCCTAGCTAGGCTATACTCCATAATCTAGACGCTTTTTCAAACACTCTCTAGTTAGGGAATTCCCCATAAATTGAATTAGGGGGTTCACAGTTTGGGGTAAACGTGATAAGTTTACATTAGTAAATGTTTACAGACGTAAACTAATAAATCACGCAGGTGGTTAATATAAAGGGGGCGCCCAGAATGACTGAGGGGCACTTTTCAATTGAGGGAATGGTTTGTGCAAGCTGTGTTCAGGCAGTAACCGACGCAACGCAGGCAGTTCCTGGGGTCAAACAGGCAATTGTAAATTTGGCAACCGAGAAAATGAAGGTTGCTTTTGAACCAAAGAGTGTTGACGTTACGGCGGTGGAACAGGCCGTCAAGGAAGCAGGCTACGAGGCTCGTTTACAGGCGGCCGCGCAAACTTACAATATCGAAGGCATGGTTTGTGCCAGTTGCGTTGCTGCTGTCGAGCAGGCTGCTGCCGCAACGGCTGGCGTTTTAAAGGCTAGTGTTAATTTGGCAACTGAAAAATTGCACATCAATGTCGATACGCAGCAACTGCCAACTGGTGGGATTGAACAGGCTGTTGCAGCGGCAGGGTATCAGGCCAAGCTAATTGATCAGGAAGAAGATCGTGCCAAGGTTGAGGCTGATCAAAGGCAGCGTAAGCAAGAGCAATTGCAGCAGATGTGGCGGCGATTTGTTGCTTCGGCGTGTCTGACAATTCCGTTGCTGTATTTAGCAATGGGTGGCATGTTAGGTGCGCCACTACCACGGTGGTTGCAGCAGCCACTTGCCAGCGCCTTAGTGGAATTGGTTTTGACGGTGCCAGTTATGTGGCTGAACCGCGATTATTACCGCATCGGTTTTAGTACCTGGTTTAAACGGCACCCGAACATGGATACCTTGGTTGCAGTTGGAACTAGTGCCGCTTTTATTTATAGTTTTGTCCAAACGATTCAATTGATCGTGATTCAACACCCGGCAGAATTTTATTATGAGGCTGTGGCCACCGTTTTAACCTTGATTACTTTAGGCAAATACTTTGAAACTCGCGCCAAAACAAAAACGGCGCATTCGCTAACGGCGTTACTAAATTTGGCGCCAAAAACGGCCGTAATTTTACAACAGGGACAACAGGTAACCGTTAACGCCAGTGACGTTAAAACTGGTGACACCTTGATTGTTAAGCCCGGCGCCAGTATTCCAGTGGACGGTAAAATTTTAAGCGGACAAAGTAGTGTCGATGAGTCAATGTTGACTGGCGAAAGTCAACCCGTTAGCAAACAACCTGGTGATCAGGTTATTGGTGCTAGTTTAAATCAAACTGGTGAATTGACCTACAAGGCGACTAAAGTTGGTGCAGAAACTGTCTTAGCGCAAATTGTTAAGTTGGTTGAAACCGCGCAAGAAAGTAAGGCGCCCATCGCTAAATTGGCCGACGTTATTTCCGGAATTTTTGTGCCCGTTATTATGGCTTTAGCAACGTTGGCTGCTGCTGGCTGGTTTTTTACCGGGCACTCACTGGCCTTTAGCCTGACTATTTTCGTCGCGGTCCTTGTAATTGCTTGCCCTTGTGCGTTAGGTTTAGCAACGCCAACTGCCATTATGGTCGGCACTGGCAAGGGTGCGGAAAACGGTATTTTGATCAAAGATGGCGCCGCTTTAGAGGCTATGGCCGGATTGGATACACTCGTTTTAGACAAAACAGGCACAATTACTAAGGGGCGGCCGGCTGTAACGGCAATCCAAACCTTTAATGGCTATTCCCGGGAAACTGCCTTGCAATTGGCTGCCAGCTTGGAACAATATTCGGAACATCCTTTGGGTAAAGCAGTTTTAAGGGCCGCTGATCAATTGACGTTAAATCCAGTTACGGCATTTAAAGCAGTACCTGGTTACGGGATCCAAGGCCAAATCGCTGGCACGGACGTTTATTTGGGCAATCAGGCTTGGTTGGCCAAACAACAGCTTGAGGTGGCGACTTCAGTTGCACAGTTTACCGCGGCCGGCCAAACACCGCTTTATTTGGCCAAGGACAATCAGTTGGTTGCAATTTTAGCAGTAGCTGACCCAGTTAAGGCCACTAGTGCCGCCGCAATTGCCGCTTTACGGAAACATGGCCGCCAAGTTGTGATGTTGACCGGGGACAATGAACAAACAGCTCAAGCAGTCGCTAAGCAAGTTGGGGTGAGCCAAGTCATTAGCCAGGTTTTACCAGCAGATAAGGCCCAGGTAGTTGCCAAATTACAGCAGCAGGGCAAAAAGGTTGGCATGGTCGGTGACGGCATTAATGACGCCCCCGCGTTGGCTCAGGCTGAAGTTGGTTTTGCCATGGGTAGCGGCACCGATGTCGCAGTTGATTCCGCCGACGTCGTGCTTTTAAACAGCGATTTGGCAACCGTTGTGACTGCACTAAATTTATCCCAGCGAACCGTACGCAACATTAAAGAAAATCTATTTTGGGCCTTTGCCTACAATTTGATTGGCGTACCAATTGCCATGGGCCTGTTGTACCTCTTCGGCGGACCACTGCTTAACCCAATGATTGCCGGAGCGGCAATGAGTTTTAGTTCCGTTTCTGTGTTATTGAATGCATTGCGGTTGAAACGATTTAAAGCACCAAGATTGGAAGAAAGACGGAGTGTGGTATAAGGCGGTCAGCTTCTGAGCATTGGCCTAGGGAGTGTTTGAAAAAGCGCCCAGGTTCTGAGCATTAGTCTAGATTGACGAATAATTCACGTAGTGGATTATTTGGCGATCGTAACTAAGCGCAGGAACCTGCTTTTTCAAACACGTTTACACCAGATTAGTCGAGAAAATACTAATAAAAGTATTTTTCAAACACTCTCTAGATCACCGAATGATTCGCATAGCGGATCGTTTGGTGATCGTAGCCAAGCGGAAGAAGTTGCCTTATGGAACACGTTTTGACTTGTATGACAGTACTCATAGAAATTTTATTTGGAATTATTCTGTAGCTGAATTTGCTTAAACGTGCCTAAAAAGGCAGATTCCCGCGCCTGCCATGTTTCAACTTGGCGATTTTCGCCTTAGTTGAATGGACAACGTATGAAGCATCAAAATTATTAGCGTACTTAGCTAATAATTCTCAATCGCGGAATAGTGGCTACGATCACCAAATTATCTGTTTCACAGATAATTCGGTGATCTAGGCCAAGCACAGGAATCTAATCGCCTTTTTAGGCACTCTCGAAAGGATGATAAATTATGACCCAAGTTGTTAAAATTGAAGGTATGAAGTGTGATGGGTGTGTAAAAGCTGTTACGGAGGCTTTTAAAAATGTTGCTGGCGTCAAATCTGTGCAAGTTGATTTAGCTAAGAAACAAGCAACGGTTGAAGGTAATGTTGATTCGGCAGCTTTAGCGGCTAGTCTGAAGGAAACCAGTTACCGGGTTGTTGAAGCCTAAATAAGAAGTGTGAAATCTGAAGCAGACGGTTTAAATTAAAAATATTTCTAGTCAAAAAAGAAGCTAGGGCAAAATTAATTTTTTGCTCTGGCTTCTTTTTTATACGCAATTTTTCTGAATGTTAATTAAATAACAAACTTTTCTTATCGTTTTCTTAATTACTATCTGTTCAAAACTTGCTAAATCAACAATCTTCACTGAGCACTCATTCAATATTAGATTAATGTTCATAAACTCTTCGTAATTTAACTTTAGTGTTATCACTATCAGCTAGGCCAAATGAAATCAATCGTCGTTTGTTGAACGGACTGATTGAAACGAGGTAACTGACTATGTTCGGTATTTTTACCGTAGAAAATTTTCTGGCGGTATTCCTTAACTTGTTTGCTCAAAGCATAACGTAATGAAAGGGCGGAAACTAATGAAACGACACCATCGGAATTGGTACCATCCAAGCGATTACCAGCAATTGCAAGTACGCGCGTTTGTTTCGGAAATTGGGTTCGATGGTTCAATATTTCCTGATATTCAGGGTGAATAATTGCCGGGCGGCCACTTGCTAGAAAATGATTTTCATTAACGTGATCATCCCGCCAAAGAGCACCGTCAAAGGAGCCCGCAATGACAACCAAGCGTTTTAGTTTCAAAGCGGGTTGGTGTTCGTTGGCGATAACCAAGGCAAGGCTGCCACGTGAGTGACCAACGGCATTGTAATTTTTTAGATGATATTTTTCCTTCAAAATGGTTAACAAACGATTTAGCCACTGGGCATCCAGATTCCAATTTGCCTGATTGTTTTGGAAAATAACTTGAATGATTGGGTGCTTAACGGATTTTGACCAGCGACCGATGAATTGGATTCTTTGCGGTGTTATTTCAGCAATTAAAACACGCTGGCCTTTTCGTTCTAACTCGGCTCGATCAATTAACGGCCCTAATGAATTCAGGCCGCCGTGGTAGCCATGAACAAACAGGGTCGGCGTTGCGTAGCTGGATTTCACTGCTGCGTGGCTAGTAGTGGCCGGCAGCAAAAGAAGTATGACTAATAGAAGAAACCAACGTAAATGGCGCATGATTAGACCTTCCTTGAAACTTATTTCATTGTAGTAGGTGTTTGCAAAAATGCTAAGATCCGCTTTTCCAAACACGTTTACGCTAGATTATCAGTTTGAAAAAAATTTGCAACTAAAACAGATTAATTTAAGACGAATCTTAAAGAGTGTAGCTAGGCGTGAAAAGTCCTTTAGCACAGGTTTTAAATAGATGAAGATTAAAAATAGATATTAACACTGAGGAGGTGCCATGTTTCGAGTACGCGAACTTCGCGTTAGGAGAATGGACATCATCCGAAAATAGGATTTTGTGCACGGCACAAAATAGACACTAACACTGAGGAGGTGGGGTAATGGCAACTAAGCGGCGGTATCTTTACGAAGTTGATTTTATGCGCGTCTTTTTTATTTTCGGGGTATTAACGGTTCATACCTTTTCATTGTATGTTCTGCAATTAAGTGGTTCGGCGGCCGACATTACCAATGCTGTTCACGCAAGCCTTCATTTTACCCGAATGGGCTTCATGTTTATGACCGGGATGGTTTTATTCATTACACACTACAATCGGCCGTTGCAGCCCGTTAAATTTTGGCTAAAACGTTATATTGCAGTTGGAATTCCGTATTTATTTTGGAATGCCTTATACGTTAGCCAGCTCGTCAAGAGTCATTTCATCAGGCAAGAGCAGATTCACAGTCTGGCCGAATTTGGTTCAGCGTACTGGGATGCTTTGATTCACGGTAATGTGAGCTTTATGTATTACGTGTTAGTCACTTTCCAGCTGTACTTGGTATTTCCACTACTACGCTGGTTTTTACGCCGCTTTTCAACGCAACATTTGAAAATTCTTATTGGTGGTGTGGTATTTCAGCTAATCATGTTGGTGGGCATTAAGTACGGGCTGCCCCACGTTGACACTAGTCGCTGGCCGTTTTTATTACGTAATTACGGCAGTTTTGTTTTAACTTACCAGATTTACTTTCTAGCTGGTGGGCTCCTAGCCATTCATTATGACAAGATCGGCCAATTAATTGATCAGCACGCGCGCCTGATTTGGCGAACCTTGATTGGCGCGGTGCTGCTTAGTCCAATTTATTATTTATACAACACACGGATTCTTGGGCTAAGCGCCAGTGCCGCCAAATCAGTTCACCAACCACTGATGATGGTTTATGCCTTTATTGTAATTATGGCCGTGTTATTACTTGGCCGGCGTTACGCAAACTTCCGCGCCCGAACACCAAATGCTTGGCAAGTTCGCTTTATTAGCCTAGGTGCTAAATTGAGTTTTGGCATTTATTTAAGCCAAACCTTAGCTCTATGGTTGGCCGAAGCTCTGCTGCCAAATCTTGCCAAACAGCCGGGGTGGTTAATTATTGCCCTTCCAATCACCAGCATCGGTGTTTTTGCCACAGCCTTTGTTATTGCTTACTGTTTTTACCGCACGCCAGTCCTTTGTCACCTCATCGGCCGGCCATCAATTAAGAAAGGGGCACGAAATCATGTCACAACTTACCGAACAAATCAATCAAACCTTAAAGAACCATTACAACCAGAAATTAATCAAGGAGGTCGTCACTAACGAATGGTTCACTGGCCGTCAAATCGCCGCTGACCGTGATCAGTTAGTCGCTCGTTTGCGGGAACAAGGAATTGTCGCTGGCGATCTGGTGCTGGTTAGCCTACCAAATTCCGTTGGCTACGTCACAGTCCTACTGGCGCTACTAGATTTAGGCGCGATCAGCTACACGATTGATCCGGCAATGCCCCGCCAAGAATTGACGACAGTTTTGGCAAAAGAACATTACGCGGCCGCATTTTTCAGCCCACAGCACGTTGCTATGTTGGCCGAGCTGCAAAGTGAAGGCCTCGAATTTCAGGAAAACAGTTACTCACTGTTAACGGCACCGGCGCTAACAGGTTACTTAGTTAAACAACAAGATTTTGTTCACGGTGAAAAATTAAAACAGTACCGCCAAAAACAAACCCAGACGTTAGGCGTGCTACTTTACACCTCTGGGACAACCGGCGCTCCTAAAGCCGTTGTCTTAAATCACGAACAATTACTTGCGGCGGCTGAAGATGTTGCTAAATCACAAGAATTGACAATGGCCGATCGGACCTTGTTAGTTTTGCCGTTATTCCACATTAATGCCCAAGTTATTTCCCTTTTGGCGACGCTGATTTCTGGAGGAACAATTGTGATGGTGCGCAAATTCAGCGCCTCACATTTCTGGCCGTTGTTGGCACAAGAAGGCATTACTTGGGTATCGGCGGCACCAGCAGTTATCGCTATTTTACTTAAACGCCAACAGACACCAATTTTAGCGTTACCACATTTACGTTTCATTCGTTCAGCTTCAGCGCCACTAGCGGCCGATTTACAAAGTGAATTTCAAACTGCTTTTCAAGTGCCGGTTATCCAAGGCTACGGCATGACGGAAGCCGCCAGTCAAATTACCGTCAACCCACTGCGCCACACCAAACTTGGTTCGGTCGGTAAAGCAACGGAAACGCAAGTTCGAATTACCGATTCAAACGGCACTGCGGTTGCACCACTTGGCGTTGGCGAAGTTCTTTTGAAGGGCAAGCATGTCATTCACCATTACGTTGACCGCCAGCACGACACTGATTTTGAAAATGGTTGGTTTAAAACGGGTGACCTGGGCTACTTGGATCAAGATGGCTACTTATTCTTGGTTGGTCGGAAGAAAGAGATGATCAATCGCAGTGGGGACAAGATTAACCCCAATGAAGTTGAATCAGTTCTGCTTCAGTTACCGCAAATCGATCAGGCGGCTGTCATCGGGTTACCCGACGCAATTTACGGTGAGAAAGTAGTCGCTGCAGTTGTTTTAAGCCAGCCGGTAGGAATCGAACCGGCAGAACTGGCCCAACGAATCATTGCCTACACTAAGGAACAATTATCCCGTTTTAAATGTCCCAGTGAAATTATATTTTTGGCTCAGCTACCTTTAGGCCCAACTGGTAAGGTCAAACGGCGGCAACTAAAGCAAAGTTTATTGAAGGTCTAGGTGAGTAAATGCGCAAACGAAAAAAACTAATTTTATTTCTAGCTTTTATCCTGATCTGGGCCGTTGTCGCGATTTTTGGTTACTCTAAAACCCAGGCCAATCAGTCAGCGTCAAGCAATCTGACAACGATTCGCGTTGGTTATCAAAAGGGTGATATTTTTGATATTGCCCGAACCCAGGGCGATTTGGCCACGGACATGAAGAAGAAAGGCTACAAAATTGTTTGGAAACAATTTCAGAGTGGTAGTGCCTTACTTCAGGCTTTGTCCGCCGGCGAGTTGGATTATGGCCGAACTGGGGATACGCCGCCAGTAACGGCCCAGGCCTCGGGAACCAAACTGGTCTACATTGGCGCCGCCTATTCTAAGGCCGCCGGTAGTGGAATCTTGGTGCCAAAAGGTTCATCAATTACTAGTTTAGCCCAACTTAAGGGCAAAAAAGTTGCGTATTCCAAAGGCTCAAGCTCACATTATTTACTCCTGAAAGCTTTGAAAAAGGCCGGCTTAAAAGCAAGTGATATTGATTGGGTGGACCTCGATCCAGCCGCGGCAAATATTGCTTTTTCGAAAGGAAAGGTTGATGCGTGGGCTATCTGGGATCCATACACGGCCGCCGCGCAAGTTCAACAAAACGCAACGCTATTGACCAACGCCAAAGGATTGACAACTGACCGCGACTTCATTTTGGGCACTCAGGCATTTGCCACCGGCCACCGCAATGTTTCTAAATTGCTCTTAAAAGAGATGCAAAAGAGCATGAAGTGGGCAAACGGACATCACACTGAGTTAATTAACGAAATGAGTAAATCATTATCCCTACCAAAATCGGCAATTAAAAAGATGGTAGAACGCCGGAACTACGGTATCCAGGCAATCAATAATCAAATCATTAAAGAACAACAAGATATCGCCGATTTGTTCTACCAGGAGGGTCTGATTAGTAAGAAGGTTGAAGTTAAAAAGATAGTGCTGAGTAAAGAATAGAGGGAGTGCGATAAAAGGCGTTCATATTCTGAGGATTAGCCTAGATTGACGAATAATTTATGAAATAAATTGTTTGGCGATCGTAGCTAACCGCAGGAATATGCCTTTTAACGCACGTTCTAGAAAAGAGGAGTGCGATAAAAGGCGCTCAGGCTCCGAGCATTACTGGCGATGTCGATCGGACTAGGATGAACCAAAGTCCGAATCGCAGCCTAGCTTGCCGAATGATTCGCGCAGCGGATCATTTGGTGAGCGTAGCTAAGCACAGGGGGCTGCCTTTTAGCGCACGTTCCAGAAAAGAAGGAGTGTTCGGAAAGGCGCCCAGGCCCCGAGCACTAACCAAGAAGATACTACTAAAAGTATTCCCAGGCCCTAGCGTCAAATAACCCCCAAAAGCAAGGAGATGATGAGTATGCAAACATTAACAGCAACGGAACACGCACCAGTTAAAAAAGTACACTTCACCGGTCGAAAATTATTACCGTGGTTAGTGCCAGGCCTACTAATTATCGGTTGGCAGGTTGCCAGCATGTTAAACGTTTTACCGGCAACGATTCTGCCTTCACCGGTGGATGTTTTGAAGCAAGGTGTGAAACTTTGGCAAACAGGTGACTTGCAGACTAACTTAAGTATTAGCCTGTACCGGGCCAGTATTGGATTTCTGATTGGCGGTAGCCTTGGTTTTGGTTTGGCGTTACTCACAGCTTTATCGAAAACTGCCCGGGCACTTTTGGATTCTTCAATTCAAATGTTGCGGAATATTCCCCATTTATCGTTAATTCCGTTAATTATTATCTGGTTTGGCATTGGTGAGACAGCTAAAATTTCGTTGGTCGCAATTGGTGTGCTATTTCCAATCTACATCAATACTTACCAAGGATTAACCACTGGCGATAAATCACTGCTAGAGATGGGCCGTTCTTATGGTTTATCGAAAACGAAGCTGTTTACCCGAATTATTTTCCCCGGGGCACTACCGAGCATCTTAAACGGGGTACGGTATGCGCTGGGTGTGATGTGGACGACGTTGATTGTTGCCGAAACAATTGCTTCAAGTTCGGGGATTGGCTACATGTCAACGAACGCGCAGGATTTTCTCGATATGAAAACAATTTTGCTCTGTATAGCGATTTACGCGCTACTTGGCAAATTGTCCGATTTGATGGCCAAATGGTTGGAAAATATCTTACTTGATTGGCAACAGAAGGGATAGTGAGTTAATGTTGCAAAAAAATTTAATTGAAGTGCGCCACATTCAAAAAGTTTACAATGAGCGCCTCGTCTTGAATAACATTGATTTCACCATTGCGGCCGGTGATTTTGTTGCTCTGGTCGGGATGAGTGGTGGGGGTAAAAGTACCTTGCTGCGCTTGTTGGCAGGCCTAGAAGCGCCAACTAGTGGTGAAATTTTGCAAAACGACGTTGCCGTAACTGGCCTTAATACGAAGTGCCGCGTGATGTTTCAGGAGGATCGTTTGCTGCCGTGGTTCAACGTTTTAAAGAACGTTACGCTAGGTGATAAACAACCTGAACAAATTGCCAAAGCCACTGAATTATTGGATTTGGTTGAGCTGGCTGATTTTTCGGCGGCCTACCCACAAAGCCTTTCTGGTGGTCAAAAGCAACGAGTGGCCTTAGCCCGTGCATTAATGGCCGATCCAGAACTACTTCTTTTAGACGAGCCACTGGGGGCCCTAGATGCACTAACCCGCCAGAAAATGCAGAAATTAATTCTAAAAATTTGGCAGAAACGGCAAGTGACAATTGTTTTAGTTACCCACGATGTCACCGAAGCAGTCAGAATGGCCACCAAAGTACTGGTCATTAAAGATCAAAAAATTGCTTGGCAGACGGCGATTGATCTCACTTATCCAAGAAAAAATCTGGTTGAAGTTGATCAGGCCGCTCAGCAGATAACCCAAGTGATTTTGGACGAGCATCAGGAAAAAGAAGCTTAGATAAAAAATTAAAACTGAAACTCACACAAAAGGAGCAACTAATTGATGATTAGCTGCTCCTTTTGATGTTTGGAGATTTACTATATATAAGATTAGGTAGTTTTGTTTTTGATGGCGCCTTTAGCTAGTTTGGTTTAAACGTGTTTGAAAAAGCAGATTATTGCGTATAGCTACGCCGGTCGAACGATCCGCTGCGCGTCTCTTTTCGACCGGCTGCCATGTTTCTTGCGGTGACCGAGATGAACTGAGTCGAGGAAACACAGTTGTGGACTTTATAACTGTGCTCCTTGGCCTTTCGCCACAAGAATGGTCAACGTCCGTAGCATCAAAGAATATTAGCGTTCTTTGCTAATATTCCTCCTCTATCGCGGAGCAGTAGGCTATACTCCATAATCTAAGCGCTTTTTCAAACACTCTTCTAAATTCGCAAGAAGTTAAAGCGTCCGTGTTTCATTACTGTTGAAACTGTGCCTTCTTCAAGTAATGAACGATCGTAAATAAGAACCTTCATCACTGAAGCTGGGTAGCCGCGTAATTCAATGTTGCCAAAGACTGCCGCTGCTCCGGTTCGTTTGCCAAGGCCAAGGACACTGCCAAGATCTTTAAATTCGAAGTCTAAGCGTTGATTACCAGTTAAATCAGCAGCAATGTTTTTGGCCGCCGCAGTACCCATTTCCATGGCTAGCTGGCCAGTGTTGGCAAAAGGCCATGATTTACCAGGTTGCATAACGGTTGCGACATCTCCGACCATGAAGATATTCTTATCTTCCTTGATGCTAACATCGCTTTGAACGACCATCCGGTTACGACGGTTTTCAAAACCAGAATCACTGATAACTTGGCTGCCGCTCAAACCAGTGGTTAATACAATTGTATTAGCCATGAAGACTTTATCGCCGCTAATCACACGGTCGGCCTTAACTTCATCAATTGACATTCCAAGGTGTAAGTTGGCGCCTTTTTTCTTCAAGGTTGCTTTAATGTAGCCGGTTAACTTATCACTGTACATGGGCAAAATTTTATCTTTAGCTTCAATACAATCAATTTTCATTTGATCAAGTGGTAGGTTGTATTTTTTTGCAAGTACAGGTAAATGCTCGGCTAATTCGCCAAGAAATTCAAATGCTGACCACCAAGCACCACAAACAACAACGTGAAGATCGTTAGGGTCTTTGCTAGTATTGTAATTGGCCATTGTTTTTTCAATATGGTCTTTAAGTGCCACAGCAGTATCAACACTGACGATTGGCATCCCGAATTCCTTAGCACCTTTAATGCCGTAATCCTCGGATTTAATACCGAGGGCCACGATTAAGTAGTCAAAATGTAGATCAGCATGATCTTCTAACTCAACAGTGTGAGCTTCACGATTGATCTTGGTCACTGTTGCTTTAATGAATTGGACACCCTTGGGAAGAGAAGCTGGTAAAGGCAGCATAATTTGCTCCACCTTTGCTGTGCCGGCAGCAACACCAGCGAGGGATGTTGTTTCGTAATGATAATCGTTTTGATTGACAACAGTAATTGTTGCGTCTAAATTTTGTTTAGCAAGAACCTTAGCAGCACGAATACCCGCAATACCTGCTCCTAAAATTAAAATTTCAGTCATATAGGCCACCTCCAAAAATAATTTTGAATAATAAGTGAAAACGCTTTACCCCTTTAGGCTACCACAAACATTAAAGGGTTAAAAGAAAGCGAATTACTGAACTAGTGTTTCAACTTAAATATTAGCGGATTTATTTAATTTTTTATTGGAAATCCTAGATATTACGCGTTTTAGATTAATATGCTGTAAACTATAAAAAGATGAAAATAAATGAGAGGAAGCGTAGATAGTGAGTTTGCAAACAAGGGTGATTGCCTTAAATGAATCGCCCCAATTGGCCCAGTTAATTGCTCTAGGCCAGCAAAGTGATCCTTACTTTGCTTACGAAACACCTGAACAAGATTTTTGTTTATTTGGTTTTTCAAGTTGCCAAACTTGGTGGCCAATTGCATTTGGTAATGAGGTTGGCCGACTTCAGGATTGGACAACAAAATTAAAGCAACAATTTCAAACGGACATAACCGGTTACGACCGGGGTCTGGGTCCGCAGTTGTTAGGTGGGTTACCCTTTGCGGCAACAGCCAAACAACAATCGCGCTGGGGCATTTTTAGGCACGGCTATTTTTTCTTGCCCCGTTTTTTAATAACTAAGCGCGATAAAAAGTGGTGGTTAACTGTGACCGCGCCACTGGCTGAGGATTTGGCCAAATTGGCTGAAGATTTTTTGCACCGTTTACAAACAATTGAACCCTTAGTAACGGCCGAAAATCAGGTACTTAATGAAACGGCGTTATACGCGGAGCAATGGCAGCAAGGCGTGCGGGACACGGTTGCTCGTATTCAGCGATCTGACTTGGACAAGGTCGTTTTAGCCCGACCGTTAGTGATTGAAATGGCACAATCCATTCAGGCGGCTGGCTTGTGGCAACAATTACGCCAAAGGCAACCGGCAACTTACCACATTTGTCTCCAAGCTCAGGGGCAAGCGTTTGTGAGCGCCACGCCCGAACGTTTGCTGAAATTCGAACCAAACCAGTTTGCGACTGCGGCCGTAGCGGGAACTGTCCGCCGGGGGAAAAACGCAGCTGAGGACGAGCAGTTAGGCCAGGCGTTGTTGGCTGACCCGAAGAATCGTGGGGAGCAAGCTTTTGTGGTGGCAACAATTAGCCAAAACCTCGAACAACTAGGCCTGCAGGTCAGTCATCCGGCACAGCCGCAATTATTGCGCAATCCTAACGTCCAACATTTATTTACGCCAATTACGGCACGTGGTTTGGACAAAGTAACACCATTGACGGTACTAGCGGCACTGCACCCAACGCCGGCCTTAGGTGGTGTGCCGCGAAGGGCCGCCTTAGCGCAAATTGCCCACGTTGAGCCAGAAGCCCGGGGACTATTTGGCGCGCCAATTGGCTACCTGGGGTTAAACGAGTTAGGCGAGTTTGCGGTGGGCATTCGTTCAGTATTACTCCAAGGCCAGCAAGCAACACTATTTGCCGGCGCAGGAATCGTGGCGGCCTCGCAAGCCGAAAATGAATTTAAAGAAACAGCCCTGAAATTTGAACCAATTAGAGAGTGTTTGAAAAAGCGGTTAGATTCTGAGGATTAGCCTAAGTAGGCGCTTTGGCCGTGCAACGGCCGAAGTGACTGCTGTAGCTAACCGCAGGAATCTGCTTTTTCAAACACGTTTCCAAGAAATGAGTCAGGGAAGGCCAAGTAAAGGCACTATACAATCATGGCCTAAACAGACGAATTATCTGTGCAACGGCCGAAGTGACTGCTGTAGCTACTATTCCGCAATTGAGGATTATTAGCCAAGTACGCTAATAATCTTGATGCTTCATACGTTGTCCATTCAACTAAGGCGAAATACGCCAAGTTGAAACATGGCAACCGCAGGAATCTGCTTTTTCAAACACGTTTCCACGAAATCAGTCAGGCAAGTACTAAATAGCTGTATTTTTCAAACAAAGCTAAGATAAATTTAATTTAATCGTAGAATCCACCCCAAAAGTAATTGTACTTTCTGCATTTTATACATATAGGAGAAAAATAATGGCAAACGAAATTTTAACAACTTACGTCACCAAATTATTACAGGCGCTGGTTAGCCAGGGGGTCACGGCCGCCGTGATTGCGCCTGGCTCCCGGTCAACGCCGGTAGCTTTGTTATTAGCAAAGTGGGCGCCAAAATGGCAGTTGAAACTTTATGTGGACGTTGATGAGCGCTCGGCCGGCTTTTTTGCGTTAGGAATTGCCAAGTCTAGCCACAAGCCAGTTTTGTTGGTGTGCACATCAGGAACGGCGGCGGCCAATTTTTACCCAGCTGTTTGCGAGGCCAATTTGGCGGCCGTTCCCTTAATTGTACTGACGACTGATCGGCCGCCTGAATTAACCAACGTGGGCGCACCACAAGCACTGGATCAGGATCATTTTTACGGGCAGCAAGTGCGTGATTTTGTTCAATTACCGCTGCCAACTGCCCAAGAGGATGCGTTGCGCTACTTAACTTTTGTGGCCCAGCGAGCTGTGCTGACGGCAATGCAGGCGCCGGCCGGGCCAGTGCAACTTAATTTGCCGTTGCGCAAGCCGTTACTACCAGATATGATGCCGGAAAATTTAAACGCAATACCAGTTTTGCAGCCAAAGGAAAGCCAGCGCACCTTAGCACCGGCAGCCTTAGTAACATTGAAACAAAAGTGGGCCCAACAACGCGGGCTTATTTTGGCGGGACCAATGGAAAATACCGATGCCCGTCAAGCCTTGGTTGATTTTGCCGCTAGCGTTCACTGGCCAATTTTGGCCGATCCATTGAGTGGGTTGCGGGGATTTGAAACTGAAGCAACAATTGTTGAAAGCTATGATTTGTTGTTAAAAGCACAGCCCAAACTGGCGACTTCATTACAACCTGATTTAATTTTACGCTGTGGTGGCACCTTTGTTGCGGCTAGTTTGGCGGATTGGTTGAAGCAGGTTACTGTGCCAATCTATTATTTAGATGAAACGCAACGGCTAGCGGATTACACCAAAACGGCGACGGTTCAATTGGCAGTGACACCAAGACCATTTTTTGAACAACTCACGGGCCACGTTATTGCTGGGCCGAAATCATTTGCAACGGCTTGGCAAGGAGTTAACCAACAAATTAAGCGAATCTTACAGGCAACTTGGCGGCGTAAGCAAGACCAATTAGATGAACCGCAAGTTGCTGCACTTCTAGCTACTGCGTTACCAGCAACCGCCCAGTTATTTAGCAGCAATTCAATGCCAATTCGTGATTTGGATAGTTTTTATTGGCCAACGAAGGCAAGTGGGCAACTTTATTGCA
This sequence comes from Loigolactobacillus backii, assembly GCF_001663675.1. NCBI lineage: Bacteria > Bacillati > Bacillota > Bacilli > Lactobacillales > Lactobacillaceae > Loigolactobacillus > Loigolactobacillus backii. The sequence goes on from NZ_CP014873.1 coordinate 1,060,270, forward strand.
ATCGCGGAGCAAACGGCATTGACGGTGTTACTTCAACTGCCTTAGGGGTGGCCAGTCAAACGGCGATGCCACATTATTTGTTAACCGGGGATTTGGCCTTTTTTCACGATATGAACGGGCTGATGTTAACCCGGCGCTATCCATTACAATTGACCGTCATTGTGATTAATAATAATGGTGGTGGAATTTTTTCGTTTTTACCCCAGGCTAATGCGGCCGATTACTTCGAAACTTTGTTTGGAACGCCCCAGGACTTAGAACTTGAACAAGTGGCCAAGCTTTACCACGGCGCTTACCAATTAGTGACCCAGGCCGAGCAATTAACGACCTTACTGCAGCGGCCGCAAGTTGGGTTGCAAATTATTGAAGTACGAACGGAGCGCGAGGCCAATGTGGCGCAGCATCAGGCATTGGTAGGCCTAGCTAAAGGAGCACTCGCAGAAATGGGTGGCAAGCAATGACAATGTTGAATGGACTTAATTATTTTGTGGCGCAACAGGGCAGTGGTGCGCCGGTTTGGCTGCTTTTACATGGCTTTATGGGGAGTCACACCGACTTTGCAAAAATTGCGCCAAAATTGGCGGGCACAGTTCTCATGCCCGATTTGTTAGGCCACGGCGCAACCACCAGTCATGCCGCAGCTGAGCGGTACCAAATTGAACGGCAGGTTGCTGACCTGGCAAGTTTGCTGGCAAAACGGCAAGTTAAACAGGTGAATTTATTAGGTTACTCCATGGGCGGTCGTTTAGCACTGGCCTTTGCACTCAGCCACCCCGAATTAGTCCACTGCCTAATCCTTGAAAGCAGTTCGCCGGGCTTGGCGACGGAAACTGAACGACAAAAGCGGCGCCAGCACGATCAAATTTTGGTGGAAAGACTCCAAAAAAATGGTCTCGCGCAATTCGTAACGGAGTGGACGGCCTTGCCACTATTTGCCAGCCAACGCAAACTACCAGCGGCGACGCAACAATTTATTCGGCAGCAACGCCTGCAACAAAATCCGGCAGGGTTAGCCCTAAGCCTGCAGCAAATGGGAACTGGTAGCCAACCGAATTATTGGCCGGCGTTGGCGAATTTTGAGTTACCCGTTCATTTAATTGTTGGGGCGGCCGACGCGAAATTTCAGGCAACAACAGAAAAAATGCTGGCTAGGTTGCCTAACGCCAGTCGAACGGTCATTTCCAATGCTGGGCACAACGTCCATTTGGAGCAATCAGCTGCTTATTTGGCCACCGTTAACCAATTTGTGCAGAGGGAGGGTAGTTAACTTTGCAAATTAAAAAAATTCGTTTGTTACCAGTTACGTTACCGTTAATTAGTTCGTTTAAAACCAGTGAGGACAACTTGAATACGCGGGAAGTGACGCTTGTTCAAGTCAGTACCACCACTGGCTTAAGCGGCCTTGGCGAACTAGAAGCCTTCGCCCACCCAACTTACACGGCAGAAACGCAAGCGACTGCCCGGCAAATGATTCAACAAGAAATTGTACCGTTACTGACTGATTTCCAGTTTGCGCTGCCAGAAGAATTGAGCCAACATTTGGCAGTCATTCAAGGTAACCAAATGGCCAAGGCGGCTGTTGAAACCGCCGTTTGGGACCTTTACGCCCAAAGCCAGCAGAAATCTTTGGCTGCGGTATTGGCCCAGCGTTTGCAAGTTAGGCCACGGCGACAAATTGCGGTTGGCGTCAGTATTGGGCAGCAGCCTTCAGTTGACCAATTACTGCAAAAAATCCAATTGTACTTAAACCAAGGCTACCAACGAATTAAATTGAAAATTACCGGTGTGGCCGAGATAGCCATGGTTGAGCACGTTCGGCAACAGTTTCCGAAATTAAATTTAATGGTGGATGCCAACTCGGCGTTTACTTTGACCGAATTACCAGCCTTAAGACGATTGGATAAATTGAATTTGGCTATGATTGAGCAACCACTGGCCACCGACGACTTTGTCCAGCACGCCCATTTACAAAAGCAGTTAACGACCAGCCTCTGTTTAGATGAAAATATTTTTGGTTTAGCTGATGTTGCGACGGCAGTTACGTTAAAAAGCGCCCGGGCGATTAATTTGAAATTGGCCCGGGTCGGTGGCTTAACTAACACCTTGGCGATTGTACAGTATTGCCAAAAACAACGGATAGAAGTTTGGTGCGGCGGGATGCTGGAGACCGGGGTCGGCCGTGCCGCTAATTTGGCCCTGGACAGTTTGCCTTTGTTCACTTTTCCAGGGGATATTTCGGCTAGTGATCGTTATTTTAGCGAAGATGTCATTCAGAAACCATTTGAATTGGCGCAGGGCGGGCGACTTACCGTGCCGGATCAGGCTGGACTTGGTGTTAATTTGACCGCGAAATATTTGGGGAAGATGGCGGAGCAGACTTGGATTGGGGTTAATTAGAAAAAGAGTGTTCGAAAAAGCGGTTAGATTATGGAGTATAGCCTAGGCGGGCGAAAAGAGACGCGCAGCGGATCGTTCGACCGGCGTAGCTATACGTAATAATCTGCTTTTTCAAACACGTTTCCACAAATTAGTTAGGGAAAGACAGGTAAAGGCACTTTCCAAACGCGGCCTAAACAGACGAATTATCGTGCAACGGCCGAAGTGACTGCTGTAGCTACTAGTCCACTTTAAACACACTGTTTGGTCCGTTTGCTACTTAAACCAATGTTAAACACTATTGACTTAAACATTTTCTGCAAGTAAAAAGACTAGCCTAAAACTAGTCTTTAAAGTAGCAGTCAATTAATTCACGTCGTCTGCATTTACAATATCGTTAATAATCATGCGGGTCTTTGCTAAGACTTGATTGATCTTTTCGACAAAATATTTACTAGAATTAAAATTAATTAAAACGAGATCGTCCTTTGGAGAAAATCGTTGCTATGACCATTCATTAGCTGTTTCTTCCATAGCGCTACTAATATCGGTTTGCTTGAGTTCCTAATTAAACCAATTGCCCACAAAAGGATTACGATGTTTTGGTTTAAATATGATTGATCCATCATTACGTTGTTTAACCTCAAATTCTGTGCCTTTTTTAACATTGAATTCTTTTGGAATTGTTAAAACAGTTAAATTACCAACCTTTCTGGCTTTAATTGTCATCGCAGTTCGTTCCTTCTGCGTATTTATAGTAGTCATTGAGTAATACTTAAAATATGCTTAAAAAGCACCCACTTGCGATTGTCATGTTTCAACTTGGCACTTTTCGCCACAGTTGAATGGACAATGTTTGGAGGGTAATATCTTTAGCTGCGGAGTAGAATCTAAACGCCTTTAAACGCTCTTTTCTAATGGCCCATCTCCCAATGGCCCACGCCGTTACCGGCCAGAGTTTCAAAGTAGGCCAGTAATTCAATTGAAGCGTGGCGATCCACGTGGGCCACGGCGTTGAAGCCTGTGCCGGTGGGAACCACGTTGGTCATGCTAGTGATTTCATTGCCGTTTTCGATGGTGACTTGGGCAAAAGTGACCGTCCAATTACTGCCCATGTTTTGCGCAAAAATGAAGAAGAGGTTGAAGCCCTCGCTGAGATAAGCCGGCATGGCCCAAGCTTCTTCGTTCATTGCTTCCGGAAGAACGTCATCGTGGAAAGCCAGTTGCTCCAAATTATGTTTAGTGACTGGATTTTCAAGAATAAAAATGACGTTTTCAAATTCATCACTACCAGGTTCTGCAGGTAAATCCATGTGTAAAGACCTCCATTAAAAGTTTTCTTCGTAAAATTTAAATTTGTTGTTGATTTCGGTGGTGGGTGCTTCCATGACGTGCTCAAAGCCGGCAGCATCAATTAAAAAATGTTTCCGGACTGCGGACTGCAGCTGAATTCGCAGCTTGGCGTTTTGCTGCAATTTTTCCGGTAATGGGGTTGTCTGAATTTCAAAACGCTCTAAGTAAGTGGGGACTAAAAGATTGAGAAAATCCTGATAAGTGTCGGCGAAAACTTGTGCGTAGGCCTTATCTGCGTATTTTAGCTCCACATTTTTAGATTTTTCATAATAATCAAAATCACTGAGATTCCGCTCATTTTTAACTAAGTGCTGGGCGTCGTATTCGTGAGTTAGATAAGCGTCCCAGTCACGAAAAGCGTAGGCGGTCATCCGTGCCACTAGGTGTTGGCCTTTTTTGGTCACGTTTTTTCGTTTCATTTCGTGGTCGGCCGTCAAAAAGTAGGGTTGCGCCAATTGACGAATAACCAGGTCGTAGAATGTGTCCGGAATAATCTCCCGGGCACTGTCGGCATCATATAACGGCCCAGTACCAGTGTGTGTTGGCAACTTTTGCAGATCGCGGCGGGTTGAATTAACCGCGAAAATTAAATCTTCAATATCAGTATCAATCGCCGTCGTCCGACTGATTACTTGCAAAACGTGCGTGTAAAGGCGAATTAAGTCGTTAACCTCAGTTTTTTGGTTAGCGTAAACAAACGTTTGTTGTTCATATTTTCGCGTTTCTCGTTCCATTTGTTCCTCTAAAGCGACCGCCATTCGCTCAATTTTAACGGGCAGTACTGGTTGATCAAAGGACTCCGCCGCAACGGTGTGAACGGCGCTGCGCAATTGGGGCCGCATTTCAACAAAATCTGGGAAATCAAAGACATTTTGAAATTCAGCTTTTGGTGGTGTTTGTTCTGCTGCTTTAGTTTTATCAGGTGATTCACCCACTAACGCTGAATGATCAATGTGAAAATGTGCCATGGTATACCTCCTAAAAATATCGAGTGTCTAAAAAGGCGTTCAGGCTAACTAATTATATGTGAAATACGCATAAAAGTTCTGAACCATTTACGAATAGTCTTACATATAATATACAAGTTTAATTGCCAGAAGAGTATGGGTGAAAGACCTAATTATTAAGAGTGCTTGAAAAGGCGGTTAGATTCTGAGGATTAGCCTAAGTAGGCGCTTTGGCCGTGTAACGGCCGAAGTGACTGCTGTAGCTAACCGCAGGAATCTGCCTTTTCAATCACGTTTCCACAAATTAGAGTGTCTCAAAAAGCGGTCAGGTTCCGAGCATTAGCCTAGCTCACTGAATTATTCGCGTAGCGGATGATTCGGTGAGCGTAGCTAAGCACAGGAATCTGCTTTTTTAGACACGTTTCCGTCAAATTAGTTAAGGAAAGACAAGTAAGGACATTTTCCAAACGCGGCCTAAACAGACGAATTATCCGTGCAACGGCCGAAGTGACTGCTGTAGCTAACCGCAGAAATCTGCCTTTTCAATCACGTTTTGACCAAATCAGATAAAAAACGATCCATAAAAAGCAATCCAAAGCACCTCAACCCAATAAAGCCGCAAAACTCAACTAAAATAAACATAATTCTTTGCATTTATTTGCAAATATAAATTAGTGCAAAACTTGATTTTTAGCTGTTCTAAGGCGGTTGGCACTAAATGCTGGCCTAAATAATCGAAAAAGTCGCTTGACTTGCCAATAGAAAACGGTATCATAGGGAGTGTAAAAAAGATATAAGCATATAAATGCAAAGGGGAATGCCAATTATGGATCAAACAGTAGAAAAGACAACAGACTATTCATCTAAAGACTATTTGGCAAAAGTTGACGCTTACTGGCGTGCCGCTGATTATTTATCAGTTGGCCAGTTATATTTAAAGGATAATCCGTTATTAAAACGTACGTTGAAGGCATCAGACGTTAAAGTTCATCCAATCGGCCATTGGGGCACCATCGCTGGCCAGAACTTTATTTATGCTCATTTAAACCGGGTCATTAATAAGTACAACTTAAATATGTTCTACATTGAAGGCCCCGGTCATGGTGGCCAAGTCATGGTTTCTAATTCCTACTTAGATGGTAGCTATACTGAAACTTATCCAAAAATCACGCAAGATGAATCTGGGATGCAAAAATTGTTCAAACAATTTTCATTCCCAGGTGGTGTTGCTTCTCACGCTGATCCTAAGACACCTGGCTCAATCCATGAAGGTGGCGAACTTGGCTACTCAATCTTACATGGTGCCGGTGCTATTCTCGACAACCCTGGTTTGATTTCAGCCGTTGTTGTTGGTGATGGTGAATCTGAAACTGGCCCATTAGCAACTTCTTGGCAAGTTAATAAGTTTATCAACCCAATCACTGACGGAACTGTTTTACCAATCTTGAACTTAAATGGTTTCAAGATTTCTAACCCAACCATTCTTTCACGTGAATCACACGAAGAATTAGAAGATTACTTTAAGGGCTTAGGCTGGGATCCTCATTTTGTTGAAGGTGACGATCCTGCCAAAATGCACCCATTAATGGCTAAAACTTTGGACGCCGTTGTTGAAGAAATCGCAGCTATTCGCAAGAACGCTAAAGACAACAACGATACAACTCGTCCAGCTTGGCCAATGATCGTTTTCCGTGCACCAAAAGGCTGGGGCGGACCTAAAGAATGGGACGGCGAACCAATTGAAGGCTCATTCCGTGCCCATCAGATTCCGATTCCGGTTGACCAATTACACATGGAACACGCTGACGATTTAGTTGCTTGGTTAAAATCATACAAGCCTGATGAATTATTTGATGAAAACGGCGACTTAAAGCCAGAAATCAAAGAAATTATCCCTAAGGGCCAGCACCGAATGGCGATGAACCCCGTAACTAACGGTGGTGCTTTAACCAAAGACCTTATTTTGCCAAACATTCAAGACTATGCGTTAGATAACACTGAACATGGTGGTGCAATGGCACAAGATATGACCGAACTTGGCAAATATATCCGCGACGTTGTCAAATTAAACGATAAGAATAAGAACTTCCGTGGCTTTGGCCCAGATGAAACCTTATCAAATCGTTTGAACTCAGTCTTTGAAGCTACTAAACGTCAATGGTTAGAACCAATCAACGAACCTAATGATGCTTTATTAGCACCAAATGGTCGAATCATCGACTCAATGCTTTCTGAACATATGGATGAAGGCTTGTTAGAAGCTTATACGTTAACTGGTCGGCATGGTTTCTTTGCCAGCTACGAATCCTTCTTACGAGTTGTCGATTCAATGTTGACGCAGCACTTCAAATGGTTGCGTAATGCCCACGAAGAAGCTGAATGGCGTCGTGATGTTCCTTCATTGAACATCATTGCTTCATCAACTGCCTTCCAGCAAGACCACAATGGTTATTCACATCAGGACCCTGGTGTCATTACTCATTTGGCTGAAAAGAAGACTAAGTACATCCGTGAGTATTTGCCAGCTGATGCTAATACCTTAATTGCGACTTTCGACAAAGTTTTGCAAAGCCGTCAGGTCATTAATTTGATCGTTGCCAGCAAGCACCCACGGCCACAATGGTTTACAATGGCTGAAGCTAAGCAATTGGTTAAAAACGGCTTGAGCATTATCGACTGGGCAAGCACTGATGACGGCGTTGAACCAGACGTTGTTTTCGCCGCTGCTGGCTCAGAACCAACCCTTGAAAGCTTAGCTGCAATTTCAATTCTCCATGATCGTTTACCAGACCTTAAAGTTCGCTTCGTTAACGTTGTTGATCTTTTACGTTTGAAGAAAGACGATCCACGTGGCCTTAGCGATAAAGAATTCGATATGTACTTCACCAAAGACAAACCAGTTATCTTTGCTTATCATGGCTACGATGACTTAATCAAAGATATCTTCTTCGATCGCCACAACCACAATCTTCATGTGCATGGCTACCGTGAAGAAGGGGACATCACAACGCCATTTGACATGCGTGTTCGTAATGGCCTTGATCGTTTTGACATTGCCAAAGAAGCTATTCTTGATGCACCAGCCTTCACTGAAAAAGGTGCTGAAGTTGTTCAAGAAATGGACGACGAAATTCAGAAACACAACGTATTTATCCGTGAAGAAGGTACTGATTTACCAGAAGTTGACGATTGGGAATGGAAACCTTTGAAATAAAAGACGAAGTACGATTTAAAAAGGCGTTTAGATTCTATTCCGCAATTGGGGGTTATTACTAGCTTCGCTGACGATGTCGATCGGACTAGGATGACCCAAAGTCTGAATCGCAGCTAAAATCACTAATAATCTTAATGCTTTGTACGTTGTCCATTCAACTACGGCGAAATTCGCCAAGTTGAAACATGGCAAGAGCAGGAATCTGCCTTTTTAAACATAACTACAATGAACAGATGCCGCCAAAACTGGAAACAGCTTTGGCGGTATTTTTGTGTTGTTTGGGATGATTAGCTACCCACCGAATCGGCAGGAATGAGCGCTGGATTGGCCCTACCTGGCCGCAAAACGTTTTGCTTTACTTTTACCAATCGGCGACAGCTAATCACTGACAAAGAGGTGTTCACAATGGTGGTAATTAAGCTTCAGGTCGGCAACGCCAAAAGACAATGACTGCAACAGCTGGCGACTTTTTACGATATTAGCCTTTCAAATTTGGTATTAACTTATTCAATTGACCAGCTTGAAGATGAATACGATGAACAATCGGCTGCTATTGCGCTTAAACACTGGCGGATGGATGGTAAGAGAACTGTTTCCATGAAAGACAGCTTAGCTGAATTGGCTGGACTTTAGTCGACTGAAAGGGCTAATTTACCACTATCTAAGCTTGGCAGCCTGCAGTGATTAGGCAGAGCTGTTGTGCGCTTTTAGGCCTCAGATAGAATTATATATAGACCACTAAAAAACAACCAGCTAACGGCGTAAACCGTAAGCTGGTTGTTTCATTTAATAAACTAAGTTAGCTGGTCTTCGTACAATCAACGTTGAAGATCGCGTGTGTTGGTAGATTATCGAGGTCACTTAACCGATGTAAGCAAACTGTGTAGCAACGGCTAGAGCTTTCAAATATTCGGATAGTTACCTCAGTGAATTCGCCTAGAGCGGTTAGGTAATGTTTGAGACCGACATAGCTAAAACTGCGCATTTTAAGGATTCTCCTTTATATGTTTGAAAGTGACTTCATAAGGCATTTTTTAAATTTAACTTATTCGAGTGTGTCTGAATAGATTCTAACATGGAAGGCTTATTTTTCACCAGTATATTCTTCGTTTTTCGTTGAAACAGTTAAACCAACAATATTTTTGTGTGATTTAGGTGTGCATAAGCTGACCACATAACTAATAACGAAAGATGAGATAAAGGAAACACAGCTAACGATAAATGGTGATGAAGCAGTAGTTTGGACAAAGTAGGTAATGATTGCACTTGAAATTAAACCAGTTAAGACGCCAGGTGTGTTTGCTTTTTCAGTAAAGATACCAACGGCGAAGATCCCGGCAATTGGAACACCGAAGATCCCGGTGATTGATAAGAATAAATTCCAAGTATGTGAAGTATTACCTAACATTAAGTAAATTGCTAATCCCAAGCTGAGTAAGCCAGCGAGGATAATGATGATTCGTGCTAACGTAACGTCACTAATCTTTTTAAATTTGTCGTTGAAGAAACGTTGTTTAAAATCAGTTACGGCACAAGATGAAATGGCGTTTAAACTAGAAGCAACTGTCGATTGAGCTGCTGCGAAGATTGCCGCAATAACTAATCCGGCAATACCAGAAGGCAATACATTAATGATAAAGTAAGGAACAATTGCTGAGGTATTGAAGTTCTTTGGTAAGGCAACCGTGTGCTTGTAATAACTGAATAAAACAGTACCCATGCCGTAGAAAATTGGAATTGTGATAAACGCTAAGAAACCATTTGTCCATAACGACTTAGCAGCTTCTTTAAGAGAACTTGTTGATTGATAACGTTGGACAACATCTTGGCTACCAGTGTATTGATATAAACCATTAAAGATTTGGCCAGCGAAGATCAAAGGTACAAAGCGCGAAAGGTTGCTGAAATGGAAATCGTAGCCAGAAATTAATTTATGGTTAGTAATAGCATCATGGGCAACAGTTCCCCAACCACCTGAAATGTAGTGAGCACCTAAGATACAAACCAGAACGGCACCGCTTAAAAGTAAGATACCTTGGATAACGTCACTCCAGATAACTCCTTCGATACCACCTAAGAAGGTATAAACGATACATAGACCACCAACCATCACAGCGATGAGGATTGGATTAATATTGGAAACTGACGTAATGGCGATGATTGGTAGGTAAATGACGATGGCGATTCGGCCAAGATGGTAAAGCATGAATAGGAGACTACCTAAAATCCGCATTACGGGGTGGAAACGTTCTTCAAGATATTCGTACGCACTGGTTACTTTTAACTTTCTAAAGAAGGGCACGTAGAACTTGATCAGGAACGGCACCATTAAGACAATGCTGAGATTACCAAATGCATACGACCAATCTTGCAAAAAGGCTTGCTCAGGCGTTGACATAAACGTAATTGCACTTAAAGTTGTGGCATAAATACTAAAACCAGCCGCCCAAGCAGGAACACTACCTTCTGCTTTAAAGAATGAGTCGGTATTTTTACTGGCCTTCCTTGTAAAATATGCACCAACGCCAAGCATTGCAAGTAAATAAACGATTAAAACGATCCAATTAAGAGTACCAAATCCAGTTTTACTCATTGTTTCACCTCATTAAGTTTCATAGAATTAGCTTTTTGTTTATCTGACTGCTGAATAAATATTTTTAGTACAAATGGGGCAATAATCGTTGTGACAACGGTTACAATTATCATTGCCGTATAGTGATTTTGATCAATTAAATGGCTGCTTAAGGCCACGTTAGCGACAACTAAGGCCATTTCACCACGGGAGATCATGCCGGCGCCGACAATGTTGGCAGCGGGCCAATCTAAGTGGAACAAGCGTGCACCCAGCGCGCCACCGATTTGTTTGCCAAGCACGGCGATGACGATCAAGGCGATAATGAAAGCCAAGTCACCTTGCATGCCGGCAAAGCTAATATTTAGGCCGATACTGACAAAGAATACCGGAATGAAAACGGCATAACCAATTGGTTCAATTTTCAATGCTAGCTTATCTTTAAATTTAGTTTCTGAAATTGCCAAACCGGCAAAGTAAGCACCAAGCACATCGCTCATGCCTAAGGCCACGGCAAGGGCCGCAAAGCCAAAACATAAAATCAGAGCGGCGGTTGTTTCGTTCTCACTAGCGGTTAGCTTACTGAAAAATTGCAGGAATCGAGGTACAAACCATTTGCCTAAAACAAACATTGCTGCGAAGAACAATAGTTTAGTGAATAACATTAAGGGCAATGATTGATTGCTGGCGGAGGCGCCACTACCAAAGAGGCCAACACAGACGCCTAACAAAATCACACACATAATGTCATCGGCTACGGCGGCACCTAGTATAATTGCACCTTCACGACTGTTTAAACGATGCATCTCTTTTAGAACTTGGACGGAGATGCTAACGGAAGTTGCACTAAGGACTAAGCCGATAAAAATTGCGGTAGTCCACTGAAAGTTGAAGACAAAGATACATAAGGCGGCGGCACTAGCAGTGGGGAAGATAACCCCCAAGGTTGCAACGGTGAGTGCTGGGCGCCAGTAACGCATCAATAGCCCGAGATCACCTTCCAAGCCGGCGATGAACATCAAGATGATCACGCCAAATTCGGAAAAATACTGAATAAAGGTGGTGGGTGCCAATAAATGCAAAACTGCCGGACCGGCCAAAACGCCAACTAGTAGTTCACCAATTACACTGGGAAATTTCAGTAGATTGGAGACGTGCGCACCTAATTTCGTTAGCAGTAAGATAATGACTAACTGCACCAGGTAAGTCATAGTGCAGCCTGGCGTTGTTGTAATTGCTGATTAACTAAGTCGATTTGCTCGGTTAGTTGATCAGTAGGGATGGCGTATTCCAAAAAGACGGGGATAGTCGACTGTAATTGCGCCAGCATCTTCTGCCAGTTTGCTGGGTTTGCAGTCAACACAACAGTATCTTTATTTTGAATTGCTTTAAGATGGAATACAGTGATTGCTGATTGCACTTTGGTAAATGCTGTCAGTGGTTCGGTGTCAACCCAGCACCAATTACCAGCATCAAACGTATAGCCAAGATCTGATTGAGCAGCCTTAAGCCAAGCTAAGCGTTGTTCCATGTTGATTAGGGTACCGTTTTCATTTGGTTGGTTTTCAATGGTTACTTGGACTGAGGTTGCGCTTAATTGCTGCTGCAACTCAGCTAAGGTTTCTGTTGAAATATTTTCGCAATCGCCAAGACTAAACTTCAGAGACTTAATGTGGTTCACTTGGGCCATCTTTAAATAGGTGGCGAGCTGTGCATTAATCGTTGAACCTTGAAAAAGTTCTTCTGGAACTGAATAGTAGAACTGCCAATTTTGTTGTTGGCATAATTGATCAATTTTATGTAACTCTGTCGTTTTAGTCTCTGACTTAAAAAATTCACCACGGACCTCAATAGCGTCAATTGCCGAAGCAGTCAATCGTTGTAATCGTTGTAAACAGGTTAACTGGGAAACCTCTGCTTGTAGATCATCTAAAAATACTGCTGTATTGATTGAAACTTTCATGGTTGTGCCACCTTTCTACTACAACTAGAGCGTGTTTGGAAAATACTTTTATTAGTATTTTCCTGACCAATCTTTTCCAAACACTCCCTAGGTTAATGCTCGGGATCGGAACACTTTTCCAAGCACTCTTCAGAAAACAAAAAGCCGCTAGCAATAACCCACGTAAAAATACGAGGTTATTACTAGCGGTTGAATTTTTGAGCTGATCATTACAACCAGTACCTTAGCATATTAAATTTATTTTGTAAACGCTTAATTATAAAAATCTGCTACTGCTCCGAACAATTGAGCACGATCAGCTAGCTGTGTGACGCGCAATTCAGTTTGACATAAATCTGGTGGCAATAGGGGCTTTAATGCCCGATTTAACAAGGCTAAAAGAAAGTCACCTTGCTGCGAAACAGCGCCGCCAATGAGGAGAATTTCGGGATCAAATAATAAGATAATATTTGCTAGGCCAGTTGCAACTTCGGCCGCCCAGTTATTAATTATCGTCGTAAATGGTGCCTCTTGCTGGCGTGCTTTATCGAAAGCAACGGGGACACTTGTTTTCAGATCAACTAATTGGTGTTCCAGGGTTAAGGTTGAAGCGCGTTGTTCGTAATTTGTTTTTGATTGTTGATCATAAAGTGTATAGCCAAGGGAGTTAGCCGTGGCGTGGGCGCCATTGAGTAATTGCCCGTGATCCAAATAAGCACCACCGATGTCTGTGCCTAAAGCGACACAGTAAACGGCGCTTTTTCCTTGAGCTGCACCGGCTAATTGTTCACCTAATAAGGCGGCATCAACATCGTTCACAACTATTACCGGTAGCCCACTTTGCTGGACTAATACTTTTTTTAGTTCAGTTCCTTGGTAACCTGGAATCGTGGGACCAGCATACTGAATCTGGCCTTCGTCACCGACAATACCGGCCGTACTGATTCCAATCCCATTTAAGGTATATTTTTTCTGGTAGTCGGCGGTAATTGACTGTAGTTGCTTGAGAATATGGCCATCGCGATTATGCTCGGTTGAACAACGATCGCCCGCACTGAAGTGAAGTTCCGCGTCAACTAAGCTGTACTTGATCGTCGTACCACCAATATCAAAAGCTAAATATAGTTTATTCATTAGATCATCTCATTTTCTTTTAGATGCGGTTTTGCTTGGATGAATCGCTTTCATAGTAGCATGTAATAATTATTTTCTCAAACTAAAAAAATAATAATTTGTATTTTACCAGGTATGACAATGCTAGTGAAGCGTTATGGTAATAATTATCGTAATGCACTATTGAAATAATTTTTATCCTGCGGTATTGTTCTTGGTGAGCGGTTGGATGATTTGAGATGTTCATTACAAAATTTAAGAAGAATGAGGCTATCCACTATGAAAAAATTATATTCTGCACTAATGACAGCGTTTAACGGAGACGACACAATTAACGAACAAGGTATCCGTGAAATGGTTCGTTACAACATTGATGTAAACAAAATCGACGGTTTGTACGTCGGTGGCAGCACTGGTGAAAGTTTCATGTTAAGTACTGAAGAACGTAAATTAGTTTATAAGATTGCTTATGAAGAAACTGCTGGTAAAGTCGATTTAATCGCGCAAGTTGGCTCCGTTAATTTAACCGAAGCAAAGGAATTAGCTAAATATGCCGCTGATCTTGGCTACAAGACAATTTCAGCAGTACCGCCATTCTACTATCACTTCACATTTGAGCAGATTAAAGACTATTACGATCAAATTCTTGCTGGCGTGGACGTACAATTGATTATCTACTCAATTCCAGCCCTATCTGGTGTTTCACTTTCATTGGATGAATTTGGTAAATTATTCGAAAATCCTAAGATCATTGGGGTTAAATATACTAATAACGACTTCCTACTATTACAACGTCTCCGTTCAGCCTTCCCGGATAAGAAAATTTACTTTGGTACTGATGAAATGTTAATCTCCGCATTACCACTTGGTATTGACGGTGCAATCGGCTCAACCTTCAACTTAAATGCTAAACGCGCTAAAGCTGAAATTGCTGCTTATGAAGCCGGCGACATGAAGAAAGTCTTCGAATTACAAGATGTCAGTAACAAATTAATCCTAGCCTTGATTGATAACGATATTTATCCAAGTCTTAAGTTAGTCTTTGAAGAAATGGGTGTTCACGCAGGTTACAGCAAAGCACCAATGAGCAAACCATCAGCAGAAATGAAGGCCGGCGCGAAAAAGATTTACGAAACATATTTCAAATAAAGGCTAGTGAAAAAACGTTGTGATTATGGTGTTCAACCAGTGTGGCTAAACACTATAATTTTTTAAAGCGTTTATTCTAAGCTGCAAGAAATACTGATTTTTTAGGGATAAATTCTAGTACGCAAAGGAGTCGTCATGATGGCAAATACATTTTTAGATTCAGTAAAAGGGAAACTAATCATTTCTTGTCAGGCGTTACCTGATGAACCATTGCATAGCTCGTTTATTATGGCGCGCATGGCTCGAGCTGCCAAGGAGGCCGGTGCAGCTGGTATTCGCGCAAACTCGGTCGTTGATATTCAAGCCATTCAAGATGAAGCTGGCTTACCAATGATTGGGATTGCCAAAACAAACTATCCAAATTCACCAGTTTATATTACGCCAACCATGAAAGAAATGCGGGCAGTTGCCGCGACTGGCGTCGAAGTTGTCGCTTGTCAGGCAACTGGTGAACCACGGCCAAACGGTGAAAAATTAGCCGATATCGTGGCGCAATTCAGACAAGAATTTCCCGATACGTTATTAATGGCGGATACAGATACGCTCGAAAACGCCCTAGTTGCGGATGAACTTGGCTTCGATATTATTGGCACAACGATGCGCGGTTACACACCTAGTTCAAAAGGGACTAACGTTGCCGATAACGACTTCGAATACCTGAAAGAACTATTAAAGCGGGTTAACCATCCAGTCGTTGCGGAAGGTAAGATTGATTCACCAGAAAAAATGAAGCGTTGCTTAGATCTTGGCTGCCAAGCAGTTGTCGTTGGTGGCGCAATTACCCGACCATTGGAAATTGCTAGCCGGTTTATTGCAGCACTTTAAATTAAAGCGTATTATAAAAAATACCGTAGTCTTTCTTGGGGGAACTTTAAGACTACGGTGTTTTTGTGTTCATTTTTTTCAATAGAAGTACTGATTAAAGCATTAAAGAAAACCAAAGCCATTTTTAAGCATAAAAATAGTTTAAAAGGTATGTTAAATCCTTTTAAACTATTTTGTGATTATTAATGTTCAATGTTAATGCCATGACCTTGAAATTCAGTAACAATTTCTGCAGGAATTTTATTATCAGTAATGATAACGTTAAGTTCAGAAAAGTCGGCTGTTTTATAAAGCGCTGTCAATTTGAACTTATCGCTATCTGCAACAGCTATTGTTTTCTGACAGTGCTTCATTACACGTTTAGAAACCTCAACTTCATCTAAATAATGATTTGTAATGCCAATATCAATATTAATACCACCACATCCAAAGAAACCAATGTCAGCATAGATGTCATTGATTGCTTGTAATGTCAATGGACCAGAGAGCGAGCTTTCCGATTGTCTTAAATTACCACCTAGCAAAATAATCTGGTTTGCAGGCTCACCAATCAAATTTGCAGCGATTGCCAAGGAATTAGTAATTAGGGTCAGATCACGAAGGCCACTTTGTTTAATTTCTTGAGAAATTGCAAAAGTGGTTGTTCCATAATCAAGAAATACAGAATTTCCAGGTTGAATAAATTGGATTGCTTTTTTTGCAACTGCAAGTTTATTTTGGCTATTTTGTTGCAAACGTTGGTCATACTTTGTTTCCTTATCCAGCGAGATTGTTGTGGCACCACCACGAACCGTTTTAATTAAGCCCTTACTTTCAAGTGTGTAAAGATCTTTTCTGATCGTTTCACGGGTAACATTAAGCTCAGAACTTAGTTGAGATATTTTTGCGAAGCTATATTCTTTTACCTTACTAAGGATGAGAGCTTGTCTTTGATAGGGATTCAATTGGATTCACCGCCTTTTTATAATGGAACATAATAACTATATTGGCAATTATAGCATTATTTTTGCAATTTAGTTGGCAATATTATGCATTTAAAATGTTTAAAATTTATTAATTATGAAATAAATGATGTAAGTACTGATAGAACAGGTAATTGGCCATACTTTTGCAATAAAACTCTTTTTGTGAAAAAAATAACTTAAATAGTGTACTTGCAAATTAAATGCAAAATGCTATACTTAATTTGTTGAAAACGATTACACAAAAATATATGGGGGCAATAAGAATGTCAGAAACAAAAGATGAAACAAAACAGATTACGTCAAAGACTTACCGCTTGGTTAAACCCGGCGATATTGAGGAGCAACAAATTCCCCGAACACTCAAAAAAGGTTGGGTTGATGTTCAACCAATAATGGCTAGTGTGTGCCACGCCGATGATCGTTATTTTGCAGGCCAACGCCGTCCAGAAGCATTAGCCAAGAAATTGCCAATGGCCTTATTACATGAAGGTATTGGTACCGTTAAAGAGAGCATGAGTGATGAATTTAAAGCTGGTCAACGTGTCGCCATTGCGCCTAACGTTCCTGGCTATGTATTAAGAGGAGAAAAGAAGACTGATACTTTACCAGATAATTACAGTGCAGATGCTGCCTTTATCAGCAGTGGTCATGATGGTATTGCCCAAAGCGACCTAGTTCATCCAGAAAGTTGCTTAGTTCCAATTCCAGAAAATATTCCTGATGAAATTGCAATTTTAGCCGAAGTTAGTACAGTTGGTTATCACGCATCTAGTCATGTTAAACATATTTTATCAAAGCCAAATGTCAAAGTTGCATTATTTGGCGATGGTCCCGTAGGCTATATGGCAGCAGCAGTACTTCACTTTGTTTGGGGTATCAGTAAAGAAAACTTAACTGTCTTTGGTGCCATGGAAGATCGTATTAGCAAGTTTGATTTTGCAACAAGAGAAATGGTTAATGACTACGACTTCGATAATGCAGAAGAACAATTTGATGTTATTTTTGAAGCTACTGGTGGCCATTTCAGTTCAAGTGCAATCAACGAAGGTATTAAAGTTATTAAGCGAACTGGTAGTTTTGTACTGATGGGCGTTACCGAAGAATTAGTTCCAATTGATACTCGTGACGTACTTGAGAAAGGCTTAACACTTTATGGTACTAGCCGTTCAACTCCTGATGATTTCAAAGTGGTTATTAAGACAATGAGCGAAAAACCAGAATATCGCGAAGCTTTGCAAAAATTGTTACCAGAAAAAGAAACCGTTATCAAAAATGCTGACGATTTAACAGCAGCATTCAATAAAATTGTTGCCGATAAAGCTTGGAAAAAGGCAGTTTTGAAGTTTGAATGGTAATTAAGGTAAATTAAACCAGAAGTGGAGGCGATTAGTAATGGTAGGTTTTGTTATAGCGACTCATGGTAAATTTGCTGAAGGATTAATGGATGCAGTTGATTTAATAATGGGTGAACAAGAGAATACGGAAATGATCGGATTACATCATGGTGATGATGTCAGTCAATTCGGTGATAACCTGGCAGACAAGGTCAAGAAAGTCAGTACAGGCGATGGTGTTATCGTATTTGCAGACCTGTTCGGTGCAAGCCCGTATAATCAAGCAGCACTGTGTTCACGAAAGATTGATGAGATTCCATATAAACTAATTACCGGTGTTAGCTTACCAATGCTAGTTCAGGCATTTAATGATCGCATGTTAGGTAAGAATATAGAAGAAATTAAAACTTCTTCTATGGATGCTGGTAAAAAAGGAATTGTTGAATTCTTTGATGAAATGCAAACACAAAATAAATAATTAGATATTAAGGAGATGCTACTATGTCAGAAATTGTACTAGCTCGAGTTGATGATCGCTTAATCCATGGTCAGGTTATGACGGCGTGGCTTCAATATACAGATGGCAATCATATTGTGATTGTTGATGACGCTACAGCTAAGGATGATTTCTTGAAGACGGTTATGAAAATGTCAGTTCCTCAAGGGGTTAAGCTAGATGTACTTACTGTTGAAGATGGCTCTGACTTCTTACAAAAAGATCAGGGTAGCGATAAGATTCTAGTCTTAGCTAAAACACCAGAAGTTTATTTGCAACTAGTTGAAGCTGGCGTACCTTTGAAAGAAGTAATCGTTGGTGGTATGGGTGCAAACAGTGACCGAACAAAGTTTTATAAAAATATTTCGGCAACTGATGGTGAACGTGAAACTTTCAAAAAGATTATTGATAAAGGTGTAAATGTAACAATCCAGATTGTACCTAGTGATAAGGCTACAGATGCAGCTGGTTTATTAAAGTAAGTTTATAAAGGAGAATGGCTATGACAATTCATTTGTGGCAGGCTTTCCTCATAGGGGTCGTATATTATCTCGGCCAAATGGGAACGCCTTGGGTATCGTTAGCGGGTACTCATACGATTATGCGGCCGTTAGTAAATGGTGCTCTAGTTGGTTTAATTCTAGGGGATCCTGTAAAAGGAACTATCTTTGGTGCAGCAATTCAGTTACCCTTCCTAGCTTGGATCGGTGCTGGTGGCGCTGTTCCAATGGATACTGCTTTAGCTGGTACATTAGGAACTGCCTTAGGGATGGCATCTAATGTTTCACCTTCAGTAGCTATTACATTGGCTGTACCGATTAGTTTAATTGGAACAATGATTTGGGTGCTTCATATGACTGTTGATATTACCTTTGTACATATGGCTGATACAGCAGCTGAAAAAGGTGACTTAAAACGAATTGATTTGCTTCATGTCTGGCCGCCGCAGATAACAATGTTCCTGTTCTCAGTTATCCCGGCTATGCTGGCAGCTTACTATGGCGCTGGCCCAGTTAAGACAGTTATTGGTGGCTTAAGTGGTACACCACTCCATGTTTTGACAGTTATTGGTGGGCTTCTCCCTGCTCTAGGTATTGCCATGAACTTACAGGCAATGACTGGTAAGGGTACATTAATATTCTTCTTGCTTGGATTTATGTTGGCCGTATACTCAGGCTTACCAATTCTTGCAATTGCAGTCTTTGCCGTTATTATTGCGTACATCTATACTACTTTGTATTTGAAGAAAGGAAGCGAGAACGCATGAGCGACAAAGAAGAAAAAGAAATCGAAAAAGAAGTATTGCCATCAGAAAATAAACCTGATGCCAAAAAGATTTCTAAAAAAGAAGTTGTTAAAGCGTTCTGGCGTTGGACCTTCTTCTCACATGCAAACTATAACTATGAACGGTTACAAGCAACAGGGGTTGTGTATGCCCTATCACCAATTTTGAAACATTTATATGGTAATGATGAAGATGCAATGAAAGAAGCACTTAAACGCCATATGCAGTTCTTTAATACTGAACCACATTTTGGTGGTGCAATCTTAGGTATGACAATTGCAATGGAAGAAGAAAAGTCTAATGGTGCACCAATTACAAATGACACCATTAACGGTTTAAAGACCGGGTTAATGGGACCGCTTGCAGGTATTGGTGATACCTTATGGCAAGGTACTTTAATTCCAATCTTACTTTCTTTCACGATTGGGTTTGCTTCTAAAGGTAACATTTTAATGGGACCTATACTGTTCGCTGTTTTACATTTAGGTATTATTTGGACAATTGGTTATCTTTCTTGGATGCAAGGTTATTCGTTAGGTAAGGAAGGTATTGCAAAAGTTCTACAAGGTTCATTGCTACCAACAGTTATGACCTTTGCGCAATGTATGGGCCCGATCGTTATTGGGGCGTTATCTGCGACATTCGTTAAGGTTTCTAGTCCTTTGAAGATTCAATTAGGTAAGTCTGTTCTAAAGGTTCAGTCAGGCATCTTAGACAAGTTAGTACTTGGTCTTTTACCATTGGGAATAACCTTATTGGCTTATTACCTACTGAAACGTAAGTTCAAGCCAACAACAGTTGTACTCATTTTAGTTGTGATTGGTGTTGTTGGTGGTGCTTTCTACATCATCTAATATATTTAGGAGAGTGAGAGAACATGGTTATTGCGCCGTCGATTTTAAGTGCAAATTTTGCTAATCTTGAAAAAGATATTCACGTTGTGGAAGCTGGAAAGGTTAGTTATCTTCACGTTGATGTGATGGATGGACATTTCGTACCAAATATTACTTTTGGTCCTAGTGTTGTTGCAGCTATTCGCAAAGTGACTAAACTAACGTTGGATTGTCATTTGATGATTGAAAATCCAGAGAATTTAATCCCTGAATTTGCAAAAGCAGGTGGTGATATCTTAACTATTCATGTTGAGAGTACACGTCATATCTTCCGTGCCTTACAATTGATTCATGATAATGGTGCTAAAGCTGGGATTGTTTTAAATCCTGGAACATCATTAGAAGCAATTAAACCAGTTCTATCATTAGTTGATCAAGTTCTGGTAATGACCGTGAATCCAGGCTTTGGTGGCCAGAAGTTTATTCCAGAAATGGTCAAAAAGGTCGCCGATTTAAAGCAAATTCGCGATGCTGGCGGTTATCAATTCGATATTGAAGTTGATGGTGGCATTAATGACAAGACAATCAAGCTATGCAGTGATGCTGGTGCGAATGTCTTCGTGGCTGGTTCATACGTCTATGGCGTTGATGATCCAGTGAAGCAGATTAAGACTTTAGAAAACGCAGTGAAATAAACATTACCAAATACATTATGGATGATGTATCTGGTAAAGTTAGTAAGAATTGTTTTTCAAAATCTAGATTTAAAAAGTGAACTACCACAAATAACCCCACTGCCAATAATTGGTAGTGGGGTTATTTGTGTTACACATTATGCGTCAGTTTTCGCTGGTTTTTCAGTCTTGAAAATAGGTGTCACCGTCCGCTCAGTGTAATTAGCACTAACTGGGTGAGCGTATGGGTTAGCGAAATCAACTTCGAACATTTTAAGTTCGCCAATTGTCTTCATTGCTGTCTTGACCGTTGTTTCGTCAAGATTTTGTGAGGCGTAGTTCATACGCAGATGTTTTTCATGACCGTTTTCGCTGGTAAATTCCATGTCTAGTTGTTTCATAGGTTGAGTTCCTCCTTAATAGTTAAATATTTACTTGGTAAAACGGTAATAATGATGTTTTTTAGGTCTGATTCGTCAATAACTTGCTCTTAAAGGCTGTGTCCTGCAGTATCGAGGCACCTTTTAAAAATCGCTAGTTTTCGTCTCCCAAAAAATCTTGCCGGCGGTAATTCACGATTACACCAGCATTGGCACGGTGGCCAGAGAGGCTCTCTACTACTTTGCCTAGGCCGATCAATTGTTCAGAAGTGACTTCTTCCTTGCAGTCGTGAAAAACACGAGTTGCTTCATTGGCAATGTCGGGGCCAGTTACTTTAATTTCAACGTTTGTTTTAATCCAATCATCCATTATTAGGTCCTCCAATTTTTGGTGTTGTGAATCAACAATGCATTAGTGAATTCAGCAACCCAGTTATTTTGTAAGTCAGTCGGTGGCCACCTGTTTTCTGCTTACTATAGACATAAAACCCTCAGCATCGTGAAATGTGCCAGGAAATTTGCAAATAATCGTATTTATTTTGATTTTTGCGCAAAAGTGTTTAGAATTAGCCTTTTACAAATTAAAAATCAACCTTAGAACTATGCACGAATTTACTGCACTTTACGGCTACCAAGCAAGTGTAAAATACCTGTCGCACTGGAGTGGTGCAAAGTTAAATAGTGCAGATACTGAAGAAATTCTACCGCATATTCTTTCCGATACAATAAGCTACCTAACTGATAAATCTCATCGTCTAAATAAAGTGTCTGGCCAAGGTAATCTTGCTTTGCGCAGGCCAACTTATTGCCGTGGGCTGACTCAGGCTTAATCGTCTCTGGATTTAGATCATTAGCAGCAACGAGTGCGGCTTGGCGGCTTAGCTTTTCAAGGCCAGTCATAGCCGTTCCTTTTGCTTGTTGTTCAGTTAGATGTTCTTTTGCGACTGTTAGGTGTTCTTCAGCAGTTTTAGCGTTAAAAATAATTAACGAATCCTGTGAAAAGTAGGGATCATTCTGCATAGTTAGTTGCCTCCATTTCTTCTGGTAAAAAAGATTCTAGTTGCGCTTGCCACTGACTGGCAGAAATCAGTAAAAGTGCGGCGCCAGTGCGATTATTGCGCACGAGTAAATAACTGCCAGCTTGATCAAGATCACGAACATAGCGATTTAAGTGAGCTTTGGCTTCAGTAACGTTTATTTCTTTCATGTTTTTCTCCTTAAGTGCTTAGATTTAAGTTATTGAATCAAATTTGAATGTGTTAGCGCGTATATTTTACGAACTAACCGCATGACTAGGGCGCTTTTCTGTATGATTAATCGGCGTAAATTTCATCTGTTGGGTATCGAATTTCAATGCTAACTCAGCCAATTTTCCAGAACGATTTTTACGGAAAAGTAGATTAATATTGCGAACTTTACTTTGTTCTTGAATCTGATCCTCTAAATAGAGAAAGGCAACAATGTTGGAATCTTGTTCGATACTGCCAGATTCGCGTAAATCGGCCAATTGTGGCTTACGATCAACACGTTTTTCCAATTCACGATTAAGTTGTGAGAATAAAATAATCGGAATATCTAGTTCATTGGTCAATAACTTTAGTTCGCGAGTGATGGCTTCAATTTCTAAACGCCGATCAGTTACGCGGGCCTTAGTTCGGGTCAAACTTACGATTTGCAAATAATCAACAATGGCAAAATATTTCACACCTTTGTCGGTGGCCTTCTTGGCGTTTTCCCGAATTACTTTAATAATCTGGGGTAAGACAAGAATTTTGTCGTGTAAATTGACGTGTTGCGCGGTGATCGCCGGTAAGACTTGGTTTACTTGTGCTTTTTGTGCGCTGGATAATGAATGTTTTGGATTTCTAAGTTGATTAACGGGAATACCGGTATGAAAGGCAATTGTCCGATTGAAATTATCTTCACCAGTCATCTCGAGTGAAAAATGATCAATCATGATTTCTGGATCGAGCGCTAAGGCACTTTGAATGAAACTTAAGCCAAACGCTGATTTACCAATTCCCGGCCGTGCGCCAATTGTCCACAAGACGCCACCACAGAGGCCATTGCCAAGAACGTTATCCAATTGCTGATAGGTTTTGATTCCGGCTGAACGTGAGTGATCCATGTAATAACGCAGATCGTCCGCATACTCACTTAATTTTTTAGTTGGCAAGTCAGGTAAATTTAAAACGCGGACTAATTGCGTAAGCTGGCTTAGTGCTTCGAGATTTTCGTTAGTTGGGTATTTTGCGTAACGATTTGCTAGTTCCTCCAGCTCACCTTGGTAGTACCACGCTTTTAGGCCTTGTAAAACGGACTTAAAGGTTTTAGTGGTGACGTTAGTATCGTGCAGTTTAACCCATTCGTCCTCCGCAAAATCCAGTGGATGAACTAAGAAAAAGCGGCGTTTGACGTCTACCCAGTCTTTAAAATCGCCATTATTTTCTAGGATAACGTTAACGAGGTGCTGGAATTTAATAATATGAAACCAGCGGGCCTCAATCTCGGTACTTTTACTGATTTCGGGATGATCCACCAGGTAGGCAACAGCATCTTGTTCAAATTCCATCAACGATCACCGCCATTTCTTCTTTGGTAATCGCAATATCTTCAACCTTCATATGGCGGAAAGTTTCGTTTAAATCACGATCACAGTCTAAATAAATTGCCTTTATTATTTCCGTTGCCGATACTGGTTCAACATGATGAACGACTGTCACAGGCTGTTCTGGTACGATATCGTTGACGTAATTAATGAATTTAGGGCCAAATAAAGTCTGAGGTCGCACAAATTTGCGCATTTCAATTTGATTGCCCCATTCGGTTGTTTTGGCTAAACTCACTTGTTTAAACTGTTCTGGCCGGTAACCAACTTGTAGCCAAGCAATAACGTAATCTTCATAGCGTTCGGCCTGCGGGAAGGACTTACCACTAATTTGGGCGAGCTCAGCGATGATTTTTTGGGCTTTTTCTCGTTCAACGGAGGTAGCCGGATGCTTGAGCTTTGGTGATTTTGGACCTTTGCTCGGTGCTGCTAATTGTTTTGCTTTGCTCGTCCTAGTTTCGGTGGATTCCTTCACATTCGCTGAAACAGCCCCGGGACAAAATTGTTCCCAATCAGCAATGTACAAGGCCTGATTTTCATTTTCGTAAAGTAGGCCCACTTTGATGAGTAATTGACTAAGTGACTTGATATTATGATCATTCACAATCCCACAGAATTGCTTCAACTCTGTGATCGTATACGGACGTTGGGCTGAAGCAGTGATTCGACCATGGTCGTCATTATGAGCTGCTTGATGCAATAAGAAATGCCAAAAACGAAAGGCTGCGTAATAAGTGTTAATTTGTTCTTGAGCAAGTTCTTGAAACCCAAGCTGTGAATAAAGATTTACTGGAATACTAATTGAACTAGACATGTTTACCACTTCTTTCTTAACCGGTTATATAAACATAAAACCCGTGAGAACCCAAAACGTGCCAAGAAAAAAACAATAATTATTCTTAACCAGGCACAAAGGCGATAAGGTCGGGGATAATTACTGCTTTTTTATTTTTAAATTTATTTTTTTGAAAGTTAACTAACGTCGGCGCCGATGTTATAAAACAACGGCGAAGCAGGCAGCGCCGTCGTCAAGAAACAACGGCGAGGTAGTATTTACCGACATTAAAACAACGGCGAAGCTTGCCCCGCCGTTGCTTTAAATAATGATGAAAGAGTTGTTACCAGTGAATCTTGGGTCGTTACCTAATCAGTTATACTGACTTAAAAAATTTCGCCATTAATTCCTTTGGCATAAAAATCGGGTAGCGGCGCTTAATTGCTTGAAAGATATGAAGAAATTCGACGTTATCACAACCAGTCGCTGTTTTAATCCAACGTAGTGAATAGGCAAGGCAGAAATGTCCAGCACAATATTTCAGTGACGGGTAAACAGCGTTGTCCAACGAGCGCATTTGCCGATGAAGGTAGGTGTCACCGGTCAAAATGACAATGCGTGAATAATTATTGAAATAACGGGAAAATTCTGTTTGCAAATAAGTGATAAAGTGGAATATTTTGGCCGTATTTTTTAATTGGCGTTCAAAGTATTTCGCTGAATAATCGATTTTTAGAATTGTTTGATCATTAAAGTAAAGCAATAATTTGTCATCGGTCACGGAAACAAAGTGGTCAAAGACCTCTAGTGCGATGAAGGCAGTATTATTGTCCGCGGTGGTTCCTAATGTGATGAAACTAGCATTGCCAACAATGCAGGGGACATACTGGTAGATTTCAATAATATTAGCGATGGATTTGACGACATGTTCCGGCCAAAATTTTTGTTGGCATTGATTTAATAATTTGGAAGTCGTTGCGCTAGTTAGATACGAGCGGCCCTGTTTGGTGATAATCAAACTATGGCAACGATGGCCGTCGACGTCATGGTTGAAAGTGATGGGCACGCAAGCTAAAGTATTATCGCAAATGCGCGCTTCTTCTGAATAACAAGCAATTTTAACTAACAATTTCAATTCACTAAGGTCTAATAAACGGTGGTTGTCAGGGATATAGCTTTCCCAATCATGCGTATTTTTTCCCATAGTAACAGTCCTTTGAAAACAGATTTTTAACATAAGTAATTTTTCCTATTTGACGTGCTTTCAAGCGCTGAATAGGACTTTTCTA
Source organism: Loigolactobacillus backii (assembly GCF_001663675.1). NCBI lineage: Bacteria > Bacillati > Bacillota > Bacilli > Lactobacillales > Lactobacillaceae > Loigolactobacillus > Loigolactobacillus backii. The sequence goes on from NZ_CP014873.1 coordinate 1,086,400, forward strand.
ATGTACCATACCAATGGCTGCGCTTTCAATCACCTGCAACTAAGAATTCAATGTGTAAAAAGCGTGAAAACTAACTTTACTTGCTTATTTTAGAATGAAAACGCGTAATTGCGCGTTTCTACTTTTTGAAAGTTCCGGAAATTCGTTAGTGGCAAATTGTGGTCAAAATTTTAAATTTGGTAGGATAAACCTGTTCCTTAGCGCTGAGGATCACAAATTTAGAGAGTGGTAAAAAGAGTGGTTAGTATTTTACTAATCGGGCTGGAAAAGGCAGATTGCGGTTCATCCTAATCTGAGCGACATTGTGCAAAACTAGCCAATTTTTGCGCCAACCGCTTTTTTACCACCCTCGTCTGGAGTGATTCCCATGAACGAGAAAGATAAACAACGATATAAAGCAGCCTTTAATTTACTACAAGATCACAATCGGTTAATCCACGGTGCACTCCGCCATTGTGGTGTACCGCAGAGTTGGCAAGATTATTCCGATTTATTTAACGAATGTCGGTTAACCTTTGTGGATACTTACTGTGAATTTGTTGAAAAATATCCCGCTAAAGATGAGACTGATTGTCTGAACTATATTTATACCGCGTTAATTTGGATGATCTACAAAGTTCTGCGGCGAAATCGGGTTGAAAGTTATTACATCACGCAAGATCAGTCGGTCCTTGTTGATGAATCGAAAAGTTTTGACTTACGCGTCACAATTACGTCCGCTGATGTTTTTGAAGAAGTTCATGTTGAGGATGTCTACCGCGATTTGTTTAGTCGCTGCGATAGTGCTGAAAAGCAGTTTATTGTCTTGCGTTGCTTGGAAGATCAGCCCATCAAAGTGATCACTGAAAGGTTGGGTTGTTCGAAGCGGCATGTTTACCGATTACGGGATCGGGTGGCCTTGAAGGTTCTGCGAGTAGTTGGTGGGAAAAAATAAAAATAATCTATGGTAAAAAAATAAATCATTTCTGATTTATTTATGAATATCACATTGGTCTATTTCAACTCAAGTTGGTAGGCCAATTTTTTAGTTTTACCAGCAGTTAATAACATATTAGCTTGCTTCTCGAAGAGCTCAGTAATGTCACCATATTTATCAGGTAGACCCGCAAATGGTTCAATACAAAGGAATGGTGCCCGTTTATTTTCAGGGCTCCATAATGCTAGGTAAGGGAAATCGCCAGTTGACAGGGAGACAGAGTGTGATGTCTTATTTGATTGCAACGTAACCTGCGATAATTCTTTCTTCTCTAAAATAATTAAGCCATCGTCTAGCAGTTTATGGTTTAACGGAATAACATTATTTTCTTTGGTTGCTGTAAATGGGATGATGTTGCCAGTTCTAAATGGCGCTGGACCAATTTCCCATTGTTTTAGTGAAATTGTGCTTGGATTTAATTGCAAAGAATAATCTTCAAAACTACCTTCGCCATTTAACGGAACATTGAATCCAGGGTGAACACCAAGTGCAAACGACATTGATTTAGTGTCCTGATTGATTACTTCAAAGTTAACTTGAAGCTGATTTTCTTTTAGTGCGTAGGAAATCTTGAGGCTAAAAACGAATGGATAGATTTTTTTTGTGTCTTCAGTAGCCGTAAATGTGAAAGTGGCCTCAGTTTCGCTTGCCTGCTCTGCTGTAAATGTTTGATCACGACCAAAACCATGTTGGGACATTGGAAATGTTTGTTGATCAATGCGATATTGGTCTTGGTTTGATTTGCCAATGAAAGGGAAGAGAATTGGTGCATGGCGTTTCCAGATGCCTTGGCCATTGTCTGACCAAATATAATTGAAATTAGCCTTTTTGTTGATGATTCGCTGAATCTCGGCACCTTTTTCACTGATTTCTACTTGTAGTTCATTATTTTCTAGCAATATCATGAATGAATCCCCCAATATTTTAATTTTTACTATGCACACGTAATTATAAGCTTTTGTAGTTTAAAGTGAGTAATAATTTATTATAAGCTAAAGTGATACTGACACTGAGTTATTCCGTTTTCGGTATTTTTGATAGTGGCTATAGTTGGCTTTATTTTTTTATCGTTTCATATTGTTCACCGTTGATATTTGATGCTTAACTGTTTGACATATTAGAAGATTATTGATTGATGTGCAACAAACTTTTTTGTGCGTGTCAGTAGAAATAATATAACTTTTCTGCTAATCATCAAGGGACTTTTTTGTCTAGATCAAGATTTATGAACATCGACCAGTAAGCCTGTAGAGCTTGGAATTCCAAACCTATCTTTAAACGGTTCTGCTAAACAATATAAATGATAGGTTTATTGATTTGATCTTAGCTGGTATTGGTAACTTTGCGTGTGAAAGTATAGTAGATATCGATGAAAATAAATGCAAAAAAAATAAATCATTTCTGATTTATTGTATAAACTTTATAATTATCGGAATATGCAATGAGTTCCAACAAACATGCGATTTTATATTTTTGAATTTATATTATTCTCAGATTTTTCTTTGAGTTTCTTGCAATCTGCCATTTTTAAATACAAATCTATTATACGCGCATTGGACTAAAAACTAATTAAAAGCGCTTATTGGATTTTCAGTTAAGACTAAAATCAACAACGGTCTAATCACGAATTAGCAGATATAACTGGACTTTTAAGCCAGTAGCTAGTTGTTAATACAAATATTGCTTAAGCAATATTAATTAATACTAAGTATTTGATTTACAATAAACACTTTATTATACTGTTGCTAAAGATAACGAACAGAAAGTAGGCAGTATTATTGAAGATTGATAAATCAAACAACTTGTCTGAACGCCTCCATTTGGTCGTTGCGCAGGAAACTGACTTTATTCACGCGCAGTTACGTGAATTAGGGTTAAATAATCAACAGGCACGCTTGCTAAAATATGTGAGCGAGCACCCGGGAACAATCCAAAAAGATGTGGCGGAATATCTTAACCGCCAAAATGCCACCGTCACTAATATGCTGAAATTAATGACCAAACGAGGCTACATTCTTCGTAAGATTCCAGCTGATAATGAAAGGCAAAAACAAATTTTTCTCGAGCCAAAGGGAAAGGAACTGCTTGGGTCCATTAACGCTACTTTTGCGGCGCTGGAAAAAGAAATTGAGTCTGCCGTTCCCAAAAAAGAGCAGGCCGCGTTTATTCGTAATTTAGAACGGATTACAAAGAAATTAGAACCATAATGTAGTGAATACAGGCGCCTAGCTTCTAGCTTTTTAAGCGCATCTAGGTAAATATTCCGGCTGAATAGTCATAAAATCCCAGTCAGCAACACGCTTTCAAATTGTGTTGTTGACTGGGATTTTTTTAATAAGAATGAAGCTAAAACGTCCGATTACCTACGATTAACAAAGAATTTGTTACGTCAACTAGTCGTTAATGTAGTCTAGTGCTCAGGATCAGAGCGCCTTTTTCAATAGTTTTATTTAGTATGCACAACCTTATCCAACTGCTGGCCCATCGTTTCTTTACCAAGAAAGATAATGGCAATAACGGCGATAATGATGGCGGCGCAGAAAATGCCAAAGATGTAGGTGAAGGAGACCCCTTTAGCAATCAAGCTACCAACCATGATTGGTCCCAAAATACCGCCAATTCGGCCAATACCAGCGGCAATACCAGTGCCGGTGCCGCGAATAACTAGCGGATATTGTTCTGGCGAATAGGCGTAAAGCGTGCCCCAAGCGCCTAAATTGAAAAATGACAGCAGCATGCCAAAGCTCAAAATAGCCGGTAAACCAGTGGCGTTACCGAAGCCAAGCGCGCTAACGGCTGTGCCCAATAAGAAGAACGACAAGATCTTTTTACGGCCCAAGCGTTCAACCAGCCAAGCGGCGACAAAGTAACCCGGCAACTGTGCCAAAGTCATGATTAGTGTGTAGCCGAAGCTGTTAATCAAGCTGTATCCCTTTAGGACTAGAACACTGGGAAGCCAGAGAAACATGCCGTAATAAGAAAAAACGACCATGAACCAAACGATCCAAAGCATCAAAGTTGAGCGAAAGTAAGCAGGTTTCCATAAATCAGCCAAGGCCGTTTTCGTCGATGGCCGTTGACCAAGCGTTTGCTGAACGTAGGCCTGTGATTCGTGGAGACCATAACGCAAGTAAAGTGCGTAGAATGCCGTTAACGCCGAACCCAATAGGGCAACACGCCAGCCCCAAGTTGGAATGACAAAGTAAGATATAAGTGCAGCCACTAGCCAACCGCCAGCCCAGAAGCTTTCTAGCAAGACAACGGTGCGGCCGCGGCGTTCAACAGGAACATTTTCTGAAACGAGAGTTGAAGCTACGGGCAATTCGCCACCAAGGCCCATACCAATGATGAAACGTAGAACAAGAAACATGACATAGCCGGTGGTGAGCGCCGATAAGCCAGTACCAATTGAGAAAAATAGCAAGGTAATGATTAAGATATCTTTGCGACCGTAACGATCGGCCAAGATTCCGAATAAAATGGCACCAACTGCCATACCGATGGAACTAACACTGCCAATCCAACCCATTTGAACTTCGCTTAAATGCCATTCAGGCTTAAGCGCCGCGATGATAAATGAAAGCATCCCAACATCCATCGCGTCAAACAACCAAGCTAGTCCCGCGACAACTAATAGTCGCCTAGTCTTCGGCTTTTCTTCCTGCATTGTATGTATCCTCCTAAGCGAGATAAGGTCTATTTTGCGCAGAACGCAAAATCCAAATCACCGGGGGTGTCCATTCTCGTAGCGCGAAATACGCGGACTCGAAGCATGGTCCTCCTAAGTTGAGATAAGGTCTATCACGAGGTGTCTTGACACCTAGCAATAGACCCAAGTAAACACTACTTAGGGGTGTCTTGTCAACTAGCTGGTTCGTATAAAATGCCGGCATCGTGCAAATTTTGTTTGATTTGGGTTAATTGGTTCTCATTTTCAAAGGTAATTGTGTGTAAGTGGATACCATCTGTGAGCTCAGCTAAGGGATGACCTTTGAATTTATTCAATTTACGGATGAATTGTTGAACATCACTGCGGGTGCGGATGGCTAATTCACCGCGTAATTGGCCGTAAAGGGGGTGCTCAACTAGCACATCGCTAATACTGCCGCCAGCTTGGACAATTAAGGTTAGTTCTTGTTCAATCTGTTCCGGGCGATGACGGCAAGCAATGATCGCTTGATGGCGATTGTCATGCTGATACTCGTAACCGCGTGGCGTGGCGACAATCTTTTCACCTTGGGCGCGCATTAGGGCAATATCGCCGACAATTGTTTGTCGGCTAACACCAAATTGTTTGGCAAAGTGGCCGGCACTGATTGGTTGGGTTCCAGCAATTAGAGCACCACGAATTTGTTCTTGACGCTTTTTTCCTGATAACATTTGGATCACCTCTGAATGATTGTATCATGTTTGTTCAGAGGAGAATTCCGAAAAAATTCAATATTTAACGACAACGAATGCTTGTGCTATATTTAAGTTGAAAACTAAATTAGTGAGGTGTGTTGTTAGGATGGCAACTAAGGAAGATAATGTACTTGATCAAATTAATGCACAGTTACGTAAGTTGGCGTTAGATTTACGTAAACTTGGCGGAAAGACTAGCCATATTAGTCAATTTCTAACCCAAAAACAAGCTATTCATGAAGTTCGCGATATTGTTCGTGAAGCGCAAAAAGTGGAACAAACTGTGCAGACAGAGCCGCTTACTGAGAAACAACTCGAAACGCTGCGTTATATTGAGACCGAGTTTGTTGACCTAGACGATACCTTGATCAACTTGTCTGATGATGCTGATAAACTCAAGAGCGTCATGGCTCAGCATAAAGCGTTGGACGCCGTTCAGAAAATACTGGCAAATTCCAAATAGATTTTTGCCAGTAGGAGCTATCAATGTTGAAAAATATTTTTAACACGTATTAAATTAGGCGAGTGAGCTGTGTTATAAAAACAACTCATTCTTTTTTTTACATTTCAATGTGCAAAAAAATCGGGTTGCCAAGTGAACAAAAAGGAGTGCCAGTTCCACTCACGGGCTGCGTGGTAGTGGAATGGACAACGTAAAGTCTGCGAAATAAAAATAAAAAGCACATAAAAAAGATCACTTGGTTGGGTTGCCAAGTGATCTAAAAGGAGTAAGGGTGAGCCATCAGTTTGGGAGGACTGGTGACTCTTTTTTCATTACTTTGGAGGAGTAAAATGAAAAATTTGGGTTGTTTGGGTAAATAGGGATTACTGATCTCTATGTAAATTACTATACCGGTGAATTATGAAGAAAGTGTGACTGATTTCATAACAAATTGATAAGATGCTATTTCGAATAGTTAAGCTTATTTATGGCACTGGTAAAACAGACTTGCTATGCTAATAACATAATCAAAAACGTAGGGAGTGTCAGCGGTATGCCAAATGATCAAAAAGTCTGGACCTGTGCTTTATGTGGTGCAACTGAGCAGAATAAACGAACTCAACAACCAAAAAAAGATGGTTGTGAAATCTCCTATTGTGAGGAACATCGCTGGCGTTGGGCGCGGAGTAGGACAAAAGTCGATTTTGGGTTTACTGCGTAAGGTAGGTTAATTCAATAACCGGACGATGGTTATTGAACGTGAACCCGGACTTTTGGCGCACGTTCTAGAGTAATGCTCTGGCTAGTTTAGTCGTGATTGGAAAATTAATTAGGAGCAGGCATAAAATCTCACCTTGAGAATTTTATGCCTGCTCCTAATTTTTGCTTGCCACTAGATTTCAGAAATAAATGTAATGTCGAAAAATTTAAAATTATTTTGTACACTGGCTAACCTTATAAATAAACGCAATAAAAAATGAAGGCAACAAAAAAGATCACTCAGTTGGGTTGCCAAGTGATCTAAAGGAGTAAGGGTGAGTCACTGGTTGGGAAGACCAGTGGCTCTTTTTCAATTACTTTGGAGGAGTAAAATGAAAAATTGGGTTGTTAGGTATATTTGGGTAAGAGATGTATCTCATCTCTATGAAGTTCAATATACAGGCCAAGTGTGAAGAAAATATGATGGCTTTGTAATCTCTTAATGAAGAGTGAAATTACGGAACCAACTTTGGGCCTTGATAGCCAAAATGAGCAAAACGGTCAACAGTCAAAAAAGACGTCTAACTTCAACATTGCAATGGTCAATAACGATTGCAATGTGCGACTAGACGCCTTTTTAATTGAAAATGGCCTCTAAATTTATTGGCTGGCCGTCTTTTTTGCCTGTTTAAGCAACGTTTGGGCGACTTGTTGTTCTTGTTGCTGAACCTTGGCCTCGACCTGTTTTTCGGCGGTTGCTTTGATTTGTTGCAACTGCTGTGTGGTCAAAGCAGGCTGTTTGGCTTTAGCCTGTTCAACGAGCAAGGCGATTTGCTGCCTGCTCTGCGTTTTAGCAGCCGCCTGTTTAGCCTTGGCCGCTTTTTCCAGCCAGGCTGCCTGTTTGCAGCTAATAGTTGTCCAATTATTAGGTAGAACGAATTTATTCTGCCGTGAAATCAGCTCATGGTGGGCGCCAGTTCCACTAAAACACCAGCGCCAGAAGCTATTTTGGTAGCGCCAATACTTTGTGGTAACCACCAACTTAGCCCGCTTGGTTGCCTGGTAACTAATTTCGTTCGTTGTTTTAATGCTGGCCTGTGTGTGCAGTGCCTTTTTCTGATTAGCTAGTCGGTAAAGATAAACTTTTTCCGTTTTACTCTGGCGAATTGGCTGGTAGATCAATAACGGCAATTGTTTTGTTGGGCTAATGGAAGCAATTTTGGTCGTTTGTTGTTGACTAACTTGGTGCATTCCCCAGTGAGCGTTGTCGTTGCCAATCATGAGGCTGGCTGACAAGACCAGCAAAATGAGCCCTAGTCCGCCGACTAGCCATTGCTGTGCCCGTGTTTTAAGCAAAAGAACACCAGTGACAAAACAAATAACGCCAATAAAAAGACTGATTAAAATCATATTATTTAGCCTCTTTTCGCGTATTTTTAACGAAGCAAGCAAAGATGAAGTCGATGACACCAAAAGCAGTTGCAACTAGAAATGCCGCGTGAAAACCGCTCATGGCCGCCTGATACGACTGATCCCGAAAGGCAAGCGGGGCTGTTTTCAACAAGGCATGTGCTGGATTATTTTGCGTCATAACGTTGGCCAGAACACTGCCTAAAATGGCGGTCCCAATCGACGTCATCACTTGGCGCATCGTGCTATTAACGGCAGTTCCGTGGCTTAATTGAATGCCTTTTAAATCAATTGAACTGGCGGCCGTTAACGGCATGGTCACTAGGGCGACGCCGATCATTAAGACTGTGTAGTCGCAAATAATGTAGCTATACGGTGTGTTGCGCGTTAATAAAACAAACGGAATCGTGCCTAGTGTGAGTAAAAAGGTCCCCACTAATGCCAAAAGCCGGCCGCCCATTTCGTCATAAATTCGGCCACTAATCAGGCTGACAATACCGTAAACAAGCGCGCCAGGGAGAATCATTAAACCAGAGTGCAGCGGGCTCATGCCGCGAACATTTTGCAAATACATTGGCAGAACAACCTGAATGCCGATCATTGCCGTGTTGGAAAGTGCAGTAATAATGGAAGCAACGGTAAATGATGGAATTTTCAGTAAACGAACGTTCAAAAAAGGTTCTTTTTGCGGCCATTCGCGCCAAGCAAACAGACCGATGAAAATTAAACCAATAATGATACTAGTGATAACAACGGTCGACAACCAACCGTGTTCACCAACCTCGGAGAAACCATAGAGTAGTGTGCCAAAGCCAATCGTCGAGAGTGCGATAGCCAGGGCATCAATTTTAGATTTTTTAACCGGGATAACGGGGTGAACGAAAATCAAGGTCATGATCACAACTAAAATAACCGGGGGAATCATGATGCCAAATAGATCACGCCAACTGTCATTGTCAAGAATCCAGCCGGAAACAGTTGGCCCAAGCGCTGGTGCTAGGCCAATGACGATTCCACCCAGGCCCATCATTGAGCCACGTTTGTCTGCCGGAAAAATAACCAGCAAGACGGTTTGAATGGTTGGAAAAGTAACGCCAACGCCAATTGCTTGCACTAGGCGGCCAATTAAGATGAAGGAAAAACTATTAGCAGTGAAGCTGATAATTAGACCGACGAGAAAAAAGGCGAGGGCCGTTAAGTAAATTAATTTAAGACTGAAATTATTGAGCAGCCATGCGCTGATTGGAATCATAATGCCCATAATTAGCAGTGGGCCAGTAGTTAGCCACTGAACGGTCGCGCTGGAGATTGAAAATTGATTCATAAGCGTTGGGTAGGCCGTTACTAACATATTCGTCGTTAAAGCAGTACAAAATGTACCTAGCAATAACGTTAACATGAGTAAAATTCGATTGTACTGCCGTCCGTTAGTATCCATCATAGTAAAGACCTCGATTAATAAATTTGCTAAACTGATTGTATCAGGTTATAAAGTATTATATACTGTTTTTAACAGAAAATAAACTGTTTATATAAGTTTGTTTTCAAAGCAAGTTATTTATTAGTCAAAATCTTGTTAAAAAGGGACCGCGTGACGGATTCTTATGGTAAAAATTCTGGCGTAAATTAATTGAAGTGGGCTATTATTGAAGTTAGATTATGGTTGGGGAATGTTTTTACTAGTATTTTTCAAACTAGTTTAATGGAAACGTGTTTGAAAAAGCAGATTCCTGCGGTTGCCATGCTTCAACTTGGCGATTTTCGCCATAGTTGAATGGACAACGTATGGAGCATCAAGATTATTAGCGCATCTGGCTAATAATCCTCAATTGCGGAATAGTAGCTACAACAGCCAAATCATCTGTTGCACAGATAATTCGTCCGTTTAGGCTGCGATTCGGACTTTGGTTCATCTTAGTCCGATCGACAACGTCAGTAATCCTCAGAATCTAACCGCTTTTTAAGGCACTCTCATTGGAAACGTGTTTGAAAAAGCAGATTATTGCGTATAGCTACGCTAGTCGAACGATCCGCTGCGCGGCTCTTTTCGCCTAGCTAGGCTATACTCCATAATCTAACCGCTTATTCAAGCACTCTAGATTAACGTGTAAGGAGCAACATAATGGTAAAGAAAAGAACGTTAACTAAAGAAAAGGTTTTAGAAATGGCCGAACAGTTAATTGAAGAAAAGGGTATCAATCAACTGACCATTCGTGATTTAGCGTCGGCCTTAGAAGTGCGCCCGCAGTCGATTTACAACTACGCCCATAGTCTTGGCGATTTGTTGGATCAAGTAGGGCTGCACTTCATCAACCAAATTTCACAACAATTAACAAAACAGTTGATTGGCATCTCTGGCCGCAAAGCGTTAATGACCTTTGCTCAAGAATTTCGCCAAGCTTGTAAGCAACATCCAGGGTTAGCGCCGTTATTACTAGATTTGAACACTTTACCCCGCACATCAAAAACGCACCAAGCACTGATCGAACTTTATCGAGATGTCTTTACGCCATTGCAATTAACCGATGACACCACAAAGGTTGAGGCGACTTTGTACCGCTCAACCCTGTTTGGTTTCATTGTTCAAGAAATTGGTGGTTTTCTCAATTTACCCGCTGAAGTGGTTGACGAACGCTTTGACCAAACTATGACGCTGGCAATTGATCAAGTCAGAAAAATGAAATAAAGCGTCGTGTAAAAAGCGGGCCTAATGATCCTTTTTAAAATGTGGCCAACATAAAGAAGTGCAGCAAAATAAAATTTGTTGCACTTCTTTATGTTGGCCTCTTTTATTGCCAATGTCAGCAGATCTGTCATATACAAAGATAAGTATGACGTAGTTTAAAAATAATTAGATATTAATTTGAAATTAAGATTGATTTTAATCTTAATTTAATCTAGAATGAATTTATTCTTTAAACTAGCTAAGGGGGTCATTGTAATTGTTACCCTATGAATTAATTCCCGCCAGTGACCAGGCGCTCAATGTAACCTTTTCTAACAAAATTGATCCACAGATTAATTTAATCATTAGTCGCTTGGCGGCAAAGTTAAGTAAACAAGCCGCAATTACAGCTTTATTACCAGCGTTTCGAACGTTGACGGTTTTTTATCAACCATTGGAGACAAGTTTGGAACAAATAGAGGCGTTAGTGACCACTTCACTTCAGCAATTGGATTTACACAAAGGTAGTGAGGCGCGAGTCGTTCATATTCCTGTTTGTTACACGACTGAATTTGGTCCTGATTTAGAAAAAGTGGCCGCCCACGCAAAATTAGATACCGCAGAATTAATTAAACGACACACAAAACCAAATTACTTGATCTACATGTTAGGCTTTCTGCCAGGGTTTGCCTATCTAGGCGGACTAGATCCACAGATTGCAATGCCCCGGTTGACTTCACCACGAGCAACAATTCCGGCGGGCTCGGTTGGCATTGCCGGTGAACAAACGGGGATGTACCCAGTGGTTTCACCAGGTGGTTGGCAATTAATTGGTCGCACGCCAATTAAATTGTTTGATCCCCAACGCGATCAGCCGCTATTGTACCAAGCAGGGGACTACATTCATTTTGATGAAATTAGTCAATCGGAATTTACCCAAATTACGGATAATTCGGCAGCTTACCAGATTAAAGTAACTCGAGAGCAGGTGAAAAGCTGATGAGTATTACGGTACTAAGTGGTGGTTTACTAACCACTGTTCAAGACTTTGGCCGCACAGCCCAGCAGGCAAGTGGCTTTTGTGTTTCCGGAGTGATGGATCCGTGGGCTTTTCGCTTAGCCAATTTATTAGTTGCCAATGATCCCAAAACTGCTGGGTTAGAAATCACCAGTATTGGACCAACGTTGCAGTTTAATCAGGATTGCATTGTCGCGTTGACAGGCGCAACTGGCAAGGCAAGTTTGGATGGACGGCCGTTTCCTTTTTACCAGGCACAGCTGGTATCAGCTGGTCAATGTTTAGCAATCAAACAGCTAACCAACGGTGTTCGGAGTTATTTGGCCGTTGCTGGTGGCTTTGCCTTACCTGAAGTGATGGGCAGTTTGGCAACCAGCACACGTTACCAGCTGGGTGGTTTTCACGGACGAGCTTTGCAGGCCGGGGATGTTTTACCGTTACAGCAGGCATCACCCTACGTCCCAAGCTATGGCAGTCGCAAGTTAGCTGTTTCGAGTTATGCCGAAAAACAGGTGACGGTGCGGGTGACGCCGGGCCCACAATTTAAGCAATTTACTGAGCAAGTTCAACAAGAATTTTTAAAAACGAGCTTTACGATTAGTGACGCTTCTGATCGAATGGGCTACCGCTTAAACGGTGCAAAATTAACCGTCGCGCAGACCGGAAACTTGTTGTCAGAAGGAACCTTCTTTGGCGGCGTACAAATTCCGCAAAATGGTGAACCAATTATTTTGTTAGCTGATCGCCAAACAACTGGTGGGTACCCAGTTATTGCAGTTTTGGCTAGCGTTGATTTGCCGTTGATTGCCCAAGCACAGCCGGGGATGCAAGTTAATTTTAAATTAATCCCCATCATGGCGGCCCAGAAGTTGTTACAAGAACGGCAAAAACAACTAACCCAGTTAACCCAACAAGTACAGCAACCAAGTCGGGAAGATTTAAGCCCCCGATTGCCAGCAAGCCGCGTGAGAAGGTTGTTTGACGACTAGAGTGTTTGGAAAGGCGGTTAGATTCTGAGGATTACTAACGTTGTCGATCGGACTAAAATAAACCGAAGTCCGAATCGCAGCCTAGATTGACAAATTATCTGTGAAACAGATGATTTGGCGATCGTAGCTAACCGCAGGAATCTACTTTTCCAAACACGTTTAATCTAGTTCGGCCCAAACCCAATTCCCAACACAATCTTATCGAGGAAGGATCGATAATTACATGAATGTGGATGAAATAAAAGCACTGATGGATCACATGGCGGCCAGCAATTTGACCTCATTTACCTATCAAAATGAACAAACAACATTAAAGCTAACTAAGGAACCAAGTAATTCCCCACAACCTGAATCAACTCAGCCGACGCCAGCGTTGGGAAAAAATCCAGCTGACACCAAGTCAACGCTGAAGTCACCTTTGGTAGGTGTCTTCTACGCTTCGGCTTCTCCCGATGAGCCACCATTTGTCAAAACTGGCGATAACGTCGAAGTCGGCCAGACGATTGGCATCATTGAAGCAATGAAAATGATGCATGATGTGAAAGCCGACAAGGCCGGTAAAGTTACCCAGATTTTAGTTGGTAACGAACAGCGCGTGGGTTACGACGATCCGCTGTTTGAACTGGACTAGAGAGTGTTTGAAAAAGCGGTCAGATGGGAGTGGGACAAAAGTCTGTTTTGGGTTGAAGCACGTGAACCCAGATTTTTGGTTCACGCTCTAGAGTAATGATCGGAAATAGTGATTTTATGACCAATTCTAGTGTAAACGTGTTTGAAAAAGCAGATTCCTGCGGTTAGCTACAACAGCCAAATTACCTTTTTCAAAGGTAATTCATCTGTTTAGGCTAATCCTCAGAATCTAACCGCTTTTTCAAACACTCTAGTTTTTAATTAGGAAGTGAGCTCGTGAAAAAAGTATTGATTGCAAATCGTGGTGAAATCGCGGTACGAATTATTCGGGCCTGTCGCGAACTTAATTTGCGGACAGTTGCCATTTATTCCGTGGCTGATAAAACGGCATTACACGTGCAACTTGCCGATGAGGCGGTTTGCGTTGGCGCGGCCGATCCACAAAAGAGTTACTTAAATATTAATAATATTGTTGCGGCGGCGGTTACTACTGGGGCGGACGCCGTTCATCCGGGCTATGGTTTCTTGTCAGAAAATGCCGATTTTGCCAAAAGTTGTGAAGAACAAGGCTTAACTTTTATTGGTCCTGCGGCAAAAGTGATCGCACAAATGGGTGACAAGGCAGCAGCCCGGGAGATTATGCAGGCCGCTGACGTGCCGGTTATTCCCGGCAGTCCTGGTGGCTTTACAGAACAAAAAGTTGGCTTGCGCTTAGCTGCCGATGTCGGCTACCCGGTCATGCTAAAAGCTGCGGCAGGCGGTGGTGGCAAAGGAATGCGTGTGATTGAGTCAGCCAAACAATTTAATCATGACTTTCAGTTAGCTCAAAGTGAAGCCGAAAAATCATTTGCTAATGGCGAAATGTACCTTGAAAAATACATCGATCGACCGCGGCACATTGAGGTTCAGATCATTGGTGATGAAAAGGGCCACGTTTTAGTTTTAGGTGAGCGTGATTGTTCGTTGCAGCAGCACCACCAAAAAATGATTGAAGAGGCACCTAGTGATGTGCTTGATGAAGCAACTAGGCAGCAAATGTACGCAACTTCCGTTAATGCGGCCAAAACAATTCATTACGTTGGCGCTGGCACAATTGAATTTTTATACGCTGGCCCAGGCCAATTTTATTTTATGGAAATGAATACGCGGGTTCAGGTGGAGCACCCAATAACGGAGCTCATCACCGATCAGGATATTGTTGCTTTACAGTTAAAAGTTGCGGCTGGTGAAGAACTGCCAGAAAAACAGGCAGCGGTTCACGGTCACGCTTTAGAATGCCGGGTGAATGCACAAACGCCCGGTAAGATTACTGGTTTACATTTACCTGGCGGCAACGGTGTTCGCGTCGACACGGCCCTTTATCAAGGTTACGAAGTTCCGCCGGATTATGACGCGATGATCGCCAAGATAATCGTTTACGCCAGCGACCGCCCAACTGCGGTTGCCAAAATGAAAGTTGCCATTGAAGAAACCGTGATTAGTGGCATTCAGACTAATCTTGATTTCTTGGACGAGCTGTTAAATGCGCCGGCCTATACCGCCGATGACATTAATATTACGTTTATTGATGATTTTGTGGCGACCAAAGTGGGCAGTAACGCTTAGAAAACTGGGCCGCGTTTGAAAAATACATTTATTAGCATTTATCTAACTAATTTAGTGTAACCGTGCTTGGAATATGGGTGCTTTTTCAAACACTTTCTAGGTTTTGGAAACTAAGGAGATGCATGGGATAGTGGAGACTGAACTAACACTGACGCCTACTAAATTGCGCCAGGCGTGTCGAACTGAGCAGTTTTGCGATCAAACAAGTGGCCTATGTCCCGGCTATACGCAAGCTAATTTAGTGATTTTACCGGAGAAAGATGCGTACGATTTTTTGCTATTTGCACAGCGTAATCCTAAACCGTGCCCTATTTTAGAGGTTACGGATAGCGGGAGTCGCCAGTTACAAAAATTTGCTCAGGATGTGGATTTGGCCCGGGATTTTCCCCAATACCGAATTTATCAAAGGGGCAAACTAGTGGCTGAGCCATTAAATGTGGTCGATTATTGGCGGCCTGATTTGGTTAGTTTTCTCATTGGGTGCAGTTTTTCGTTTGAAGCGGCCATGATTGCAGCGGGGATCGAAATGCGCCATATTACGGAGCACGTCAATGTGCCGATGTACAATACCAATATTCCGGCCAAGTCAGCTGGTCGTTTTCACGGCAATTACGTTGTCAGCATGCGGCCAATTCCGGAAAATCAAATTGTTCGCGCCGTAACCGTGACCGAACAGTTGCCGCAAGTCCATGGTACGCCATTGCAGATTGGCGATCCGGCGACAATTGGCATTACGGATATCTCTAAACCAGATTACGGCGATGCAGTGACCATTAATCCTGGTGAGGTCCCAGTATTCTGGGCCTGTGGGGTGACACCACAAGCTGTTGTCGTTGCAAGCAAACCAGATTTCGTTATTACCCACGCACCAGGGCATATGTTGGTAACTGATATCAAAGATACCGATTTGAAGTATCAACTGTAATGAAGAGTGCTTCAAAAAGCGTTTAGATTCTGAGCATTAGCCTAAATTGACGAATTATTTGCAAAGCAAATGATTCGTCAATTGTAGCTAAGCGCAGGAATCTGCTTTTTTAAGCACGTTTAAGCAAGATTCAAAAAGCGGTTAGATTCTGCTTCTTTAGGTACATTTTAGAATAGGTTTAGATGCTGAAATTAGTCCTTAGAAAACTTAGGAGGTTTTTAACGTGGCAAAGATAGATTTAAATTGCGATCTTGGTGAGAGTTTTGGTCGTTATACCTTAGGTTTGGACGCTGAGGTTTTGCCTTACGTCACTTCGGCCAATATTGCTTGTGGTTTTCACGCCGGCGATCCAACCGTGATGGCTAGTACCGTTGCGTTGGCCGAAAAAAATCACGTGGCTTTAGGCGCTCATCCTGGTCTACCGGACTTAATGGGCTTTGGTCGCCGCAAAATGCAAATAACACCTGCTGAGGCCAAAGACTACGTTCAGTACCAAGTTGGCGCTTTGGCCGCTTTTAGCCAAACGGGAAAGTTACACCACGTTAAGCCGCACGGTGCGCTATACAACATGGCGGCTAAGGATTACGATTTGGCCCGGGGAATTTGTTTAGGCATCAAGGCAGTTGATCCAACGCTGATTTTATTCGGCCTGGCTAACAGTCAGCTGATTAAAGCGGCCCAGGACGTTAATTTACCTTACGCCCAAGAAATTTTCGCCGACCGAAATTATTTAGCTGATGGATCATTAGTCCCACGTTCACAGCCCAACGCGATGGTAACCGATGAAGAAACGGCCGTTAAACGGACGATTGCGATGATTGAATCGCAAAGTGTCACTGCGGTTGATGGCCAAAAAATTGCTTTAAAGCCAGATTCGGTTTGTGTCCACGGTGACGGTGCAAAGGCAGTCGCTTTCGTTCAAAAAATTCACGCAGCGTTGTTGGCTGCTGGAATTGACGTCAAGGCAGTTTAGCGAGTGTTTAAAAAGGGCATTCAGGTTTCGAGCATTACTGACGATGTCGACCGTATCAAGATCAATCAAAGTCTGAAGCGCTGTACAGGCTAATAATCTTGATTGGCCATCTATTGTCGGTTCAACTATACAAGCGCAGAGATCTGCCTTTTTAAACACGCTCGAGCATGAGGGGAGAGAATTGAATGAAAGAGAATCAAACAGCAAAGAAACGTTCACCACTTAGTGTTGCCATGGGGGCAGCCTTTATGATGGCAATGGCCGCAGTTGGGCCAGGTTTTCTAACGCAAACGGCAACCTTCACGGGGAAGATGGGCGCCGATTTTGGATTTGCAATTTTAATTTGTATCATTGTTGATGTTGTTGTTCAATTGAATATTTGGCGCATTATCGTGGTTTCGGGAAAAAGGGCACAGGTTTTAGCCAACGAAGTGGTTCCTGGACTTGGGTATTTGCTGACGGCCCTCATTGTTATTGGTGGTTTCTTCTTTAACATCGGGAACGTTGGTGGTGCAGGCCTTGGGCTAAACGTCCTCTTTGGTATTTCACCGGAAAATGGTGCCCTGATTGCCGCCGCCGCAGCAATCGTTATCTTTTTAGTTAAGAATGCCATGTTAGTTGTTGATCGTTCGGTTCAATTTTTGGCCGTCATTAAGGTTTGTATTTTGATTTACATTTTGGCGGTATCGACAGTTCCGATTCAGCCAGCAATCGTGCATACATTTATGCCGACCAACGTTAATTTCTATTCAATCGTGACCATTGTTGGTGGGACGGTTGGCGGCTATATCTCTTTCTCCGGGGGCCATCGTTTGTTAGAAGGCGGCGTTCACGGTCAAGAGAACATCAAGTACGTTAAGGAAGGCGCATTAACCGGGATTACGATTGCGTCAATTATTCGGATCATGTTGTTCTTAGCTGGTTTGGCCGTTGTTATGGCCGGCCATAAACTGGATCCAGCTAATCCTGCTGCTTCAATTTTCAAAGACGCTGCTGGCCAGTTTGGTTATAAATTCTTTGGCCTATTGCTATTAGCGGCCGGGATGACTTCAACTTTAGGGTCAACCTTCACCTCCGTTTCTTTCTTAGATTACACAGTCAATCAAAGTAGTGAAAATAAGTATCTGCGTTTCCGTTCCTGGTTGATTGTTGCCTTTATTGTTGCTTCAACCGCAATTTTCTACTTTATTGGTAATCCGGCCAAAGTGCTCGTTTTTGTAGGTGCACTTAATGGATTAATTTTACCAATTGCGTTGGCGATTCTGTTAGTTGCTGCAACAAAAGAAAAGATCATGGGGGCGACTTACCGCCATCCACGGTGGTTGCTGATCACTGGTTGGATTGTCGTTGCGTTTATGGCCTATGCAGGCGTGCGCGCGCTTTTGACAATGCAGTTTTAGAAATAAAGAATTTTAAGAACGTTTAGATTCAGCTTTGTGATTTAGAATTACTGCAGTAAACACATTGCTACAAAAATAAGATGAGACTAGGGCTTTTGCTGTACCAGTCTCATCTTATTTTTTGCGCAATGCTACTGGCCAGTGTTACTTTTCGACAATACTTATCGGTTAAAGATCAACCCGGCAAATTTTCAAATTAAACTGCCGGCAGGCCAGTATTTTTTCTGAGCGGTTGGGACAAAAGTTCTAGCCCCTGACTTATTCCCGAGCATTACGCTAGAACGTGTGCCAAAAGTCTGGGTTCACGTGCCTAACTGCAGCTAATCTAATAACCACAGTGCGGTTATTAGATTAGCTTACGTTACGCAGTAAACCCAAAACCAACTTTTGGCACACTCCTTTAATTTATCGACGGATAAGAAAAATAATTCAAAAAAATGAAGCGCTTTCCCAAAATTAAAGTATAATGAAAAATGTAAATAAAATTTTCACTTTAAATTAAGAAAGAAGGATTTTAAATGGCTAAAATCTTATGTGTTTTATATCCCGATCCAATTAATGGCTATCCAACTGACTACGCCCGGGATTCAATTCCGCAAATTACGCAGTATCCGGACGGTAGCAGTGTGCCAACGCCTAAGGCAATCGACTTCACTCCGGGGCAATTACTAGGCAGTGTTTCTGGTGAACTTGGATTACGAAAGTTTCTTGAGGCCCAAGGTCATGAATTAGTTGTTACTTCTGATAAAGAGGGCCCTGATTCCGTTTTTGATCGTGAATTGCCAGATGCAGATGTGGTGATTTCGCAACCATTCTGGCCAGCCTATTTAACGGCTGAACGGATTGCAAAGGCTAAAAAATTAAAATTGGCGATTACGGCCGGAATTGGTTCTGATCACGTTGATCTTAATGCGGCTAATCAGCATAGTATTACTGTGGCCGAAGTCACATATAGCAATAGTGTTAGTGTTGCCGAACATGATGTGATGCAGGTCCTCGCCTTGGTCCGCAACTTTGTGCCCGCTCACGATGTTGTTCGTTCCGGCGGTTGGAATATTGCTGACATCGTGGAACATGCTTATGATTTAGAGGGTATGACAGTTGGCGTGGTTGGTGCCGGGCGAATTGGCCAGGCAGTGCTGCGGCGCCTCAAACCATTTGATGTTAATTTGTTTTACAATAAACGTCACCAGTTGTCGACTGAGTTAGAACAAGAACTTGGTGCAACCTACATCAAAGACGTTCACGAGTTGGCGGCAAAAATGGACGTAGTTGTTTTATGCCCACCTTTGCACAGCGAAACTTACCATCTATTTGATACGGAAATGATCAATTCAATGAAGCGCGGCGCCTACATTGTTAACGATAGTCGTGGTGAATTAGTTGATCGCGATGCCATCGTTACTGCCTTGAAATCTGGCCAATTAGCTGGTTACGCTGGGGACGTTTGGTACCCCCAGCCTGCGCCCGCTGACCATCCATGGCGATCAATGCCCCATGAGGCCATGACGCCACATATGTCAGGCACAACGCTGTCGGCCCAAGCACGCTATGCCGCGGGAACCCGGGAGATTTTGGAAGCCTTTTTGGCAAATAAACCAATTCGCCCAGAATATTTGATTGCCGAAGGGGGTCAACTTGCTGGGACTGGGGCTAAATCTTATACCGTTAAAAAAGGTCAAGATACTCCTGGTAGTGGGCACAAAGAATAATAGCGAAAACTTTTTAACGATAATTGTTTGCGCAGGACACATTAAAACGGCTACGACAAAATCTTATTTTTGCCGTAGCCGTTTTAGGTTATAAAATTAGTTTTTTAATATTATTTAGGCCGTGTCCTCAAATTTAAAATTGTTCGTTATTTATAAGAATTCAACTATTTTCAAAGCAAGTGTCCGACTGTTCCTAAATTACCTTACTAAATAACCGCAAAATTTCAGTAACGGAATAGGTTTATTGATTTTGAAAAGACACCCTAATTTTTTAAATCAAAATTCACTGCTCCTAGCTGCAAATTCAGCTAACATCAATTAAAACGTTAACGTCTCTGTTTGCTTATCAGCGGTAACGTCAACTGAATTAAAGTCAACCGTAAAGAAATCATTATGTGCAGCATAAGCGGCACTATTTGGGAATTTATCAAAGTAAGCCTGCTTCATTGAGTCAGTTAACGTTACTTTTTGAATCTTGGCCTGCTTGGCGCGGGCGTACTTTTGTTCACTAACTGCTTGCGTGGTAAAGGCCGCAACGGAATGAGCGGTGATTTCCGCGACTTTCGCTGAATCAGCACCGGACATGAACAATAGTTGATGTGTTTCTGGTAGGTAAACAAATAAAACGATTCTAACATCTGGTGCTTGACCATCAACCGTTAACGTTGCAATGGCTACTTGAGCGGCTTCTTGCATAATTTGATCAAATTTATCCTGTACATTCATAAATAATGCATCTCCTTGATAACAAAAATTAACACTGTTCATTATTTGGATAAAATCAGCAATTTTGTTTCTCATGCTTTATCCAACTTTATTATAAGATTTTAAAAATCACTGTCCATTAAATCGCTGTTCAAATTAAAGCAAAATTACGCACATAATTAGTCGTAGTCACGGTGGTTATACGACTTATTTGGAAAAGAGCTCAGGCCCTGAGTATTACTGCCGTTGTCGCTTGGACCAAGTCAGAGTAGCGCAAAAGTCAGATTTAGCAACACGCTTTAATAACGTTTAAAAGCCTGATCAATCACCGTAAAGGCTTGATCCAATTGTGCGCGGGTGATTACCAGTGGTGGTTGGAACCGTAAAATGTGATCCAGACCAGTAATCATTAAAACGCCGTGTTCAAAGCAGTCGCGGATAATCGTTTGGGCAGCGTTCACTGCTGGCTGCTTTGTTTGCCGATCGGTAACTAGCTCAATCCCGGCGTTAAGGCCAATGCAGCGCACATCGCCAATTAAGGGGTACTTTTGTTGTAGTGCCCGCCATTTATCGGCGGCATACTGACCATCAATTTTTGATTTAGTGACTAATTTTTCTTGATCAATGACGTCCAAAGTGGCTAGGGCGGCCGCACAACAAATTGGGTTGGCCGCAGTTGTTGTAGCGTTGGCCGGTGCCGGTAAACTGTCCATAATTTCAGAACGACCAATCACTGCCGACAAAGGCATGCCGGACGCTAGCGATTTACCAGTAGCCAATAAATCAGGGACAATACCGTAGTGATCAATCGACCAGTAAGTACCGCTGCGACCTAATCCTTGGTTGATTTCGTCAACGGCAAACATGATCCCATTTTGCCGACAAAAGTTAGCCAAGGACTGTAGGTAGGCCTTAGGCGGTGCAACAATGCCAGCGTCACCTTGAATCGGTTCAATGATAATTGCCGCTACCTCTTCAACAGGTAGGTCACGCTCAAATAATTGTTTGAATTCGTAAAAGCTACGTTTGGCAAAGGCCGCTGTCGATTCGTTGGGTAATTGATCACGGTAAGCGTTTGGAAAATGAACATGGTAGACGTCAGGCAATAAAGGGCCCATTTTTCGGTGCATGTTTGGGCTAATTGCGGACAAAGTTGCGGCACCCAAAGTCGTACCGTGCCAGCTGTTACTGAAAGAAAGGATGATTGGCCGTTTGGTATAGGCGCGGGCAAATTTAATTAAGCCCTCGGCGGCCTCAGAGCCAGAGGTACTAAAAGAAACCTTCTTCGACGCAGTACCAGGGGCTAATTTGGCCAAACGCTCAGCCAATTCAATTTCAGGTTGGTGGTAAAAGTAGCCCGAAATATAGTGAACGAGCTGATCAGCCTGCTGTTTGATGGCCTGGACCACTTCCGGCCTGCTGTGCCCGACATTAACGGCCGATACACTGGCCAGCAAATCAATGTAGTGATTGCCATCAACGTCCCACAACTCGGCTCCTAAACCATGATCAACGACTAAATTAAAAAAAGGTAAACGCCCTGCGCCAGCAAAATAGCGCTGGTCTTGGGTGACTAATTGTTCATCCCGTTGATGCTGTCTTGTCATAACTGCCACCTCCAAGGGAGTGTTTGGAAAAGCGTCCAGATTCTGAGGATTAACCTAAACAGACGAATTACCTTTGAAAAAGGTGATTTGGCTGTTGTAGCTACTATTACGCAATTGAGGATTATTACTAGCCTCGCTGACGATGTCGATCGGACTAGAATGAACCGAAGTCCGAATCGCAGCACAAAACGCTAATAATCTAGATGCTTCATACGTTGTCCATTCAACTACTACTTCGCAATTATGGTTAGTTATTTGCAAAGATCGCAAATAACTCATGATGCTTCGAATGTTGTCTATTCTTGTGGCAAAGTACGTGCCGCAAGAACTAGCACGGCCAAAACCGCCAAGTTGAAACATGGCAACCGCAGGAATCTGCTTTTTCAAGCACGTTTATACTAAATTAGTCAAGTAAATAACTAATAAAGGTGTTTTTTAAATATGACCCAAATTCTACCATTCAAACACTCTCTAATTATAGCAAAAATAAATGTGAAAATAGAAGTTAGATTTTGAACGCAACTTTATTCATGCTTTACTAGGATATAAGTTTTAAAAATTAAAGTAGGTAAGGTTGATATTGTTTGTAAAATGGTTGTGCTAAGAGTGAACCGCGGCTTCAATAACGGCCTTTGCAATAATTTAAAAACTTTATTTTCTGAAAACGTTGTATAAGGCTTTTCCCACCGCGCATTTATCTGTATGATAAAAGTGATAACGGAGGTGCGCTATGCAAAAGATTTTGATTTTAAATGCAGGAAGTTCGTCACTTAAGTGGCAGCTATTTGAAATGCCCAGTGAAACGGTGATCGCCAAAGGTGCAGTTGATCGTTTGGCGATGACCGATTCGATTTTTACCATTAAATATGCGGGCAATCAGAAATATACGAAAACAATTGATCATTTAGATCACGAAGACGCCGCACAATTATTGCTAGCCAAATTACAAGAGCTCAACATTATTACGAGTCTAAGTGATTTAAGTGGTGTGGGCCACCGCGTCGTTGCCGGTGGGGAAGTCTTCAAACACGCGGTGAAAGTAACACCAGAACGTCTAAAGCAAATTGATTCAATGAAGGCTTTTGCGCCCTTACACAACCCAATGGAAGTTAACTATATTAAAATAATGCAGCACGTCTTACCCCAAGTTGCGCAATATGCAGTTTTTGACAGTCAGTTTTTTACTGATTTACCAGAAGAAAACGCCATTTACAGTATTCCCTACGAAGATACGCAAAAGTTCAATATTCGGCGTTACGGCGAACACGGAATTAGCCATCAGTACCTGGCCAATCGCGCTGCCGAGCTACTTGGTAAACCATTAGCCGATTTAAAAATGATCACTTTACATTTAGGCAGTGGTTCATCAGTGGCTGCCGAAAAAAGCGGTAAGGCCTATGATACCTCGATGGGCTTTACGCCGCTGACTGGCCTGACGATGGGAACACGCGCGGGCGATGTTGATCCGGCGGTTGTGCCCTATTTAATGGAGAAGCTGCATCTAGACTCAGCAACGGATGTCATTAAACGTTTAAATCAGCAGTCAGGCCTACTGGGTATTTCGGGAATTTCTTCTGATATGCGTGATTTAAAGGCGGCCACCGATAATCCCCGGGCGCAGTTAGCAATTGAAATTTTTATCAACCGCGTAGTTAAATACGTAGGAAGTTACTTTGCCGAATTAGGTGGTTTGGACGTCCTTGTTTTTGCGGGCGGTATTGGTGAACATAACGCCGAACTACGGGCTGAGATTGGCAAACGGCTGGCAGCACTAGGTGTCACGATTGATTCAAAATTGAACGCGGCCGGCAAGGAAGGACTACTGTCAATGCCAGAAGCCAAGGTGCAAGTGATGCTAGTGCCAACCAATGAAGAATTGGCGATGGTTCGCCAGGTGGGAGCATCGCTAGAGAGTGTTTGAAAAAGCGGTTAGATTATGGAGTATAGCCTAGACGGGCGAAAAGAGACGCGCAGCGGATCGTTCGACCGGCGTAGCTAACCGCAGGAACCTGCTTTTTCAAACACGTTTCCGCTAAATCCGCTAGGGGGCTACTGTTAAAAATATTTTCAAAACACGATCTAAATCAATGTACGGTAAGCTGGATTCCTTTAAAATGAACCCTAATTAACTTAATTTTAAATACCGCAAACATCCTTTGCTTCAAATGGCCTGACTTAAACTATAAGTGCTACATTGACCCCTTAACTTAAACAGAGTCCCCCGTAATCCAGATTTCTTTTCTAGATTACGGGAGGCCCTTTTTTTGCTAGAAAGGCGTTTCTATGTTAAAGTGGTCCTTTGGGTCAATTTGAAATTTTTAATGAAAAGATTGTTATAGTAGTACTTTTAGTGTTGATCGAAATTGAAAGTTTAATAAAATTATAAAAATGCTGTTTATATTGTAGAAACACGAATTAAGGAGGTTCATTCATTGATTACTGTTAGTAATATGAGTTTAAGTTTTTCCGACCGTAAGCTGTATGATGACGTCAATTTGAAATTTACGCCAGGTAATTGTTACGGCATTATTGGTGCCAATGGTGCTGGCAAATCAACTTTTTTGAAAATATTGGAAGGTAAAATCAAACCGACTACAGGAACGGTTTCGATTTCACCAAATGAACGAATGGCGAGCCTGAACCAGGATCACTATGCTTTTGAAGATGAAACGGTGCTGAACACGGTTATCCAGGGGCATAAGCGTTTATACGAAATCATGCAGGAAAAGGATGCCTTGTACGCTAAGGCTGATTTTAGTGACGCCGATGGGATGAAAGCTGCCGAACTAGAAGGCGAGTTTGCTGAATTAGATGGTTGGAGCGCCGAAACTGAAGCTGATCAATTGCTGCAACAATTAGGCATTGATGAAAAAATGCAGCAGTTAAAAATGAGTGACTGAAACTTGAAAGCTAATAATCACGCCAAAGGCGTGTGGTTATTGGCTTTTTTGGCAAAAAAATAAACGCAAGCTCTCCTGCGTTGTATACTTTAGTCGACCAAAACCAAGATACAAAGGAGACTTACGTCATGAATATTATAAGACAAAAAAATACAGAAAACGAGCTTCACAATATTGTTCATCAATTTACTTCCCTCATTGGTCTATCTAAACTCACCAAGTTGGTGAATTATCGCCGGCATTCAGAAATCAGCTTGATGAAGGTCATTGAATGGCTGCTCACGACAAAGTTCCTGGGACGCTCGCTTTATCGAGCCCATGAAACACCTAACTTTACCAGTCGCACCGTCAGAAATAATTTGAACGATGGCCGGATCAATTGGCAACGCTTGATTTGTCAAGTTGGGAGTCATTTAATCAAGCATTTACGACCGTTTATTGACCGCCGGCGGCGGTTAGCATTGATCATTGACGATACACTCTTTTCCCGTGAGTACGCCACCCAAACCGAATTACTAGCGCGAGTCTTTGACCATGACAAACAGTTATATATTAAGGGATACCGGGCTTTAACTTTGGGTTGGAGTGACGCCAATACATTCTTACCGATCAACTTTGCATTAATGTCTTCCAAGAAGCCACAAAACGTCCTTGGAAAATCAGCTAAAACAACCGATCAACGAACAATTGCTGGCCGGAGACGTCGCCAAGCACAGCAAAAAATGAACCTCGTTTCATTGCAACTTGTCAAGCAAGCCCTCGCAAATGGCGTTCTAGCTGACTATGTGTTATTTGATAGCTGGTATAGCTCACCAAAAATGTTCTATGAATTAACCAAGTTGGGATTAAACGGCGTGGGCATGCTTAAACGGTCCAGCAAAATTTACTATCAATATCGCGGACGGCAATATTCAGTTAAAGCATTATACAAGCGACTGCAGGCCTCAAAATATCAACCCAAGCAAGCTTATCAATACAGCTGCTTTGTCGAAGCGCACGTCGGGAACCAAAAATTCAAGCTTCGCTTGGTATTTGTGGCTAATCGGGCCCGTCAAGATGACTACCTAGTACTGGCAACGACTCAGTTAGGCCTTCAGCCACAAGAGATCATTCAACTATACGCCCGAAGATGGCAAATTGAGAATTACTTTAAAGTTGCCAAGCAATACTTGCGGCTCGACAAATCACAAGTTCAAAATTATGACGGGCTTTGTGGGCATTTAGCAATTGTCATGATGACTTATGACCTATTAGCTTGGCAGGAACGGCAAAATCAGGATGATCGCACCATTGGGGATTTATTCTTTATAATGAACGAAGCCATGCCAGATATTGAGTTGTCTCAAGCACTGGTATGGCTTCTAAATTCGTTAAAAACGATTATTAATCATGAAGTTTATGCAAGAAGAGCCCAAATTATTCAGATGATGAATCAGTTCTTCACATTTTTGCCGAAACGGTTAGTTTCGCTGTTAACAGCAAGCTAAATGGTTAAATTAATTAAAATATGCCCTGTGATACCAAGGGATCAGTCTGTCTTCATACTTTCAAGTTTCAGATGAGTGAACTAACTGAAAACGATAAAGTTAAGGTCTTGTTGGGCCAAGCCTTATTTGGCAAACCTGATATTTTGTTATTGGACGAACCAACAAATGGCCTGGACACGCAGACAATTCAATGGTTGGAAAATTTCTTGGGCGATTTTCCCAATACAGTCATCGTTGTCTCACATGATCGCCATTTTCTGAACACGGTTTGTACCCAAATGTGTGACGTTGATTTCGGTAAAATCCAACTATTCGTTGGTAATTACGATTTCTGGCTGGAATCCAGTCAATTAGCTGCCAAGTTGAAATCTGACGCCAATGCCAAAAAAGAAGATCAAATTAAGGAATTACAAGCATTCGTGGCTCGTTTTAGCGCCAACGCTTCAAAATCGAAACAGGCAACGTCACGGAAAAAGCAATTAGAGAAAATTACCTTAGATGATATTAAGCCATCAAGTCGCCGCTACCCGTACATTAAATTTGAAAGCGAACGACCTCTGGGTAATGACTTATTACGTGTGGAAAATATTTCCAAAACCGTCGATGGCGTTAAGATCTTGGATAACATTACCTTTACCATTCAGCCGGGCGAAAAGGCGGCCTTAATTAGTCGTAGCGATTTGGCAACGACAACTTTAATGCAGATTTTAGCAGGCAAATTGCAGCCTGATCACGGCACGGTTACTTGGGGAATTACGACGCAACGTAGTTATTTGGCGAAGGATATTAACGCTGAATTTGATAATAGTGAACTTTCCATTTTGGACTGGTTACGCCAGTTTGCATCCAAGGAACAAAGCGATAATACGTTTTTACGTGGTTTCTTAGGCCAAATGCTATTTTCAAATGATGATGTGTTGAAAAAACTAAACGTACTATCTGGTGGCGAGAAGGTTCGCTGCATGTTAGCGAAGTTGATGCTAACCAAGGCCAACGTGCTCTTGTTAGATGATCCAACTAATCATTTGGATCTTGAATCAATTACAGCATTAAATAATGCTTTAGTTGATTATAAGGATTCCATTATTTTAACTTCCCACGATTACGAATTTATCCAAACCATCGCTGACCACATTGTCGAAGTAACGCCAAATGGTGCGATTGATCGTGCCGAAACGACTTACACGGAGTTCCTAGATCACCAAGACGTTCAAAAAAAGGTTGCGGCACTTTACGCCGAAGCCAAATGATTGAGCTAGCGTATGATAAATGGTAAAGTGGCTCCTGGAACTTGATTTTATTAGTTGAAGGGAAGTTTTAGTATGGCCGTTTTTCGTGCGTACAGTGATGAACAAAAAATTGAATATTTAAAACAAGCAGCGCCTAACTCTGATGTTTATACCGATAATGCAACCTTGGCGAAGCATTTAAATGCACCACAGGGAATGCAAGTCGCAACTGGTAAATTATTTGCTTATGTAGCGGTCAGCAATGTCGCGGATATTCAGGGCGTTTTACAGGCCGCCCGAAAATTTCACATTGCGGTTATTCCACAAACAACGGCAACTAGTACCGTTTCCGGCTCTGATGGCATTGATGGCGCGATTATCTTGTCGACTGCCAAGATGGCCAAAATTTTAGAAGTCAACCGTGAGGACCAAGTTGCCGTTGTCCAACCTGGTGTTATTAATAAGGATTTGGACACTGCCGCTAGAAAAATTGGTATGTTTTACGCACCAGATCCGGGTTCTAAACCAATTTCCGCAGTTGGCGGCAACGTTGCGACTAACGCAGGTGGGATGAGTACCGTGAAATACGGTGCAACTAAGGATTCGGTATTAGGGATGAAGGTCGTCTTGGCTGATGGCCGCGAAATCTCACTTGGTCACCGCACTTTAAAGCAGGCTTTTGGTTACAATTTAACCCAATTATTTGTTGGGTCAGAAGGAACTTTAGGCATCATTACTGAAATTACCGTTAAATTGTTCCCAATTCCTTTGGGCACATCCGTAACGGGGGTTGCTTTTTTCAAGGATATGACCGAATTATCTAAAGCAGTTACTGAAATTCGCGCCTCTGGTGTTTACCCAGCAATGCTTGAAGCCTTGGACGCACACACGGTTGAAGCAATTGATAAGTATGAAGGAACCCACTATTCTGATAATAGTGGCGCCATGTTGATTTTACGCCTTGATACTGGTGGCGATGCGGCCTTGAAGGCTACTGAAAAAATTCTGGATCAGTTTAACGCCCAGAACTTGCAGGTTACTTCTGATCCAAAGAAGGCTGCTGCAATCGAAAAATTGCGCCAAGATATGTTACCAGCAGTTTTTGCCAATGGTAATCACGTGATGGAGGATATGGCAGTTCCCATGTCTAAGCTGGCGCCAATGATGGATTACATCAGTGAAGTTGGCAAAAAATTGGACGTTGATATTTATACGGCAGGTCACGCCGGCGATGGCAATGTTCATCCAAGTTTAATTTGGCCAAAAGAAGAAAAGGAAGTCCCTGAAAAAGTTATTCAGGCTTTACAACTAATGTTCCACGAAACTTTACGCCTAGGTGGCACAATTTCCGGTGAACATGCAGTTGGCATGTTGAAAAATCAGTGGGTAAATGAAGAATTAGGTGACGATGTTGATATGCTTCAACACCAGATCAAAGATTTATTTGACCCAATGAATTTGTTAAATCCAAAACGGAAGATTGACTAGCAAGATCTACTTAAGAATTATAGCTAGTGTTTGGTACGTTTAAACTTAATTAATCTTTTTATACAATTGAATACGCTAATAACTAGGACCAGCTGATCAATTTGTCATCGGTTAGTAGGTCAAGGAGTGTTTTCCTGATTATTTTGATGGAAACGTGTTTGAAAAAGCAGATTATTGCGTATAGCTACGCCAGTCGAACGATCCGCTGCGCGTCTCTTTTCGCCTAGCTAGGCTATACTCCATAATCTAACCGCTTTTTCAAACACTCTCCTAGTTATTAGCGTATTTTTGTGCACCTAAAACAATTTTCGCAAGCAAATTGATGTATAAATATTAGGCCGCTTCTGCTAAAATAGGGCTATTTAATTGAAAACGTTTCTCAATTATGAATATGAGCCAAAGGT
This sequence comes from Loigolactobacillus backii, assembly GCF_001663675.1. Taxonomy (NCBI): domain Bacteria; kingdom Bacillati; phylum Bacillota; class Bacilli; order Lactobacillales; family Lactobacillaceae; genus Loigolactobacillus; species Loigolactobacillus backii. Next base: position 1,116,068 of record NZ_CP014873.1, read on the forward strand.
GGATTAGTATGGCAAAGTTAGTTGGAAAAGATTTGGTTATTGGTTACCGCCAGCAGGTTATTATTAAGCAGTTGAACGTTGTTTTTCCTGAACATGAGATCATTGGCCTAATTGGACCTAATGGTAGTGGCAAGTCGACCCTTTTAAATGTGTTATCCGGATTTCGGCAACCTAAAGCTGGCGTTGTTGAACTTGATGGGCAAAAGCTTAGTGATCTAGCGCCAAAACAACGCGCGCAAAAAATTGCTAGTTTACCGCAAAATCCCAGTGCACCAATGGATACGTTAGTGCGTGACCTAGTCGGTTATGGTCGTTATGCGTACCAAAAGCCACTGCAAGGACTGCAGAAAACTGATCAGGTGGCAATAAATACAGCGCTGGAACAGGCCGGAATGGTTGGTCTGGAACAGCGAACCATTAAGAATTTATCCGGGGGTCAACGGCAGCGTGCCTTTATTGCAATGATTTTAGCGCAAAATAGTGATATTTTATTGCTGGATGAACCGACCAGCTCACTGGATTTAATGCACCAGTTAGAAATTTTGAAATTATTACGTCAATTAAATCAGAAATTACACAAGACAATTATTTTAGTTATTCATGACCTTAATCAGGCCGCGCGTTTTTGCGACACGTTACTGTGTTTACGTGCCGGCAAGGTTCGTTATCAGGGTGCCCCGAGTAAAGTTTTTACTGAGCAAATGCTGGCCGAAGTTTTTCAAATTCACGCCAAAATGGGTATTGATCCGTTAACTAAACAGCCCATGATTTTGAGTTATGACATCTAATTGCCTGCTTGTAAATTAAAGGTTATTCCGCTAATCTTAAGAAGATTAGATTATGTTTAGAGGAGGATGACTATGGCTATTGAGTTAATAGCAATTGATATTGATGGAACATTACTAAATGAGAGAAATGAGCTGGCACCGGCCACGACGCAAGCGATAAAAGCCGCAACGAAAAAAGGAATTAAGGTCGTTTTATGTACCGGCCGACCAATGACCGGGGTCACTGCCTACCTTGATACTTTAGGCATAAATGCCGCCACGGATCAGTACGTTGTGACCTTTAATGGTGCTTTGGCCCAGACAACTGACGGAAAAGTTATAAGCGCAAACGCGTTAAGCTACGACGATTACCTTGATTTAGAGGCGTTGGCCCAGAAGCTTTCGATTCATTTTCACGTTGAAACTAGCGATCGAATGTACACGGCCGATCGCGATATGAGTGAATACACGGTTCACGAGGCCAAATTAGTTTCACTGCCACTTTCATATCGAACAACGGGGGAAATGCGTGGAATTACGATTTCCAAGGGCATGTATATCGATCAGCCTAAAGTGCTTGATGCAGCAATTGCGCACCAGGATATTTGGCGTCCTTTTGAAGAACAATTTACCTTTGTTAAAAGTGCCCCGTTTTACCTTGAGGCCACTAAAAAGGGGACGAATAAGGGGAACGCGTTGTCAATGTTGGCCCAAACGCTTAACTTAACGGCGGATAACGTGATGGCGATTGGTGATCAGCAAAATGATCTCAGTATGATTGAATATGCAGGCTTTGGGGTAGCTATGGGAAACGCCATTCCTAGCGTTAAGCAGGCAGCGCAAGCAGTTACTTTAGATAACGTGCACGATGGCGTTGCGGCGACAATTAATCAAATGTTAAGTTAGAGTGCGTTTGGCAAGATGCACGATAAATTGTACTTACCGTATTTCGGTTTAGCTTGTTTTTGACAAGTTGCTTTTGGCCGTCAAATCACTGGACATTTTAGTGGTTTGCGTTATTCTTTAAGCTAAGAAGTCAAGTTATGGCGGTGGCCAAAATTAGGTGTTTGATAAAAATTTTGTTTCACAGTGCCTGAAGATAGATTAATAATAGGTTACAATTATCGCAACCTGAGGAGGTTCTTCCATGGAAGCTTTACCAAAAGTTACGCAAGCAGAATTATTAGAGCGAATTAAGTCTGGTAAGTACATGTTATTCTTTTCGGCGGATTGGTGCCCAGATTGCCGCTTTATTAAGCCAGCAATGCCAGAAATTGAGGCCGAATATTCGGACTTTACGTTCTTAGCTGTCGATCGGGATGAAAATATTGATTTAGCGGCTGAACTGAATATTTTTGGCATCCCAAGTTTTATCGCTTATCAAGATGGCAAGGAACTAGGCCGCTTTGTTAACAAGGACCGCAAGACTAAGGTTGAAGTTGAAAAGTTCATTAACGAATTGCCAGTAACTGCAAAATAATATTTATTGTGTGTCAAAAAAGCTAAAGATGGTTATACTGAAGACAGAGGGTTCGGTAATCAACAATGTTGCTAACTCTGGTTCACTATAAAAGAGGCGAGACAGCATGGCAGAAAAACTCAGTAAAGCACAGAAAAAAGAAATGATTCAAAAAGCTGAAGAAGATCGTGCTAAACATCCTAAGGCCAAAAGTGACATTTCTGGTTTTGAAACAATCGATAAAGAGTCTAGAAAATTAGAAAAAGAGAACCAATAATGTTAATCATGTGGTATAAAATAGTTATACTCCGTGGCTACCTTAATCTTTAGTTAATGAGAATGAGGTGGCCATTGAGCCATATTTTATACCACATTTTTTGTGCAATAAAATAAGTTGAATTTTAAATAGATCCGCAAAATAATCCTTAAAGAATTTAGGAGGCATAAACATGGCGATTAAAGGAAAAGTTGTTGTAATTACTGGTGCATCTAGTGGTATTGGCGCGGCAACAACCCGGCGGCTAGCACAAGCAGGAGCCAAGTTGGTGATTGGCGCCCGGCGAAAGGATCGCCTGGAAGATTTGGTGACCGCTTTGGCACCGGCTGAAGTAATCTACCAGGTAACTGATGTGACTGATAAAAAGCAAGTACAGTCTTTAGTGAATTTAGCCGTAGAGAAATTCGGCCGCGTGGATGTTCTGTTTAACAACGCCGGTTTAATGCCACTTTCTGAGTTGAATGAGTTAAAAGTAAACGAGTGGGAACAAATGATTGACGTTAACATCAAAGGCGTATTGTACGGCATTGCCGCCGTGTTACCAATCATGGAAAAACAGGGCTCTGGTCACGTCATAACAACCGACTCGGTAGCTGGTCACGTTATTCATCCTGGAACTGCCGTTTACTCTGGTACCAAGTGGGCAATCCAGGCCATTATGGATGGTTTGCGGCAAGAACAAGCTGGTAAAATTCGGACAACGATGATTTCACCTGGTGCAGTTAACACTGAACTTTACCGAACCATCACTAACGAAAAAAAGCGGCAGCAAATTAAAAATGACGAGCAAACGTCTGGTTTAGCAGCAGAAGATGTTGCTAACGCGGTGGCTTATGCGATTGACCAACCAAATAATGTTGGTATTAACGAAATTTTATTGCGACCAATTACGCAACAACGTTAAGCAACAAAGCGCTAATGCTGTAAAACTAAAGGTTGAAAGTTAAATAGTTACCCAATACCCCAGTCTGCTGGGGTATTTTAATACAAAAATAGACATGAAACCATTCACATCTGTATACTTAAAGCGTCTAAACAAAAACCATACAGAGGAGTTTCATGCCCATGTCTATTATACAATACAATGACACTGATATTCATCATTCTTTTGCTCATTTTTCAAAATTGGTCCATCTCTCCGCTATTTTGCGTCGTGTCAATATCCATAAATCGCGCGGTATTAAAACTGAACGCTTATTTGAGTGGTTATTGACCACAATCTTTAATCGCTACTCCATTTTTAGAGCAGAAAAGGCTAACGATTTTTCAAAACGAACTGTTCGAAATTGCCTAAATGACCCGCATATTAATTGGCAACGGCTGGTTCAGCTATTAGCGATTCATTTGATTCAATACGTTCAACATTTTACCGATCCAAGACGGCGACAGGCTTTGATCATTGATGATTCATTGTTTAAACGTGAATTTTCACGCAAAACTGAACTATTGGCCCGTGTTTTTGACCACGACAAACAGCAGTATTTTAAAGGCTTCCGGACACTAACTTTAGGCTGGAGTGACGGCAACACTTTTTTACCGCTGAACTTTGCCTTGATGTCATCAAGCCACGCCAAAAATCGATTTGGGCGCCTTAAGTCCAATGATCAACGATCACTGTCCGCAAAACGACGTACGCAGGCAACACGTAAAATGACCGCTGTCGCTTTAGAATTGGTAGATGAGGCAATCAAATCTGGAATCAAGGCCAAATACGTCCTATTCGATAGCTGGTACACGTCACCGCGGATGTTTGCGGCATTGCTAAAACGTCACTGTCATGGGATTGGCATGTTGAAAAAAACTAAAAAGGTTTATTTTCGTTATCGTGGCCGCGAAATGGATATTAAGACCTTATACGCTAATTTGCGGCGCAGTAAATGGCCAATTAAGGATAACTATCTATACAGTCCCATCGTCACATTTGAAGTTGATGGCGAAAAGATCCCAATGAAATTAGTTTTCGTAACCAAACGCGGCCAGGTTGATCAATATCTTGTATTGGCGACCACAATGACTGCTCTAAGACCAGAAGCAATCATTCAGATGTACGGTCGGCGGTGGCAGATCGAATGTTATTTTAAAGTCGCCAAACAATACCTGCAATTTGATCAGACTCAAGTCCAAAGCTACGATGGGCTCTGCGGTCATCTAGCAATGGTCATGTTAAGCTATGACGTCCTTGCATTGGCACAACGCGAAAACATGGACGACAGGACACTGGGTGACTTATTTTTCGATTATGGGCGCCCGTTGCCCGATATTAAGTTAGTAAGTGCGTTGAATTGGTTGATACAAACAATTACTGGTCTAGGTGAAAAACTCGACATGGCGGTTGAAACATTAAATATGATTTTTGACGAATTTATAAAAGCATTACCGAATAGCCTTGGCAGGCTACTCGGTAATGCTCAATGAAGTGGAAATTAGTAATATAATGTGCCATAACCGTTTGGCATCAATGGTTACGGTCCATTTTGATACTTTCAACCTTTAGCTGTAAAAGTAAATTAATAAATTAAAGCGAAGTGCCGTGATTTCTAGGCACTTCGCTTTTTTGTTATTTTTAATCTAAAATATCATTCAACCATTCAGTGGCAAGTTCAAACCAATGACCAACGTGGGGATTAACCGTCTCACTATCATTACCCGTTTGTTGGTTGGCTAATGCAAGACCATGGGGACCGTGGCGGAAAAGGTGACTTTCAACTGAAACTTCGGCGGTCTTTAACGCCTCTACATAAGCGAGTGAATTAGCAGAAGGAACAACGTTATCATCCAAAGTTGTCCAAACAAAAGTTGGGGCGTTGGTGGCGGTCACTTGTTCGTCCGCGGCGATGAAGTCTGGATCGTCCGCCCACTTTTGAACGGTTGCGGCATCCTTTGGAAAACCGAGCTTAGGACTGACAACAGGATAGCCCATGATTGCGGCGTTAATTTTTAATTCATCGGCGCCAAAACCAGTTGCCTTAGTTAACCAAGCACTATCCCAATAATCATTATAAAGCCCAACAATATGGCCACCAACCGAGAAGCCAGCAATGACAATCTTGTCAGAATCAAGCTGCCATTCATCAGCGTTTTGGTGTAGTAGCTGGACGGCCTTAGCCAGTTCAATTAATGGTTGGGGCATTAACGGTTGGGCTTCATCCATAAAGGAATAACGAAGGTAAAAGCTCTGGAAGCCTTGGTTGGCGAAAGCCAGTGCCATTGTTTCGGTTTGTTCAACTGGAATATGCGTATAGGCGCCGCCCGGAATGATGATAATTGCTGGTAGTTTGGTCTGACCAGCAGCTGGATCAGGGGATTTTAATAATCCCTTCAAATAGGGACCGGCCATCCCTTTAGCCGTTAATGGTTTTTCAATAATCTGCATAAGCATCCTCCTTATCAAATTTGTTTCTAATCAATTCTAGTATGGGCCAACTAAGAAGAGAAGCAAGCACTTTACATTGTAAAATTTTAAAGTTCACAAAATCCAGTTAGTGGACTAAGCTAGTAGGGAGTACAACTGGAAAGAAGGCAAAAATATGGAAAAAATTGGTTTTGTGGGAACTGGTGTTATGGGTAGTGGCATCATCAATAACCTTTTGCAGGCAGGTTATCAGGTTGTTGTTTACAATCGGACAAAGGCACACGCAGCAGAGGTGCTTGCGGCTGGTGCAACCTGGGCGGACACACCAAAGGCCGTCGCACAGTCAAGTGATGTGACTTTCACAATGGTTGGTTTTCCGGCCGACGTTGAGGCAGTCTATTATGGTGCTGCTGGTATCTTTGCCGGTGCCAAGGCCAACCAGTTGTTAGTCGATATGACGACAAGTACGCCAACTTTAGCAAAAAAACTAGCGACGGATGGACAAGCGCAACAGTTTCAAGTAGCAGATGCGCCTGTTTCTGGTGGTGATATTGGTGCCAAAAATGGCACTTTGACCGTTATGGTTGGGGCTACGAAAGCGGCCTATGAACAAATGCAGCCAATTCTGAAAGCTTTTAGTCAACGCGTTAATTTATTTGGTGGACCTGGTTTGGGTCAGCACGCCAAGATGGCCAATCAGATTATGATTGCCGGCACGATGACTGGCTTGACCGAAATGTTAGTTTACGCACAGGCTGCTGGGCTTAACCTAACCGATGTTTTGGCCACCTTACATGCTGGTGGTGCTGACAATTGGAGTATGAATACGTACGCACCGCGAATCTTGCAGCACGATTATACGCCAGGCTTTTTTGCCAAACACTTCTTGAAGGATTTGCGAATTGCGCTGGATGAAGCCAAAAAGATGAAATTAGATTTGCCAGCAACCAAAACAGCTGCGCAACTATACGAGCAGTTAGTTGATCAAAAACAATTGGGCAATGACGGAACGCAGGCATTGATCAAACTCTGGTGGCCAGCTGGCGATCAGCCAACTAAATAACTAGGAGTAGTTTAGACTAAATTATGCGAATAAAAGACGATCAAAAACGCTTGGCTATTTTAAAAAGTGCAACTAATTTAATTGTTAAAAATGGATTGAGCAGTGTGACAACGGCCAAGGTTGCTAGGGCTGCGGGTCTTGTTCAGTCTAATTTGTATATTTATTTTTCTAGTAAGGAAGTTCTTCTAGCAACTGTTTTTAAAACAACGCAGGAACAGCTTGCCGATTATTTGCGGCAACAATTAACGGATGTTGAAACGCCGAAAGAACAGCTGGGAATTTATATGCGTGCGCTCTATCAATATAGTATTGAACATCCAGAACATGTTCAGTTGTTGCAACAATTTGCGGCCGATCCAATCTTACAGACACTGCCAGTACCAATTCAACAGCGGCAGGCCATTTTTAATGCCCCAACCGATTTTTTGGCGGCCGGTATCAAGGCAGGTGTTTTCCGTAAAACGGCTGCGTCAATTCTGCAAACCATGATTAGCACAACTTTATTGACTTACGCTCATGCAGTGACGGCTAAACAGTTAGATCCAGTCAAAGTACCATTAGAACAAATTTTAACGTTACTTAAGGCGGCCGTTTTAATTTAAAAGAGGCCTGAATTAATTAATGGATTGTGTTTAAATAGGTACTTTCCACCCACTGTTGTACAACCGGCTTTGAGCGTATAATAAAATTAAGTGGGATCTTAAGAACTGAGGAGGACTGACTAAATGTATTATTTTTTAAATGATAATATGCAAGCCCAAAAATCTGGTATTGAGCACGCCGAAATTAAGCGGTTAATGCTATTCAATAAAAATAATGTCGCCGCAAAAATTGTCACGCGTTCATTTGCGCTGGATCTTCATCAGGTACTGGCACAAGCGAATATTAGTACTGCTAATTTTATTAACTTATTTGATTTTTTTAATAACACTGAACAAGTGGATTATCAGCAGGTTACCGTGAATGATTTAAAGCTGCCAGATGATTGTTCGTTGCAAAAAAATGGTCATGATTATGTTGTGACCCAACAGGATAAGCGCTTGATGATTATCACAACGCGCGAACCAGAGTTTACTGATCTTAAAAATATTCAGTATCTAGAACCTAATGGTAAAACCGTAAAAATGATTTGGTACGATACGCGGGGCTTCATCAGTTTGGAGCAATATTTTGATTGGGATGGTAAGATTGCTAACGAACAATACCTTGGTCGCGATGGTGTGGCCCACATTCAAAAATTACATTTGTTGGATCGCCAAGGAAATGAACAAAATTCGTGGCGGATTTTAAATTATCACGGTCAAGACTATTCTTTTAACGGCATGGCCGAACTAACACGTTTCTTCTATGATGAACTGAATCAAAGTGATGGCGGGCACAATGTTTTCATTTGTGATCGAACGGTTGAGCTAGCTTGGTCGTTGTTCCACATGGAAACAAAGGCCTTCAAAGTGTTGCACTTGCATAACGACCACGTTAATGATCCTAGCGATATGCAACATTCAACTTTGAATTCCAATTACGAACATGCCCTTAATAATTTGGGCCAGTGGAATGCGGTTATTTCAGCAACGCCACAGCAAACAACTGATATGGTGGCGCGTTTTGGTGAAAAGGTTCCTGAATTTACGATTCCAGTTGGGTTTGTCGCCAATGAAACACTGAATGAGCCCCACGTCGATTGGCAAACGCGGACGCCTCAAAAATTGGTTGAAGTTGCTCGTTTAGCACCAGAAAAACAGCAAGATCAGGCCATTAAGGCGTTTGAAAAAGTTCACCAGCATTATCCTAAGGCAACCTTGGAATTCTGGGGTTACAGTAACGGCGATACTGAAGAAAAATTACGCAAACAAGTGACTGAAGCTGGCTTGACGGACAGTGTTAAATTTATGGGCTATTCAGAAAATGTTAGTGAGATCTATAATAGTGCGCAAATTGGGTTATTACCAAGTCGGGCAGAAGGCTTCTCACTGATGTTATTGGAAGCCCAGGCGCACGGGCTGCCGTTGATTGCCAACGATATTAAGTATGGTCCCGCTGATATTATTCAGGATCAGAAAACGGGAATTCTAACTAAAAATGATGATATCGACGGTTTGGCCGAGGCCATTCTTGATTTATTAAGTAATCCGGCAAAATTGATGAACTTTAGTGAGGCTGCTTACGATAATAGTCGGCGTTATTCAGAAGATGCAGTTATGGCTCAGTGGCAACTTTTAATTACTGAGGCTGATCGTTTTTACCAGCAGCAACAAACTGTCGCGGAGGTTGATTAAATGTATTACTTTCTAAATCAATATATTTTTGAACGCAATTCAGGGGTTGAACACGCAGAAATTAAGCGGGTGCAGCTATTTGACGCTAAGGGTGTTCCGGCAAAAATTGTTACGCGGGATTTCGATCGTTCACAGCACCGAACGATTAAGCAATTTGGGTTAACTGACGATGATTTGGTTAATATGTTCGACTATTTTCAAAACGCTGAGCACATTGATGAATCCGATTATAAAACCTTGCACATTCAAGACCTACATTTGCCAGTTGATTATCAAATTGAACCAGGCGCCAATGTAAGTCACGTTCGTAGTGGCGATCATTTGGTAGAAGACGTTTGGTTTACGCCGGGAACGATTGGCCAATTGTATTACGTTAACTTTTTTGATGCTTCGGGGAATTTAAGTCAAACTGATTTATATGATTGGCGCGGCTTCAAGTCTGCGGAACAACTCTACGGGCAAGATGGCCAATTAATGGCGGAAAATCTGTATACACCAACTGGTAAGCGCGTAATGGAGCGCTATTACGTTAAGGATACGCAGGGCAATCCACTGAACACGTTGATTAGGCTCATTACTGATCAAGACGTAGAGCACTATTTTACTAATGTTGAAGATCTATTTACCTTCTTCCTCGATAAATTAAATCAGCAAACTGAGGAAACTAACACCTTTATCGCCGATCGACCAGGAGTTGCCAATCAACCGCTACTGGCGATGACAACTAAGGCGCGCAAATACATCTTTTTCCCAATTGCCCACGCAACTGAACCAGAAGATCAGCTGAATGCGCCATTAGATGGCTATTATCAAGTTCCGTTAAGCATGCAAGGCTTGGCAAAATTGGACGGTCTAATTACGATGACTAACCGGCAGCGTGGTGATTTAGAAATGCGCTTAAAACAGCCGCAAATGCCAATTATGGCAATTTCCGGTGGTGTTATTCCGGCTGAACAGGCCGCAAAGGCACCAATTATGATGGCCAAACGAACATCACACAAGCTCTTATTTGTTGGGCGCTTAGGCTCAGAAAAGCGGGTTGATCAGCTTATTCGAGCGTTTAATTTAGTGCATAACGGTATGCCAGACGCAACGCTGGAACTACGGGGTTATGGTCCTAGTGAAACAATTGATGAGCTTAACGCTTTGATTAAGGAGCTTAATCTAACTGACGCAGTTAGCATTCCGGGCTACACGGCGGACTTAAACGATATTTATGATAGCGCCCAAGTCTTTGTCATTGCCAGTCGGATTGATGCCCAGCCTTTAGCCATGATCGAAGCCTTGAGCCATGGCTTACCAATTGTTAGTTATGATTTCAATTATGGACCCAATGAAATTATTGAAGATGGCGAAAATGGCTTTTTAATTGAAAATGGAAATATGTTTAGTATGGCCAATAGTATTATTGAGTTATTTAAGGATCCAAATAAATTACAGAAATTCAGTGAACAGGCCTATAGCAGCAGTTCACGCTTTTCTGAAGATACCGTTTGGCAGCAGTGGCAACAAATTGTCCAGTAGCACAGGCTTTTAGTGCACACTAGAATAATGATCGGAAATAGGAACCGCGATAACAAGCAATTTTGTCGTGGTTTTTTTTTTTGTTCGATTTTCTATTTTCAGAAAACTAAATAACGAGTAGACTAATAGCAATTAGGAATGGTGCTTAACTGGCGGCCCAACTTTTGTAAAAAATGACCGCCAACAATAATTTTTAGTTATCAATATTTTTTGTTGTCTAATCAATATGCATTAGGAAAGTAAGTCTTTACATATATAAAAAAATAAAGGAGGCCTGAACAGATGGCGACAGGCTATTTATTACGAATCGTTTTTAATGAATTAGAGATGGATAGTGGACACCATACGTTGGCCCACCGTGTGCTACGTTACTTATGGGCGCAGCATGTTGCCGGCGTTACTATGCGTAAAGGCATGACCGGAATTGATCAACATAATAAACGGCATGACAGTATTTTGGAGGACGAACCATTTAATGATTTGCCGCTCATTATTGAATCAGTCTTACCAGCGGAAACCTATCAGGCAGTTGTACCAGGCGTTAATCGGATTATTGCAAACAAAGGACAAATTAGTGCGGCTAGTGGTCAGATTGGGAGTGAAATGATGCAAACTGAGGGACAACATTACGTTGTAAAATTATTTACTGAAACTTGAAAGTATGAAGACAGACTGATCCCTTGGTATCACAGGGCATATTTTAATTAATTTAACCATTTAGCTTGCTGTTAACAGCGAAACTAACCGTTTCGGCAAAAATGTGAAGAACTGATTCATCATCTGAATAATTTGGGCTCTTCTTGCATAAACTTCATGATTAATAATCGTTTTTAACGAATTTAGAAGCCATACCAGTGCTTGAGACAACTCAATATCTGGCATGGCTTCGTTCATTATAAAGAATAAATCCCCAATGGTGCGATCATCCTGATTTTGCCGTTCCTGCCAAGCTAATAGGTCATAAGTCATCATGACAATTGCTAAATGCCCACAAAGCCCGTCATAATTTTGAACTTGTGATTTGTCGAGCCGCAAGTATTGCTTGGCAACTTTAAAGTAATTCTCAATTTGCCATCTTCGGGCGTATAGTTGAATGATCTCTTGTGGCTGAAGGCCTAACTGAGTCGTTGCCAGTACTAGGTAGTCATCTTGACGGGCCCGATTAGCCACAAATACCAAGCGAAGCTTGAATTTTTGGTTCCCGACGTGCGCTTCGACAAAGCAGCTGTATTGATAAGCTTGCTTGGGTTGATATTTTGAGGCCTGCAGTCGCTTGTATAATGCTTTAACTGAATATTGCCGTCCGCGATATTGATAGTAAATTTTGCTGGACCGTTTAAGCATGCCCACGCCGTTTAATCCCAACTTGGTTAATTCATAGAACATTTTTGGTGAGCTATACCAGCTATCAAATAACACATAGTCAGCTAGAACGCCATTTGCGAGGGCTTGCTTGACAAGTTGCAATGAAACGAGGTTCATTTTTTGCTGTGCTTGGCGACGTCTCCGGCCAGCAATTGTTCGTTGATCGGTTGTTTTAGCTGATTTTCCAAGGACGTTTTGTGGCTTCTTGGAAGACATTAATGCAAAGTTGATCGGTAAGAATGTATTGGCGTCACTCCAACCCAAAGTTAAAGCCCGGTATCCCTTAATATATAACTGTTTGTCATGGTCAAAGACTCGCGCTAGTAATTCGGTTTGGGTGGCGTACTCACGGGAAAAGAGTGTATCGTCAATGATCAATGCTAACCGCCGCCGGCGGTCAATAAACGGTCGTAAATGCTTGATTAAATGACTCCCAACTTGACAAATCAAGCGTTGCCAATTGATCCGGCCATCGTTCAAATTATTTCTGACGGTGCGACTGGTAAAGTTAGGTGTTTCATGGGCTCGATAAAGCGAGCGTCCCAGGAACTTTGTCGTGAGCAGCCATTCAATGACCTTCATCAAGCTGATTTCTGAATGCCGGCGATAATTCACCAACTTGGTGAGTTTAGATAGACCAATGAGGGAAGTAAATTGATGAACAATATTGTGAAGCTCGTTTTCTGTATTTTTTTGTCTTATAATATTCATGACGTAAGTCTCCTTTGTATCTTGGTTTTGGTCGACTAAAGTATACAACGCAGGAGAGCTTGCGTTTATTTTTTTGCCAAAAAAGCCAATAACCACACGCCTTTGGCGTGATTATTAGCTTTCAAGTTTCAGTTATTTACTAAAGCTGATAATCAGTGGTTTAGAAAAGATCACTACGAAGATGTGCTTGATTTGTTGCAGAAACACCATGTCGGCTGGGCAACCGTTACCCGGGGAATTGCCGGCTACGGCAAGGATCACGAAATCCACCGACCAAAAGTTTTTTCGTTTAGTCATAATGAACCAATTGTTGTCGAAGCGATTGTTGCTCAAGTTGACTTACAGCCACTATTAACGGCTATGGCTCCTTTGGCTGCGGATGGTGTCTTGTTTACAACGGCAGTGGATTTAGTTAATGGCGGTGATGTGAATGGATAGTTTAGCGGTTGCTTTTTTCGCCTTTCTCGGTGGCGATCTACGTTTTTTCTTAAGCTCAATCATCCCTAACCAGCATTTTCCAATTGCGACAGTATTAATTAATTTAACTGGGAGTTTTTTGCTGGCCTTTATCACAACTTACATTGCGGAACGCTGGCCCTTGCCCCATTGGCTTGTCGTTGGTATGAGTACGGGCTTTGTCGGTGCATTTACGACCTTTTCCGGTTTTAGTTTAGAGGAATTAACGTTACTAACGCGGCACCAACTGGGTCTAGGTGTAATCTATTTACTGACCTCATTAATCGGTGGTTTCTTATTGGCTAGTTTTGGAATGGCACTGGGACGAAAACTTTTAAATTAGCACGTATCGCAAAGGTACTTAGGTGTACTTTTAAACTAATTTTATTAGCAGCTTTCAATCAATTTAACACAATCACATTTGCAAAAAGTATTCGGTTCACGCGGCATAATTTTTTAGCCGTCGTTAAAAAAGGGGGAAGCGAAAATGGCATTTATGTTGGTTGATTTAGGTGCGGCAATTGGAGCGGTAATCCGCTTTACAATCAGTAATTGGGTTAAACGAGTTGCAAATATTCGCTTCCCAATCGCAACGTTTGGGATTAATCTAGTTGGCAGCTTCTTAATCGGATTATTAAGCTTTAATCCGGCCACTTCAATTAATCACCTACTATTTAGTACTGGTGTTTTAGGTGGGCTCACCACCTTTTCAACTTTGATGAACGAGTTAGTCATCTTTCAACGAAGGGGACAGTGGTATTCATTGCTGCAGTACTTAATATTATCTACCGTGTTAGGTGTTGGGCTGGCCTACTTAGGTGTTTGGGTTGCTGGGTGGCTGTAGGTGAGTTCTTGACTAGTGCATTGTCAACCATAAAACTGTGGTTCCTATTCAATTGTGTACTAACTAAACAATTAAATTAATCAATAATCAGAGTTCAATCACTGCCAAGGTGAAATGGAGGCGCTGGCGTATCAGCCGTGTCGAAGGTACTTGATGACCGAATTGTGGTCATTTAGTACCTTGCGTGATTGACAAGATCCATTTTCTTTTCCGAATGGGTTTAATCGGAAAGAAAATTAGCTTGGCAACGCGCCACTGTCGCTCATTCTTAACAACTAATTTTAGCAAGTATTAATTACTAGAGCATATTCGCTAAACAGGACTTGTTTCCCGTTGTCGATTGGACTAAGCCGAAGTCCGGCAAGTCCAAGTCGCACGCGTTCCATACGCCAGCGCCGCAGTGTAACCTAACCAAATCTGCCCACGTGGAATTCAGTAGCCAAGCGGTCTAAGCATTATTTTTAGTAGCGATATATTAAATATGAGCGCTACATCCCATTAGCCGCGTTTGGCAAATACCTTTACTAGTATTTACCTAACTCATTTAGTGGAAACCTGTTTGAACTTCCCATCTAGGCATTGTTGTGCTTAAATTAACTGCTTTTAAATTATTTTGATCAAAACTTGATGGTGATCAAGTTAAACTGAACAAAACCTCAGTATACTAAAGTCATTCAATCGATAAGGGTATTTTATTAAAGGAGTGACTGAGATGAAGTTTGAACGTTTTATTCAGAAGAACACGAACAATATTACGATTGCAACGGCGATTTTAATTGCCATTGGTTTTATTGCAAATTGGCTAGGGTTGCACACATTGTATACGGTGGCGTTTATCATCGCTTCGATTATAGCGGCGGTGCCAATTATCATTCGCGCGTATGAATCTTTGCGCGTTAAGACGATCAGCATTGAATTACTAGTCAGTATTGCGGTAGTCGGTGCTTTCATCATTCAAGAGTACAATGAATCAGCAATTGTTACTTTTCTTTTCTTGTTTGGCGGCTTTCTAGAAGAGAAAACTTTGGCCAGAACGCGCCAGTCAATTAAATCGTTGACTGAAATGGCCCCAACCACTGCCTTAGTGGTTCAGGATGATGGGACAACGGTTGAGACGGACGTTGATGATGTTGACGAAGGTGATGTCGTCTTGGTTAAAACTGGCGCGCAAGTCCCAGTTGATGGCGATATTGTTGATGGTGCTGGCTATTTAAATGAGGCCAGTGTTACTGGTGAGTCAAAGCTAGTGACTAAACGGGAAAAGGATGCCGTTTTCTCTGGAACAATTCTCGATAACGGAACCTTACAGATTCGTGCCACTAAGGTTGGTGATGACACCACTTTTGCTAAAATTATTGAGTTAGTTGAGGATGCTCAGGACACCAAATCTCATGCCGAGAAATTTATTGATCGGTTTGCCACTTACTACACACCAGCAGTTATTTTAATTGCTTTAATCGTTGGTCTGATTTCCCGGGATTTTCGTTTGGCAATCACGGTTTTGGTTCTAGGTTGCCCTGGTGCTTTGGTTATCGGTGCGCCAGTTTCTAACGTTGCTGGGATCGGTAATGGTGCCAAAAATGGTGTTTTGATTAAAGGTGGCGAGGTTGTGGATACCTTCGCCAAAGTGGATACATTAGTCTTTGACAAAACGGGAACCTTGACTAAGGGAACAACTGAAGTTTCTGCGGTCAAGAACTACGCGGCCGATGCCAAGCAGGTGTCCGCGCTCGTTGCTAAAATCGAGAGTCTTTCGGATCATCCGTTAGGTAAGGCAATCACTGATTACGCAACTAATAAACAAATCGATTTTGATAAATTGGCCGTCACTAATAGCACGACAGTCAAGGGACAAGGGGTTAGCGCCACAGTTTCTGATCACCAGTTGTTAGTCGGCAATCAAAAAATGATGACTGCTAATCAGGTTGAATTAACCACCTCACAGTTGGCTGACTTACACCAATTACAATCTGAAGGCAGCTCGACAGTGATTGTGGCAGTCGATCAGGTCATTCAGCAGATTATCGGTGTCTCGGATGTTGTCCGGGACAATGTGCGGCCAGCCTTGGCGCAGTTAAAGCAAATGGGGATTAAACATTTGGTTATGCTGACAGGGGACAATCAGATTACTGCTAATTACGTTGCTGAGCAATTAGGAATTGATGAAGTTCACGCCAATTTATTGCCTGAGGATAAAGTGAAATTTGTTAAACAGTTTAAGGTTGCCGGCCGAACAGTTGCTTTCATCGGTGATGGGATCAATGATAGTCCTTCAATTGCAACCGCCGATATTGGCATTGCCATGGGCGGTGGCACGGATGTCGCCGTTGAAACGTCCGATATTGTGTTAATGCGTTCCAGCTTTGCCGAACTAGTGCACGCGTATGGCTTGGCCAAAAAGACAGTTTTAAATACTCGCGAGAACATCGTCATTGCCATTGGGACCGTTGTTTTCTTACTCATTGGTTTGATCTTCGGTTATATTTACATGGCTAGTGGGATGTTTGTTCATGAAGCCAGTATCTTAGTGGTTATTTTTAACGCAATGCGCCTGATTCAGTACCGACCGCGCAGCTCTAAGCAACAAACAGCTACCAAACAATCAGAAGTATCCCACGCCTAATTAAAAGCAAAAACTTGATTTCAATCAATTTTTTTATAAAGCAGGCGTTCTATACTATAGATAATCAAATAAAGAAGAAATGAGGTTTTCACTATGGCAAAAGCAATTATGCAATTAGATGGTTTAACTTGCCCGTCATGTATGCAAAAAATTGAAGGGGCATTAAAGAAACAAACTGGTGTTGAGAACGTTAAAGTTTTATTTAACGCTAGTAAAGTAAAGACGGATTTTGATGAAAGTCAAACAACGGCCGAAGATTTGGCCGCAGTCGTAAATCGCCTGGGCTATGAAGTGCAAAGCCTCAAGGTTAAACAACCTAAATAACTGGAGGAAACAACAATGGCAGAACTAACAATCGATGAAAAATTTGAACAGGAATTAAAGCAAGCAGATATTGATCACCACACACCAACTGCTGGTGCCATGACGGGCCATATTTTGTCCAATTTGGTTATTCAGGCTAGTAAATTACAGCAGGCCGCGTGGTACGTTAAAGGGCCCGAACGTTTTTCATTGGTCCCTAAGTTCACTGAATTATTGGCCCAAAGCCAACAGTTAAGCAGTGAATTAGGTCACCTTTTGTTAGACGAAGGGGAAGTACCACCATCCACAACTGCTGATTATCAAAAGTACAGTATGCTAGAAGAATCCGGCAAGAATAAATATTTCACAGCAACGGCCATTGTCGACGCTACTGTGCATGACTACGATACGGAAAATTTATTTATCGATCGCGCAATTAAATTGGCTGAAAAAGAAGAACGACCGGCGTTGGCCGCCTTTCTAGTCAAATTGCGTGGCATTAATAATCATAATATCCGTGACCTTCAATTCTATCTTGGTAACGACGCACGAACTGGCCTGGATGAAGAAGACGATGACGACGATTAAATATCCGCGCTAATTAGTCAGATAGATACCAGCAAAAGTATTTTACAAACACTTTCTAAGGAGTTGTGCCAACTTATGGTGCAACTCTTTTTTGTCCGCTTGACTTACTTTTTGGTTACGCTTTTAATTAACGTAACGAGTGGGGGGACATTTATGCAGCAAATTTTAATTGCGGACGACAATACCGATTTGCGACGTTTAGTGCGTAATCAGCTAGCGGCAGCAGGCTTTGACACAATTGAGGCCAGCGATGGCCAACAGGCGGTTACGTTGGCTGAACAGTATGATGTTGTTCTGGTAATTTTAGATATCATGATGCCTAAGCTGGATGGCGTTGCGGCCTGCGCGGCGATTAAACGTGCGAAAGATTTACCGGTGATTATGCTAACGGCTAAAAGTGATATTTTTGATAAGCAAAAGGGTTTTGCGGCTGGCTGTGATGATTATTTAACCAAACCATTTGATGAGCGGGAATTGTTATTTCGGGTTCAGGCTTTATTGCGCCGTTACCATAATTTACTGGCCAATGTGATTGAGATTGGCAAAATCCGTTTGAGCCGGCAACAATATTCTTTAGAAGTGGCCGGGGAAGAACTTTATTTGCCACTGAAGGAATTCGAGTTGTTATACCAATTGGCGGCACGACCACAACAAATATTTCCCCGGGAAACTCTGATCCAGCACATCTGGGGCACTGATTACGATGGAAGTGACCGAACGGTTGACGTGCACATCAAGCGTCTCCGTAGTCATTTGCCAGCCAATAGTGGCATCGAGATTAAAACAATGCGGGGCGTTGGCTATAGCTTGGAGGTTACGGTATGAAAGCTTCGTTGTACCGTAAAAGTGTCCTAGTGATCGTGATCATTGTTGCCAGCAGTCTCTTCCTCGCTTTTTTAGGTGCAAATCACTATTATCACCAGCGATTACAACCGGCCAATGATAATAAAATGACGGCAATTACTAAGAAGGTTGGTCGTTTTTACCAACAGTTACCAATCAAACAGCGGCAAACGTATTTACAAACCATTGCCAAAAGTGGTTACCAGATTGCAGTAATTGACCGTAATGGTAAAACTGATTTTTACGGGCGCCAATTCCGGCAGAAAAATTTCCCGGGAAATAAACGACAATCCATTTTTGCCGGGCAAACGTACCACGGAATTCGGGCCTTTCGTAAAGGAATCTTGGTTACGGGCTTTTTTGACAGTGATATTACGGATACGATTGGTGTTCGGCTGAATCGACAGCAGGCGCTATTATTGCGAACGGACCCAAATGTTCAATTTGGCGAATTACGGGTTTACTTTACGGTGCTGAGTGTTTTAGCGGTTATTCTGGCCTTAGTGTTACTTTTTATTGCGCTGCGAATGCTAGTGCGGCCGATCTTACGGTTAACTAAGGCAACGGAAAAAATTGCGGCGGGAGATTACCAAAAGCCAGAAATTAAAGTATCTTCCCGGGATGAACTGGGGCGGCTAATTGTGGCATTTAAAAAAATGACGGCCGCACTAGCCCAGGTAGAAGCATCGCGAAATCAGTTTGTTGCTGACGTTTCACACGATCTTCAGTCGCCGTTAACCGCGTTAAATGGTTACGCTAAGGAATTACAGCAATCCGATTTACCAGCAGCCACCCGGGCAGAGTACCTCCAAATCATTCAACAGGAAACTGAGCGTTTATCTTCGCTAACCAAACAACTGCTTTTACTGGCTTCAGTTAGTCAGGAACAAGTTTTAACGCAAAAAGAATCAATTCAAGTGGCGGAACAGTTGCGCCAAGTGATTCAAACATTTTTATTTCAATTAGACGAAAAGGACTTACTAGTGAGCACACATTTAGTTGAAGCCATTGTGCTAGGGAACGCCGATCTTTTGTTTCAGGTTTGGCAAAATTTGTTAACCAACGCCATTCGTTACGCACCAGTGGGCAGTACTATTTCAATCACGCAACAAGTAAAAGCAGAAACGCTTCAAGTCGAAATAAGTAATCAAGGAGCACAAATTCCGCCAGCTATTCAGGCACATTTATTTGATCGTTTTTATCGGGCCGATCAAACTCGTGGGACGACCCATAGCGGATTGGGTCTGGCAATCGCCCAGGAAATTGTCACAATACATGGCGGTCAAATTTCCGTTAAATCAACGCCTGAAGTAACTTCTTTTTGTGTTTCGTTACCTTTAAAGCGGTAAGCTCAATTAAAATACGCTTTGTAATCACTTGTTCATATTCAGTTCATACTTCCTCTTTATAGTAATCTTATCAATACAAAAAGAGGAGTAGATGCAGATGTTTTTAGCATTACGTGATTTGCGCCACGCTAAACTGAAATTTGGGCTAATCAGTCTGATTATCTTTTTAATCGTCTTTTTAGTTCTTTTCATTACTGGACTAGCCGCTGGATTGGCTAGTGACAATGGCGCTGCAATTTCTGAAAGTCCGGCAAGTGGCTATGTTTTACAAAAGGGAGCAGAAAATCGTTTTAGTCGTTCAACTTTGACGAAGACTAAGGCGCAGCAGCTTGCTAAGAAATTTAAGCAGGCAACACCGTTAACGATTCAGCAAGGAACGATTCAAAGGGCAAAAGACGCCGCTAAAAAAACGGATATGGCCTATTTTGTGGTTAAACAAGGAAGTTTTATCGCGCCAAAAAGTGTTAGTGGCCAGACCCTAAATACTACTGGCGTGGTTGTTAGTGATAAATTAAAGGCTTCCGGCTATCGTTTGGGCCAAAAATTCAAGGACAGTCAAAGTGGTGTGACGTTAAAAATTATTGGTTTCACCACGGCGATGACCTATTCCCACACGCCGGTTGTTTACGTGACACCCAATCAATGGCAAAAAATGATGCCGCAAGAAACGCAAACTGTCAGTGCATTGGCGGTTAAACAAACAACAACCACCAAGCCTAAATTGGCCGGAGCAAACTTAGTGTCGAAAGAAGCAATTATTCAAAACGTGCCGGGATATTCGGCCGAGCAAGGTTCTTTAGATATGATAATTGCCTTTCTTTACATTATTTCCGTCGTTGTTCTGGCCGTTTTCTTCTACGTCATTACGATTCAAAAGATCCGCGAATTTGGCGTTTTAAAGGCTTTAGGAACCAAAACGAGTTATCTGGCACGTTATTTGATCGGTGAAATTGGTGTTGTTGCACTCTTAGCAGTCATCATTGCCGATATTGTTGTTGCGGCCCTAGCACAGGTGATGCCAGCAGCGATGCCGTTCATTATTTCCGGCCAGATTATACTAACGACGAGCCTGATCTTTGTTGTCGTTGCTGTTTTAAGTGCGGTGGTGTCACTGGTTAAGGTTGCCCGAGTAGATCCGAATACAGCGATTGGAGGTGCTGGCGAATGACTGAAACATTGAAATTGACCAACGTCGTTAAGTATTATCAAGATGGGGACGCACGGATTGAAGTATTACGGGAAGTTTCCTTGGCCGTTAAGCCTGGAGAATTTGCAGCAGTGGTAGGACCTAGTGGTGCCGGTAAAAGTACTTTTCTATCCATCGCCGGTGCGCTTTTACGGCCAAGTGAAGGTCAAGTTTATCTGGCGGGGCAAGAAATTACTCAATTATCGCAAAAACAGTGGACCAAAATACGTTTGGAACAAATTGGTTTTATTTTCCAAAATTCAGAGCTAATTCCTTACCTGACGGTTATGGATCAATTACGCTACATGAGTGTGTTAGCAAAGCGAAAGGGGCAGGAACAACGTGCTCAGGACTTGCTGACTCACCTTGAATTAGCCAATCGATTGCAACAATATCCAGCTGCCTTATCTGGTGGTGAGCGGCAGCGGGTGGCAATTGCCCGGGCGCTAATGAATGATCCCCAACTTATTTTGGCCGATGAACCAACTGCTAGTTTGGATTCAAAACGTGGTCGTGAGGTTGTGACGATGTTACGCGATGAAGTTCACGCAAATCATAAGGCGGCCGTCATGGTCACCCACGATGAACGTGTGCTGGATTTGGTTGATACCGTTTATCAAATTGAAGATGGTGTTTTGAAGAAAAAGGACTAAAGTGTGTTTGAAAATGGCCAGCAGAGGGCTTAACTAGATACTGCCTACTCGCGGATTCCACGTAATTTTGACTGTAAATAAAATAAGAATTTAATTTTAAGTTGTCAAAGCCGAATTAAATTGATATGATAGGAGCAGTTATTGTCTTGCTAATAGTGAGGTAGTTTAGAAGATTGTGAGAGGAGGGTTGCAGAATGGCACAAAATAACCATACTGGTGTCGGTAATAACCGCCGCCCAACAAACCATAAGAACCGTGATAAAAAGGCTAAAAGCACAAAAGCTGTTTTGGACTTCTTAAAAGAACGGGAAGCACAAGAAAGCAAATAAGTACGTTAGATGTCTATCTTTTTGGGTGGGCATTTTTTATTTTTTACTTATTTGTAATCGCTTTAATAATACTGGTTAAAGAAATAGTTTGGGTGGTAACATAAAATAGCCCTTAGAGAATTTAGGAGGAGCCATGTTTCGAGTACGCGTAGTTCGCGCAAGGAGAATGGACATCCTCCGTAACTAAGATTTTACGGTGCTAACGTAAAATAATCCTTAAAACATTTAGGAGGAGCTTTCTTGATTAAATTAATTGCAACTGATATTGATGGCACATTTTTAAATGATCAAAACGAGTATCCTGTCGAACGTTTTAATCAACAATTAAAGCAAATGCAACAGTTTGGTATTCATTTCGTCGTGGCGAGTGGCAATCAATACCACCATTTACAAGATATTTTTAAAGAAAAATCGCCGGTTAACACCTTTATTTCCGAAAATGGTGGCCTTATTATGCACCGTAATCAAGTGATCGATGCTGAACCATTGCCACAGCCACAACTAACGATGGTTCTCCAGCGTTTAACGCATGATCCTGCGTTCGCGGATAGTTCGATTAATTTATCTGGCCGTAATGGTAACTACATGGAAAAGGGCGACCGTCTAAGCGATGATCCGGAGATGCAGTATTACTTCAGTAATATCAAATTTGTTTCAGATCTGGCCGCCGTTCAAGATGAAATATATAAGGTAAATTTGATTAGTGAACACGCCAAGGTAGCACCGAACGCCCGGTATTTAAAGCAGATTTTGCCGACTGAGTTTCAGGCAACACCAAGTGGCTTTGGCAGTATTGATATTATTCCGACGGTGGTTAATAAAGGAACGGCGCTGGCGTTGTTAGAAGACTATTGGCAGCTGAATCCTAATCAGGTGATGGCCTTTGGTGATAATCTAAATGATGCGGAAATGTTGCAGCATGCTCACTACGGCTATGCGATGAAAAATGCGCGGCCAGAGTTAAAGGCACAGGCTAGTTTTGTGACTAATTTGGATAATAATTCCGCGGGAGTATTTGATGTCATTGATCAAGTTTTAACGCAGGTAAATGAATAAAAAAATGGGGTTACGACAAAAGTGAATTCTGCCGTAACCTCATTTTTTAGTGGTGCTTATTATTATCAAATTTCAAATGTTAAGCCACAACGCCAAGTGTTTGAAGGATTAAATAAATGTTTAGAACAATCAGGACAACAGCGATTATCCAAGCGGTCCATTTAACCCAGGGGCGGTTGGCGAAGGGTCCCATTAGTTCTTTATTACTGGTGAACATAACTAGGGGAACCATCGCAAACGGTAGCGCAACACTAAGGAAAACCTGCGAGAAAGTCAGGAGGTTTTCAATTTTGGCCTCATTACCATGATAGTAAATGGCAAAGATTAAAACTGGCGTAATTGAAAGTAGCCGGGTGATTAAACGTTGTGCCCAAAGTGGCATCTTCAAATGAATGAAGCCTTCCATAATGATTTGCCCTGAGAGTGTACCAGTAATCGTTGAACTTTGACCAGAAGATAGCAGCGCAACAGCGAATAGCATGCTGAGCACAGGACTGGCAATTGCACCAACGATTTTTTTATCACCAAGTGCGTGGTATAGATCAACGAAGCGTCCGAGATCACTGTGTGTGCCATAGAATAAAGCAGCGCCAAGGATTAAGAGCAAACAGTTAACAACGAAAGCGACGGTTAGCTGAATATTTGAATCAGCAACCGTGAAACGAATTGATTTAGCAACGTGTTTTTCGTTTTTGCGGTCAATGTGCCGTGTTTGCGAAATTGACGAACCAAGGTATAAGTTATGGGGCATAACTGTCGCTCCAACAATACCAAGTGCTAAATACAACATTGATTTATTCGTTACAATCTGGGTGGTCGGGATAAAGCCGCGGAAGATTTCTGGGACGTTTGGCTGAGCCAGAATAACTTCATATAAGAAAACAAAGAGAATAACTGCAACTAATGTCGCAACAATGGCTTCGATTTTGCGGAAGCCCATTTTCATTAATAATAGCAAGATTAAAACGTCAAAACCGGTGATGATAATACCGACGATCAGCGGAAAGCCAAAGAGTAATTCGATAGCAATCGCTGACCCAATGATCTCCGCAATATCAGTCGCCATAATGGCTAACTCAGTAATGATCCAAAGTATGGTTCCGACTGATTTTGAAGTTCGCTCACGGGTTAATTGCGCAAGATCGCGCCCAGTTACAATGCCTAACCGAGCGGCCATTGCCTGTAACAACATCGCAATTAAACTAGAAAGTAAAATGACGCTGATCAATACGTACTTGAATTGTGCACCACCGGCGATTGATGTAATCCAGTTACCGGGATCCATATAACCAACGGCGACTAGCGCACCAGGCCCTGTGTAAGCGAGTAAGGTTCGCCAGTAACCTGCATTTTCAGGAACGTCAATACTCCCGTTAACCTCAGATAAAGACTGCTGATTTGAACTAGTCGAATCAAAAATCTTTTCGTGTTTCTTCGGTTCAGTTGATGCCGATTTTTCTTTATTTTTCAAAATGTTTCCCTCTTTTCTATTGGCTTAGAATTGAGTGCGTTCTCCTAGGCCTTCAATCGAAAGTAAGCAATTGATTACTCACTTACTGCGACTATTATCATAAGCTTTTTTTGAAAAAAGTCAATAGTTATTGGATTAAAGTTAACCATACCTAAGTTTTTTTTAAAGGATTACAGTTTAATATCAACGAAGCGAATTCAAGCTTGTGTTTAGGTTTGATTAAACTTAACATAGACTTTACACATAGGTCGTGTTTGGAAAGGCAGATTCCTGTGGCCAATCCTTGGAATCTAAACACTTTGCCAAACGCTTCCGGCTTAAGGAGTTGTGAAAAATGATTAAGTTATTAATCTTGGGTCTACTGGCCCAAAATGGTATTAGTTACCCGTACGAATTATTGCAGTTAGTTAAGAAGCGCCACTACGATGCGTTTATTACAGTAACAAAGGGTTCGTTTTATTACAACGTAGATGCATTAGAGGCAGCAGGTGATATCGAAGTTGTTGCTTACTCACCGACTAAAAATGCCTTTGTCAGCAAAACAAGTTACCAGATTACAGCACAGGGTAAACAAACCTTTGCGGCCTTAAGCGTCCAGTATTTGAAACAACCAGACAAGGGCCAATCACCATCAAAGGTTGGTTTGCTATTTGCCGACCAAATTGAACCAACTGTTTTGCAAGCGGCACTAACGCAACATATTAGTCAGTTGAAGGCCGATTGTTTAGTACTAGCAGTCGCAATCAAGGAGGCACCAACAGCTGGTTTGGCCGCGGAGCTGTTAACACACAAATTGCAGGTGCAACAGGCAGAAATCAATTGGTACCAGAACGTAAAAGAAAAAAGCAATCGGTAAATTTAAGTATCTAAAGGCTAACAAACAATACTAAGCATCATTTTAGCCGATTAAAAAGGACAAGTATAGAAAAAGGGTTCAACCGTGATCTACTTTTTGGTTGAACTCTTTTTTGAATTAACTAAATTAAATTTTAATACCAAGCAGGTTTGGCACCATCGGTATTTGCTTTGTTAACGCCAATTGAGTGGTGAACTTCTTGCGTTGGGTCTTGGGTTAATTTAACGACAAGGTCGGCAATGCTCTTCCGGGATACCTCAGTACCTTTAAATGGCTCACCTTTTTGAGTTAATTCATAGTCGATTTCGTCTGTATTAGTTAACCAGGCTGGGCGAACGATTGTGTAATCTAGATCGGAAGCTTCGATGACTTTGGCTGCGGCAGCGTAGGTTTCGAGGTAACCACCGTCAAGCATTTGGTGGTTCCATTGGCCGAATTTACCCGGAACTTCATCGTAAATACCGAGTGTCGAAATCCAAATTAGCCGTTTAATGTTAGCGGCATCCATTGCCTTAACGACACTTTTGGCCTGAGCTTCAATATTGGCGCCAGCAAGGTTGGCGTAAACAACGTCTTGTCCTTTTACGGCCGCAGTCAATTTGGCTTCATCAATGGTATCACCGTCGATCAGCTTTTCCCGTTGCTCATCAGTGGCCGTTAAACGGTTGGCACGACGCAAATAAAGGGTTAACTTGTCATCAGTACGATCTAAAAATAATTGGGTTGCTAAACGTGCAATTTTACCTGCGGCACCTAAAATTAAAACGTTGCTCATAAAAAAACTTCCCTTCAATTTGATTTCAAATTAACTGTAATACTAAAAGTTACATTATGCAACTGAAGACACTTTTTAACTTATTCAAATAATAGTTGTCGCTGCTGCACAAAAAGTTTACGTAGTTTCTGACATTCCGATTAATAATGGAATAAATGAAAAATTTCTGCTGAACAGGTATAATTAAATTAGAATTAGCTTTGAAAGTGGGGAGAAAATTTTGCGCGAAGATTTTAATGAAGTGGTCAAGTCAATTGCAGTTTCAGATATTCGCCAGTTTGATAATGAAGTTAGCCAGATTCCAGGAATGTTGAAACTAACTTTAGGTGAACCAGATTTTAATACGCCTGAACACGTTAAGCAGGCTGGAATTAAGGCAATTGAAAATAATGAATCCCATTATACGCCTAATCCAGGCACACCAGAATTACGCCAGGCAGCCGCTGAATACTATAATGCTAAATTTAAATTAAATTATTCAGGCGAAAATGTGATTACAACGGTGGGGGCAACTGAAGGCATTGCGGCTGCATTACAGACCTTATTGAATCCAGATGATGTTGTCTTGATTCCAACACCAATTTTTCCAATTTATATACCCGATACCCAGCTCAATCACGCTACACCTGTTTTCATTGATACTAGTGCAGATGGTTTTGTTTTAACGCCGCAGCGTCTGGAAGCAGCGATTCAGGCTCAGGGCGACAAAACCGTTAAGGCGTTAGTTTTAAATTATCCAAGTAATCCGACTGGCGTTACTTATAGTTCAGCCGAGTTAGCAGGGCTAGCCAAGGTAATTAAGGCCCACCAACTTTGGGTGCTGAGTGATGAGATTTATGGCGAATTATCTTATTCTGAACCACACACATCACTGGCCAGCTATATTCCTGATCAAGTTATTATGGTGAACGGCCTTTCTAAATCACACGCCATGACCGGCTGGCGCTTAGGCTTTGTGCTGGCGCCAACGAATTTTGTTGAACAGATGGTTAAGGCACACCAGTACATGGTAACAGCGCCGACGACAATGGTGCAGGCAGCAGCTTTAGAGGCCGTTAAACATGGCCAGAGTGATAGTGCCATTATGGCTGTAGAGTATAAGAAGCGGCGTGATTATTTGATCTCTGCGTTGCAACCGTTGGGCTTTAAAATGGCACGACCAGATGGCGCCTTTTATTTATTTGCTAAAATTCCCGCTAATTGTCCGCAAAAGTCCTGGGATTTTGTTCGTGATTTGGCCAAAACTGAAAAGTTAGCACTAATTCCCGGAATTTCCTTTGGTCCTGGTGGGGAAGGCTACGTTCGAATTAGTTACGCTGCTAGTATGGAAAATCTACAAAAAGCAGTTACTAAGCTACAGGCCTACGTGGGAAAACACTAGTAAAAGTGGGTTGTAGGTTGGCACATCACACAAAAGTTGAGTGCACTTTAAAATACAACTTAAAATTGGCCCTAAATTCAGTTAATCCGACTGAATTTAGGGCCAATTTAAGTTGTTATTTTTTAATTTAGATGATATTTACGATCGTAGGCGGCGACTGTTCTAACCGTGAAATCATTGGTGTAGTAACTGGTTGCGTTGTTTTCTTGGTCAACTTGAACTAAATGGTTAGTGAAACTGTTCAAAAAGTGGCTGATTAAGTGGTGAATTTGAAGTTGTTCATCGTGGTAATCTGGTTCGATTGCCGCATCATCATCCTTTTTAAAACATTTACGCAGGATTTCCTCGGTAATATCAGTGAATAGCTGCGAATCGGGTTGGGTTTCATCGCTGCTTTCAGCAAGAAAAAACTGACCTTTCTCGGTTAACTGCCGGCGATATTCAATACTGACACGATCAAAAATAATTTCTTCGGCGAGCGTGTACTGCTCGTCAGTTAATAAATTTAGCATTCGTGGGCCTCCTTCCGCTTACTTTTATGATAGCATGCTTTAATCATTGGGTTCAATTTTAGCGGTTAGACCTTACGGAAACGACGCATACCCCGAATATTAAGCCAGATGAAGAGAATTGCGAAGCCCAGCAAAATTAGCAGGTTCAAACCAATGTCACTGAATGTGTAGCCCTTTGTAATGACGTTTTGAAGGCTAGTGCCAGCGTAGTAAAGGGGCATAATATGTGCAATGGCTTGGAGCCAGTGGGCCATGCCGTCAATTGGAATTAATCCGGAAAAGAAGACTTGCGGAATGACTAAAAGTGGAATGAACTGCATCATTTGAAACTCATTCTGAGCAAAGGTTGAGGCAAAGATTCCCATTGCTAACGCGATTAACGCGACCAAAATATTGGTTAATAGGACTAACCAAATACTGCCAACTAGTTGTATTTTTAGAATATAAACGGTGAAAAAGACAATAATAAAAGTTTGGATAACGGCGAAAATACCGTAGCCGCATAAATAACCGTAAATAATCTCATTCCGCTTAATTGGTGTTGCTAGCAAGCGACTCAAAGTACCTGAAGTTCGTTCGCTTAATAATGAAATGCCGGAAATCAAGAAAACAAAGAAAAAGACAAAGAAGGCAATGAGTGCCGGAAGTGCTTGATCAAAGAAGGTTGCACTGCCATTCGAATACAGATAGTGATTACTAATCTGATAGTTGGTTGGTTTACTTGGTACTTTTTGTGCTGGTGGCTGCTGCTTGGTGAGCACTAGTAAGGCCTGTTGTTGTCGCGTAATAACGTCACGCTGGGCCTTGGTCACATTAATTAACGCCTTGGTGTTCATTTTCATTAAACCAGCCCGTAGCGTGTTTTTGACGTAGGCGGTTTTGCTGAGATCACTGTTTTGGTAAGTGACGTCGATCTTCTTGCCTGAAACGGTGATAAAGGCATCTAGATCATGTTGTTTCATTTTGGCCTGCAACTTATTTTTGTTATTGAATGATTTGAGCGTTAATTTATTACTTTTAAGGTTAGTCACAATTGTGTCGTTAACTTGATAAATACCGACACGCGTTTTAACTGTATTGTTTGTGCTCAGTAGCAAGTACATTAGGGTGAGGATAAATAGGGGAGCAACAAACATTAATATAATTGTCCGTGGTGAGCGGCGCATTTGTTTTAAAATTCGATTAACCAACGCGATTATTCGCATCTTGAAGCCTCCCTGCCTTTAGAAAAACATCATCAATTGTTGTGACGTCAAACTGCCTTTTGAGCGCTGCTGGCGTTCCTTGAGTAATGGCCAAACCGTTCCTAATGAGCATTAAATAATCACACTGCTCCGCGTCTGCCATAACGTGGGTTGTAATGATAATTGATTTAGCGGCCTTCTTTTGAGCTTCCAGTTCCTGCCAGATTTGTTCTCTAAGTTCGGGATCAATTCCCACTGTTGGCTCGTCCAGAATTAAGAGATCAGGTGACTGAATGAGCGCTATTGCGACGGATAGGCGCCGTTTCATCCCGCCGGAGTATGCACTAACTCGGCGATCCAAAACGTGATCCAAATTAACAACTGCCGAGGCGTGTTGGATTGCCTGTTCCAGTTGGTTTTTAGGAACTGCCATTAGTTGACCAAAGAATTGTAAATTTTCCCGTGCAGTTAGCTCTTCATAAAGAGCATCACTTTGTGCCATGTAACCAATTCGGGCCATAATCTTTCGGTTCGGCATGGTTGTTCCAAAAATTTTAATTTCCCCGCGATCGATAGCTTCCATACCTAAAATAGCTTTAATCAAAGTTGTTTTTCCAGCACCAGATGGCCCAATTAGGCCTAGAATTTCTCCGGGGTGGAGGGTTAAGCTGATGTTCTTCAAAACAGGTTGACCACTGGTATAACTTTTGGCTACTTGCTTAACTATTATTGGTTCTGCAGTAGATGACATAACAAGGCCTTCTTTTTTAGATAATTTTGTTTAGTGAGGAACTACTCACTCACTCATAAAGTCATTCTTGCTCATTTTCATACAGTTGTCAATTGTTTTTTGAAATTGACAAGTTTCTAAAATTACGCTAACTTTGTTAGTGAATAACGACTCACTTTAGAAGGGAGTTTACATCTTGGCAATTTCAAAAACATTCGCGCTATACCAACAAAATTTAAATAATGATCCAACCTTACCGAAGAAACAGAAAGATATTCTACAGGCTAGTTTAAAGCTATTTGCCGCAAAGGGATTCCATGATACGAGTACCGCCGACATAGCTCAGGCTGCCGGAGTTGCGGAAGGCACCGTTTATAAACGGTTTAAGACTAAGGATGCACTATTAAGTGCAGTTTTATCACCGCTGACCAGTACTGTACTAGCCGAAACGGTTGCTGAATTTTCGGAAACAACGTTGGCTAAAGAATACACAACTTTGCACGCCTTTATTTCGGACGTTGTTACTAATCTGCTTGCTTTTGTTAATGATAATTTGGCCACCATTAAGATCCTTGTTGGAGAGGCTATCTATAATACTTCGATTCGTAATCAAATTGTTAGTGCAATGCAGGCGGTCTTAACCAATCAATATGCACATAGTGTTAAAGCACTGCAGCAAAAAAATTTAATTGTGGATTGGCCAATTAAATTGATTTTTCAATATACAATTTCAAGCATCGGTGGTTATTTAGTTAAACAAATAACTTTTCCAAAGCAGGTTAATTCTCCAGACGAGGAAGCACCACAAGTCATTCATTTTTTAGAAAAAGGCCTAGCACCAGAATAAATTTTAGGACTCTGATTAACGCGTCATACTGCTGATTTTGATTATCCGAGACGGAATTAATTGAGCTTGTGAGTTGACGAACAACCTAAAATACGTTAAAGTAACGTGAACTAAAAATAAGATCAGACAGGGAGCTGAACTTTTTAATGACAACTTTAAAAACAACTTTAGCAGGGTACAAATTTGATAATTGCATGATGAACGCAGCGGGAATTCGGTGCGCAACGGTGACTGATTTGGCTGGTTTGCGGGATTCACGAGCTGGCTCGCTAGTTACGAAGAGTGCAACGCCACAACCCCGTGATGGTAATCCAGAACCTCGGATGCGTGGCCTCCAATATGGCTGTATTAATTCAATGGGGCTACCGAATCACGGCTTTGACTACTACTTGAACTTTTTGTTGGAAGAGCAGAAGAGCCATCCCCAGCAAACGAATTTTATGTCAATCGCTGGTACCACGCTTGAAGATGACTTGAGTATGTTAAAGCAGATTCAAGAGTCTGCGTTTGCTGGGTTAACGGAATTAAACCTTTCTTGTCCCAATGTACCGGGCAAGCCCCAAGTAGGCTATGACTTTGATGCAGTAGAGCGCTATTTGACGGCGGTTTTTGCCTTCTTTAAAAAGCCATTAGGTGTTAAGTTACCACCTTACTTTGACTTGATGCACTTTGATCAAATCACGGCGATCTTAAATCAATATCCACTTGCTTTTGTTAATTCGATTAATAGCGTTGGTAATGGGTTGATGATCGATCCAGAGTCGGAAACCGTTTTAATTAAGCCGAAAGGCGGTTTTGGTGGAATCGGTGGTGCATACATCAAGCCAACTGCTTTGGCCAACGTTCGGGCTTTGGCTCAGCGCTTGAATCCTGGGATAGCGATCATCGGGACTGGTGGCGTGCAGAATGGGATGGACATTTTTGAACATATCTTGTGCGGTGCCAGTATGGTTCAAGTTGGGACCCAACTTGGTTTTGAAGGGCCAAAAATTTTCAACCGCTTAAGCCAGGAATTAACGCGAATTATGGCGGCAAAAGGATACGACAGCATTGCTGATTTTCGAGGTAAATTAAAAACTTTATAATAATAATTGCGGCTGAAGTTAAAGTAACACTTTAACTTCAGCTTTTTTATGCGAAATTTTTATCTGATTGATCGTTGCTTTGAATAAAAATAGCGTGCAAGTAAAATTAGTAGGTAATTTTGAAAAGTCATGCTAGAATGCTAATGTAAGCGAATACAAAAAAGGAGACATAATCATGGCCTATAATAAAGTGACTGAAGTAGACGTTGCGGCATTAACCAAGATTGTTGGTGCCGATCGCGTCATTTATCCAGCGACGGTTCATTATGATCACGATCAAATGAAATCTGTCCGTAGTTTGCCTGATGTTGCGGTGCAACCAATAAATGATGATGAGGTTGCAAAAATCATGGCGTACGCTAATGTGCATACAATTCCAGTAACAGTTCGGGGAAACGCAACTGGTTTGATGGGTGCTAACGTTGCAATTGAACACGGAATTGCACTTGATATGATAAAAATGAACCAAGTACTTGAATACGATCCAGAGAATTTAACCATAACGGTTCAAAATGGCCTACGGATTCGTGATATTAACGAATATTTGGCGGATAAACGGTTTATTTATGTGCCGGCCCCAGCAATGAAGTGGGCAACTATTGGCGGCAATGCTAGCACTAATGCTGGTGGGATGCGAGCAGTTAAATACGGAACCACCCGCGATTATGTACGCGGAATAAAAGTTATTTTGGCCGATGGTACGAGTCTACAGCTAGGCGGAAAAACGGTAAAGAATAGTTCGGGATATGATTTAAAGGACCTTATTGTAGGTAGTGAAGGAACTTTAGCCGTAATAACCGAGCTTGTTTTACGCTTGATTCCGCGACCAGTAATCACGATTGATGTTTTATTACCATTTGATTCAGTTGAGACAGCAATTAAGGTTGTTCCCAAATTTCTAGAGGCCGGAATTATACCAACAGGAATTGAATTCTTTGGTAGCCGTGAAATAGGTTATTGGGAAAAATACGCCGAAAAGCAGTTTGTTGATCATAGCGGAGGCGGCTATTTATTATTGACGTTTGATGGTAGTAATAAAGACGCCGTTCAGGCTGATTACGAACGAGCACTGGAGATTGCCAAAAACGCTGGTGCGAAGGCGCCAGTCTTAATGAATACGGCTGATCAGGCGGCACTAGTGTGGGAAGCACGAAATCAATTACTGACGGCAATTCAGGCGACTACGCCAGCAATGGATGAAGTTGATATTGTTGTGCCCCGTAGTAAAATTGCGGCCGTTTTGGAACAAGTGCACCAGATAGAAGAGACCGATCAGGTTCGGATGCCTAATTTTGGGCACGCAGGTGATGGTAACTTGCATATTTATATTTGTCAGGATAATTATTCGGCGGCCGATTTTGCGGTTAAAGTAGATATTGTCATTCGAAAATTATATCAAGTTGCGAAGAATATTGGTGGTGAGATGTCCGGTGAACACGGTATTGGTTATGCGCGGGAACCGTATTTTGCTGCATTTTATGGTGCCGATCGCGTTGCCTTATTAGATCGAATTAAGGATGCCTTTGACCCGAAACACATTTTGAATCCAGATAAGGTTTTCCCAGTTAAAGGGGAGACCGATCGACCTAATCGACCATTAGAATTAAAAAATTAGACGTGAAAATGTCACAATAAGTTATTGCTCGGCAAAAGTGTTGTCACAAAGGGAATTAATGATCCCTTGGGCAACACTTTTTTGGACTGCTTTTTTTCCGGTTGATTGGTACTTGTTCAAGAAAAGGGGCAGTTTATACTAAGGAGTAACTTATGGGAGTAAAATCTAACCACTTTTTCAAGTGCTTCCTAGGTTCTGCAACTGATGGGATTACTGGCCAAGAACTTACTACTTGGCCAAGTATTTTTAGAGGTACTTTAAATTGGTTATCTGTTTTGCTTTTATAAAAGGGGGAGTTGTCCGTGCAACACGATCATTTACGTTTAGTCACACAAGCGGCAATGTTTGCCGCTA
Source organism: Loigolactobacillus backii (assembly GCF_001663675.1). NCBI lineage: Bacteria > Bacillati > Bacillota > Bacilli > Lactobacillales > Lactobacillaceae > Loigolactobacillus > Loigolactobacillus backii. The sequence continues at coordinate 1,149,902 of NZ_CP014873.1, forward strand.
TTGATTATATTCTTGCAATGTTTCAATTTCACGTGCCATCACCAGTAGGCCATCCGTTTGTAGACCTTGGTTTCACTTTTGTGGCACTTGGAACACTATTTTTGGGTTGGCGTTATGCCATGCTGGCTGGTGCAATTGGGCTCGGCCTTTTTGATTTAATGAATGGGTACGCCAACCACGCTTATCTAACCGTTTTAGAAGTGGTTTTGTTAGTTGGTGTCGTTGCGCTTGCTTTTAAATTAATGCACCATCAATTGACTTCTGGTGTGGTTGTAAGTCTCGGTATTATCGCTGGCTTGACCAAAATGGTAACTGGCTTTATTCGTTATTTTATTGAAAGTAGTGTTGATCTAGGGTTGCCACCAATGCGGGCCTCCGTTCAAGCATTAGTTGGAATGCCTGCCGATATTTTAACGGGAATTTTGATGTTTTTTACCGTTCCATTATTCTTTTTTGTCTTACAACGAGTAACTCGACAAGTTCATTGGTATAGTTGGCAATAATTTTTACCAAATGACTTGACTAGGTGAATTGGAATGACTTTAATGGAAGTGGAAACTAAGTAATTTTAGAAGCTTAGTGGGGAAATAAAAATTACTAGCCGTTTCTGAAATACTTTACGGATGAGCTAAAAATAGGAGGTTGAGTATGACACAATTAACTAAATTAACGGATACTTATACGTTAAATAACGGGACACAAATTCCAATTGTTGGATTTGGTACTTGGCAGACGCCAGATGGTGATGTTGCCCGCCAATCGGTTAAAACTGCTATTAAGGCCGGTTATCGGCACATTGATACAGCCTTTGCTTATGGTAACGAGAAGAGCGTTGGTGCTGGTATCCGCGAAAGTGGTGTTAAGCGCGAAGATTTATGGGTAACGACTAAATTAACGAACGATGTCCATGGTTACGATAAAACTAAGGCTGCCATTGAGACATCGTTACAGAATCTTGGATTAGATTATTTAGATTTATATTTAATTCACTGGCCAAATCCAATTGCATCCCGTGCTAATTGGGAGGCAGATAATGCTGGTTCATGGCGTGCGATGGAAGAAGCGCAAAAGGCCGGTAAGTTACGCGCAATCGGCGTTTCCAATTTTCGACCTAAGCATATTGATGCACTCTTGAAGACAGCGACGGTTGTTCCCCAAGTCAACCAAATTTTCTTAAATCCAAGTGATCTTGAACCTGAGGTTGTTGCGTATAATAATGCACATCATATTTTATCTGAGGCGTACAGTCCGCTTGGTACTGGTAAGATATTTACCGTCCCCGAATTAAAGGAATTAGCGAAAAAATATGGTAAGAGTGTTGCTCAGTTGGTTCTACGGTGGTCATTACAACATGGATTTTTACCGTTGCCCAAATCCGTTCACGCCGAACGAATTGAAGCAAATACGAAGTTGTTTGATTTTGAGATCACTGCCGCCGATATGCAAAAAATTGACGGCTTACGTGGGGTTGCCGGCTTGGCAGCCGATCCAGATACAACAACATTTTAATTTGATTGGGAAGTGTTTGAAAAGGCGCAGGAAGTTGTTTTTTTAAGGCACAAAAACATTTGGTTGAAATACTAAAGAAAGATCTTATGGAAAACTATAAAAAGACGTGGTACCAGAATTAATCTTAATCCTAGTACCACGTCTTTTTTCATTGTCAATTCAAGCTATTTCTTTATGTTCTTTTCAACAAAGTCTTTAACTTTAGCATCATCTTGGCCATCAACGTATGGTTTCATTTCTGTTAATGACTTTTCAGTATCATGGTTATTATTTTCCATGAAATAATTCCAAACTGCATCACGAACGGGAATCGTATCCTTACTCCAGTCAAATGCTTCATTCATTTTCTTATCTAGAATTTTAGGTTCTGTAACTTCTTCTGCCATAGTGATAACCTCCGTATAATTATTTTTTCTTTCCTACAACTTCATTGTAGTCCTTTTTTGGAAAATGGTAAGTAATTCGCTTTTTTAGCGAAATAGGGTGACGAGCTGTTTACTTGCACTAATCGGGTAACTATGGTTAACTATACAAGTTGGTTTAAAACAACAACCCATGTTTTATCGGAACACCAACACTTCCAGTAGTTAGATAAGAAAGGAAGTGTGACTTATCAAGCAACAAGATTTGCAAAGTAAGGTACACAGCAATCCTGATTGGCGCTCCAAATCAGCAATCAGTGATTACTTAAATAATTTTATTGTTGTGCTTAAGCGTGAACAAGCACAACGTTCAAAACAAAATTAATTTATTGGTAGTCCGCATTCCCATTATAGTGGGATTTAGTGGGCTACCTTTTTAATTAATTAAAGATAATCGTCAAAACTAGTTGCTTTTTGTAGGATTAGTTGTTAAGCTAGACTCATGTATTTAATAATGATGACTTTAAAGAGCGCCAGGTTCCATTAAGTGCAATCCTCTTTAGTTTCACTTGATAAATGCAAAATTTTTGTGCAAAAGCACTGGAGGTTTCACTTATGGAACATGGTACAGTAAAATGGTTTAACGCAGACAAAGGTTACGGTTTTATCACAGCTGATAGTGGTACAGATGTATTCGTACATTTCTCAGCTATCCAAGGCGACGGCTACAAGTCATTAGACGAAGGCCAGAGCGTTAACTTTGATATCGAACAAAGCGACCGTGGACCACAAGCTTCAAACGTTACTAAAAACTAATTTTAGTTATTATGTAACTTTAAGGGTTGTTACTCATTTATTTGAGTAACAACCCTTTTTTTATTTCTGGTATAATGAAGTTGATTTAAAATTTGGATTAGCCAAAAGGTTTTCCAGATGAGCATTGCATAACTATTAACCCTAGAAGTATGATGGCGCAAAACTAGAATTCAAAAAGTATTCTAGTTTTTTGCTAGAGTTAATAATTGATACTTTTAGACTACGGATGTAAACTTACTTAACGATTTATGCTTATTCGAAAGGGAGGGTGAGTTATGGAAGTTAAAGCGCAAATGGAGATCAGTGATGCCGAATGGGAAGTAATGCGCGTTATTTGGACGCTGGGTTCGGCGACAAGTCATACGGTAATTGAGGCCTTATCTGAAAAGATGGGCTGGAAAGCGGCTACGACTAAAACACTATTAGGGCGTTTAATGAAAAAAGGGGCCTTAACGGCCAAAAAGAACGGCCGCGCTTTCACCTATTTCCCTGAAATCCCGGAGCAGGAAGCAATGGACGTTGCAACCATCTCCTTGTTTGATCATTTATGTCAGATGCGTGCCGGAGCGACACTAACTGCCTTAGCGAAGCATGTAAGCTTAAGTCAGACCGACATCGCCAACTTGCAAAAATTATTAACTGAAAAAGCTAAAACGGCACCAGAAAAGGTTTCGTGTAATTGCTTACTGGATGATTGTCACTGTCAATGATTTAGCGTGGTTTTACCAATTGTCCGGTTACTATTTTTTAAAATTCACTAGGCCAAGCAAGTCAATTAAGGGTAGTTAGATTAAACTATTTTCAATTGATTTACTTGGCTTTTTGTATTGTAAAGCGAATAGGTTGAGTTGTTTAATTTTCCTTTGTTACGATGAAGTAAAGGCGAAAGTTACCTAAACCAAGTAGTTTGGCTTGACACTTTTACTCCTACGATGTAATCTATGTTTATGGTTTACAAATGTAAACGTAAAAGGCCTTGTTTATTAAAAGCAACTAAGGGGGAAACAACGATGACTGATGATAAGATGACGATGCCAATGAATGGTGATCACTCTGATGATATGATGATGCACGGTGGACACATGATGCACATGGGAAATCTCCGCCGTAAGTTTTGGATTTCACTGGTACTGACCATTCCGATGTTACTAATGTCTGACATGATGGGAATGAAATTACCCTTCCAAATTACGTTTACGGGTTCCGATTGGGTAGTGGCCGTGTTAGGTACAATTCTCTTCGTTTATGGTGGCGCGCCGTTTTTCTCGGGGGCCAAAGGTGAACTGCAAGAACACAAACCTGCCATGATGACCTTGATTACGATGGGGATTGGCGTTGCTTACATTTATAGTATTTATGCCGTAATTGCGAATAATATTTTTCAAGTTCACCCGCTAGTTACTAATTTTTTCTGGGAACTCGCTACTTTGATCGATATTATGTTGTTAGGGCACTGGATTGAAATGAACGCCGTTATGAGTGCAGGCTCGGCGGTTGATAATTTGGCCAAATTACTACCAAGTACAGCGCACAAATTGGTTTCTGGTAAAATTCAGGACGTTGCGATTAGCGAATTGGTTGCGGGCGACCAGCTTCAAGTCAAGGCCGGTGAAAAAATTCCTGCTGATGGGAACTTAGTTAGTGGTGAAACTAGCGTAAACGAATCAATGGTGACTGGTGAAGCACGTCAGGTTACAAAAAGAAGTCAAGATAAGGTTGTTGGCGGTTCGGTAAATGGCGCTGGTACGTTTGAAATGACAGTCACTGGCACCGGGGATTCTGGCTATTTAGCACAAGTAATGAAATTGGTTAGTGATGCCCAACAATCTAAATCAAGTCAAGAAAATATGGCGGACCGCGTTGCCGGCTATCTATTCTATGCTGCCTTATTTGTTGGAATTTTAGCGTTCTTCATTTGGCTCTTTGTTGATAACTTAACGATGGCACTGCCGATTGCTGTAACGGTCTTTATTATTGCCTGCCCCCACGCATTAGGACTTGCGATTCCGCTGGTTGTTGCGCGAAGTACGTCGATTGCGGCCAGCAACGGTTTATTGATTCGAAACCGCGATGCTATGGAACAGGTAAAAGGACTCCGTTACACATTAATGGATAAAACTGGAACCCTTACGGAAGGTAACTTTAAAGTTGCCGCTTTTAAGAGCGTGGTGCCAGAACAAAATGACCAGGAGATTTTAGCACTTTTTGCCGCTTTAGAGAATGGTTCTAGTCACCCATTGGCCGTTGGTATTTTGAATGCGGCAAAGCAAAAAAAGCTTTCCCTACAACAAGCTAGTGACGTTAAGCAATTAACTGGTGTAGGTTTACAGGGTGTTATTGATAAAACAACTTACCGAATTGTTTCTGGTGCGTATCTAGATAAACAGCAGGTAAGTTATGATCGAAAGGCTTTTAGCAAATTAGCTTCCGCCGGTAATTCGGTTAGTTTCCTATTAAAAGGAAAAAATGTTTTAGGTTACGTTGCACAAGGTGATCAAATTAAACCAGCGGCCAAGAATTTAATTACTAGTTTAAAAGAACAAAATATTACCCCAGTGATGTTGACTGGTGATAATGAAGAAACCGCCAAAAAAGTTGCCCAACAGCTGGGTATTACCGAGTATCAGGCCCAGTTATTACCTGAGGATAAAGAACGACTTGTTCGTCGTTATCAGAAAAAAGGTAAGGTCATGATGGTTGGTGACGGCATCAATGATGCGCCAAGTCTGGCACGGGCCGATATTGGGGTTGCGATCGGTTCAGGCACGGACGTTGCAATTGACTCTGCCGACGTTGTTTTAGTCAAAAGTGATCCCAATGATGTCGTTGAGTTTCTTGAATTGGCGCGTAAAACAACGCGGAAAATGACCCAGAATCTCTGGTGGGGAGCCGGCTACAATATTTTGGCGATTCCATTAGCGGCCGGTATATTGGCACCAATCGGTTTTATTTTAGATCCGATGGTGGGGGCCGTTTTAATGTCATTGAGTACGGTTATCGTTGCAATCAACGCACTGACGTTACACGTTCGAAGGGAAAAAACTGAATAGCGATTATTGGAAAAAGATGGACCAAGATAAGTGATTTCAGCGATTACTTATCTTGGTCCATTTTATTGCGCTAGGTCGCTATTTAAGATGCTATACTGAAATTAATGATTTGTGGCAGCTAGGTTTCTTACTATAAGAAATAAAGTATATGTGGTGTGACTTTAGTTAGTGCGGGAGTGGTTACTTAATAATAGCTAAACCGTTATTTATTTGCGTAAAGGAGAATTCACCGTGGATGATGAGGAAAAAGAGGTAGCCGCTTTTTGGGATGATTTTGCGGCCAGCTATATTGCGGCCCAGCGGGAATCGCAGGTGCCAATTGTGCGGGATGTTATTCGAACGTTGCGCACCCAATTGACCGATCAGATTGTTTTGGATGTTGCTGCTGGTGCCGGGCGCTTTGCGTTACCTTTTGCCAGTAGTGCCAAAAGGGTTATTTTAAGCGATATTTCGGAAAATATGTTGGCTTATGCTAGCCAAATGGCGGCAAAACAGAAGTTAACCAATCTTAGTTTTCGGCATGAATCCTGGTCCCATTTAAGGCGCCAGCAATCACTGGCTGATGTTGTTTTTGTAAATATGGCGCCTTTTTTGCAGGCAGATGATTTAGCTGCTTTAACTAGACTTGCGCGAAAATTGGTGATTGTCAATCGTGTGGTTCAACGAAAAGACGTTTTACTGGATGACTTATTAGAAGGAATTAGTGATCCTTCTAATGAGCTGGAGTTAATGGCGACGTACGAAAAATGGTTGAACGCTAACAAAATCGATTACCGGCAACGGGTTTTTCATTATGCGGTTCATGAACAAGTTGAGCGGCAAGAAATCTGGGATAGTCTGGTTGACGAGCTTAATTTTAAACAACAACGGCTTGTGTTGCGGCGCTTAGAACAACGTTTTAAGCTGGAAACAGTATTTGAAAATACACGTTATTATGATTTTAAATTAATTTGGTGGCGGAGGATTAGATGAATTATTTAGAGCTCAGTACGGCTATTTTATTAATTAATCGGCAAATTGAAAGGCAGTTGAGCCTTTTTTTGCGGCAAAAAAAATTACCATTGACGCTACCAGAATTAAATCTACTATTACTGGTTGGTCAAACAGCGACAGTTAATCAACACACCATTGCACAAAAAATGCTTTTGGCAGACGATGAAATAACGCGAATGGTGCGTAAACTAATTAAATTGGCTTACCTTACTCGTGAGCAGGATATAGCAGATCATCGGAAAAAGTTACTTAATCTAAGTACTAACGGCCAAAAAGTTTTGGCGGCGGTGCAGCGTGAACTTCAAGATTGGTGGCAGCAGCAACCAGCTGATTTAGTCAATGAAGAGCTTGTTTCTAAACTTAAATTGATGGTGCACGTGCTAAAGTAACATTCAGAAATAATAAGAGGCTAGGACTTTTGTTCCAGCCTTTTTTGGTGGTTAAAAGAATAAAATCGGTCAATTTTTCATTTATTTTGCAGTTAAAAAAGTTTTTTCCGTCTTTTTAACACTAAAATTGCTAAAAAAAATCAATTTTGTAATTTTTATGTACATACGTTCGTACTTAGGTAAGAGTAGGATGATTGTATTTTACCGGTTTTATTATATTGCAGGATATGTCAGTGGTATGACAGTGTTGCGAAATTATTGATTTTTGTAACGCTCTAGGTATTTGTTTGTTACACCGAGTTGCTATACTAGGTCTCGTTGAATGTGATGGAAACAAATTAGCATTCTACTAAGAAGAGAGTTAGACAAAACAAACAAATCCCATTTAGGAGTGATTCTTATTTTATTAAGTAAACATATCAAAATGTTATTAGTTACAACTGCTGGTGCCGCTGGTTTATTAGTTGGTGGCGTTCAGGCCGCAAATGCCGCAACAGTTACTGCACAACAAGGAGACACGGTTGCCAAGCTAGCTACAAAATACGGTTCAACCGTTGATGCCATTGAAAAAACCAATGGTATTAGCTCAACAACGCATTTGATCTATGCTGGTCATCAATATAATATTCCTGATGGTACAACACAATCTACTGCGTCAACGCAGACAACTGCTGCAACACAGCAAACAACTCCTGTACAGCAGGCACAACCTGTTCAGCAGAAGCAAACTGTAGCGGCGCCAGTTCAGAAACAGGCACCAGTACAACAGACTCAACAAACACAAACAACAAACAATCAAAGTCAGGCACAACCAACAAGCCAAGCAACGATTAGTCAAAGTCAAGCACAGACAACAAGTCAGGCTCCGGCAACGACTAACCAAAGTCAGGCAACTACGCAAACAAGTACAGCTAGTTCATCTGAAGATGCTGCAAAAGCATGGATTGCTAACAAAGAATCTGGTGGTTCATACTCAGCAACTAATGGCCAGTACATTGGTAAATATCAATTAAGTTCTTCATACTTAAATGGTGATTACTCTGCCGCTAACCAGGATCGTGTTGCTAATCAATACGTTACTTCACGCTATGGTTCATGGACTGCTGCCCAGGCTTATTGGCAAGCTAACGGCTCTTACTAAAAGATAGATTAAGAGTTTAAATAACTAAATAAAGATAACGAGGAAGAGACTACGACAAAATTAATTTTGCTGTAGTCTCTTTATTTGTTATAAGTTACGAAAATTAATCCATTTATTTTTTTATTATCCGTTAAATGATAATTTGGTGAAGATATAAGTAAGATTACTAGCTAAAATAATGAAAGCGCTTTATAATTCGTTCATGATCTATTTTTGGGTAATAAGTCAATAAAAGGAGGCCAACAATTATGGCACAAAATGTACAAAAGAAACAAAGCTCACGGGGAATGTTGATGTTAGTGATACTTTGGCTAGCCTACGTTCTATTCGCAATGAACTGGGTAACAGGGTCAACGTTAACGCCTGAAATTATTAAGGCGTTTTTCAAAGGTCCAGTATCGCCATTAACGATGCAAGTAGTAAATTATTCGATTACATTAGCACGAGTTTTTGCTAATTTCTTGGCTGCATTTATTTTAATTAAATTAGGGCCAAAACATGCGGTTACGACTGCACTGGTTCTATTAATGTTTTCAATTATCGCTGTGTGGATTCCTAACTATTGGGGGTACACAGTTGCACGGATGATTATGACTTTAGGTGGTTCGATGATTATTGTTTATATGAACCCTGTAGTAGCGCGTTATGTCCGAACTGATCGTAAAATTATTGCTAATGCACTTAATACGGTTTCGTATAATTTTGGTGCCTTTGTGGTTGCACTAGCCTTTCTATTTGCGGGTAAATTTTTACGTTTTGATTGGCAAATCACATTAACTGTTTTGGCCTCTGTTAGCATTCTTTATTTACTTATTTGGCAATTAGAAGCAGTTAACTTCAACACAAAGCAAGATGTTGATGTCGGTGCACATGAAGAAGTGCATTATGGTTACCGGGATGCAATTCGTGATCCTTTTGTTTGGCACTATTCTTTAGGTTTTGGCGGTTTTCTTTTCCTTTATGTTTTATCGATTACCAGCCTGCCTTCATTATTTGCAACTTATGCACCTCGGGTTAATGGTTCTTTGATTGAATTGATGGTTACTGGTTTTGGTATCTTAGGCACAGTAGTAGGGACTATGATTGGCCTAACCAATCACGCGCGTAAGCCAATTCTTTTTTGGACTGGTGTGTTAATGATTTTAGGCTCAGCGGCTACGTTAATTTTTGCCGCCAAGGCACCTAGTTTGGCTTATGTGGCAGCTGGTGCAACAGGTTTTATTATGTTTATTATGTATCCGCTATATATGAATCTTCCTCACGAAATGCCTGATATGTCACCAGAAAAATTAACGATCATTTTTGGGATGTTCTGGGCAATTTCTTACTTCGTGTACACAATTCTTAATATTATCTGGAGTGTTATTCTAGGCAATTTAGGTTGGACCGCGGCGGGTGAGTTCTGGATTTTCGGTTCGTTATTGTACCTAGTTTTTGTTCTGCAATTACCAGAAACTAAACCACATGAATTACCGAAGTCAATGATTAAGCCAGTTTAATCGTTGTAAAAGGGGAGTTAGAAAATTAATTTTTCACATATCGATTTAGACTTACTTTTTGCAGATATGCTTGTTAAAAATGTTTGGCGGCATAGAAAAATAGGTACACCATTGAAAACCAACGATAATTTGATGAAAAAGTGGTCCTTTTAGTTTTTGCAGTAACTGGTATTGAAGTTAATTGCTAAAGTTTGTTATGATGAATAAGAAACTACGAGTGGCGGCACCGGTGGCTAGAGCTAACGGTGCTGTTTTTTTCGTTAAATGAAGTTGAAAGTGAGTGGGTATTTTGGTGGCACCAAAAAAGTTGCATCGTGTGGATACGACACACTTGGTTTTTATCCTGAAGGGATTGTTGGTTGGTGTTTTAACGGGAATTGTTGTTAGTTTATTTCGCTTGTTTATCGAAAAATCATTAGCGGCGTGGACCTGGGCGTACTTACAGGCTCAAAAACAACCGTTGTTATTATTGGCCATATTAGCTGGCCTCATGTTAATGGCCGTTTTTATTGCCTGGTTGATTAAGGCACAACCACATATTATGGGATCAGGGATTCCGGAAGTTGAAGGCCAGTTAGCCGGAGAGCTAGAAGTTCATTGGTGGTCAATTCTTTGGCGTAAGTTTATTGGCGGAATTTTGGGTATTGGTTCGGGTCTGTTTTTAGGTCGTGAGGGGCCCTCCATTCAGCTTGGTGCCGCGGTTGGTCAAGGAGTTGCCGAACGTTTTAAGGATGGCGGGATGCAGCGGCGCGTTTTAATTGCAAGTGGTGCTGCTTCTGGATTGGCGGCAGCTTTCAATGCACCGATTGCGGGAACTTTGTTTGTTCTGGAGGAGGTTTACCATAATTTTTCTCCTTTAGTGTGGATGAGTTCATTAGCAGGGGCGATTGGTGCTAATTTTGTTACAACTAACTTTTTTGGATTAGTGCCGGTCTTACATATCACTTACGCCCACAGTTTTCCATTGCGACTGTATTGGCATTTAATTTTACTGGGTTTGATTTTAGGTGGTCTGGGTTATTTTTATCAAATTGTCTTATTAAAATTACCAAGTTGGTACGCGCGTTTTATTCGGTTACCACGTTATTTAAACGGGCTGATACCATTTATTCTGGTTATTCCGATTGGTTATTTTTGGCCCCGGACACTGGGTGGTGGCAACGGTGTTATCCTCACTATCGCCAAAGTTAACCCTAGTATTCGTATTTTAATTGGGTTGCTAATTCTTCGGTTCGTTTTTTCGATGATTTCGTATGGCTCTGGATTACCAGGGGGGATTTTCTTACCCATTCTAACGTTAGGGGCAATTATTGGCGCACTTTACGGAACAATTATGTTCCACCTAGGTTTGTTGCCTAAAGATGATATTTTGAATTTACTAATCTTTTCAATGGCAGGTTATTTTGCCGGCATTGGAAAGGCGCCATTTACGGCCATTCTATTAATTACGGAAATGGTTGGAACCTTGCAGCATTTGATGCCGCTGGCAGTTGTTTCGTTAACGGCGTACGTTGTTGTCGACCTATTAGGGGGTGCACCGATTTACGCCTCACTGTTAGAACGGATGAATTTAGGTAAAAAATTAACCGTTTTAAGCGGGAAAAATGACCGAGTAGAGATTCCTATTTTTACGGACAGTCATTTTGCGGAGCAACAAGTTCGGGATATTAAGTGGCCGGATAATACTTTATTGATGGCAATTCGCCGCGGTGAACGGGAAATAATACCGCGGGGTGATACAAGTATTCATTCCGGAGATACGTTAATCGTATTGACGGATCATAATCAGCGGGCACACATTCGGCGAATGCTAACTATACTTGGCAAAAGTCAACCGATGAAGTAATCAATAATAATGAGGGGAAGAACTTTTTTGGAAAAGCAACTTGTTTTTGGACATAAAAGCCCTGATACCGATGCGATTGTTGCTGCAATTGGACTCAGTTATTTAGAAAATCAGTTAGGCAGGAATACAGAGGCAGTTGCTTTAGGTGATCCAACCGCTGAAACGCGCTTTGTTCTGGATTATTTTGGTGAAACAATGCCGCGAGTAATTACTAAGGCGGCAAGTGAAGTGTCAACGGTAATGTTGGTTGATCATAATGAACGGCAACAAAGTATTGCTGATATTGAGCAACTTAAGATATCCGTAGTAGTTGATCATCATTGTCTTGCTAATTTCACAACTGATCGGCCGCTGTATTATCGTGCTGAGCCAGTAGGGTGTACCAGTACTATTTTATGGGAATTGTTTAACGAATTAAACATTGCTATTCCCGTCAAATTGGCCGGACTATTACTATCTGCCATCATTTCGGATACTTTACTATTAAAATCACCAACAACAACTTTGTTTGATCGACGAGCATTAGCCAATTTGGCCACAATTGCTCAAGTTGATCCAGCCTTTTATGGACCAAAAATGTTACGTGCTGGAACACAAGTGGACACGAAATCGGTTCAGCAACTATTAGGTGCCGACGCCAAAGATTTTATAATGGTGGACCACGCAGTAAAAATCGCGAACGTTAACGTTGTGGCGGAGGCGGACATTTTTAAACGGCAGGCCGTGTTTGAACAGGCAATGCAACGAGAGGCGGATACTGGTTATGATTTAGTTATATTAATGGTGACGAATATTTTGCTTGGTCAAGTTGAATTATTAGTGATTGGAAACCAAATAAAGATAGTTGAAACGGCGTTTAATAAAAAGTTGCGGCAAAATCGAATGCAATTACCAAATGTAGTGTCACGAAAAAAACAGATTGTCCCGGCATTAATGGCGGCCTTTAAGCGTTAGAACAATGGACCAAAAAATACTTAAGGCAGAGCAGCATTTTTTGCTAAGTTGTGCCTGGGTAACACTTTTACTAGTATTTTCCGGGTTTATTTAGTGTCCCGTGGAAATCTGAACACCTTCTTTGTACGCGCTGTTAAGCGCCAAAACCTTGAGCTATTCTCTAGAAAAAGAGTTGACTAAGTAACAGCCAATATGCTAAATTTAATATATGAACAATTGAACATATATAAATATGACTGAGGTGTAAAAACATGCAAACGGGCCAAATGACGTACAGTAAAGCATTTAAAATCGGTGTTTTTTTAAATTTACTTTTTATTATTATTGAGGTTGGCTACGGCGTTACTAGTAATTCGTTGGCGTTAATTGCTGATGCTGGGCATAATCTTAGTGACGTCCTTGGTCTTGCCGTTTCGTGGATTGCTGTTTGGTTAAGTGGTAAAAATTCTAATCAGCGTTACACCTATGGCTATAAAAGTTCATCCATTCTTGCGGCCTTACTAAACGCAATTTTTCTTTTAATTGCAGTTGGTGGGATAGCAACGGAAGCCATTCAACGTTTTAATCAGCCAGCGGCAGTTGCTGGTTGGCCGGTTATTATTGTTGCAGCGATTGGTGTATTAATTAATGGGTTTACTGCGTTGTTATTTATGTCCGGGCGAAAAAAGGATTTAAACATTAAAGGAGCCTTCTTGCACATGGCGGCCGACGCTGGGGTTTCAATTGGCGTTGTTATTGCTGGATTTCTGATGTTATTTACAGGTTGGACGTGGCTTGATCCGTTAATTAGTTTACTGATTGCGTTGCTAATTCTTTTTGGGACTTGGGGCCTATTACGGGATGCACTCAATTTGGCTTTGGCAGCAGTCCCGGCAGCGATCAATCTTCCTGAAGTGAGGCAGGCCATCGAGGCGCATCCTGAAGTGAAGGCAATCCATGATTTACACATTTGGGCAATCGGAACCACTGATACGGCTCTAACTGTCCACATTGTTCGAACTGAATTAGCTAATAATAATGAATTGTTAGAAAACTTAAATCAAGAATTAATGACCAAATTTGCTATTAATCACGTCACGATTCAACCTGAATTAGGCAAGGTCACTCAAGAAACCTCAGACAATTGCATTTAACCAGGGCGTATCCAAAAAATATGCCGGTTCTGCGCTGCAATTAGTCACAAAAGTGCAGATAGCTTTTTATACTGTAAACAATTGTAATTTAGGTCTTTCAGGTTCGCCTAATAACTAAATTTTAGGTACTTGTACAAATAATGTGAGTAGGGTCTAGCAACAGTATTTTTAGATGTGCTTGAACCATTTTTTGCAAAATTCACAAAAATAGTTTTGCTGTTCCATATTAGCTGCAAATGAAATTAATTTTTGACATACTGGAAGTGGACAAACAAAATTAAAGTGAGTTGAAATAATGAAGAGAATTACCATGAAAAATATTCGTCAAGCTTTATTAATGTTGGTTGCCCTAGAAATTATCGCAATTAGTATCAATTTATTTTACGCACCGCATCAGGTTGCTGCTGGTGGTGCAACTGGGATCGCTATCCTATTGGAAGCAGCCTTCAATTGGAACGTTTCGCTAGTCGTTTTAGTTATTAATCTAGTGATGCTGGTTCTTTCTTACTTATTCTTGGGCAAAGGGACGACCTTAAGAATTATGGCCGGAAGTTTTTTGCTGCCAGTTTTCTTGGCACTAACGCCGCAGGTTAAAGTGGTTAATGATCGATTGCTGGCCGTAATTGTGGGTGGCGCGATTTTTGCGATTGGCCTGTCGATCCTCTATCGGATTGACGCCTCTAGCGGCGGAACGTCGGTGCCACCACTGATTATAAAAAAATATTTCCAAATTAAACCTTCGATTAGTCTTTTAGTAATTGATGGCATTGTTTGTTTCTTTAATATCTTTGTTTCCGGAACAGAAGCGTTTATTCTGGCACTGTTTTCATCAGTGATTACTTCGATACTGATGAACTATATTGAGACTGGTTTAGATCGTAAACGAGCAGTTTACATTATGAGCAATGAGGATTTAGCAGAGATTAAAATTCGTTTGTTACAACGGCTGGAAAAGGGACTGACCGTTTTTGCTGTAACGGGTGGTTATACCGGGGTTGAACGGGAAATGTTAATGTTAGTGGTTGAAAATCAAGATTATCAGGACGTCATTAACCAGATTCACGCAGTAGATTCGACGGCCTTTATCTTCACAACGCCAATTACCGAAATTCACGGTGGTCAAATTTAAAAGTAGGAAAAGGTTTGATTTTTGCAAATTTTCCGGCTGTAATAGCGATAAATATAAATAGGAGCAAGTGGGACAAAAGATGGTTTTGTCCCACTTGTTCCTAATTTAATTAATCAATTGAATTAGCCTTTGTACTATGGCTGTTTAATTAGCGATTACGAATGGTTTCGACTAACTCACGGCAGCCAATAACGACAAGGCTAACGCCGAAGATTTGTAGACCGAAGAGTACACTACGGAAAGGATTAAAGAGTAAGAAACCACCGACAATGATGATAATTGCGCTGTAAATAATCTCGGGGAAGCGACTAACGTTTACAAAATGACGGTGATTAAGCACGCCGACTAAGTGGCTAATTCCATAAATTAGAATGATAATTCCCAATAGGAAAGGCAACATGCTCACCAGGCCCGGGGCAAAGATTAGAACGAACAGTGCGGCCAAGCAAAGGACAATTCCAGAAGTACGCTGGTTTCTGTAACGACCACTTTGTTTAAATTCTTTATGCGCGGCCCATAAGGCAATAACCCCGAGGTAGATTAGATAAAGGGCAATTAGATAAATGACAATTTTAAAGATTGGGTGAGGCCAGATAATTAAAGCAATACCCGCAACAATGGCCAATAGCGTTTGCAGTACGCGATTTTTTTTAAATGAATTTGACATAGATAAGCTCCTCTCAAGTTTTTTACTTACTTCAAAGCCTACCACATTTAGCAGGCAGTACCATACGCCTTGAGACGGAAATTAGGCGGGAAAATAAAAAAACGTTTCGGTTAGCGGCTAGATAATAACTCGTTTTCGCCGTACTAACAAGAAACGTTTTTTTCATTAAACCTGTAAGTATTTAATAAGTACTTTTAAGTAATTGCTAACGGAGCAAATCTAAAACGACAATTATTTCGCTGTCTTCAATGCCGCGCATACAGTGGAGCTCACCTTTTTCCATTACGACGACTTTGCCAGGGTAGATCTCTTCGCTGTACCCATCTGTTTTGAATTCAATTCGGCCCTTAACCGGAATAACAACCCCGTGGGCTGGTGCCGGGTGAAGTTTACCATTACCGGTAATTTGTCCCTTTGCGATGATGCGGTGCCCAATTCGTTGTCCGTCGCTATTTAAAAGATGTTCGTGAACATCTGTACCTTGTGTACCTGTCAAAAATTGCATTGTGCCACTTCCCTTATTTCATTGACGTGGAAACCACGTTAAGTCTATTAAAGAAAAGGAAAAGTGAAAAGTCAATTAAAATTTCTTCATGTTACTAAAAATAAAAGCGCTACCGTCGCTACTTAATTTTCCAAAGGCTTAAACTTACGCTAAGAGTTGAGCGAAGTTTGGAAAAATTAGTTCATTTTATGTTAAAATAGCAAACATGATGAATTGTGCGGCTGGTCTTATTTAGTAACAGGTTAAGAACTAACTAGCCGTATTTTTTATAACTATGACTCGGAATAAGGTAGTCAAAGCACTACTTTTGATTTAAAAATGGAGGGTATGCACATGTGTGGCATCATCGGCTTTGCAGGCGGCGCTTTAAATCTTGAGGATAAGCAAACAATCCTTGATAAACAGGTAGAAGTTATTAAACATCGAGGCCCTAACGACAAGGGCTCTTTTGTTGATGACGATGTTGCGCTAGGTTTTCGGCGCCTATCAATTATTGATTTAACTAATGGTAAACAACCAATCTATAATGCCGATAATTCGAAATTAATTGTTTTTAACGGTGAAATTTATAACTATCAGGAAGTTCGTGATGAATTAGAAGGTCTAGGCTACGTTTTCAAAACGCACACTGACACTGAAAGCCTTCTTCACGGCTATGAAGCGTGGGGTCCTGATGTGTTAAAGAAGGTCCGGGGAATGTTTACTTTCTTTATTTGGGACACGGTTAAGGAAGAACTATTTGGCGCCCGGGACTTTTTCGGAATTAAACCACTTTATTATACTTATCTAGATGATGGTACTTTTATGTTTTCATCTGAGTTAAAAACATTTATGAAGCACCCTAAGTTTAAGAAGCAATTAAACAAAGAGGCGTTAAAACCGTACTTGATGAATCAGTATAATGACCTAGATGAAACCTTCTTTAAGGGCGTCTTTAAATTTCCTGCGGGCCATTATTTTATTTGGAAAGACGGTAAGGTGGACGTTGAACAATACTGGGATGCGGACTATACGCAAAACAACCTAAGTTTTGAAGATACAGTTAAGGAAATTAATAAGTCGGTTGAGGAATCAGTTAAATACCATAATATTGCTGATGTTCCGGTAGGTAGTTTCTTATCTGAAGGGGTTGATAGTAGCTACGTTACCAGTATCCTTAAACCACAAAAGGTGTTTAGTGTTGGTTTTGACGAGGCTTACAACGAAGCTGGCCGAGCCAAAGAGTTATCCGATAAACTAGGGTTAGAATTCAAGCAAACCACTGTAACGGCCGAGGAAGCCTTTGATAAGTTTCCGCTGATGCAATATCACATGGATGATCCCGATGGCAATCCAAGCTTGATTCCACTGTGGTTTTTATGTGAATTAGCCGCCAAAGATGTTACTGTTGTGCTATCTGGTGAAGGTGCCGACGAAATGTTTGCCGGTTATGTGAACTACGGAATGCACACGCATAATGAGGTTATTAAGGTCTTTGCTTCTGGTCTAAAAAAATTACCCCGCAATACCCGTTACCATTTGGCACAACGAATTAAGAAGGGCAGTAACTTCCGTGGCAAGGTTCATCTGTATACTACTTTGGCAAAACCAAGCGAATATTATGTGGGTCAATCGGTCATTTATAATTTTGAACAACCAACTATTTTTACGGCCAAACAGGCCAATGGTTTGGTGACTGAAAAATACCGTAATACGCTTGATATTAGAGGAAATTATACCCACGACTTTAAAAAAGTTGCTAACATTGATGAAGTGAAACAAATGCAGTACATTGATCTGCATCACTTTATGTATAACGATATTTTACAAAAGGCTGATAAAATATCGATGGCACACAGTTTGGAATTACGGGTACCATTTTTAGACGTTAAGGTTGCTCAATTGGCCAACAGCATTCCCACTAAGTACCTGCTGAATAACAAGGATACTAAGTATGCATTCCGCAAGGCCTCTGAAATGCATTTACCGAAGAGTTGGGCTGATCGACCTAAGTTGGGCTTCCCGGTTCCAATTAAGCAGTGGTTAGCTGAGGATAAGTATTACCAGAAGGTTCGGGATTTATTCACCCAGGATTTTGTTCAAGAATTTTTTGAGCAAGATAAAATTTTGAATATCTTGGACAAAACACATTCTGGTGAGCTAAATGGCCGACGTGAAGTTTGGGTCATTTATACATTCTTAGTTTGGTACCAGGATTACTTCATTAACTTAGATCAATTTCAATAAAAGGTTACAAAAAAGTCAAACTACGTTGTCGCAAAAGCGATTTGGTAGTTTGACTTTTTTAGCCTTTTTAATTTGCTTGAATAGCGAGATCCAACCATTTACTAAAGAATGGATAGAGGTGATTCAATTCATAAATTTGGGTTTCTGGATCGGGATAGTGGAGGCTCAATGTTTCATTTTGTGAGTTAATTGTTAGTTCAAGTTCTTTTTGATTTGGTAATTCTAACTTATAAGTACCAATCGTACTACCAGTTTTCATTAAAATATTATTACTGGAAGAGGTCACAAAAAGATCCTCTAGACAAGGTAATGCATCAACTTCAACCGCCGAAATGGTTAAGGTTAATTCATGGTTTAGTAGATCAGGAATTGTTTCGGCTTCCCAAGTAAATAGACCACTATCGGATATTTTGGAACGGCCGAGATCCGTCACGTCATTTTTTTCATCATCGTTAACTTTAAAATGACGAACATCAAAATTGCCAATATTGATGCTAAGCTTGGCCGGTTCATGAACGTTATCAGTAACGATTGTCCGAGTTGAAAAGCTCTTGTCCGCCGGGAAAATAACTTTAAAGTTCAGGTTATTAACTGGTTGCAGGACAGTTTCCCGCGGTGTTTGAAATTGAATTTTAGCCGCATAAAGCAGTTTGATCATTTGCATAAGGGCAGGAAATTGTTCCTCATCCATAAAGTAGGCCTCAGAAGCGTTTTCTTTGATTTGTTGTAGCGTTGGTAAATGTTGGGCCGTTAAGTAAGCCTTGGCTGTCAACGCCTCGTTAATTGAAAATAAGATTGTGTTATTTTGACCGTCGTCACTAGCGTAGTTAAGATTGATTGCCAGCCGTTGATTAGTATCCGACGCAACATTCATCCAAATGTGTTCCAATAATTCAGCCTGGCTGATTAACTTATCGTTATTAAAGGCCTCCCAGATTTTATCGGCGAAAACGCGCGTATAACTGGCAGTTAGCTCTAGTAGTGCCTGATCATTTTGCATCCATTGTTGTTTATCAATAACGTACTGGCGCTGTTTTTGGTAAAGGGTCATCGTTGTTTGCCGAATTTGGCCAATATCTGCTGGTGCAGCAATTAGATCTCTTAGCTGTGGCTGGTTAAAATTAAGCATGCTGGTCATCTCCTTCGCTAGCTAGATTAGGTGCTACCTGAAGATTATCTAAATAGCTTTCTTGAATATGAACCAGTGCATTTTCAAATTGAGTTAGCGAGCTATACTGATTGACGATTGCTTGGTATTCGTAGCGAATGACGGCCACTTCAACTTCTAACTGTCGTTTTTGCTCATCATAATGGGTATCGGCCAATTGTTTGGCGGCGGTAAAACGAGTCTTTAGATCATCAATTTCTGCCGCATTTGGTGCGGGAGTGGTTGTTTCAGAGTCCGCGGTCTCTTCATTTCCAGAATTATTGTCCATAAAATTAAGTAAATTTTTTAAGCGGCCACTATTCTGTTGTGGTGCCTTATCCCGATTTAGGCGGGACTGTGCTACGGCAGAGTCCGCGTTTTCTGTTGCTCGATCTAGATCGGCATGTAATTCGTTGGCCTCTTGGTAAAGCTGCTCGTGTAATTGATCTAATCGATTCTGTAAGTAGTTATCATTGTCCTTTTCGTAACCTTCAAGCTCAGGGAGAATTTGTTGTTGCAATTCATCCGTTTGAATAATTTGTCGATTCCACACGTCTAAAACACCAAATTGACGACGGTGGTACCAATCACCAAACATAACAACTCCTTCACTGTTAATTTCGAAGAAAGGAATATAAGTGCGTAACCATTTGGTAAGGCCTCTTTGTAAATAGGCTTTAAGCTCAGCTTGTGCTTGTTTATCGTAGGCCAGAATATAGGCCGGTACTTCCGAGGTCTCTAAACGAAGAGATGAGGCCGTTGTATCAATTTTACGATAGAGTTCTAAATCTGAACGATCGTGCCATGCCTGCGCAAAATCGATAAAAAACTGTTTTTGGTAGTTTAAACATTTTTCCGTATCCATTAGCGAAACTCCCCCGAATTTTTATTTAATTAACGCCAGAACAGTTGCTTTGCGCCAAAGCTGTTAATTGTTATAACGTAAAATTATTCTCTATAATTCTATTCTACAGCTTTTGAACGGTGCTTGGAAAGGATTAATGTTGCTTTAGTAAGATTCCTAGTGTAATTTTAAAGATTATTATCAAAAAATGAAAGTAGCAGTATTTTTAGGGGAAACTTATTTTAAATTGTTGCTGGGTAATTTTGAATTTTTAGTTCTTTTCTTCAGGTTAATATAAAAATTAAGTAGCTAAATAGAGGTAGGAGTGGAATAAAAGTCGCTTTTGGTGTACGTTCTAGAGTAATATGCACGGGAAAATAAAAACGAGGCTAGGATTTTTGTCCCAGCCTCGCCCCTATTAAAGTTATAACGTAAGAAAAGATTACTTTACAATACTTTAAAAAATTTAATTAGTCAGTAATTTGTTGGTGACCGTCTTCAATTGCCATTGCGTTTTGTGCAGCAACGTTCATGATATTCCACGGACGATTAAAGTTTGGCATAAAGAAGAAATCAGCGTAAGCTAAGTCATCAATTGTCCACTTAGCGGAAATTGCAACGGAAATGGCGTTAATATTAGCCGTTTCATTTAAGGTAGACATGATTTGACCGCCTAGAACACGACGAGTCTTTGGTTCGTAAATTAACTTAAACCAAACAGGTGCGTTACCAGCCTCATCAGGAACAAATGATGGGCGGGCAGTATCTTTGACCAAGACTGCTTTAACATCAAGGCCCATGAAGCCAGCAGTGGCTTCTTTAACGCCAGTTGAAGCAAACTTATAGTCAAATAATGAGTAGGCCACTGAACCGTTAACACTTGGGACGGGTTGATTAGCATTAACTAAATTCTTACCAGCAAAACGGCCTTGACGACGAGCGTTAGTTGCTGATGGAATAGGAGCAAGTGCGTTTCCAGCAGGGCCAAACTTAACCATTGTTGCGTCACCAACAGCAAAAATGTCGGGTTGGCTAGTTTGCATATATTCGTTAGTCTTAATTCGACCTTTTTTGTCTAATTCAAGCGTATCACTCAACCAATCCGTTGCGTAAGTTGTACCAGTAGCCTCGACAACAAGATCAGCTGGATATTCACCCTTATCGGTAATAACCTTAGTAACTTTTCCAGCTTGACCTTCATAGCGCTGAACAGTTTGGCCAGGGGCAGGCGTAATATTATGCTTAGTCATTTCATCCGTCAAGATATCGGTGAATTCTTTGTCTAAGTACGCTGAGAATAAACGATCAGGCTGGTCAATGAAAGTAACGTGTTTACCAGCAAGTGAGTAGATTTCAGCAAGCTCAATTCCAAAGCCGATAACGACAACGTTTTGGACGTCTGGATCAACGGTCTTTTGTTTGAGCTTAATTGCCCAATCACGACCACGCATGCTATAGATATTGTCTAGGTCACGGCCAGGAACCTTAAGTTCTGCAGGGTTGGCACCAGGACTAAGAACTAATTTATCGTAATTCTCGTCGCGTTCGGAACCATCATTATGATTTTGAACGTGAACAGTATGTTTTTTTGGATCAACTGCAGTGATTTCTTCACGAGTATAGACGTCAACACCCTTGGCCTTCATGCCTTCAGGAGTAGCATAGCGAACGCTGTTAACGTCCTTGACCACGCCCTCTAAGTAGAGCTGCATCCCACAAGATAGGAAGGAGAGAAAATCACCTTTTTCGTACCACTGAATTTTTGCGTCTGGATAGTCAGAAAGTGTCTCACGGACTGCCTCATAACCACCATGTGATGAACCGACAACAATAACCTTCATTAAAAATCAGCCTCCTAAATTTCATTTAGTACAGACTTATTATAGCAAGAAAACGTTTAATAGTATAGTTTTCTTTTAATAATCATTATCAACTGGAAAGGCTGCTTTTACTTAGTTGCTGATTAATTAATGCTAAATTACAAATAAATAGTTATTCTAATTTAAGTCAGATTTAAAAATGGCTTTCATCAACATTTCATAACAAAACTGGCGTAAATGTATTTTTTCAAACACACTTACGCCAGTTTGGTCAAGAAATATTCTTGTAGAAGTGATTTTCAAACACAATTGTTGCCGAAAATCGGTAAATTCAAGCGACAAAGTTAGCGGGGCAGCAATAATTTTCAATCGTAAAGTGGGATCTGGCTGCCTTGAGCTGGTTTCTGAATTTAATCCTTCTTTTTTTTCTTCATTACATTGCGAAAACGGTGATCAACTTCCTTGCTCCAAAACCCTCCAGAAAATTCAGTGGGCTCTTCAACCATGACAAATGCCTCTGGCGATAATTCCTTGATCGATTGCATTAAACGTTTATCGGCCTTCCGCGGTGCCAAAATGCTAAGAATTAAACGGGCACCATCACGACCGTAGCCCCAGGTTTCGGTGACACCATAACCACGGTCACGTAATTTTTCAGGTAAATCATGATTTTGTTGATAATTAGGTGCGTCATCGTTAATTTGGACGGTAACTTGGAAATTAACGTAACCTAAGGCCACCCGATCCTCCAACAAAATGCCGAGGTAAATCCCAATCCCGAAACCAATCGCATATGCAGCAACGTTAAGTGGTTTATCAATGTTCTGCAACGCGATTGCCAAAGCAATAACGTAAACTAATTCTTCGACAACGGCAAGTAAGGGTGCGAGATAACGCGAACGGCGAACAACTAACATTGTCCGTAAAGTATTTAATGTAATGTATCCGGCATTTAATAGTAAAATAGTTAAAGCAAGCTTCATAAAATCATCCTTTCGATTTAAACTAATGATTCTTCGGTCAGAATAAGTAAAGCATATCAAGTTTACGTGTTAAAAAGTAAAGATATGCTTGACCTAATACCGACACTAATTTGGTGAAATGGTAAATATAAATTGAATAATAAGTGAGTGTATCTGGTTTATACTGTAGGGAAGGTCAATAAGAAAATTAAAAATTGTGACATCTTTTAACCTAACAACAGTTAAGCAAATTTTATAACTAATCTGATATAAATCAACAATTATGAGGAGAAAAATAACGTGAGAAATGTTTATCGTGGTACTGTGGACCCTGCAATAACGACAGGTTGGGATTTTAATGGAACAAATGCCGCAAATTATTTACGAGCTCATTTAGATGGCGTTTGGCAAACTGCACAAACGCAAGGTGGCACTGGCCAACCACCGTTTACGTTAGAACAAGCGGAACTCGATAACTTGCAGACATTTACGCAATTTGATTTTGAAATTACGCGGCGTGCCGCACTTAATAGTTCCTTTGGTCAGTGGTACCAAGATTTTTTGATTAATTTATTAACGGATAAAACAAAATTAAAATTTTGGCCTAAAAAGCAAATTACGGATCATGGTCTGGCACATTTTAAGCACGATATGTATTATTGCTTATTGTTGGCGCAATTAGATCAAATGGCACAGCGGGATGCGCTTGTTCTACTGTTAACCGCGGCGCTACATGATATCGGGCGTTTTGATAATACTGCAGAAACAAGTCACGGGGAGCTAGCAGTTGAAAAGTTTTTGGCCTTATTTGAAATGACCAAGCAAACGGCCAATTATACGGCCCTGACGACGGCGTTTAATTTGCAGGTGTTAGCGCCATTAAATAGTACGAGTAATGCGCCTATTCCTGAGTTGACCAAAAATGATATGCACACAATTTTAGATCTAGTTGCGTATCATTGCCGTGATGAGCAGCAGGCAGCAGTGGATTTTAAGGCGGCGTATAACGATCGGGCTGCTGGACGCCGAATTAGATTGTTGGCCTACTTTAAAGATGCGGACGCACTAGATCGTGTTCGTTTTGCCGGGTTAGACGTAGGTTATTTACGGCAAGCGACTAGTAAGCGATTAGTTAGTATTGCGTGGCAGGCACAGGCTAAAATTTAAAAAGATTAGCCATTTAGAGCGGGAGTGGGCCAAAAGTCGTTTTTGGGTTCACTGCGTAACGCAGGCTAATCCTCAGAAGCTAACCGCTTTTTCAAATACTCTTTAGATTAAAATTAAATGATAAAAATTAGTTGACACTCATTAATTAGCGTGATAAGCTCTTATTAATCTCATAAATGAACGTTGAACGTCATACATGAAGTAGTTTAATTATCTGGGTGTCAGAAAGTCGGTGGGTGCTGCGAATCGATCAGGATAATTTAACCAAATACTTTGGCGGAGTTTCAATTTTGAACGGCTAATAACTAGATTCCGTTATCATCTAGTGAGTGGAGGGTAAGTTTGACTTACTTTCAAACTGGGTGGTACCACGGTAAATCGTCCCTATTGCAATTATTTGCAGTAGGGATTTTTTTATGGCCAAAATTTTGAGAAAAGAGTGCGGATAAATGTTGAAAACTTGTGGTGGGATGCCTCGTTACTGATTTTTTAAACGAATTTGACAAAGTTGGTTTGAAAAATTGAAAGAGGTAAATAAAATGAAAAAAATTCAAAAAGTAAACGTTGTGGAAGCAGGTTTAATTTTAATCATCGTTTTAGGCATTATGGGTGTTGGCGTCATTGGTTTTGGTCTATCACCACAAGTTCCCGTAATGTTGGCGATGAGTGTTGTTATTCTGTGGGCCAAACTACGCCATTTTGATTGGGAAAGTGTGAATAGCGGGATTAAAGAAGGAATCGAAAAGGGCATCATTCCGATTTTTATTTTTATTTTAATCGGCGCCATGATTAGTACGTGGATTGCTTCAGGCACGATTCCATCTTTAATGGTACTTGGTTTTAAGATTATTAGCGTTCGCTGGTTCTTACCCTCAGTTTTTGTAGTTTGTACCTTAGTTGGTGCGGCAGTTGGGAGTGCCTTCACTGTTTCATCAACTGTCGGAATTGCATTTATGGGGATGGGAATTACGATGAATTTAAATCCGGCGATGGTTGCTGGTGCAATTATTTCTGGTGCAATTTTTGGCGATAAATTATCACCACTTTCCGAAACAAATAATTTGGCTTCGGCTGTCGTCGATACGGATCTTTTTCAGCACATTAAGAATTTACTTTGGTCAACGTTGCCAGCCGGTGTTTTAACGTTTATTCTATTTGCCATCATTGGTCACGACGATGCGACCACGAGTTTAGTCAAAATTAATCAAACTGTTGCTGTTTTGAACACACACTTTAACATTTCTTTTTGGGCAATTATTCCGATTTTACTAGTTTTTGTTTGTGCCGGTTTCAAAATGCCCGCCGTCCCAACGATGTTACTCAATGTTCTTGTGACTAGTGCCATGATTTTTATCGAACAACCTAGCCTCCCTATTAAACAGTTGGCGTCAATCATTACGGATGGCTTTGTAGCTAAAACTGGCAACGCTACGGTGAACACGTTATTATCTCGTGGGGGCATTGTTAGTATGATGCCAACCGTTGCGTTAATTGTTCTAACTCTGTCACTGGGGGGCCTATTAGTGAAGTTTGGTTTGATTAGCGCCGTAATGACGCCTTTAGCCAAACACTTAAATAGTGATGGTAAGTTAGTGACTGCCGGGATTGTTACTTGTCTTGGGGTTAATATCTTCGTTGGGGAACAATTTTTATCAATTATTTTACCTGGACGTGCGTTTAAAAAAGCGTTTAACGATGGCGGTTTGGCCAATGATGCCTTAGGGCGTGTACTTGAAGATGGTGGCACGGTCATTAACTACTTAGTTCCTTGGGGCGTTGGCGGTGTTTTCTTAGCAAATACGCTTGGGGTACCAACGATTCATTACTTACCATTTGTTTTTTTCAGTCTTTTGTGCCCAGTATTATCGATCTTAAGCGGTTTTACTGGTGTAGGTTTAAAACATTTGCAACCTAAGACCAAAAAAGTACCTTCCGCTGATTTGCAAAATTCTTCAGTAAACTAAAATAATTAACAAGGATAGTGCCGGAAATTCAATCATTAACTGAGTTTCCGGCACTATCTTTGTTAGTTAGGTCGACTATAATTTCGTACGTGCCTTATACTAAGAGTAAACGTGAAATGAGGGGATTAAAGATGACAGTAAAAATTGGCCGTCAGGGAAATATTTTAGCGGAGAAGGTGCTCTACGTTGGACCTATTTTTAGTCTAGTTCAGCAGAAGATTAAAACGCCTGATGATTTAACCATTCAGCGGGATGTTGTGCAGCACCGGCCGGCAGTGGCAATGTTGGCAATGACCTCTGATCAGCAAGTCTTGATTAATGTCGAATACCGGGCTGGTACTAATTCAGAGAATATAGCTTTGCCTGCTGGTTTAATTAATCCAGGTGAAGACGTTTTAGCAGCCGCTAAACGTGAACTTCAAGAAGAAACGGGCTATGTTGCGACCAACTTGCGTGAAATGACAACTGTGACGTCATCAGAAGGCTTCACGGATGAAAAGGTAACCTTAATTTTAGCTGATATTTCCCGGGAAATGTTGGCCGCCAAACACTTTGATCAAGATGAGTTTGTTAACAGTCAATTAATGCCGTTCACAAAGGTCAAAGAATTGGTCCAGCAAGGTGTTATTCACTCTGCCCAAACAGTTTCTGCAATTGGTTACTATCTGGCTTTTATGCAGAAATAAAAATCTGGTCATAACTGGTTGTTATTATTTATATGGACAGAAGAGATCCGAAAAATTACGAAACCAAACTCAATAAAAGAGGTCGCCCGAATTAGATTTTTACCTAATTCGGGCGACCTCTTTACTATTTTATAAATTTTATTTAGTGATAATAATATCTTTTGCTGAAACATCAGAACCAAAGTATGGTTTGAGGTTTTGGTTGTAATCAGTCTTGAAGAAACCGTTCTTGTTTAATTTGTTGATTTCTTTATTTGTCCAGTTCAACAAGCTGGTATTGCCTTTCTTGATCCCAGGAGCAATGTACTGATTAGGGCCTAAATGCTTGATACCAACCTTGTAGTTAGGGTGATTCTTAACCCAAGCGTAAAGGTATGAATTATCATCAGCCAGAGCAACGGCACGGCCATTTTTCAAAGCGTTAAATTGCTGTGTTTTTGAATCGTATTTTTGTAATTGAACTTTTGGTTGTTTTTGGGTGAAGTAACTCTCAGCCGTTGTTCCTTTAGTAACAATTAAGTTTTTACCGTCCAACTGGTTCACCTTTGTAATTACTTTTTTCTTAGGTGAAACGACACCAACTGAGACTTTCATGTAAGGTTTAGCAAAAGCAACAACTTGTTTACGTTCAGGGGTGACGGTGAAGTTGGCCAAAACAATATCAACTTTGTTTGATTTTAAGGCATCAACACGGCTATCGGCGTTAACCTGAACAAATTTCACTTTGGTATTTAAATCTTTACCAATTTGTTTAGCTAAGGCAATGTCGTAACCAGTTCGTTTGCCATCCTTGTTAACCCAGCCGTAAGGTGGTAAATCGCCAAAGACGGCGACTTTAATTGTGCCTCGTTTTTTAATTGCGCTAACACTAGAAGGGTTACTAGCAGCCTTAGTTGGTTGCGGTGTTGTAAAAGCTAATGCAAAAACTGATGCTGCGGCGAGTAAGCCGGTTAAAATTCTTCCTTTTTTCATAAAAAATCAACCTCCAAAATAATTTTAAATTTACTACCCAGATTTTTGGCGCACGTTTTAGACTAACGATCGGAAATGGTCAGAGACTAGCCCTTTTGTTCCATTTCGAAACACGACTTAAGTTTTAAAATGCCATACTATCAAGAAATTCACGGGCCCGATCGGTTTGTGGATGCGTAAAGAATTGCTTTCCCTGGGTTTTCTCCAAAATAGCACCGTCCTCTAAAAATAAGACGTTGTCAGCAATCTGTTGTGCAAAGTTCATTTCGTGCGTTACAACTAACATAGTCATTTTACGTTTTGCTAAATTTAGCATGACTTCCAAGACACCACGAACCATTTCTGGATCAAGGGAAGCCGTTACTTCATCAAATAACATGAATTCAGGGTTTAACGCTAATGCGCGAACAATTGCGATCCGCTGTTTTTGGCCGCCAGATAATTGCCGGGGAAAAGCATCCGCGTAATCAGTTAAATCAACCTCTTTTAAAAGTTGTGTTGCCTGTTTTAAGGCCTCGGTTTTGCTACGTTTTTGAACCTTTAAGGGACCTAGCAAAATGTTGTCGATAACTGTTAAATTTGGAAAAAGATCGTAACTTTGAAAAACCATTCCAATTTTCTGACGTAGCTGTTGCCAAGTTTTAGGCGTTGGTTTAATTGGTTGGTCTTCAAAGCTTAATTGCCCACTTTGAAATTCTTCCAAGCCGTTAAGACAACGAATCAGCGTGCTTTTACCAGAACCAGATGGTCCGAGTAGAACAGTTACACTACCTGGAGTAACTGAAAAATTAATATCGTGGAGCACTTGTTTTGTGCCGTAAGCCTTATTTAAGTGTTCAACTTTAAGTAATGTATCAACCATTATTACGTAGTTTCTCCTTTCGCTCAATATGCCGGGCCCAAACGGATAGTGGGTAACATAAGATGAAGTATAAAATAAAGATAAAACCGTAAATCCAAAAGGCACCGTTTTGATAATGTTGGTTATTGGCTTCAATAATTTGTTGACCAACATTGATGACGTCCATAACACTAATTAATAGTAGAAGTGAAGTTGTTTTAATTACCCGCGTCGTTAAATTAATAGTTGCTGGAATCATTAACTGAATTGATTGGGGTAATAAAACGTAACGGTAAAGCTGTGGGGTTGTTAAACCAATTGCTTTACCTGCATCAACTTGGTGCCTAGGAACTGAAATTAATCCACTGCGGACAATGTCACTCATCTCAGCTGCGACCCATAAGGTAAAGACTAAGGTGGCAACCACTTCGGCGTTTAAGTTGATGTGAAAATTTTGTGGCAAGATATAATAGAACAAAAATAAAAGAACGACCGTCGGAACAATTCTGAAAAATTCTAAGTAAAGGCGCAAAATTACGCGTAGCAGCGGATTTTTTAACGTTCGCAGCATTCCTAAGATAATGCCAAGTAGAATGCCTAGCACAATTGCGATGAAAGCAATTTTAGCGGAGATCCAAAGTCCACCTAGAAGGCGAGTGAGATTACGACCTTCGAATAAAATATTAATGCCCGAATGTGCCATAACGAGCCCTCCTTTCCAACCAAGTTAAAATAAGCGACAGTGGAATGAGGATAATCGCGTAGCCAATCACCAAAACAAACAGTGATTCATCGGTGTGATAGTACATGCCAATCTGGTCTAAAGCAGTGTTGGTTAATTCCGGAATAGCAATCACCGTAAAAATTGATGTTTCTTTAATTAAAAAGATGACATTTGCCGCAATTGCGGGAACACTTAGAGCCAGTCCCTGTGGAAAAATAACGTAACGGGCCAGTTGGAGGTTAGAAAGGCCAATTGCCTTGCCAGATTCAATCTGAACCTTAGGAACACCGTCCAGACCACCAGAAAAAGCTTCGGCCATGTAACTACCGCCAAGAAATACGAGACCAATAATACCGCTAGTTTGAGCCGGAATTTTTAGTCCAATTTCGGGAAACGCATAATAGATAAAAAATAATTGAATTAATAAAGGCGTGTTACGGGATAATTCAATGTAGATATTTACCAGTTGTTTGGCCACTGGTATTTGAAAATAACGAATGAAACTTGCGAAAAGTCCCAGTAGACTAGCACCAATAATACCGTAGCACGATAATTTTAGTGTGAGCCAGAAGGCCTTCTCAAAAATAGGTAAACTCTGTTGGATCACAGTCCAACTCATATAAACACCTCCAAAAGCTAACCGTTAAAAAAACAAAAACGTCCCAACATTGTCGACACAATGTTGGGACGTTTTGTCGTGTTACCACCCAATTTTGTTTAAATTTCATAATTTAAACCTCAAACAGTACACCAAAGCTGCAGTAATACTGTGGCAATATAACGTTTGCTAACGGATTTCTAGCCAATTGACCAGCACATCAAGGCTCGGAGATCATCTTCAAACCAACTTAATTACTTCTTTGCAGCTGCCGAAGCTCTCTGTGAAATAAATTGGATTTACTCTTCTCTTCATAGCCAAATATTAACTTGGTTTTAATAATACACGCATTTTTCAGGCTGTCAACCATCTAAATTCTCATAAAGCAAATTGAACTAGGTTAACTGAGCTAGAGCCTAGGTCTGTTTGGAAAATAACTTTACGAGTTCTTTCTTAATCAATTTAGTATAAGCTTGTGTGAAAAAATAGGTTCCGGTGCTTGCCATAGTTGAATGGACAACGGGGAGCATCAAGATTATTAGTGTTTTGTACTGCGACTCGGACTTCGGTTTATCTTAGTCCGATAGATATTGTAGGCAAAGCTACTCATAATCCTCAATTGCGGAGTAAAATCCAACCACTTTTCGAAACACTCTTGGCCAGTTCAACTTGTGCTGTATAAAATTTGCGTTATGCAACTTTCACATGGCAGACTAGAGGTAAAGCAAAAGTGGGTGGGAGGATGTTAAGTCGATTACGGCACGACAAATTATTAGTGTGTGCGCTGATTGTTGCATTATTCAGCCTATTACTAAGTCGGCCAAAGTGGTCGGACATTAATAGCACAATGCTGCTTACTTTGTTTTCATTGTTATTGTTGGTTAAAATTTATCAGGCAATGCATGTTTTAGATTATTGGGCAATTTACTTAGTTAAACGAAGTCGGCATTTTCGCCAATTACAGGGATACTTAATTTTGTTAGCCTTTTTTAGTGCGATGTTTTTAACCAACGATGTTGCGATTATTACCTTTGTACCACTATTGTTATTGATAGCGACTAAATTAAAATTTGCGACACCAGTGCCAGTCACCTTAATTACCATTGCGGCTAATTTAGGCAGTAGTTTTACGCCGTTTGGAAATCCGCAAAATCTTTTTCTACTCTCCCATTACCGACTCTCGATTGGCACCTTTTTTCGCATGTCGGCGCCGCTGATGCTTGTCAGTCTACTATTACTTTTAAGTACGTTATTATTTTTTAAAAAGACACCACTAACGTTGCCTAAATTGAAAACAATCAAGGTGGATAAATCACCACTGTTGTACTTAATTCCAGTGACACTTTTAACTTTTTCAGTTGTTTTTTCGTTGGTGCCAAGTTTTGTGGCCGTCCTTGCAGTTGTCTTGGCCGCGTTATTGTACCGACCCAAGTTACTAAGTGAAGTGGACTATGGATTATTGTTAACCTTTGTCAGTTTCTTTATTGCCGTTGGGAATATTGGACGGTTTGCGCCAGTTGCCCACTTTTTTTCCGTATTGGAGCGAAAAGAGTGGTTGGTTTATTTAAGTGGACTCTTAACTAGTCAAGTTATTAGTAATGTGCCAGCCGTTGTTTTGCTAGCCAAGTTTACACAGCAAGTTCACGCTTTATTTTTAGGAGTTAATATTGGCGGGATTGGAACACTTCTGGCTTCCTTAGCGAACCTTTTAGCCTATAAACAATACCGGCTTAATACCAATACGCCCAATGATCATTTCCTCAGAACTTTTGCCATTATCAATGGCCTGTTTTTAATCATACTTGGTGCGATTGGATATTTATTACTACAATTTTAAAATGCTGATTTACCATTTTTTAAGGTTTATGTTAGCATTAGAAATATGAAAAAAGAAATGAAAACAAATCGCACAGAACGTGAAAAGATGACTGCCGGCGAACCTTACAAACAATTTGATCCAGAGTTGATTAAACGTCGTGTATTTATGCGGCAACAATTACAAGAGGTCAATCAGATTACTGATAACGATGATCGAAATCAACGTTTTAAAGAATTATTGGCTGCTACTGGGGACGACTTTTTTGTTGAAAGTGACTTTAAATTTGATTACGGCTTCAATATTCACATTGGGGACCACTTTTATGGTAATTATGACATGACATTCTTAGATACCTGTCCGATTACAATTGGTGATCATTGTTACTTTGGCCCCAACATTGGTTTGTACACGCCAGTGCACCCAATTACTGCAAAAGAGCGTAACGCTGATGTTGAGATGGGCGCACCAATTACGATTGGTAACAGTTGCTGGTTTGGCGGGCGAGTAACCATCTTACCTGGGGTAACCCTTGGAAATCGAGTTGTTGTCGGTGCCGGCTCAGTTGTGACCAAATCATTTGGTGATGACGTTGTTATTGCTGGTGATCCCGCGCGAATTATTCGGGAGATTAAGCAAGATTGATTTAAGGCGTGTTAATTCTGCCTTGGAATTGATTTGGTTAGCGCTGCCGATTGAACCGAGATAAATCAAGATTCGATTCGCAGTAAAATTGCTGCTTTCAAAAAGGAAATAAAGTAGTGGTCAATTTTGTGCACTACATAACGCTAATTTGGCCAAAATTACTGCTTAAAAAACAGTTCTCAGGTACCACCTAAATAAAACAGCAATTACATGTGAATTTATTATTGCTATGTGCCACTATAGCGCTGTTTACAGCGCTAAATAGTGGCACTTTTCATTTTCCATAATTAATAATAATGATAAATAAATCATTATGAAAAGGCTAACTGTTTGCAAAAATAAGCCTGATTCTAGGCATTTATAACCGATAGCATGTTTACTATCTAGATGATAAGTGTATACTGGATTTGTGATAATAGAATAAATTAACTAATTAACTGAGCTGGTTGAATTGTACAAAATCAATTTCACAAAGTGGTTAGCGTAAATTTAGTTCAGATAAAAGAGGGGGAAACAACCATGTCTCGACCGGCCGAACTCTAGATTGATTAATTAAGTTTAATCGATCTAAAATTTGACCCGCCATTAACCGAAATTCGCCGGAGTTCACGGCATAACCGTTGATGTGAAAGAATGGATTGTTAAAGAAAGAAGGCAATGCTATCGCTACCTTTAAAGGGAGTGTGTAACAAAAATTGGTTAAATTTTGCGAATAATTAACAGTATTCGTTTTAATGCTCAAACTAGGTCTAAATTTTGGGCTCTAATTGGCATTAGATTTAACTTTTCTGGTGAATGTTTCGTCGGTTAATCGACGTAAATGTTACTTAGCTATTTTGTTACATTCTCTTCGGTTTAGTTCTACTTATCAGTTGAATTATTCACTTAACTAGGATGATCAGTGACGTGGTTATGATGGTTAAGCTGAATGTTGATCAGGTAAATTGGACTATTGCTAGTGATAGGAAAATTATTTTAAAGAGAAAAAATATTGATAAAGTTGTTTTTGTACCAACAGCGATTTTGTTTGTTATTGCATCACTCGTTTTAATTCTTGGTGGTAGTTCGCTGCAACAGGGAATTAACTCATTGATGGCTTCAATTACGAATAATATGGGCTGGCTGTATTTGTCGGTTTATGTGATTAACTTTATCTTTTTTATTTATTTGGCCGCAAGCCACTACGGAAAGATTCAGTTAGGTAAAACCAAAACTGGTAAACCCGAATATAGTAATTTTCAGTGGGGTAGTATGGTCTTTGCGACGGCCATTGATGCTAGTATTTTGATGTTGAGCATGGTAGATCCAATTCGTTTTCTACAACACCCAGCATTTGGGATTAAACCATTTTCAGAGAAGGCCTACTCGTTTGCTAGTATGTTTGGCCAATTTGATTGGGGTCCCATGGCTTGGTTGATGTTTGCTTCGGCAACCATCGCAATTGCCTACGCAATGTACGTTAAGCACCGGAATATTCAGCGTTTAAGTGAGGCAATTACCTTGCTTGACGGTGACGGACTAGTAAAACATAGTTTACGGACTTTTATTGATTTCTTAGTTGTTGTCGGTATTATGGGTGGCATTGGTTCTTCAGTTGGGATGGAAATCCCGGTATTATCAAAGGTAATTAGCTCCTCAACTGGGATTCCAAACAACTTATGGTTGACACTTGCACTATTTGTTATTTTATTGGCGTTATTTGCCACAACCGTTATGGGAGGATTAAAGGGCGGTATTGATCGCTTGAGTTCAGCCCATATCTGGACTGCACTAGGCTTCTTAGTGTTTATTTTAATTGTAGGACCAACCCTTTACATTTTAACTACTGAAGGACATAGCTTGGGTATTTTAGGAACTCATTTTGCGGCCTTAAGTACTAACATGGTATCTAATGTTGGTTCTGGATTTGCCAAGAGTGAGACGATCTTCTACTGGGGCTGGTGGTTATCTTACATGCCATTTACAGGCTTGTTCATTGCCCGAATTTCCAAAGGCCGGACAATTCGTCAGGTTATTGTCGGTATGGTTGTATTTGGGGCCTTGGGCTGCATGAGCTTCTACGCTATCTTAGGTGGCTATTCGTTATATTTGCAGCACGCTGGTATTTTAAATTTGGCTCATATTTTAAACACGCAGGGACAGGCCGCGGTGATTGCGAGCGTTATTTCGACGTTACCACTTAAATCACTCGTCCTTATCTTCTATAGTATTTCGTGTTTTATCTTCTTGGCTACAACAATTTCATCATCCGCCTTCATTGTTTCTTCATTGACTAGTTTGAAGTTAAAGGCCAGTGAAGAACCAAGCCGATTTAACCGAATGATCTGGGTATTAATTTTTATCCTCTTTGCTTTTGGGATCGTTATGGTTGGTGGTTTTAAAACCGTTCAAACTATTTGTACAATGGCTGGTTTCCCACTTATCTTTGTTTGTCTGTTACTTTTGGGCTCAATTGTCAAAATGGTTTATACAGATAAAACAGTGGCAGTACAAAGACGAAAGAAATGGGCTGTTAATTTGGAACGTGATGCCGAAGTCGATTTTGATCAGGTTCGTTTTGAACAAGAACGACATACGCCTGCGCAAACGGCGTCAATTCAAAATTGATCTATCTATGACGTGAAATTTTTGAATTAAACTAATAATTAGAATGAGGGCTGGCCGAACGCCGCCCTTTTTTATTAGGAATAATTTAAGTAGGCTGATTGGCCAAAGTTGCTTGAAGTTGTACTTGTTTATAAGTTGTGGAATGGACTTCCGATGCTCTATAATGACGTTGAACGACAAATAGAAAGGTGTGTATTTGTTGAAAAAAATCATGAATGATCCGAAGAATATTGTTGCCGAAATGGTTGAAGGCATGGTTCGTGCCTACCCACAATTTGTTGAAAGATTGCCAGAGACGGAAGCGTTAGTTCGTAGTGACAAGTCCTCAATGACGGGGAAAGTTGGTCTGATTAGCGGCGGTGGTAGCGGCCATGAGCCAACGCACGCCGGTTTTATCGGTGAAGGAATGCTATCGGCTGCTGTTTGCGGTCAGGTTTTCACGTCGCCAACACCTGATCAAATTTACGCCGCAATCAAAGCGGCCGATCAAGGAAAAGGTGTTTTTATGGTCATCAAGAACTACTCTGGTGATGTCATGAATTTTGATATGGCCAAAGATATGGCCGATTTAGATGGCATTGAGGTTAAATCGATTACCGTTGATGATGACATTGCGGTTGAAAATAGCACCTTCACACAAGGTCGGCGGGGGGTTGCCGGGACCATTTTCATGCATAAGATACTTGGAGCGGCAGCCGATCAGGGCGCCTCACTAACTGAGCTAGAAACATTGGCCAAGAAAGTACTGCCAAATATTAAAACAATTGCCGTTGCCTTAAGCGGCGCGACAGTTCCAGAAGTTGGTAAACCTGGCTTTACATTAGCTGATGATGAATTGGAATACGGTGTTGGTATTCATGGAGAACCAGGCTACCGAAAAGAAAAGATGCGGCCATCGAAAGATTTAGTTAAAGAATTGTTAGGCAAGTTGAAGGCGGCATTTAATTACCAGGCTGGAGATAAATTTGCGGTTTTAGTTAACGGTATGGGTGCAACTCCACTCATGGAACAATTCGTTTTTATGCGCGATGTTTTAAATCAGTTGAAAGATGAGGGTGTCAACGTAGCCTTTACTAAAGTAGGCAATTACATGACGTCCTTAGACATGGCTGGTGTTTCCTTAACGTTATTTAAATTAACTGATGATTCGTGGTTAGACAATTTAAATTATCCAGTTAATACGATTGCTTGGACGCAAAAATAGACTTTAAGAATTGAGGAGGGCCATGTTTCGAGTGGGCGAAGTGAGCACTAGGAGAATGGTCATCATCCGAAAATAAGATTTTTGCGGTGACGCAAAAATAGACCTTAAGAATTGAGGAGGGCCATGTTTCGAGTGTGCGCAGTGAGCACTAGGAGAATGGTTATCATCCGAAAAAAGGATTTTTGCGCTTGGCAAAAATAGACCTTAAGAATTGAGGAGGTTGGTTTTATGTTAACTACTGATATCATTTTGACTTGGATTCATGATTTCGATAAAAAAATCAGTGAAAAAAAAGATTATTTAAGTGAATTAGATACACCAATTGGTGACGGGGACCACGGTAATAATTTGGCCCGTGGTGCGGAAGCAATTGAGGCTGCCTTGAATAAAGAAACCCCTGCCGATGCTACCGCGGCCTTGCGTGCCATTGCAATGGCATTGGTCAGTAAGGTTGGTGGCGCTTCGGGCGCATTGTACGGCACGGCCTTTTTGGAAATGGCCAAGACAAGCCGGGACACGACGAAGACGGCCGATTTATTGGCCGCCGGTTTGGCAGGCTTACAAAAGCGTGGTGGTGCAACTACGGGTGAAAAAACGATGATTGATGTGTGGGCGCCAGTTGTTACAGCAACTAAAGGTGGTCAATTAACACAGAAAATTATTGATGATGCTGTTGCAGCAACCAAGCCAATGCGGGCAACAAAAGGGCGTGCGTCTTACGTTGGTGATAGTTCCATTGGACACTTAGATCCTGGTGCTGTATCAAGCGGCTATTTGTTCACGAGTCTTTTGGAAGCTGGAGGTGCTAAATGAGCTTAGGTGTAGTGGTTGTATCACATGTTCCGGACATTGCGGCGGGTATTAAAACACTGCTAACCCAAATCGCGGCAGATGTTTCCATCACAATTGCAGGTGGAACAGATGATGATGAAGTGGGAACTAGTATTAATAAGATCCAACGTGCGTTTACCGAAAATACGGCCGATGAATTATTAGCTTTTTATGATTTAGGTAGCGCCAAAATGAATTTAGAAATGGCAATGGATTTAAGTGATAAAACAATTCATTTATATAATACGGCTTTAATTGAGAGTGCTTATACGGCGGCCGCATTGATTCAGGCGGGAACTGATTTGGCTGAAATTGAAGCCCAGTTAGCGCCGCTTAAAATAAAGTAGCAATTTGCTTTCAATTTTTACGTCAAAAAGCGGAATTTACGTACTGGCCTCAATAAATAAAAAGACGATCCAACTTTGAGTACATAGTTACACTCAAAGTTGGATCGTCTTTTTGATTTATTAAGACTAAAAACGATTATAAGTAATTTGACCGCTCTTTGCGGTAAGCAACCGTTCTTTTTGGTTGTTAGAACTATAAAGCGTTACGGAAGTCCCATTGGCAGCCTGACTGGCCTTAATAATGTAAGGAGCTAAACGATTGGTGACAAAACCAGCTTTGTCATTATTTTTGAGTGCTTTTTTTACTGCAGTGATTGTGGTTGGTTGCGCTGGTTGTAATGAAAAGCCAGTTGTATTTAATTTGGCGCGAAGGCCGCTACCGGTAATAGCAGTGCGAACGTCAGGCAAATAATTGGCGGGGTTTTGACGTTGCGCGACGATAATGCTATCTCGGTGAGTATCGCCGGACTGATTAGAGCTAGCAGGAACTTCGTGTGCTTTGAAGCCATTAGTTGATTTAGTTGCATTAGAAGACGCGTAATTTTTTCGATTAATTTTAGTTGAATCATTTGTTTGTGGTTGGTTTTGTGATTCGGTATTTTGTTTGTGACAGCCACTGAGCAATAACGGTAAAAACAAGAGCAGTGCTATCTTGACCCAATTTTTCATTACTGTTCCCCCAAGCTCATTTCGTGAAGCCAATTAATAATTAAGGACTGGTAAAAATGACTATCAAGTAGTTTTTAGCCCTTACCAGAAAATTGATTATGTAGCTTTCAGCCTCTATCTTACTGAATATTTACCGATAAAGCCATTATTTACGGTAAGTTTAGTGATTATCTTAGTGGAATTTAGTGAAACAAAATTTTAGAAAATACGTTTATCCTAAATTGGTCAGAAAACTATTAGTAAAAGTATTTTCGAAACACGACCCAGGTTAGATGTAAAAATTATTTTTGCTAATGTTTCCCGATCAAACTCCCCATAAACGTGTCCAAGGCGTGAATGCTTCTCCAAATATTTCTTAAATTAAATCCTTTTTTGAAGAAATCATGAAATTATTATGACGAAATATTACGACTAAATGACAATGTTGCGAATTTAGGGAAAATTGTAACCTCTTAGGCATTTGTTTGTTACAGTTTCTTACTATAATAGGCATTGTTGTCAGAACCAAACGGAACAACTTAAGTAACTATAAATTCAAATTAATCATAATAACTTAAAAAAACTAATTTCAGGAGTGATTTATTATTAAACTTACAAAACGGACAAAAACTTTATTATTAACAACTGCTGGTGCAGCTGGTTTATTGGTTGGTGGTGTTCAGGCCGCTAATGCCGCTACAGTTACTGCTAAAGCAGGCGATACTGTATCAGGGTTAGCTAAACAATATGGTTCAACTGTTGATGCTATCGAAAAAGCTAACAACATTAATTCTTATACACATTTGATCTTTGCTGGTCAAAGCTATAATGTACCTGATAGTGCCTCACAACAGGCCGCTACAACACAGCAAAATACTGCTGCACAACAAAGTACAACGGCTCAAGCAACACAGCAAAGTACAACTACTCAGGCTGCTAGCCAACAAACACAAAACCAACAAGTTGCCCAAGTTCAGCAACAAGCAACACAGGCCCAAGCCCAACAAGCTGCTCCAGCACAACAAACACAGACACAGCAAACAACTAGTTCTGTTTCTGGTTCAGATGCTTCTGCTAAAGCTTGGATTGCTAACAAAGAATCTGGCGGTAGCTACTCTGCCCAAAATGGCCAATATGTTGGTAAGTACCAATTAAGCTCTTCATACTTAGGTGGCGACTACTCAGCTGCTAACCAAGAACGTGTTGCTAACAACTACGTTACTTCCCGTTACGGTTCATGGACTGGTGCCCAGGCCTTCTGGCAAGCAAACGGTTGGTACTAGACTTAAATTAAATAAATGATAAAACTAAAAGCGTTAATTAGTTTGATTAAAAAATCAAATTAATTAACGCTTTTTTATTTGGTTTAAACAATGGAACTAATACAAAACTAAAGTAGTTGTTATGTGAAATACAATCTAAGTGCAATTTAATTGTTAAAGCTTGGTGCGTTAGCCGGGGTTGGGACATTCATACTGCCTTGAACGCTACGGCCAGTTGTATAATCGAAAACAAAATTAGGTTGGACATTGAAAATATAAACGTTAAAATTTAGAGTTTTATCGGTACTAATTGCCTGAAGCTGAACGCCCCGGGGCATGAGCTCATTTCCGCGGAAGATTGCGTGGGGTTGATAAATAACTTGTTTGCCAGCGCGCAGTGCATCGCGAACTTCGGTTTCGTAAATTGTTTGGATTCTTTGGTTACTAAAGGCGGTCTGTGTAAATAAATTTTTAAGGTTGTTTTGATCGCCACTTTGTTGGCTAGGGTCATAATTACCGTCAAGGCTAATTCCCTTTGATAGGGAGTAGGCAACTAAATGCCCGCGATTTAAAATCGCCGTTTTACCCGCAAATTTTTGGTGCCAGCCAGTTGGTTGAACAGTTTGTCGGACACGAAGTGCATCATTTGCGACATTTCGTGATTCCAAATAGGCAGTGTTTGCACTGCTCGTTCGATTTAGACTATCCAGTGAGGAATAAATAACGCGGTTGGTGTGCCAATCAGCCGGATTGAGTGTTGATTTACCACCATTAACTTGGACGATTGGGTTTTGACCAGACTGATAATTAAGCGCGGCTAACTGAGTGGAACTAGTTGCTTTTGTGTTAGTTGCTGAAGATGATTGCTTAGTTTTATTTTTAGTCTGTGTAACGGTCGTGCTAATATTTTCGGCAACTGTGGTAACTTGGTGTGCCTGCTGTGGTTTTAGGCCAAAGAAGCCAGCAATTAGTAAAATTGCTATTAGAGTTAATGAAGATTTTCGTTTTTTACGCATATATGTAAAAGATCCTTTGCTAATGTCAGGAGTAATAATTGCAAACGTCTGTTCTCGCGTACCTATGATAGCAAATTTAGGCCGAAATGACAAACTGAGATCTGCCGGTTTGCTAGTTAGAGCGCCAGCAACAATAATTAAGTTTCGCTTATTTAGAGTACATGAATCCTAATACTTGTTAAATAGTCGCGCCAGTCCGTGTTTGGAAAATACTTTTATTTGTCTTTTCCTAACTAATCTGCTTTTTCAAACGGTCTCTAGTCTATTTTAAATACTAGTTACGCAGATTTCTTAGTGAATGCGTCAAACGTGAATTCTTAAGTCGGGT
This sequence comes from Loigolactobacillus backii, assembly GCF_001663675.1. NCBI lineage: Bacteria > Bacillati > Bacillota > Bacilli > Lactobacillales > Lactobacillaceae > Loigolactobacillus > Loigolactobacillus backii. The sequence goes on from NZ_CP014873.1 coordinate 1,190,550, forward strand.
TGTTTACAATAGACTTGTAGTCCAATTTCGGTACGCGGAAGGGAGCTTGATGTTTAATGTATGATGTATTATTTCTTGGTAGTGGGCAAGGAGCTTGGAATGCAGCTGTTCCATTAGGTAAGGCAGGATTAAAGGTTGCGGTAGTTGAAGAAGATCGATTTGGAGGCGTTTGTACTAATCGAGGCTGTAACGCAAAGATTACTTTGGATAAACCTGTTGAATTAGTGCACACAATTGAACAATTGCAGGGCCGAGGTTTTGACACTGTACCCAAGATTAATTGGCCTGATTTGATGGCCCATAAACATGAAGTAATCGATGGTCTAGCCGCTGGTATCCAGCAACGATTAGTGGCGGCTGGTGTCGAAATTATTGAAGGTCATGGTACTTTTAAAGATGCGCGTACTATTCAAGTGGGTGAACGAACAGTTACTGCGAAAAAAATAGTGATCGTCTCTGGACAACGGCCCCATCAATTAAAAATTCCGGGACAAGAATTGATGCATAATAGTACTGATTTTCTCGTAATCCCAGAAATGCCCGCGCACATTACTTTGATTGGGGCCGGTTACGTTGCAATGGAAACTGCAAGTATTGCCAATGCTGCTGGGGCTAAAGTTGATATCGTTTTACGAGGTCATCAGCCGTTACGTGAGTTTTATCAACCCTACGTTCAACGCTTAATTAATAATATGCGCAATCGTGGGATTAAATTCTACTATGATGAAACAATTACGGCGGTGGTAAAAAAAGAAAGCCGGTTGGAGCTTCAAGGAACGGCTGGTTTTAGTTTACAAAGTGACTATATTGTTGACGCAACTGGACGTGTACCTAACGTTGAAAAATTAAATCTGGCCGCCGTTGGGATTAATTATAGTGAGAATGGCATTATTGTTAATGATCATTTAGAGACCAATGTTGCCGGTGTTTATGCAACTGGTGATGTTGTTGATAAAAAGTTGGCGAAGATCACGCCGACCGCAATTTTTGAGGCCCAGTACTTGGTAGCGTTGTTTACACAAAAAACTGAAGCAGCGATTAATTATCCACCAATCGCGACAACCGTCTTTACTTCACCACGTGTTGCCCGGGCAGGAATTTCACCAACTACTGCTAAGCAGCAGCCTGAGACTTATAGTATCGAGGTTGTTGACTATGAAAACGATTGGTTCCATCAAGTTCAAAACGAAACGGATGGTAGTTTAACGTTAGTATTTGATCGAAAAACGGATCGTCTGGTTGGTGCCACTGAGTACAGTAACGAGGCAGTTGATACGATTAATGGATTATTAGATTATATGGAATTAGGTGTTACTAAAGCCCAATTACAACGCTTGATTTATATTTTTCCAAGCACACAGCACAGTTACATGCGTAAAATTTAAACGTTGGGTTAATTGACCATTAAGTATTAAATCGGTAAGACTAAAGGGCTAACGTAAGCGCAATGTGACCTGAAGCATTGGGCGATAGATCTGTTCTATTTGGTTAGCAAATCCGGCAATTAAGTTGTTGTGTCAATTTGCGAGATTTGCTAGAATAAAAGAATACTTTAGAAAATAGGATGGAAAACGAATGAAAAAATCATTTTTCACGCACTATAGTCGTTATTACTGGTTTCGAATGGTCACAGATGCAAGTTTATTTTTACTCATTTTACTGGCCAGCAATATCATTGGTAATGAATTAAGCTTGGTTGAGGAATTATTTGGCAGCCTTACTTTGGGCCTGACAGCAGCACTGGCAGCGCCTAATCAACGTTTGGCAGCGCCGCAACCTAATGAACACATCCAAACAATTAAATCGTAAATAAAACAAATAGGGACTGAAACAAAATTTACTTTTGTTTCAGTCCCGTTTTCTGTCTATTGCGTATTTTTAATGTTAAATCTGGTAGTCGATACTTGAAATTTAACTGAACTTAACTCAAGTTGAGTGACTAGGCAATATATCAAGCTTAACAACCTTTTATTTTGTTTTCTTTTTCTTCGGATCCGTGGGTAAGCGCCGACCCGGTCGGTTTTCAAAAAGTGCTGCCAAGGCATCATTAACTTGGTCTGCTGACAAAGCTTTCTTATTATCTTGTTCGACTTTATCTGTCAAAATATCAACTCCTTTGTTAGCTGAAAGGCCAGCGGGATAAAAAGACAGTACAACAAGTTTCTTAACTTAATCGGTTAAGGAAAGTTCCGGTGGTTAATTTATAACCAACAATCTGTTTTTTGATCCCACAGTTATAGAATTATCATTTTTTGGACGAAAGTCAAAGTACTCCTCTAGACTACGTTTTTGGCGTTCATTTGCGGAGATAGTCACAGATTCCGTCCGGACTTAATCCTATGCCTTTACGCGACAAAGGTCAATTAACTGACTCAACTTGGCGCCAGTTATTTTTGGTGAATTTCTTTCGCTTGGCAATCTCTTCTTGGTAACGTTGTGGATGATGTTTATAAAATTCTTGGTGTTCTGGTTCTGCCGGGTAAAATGGTTGAATCGCCTCAATTTTGGTCACAATCGGTTGATCAAAACGGCCACTTGTTGCTAAAGCGTGTCGTGAATCTTCAGCAATTTTTCGTTCATAATTATCAGCAACAAAGATGATTGGTCGGTAATTATCGCCACGATCTTGAAATTGGCCCATGGCATCAGTTGGATCAGTTTGCTGCCAGTACAAGGCGATTAAGTCCGAATAACTGATAATTGCTGGATCGTAAACAATTTTGATGGCCTCTGTGTGGCCAGTTAAGTGTGCTTTGACCTGTTCGTAGGTTGGATTTACTGTGTGGCCTCCTGTGTAGCCAGAAATCACTTGTTTAATGCCAGGTGTTTCGTCAAACGGCCGAACCATACACCAAAAACACCCACCTGCAAATATTGCTATTTTTACCATTTTGACAACCTCCTTCATTAAGTTTTTAAAATTAAGGCACTAAAAAAGGGTTCTACAATATCTGTTGTTGGTAATAGATTTTCATCTATTACTGATGACAGATTTTTTATTTATGGCTAGAATAAAAAAGCGGACATTTCCTGTCCGTTCATCCAAGTCAACCACCACGAAGATTTTTCAGAAAGAAGGAAATGCCCTATGTGTCATGATACTACAAAATTATTATTAGGAATAGCTGACGAGAACCTAAAAATTACTGACGGTGAAACTGGAGAAGACGGGGTTATTCGCTTAACTGGCCACTTGGATTACACGCCGAAGGCTTGTCCCAAGTGCGGGATTATCAATGATCAAAAGATTATTAACTACGGCTGGCGCAATACCACTATCAGATTCTCGAAGGTTCTGAGCAACACCGTCATCTTAGCCTTAAAGCGCCGCTATTTCCACTGTAAAGAATGTCACGGCAACTTTCTTGCACAAACATTGGCAGTTCCGAAACACTGTACAATTTCAAACACCAGCCGCAAAGAATGCCTAGAGAAGCTCGGTGAACCGGTCTCTTTGAAGCACATTGCCAATGAAGTATCGGCATCAGATTCATTTGTGGGCCGCCAGTTAATGCGCGCTGAACGAGACTTTCAAACCAATTGGCACTATTTACCAGAGATCATCTTAATGGATGAGGTGAAGAGTACCAAGAGCGCTACTGGTGCCATGAGCTTTGAGTTCATGAATGGCGAAACCCATGAATTAATCGACTTACTCCCTTATCGAACCATCAATAAACTAGAGAAGTATTTTTACCGCTTCGATCAAGCTGCCCGAGAAAACGTCAAAATTATTGTGACTGATATGAATTATACCTACCCCAAGCTTGTGCAGACCGTGTTCCCCAATGCCATGGTGGTCATGGACAAGTTTCATATTATCAACGCCCTAAATCGGGCGTTTAACAAAACCAGAATCAAGGTGATGAAGAAGTTTACCCCGTCTTCTCGCGAATTTCACGCCCTTAAGCGCTACTGGAAGCTGTTGTTAGTACCAACTGAACAGCTTAACTTTGAACAATTCAAAAAGTGGACTAATTTTCCTTACTGGATGGCTGCCACCGATGTTGTCCATCAGCTGTTATCGTTGGATTCAGAACTAGAACAAACTTATCAAGTCTTAAACAGCGTCCGGTCAGCTGTCCAACATCAAGATTGGCATAACTACAATGCGGCATTTTGGAATAACAAAACGTATTCTGAAGAAATGAAGAACACGATTAAAACACTTGAAAGCCATCATGATGAGATTCGTAACACCTTTACCACACACTATTCAAATGGTCCTTTGGAAGGTTCTAATAATAAAATCAAGGCGATCAAACGAGCCAGTTTTGGCTATCGCAGCTTCTGGAGGTTTAGAACTCGAGTACTATACGTTTTCAAAATCAAAACAAAAAGAGCCCTAATCACGAAGTGATTAGAACTCGAAATATGGATTCACCAACAACAGTTGACGAAGAGCCTAAAAAAGTCCCTTTCCAAACGGAAAAGGACGCTTCTGCGCGGTACCACCTTATTTGCAATTAACATTGCCACTTAAAACACTTTTATAGAATAGGTTTTATAAATTTTTGGTCCCGGACTAACAAAAATAGTTGCGGGACGTATTCTAGTAAAAATGTACCGCTATAACGAACGCTAATCGTTGTCTACTAAATACCGGTAGACACCACTCCAAGACCATCTTCCTCAACCTAACGTGGCATCTTCTCAGCTACCGATGTTCTCTAATCACGCCTAAGTGAGTACTCTTCTCTTCTTCATGTTTTTTCATTAAATTAACCTTTAGTTTAAACACTATTTTAATTCTGTCAAGTCCTGATTAAGTTTTTTACTTTGCTCGCCGTTCACTGTGCGTTAAGATCAAGAGTGAAATAACAATTTAGGGGGATGATCAAGTGACTATTTTATTACTTGGTGCAGCGGCCAAAATGAAGGCACAACTCGAACAACAAACACAATTAACTGTGGTAGCGGCGACTACTGATATGACAAATGAACAATTACAGCAGGTAACAATTGTATTAGGCTGGGAACAGCAACTTGGTGAGCGTTTGCTACACTTAACCGATTCAAAATTAAAGTGGGTTCAGACTTATTCTGCAGGCGTTGATGATTTACCACTTGATGAATTGCGGCAAAAGGGTGTTTTAGTTTCCAATGCTAGTGGTATTCACGCTGAGCCCATTGCGGAATCCGTATTTGGCATGCTGCTATTTGCTACCCGGGGATTTAAATTGGCCGTGGATCAACAGGCACAGCATGTGTGGCACCGTCCTAGTGACACGTTTGACTTGGTAGCGGGCAAACAATTTTTAATTTATGGTACCGGACATATTGGCAAGCGAGTTGCTGAGTTGGCACAACAATTCAAAATGCAGACAATTGGGGTTAATCATGATGGCCACGCGGTTAATCACTTTAATCAGACAACGGATGATCAGGGCGGCCGTGCGTACTTAAAAACGGCAGACGTTATTTTGAATATTATGCCACTCACGGAAACAACCCGGAATTTTTTTGATGCCAGTTACTTTAAGCAAGTTAAACGGCAACCGATTTTTATTAATGCAGGTCGAGGGCCCTCAGTTGTTACTGCTGATTTAATTACTGCTTTACAAACTAGCCAGTTGGGCTTTGCCGCGTTGGATGTTGTTAATCCGGAACCACTACCAAGGACAAATCCACTGTGGCAATTACCTAACGTACTGCTAACACCACATATCTCCGGTGTATTTCCTGAATATGGTCAAGCGGTATTACAGATTTTCATGAAAAATTTAGCTACTTTTTTAAAAACTAGTAATTTAGAATTAAATCAAGTTAATTTAGAGCGAGGCTATTAGTTTAGGGTGATTAAAAGATTAGTGTTAATTCTAGAAATATGCTAGGGTTAAATGAGGGAATGGGGGCGATTGCTTGCAGAATTTTCGAATTAATTTTACTAATAAAGTGCGAACAGATCGTGTTGTGATTGGTTATACGGCAACAACGCGGACTCAAGATGGCCGACAGCGAATTATCTATCATGGAGAACAGGATTACTACCGGGATGTGGTACCGTTAATTTTTCTAGAGAGTGGTGCGGCCGCAGTTGAAGCGATCGGTCAAGTTATAAAGGGAATTGATACTGACTATGTTTTAAGTGAAGTTATTTTTGCGGTTCCACAAAATACGGCAATTCTAACGGTGCCTTCTTTTATGAGCTTTACGCGGTATTTGACGGATAATGGGTATTTGAGTCGGGTTTTAACGCACGCAACGGCGGAAGGCCAAATTGTTGATACTAAATTTTCACAGGAGTTACGCCTAGGCTAATTTAAGGGGATGAAGTAATTGACAGACAAAATTTTGGTAACGACGACCGAGCAAATACCTGGACAAAATTATGAAGTCATTGGGGAAGTTTTCGGTCTAACAACTCAATCGAAAAACATTGCCAAAAATATTGGTGCGGGGTTAAAAAATTTAGTTGGCGGAGAAATCAAGGCTTATACGGAACTGCTAAGTGATGCACGGGATATTGCAATTCAGCGATTACGGGCTAACGCAGTTGCACTAGGCGCGGACGCCGTTGTTATGATGCGTTTTGATTCTGATTCAATTAGCACGGATATGGAGACGGTGGCGGCATACGGGACAGCCGTTCGATTTAAGGATTAGGAGTGTTCGAAAAAGTGCCCAGGACACTGCTTTTTCAAACACGTTTATACTAAATTGGCTAGGAAAATATTAGTAAAGGTAATTTTCAAATAGGGACTAGTTATCGAATACGCTAGTTTGTGCTATGATTAGCAAGGTAAATTATCTTATCTGGAGGTAGAATATGGCAATTCTAGTAGCAGGTGGCGCAGGTTATATTGGGTCACACATGGTTGATCGATTAATTGAAAAGGGTCGCGATGTTGTTGTGGTTGATAATTTATCCACTGGACACCGTGCAGCAATTAATACTAAGGCACGTTTCTATGAGGGCGACACCCGTGATCACGATTTTTTGGAACAAGTTTTTACTAAAGAAACGATTGAGGGCGTTATTCATATGGATGCCTTTTCGTTAGTTGCTGAATCAATGAAGGATCCGTTGAAGTACTTTGATAATAACGTAATTGGAATGGTGGCTTTACTTGAAGTTATGCACCAGCATAATGTGAAGTACATGGTCTTTTCTTCCACCGCCGCAACTTACGGTGTGCCGGAACGAACACCAATTCATGAAGAGGATCGTAAGGAACCGATTAATCCTTATGGTGAAAGTAAATTAATGATGGAACACATGATTCGTTGGTGTGATAAGGCCTATGGGATTAAATTTGTTGCGCTGCGCTACTTTAATGCTGCTGGGGCCAAAGCAGATGGTAGTATCGGGGAAGATCACCATCCTGAAACTCATTTGATTCCGATTATTTTACAAGTCGCCGCTGGTCAACGGGACAAATTGAAGATCTTCGGAACAGACTATGCCACACCTGATGGAACCAATGTTCGTGACTACGTACATATTGTGGATTTGGCGGATGCTCATATTTTGGCGTTAGATTATTTAATCCAGGGTAATGACAGTCAGGCCTTCAATTTAGGTTCTTCTACTGGTTTCTCGAATAAACAAATTTTAGAGGCCGCTCGTGAGGTAACTGGAAAAGAAATTCCGGCCGAAGAAGCACCGCGTCGTGGCGGTGATCCTGATTCATTAGTTGCTAACTCAGATAAGGCGCGTAAGGTTTTGGGTTGGAAGCCACAATACGATGATGTTCACGATATTATCAAAACGGCCTGGACCTGGAAACAAAAACATCCAAAGGGTTACGAGGATTAATTTTAAGTAACCTAAGCAAAATTTATTTTATATGGTTACTAAATAATTGAATCAAAGGAGCTTGTTCAAATTGTGATCTTTCCCTCTAAAAATGGAGTGCGGATCGCTTTGGGCAGGCTCTTTTTATTATTTAGATCTAACTAATTTTCTTTCTTGGAGAATAATAAAAATTAAAGCGGCAAAATAAGTAGTTGACAATTCAAACAAATGGGATTATTCTAATTTTTAATTAATCGTATTGTTATTTATTTCTAATCTTTACGCATAAAAAAACATGTTGATGAGAAGAGTAGACTAAAAAGTAGCGTGAATAGCGACTATCGTTGGTGGAAGGATAGCATGTGAATTTAGTTGAAGATGATCTCGGAATCATGATTTACGATGAAAGTCAAAAATCCGGTAGGAACCGTTATTTTCCCAAGCATTTTGAGTGCTGTTGAGGTAATTCACGTGAATGAATTACGAATAAGGGGTGGTAACGCGGTAAATCGTCTCCTAATCATATTTATGATTAGGAGACTTTTTTATTTTGTAAATAATTTTACTTTACATTAAGGAGGAACATTTGATCATGGTTGATTTAAAAAAGAACGTTTTAAGGGCATTTGCAAATGAAGAGGAGGAGAAGGTACCAGTTTCATTTTGGCGGCACTTTGCTAAAAGTGAATTTACTGATGCCGCAACACATCCGGAGATAGTTGATATTAATGTAAAAGGGCATGAATCCTATATCAAAAAAGTTTCCCCAGATTTTATAAAATTTATGACTGATGGCTATTTTATTTATCCCTTTTTAAATGTAAAAGATGTTCGGCAACTCACTTCACTGGAACACTTAAAAAGTCTACCTAAAGATCATTCGTGGTTTAAAGAGCAAGCTTCCTTGGCCAAAAGACAAGTAAAAATTGCCAATGACCAATTTACTTTTTATACAATATTTTCACCACTTACCATTTTAAAGTGGGCGTTGATCGACCATGCTAAGGAACCTTTAACGTTAGCAGATAAAAGGTTTGCCGATCTTTATAGTGAAGATCCTAGGGCCTTGAAAAAAATTCTCACGATCATTGGTACGGATTTGAAGGAATTAGTAAAAGTTGTTTTAAATGCTGGAATTGATGGCATTTATTACAGCACACAGTCTATCCAGGATTCAAGAACTGATAATCTGGACTTCTTCAATGATATTCAAAGAGTTATTGATCACGATGTCATTAAAACAATCAATGAAAGGGCAGATTTTAATGTTTTACATATTTGTGGTTTTGATGGTGCTACTAATCACTTGGAATGGTATCGAGATTACCAACTTCAAATCATTAATTGGTCCACGCATAGTGATGGTTACTCATTAGCCGAAGGGAAAAAACTGTTTGGTGATCGGCCTGTTTTAGGCGGCTTTGGAATAGAAAAAACGGATGTACTGTATTCTGGATCAAAAGCAGAAATTCAGGCTGCCGCAAAAGAATTAGTTAATGAGGTTGGTAAGAAAGGAGTCATTATCGGTGCCGACTGTACAATTCAACGTGATATACCTTATGAGCATTTGATTTGGGCGATTGAGGCGGTACATAGCGTATAGGAGGAATGTCACTTGCTACTTGAAATAAAGAGTTTGAAGAAAAAATTTGCAAATAATACAGTTTTAAAAGGGATTAATCTTTCCATTAAGGCCGGGGAGGTTGTGGTAATTATTGGGCCTTCAGGTTCTGGTAAGACAACATTATTACGAAACATTAATTTTTTAGAACAGGCCGATTCTGGAACAATGGTTTTTAAAGATAAACAACTTAATTTAGCAAACTTATCGAATGAAGAAATTCTTTGGGTGAGAAGGCACACTGCGATGGTTTTCCAAAATTATAATTTATTTAAAAACAAAACGGCCATTGAAAATATTTCTGAGGGACTAATTTTTGGACAAAATAGATCTAAGAAGGACGCTCTTCAGTTAGCAAAGAAGGCCCTAGACAGTGTGGGACTTTTGGATAAACAGGATTTTTATCCTGCTCAATTATCTGGTGGTCAGCAACAAAGGATTGGAATCGTTCGCGCAACCGTTTTAAATCCTGACATCGTTTTATTTGATGAACCTACTTCTGCGCTTGATCCAGAGTTAGTTGGAACAGTTCTTTATGACATGAAGCAATTAGCGGATCAAGGGCAGACAATGATTGTTGTCACCCATCAAATGTCCTTTGCACGAAACGTAGCTAGCCGGGTTGTGTTTTTTGCTGACGGCGAGATTATTGAAACTGGTACGCCAAGTGAGGTTTTTGATCATCCTAAAAATAAACGGACAAAGCAATTCTTATCGGCAATAGCTGAGGATTATTAAGGAGGCCATCTATGAAGGTTAGTAAAGTTATTGTTACGTTATTGAATGGATTACCGGAGACCTTAAGTCTGCTTATAGCATCATTTTTCTTTGCCAGTTTGATCGGACTAGGTATGGCCTGGCTTTATCTACGAAAGAATCCAATTCTAAGTGCTTTGGCAAAATTTTATTTAGGAATCGTCCGGGGGACACCACCGTTATTAATGCTTTTATTATCGTATTTTGGCTTACCAAAACTTTTTACTCTAGTTGGAATCAATATTAATGATTGGGCAAAAATATTTTTCGGAATTGTTGGACTGTCCATAGGATGGGGTGCTTATCTAGAAGAAGCGTTTAGATCGGCCTACCTGTCAGTAGATAAAGGACAATATGAGGCCGCATTATCCGTTGGCATGGATGCTAAACACGCCTTCTTTCAAATCCTAATGCCACAAACATTTTTGATTGCTCTACCAAACATAGAAAACCTATTAATAGGTTTGGTTAAGGCAACATCCCTAGTCTATGTAATGGGGATGGTTGATATGTACAGCGAAGCCACTGATCTATCTAATCAAAATCAAGGCATATATCAATTGGAAATATTTATCATTTTAGCATTACTTTACTGGTTAATTGTTTTGCTAATTGAATGGGTATTCCGAATGTTTCACAGATATTATCGGTATGTCGAAATCTAAGTGTGTTTCAGAAAAATTAGATTTCATTCCGTCTTTTTCAACTAATTTTAATGCTCATTATAATAAAAAAATAATTTTAAGTGACACTTAAGGGAGGTGGACCACACTTGTTTGATTCTAATTTTGCAATCCAATCTTTTCCCAAAATTCTGGCCGTCGCACCAATGACAATTTATCTGTCAATTATTGCTGCAATAATTGGTTTGATTTTGGCCGTTTTAATTGCCGTTGTACGTGAACGCAAAGTACCTGTGCTAAGTCCAATTATCGGAATTATTGTTTCGTTTATCCGTGGTACACCAATTATTGTTCAGATGTATGTTGTTTATTATGGATTACCACAATTATTAATCGCCTTACAGAAATGGGGAATAAGCACTAATAGCAGTGGGGTTCCAGCAATTATGGTGGCAATTACTGCTTATTCGCTAAACGCGGCATCAAATATTTCAGAGAGTATTCGTTCAGCTTACCACTCAGTTGATTATAAACAGTATGAAGCGGCCATATCAGTTGGAATGACACCAGTAAAGGCAATGACCAGAATTATTGTGCCACAATTAATTGCTAATCTTATACCTAATTTTTCAAATATCTTTATTGACCTAATAAAGGATACGGCACTGGTGTATAACATTGGAATTGTTGAAATAATGGCGAAGGCCAATATCATTTCATCAGTAGGATTCAAATATATAGAAACATATTTAGATGCCCTAATTATTTATATTATAATTTGTTGGATTTTTGCGAAGTTATTTCAAATTAGTGAAGTCATTATCCGACGACGTGTTTTTGCAACTCAAAGAATAAATTAGAAAAAGAGGAAATTATGATGAAAATTAAAAATATTTTAACTGGTATTATTGCAACTTTTGCAGTTAGTGGGGTGTTCTTGCTTAAAAATAATGAAAAAACACCTGTTCAGGCCGCAAAAGTTCAAACGATTAATGTAGCAGCACCGAATAATAATCGACCTTATACTTATCCAAAAGGTTCAGGTATTGGTGGGTATTATGGCGATTTATTAAAACAAATAGATAAGGATTTGCCGCAGTATAAATTTAACGAAACTACTACATCGCAGAATTCAGTGTTTGTGGGTCTGCAATCAGGAAAGTATGATGTAGCGGCTTCAAATTGGTGGTATTCAAAGGATCGGTTTAAAACCTATTTACATTCAGATTCCAACGCGTTGGATGATTTACGTTTAGTTACTAAAAAGGGTGGCAAAACGGCAAATTCATTGGAGGATATTTCAAAAAAGAAGTTAAAGTTAGTGCCAATTTCAACGGATGATGCGCGTTATAGTTTTATCGAGACTTATAACCAACAAAATAAAAAACATAAAATCAGTTTGGAAGGTATCGGTGATCAATCCGCCGGCGATGCATTAAAAGAAGTATCTAATGGTAAATATGATGTGGCCATTTATCCTTATGCGGCCTATAAACCAGTGGCCAATAAAGCAGAAGGAAAGAAATTAGTAGTTTCTAAGTCAATTGGTTTAGAAAATAGCTACTTTTTACTAAATAAAAATAGTAAGAATAAGGCATTGGTTAAAGCAATCAATAATGATTTAAAAAAGCTAAAAGCAAATGGTTACTTGGAAAAAATTACTAAAAAGTATTTATATGAAGATACCTTTAAATTAGCAAACGCCAATAAAACTTTTAATTCCGAGGCTCATAAATAAGGAGGTCAGTATTATGATTGGTGACGGAAAAGTTGGTAATCTCAATCAAATTAAAGCAGTGAATAATCCTAAGTTGGCCGATGAAACAACGCTGGCCTTAAGGGCAATCACTGAAAAACGGGCATCCACACTTACATACATGGTGGATAACGCTAAAGAAGATACTGCTTTTGCAGTTAAATCGATTGAACAGTATGGGATTGATAACGGTCAGGATTTTAAAAAATCAATGACAAATCCGCATGATTTAAACGAGTTTGCTGATAAATTTACGGCGGGACTTGAGCCCCAGGTTTATGAAATGGAAACTGTTAGTCAAAACGATAAAGAATTTGAAGTACACTTTCATTATTGTCCGTATGTAAATCGGTGGCTTAAAATGGGGAAAACGCCAGATGAAATGAGTCAGTTATGCGATCTTTGTATGGGTGGTGATGCGGCGACTGCTTCGGTATTTGAAGATATCGATTTTCAATTAGGTACGACGATTGCAAAGGGTGGAAATTTTTGCGAACTACACTATTTGAAAAAAAGTAATGTGACAGCCGGTAAGAAACCACGAATTATTATGAGGAAAAATGAGTGACAACTTATCTTTCATTTTGAAGTGCCACTAGGAAGAATAAGTTTAATCCTTTGCCTGCATTCTATAAAAATATTTATAAAAAAGACGGGAGTGGGACAAAAGTCGGTTTTTGTCTCACTTTCGTCTGTTTTTACGATCGATTGGATGAAATTCGGTTAAAAATAACCAGATACTTAGTGTAAAATAGATTAATTATCGTCATGATGCCAGTTATAGCTAAGTAAATTCCTAAAAATAATTCTCCTTGAACCGCTAAGTAGATAACACTGAAAACGGCCGCCATCAAAACTGCATTACCAATTTGTAATAATGCCTGCCTCGGGGTCGCGTTTTTAAAACTTGATTTAACTTGTAAATGCATACAATCACCCTACTCCTTATTTATTTTTAATCTAGTATAACGTGTTTTTACCAGAAATCTAGAAAAATTTTATTAAAGTTTAGTAACGATAATCGCTGGCTAATTGTTAGGCTAAGTGAGCTCTTTTGAATTTTTAACCTTTTTTATCGCAAATTTCACTACATTTGGCGTAAAATAGTTGTAAATGAAATTTTTAGGATTACGCAAAATAAGGTTCAAAGAATTTAGGAGGACTACAGCGATGGCAGTGCAAATGATTGTGACCGATATGAATGGAACATTGTTAAATAATGTTCAGGAGTTTGATAAACGCCGTTTGGAACGGCAACTTACCAAAATGAAGGCTGCTGGAATTTGGTTTGTTGTTTGCAGCGGGAATCAATTTGCCCATTTAAAACGTTTGTTTTCCGGGATGACAACAGATAATGTGATCTTTGTTGCTGAAAATGGTGCCTCAATTTATCAGCAAGGGCAAGAAATATTTGATGGCGCAATTGCGGCGAATCGTTTGCAAGATTTCTTACAACACGATTGGCAATTACCGTTACTCAAGGCAGCACGAGTTATTTTGGTTGGTGCACAAGGAGCCTATACATTAAAAGGGGCGCCAAAACGATTAGTAGCCGTTGCCCGGCAATTTTATGATCAATTAGAGGAAGTAACTGATTTAACCCAAGTGACTGATACAATAAAAAAAATCAGTTTGAGTTGGGATGAAGGGGCACCAAAAAGTATCGTGCCCGAACTTAATCAATTATTCAAGAACAGTTTGGTGGCGCAAGATAGTGGCTATGGTGTTATTGATCTCATTCGGAATAATATTGGTAAGTTACCCGCTGTTCAGTTTCTACAGCAGCGTTTTAAGGTAGCCAATGCTGATGTTGTTGCTTTTGGCGATGGTGCTAATGATCTGGCAATGTTGCAGGCTGTTGGTAATGGTTACGCTATGAGGAACGCTTCGACTACTGTTAAACAGGCCGCTAAGTTTGTTACTACGAAAGATAATGAGCATAGCGGGGTGCTCGCCACCATTGAACAATTATTGGCCTTATAAATTATTGAGCGGCTAATTTTTAATAAAAGGGAGCGAAGAATTTGCGTCTGATTTTTCAGTGGTTACCACTAGTTCTAGCAGTGGTGGCCGGGTTTTATATTAGTCCTAAAATCTTATCTGGCAAAAAAACGGTTGGCCAAAAGATAACTTTATTAGCATTGGTAATCTATTTAATTAGTTTAGTGGCATTGTGTCTAGTCCCTGCGTTTTATTCGGTCAGTACTCATCAAGCAAGTTACATTATTGTAGGCCGAGCAATCGTTATTTACCGACCGTTTCAAGATCTAGATTTAGAGTATTGGCTAAACGCGGCCATGACCTTACCGCTGGGTATTTTATTAACGTTGATTTACCGGTTAAATTGGCGCCAATTAATTATGATTGGTTTTTTAACTAGCCTTTTTATTGAGACTAGCCAGTTTATCCTGGATCAATTGGTTAATTTGCAGCGAACTGCCGATATTGATGATTTAATCACTAACACGGTTGGTGTTGTTATTGGCGGTCTAGTTGTTTACGGCTTAAAGAAAACGCGATTACGCCGTTTTGTTAGTTGGTTCAGTTTTAGTGAGTGATTGCTTGTGGTGGTTTTGGTAAGTGGTTAAAACGATACCCGCTAGTCGTAGCGTTGAAATATATCGCGATTAAAAATAATGCTTATGCCGATTGGCCACGGAATTATACGTGAACAGATTTAGTTAGGTTCCATTCCGGCGCTGGCGTATGGAATGCGTGCGACTTGGACTTGCCGGGCTTTGGCTTAGTCCAATCGACAACGGGAAGCGAGTTCTGTTTAGCGAATATGTTTTAGTAATTAATACTTGCTAAAATTAGTTGTTAAGAATGAGCGACAGTGGCGCGTTGACAAGCTAATTTTCTTTCCGATTAAACCCATTCGGAAAAGAAAATTAGCTTGTCAATCACGCAAGATACTAAATGACCACAATTCGGTCATCAAGTATCTTCGACACAGCTGATACGCCAGCGCCTTCATTTCACCTTGGCAGCGGTTGAGCTTTGATTATTGATTGATTTAATTATTTAGTTGGTCCAATTGAGTCGGAACCCACAGCTTTAATGCTACGCAACTTAGCGGTGATCTTAATTAGCCATAGACAATGATGAAGGCAGCTTTCACCTATTTGCAACACAATAACTGGCAATCGTTTTAAATATGGTCGCTATGATGCACTAAGCTCTTAATTGAAAGTATTTGAAGATTAAAATAGAGGTAACAACAAAAAACAATTTTGTTGTTACCTCTATTTTTTATTTTAGATTAGAAAGGGATCTAATTTCTTAATGACCACCTGAACGGACACCACGGCGGTGAGCGCTTAGATTATTAGTCTGTTTTTTAAATTTCTGCCAAGTTGTGTTTGTATTTTGTGTCTTTTTTTGTTTGTGCTGTTTAGTGTATTTCAATTTATGTCACCTCACTATGGATCAAAACTATGTGTTTCAATCATAACGCAAATTAATTTGTTTGCAATGAACTTGGTTACTTTTTGTTAGAAAAATTATAAAAAATAGAAGGACTTTTTTCTTTCAGAATTTTCTAAGATTAGGCAGCAGTTACTAGCAATAACTTTTTGGCAGCACGCTCTTGAACTTATGGCAAAACGGTTTTATCAAAAATACCGTTACGTTTTCGTTAGTCATTAGATCAAGTTGTGGGGAAGTCCCTAATTTTATTGAGAAGTATTCTCAATTGGGTACCCGCCTGTTATACTTAGACTCATCAAATAGAATTTTAATACTAAGGTATTTTCACATATAAGGGGATAATGTTGATGACAACTGGCACGATTGATTTAAGCAAAACAGTTTACGAATTAGTGACGGCACACCCTGAAGTTGCCGAAATTTTGTACGGAATTGGCTTGAAAGAAATAAAAAATCCCGCAATGCTGAACACTGCCGGACGTTTCATGACCATTCCAAAGGGAGCGGCCTTGAAAAAGGTATCACTAGATGAAATTGTTGCCCAATTGAAGGCGCTGGGATTTGAGGTGATTAATGATGCCGGAGAATAAACATAACAGTGTTTTTCGGCAAAAAAAGATTGTCGAAATTCTGAAAATGTTGCATGAAGGTGGCAGTTTTGATGAAGCCAAAAAGATCTTTGATGCTACTTTTTCCAGTGTTGACGTATCCGAAATTACTTCCGCAGAACGTGAACTAATTGGCAGCGGACTGAATCCAATGGAAATTCAAAATTTATGTAACGTTCATGCCGCAGTTTTTAAAGGATCAATCAATCCAACTAAACCAATGAGTGCCGAGGATGAACCAGGGCATCCTGTGGCAGTAATGAAATTGGAAAACGTTGTCTTGACTTCGTTATTAGATGATGAATTATTACCTTGTTTAAAAAAATGGCAGCAATCGGCCAATGGTGATAGTGCAACGGCGACCGACCAACAATATTTAACTAGAATGCAAAATGCTTTAAAAGATTTGCAAACAATTGATTTACATTATGCCCGGAAAGAGAATTTGTTGTTTCCGTTGATGGACAAGTACGGTATTACTGCACCACCAAAGGTTATGTGGGGTGTAGATGATGAAATTCGGGGCTGGATTAAGGATGCCATTCGGTTGGTTAACACCACACCAATACCAGCAAAATATGATATTGAAGCGGCTATTGAAAAAGTAGCTAAAGAAATTGAAGAAATGATCTTTAAGGAAGAACAGATTCTATTGCCAATGGTTGCAGAAGTTTTTAAACCAGCGGACTGGGAACTAATTGCCAGCGAAAGTGATGAGGTCGGCTATACATTGATTCCCGATCCATTACCGTGGCACCCCTCACAAAAAGATATCGAAGAAGCGGCCAAACGCAAACCTTCGAAGATGGCGCAAGAATTGAATTCAATGGCGCAGTCCTTAGCTGACCAACAAGGTTTGGACGGTAAGGCACCTGCAAAAGATGCTAAGGCAACGATTAGTGAAGCAATGACGGACACAGTCGATGCGATGACCGATGTTGTTAAAGAAAATGAGGCCACAATTCCGACTAATTTAAAGGCTAAAGAAAATGATCCTGAAGCAATTAATGCACTCCCGTTACACTTACGCGCCGAATTTGGCGAAGTTAAGGCTTCTGCGCCAGCCAAAGATGATGCGCGGCAACAAATTGACGTGAACATTACAGCTCCTAAAAAGGCCGAAGTGGCCGAAAAGGCTGCTGAAACAGTAGAAGAAAAATCAATTGAACCTAAGACAACAGATGAAGCGGCAGGAATGCCTGATTTTGTTAAAAAGATGTTGGCCGATAAAGACAAGCCGACTACTCATAAACGGCACAAGAAACCAGCGCCACAAACCCATTTAGAAATTGGGGCCGACAATAGCGCGACAATTGTACTGCCAACTGGTAATTTGGATTTACGGCAATTAACGGCCATCCTGGGCGTTTTACCACTTGATGTGACGTTCGTTGATGCTAATGACATTGTGCGTTGGTTTTCGGATAATGGCGACCGGGTTTTCCCTAGAACACGAACAGTTATCGGTCGGGCGGTAGTTAACTGTCACCCACCAAAGAGTATGGGTAAGGTTCAAACAATCTTGGATGATTTTCGTAGTGGTGCGCAAGATCATGCTGATTTTTGGATTAATCTACACGGAACAAAGATGGTCTACATTCGCTATTTTGCAATGCGTGATCCCCAGAATAATTATCTAGGTTGTCTAGAAGTAACGCAAGAAATTACGGAAATTATGAATTTAAAGGGCGAAAAGCGCCTTTAAAAATGAAATTCGTAAGGCGTGGGGCAAAGTCAGTTTTGGCGCACGTTCTAGTGTGGCGCTGACTATTTCTGATCATTGCTCTAGAATGTGCGCCAAAACCGATTTTTTGTTTCACTCCCGCTTCCTATTGCTTCTCCGAACAGTAGGGCACACTCTCTATTTTAATTGTTGCGAGTTGTCATTAATTTCACTTTAGCCTAAAATTAAGACCAATAAACCAAGGAAAGAAGTGGACGTTTTAATGAGTCGTGAAGTGACATTACAGGATATAAAAAACTATCAGGCCGCTTATCATGCGGTTCCTGGTGGCGCCGTAGTTAAGCGGACGGTCATGAATAACGGTATTAATGCCGCAAGTGAAGATACGGCGGTTAAGGCCAAATTAAATCGTGCATTTTCACTGGAATTAGATACTGGCGCTGTGTCTAATCAGAAGAAAAGTGGTCGTTGCTGGTTATTTTCAACGTTGAACACAATTCGGCATGATGTGGCCAAGCAAATTAATCTGAAGGATTTTGAGTTCTCTGAGAATTATTTATCTTTTTGGGACCGTTTTGAAAAAGCCAATGCCTTTTATGAACACATTTTAGCAACTGCTAACGAACCAGCGGATAGTCGAATCGTGACCTGGCTATTAGAAATGCCGGATGACGATGGTGGTCAGTGGGATAATGCTGCGGCACTTATCAAAAAATACGGTGCCGTACCGCAATCGGTCATGCCAGAAACTTTTAATAGTGAAAATACTGCCGAATTCAGTCAAGTATTGGGACTTAAGTTACGCCATGATGCGGTGGGCTTACGAAAATTAGTTCAAAACGAAGCCGCGGCTAGCAAAATAACGGAGACTAAGCAAAAAATGCTTGGTGAGGTCTACCGAATGTGTACTTATACTTTTGGCGAAGTGCCATCAACGTTTACGTTCACTTATCGGGATGATAATAAAAAATATCATCGGGAAACTAATTTAACGCCACAGCTTTTTGCACAGAAATATATTAGTCGTGATCTTGGCGATTACGTTGTGCTGATTAATTCACCAGATAAACCATTTAATCGCCTTTATACATTACCGATGGAAGACAACGTGATTGGTGGTCAACACGTGACTTTTTTAAATGTTGATCTCATAACTTTCAAGGTCTTAACGATTCAACAATTGAAGGCCGGAGAAACAATCTGGTTTGGTAACGACGTTTTACAACAAATGAACCGACAAGAAGGGTTGCTTGATTCCGGACTTTATAAGCGGGCCGAATTATTTGGTGTTGATCTTAGCCTGTCTAAGGCTGATCGGCTGACTTATCGTGAAGCAGTTGTTTCTCACGCGATGACGTTAACTGGGGTTGATTTAGTTGCTGATCAACCAACTAAGTGGAAGGTCGAAAATTCTTGGGGTGAAAAGAATGGTGAAAAGGGTTATTTTGTGATGAGTGATGATTGGTTTGATGATTTTGTCTACCACACGGTCATTAATAAGAAGTTCTTAACGCCGGCGCAGCAAAAGATGTTAACAACGACACCAACTGAGCTAACGCCTTGGGATTCGATGGCTTAAATATAATGTGTGTTATAACTTACCTTTGCTAATAATTTTTGGATCAAGCTGGATAAATGCATAAAACTTGAGAACTTCCTTTAGTCGATGTTATAGTCGATATTAAGGAAGGTGTTTAATATGCAGATACAAAAAATTGTGGTACAAGATCTTGATGGTAAGAAACTTGGCAATTATTCTGGACGTTTAGTGGAAACGCCACATCATTGGCAACTTCAACTAACCGATCCAGTTGAGGCGGATGCCTTAGAGGAGCTGCTGGTTAAACATACCGATCAAAAATTAAATTTTAACCAACAGGCAATTTCACTAAAGAAAGTTGATCGAGGAACTATTGAGCACCAGGAAGATCCCAATGATTATTCGCATACAACTTTTATGATTGAAAAATAAATGGACGCTAACGAAAAATATTTAACGCAAAAAAAGAAGCCGTGACAAAATTTTGTCGCGACTTCTTTTTACAAGTAGCTAATAGTTTATGTTAAGAAATTCAATTGTAATTTAGTGTGCTTTTAGTAGTTAACCCGGACACCAAATGAAGGTTGGAAATAAGAGTTAATTGTCTGAATTTCAACATTTTGGCCTGGTTGAGGTGCACTAACATATTGGTTATTGCCAATATAAAGGGCCACGTGGTACGAAGCACCTTGAGCACCCCAGAAAACTAAATCACCAGGTTGTAATTGATCAAGTGGTTCTGCAACGCCGGCTGATTCCTGGTCAACTGTATAATGACCAACAGTAACGCCTGCCTGAGCTAACGCATACTGGGTAAGGCCAGAGCAATCAAAACCGACACCTGCTGTAGTACCGCCCCAAACGTAAGGTGTACCAACTTGTCCGATGGCAGCATTGACTGCGGCTTGTGCACCAGCGGTCGTTTGCGTACTTGTGGTCGTCGGTGTTGTCTGCGCGTTTACAGTAGCAGTCGTTGCTTGTGCATTTGTGTTACCAGTGTAAGCAACAGTCGCAGGTGCTACTTGGGTACTAGTCGTATTACCTGTTGTCGCCTGAGTATTATTTGAGTTGTTAGTGTAAGTAACGTTAGTCGGCGTTGTTTGTGTCCTTGCAGGGGTAACAGTTGGTGTAGTGTTGTTCGTATTTGAAGAATACCAAGCCGTTGTTTGTGCGGTTTGGGGATTATATTCGGCAGCATTAGCGTGTGCACTTGTTGCACCGAAAAGGGCTGCACCAGAAAGGCCCATGATACCAGTGGCCGTGATAGTTAGTAAGTTTTTCTTGAAATTTATAATCATAATGTACTCCTTTATTATTTGCCATTTATGTAAAGAACTGAATTAACATCAGTTCTTAATCTCAACATTGACTATCATAAACATTTTAGGTTACAGAGTGGTGACTTCATGATAACAACTCGTTTACAGACTATTACAGTTTGACGTTAAAATGATTTAATTGGTTGAAATACACTACTAATGATAACTAGTTATTGGTTTGCACAAAAAAGGGGCCGGGACACAAGTCCTAGCCTCTTATTATTTTCGAATCATTATTCTAGAACGTGAATCCAAAAGTGACTTTTGGCCACGCCATTACCAAATGTGAACGCGCTTTTCAGTAGCTAAGTACATGCCATCGCCTTGTTTAACGTCAAAGGTTGTGAAGAAATCATCAAGATTTTGGATTTGGACGTTGGCTCGTAATTTTGCGGGTGCGTGGACATCAATCGCCAATAATAGTTGTTGGTATTCTGGTTGGGCCTTGGTCCGCCAGATGGTTGCCCAGTTGGTAAAGAAGACAGAAAGGTCAACGTCACTTTCACCTTTGGCGGCTTCAAGCGCACAGCTTAAACCGCCGGCATCGGCAATATTTTCCGATACGGTTAATTTACCATTCACTTGTTGACCTGCAAACGGTAAGCCAGCGAATTCGGTAATCATTGCTTGTGCCTTTTCTTTGAATTGCGCCGAATCTGCTTTGGTCCACCAATTGTGTAAATTACCAAATTCATCGAATAAGGCACCATTGTTATCGAAGGCGTGGGAAATTTCATGAGCAATTACTGCGCCAATACCACCGTAGTTTGCGCTGGAAGGCTGATCCAAGCTGTAGAATGGTGCCTGTAAAATTGCGGCCGGAAAAACGATAATATTACGGAATGGATGGTAATAAGCATTTACGGTTGCAGCGCTCATTTCCCATTTATCGCGATCAACAGGTTGTTGCCATTTTGCAAACCGATCTTGCTGGCTAATTCGAACAAAGTTAAGTGTATTTTCCAGTAGGGTACCGCCTTGAGCAGCAGTTTTTGTTTTGAACAATTTGTACAAGGGATCTAACTGGTCAGGATAGCCAACTTGAATACCCAGATTATTAAGCTTAACAACGGCCTTTTCCCGAGTCGCTTTGGATAACCAATTATTATTAGTTAGACGTTGTTTATAGACACTAATCATCTTAGTAACCATGTCGTGGACGTCCTGCTTAGCAGTGGCACCAAAATATTTGTGACCATAATAAAGGCCGACGACTTGATCAAATTGGCCAGAAGCAAGATAGTAGGCACTTTTTTGCTGCTTCGTGGCTTCTTTGCTGCCGGAAAGGGCGCGACCGTAAATACCAGCAGTTTGGCGGAAGTCTTCAGATAGATAGCTTGAAAATCCCCGAATCGTTTGAACTAGTAACCAGCTCTTTAGTAACGGGAAGGTAGTATCATTAATCATTTCATCAAAGGCAGCGTAAAATTTAGGTTCAGTCACAATAATCTGTGTTGGTGTGCCCTTAACTAGTTGTTTAATTAGACTACCTAAATCCAGTGAGTGACTATTTGCTGTGAAAGTTGAAAAGTCTTGGGGATTATACATTTTGCTATAATCCGCGCTTTCTTCCGCACTCTTAACGTGAGGAGCAAGTGACTTATCAAAGGCCAGTGCTTCCGAAATGATTTTCTCTGCGTCGGCTGTTTGGTAACCGGCTAATGTAAATAACTTAGTCATCATTTGACTGAAGACTTGAAGCAGCTGGGGGCCGGCTTGATTGTCCTTAGCGTAGTAGGTCTTATCTGGTAGGATCAGATTTGGTGCACTGGCAAATAAAGTGTTGATTTTAGTATTTTTCATGTCGGCGTCAACATCGATATCAAACGGTGTTGGCAGGCCACTTAGAATCCATTCGGCCAGATTATTTTGCCAATCCTTTAGGCTAGTTAAGTTAGTAACTTGTGCCAGGATAGTTTTCAGCGGGGCAGCGCCATCTTGATCACGCTTAGTAAAGTCGGCTGCTAAACGATAGTAAGCTAAGAAAGATGCTAGTTGTTCGTTAGGAACAGTCAGTTGACCAGCATTCATCTGCTTAAAGTCGGCCATTAAGGTTTTATCAATCTCATCAACTAAATCTTGAAAACCGCCTGTTGCTGGTTTATCGGCCGGAATTGTCGCTGTTTTCAACCAATCAGCGTTAATTGCTTCATAGAAGTCATCTTTCAAAGTTGGTGTTGCAGTGTTAGTTGTTGTTTTATCTTGCGTCATCAAATCATCCTTCCATAGGTATCAATCAATACCACTTTAAAATCCATGATACACGGATTAAGTGTAAAATAAAAAATAAAGTTACTTTTATTTTACATTAATGCTGGTATTTAATTGGGGCACAATTGACAGTCATTCTGAAAAACAAGTATGATGATAAAAATAGGTTATGTGGAGGTATTATGAAATTAAAATTTTGGGGTAATTTGTTTTTGATTAGTTCGCTACTTTTACTTTTTAATCAACCAGTCATAGCGGCAAAAAAAGCAACAACTTATGTGGCTCCGTACGCTGGTAAGATTGAAAACTATCAGTATCAAGGTAAGAAATATCGAATCCCGGCCGCTTACATTCAACAAAAGGGACAGAAGATGGCGGCGCTGGCAGTAACTAATGATCATAGAGGCCACGTCATCTTGGTAAGTTACATTGGCGATGCAACGGCAACAAAAAAGTATTTTGCGTTTAAGGGCACGGTCCGTTACTTTGCCAGTCTCTATAACGAAAAAGACTTCATCGCTCGTTACTTGGAAGGCCAAGCCAGTTCAACTAAGCAAGATTATTTGGCCGCTTTGACCTACGCTGCAACGCACACCGTGCCAGTCATCAATAAAAATAAACACTCAACCCAATTTCAAACAGTTCCACAGCTTTATCAATTGGAAGACGTAAATGCGACCAGTTCAAATAAATTGATTCGAGCAAAATTAAAAATGTACACTAAAAAGGAACAGATGGATCTAGGCCAGTCGGTCTTAGCTACACCTGAGGTCACTATGTTGAATCAACAGGGTGAGCGCGGGGCCGTTTCTTATCAAGCAGGCGACGTTAGCCAAATTAATGTTGATCCACTGGCCTTTTTACGTAGCTGATGCTCACAAACTGAGCGTCTCTTCAAACACTCTTTAAAGTGAGGATAGGTGAAGACATGCTAAAAAAGCATTCGTGGTTAGTAGCGCTATTAGGATTGCTGTTGGTTATGTGCTGGTCACAACCGGCTGCGGCGAAAAGTTATAATATTACTAATTATTCAGTCAATATTAATGTGACAAAGAGCGGTGACGCGCAAGTTACCCAACGCATTCGTTATGATTTTGATGGTGATTTTAATGGTGTCTATTACAAACAAGATATTGCCGGTATTAAGGGATTAGTTAATCCACAGGTTGCAATTGACCAAGATGGTCACGAGCAACGGCTAGCGGAGAATACAACCGGGGCGCCTAATACTTTCAGTACAACGCAGACTGATGATGCCTACCAGCTAAAGGTTTACCATCCGATTAGTAACCAGGCGGCCACGTTTATTTATCGTTACCAGTTAAATGGGGTGGTTACTAACTATGCCGATACGGCTACGCTGAATTGGAAGGTAATTGGTACCGGCTGGGAAGTTCCGCTTAATAATGTTCACATTACAATTCAATTGCCGCAAAAATCTGTCCAAGGACTGCAGGCATGGGCACATGGTCCGCTAAATGGGCAAGTAGCCGTTGACCGGAAAAATGGGCGTGTGGTGATGAAGGTGGCAGAAGTACCTGCGAAAACTTTTGTTCAAAGTCGCCTACTATTTCCGACAACGGTAACGGCGCAAAATCCACAACGCAGTACTAAAAAAATGAAGCACAAGATTCAAAAGCAAGAGGCAAAATTTGCCCAAGAAGCCAATCAGAAACGGGAAATGCAACGGCGAATTCCAATCATTATTGCGTTTTCAGCCTTGGCGATTGCTGCATTTAATTTGATTTATCAGCTTATCTGGCTAACGCGGCATCCTGCTGATCATTATCCTAGGCCCACGCCAGTTCCACATAGTTTTGATATTCCGCCGTACTCACCAGCAGTTGCTCAGCGTTTGTTGAAGCGCGATGGACCAGACGCAAAGGCTTTTACAGCGACATTAATGGCGTTAGCGGCCAAAGGTGAGATTGTGATTGAAGCAGATCATAAAACTTATCGGCTTACCAAAACGGCCAAATTATCGGCCGCTACTTTGAAGCAACCGATTTTTGATTTGTTATTTAACCAGATTGGTAAGGCAGGTTCAGTCACTATGGCCCAAATTCAGGCCTATGGTAGACAGCAAAACGGGCGGTTGAGTGACGCCTTTTCTAGTTGGGTAACTCACCAACGGCAACAAACAACCGCGTTAGGCTTCAACAATAAAACAAATCAGCTAGTACGCTCCCACGCTTTTACACTTGCTATCATCAGCAGTATTTTTACTGTGATTGCGCTAATCTGTGACTTTTATATTGCAACTGGAACAAAAAATAGTCCGTTAACCTGGCCAGTTATCGTTACGGCGGGTTTATTATTAGTGGTTAGTTGGGGCGTTTGGCTAGTTAAAGTGAGCCATTTGCCACGTTATGTTCAATCAGGTAGTCAAGCAATTGAAAAACTTCATGGTTTTGATCGAATGCTACGCGACATTGGTCATTTTGATACGGCAAAAGTTGGTGACTTGCTACTGTGGGAGCAGATCTTACCCTATGCAGTTGCGTTTGGTTCGGCCAAAAAGGTTGCTGCAGCGTTGAAGGCCAATTTCTCTGATGAACAATTACGCGTTGGGTTACCGATTGGCTATCCATTATTTATTTACCCACAGGCATTTGCCGGCACTGATTTTAGCAGTAGTTTCACAAGTACATTCTCTTCAAGTGTTGCTGCTAATTCAATATCAAGCACTAGTGGTGGTTCGGGTGGTTTCTCTGGTGGTGGCACTGGGGGCTTTGGTGGTGGTTCCGGCGGTGGCGCTTTCTAAAACGTAATGGAAAAAACGTTTAGGTGCTACTTCGAAGGACTACTAGAACTAACCGCCATTGTGCGGTAAGTTAGCTTTTAAAATACAGGTAAAAAAACAATGTTCCGCTATTTTTTAAATAGTCAGAACATTGTTTTTTTAGTATTACGCCGATTTAGATTGTTGT
Organism: Loigolactobacillus backii; assembly: GCF_001663675.1. Lineage (NCBI taxonomy): Bacteria > Bacillati > Bacillota > Bacilli > Lactobacillales > Lactobacillaceae > Loigolactobacillus > Loigolactobacillus backii. Next base: position 1,216,765 of record NZ_CP014873.1, read on the forward strand.
TCCTTTAAAATGGCGTAAATTCGTTTAACGTCGGCACTAGTTCCACGTAACTCGTAATCACCGATAAAGGGCATGTTGTAATCGCGGGCGTACATTTTTGCTGTTAAGCAGTATTGCTCGTTAAAATTACGGTTACCGGAGCCAACGACGCCTAAACAGTAATTGCGGTTCTGGTGGTAAGCAATATATTCACCCATTGCGTTGGTCATTAGCTCATCGACGCCATTATCAATGCCATTTCCGCCGTCTAAATAGGTGGGGACGAAGGCGAAATAGGTTTGTGTTTCATCGGCGTAAGGTGTTGCTTCCGAAATTTCTTTGAGGCTAATCAGGGGCTCATTAATATCTTCTTGGTGTTTTTTTGCAGCATAGGTTTGTAAATCTTCAACAAAAGAGCGCGTATTACCGGAGATTGAAATATATAAAATGTTTAACATGATGAACTCCTTCAAGAATAAGATAATTTCTGTTCTTAATTTAACACAATCTGGCTCTTCAAACACGTTTACGTTATCAATTGAAAAATATAAAGTCGGGTTAAAAAGGGTGTCAGGACCTACTTGGCGCTATGTTTAATTTGGTGGTTACTTTTTAGTGAAAAAAGTTTAAGGGCATTTTAAAAAACCATAAATATTTCTTGCAATCCCAAAATAATCGCGTTAATATATGGCCTAAGTTATTTATTGAACAATACGGAGGAATTTTTATGGAGATCCAAATAGGCAATACTGTTCGATGCAAGGCAAATGGTAATATGGAAGCTGATTTTTCCGGTAAAGTGGAGAAAGTGTACGATAATTCAGCGTTAGTTAATATTACTGATTATGCCAAAACAGATGAAATCAACTTTGATGATTTACAGCACAAAGCCGTAATTAGTTTGGCTAAAATGAAGTTAGTTGAATAGTGTGTTGGATGCTTTTTGTTCAATAGGGAGTGTTTGAAAAAACGCTTAAAATCTGCGGATGCTGTTTTTTTAAACACATTTACGCCCAATTAGTCAGGAAAATACTAGTAAGCCTACTTTCTATATCTGATTGCGACCTTAATTAATAATAGTGCCACTTGGGTTCGCTTTCATTAAACAATTTTCAAAAAAAGGACTATCATGAAGTAGTAAGGTGAAACGTGGCTACAATAATGAGTGTTAATTTACCCATCGGTGCAAGAACGCTAAAATAACCTTTAATTTGTAAAGGAGATCATATTTTGGCAGAAGAACAGGCTAAGACTAAAAAACCGGAGATTACGTACGATCAGGCAGATATTGATAAGGCAGTTGACTTGATTAAAAAACAAGGCTACGTAACGCGTAAGGACATTCCTAACATTGACAACGATGATTGGGCGAAGGGCTTCACAACTAAGATCAGCGATACTTTTCATAATGCTGATGAAGATCCATATATTTATTACGAGCGGTACGATTTTGCTGATCATGAAATCACGGGAATTATTTTTGATATGGATCAAACTAAAACACGGCAAGAAGCTGGCCGGCTACTCGGACAGGCACTTAAATTAAAATCTTTTGAATAAAAAATAAAAGTGAGTGGGTAACAGCAGAATCTCTGCCGCTTACTCACTCATTTTTATTTTTGGATTTTTTTTGCTGCAGTAGTACTTAAAGTCTGCCAAGCATTGGTCAACTTAAAGGTATAGTGTCGCCGCTGAAATTGGTTATTTTCACCAGTGATACCAAACAAAGTGTGCATCAATTGATTTCGGTACACCCACCGCGTTGTAGCAATGCTAACCTGAGCCTTATTCTGCCCTTTCTTGACGGTGTAACTAGTACGGACAGTTGAAGTTGGCGTTGGTTTTACTTGTTTTGAATTTGTTCGGTAAAGGTAAATTCTTTCGGTGCCATTTGTTCCTAGTGGTTGGTAGAGTAATAAGTTCATCTTGCTAGCGGGCGTACTAGATAGGAGTGGTCTTTTACGGGTACTTGTTACTTCGTGCATTCCGAAGTGTGCCGTGTCGTTAAGTGTAATTAAACCCATACTAACAAAAATTAAAATTAAACTTAGCCAATTTATCCAGCTTCGGCTGCCACTCTTTTTTAAAAAGATCATTGAACCACTAAAAATAAGAATTCCAATGGTTAAAAAGATTAAAATCATCGCTACTTGGCCTCCTTAGCATCCAGCACTGAAGTACTCTGTGCGTTATTACCATCTTTCAGCATAAAGGTTAGGCAAAGTCCGATGGCGCAGAAGACAAGTGAAACGATGAAGGCAGCGTGGTAACCGGCCAAATTAGCGTTGATTGCCTGCGTTCGGTAGGTAAGGGGTGCTTGGTGTAAAAGTACTTTGGCCGGTAGTCGGTTAGTGGTAACGTTAGTTAAAATACTAATCAAAATGGCCGTTCCCATTGATGCTGCAACTTGCCGAGCAGTATTGTTGACGGCCGTTCCGTGACTAATTAAGCGAATTGGTAAGGCGTTCATACCAGTTGTAGTTACGGGCATTGTGACCATTGTGATACCAAACATTCGCATCGTATAAAGTGCCGTTATATAAATGAGCGGCGTTTTAGCAGTTAGTGTAACAAAGAAAACCGTACCAGTGGTTAGTAGAATCATGCCTGTCATTGCTAAACGTTTGGCACCAATTTCGTCAAAAATTTTACCAGTGATCGGGCTCATAATTCCCATCATAATGGCACCAGGTAGTAAGATTAAACCAGACTGAAAGGCGGATTCGCCCCGAACGGTTTGGATATAGAGGGGTAAGATCATTTCGACACCCATCATTGCCATGTAGGCAACGGCAGTTAAAATTGCTGACAAGGTGAAGGCCTTAACCCTAAAGACACGCAGTTCAAGTAACGGCTTGTCCATGTGTAGCTGGCGGTAGACAAAGAGCGCGACAAAGATTATCCCAATAATAAGGGGTACGTACACCTGGACATCACCCCAGCCCTTAGCGCCAACTGATGAAAAGGCATAGAGCATGGTCCCAAAGCCGATTGTAGAAACAATAACGGATAGGATATCAATTTTTGGATGTGAGGTCTGTAAAACTTTCCGCATGGTGAAAAATGATAATACTAAAACAAAGCCGTTAACTGGTAGAATGACTAAAAACAGCATTCGCCATGAATAATGAACTAAAATCCAACCAGAAAGAGTTGGGCCAATAGCCGGTGCTAGACCAATAACAATTCCGGCCAGGCCCATGGCAGTACCACGTTTTGCGGGCGGGAAAATAGTAAGCATGATCGTTTGAAAAACAGGTGCTGAAATACCAACACCCATCGCTTCAATTAAACGCCCTGTGAGCAGCATTCCGAAGCTGCTGGCTTCATAACAAACGAAGGTACCAATCCAAAATAAGCTCATAGCTGTTATGTAAAGGTATTTTGAATTGAAACGAGTAAGCAACCATGCGGTAATAGGAATCATAATCCCCATAACAAGCATGAAGCCCGTTGTTAACCATTGAACGGTATCCGCCGTGATGTTAAAGTGTTTCATCAGGGTTGGAAAAGACGTTGTTAGAATTGTCTGCATAATGAAAGTTGAAAAAGTACCAACCAATAACGTTAAAACTAATAGTAGCCGATTATAAGGTCGTCCATTAGCATCGATAACTTGATCAGTTGATGTTGATTGCTGTGCCATAAAATGTTCCTTCTTCTTTTTAGGATAATCACAACCGTTAATTATACCACTTGTTATGATTGAGCCACCAATTACTGACTGTGAGCTTAGACTAAGGCGTGTTTGGAAGATACTTTTAATAGTCTTTCCTTGATCAAATTTGCGGAAACGTGTTGGGAAAGGCAGCTTCCTGCGGTTGCCATGTTTCAACTTGGCGGTTTTCGCCGTAGTTGAATGGACAACGTATGAAGCATCTAGATTATTAGCGTTTTGTGCTAATAATCCTCAATTGCGGAATAGTAGCTACAATCGCCAAATAATTCATTGCATGAATTATTCGTCAATTTAGGCTAATGCTCGGAAGCTAATCGCTTTTCCCAACACTCTCTAGTTGACGGCTAAGTAATTTGATGCTATGCTCCAATGAGTTTAATAAAAATGTGAGGTAGACCTTTAAGTAATCTATTATCTGGGTGTCAGGAAGTCGGTGGGTGCTGCGAACCGATCAGGGTAATAAGCTTGAAATACGGTTTACTGTTGAAGCATACGGTAGAAATCTCGTTAACGATTTTTAAGTGGAGGCCAGATTCTGGTCTCAATTTGGGTGGTACCACGGTTAAATCGTCCCTGTTGCAATTTTGCAGCAGGGACTTTTTTTATGGAAAGGATGAAGAAAATGCGGACAAAGGTTGGTTTTAGTGAGGCACTTGTTGTTTTAATTATTATGTTAACAATCATGGGGGTTGGCGTGATCGGCTTTGGCCTATCACCACAGACACCAGTTATGCTAGTAATTGCGTTAATCATGTTGTGGGCACGTTTGCGTCATTTTGAATTTACAGTGATTAACAAAGGTATTCAAGAAGGAATTGAAACTGGTATTATTCCAATCTTTATTTTTATTTTAGTTGGGGCACTCATTAGTACTTGGATTGCCGCTGGAATTATTCCTTCGTTAATGGTTTTTGGTTTTAAATTAATTAGCGTTCGTTGGTTTGTTCCATCAGTATTTGTTGTTTGTGCACTCGTTGGAACGTCGGTTGGTAGTGCTTTTACGGTTATTTCGACTGTAGGGATTGCTTTCTTTGGGATGGGAATGACCATGGGTGTTAATCCAGCATTGGTCGCTGGAGCAATCATCTCCGGTGCCGTATTTGGCGATAAGTCGTCACCTTTATCAGAATCGACTAATCTGACCGCGGCAGTCGTAGGAGCAGATTTATTTAAACACATTGAAAATTTAATGTGGACCACTATTCCAGCTTTTATCATCAGTCTGTTGGGTTTTACAATTTTAGGCCATGGTGCGGCGGCCGCAAACTTTGGCAAAATCAATCGAACTGTTGCCGTTCTAACACAGAACTTTAACGTTTCACTGTGGGCGATCGTGCCGATAAGTTTAATGTTTATCTGTGCTTGGCGAAAGATGCCCGCTATTCCAACTTTATTTTTGAATATTTTTGTCTCAGTTTTGATGATTTTCATTGAACAACCTTCAATGTCCTTGAAAAAGATTGCCGCCATTATTGAAACAGGTTTTGTTGCCAAAAGCGGTAATACTGATGTTGATATGTTACTAACGCGGGGTGGAATTTCCAGTATGATGGGGACGGTTTCGTTGATTGTTTTAACCTTATCGCTAGGTGGTCTTTTAATGAAATTAGGTTTAATTGATGCAATTATGGTGCCACTGGCCAAACGACTTAATACTGATGGTAAATTGGTAACGGCTGGGATTGTCGCTGGGATCGGTGTTAATTTATTTATCGGCGAGCAATTCTTATCCGTTATTTTGCCAGGCAAGGCTTTTAAAAAGGCATTTAATCAGGCTGGACTGGCTAATGTTGCATTGGGGCGTGTTTTGGAAGATGGCGGAACCGTAATTAATTATTTAGTTCCTTGGGGAGTAGCTGGTGTTTTTGCCGCGAATACATTAGGGGTTCCAACGCTGGACTACTTACCATTTACTTTCTTTAGTTTGCTCTCGCCAATTTTTTCTTTACTAAGTGGTTACACTGGTATTGGTTTGAAACGAATAGCTAGTAAGTAAGTGGCGTTTGAAATTATCCTTTTTAAAGGCGCGCAAGTAAGATTGACGAAATTTTTGCGCTAGGGGCGTATAATAGACAACATCAGATATAGGAGTTGATGAGGATGGATTGGTTTAAGGTGATGTGGGATTGTATTATCACCCTTAACACCGTACTTGCTGTTGTAACGGTTTTTCGCCAGCACCGTGATATTTCAACAACGTGGGCCTGGTTATTGGTTTTAGTAATGTTGCCAGTTATTGGTTTTATTTTATATCTCTTTACCGGGCGCGGACTAGGCCGGGAAAAGATTTTTAATTTAGAACATCAGGATCGCACGGGGCTGGCCCAGATGATTGCTTCCCAAAGAAAGGATGATATTGAATTTGCAACGCCAATATCGGAGAATATGACCGCCAACGCTAGCAGTCTTGTTCATTTTTTTGAAATGACTGATCAGGCACCCTTGACTAAACGTAATAAAGTTGAGATTTTTACTGATGGTGAAGAAAAGTTTGCCGCTTTATTTAAAGACATTCGGCAGGCAAAGCATAGCATTCACGTTGAATATTACACAATTTATAATGATCAAATTGGTAACGAATTGCTGCGGATACTGGAACAAAAGGCCAAAGAAGGCGTCGAAGTTCGTGTACTCTACGATGCATTCGGTTCGCACGGGACAACGGCCAAGTGGTTCCGCACCTTGGAATCATTAGGCGGCCAAGCAGCGACTTTTATCACATCGCATAATTCAATCACCAAAACCCGCTTAAACTATCATGTCCATCGTAAAATTGTCGTGGTGGATGGTCAAATCGGCTATACCGGTGGATTTAATGTAGGCGATCAATATTTAGGCCGAAGTAAGAAATTTGGTTATTGGCGTGATACACACCTACGTATTATTGGTACCGGCGTTATGGCGTTACAAACGCATTTTATTATGGATTGGAATGCCTCGGTTAAAGAAGATCGACACCTTAATTACCAATTACGTTTTTTCCCGACGCCATTACGGCCGAAGGATGCAACAACGGCGTTACAAATTGTGACCTCTGGCCCGTCAGCACAGAAAGAGCAAATTAAATCTGGTTACATTAAAATGATTAGTATGGCCAAAAAAAATGTCTGGATTCAATCGCCCTATTTAGTACCAGATGAAAGTGTACTTTCGGCGCTAACGATTGCGGCCGAATCGGGGATTGATGTTCGCATAATGATTCCGAACATGCCAGATCATCCGTTCATTTACCGGGCAACGCAGTATTACGCAAAAATTTTATTCGCGGCCGGGGTTAAAATTTACATCTACGAAAAAGGCTTCCTCCACGCTAAAACAGTCGTCACTGACGGTAAGTTGGCGACCGTTGGTTCAGCAAATCAGGATTTTCGTAGTTATAAGTTGAATTTTGAAGTGAACGCTTTTCTTTATGACATTAAAGTTGCACGCCAGCTGGCCCGAATTTTTGAAAAGGATATGACTGATTCTCGCTTGTTAACGCAGGCCGAAATCGATGATCAATCACGTTGGCTAGTATTAAAACAGAATTTTTCTAGATTGTTATCGCCAGTTCTATAATTTTCGCCTTACAATTATTTTAATTATTGCCAAAGGGAACGAAGGGAAGTTTCAAAAATTAAACGACAAATTAATTGGCGTCAATTGGGCGTGGGTATTTTGGCCTTTTTAGTGGCCGTACTTTTAGGTTATGCAATTATTTATCGATTAACCCACCGTGGCCACTTTGGAATTGGTCCTTTTCGGCTGTTACGATTAGGTGTCTTGATGGTAATTGCGTTATCGTTTGGAATTCGCCAAATCCAAAATAGTTTAAACAAATAGCTAAGTGACGTAATAAAATTGGGACCTGCTGTTCAGAAGTTTAGTGTTCGAAAAATTAAAGCAGGAGAAAGTGGGACAAAGGTCGGTCTTGGGTGAGCTCAAGCTTTTGGCGCACGTTCTAGAAGTAAATACGCGGAAATAGTAAGCAGCTAAGACTTTTGTCCTGGTCACCTACTATTTCCGCGTATTTGTGTAAGGATGCAATTAAAAGCTTATTTTTGCTCGTCTTGCTCACTTTCGACAAGTTTTGGTATTATCGGCTGAATTTTAACCTCAAACCAATTAATGTAGGCATTTTCCATATCGGCAACTTTTAAAGAAAACTGATCGATTTGAACAATATCATTCAAATGAATACTAGGATTATCTTTCATGACAAAACCAGTTAAAGTGACGGCGTCTGAGTCATCAAAGCTTTTGATTTTAACGTTGAAGTAGCGTTCAAAATCGTAAAGCGTTATTTTACCATTAACCCGGTAAGTTTCATCGGCCTGCTTGAGCACATATTCTTCAGAAGGTTTTTCATTTTCATCCTTAACGGTTCCAAAAAGTTCTTCATAAATATCCCGATCAGTGACAATACCACTGGTACCACCGTATTCATCAACAACGACGACAATTGGTGTTTGCTTTTGGACCATCTGTGCCAACACGGTTTGTAATGAGGCCGTTTCTGGAACGGTAATAATATTGCGAAGCATTTTACTGACGTGAATTGAATCATCACTTTCGGCTTGTTTGATTAAATCGTAATTATAAACGTAGCCTAAAATGTCGTCCTTGTCATTGTGTTCAACGACTGGAAAACGGCTGAAGCCTTCTTTAACGTAAAGATCAATTACTTCGGCAACAGTTGCTGTAACATCAACCACAATTAAGGAAGTGCGATCAATCATGATATCCTTAGCGACTTTATCGTTCATTTCAAAAGCACGTTCCATATAAATGTAGTCGTTTCGTTCCAATTGACCGCCGGAAACTGCATTTTTAGATAATTTCAAAATTTCGGCCTGGGAATAGTTAGCATTTTCTTCATCTGCTGGTTGTAAGCCGATTAATTTAACGACGCCAGTTGAGGAAGTATTTAGGAGCCAAACAAACGGATAAAATAGAATGTGAAAATAATGTAATGGTGTTGTGACAAACATCATCGCCTGCATTGGCATATCAATTGAGATATTTTTTGGAACAATTTCGGTAAAGACAACTTCTAAGTAGGTTAGAACTAGGACACCGAGAATTGCGCCAACAATGTGTAAAACGGCGGGACTCAGTAAATGATCAAGATTGAATAGATCAATTAAAATGGATTCCACTGTTGATTCACCAATCCAACCTAAAATAATCCCAGCAACACTAACCCCAACTTGAGTAGTCGATAAATATTCATTTAATTTGTGTACCATGTCTAAAGCGGTACTGATTTTACGTGACTTACCCCCACGTTTTTCTAATTCTTCCTCTAAAGCGCTAGGTCGAACCTGAACTAAGGCAAATTCACAGGCAACGAAGAAAGCCGCAAAGAGAAAGGTGATTAACATAATCAGTAGGTTAATAGCGATTTGACTACTTGCCACAATTATTCCCCATTTCACTCGATAATTAGTCTATTTTAACATGTTTAACTTTAAGAAGCCTAAAATAATTAAATTTATACTTATAGTTATGTCATTATTAAGGTATATTCAAAAAGTAAATTTAACCGGCATTTAATATATAATGCTTAACGATTACTTAAATCGGCCTTCAGACCGTTTTTATTCACTAGCACTGTGCTAACATGTAGAAAAGATTTTACGTTTACACGAAAGATAGACATAGAGAATGAAGAGGAGCCATGTTTCGAGTGCACGGTTTTCGTGCAAGGAGAATGGACATCCAATGAAAATGAGATTTTTACGTTAACGTAAAATAGACATTAATAATGAAGAGGAGCCCGCCACTATGCTATTAACTATTATTATCGTTGTGCTTTTAGGCTTAGCAATCTATCGCGGCTTGCATCGTGGCCTAATTGTTGAATTATTATATTCACTAGGCTATATTGCCGTTTTTATCTTTGCCCGAATGACCTACCAAACAGTTGGGGCGGCATTAGCTAATCTAACTGGAACAACGACAACCAATTTTGGACTTGCAAATTCAATTGCCTTTTTGTTACTTACTGCAATTGGCTGGATGCTAATTCACTTTATTGCTAGATTATCACGTTACATTACCTTTTTACCGGTTATCCATCAGGCCAATGGTTTGGCAGGTGGCATTGTTGGTTTCGTGATTACTTACCTGATGGTTTTTGTAGTTCTTTGCATTGGCGCGCTGTTACCAGTGCAGTCATTTCAAAATCAACTGCAGGAATCAACCGTTGCACAAACTATTTTGACTAAGACCCCCGTTCTAACCAGTAACTTATTGCAACGGTATCTAGGGCATACGGATTCTAATTCCGATACTTCAAATAAAACCACTACCGATCAAACAACTAATCAGACATCGATCTAAATAGTGGGACAAAGTAACTAGCAGTAGGCAATCTAAGCCGTGTTAGTAAAATGCTTTTACCACAAGAATAGACAACATTCAAAGCGGCATCAGCCAGTTGCGATCTTTGTAAATAACTAACTTTAACTGCGAAGTAGAAGCTAACCACTTTTTCAAACACTCTCTAAGCGGATTACTTTGGCCCACTTTTTTTAATTAAAATTAAAAAAAGTGGGCCAATTCTGCTATGATGTACTTAATTGGGAAATGGAAAGGTTAGTTGTCGCTTATGAAGAGAGAAAATGCGCTATCAATTTTAAAAAAACTAATTCAAATTAAGTCAGTTAATCAAAATGAAGCGACCGTGGCGGATTATATTGCGGATTTATTTCATCCGTATCCGGCTGCACAAGTAACGCGCGTTGAGTACGCACCAGGCCGAACTAATTTAGTAATTACAGTGAATGGTCAGGCTGATGGGAAAATAATTGGTCTAGCCGGACACACCGACGTTGTTGCGCCAGGGGATGTTGCTAATTGGAAGTACCCGCCATTTAGTGGAACTGAGGCAATGAATAAGATTTATGGTCGCGGTGCTACTGATATGAAGAGCGGGTTAGCGGCTATGGTTTGCGTTTTGTTAGATCTCTTAGCGGCAGGGACACCTTTTAACGGAAAAATTCGTTTATTTGCAACTGTTGGTGAAGAAACCGGGGAGTACGGTGCCGCCCAGTTAACTAAACAGGGATTTGCGGATGATTTAGACGCTTTAATCATTGGCGAGCCTAGTAATCTGAATGTTGAATACACTCACCGCGGTGTCATTGACTATACTGTCATGTCTGTTGGTAAAAGCGCCCATAGTGCTGAGCCACAACGCGGTATTAATGCTATTCAGAATCTACTATTGTTCTATCCGCGAATTCAGGCGTTAATGGCCAGCAAGGATCAGGTTGATCCGGTACTTGGTGGGCTATTACATAATATTACGTTGATTTCTGGTGGTGATCAGATTAATAGTATTCCGGCACGGGCAATGCTGTCGGGCAATGTGCGGACAATTCCGGCATACCCAACCAAAAATTTAATGACAGAAATAACGCAGTTAGTTGCTGAGCTTAATCAAATAGATGGTGTTCATCTTGAAATCACTTATCATTATCCAGAAAGCCCGTTACCTGGCAACCCTAAGGCACCATTTGTTCAGCTAGTTAAACAAATCGCTGCTGAACGATTGGATCGAGAAATTCCAGTAGTTGGCGATAGTGGTGCAACGGATGCTTCAGAATTTATTCACGCTGCAAAACGATTTCCAATTGTTATTTTTGGACCAGGTAACGATTCGGGACATCAAGTTGATGAGAACGTAGTAATTTCAAATTATTTGGCTGCGATCCAAATTTACCATCAGGTTATTGATACGTTTTTAAAATAGAAAATAAATAGGACTTCAGAATTGGCCATCTTAGCTGGCAATTCTGAAGTCCTTTTAGGTGCTTTATACTAAGTAAATTTGTTGAAGTTCCTTGATATCGTGATCACTCAGATCAAGATCAGTGTGCAAGTAATTTTTTAGATCACCAGCCTCGTGCTTAATTTCAGTTAAGGCAGTAGCCAGGTAATCAGGATGAACGGTTAACAGCGACTGAATATTTGTGACGACGTTTTGATGTGCGTTTAGTGATTTTAATTCAGCGAGCCGGTGTTCAATGTGCGGGGCCGCAATTGTATTTGTTAGTAAATAATCAGCCTTAATTGTTTCACGGTCCACACCTAACGCAGTGAGCAAGAAAACGGCACCCATACCAGTACGGTCCTTCCCAGCAGTACAGTGAAATAAAACAGCCTCATTATCCTCTGTATTAGCCAATAACGTTGCAAAAAAATCATGATAAACTTTTTTGGCGTGGGGATCGGCAATCAAATTATGGTAGACCTTGAGCATTCGTTCATGGCCGCTATTTGGATTATCCCGGTATTCAATTTCTAATTCGTGCATTGATTGTGAATTTTGGGTCTGATCATAATCAAATACTGGAAGATAGTGATAGGTTGCACGAACAGGAACCTTATCTGGTGTTTGAGTAACTTCATCATTTGAACGAAAATCGATATCTTGACGGACACCGTAATCACTTAAATAGGTTAAGTCACGGGAATTTAGTTCGCCTAATAGGCCTGAACGCACTAATTTATGGTACTTAACGTGTTGACCGTTTTGTGATTCGTAACCACCAAGTTCACGAAAATTACTGCCAGTTGTGATGGGTAATGCCTGATTTGCTGTCTGTTCTACCATTTGTGGATCCTCCTAAGTTCTGTAAGGGTTATGTGACATGAAATTTATTTTCAAAGGCCAACGGTTTATTTGGGCCATGTTTAAAAATTACTTTTGCGAAAGTATTCTTCTGACTGATTTAGTGTAAACGTGCTTAAAAATTGGCTTTTTCAAACACTCCTTGTAACCCCATAGCGTGCACTAGAAACGTGGTCACAAATAAAGGCAGCTTAAAAGAAGTTGCCTTTCGTCAATACTGTACCATAAAAAGTGTCTTTAACGGTAAAATTTGTTCAATCAGATCGTTAATCGTTAACCATTTCAAGACCAAGTACGGTCAAGTGACCATTGGCGATTAACTGAATGATTAATTTAGCGAGGTGCTCCGGTGAAAAACTACCATCAGAATACACCCACCAATGAACCGTGCCAATAAAAATCGAAGTCATGTAGGAAACAATAAAGCTAGTCGGAATGGGTGTTTCGTCCTGGGTAATTTTAAGTTGCGAGAATAATTGTGCGTATCTTTTTTGTAAAAGATCCTGAAGCATTTTTGCCAACGTATTTTGATTGGTTCCGCTAGATGCTAATACGAAAAATTCACGGTTGGCCCAGATTTCTTGAAAGAGTTGCGTTAAGAGGGTTTCAATTGTATTTATTTTGAGTTTGTTGCCATCGCGGATGATATCAGCATCCAGAATTTTCGCGAATGAAGTTATCGCTTTATTGAAAATTTGTTGGTAAAGGTCCTGCTTATCCTTGAAATGGGCGTAGAAGGTAGCACGATTGATCATTGCCTCATCGGCAATTTCCTGAATTGTTACGGCAGAAAGGCCTTTTTTTTCCACCAATTTCATAAAAGCACTGAAGATCATCTTTTTAGTTCGAATAACACGCAAATCAGTTTGTTTGGCCATAGAGGCACTTCCTAAACGTTTTTTGAGTAGAGTTCGATAACATATAAAAATTGATTATTTGTAGAATGGATATTTCCTGGGACTTTACCGGCCTATGCAAAAATAAAATAACCAGATATCCAACAATTTTAAACTGTTCGTCGTGTAAGCTCACAAATCGGCCTAAATTGCTGATTGCATAAACATTGTGAAGCAGTAGACTAAACATATATAGTATAACAGATAAGTTGTTGGTTATTCAACGATCTGTTAGTGAATGAAGGACAACTGATGTGATCGCTAAGGGCGAGAGACTTAGATGGGAGGAATACTATGACAAAACTACGTGGTGGGATCGACGTTGGGTCGACAACTGTGAAACTTGTTATTATGAATGAGCAAAATGAGACGTTATTTGCTCGTTATGAGCGCCATTATTCCGATGTGAAAACAGCGAGTAAAAAAATTATCGATGAAGCAATTAAGGAATTAGGGCCGACTGTGCCAATTTCATTTACAATCACGGGTTCTGGTGGTATGGGCCTCGCAAACTTACTACAACTTAAATTTATTCAAGAAGTTATTGCTTGTACCAAAACGGTTGAGGAATTAATTCCGCAAACGGATGTCAGTATTGAACTTGGTGGTGAGGACGCCAAGATTACGTTCTTTGGTGCTTCACTTGAACAACGGATGAACGGTAGTTGTGCCGGTGGGACTGGTGCTTTTATTGACCAAATGGCAACACTTTTAAAAACCGATGCAAATGGCCTTAATATAATGGCTAGGGATTACGAAATGATTTATCCGATTGCTTCGCGTTGTGGTGTCTTTGCAAAAACGGATGTTCAGCCGCTGATTAATGATGGTGCTAAAAAGGCGGATATCGCTGCGAGTATCTTTCAGGCAGTGGTCAACCAAACAATCGCCGGGTTGGCCTCTGGTCGTAAAATTCGCGGTAAGGTGGCCTTTCTTGGTGGCCCACTGTATTTTATGGATCAACTGCGCGCCCGTTTTATTGATACTTTGAATTTAGCACCAGAAGATGTTGTCTTTCCAGCTGATCCACAATTATTTGTGGCTAAAGGTGCCGCATTTTATGCTGCTGACCAACCAGAAATAACGTTAGTCACTTTGGCCGATCGGTTAGTTAACGGCGATGATAGTGTTATGAAACCTTCCCGCTCCTTAGCGCCATTATTTAAAAATGATGATGAGTTGCAGGAATTTCGCAAGCGCCACGCCCAGGCTAAGGTTGAAGAACGTGATCTAGCTAGTTATCACGGCACGGCCTTTTTAGGAATTGATGCGGGATCAACCACAACTAAAGTGGCTTTGATGAGTACCGATCACAAGCTACTATATACTTATTATGACAGCAATGATGGCGATCCGCTAAAGAAAACGGAAGAAATTTTGAGGGACTTATACGCTAAATTACCTGCTGATGTGGTTATTGGTAAAACGGCCGTTACTGGTTACGGTGAACATTTAATCAAAAACGCCTTAATGGTTGATATTGGTGAAGTTGAAACGGTAGCCCATTACCGAGCGGCTCATTATTTCCAACCAAACGTCGATTTTATCCTCGATATTGGCGGTCAAGATATGAAAGCAATGACCGTTAAAAACGATGCTTTAGCGACAATTAAATTGAACGAGGCCTGTTCTTCTGGGTGTGGTTCTTTCATTGAAACGTTTGCGACCTCACTAAAGTATTCAGTTAAGAATTTTGCGCAGGCGGCTTTGCTTGCACAGCATCCCGCTGATCTTGGTTCCCGCTGTACTGTCTTTATGAACTCTAAGGTCAAACAAGTTCAAAAAGAGGGTGCCTCAATTGGTGACATTTCTGCCGGCTTATCAATGTCGGTAATTAAAAATGCCCTTTATAAGGTTATTAAATTACGGCGGCCTGAAGATTTAGGCGAGAATATTGTTTGTCAAGGTGGGACTTTTTATAATGAGGCCGTTTTACGGGCCTTTGAACTTATTTCTGGGCGCCAAGTAATCCGGCCTAACATTGCGGGTTTAATGGGCGCTTATGGGGCGGCGTTGATCGCCGAAGAGGCGTACCAAGATGGGGACCAAACAACCTTACTAAAGCCTGAACAGATGGATAACTTAACCTCTAAAAAAGAATTTATGCACTGTGGCCTTTGTGAAAACAACTGTGCCTTAACGATCACTATTTTTAATGATGGGCGCCGCTTTGTCACCGGTAATCGGTGTGAACGTGGTGAGGCACGGGGCATGAAGCAACGAGTGCCGAAGAGTAACGGTAAAATTAATCTTGTTCAAGAAAAGTATAAATTACTATTTAGTTACCGGCCACTACGTAAAAAATTAGCTACCCGGGGTATTATTGGAATGCCACGCGTTCTAAATATGTACGAAGACTATCCTATGTGGCAAACTTTTTTTACTAAGTTAGGTATTCGTGCTGAATTATCACCAAAAGGCAGCAAGGAACAATACGAAAAGGGAATTGAAACGATTCCTAGCGATACAGTTTGTTATCCGGCCAAACAAGTTCACGGTCATATTCAGGCTTTAATTGACAAGGGTGTTAAGACAATTTTCTACCCCGGAGTTGTTTATGAACGCGAAGAAAATAAAGATGCACAAAACCATTTTAACTGTCCAATTGTTCAGTCATACCCCGATGTTATCAAAAATAATGTTGACGAGATTCGTGAGGGTAAAGTGAACTACCTCGATCCTTATTTAAACTTGGCCGATCACGAATCAACGGCGAAAAACCTTTGTGAGGCACTTAGTAGTTTTGACGTTAGCTTAGATGAAGTCAAAACGGCCTTAGAAGCGAGCTATGCTGAATTGGAACACTTTAAACAGCAGGTTCGCGATCGCGGTGAAGATACCTTACGTTTATTAAAACAAAATGGTGAACGGGGGATTGTTTTAGCCGGCCGACCTTATCACTTGGATCCTGAAGTCAACCACGGTATTTCACAAATTATGACTGCGGAAGGCTTCAACGTGTTGACGGAAGACTCAATTGCGCATCTTGGCGACGTTAAAGGCTTACGAGTTGTCAATCAGTGGGTTTATCATTCACGTCTTTACGCTGCGGCTCGAGTAGCGGCGCGTGATCCACAGCTGGAACTAGTTCAGTTAAATTCGTTTGGTTGTGGCCTAGACGCCATTGATACGGACCAGATTGAAGATATTATGAGCCAGTACAATCGACTTTACACCGTTTTGAAAATTGATGAGGGTACCAATATGGGTGCCGTTCGAATTCGGTTACGTTCGCTAAAGGCTGCGGTTAAGGAACGAAATAAACGCTTGATTATGCCAACGAAACAATTCGAAGATGACAAACCAATTACCTTTACCAAAGATATGCAAAAAGAACACTATACTTTACTGATGCCAATGATGTCCCCAATTCATCAAAATGGGTTGGTTGATGTTGCTTTACAAGCGTCTGGTTATAACGTGGTTAATTTACCAACTGATGACCACCACGCAATTGATGAAGGGCAGAAGTTTGTTAATAACGATGCTTGTTTCCCGGCTATCATTTCAATTGGCCAGATGTTAGAGGCTTTAAAGAGTGGTAAATATGATCTAGACCATACGGCCGTGATGATGACGCAAACAGGTGGTGGCTGCCGTGCAACCAACTATATTCCCCTGATCCGTAAGGCCTTGAAAGACGCTGGCTTCGCAAAGATTCCAGTTGTTTCAATGTCATTAGGTAATCAAGGTGTTGAAGAAACACCCGGCTTCAAGTTAACCTTACCGTTACTCAAACGAGTAGCATTAGGTTTCTTGTATGGTGATTTATTCGAGCGTGTGGTTTATAAGACTCGCCCTTATGAACAGAATCCAGGGCAAGTTGACCAAATGCATGCGGATTGGTTAAAGCTTGTTAAACCAAGTATCGTTAAGGGCAGCTTCCGGCAATTCAAAAAGAACGTTCGCCAGATTGTTCGCGACTTCGATACTGTTCCGTTAACTGATGAAATCCGACCAAAAGTTGGTTTAGTAGGCGAAATTTTGGTTAAATATTCGCCAATCGCTAATAATGATCTTGTTCATTTATTAGAAAGTGAAGGTGCTGAAGCCGTTGTTCCTGATATCGTCGGTTTCATGAATTACTCGCTTTATAATCAAATTTATAAGTATAAACAGTTTGGTTTTGCTAAAAAGTCAGAGGTTCTGGCGGAGATGGGCCTGAAACTGATTAATTGGTGTGAGAAGCCAATGCAGGCGGCTTTAGTTGCTTCCGATCGTTTTACTGGGATTGATGCAATTGAAACGTTAGCAAATGATGCCAGCAAGGTACTTTCATTAGGAAATCAAACTGGAGAAGGTTGGTTCTTAACTGGTGAAATGATTAGTCTGTTGAAAGAAGACGTCAATAATATCATTTGTATGCAGCCATTTGGTTGTTTGCCCAACCACGTTGTTGGTAAAGGTGTGGTCAAAGAATTACGCCGGGAATATCCGAAGGCCAACATCGCTCCAATTGACTACGATCCTGGTGTTTCAATTGTTAACCAACTTAATCGCATTCGGCTGATGTTGGCTACGGCTAATAAAGCTTTGGCTAAGGACGAAGAAGTTAAGGTTCATTAATTGACTCTGAGCAACTACTTGATTTGATCTATCTGCCAGTAATAAAGCCAATTTTTAAGACGCAATAAAAAGAACGTAGCCGTTACTTGGCTACGTTCTTTGCGTCTCGGAAATAAATAAAGTTATTGAACTAGTTTCTGCTGGAGAAATTCTTGAAGAACGACGGCCTGATTATGAGTCTCATCCTTTGCACCGAAAAGTAAAATGACGTTACCAACGGCCAGTTTTTCTTTAACTAGTTGGCAAAAATCAGTAGTTGCTGGATTACTATTTAATTCGGTGAGGTAACGTTGTTTAAATTCCGGGTATTTAGAAATTTCGTGGTTAAACCACTGCCGCAATTCTTTACTAGGCGCAATCTCTTTTTCCCAGCTGGCCAATGCTGCATTGACCTTAGAAATACCACGTGGCCAAACACGATCAACCAAAATTCGGTAGCCGGCAGTATCAACTGGTTTTGTATAGATTCGTTCAATTTTTAATGCCATACTGTTCCACCTCTTTTTAAATTTAATCAATTATGACAGGTGTATCGAGAAATTAATTTTACTAATGTTTTTTGCCAAGCTTAATCTAAATCGCAGATTGTAAAAATAATTTACCAAGCGACAGTTCCGTAAGTATTCGTAAAAGTAGCAGTAGCTTGATTATTGGGACTAGTGGCAAGTTCAATTGTACGTGCGATTCCAAAACTAACTGGTTTTGCGCCTAATTTCTTGGCCAGTTCAGGTGTGGCACCGCCAAATTCGGTTGCCACCATACCTGGGTCGATTGCATTGACTGTAATTGGCAAATTGGCGCTAGACATTTCCTTAGCCAGCTGAACGGTATACATGTTAGCCGCCGCCTTTGCTGATTGGTATCCGACTGCCACAGCGTGATAGACGTTTGCTTTGGGATTCAGCGCTTCGGTCTTAGAGCCCATGATACTTGAAATGTTAATAATCTTGGACTTTGAACTCCTTTTAAGTAAAGGTAACATTTTTTGGGTGACGTCAACCAGACCAAAATAGTTAATTTCAAAATCCGCGCGGAGGTTAGTCAATTTAACTTCAGATGGCTTTTGTTGAAAATCAAATACCGCACCGGCATTGTTAATTAATATGGTAAGATACCCGTATTTTTCAGTGATAGTTTGGGCGGCCTTTGAAACGGAGGTCGGATCCATCACGTCTAATTGGACTAAATCTGCTTTAATTCCCGTTTGTGATAGGCGAGTAATGGCCGCTTTTCCCTTTTCCAAATTTCGCGAGCCCATGATGACCCGCTGACCTTTTTGACTTAATTCTTTGACAATTTCTAATCCCATACCGCGATTACCGCCGGTTACTAAGGTAATAATTTCATTTGTATTCATAAGCGTTAACTTCCTTTCAGGTAATTAATAGTTAATTCAATCCACTTGTATTGCTAGGAGGAGCCAGCACTTCGCGAACACTTAAATGATAAAGTGAATCAGAACATGACTACTTATTGAGAAACAAAAAGATTCGGTCTTAAAAGGTACGCACCAAAATAAGCGGCAACAATATCAGTAATGATCTTAAATTGAAAAGTAGAATCTAAATATCCTTTGCGGCGCACACCAGTGACTTGTTAGAGTAATTGCAAGGTTGGTAGTAATTTTTCTGGCTGGTCAATAAATTTTGTCGGTTTGGCGGCTGAGAGTTCTGTTATTGAGCCGAAACCATAAGTTACCGCAACGCTTTGTAAATGGTGATCATGGGCGCCATTAATGTCATTTTCCCGGTCACCAACCATAGCAATTTTGGCAGGCTGGGTGAGCTTTTCCGCGTTGAGGGCGTAGGCAATAATTTCACTCTTTGCTGCGCGTTTTTCATCCATACTGGCACCATAAATACCATTAAAATAGGTTGCTAGACCAAAGTGTTCGCAGATTTGTTCCGCGTATTTTTCAGGTTTAGAGGTTGTCATAAAAATTTGGTAACCAGTTTGCTGTAATGCAGCAAGCATCGCCGGGACACCTTGATAAACGGAATTTTCAAAAATACCTTGTTCAACGTAATATTCTCGGTAAGCCTTAAGGGCATCTTCTGCTTGCAGTGCTGTTAGACCAAAGTATTTTTCGTATGAGGCCAACAGTGGTGGCCCGATAAAAAGCTGTAGGGTAGCCGCCGATTTTTGCGGTAAACCAAGCTTTTTAATTGAATAGTTTAACGAATTAATAATTCCTGGCTTTGAGTCGGTTAAGGTACCATCGAGGTCAAAGAGGACTGTTTTGATTGTCATTGCGATCCAACTTTCTAATCGATTTATCCTTATTATAAGTCATGTTCAAAATGGTTGACAGTGTCCGGGTCAATTCTGTGGTAAAATAAGTTTAATTTGACGAAAGGACGTGAAAACGTCATGCGTGAAACACGAAGAGCACAGCAACAGGGTAATCGCGCTCAAAAAGAACCACGGCCCGTAAAACACCATTCTGTGATCGGTGCACTACTAACTATTATTTTAACTTTTAGCTTATTTATAGCCGTCGGTAGTGGGGTTCTAAGGCAAACAGCATTTAATCCAGATTTTGTTGCTAATGAAATCACTAAAACTAACGCTGCCAAGACACTGACGAAAAAAGTTAATACTGAGGCCGTAAATTACGCAACACAGTATCACATTCCGGCATCTGCAGTCGCTCATTTAGTAACTAAAACTGCGGTGCAAAGTGATCTGACGCAAACGATTAAAAATATTTACGCAAATAAAACTGATCCTGTAAGTACGACCCACATTATTGCCCACGTTAAGCAAAATTTAACGACTGCAATTGAAAAGAATGTGCCTTTACTAGCAGGTTCGACAACAATTGTTGATTTAATCACAACGCAGCTTACTTCAAGTTATCAACAAATGCTGCAGGTGCCACAAGTGACGCAAGCTGAATCACAATTGGCTAGTTATAATCAGATCATTCAGGCCGTCTTTTGGATTGCTTTAGTTATTTCAGTAGTCGGTTTAATCCTATTATTGATTAGTGATCATCATTTATTTTTGACGTTACGGCATATTGGTTGGGCAGCCTTAATTAGTGGCGGACTCCTATTTTTACTACGAATAGGAATGAACGCCTTAGGGATTGTTGATTATCTGGCCATTGCGGCAAAAGAGTTTAGTGAAGTGGCTACCCAGTTAGGGAATTCGATTATTAGCAGTTTTACACTGCCTAGCATAGTTTTAATGTTAATTGGAATAGTTAGCTTGATTGTTGGTCATTTAAAACGAGTTCGCTAAAAAAGTAGGACAAAAAGTCGGTTTTAGGTTCACTGCGTCAGGCAAGCTAATCTAATAACCATACTATGGCTATAGGCACGTGAACCCAGACTTTTGGCGCACGTTCTAGGGTAACGTTCAGAAACAATAAGAGGCTGGGACTTTTGTCCCAGCCTCTTTAAGCATTTTAGTTGTTTTCATTTTGGAAAACTAATTTAATGAAAAAAGGAGGTAACGCTATGAAAAATAATTTTCAAGCACGACATGTTTTAATTACGGGTGCGTCACGCGGCTTTGGCAAAGAATTAGCCTATGCTTTTGCTGAAAAAGGAGCCCGTGTGGACATAGTAGGACGTGATAGTAAGCAATTACAGCGCGTTAGTCAGTGCATTCGCCACCTGTCCAAACAACCTAGTCACTTTTTTAGTGCCGATTTAAGTAAAACAAGTGTTCAAAATAATTTATTAGCGGCCGTTCGGCATACATCTGGTCAAGTCGATGTGTTGGTTAATGCTGCCGGGTTACCTGGTTTTGGTCCCATCGTTAGTTTTCAGGCTGCTGATTTAAAAAAAGTTTTAGCGGTGAACACATTAGTACCGCTTGAATTAAGTCGCCAATTAATTCAGGGATGGCAGGGTGAAAATCGCTCGGGAATGATCATTAATATTGCGTCGCTTGCTGGTCAACTACCATTACCATACGCAAGCATACATGCGGCCAGCAAGGCTGCAATGATAGCCTTTACCACGAGTCTGCGTTATGAATTGCGACGTTGGCCGATTCAACTTTTAACGGTCAGTCCTAGTTTACTTGCCACTGGTCATTTTGATCAGGAAACTAGGCGTTATTTAAAACACCAATCATTGGTGGATCAATTAAGTGCTGCGTTACTTAAACAAAGCCAGTTAGATCCGGCAAAAGCAGCAAAGAGGGTTATTAAAGCGGCTGAAATGGGTAAAAGTGAATTAGATTTGCCGTATGCGACAACAGGTCTAGTTCAACTTTATAATCTTTGCTCTGCACCAGTTCGCGCTTTAATTGCAAACCGCTATCAATTGAAAAAGTGATAAAAAGAGGGGCCTTAAGCTGTGAGTTGGTCTGGGTAGTATTTGGAAAATGCTTTACCTGACTAATTCAGTGTAAACGGGTTTAAAAAGGCAGTTTCTTGCGTGCCTTCTAAACACTCTCTAAATTTGGTCACAAAAAAGCCGTGATGCTAAACATCACGGCTTTTAAGAATGGGTAATAATCGGATCTTTCTATGATCGGTTATAATTACCAAAAGATTTATCTAATAAAATCAATTGTTAATTTAAGCCAATCCACAGAAGCTAACTAACTTTTACACCATTTTGGTAGTTACTATTTTTGAGCTTCCTTCATGAAGTAACCGAATGGTTTCAAGTCTTGTGCTTGGTACTTTTCAACAAAGGCTTTAACCTTTTCAGGATCAGTGAAGTTTGGATCAATATCTAAGTGTTCAGTTGTTAATGGCATCTCATGAGTTAACTTAACGTCAATAACAACTGGGCCTTTAACGTTTTTAGCATCTGCTAAGGCGTTCTTCATATCGTCAACTGTACGAACAGTATAGCCTTTAGCACCCATACCTTTACCAACAGTTGCCCAGTCAGTATCGATCAAATCAACACCAGAAAGTGGTTGCTTTGAATCGTCACGTTGTTCAGCTTCAATAAAGCCTAAGGTTTCGTTACTGAAGACAACGTTGATAATATGTTGTTGGTACTTAACTTGTGTCAAGATATCTTCAACAGTCATTGCGAAGCCACCTTCACCGCTTAAACTATAAACATCGCGGTCGGGATAGCTTGTCTTAGCAGCAATTGCAGCGGGAATACCGTAGCCCATTGTTGCGTATTGACCAGAAGTTGTCCACTTTTGCGTTGTCTTAAGATCGATTAGGCGCATGAAGTTAATGTTGACATTACCAACATCAATAGCGTAGACAGCTTTGTCGCTAGCATCTTTGTTAATTAAATCAAAGATTGGTTCTGGACGAACTGGAACGTCAGTATTGCTCTTAAAGCTATCTTGCCAATCACGCCAGTTCTTACGATCAGCCAAAGCTGCCTTATAGAATGGTGTTGGTTGTAATTCGTCGCCTTTAGCGGCAATTGCAGCAAGAGCCTTTTTAGCATCAGCCAAAATTGGAACTTCAATTTTATGACGTTTGCCAAGCTTTTCGTTGTCAATATCAATTTGAATAACCTTAGCTCTACGGTTAAATAGGAAGATACTAAATGGAACATCATTACCAACCCAAAGGATTAAGTCAGTACCAAAACCAACTTCAACACCTGGTTTTGGTGCAACCCGACCAGTTGAGCCAAGGTAGTTCTCGTATTCATCTTCAACAACGCCCTTAGCTAAAACGGAAGAAACAAGCGGCATCTTGAATTTTTCAGCAACGGCCTTCAATTCGGCACCGGCCTTTTTAGCACCAATACCAAAGTAAACCATTGGAGCTTTAGCATTCTTGATTAATTCAACTGCTTCGTCAATAGCTTTAGGATCTGGATCTGGATAGATTGGGTCAACGTGATTTTCGGCGTTAGAGACAAAGTTATCCGGAATTGGAGTCCAGCCGAAGTCTTTAGGAATCGTTACAACAGCAACACCACTGTGTTTGTAAGCTTGACGAATTGCTTCATCAATCATTGCAGGAACACTCTTAGCTGTCATTGCAATGCGGTTCCAAACAGCGACATCGCTAAACATTGGTTCTTCGTCCATTGCCTGGAAGAAGTCAATGTTCATTCGACTTGTTGGAACTTGGGCAACAATTGCTAAAACTGGTACGTGGTCGTGCTTAGCATCATACAACCCATTAAGTAAATGAACGGCACCAGGACCTGCAGAACCAAATGTTACTGCAAGTTTACCAGTTAGTTTAGCATCGGCGGCGGCTGCAAGAGCACCAACCTCTTCGTGGCGAACCTGAATGTATTTGAGTGTATCTCTTCTATTATAAATGGCGTTCATTGTTGAGTCGAAAGAACCACCAGGTAATCCATAAAGGTGTTTAACTCCCCAGTCTTCAAGAACTTTTAAAGCTGCATCAGAAGCATTGATCATGTTTACATCTGCCATTGAAAAAACCCTCCTTGATTAATTAAGTATTAATTATCGCTCGTTGAGATTCAACTTACACACATAGTATATAACCAAAAAAAAAAATGTAAACGATTTAATTCAGACTTTTGAAGCGCTAACAAGTGAAAACCAACACAAAAAATGTATTTAAAATTTCTTAGTAACAGAAGAGTCATTGAACAAAGTTGGCCAAAAGCACGTCTTAATAATTTTTATCATTTTATTGTTGCTTAAGTATGGTCTATCTATTTGGTAGTATTTGATTTTGTTTGAAATTATTTGTGAGAAGTGTTCATTAGTCAATATTTTATTGCTCAATTAAGTTGCTTTTAACTTGTTAGTTATTTTACAAAGTGAACAAAATTCTACAAAACTTTTTTTGCTCACTTTGTAAATAATTGTAAATCTTTGCAGTTGGGAACCAGCTTAGTTAAACTAAAGTAAGTAAAATGCTTCAGAATTTTGCTTGAATTTGCTTTATGTAGTTTGTATTAAAACAATTAGCGCGGCCGTGTTTGGAACCGGCTTTTAGTATCTTACTGACTGGTTTGGTGTTGAAAGAGCAGCTTTCTGCAATTGTCGTAGTTGAATATAAACAACAGTTGGTGCATCAAGATTATTAGCGTACTTGGCTGCGATTTGGATTTTGGTTCATCCTAGTCCGATCGACATCGTCAGCGCGGCTGCTAGTAATCCTCAATTACGAAGTAAAATCTAGCCGCTTTTCCAAACACTCGCAAGGCTTAAATCCGTCGTTGGACCAAAATAAATTCAGCCTAGCGATGGAGCTTTAATTGACCGATTATTTATATAATAAAGAAAAAGGGTGGTGCAATATGAATAAAAAATTAACTAAATCAAATGAACGTATTATTTCTGGGGTTGTTGGTGGGATTGCCGAATATTTCAATATTGATAAAACGTTATTACGAGTAATTTATGCTGCTGCAACAGTTTTTACTGGTATTTTTCCATTAATTATTCTTTACATTATTGCGGCGTTGATTATGCCTAATAATTAGAAGATATTGCGGCCAAAGATGGTCGTTTTAGACACATTAAACAAGGTATTAGACCTACGCTAACTAAATGTTTAATTAAATAAAGCAGGTCCACAGAACAAAAATCGTTCTGCGGGCCTGCTTTGATCATTTGGGCATCAGTACCTGTTATTTGTTTTCACTTATAACAGGAGCTGATGCCTTCAGATACATCGGTGTAGCCAAAGACATCACCTCCTTTCTTAGCAAGGTCTACTCAATTCGTATCAAGCAGAACGTTACTTTATATGTCTGTAGACTAGCACGCTAGTTTTGACCTGTCAATTGATTAGCACTCTGTATTTGGTTGCCTAACATTAGTGTTAAGTTTACGAAAATCTAATTGATTATCCCTAAATTAAATTCTATAATTAATTTCATTAAGAACTCTAGATTCGCGGTTCTGATAACAGTTTGGAGGCGAGAAACGTGCTAGGGTTTCATTTTAAAGGACGAAAAAAGAATAGTCTAGATACTAATTTAAAAACGCATGATTTTCAAAATATTGTAAAAACGGCACAGAATGACAAACGTTATCATCAACTCCAAGAAAAGTTTGATGAGCTGACCGTGAATTATAAAAAAGAAACTAAAAATAAATAGTTAATAAAGAACGCCCCAACTTAACGGTAATTTACTTCGTTAGGCTGGGGTGTTTTTTTATTTTTTGCGATAACGGTGGAACAATAAGGAGGTTATTCCGTACATGATTAAACTAAGAAGACTAATCAAAAGGCCAAGTCGTAATCCAGGAACGTGGTAGGTTAAATGAACATGGTGTTGCCCAGGTTTTAAAGAAACGCCAGTAAGATTACCCATGACCCGGTAAGTTTTAATTGGCCGGTGATCAACGCGAACGCGCCAACCCTGATCGTAAGGAATTGATAGGAATAGGCTAGTTCGGTTAGCCGGAACCTGAATTTGGCCCTTTAAATTATGACTACGCCAGCCAGACTGTAATTGTAGCGTGTTAGCTCGTAGCGTGGTTGCGGCCGTTTGAAATTTGCTTTGATCAAGTTGGGCAAAGCGACTAGTGATCTTACCTAATTTTTTAGGCGTCTTTAATTGAACGTGAATAATCTGTCCTTTCTTGAATGTTCCTAAAGCGAGATTTGCGTGGGTGGTCACTTTAATTCGAGTTCGCTTTTTTCGACCATTAATGTGTAAGGAAACGTGATCGACAGGAATATTTGGAAAATAGGCGTAAAGCGGCCCATTTGTTGGGACCTTCATTTGTAGATCATAATGGTGCCCGTATTTAGTTTGATTTTTCTTATGCTGAACAACAGTAAGTGTTTGGAAGTAATTAACGTGATTTCCAAGCATGCTCTGTAAACTATGATTCTGGTTGAGTAGTGGATCACCTTTAACTAACTTAACGTGTTGCAAATCTTTGTTGACGGCAAAACCAAGCCCTAGTGATTCAGGGTGATTGGTCAGCTTATAAGAGTTGGTGGTCATGCTAAGTTCTTTTTGTTCCGCTAAGAGTAGATTGGTAAATGAGGTTGTCCCTTCATTGCTAATTCGGCGATCATTCTTACTAAACAGCCCTAAGCGAAGCAGCATTGTCCGTGTTTGATTATTCAAGGTGGAGCTGTACATACTAATGCCACGAAAGCCAAAGAGCGCGGCGTCGTTATAATTATTATAGGGTTCACGAAAGGCACGACTAATCAGCAAATTTTGACTATTTAACCGGTAAAATGTTTTTACGCGGCTTTTCTTGATCCAACGTGCTTCCGTTTCGTAGTTTTTAGCGTAAATTGGTTGATTACCAAGTGGGGCGGTCGTTAGAGCAGTCGTAAAGTTAAGTACCAATTCGCTTAAGCATAATAGAGCCAAGACCAGCATGGGTAAGTGTCGTTGCCGGAAAGTTAGTAGGCAGGTACTAAGTAAAATAAATATTAGTGACCAAAGCAAATATCGGTTACTGACAAAAAATGGGTAACGAACATTAAAGTAATGCTTAACAATAAATTGGATTAAATTGGCACTGAGATAACCAATGATTAAAAGGGTGGCCGCAATTACGCCACTGTGCCAGATTAATCGTGGGGTGTGCCAAGGCTTAGTCAGCCAAACCTGATAGGCCAAGCTGATAGCAATAAACGAAAACATATAGACATTGCGAAAAGGAAAACCATTTGGTTGCTGAAACATATGCCAGATAGTATTAATTGGTAAGAGCCAAAGACTCAGACCAATCAGGCCGAGAAAAGTGCCAGCGGTATTTTTTTGGTGTTGCTTAATTTGTGGGCTTAGGAAGAACATGATTAATAATAAAAACATTAATGAACCGACAAATAAGCTTGGCGGATGGTGTAGTCGACCCGCATAATTACTGCCACCCATACCGAATTGAGTAAAAATATCCAGACCAAATTTGGGTAAGGGTAAGAAACTTGTTAAGCTAAGCTGTTCTTTACTTGTTTTTAGCATACCAAGCATTGCAGGTAATAAAATAACGGCAGTCGCTAAACCAGAAAAAAGCGATGTCAGGCTAAATTGAATGATTGACTGACTTTTTTTCTTGAGGTAGTGGGGCCATGAATCACCTGTTGTTTTATCATTTGCTAGTAGGTAGCCAAAATAACAGAGCGCGTATAAACAGGTCATATAACCGAGGTAGTAGTTCGTTATAATTGTTAAAGCGAGCGTGACAAAATAAAGACCAGTTTTCTTTGTGTTGTATAGATGACTAATACTCAATGTAATTAGCGGTAGGTAAATCAGTGCGTCTAGCCACATAATATCGTAGAAATACATTGCCACAAAGCCACAAAGGCTATAGGCGGTACTAAATAATAAAGTGGTCAGACTGACTTTACGGTAAACACGTTGCAGGTAGTATGCCATACTTAAACCAATCATTGCAATCTTTAATAAAATAATGAAATTAATGGCCACTGGGACTTCGGAGGCCTTGAAAAGCAGCAATATAAGGTTGAACGGACTAATTAGATAATAAGCGAATAAGGGAAAGGCGCTATCACCTAACGAAAGTGAAAACGAGTAAAAACTAAACTGATGGGTTAATAAATGACGACGTAGTTCTGTGAAAAAGGCTATGTATTGAGTACCCATATCGCTAATTAATAAATTGTGGGAGCCAAAGGGGGCCAAACCTAATTGCATAAAAGCAGCGCTTAAAGTTATTAAAGGTAGTAAAAATGCCAACAAATAATAAAGTGGCCGCCGTGATTTTTGCAAAACTAATTCCTCCTTATTTCTCAGTGTCGGTTAGGCTTTTGCCACAAAAATAGGGGCCGGGACAAAGATTCTAGCCGGGTACTATTTCCGATTATTATTCTAGCGGCGTGTAGCGCTCATATTTAAATTAAATTATATCGCTACTGAAAATAATGCTTATGCCACTTGGTTACTGAATTACACGTGGTCAGATTTAGTTAGGTTCCATTCCGGCGCTGGCGTTTGGAACGCGTGGCGCGTTGCCAAGCTAATTTTCTTTCCGATTTAACCCATTCGGAAAAGAAAATGGATCTTGTCAATCACGCAAGGTACTAAATGACCACAATTCGGTCATCAAGTACCTTCGACACAGCTGATACGCCAGCGCCTCCATTTCACCTTGGCAGTGGTTGAGCTCTGATTATTGATTAATTTAATTGTTTAGTTAGGACACAATTGAGTTGGAACAACAGCTTTGATGCTGTTCCACTTCCTGTGAGTAATTTTCGCCAATAATTGTTTGTGGAGTAGAATCTGAGCACCTTTCCAGACACCTACTAGTTTAGCGCCCGTGGTAAGGGACTTCAAGAAAATGTCTTTTTGACAAAAAAAGTTACGCCAAATTAAATTCATGCTAGGCGGCTCAAGCAACCCACGCTGGATTTTTGACGTAACTTTTATATTAAATTAATTTTCA
Organism: Loigolactobacillus backii; assembly: GCF_001663675.1. NCBI lineage: Bacteria > Bacillati > Bacillota > Bacilli > Lactobacillales > Lactobacillaceae > Loigolactobacillus > Loigolactobacillus backii. The sequence goes on from NZ_CP014873.1 coordinate 1,245,770, forward strand.
CTAACGTTAATTTTAGTTGGTGTAACACTCAAGTGCTTAGTTAATTCTGAGATCTGCCGCAAGCCGCGCTGACGAATATTAATTGCTGCGACTTGGTCATCATTAATCGTGTGACCGCAGTTCAAACATTTAAATTGATGAACTTCTTTTTGACGATTATCAGCATTAGTAAAGCCACACCAAGGGCAAATAATTGAGGTTTCGTTATTAGGAACCTGAATCACGGCTGCCCGATCGCCCACCATTTCAAATAAAACGGTGAACAGTGCTTTGTAGAAATAATCAGGACTTAAGATAATATTTTGTGGTCGGCCAGTCTTTAAGCTTGGGTGCATTTCTGTCACGTAGATAACGTTGTTGCCATAAAATTCAACTAAACGACTGACAATTTTACGGCAGGATTTAAGGACGTAGCGTTTAAGCATATAGGTCAAACGAGCCAATTCAACGTCATCGTCTAGGTCAATGGAGCCTAATTGTAACTGGCGAATGGCGTGTTGGTACTCTAAGATATGATTCGAAATAACTGACCCGGGAACCTGAAGTAAATGGTCCATCCCATCGGTGGCCGTAATCATATTGATCTTACCGTAATCAAGGCCAATAACGCGGTAGGCCTGACCAGTCCCAACTAATTCAGTAATAAGCTCTTTGGGATCACGAGAAGTACTAATCGTCGCCTTTTTTGCAGGCTGAGCAGCAATGTCATCAGACTTAGCCGGTGAGTTTGGCGCAGTTGAAGTGGCGATCGGCGCCGTAATCAACTTAGCCGCAGAGGCAACTGGCGCATTAGACTGAGCAATACTGTTTATTGAATTTGTGGCAATTGATTGTGGCCTTGCAGCAGCACTACTAGTAGTTTGTGGTTCACTACTTGTGTTACTTATGTGGGGCTTGGCACTGTGTTTCACTTGCTTTCGTTGGTGCGGCAGCTTTGTGGCCTGACTGCTAGGTTGTTTAGTAATTGCCTTTTTGGATATTTGTTTTTGCAGTGCCGGTTTTTTGACAATCTTTTTCTGGGAATTACTGCTATCTTTAGTTGATTTAACACTATCCGGTAACTCAAGGTGTAGCGCATCAGCATCATTTTGGGTGGGTAGTCGTAAGCTAATGTGATCGCCGGCCAACGTAAATAACCAAGCACGTCTGGGGCTAGCAAATAATTGATCAGATTTGCCGGCCGTAAGTGTAACAACGTAGGTGTCTTGCTTATTTAGCTGTAGCAACAATTCGTTTGTTTCACGATCGTGGGGATTAAGCGTTGTTCTAGAGAATAAATAAAAACTACCGGTTGGTACGCTCGTGATTTTCTCCGTCTTAAAAATGTCTAGCATAACGTTGATCATCTCTTGCGTCATTCGCCGCCGTTGACCAATATTTTTGTTGAGCTGCTGCAGTAAGGCTCCTTTATTAGGCTCGCCTTTTTGTAATAGGGTAAGGGCACGCTTTTGTAAACTATTTTGGCGATTAATTAATCGCTTGATTTCATTAATGTTCTGAAATTTTTTAAAAACCAAAAAGATTCCTCCAAGAATAAGTGACATAGGTTGTGTTTGGAAAAGACTTCAGTGCAACACTTCAATTGCAAAGTAGGAGTTGAACGCTTTTTTTGACGTTCTCTAAACATTCTAACTAATACTCCTATCATACCTCCAATGTCAAAGGTTGCCTAGCAACAAAACCTAGATTATGTTTGGAAAATATTTTTACTAGTATTTTCCTGACTAATTTAAGGTAACCAGATTTGAAAAAGCAACTTCCTGCGGTGACCGAGACGAACTTAGCCGCGGAGACAAGTTTATGGGCCTTATAATTGTACCCTTTTTCTTTTCCGAATGGGTTTAATCGGAAAGAAAATTAGCTTGTCAACGCGCCACGTGTTCCATACGCCAGCGCCGGAATGGAACCTAACTAAATCTGTTCATGTATAGTTCCGTGGCCAAGTGGCATAAGCATTATTTTTAATCGCGATATAATTCAATTTAAATCTGAACGCTACGATGCACTAGATTAATCAAAAAAGTATTATTGAGTTAAAATTTGAAAAACGGTATGCTGACTTACAGAAGAAAACGATTTAAAAATTGGTGGTGTCAATAATGAACTTTACAACAAATGATTTTGTACGCTTGACGTATACCGATGAGGGCCACGGACGGCCAATCATAATTTTAACGGGAATTGGTGGTTATAAAGAAATTTGGTTGCAACAAATCACTTACCTGGTTGCCCGACATTACCGGGTGATTAATTTGGATTGTCGTAACCAAGGACAATCTGAACAAACGGTAAAGGGGCGGCGAATTTCACGGCACGCAATGGATCTAGCCGAGCTCATTCAACAATTAGGGCTTAAACAGGTGATTCTTGTGGGAAATTCAATGGGGGCCGCAACTATTTTTGCTTATATATCCTTATTTGGTGACCAAAATGTGCGAGCAGTTGTCGATGTCGATCAATCGCCTAAAATGATCAACGATCAAACTTGGACGTATGGTTTTAAAACGTTAACCGAAGAAAACTTTATTTCTTATTTACGGAAGCCGTTTGGCCATTCCACCTTTAAACACATTGATGATCAAACATTTCAGGCGGTTCAGTACGCGGCCAAACAGCAGGCTTATGATGCAAAGCTAAACTTTCCTTTTTTGTTAGATCATGGGCTTCAAGATTGGCGTGATGTCTTGTCTTCCCTGACGTGTCCGGCTTTGATTATTGCTGGTGGCAACAGTCCCTTCTTTCCACCCCGGTTTGCTCAAGTTGCCGCTAAAATGGCAGTAAGAGGGACAGCCGTTGTTATTCCGGAAGCAGGTCACATCGTCATGGCCGAACAATCTCAGGCTTTTAATGCTGTTTTAGGTGAATTTCTGGCTAATCAGGTGGAAGGAGAAAAGATAAATGGCTGATTTAGTTTATCAAAAAATTATTCGTGATTTAAAAAAACAAATTTTTGCCGGAAAGTACGCCCCGGACATGAAATTGCCGGATGAGCGTTCTTTGGCCGCTATTTATCAAGTTAGCCGTAGCTCAGTGAAGCGGGCTCTAGCAATTATGGCCAGTGACGGTATTATTTTTAAAAAACGTGGTTCGGGTACATTTATCAATCCGCTTTATTTGGAAAACCAATCAGTGTTTAATTATCAGGGGGCCAACCTAGGCATTACCGACAATCTGCAGATGGCCGGTAAAAAGCCGGGTATTAAGCTATTGGCATTTGATGTCGTTAAGGTGACCGAAGAATTAGCGCGGGATTTATTTCTCCAAAAGGATGACTTTGTTTACCGAATCAAGCGCCTGCGTTTATTGGATAACGTACCGTTTATGATTGAGTTAAGTTACCTACCAATTAAATTTCTGCCAGAATTAAATCAAAGAATTGCGGAAGAATCAATTTTTAATTTTCTACAGAAAAAAAGAAAACAGGCAGTGACGAAGGCTTATTTAACAATCTCGGCGGCGCCTTCTAACGAAGAAGACCAACAACAATTACGGTTAAAGCCGACTGAACCAGTTGGCATCATGGCGGGCATCTTCTTTCTTGATGACGGAACGCCGATTGAATATTCAACGATGCGTTTGCATTACGCGTACCTTAAGTTTAATTCCTTCGTTTCGATTGAGCCGAAAGATTAGTTCAGATAGGGAGTGGGACAAAAGTCGGTTTTGGATTAGCTTGCGTGAAGTAAACCCAGACTTTTGGTGCACGTTTTAGAGTAACGTTCAGAAATAGTAAGTGGCTAGGACTTTTGTCGCAGCTTCATATAGTGCTAGTGCGCATATAATATAGTAGAATTTTGATTTGCTTTGGCCGCAACCGAAGCAAATTTTTTATTTAGGCAAAAAATTAGTTTTATAATTGGAGCGTACCAATAATCATAAAAGTTGATTTTTAATTATTAATTGGTATTATAGAAAATGAAATGACGAAAACTAATTTAAACTAAAGGAGCTACCAATTATGGAACAGCAAACTGTTGACTACGCTTCACCTGAATACTTTGCGTTAATGAATGCTTATTGGCGGGCCGCTAACTTTTTATCGGTTGGGCAACTCTATCTACGGGATAATCCATTACTGAAACGGCCATTAAAAGATACTGACGTGAAGGTACATCCGATCGGCCATTGGGGGACTATCGCTGGACAGAACTTTATTTATGCGCATTTGAACCGAGTTATTAATAAATATGATTTAAATATGTTCTATTTAGAAGGACCAGGTCACGGTGGGCAAGTAATGGTTTCAAATTCTTACCTTGATGGTTCTTATAGTGATATTTATCCGGAAGTTTCACAGGACGAATTGGGTATGAAAAAGTTATTTAAACAGTTTTCCTTCCCAGGTGGGATTGCTTCACACGCCGCACCAGAAACACCGGGGTCAATCCATGAAGGTGGCGAACTAGGCTACACTTTGTCTCACGCAACAGGGGCCATTTTGGATAATCCCGAAGTTATTGCCGCAGCCGTTATTGGTGATGGTGAAACTGAGACTGGACCCTTGGCCGCATCTTGGTTTAGTAATGCCTTTATTAATCCAATAAATGATGGTGCTGTTTTGCCGATTATTAATATGAATGGTTTTAAAATTTCTAATCCAACTATTTTAGCGCGAAAAACGGATGAGGAACTAACTAAGTACTTTGAAGGTGCAGGCTGGGACCCGCTTTTTGTTGAAGGTGATGCTCCTGAAAAAATGCATCCTGAATTGGCTGCGGTGATGGATGAAGCAATTGAAAAAATTAAGGCAATTCAAAAAAAGGCGCGGGACAATAACGATCCAACCCAACCAGTATGGCCAATGATTATTTTCCGTGCTCCCAAGGGCTGGACTGGGCCTAAAACTTGGGATGGTGAACCAATTGAAGGCTCATTCCGGGCCCACCAAATTCCGATTCCGGTGGATGCTAATGATATGGAGCATAGCGATTCATTAACTGCTTGGTTAAAATCTTACCGGCCAGAAGAATTATTTGATGAAAAGGGTAGCTTGAAGCCTGAATTACGCAATTTAGCGCCAAAAGGAATGCGGCGGATGGCGGTTAATCCAATTACGAATGGGGGAATTGATCCCCATGATCTACGTTTGCCTGACTATAAAAAATATGCTCTAGATAATACAAAGCGGGGGACACAAGTTCAGCAAGACATGTTAATCTGGTCGCAGTACCTTGCGGATTTAGTTAAATTAAATCCAACTAATTTCCGGATATTTGGACCGGACGAGACGATGTCTAATCGCTTATACAGTCTGTTTGATGTCACTAAACGGCAGTGGTTAGAGAAAATTGAAGAACCGCAAGATGAGGCTTTAGCACCGGCAGGACGGATTATTGATTCACAATTGTCCGAGCATCAGGCCGAGGGCTTCAATGAGGGCTACACATTAACTGGTCGGCATGGTTTATTTACAAGTTACGAGGCTTTCTTACGCGTTGTGGATTCAATGCTAACCCAGCACTTCAAATGGATTCGTAAGGCCGCAGAACTTGATTGGCGCCACGATTATCCATCATTAAACATTGTTTCGACTTCAACAAGTTTTCAACAGGATCATAATGGTTATACACACCAGGATCCAGGTATTTTAACGCATATGGCCGAAAAGAAACCGGAATTCATCCGGGAATATTTACCGGCCGACGCAAACTCACTATTGGCGGTAAGCCCGCTAATCTTCAATAGTCGCGAAAAAGTTAATATCTTGATCACCTCAAAGCAACCACGGCCGCAATTTTATTCAATTGATGAAGCGACAATGCTTGCTCAGCAGGGGCTAGGAATTATTGATTGGGCGTCAACTGATCAAGGTAGTGAACCTGATGTTGTTATTGCGGCCGCTGGCACAGAGCCTAATATGGAAAGCCTGGCTGCCATTAATTTACTTCACGATAGTTTTCCAGAATTAAAGATTCGCTTTGTTAACGTTGTTGATTTACTCAAGTTACGAAGCCCCAAATTGGATCCACGTGGTTTAAGTGATGAAGAGTTTGATCATTACTTTACGGCTGATAAGCCCGTTTTGTTTGCCTACCATGGTTTTGAAGATCTGATTCGTTCAATTTTCTATGATCGCCATAACCGAAACGTGATGTTTCATGGTTACCGTGAGGAAGGCGACATCACGACAACTTTTGATATGCGGGTAGTTAATGAATTGGATCGTTATCATTTGGCCAAGGACATCATGATGCATGTTGCCGGATACCAAGATAAGGCCGCCGCATTCATTCAGCAAATGGATCAGCAACTACAAAAACACCACGATTATATTCGCGAAAACGGCGAAGATTTACCAGAAATTGAAAATTGGGTTTGGCAAGCGCTTAAATAAAAATTAAATAAAAAGTGGCTCTTTTTGACGACTAGTCTCTGCAAATTACACGGACTAGCCTAGACTAGGAGAGTGTCAATAATTTTGTGTAAATGAGTAACTCTTATTCGCACGATTAAATAACCAATTTCAAAACATTGATTCTAATGTATCTTGGCATTGTTTGAAACCACGATGAGACTTACCAAAGTTCTTATCGTTGTAGGCCAACATCTGTGTGACTAGGAAACGATCCAACGCAGCTTCATTTGGAAATTGTTCTTTCACTTTGGTTTTTCGCTTAATTGATTTGTTGAAAGATTCAATAAGATTGGTTGAGTAGATCGAGGCTCTAATACTTGTCGGGAAATCAAAGAAAGTAAGCAGATTTTTGGTCTCCGCTAAGTGCTTCGTCATTCTAGAATAGCTAGGTGCCCAGTGTGTAATAAAGGTGGCCAGAATCGCTTGTGCCTCAGATTTGGTCGTTGCTTGATGGATCTGCTTGAATTCAGACATAACGGCCTGTCGGTCACTAACACGTACTTTTTTGAAAATATTACGACTCATATGAACGAGGCAACGCTGAAACTTTGCCTGTGGGTAGCTTCTTTCAAGTGCTGATTCAAGGCCCACCATTCCGTCAGCGATGACTAGTTGGACGTTGCTGATACCTCTTTTTACAAGTCCACCTAATAATTCTGACCAAACTTCACCATTCTCAGTTGGAGCGATTTGGTAATCAAGGATCTGTTTCTCACCGCTTGCTGTAATGCCAATCGCGATATGGACCGCCTCACGTTCAACCGTCTTTCGTCTGAGCGGAAGATAAGTCGCATCGATGAAGAGACAAACGAAGCTTGACTCAGTAAAATGACGCTTATGAAAAGCCGCAACTTGCCCTTCGACGACCTGGGTCATGTTTGAGATTGTGGTTGCGCAGTAGTGCGATCCATACATTTTCTCAATGAGATCGGCAATTTCACGTGTTGTGATCCCTTTTTCGTAGAGCTTGAGAACCATTTCTTCTAGGGCATCAACCCGGCGCGTATAGGATGGAATAAGTGCTGCTTTGAATTCACCATTACGGTCACGGGGCACACAAATATTTAGTTTTCCATACTCGGAAGCTATTTGGCGAAAGTACTGTCCGTTTCTGGAATTACCGCTGTTGAAGCCACTGCGATCATATGGATCGTAGCCTAAAATTGCGGTCAGTTCAGCTTGAAGCAGGCTGTTGACTGTTTTCTCCAATTGAGTACGAAAAACCTCCTTTAAATTTCCTTGAGCTAGTAGTGTTTGGGCGATTTCTTTGTTAAACTGATCCATGGGGAAGGCCTCCGTTGATTATGTTTGGCGATTTAATCATACGGGGAAGGTCTTCCCTTTTCAATTACTATTTACACAAAATATTGTACACTCCCTAGACTAGGCCTCTTTTTTTGTTTGTAAAAAAAGAATACAATAAGTAAATATCTTTTTACGGGGGAATTATTATGGAAAGGCAAAAGATGGGGTTGTTTTCGCTGGTGATGTTGGCCTTAAGCTCAATTATTGGTTCCGGCTGGCTTTTTGGTTCTGGTGAGGCCGCGCGTGTTGCTGGTCCGGCAGCGATTATTTCTTGGATAATCGGCGCAGTAGTTATTATCACAATTGCGTTTAATTACGTTGAACTCGGTACGATGTTTCCCGAAAGTGGAGGGATGAGCCGCTATGCCCAGTATAGTCACGGACCACTACTTGGCTTTATTGCAGCGTGGGCTAATTGGGTTTCATTAGTTACAATTATTCCAATTGAGGCGGTTGCGGCCGTCCAGTATATGAGTTCTTGGCCCTGGTCGTGGGCGAGTTGGACACACCATTTTTTGGCCAAGGGAAATGTAACGACGGCTGGTCTTGGAGTCGTGTTTATTTTCATGCTAATTTTCACATTACTAAATTTTTGGTCAGTCAAACTATTAACGCGTTTTACTAGTTTACTGGCCATTTTTAAAATGCTGATTCCTACTTTAACTATTTTACTATTGCTTTTTTCCGGTTTTCATGCAAGCAACTTTGGGCATAATTGGCAAACTTTTGCGCCTTATGGCAGTTCGGCCATTTTTGAGGCAACAACGGCCTCAGGAATTATCTTTTCGTATAACGCTTTTCAAACGGTAATTAATATGGGAAGTGAAATTGAACGACCACACAAAAATATTTTACGTGGAATTGCCATTTCGTTGGCCATTAGCGCAGTTATTTACACATTACTGCAGGTTACCTTTATTGGAAGTGTTCGACCTTCCTTATTGGCACGAGTTGGCTGGCATGGGTTGAATTTTCAATCACCATTTGCTGATTTGGCGATGATGTTAGGGCTATATTGGCTCTCACTATTACTTTATCTAGACGCCTTTGTTTCGCCATTTGGAACTGGTGTTTCCTTTGCCGCAACGACCGCACGGACCTTGGCCGCAATGACGCAAAATAGGCACATGCCAGGCTGGTTAGGCCGTTTGAATCGGCGTTACTTAATTCCGCGCTTTGCCATGTTGGTGGACCTTTTTGTCAGTATGCTGTTAGTTAGTGTTTTTCGGAATTGGAGTACTTTGGCCAGTGTCATTTCAACTTCTACCTTAATCGCCTATTTAACCGGACCAGTTACGGCAATCTCACTACGAAAAATGCGGCCTAATTTTAAGCGGCCGTTTAAATCAAAATGGCTACACGTAATGGCACCACTTGCCTTTGTGTTAGCAAGTCTGGCAACTTATTGGGCAATGTGGCCCACAACTGTAGAAGTGATCTGTGTTATTTTGTTGGGGTTACCATTTTACGTTTATTACGAGCACCGCTATGGCTGGAAGTTATGGCGGGAACAAGTGAAAGGAAGCTTGTGGTTAATCGTATACTTGGCCTTTCTGTCCGTTGTTTCTTTTATTGGTAGTAAAGGATTTGGTGGCATTAATTGGTTGCATTATCCGTGGGATTTTTTAACCATCACGGTAGTGGCACTGATCTTTTACCGCTGGGGCATTGCCAGTCGATTGGATAGTTCAGAGTTGGTGGCGGCAGCAAAGGTTAATCAAGCAGTTATTATGCCAGAAGATGAAGATTAATAGAGAGTGTTTGAAAAAGCGGTTAGATTCTGAGGATTAGCCTAAACAGACGAATTACCTTTGAAAAAGGTGATTTGGCTGTTGTGGCTACTATTCCGCAATTGAGGATTATTAGCACAACTCGCTAATAATCTAGATGCTTCATACGTTGTCCATTCAACTAAGGCAAAGACCGCCAAGTTGAAACATGGCAACCGCAGGAATCTGCTTTTTCAAACATGTTTCCACTAAATTGGCTAGGGAGAAACTAGTAAAGGTATTTTTAAACGCTTTGGTTTCACTGAATAATTAGCAGTAAGGAAGGTAAGTAAGTTAATGGGAAGACAAACACAGGGAATTTTGTTGGCTTCAGGTGGGGCCATCCTTTGGGGGATTGCTGGTCCAGTTGCACAGCTTTTATTTGATGACTATGGAGTAAACTTGGACTGGTTGATTGGCTCTAAAATGTTAATTGCCGGCGTGATTTTGTTGATACTAGGTAGCTTTTGGCCAGCACAACGTCGCCAAATATTAGGTATTTGGCGCAGTCGGCGGTCAATTATGCAACTTTTAATTTTCACGATTTTTGGCATGACGGCGATGCAATACGTTTACTATAAAGCAGTTGCGGTGGGTAATGCGGCGACTGCCACCATTTTACAGTTTCTATCACCAATTTTTATCGTGCTTTACATTGCTTTTCGTTATCGCACACAACCGCGGCGCCCAGACGTTATTGCTATTATTGCGGCTTTAGTTGGCACTTACTTATTAGTCAGCGGGGGTAACCCGACCAAATTAACTGTGGCACCAGCCGCCCTTTTTTGGGGAATTGTAACGGGTATTGCCGCGGCTGCCTATGTACTGCTACCAGAGGGCTTATTGGATCAATATGGTTCACTAGCCGTTTCAGGTTGGTCAATGACGATTGGTGGTATTTTGTTTAATTTTCGTCAGCCAATTTGGCGTGATGTCCCGCGACTTGATTGGCGGGGTCAGTTGGCCTATTGGTTTATCGTTATTTTAGGGTCAGTCGTAGCCTACTTTGTTTACTTAGCGAGTTTGCAGTATATTTCGGCGACCGCAGTTGGGTTGCTAGATGCATTTGAACCCTTAGCTGCAACCGCCGTTTCGGTGTTATACTTACATTTGAAGTTTGGTTTAGCCGAAATTATTGGAACAGTGCTGATTTTGAGTACAGTTTTCATCCTTGCAGTTGCCAAACCGCGTTCATTGGAAGAAAAGAATAATTGATTCACATAAGATAACAACTATATTTATATAATACGAGGAGGAACGATTATGACAGTCTTTGTAGTTGGTGCTCATGGTCAGATTGGTCAGATGGTAACTGCTAAGTTACACCAAGCCGGGTAGGATGTTATTGCCGGAATTCGTGATTCGGAACAAGCGGCCTTGTTTACGAAAATTGGCGTTAAAAGTCGGCAGTTTGATTTGCTTGATTTACCAGAAACAATGGCAGCGGCATTTTCAGATTGTGACACGGTAATCTTTACGGCCTGTTCAGGTGGCAAGACTGGCTATGATGGTACACTCAATATTGATTTAGATGGTGCCGTCAAGACGATGACGGCGGCAAAACTTGCTGGAGTTAAACATTATTTAATGGTAAGTGCAATGGGAACGGCCGATCGTACTTTTTGGCCGCAATCAGGTATTCGACCGTATTATGTTGCCAAGTATTACGCCGATGAATGGTTAATTAATCGGAGCCAACTTAACTATACAATTTTGCGTCCAGGAGCTCTAACGAATGATCCGGCGACTGGACTAGTAACAGTTGATCCTGATAAATCGGCGGGTAAATCAATTACCCGTGAAGACGTTGCCGAAGTATTAGTTCAACTTGTGATTAAACCGGCTAATGAAAAAATTATTACTGTTGTTAACGGTGCGACACCAATTTTAAAAGCATTGGCTTAGTTAGTTTGGCCGAGCCATACGGAGGAAATCAAAATGAAGATTAAGACACAGGATTTTTTGGATCAGGTCAGGGCAGAAACATTTACCAGTGACCAGATTGAAATCAAACAAGCAGATTTGAAAAAAGACATGACTAAATTATTAGCGCCAGGTTACCAATTCTTGCTTTCAAATTTAAAAGAAAATCAAATCAGTCAATTTAAATTAATGCTGCCATTTGAAGTGCCAGCAACGATTGAATTACAGGCTGGTATTATCAATTTACCATTTGAGTTAGTTGATAAAATTGCACTATTGACCAATAGTGAAGATGAGGTTCCCGTTAGGCTATATTTAATTACGACCGCCGAAAACTTAAACAAATCGGGAATGCGCATCGATGAAATGGCAACCGTGACTGAATTCTTAGCCAAACCGACCGAAATTGAGGCCAAAATTACAACTGAAATCAATCAGAAACTGGTTGAATTACAGGAAGCACCAGCGGCACTTGAATAACTGGTAAACTTAAGAAAATTGAAATTGAAGCGCTGGCTAAATAATGCTATTCTAAAGGTAGCATTTTTTTGAATTTACCCAGTGTTTATTGCGGGGTTAAGGACCGGTAGCAGCACAAATTAATCGGTTTTTAAATAATGATAGCAGTGCTTTAAAAAATTATAAGTTAACGAAATTTCGGATTTTGGCCTAGAAGAAGGAGTCACAGAATGAATCGATTGGCACATTTGAAATTAAATACGCACCTTTTTGCGACTGATTTGGGCGATCTAGGCGCAGGGGAATTCTTTTGCCCTAACTGTGGTGCACCAATCACTGCTGCTGATCAAAAATGTCCCAACTGTCATTTTGATTTAGTTGCTTATCGGCAGCAAACGACAGGGGAACCGGCAGATAATAAGCCGGCATCTGAAGTGGCAAAGAAAAAAATAACCCAAACAGCGGCAACCGATAAGCAAAAGGCTGCTGATTCAGCTAATAATGTTGCAACTTCAGCGGCCGATATTTTATCAGAAATTAATTCTGAAGAAAATCCTGAAGAAATTTTCAAGAAATTAAAGGCGGCAAGCACTCAAATTGCCGCTGAGGAACCTAAGCTAACCCCGAAAAAAGGGGAATCTGTTGCTAGTTCGGCAATGGAAAGTCGGCGGGTAACGCATGCTTTAGATAAAACAAAAGATATTTCGGATTTGGTTGATCAAGTTCGGGCAGTTTCAAACGATCAAGAACAAGCTAAGATTGCAAGTAGTTCAGCTGCAGAGGATAAGGCGCAACAAGCACCCGCGCTGAAGACCGATCAGCCGGTTAAAAAGACCGTAAAGCCCAAAGCAACGGAAGACTCACAGGCACCGGTTAAGCGGCCGATTGCAAAAAAATTGGAACAGCCAGCAGAGCCAGTTAAGGATGATTCTCAGGCCATTTCTGCCACAGAAACCGCCCAAAAAGGGTCAAAACCGACAACTAATGAAAAGAAGACTAATCCTGAAGAAAAGGTTCAGCGCAGTTCTAATGCGAAAAAGCAGCGCTCGCTAAGAACTTGGTTAGGTGTGCTGATTGCGCTTATTATCGTTTTGTTAATTGCTTTCTTTTGGGGAAAAGCACACTATAGTCGGCAGGCGCAATTGGACCGTACTTTTACTGCTTTAGCAACTGAGAAACCAAGCACGGTTAGTGACGTGATGGTTAGTTCAAACAAGAACTTAACGCTAAATCTTGGTAATAGCCGACCTTTTGTTCGCTATTTAAGGGCTAATAAGAATTATTTGGCTACTAGTAAAAAACAACTGAAAACAGATTCTAAAACGACGGATGGAACCTTATCCTTTGTTAAAACAGGTCGGACGTTTATTTTTGATAAATACCAATTAGAGATTAAACCAATTTACCGTTTAATTAAGACTGATATTCCGTCACCTTCGATTTACCTAGATGGACAAAATATGACGGCGAAAAAAGAAAACACGGTCCAAAAAATTGGGCCGTTTATTCCTGGCAAATATACACTAACTGTTACTGGCGAGACGCAAAATAAAACACTGAAACGTACAGCTTATCCGACTTTTTTAGCGGCCGACGCACAGACCATCGATTTAACGTTGAAGCCAGTGGCGCCGGTTATTCAGAGTAATGTCGCTGACGGGCAGGTTTACGTTAACAATGAAAAAAAGGGTGATCTAAAGAATGGCCAGCTTAAGTTGAATTCATTAACTTGGCAGCCGGACCTTAAAGTGGTGGTCAAAAAAACGGTGGATTCTAAAACGTATCAGTCAAAGGCCGCTACAATTTCTAAAAACAGTGACGGCCAGACAATTGATGCTTCCTTACCGCAATTTTTAACAACAACTAAAGCGCAAAATTCTTTAGAACAACTTTATAAAACAGTTAGCAGTGAAACTCACGGGCAGAATAAAAGTTATCAAACCAATCAACAGTTGGCTAATTATTTTACGCAGGGAGCTAGTGCTGATTGGTATTCACGCTTGAATAAATTTATTCAACAAGCACAGATGCCAACTAGTAATATTGACTACACAGATTTTGCCGTTAAGGTTAACCAGGTCCAGGCGCAGTCTTTGACTGATGCAACAGTTAATTTTGATGTGACTTATACAACCCATTACTTGGCAAGTTCTGGTAAGCAACCTCGAATTCAAACTTTCCGTTACACAACGGCACATTTGAAAACAACTAACGGTACAACTAAGATCGTTGACCTTGGGAGCTCTGAACAAAAGATTGCTGATAATAATGCAAATAGCTAAGTAACGAATGAGAGAGTGCGTTTAATTAGGCTTAGGCCTGATTTAAAGCACTTTTTTTCTATTTAAGTTAATTAAATGCACATTTTTAATAAGTGTGTAATTAACTGGCGACGTATTTTGGCGGTTAAATGGTAGAATAGAGTCAAATTCATTAATGAGGTGACAAAATGGCAACTTTTGATTTAACGGAAATTCGCCAGCAATTAGTACAGGGGGTAACTGAATTCTTAGATCAGGCTAATTTTCCTAAGGATTCGTTACTTGTACTTGGCTGCAGTACCAGTGAGATTCACGGTCAACAAATTGGCAAGGATTCGTCGATTGCGATTGGCCGGGCCGTTATTGATGTATTAATGACGGTGTTTAAGCAGCGTGGTTTACATTTGGCCGTTCAGGGGTGTGAACACATCAATCGCTCATTACTATTGGAGCGGACAGAGGCCGAAAAACGTGGTTTTGATCAAGTAACAGTTGTACCAGCATTACACGCTGGTGGGGCGGCACAAATGGCGGCGTACGAACGCTTTGCTGATCCAGTAGAAGTGGAACACATTGTTGCCGCCGGAGGATTGGATATCGGTGATACTTCAATCGGAATGCACGTTAAATTTGTTCAGATCCCCGTTCGTACTTCAATTAAAGAGATTGGTGCCGCGCACGTGACTTATTTACGCAGTCGGCCTAAACTCGTTGGTGGACAACGGGCACAATATGTGTGGCATGGCATTGATTAAATAAGGTTTACGAGTTTAAGCAGTGTCTTTGAAAAGATAGTTTTTAGTCAGCATATTTCTGGCATCGACCTTCCTTAATTTGTCATACTTAAGTTAATAAATTAAGGGAGGTCATTTTATGACTGGAAAACTCGATAAAGTAAAAGGTAAGATCAAGGAAAAGACTGGCGATTTAACTAATAATGAGAAGCTAAAGGCCAAGGGTAAGGCAGATCAGGCTAAAGGCAAGGCCAAAGAAACGGCGGATGACTTAAAGAAAAAGACCGACGATTTAGGTGACAATATTAAAAAATAGGCATATAAAAACAAGGGGAGTGGGGCAAAAGTCGGTTTTGGGTTCACTGCGTAACGTAAGCTGATCCAATAACCGTACTATGGTTATTGGATCAGCTTACGTTACGCAGTGAACCCAGACTTTTGGCGCACGTTCTAGAGCAATGTTCGGAAACAAGAAAGGGCTAGGACTTTTGTCCCAGCCCCTCTTAGTTTTACGATTAAAAAAGGGGGTACGACATATATAATTTATGTCGTACCCCCTACCTTTTTGGCTTGAAAACATTACTCTAGAACAGAACCTAAAACTGATCTTTGTCTCCCTTTTAAATAACGACCTAGTCAATTGTTAATTAGTGTTCAATTAAATTAGTTACGGCGGTTATCGTGTCTTTAGCGGTGAAAAGGGATAGGTTGTGACTTAACGCGTAATAAACCAGTGAATCCGTCGTAGTAGCATCGGCGTTGCAGGCACCAACAAAGGCGACATCCGCAGTTGTTAGTGAATCTAGTTTGGTAGGTGCAATTGTCTGCCAACCAGCTACTGGAAGTTGACTAACTAAAATTGGTGTCATTTCCTTGGCCAGTAGTTGTTTTTTTAGTCCGTAATCGGACTGAAAACTAGTATCTAGTAAAACAATCTTGGCCGTCGTGGCCGGTTTAAAATGATAGCTATCTAAAAGTGCCTTGGTTAACGTCTGCTGGTAGGTTTTACCTTGACCAATCGTTTCACCAGTTGATTTCATTTCTGGACTTAAGGTTGTTTTCATTGCTGGTAACTTCATAAACGAGAAAACTGGTGCTTTGACCGCCACTGTTTCGGGCGTTTTGCCTAAACCAGGTTGTAAATGTAAGTCGGTCAGTGTTTTACCAAGAATTAAGCTGGTTGCAATTTTAGCTAAATGTTGGTGGGTGACTTTACTCATGAATGGAACCGTCCGGCTGGCCCGGGGATTAACTTCAATGACGTAAAGTTGATCGGCAGCAATAAATTGAATGTTCATCATTCCGACACAGTGAACTTGCTCACCGATTTTAATGGCGGTGGCAACAATTGCCGCTTGTTGCGACGCGCTTAAACGTTGTGGGGGGTAAACGGCAATTGAATCGCCAGAATGAACGCCAGAACCCTCTAAATGCTCCATAATTCCCGGAATAAAAACTTGTTTACCGTCACTTAAAATATCGACTTCACACTCAATGCCCTTAACGTAATGGTCAATTAGAATTGGCTGCCCTGGAGCAACGGTCAGCGCCCGTTTTAAATAACCCGTTAAGGCCTGTTCATCTTGTACAATTGCCATTGCCCGGCCCCCAAGCACGAAACTGGGCCGAACCATTACGGGGTAGCCGATTTGTTGCGCAATTTTTTGGGCCGTCGCTAAGTCAGTCGCAGTTGCCCCGGCCGGCTGTTTGATCGCTAGCGATTGTAGTAGCTGTTCAAATTGTTTGCGATTTTCAGTTTGTTCAATTCCCTTTAATGATGTGCCAAGAATTTTTACACCGTTGCTAACGAGATCTTTCGTTAGATTAATGGCAGTTTGACCACCGAATTGAACAATAACACCAAGGGGCTGCTCCAGTTTAATGACGTTCATGACACTTTCTAGCGTTAATGGTTCAAAGTAAAGCTTGTCGGAAATGGAAAAATCGGTTGAAACGGTCTCTGGATTGTTATTGATGATAATCGCGTTATAGCCATTTTGTTGAATTGATTGGACACAGTGGACAGTTGTGTAATCAAATTCAATTCCTTGCCCAATTCTAATTGGACCAGATCCAATAACAAGAACACTATTTCCCAGGGGCTTACTTTCGTTTTCACTAGCAAAATAGGTGCTATAAAAATAGGGCGTCGTGCTGGCAAATTCACCGGCGCAAGTATCCACCATTTTATAAACAGGTTTTAAAGATTGTGTTGCCAGTGTTTGCTCAATGGTTGCAGTAGGTAAGCCACTGGCGGCCGCAAGCATTTGATTACTAAGACCAAATTGCTTAGCTTGCCCAATGGCAGTTGCCGTTGGTTTAAGTTTTAACGCTTGTTGAAGTTGGTAAATGTGGTCCAATTTTGTTAAAAAGAATAAATCAATTTGGGTTAAAGCATGAATTTCAGTGATTGCTAAACCAGCCTGCAGGGCGCTAAACAAGTAAAATAAACGGACATCAGTTGCGTGTTTTAGTTGTTGAACAAGTTCAGTGTGCGTTGGTCGTTTTTTTGGTTGCAGAGTAATTTGGTAATTAGAGTCAATTTCTAACGATTGAACGCATTTCAAAAGGGCCTCTTCAATTGTAATTCCAATCCCCATGACTTCGCCAGTGGCCTTCATTTGGGTGCCTAATGTACGTTCGGCATCGGGAAACTTATCGAAGGGAAAACGCGGAATTTTGGCGACTACGTAATCCAGGGCTGGTTCAAAGGCCGCAAAAGTTGTCTTAGTTACTGGATTTTGAATTTCACTCAAATTCAAACCAACGGCGATTTTGGCAGCAATTTTGGCAATTGGATAACCAGTTGCTTTTGAAGCCAGTGCTGACGAACGGCTGACTCGTGGGTTAACTTCGATAATGTAGTATTGGGCACTAGTTGGATCCTGCGCCAATTGAACATTGCAACCACCTTTGATATCTAAGGCATCAATAATTTGAAGGGAAGCCTTACGTAATGTTTGATATTCTTGATCAGTCAAGGTTTGCGAAGGTGCGAAAACGATTGAATCACCTGTGTGGATGCCAACGGGGTCCATGTTTTCCATATTACAAACCACTATTTTGTCGCCTAAATTATCGCGCATTACTTCATACTCGATTTCTTTGTAGCCGGCAATACTTTTTTCAACGAGACATTCATTAACTGGTGAAAGTGTTAAGCCGCGTTGCATTATTTTGGCCAATTCGGCTTGGTTATTAGCAATACCACCACCAGTGCCGCCTAAAGTGTAAGCCGGGCGAACAATGACTGGATAATGGATGCTGTTGGCAAAAGTAATGGCGGCCGCAATTGAATGAACAGTCAGGCTTTCCGGAACTGGTTGGTGAAGTTTTTGCATGAGTTCTTTAAAGGCTTTCCGGTCCTCTGCCTGCTTAATTGTTTTTAAACTGGTACCCAATAATTGAATTTGGTAGCGATCTAAAACGCCAGCATCATCTAGTTCAACGGCAAGATTGAGACCTGTTTGGCCACCTAAAGTTGGTAATAAGGCATCTGGTTTTTCTTTGGCCAAAATCTGGCTCACTGAATCTAGCGTTAATGGTTCAAGGTAGACCTTATCGGCAATTTCGTCATCGGTCATGATGGTTGCTGGATTGGAGTTAATCAAAACAACTTCATAACCTTCTTCCTTTAGGCTAAGGCAGGCTTGACTGCCAGCGTAGTCGAATTCTGCAGCCTGACCAATGATGATTGGCCCAGAGCCGATAACAACGATTTTATGAATTGTACGATTCTTAGGCATGCTGCAAAACTCCTTCCGTCATTAGTTGGTTGAATTGGTTAAAGAATGAATTGCCATCACTTGGACCTGGATTTGCTTCGGGATGGTACTGAACGGAAATGGCAGGCAGTGTTTCGTGTTTTAGTCCTTCAACGCTGCCATCGTTACCCTCAACTTGCGTCACTTGCAGTGGTGTAGTTGCCAATGAATCGGCAGCGACAGCGTAACCATGATTTTGACTCGTCATGATCGTTTTACCGGTTATTAAGTTTTTAACCGGATGATTAAGCCCGCGATGACCATAACTCAATTGATAGGTAGTTGCACCGTTGGCCAACGCAAATAATTGATGGCCTAGACAAATTCCGGCGAGGGGGTAATGCGTTTGTAGTTGTTGAATTAATGGTAGGCTATCTGCATAATCAGTGGGATTGGCAGGGCCATTAGAAAGTAAAATGCCGTCCGGGTTTAAATTGGCAATCGTTGTGAAATCACTAGCGTAAGGAACAACATCAACGGAGCATTCATGGGCCAATAGATTGTCAATAATGGCCTGTTTTACGCCAAAATCGATTAACACAACGTGATGTTTTGCCAGATTAGTTGAATAATACTGTGTTTGGTAAGCTGGTTCTTTTTCTGTGAGCGTTTGTTGTGCCGCTTTAGCAAAGTTTGTGACGTGCGCCTGCTTGCTTAAAATTCCCGCCATTGTCCCGTGCTGCCGTAAATGTTTGGTTAAGGCCCGAGTATCAATACCACTGATACCCGGAATTTGTTGTGTCTTCAAAAAGTTATCCAAACTTTCTTGACTTGTATAATGGAAGCTTTGTTCGGCAAGTTGATGAACAATCACCGCCGTACAAGTAGCCTTTAATGATTGACTCCGATTTTGATCGATTCCGTAATTACCAATTAATGGATAAGTAAAAGTAATTAGTTGATTTGTATAGGATGGATCGGTAATTGCTTCTTGGTAGCCAGTCATTCCAGTATTAAAAACAACTTCGCCACTAACCTCTTTAGTTAAATCGCCGAATGCTTGTCCAGCAAATGTCGTGCCGTCTTCTAAAATGAGATATCGTTTCATAAAATTCATTACCTTTCATTTTATATTCATTTAAATTTAATTATCTTTGTTAACAGTAAACGGCATTTTTGATAAATAGTCAATACTTTATTCATTAAAAACGGAATAATAACCATAAAATGACTATTTTTTGAATAAAAATATAAAAGTATTGCATTTTAAGTGGAACTGGTATATTGTAATTGGCATACAGAAAAAATGATTAAATATTAATTTAAAGTCTTGGTGAGGTGACTTTTATGCACGTCGCGTTAGTTGGTGTCACGGGATACAGTGGCATGATTTTATATCAGTTATTGCAGCAACATCCAGAAGTAAATCAAGTTGATCTATACGGGCATAAGAATGCTAAGGCACAGTCGCTAGCTACAGCAGTACCCCAGTTTATTGGTAGTCAGGCGATGATTGAACCTTTTGCCGCTGAAAAAATTATGGCGGTTGATCAGGTTATCTTTTTTGCAACTTCAGCAGGGGTAACAACTGAACTTGCGAAAACATTTATTGCCGCCAATTTTCCGGTGATTGATCTTTCTGGTGATTATCGGTTACGAAGTCGTTCCTCCTTTAAGAAGTGGTATCACAAAGAGGCACCTGATCAGGCTGCACTACAGCGAGCCCATTATGGTTTGGCCGAATTTCATCAAGCTAGTGGCCAAACGTATATTGCCAATCCAGGGTGTTACGCCACGGCAACGTTGTTGGGGTTGGCACCATTAGTTCAACAAGGTTTAATTGAACCAGATTCAATTATTGCTGACGCTAAATCCGGCACTTCAGGGGCTGGGAAAAAATTAGCCGCTAACACACACTTCACGCAAACAAATGAGAACTTACAAGTGTATAAAGTTAACCAGCACCAGCACATTCCAGAAATTATGCAGCAACTACAAGAATGGAACTCACAAGTGCCGGCCATTCAATTTACAACTACCTTACTACCCATTACCCGCGGGATTATGAGCTCGATCTACGCCACAGTTAAACAAGGCGTGACTACGCAAGCTTTACAACACGCGTTTCAGGATACTTATCAGGAGCAACCTTTTGTTCGTGTCTTTACCGAACAGCTGCCAACTTTAAAACAAGTTATTGGTACAAATTTTTGTGACATTGGCATCGTTTTTAATCCCATTACGCAAAAAGTGTTTGTCGTCAGCGTGATTGATAATTTGCTGAAGGGTGCAGGCGGGCAAGCAATTCAGAATTTTAATCAACTATTTTCATTTCCAATAGCGAGTGGTTTACCGCAAACACCAATATTGCCCTAGCAGTTTTACTTAAGAGAGGATTGAAGCAAGATGCAAGAAATAAAAGAAGAAACTAAAATGAAGATTATTGATTTTACCTGGCCAGCAGGCTTTTATAGTGATGGCATTAACGCTGGATTACGACAAGTGAAAAATGATTTAGGCTGGTTGTACTCTAAAGTCCCAGCGCAAGCCGCAGGTGTTTATACCACTAATCAATTTCAGGCTGCTCCAACGAAACTGACCAAACAAACAATCAATGCCAAGCATGTCCTGCAAGCAATTGTCATGAATAGCGCTAACGCTAATTCATGTACAGGAGCCCAAGGCGAGGCGGACGCATTGGCGATGCAACAGTTAGCGGCCACCAAATTAGAACTTAAACCAGCTCTAATAGGCGTTGCTTCTACGGGCCTAATTGGTAAAACATTGCCGATGAAATTGATTAAAGCAGGTATCAAACAGTTACAACTCACTAAAACAACGGCTGTTACCAACGCTATTTTAACGACGGATAAACAACCGAAGACTTGCAGTGTTCAATGTAAAATTGCCGGTAAGTTGGTTACAATCAGTGGCTTTGCAAAGGGATCCGGGATGATTCACCCAAAGATGGCAACCATGTTAGGCTTCGTGACCACGGATGCCGCAATTTCTGGGACTCAATTGCAAGAATTGCTTAGTCAACAAGTTGATGCGACCTTTAACCAAATTACGGTGGACGGTGACACGTCAACCAACGATATGGTGGTTGCGCTGGCAAATGGGTTAGCGGGTAATCAAGCGTTAGTACCAAATAGCCCAGATTATTCTAAATTTAAGGCTAATTTTAGTTACGTTTTAGGTGAATTGGCCAAAAAAATTGCGGCCGATGGTGAAGGGGCTTCAAAATTAGTTGAAGTGAACGTTCACGGTGCGGCTGATAAAGCGGACGGTCAAAAAGTGGCTAAGGCAATTGTCGGTTCTAATTTGGTCAAGGCCGCCATCTTTGGTGAGGACCCTAACTGGGGCCGCATTATGGGTGCAATTGGGCAGACGGACGCCAAATTAGATATTAGTAATGTCGCCATTCAAATGAATGGGCAGGCATTGGTAAAAGGCAGTATAGCAGTTGATTTTGATCCGACAGCGATGAAGCTTGCTTTGGCCAAACCAAAAATCATAATTGAAGTTGATCTACATAATGGTGTCGCGAGTGGCCAGGCCTGGGGTTGTGATTTGACTTATAATTACGTCAAAATTAATGCCAGCTACCATAATTAACGAATATCGGGGGAATTAGAAATGACGCAAACGATTGTCATTAAAGTTGGTGGAAACGCCATTAATGAACTTGATGCTAACTTTTTTAACCAGCTACGACAGTGGCGTGAAGCGGGTAAGCAAATCCTGATTGTCCATGGTGGTGGCCCAATTATTACGGAGTGGAGTAAGAAGTTGCACCTTTCAGTAAAAAAAATTAACGGTATCCGGGTGACTGATCAGGCCGTTTTAGCAGTGACCAAGGCCGTTTTGCTAGGTCTAATTCAACCACAATTATTAAGCAAATTAAGTGCTAATAACTTGCTGGCCATTGGTTTGAATGCCAGTGATCAGCACTTGTTGGTTGGTGAAACACTCAATCAATCACTATATGGTGAAGTTGGAAAAATTACCCAAGTTAATTTGCCATTATTACGGCAGTTATTACAGAAACAAATAGTTGTCTTGGCACCGTTAGCACAAACAAAGACCGGAGATTGGCTGAACGTAAACGCCGATCTTGCGGCCGCAGAGATTGCCAGTCAGCTAAACGCAACTAAATTAGTGTTGATGACGGACGTACCAGGAGTCATGACAAAGGGGCAAGTGATGTCCCATTTGAACTGGCCAAAGGCACAACAACTTTTGGGTAAACGGATCATTAAGACGGGGATGGCACCTAAAATCAAAGCAGCATTTCAGGCCTTAAATAAAGGGGTGGCGCAGGCCTTAATTACCGACGATCTAGCGCACGCCGGAACAACACTGACAACTGTTGCAACGGACTAATAGGCCTGTTTAGCGGTATAAAAATATTTAGGTGCCATGTTTCCAGTGCACGATTTTTGTGCTAGGAGAATGGACAACCTACGATAATAAGATTTTTGTGTAAGACACAAAAACACCCATAAGAATATTTAGGAGGTAATTCTATGCAGTACGTTTTTCCAACTTATAATCGCTTCCCGTTAGATATTGTCGCGGGTGAGGATTGGCATTTAACTGATGATAATAATAAAACCTATTTGGATTTTACAAGTGGGATTGGTGTTTGTAATTTTGGTTATAGCAACGAGTTGATTCAAAAAAGTGTGGCCCAGCAATTAACGAAGATTTGGCACACTTCTAATTTATATGAAAGTCACTTGCAAGATGAGGTGGCCCACCAATTAGTTGGAACTGAGGATCGGCTGGTCTTTTTTTGTAATTCGGGGACGGAGGCCAATGAGGCGGCGTTAAAGCTCGCGCGTAAATTCACTGGTAAAAGTGCCGTATTATCTTTTAACAATAGTTTTCACGGGCGGACATACGGGTCAATGTCATTGACCGGAAACCCAGCAATTCAAACTGGTTTTGCGCCGTTAGTACCCGGAATTTCTTTTGCAGACTACAATGATCCTGCAGCGATTGAACAGATTAAACCAGATTTGGCGGCAGTGATTTTAGAAGTTATTCAAGGTGAAGGTGGCGTTTACGCGGCCAAGGCTCAATGGTTAAAGGCGGTGGCCAAGGCCTGCCACGAACAACAAGTGTTATTGATTATTGACGAAGTGCAAACGGGTATCGGGCGAACTGGCAAACGTTTTGCCTACCAGTACTACGAACTAGACCCGGATATTGTGACCGTGGCTAAAGGATTAGGGAATGGCTTGCCAATTGGCGCAATGATTGGTAAATCTAATTTGGCGGTGGCGTTTGGACCGGGTAGTCACGGAACAACTTTTGGTGGTAATAAAATTGCCTTGGCGGCTGCTACGGCCGTTTTACAGCAACTAACACCTGAATTTTTAGCAGGTGTACAAACTAAAGCGACGCAGGTTTGGCAGACTTTACAAAATGAAATTCTAACTTTACCGGTAGTTACTAGTGTTACAGGTTTGGGCCTAATGATTGGGATTCATTTAGACGAAACTGTTGCCGTCGCTGATGTTATTGAAGAACTACAACAAAATGGTTTGCTGACACTTTCGGCGAAACATAATACTTTGCGTTTACTGCCACCATTAGTGATGGATTCTACAGATTTGATGTTCGGCCTACAAAAAATCAAACAAGTTTTAAGTTCTAAAACTCAAAAATAAAGGAAGATGTGCTATGAACCATTTTCAAAATAAAAGTTTTTTAAAAGAAATTGATTTCACGACCGCCGAGCTAAATTACTTGATTGATTTTGGCTGTCACTTAAAACAACTAAAAAAGCAGCACATCCCGCACCCTTATTTGCAGGGCAAGAGTATTGCGTTGTTGTTTGAGAAGACTTCCACGCGGACACGGTCGGCGTTCACTGTTGCGGCCACTGATTTAGGGGCGCACCCAGAATTTTTAGGAAAAAATGATATTCAATTTGGAAAAAAGGAATCCACGATTGATACGGCAAAAGTTTTGGGTAGCATGTTTGATGGGATTGAATACCGTGGTTTTGCACAAAAAACGGTTGAACAGTTGGCAACCTTTAGTGGGGTTCCCGTTTGGAATGGGCTAACTGATACTTGGCACCCAACGCAGATGATCGCTGATTTCATGACGTTAAAAGAACAATTTGGTCAATTAAAGGGGTTAACCTTGGCCTACGTGGGCGATGGGCGTAATAATATGGGCAACTCGTTATTAGTTACCGCAGCCAAACTAGGGGTTAACATCCGAATTGGTAGTCCCAAGGAATTACAACCAGACCAGAAAATTGTGGCGTTGGCTAAACAGGCCGCCGTTGATAGTGGGAGTGACATTACTTTGACGACTGATCCTGAGGCTGCAGTTAATGGTGCCGATGCGATTTACACTGACGTTTGGATTTCAATGGGTGAAAAAATTGATGTTGCCGCACGGGTCAAGGCACTGTTACCTTACCAAGTTAATGCCAAATTGTTGGCCGCAACGGGTAAAAAAACAACGATTTTATTACACTGCTTGCCGGCCTACCACGACGATCAAACAGAAGTTGGAAAATCGTTAGAAGAGCAGTTTAACGTCTCGGCGTTAGAAATTACGGATGATGTCTTTAACGGCCCACAATCATTAGTTTTTCAAGAGGCCGAAAACCGTTTACACGCGATTAAGTCAATCATGGCCGCTACTTTAGGCAATCTATTTATTCCGGACACATTATTTAATTCGGCAAATTAAAAATGCTAGTCAACAGGTTTTTACCTTGCGACTAGCATTTTTTAGTTGTTATTGGCTTCATCCGGTAATAGAATCGTTTGATTTTCACCATCATCGTAGGCCAGCAGTAAATCGGGATAACCAGGATCGGACGGAAAGTCAGTGTCAAAGCTTGCTACCACGTCATTGTCTTGAATGTAATCGTAACTAATCGTGCCGTTATGATTGGTTAACTGAAAAGCAAGCGTTTGACCAAGTGGAAAAATACCCTGCAGATTATTATCGATAATCGACCAAACCTGATCAATTAATTCACCAGGAATCTGGGCGATAACACCGTAAGTTGCAAAACGATTCCGATTATTTTCAAACATTGGCTATACCTTCTTTTTTGTGAATTACACTGACTACAGTATAACGTATTTGGCCTAAAAAATCGTGGAGTTAACTTCACGATTTTTTTAACGAATAACTTTCACGATTCCATTTTTTGTTTCTAGATTAAGGGTGTCCCCCGTATTTTGATTTTTAACCAGTGATTCTTTGAAGGATTTACCGAAAAAGTCATTATATTTAGAATTACTACTGTGAATAACGTAACCAGTGGTCGGAGTGGCCTGCACGCCAATACTGCCATTATTGGTGTGTAAATTAATTTGGCCGTGAATTTTATTGTGGCGAAGGTGGATGTCACCGGAAGTACTAGCTAGGCTAGTTTTTGTCAGCTGGCTTTTGACAATGGTGATTTCACCACTTTCAGTTATCACATGACTATTTTTTAGCCGAACTGTGTTAAACCGGATTGCACCATTACGTGAATGTAGTTGACTTGATTGCTTAGCTTTAACAGATTTCATGGCCAGGCTTCCGTTATTCGTTGTTGCACTTAAGTTTTTGCTGGTTTGATCTTTAACGTAGATATTACCGCTAGTAGTGGATAATTTAAGGTGGTTTAATTCACCTTTAGGTAACGTTAGAATGACCTCAACTGGCTTATCATTTGCGTCAAAATTTAACTTGGCCTTAGCTACCGGTGTTCTTTTTACCCGGACGGTTAAATGGCCATCTTTAACTGTGACCTGTGGTTGGCCAGTTTTTATGGTTCTTGTGGTAAGTTGGCGGCGGTTACCCGCTTTTACGGTAATAGCGGCATCTTTGGTATTAATCAGAACGTTATTAATTTTGGGCAATGATCTAGTTTTAGTCGTTTTTTCAATGATTCTAAAACCATGAGCATAGTAACCAACGTTTTTGTGGGCGCCAAAAAGAAGGCCAAGCACAATTAAAATGGTACCAGTGAGTAAGAGCAGCGCACTCCATTTAAAAAGTCGTTTCATTTAGCTGCCACCTTTCTTTGTGAATGCTGGCGGATTTTTTGGTATAAGAATTTGGTGAGGGTGGCGCCAGCCTGAAGTAAGACTTTAAGAATGAGGTAGCCGAGAAGGCTAATCAAAATAGTGGCACCTAAGGCTGCCAGACCGACACCAATATAAAAAATACCCGTAACGAAAGAGCTGAATAAAACACTCGCGCCGGCGATAATACTGAAAACACTAACAACGCCGGCCGCTAGTGTCAGTACTAAAAGAAGGACACAGCAAAGTAAGAACATCAAGATTCCTAACGCAAAGAAAAGTGCTATGGCCAATGCTAAAGGAATTGCAATGGGGGAAGCCATGACAGCTAGTAAGATCAACCAAATTAAGTGTGCATTATGTTTGGGTGTTGTTACCGTTGGTTCTTCTTCAGTAGCGCGAATTGAGTAATCGGCCAAAGTCTTACGAGCAAGTCGCTTTGGAGAACCAAGTTTTGCTGTGATTTCTTCGGTAGTCGTCAGTTCAGCATCTTCAATATACTCGGTATAAAAATCGATTACATCGGCACATTCATCTGCCTTTAACGGCGTCAATTGTTGTTTTAGTTGTTCTAAGTAAGTCTCTTTATCCATGGTTATCTCCTTTCAACAACCAGTCAATATTATGTTTGTAACTTTCCCAGTCGTTACGGATTACCCCTAACTGTTTAGTTCCTGCCTTGGTTAAGCGGTAATACCGGCGGTTACGACCTTTAAATGACTCATCATAAGTTTCCAACCAACTTTCCTTATGCAGCCGGCGTAGTACTGGATAAAGGGTGGATTCAGAGATTGGGATTGTTTGCTGAATTCGTTGCGTGATTGCGTAGCCGTAATAATCTTTTTCAGCAAGCAACGCCAACACGCAGCCATCAAGTAATTCCGTGCTAACTTGAATTTTCATAGCTATTCTCCTAACTATATTATACGTCGTATAGTATTAATTTAAATATAGTATAGGTAACCACTGGTGTAGCGGTCAAGCGTTTTTCGGGATTGGGACTAAAAATCAGTCGTAAGTAGTAGTTCTCAGGCACGCTTAAACTAAATCGAACAGGTAAATACTAAAAAAGCCTTTTTCAAAACTCGATGGGGTGTAGCGTTCATATTTAAATTGAATTATATCGCTATTAAAGATAATGCTTATGCCGCTTGGTTACTGAATTGCACGTGGTCAGATTTGGTTAGGTTCCATTCCGGCGCTGGTGTATGGAACGCGTGGCGCGTTAACAAGCTAATTTTCTTTCCGATTAAACCCATTCGGAAAAGAAAATGGATCTTGTCAATCACGCAAGGTACTAAATGACCACAATTCGGTCATCAAGTACCTTCGACACAGCTGATACGCCAGCGCCTCCATTTCACCTTGGCAGTGGTTGAGTTCTGATTATTGGCTAATTTAACCGTTTAGTTAGTGCCATTGAGTAGGAATCACAGCCTTAATGCTGCGCAACTTATCGGTGATCCTAATTGGCTATCAACACTGACAAAGGTAGTTTTTCCTACTTACTGGCCATACAAACTGGGACAGTAGCTGTCAGAGAAACAAATAACGCTTAAATGCTCCACTGTGGCCAGATTTCATTTTGGTGCGCGAGGGTCAGCTGTGTCGATAATTATTAATGGCGATCTGGGCCATTTAGAGCCATGTTTCAGCTTGGCACTTTATGCCTTAGTTGAATGGCCATCGTCCGTAGCATCTAAGATTTTCGTTTCGAAAATCGTCCACTATTGCGAAGTAGAATCATGTGGGCTTGGCGAGATCCATTTTTACTCCGGCTTGCCTTTATCTGGTAAAAGTTGGCTCGCCAACCCGCCCTCGCGCATCGGAATGGGATCTAATCTATTCTGTCTCGTTCCAGTTAAGTTTTGGCGTGTTGCTACGACGCACTAGTCAGTCCGTGGTCTCCAGCTGTTGTTTAATCAACTGTTGAAGTTGACAAATTGTTTTTCGGAAAATTATGGGCTCGGTATAAGCAAAGGATAGGCGAATCATTTGGGTTGCTTGATTGCCGTAAACTTTGCCGGGATTAAACAGAATCTCACTGCCAATGGCCTGATGAAATAATTGATTAACGGAAATTTCTGCGTTAAGTTGTAGCCAAATATAAAAACCACCAGTTGGTTTTCGCCAAGTTGCGTAAGGGGTTAAGTAATCCTGTAGGGCAGTTAGAGCCAGCAGGCAACGCTGCTTCAATTGTTCGCGAATATCATTCAAATAAGTGGGAAAGGCCGAACTTTGCAGAACCTTGGTTAGTGTCAATTGAGCTAATGAACTAGCACCGTAATCAGTTTGCATTTTAACGTCACTCAAACGGCGAATAATAGCTTGTGGTCCTACAATCCAACCGAGGCGTAAGCCAGGTGCTAAAAATTTTGAGGCGGTCCCTAAATAAAGAACGGTTTGGTGTGTATCAAGACTTTTTAACGGTAATGGCGGTCGTTTAGCAAACCAAAGATCTTGGTACGCGGAGTCCTCAATGATTGGCAAGTGGCGTTTGGCCGCAAAGGTAAGTAGGTCTTGGCGGCGTTTAAGCGACATGACGAGTCCAGTTGGATTTTGGTAACTTGGAATAGTGTAGAGAAGTTGTTGTGCGTTGGATTGGGGAATTTGCCAAAAAGCAACGCCTTCATTATCAAACGGTAGGCCGACCAAGTGACTTTTAACCGATTGAAAAACTTCTAATGAATTCAAATAGCTAACCTTTTCGGTAAAAATAGTTGCACCATGGGTTAATAGACCAACTGAGATTAGTTGTAGTGCTTGTAAAGAGCCAGAAGTAATTAGGATATTTTCTGGATTGACCTTAATTTGCCACTGTTTTAAATATTCGGCAAGTGCCACCCGTAGCTCGTATAGGCCTTCTGGCGGTAGGTAATTGAGACTGTTAAGCTCAGTTGTCACGTCCGTCAGGGCCTGGCGCATTAATTTTTTTGGAAACAGACTAGGGGCTAGCTCGCCAGTACTTAATCTAGTGAAATCAGTTGTTTCTAGCTGATTAATCGTTTGGATCGTCGGTTGATTGGGAACAAATTGACCCGAAGAGGTGTAATTATGCCAGTTGAGTGCTGGCCGGGACATTAATAGTGACCAAGTGTTGCTACTTATTTTGGTTCCGCCGCCAGTCGTTGCACTGATAACACCGTAAGAATGCAGTATGGCGGTTGCACTTGCTAGGGTACTGCGGTTTACGTTAAATTGTTGCGCCAAGCGACGTTGATTAGGTAATTGATCACCTACGACCCAATTACCTGTTGTAATTTGTTTTAAAAAATAATCGGTTATTTGCTGATAAAGGGGTGCTTTTTTAGTTGGATCAGGTTGCCAATTGATTGTTAATTTCATTTTAGGACCTTCATTTTAAATTTGGTTGGATAAATTATTTAATTTGGCTGGGTAATTCTCATTGAAAATAACTTAAACTCAGATTTGTGTCAAACACCTAGGAAGTGTTTTTCCAAACAGGTTTACACCAAATTGGTCAAGAAAATACGAATAAAAATATTTTTCAAACATGGCCTAGGAAACGTTTGGCATAATTTAAAGTAATTTAGTTTGGTGGGATAATTTTAGAATGACTTATTTACAAGGATTATTATTTGGTGTGGCCTACATTGCACCAATTGGAATGCAGAATCTGTTCGTGATTAATACGGCCTTAACCCAACCGCGCGGGCGTGCCTTTCGAGTTGCGTTAATTGTGACTTTCTTTGACGTCACGCTTGCATTGGCCTGCTTTTTTGGCATCGGTCAATTATTGACCATGTTTCATTGGTTAAAGGCGGCCATCTTGTTAGTGGGCGGCCTAATCGTTATTTATATTGGCCTGACTTTATTAAAGGCGCGGGATGTCACCGTAACTACAGCAACAACTGAGCCAACGTTTAGTTATTGGCGGGCAACAGGGACGGCCTTTGCAGTAGCTTGGCTGAATCCACAAGCCCTAATTGACGGCACAATGTTATTAGGGGCCTTTCGTGCGTCGTTGCCAGGTGCCAAGGGGAACTTTTTTATTGGCGGCGTAATGACTGCATCGTTGATTTGGTTCACTAGTCTAACCGGCCTAATCATAATCTTTAGAACACATTTAAAAACGTCCTTTTTGTTGTTGCTAAACCGAATTTGTGGCGTGATCATTATTGGTTACGGTCTAAAATTATTAGTTAATTTTTGGCAAAGTTACGTCCATTAAGAAAAAACTAAAGTTTATTTGAAGGATAGGCTGAACCAACAGTGGTGCAAATTATTTGTAAAAAAATAATTCTTAATTAAAAATAGTGCAAAAAAATAAGCCAGAAGTATAGTAACTTCCAAATCAAGCACAATTACTGAATAATTTACCGATCTAAACTATTTTGGTGATTGTGGTTGGTTTTGAAGTTAAATATCTTTTGACTTATTTTTTGTAGATCTTGAAACAAGTTCAGTTAATGCTTACATGCCAGGCATCCATAGATCCTTACGATCAACACCGCGCTCTTTAGCAAAGGCGTTCATTAAAGTGTTCATATCCATTAAATGATATTGACGGGGGTGCTTCGGATCATAAGATTCAATTTGGGCCATCATACCGCCATCTTCGTGTTCAATAATGTGGCAATGGTACATGTAAACGCCGGTTAAATCGAAACGAACTTTAATTCGGACAGTTTCCTTTGGGTTAACCCCAACAGTATCTTTTAGCCCATGTTCGTTTGGATAAGGTTCGTGACCATTGCGCGAAACAATTGTGAACTGCGTACCGTGAACGTGGAAGGGATGAACCATGCCATCTTTTGTACTATTAGTATTGGTGATGTCCCAGTATTGGGCGGTACCAACTTCTTGACGCGCATCAATTCGTGACATATCAAATTTCTTGCCGTTTAAGGCAACTTCTTCATCCATACCATCCATCGTAATTTTACGAATTGGTGTATCCGGACTTGGATCAGGGTCGTCAATCGTCACTAAGTGGTCTGGTAATTTGGTATTATCAGGCTTGAAATCATGAATCTTAAATTTAACCAGGGGAACGTCATCTGTGTAGAGTGTGACCTCATCGCCGGGCTTATATTTACCAAAGTCAACGATAACTTCTGCGCGCTCGGCACAAGTTAACATTAGTTTGGTGAGGTAAACTGGTTCAGGTAAGACACCACCATCCGAAGCAATTTGGGTAAATTCAAGGTCATCGCTGAAATGCAAGCGCCATTCACGGCGATTAGCACCATCTAAGAAACGGAGACGTAACCGCTGAGTTGTTACGTCAAAATATGGATTAACAGTGCCATTGATCAAGGCAGTTGGACCTTGAACGCCATCTGGATCGTAGTCAGCCTTGTAATCCCACTGATTATTTTCGTGGAAACGACGGTCTTGTAAAATTAACGGAATATCGTCAACACCATAATTTCGTGGGAAAGGTAGCTTGGCTTCAACATCGTCCTTAATAATGACGCCAGTCGCTAGTCCGTGCCAAACTTGGACTGCAGTTGATGGACAGGGGTGAGCATGAAGCCATGATAATGAGGCGGGCTGTTCAAGCGTGAAATCAATTTGGTTAGTTTCACCAGGGTAAACTGGAGCGTGACAACCGCCATCAGTAATGGGTCCAGAAACATCTAAGCCGTGCCAATGGAAAGTTGTTAATTCAGGAAGTTCATTTTTTAAATTAATGTGAATGTGTTTGCCACGTTGAAAAACGATGGTTTGACCTAATAACGGTGCGTTGTAACCCCAGGTCTTAGTCTTGGCACCGGGAACGAGCTGTGATTCGCCGGTTTGGGCAATAACGGTGTAGTACGTATCCGTTGCAGTTTCTTTATCAGGTTTTAAGAGTGGTGGAACTGCTAGCGGTTTTTCCGGAGCATCATAAACCTCTAGCGGAATATAACCACCATCGTGCGTATTAAAAGCAGGTTCATCAAAGAAGTAGTCAGTATAAACTTTAGTTGCCATTTTAACTTCCACACCTTTCTTAATATCAACCACATTATAACGCAAGAAAAAAGAAAGCGATTGCCTATTTTTGCTGGTCGGACCATTACCCAACTTATTACTGGTTAATGAATCCGCCCTAAGCCCTAAGACAGACCGCTTGAGGCTTGATAGGCTAATTATGGAGGCGAATAAAATGTGGTTACAACAATTTTGGCACCGACGTTCTTACTATAGTAAAAATATGTTGGTTGCAATCTTATTATTTTTAATAATGAATACATATACTGTTTCGTTAGTACTGATTACGCTGATTGTTATTGTGGGAACGCTGTTTTTCAGTTACTTACAACGACTGACGCTATTTTTACGCGGCGACTATGGTAGTTTCTAACAAGTGATTGGAAAACGGTTAGAAGTAAACTCTTTAGGCCTTAATCTAATTAGGATTCAGACTAAATTCATTTTGTGTGCCCTTGCAGACACTTACTAGTCATCTAGTGATAAAGCGCGTATACTTAATTAAGAAAGCGCTGTCTCTAAAAACAAAGATCTTTGTTTTTTAAAGAAGGGGTGATTGTAATGCGACGTATTATTAATTACTGTCAATTGCATTTTTGGGTGAGTATCATGTTACTTTGTGTCCTTTGGGTTAGTTCCTTTTCACTAGCGTCATATTGGCTGGGAACCGGGCACATTATTATTCATAATTTTGTTTTTCTAACTTTGATTTTGGTTTGTGCGCTACTTGAAAAATTCGATCGGATTAAAACGAAGTGAAATAAAAATAGGGGGAACCGCTAAAACAATTATTTGTTTTAGTGGTCTCCCTATTTTATTTGGCGCTATTGTGGTTCGATTTGATAAGTTAGCTGAACTAATTGACCAATTTTTTGTGCTTTTTGAAGTGCCAGTGGAACATCTTTTAAATTTGTGTTAAGTAACGGAATTCCCTTTCCTAGCAAAACTGGTGCAATTGTAATAACCAATTTATCGATTAGATGCACTTTAAGTAACTGAGAAAAGAGATCAGCACCACCAACTAACCAAATGTCCTGGCCCAATTCATTTTTCAATTGTCGGACAAATTGGGTAACGTTACCCGCTACAACCGTTGCTCGGTCTTCAGTATCATGAAGCGTTGTTGAAAAAACGTAATTTTGTTTATCACTGTAAGGGTAACTGCCAGCCAAGTTATTTGCTTGTAAATAGGTTTTGCGGCCCATGATGACTGTATCAATTGTACTGTAAAAGCTTTGGTAAGAGCTGTCTGCTTCAGTTGTATCTAATTGTTGTAACCAAGCCATGTCGCCATCTTCTTCGGCAATGTAACCATCAAGACTTTGAATCAAATATAAAACAACATTTCGGTTCTGTTCAGACATATGATCACCCCGTTTATTTAGGATCAGGGTAGTGCACCCCAATTCATTGAATCAATTATATCACGAAAGCGCTTTAAAAAGTGTGACTTAATAGTTAAACTAGGGAGTGTTTGGAAAAGTGCCAGATTCTACTCCGCAATTACGATTGGTCATTTGTAAAGACCGCAAATAATTGTTGGCGCTACGAATGTTGTCTATTCTTGCGGCAATGAGTTAAGAAACACAGTTATACAAAGTCTGGAACTGCGCGCGACTTAATTTGTCGCGAACACAAGACATAAAGCGCCAAATTGAAACACAGTAAGCACAGGAGCCTGCCTTTTCAAACACGTTTACACCAAATTAGCCAGAAAAATACTAATAAAGGTATTTTTCTGGCTAATCTAATATAACCCGAATTATTCATACGAGGTTTAATATCGGCATACCGCACAATTTTGGACCAATTCTCGTGCTGCTATGGCGTAGTCAAACCAAGATGTACTGTTTTTGCTAAAGGCTACCAAATTATGGGGCTGGATAAATTTTTGATCCTCAATTTTGAGCATACTTGCCCCTTGGCCGAACCGACTTTTTTTGATTTTTTGCACCAGTTTAGCCCCACTGTAGCGCTTGGATTCGAGCTAACAGTTGATAAAACAAATCCTGATAGACGTGGTGGCGGCTTAATTTTAGATAAAGTTGCCGGCCGCTGGTCACCAGCTTACCCGCTACTTTAAACAGCCATAAGCGCAAGGTTGTAACCTGTAATCGCTGATGTTGTACAGGCAACAATTGGCGCATCAAGCTGACTAAATTATAAGCGAGGACACTGAGCATCATGCGGGCATAATTTGGTATAAATTGCGAGCTAGTCATTTTATCCAGGTAAAAGCCAGCCTTGGCTTCCTTGATATAGTTTTCCATTTGACCCCGTTGGTGATAGGCGTGAAATGCATCTTCGGCGACAAAACTCGTTAAATTGGACACGAGGTATTCATGTTGAAATAACAATTCACCAGCTGGTCGAGTTGATTTAATATAGATCTGGCGCGGCTTAGACCATGATCGGGCTTGATAAGACGCGCGATAATAATGGACCTCGGTCTCAGTCCAATTCTGCTCATCACTGATCTGAACAAAACGTTCAGCCAGTTGGTTCAGCCGCCGATTGGCTTTCAGGCGGATCAAGTAAAAAGTGTCGTTGGCTTCACAAGTTTCGTATAATTCTGGAGTCGCAAAGCCACTATCCCCGCGGACCAAGATATCAGCGTTCGGTTTGACTTGATGATAGTGCTGTAGTAGTGGTGTGATAAAGGGGGCAATATCCGTACTGGTATAAACATTACCTGGGCGCAATTGAGCCTTTAAACAGTGGCCCGTTTGCCCGTCAAAAGCGACCAGCGGATGGTAACCCGTGGTACCGTAATGCGCATTAAAGGCCGTTTTTTCCTGATGACCATGAGTATCGGCGTGAGTCGAGTCAATATCGAGGATCAGCTGTTGTTGCTTGGCGCCAGTCCACGCTTGGTCAAGCAATGCTTGATTCAACGTTTGTAATGAGGTGATGGTCTGCTCGTCACAGCGTTGCCAAAAACGGGATAATGACGGTTGTGAGGCCAATTGCGGTTGTGCCAATAGTAATTTAAATGTGGGGTCATTGCGCAAACTGGTGGCAGCTAGATCGGCCGGGTAACCGGCGATCAACTGCAGCACGACCTGTTCTAGTAGACTAACGTTGCTGTAACGAGCGTAATGGCGCTGGTCATCAAAATGGACTAATTGATACGCTAAGGTCGTGAAATTGAGTTGCGCCATTAATTCTTTGACCAACACTAGCCCAGCATCAGTGGAAAGTTCACCACCAGTGTGCGAAATATGTAATTTAGGATTGAAATTAACTCGTTTTCCCGGTAAAGTTGCCATGAGAAGGACCTCTTTCTTTGGGTGGATAGCTGACTTGTGGTGAATCAACTATACCAAATCGGAGGTTCTTTTTCTGCACTAAAAAGGTGAAAAATAAAAAACACAGTACCGCCCATGATACCGGGGTGACACTGTACTTGGAGAACTTATGGTGAATAATTCAGGTATAAAGGTATTTATTTGTTGGCATCGTGCAGAGGTAGTCTCAAGACACTCCCAGTTCACAATCACTAAAAGCTTTGCTATGATGAAGGAGATAAACTACGATAACGAAGGAGTCAGTTATGACAGAAGATCAGTTTTCACAGCCAGTTTTAGATTTATTAGCAGAAGTTCGCCAACGCTTTACTGGTGAGGTTAAAGTTCGAGTAAGTGATGAAAGTAGTGGCTATTTACGGCATGATCAAGCCCAACAGGTTTTAAATCCAGATGGCAGTTTAGCTATCTTAGTTAACGATGCGACCGATGTTGATTACACCGTCTCACATGAGCTATTACATTTATTGATGGTGATGCAGGGTTATCCGCAGATTTATTTTAACTTAACAACTAACGATGAGGCACTAGACCAACAATTAATGGCAACGGCAACTGATTTATATAATGCCGTTTGTCACGTTGTTGTTGTCAGTGAACAGCATAAACATGGTCTACTGACGGATACGGTTAAGCGCCAATACTTAAAGGGAATCCTCGATGTCGTCACGCCTGAGGATCCTAAAAAAGCGGATCGCTTGTTAGTTTTCCGAGCAGTTAGTTTGTTAGATGCGCTAGTCTTTTATCAAGGAGAGACTGAGTTTTTTGACGATCTATTTACGCAACGCTATACCGTGGCGTACGCTGCTGCCAAACAACTATACCAAGTGGTTAGTGCTAAACCAATTACGTCACCATTTGCGTTACGACGGACAGTGGTTAACTTATTTCGGGCCTTTGATCAGTGGTTGGAAAGCGCTGGTTTGCCAGTAGCACACCACGATCAATTTACAACCTTGGCCGGTGTCTTTTCAGATCGACAGTCAAGGCTGGAAGTGCGGCAAGTCTTTGACGTTTTTCATTCTGAATTGACTACCAAGGGTTCAAACGAACGTGCTTACATCGGTTTAGGCAAAAACGATCAACAAAATACGTTTGTGGTAACACCACCTAAGAATGAAAAGGATAGTGCCGCCTACTTCAAAGAACTTTACGCACTATCGGTTCAAGAATTAATGGAAAAAATTAATATGGCTTTTACGTTGCGTTAAAAATTTAGGGGGCTTTTTTATGTTTGATTTAAAGCAAGCAATAACAAAGGCGCACTACGTCACTTTTTTAACTGGAGCAGGCGTTTCAGTGCCTTCAGGAATCCCGGATTACCGGTCAAAGAATGGCTTATACGCGAATCAGCAAAATCCGGAGTACTTATTAAGTCACGATAATTTAGTTGATCATCCCGCCGATTTTTATAAATTTGTAAAGGACAATATGTACTATCCTGCTGCTAAACCGAATATTATTCACGAAAAAATGGCGGCCATTAGCAATGCCAAGGGTATGATTGTTACGCAAAATGTTGACGGGTTGCACACTGCAGCTGGTGCTGAGCACGTGGTGGAATTTCATGGCAATTTGTACCAAGTCGATTGTCAGCGGTGTCACCAGACCGTTCCTTATCAAGAATATTTGCAGGATTATCACCATAAAAGTGATGGCGGTATTTTGCGGCCAAAAATTGTTTTATATGGCGAAGGATTAAATGAGCAGGCAGTCAGTACGGCAATTGATGCTGTCGCTAAAGCCGATTTAATTATTATTTGTGGAACGTCATTTCGGGTAGCACCGTTTTCGATGTTGACAAATTATGCCCGACCTAATGCGGAAATTGTGGCTGTTAATGAAGAAAAGCTTGATTTGCCGTTTAAGTTCACAATGGTGCAGGCCAATGCTACTGACGTTTTCGCCAAGCTATAGCGGCACGGACTTGTGTTGAAAATGAAAATTCAGTAAAATAAAATTTAAAATAACGAATGGAAAGTGGCTTCCGGCTGCTTTTTTTATTAAGAAGAGGGGGTCATCGATATGTTAGAAGAAGAACGCAAACAGATTGATGAAATTGATCGGCAGTTAACGGCCTTATTTGAGCAACGTCTAGCCGTTTCAAAGAAAATTGCTACGGTTAAACATCAGCAGAAAATGTCACTAACCAATCCCACGCGCGAGACCGAAGTTATTCAGGCGCAAACTAAGAACTTAAGTGACCAGACGCTGGCACCGTATTTAACCGACTGGTACCGGAGCACCATGTTGCTGTCTAAGCAATATCAGGCTAATGTGATTAAAAAATTACGGCAGTAAAGACTAGAGAGTGTTTGAAAAAGCGGTTAGATTCTGAGGATTAGCCTAAACAGACGAATTATCTGTGCAACAGATGATTTGGCTGTTGTAGCTAACCGCAGGAATCTGCTTTTTCAAACACGTTTCCACCAAATTAGTCAGGTGAATACTAGTAGAAACTATTTCCAAACATGGCCTAAACAGCCGAATTATCTGTACAACAGATGATTTGGCTGTTGTAGCTACTATTCCGCAACTGAGAATTATTAGCTAAGTACGCTAATAATTTTGATGCTTCATCCGTTGTCCATTCAACTATGGCGAAAAGCGCCAAGTTGAAACATGGCAACCGCAGAAAGCTGCTTTTTCAAACACGGTGATACGAAATTAGTCAAGTAAATACTGGTAAAAGTATTTCCAAAACACGATTAGGCAGTGCAATATGCTAGAATAATCCCAGTGGAGGCAATAAGATGACCTACAAATATACCTTAGCGATTGTTCACGCACAAGAACAAATTTTGGTGATCAATCGGTTGAAAAAGCCGTATCCAGGGCAGTGGAATGGTGTAGGCGGTAAGGTTGAACCACACGAAACCGCAGATGTGGCAATGCAGCGTGAAATACAAGAAGAAACACAATTTCGGCCGAACGATTATCAACTAACGTTGGCCGGAATTCTTGATTGGCATATTGATGGCCGTTACATTGATAGTATTTACGTTTACGTGGCTGCACTGACTAAGGCTGCACCACAAAAATACCCACAAATGACGCGTGAAGGAATTTTGAATTTCTTTTCATTAGATTGGTTAACCCAATCTGCCAATTTAGGAGTTGTAGCTGATTTTCAACAGATATTGCGGCCAGCACTTTCTGGGAAAAAGCAGCGTTATAATACGAACTTTATTGACGAACGATTAGTTGACTTTAAAGTGACACCATTGATAATGTAACTAGGCGGAAGGGCCGCCTAAGAGAAACTTAGTTTGACTATAACGTTCAGAAAAGCAAACAGAAAGTTGCAATCTAGGTTGTGTTTAGAAAACACTTTTTACTATTGTTTTTTGGCCAATTTAGTGTAAGCGTATTTAAAAAACAGCTTTCCTAGTGTTTTTCTAAATGCCCCTTAAATTATAGATTGCGCAATTTTATCAATTGCAAAGTAGCGTTTTGATGGAGGACACTTGCTAAAGAATTGGGAGGTGTAAATTAAAAATGAGATTAGATTTTTCTGTTGCCGTTCATAGCTTACTTTATTTGGAACAAAAACAACCGGCCGTTATTTCAAGTCGTGAGTTGGCCGTTTCCATGACGACTAACCCGGTAATGATTCGAAATATTCTATCGGTTTTACATAAGCAACATTATATTCGCGGTGTTGTTGGGAAAAACGGTGGTTATCAACTCGACCGGACACTTGCGGAGATTAACGTTGGAGAGCTCTACGATTTAACGATTCCGCCAACAATTAGTTACGCTCGTTTTACGACTGGAAATACGGAGGCCAGTGGTGCGGGCAGTGATATTAACCGTAATATTGAGGCCACGTTGACGGATTTATTTACACTTGCTGACACGGGTTACCGTGCTTTTTACCATCAATTTACGATGGCCGATTTAAAGCAGGATATTGCTCAACACGGTTATTTTAAACAAATTGCGCGGTTGCCTTATCAAGGAGGCACGGAGTAAAGTGGTGCACGAGGATCTATTACTGGCGCTTCAGTTATTGATGATTCGGATGCGGCGGACCAAACGATTACAGTATTTTGTTGGTATCATTACAGTGTACGTCGTGCTTAAAATCTTCTTTCAGGCTACCCCAACGTTATTTGCCGTTTCTTTTACGCGCACGCGGGCATCCTTGGTCGCTTTTTTAACGGTGATTATTATGATTGCCCTGAATAGAATACGCCGTAATTATCGTGTTAGCGGTCAACAACTAATCTCGATGTTGGGACCACTGAATCAGCAAGAAGCTGCAATTGTCCAACAATTCAAACGTTGTTAAAATCGTAGGATGAGGATTAAAATAGTAAAATGAGTAATTGGAGCTTGGGGATTTTCCAGACTCTTTTTTTGTAAAGTATGATTTTGGAATTGGAGGATGTTGCCGTGATTACGATTGGTTTAACAACGTGGACGGAACACGGCAGCTTAATGGGCGCCGATCAGTCACGTAAGTTAACGTTACCAGAGTATAGTGAATTTCTACCCTGTGTTGAACTAGATACGCCATTTTACGGAATTCCGCGACAAAGTTCTTTTGCTAAATGGGCGCAAGAGACGCCGGAACAGTTTCAATTTATTGTTAAGGCCAATCAGGTTATGACGCGCCATCGTGATTATCAAGAGACTGGGGCACCAAGTGTTGAAGCCGTATTTCAGCAATTTAAGGACAATAGCCAACCACTTGTTGAAGCCGGAAAGCTCAAGACGATCTTGCTACAATTTCCACCGTACTTTGGGGTTTCTAGAGAAAATATTTTGTATTTGCAACAGGTTCGCCAGTTTTTACCTGATCTGCCGTTAGCCGTTGAATTTCGGAATAAGACTTGGTATGAAGAAATTTATTTAAAACGAACTTTAAATTTATTAAGGCAGTTTGCGTATAGTCACGTTATTGTGGATGAACCACAAACGCCGGCGGGTAGTGTTCCGTACTATCCAGTGGCAACTAATGACGATTTAGCAGTTTTTCGGTTGCACGGTCGCAATTTTAGTGGCTGGGCAAATCAGGATCGTAATTGGCGTAGTCAGCGAACACTTTATCGCTACCGTGAAAGTGAATTACAAGCGCTGGTGCCAGATATTCAGCGTTTGGCGGCCACAACCAAGGAAATTTGTGTTATTTTTAATAATAATTCTGGTGGCGATGCCGCAGGTAACGCCTTAACCTTGAAAAAACTATTAGGGCTAGAGTTTACAGGCCTCAATCCCCAGCAAATTGATTTATTTTAGATTAAAAAAGGAGAATGAGCATGACGATTCAACGTTGCACTTGGGCAGAAGCTGATCCTTTGTTGCAGGCTTATCATGATCAAGAGTGGTGTCGACCAACCCATAATGACCGAACACTGTTTGAATTACTTTGTATGGAAACGTACCAGGCTGGTTTAAGTTGGTTAATTGTATTACGGAAGCGAGTGGCCTTTCATCAGTATTTTCATGACTATGATCCGCAGGTTGTTGCTCAAATGTCGGTAGCAGAAATTGATTCGGCCATGCTTGATCCAGCAATTATTCGTAATCGCCGTAAGCTAGAAGCAACAGTAATCAATGCTCAATCTTTTTTAACAATCCAAAGGCAACAGGGCAGCTTTGCTAATTATCTTTGGCAATTTGTTGCCAACCAGCCAATTGAGCATCAGATTACTGATGCAAGGGAATTACCGGCTAAAAATGAATTATCCCAGCAAATTGCTAAAGACTTGAAGCAACGTGGTTTTAAATTTATGGGCCCGGTAACAACTTACTCATTTATTCAGGCTGCTGGGCTGATTAACGATCATGTTATGAATTGCGCCTTTCGGCAGGTAACACCACGAAGATAGCGTGATGACGCAGAGTCTTTTATGGTATACTTTTGAAAAGGCCCTAACGTTTAAAACGGCGGGTTAGTATGGCTTGCGCTCATTTGTGCACAACGCTCATTAAACTGAATTAAGGGAGTTAGATTATATGGCAACAACAGAAAAGAAACCAACATTTTATATCACATCACCAATTTATTATCCATCCGGACGGCTGCATATTGGTAATTCATACACAACGATTGCGTGTGATGTTTTGGCACGTTATAAGCGATTACAGGGGTATGATGTCTTTTATTTAACCGGCACAGATGAACATGGTCTAAAAATTGAACAAAAAGCAGAGGAAATGAATATTAGTCCCCAGGAATACGTTGACAGCATGGCGGCCGACGTTAAAAAGTTGTGGAAATTACTAGAAATTTCTAATGATAAATTTATCCGAACAACCGATGACTACCACGTTAAGGCCGTTCAAAATATTGTTGAACAGTTGATTAAGCAAGGTGATGTTTATCTAGGTGAGTACGTGGGCTGGTATTCGGTTTCTGATGAAGAATACTTCACAGAATCACAGTTGGCCGAGGTTTACCGGGATGCTGCTGGTAAGGTTATTGGTGGTAAAGCACCAAGTGGCCATGAAGTTCAGCTAGTTAAAGAAGAGTCTTATTTCTTCAAAATGAGCAAGTACGCTGATCGGTTAGTTAAGTATTACGATGAGCATCCTGATTTTATTCAACCAGTTTCACGTAAAAAGGAAATGTTGAAGAACTTTATCGAACCGGGGCTGGAAGACTTGGCAATGTCACGGACAACTTTTAATTGGGGAGTGCCAATCAAGAGTAACGATAAGCACGTGGTTTATGTTTGGGTCGACGCCTTATTAAACTATATAACGGCTTTAGGTTACGGGACCCCTGATGATCACTTGTTTAAGAAGTATTGGCCGGCTGACGTTCAATTAGTTGGTAAAGAAATTGTTCGTTTTCACACAATTTATTGGCCCATTATTTTAATGGCCCTTGGTTTACCGTTACCAAAGAAAATCTTTGGCCATGGTTGGTTGATGATGAAGGACGGTAAAATGTCTAAATCTAAGGGTAACGTTGTTTATCCAGAAATGTTAGTTGAACGTTATGGGCTTGATGCTTTGCGTTATTATTTGATGCGAGCAATTCCGTTTGGCAATGATGGTGTTTTCACGCCGGAAGATTTTGTTGCGCGGATTAATTATGATTTGGCCAATGATTTAGGTAATTTACTTAACCGTACGATTGCTATGATCAACAAGTATGATGATGGTCAAGTTCCGGCTTGGGTGGATAACGGGACTGATTTTGATGCCGATCTGACTAAGACTGCTAATGAAGTGTTGCAGAAATACGATGACAACATGACTGCGCTGCATTTTTCGGATGCCTTAGATGAAGTCTGGCGTTTAATTAGTCGGGCTAATAAATATATTGATGAAACAGAGCCGTGGAAATTAGCTAAGGATCCAACCCAGAAACCTGCCTTAGATAGTATTCTTGTTCATTTGGCGGAAACTTTACGGATAGTTGCTTTGCTATTGCAACCGGTTATGACGCATGCACCAAAGGAAATGTTCCAGCAATTAGGCTTAGATTTTGCCGATGATACAGCGAAAAAGTTAGTTTACGGCAATTTCCCAGCAAACACTAAGGTTGTTGCTAAGGGAACACCGATTTTCCCACGATTGGATATGGACGCTGAAGTTGCCTATATTCAAGAACAGATGAAAAAGACGGTTGGTACCAACAAAAAAGATCGTTCAGTAGCAAAGACCGCCACTTGGGATCCCGCAACAACGGAATTGAATCTAACCAAGAGCAAGATCAAAATTGATGATTTTGATAAAAATGAACTTAAAGTTGCGGTAATTAAGCAAGTCCAAAAAGTTGAAGGCGCCGATAAATTATTACAATTTCGCTTGGACGCTGGGGATAATCAAGATCGGCAAATTTTATCAGGAATTGCCGAATACTATCCTGACTTTGAAAAGCTCGTAGGTAAGCACGTAATAATCGTTGCTAATTTGAAACCACGTAAAATGCGCGGTCAGCTGAGCCAAGGCATGTTACTTTCGGCTGAGCATGAAGGTAAGGTTCAATTAATAACGATTAGCGAGTCGATTCCCGCCGGTGCATTAATTAGTTAATTAGGAAGAATAGCAGCTATTTTGAAGAGTGATCAGTAAACTGGATTTGGTTGTGGAATAGAATTTGCAGAACCACGTCAGTGCTTTTATACTGAAGAAAACTTATTTAAAATGGCGGCTATTCTTTTTTGTTCTAGAAAGAGAGATAAAAAATGCAGATATTTGATTCACACACACATTTAAATGATCAAGCGTTTGCTGGGAAAGTACCAGAATATATCAAGCGTGCTCAAGATCTAGGCGTGACAAAAATGGCAATTGTCGGCTC
The DNA here is from genome assembly GCF_001663675.1 of Loigolactobacillus backii. Classification (NCBI taxonomy): domain Bacteria; kingdom Bacillati; phylum Bacillota; class Bacilli; order Lactobacillales; family Lactobacillaceae; genus Loigolactobacillus; species Loigolactobacillus backii. The sequence goes on from NZ_CP014873.1 coordinate 1,289,842, forward strand.
TGACGCAACCTTGAATCAAGGAGCACTTGATTTGGCACATCAGTACGCCAACTTATACGCCGTGATTGGTTGGCACCCAGAAGAGGCGTTAACTTATAATCAGCAAGTTGAGGATCATTTAGTGACACAACTCCAGGATGACAGAGTGGTCGCCCTAGGTGAGATTGGCCTAGATTACCATTGGGATAAGGAGCATCATGAACAACAACGAGCAATTTTTACTCGCCAAATTGAACTTGCTAAGACGTTACACTTACCAATTTCAATCCACACACGGGATGCTTTTGAAGATACCTACCGAATTTTAAAAGCGGCCGATATTCGAGATATTGGCGGAGTTATGCATAGCTTTAATGGTAACGCCGAATGGTTACAAAAATTTCTCGATCTTGGTTTAATGATTTCTTTTAGTGGCGTTGTTAGTTTTAAAAATGCACCTGAAGTACACGAGTCCGCTAAATTAGTACCGGCTGATCGCTTTTTAGTTGAGACGGATGCCCCATATTTAACACCAGAACCACATCGTGGCGAACAAAATCAACCGGGGTACACACGCTACGTTGTTGAAGCAATTGCAAAATTACGGCAAGAGGAAGTTACCACAGTGGCCGCGCAAAGTTACCGTAACGCAAGCCGATTTTTTGGAGTAGTGGCCAATGGTTGAGGAAAAAATCAAAGAAATTATTGTAGTTGAGGGACGTGATGATACACGGCGCCTACAGCAGGTTGTAAATGCTGATACGATAGAAACCAATGGCTCAGAAATTAGTGACGCCACGTTGACTGCTATTGCCACGGCCCAAAAGCGGCGCGGTGTGATTGTGTTTACCGATCCTGATTCGCCTGGAGAAAAAATCCGTAAAACGATTTCGGCTCAGGTTCCTGGTATCAAACACGCTTTTTTGTCTCAAGGGCAAGCTCAGCCGGAAAAACATAAAAGTAGCTTAGGGGTTGAACATGCTGGCAACAAAGCCATTAAGCACGCTTTAGCGCATTTATATACGCAAATGCCAACTACTGCTAAGCCCATTATTTCGCGGCAGGTCTTACAGGCAATGGGATTGACGGCAGGTCCGAACGCAAAGGATCGACGGCAACGGCTGGGAAATATTTTACAAATTGGTTATACCAACAGCAAACAACTATATAAACGGCTACAGTTATTTCAGATTAGTGAAGCCGAGTTTGCGGCCGCGATGAAACAAGTTCAAAAAGATAGTGATTTAAGTGAACAAAAATAGACCAAATAGAACTTAGGAGGGCCATGTTTCGCGTGCACGGTTTTCGTGCTAGAAGAATGGACATCCTCCGGAAATAGGATTTTGCGGCTTGATGCAAAATAGACTAAATAGAACTTAGGAGGGCCATGTTTCGCGTGCACGGTTTTCGTGCTAGAAGAATGGATATCCTCCGAAAATAGGATTTTGCGGTTTGATGCAAAATAGACCAAATAGAACTTAGGAGGAAAATAATGGCAGAGGATGAACGGCCGATCGGCACTCGCAGTCGTACGCGGGAGATTTTAGATACTTATGGTTTATCGTTTAAAAAAAGTCTTGGCCAAAACTTTTTAACTGAACCAGCAATTTTAAATGAAATTATTACTACGGCCGATTTAACTACGACGGATGATGTCATTGAAATTGGACCAGGAATCGGTAGCCTAACTGAACAATTGGCGCAACGTGCTCATGAGGTTCTCGCGCTAGAAATTGATCAACGTTTGATTCCGATTTTAGCGGATACGTTAGCCGCCTATAAAAATGTAACGGTGATTAATCAGGATGTATTAAAAAGTGATTTGGCGACACTCGTTCGTGACCATTTGGATGGAAAGCACCAAATTAAGGTAGTTGCTAATTTACCGTATTACATCACGACGCCTATTTTATTGCGGTTATTAGACAGTGATTTGGATTTCACACAAATTGTGGTAATGATGCAGCGTGAGGTTGCGGAACGTTTGGCCGCTGATTCGGGAAACAAGGTTTATGGCTCATTAACGGTTGCCGTTCAGTACCGAATGCAGGTTGATATTGCCCATATTGTGCCAAAGACAGTTTTTGTACCACAACCTAATGTTGATTCGGCGATCGTTTCACTAACCAAGCGAACAGATTGTACGGAAAGTGCTAATGACTTTAAGGCTTTTTCACGATTGGTCAAAGGGAGCTTTGCTAAACGGCGTAAGAGTTTGTGGAATAATTTACTGGCGCTCTATGGGAAGGATGAATCTACCCGTGAGCACTTGACGGCGGCCTTAACGGCGGTTGATATTAGTCCTGGTAAGCGTGCTGAACAATTAAGCATTACTGACTTTGTCCGTTTGGCAAACGCAATAAATTTGTAACTGCTACTAGAAAATTCATTGGGATATTTAAGTTGCAACGAAAAACGGCTTGTGGTATAATTGCAAATTTTGTAAAATCGTGTTATACTAATATTCATCTTAAGAAGAGGTGAAACGAATGCCAATTACACTAGCGAGCATTAAGGAAAATCTCGATAGCAAAGTCGGACAAAAAATGATGGTCGTTGCGCAGGCTGGACGCAAGAAAATCACTAAGCGAAAAGGAATTCTTCACGAAACTTATCCTGCAGTATTTGTTGTAGACTTAGATCAAGAAGAAAATTCTTTTGAACGTGTTTCATATAGCTATGCGGATCTTCTTACAAAGTCTATTGAAATCAAGTTCGATGATGATAAGCAAAACGTTGCATCGTAAATAAAAATTTAAGTGAGTGATATTGCAGTCTGTTAGGTTGTTTGGCCTAGATTAGCGACTGCTGTTGCTTATTTTTTTTGCTCTTTTTATTTACTGAAAAATCAGTATAATAAGAAACAAATTAAAAACGGCTTGGGGCAAAGCAATGATTACGGAGAAGGCGGCGGCCAAAATACGCCAATTTGGGGTCGATGTCGGTAGTAGCTCAACTATTTTTAGCTTATGTAATAAACAATTTGGGCCCAACACATTTACAACAGTATGCGCGGTTTTTGCCAGGAGGTTTACCTAGTTCACTCCTTACATTAAAACATTGATGGGATTAAATGGTCTTACTGCTTCTTTTTAATTCAAATTTCGGTTGATTTCTAATTATTTCCGAACAATTTAGGCTAATTTGGGTAAATCGCTAGTTTTTTAAGAATAATATCTTTATAATGAGTAAGCAAACTTTTTGAAAATGAAAATTGAGGTGTACTTATGAAGATCAGAAGAAGTGAACGGTTGATTGATATTACTCATTACTTACTGGAAAGACCGCATACGTTGATTCCGCTAACTTTCTTTGCAAAGCGCTACGAATCTGCAAAATCATCGATAAGTGAAGATTTAGGCATTATCCGCCGAACCTTTGCAACACGGGGGACAGGGATTCTTGAAACGGTACCTGGGGCCGCAGGTGGTGTCCGTTTTATTCCGACAATTAGTGAAGAAGAAGCAAAACAATTTATTACTGAAATGACAGTGCGTTTGGCTGAACAAAGTCGTTTGTTACCTGGTGGTTACGTTTATTTGTCCGATTTACTTGGACAACCAGAAGTGTTGCGCCAAGTTGGACGTCTAATCGCCACGCAGTATGTCGATCAAAAGATTGATGCAGTTATGACAGTTGCGACTAAGGGCGTGCCCATTGCTCAAAGCGTTTCAATGTACTTAAATGTTCCTTTTGTTATCGTTCGACGGGATTCAAAAATTACGGAAGGTTCAACGGTAAGTGTCAATTACGTTTCTGGTTCATCAGAACGTGTTGAAAAGATGGAATTATCGAAACGTAGTCTACCGCGTGGCGCACGAGTACTGGTTGTGGATGACTTTATGAAGGGTGGCGGTACAGTTAACGGTATGCGCAGCCTGATTACGGAATTTGAAGCTGAATTAGTTGGTATAACCGTATTTGCTGAATCAACCTTTGATGGTCCACGGGCGATTGATGATTACACTGCGTTATTATCAGTAGATAAAGTAAACAGTCAGAGTGATACTATCCACGTTAAGGCGGGTAATTATTTACAACGCGCATTTAAACATTAAAAAGTTTGAGGGTGATTAAGTGGCCAGCTATTTGTTTCCCATTAAAATGGCTTTACTTGTTTTTCCACCGCTTGCGTTGGTTATTACAATACCGTTCTTGGTATTACAGTATCGGCGTTACGGTGCGTTAACTTTTTGGCGTGCTTTTGTGCTGTATACATTTGTCTTTTATTTATTGTCGGCCTATTTTCTAATTATTTTACCATTGCCAACACGGACAAGTGTGGCGCTGTTAACCACGCCAAAGTATAACTTACAGCCGTTAATGGTGTTTCGCCAATTCTTTGATAACACAGTATTACAGCCATTACACCCAAGCACTTATTTACCGGCCCTAAAGCAACCAGGATTCACACAACCGTTTTTTAACCTTGTACTAACGATTCCCTTTGGCATTTACCTACGTTATTACTTTCAACGTTCGTTAAAACAGACGATTTTACTATCCTTTTGTTTAACGTTATTTTTTGAAACCACGCAGTTAACTGGTTTATATGGTTTGTACGTCCGGCCTTATCGGCTATTCGACGTTGATGATTTATTAATAAACACATTAGGTGGCATCTTGGGCTATTTCTTAGCACCAATTTTTATTAAGCTATTCCCATCGTATTCAGATATGAGTATTGCTGATTCAAAAAAGGGAAAACGGGTAAGTTATACCCGTCGGTTTATTGCCTTTATTATTGATTGGGGTATTGTTTTAATGGCCACGGTTACTAGTGTTGTCGCTGTTCACCGGCTGCTAGGTATTTTTGGACTGAGACAATATCTAACTGGTATCTACATTGTGATGGTACTTGGTTATTTTGTCTTAATTCCGTTACTTACTAATGGAATGACAATTGGAAAATGGTTCGTCCGAATTCAAATGGTGAGTAATAAGGCCAAGGCAACTAGTATTACGGTAGGTCAATTGTTAGTCCGCCAAAGCGTTCTTTACCTGGGAATTTTACCGGTGTTTGTTTACTGGTTTCCAAGAATGGCCCGGGCGGCATTACATGCACCTTACCGCCAGGTCGATTTTTATTTATTGCTAACTTTGGTAATGGCTATCTTGGCCGCCGTCTTTTGTGTTCACGTTTTAGTGAGTATGTTGTTTCATAATGATCGGTTAATTTATGAACGATTAAGTCATACTAAACAAATTAGTACCGTTACAACACAGAATCGATAAAAATGACCAGCAAGTATCTACGCTTTTAGCGAGATATTTGCTGGTCGTTTTTTTGCGGATATTATTGGTTATTTGTTTGCTTTTCGCCGGTTGTTCGATTACCCAAGGCAAAGAACACAGTGGCCAGTAATATACTGCACACACAAAGTAGGAAGACTAGTTGGTAGGAGCTAGATTCAATAATTGTGGCACCAACTAAAGGACCAACTGCGCGGCCCGCCGAAGCAAAGACGTTGACAAGACCTTGGTAACGTCCCTTTTGGCTTAAGGTCACACGTTGATCAACGTAGGTCGAAACAGCAGGTAGTGCTAGTATTTCGCCAATCGTTAAGACGCCCATTGCTAAAATAAAAAGGTGGTATGATTTGGCGATTAAAAGTAAGGCAAAAGACGATGCAAAGAGTGTAAACCCAAGGTACATTCTACCGTGTAAATGCTTTAGTAAAAACTGATCGAAATAAGTTAAAATTGGCTGTAATAAAACAATTAAGACGGCGTTAAATGTCCAAAGAAGGCTGTAATCTTTAACGGTCATTTGGTGGGCAACCATGTAGGCGGCAATATTGCTTTGCCACTGTTCGTAGGCCACCCAAGTAACGAATAAGGTAAATAATAGCAAAAAGATTTGGTGTTGACTGCGTCGATTGAGTACTTGAGTTGCGGCCTTTGCCCTATTAATTGGGTTCTTAATTGGATCAACGCGGTAGGTAATGGCGGCAACAATTAAAAATAGCGCGAATAAACTGAACGCTAAGACGAAAATGTAGGTAATACCATAGGGTAAAATGAAACCAACTATCAACGTTCCTAGGACAAGGCCTAAGTTATTTGTAAAGTATAAAAGGTTAAAGACATAGCTAGCTGGTCGTCCGGCCACAACCGTTGCAAAAGAATTAATGCAAGTGGCCACGATTCCGTTTCCCAAACCAGATAAAATTAGAAATAGTGGGTAGGCGGGCCAACCGTGGAAGAAGATCAAAAAACCAGTGGCGATCGTAGCCAAGCTAATACCACAAAGCGTCGTGTAGTAACGATTCCAACGATCGAATAAAAGGCCGCCAAGGTAATTACCGATGATCATAAATAATGAATCGGCAAATAAAACAATTCCGGCCGTAGTTAAACTTTCGTGCAAGTATTCATGCATGTAAATTGTTGTTAGTGGCCAAATAAAACTAATCCCAGTGTTGGTGATTAGCGATCCTAATAGTAGCCATTTTAAACTTAGCGTCTTTTTCTGCACTACTCTAATACCTCCCCAACTTTTAATAGCTATTTTTGGCGAACCAGGCGCACACCTATCAATGACGTTGTCTATTGCAATTGCCAAGTAAGTTTGGGCCATTATTGGTATTCCCTAGGCTATGTTTGAAAAATGCTTTAACTAGTATTTCCCTGACTAATTTGGTGTAACCGTGTTTGAAAAAGCAGATTCCTGTGGTGACCGAAACGAACTTAGTCGCGAGCAGTTATGGACTTTGTAACTGTGCTCCTTGGCAAATTTTGCCACAAGAATAGATAACATTCGAGGCAGCAAAAGTTATTTGCAAATAACTAGCCATACTTGCGAAGTAGTAGTTGAACGGACAACGTCTGGACATCAAAATTATTAGCGCCTTAGGTTGCGCTTCAGACTTTGGTTTATCCAAGTCCAATCGACATTGTCAGTAATGCCCGGAACCTGGTGCTTTTTCAAACACTTCCTAAAGTATGAGCCGCGTGTACCTGAAGGCTCCTCCAATCAATCATTATAACTGACTGGAGGAGCCGTCCGCTACGTAATAAAGAACATTCTCATCTGAAGCTTATTTTCAAACACACGCTTGATCGTATTTTAAAATTACTTTTGTGTAACAAAGCTAGTTTTAATTGAATTTACGTTTATATTAGAAGTTATAGATTAATTATTAAATTAAGGGGGTTTGAGGCCCATGGATTGTACTTATTGTCAAAGGGAAGATTTTGTTTTAGAAAATAAACTAGCCGGTGCCTTTTTTTCGGATAAGCCACGAGCAAAAGGTGATATGTTAATTATTCCTAAGGCACACGTTGAGAATTTTGTTAAGCTAAGTCCGAAGCAAAAGGCAGCAATCGATCAGCTAATTTTTTTAACTAAGAAATACCTTGATCAAAAATACCAGCCAAGTCACTATAATCTTGTTGTACCAGAGGAAGATAAAATTACGGCACCGAAGCACCTTTACATTAATTTGGTACCCGGCTATTAAAAATCAATAAGTTTGACCTAGTACCTTGTTGCTTTAATTTTTCTAGGATATGATAAAGAAGTAAAATAATGAATTGGATAAGAATGGAGCGTTTTTAATGATGTCTCGGTACACAATAATTCTTGCGGCTGGTCAGGGTACGCGCATGAAATCAAAGTTAGCCAAAGTATTGCACCCAGTTTGTGGTCGGCCAATGGTAGATCACGTTTTAACGCAGGTTGAGCAGATTAATCCGGACAAAGTGGTTACGATTGTTGGCCATGGTGCCGGTGAAGTTGAAGCGGCGTTAGGCAAACGAACTGAGTACGTTTTACAGGCAGAACAAAAAGGGTCTGGCGATGCTGTATTGCGCGGGGAACCAGTGTTAGGCGATCTAGATGGTATGACCCTAGTCGTCAGTGGTGATACACCGCTGCTCACTGCCAAGACTTTTGAGCAACTCTTTGAGTACCATAAAGAAAAGGGTGCTAAGGCAACTGTTTTAACTGCAGTTGCGGATGATCCAACTGGCTATGGCCGGATTATTCGGAATGATTTAGGTGTTGTTGAAAAGATTGTTGAACAAAAGGACGCTAGTAAAGAAGAAGCAGCAATTAATGAAATTAATACCGGTGTTTATTGCTTTGACAACAAAACATTATTTGCTGCATTGCATGAGGTTGGTAATGACAACGCCCAAGGTGAGTATTATTTAACCGATGTTATTGGAATTTTGAAGCAAAAAGGTGAAATTGTTTCGGCTTTTAAAATGAAAGATTTTGAAGAATCCATGGGCGTCAATACCCGGGGAGCGCTTGCTAACGCAACACGGGTGATGCAGCGCCGGATCAACGCCGAACATATGGCCAATGGTGTCACGCTAATTGATCCTACAACGACGCGGATTGATATTGGGGTTAAGATTGGTGCCGACACAACAATTGAGGCCGGTGTATTGTTAAAAGGACAAACAGAAATCGGTGAAGATTGCTACGTTGGTTCACACTCAGAATTACGTGACGCTAAGATTGGTGCTGACGTGACGATAACCAGTTCAACAATTGAAAAATCGGTTATGCATGCCCACAGTAATATTGGCCCAATGAGTCATCTTCGGCCTAACTCAGAAATTGGCGAATACGTTCATATTGGGAACTTTTGTGAAGTTAAAAATGCTCAGATTGGCGCTTACACGAAGGTCGGGCACCTCACTTACGTTGGCGACGCAACTTTGGGTCAACACATCAACGTTGGCTGCGGCGTTGTCTTTGTTAATTATGATGGTTTGGATAAACACCACACAGATGTTGGTGATTGGGCATTTGTTGGTAGTAACGCTAATGTTGTGGCGCCGGTTAAGGTTGCCGATCACGCCTTTATTGCGGCTGGATCAACGATTACGGCCGATGTTGATTTTCATGATATGGCCATTGCTCGTGCCCGACAGGTGAACAAACCAAATTACTGGGATAAATTACCACATGAGCCAGAAAATTAGGCTTTCATGAAAATAATATTAGTTTTTTAACTGACGCTTGATTTGTTGTTGTAAATTGAATATCATTGGAACTGAGTGTTTTACTCGATAAACAGTGAATTATTTGGTGATTTGTTGAAGCGCACTAAAATTATAAATGGAGGCTCTTATGTCAGAACATTATTTTGATCCGAAGCTAAAAATCTTTGCTTTGAATTCTAATAAGCCATTAGCGGAGAAGATTGCGCAAGAAGTTGGTGTTGAATTAGGCAAAACAACTGTTACTAAGTTTAGTGATGGTGAGATTCGGATCAACATTGAAGAAAGTATTCGTGGTGATCAAGTCTACGTTATACAATCAACATCGGCACCAGTTAATGATAACCTAATGGAATTGATGATTATGATTGATGCATTGCGCCGCGCATCGGCTGCTTCAATCAATGTTGTTATTCCTTATTATGGTTATGCTCGGCAGGATCGTAAAACACGTTCCCGGGAACCAATTACGGCTAAGCTTGTTGCCAATATGTTAGAAATGGCCGGAGCCACGCGAATTTTAGCTTTAGATTTACATGCGGCACAGATTCAAGGATTTTTCAATATTCCAGTTGATCATTTGATGGGAGCGCCCTTGATTGCTGACTACTTCTTAACACATGGTGTTGATAAGGATGCCGTTGTTGTTTCACCTGATCATGGTGGCGTAACGCGGGCACGTAAGCTAGCTGAATTTTTAAAGGCGCCATTAGCAATTATTGATAAACGCCGTCCACGAGCCAACGTTGCTGAAGTAATGAACATTATTGGTGACGTTAAGGGTAAGAAGTGTATCTTGATTGACGATATGATTGATACGGCCGGCACGATTACTTTAGGTGCTCAAGCTTTGATGGATGCTGGTGCAACCGAAGTTTATGCCAGTGCCACACACCCCGTTCTTTCTGGTCCAGCGATTCAACGAATTTCTGATTCCGCAATTAAGCAATTAGTTGTGACGGATTCAATTCAATTACCAAAAGAAAAATTAATTGATAAAGTTGTCCAAATTTCAGTTGGCCCATTGATGGGTGATGCGATTAAACGTATTCACGAAAATAAGCCAGTTAGTCCATTATTTGAGAATAAATTTCATAAAGATGCTTAGCGAGTGTTTGGAAAAACGTTTAGATTCAGAGCACGTTTGGGCCAAATCATTTAGTAAATACTAGCAAAAGTAATCTGCAAGCATGACTTGGTTTGGAGCGTGTGTTAAGTACATGCGAGACTATGTAAAAATAGGTTTAAGGTACGCTCTAAGTAATTAAATAAAAGTAACGGCAAGCGTGGAACGAAAATTAATTTTCGTTCCACGCTTTTCTAAAATTAAATTTAAAACCCTAGTTTTTGCCTTGGCTGGGCTTGGAAAATTCCTTTACTAGTACTTACCTGATTAAGTTAGTGTGAACGCTTTTCCAGGCATTCCTTAGCGTTAATATAGTAGTGGTGAGTTAGTGATTAAGGAGGAGAGAATATGTTACTAAGGTGGTTAATTATTTCGATTATTTTATTGCTTGGTTTAACTCGGTATGATCGCCGCCTCCTGCTTAATGGCTATCTTGTGGTTTTAATTGGTGGTTGCCTGATCTGGATGGGGTATGCGGCTAGTCCACCTTTTTTTAAAAATGGCGGTCTAGTGTTAATTCGCATAGTCAGTTATTTAAGTGTTGGCGCAATTGGTTGTGGCATGCTATTTTTAAGTTATCGTTTGCATTTAAGCAAACTTCAACGTTGTTTGTTATTTAGTGCTGGTTGTTGGCTAATTGTGACGATTATTTTTAGTTTTACCAATTCAGTCGGCGTAAAGCTATCGTGGCTGATTATTGGCTATTTTGCTGTTGGGTTTGTCGCCTACCTTGCGGGGACGTTACTGGATATTATTTCGTTTAAAAGGCCGGCAACACCATACCTATTGGTTCTGGGCTCAGGGTTACGCCGTGATGGCTATGTTTCGCAAGTTTTACAGTGGCGGTTAGATCGGGCGGTTCGGCTATACCAGCAACTTACCATTAAACCTAAAATTATTGTTTCTGGTGGACAGGGCAGCGATGAACCACGTACAGAGGCCGCCGCGATGGCCGAGTATTTGCAGCGGCATAAAATTCCTAGTAAGCGAATTATTCAAGAGGTAAAGGCAACGTCAACTTTGGAAAATCTTAGTTATACCAGGCAGTTGATTTCCGGTGATTTAACAATAATAACTAGTAATTTTCATATTTTTCGAACTGGATTATACGCCCGCCGATTACGTATTTCCTGTCAATTGGTGAGTGCACCTACACCACCTAATTATCTATTGTGGGGGACTTTGCGGGAATACGTTGCTTTAGTTGCTATGAATCGCTGGTGGCATTTAGTTATCGGCCTTTCGTTGCTTATCGTTGGTGGATTTTTACTTAGGTAAGTAAACTAGTTTACAAAATATGGTCTAATAATTAGGACCTAAGAAAAGCTGGAGGCACAGGAGTGGAACAAAAGTCGGTTTGGCATGTGAACCCAGACTTTTGGCGCGCATTCTGGAGTAATACTCGGAAATAGTAAAAGGCCAGGACTTTTGTCCCAGCCTTGTAACGACAACTTTTGTGCTGAGTTTAGGTTGTGTTTGGAAAATGACTTCATTAGCTTCTCTTCGGCCAATTTAGTGGAAGCACCTTTTCAAACACTCTATGACACTTTATACTTCCTGCGATTTAACGATTTTGCTACATCATTCGGTTTTGTCTGGTGTGACACCAGGCGTGCCACTAGTTGTTGTTTTACTGGCTAAAAGATCGCGAATTTCTTTTAAATAAAGTTCTTCTTGAGTTGGTTCGATTGTTTCTTCTTGTTTCTCATGGCCGGACATTGTTTGTACACGTTTCAGAGCCTTTATTAATAAGAAAACAATAAAGGCAATGATGATGAAGTTAATAACGTCGTTCAAAAATGAACCAACTTTGAATTCGGTTTGGCCAACGTTAACGACCCAACTGGATAAATCTACTTTACCAACGACTAATGCTAAAATTGGGTTGATCAAGTTAGTTGTCAGTGATTTGACAATGGTAGTAAAGGCACCACCTATAATAACCCCAACTGCTAAGTCCATTATGTTACCGCGCATAATAAAATCACGAAATTCTTTTAACATACTTGCCCTCCTTGGATAACAATTATCTTATACGGAACCTATCTCTATTATACAAATAGATAACAGCAGCACAAAATTTTTGCTTAATTTCAATGGCGATTTCTGCCGTTCAGCAGAGGTTGGCTTGAAAGCTAACCCAACATAGATTAGTATGAAGCGTAGACTTTTAAAAAGTGAGGAAAATATAAAAATGATAAAAACAACCATTTACGGCTTAACTAAGAAAGAACTTCTTCAGTGGTTCCTTGATGCCGGTGAAAAAAAGTTCCGGGCAACTCAAACCTGGGATTGGCTTTATAATAAGCGGGCTGCTAGTTTTGAAGCAATGACAAATTTGTCAAAGGCGACAATAGCTAAATTAACGGAGAGCTTTTCGTTCAATCCACTGACACTAGTGAAAGAAAAAGAACAACAGGCAGCAACTGATTATTCATTTCAATTGGCCGATGGCGCTAATATTACAACGACTTTAATGCACCATGATTATGGCTTGTCTGCTTATGTTGCTAGCCAGGCTGATGACGATGATGAACGTAATTTGTCCACTGGCGAATTAGTTGCTCAGGTAGTAACTTTGCAACATTATCTGGATGAAAAGGAAACTGACGAACGAATTAGCCATATTATGGTGATCGGTCAGGAACCACTGGCAGATCTTACAAGTGTGCTAGGCTTTCTAAAAATTGTTAACGATCAGGCGGGGCTTGAAATTGGTGCCCGCCATATGACGGTGACGACTAATGGGTTAGCTGATAAGATTCAAAGGTTTGCTAACGTTGACCTTCAAGTTAACTTGGCAATTACTTTAAATGCACCTAGTAATGATTTGCGCAGTCGCTTGGTACCAACCAACCGGGATTGGAGCCTGGATAAGTTATTTAACGCGGTTCACTTTTACGTTGATCGGACTAACCGGCGGATTACGTTCCAATATGTAATGCTGAAGGACGTCAACGATCAGCCGGAAGATGCCTTACAACTAGTTAACCTACTAAAAGATATTCATCATTTGGCTTACGTTAATTTGATTCCTTATCAGGCACTTGAGGATGATAGCCGTTACGCAGCTAGTTCACGCAATCGCCAATTGGCCTTCTTTGATGTTTTAAAAAAGCAAGGTATTAATACGGTGATCAGAAACGATTACAGTCCAGAATTAATGTTGGCAATTAAACAATTAAAGTAAACGCGATCTGAAAATAAGTTTATGGTCAAAAAAACGTGGTGTGCTCGAACAGCTAATAGTTGCTCGGGGACACCACGTTTTTTTGAAATACTTCTTAATTAATGATTATCATTTGGGTGAGTAATCTTCCCAAGTAGAAGTGAGTTAGTTATAATGAGAACAATTAAATAGCTTTAGTAATGTAAAAATGGACACTAGAACATTAAGGAGGCTTGATCATGGCACCGGAGATTGTTTTTGGAAAAAAAGACCCGGCAATTCAGTATAAAAAACGAATTGGTGCGTATATTGTTATCCCTGATGTAAGTGAAGAAAATATTCTTGTCGTATCACCACCGAATAAAACATTTTTACTTCCTGGAGGCGGTATTGAAGCCGGCGAAGATGATATTGCAACTATTTCGCGGGAACTCATTGAAGAAGTTGGCGGTACTATCACCATTAATTGTTATCTGGGTGCGGCTAGTGAATACTTCTATTCAACTTTTCGGCACAGTGGCTATTATCATCCGGCCCACTTTTATTCTGGCAAAAATTTTGTGAAAATTCAGGAACCCTTGGAAGGCGACTTTAATCGGATTTCTTGGATGCCAGTTAAAGAGGCGCAGCAAAAGCTAAAGCGACCAACTCACCGCTGGGCAGTTAAGCAGTGGCTTCAGCGCCCTAGAAACACTTTCAAGGACACGTTCTAATCTGAAGTGTGGATTAGGGTACCATTTAAGATATGTTGTTGAAAACTGTCATAGGTCTCAGCAAAGAGATTATCAGTTGTTTCTGCCAACATTTCTTTGGGAAAGAAGAAGCGCTCATCACCAGTAAATTTACCGCTAATTGCCGCAACAATATCACTTAAGGTTGATAATTCAATCAAGCTACCATCGGGTTGACTAATCTCAATTTGGGTCTTTGGATTGGCTGCTTTTGGATTGTACGCATCATAAGGCAAGTCAAAACTATTGTTGATTGCAGTGTAATAATTAGCGTCATAACCGACGGCGGCGACCTTCTTTTGCAAAATTGGGACTAAATCCTTGGTGTCCTCAGTTACTTGCGCCGATTTTAATGGGCGCCGATTTAAAAAGCGGTAGGCTAAATCACTGAGAATTGGGTCACTGGAATCCTGCCAATGAATAAAGTAAGTGGTTAGCACCCCATCATCTAATTTTAGATAATCCGCTAAGGTGAAATCATCTTCAAGAAATGGAACTAATAGGTGCGGAATAAAGCTTTCACTTAGAGCATGACGATCATAAAGTAATTTAGCTCGTTTGAGTAAATGTTCTAAGATAACTTCCATGGAACGAGAAACAGGGTGAAAGTAGACCTGCATATACATCTGGAAGCGACTAAGGATGTAGTCCTCAACTGCGTGCATCCCTTCCATTGAGAAAGTAATCCCATCTTTATAAGGTTGCATGACCCGTAAGATGCGGGTGAGGTCAAACTTACCGTATTCAGTTCCGGTATGGTAAGCATCCCGCAGTAAATAATCCATTCGATCAGCGTCGATTTGGCTTGAGATCATTTGAACAACTTGTGGATTAGGGTAGTCATGCGTGATGACACTGGCCACTTGTTCGGGAAAATCTGGGCTAACTCGGCGCAAAACGTGGTTAACTTCAGTTTCTGGAGAAGTCAGGATGGCTACAGTAATTTGCTCATGATTAGTGTGAAAAATATGTTCAAAAGTATGTGAATAGGGGCCATGGCCAATATCGTGAAGTAAAGCGGCGCATAAAACGACTAAGCGTTCTGAGTCGTCCCACAGCCCATCACCAGGTTCTTGGCTAGGAAAATTGCGGGCAAAATTATCACAGATTTGGCGGGCAATTTCGTAAACACCAAGTGAGTGACCAAAGCGACTATGTTCAGCACCATGAAAGGTAAATGAGGCCGTTCCTAATTGCTTAATTCGGCGTAAGCGTTGAAATTCCTTAGTATCTATTAAATCTAGAATGACACGGTGTTGGATGTGAATATAATTGTGAACAGGATCGCGAAAAACCTTTTCTCGTTTTAGTAGTTGGTTACGATAAGACATTTGAATAACTCCTTTGATTGATCTTTGTTTTCATTATACCTGTCTAGAATAAATTTGGCTTTAAGCATTTATTAATAAAGGTTAGCTTTCTTTGGCAAAGGTTGTTAAATGACTTATAATATTCACAAAGTCTAAATAAAGAAGGTTATAAGTCATGGATTTATCAACTGGTTTACCAATTGCAATTCATCTAGAAACATTTGTAACTCAAGATGATGAAGAAACGCAACACGTTTTTGATGAAGCCGGCCAACTGGTAAAAATGGGTCAAACATTATATATTCGCTATAAGGAAACTTCTGAAGATGATGGCTCCTTAATTCCAGTCACACTTAAGGTGGAGCCTGAAGGTGACGTTAAGCTAACTCGTGGTGATCGAGAAAGTGGCCAACAGTTGCATCTACGTTTTAGTCGTAATACACGCTTAGTCGCTCACTACCAAACCCCATACGGCACTATTCCAATTGAGACAATTACGCCGCGGTTGAATATTCGGGTTAAAGAACAGCCAGTATCTGGTGAAATCTACATTGAGTACCAATTATTTGCTCAAAATGAACATTTAGGTGATTATCGGCTGCGGTTGGTTTTCACTGCTTAGAGTGTTTAAAGAGAGTATTGTTGATGTTTTTCTGGAAGAACTAATGTAAACGTGTTTGACTTGCTAATTTTAATAAAAGAGTGTATGCTATCGGTTAGACTGCTGAAAGGACGTGTACCTGTTGGAACTCGACGTTTTTAAAGGACAAAAGAAAAATGAATTATCAATGATCGAAGTGGCACATGCTATTTTAGAGCAAAAGGGTGATGTCTTACCATTTGCCGATTTAGTAAATGCTATTCAAGGTTATCTTGGTGAGACTGATGCTGAGGTTAGAGACCGTTTATCACAATTCTATACGGATTTAAACGTTGATGGCAGCTTTATTTCGTTGGGCGAAAACGTTTGGGGTCTACGTTCATGGTACCCATTCGATTCAGTCGATGAAGAAGTGAATCATCCAGAAGATGATGAAGATCAGCCACAACGTAAGCGGCGTAAGAAGGTTAACGCCTTTCTTGCTGACGTCAATGATGACGATGATGTAATCGATTATAATAATGATGATCCAGAAGATGACGATTCTGACCTCGATGATGAGGCTGAATACGTTGACAATGATGATGCAACTGATGCAGCAGTTACACCAAAGCATTTAACGTCTGATCTTGATGATGTTGACGCGGACGATGATGATGCAGATACTGGCCTCCCAGACGGTATGGAAGGTGAATTATCTGAATTCAACGTTGATGCGGATGATGATTCGGATTCAGCTGACTTCAGTGCTGATGATGACGATGATACAGATGACGACGATGATGATGAATAATTAAGTAAAGATAGACGAGGAAGTGGGACAAAAGTCGGTTTTGGTCCAGACTTTTGGCGCATATTCTAGCGTAATATCCGGAAACAATAAGCGGCTGGGATAAAATTCCTAGCCGCTTTTATTACTCTAGAACGTGTGTCCAGACTTTTGTCCCACCCGTCATTTTTTGATAAACATGCCCATTTTTAACACTTTGGACTTGACGCTATTTTGATTTCCATGTATTATATTGCTTGGGCGCTTTACAGGTCTTATCTGTAAAGCCAACGGAACGGTTAGTAAGCTCCCTGTTCATTTGAATAGGGAGCTTATTTTTGTTTTTTGGTGAAAACCGGGTTTGTGGATCCCGCAGAAAAAATTTAAAGGAGTTTTGATATGACCAAGTATATCTTTGTAACAGGCGGCGTTGTTTCTTCACTAGGTAAAGGTATTGTAGCAGCTTCACTTGGACGTCTTCTAAAAAACAGAGGTTTGAAAGTAACGATTCAAAAATTTGATCCTTACATCAACATTGATCCCGGCACGATGAATCCATACCAACACGGGGAAGTTTTTGTTACTGATGATGGTGCCGAAACTGATCTTGATCTTGGTCACTACGAGCGTTTTATTGATGAAGATTTAAATCAATATTCTAACGTGACTACTGGTAAGATTTACAGTGAAGTTTTACAAAAAGAACGTAATGGCGATTATTTAGGCGCCACGGTTCAGGTAATCCCGCATATTACTGATGCTTTAAAGGAAAAAATTATGCGGGCAGCAACAACAACTGATTCAGATATTATCATTACCGAAATTGGTGGGACAGTCGGTGATATTGAATCCCTACCTTTCATTGAAGCAATTCGGCAGATGAAGGCCGATGTTGGTCGCGATAATGTTTTGTACGTCCATGCGACATTGATTCCTTATTTACGGGCGGCTGGTGAAATGAAAACTAAGCCAACCCAGCATTCGGTTAATGAATTACGGGGGATGGGGGTTCAACCAGACGTTTTGGTTGTTCGTTCTGAAAAACCAATTACGCAAGAAATGCGTAATAAAATTGCTTTATTCTGTGATGTTGACCCTGAGGCTGTTATCGAATCCTTAGATGTTGATACACTTTATCAAATTCCGCTTAATTTACAGGCACAAAATATGGATGATATTGTTTTAAAACATTTTAAGATGACGGCACCTAAGGCCGATATGTCTGCATGGAGCGCACTAAATGATAAAGTTCATAATTTGAAGAAGACAACTAAAATTGCTTTAGTTGGTAAATATGTTGAATTAAAAGATGCGTATATTTCAGTTGTTGAGGCATTAGAACACGCTGGCTATGCCTTTGATACTGATGTTCAAGTTGAGCGGATTAACGCTGAAAACGTTAATGACGATAATGTTGCGTCCATCTTAAAAGATGCCGATGGCTTATTGGTTCCTGGTGGTTTTGGCGATCGTGGCTTGGAAGGTAAAATTGCGTCAATCAAATACGCCCGGGAAAATAATTTACCATTTTTAGGTATCTGTTTAGGCATGCAAATGGCCTGCGTTGAATTTGCCCGGAATGTTGCTGGTCTAAAGGATGCCGGCTCATCCGAAACGCGTCCTGATTCAACGGAACCCGTTATTGATTTAATGCCTGATCAAAACGCGGAAGAAAACCTTGGTGGCACTTTGCGTTTAGGTCTATATCCTTGTAAGTTAAAACCAGGTTCAGTTGCGGCACAGGCGTATAATAATGTTCCTGAAATCCAAGAACGTCATCGCCACCGTTATGAATTTAACAACAAATACCGCCAGCTATTGGCTGACAAAGGTTTAGTTTTCTCTGGGGTTTCACCTGATGATCGTTTGGTTGAAATCGTTGAATTACCACAAAATGACTTCTTTGTTGCTTGTCAGTATCATCCGGAATTTATTTCCCGCCCAACTCGTCCAGAGGGCCTGTACAAAGCATTTATTAAAACGGCTAGTCATAGTTAAACCATAGTAAAGTTTAAGATTTACAGTAAGAACTTGCCTTTTGGTTAACGACTATGTCAAAATATTTAAGGAGGGGCTGGACTTCCAGCCCCTTTGCTGTATCCAGATCTTCGTGTTGTACTATTATGTGATGGCAACCGGCTAAATTTTTGTTGTATCGTCAAATATTTGTTAAATAAACGGAGATTTTCAAAAAAATGAGCGCAATTTGTGAGAATTTACTAACCAATTGAGATAAGCTATTGTATTTTTACAGTTCTTTCTTTATTATTGAAATGATTATAATTGAAGTGAGGAAAGCAAAGTATGAAGAAAATGAGGATCATGGGCGGAAAACCGTTATCCGGTGAAGTAACCATCGGCGGTGCTAAAAATAGTACTGTTGCGCTGATTCCGGCTGCAATTTTAGCCGATACACCGGTAACGCTTGACGGCGTGCCGGACATAAAAGACGTGCACAATTTAATGTCAATTCTAAAGTCAATGCAGGTTTCTTCAAAGTTTGAAGGTGACGTACTGACAATCGACCCAACCCATATTTTGCCAACACCACTTCCTAACGGTCGGATAAAGAGCCTGCGGGCATCATATTATTTTATGGGTGCATTGCTGGGTAAATTTGGTGAGGCGATTGTTGGGCTCCCAGGTGGCGATGATATTGGTCCCCGACCAATAGACCAGCACATTAAGGGTTTTGAGGCTCTGGGCGCACAAGTAACTAATGAACATGGTGCAATGTACATTAAAGCGCCTGATGAAGGGCTACATGGTGCCCGTATCTTTTTAGATATGGTTTCCGTTGGCGCAACAATTAACGTTATTCTAGCGGCCGTTAAGGCTAAAGGAAAAACAATTATCGAAAATGCTGCTAAAGAACCAGAGATTATTGATTTGGCGACTTTTTTAAATAACATGGGCGCTAATATCAGGGGTGTCGGCACGGACACTATCCGAATTGAAGGCGTGGATCATCTGGCCGCGCATAATTCCCATACGATCATCCCTGATCGAATTGAGGCCGGAACATATTTAGCAATGGCGGCCGCTGCCGGTGATGGGGTTCTGGTTAAAAATATTATTGTTGAACATTTGGATGCGTTTCTTGCCAAAATGGAAGAAATGGGCGTCCAGCTGGATTATTATGAAGATAGTATTTTTGTTCATCCAACCAAGTCATTAAAGATGGTTCAAATTAAAACTGCACCGTACCCAGGTTTTGCCACTGATTTGCAGCAGCCGATTACACCTTTAATGCTCAAAGCAAAGGGTGAAGGGCTAATTGTTGATACAATTTACCCTAAGCGGGTTAAGCACGTACCTGAATTGATTCGAATGGGTGCGGATATTACAATTGAAAATGATGTTATTATTTTGCACCATGCTGATCAGTTATCCGGGGCCGAAGTGTCGGCCGATGAAATTCGTGCCGGCGCTTGCTTGATGACGGCTGGTTTAATGGCAAAGGGTGTCACAACGATTTATAACGTTGATAATATTTTGCGTGGCTATGATCGTGTTGTTAGTAAACTTCGTGGCCTAGGTGCCCAAGTTGAAATTATTGATGACGTTAAGTCTGCATCGGCAAGTTAAGTATAAATTTAAATAATTAAGAGAGTGAGACAAGGAATGACTGAATTTCGATGAAGATCAAGCGAAATCAGTTTTTACCGATTAGTTCGGTGAAATTGTTTAGCTCTCTTTTTAAGTGAAAAGAAAGCAGGGTTGAAATGAGCGACTTTTTGACCATGGGTGAATTAGAAAATCGAACACTAAAGGAAATCTATCAATTCGCGCGGGATTTTAAAATTCCTTATTATAGTCAAATGAATAAGAAAGAACTCTCCTTGGCCGTCCTACGAGCACAGGCTAAAAAGCAAGGATTCGTGTCGATGGAGGGCGTTTTGGAGATTGTTAGCAGTGAAGGATTTGGGTTCTTACGACCAATTAATTATGGTCCTTCACAAGAGGATATCTATATTTCAGCATCGCAGATTCGCCGTTTTGGATTAAGAACTGGTGACAAGGTAGTTGGCCGTGCGCGGCCACCTAAGGCCTCCGAACGTTATTATGGCCTGATGCACGTCGACACAGTTAACGGAAAAGATCCTGAGGAGGCCAAGGCAAGGCCCCATTTTCCAGCCTTAACTGCACTTTATCCGCAGCAACAGCTTAAGGTAACGACAACCCCACAGCAACTTGCTACACGATTAATTGATACGTTTGCCCCAATTGGATTTGGTCAGCGTGGGCTAATCGTTGCCCCACCGAAGGCCGGAAAGACAAGTTTACTTAAAGCGATAGCAAATGGTATCGCCAAAAATTATCCGGATGCTTATTTGATTGTATTGCTAATTGATGAACGACCTGAAGAAGTGACGGATATTGAACGTTCGGTTAAGGGTGATGTTGTTTCTTCGACTTTTGATCAGCAACCCCAAAATCACGCGCGAGTCTCTGAGCTAGTGTTGGAGCGTGCTGAACGCCTAGTGGAAGATAAACAAGATGTTGTTATTTTACTAGATTCTATAACTCGATTGACACGGGCCTATAATTTAACGACACCTTCTAGTGGGCGAACGTTATCCGGAGGTCTTGATCCAGCGGCCTTTTTCCGGCCAAAACGGTTCTTTGGTGCGGCGCGTAACATTGAAGAAGGTGGCAGCCTAACAATTATAGCAACTGCTTTGGTTGATACGGGAAGTCGAATGGATGACGTTATTTATGAGGAATTTAAAGGAACCGGCAATTTAGAGTTACACCTATCCCGTGAATTATCGGAGCGCCGAGTTTTCCCAGCACTTGATCTTAAACAATCAGGTACACGTAAAGAGGAGTTATTAATCTCCAAAGCACAATTAGAAGATGTTTGGCGGCTTCGGCGTTCAATGTCTGGTGACGCACTGGATTATACGAGCCAGTTATTAGGCTTTCTTAAAAAGACGAAAACCAATGCTGAATTTTTCCAGCAACTTAATAAATTAGAATTAAGAAAAAATAATAATCGAAATTTGCGGCACTAATTGCAAATTAAGTTTGACCATGTTATTATTTACTAGTTGCATTAGGCTAAATATTATCTCTGTCTCGCAGGCTCGTTTACGGGTATGATTCAGGGCAAAGGAGCGAAAGATTATGAAACAAGGAATTCATCCAGATTATCATTCAGTTGTCTTTCAAGATTCAACAACTGGATTCAAATTCTTATCTGGTTCAACAAAGACATCCGATCAAACAGTTGAATGGGAAGATGGTAACACTTACCCATTAATCTTGGTCGAAATTTCTTCTGATTCTCATCCATTCTACACTGGTAAGCAGAAGTTCACGCAAGCCGATGGCGCAGTGGATCGTTTCAACAAGAAATATGGCTTTGCCGATCAGAATGCGGCACCAAAACAAGACGATTAATAAGCTTGAATATTTCAAAAAAGGCTATGAACTTTCCCGGCAGTGTGACTGTTCGGAAAGTTTGTAGCCTTTTTAGTTATTTATAAATTGCTTTAAACTCGATTATTGAAAATAAAAGTCTTAAATAATGAGCTTAAAATCAGGCTGGAGTGCGGTATACTAAAGATACTTAAAGTGTAGTGATATACTTTAAGTTCACACATTAACTTACACTCTAAAAAAGTTCCCCCAAACTTTCCGTCGCTCGTTTGTGACGGTTTTTTATACAACTTTAAGGTAAATATAAATTTTATCAAAAAAGTGTGGGGGAAGTATACTCTATTGGGCGTACGAAAATACGTTATTTTATTAGCAATGTATAATAGTGACACTAATCACTGGAGTAAGCACAGGAAAGCTATTTTTCCAAATACTTTCTAATTTAAAAAACACTGACCAGCCGTTAGACGTAAGATCTAATGGTTGGTCAGTGATTTTTTACTATTTTTTTTGCTTCCGGGCCAGCCGGAGCGGCCCAGTGCTGCGCCAGACCCAAATTAAGTTTACAAATTCCAAGATTGATGTTGATAGAAAAACACCACCATAACCAAATGCGCCGGAGATACTAGATCCTAATAATGGTCCAACTACTTGACCCATTGATTGGAATGATTGATTATAACTAAAAATTCGGCCGGCAACGGTGTGCGGTGAGTATTTAGCCAATAAGGTTTGAACGGCGGGTAATAACGCAGCGTCGGAAATACCCACTAATAAGCGTAGTGCACCTAGCTGCCAAACATTACGGACAAAGGTTTGTGGTATGTAAACACACATTGCAAAAATTAGGCCAACGATTAGGATTCGTTCCGTACCAATTCGGTCACCGAGCTTACCAAACTGAGGGGCCGCAAAGAGCGTAGCGATTCCGGGTAGTGAGGCGATAATGCCGCTAACCAGCGCAACGTTTCCGTGGTAGTGCATTAGTTGCCGGACAAACAGACTAAGGATTGGACTAATCGAATTATTGGCCGCCTGGATAATCATAGTTGTAATAAACATACCAATAATGACGTGCGGAAACTTAAGTTCATGAAAAATTTGTTTGGCCGGTAATTGCTTTGCTTTTTCAACTGGTGTAAAAGTTTCGTGAACAAAGAACAAACAGAGAAAAAAGACCGTGGCGAGCAAACCACCAGTGATGAAGAAAGTAAGCCGATAGCCAAACGATCCGGCAATTGTGCCACCAAGTAGTGGTCCTAGCATCATTCCGGATACGCTACCGGTGGTTAAAGTTCCCAGCGCCTGGCCACTTTTTTCGCGGGGGGCCGAAGTTGCAATAAGCGCATTGGCGTTACTAATAAAGCCGGAAAAAACACCCTGAAGTGCACGTAGCGCGATTAATTCATAAACGTTACTAACTAGGCCCATTGCGGCAAGAACAATTGCCATTCCGGCCGAGGCTCGCAGCAACATCAACTTACGACCTTTTTGATCGGCCAATTGGCCCCACCATGGCGAAATAACTGCCGTTACAAGGTAAGTGGATGAATAGGTCAAACCACTCCAAAAGTTGAGTTGTAAAGTGGAAAATTTACCTAATGTATCAATATAAAGTGACATAAATGGTAGCACTAGGCTGAAGCCCATGCCCGCCATAAAACAACCAAACCAAAGAATGAATAAATTTTGGCGCCACTCAGGACGCCTTGGTCGCTTAGTTACTGTCTGTTCCAAAGTCGAACCTCCTTAGTTTTTAAATGATTATTGTAGTTTGTGTGCCCTTTCAACGCCAATCCAAAATTTATCTGAACAAGTTTAATAAAGTGCCGCCACGTAATTATCAACACGATTGTTAAAACTAGTTATTTAGAAAATCTCAAAAGACATTTAGGGATTACGATTACGCCACAGATTGAAGATTATTGGTGCCACGTTTAAGCTAAATTTGACCAGAAAAATATTAGCAAGAATAATTTTCAAATAAACCCAGCACGTTCAAGCTAAATTGAGTTACGAATATAAAAATAGTATTGCGCCGCAACTTGGTTTGTTACTAATTATTTGTGTAAACACGATAAAAACATTATAAGCCATCTTACCACTAAATGCTTTTGGTAATTCATTATTAAATTAATTAAGTTTAAAATCAGTAATTGTTAAATTCTATCCAAGTTGATTAGTTTTACTTTATTAAAAGGTGGTGCTCTGGTAGTATAAGGGCAAGTTACTTGATGTTAAAGGAGGTTTTATTATGCTATGGATTATCGTAATTGTTATTGTGTTGGCAATCATAGCCGCAGGTAGTTATATTGGCTTTTACAATAGCATTGTACGCACACATAATTGGACTGATGAAGCTTGGAGTCAGATCGACGTCCAGCTCAAACGGCGGAATGATTTAATTCCTAATTTAGTGGAGACAGTTAAGGGTTACGCTAAACACGAACAGAAGACACTAACGGACGTCATTGATAAGCGTAACCAGTTGGCAACGGTGCCTGCAGCTAATCACGAACAAACTATGGCCGCATCAAATCAATTAAGTGATTCTTTGAAGGGTATTTTTGCACTTTCTGAGAGTTACCCTGATTTGAAGGCCAATCAGCAATTCGGTCAGTTAATGGAAGAACTTTCAAATACTGAGAATAAGCTTGCCTATTCACGGCAACTTTATAACTCTAGTGCAGTTAATTACAACAATAAAATTCAAACATTTCCGGGTAATATTATTGCACCAATTCATAATTTTTCAAAAATAAATTACCTTGAAACACCTAGTGATGAAAAAAAGGCGCCTAAAGTTTCGTTTAACGATTAAAAAGGTGGGCAAGCTAAATGTTATATCAGCAAATTGCGCAGAATAAACGAAAGACCTGGCTCGTTATGCTTAGCTTCTTTTGTTTACTGCTTATCATTGGGGCTGCGGTCGGCTATGCTTTTTTCTCAAGTAGTCTGCCGGGAATTGTTTTGGCGGCTATCGTTGCTGCCATTTATATTACCGTAATGGTCGGTAATTCAACTGGAGTCGTCATGGGTCTCAATCACGCCCGCGAGGTTACTGACACTGAGCAGTACCCGCAACTATGGCATATTGTTGAAGATATGGCCATGGTTGCACGGGTACCAATGCCACGAGTATTTATTGTGACTGATTCGAGTCCCAATGCATTTGCTACCGGTAATGACCCGAAACACGCTGCCGTGGCCGTCACAACTGGTTTGTTGGCTATGATGGATCGTGAGGAATTGGAAGGCGTTATTGGCCATGAGATTTCGCATATTCGAAATTATGATATTCGCTTGGCCACGATTGCCATGGCCTTGACCGCTGCTATCTCGTTATTGGTTAACATTGGAATGCGCTCCTTTTGGTGGGGCGGTGGCCGCCGGCGAAGTCGTAATAATAACGAAGGTAATTCGGGGCAGATTATTTTATTAATTGGCTCAATCGTTGTTGTTATCTTGGCGCCAATAGCGGCAAGTCTTGTTCAAATGGCCTTGTCGCGTAATCGGGAATACTTAGCGGATGCTTCTAGCGTTGAATTAACGCGTAATCCAACGGGCCTAATTACGGCGCTACAAAAAATTGGTAATAGCAAGCCGATGAAACAGGCGGATTCGGCTAGTGCCGCTCTTTATATTGCTGATCCATTTAAAGAAAAACGTTCATTGACGCATTTATTTACAACACATCCGCCAATTGAACAGCGAATTAATCGTTTGGAACATTTATAAATTGGGAGTGTAACAAAAGTCGGTTTTGGGTTTACTGCGTAACGTAAGCTAATCCAATAACCGTACTATGGTTATTGAATTAGCTTACGTTACGCAGTAAACCCGGACTTCTGGCGTACGTTCTAGAACAATGTTCGGAAATAAAAAGGAGGTTAGGACTTTTTGTTCCAGCCTCAATTTACCCTTTTTAACGTACGTGATCATTGAAACATTTGTAGCTATAAAAAAGGTTGTGGTCAAATTAATTTTTGACACAACCTTTTCTTCTAATTTCGTAGTAAAATAAGGTAGATAGATCAGTTGTTTTAGTTGTGTGGGTGGGGTGAGATTATGAGTGCAGATATTATTTATATCCATTTAGAAACGGTTTCTAATTTGATTTTATCCTATGGGATTAGTCTGCAGGACTTTGCTGGCGCATTAAAGCGCCTGCCTAGCCACTTGTTGTTATTAACGGCAGTGGACCCAAACGATAATGTTGATTCACATACAGGTTTTAATGTTATTGGTGGTACTGATGATATTTTAGACTACTTTGATGATCGCAAAATAACGGTTCATAAATGGATTGATTTCGAACAATCACTTTATTTAGAACAGCTAACGCCAATTGAAGTGTCGCAACTACTCTATTTAGGGCACGCTTATACACATTTGGAATCACCTTTTTATTATAAGTTACAAAATAATTACGTTTATTTAACTTTGCCTGATCAAACGGTAAAGACATATTATCGCTATTTAGAACAATTTTACCGAGTACTCAATCGGAGTCTTAAGCGACATTTACAGGAACAATTACCTGAGGCCCGTTTTCTATTTAGACGGCGGTCAACGATTCCGAATATTGATCCAATAATTTTAAAACAACTTCAGCCGCTCTTTATTGACGGGGCACTTTTTTCTTTTGAAGAAATCGGGTTTTTACAAAAAGAAATTCACATTCCAATTTATGGTTTAACCGGGCGGTTTAGAGCCGTTAACGATGCCTGGACCAATAACGTTCAAGAGAAGGTTGCCGAGCTGATTTATGATCAATCACTACAGAAATGGCGATTATCAGTTTTTAATGAGGCCGCATTTTCTAGTCAAGGTTTGTTTTAGTGTTTTAGTGTGTGGGGGATAGTTTATGCAAATTTACTTAATTTATGGTGGTCATAGTGCCGAGCATGAAATTTCAATTGCTTCGGCATTTGCTGTAACACAGGCCATTGATTATCAACAATATTCAGTTATTCCAATCTATATTTCAAAGGATGGCTTGTGGTTACAGGGGCCAGAACTATTTGCGCCTGTTCGGCAGCAACTTAATTTACAACTTAAGCAGGGACTTACTTCGCGCTTGAGCGAACAAAAAAAATCCAGTGGGATACCTTTTAAATTTGACCGTTTCAAAGCGGCCGATGCAATTATTTTTCCGCTAGTCCAAGGCAAGAATGGTGAGGACGGTAAATTGCAGGGATTATTAGAAACGTTACGGGTTCCCTACGTCGGTGATGGCGTTCTTGCTAGTGCGGTGGGGATGGATAAAATTGCTAGTAAGATGATTTTTCAGCAAATCAATTTGCCCCAGGTTCCTTACGTTGCTGTCTTGAAAAATAACTGGCTAGCCAATTCTGAGGTGATTTTGACCCGGGCGGAAGGCTCTTTACTTTACCCAATGTACGTTAAGCCGGCTAACAGTGGTTCTAGTGTCGGCATTAGCCAAGTTGCTAACCGGGATGAATTGGTTGAAGCAATCAAGGTAGCTTTTCGGTACGATCAGCGAATTTTGATTGAGCAAGGAATTGAGGCACGGGAACTTGAAGTCGGTTTACTTGGAAATGGTAAAATTGATGTAACCCCGGCCGGCGAGATTATGAAGGATGGCCTCTTTTTTGACTATAGCAGTAAATTTGCAACGAAAAGGCCAACACTAGCTATTCCTGCAGATATTGATTCGAAAACGCAACAGGCAATGCAGGATTATGCTAAAAGGGCATTTGCAATTATTGGTGGTCACGGTTTGGCACGTTGTGACTTTTTCTTAACCGCTAATGGTGATGTTTTTTTAAATGAAATTAATACCGTTCTTGATTTATCAACCGATGCTATGTTTCCTCGATTATGGCAAGCGGCAGGAATGTCCTTTGCACAATTAGTGGAAGAATTACTAGAATTAGCCTTAGAAAAGTTTCGGCAACAACCAAATCAAAAGAAATAGGATTGAGAGAGGGAAGTCATAATGAAAATGCAGCTTGCGGAGATTGCTAACGCAGTTCAAGCGAAGAATGATATAAGTCAGTGGGCAGGAACCGAAATTTCAAGCGTTGCCTTTGATTCAAGAAAATTAACGTCAGGTGCGCTCTTCATTCCGCTTGTTGGCGCTAACGATGGTCATGATTATTTGGCCAACGCGCGAGAACATGGTGCAGTTGCAACCTTCTGGCAAAGTGGGCACGTAGGAGAGCCAACTGATTTTCCGGTGTTGGAAGTTGCTGATCCATTAAAAGCATTACAAAAGTTGGCGCAATATTATTTAGTGAAAGTTAATCCACGGGTGATTGCCGTAACTGGCAGTGATGGGAAAACCACAACTAAGGATATGATTGCGGCTATTTTGAGTCAAAGATTTAACGTTCACAAAACGCAAGGTAACTATAATAATGAAATTGGTGTGCCGACAACAATTTTAAGCATGGAAACCAATACTGAAATTCTTGTTTTAGAAATGGGAATGGATCGACCGGGCCAGCTTGATTTTCTTAGTCAGTTAGTCGAACCAGATATTACTTTGATAACTATGATTGGCGAAGCACACATTGAATTTTTTGGGACACGAGATAAGATCGCTGATGCAAAAATGGAGATTACTAATGGTCTTAAAGAAGATGGTTACTTTATTTATAATGGGGATGAACCACTTTTACGGCAACGAGCTAAGTCGGTTTCACAAAATCAACTAACCTTTGGTAATAAAAAAAGTGATGATTTATGTGCGATGACAATTGAAACAACCAAGGATCAAACTAGTTTTACGTTGGCCACTTATCCAGAAATGATGTTTACAATTCCGTTGCTAGGCGCCTATAACGTGAATAACGCAATGGCGGCCATTAGTGTTGGTCAGATTTTACGAATTAAACCTGAAGAGATGCGGACTGCCTTGGCCCATTTCAGTTTAACTAAGAACCGTACCCAGTGGCTAACAGGGGCTAAGGGCGAATCGATTTTAAGTGATATCTACAATGCTAATCCAACGGCCATGAAGGCAGTTTTAACGGCTTTTCAAGAAGTGCCCGTCACTGGCCGGCGGATTGCTGTACTTGGTGATATGTTAGAATTGGGTGATCAATCGGCGACGCTGCATCGAAGTGTCGCTACTGCCATTCGACCGGATAAGTTAACGGGGATCTATCTGTACGGTGATGAGATTAAACCGCTAGCCGATGAGTTAAAGCGTAATCCTACTTACCAAGAACATGTTCATTATTTTAAGAAGACGGAAAAACAATTAATGATCAGTGAGTTAGTTGCCCAAATTCATCCTGATGACGCAGTATTACTTAAAGCTAGTAATGGGATGCATTTGGATGAGGTTTTAAAGCAATTAGAATTAGCGTAAATCGCAGACGAATAAATTAAGCAGGAACACTTAATTCTAATATTGCAATTGCGATAAACTATTTTTACTTGTGTTTCTTTGACCAATATTAGTGTAAATCTGTTTTTTTAAACACTTTCTAGCGCAGCTTAGCGACCATATTTAAACCTATTAGCAATATAATTTAAATATGAGTGCTACACTCCACTAGAACGTACGCCAAAAAGTCTGGGTTTACGTTATGCAGTAAATCCGAAACCGACTTTTGTCCCGCTCCCTACAGTATTATTTATTGGGTAAATCAAGTTTCAACATGGTATTTTAATTAAGGACCAATTTAATCTCATATTTTCATGAAAACTTTATTAACTATTTATTTGTCATGGACGAACTTTCGTGATAGGATAGATAAGATGCGAAATTAAGCAGGAAATTATTTGCAAGGCAGACGAGTTTTGGGATCGGGAACTGTTTTGCAAATGTGTAACAGAACCCGAGGAGGAACTTATTTGAAATTTACAGATCTAGGTTTAGAACCAGACATATTAAAAGCAATTCGTCGTCAAGGCTATGAAGAGGCAACACCAATTCAGGCTGAAACGATTCCTATGGTATTAGATGGCTTAGATGTTATCGGCCAGGCTCAAACTGGTACCGGTAAGACCGCGGCATTTGGTTTACCAATTATTCAAAAAATTGACAAAAAGAACCCTAACGTTCAAGCATTAATCATTTCCCCAACACGTGAATTAGCAGTTCAAACCCAAGAAGAACTCTATAATTTAGGTCAAGATAAAAAGGTTAAAGTCCAAGTGGTTTATGGTGGCGCTGATATTGGTCGTCAAATTCGTTCCTTAAAAGAGCACCCACAGATTGTTGTTGGTACACCTGGACGAATGCAAGATCATATTAATCGTAAAACACTTCGTTTGGACCACATTCAGACTTTAGTTTTGGATGAAGCCGATGAAATGCTTGATATGGGCTTTGTGGAAGATATTGAGAAGATTATTAAGGCAGTTCCAGAAGATCGCCAAACATTATTGTTCTCTGCAACAATGCCTGCTGCAATCAAAAAAATTGCTGACCGTTTCATGCACGATCCCAAAACGGTTCAGATTAAAGCTAAAGAATTAACGGCTGATCTCTTAGATCAGTATTTTGTTCAAGTTAAAGAATACGAAAAATTTGATACGATGACGCGTTTGTTTGATGTTCAAGAACCTGAAATGGCAATTGTTTTCGGACGAACAAAACGTCGGGTTGATGAATTATCTAAAGGTCTACGTGCACGTGGCTATAACGCTGAAGGGATTCACGGTGATTTATCACAGCAAAAACGGATGAGCGTTTTACGTTCGTTTAAGGCTGGCCGTTTAGACATTTTAGTTGCAACCGATGTCGCTGCTCGTGGCTTAGATATTTCTGGTGTTACTCACGTTTATAACTATGATGTTCCTCAGGATCCAGATAGTTATGTTCATCGGGTTGGCCGTACTGCTCGTGCAGGCCATAAGGGAACTTCAGTTACCTTTGTTACGCCGAATGAAATGAGTTACTTACGGACCATTGAAAAGTTAACTCGTCTAAAGATGAATCCATTAAAGGCACCAACCGTTAAGGAAGCATTTAACGGTCAAATCTCATCGGCTGTCGAAGAAGCTCATAAATTGATTGATAGTAATGATTTAACCAAGTATGAGGCCCAGGCAGAAGAATTGATGAATGACTATACGCCGTTACAATTGGTTTCAGCTTTCTTGAAGTCAATTAGTAAAGATGATGCTTCATCAGTACCCGTTAAGATTACACCAGAACGTCCATTACCAAATCGTGGTGGACATGGCGGTGGCGGTCGAAATCGTCGTGGCGGTGGTTATCGTGGTGGCAATCGGTCATCATATCGTGGTGGTAACAACCATGGTAGTCGTAATGGCGGTGGCGATCATCGACGCGGTGGTAGTGGTAGTAGTGATAACCACTATGATCGTAATAAACGTTACGCAAAGAAGGGTGCAAGTAAAGGCGGTCGCCGGAACTACACCGTTCATGAACATGCTTAATAAGTAGGCACGTTTTCCAGTTATTTTCTTAAAATGAGATAAAAAAGTGATCAACTTTCATGTTGATCACTTTTTTAATGCATAGAATTCGCTATAACTCATTACTTATTACTACTATTTGCTGAAAAATTTGGTAAAATAAATAGTAACCATCATTTACTAAGTTACTAATGTTATACATAAGGAGCGCAATTATGGTTTTTGGAATTGGCGTAGACATCACAGATATTGCAAGGATTAAGGCGGCCCGCCAAAAGAATCCAGGGTTTGTCCAGCGTGTTTTAACGGCAAATGAACAAGTTATCTTTAACACGCTCTCGACTAAACGTCAGGCGGAATTTTTAGCTGGCCGTTTTTCTGCTAAAGAATCCTTTGGTAAGGCCCTAGGATCGGGAATTGGAAAAACCAGTTTCCAAGATATTGAAATTTTAGATAATGCTATAGGTAAGCCAGAAATTACGTTAAATCCTTTTGATGGTAATGCGTTTGTTTCAATCTCGCATACTGATACGCTGGTCATGACCGAAGTTGTTTTAGAAAAGAGGTTAGAATAATGGTGATTGGAACACACCGGCCGACAAAATTAGTGATCGATCGCCAAGCAATTAAGACTAATATTCGGCAGGAAATGAAGCGTTTAAACGATGATACTGAAATTTGGGCGGTTGTAAAGGCTAACGGGTATGGTCATGGCATGGTGGAAGTTGCTACTGTGGCCCAGGCCGCCGGTGCAACTGGCTTTTGTGTGGCAATTCTTGATGAGGCGTTAGCACTGCGCGCGGCTGGATTTACTGAACCTATTTTGGTATTGGGTATTACTGAGCCACAAGCAGCAGAATTGGCGGCTAGCCAGCAGATTTCATTAACAGTCGGTTCTTTAGCTTGGCTGGAGACAGCAGCAACGGAATTACATCAAACAGTACTTCAAGTTCATTTTGCTTTAGATACAGGAATGGGCCGAATTGGGTTTCAAACACCTGCCCAACTTCAGGCGGCCGAGGCATACATAACTGAACACAGTAAATTTAATTTGGCCGGTATTTTTACGCACTTTGCAACTGCTGATGAGGCGGATACGGCTTATTTTGAAGGGCAAGTCAAGAAATTCAATACGTTAATGGCAAGTTTAAAAGAACGGCCGCATTACGTCCACGTGTCTAATTCGGCAACGAGTTTGTGGCATGCGGC
The DNA here is from genome assembly GCF_001663675.1 of Loigolactobacillus backii. NCBI lineage: Bacteria > Bacillati > Bacillota > Bacilli > Lactobacillales > Lactobacillaceae > Loigolactobacillus > Loigolactobacillus backii. The sequence continues at coordinate 1,322,442 of NZ_CP014873.1, forward strand.
CTGTAACGGTAATGTCATTCGTTTTGGCGTCGCAATGTACGGATTGAATCCCTCTGGCGGCGAATTAAGGCCACCTTATTCACTGCAACCAGCATTGCGGCTTGAATCTACATTGAATTTTGTCAAGCAAGTACACGCTGGTGATGGTATCAGTTATGGTGCAACCTATAAGGCGACTAAAGATGAATGGATTGGAACAATTCCAATTGGCTATGCCGACGGTTGGCCCCGGCGAATGCAAGGATTTCACGTTCTGATTAACGGTGAGTACTGTGAAATTGTGGGGCGTGTTTGTATGGATCAATTAATGGTGCGCTTGCCAAAAGAATTGGCAGTGGGAACCAAGGTTACTTTAGTTGGTCAAAATGGTTTACACGCTATTACATTACAAGATGTGGCTACTTACGCTGAAACAATTCATTACGAAATTGCTTGCGGTTTCGCAACAAGGGTACCAAGAACGTACCAGAATTAAAACGTAATATTGCTGTAACCTTATGCCCATTTAAATGTCTCCTAAAACATGTTAAGATTATGAAGATATGATGAATATCCCGTGAACTAATGTGATGGAGGTCATGACGATGGAATTAAAGACCAAAGAGTTCGTTGCGTTTGATGAACAAACAAAGAAAAAAATCGACGCATACTGTGAATATTATTCGGTGGATGAAAATGACTTAGTAAATGGTGCTATGATGGAATTCTTTAAAATCCACCAACAGAAACTTGACACTCTCATCAACGGTTATATTGAGATGGGACATTTAAACGCAGAGATTGCGCGTGAATTCAGTCCGTGTGAATGTGAGGCGGATCAGCTCATCCGTTAGGAGTGTCGTCGGGAGGCATCTATGGATCCAGTTGTAAAACGCGGGGATATTTTTTATGCAGATCTTTCACCAGTCGTTGGTTCAGAACAAGGTGGAATGCGACCAGTATTAGTGGTCCAAAATAATATTGGTAATCATTACAGCCCAACTGTCATTGTTGCGGCGATTACTGCCAAGATCCAAAAGCCCAAAATGCCAACACATGTAGGTATAACGGCCAAACAGACTGGCATTGAAAAAGATTCAGTAATCTTGTTAGAACAAATTAGAACAATTGACAAACAACGTCTACGCGATAAGGTGGCACATTTGGCTGATGATTTAATGGCCAAGGTTGATAGTGCAGTTGCGGTAAGCGTAGGTCTTAAAAGTATTTAAACTGCTATTATCTATTTTCTAGAGCGAGGTAAAACGTTACTTTTAGCGGCATAGTTTAACTCAGCGAAGAACCAATTGAATGGCTGAAGTTGACTTGTTGGGCTCTTCGTCAACTGTTGTTGGTGAATCCATATTTCGAGTTCTAATCACTTCGTGATTAGGGCTCTTTTTGTTTTGATTTTGAAAACGTATAGTACTCGAGTTCTAAACCTCCAGAAGCTGCGATAGCCAAAACTGGCTCGTTTGATCGCCTTGATTTTATTATTAGAACCTTCCAAAGGACCATTTGAATAGTGTGTGGTAAAGGTGTTACGAATCTCATCATGATGGCTTTCAAGTGTTTTAATCGTGTTCTTCATTTCTTCAGAATACGTTTTGTTATTCCAAAATGCCGCATTGTAGTTATGCCAATCTTGATGTTGGACAGCTGACCGGACGCTGTTTAAGACTTGATAAGTTTGTTCTAGTTCTGAATCCAACGATAACAGCTGATGGACAACATCGGTGGCAGCCATCCAGTAAGGAAAATTAGTCCACTTTTTGAATTGTTCAAAGTTAAGCTGTTCAGTTGGTACTAACAACAGCTTCCAGTAGCGCTTAAGGGCGTGAAATTCGCGAGAAGACGGGGTAAACTTCTTCATCACCTTGATTCTGGTTTTGTTAAACGCCCGATTTAGGGCGTTGATAATATGAAACTTGTCCATGACCACCATGGCATTGGGGAACACGGTCTGCACAAGCTTGGGGTAGGTATAATTCATATCAGTCACAATAATTTTGACGTTTTCTCGGGCAGCTTGATCGAAGCGGTAAAAATACTTCTCTAGTTTATTGATGGTTCGATAAGGGAGTAAGTCGATTAATTCATGGGTTTCGCCATTCATGAACTCAAAGCTCATGGCACCAGTAGCGCTCTTGGTACTCTTCACCTCATCCATTAAGATGATCTCTGGTAAATAGTGCCAATTGGTTTGAAAGTCTCGTTCAGCGCGCATTAACTGGCGGCCCACAAATGAATCTGATGCCGATACTTCATTGGCAATGTGCTTCAAAGAGACCGGTTCACCGAGCTTCTCTAGGCATTCTTTGCGGCTGGTGTTTGAAATTGTACAGTGTTTCGGAACTGCCACTGTTTGTGCAAGAAAGTTGCCGTGACATTCTTTACAGTGGAAATAGCGGCGCTTTAAGGCTAAGATGACGGTGTTGCTCAGAACCTTCGAGAATCTGATAGTGGTATTGCGCCAGCCGTAGTTAATAATCTTTTGATCATTGATAATCCCGCACTTGGGACAAGCCTTCGGCGTGTAATCCAAGTGGCCAGTTAAGCGAATAACCCCGTCTTCTCCAGTTTCACCGTCAGTAATTTTTAGGTTCTCGTCAGCTATTCCTAATAATAATTTTGTAGTATCATGACACATAGGGCATTTCCTTCTTTCTGAAAAATCTTCGTGGTGGTTGACTTGGATGAACGGACAGGAAATGTCCGCTTTTTTATTCTAGCCATAAATAAAAAATCTGTCATCAGTAATAGATGAAAATCTATTACCAACAACAGATATTGTAGAACCACTTGTTGTGCGGTAGCTTTTTGACTCGTATTTTTTTGATTAAATTAAAGGTCTGCGCTACGTTATTATTGAACGAAGTTTTTCTGGAATGTTTAAATCTATTTTATTATAAATTTTCGGTAAATATGCTTGAATATTGTCAAAGCAGTATTGTTATCAATAATTTCAAGCGGTCATAATTTTTAATTACGAAGTAGAATGAACCTCTTTTACGACATTCTCCAAATAAAAAAAGTTGGCCAAGGGACCCAACTTTTTGATAGTTATTAGCTATTCAGTTTGAAGATTTTCAACTTCTATTACTTCAAATCCCTTTCGTTGTAAGTGGTCAATAATTTTTTGTAAAGTTGCTTCAGAAGTACCTTCAGGTAGTGTAAAAAGCGTCCGCCGAACTAAATCACCTTCTGTGGCGTCTAGTGTTAGGCAGTTAGCGATGGAGACGTAGCGCGTGATGATCCGTGACATGTCGGTTAACTCACCACGTCCATCTGGAGAGGTGACTGTAATCACGTAACTACCAACTTTAACGTTCCAAGATTGGGAAAGCATGCCCAGTAAGTGGTTATGGGTTAAAATACCGTAAAAATAGCCGTGTTCATTCAAAACGGCTATGTAAGGTAAATCCTTAATTGTAAAAAAGACTTTAAAAAATGGTGCATCCAAATTAATGTACTTAGTTGCATTTTTTAGTAAATGAGTTACAGGTAAGCTCATGTCGCCGCCACGTGATTTATGACGGTAAATGTGCATTTTATAAATATTTCCACGGAAAATCTTGCCTGATTCGTCTAAAACAGGCACACAGCGAAAGTTTGAATTTTCGAGAATTTCAAGTGCTTCTTCAAGTGTTGCTGACTCCTCAACGGTAGTTAGCTGAGCCTTAGGTTGAACTAATGATTCCAATAACATTATATGATTCCTCCAAAATTAAAACTTTCTCATTTTGTACTGAATAATCATAGCATAAAAAGGCGACTATTAACACAATAAATATGTGAATCTTCACATAAAAAGGAGAAATAATGCGTAACGAAATGATGCACCGGCCAGTGATTGACCACGAAGTTTTGGCCTACTTACGCCGCGGCCAAATGCCATTAACCGGACAATTAGGTAACATAGAAGCAGTGGCGCGAAAAAAAGGAATTCCGATTATTCCGGCAGAAACGGCGGCTTTTATTAGCACACTGTTTAAGGCACTGCAACCGCAAAATGTTTTAGAAGTTGGAACAGCGATTGGATTTTCGGCGGCCTTAATGTTGACTGCAATGCCTGAAAATGGGCATGTAACGACAATTGATCGCTTTCCAACCATGCAAGAACGAGCAAAGGCCAACTTTGAACTGTTAAATATTAGTAAACAGGTGACACAGTTGGCAGGTGATGCCGCTACAATTTTACCCAATCTAACAGGAATTTATGATGTTGTCTTTATGGATAGCGCCAAGGCAAAGTATTTAGACTTTTTATCTGATTGTCTTCGTTTGGTTAAGCAAGGTGGTGTCATACTGATTGATGATATTTTGCAGGGTGGTACAATTTTGGATTCACCGAAGACAATTCGGCATCGTGATCATGCCATTCACCGTAAATTAAATTTATTACTGGATTATGTTTTTCGTGAAGAACAATTGCAGGCTAGCCTATTACCTTTAGGTGATGGTTTGTTAATGATTACTAAGTTAACTGCAGGGCCCTTTCATATTCCTAACTAATACAAAATAGCGCACAGTTTTATTCGCTAAGTGATAGGTTAGTTAATAGGGCAGGCTGTTAATGGCTAGTGCCATCAGTATTTATGAATAACGGTAATAGTGACGTACTAATATCATCAAACGATTAAAAAAAGAATAGCTTAGTTTAATTTTAGCCTTAAAAAGTGAAATTAGACTAGGCCTTTTTAGTACCAAAAAGCTTGATATTACAGCAAAATGGCCGACAAGTAAGTGGAAACTAAGTTATTTCTTTATTGAAAAGGCTTGCATTTTTATAGTATGTCATATATATTTAATGACGTACTATAAAACTAATAGAGGTGTCCATTTATGAAACAAATTTATTTCTTTGCTGAAGGTAATCGTGATATGCGTGCTTTACTTGGTGGTAAAGGCGCGAACTTGGCCGAAATGACTGGTCTTGGTTTACCAGTACCTAGTGGTTTCACCGTCACAACTGATGCATGTCACCAATATCAGACAAATAATAACAATATGACGTCACAATTAGAAGAAGAATTGAAAGACGCGTTACAACACTTAGAAGAACAAACCGGTAAGTTATTTGATAATACGGCCAATCCATTATTGGTCTCTGTCCGCAGTGGTGCGGCCATTTCAATGCCAGGTATGATGGATACAATTCTGAATCTTGGATTAAATGATCAGACCGTACTTGGTTTGGCTAAACAGACTAATAACGAACGTTTTGCCTGGGATTGTTATCGCCGTTTGCTACAAATGTTTGGCAATGTTGTTTTTGGAATTCCTGAGAAGACTTTTGATAATGAAATGACCAAACTTAAGCAGGCCAAACATTATCAATCAGATTTAGAATTAACAACTGCCGATCTAAAACAATTAGCACAACAATTTAAGGCACTATATACGGCCACTGAGCATAAGGCGTTTCCACAAAATCCACACGAACAACTGCAACTGGCCGTTGACGCCGTCTTTTCATCTTGGCAGAATAATCGGGCCAAAGTTTACCGTAAGTTACACGGTATTCCCGAAACTCTTGGTACGGCCGTTAACGTTCAAATGATGGCCTTTGGTAATAGCGGCCAGGATAGTGGTACCGGCGTTGCTTTTACACGTAATCCAGTTACTGGAGAGGCCAAGCTGTTTGGTGAATTCTTAAAGAATGCACAGGGCGAGGATGTTGTATCTGGTTTACGGACACCGCAACCAATTCATGAGTTGGCCGATTCAGATCCAGAAATTTACCAACAATTTGTTGATAGCGTGCAAGAATTAGAAAATCATTACCGTGATATGCAAGACGTCGAATTTACGATTGAACACGGTAAACTTTACTTCTTACAAACACGAAATGGTAAGCGAACACCCAAGGCTGCTGTTCAAATTGCCGTTGACCTAGTTGAAGAAGGCAAAATCAGTGAAGCTGAGGCATTGATGCGAGTTGATCCAGAACAAATTACGCAACTACTGCATCCAGAATTTGCGGTCGACGATTTAAAGGGCAAAGCTGCACTTGCTAAGGGCCTACCTGCAAGTCCAGGGGCCGCTAGTGGTCAGATTTACTTTACGGCAGCTTCGGCCAAGGCAGCACACGAAGCAGGTCATCAAGTTGTTCTTGTTCGGCAAGATACTTCTCCCGAAGACATTGAAGGCATGGTTGTTAGTGAAGCAATTGTGACGAGTCGTGGTGGCATGACCTCCCACGCGGCTGTTGTTGCCCGGGGAATGGGTAAATGTGGCGTTGTTGGTTGTGCAGCAATTACAATTGAATCCGACAAGTCAGTTAAAATTGGTGAACAAACTTTTCATGAAGGCGATAATTTATCTGTTGATGGAACAACTGGTAAATTATATGCCGGTATTTTAAGCACAACAAAGGCAGCACAAGATCCTAATTTACAAAAATTTCTGCAGTGGGCGCAGAAAAATGGGAACGTTGACGTTTTTGCTAATGCTGATACACCAGCCGATTTTGAACAGGCATTACGGTTTGGGGCCAAGGGAATTGGATTGACCCGAACTGAGCACATGTTCTTTAAGTCCGAACGATTATTTCAGATGCGTCGGTTAATCATTGCCCGAACGGCGGATGATCGAATTGACCCATTGAATAAATTACGTGAAATGCAGCAAAAGGACTTTGTTGCCTTGTATCGTTTGGCTGAAGGCAAGAACGTGACGATTCGGCTACTGGACCCACCATTACACGAGTTCCTGCCCCATGATGAGGTAGAATTAAAAGAAGTCGCTACTGCCATGAACGTCTCGGTAGATAAATTACGTAATCGGGTTGCTGAATTAAAGGAAGTTAACCCGATGCTTGGTCACCGTGGCTGTCGTTTGGCTGTTACTTATCCGGATATTTATGAAATGCAGGTCACTGCGATTGCAAATGCGGCGTTGCAGGTTCGATCTGAAGGCATTAACGTTAAACCGCACATCATGATTCCATTAATTGGTTCGCTAGTTGAAATGCGTTGGGTTAAGGATCGTTTAGTCGCCAAACTGAATGAAGTGTTCGCGACCACAAAGCAGCCACTTCATTATCAGATCGGGACTATGATTGAAATGCCCCGTGCTTGTCTAGTTGCTGATCAAATTGCGCAAGAGGCCGATTTCTTTAGTTTTGGGACTAATGATTTAACCCAACTAACTTATGGCTTTTCACGTGATGACAGTGGAAGTTTCTTGCCTGATTATATTGAAAAAGGCTTGTTACCGGCCGACCCATTTAAATCGCTTGATCAAGAAGGTGTGGGCGCCTTAATGAAGATGGCGGTTAATGGTGGTCGTAAAGAAAAACGCTCATTGCCAATTGGTGTTTGTGGCGAACTTGGTGGCGATCCCGAATCAATCAAATTCTTTGATGCGATTGGAATTGACTACGTTTCGTGCTCACCATACCGAGTTCCCGTTGCAGTCTTGGCCAGTGCGCAGGCAGCAATTAATCGCCGCCACCAACCAAGTTTTGCTAAGTCAACACCAACAACACATTAATATATTATTGCGAGCGTAATTTAAAGGGCAGGCGAGTATGGTAAAAGTATATTTTGCCACGCTCACCCGCCTTTTAAGTCGCTCCTTAATCAGTTATACTGACAGTAGTGAAATTAAGATAAGGCGGCAATTAGCGTGGAATTTACAAAAAGGCAACGGGAAATTATTGAGATTGTTAAAAATGAACAACCAATTAGTGGTAATAAAATTGCCCAACACCTTAACTTAACGCGACCAACTCTGCGGAATGATTTATCAATTTTAACGATGACAGGGATGCTAGATGCTAAACCAAAAGTGGGGTATTTTTATTCTGGTCAACACGCTAATCCGTTAACTTTTGAGACATTATATGAAGTGCCAGTAGCAACTGTGATGTTGACACCAGTTTTAATTAAACCGACAACAACACTACAGGATGCGGTTACGACGTTGTTCATGTATGACATTGGATCACTCTATGTTGCTGATGATGAGCAACAATTGTTAGGGGTCATTTCGCGAAAGGATCTACTACGGGCTACTTTGAATACGCAGGATTTAACACAAATCTTTGCGTCGATGATTATGACCCGAATGCCAAATATTACAACAATTACGGCGGAGGATCGAATCTTAGATGCAGGTTATTTGCTCATGTCGCACCAGGTTGATTCATTACCAGTACTGGCCGAGCGAAGTAAAAAGGTTGTCGGTAAGGTTACTAAAACTAAAATAATGCAGTATTTTGTGGAAGTCGGAATGAAGATTGAACATGAAAAATATGATTAGAGGTCACTTTTAGGTATGATTAGACTAATTTAGTTGATAGAAATTGTTTCAAAAAATATCCGGTTAGGTCTAAAGGCGTTACTAGAATTAAAGTTTCAAACGATTAGCCTTAGATTAGTTGATAGATGGGAGTAAGCTAGATGACAAAACAGCAAGTCAAAATTTACGTCATTTCGGATTCAGTAGGTGAAACGGCACAACGAGCTATTCAGGCAACTTTGCTGCAGTATCCAGCGGTAGAGGCGACGATTAAGATATTTCCGTTTGTAACGGAAATTGACGAGCTTGAACCAATCATGCGTGAGGCAGCAGTCGAGAAAGCACTTATTGCAATAACACTTGTCGATCCGAAACTTGTTCAGTGGGTAACGGACTTCACCTCTACCCACCAGATGACGCTGGTTGATTACATGACTCCCTTAATGACCAAATTAGCTGGATTAACGCAAGAGCAACCGATTCGTAAGCCTGGTATTCGTCACGCGATTAATCAAGATTATTTAAAGAAGGTCGCCGCAATTGATTTTGCCGTTGCTCATGATGATGGACAACAGTTACAAAGCTTTTTGAAGGCCGATTTAATTCTACTAGGTGTTTCGCGAACGGCAAAAACACCAGTTAGCCTATACTTGGCAAATCAACGGTTGAAGGTAGCAAACTTACCGTTAATTCCCGGGACACCACTGCCCGAAGATCTTCTTAGCTGGCCAAAGGAAAAATTGGTCGGTTTAACGATTGATCCTAAACGGTTGCAATCCGTTCGGCAAACACGGATGGCCGGTATGGGATTAGCCAAGGCCAATCAATATACAGATTTAGAACAAATTAGGGCCGAATTGCAGTACGCCGATCAATTATTTTCACAATTAAAAATAGAACCCATTGATACAACTGTACGTTCAGTTGAAGAAACGGCGGCCGTAATTTTAGCGGCAAGAAAAGCCCAAAGTGATTAAAGGACACTCAAACGTTGTCTTGTGGAACATATTTTGACGATAATATTCGAAAAAGCAAGCGGCTGGGACTTCTGTCTTGGCCGCTTGCTTTTTCCGAACATTGCTCTAGAACGTGCGCCAAAAGTCTGGCTCACGTGCTTAACTACAACTAATTCAATAAACGTACTATGGTTATTGAATTAGCCTACGCCACGCAGTGAACCTAAAATCGACTTTTGATGCACTCCTTTGATGTTTATTATTTTAAAGTTGACCTTCAATTCGGTTATAGTAGTCAACCGCAATATCCGTATCACTTACGCGTAACTTGGTGACACTACCGTTTAATGGACTTTTGGTTAAATCAAATTGGTTGGTGCCGTATTTGCCAACAATGCTACGAATTGTAGTCCCGTGACTGACCAGTAAAACGTTAGTGTCCGTCTGATTTTCTTCACGAATTTTAGCAATTCCCTGTAAAAGGCGATGCCAATATTCAGTGCTGTTTTCGGCGTCATGAAAAGGATCAGCTTCCTTCATAAAATCCTTTGAAGCATCAATTGAGTAGTTCGTAATAATTTCGGCGAAGTTTTTGCAGCCGTGCGGATAACCGGCCATGTACCAGGTTTCTGAAGAATTGGCACCTTCAAAATAACCGTAGAATTGCTCACGAAAATAGCTAGTTTCTTCTGGTTCAGTTATTAAAGAGGAGTCATTGGCCCTTAAAATAAGGCGGGCCGTATTACGTGCACGGCCGGTATCGCTGCAATAAGCTCGGGCAAATTTGAGTTGTGCCAAGCGATTACCTGTATTTTCGGCGTCCTGGATACCCTGTTCAGTTAGCGGGGAGTCCGCCCAGCCTTGCATGCGATTGTAGCGATTATAGTAAGTTTGGCCGTGACGTACAAGGTAGACCGTCAAATTTTTCATGTTGCGTTAACCTCCAAATTAAATAAAATGTCTAAAATAGCGCGAAAAGCAGAAATTACTTTTTTCGCGCTATTTTTAATTAAGGTTTAAAAGTACCAGCTTCAACATCTTGAATGAACTGTGTCAGGTGTTCGAAGTAAACTGGTGCATTATCGATCATGTGGTGGTGACCACCATTAGGGGTTGTCACTAAACGAGCATTAGGCATTTGTTCCGCCATTCGTTTTGCTGTCGCTAATGGCATTGTTTCGTGTTCACCAAAGGTTAATAGTGTCGGAACCTTGATGTTTTTAATTTGATCACGAATATCCCACGACTTTAGCTTACCAGTCACAACGAATTCATTATTACCTTGAAAATCATTGTAGACGGGCGTTGCTGTTGTATCAACCAAGTGGCTAATTGCCGGTGGCTGTTTACGGTCAACGTAACCCTTATTGAGAATATCAACGTAACCTTGATAACGTTCATTGTCGAGGTCATTGCGGTTTTCGCAATCTTGCATGTAAGCAACGGCATCAGCAGGTAAAGCCTCTTCACGTACTTGGTTAATGTGCGTGACGTATTCATCAATATTATCCACCATACTAGAGATGATGGCTCCCTTTAAGTGTTGGCCGTACTTTAATGCGTAAAGCATGGTCAGGGCACCACCCCAAGATTGGCCAATTAGATAGAAATTATCTAAACCTAATTTCTGGCGAACTTCTTCTACTTCATCCAAATAATAATCGTAAGTCAAAAAACGATCGCGATTTGCTTTTTGATTAAAATCAGGTTGGTCAGAGTACCACGAACCAAGCTGATCGTACATTGAAACCTGCACGCCGATTGGGGCTAATTTATCCGCGAAGTTCTCGTAATATTCGTGATTGCCACCAGGGCCACCGTGAAGTGTGAGAAGTTTGATGTCGCCAGTGCCATCAGTGTGCGTCCAGAGATGGTAACCATTCTCCAACGTAATAATGTGTGTTCCATTTTCTGCCATACTATCACCTAATTCCTCTATATAATATGTCTATCTTAGCACAATCGTAAGCGAAGGAAAAAGAGACGGCTAATTACAGAAATCGATCACACTGTCTAAGTTTTTTTAAAAGTGCTTAAGAGATCACTAAGCTATCGGCTTACTGGTCAATTTCAGGTATAATGAAAGATAAGGGAACGGGACTAAATTAAGTTATAGAAGGAGTAAGAAGTTATGAGTAGAAAATGGCAGCAATGGTTAGGTGTCGCTATGCTTCTTGTTGGTGGGTTGTTCTTATGGCGCACTACTACAGTGCAGGCGGACGATACAACCACCACTAGTTCAAGTTCGGTAGTCAACGAGCGCTGGGGGAAACCAACATTTATTTATGGTGGTGGTCTCACACAGGATCAGGTGCAGCAAACAATGCAGATCATGAATATTTCATCGGATCAAGTAACGACGGAAAGTGTGACTGGGCAAGATCTTGTTCATTACCTCGGTTCTGGTTCCGGCGATACTAGTGTAATGATTTCCTCAGTGCTTGTCACCCGTGAGGATAGTGGTCATGGGATTACTGTAAAAATTGATACACCAAGTGATATTACACAAATTACGGCCGATGAATATAAAAATCCGTTGATCACAGCGGGAATTAAGGACGCAACCATTGAAGTGGCCAGTGTTAAACCGGTGACCGGGGAAAGTGCCTTGACTGGAATTTATAAGGCCTTTGATGTTAATGGTGAAAAAGTTGATCCAACCCGGGCAGCCTTAGGCCAACAGGAATTGGAAACGACGAATGACGTTGCTCAAGATGCGGCTCAAGAAAATGAACAGCAAAATCCTAATCAAAGTAGTAGCGAGAATAAATCCGACACGACAAAAATTAAACTGCAATTGGCCAATGTGTTAACTGATATCAAGCAGCAGCTGGCAGATTTGAAGAACGAAGGTAAGACGGCCAACACAACCCAGATTACTACGATTGTTAATAATTCGATTAAGGATAATCATTTGGAGGGTAAAATTAGCCAAACAAACATTACCAAGATTGTTAATTTGGCTCAAAAATACCAGTCAACTTCTGGTGTATTAGATAAATCTAGTATGAATCAGTTGGATAAAGCTAAGTCGAGTATTAATAGTACTTTAAATAAAGTGGGTGGCGTTTTGCAGAACGCCCAAAATTCTAGCTGGTGGCAACGTTTTGTTAATTGGGTTAAGAACCTTTGGAATAGTATTTTTTAGTGAGGTTGGCAAATGAATAAACGAATGACACATGCAGCGTGTACCTCGATTTTGGTAGGTAAGGATGCAACAATTGATGGTTCCACAATAATCGCCCGTAATGAAGATAATTACGTTGCAATAGCTCCGAAACGACTAATTATTCGTGCGGCCAAAGACTATCATTCTGAGTATTTTGTATCAGCCAATAATGGATTTAGGTGGCTACTTAACGGTCCGGCACTGCGCTATACGGCGACACCTGATCGGGATGCCAGTGCGGGATTGTACGAGGAATCGGGAATTAATGGGCATAATGTCGCAATGAGCGCCACGGAGAGTGCCTACGCCAATAATCAAGTTTTGGCGGCTGATCCGTTAGTTGGTAACGGGATTGCAGAAGACGCAATGGTCAGCGTGGTTTTACCTTTCGTCAAATCGGCCCGGGCTGGTGTTGAACGCCTAGGCCAAATTGTCACTCAATCTGGCGCGGCCGAAACTAACGGGGTTCTTTTTAGTGATGCCAGCGAAGTTTGGTATATGGAAATTGCTACTGGACATCAGTGGGTGGCCCAACGAATTCCTAGCAACGCTTATGCAGTTGTGGCCAACCAATTGGCGATTCAAGAGATTAATTTTGCTGATCAGGAAAACTTTATCACGGCACCTGGGTTACAAGATTTTGTAGTGCTGAATCATTTAAATCCACGACCAGCAACGTTTAATTTTCGCGTGATTTTTGGGACCCAAACACAAGAAGATGTTCACTATAATTCACCGCGAGTTTGGGAAGGACAGCGAGTACTGACGCCAACGGTGATACAGCAACCGGAGGCCACTGATTTACCATTTGTTCAGTATCCCGACCAGCGGCTCAGTTTGGCGGATATTCAACGAGTTTTACGTTCCCACTATAATGGAACGCGGTATGATCCGCTGGGAACAACAGGAGACCAAAATAGTCGAGAAAAGTACCGCGCAATTTCCTTATCCCGAACACAAAATTCACACATCTTACAAATCAGGGCGGATAAACCTGAAGCATTGGCGGCCATTCAATGGGTGGCCTTTGGCATTAGTGCGTTTAGTCCGTACGTCCCTTTTTATAGTAACAGTACGGTAATTCCACAGGCTTACGCCCAGACGCCGGCTAAAGTGACGCTAAGTAGCGCCTACTGGCTATATCGTGTTTTGGCGGTCTTAGTTGAGCCACATTATTTAAAGCTGGCACCAACAGTAGTCGATTTTCTTACCGAATGTGAACGGATAGCGTTGCAGCACGTTACGGCTACTGATCACCTAAGTGAATTGCTACCGGACAATGTTATTTCAACCGTATTAACGCAAGCTAACAAGGAAATGACACAGCAATTCATGACTAAGACGCAGGCCTTTCTTGGCGAATTGGTTATTAAGAATTCAGCCCTGTCGAAACTAACTTTTGCCATGGATAAAAATTTGTAATTAAAATAATCTAAGCTTAGTTCTGCTGTTAATCGATGAAAAATCGATTAACAGCAGAACTTTTTTGTTTACAATGAAAAAAAGGCCAAAAGCTGGTTTTGGATTTACTGCGTAACGTAGGCTAATCCAATAACCGCGACTTTTGAGACACTTTTTTAGTGTAATTGATTTCGTTGCAAAATATCGCCTGCTTTGGCATCTAGTCGTAATTGGACGGTACCGACACTTGGACTTTTTAACGTTAGGTCGTAGTAGGTGACACTGTTAGCCTTGCCCAAAGTATAGCGCAACAATTTACCATCCTTTACCTGATTATGAGCAATCATATTCATTATTTTTAATGATTTAACGCCGGTTAAGTTTAAAGGTTCGGCGTTTTTTAAGGTACTTGAACTTGCTTGGTGAGTGACCTTAGCCGTGTTTGGCTGCATAGCGCTAACGGTCATTTTGATGAAGCGTTGGTGTACTCGCCCGATCAGGTGGTAAGTATAAGTGTGGTGCTCTTGTTGTAAAGTAACTTGTAGTAAGGTGGCGTTAGGTTGTTTTTGGTTAAACAACTCAACTGCCTGCGTAAGGCCCACTTTTGCTGTAAAAATATTCTTTGGTTGATTTTGTTTAACGGGTGAATTAGTGCTGGATTGGCTAGTTTGCCGCTGTGAATTTGATGAACTACAGCCAGATAACGTTAATAGTAGCAGGCCAATTAGGGTTAATTTTAAAGCCCGTTTAAACATCAATTCTTGATACTCAATTGATGTCGAATTTCTGGAACATCGGCCTTATCGCCAGTAAAAATCAAGTGATCACCCTTTTCTATAAAAGTGTCGCCGTGAGGGGCGATAAATAGGCCATTACGATAAATTCGACTGATCGTAATACTATTAATAAACGGTAAATTTTGCAATTCCATTCCTGCGTAGCGCCGATTTTGGACCGCTACCTCATAAAGGCCAGCAGAAGTGTCAGTTAGCAGTTTCAAGGTGGAAGGCGATTCAATCATTCCGCGGAGCAAACTAATATTAACGTCAAAGGAGTTAAACAATTCAACTCCTTGCTGATTTAGGATCTCGTCCTTATTATCCGCAACGTTTTTTTCTTCAAACCGGGCAATAATTCGGGGAACATTATGTTTGCTGGCGGTCTGAGCAGTGCGAAAGTTTAAGTTATAGTCAAAATAGCCTAAAACCATAATATCAGTATTAAAAGCGTCGGCATCCAGCAGCGTTTGTTCATCAAGGTCAGGAAGAAGTTCAACGTTGGCCTCACTGTTGTACGTATGATAATTTTTAGGTATCGTGGTAAACATTTTAATGTCATACCAGCCCTTAGATAGTTGTTGCGCCACCGGAATAGTTAGTAGATTTGTACCGATAAAGGTTACGCGGGTTTTAACCAAATCTTCTTTTTCTGGTGCGTAAAGTTTGTTGAAAATAATTGGCGAGAAGATACAAGTAATGACAGCAGCCAAAATAAAAGCACCCGCTTGTTGGCTTGTGATTGCGTGTAGGTTTTGCGCAACGGTTAAAGTTGGGATCACAACCGTAATTGTGGTGGAGGCAAGAAAGCCGCCGGCCCAAGCATTTTTAGTGGTGTACCGTTGGCGATAGAAAAATACCGGAATAATCTTAGCAAGCATGAAGCAAGCAAAAAAGACGGGAATTAAAACTAATGATTGTCGATTTGATAATAGTTTGGGCAGATCTAATTTTACTCCGGTAGTAATAAAAAAGATCGGAATGAAAAAGCCGTAGCCAGTTGACGTTAACTTGTCCCGGGTCGCGTCACTAGGCTGCAGTAGTTTCATAACAATACCTGCCAAAAAGGCGCCTAAAATATTTTCGGCACCGACTCTTTCCGCAATTGTGACTAACGCGAAGATCAGGAAAAATGCCAGCCGAATATCCAATTGGGTTGTTGATTTATCAATTCGTGAAAAGAATTGGTGAATACTGCGAAAACGTAATAAAAGAAAAATTGCGGCAAGAAAAATCAAAAGAACTAACCACAAACTTTTAGATTGACCACCGTTAATTGAAGCGTAGGCAGTCAATGCGAGTAATGGCACAATTTCGCCTAACGCGGCAGTAAGTAAAATTGTTTGGCCAAACGCCTTACTTAAAAGTTCTTTTTCGGTTAAAGCAGCGATAACCACGCCTAAAGCGATGGTAGAGAAAATAATGGTAGCCAGTAAAATATCGTTGAACAAACCAGTCAAATGAAGTAACCAGCCTAAAAGTGCAGAAGTAATGACAATACCAGTGTAAGCACCAACGGCCAATTTGACAGGAGTCCACTTTGCGGGCTTAGCATTACCAATTGGCTTTTGCGGTCGAAATAAATTGAAGTCGATTTCCATCCCAGAAAGAAAGATAAGAATAATCACTCCGAGACTAGATAATTCCCGCAGGTTTGCCGTAAAATGAACCAGATTCAAGAAACTCTTACCTAAAATAATACCAACGATAATTTCGGCCACAGCTGTTGGCACTAACGTGATTTTAAAGCGTGCCATGAATAATGGTGTCATTAATGCTGCTAGTAATACGATCAGTAGTGATAGTTGTGCCATTGCTTTACGCCTCTTTTTTGTTTTTATCATAACATTTTAGAGAAAAATGGCACAAATAAAAATGAATGACTAAAGGATGAGCATCTTCCTTAAAGCATCTCCTTGGCAGATACTAACTAAAATAGTTGGGCCATAAATTAAGAGACCAGGACAACGGCCCTAGTCTCTTATTTTTCCGAACATTACTTTAGAATATGCGCCAAAACTGACTTCTGTCTACTTGAAAGCTCCAACTATTTTTCGTAGTAGAATAAAAAGTACCATTTAACGTTACCTAATCATCCATTTTTTTAATGTGGTGTTTTTTAATGAGATTATAAATGCCAATTGTGCAACCAGGAATTAAGGCAACAATAACGACACTCAATAAGATTAATGAAAAGTGATTTTGAACTAAGGGCAAACTGCCAAAGTAGTACCCTAAAAGTGAACCACTGGATACCCAAATTAAAACACCAAGAAAGTTATATAGAATAAAACGGCGGTAGCTCATTTTGAATATACCCGCAATTAACGGGATAAAGGTTCGAATCATTGGAACAAAACGGCCGAAGATCACTGTTTTACCACCATGCCGAATAAAAAAAGCAGAAGCGTGCTCAAGTTGATCATCTTTGATATGGCGCTTGATAAACCTTAAACGTCCAAGGTGCCGGCCAATTTCAAAATTAACGGTGTCGCCGATTAATGCGGCAAAGAAGAACGTTAAAAAGAGTAATTGCATATCAAGAAAGAAGCCATTACGTGCTGCTAAAGTACTGCTAATAAAAATAACCGATTCACCAGGTAAAAAAGGAAAGATGACTAGGCCGGTTTCAATAAAAATCATTAAGAATAAAATGGCGTAACTGTAATGACCAAAATATTGAAAAAGCGGCAATAGGACAGACTCCAAGTGGGTTAGGCCGTAAATTAATGTGTGTACCAAGTCATCCCTCCTCATCAACAACATTAATTCTAGAGTACACTGTTTATAGCAAATGGTGCAACGCCAAACGTAAAAAATAGGCATGATTTAAACAAAAATTTATAACTAACAGTTGTACTTAAACGAGGTCGCATACTGTTTAACAACTAGTTGATTCAAACGACATTAAAACAGAGAACCCACGGGTAGATAGGTTAGTAGGTATTTAAGTATATTTACTAGTTGACTGACATTCGATCACTATGTGGTTTCAGTTCGCACCGATTGTATGAAGCCGCGGAAAGTGCTAAAATTGAATATCCAAATAACTTAAGTTTAGTGTTCATAAGGAGGCAGTGCATCAGTGACTGAGAAGCAAAAAGAACAAGCACGAGTAGATGATGTTGTAGCCAAAATTAAGTCAACTGAAAGTAAATTGACTAAGAAGATCAGTGAAGCTAAAAGTGATGAACAATCCATCAACGATAACTTTAATAATGATGTGAAGCTAAATACTGGCTCTTATGAAGGCATGATGGATACTGCCCTATCGATCAGGCAGCAACAGCAAATGCTGAATGAGCGGAATAATAGTTGGCAGCATTCAGCACAGCAACTGGATGTTTTACAGCGTTTGGATAAGACGCCTTATTTTGCGCGGATTGATTTTCAGGAAGATAAGGCCAAGGCGGCAGAAACGATATACATTGGGTTAGGTTCCTTTACCGATTCTACGGATCACTTTCTAATTTATGACTGGCGGGCACCAATTTCGTCGATTTATTATGATGGTAATCTTGGCCGAGTGACCTACCAAACGCCAGACGGTGAACAGGCCGTTAACGTCAGTTTAAAACGACAATTTTTGATTGAAAATGGTCAGATTAAAACCATGTTCGATACCCAAGAGACCATCGGCGATCAAATGTTGATGGAAGTACTGGGTGAACAATCTGACACTAAGATGAAGAGTATTGTCACCACAATTCAGCGGGAACAAAACCAGATTATCCGTGATACTTCGGCTAAACTGTTATTTGTTCAAGGTGCTGCTGGCTCTGGGAAAACGTCAGCAATTATGCAGCGAGTTGCGTATCTGTTATACCGGTACCGGGGAAATTTAAAGTCTAGTCAAGTGATTATGTTTTCGCCTAATCAGTTATTTAATGACTATATTTCTAACGTTTTACCGGAATTAGGTGAACAAAATATGGTGCAGTTAACGTATCATCAATACGCTGCCCGGCGTTTGCCCAATATTGAGGTGGAGGATCTATTCACTCAATTTGAAAAGCACGAAAATCACGTTGACAAGAAGGTCAGTCGCTTAAAATCCAGTTTGGCATTTCTGGAAGCAACCCAGAAGTACGCTGAACATTTGGAAAAGGCGGATATGCATTTTCGGGATGTGAAATTACGTAATGAAGTTTTTATCGATAAAGATCGAATTGAAAAAACTTATTATAAATACAATGAAAACTATCATTTAGGTAATCGATTAACTGCCACAAAGGAAAATTTATTACGTTATTTGGGACGCCGAATTAATTCGGAAATGCGATCTAAATGGGTTAGTGAATTTATTGAAAGCCTTGATTCAGAGGGAATTAATAAGTGGTATGGTGATCATCCGCATAATTTTGAGAATGGTGACAAGGAATTTAGTTTCTTAGCCCGGCGTGTTGTAACGGCCGCCTTTGAAAGTGTTCGCCGAGGAATTAGTCGGAATCATTTCTTAAATATTAAGGGTCAGTACATCGACTTTCTACGGCAAGTACCAAAATATCTAGATCTAAAACAGTTTAACGTTAGCGAAGAAGAATGGCAGTTGGACGTTAACCAAGTTTTAGATCGTTTGCGTCAGAAAAAGTTAGCAATGGATGACGTGACACCTTACCTTTACATGTACGATTTAATAACTGGTAAACACGGTGATCGGGATATTCGCTATTTATTTATTGACGAAATTCAGGATTATACACCTTATGAATTAGGCTTTTTGAAAACTAGTTTTCCACGAGCTCGTTTTACGCTGTTAGGCGATTTGAATCAAGCTATTTTCACTCAAGAAAGTAGCTTGCTTAAAGAATTGGGAACGATGTTTGAAAAGGAAGATACGCGGGTTATTCAACTAACTCAGTCTTATCGCTCTACTGAACAGATTACGAATTTCACTAAGGCACTGTTGAAAAATGGCGAGAAGGTCACTGCTTTTAATCGTGAGGGGCCAACTCCTAATTTGATTGTCCGACCAACAACTCGTGATTTAGTGACGGCCTTAAAGCAGCAGCTAACGGTTAACGATGAAGCCGGTCAGACTACGGCGATCATTACGAAGACTCGGCAGGACAGTGAGGCACTTTACACGATAATGCATGATCAGAAAGTGCCAGTGACGCTGATTCGGTCTGAAAATCAACGTTTGGCGGCTGGAACAATTATTGTCCCATCCTACTTGGCCAAAGGGCTAGAATTTGACGCGATTATTGCTTGGCAAGTCACAGCGGCCAATTACGGGAATGACGACGAACGGCAGCTACTATATACAATTGCTTCGCGGGCAATGCATCATTTAACGCTAATGGCTGAAAAAACGGTTTCACCATTGTTGAATGACGTGCCAAAAGAACGGTATACAGTTGATAAAAAGAGTGTTTGAAAAAGCGTTCGGATGCTACGCTACAATTGAGAATTAGCTATAACCGGAGTCGGCTTTTTTGAACAGGTTTACGCTAGATTGGCTAGGGCGATACTAGCAAGCGTATTTTGCAAACACGACCTAGACCAGTTAAACTTATTTATAGAAAATAGAAAAGCAGCGTACTCGTTTAGCCAATTAATCTGGTTTTAAACGAGTACGCTGCTTTTTTGCTAGTTATTAGTTGAAAATTAGAACACATTTAATAGGTAATTTTTTGTTAGTTACGATCAGAAACCAGTCATCACCGAGTCTTATAGTAGGCTCTTCCAGTCACGAGCCCAAACGGCGCCCATAACCTTTCGACCGGCATGAACCCCAAGCACTGGCCCTAGGGTACTGGTATCAATGGCAACTTGTGGGTAACTAGCCTGAAAATCATTAACCCAGTTTTCACTTTCGGCCGCATTATCGCCGTCAATGACGTCAATCCGAACGGGATAATCAACTTGATTAATGTAATCAGTGATTTCACGTTTAACGTGGTTAAAGGCACGCCGGGAAGTACGTTCTTTAGCAACCGCGACAATCTTTCCTTGTTTATCAAAGTTTAAAATTGGTTTGATACGTAACATGTTGCCAACAATAGCCGAGGCGTTGCTTAGCCGGCCAGTACGAACTAAATGGCTGAGATCGGCAACAATAAAGTCAACCCGTTGGCTATCACGTAGTATTTTTAAGGCTGCAAGAATTTCGTCAACGGATTTACCAGCCTTAGCTAAATTAGCAGCCAATAAAGCCATGTTGCCTTCTGCTGCGGTGGTTAATAGTGAATCAAAAGGATAAACTTTTATGTTAGTAATGTTCGGTAAATAGGCCTCTAAATTAGGAATAAAGCTGGTGATGCCGCTGGACAGGTGAATACTGATAACAGCATCGTAACCTTGTTCTGCTAGATCATCGTATACAGCCTGAATTTGGCCCATGGAAATCTGAGCTGTACTAGGTAGTTCCTTATGTGTTTGTAACATATCGTAAAATTGTTTAGTTGTAAGATCGACATTTTCTTTGTAAGTAGTTTTTCCAAAAATAACGGTAATTGGGACGACCGTTATATTATTTTCGTTTGCTTGTTGTTCGGTTAAGTAGGATGCACTATCAGTTACAACAGCAATCTTCATCTATTTCACTTCTTTCATCATTTTAGAGTACAATCATATTCACCAGTCTACGCTATTTAACGGGACAATGCGACTAATTTTTCATTAGTCGTTGGCGTAAATGTTCGGTAATTAAGGAACATAGCAATTGATTACCAGCAGAATTAAAGTGAAGGCCATCATCTTGGTGTAGTGGTTTCACTTGAGCCTGCATGGCGGCGCTTAGGTTAATAAAATCAACGTGGGCCTCTTTAGAAACGTCGTTGACAATTTGATTGTATTCGGTGATACGATGAATTGGCCGATCAGGATTTAACCTTTCGTCAATCATTGGTGGACCAATCATAATTAGTTTGTTGGCCCCGATTTTTCTGATTAATTCAGTTAGATTTTGCCGGTAAGCTTGGGGGCTAATGCCCAGAATTTGCGATAAATCATTGGCACCAAAAAAGAGAACGACAGCGGCCGGCTTACGACTTAAAACGTGTGCCGTAACCCGATCAAGGGCGTCTTTTGTAGTGTCTCCGGGAACGGATGCATTAAAAACGTGGTCGTTGGGAAAGGCTTGCTGGATCGTCTTAGTAATGACCGGATAGGTCCAACCATGATTAAAGCCAGCAAGAATACTATCACCAAAAAGAATAATTTCTGCCATGTTTTGTCTCCTTAAAAGTATGTTTGTTACCACTAAGAGTAGTTTTTGGTAAGAGAGTGGGACAACAGTTTGGTTCTTATTGTTTCCGCACGTTACTCTAGAATGTGCGCCAAAAGTCTGGGTTTACGTGCCTAACTACAGTTCATTCAATAACTGTACTATGGTTATTGGATTAGCTTACGTTACGCAGTGAACCCCAAAAACGGCTTTTGTCCCACTCCCAGGACAAACAACGGACAATCTTGTGCTATACTTTTGCTTAAATATTTCCGTGTAAAGGATAAAATAATTATGAAACAACAAATAAAAACGTGTGCGGCCTCAACCGCACTACAAGCACATCACATATTGTATCAAGATTTGAATCCGCTGCAAACTTTACATGGCGGGCATTTAATGGCGTTAGTCGATAATGTGGCTTCTATTAGCGCACTACGATTTGCGAACACGGCGGTGATGACTGCGACCGTGGATCATTTTGAATTTAAGCAAGCCTTTCAAGTTGGCCAAATTGTCACGGTTCAAACCTACGTTAGCGGTGCCGGTAATCGCTCCCTAGAAATTTTTGCCAAGGTTATTGGCGAGGATGCATTAAGCGGTGAACGTTACCTTGGCGCAACGGCTTTTCTGACTTTTGTCGCTTTAGATAAGCAGGCAGTGTTGCCCACTTTAAGACCAGAAAATCGTGAAGAAAAACTAGTTTGTGCTGCCTACGAACAACGGCGAGCCGCTAATTTGAAGGCACAACAAGAAAGTAGTGAACTAGCACAACAATTAGATCTCAGTGTTAAATAAAAGGATTGTTGGAACTGTTGGTGGTGCCACTTTGTAAAAATAAATGCTGCGTGTTCAAAGATCGATTTTGGTGGTCGGGCTACGATCATTAAATGATATGCTAGCCTAAACGAGTCATTTGATGATCTAGGCATTACTCTGAAATTAATTTTACTAGTATTTGTCTAACTAATTTAGCGGGAACGTGTTTAGGTTAATCCTCAAAATCTAAACGCTTTCCAAACACGCTTTAAAAAACTCCGGTAAAATTTCAGAGGTATGCTAAAATAGAGGCATCATGGATGTGGTGGGGGATTAAATTGCAAGATGAGATGAATTACTACCGGATCAGTCGGGATGAATGGCGCCGTTTCTATCGTAATGGAATGGCACCGCTTACCCAGGCCGAACTGGACCAAGCCAAATCATTAAACGATCAAATATCGCTAGAAGACGTACGGGAGATTTATTTACCTTTACGCCATTTGATTCATGTTTACTATGATCAATATCAAGCGCAACAGCATGATCGCACGAATTTTTTGCGAGTGCGCGCGCATAAAACACCATTTATCGTTGGTATTGCCGGTAGTGTAGCAGTGGGCAAAAGCACCACGGCGCGCTTACTAGAAATTTTGTTAACCCGGGCTTACCCGACAAAACGAATTCAAAATATTACTACCGATGGTTTCTTGTACCCTAATGCTGAGTTGAAGCAACGAAAAATATTGGAACGCAAAGGCTTTCCAGAAAGTTATGATATGCAGCGGTTAATTAATTTTTTAACCGACGTTAAAAATAATAAGGGCCCTGTGAAGGCACCAAAGTATTCGCACCAAATTTACGATGTGATTCCTAACGAATATGATGTAATCGATTCACCGGATATTCTAATTGTTGAAGGGATCAACGTCTTGCAGCTACCAAGCAATCAATTGGTTTATGTTAGTGATTTCTTCGACATTTCAGTTTACGTTGATGCAGAACCGAATCTGATTGAGAAATGGTACTTGGATCGTTTTAAAGTGCTACTAGATACAGCCTTCACTGATCCAACAAATTATTATTATTCTTATGCGGTTGGTGATCGCGCGGCTGCTTTGAAAATGGCCCGTCACGTTTGGGAGACCAACGATTTACCGAACTTAAAGGAATACATTTTACCAACCCGGAATCGTGCTGACGTCATTTTGCATAAAACAAACAACCATAAGATTGATCACGTTTATTTTCGTAAATTTTGAGGTCAATGAGTGTTTGTCCAGAAAAATACCAATAAAAGTAGTTTTTAAACTTACTTAACGCTAGCAATTAGTATTTTTTTAATTGAGCTACCCTAATAATTAGATGAAAAGCGGCTTTGAAAGGTTGACCGAATGGACGACAATCAGTAAAATGAGTTTATTGAAAATATTTATGAAAAGAAAGTGCTTAAAAAGGTGTTCACAGACTGAATGCAGGAATTGGTTTTTTAGGTACGTTTAAGTTACTTACATCAAATGAATGAGGTGAATTATTTGGCAACGACGGACATGCAAAATTTTGATAAGATCATCGTCCTCGATTTTGGGAGCCAGTACAATCAATTGATTACCCGGCGAATTCGTGAATTTGGGATTTATTCTGAATTGTTATCGCATAAACTGACTGCTGCGGAAATCAAAGCAATGGCACCAAAAGGCATTATTTTTTCTGGTGGACCAAACAGTGTCTATGATAAGGATGCTTTTCGAGTTGATCCAGAAATCTTTAATCTAGGTATTCCGGTTTTAGGAATCTGTTATGGCATGCAGTTAATGGCAGATATTCTGCCTGGTGGCGACGTTGAACCAGCTAATAATCGTGAGTACGGTCGGGCTGATATTCAGGTTACTGATCCAACTGCCGTATTATTCAAGGATTTACCAACTGATCAGTACGTTTGGATGAGCCACGGTGATTTAGTGACGAAGGTACCTGATGGTTTCAAACAAACCGCAACTAGTAAGAACTGTCCAATCGCGGCAATGGCTGATGATAAACGGAAATTCTATGGCTTGCAGTTCCACACTGAAGTTCAAAATACCGAGTATGGTAATGACATTTTACGGCACTTTGCTTTCGACGTTTGTGGCGCCAAGGCCAACTGGTCCATGAACGATTTCATTGACTTACAAATTCAAAAAATTCGGGAACAAGTCGGTGATCGCAAGGTCTTACTTGGACTTTCCGGTGGGGTTGATAGCTCCGTTGTAGGAGTTTTACTCCACAAAGCAATTGGAACTCAGTTGACAAGTATTTTCGTTGACCATGGTTTACTACGTAAGGGCGAGGCTGATCAAGTCATGGCTAGTCTTGAAGGTAAATTCGGTTTAAATATCATTAAAGTTGACGCGCAAAAGCGTTTCTTAGATAAATTAACCGGCGTATCTGATCCTGAAAAGAAACGCAAGATCATTGGTAACGAATTTATTCAGGTCTTTAACGACGAAGCAATTAAGCTTAAAGGCATTGATTTCCTTGCCCAAGGGACACTGTATACCGACGTTATCGAGAGTGGTACTGATACTGCGCAAACAATTAAATCGCACCATAACGTTGGTGGTTTGCCCAAGGACATGCACTTCCAGTTGATTGAACCATTACGGACTTTGTTCAAGGATGAAGCACGTGATTTAGGCGAAAAATTAGGTATGCCGGAAGAACTTGTTTGGCGACAACCATTCCCTGGCCCTGGCCTGGGAATTCGAGTTATCGGTGCCATTACCGAAGACAAACTCAACATCGTGCGCGACAGTGACTTCATCTTACGGGATGAGATCCAAAAGGCTGGCATGATGCGTGATATCTGGCAATACTTCACCGTTTTGCCTGGTATTCGTAGTGTTGGTGTTATGGGTGATGGTCGTACTTACGATTACACAGTTGGTATTCGTGCCGTCAACTCGATTGACGGCATGACCGCCGACTTTGCACGCATTCCCTGGGACATCTTGCAAAAGATTTCCGTCCGAATCGTTAACGAAGTCGACCACGTCAACCGCGTAGTGTACGATATTACCTCCAAGCCGCCGGCGACGATTGAGTGGGAATAAAAAAATAAGATTTTAAACAAGTTCAGCCCTGTAGTAACCCGTTAAAAGGTTATTGCAGAGCTGTTTTTTGTTTAAGCAAAAATGGTATAAAATGATTAAAATTGGTTATTATCCGGTACATTAGACGGTACGTTTTAATTTGCCCATTTTGTACCGTCTATAGCTTTGAGACTGGTTTTATTCATTGAAAAAGGGTAATGGTCACTGAAAAATTAAATGGCTATTACCTTTTCTATTTTGCGTGTGCCTTAAATGAGTCTATAAAAATGGACCAGTAATAGAGCGAATGCTACTTATGGAGCCAGAAGGTGTTCCCGAAAAAGCAATCTCACCGCTATTTCTACCGGATCCTGGGCCAAGATTGACTATTCAATCTGCCTGTTTTATAAATTGCAAATTATATGCAATGACGATCAGAGTTTATTCACGGTCTAGATTGCTTAAACCTGTGGTGGGTTCATCAAGAATAATCGTTTTATTTTTGATTCAAATGTGATTATTAACTATGCTATACTTTTATTAATATATTTTTTGGAGGATGAATTGATGAATAAGGGTATTGACGCCCCTCTAGTTCCATTTTTATTGTGTTTGGGTGGGTTAGCGCTAATTGGTTTAGGATTAGTTCCACCGATTGAAGTCGGTATGAGCTTGGCCTTGCAGTTAGCTGGTGGACTTTATTTGATAGCGTGTGGTTGTGTGTTTATCCATACCAGTCTAGTTGGTAAAGAAAAAATCTGGGATAAAGTCTTGAATCAAAATAAGATTGACTCAACAGCCAAATGCCTCGATATAGGCTGTGGCAATGGCTTGGTCATGTTTAAATTAGCAAAAGTAGCTTTGAATGGTAAAGTGGTCGGAATTGATATCTGGCGCAGTCGTGATCAGTCGAACAATTCTAAGCGAAAAGTAGAGACAAACATTAGACAAATGAATTTAGACAAGCGAGTTGAAGTCTTGACGGCCGACATGAGAGAAATGCCTTTCGACACGGATAGTTTCGATGTTGTTGCATCTAGTCTAGCAATTCATAATGTGAAGCCTGCAAAAGAGCGAGAGAAGGCGCTGCGAGAAATTGCGCGAGTGCTAAAGGATTCCGGTAAATTACTGTTGGTTGATATGGAACGTAAGGATAACGAATACATAAGTGTTTTGAAATCATTAGGGTTTAGTCATTTTGCGGTGCAATATTCAGGATTTAACGGCTGGTGGGGCGGTCCATGGGCTCCAACGTTTGTGCTTGTGGCCTCACGATAGAATTAAGTAATAAAAGAACGGCATCAACTAAACACTGATAACTTAAGTAATCCAAATTATCGGCGGTAAAGTTTACAACTAATATGGGTAAAAACCATTAGCGTGATAAAATCCATGGATCTTTTTTAATGGACTGATCATTTTTCGATTAACATAAGTTATTTGCGGTTATTACTCTATAATTATTGGCATTTATTGTTAGTGAAATACCAGGATTTGAACAATTAACGTAATAGTTTTTACCTTTTTTTAAAATTGAATCCGCATCATTAATACACGCTTTTACTAGATCTTCAATTTGATGATTAGTAAAAGCCTCTTTTAACTTCTTATTTATTCTGTTATAAACGAGTGGAGTATAGCAGACTGAATTGGTGATTTCATGTTTTAAACTATTTAGAGAACTAATATGACTCAACTTCCTTTGTAAATACTCTTTAATTTCAAATCCTTTGCAATGGCCTAATTCTGTGACCTGGGTCAACAATAATATTGAATAAGATTCTTAAACGTATGCCACATACAGTACAACCACAATCAGCGCCGGCAACATATTGGCCACCCGAATTTTCATATCAAAAAGCAAGTTCATCCCAATACAAAAAATCATCATTGAACCAACTAACGAAATCCCGTTAGTCATGGCGGTTGATAGAAATTGATTGATTAAAACTGCTAGTAATGTGATTACCATCTGAAAAATAAAAACCGGTAGCGCACTGAAAACAGCACCAAGGCCAAAAGCTGACGCATAGATGGCCACAATCACGGCATCTAAAATTGCTTTTGTGAAAAGCATGGTTGGATCATGCTGCAGTGCATCTTGCAGTGGACCGATGACGGCCATTGCGCCCACGCAAACGGTTAATGAGGCACTGACAAAGCCGTCCACAAATTTAGAATCATCAGCAGAACCAACGTGCCGCCGTAACCATTTGCCAAATTTGACGAATTGATTGTCAATGTCGATTAGCTCGCCAATCAAAGTTCCTAGTACTAGTGAGATGGTGGCCATAATCGTTCCGGTTGTACTAATTTTAGTTCCGTGAATCACCAAAATTTAGGCTAGCGCACCGGCCAAGCCAATAAAGATTACGGCAACGCCAATCGCCTGCATAATTGCTGTTTTCAGTTTTTCATTGAGTAACCGTTGAAAAATGTACCCGATAATACCACCGCCAACAATTGCTCCTGTGTTGACGAACGTTCCAGTTCCCACTATGTAAATAACACTCACTCCCTTTAACTAATAGCGTTATTATACTATACCGTCTGGAATATGGTTTAAAAGTACACTAGTTTTGAAGAAAATGGTTTTAAGTTCAGTTGCTAATTGATTATTTACCAATTAAAATATAGTCAGTTTAGCATTCGTAAGTTAATTACCGTACTCGTTAGTAAAATGTGAAGAGGCTATTTTTATGAAAATTGCAAGATTGTCTAACCGACCATTCTTAATTGTGGATAGTCATCATGGTAGGCCAATCTAAAATTTTGAAAAGGTGGAAGAAGCAGCGCTACAAGCAAAAAGTGCCTTAATCCTTGGCGATTTAGTTGCGTTCGACGTTAATCAATTACAGGCACCAGTGAAGGCGCCATCGCAAATTCTTGCGGTGGGCATGAATTATGCGGATCACTCCAAAGAAATTCATTTGAATCTACCAAAAACACCGAGTACGTTTACAAAGTTTGTTAGTTCACTAGCCGATCCAAGTGCTGAAGTTAAACGCCATGGTCCGCGAACAGATTGGGAAACCGAATTAGTGTTAGTAATCGGTAAGGCCGGCAGAGATATCGACGAGCAGGATGCTTCAGCGCACCTAGCAGGTTATATGATTGGAGAAGATATCTCTGATCGTGACGTTCAATTTGCCAACCACCCGGCGCAATTTTCATTGGGGAAATCATTTGAACACTATTCACCAATTGGCCCGTGGCTGACCACACCAGATGAAATTGCTGATTTAGGGAAGCTAGAGATTATCACTAAAGTCAATCAGCAAATTATGCAACAGTCATTACTTGAACAGATGGTATTTAGTCCATCTGCTTTGATTAGTTATTATTCATCGATTATTGAATTACACCCAGGTGATTTAATATTCACGGGAACTCCCAGTGGAACAGGCGTTGGTCACGATCCAGAAGTGTACCTTAAGAAGGGCGACCTGCTGACTGGTCAAATCAGTGAATTAGGGCAATTGACCATGAAGATTGTTGATTAACAGAAAAGTGGTTTTAGACTTGTATAAACGTGAGTCTAAAACCACTTTTTACTTTAAAACTTAAACAAGTAACTGCAAATAAATTATAGTGCTAATTGCTGATTTAACGGGAATGCTATGAAACTTAGCATTGAAATTTAACGTCAAATTCACCTGCCACAATTGGTTGCTAGTATAATTAAACAAATGATCTATTCTTTGAGTAAAGAGGTGTTCATGATGGAAATTGGTGAACGATTAAAGTCTGCACGGCGGGCCAAACAATTATCTTAACAAACAGTAGCAAATCAGATTTATGTGTCACGGCAAACTATTTCTAGTTGGGAAACCGGCCGTAGTTATCCCGACATTGCCAGGTCATGTTAGGAAAAGCAGATTCCTGCGGTTAGCTACAACAGCCAAATCACCTTTTTCAAAGGTAATTCGTCTGTTTAGGCTAATCCTCAAAATCTAAACGCTTTTCCAAACATTTCTAGTCTTATTGCGCTCAGTGACATCTATGAACTCTCTTTGGACCAGCTACTCAAGGAGGATGTCAAAATGATGAATAATATTAAAGCCAAGGAAAGAGAATTGAAGCAGGCCAGGTATGTCTACTGGGCCTCACTAATAGTTGATTTATTGCTCGTTGCAATTCTAGTGTTGGGTTTATATCTCAAAGAGTTAGCCGTCTCAACCACTGTGCTTGGATTGTTGTTGGCCATTATTATTTTTAATGGTTTCGTGCTAATTTCGTCCACTAATAGGTACCGAAAGTTACAAGGAAAACCTTTAGCGACAACTAAACGAGAATGGAATCGGCTGACCGTTGGTGTGATAATAGTGGTGGTTATTGTTAACGGTTTTGCTATTTGGCGGCAGGGATTAACTAGCTTTACATCCGGCCTAATGGTTGGTAGCACTTTATGTGGTGTTTTGATACTGAAGTGAGTTAAAAAAATGACTATTTTTTTGGTTAATTTTATTTTTTAACTGTGTTGGAAAATAAAAAGTTGGTCACTAATTTACTTGTTTCTTCAGCCTTTTCAATTAAAACGAGGTGGCTGGCATTGTGTACTGTTTTAAATAAGGTTTGTGGTAGCCTGCCATAATGTTGTTGGTCACTTAACCGTCCCTAATTGGTTGCTAACTGATCTTGATCACCAAAAATAATTAATGTTGGGATCGAACTATAGGGCATTAAACGCTGGTCCATCGGTACGTTGGCCGTATAGCGAGCAAATAAAGTTAATTCTTGTTTGATTGCAATACGTGACTTTTGAATTAATGGTTCAATTATAAATCTTGGATCGCTAATGTTGTCTGAATTCAATAATGATCTGTAACTAAGCCATCGTTGCAAGTGTCTTAATACGAATTTGATCATTGAACTAATAACTGGAAATCCTAATAATTTTACACTTGGATTTAAATGGATGTATTTTGCTGTTACTGATGTGCTAATTAAAATTAATGCTTTAACTTGGATAGAACGTTGCGTTAACATTTCAGTAGCAATACTGCCTCCCAGTGAATGACCAATCAGTATAACAGGAGTAATTATTTGTAATTTATCGATTGCGGCCCATAACGATTGGGCCGCTTTTTTAACCGTATAATTACTGGTGTTAATATTATCTGATGGGGGTGTTCCTAATAAATTAAAGGCCAGGACATCATATTGCTGCAAATATGGTGTCATCATTTTAAAATAAGCTGCCGAACCACCAAGGCCATGAATAGCGATTATGACTGTTTTTCCGGTTAAAGTTCCGGTGTAAGTTAATTTACCAAATGGTGTTTGCACGGATTTCATTGTTAATTGCTCCTTCTATGTTACATACTGTTATATAATTAATTTCACAACCAAATTATATTTTAGCTCTAGTAGAAGCACAATCACACAGTTAGAGTTATGTAACAAAATGAGAAAGTTGGCACATATTATGGATAAACGGCGAGCAACATCACATCAGGCTATTCTTCAAGCACTAGCTCAGTTTGCGGTGGAGGGGCATCCATTTGCTACACTCACCGTGGCAGATCTTGCGAAACAAGCGCATATTTCGCGACCGACGATTTATCGTAATTATCTTACACTTAAAGAGCCACTGTTGTTGGAACTGCGGATTAAAATGACTGCATTCACTGATTCATTACAAAATGAACCGATCAACAGCACATCATTTTTTAAATCAATTTTATTTTACTGGCAGCAAAATCTTGATTTATTTGAGTTACTTATGTGGGCTGACCTCACTAATGATTTAAATCACATCTTTGCGCGATGGATCGTCACAATATTGGATAAACGGTCTTTATCAAAACAGACTAAGACTTACATTGCCAATTTTTATGCGGCAACGACGGTATCTTTTATTCACACCTTCATTGATATTCACGACTTTTCTGACGCATCAATTGATCAAGCGGTGCGCTTATTAAATAAATTGACGAATGATTGTGGTCAACTGTTTTACCAAGAATAGAATCTACAAATGCTTAAAATAAAGTATATAAATGGTATATGTTAATTTTAACGACTATTTTATTTCAAGATAAAATGCCCCATAATTGCTAGCTAATCTGCTAATAATTATGGGTACTCCATTTTACATTGCCTTTTTTGGGGGACAAAACAGTAATATTAAGTTATTCAAATTACAAAATAACAGGCCGATTTCCTTAACTTTAGATTATGCCGATTGAATGGAATGAATTGACTATTGGCATAATATCATTGTTGATTGTTGCCATTTGGCGGCAAGGGTTAACTAGTTTTACATCTGGCCTAATGGTTGGTAGCATTTTGTGTGGTGTTTTGATACTGAAGTGGATTCATAATGATGTAGATAGACACAAAAAATAATTTATAAATTATTTTATCAGTGTTAGGCTTCTGAAGTAGAGCCAATCTGATTGATTGAAGGCAAAGGATTGGTGGTTGTTCACTATTTTTAAGACCTCATTTTACGGTATAATAACCAGCGTACACGGAAAAGTTTTAAAAATAAATGAATGGAGGTCATTAATATGACGCAACCAATATTGGATCACGAAAGCAATGTTTTTAAGCAGGCCGAGGCGGCGGAAACAAAGCTACTCAGCGATTACGGGCTGAAGGGTGAAAATCGCTGGCTGACGTATCAAGGCCTTCAAGTACGAATCCTAATTATTGGGGAGGGCACTCCGGTTTTAGTGGTTCCAGGAAATACTGACGACCCATACCCGTGGATTCCACTGTTTTCTAAACTACCTGGTTATAAGTTTTACGTAATGGCACGTCCAGGTGGCGGCCTAAGTGATGGTATGGATCACAATCAAGTGGAAGTCCACGATTTTGCCATCAATCTATTTACTAGTGTATTGGATCAACTAAAATTGGATCGGGTACCACTGCTTGCTCACTCGATGGGGGCCCATTGGAGCACTTGGTATGCGTTGGCCCACCCGGAACGGGTTACGCAAGTGATCACAACCGGTAATCCAGGCCGCATACTAATGGACAAAACGCCAGGATTCTTGAAGGCGATGGCACTACCTGGTGTATCAAAATTGGCGGATAAACTTGTAGTGCCGAAAGATGCTGATCACGCGCTGCGCAACCAGAAGTTGATGGGGACTGATCCAGATGCTGTGGCTAAACTGCCGCATTCATTCGCTGAAGCAACTTTTGCTTTTGATCAGTTGCCAAGTTTTGGGTTGTCCACCATCAGTTTGCTGCAGGCAATGAATGACCCGAAGAAACATAACGGAATTACCGCTGAACAGCTTGCAACGCTACAGGTCCCCATGACCTTGTTGTGGGGCAGTAATGATACCTTTGAGAAGCCTGAACTTGGAGAAAAAATTGCGCAGGCAACGCCACAGGGCAGGTTGGAAGAAATCAAAGGAGCAGGTCACATGCCGTGGTTGGATCAGCCGGAAGAGGTTGCCAACATAATTTTGAAACAATTGGCGGCTAAATGATTATTTTAAGAACGTCGTCTTTAATCAAGTAGTTAGTTCTCTTTTAAGGGGATTAGCTACTTTTTCTTTATAAATACCATACTGGGTTTCTTGTTACGACAAGAGCTTTCAATTTTGCTGAATTTAAATTGCAGAAACGCGAACTAATTGAATCTTGTGCTTGCTATGGAGTGTACACGATGGTTTATACTACGGGCATAGTCGAAATGACGAAAACTACTGATCTTGAAGAGCATAGATCTTTTGAAGGCGATCAGTAGCCAGACGAAAAAATAATGGTTATCATCATTATTTTTATTATTCTTGAAATTGGAGGAATTTAAAATGACCAAAAATGTTTTAATTATTGCAGCTAATGGACAAATTGCTCGGTTAGTTGAAGAACAAATTTTGAATGAAGATAAGTTTGCAGATGTTCGCTTGACGCTTTTCTTACGTAATAAGTCCCGGTTAGCCGCTTTGGCCAACAATTCGCGGGTCACGTTGATTGAAGGTAGTTTGGATAGTCTAGAGGATCTCAAGCAGGCGGTTAAGGGTCAAGACATTGTCTTTGTTGGGGTGGTGGATCACACTAGTGACAACCATCAGACGCAAAACGTTGTTGCCGCAATGCAGGCAGCTGGTGTTAAACGATTGGTCTACACTAATGTTCTGGGTATTTATGACGAAGTACCTGGCGCTTTTGGCAAGTGGAACCAACAAACGATTGGTGCTGGATTATCATCGGCATTGAAGTCCGATCAAATCATGGAACAATCAGGATTAGATTACACAACACTGCGTTTGCCATGGTTAAATGATCGTGAAGTTAAGTATGAAATCACCCATAAAAATGAGCCGTACCTTGGTGTTTCGGGTTCACGGAAAAGTATTGCCGATGTTGTTTTACGGATAATTGCTGAACCAGAATTTTTGAAAAATGATAGTGTTGGGATAGCTGATCCGGCAACGCAAGGAGAAAATCAACCAGTTTATTAAGGTAAATGATAGATTGATTTGTGGTTTAAGTTTACTCACTTTTACTTAAATAATTAGGGTGGCTTTTCGGCCCTTTGAGGATGCATTGTATAAAAATAATAGCCTCAAAAAGTTGGACTAAATATGAAGTACCTCATAATCGTTAGATTCTTTGTCTAACAATTATGAGGTGTTTCAATGTCTTACTTTTTGAGGCTATTTTTAGTAAATTCGATAATTTAGCAATCGTGCATTAAATTCGGTTGTTTAAGTGTCTTAGCAGAATTATTGTCAATAACTGCATTACCTGCAATAACAGTATTTTTGCTGAATGACGCCAAGCAAAATAGCAATCTGGACATTATTTCACTTACAGTGCACGATATTCGAGAATGTCTCCGGGTTGACAATCCAAGGCGGCACAGATCGCTTCTAGCGTAGAAAAACGAATTGCTTTGGCCTTGCCGTTTTTTAAAATGGAAAGATTGGCCATGGTGATGCCGACGTGCTGTGATAACTTGGTAACGCTCATTTTACGTTTGGCCAGCATAACGTCTAGATTAATAATTATTGCCATAGGCGCACCTCAGACCGTTAAGTCGTTTTCGCGTTTTAACGCGATGGCGTGGGTCAATAGTTTTTGTAAAACGGCCGCGAAGACTGCAATCGTACTAGCAGCAACCACAAACAGGCAACAAATAACAATGATTCCGGGGGCGTCTTGTTCTTGCGCGGCGAGGTAGGACATGGGTAGACCGAGAAAATACAAACCGCTCATTACCGCTGCACTCACTTTAATTTTGCGTAAGGCGTGAATCGACAATTCGGAAAAAGCGCTGTCGTTGTCAATGTAGCTAAGCAGCAATAAACCTTGCCATAAAGCTACATAAAATGCCGCGGCACTAGCGTATAAACCAATAGAAGTAGCGGCATACATTAATTTAAGGTTCCAGTGCGGGGCCGTAATCGCACTAGAAACTAAGGGCAGTGCCACGATACATAGACCTAAAACGAATAAGGCCATTAGATAAATTACGGATTTAAGAAAAAGTGTTTCACGTTTCATCAGCGTTCACCTCATAATTTAGTTGATTTTATTTTACCATAAATTTATCGTTTATCAATAAAAATATATTCTTTTTCAATATAACTATTGTGCTGATGACGGTTTGAATTAGTGGTTTAGTGATTGAAGAGTAGGAAGAAAAAATGAGATGCAGAAGGTCACCTTGTTTCACACATTTTAGTAGTTGCCAAAATTAATATATGAATAGAAGATCATCGTGGCTTTGTTTTTTTATTATCAGTAGGGTGGTCAAAGATTTGCCAACTGAATTTTGCTAACATAATTGTGATTGTACTAATTGCGCCTACTAAATAAATCATTTGCGTGTTGGTTAGCGTATTACTTAACCAGCCAAACAATATTTGGCCTAGTGGTGTTGCCAACGTACCAGCGATCATGACGAATGACATTAAACGACCTAATAACTGGGGCTCGGCAGTGATTTGAATAAAAACGATCAATTGAACCGAAACCATTGTGACCAAGGCAAGTAAAATAGCGACAAGGCCTGTCATAAAGTTAAAACTGATTGCCCGTTGTGTGAACCAACCTAGTGGCAAGGCCAGGGTTAGAAAAAGTAAACCAATAATAACAAGTTGTTGTGGAATTGAGGCTGGGTGAATTTTTTTCGAAAGAACACCGTATAAAATTGAGCCAAGGAGCCCACCGAGTGCGAAGAAAGCGTTCATGAGACCAAATTGTTGATTGCTGACGGCTAATTTAATTCTGGCCAGGTAAGGGATGACAACTTGAATAAATGAACTTAAAAAGAGATTCAATAAAAAAATTAAAAGATAAATCTGGAAAATCGCTATTTGACGTTTTAGGTAAGCGGTGATTTCCAAAGTATCCGCTTTAATAACTTGCTGAATTGACACAAATTTATTTTTGACCGGTAGTTCCTTGAAGTGCAGGAAATACTCAAGGCCAATGGCAAGGATGAAAAACAAACCGCAAAGTAAGAAAATAAATTGCATTGCATTTTGCTGGTAAATTGCACCGGCCAGAATTGGTCCAAACAAATTACCGAGGATGCCGATACCATTGACAATACTGGTTATTTTGGGTAGATCATCAGCGTTACTGATCAAAGGAATCGTCGACTGTGCGATTGGCGTTTCAAAAGCAGAGACCATTCCCATGATACAGGTTAGCCCGCCAATGAACAGAATGCGATTATTGGCGCCAACTGCCAAGGCCATTAGAATAGTCACGCCAAGATAGGCACTATCCATCAAGATCATGACCAACCGTTTATTCATTCGATCGGCCAAAATGCCACAGAAAGGTAACATCACCAACCGGCCAACAACGGCCAGACTGGTGATCACACTAAAAGTTAATGCAGAGCCGGTTAAATCTAAAATGTATAAGGAAAGTGCAAATTGAATGATGACTGTTCCGATGACCGAAAACAATTGGCTCAAAATTAGCAAAATCCACGTTTTTATGTAGACCATGGGCTAAACCTCCATTTTGTCGACCTTTGAGATCAGCGATAAAGTCACGATTACAGCCAGAAACAGGTAAATGAAAGTAAAAGCATAGAAAGTAATGCCGCTGCCAAGACTAGCGGTGTTACTCATCAATGAAAAAAGAATGATCGCAGAGAAAATTAATAATGCCAATGAATTCTTTTTCCAACCGATCCACAGTGAGCAAAGACTGATTGCCGGTACAATCAATGCAGATAACAGGATAAAAGGTAACTGACCAAGATAAGTAGTCAAGGTTAATTGATCCTGAACGATTGGTATGACTGCTTCAATTCCGAGAAAAATTGAAATAACTAGCGCAAAACTCAGCATTGATAAAACACCACAAAACAGATTCACGAGTTTTAATTTTACAAATAATAATTTGCGGCGAGAGACCGGATAACTTAATGTCAGGTAGACGTTTTTTTCTGAATAGGCGTTCATCACGATTTTTCCCATCATGGTGGCGCCAAGAAAAGTGAAAGCGGCAGTATTCAAGAGGAAGCCCATTAATAAAATAAAGTTATAGGATAAAAGCTCCGGATCCGTGGTTGCTGTTGTTGCATCAAAATAAGGGACGCTGGCAAAGAAGTAAACGAAAATTAACACGATGAGTGGAATGAATAGGGCAATCCGCAAATAGTTTTTAAGATCAACTTTTTCAAGTTCCAGTTTGAATAATTTCATTTGGCCAAACCCTCCATTAAATTGATCATCGCTGTTTCAAAATCAGTTGAGTCAGCGGCCAACCAGACCTCTTTAGTCTCATCGGCAACGATGCTTCCTTCAGCGAGAACCACAATCCGTGTTGCGACGCTTTGTACCTCTGCCAAAATATGGCTCGACATAACAATGGAGACACCAGTTTTTTGCAAACTTTCCAGCAAACGACGAAAATCGCGAATTCCTTTGGGATCAAGTCCATTCAACGGCTCGTCAATAATTACCAATTCAGGCTTGTGCAACAAGCAACGTGCAATTGATAAACGTTGTCGCATGCCCAAAGAGTATTGTTTGACCGGCGTTTGATTGCTGGGTTCAAGATCGACGGCGAGCAATGCTTGGTTAATATTGACGGCTTTAACACCATAATAGGCGGCGTGGATCTGTAAATTTTGCCAACCAGATAGATGTTCGTAGAAAACAGGTTCATTGATTGTGATACCCATGTGTTTCCGAATTTTAGGGTCAGTCGGATCCGAATTGAGAACCTCGATTCTACCGCCCGTACAGGTTGCCATGCCGGCAATTAATTTGAATAAAGTAGATTTACCCGCACCGTTTTTGCCGAGGATTGCGCAAATTTCACCAGGTTGAATTGTGAGATTAATTTCGCGTAAAACAGGCTTTCCCTGATAACTTTTTTCAAGGTTATGAATATTGATGATTGGTTTCATAGTTTACCTCCGTAACATACTATTGGTATGTAATATTTTAAAAAATATTGGCTAGCTAACATACTAGCAGTATGTAGCTCGCCTAAAAAATAGCCGCTGCTATTCTTTTTTCAAATGATTGAATAATTTGTAAATCAGGTCCAAGAGCTCATCGTTGATCACTGGTACGCCTAATCCGTCAAAAGTCAGTTTGATAAAACTGATTTTACGGCGTAACTCATCTTCTGTGAGTACTGAAGACTGGAAACCGATCCAAATATTTAACGTGAGGACGATTAAATCAGCCAATTCTTCTGGATAGTTCGTTTTAATTGAGCCATCCGCACGGCCTTCTTGAATTAATGCCTGAATTTCGGGGACCGCATATTTGAACATGTCGAGATATTGTTCACCAAGTAATCGCGGACTGCGCAAAGTGATTGCCGCCGAGTAGGCGAGCTTTTGCTGTTCCAAATTGCTAAAGGCCTCTTTCAACGAATTCTGCAATTTTTCCAAACCATTATTGCCGTGCCATTTGAATTCACCAACGTCCTGTTCAGTCACATTAACGATTGCCTGTAAAATATCAAATTTTGACTTGAAGTGATAATAAATAACACCCTTGGTCATGCCGCCAAGCTGATCAATAATGTCTTGAACACTTGTATTATCGAAGCCTTTTTCCAAAAATAATTTTCGTGAGACCTCCAGAATTTTTCTACGTGTCTCTTCGGGATTACGCCCTCTTGCCACGAATCATTCACCGCCTTTACATACCATTGGTATCTAATGCCAGAATAAACTCCTTTGGTAGTTACGTCAACTAGAATTTTAGGAACAGGATAGGGGCTTTATTCGGAAGAAACTGCAAATTTCTTGATTTTCACTTTTTGTGACTTGTGCAGGTTATAATAGATTTAAGGTGGGATGTGTCTATGAAAACAATTTTAATTGTCGAAGATAATAATGAAATGCAGGAATTACTCAAAAAAGTTTTGCAAGCACATTATCAGCTTGTCAGCGCTTATTCCGGGACAGAAGGATTACTGTTGTTTAATGCAAATTCAATTGATTTAGTTTTGCTCGATCGAATGTTGCCGGGAAAAAGTGGCGATGAAGTTTTAGGCGAACTCCGCCAGCAGACAAAAATTCCCGTCATTATTTTGACGGCCTTAGATACACGTCCAGATATTGCCAAACTTCTATTGGCGGGTGCAAACGACTACATCACGAAACCATTTGATATTGAAGAATTACAGGCGCGCATTAGTGTTCAATTGCGAGATCATGTCACTAAAAGTACTGTGGCAAGTGTGCAGTATAAGGCCATTACGTTATTACCTGCGACTTTTTCGATTACCAATGGCGCACAAACACAATTACTGAAAAAGAAAGAATTTGATATTCTCAAAACATTATTCACACATCCAAAACAAATCTTCACTAAGAAGCAACTTTACCGTGCAGTTTGGCAGGCAGAATATTACGACGATGACAACACGATGAATGTTCACCTTAGTAACTTGAGAAAAGTTCTGCAAACAATGGATCCTAACAATAATTATATCCAAACGGTATGGGGAATCGGGGTCAAACTCGCATGATGATTTTAGCAATTATAGTTATTATTTTATTGTTGCTTTGTGGCTACCTGTTGTTTGTTTTATTTGACGTAAAACGGGTGATTTCCCAGCTAAATGTGATTATCCAGGATTCCACAAATCAAGAACTGAATCTCCATTCGCGTAATTTTTTAGTTAAGGATCTCGCTCACAAAGTGAATCTCTTATTAAATAAACATCAAAAAAGTGAGCAGCAACTCTACCAGTTGAAAGGGGAACAAGATGTCGCCATTCACAATATTGCCCATGATTTAAGAACTCCATTGACGGTGGCCAGTGGGTACACGCAAGTTCTGCTGAAGAATACAACTATCCAAAATGATGATCGACAAAGTTTGGAACGGATCGAACAGAATTTAAATAATGTCGCCAAGCATCTAGATTTATTGTTGATGTATAATCGTTTGAACGAACATAAATTGGCTCTTAATTTCCAAAAAATTAACGTGACCAACTTCCTTCAAGAAATGATTTTGGGGATGTACGAAGCGCTTACAAGTAAAAAAATTGAACTGAAACTAAATCTTCAGTCCAATTGCTGGTGGGTGGTCGATCATGATGCATTCCAACGGATTTTACAAAACATTTTGGGCAATATTTTAGAACATGGAACTGCCACGGCCACGATTACTTTAAAAAGTGATGACCAGCGT
This sequence comes from Loigolactobacillus backii, assembly GCF_001663675.1. NCBI lineage: Bacteria > Bacillati > Bacillota > Bacilli > Lactobacillales > Lactobacillaceae > Loigolactobacillus > Loigolactobacillus backii. The sequence continues at coordinate 1,362,574 of NZ_CP014873.1, forward strand.
TTGTGGCTAAAGTTTGAGAATTCGTTAGCCCAACCAATTAGGAATCCAGATCGGTTGACTAATCGTTTTTACACCGAGGATTTAGCGCGTAAGTCGGAAAATGCCGGCCTAGGTCTATACATCACGGAAAAATTGGCCAAGCTGATGAATGGCACAATGACTATTCAAACCAAGAAGACAAATTTTACAATTGAATTAGCCTTTATCAAAAAAAATCTGTGAGTGAATCACAGATTTTTTTGATTGAAAATATAAGTAGACAATAATCCACAGACAACAATGGTGCCACAGGCTGCCAAAATGTAAAACTCTAAATTTTGGGTTGAAAATGAGTGAAATAGGCAGAATCGATCGTTCCCTGAAAATCGAAGTATTTGAGCCAAGCAACCTTAATGAAAATCATGTGTAAAATGTTCACCAGTAGTGGAAAAATAATAGTAGTTACAACAGCCGAAATCGTAGAGAACGTGATAAAGAGGACTAATATAGAAACAGAAAAAATTGCTAATAGTAATAACAACTGTAATAAAATTGCTTGTGCCATTTTAATTCCAAAATTTAATGTAAAAATACCAAATCCGTTTTTAATACCAGTAACGACATAGACTGTTCCGTAATATAAAATTACTTGAAGCAAAACAATTACGATAAATACAGAATATTTTGATAAATAATAATTTAGCCTTGTCATACCGCTACTTAGAGGATTTTTATAGGAACGCCGTGAGAATTCAAAACCAGTTGTCATAATAAATAATGGGAGAATTAAATAAATCAAAAAACTGCACATGCTGGTCATTAATTTTGTTGCTTTAACCGCGTTCCAGGCGCCACCGGCTTGCTGAAATTCCTCTATCGAGTCAGAGCGAGCACCAATAGTGCCTAAAGTACCTGTTAAAACCGAACTTAGAACTAAAGCAATCAGAATAAATTCGGTAATGTAAAATCCTTTGGAGTGTTTTAAACGATAGAAATCACCGCGAATCATATTAAACATCTTGTTCACCTCCCATTCCATCAATTAATTGTTTGAAATATTGTTCCAGATTTAAACCTTCACGCGTAATCGTTGATAATTGGACTTGGTTTTCAATTAAACTAGATGCAATCTTTGCATTAGCAATATCCAGTTGATAAATATTAATCCGATGGTCGTTAATCACTTTAAAATTAGAGCAGCCAATTTTTCGAAGCACATTCGTGGCCAGATCAGGATTATCGACCTCAAGTTTGATAAATTCACGGCTCTGTTCTTCAAATTCCTGCTTAGTGATTTCCTTGACGATAGTACCATTATTTAAAATGCCAAAGCGTGTGGCCAATTGATAAAGTTCATCCAAAATATGACTTGAAATTAGAATCGTCATTTGTTGGGTACGATTGAGTTTTAAGAGTAGTTCACGAAATTCAACAATAGCGATTGGATCAAGACCGTTAATTGGTTCATCCAAAATAAGGAAATCCGGTTTATTGAGAAGGGCAATTGCCAATCCCATTTTTTGCTTCATTCCCAGAGAAAAATCTTTAAATTTCTTTTTTCCTGTTGTATCTAGGCCAACAAACTTTAAAGTGTCATCTACAGCGTTTGAATCAACCACGCCATGGATTTTACTGTAATAAATTAAGTTTTGACGGGCCGTTAGCTGGTCAACTGCCACTGGACTTTCGATAATACTTCCGGTTCGCCTGAGCTGGTGAATATAATTTGAGCCCTTAGTTACACCAAACAGAGTAATTGTTCCTTTAGTAGGTTGAATAAGTTTAATGATTGATTTTAGAATGGTGGTTTTTCCAGCACCATTTCGCCCGATGAGCCCATAAATATCACCACGATGAAGCGTGATATTAACATCATTTAAAACGGTTTGCCGACCAAATTGTTTTGCTACTTGATCAATTTTTAAAACCTCTTCCATCATTGCGACCTCCTTTTTCTGACTATCTTCAGCATGTGGTCAGAATCTTAACAAGAAGTTAATTGAAAGCTTAATTATTTATTAAATGGTGTTGGTAGAACGTAATAAACAATGTTTTTTTTCCTAAAATTATAGTCATAGCTGCCTTTTTAGAAATTATTGTGTAAATTAATAACATTGACATATTTTTGATTAGCAAAAATTTGTCGGAAAAATACGGGCAAAGTTGCTCAACATACTCCAATTACCAGTTGACTTACTATAAAGGTCTTTATGAAAATGTTGAAGCCACCTGCTATTCACTTTATAAATAACACGGTATTCATAAAATGAGTATCCAGAAAAACGATTGTACTTCCGCAATGCTGGCCGATATACTTCAAAGTAGTTAATCACTTAGACATATTTAATTGGAGGTAATACGAATGACTGTAAAAATTACTGAAAAAATGAAATTTAGCCCATCTTTTGATTACATTGATAATGGCGTTGAACATGGTGTTCTTAGTCCATTTGAAACAAAAGAAATGATTTTAAAAAAGGGTCAACAAATTGCTGAAGGATTCAAACCATTAACTTGTGATATTAAAATGTTAAAGGACGTCCCGGTTAAATTACGCGATGGCGTCACAATTTATACAGATATTTACCTACCAACAACTGGCGAAAAGGTACCAACATTGATTGCTTGGAGTCCTTATGGTAAGAGCGCCGGTACGGCACCACGTTACGTCAATCTTTTCAATATGCTTGGGATGGGTGAAAAATGGAATTCTGGTTTAACTAAGTTCGAAGCGCCAGATCCGGCCTATTGGGTATCAAAAGGCTACGCTGTTTGTAATCCTGACATGCGTGGTATCGCTCATAGTGAAGGTAATACAACTATGCTCGGTTCACAAGAAGCAGAAGATGGCTATGACCTAATTGAATGGTTGGCCGCCCAATCATGGTCTAATGGTAAAACTGCATTGACGGGCACATCCTATCTGGCCTTTTCTCAATGGTATATTGCTGCCGCAAAGCCACCACATTTAACTTGTATCAACCCGACTGAAGGGCTGGCTGATGGCTACCGCGATTTAGCCTATATTGGCGGTATTCCAGACGAAAACTTTATTGAACGTTTGGCGGTTAACCATGTTAGTGCAACTGGCGCAAAACGTGAAGATTTGACGAAGGAATTGCAGGCTGAACCTTTGGCTACAGCAGATATTTGGCAAGATAAAGTTGCTCATCCAAGTGAAATCACTGTTCCTGCCTTTGTTATTGCCAGTTATTCAAACACGTTGCACACAATGGGAACATTCCGTTCGTGGCGGACGTTAGGCTCAAAAGAAAAATGGCTTCGAATTCATGATCGGCAAGAATGGCCATATTACTACGATGAAGCTAATACCGAAGAATTACGCCGTTTCTTCGGTTATTATCTTTTAGACAAGGACAATAACTGGCCAGATACACCTAAGGTTCGTTATACGGTCATTGATTTTGAAGGTCATAATCAAACTGATATACCGGCCGCTGCATTTCCACCGGCCGGCAGCCAAAATACGCGTTATTACATGAATGGTTTAGCACGAACATTGCAGGCTCAGCCCGAAGTAAAAGATTTCCCGGTTAAATATGTGGCGGGTGGTCTTCCAGGACGGGCTTCATTCCAAACAACTTTTGCTAAAGATACGCAGTTTGTCGGCTATCCTAAGGCAAAACTTTTTATGGAAGTTGACGGCTATAATGATATGGATGTCTTCGTTTGGATTCAAAAATTGGATAAATTTGGGAATGTTTTAAGCGAATTTGTCGTACCTAATCACGGTGCTGCCCTCCAAGATTTCACGCAAGAAGGGGCATCTGCACTTCGTTATAAGGGTGCGTGGGGGCGTTTGCGCGCTTCAATGCGGCACCTGGATGATCAAGTCGCAACCGATGAGATTCCAGCATACACATTTGACCGAGTAGAAAAACTTGAAAAGGGCGAAATTGTTTCATTAGACATTGTTCTAAGTGCCATTGGCTTGGAATACAAAGCAGGTGAAACGCTAAGAGTTGTTATCAGCTCCAAAGATGAGCTCGGCGGCGTAATGCCTGGAACACCAGGTGGTCAGGTTGATAATAAGGGGGTACACATTCTCCATACAGGTGGCGAATACGCTTCCTACCTTCAATTACCATTAATGACAACTCCAGCAAATTAGTGGGTCGCAAAAATCTGCTTTTTTAAGTACGTTGCTGTTAAATAAATAATAGATATTGTCGAACTAGTATGTTTGTAGTAACTTTAAGCTAAAGTTGCTACAAACATATTTTTTTAGAATGGAGCTATCTATTGAAGCTATCAACGTTAAACTATTTTGTTGCGGTTGCGACTGAGAAAAGCTTTACTAAGGCTTCAGAAAAGCTTTTCATCTCGCAACCAACGCTAAGTAGACGAATTCAGGAATTGGAAACTGAATTAGGAGTCACATTATTTATTCGCCAGAGTCACTCGTTAAAATTATCGCGTGAAGGTGAAAGATTTTTAATTGAAACAACGGATGTTTTAGAACGCGTTGATCATTTAGCGCACATGTTTGACCAGCAAGCAAACGCGGGACAGACAGCAGTCATTTTAAAAATTGGTTATTTACCAAATTTTAATTTGGGGCACATGTATAAATTGTTGGATCGGTTTAAAGCTGAACATACAAATGTTCAATTTTTAATGAATCAGGATATACCGCTGAATTTAGCAGACGGTCTCGATGATGGGCGCTATGACTTGGTTTTTGGACTAACTTCTTATTTTAAGACCAACAAAAATATTAAGAAGTCGCTCTTTATGAAAAATCATTTACAAATTGCAATACCCATTCAGCACCCACTAAGTCAGCAGCAAAATATAGTTTTTGCTGATTTAAAGCAGGAAACGTTTATTTTACTTGAAAGACAGCAGTCGCCAGTGATTGTGGATTACGTTATTAATCAAGGTCTTAAAAATGGGTTTAACTTAAAGGCAAATTATTACGTCAAGGATCTCGATGAGGGCCTGTCCATGGTTTCAATGGGGAAGGGATTGGCCTTTTTATATTCAGGAATGAATGATGGTACGTTGGAAGAAAAATATCACATCAAAATTAGTGATTTAGAAAACGTTGGCCGCGACCAGGATATTATCAGTGCCATTAATAAAAGTAATGATAATAAACTTCTTCAAGAACTGTTTGCATTTATAAAAAGAAATTCATCTAAGTTGTAAGTAATCTGGTATTACCAGAATTGTTGTTTTTGGGTTAGATTTCAATTACGCAAGATTAGGCAGTAATCAGTTAATTGTTTAAATTCGAAAATAGATTAAAAGTGGTCCCTTTATGGTTAGCCGATGAGATAGCATCATTCATCAGTTAACCATAAAGGCCTTTTTTATCTGCTTAGCGCTAACCAATACCAAGAAGGAGCAGCCGTTTTTCGGAGATTTTAAGACTTCAAATAAAATTACTGAAAATATTTGGCTTGCGTAATATGTCGTACCGACGTATACTTAATCAGTCGCTACGACATATAGGAGGCAAACATGTATGAATTATTGATTTTAGGTATTTTAAGAACGCATAAAATGTCGGGTTACAAGCTTGGCCAAGTGCTGGAGAGTAGCTTGGTACCGCGCCGTGTAATTTCGAATGGGGTTATGTACCCGTTACTTAATCGCCTCACAAAACAAGGCTATATTGAAGAGATAGCCAGCCAAGATGAGTCTCGAAATAAAAAAATGATGCAGATTACGGAATTAGGCAAACAGCGTTTTCAAGAATTAATGTTGCTACCTGTGGCAATGGATGCCAAACGTGAATCGATTTATCGCTTTAAATTTCGGGGAATGTCTGGGGTGGATATCGCAACGCAGCGGGTAATTCTGAATGAATACGCTACAGCAACGCAGACTGATTTGGATGTTTACCGGCATTTTCAGGCACATTTACAAGCCCAGCTAACGAATGAAGAACCCACAATTGCTGCTTCGTTTGAGGCGGGATTGCGGGCGCTAGATTTAAGTATTGCTATTTGTAAAACTAAACAGGATTGGATCAAGCAATATCAGGCTGATCTGGAACAAAAGGAGAATCTTAATGCAACAGAATGAGAGTAAAGTAAGACAGTGGATTGCACTGGCAGCAATGAGTTTAGGTGTTTTTATGGGTCTACTTGATGTGACTGTTGTTAATGTGGCACTACCAACAATGGTGCGCAGTTTTAAAACAACTTTTACTAATCTACAGTGGGTGTTGAACGCCTACACTTTGGTCTATGCAGTAACCTTGCTGATTATGTCAAAATTAGGCGATATGTACGGCCGTAAAAAGATCTTCCTCGGTTCATTAATTTTATTTGTAATCGCTTCGGCTGTAAACGGTATGGCACCAAGTTTGTTGGCCCTAGATATTGGCCGTGGGATCCAGGCAATTGGTGGCGCCGGAATGATGTCACTGTCAATGGCGCTAGTTGCCTCTAACTTTAGCGGGCGCAATCGTGGTTTGGCACTGGGTATTTTAGGTTCGATTATGGGAATCTCAACTGCTTCGGGACCACTGATCGGTGGTTACTTGGTCGATCATTTTGGTTGGTCGGCCATTTTTTACGTTAATGTACCATTTGGTATTTTGGCGGTGATCATGATAATTATTTTTGTCAAAGAAACACCAAGTTACGGTAAGAACCAACGAATTGATTTAGGTGGAATGCTCCTTTCGGCCGCTGGTTTGTTTGCCATTATTTATGGCTTGATTGTTAAAGAAAGTCGGCCCCATTTAAGTTGGGCAAGCATTCAGGTTAGTGGCTGGTTAGTAAGTGGTGTCATTTTATTGATTGTTTTTGTGATCGTTGAGCTGCACGTCGCTGATCCGATGGTTGACGTTAGCATGTTTAAGCGGCCCCATTTTATTGGTATTATCCTTGTCGCCTTTGTTTTAGGTGCAGGTCTCTACGCCTTCAACGCTTATTTAACACCGTTGATGCAAAATTACATTGGCTATTCGGCCATCCAAACTGGTGTCCGTCAATTAACCATCAGTGCGTGGTCATTAATTTTGGGCCCAATTGTTGGTATTCTGAGTTCGCGTTATTCTAAAAAATGGATGATTGTCATCAGTTTATTTATTGGTGGAGTTGGCTTTTTATTGATTGCTCGGGCAATCAGTCCTGGAGTCAGTTTTGTTGATCTGTGGCCCGGCATGGTTCTGATTGGGTTTACCAACGGGATGGTTAATCCGTTACTGAATACGACTGGTATGGAAGGCGTTATTCCTAGTGAAATGGGGATGGCCTCAGGGCTTTTAAATGTCTTCCGGCAATTGGGCACAACAGTTGGAGTTGTCGGTTTAGGTCTCATTCAAAATTCACAGTATGAAACTTATCTCAATGGCCATCTTGGTCGGATCAACATGCCTGTTGCAGCAATGAATGGTTTGAAACAGGCATTGATCAAGGCCGGACCATTTTCTGGTCATGGAATTGCTTTTTCTCATCGTGTCAGTCAAGCACCATTTGCCCAAGCGTTCCAGCATGTGGTGGTTAGGGCCTACGATAAAGGAATGGTTGCTGTGTGTGTAACTACAGCAGGAATTGTTATTTTTGGCGGTATCGGTTCTATGCTATTATTGCATAATCACGTTGCCGCGCCAGAAATCTCGGAGCGGCCAAAAAATCAATAAAAATGGTCTGGAAAGTCAGACCATCTTCAAATGGCAATTGAAAATGAATTTTAAATAATCGCTAAAATAAAGGTTCTCGCAAACAAAAGTGTGGTTACACTTCTGGCTGGGAGAACCTTTTATTAATTATTAGGTTATTTGGAAGACTAATGGTTACTGGAGTTAATTAAGATTGAGATATAAGCAATCAATTTGAATAAAAATTAATTTGAATAAAAATTAATTTAGCAATAGGCCGTGAATAGGGAAATAACTGTTTCAGCCACTATCTGGACTTTGGTTCACCTAAAATTGATCGTGGCAATAAAGTCGGTAATGATTTTCAATGGTGAAATAGACTCTAAAGTGTTTTTAAACACTAATTCACTTCATTGAATTGTTGGTGTGTTTGTAATTTAAATTCTACAGGCGCCTTACTGTTCAAAAGTTCTTCTGTCAGTTTAACCTTTGTAATTGTTTGGTCGGCGTAAGGTTGCATGTAAAATGTTGGTGTCGCCAAATTCATATAACCACGGTACTGTGTATAATCAAAGTCGCCATCTGCCTGAATCTTAAGTCCCTTTGGAATCTCAACGTTATTCAAAATGTGGGTCAAAGTATTGATAGCTGCGTCTGTATCCTTTGCAACCTCAGTATGTTGTCGGGTAAATGCAGTCCGAATAAAACGTGAAACGGACGTATAATCACCAGGTAGACCAAGTGCACCTGTTCCGGCGCCAAAGCCGTTGGCAACGAGCGTACCGTAGGATTTAGCACTGTGTAATGCAGGGTTTAATTGAACGTAGTTGTTTAAATTTTTTAAATGCCAATCGAATTCCGGCGAATTGGCCATTACACCGACTGGATTATCGATAATTTTTACCCCATCCGCTTGTTGCTCAATGACAACGCTAGCCCCAGTGTTATCGGCAACGATCCAGTGAAGGGGGACAACAATTTTTAAGAGACTATTGGGCACAGCCATAATGTTAACTTTTTCAAATTTCTTCTTTAAATCGGGAATGCTGGCTACATTACCCAAAATCCAGTTAAGGACTTCGTGAGAAGCAAGGTTAGTTGCACCATTTTGGGGCTGGTCAGCATAAACTGATTCGTTGAAGTATAAGGCCGCCGCACCAACTCCTTTTTCGTTGACGCCATCCACGAGGATATAACCGTTTAGATTTCGGCCTGCACCGACAAAACCGTAGTTAGTAGTAAAACCTTCTGCAGAAGCATCGCTTGTAAAATGATGCCGGCGGGGGATCGCCACCGGCCGGCCACCTAGTTCAAATCCGAAATCCATTGTTCGTGCTAAAAACCAATCATCATTGGCATTTTTGTAAGTTAGACTTGTACACACGCTGCATCACGCTCCCTAATAATTTGTTTAAGTTTAGCACGCAAAATCAATATAAAAAAGTCCTTACCTTATGCTGGCCCATGATGGTTGGACAATTAGATCGACTGAGCGTCGGTTTTTATGATCAAATTGAATGGTTGGGTTTGTTTATTTTTAAGCCAACTAATTAGTTGCGCACGCAAGTATTATGGTACATAATGTATTTTACCTGCAAGGAGGCGAAACTTTGTCAGAATCACGTGAAAATTCAATTCATAAATGGCTGCTAATTGCCGGCCGCCAAGTTAGTCGGCAGCTTGATCGGCAATTGGCCAGGATTGGACTTAGTACCAGCCAGTATTTTTATATTCTAAAGATCCATGATCATCCGGGACTAACGCAGAAGGCTCTGGGGGCAACAGAGTTTATTGATCCTAGCAATGTCACGCGGGCAGTTAAACAACTTATTGATCAAGGTTTGATTGAACGACGTCAGAATTCACAGGATAAGCGAGCCTATCAACTTGCTTTAACTGCTAAAGGAAAAGCAATCTATCCACAAATTCTTCAGATTCTTGATGCTGAGGAAGTTGCGTTAACTAAGATCGTTACAGCACAAAAAAATAGTTCTGATCGGCAAAATTTTGTTAATGCCTTGCGCAGTATGAGTCGGATACCAGATAAGCGGGACGATCGTTAAGCTATGCCTTTGTGTTTTTAGTAAATAAATTAGAGGAGCTAACATTTTGAAAATAATTACAGTCGAAGAGCATTTTGATACACCAGCCAATATTAAGCAGTTTAACGCCTATTCAAAAGTGAAAAATAATAATCCGCAGCAAGAGAAGTTAAGCGCAGTTTTAACTAATTTCGACAAACGGATTGAATATATGGATAAGTATGGTATCGATATGCAAGTGATTTCTGACGCCGGTAATTCACCACAAGTATTACCTGATGAACTTACAGTGGATGCCTGTCGCGCGCAAAATGATACGTTGGCGGAAGCGGTAGCAGCACATTCGGATCGTTTAGCCGGTTTAGCCGCCTTACCAGTTAACGTGCCTGATGCCGCGGCTAAAGAACTTGAAAGGGCCGTTAAAACACTTGGCCTGAAAGGCGCAATAATTAGTGGCACGGTGGACGGTCAGTTTTTGGACGATCCGAAATTTGAACCAATTTTTGCTATGGCTGCTAAATTAGATGTGCCATTGTATTTGCATCCCGGTGTCATTAAGGACGAACAAAAGGCAATTTTATACGACAGTAAAGCATACTCACCCGCACTTGCCACATTTATGGGCGGTGCTGCTTGGGGCTGGCACATGGAACAAGGTGTTCAAATGGTGCGTTTAATCATTTCCGGTTTACTGGAAAAATACCCCAATCTTAAATTAGCTTCTGGTCATTGGGGCGAGTTTGTGCCAATGTTCATGGAACGACTAAGTGAGTTTTTACCTTTCTCTGGTTTAGATCTACCACACTCATTTGAGTACTACTACAAGCGTAACGTCTACGTGACGCCATCGGGTATGTTTACTGATCCACAACTGAAATTAGTACTTACTGAGATGGGCGCCGATCATTTAATGTATTCGGAGGATTATCCGTACATTAATCGCAAAGACAAAGTTGGCCAATTCATCACTCAGGCCGACCTCAGTGACCAGGAACGTGAGCAATTTGCCCACGGAACGGCCGAAAAATTGTTTAAACTATAAAGTATTTCGAGAAAAATATTTTCGAAAATTAGGCGATGCTTACCACTAAAAATGGACATTGCGTGTTTACTTTCAGTTAAGGAGGTAAATAACGTAGTGTCCATTTTAGATTAATACGCTATCTGCAAATAATATGAATCAATAAAGCAGGTAAGAAACGCCAAATTTTATGTGTAATTATAAAAATCATTCTTTTTTTAAAGTAACTTAATTTTTTATGACTGCGTTGGTCAAATTTGTCATTGTAATTCAGAATGATGTTTATCAAACGCTCCCCCAACAATTTTTGGTTCTCTATAAATCACTAACCAATAATTATTTAAACACGTGAAATGTATTTGAATAAAACAAGAATAAGTAATATCATATGTTTATGACAATAGAACAAAGAGATTTAAAAATGGCTGAAATATTTAAAGTATTATCGGATGCAAATCGACTTCAAATGATTAGAATTTTGTATCAAAGTGGTAGCGAGATGACATGCGGGGAGGTTGGCAAAAAACTTGAAGTGAGTAAATCAACCGTTTCTTACCACTTCAAGGTTTTAAGATCAGTTGGTTTAACAAACACGAGACAAGAGGCACAAAGTAAATTTCTGTCACTTAATTTAAATACATTCAAGGAATACTTACCTGGCTTTTTAAGTTCGCTTTAAAAGCCAGTTTATTTTTAGCTATTAGTTCTATGACTATCGAACAAAAAAGAAGGAGAAAGATTTGAAAGTAAATCAGGATTCAAAACTATTAATGATCATGACTGCCATTTTTGTAGCAACATTTATGACATCGGTTGAAACAACTATTGTTACTACAGCATTACCCACAATTATTAGCAAATTGAATGGATTATCGCTACAAAGTTGGGTGTTTGCGATGTATCTTCTTACCACAGCCGTGAGGACACCAATTTATGGTAAATTAGCAGATCGTAGTGGTAGAAAACAAATTTTTATTAGCGGACTAATTGTTTTTTCCGTTGGCTCTTTTTTATGTGGGATTTCGACCAATATTTATGAATTGATTTTGTTTAGAGCAGTCCAAGGTATTGGTTCTGGCGCAATTATGCCAATCACATTTACGATAATTGCCGATTTGTTTACTTATGAAAAGCGGTCGACAATGTTAGCATTAAATAATACAGCATGGGGAATTTCTGCGTTGCTAGGCCCATTAATCGGTGGGTTTATTGTTGATCAGTTAAACTGGCACTGGATTTTCTTTATTAATGTACCATTAGGTGTAGTTGTCCTGATTTTAGTTATATTTGGGTTTAAAGAGCAACCGCGTAAAAGTGAAAAAAGGCCGATTGATTTTAAAGGGATTTTTAGTTTATCAGGATCATTAGTTTTTTTGCTATTATTATTTCAGATATTAGGGAATCAACGGGTGAAGTTATCAGTTATTGGCGCCATGGCGGCCTTCTTTTTGGCCTTTCTTTATTTGTTTTGCAGAGCAGAAAAAGATGCTCAAGATCCCATTATTCCGTTAACTTTATTTAAAAACCAATTATTTACAATTCAAATAGCAACTGCACTTTTACTAAGTGGCATTCAAATAGGTTTTCAAACCTATTTTCCGATATGGTTACAATCAATTTATAAAGTGTCTGCTTCGGTGGCTGGACTTGCGGTAACACCTAGTCCAGTTTTATGGTTAATTAGTTCATTTTTTGTCGGTGCATTGGTTAGGCGATTTGCGCCAAAACGAATTACAGGTCCCATTATTTTAATTCAGTTACTGTTTTATGTGCCTTTAGTAATTGCAGGTGTTAAATTCCCAATGCCGCTATTTTACATTATTGCTGGCGTTACCGGTGCCGGTCTGGGCATCATAATTACTATGAATACCTTGATCTCGCAAAGAGTAGTACCTGGCAACAACGTTGGTACGGCCTCTTCAATGTTAACTTTGGGAAGAACGTTGGGCCAAACGATCATGACGGGCGTGTTTGGCCTAATTTTTAATTTATCAATTAATCGATCATTAATGACACATCAAAATGTGAATCTTGTGCAGGTAAATAAGTTTATTAGTTCCACACAAAAGAATAATGTAAGTTCTAATTCGGTTATAACGATGGAAAATATTATTGTGGGTGGTATGCATCATATATTTGCGGCCGTATTAATTTTATTTGTGCTGATTTTATTACTTAATATCTCAGATAAAAACAAATACGCCATTAATTAATGGGAGCCAGTAGCGCGTTATTCAAATATGTTATTTAATAAAACAAAAATAAAGCACTTGCTATGAAGTGTACTTCAAGGTTTAAAATAACCTTGGTAGATAAAATAAGTTTAGGAGATGTTTCTTTGAAAGCAGCGGTATTTATTGAACCTGGCAAAATGGCAGTTCAAGAAGTCGAAAAACCTAAAATTGAAAAGGCAACTGACGCCGTTATTCGTATTGTTAGAGCGTGTGTCTGTGGCTCTGATTTATGGTGGTATCGTGGAATTGCAAAACGTGATCCGAATTCGTTAGTCGGTCATGAAGCAATTGGTGTTGTTGAAGAAGTTGGTGCCGAAGTGACTGACATTAAAGTTGGTGATTTTGTGATCGCACCATTTACACATGGCTGTGGTCATTGTGCTGCGTGCTTGGCTGGTTTTGATGGCGACTGTATGAACCAAGAGGCAGGTGGAAATTCTGGCTATCAAGGGGAGTACCTACGTTTTGTTAACGCAAATTGGGCCTTAGTCAAAGTTCCTGGTGATCCTAAATCTTATTCCGATGCGATGTTAAACTCACTGTTAACCTTGGCCGATGTTATGGCAACTGGTTATCATGCAGCTGCAAGTGCCGAAGTTAAAAAAGGTGATACAGTCGTTGTTATGGGCGATGGCGCGGTTGGCCTATGTGGCGTGATTGCCGCCAAGTTACGTGGTGCTAAGCGTATTATTGCAATGAGTCGGCATGAAGATCGGCAAAAGCTTGCTCGTGAGTTTGGTGCAACCGATATTGTCCCGGAACGTGGTGCTGAAGCGGTTGAAAAGGTTATGAAATTGACGGATGGTGGTGCTGATGCCGTCCTTGAATGTGTCGGAACAGAACAATCAGTTGCGACAGCAGTTAAAGTTGGGCGCCCGGGAGCCATTATTGGCCGGGTAGGGGTTCCGCAAAAGGCTGAAATGAATACCAATGATCTTTTCTGGCGAAATATTGGATTACGCGGTGGTATTGCCTCGGTAACTACTTATGATAAGAACGTGTTACTGGATGCCGTACTAAGTGGCAAAATTAATCCAGGCAAGGTGTTTACTAAACGGTTTGACCTTGATCATATTCAGGCCGCCTATGAAGCAATGGATCAGCGAACGGCCATCAAGTCGTTGATTACGGTTAGTGAAGTTTAAAATTAAAAACGAGACCGGGAAAAGGCAACTTTTTCGACTCAATTTTTTAGTCTTACGACTATTTTTGAAGATGTGATTCATAGAATGAATTATTCTCTGAATATGATTAAGACTGGAAAATCTGAAATGTTTGTTGGCTTAAATTTTCAGTGACTTTTACCACTTTGATTTATTTGTTAACCTGGCAAATAGATCTTCCTATATTTGGTGTAGGGGTTGAATAGATCAGTATTGTTAATGATTTGAGCCAATAATTTGCAGTGATAGAACCAACTCTAAGCTTTTTTAGACAAATGTAACGATAAATTTCAAATTAATGCTAAAGAAAAAATGATCTAGTGAAAATATCACTGGGTCATTTTTTGATTGATAAACGAAATGGCCTAATCTAAGATTATTTGGGGCCGGATTAAATTTTGACTTTTACTGTATGTTAGGTGGAGAAACAATGATTATCTGAAGAAGATGGGTTCAAATAACGGATACTTCAGTTAATCCGTCTCGATTTACTTTCTGGATATGGTTTTATTGGTATTAACCAGTTAGACTAACAACATAACATTCAAACGATTAAACCAATAGATTTAGGGATGGCGAATTATTGATGAATAAAGAAATGGCGTTAGAAAGAATTAAACAGGGCTTTCTGCAGTCACAGGCTATGTTGTTGGCTTTAGGGGATGAGAATCGCCAATTAATTATTGTGGCGTTGTTACAAGTGGGGTGTACAGGAACTCGAGTTGGCACTTTAACAGCAGAAACTCATTTATCACGGCCTGCAATTTCGCACCATTTAAAAATATTAAAAGTGGCTGGGTTAGTGACCTTACGTAAGGTGGGGACTAAACACTATTACGCAGTAAATCCCAGTGCTAATTTTGCTGTTTTGCAAAGTACCACTGCCGTGATTCAGCAATTAGCCCAGGAGGAAATAAATGAATAAAATGATGCAGGCCATGCAGATTAAAACATACGGCCAAGTACCAGTGCAGTTGGTATCAGTTCCGGTACCGGCAATTGAACCAACCGATGTTTTGGTGGCAGTTAAGGCTGCCGGGGTAAATCCAATCGATTTTAAAACGCGAAACGGAGAAGTTAAGTTGCTGGCTAAACACCAAATGCCTTTGACGTTAGGCCATGAATTTGCTGGTGTAATTGTTAAAGTGGGTGGCCAGGTCAAACAGTTTAAAGTTGGGGATGAGGTTTATGGTCGGCCACGGGATTCGCGAATTGGAACGTTTGCCGAATATTTAGCAGTGGATACTGGTGACATTGCGCTAAAACCACAGAATTTATCATTCATTGAGGCGGCAGGTTTACCGTTGGTTGGTTTGACCAGCTATCAGGCATTGGTAGATATTGCCCACATCCAGGCCGGCCAAAAAATTCTGATTCAGGCCGGTGCTGGGGGTGTAGGTTCAATTGCCATCCAATTGGCCAAAAGTTTAGGCGCTTACGTTGCTACTACGGCCAGTCCCACCAGCACAGTGTTAGTGAAACGATTTGGCGCGGATAAGGTGATTAATTATCATCAGCAAGATTTCAGTCAAGTATTACATGGCTATGATCTGGTTTTCGATACTTTAGGTCACACCAATTTAAAGAAGGCCTTTCGTATTTTAAAATCAGGTGGTCGGATTGTTTCAGTTAGTGGATTACCCAATGCCCGCTTTGCCCGCCAAACACACCGCAGTTGGCGGAAAGCAGTACTTTTCGGCCTGGCGACGTTAAACTTAACTTGGTGGGAGCAAAAATATCACGTTCGCTATGATTTTTTGTTTATGAAAGCCAATGGGGCAGAGTTGGCCAAACTGACAAATTTAATTGAACAGGGTAAGATTAAACCGCTGGTCGACCAAGTATTTCCACTGGCGAAAACGCAGGCAGCACTAGATTATTCAGAAAAAGGTCGGGCCCACGGCAAAATTATTGTGAAAGTGGCTGATTAGGCGTTGAATTACTTCAATTTAAAATACGTCCAAAATTTCAGTAGAAAAACATTTTTATGCTTCAAAGTCGTATAATGACCTTATTAATAAGATGATGAGAGGTAAATTTATGACAGAATTAACTCGTTTTTACAATACGTTTCAACCAAGCCACTATAATATTTTTTTGGATATTAACCGTGAAAGCAAACAATATACTGGTAAGACAACGATCACCGGTGACGCCAAAACACAAACAATTGCCGTGCACCAAAAAGATTTAACGATCGAGTCCGTGCAAGTAGACGGGCAAAACAGACCTTTTACGATTGATGCCAAGGCCGATGCCGTTCGAATTGAGCTGGCAAATACAGGTGATGTGACGTTAACAATCACTTATAAGGCGGCGTTAACGGATTCTATGATGGGCATTTATCCGTCCTATTACGAATTAAACGGGGTAAAGAAACAAATTATCGGGACCCAGTTTGAAACTAATTTTGCCCGGCAAGCTTTTCCGTGTATTGATGAACCGGAAGCTAAGGCAACCTTTGCTTTAGCCATCAAATTCGATGAACATCCTGGTGAAACAATCATTAGCAATATGCCAGAAGTTCGGAATGAAAATGGGATTCACTATTTTGATACAACGGTGCGAATGTCAACGTACCTGATTGCTTTTGCCTTTGGTGAGTTGCAAAGTAAACAAACAACTACTAAAAGTGGTGTGCAAGTTGGTGTTTTTGCAACCAAGGCACATCAAGCCAATGAATTAGATTTTGCGTTGGATATTGCTAAACGTTCAATTGAATTTTATGAAGATTTCTATCAAACGCCATATCCGTTACCACACTCTTGGCAATTGGCTTTACCAGACTTTTCGGCCGGAGCGATGGAAAATTGGGGCTTAGTAACTTACCGCGAGGCGTATCTATTACTTGATCCGGAAAATACGGCGCTGGATATGAAACAACTCATTGCAACGGTAATTGCCCACGAGTTGGCCCATCAATGGTTTGGTGATTTGGTCACGATGAAATGGTGGGATGATCTATGGTTAAACGAAAGTTTTGCCAATATGATGGAATATGTTGCCATTGATGCGCTTGAACCAGATTGGCATATCTGGGAAATGTTCCAGACCTCAGAGGCCTCGGCCGCCTTACAACGAGATGCCATTGATGGCGTGCAGTCAGTGCACGTTCAAGTTGAGAACCCAGCAGAAATTGATGCGTTATTTGATAGTGCAATTGTTTACGCAAAAGGGGCACGGATGTTGGTCATGGTACGGGCCTTAATCGGTGATGATGCGCTACGTGCCGGATTAAAAGATTACCTTGGAACTCATAAGTATAACAACGCAACTGGCGCCGATCTATGGTCTGCTTTAGGAGCAGCATCTAAGATGGATTTAGGCACCATTATGAAATCATGGTTGGAACAACCTGGCTATCCAGTAGTGACCGCGGCGGTTGTTGCTGGTAAATTGACTTTAACCCAACAACAATTTTTCAGTGGCAAAGGTCAGGAAGTTGGCCGAAAGTGGCAAATCCCGTTGAACAGTAATTATGCTGCTGCACCGGCAATAATGGCCGAAAAGACTTTAGCGGTTGGGGACTACGCACAATTACGGGCGGCTAATGGCAAGCCGTTCCGCTTAAATTTAGGTAATAATTCACACTTCATCGTTAAATACGATCGTACATTATTGGCAGATATTTTGAACAATCTTACGCCATTGGACGCTATTTCACAGTTGCAAGTATTACAGGATCTCCGTTTACTAGCGGAAGGACGCCAAATAGCATACGCTGATATCGTGCCGCTGCTGGCCCGGTTTGCGGACAGTCATTCGAACGTCGTCAATGCTGCCTTATACCAAGTTGCAAGTAATTTGAAGAAATTCGTAACGCCTAATTCTGCTGAAGAAAAGGATCTGCAGGCTTTCTTTAACCAATTAAGTAGTGCGCAAGTTGCGCGTTTGGGGTGGACACCTAAGGCTAGTGAAGTAAATGATGATCAGCTAACGCGGCCAGTTGTTTTAAACGCGGCGTTATACGCACAAAATAAAAATGCAGTTAAAACGGCACATGATTTATTCACGGCCAATAAGGATCACCTTGCAACTTTACCGGCTGCGACGCGGGTTTTCATTTTGAAAAATGAGGTCAAAAATTTTGGTAGTGCCGAATTATTCAATCAACTGTTAGCAGCGTACCGGCAAACCGCTGATGGGAGTTATAAGTCAGATTTGTGTGCGGCTTTAACAAGTACACCTGATGCGACGTTAATTGCACAGCTAATTGAAAAATTTGAAGATGCAGACACGATTAAGCCACAAGATTTGCGTGCTTGGTTCCGTGGCGTTTTGGCAACTAATGAGGGTGAACAGGCTGCCTGGGACTGGATTCGCCGTGATTGGCAGTGGTTAGAAGAGACTGTTGGTGGTGATATGGAATTCACCACGTACATCACCGTTATTGCTAGTATTTTCCGGACGCCTGAACGTTTGGCTGAATTCAAAGCCTTCTTTGAACCTAAGTTAAACACGCCTGGGTTAACCCGGGAAATCACGATGGATACCAAAATGATTGAAAGTCGCGTTGATTTAATTGAGGCAGAGAAGGATGCCGTCAATGCGGCCATTACTAAAATTATTCGGTAGTTTACTCACTTAATAAGGAAGCTTATAGATTATGGTATATAAATATTGTCCCACTTGCGGTACAAGGCTAACTAAGAAAATGGCCGGCGATGATGGGTTAACGCCATTTTGTCCAAACTGTGAGCGTTACTGGTTTCCGACCTTTTCGGATTGCGTGATTGTTCTAGTTGCAAATGAACTTAACGAGATTGTTTTGGCAAAGATGCCTTATTTATCACATCAATATGCTTCGTTGATTTCTGGTTACATGCAGCCAGGCGAGTCCGCCGAAACAAGTGCAAAACGGGAAGTTGAAGAGGAACTGGGCATTACTTTGGGCAACATTGAATACGCAGGGACTTACTGGTTTGGAAAAAGTGAGGCCTTGATGCACGGTTTTATTAGTCGGACGACCAATCAGGATTTGAAATTGTCTAGGGAGTTAGCCTCTGCAAAATGGGTTTCGGTTAGTGAAGCACCTAAATATATGTTTCCCGATAGTCCCGGTAATGCGGCCGCGGCGGTTTACCGTAAATTTGTTCACGAAATTGCTAGTCAACAGACTAATCGTTAGGCTTATGGGCAATGGTTTAAAATTTTATTGTAAAAGTATATCTAATTAAGCGTGAAAAAGGAGCCAAACGAGTTAGTTCTTTGTCTAACTCATTTGGCTCCTTTTTGTGTAGATTTTATGTTTGACTATTTTTTAGATTCAGAGTTAACGATCTTCAAATCAATGCAAAAGGTCGTATTTTAATAAGGTATCAACTGTGGCCAAAATGGTAGTTTCATTATTACTTAGTGGTTGCCAGCCCAATACTTGTTTAGCCTTTTGATTACTAACGTTGCGGTTGATATCCAAGAAGAACTTGCCTTCTTGTGCTTGCTTATTGACCAATGCGCCAGTCTGAATTATCCAATCGGGCAGCACTTTTGTGGAAATTTGGTTGGCAAGTTGCGGCCGCTTTTGTCTGATCAGGGCACCAATTTCGGGTAGTGAAATTTGGCCATCTTCACTAGCAATGAATCGCTGGCCCTTAGCCTGAGGAGTGATCATTGCCCGGATGTGCAGATCAACAACATCCCGAACATCAACAACATTTAAGGGAATGTTAGGTATTCTTTTAAGTGACCCATCGATTAGGTTTTTGATCAAACCAAAGCTGTCGGAAACGTGCTCGTTGAGCACTGAACCTAAAATGGCCACGGGATTAACAGTTGTAAATTCAAGCTTACTGTTTGCAGTTTTGAGGTATTGCCAGGCTGCTTTTTCAGCAAGTAATTTTGATTTTTCGTAGGCGGACAGGCCTTTTTCGTTTGGGTTCGTCCAATCTGCTTCAGTAGTTAATGACTGTTTATCTTTATTGCTGAAACCAATGGCGCCAAAATTGGCGGTCATAACAACACGTTTGACGTGAGCAGTTTGGGCCTGTTTAAGAATTCGTAAAATACCTTCCGTCGCACCATTTTTATTCTTTGAACTAGCCGAAAACATGGGTGAAGCGACACTTAAAACGTAGGTCACGTTGTGCATTGCCTCTTCCCAACCAGCATCACTTGTTAGGTCGGCCTTCACAAAACTTAATTTTTCAAGATTGATAACGCTATTGGCCTTGAGTGTATTGATAACCGTTGCTTTCTTTTCTAAACTACGCAAAGTTGCCCGTACACTGTAGCCCTGTTTTAAAAGTTGCAGAATAAGTTGCATGCTTAAAAAGCCATTACCACCAGTTACTAAGACGTTATTATTCATCGTTGCCTCCATATGATTGCTTAATTGTTGTTATTTGTTCATAATGATCACAGTAAACTATCGACAATACTCTAGGGCAAGAATAAATCATTAAAAGTTTAGGAAAAGAGTTGGCATATGACTTATACAATTAAAGAAGTGGCACAGAAGGTGGGTTTATCAATTTATACACTAAGATTTTATGATAAGCAGGGTCTGTTGCCATTTGTTATGCGAAATGCGGCTGGTTACCGCACCTTTACGGACTCGGATCTTAGCATTATCCATACGATTTGCTACCTAAAAAATACAGATATGAAGATTAGTGATATTCGGCAATATATTGATTATGTGATGGTTGGGCCGGCCACAATTGATAAAAGAGCCAAGTTGCTTTCAGAACAACGCAATAAAGTGTTGGCCAAACAAAAGCAATTGACCGAAAGCCTGGGGGAAATTGACTATAAGCTTAATATTTATAATTCTCCAGAAGCCGAACAAATCATCAAACAAGCAAGAGCATACGTCAAAAATGAAAAACAACTTAGTGACCATTTTTAGTTGTAGAGTAAAGGGCGCACGTTCTAGAGAGTGTTTGGAAAAGCACCAAGGAGCACAGTTATGGACTTTATAACTGTGTTCCTTGGCGCTTCAATTTGTCTCAGTCACTGTAGAAAGCTGCCTTTCAAACACGTTTACACTAAATTGGCCAGAGGAGAAACTAGTTAAGGTATTTTCCAAACATAGTCCCTTGAATTATCTACCCTAATTTTCAGTTTTAGGGTGCAACCATTTAGTCACAAGTGGTCTATTTTTGATTAAGACTGGTGCCAGTAGCAGCAACGCTAGAAAGCCACAGGCAGGAAAGCCCCAGAAACCTGAGCTAACATCCATAATGCCACCAACAAATAGACTGCCCACCGGGGTTGTCCCTTGATTAAGTAGAACGTAAACGCTCATAATCCGGCCGCGTAATTCATTTGGAATTGAGAATTGGAACGAAGCATTAGATTGATTTAAGAAAATCATATTACAAAAGCCGATTAATACCATCATCAGCATTGCCATCCAATACGTGTGTACGAAGATCATTGCGGCCTGCAAAGCGGCCGTACCAACGCCGACGTACAAGTAGATGTTACGTTGCAGGCCAAAGCGGGAAAGGTAACTCATTAAAAATGCGGCAATTAACGAACCAATTCCGGTTGCCGATAGTAGATTGGCGTAAGTTTGTGCACCGGAATGGAGTACCGTCTTCGCAAAAATGGGAATGATGACGTTATTATTATAGTTCAGTGTACAAACAACCAACATCAACTCCGCACTTAGTCGGACCGCACTATGACGCCAAACATAAGATAATCCGTCTTTGACATCACTCCAAATGCGTTCGTGGGAGTGTGAAGCAACGACATTCTTTTGTTGAATTAAAAATAAACCAAATAAAACGGCAACGTAACTGATCGTGTCAACTAAGAAGCAAAAACTAACACTGAATTGAACCATGAGCAGACCCGCCAACGATGGTCCGGCAATTTTTGCCAGGTTAAAGATGGTTGAGTTTAGCAAAATACCGTTCATTAGGTTTTTCTGGCCCACTAATTCAACCACAAATGACTGTCGGGTTGGGGTATCAAAACTTTGTAGAATTCCGTAGCCTAACGCGATCAATAAAATTTCCCAGTATTGAACAATTTTAAGGTAAACCAAGGTAGTCATGATGGCACCTAAAATTAGAAAACCAAATTGAGTGACGAGCAAAATTGTACGTTTGGGGAAACGGTCGATTAAAGTTCCCGCTACTAGCGTTAGCGCCAGAATGGGGATGAACTGAAAGGCTGATAGAAGACCAACCTTGAAGGCAGATTTGGTCATTTGGTAGACTAGCCAGGTCTGCGCGGTCCGTTGTACCCAAGTTCCCATAACGGAGATACACTGACCAATCCAGAAGTAACGAAAATTTTTCTCACTTAATGATGAAAAGGTACTGCGTAAAAAATTCATAGCCAGACGTCCTTCAAAAAATTTTTCGAAAAAATATAACTTTACCTACTTTAGACTTTATTTATCGGTTGTCAATTGAGGTAAACAGTGAAATTATTGCTACTATTTTAAACTGGAAATTTCAAAAAACAATTCTAAAATACTTCTAATTGGCGGCCCAGATGTCCATTGCGTCACATGCTAATAATAGTTAGTATAATAACTATGGAAGATTTATTAACAAATTCGTGTTTAAAAATCACTTTTAATAGTGTGTATCTGACTAATTCAGTGTGAACGTGGCAAGCACAGGAACCTGGGCGCTTTTCCAAACATTTTTTAAGGGAGGCTTGATCTATGGGGCTTTTAATCTCGTCGTTTGTCATTTTGGTGGCAGTGGCCGCCAGTAATATTATTGCTAAATATATTCCTGGTATTTCGCGAACCTACATTAACCTTGCTGTTGGCGTACTAGTGGGCTTAATGCCAATGACTAATCACTTGGTTTTAGGGTTTAATGATAATGTCTTCATGATTTTAATTTTAGCACCGCTATTATTTTTTGAAGGACAAACGACACCATTGTTAACAGTGCGTAAAAAAGTTAAAAGTATTGTGGGAACGGCGGTTATTTTGGCTGTCCTGTCGGCAGTTTTAGTGGCAATCGTCATTCATAAAACGTTTAATCTAATTATTCCGGTGGCGTTAATTATTGTGGCCATTAGTACACCAACTGATGCGACGGCCTTTGATTCGGTGGTTGAAGGACGTAAAATATCACAACCATTAAAGAATAATTTGAAAATGGAATCTTTATTTAATGACGCTACTGGTATTATTCTACTTCAAGCAGCAACTTTATGGTTAAGTACCGGTCATTTATCCTTGTGGGGCAATGTGACTGCCTTTTTGGTTTCGGCAATTGGGGGAATTGTTGTTGGTTCAATTTTGGCCTTTGCGTTTATGGCCTTTCGCCAATATTTTGTTCGTTCAACCAATAATGTTATTTCGTCACAAACCTTAATTTATATTTTAACGCCGTTTTGTATTTATTTTTTGGCCGAAAAATTAGGTGTTTCGGGCATCATTGCCGTTGTTTCGGCCGGATTGGTCCATAATAGCGAGGCCAATCGTAGTCGTTTTTCCTCGCCGCGGCAAATGCATTTAGGGCTTCAAATGATTAATTTTGCGAATGAAGTACTAAATAGCTTTGTTTTTGTGGTCCTGGGAATCAGTTTGGAGCGAATCTTTTTCAGTCGCTATAATATAATGATCAGTTCGTTAAAGTGGCTTGCAGTAGGGATTGTCGTCTATGTTTTGTTACTGGGCTGTCGTTATGTTTACGCGCGTTTCTTTATTGGTGATAAACGGCGTCTAACTGCGAGTCTGTTTGCGCTTGGTGGTGTTCATGGGACCGTTACCTTGGCGATGACTTTTTCGATTGGTGGCGACATTGCACGTTCAACTTTTCATTTCATTATTATTGTGGAAACTGTTGTTATTATTTTAAGCATGTTAGTGCCAACAATTGTCTTTAAATTTGTTTTACCAATTGATGCGGACGAGCAGAATCGTGCTGATCAATTGCAAAGGTTACGTCACGAAATGGTTATTGTTGGTATCAATCAAGTAAAATCAATGACGTTGACGGCAGAGGTCAGTGCTAGTGTCATTTATGACCTGCGCGATCAAACACAGAAAAACACGCTTAAATCCTTTTATCGACAATGGCGTGCGGTAACCTCGAATAAGGCAATGTTAACCGGATTACAAAGCGTTGAAGAACGCCGTGCTTTGATGCATGCTTTTGATGCTGAACGGCAATATTTGTACACTTTAGCAAAAAGGCACATGGTTAGTTCAGATTATGTTTATGAAATTTACAGTGAAATATTACTGTCTGAATCGTTAGTACTTGATCCCAAAAACCAAATGATTTGATTCTTTTCAAGCATAGTTGAGTTTAAAAGGTAGCAAGCTGGGAGTGGGACAAAAGTCTATTTTGAATTGGCTGTAGTTAGGCACGTGGACCCAGGCTTTTGGCGCACGTTCTAGAGTAATAATCCCCAATTGCGGAGTAGAATCTGGACGCTTTTTCAAATATGCTAGATTTAAACGTAAGAAAGGTCCACTGCGTATCAGGCAATTAAGTCTGATACGCAGTGGACCTTTCAATTATAATCGTGACTATTTTTATAATTAGGCGTTTTGTTTAGTTTCTACCCAATTCTTTAACAGGTAGATGTTGAGTAGTGAGAAGACGATTGTTATTAAGAAAAGTATCCCACTAAAACTCAGTAGGCCAGGATTAATGGTTGCATTATATTGGCCCGTGAAGAGCGGGGTAACAAATTTCCCTAGCAAATTGCCCATCGTAGATAAAATCTTCAAAAGAAGAATCCCAACTACAACGTATAACACGAAATAAATAAATTTGGAGCGCATTTCTGGTAACCAAGTGCTAATGGTTACCCCCAACAAATGAACTAAACTAATGAACGCCCAACCGTATAAAGTCAGTGCCAGAATGGTCGTTAGACTAGTAGCGGTATAAGGCAAAATTTGCTGGAAAGAAGCGTGGATATCTGATAAAGCACCGATACTGCAGATCCCGCCGATTATCAGTTCCAGCACTAGAAAGTAAATGAAGCTGAGTAACGTTGAACCCAGATTAGCTAAGTATAATTTGGTGTCGGTGATGGGTAATAACCGCGCTGAACTGCTGGTCCAAACGTGTTCGATTCGGCGTGCCAATAATATAAATAAAATTAGACCAGCAAGAAAACCATAAGAAAGCGTTAATCCAATTGGGTCTATCCGATCAAAAGTGTGCTTCCATAGCATGTTGATCAAAGTGATCACTAATGCCAGTAGCTGCAAGCCAACAATGGCGTGTACACTATTACTCTTTTTGCGAAATAAGTTTGTCGTTAATGCCAATATTTTAGTCATCATTCTCGCCTCCAGTATAAAGATTTTCGTAATAGTCCTCGATACTTTCGCCGTATTTTTCACGAATTGTGTCAGCCTGTTCTTGAGCAACGACGTGCTTATCCTTGACAATAACCACTGCGTCCAATAAATTAGCGATATCGTTAACGTGATGATCGCTGATGAGAATTGTGGCCGTTTCTGATTTCCATTTTAGAATACTGGCAATAATCTTTTTGCGGCTCATGACGTCAATCCCATCAAATGGTTCATCCAACAAATAAAGGGGGACTTGACGTGCCAAAGTTAATGCAACGATAAATTTGTTGCGGTTACCCTTAGATAATTTACTGAGGCGCTGGTGCAAATCAAGTTCAAGAAAATCTGCCAATTGTTGAAATTGCGTAGCCGAAAAATCAGGGTAAAGTAGCGTGTAGTCATGAACAATTTGTGCCAAACGAGCTCGCCGATCGCTACCGTCTAATTGATGACTAAAGCTGATTTGTTGCTTCCGATTAACGACACTGGTTTGTTGATTAACGCTGATTTCGCCATGGAAACCTTTGGCAACACCACTAATCAAACGCATTAACGTTGTTTTGCCGGCACCATTTGCGCCCAATAAACCAACAATGCTGCCTGCCGGTATAGTACAGGTGAGATCGTCAAGAATGCTAACTAAATTTAATTTGTAAGTTAGATTTTTAATTTGTAGAACTTCAGTCATGTTGTACTTCCTTTCGTTGGTCAATGTAGTTTTTTAAATATTGCACCATTTCTGCAGGAGTGATTTTGAGGGCAAGCATTTTATCATATAATTCACTAAATTGTTCCGTAACTATGCGTTTTTTTAGCGCTTGCAGTAGTTGGGTATCGCTAGTCACAAAATTACCCTTACCACGTTGGGTGATAATGATCCCTTCCGTCGTTAACTCACTCAGTGCTCGTTGGATTGTGTTGACGTTAACCGTTAACGTTACCGCCAATTGCCGAATTGCTGGCAGCTTCTGCCCGGCCTTGAGATGTCCTAGAATAATTTCTTGATAAACGTACTGTTTGATTTGGTAATAAATCGGTACCTTATCGTTGAATTTCATGTGGCCCTCCTTAATAGTGTATTAGCTTTCTATTACACTATAGAATGCTTTAATAAATTTGGCAAGAAATATTTTTTGCTAGTTATTGTATGAAGCAATAGCTAGCAAATGATAAGTTTATCAAGTGCGTAAAAGCGGCGGGGCGGGTAAGTAATTAGTTTTGATAATGGCGAACTTTAGGCGGAATATAAGTGGTCATGAAGGCTAAAATCTCAGTTAATGAATCAGAAAACAGGAGCTTTTCCCGGTCAATCTGGGTGAGAAAATCGGCGTGCACCATTTCGTCAAACATAGTTTTCAATGGATTATAGTAGCCATTAATATTGTAAAGGACGCAGGGATTATCGTTATTGCCAATTCTTGCCCACGAGAATGCTTCTACAATTTCTTCCAAAGTTCCAGGGCCACCTGGTAAAGCAATACAGCCATCCGCCATCGTTAACATTTCCTGTTTCCGAATGGACATATTGGCCACAACTTCTAGATCAGAGAGTTCACTGAAGGCGGCACCCCGATCGACTAATTCCTGAGGCATAACGCCGTGTACTTTACCACCATTATGTAGGACTTCGCTTGCCAGTGTACCCATTAAACCGACGCCGCCACCGCCATAAACTAATTCAAGGTTTTCATGTACTAGCCAGCGACCTAATTTGCGAGCGGCATCCTGATAAATTTTATTATTACCAGAGGAGGCACCACAGTAAACGGCAATTTTTTTCATTTTAAAACCAACTTTCATTTCTAATTTGATTAAGGCGTGTTGAAAAAAAGAGGTTTAAGCTTGTGAATAAACATGGGAAGTTGAGTAATTTTTTAAACACTCTCCTAGTGGCGTGTAGCGACCATATTTAAAACTATTAGCTAGTTTTCAGAACGCCAAAGCCTAACTTGAACAAGCCAGAACAGATTAGATTCCATACGCCAGCGCCGGAATGAAACCTAACTAAATCTGAGCAAGTGCAATTCAGTGGCCAAGCAGCATAAACATTATTTTTAATAGCTATGATGCACTAGGATTGTCTACCTATAGTGAAATAACAGGCTATATCTGGCTGATTTTTAGGTTATATCTAAACTAACGCTTTAATTTTACAGCAATAAATTTCAGAAAGAAGAATAGAATTTAAATTAAGAACTATTTTTTGAATATCGTCCGAATTATTTTAGCGATAGTTTATACTTGTCCTACAAAACTAATAGAAACTAAGGGGCTTAATATGACTTTACAAGAACATCAACAATGGTTGGTTACTTTTTATAAGCAGCGTAATTGGTACCAGTATTCACCGTTTATTCGGTTGAATTTTCTAACTGAAGAAGTTGGGGAACTTTCCCGGGCGATTCGGGCGTTAGAAATTGGCCGCGATCATCCTGGGGAGAAACCGGGATCGGATGCCCAAAAACGCGCAAATCTCCAAGAGGAATTAGCAGATATTTTAGATCAAGTGTTGATCATTAGTGCAAAATACGATATTGTTCCAGAAAATTTGTTAACTGCTAGTGAAACCAAATTAGGGCAACGATTCAAAAATAGTTAATGGTCGATTATTTTTGGTGGGGTTATTTAAATTGGTGTTAAAGTTAGGAATGCATTAACTAGTAAAGGTATTTTCCAAATACAAGCTGGCTAATTAGTACAAGCTACCATTTATAACTAATTCGGCGGATATTAAATGAAATTTGGCGGAGTTTCTAAGTAGTGGCATTGGTAGTTGAAACTTAAATGATTGCCGCTTAAAATAGAGGGATCAGTAAAAACGGAAAGTGAGCGAAATATGCAACTAACAGCAGCGACCCTTTTGAAAACAAAATTTGGTTATGATCATTTTCGCCGCGGGCAAAAGACAGCAATTGATAAGGTACTTGCTGGTGAAAATAGCTTAGCGTTAATGCCAACTGGTGGTGGTAAATCACTGTGCTACCAAATACCGGCCTTATTGCTGCCGGGCATCACTTTAGTAATCTCGCCACTGATTTCGCTAATGAAGGACCAAGTGGATGCCTTACACGAAAATGATATTCCAGCGACTTTTATTAATAGTACTTTGGATTATGCCGAAATTAATGAGCATTTGCGGTTGGCTGCTAGTGGTGAGGTCAAGCTGCTCTACTTAGCACCAGAACGGTTAGATTCAAGTTCTTTTTTGGCCGAGCTTGGTCAACTTAATATTTCATTAATTGCAGTTGATGAGGCCCACTGTATTTCGCAGTGGGGCCACGATTTTCGCCCTAGTTACTTAAACTTAACGACTAGTTTGGCGCAACTACCAAGTCAGCCACCGATTATAGCCTTGACGGCCACCGCCACCATCCAAGTCGCAGACGATATTTGTCGGCGTTTAGAAATTCCGACCGAAAATGTTATTCGAACTGGTTTTGCTCGGGATAATCTGGCCTTCCAGGTGATTAAGAATCAAGACCGTGATCGTTTTTTATTAGACTATTTGAAGTTGAATCATGATCAGTCTGGAATTATTTATGCGAGTACCCGTAAAGAGGTGCAACGCTTGGTCCACTTACTACAACAGCGTAAAATTAAAGCAACGCAGTATCATGGAGGCTTATCAGAGCAAGAACGGCGCCGAAACCAAGAGGATTTTTTGTATGATCGCGTTCAGGTAATGGTGGCAACTAACGCTTTTGGCATGGGGATAGATAAAAGTAACGTCCGCTTTGTGATTCACGCTCAGGTACCAGGAAGTTTAGAGGCTTATTATCAAGAGGCTGGCCGGGCCGGGCGTGATGGCCTACCCAGTGAGGCAATTCTAATCTTTAGAGCGCAGGACACACAAATCCAGCATTTTTTCATTGATCAGTCAGAAATGGACGATGAACATAAACAAAAGGAGTACCGCAAGCTACAGGAAATGGCGCAGTACGCCAATACGCAGACCTGCTTACAACAGTTTATTTTACGTTATTTTGGGGATGAGCCTGGCGAGCCGTGCGGGCGTTGCAGCAATTGCCTGGATAAACGAGAAGAGCAAGATATCACTGTTGATACACAAAAGGTATTATCCTGTGTGATTCGAATGCACGAGCGTTTCGGTAAAGCAGTAATTGCGCAAGTTTTAACTGGTGCTAATACGTTGCGTGTTCGACAGCAGCATTTTCAAGAACTCTCTACTTATGGATTATTAAAACGGCAGTCACAGAAAAAAGTGATTGGGTTAATTGATTTTTTAACGGCGGCGGGTTTTCTGAGGGTTAGTGGTGGGAAATTTCCACTAGTTCAGGTGACAGCAGCGGGCGAGCAAGTGTTACGTGGAAAGCAGCAAGTGTTACGTAAGACAGCGGTAAAAGCACAGCAATCCTTACCCGAGGATGATGAGCTATTTCAGAAATTACGTCAGTTACGGCGCGAGTTAGCCGAAAAGCAACAAGTTCCCCCGTTCGTTATTTTTTCAGATAAGACACTTCATGCTCTAGCAGGTGAGCTACCAACTAATTTAACCGAAATGTTAGAAGTCAAGGGGATTGGTCAAAGCAAGCTAGACAAGTACGGGCAACAGTTTCTTGATGCGATTAATACTGCAACGACAACAAAAAAAGATTAGGGGGCAATTTTTGCGACCGTAATCTTGGAAGATACAAAAAGAGGTTGACGCTTTTGCGTCAACCTCCTGCTATTTCGGTTCTACAATATCTGTTGTTGGTAATAGATTTTCATCTATTACTGATGACAGATTTTTTATTTATGGCTAGAATAAAAAAGCGGACATTTCCTGTCCGTTCATCCAAGTCAACCACCACGAAGATTTTTCAGAAAGAAGGAAATGCCCTATGTGTCATGATACTACAAAATTATTATTAGGAATAGCTGACGAGAACCTAAAAATTACTGACGGTGAAACTGGAGAAGACGGGGTTATTCGCTTAACTGGCCACTTGGATTACACGCCGAAGGCTTGTCCCAAGTGCGGGATTATCAATGATCAAAAGATTATTAACTACGGCTGGCGCAATACCACTATCAGATTCTCGAAGGTTCTGAGCAACACCGTCATCTTAGCCTTAAAGCGCCGCTATTTCCACTGTAAAGAATGTCACGGCAACTTTCTTGCACAAACATTGGCAGTTCCGAAACACTGTACAATTTCAAACACCAGCCGCAAAGAATGCCTAGAGAAGCTCGGTGAACCGGTCTCTTTGAAGCACATTGCCAATGAAGTATCGGCATCAGATTCATTTGTGGGCCGCCAGTTAATGCGCGCTGAACGAGACTTTCAAACCAATTGGCACTATTTACCAGAGATCATCTTAATGGATGAGGTGAAGAGTACCAAGAGCGCTACTGGTGCCATGAGCTTTGAGTTCATGAATGGCGAAACCCATGAATTAATCGACTTACTCCCTTATCGAACCATCAATAAACTAGAGAAGTATTTTTACCGCTTCGATCAAGCTGCCCGAGAAAACGTCAAAATTATTGTGACTGATATGAATTATACCTACCCCAAGCTTGTGCAGACCGTGTTCCCCAATGCCATGGTGGTCATGGACAAGTTTCATATTATCAACGCCCTAAATCGGGCGTTTAACAAAACCAGAATCAAGGTGATGAAGAAGTTTACCCCGTCTTCTCGCGAATTTCACGCCCTTAAGCGCTACTGGAAGCTGTTGTTAGTACCAACTGAACAGCTTAACTTTGAACAATTCAAAAAGTGGACTAATTTTCCTTACTGGATGGCTGCCACCGATGTTGTCCATCAGCTGTTATCGTTGGATTCAGAACTAGAACAAACTTATCAAGTCTTAAACAGCGTCCGGTCAGCTGTCCAACATCAAGATTGGCATAACTACAATGCGGCATTTTGGAATAACAAAACGTATTCTGAAGAAATGAAGAACACGATTAAAACACTTGAAAGCCATCATGATGAGATTCGTAACACCTTTACCACACACTATTCAAATGGTCCTTTGGAAGGTTCTAATAATAAAATCAAGGCGATCAAACGAGCCAGTTTTGGCTATCGCAGCTTCTGGAGGTTTAGAACTCGAGTACTATACGTTTTCAAAATCAAAACAAAAAGAGCCCTAATCACGAAGTGATTAGAACTCGAAATATGGATTCACCAACAACAGTTGACGAAGAGCCGCTATTTCCGAGCATTACTCTAGAATTGTGTGCCAAAAAGTCTGGGTTTTCCTGCCTAGTCTAATAATCGTACTATAGTTACTGGACTAGCTTACGTTATGTAGTAAACCCGAAACGGACTTTTGTCCCACTCCCAAGTAATTAATGATTTTAATTAAAAATAAGCGTAATCTTCGTAGTCTTGACCATCGACAACTTCGAAATGACTGGGATCAATTCCGGTCTCTTTAGCAATAACTGCTGTAAAATCAGCCTTACTAATGTGACTCCAGAAACGGTAATCAGTGTCACCGTAAGCCATCCAGTCACCTAATTTAGTGACACGTGGAAAGGCTTTAAGATCTGGTCGTGGGATATCAATAAAATGGAGAACAAAGTCAGAAGCATCATCATTGAATGCTGGTCTGAGTTGAAAATAGTTGCGTACTGCCATGGTCGTTTCCCTCTTTCTAATCGTGGCGGAAATACGAAAGTAACCTTAAACACTGTATTAAGTATACCGTAAAATGAGAATTTAACAAGTAATTAGCATCCTAGATAACGTAATTAAGCTATACCACTTCACTTAAAGATGGCTTGTACCGCAGTTAGTGGCATATTTTATAAAGAATTTATAATGATTGGTTGGTGATGATTAACTAGACCAGTTAGTGGCTAAAGTCAATGTAGCTTTAAGCAATTAAGTGGGCCTTTTTAGAAAAGATTTAAAGCTAAGGTTTCATTTAACCATTCAATCGCCAAATCAACCCAGTGTGCGACGTGTGGTTGATTAGCATCGGCCTTCCAGGCTGTTTGTTGATTAGCAAGTGCTAGGCCGTGGGGACCGTGATGGAAAAAATGGGCCTCTACGGGAATTTTTTGTTGATAAAGTGCAGTCAAATAACGCAGACTATTGCTAACGGGTACCATTGGGTCATCCATCGTGTGCCAGATAAAGGTCGGTGGATTAGCGTTAGTGACTGCCTCATCTGCCGCAAACTTTGCCGGTTGATCAGTTATTTTGGTCAATTGTTCCTGACTGGCCGGGAAACCAGCATCTAAACGGATAACTGGATAACTAAGAATGGCCGCCGTTAATTTGAGTTGTTCTGGGTGGACATTGAGTGCTTGCGTTAACCATTTTGATTGCCAATAATCAGCGTAAAGGCTGACAATATGGCCACCTACTGAGAAACCAGCCGCAATAATCTGTGTAGGATTGATCCGAAACTCGCTAGCGTGCTGGCGTAAAGTCAAAACTGCAGCTCCTAAATCAATAATTGGTTGAGGTAATAGTGGTTTTGGTGCGGTATCTTTTATAAAGTGATATCGTAAATAAAAGACTTGTAGGCCATGGGCAGCAAATGCCAGCGCCATGGTTTCTGCTTGTGCCTCAGGAATATGAGTATATGAACCACCAGGAACAATTATCAAAGCTGGGTACGCCGTTTGGGTTATTTTTGGATCTAGCTCACGCACATACCCTTGTAAGTACGCGCTGGCCACTCGTTCACTTATCTGGGGTAAGGGTAAAGTTAGAGTTTTCATAAGATCATCTCCCACAAATAAGTTTATAATGATTAAATTGATTTTACAGCACAAAATAATGAATTTAAACTAAAAATAAGAAAGAGGTTAGCAGGTTGGCACGTTTAGAAACGCAACGATTGATTCTTCGCTCGTTCGCAGAGAATGATTTGGGTGATTTACATCATTTTGCGCAGAATCCCAAACTAGGTAAAATGGCTGGTTGGCAGCCGCATAGTGGGCTTGGTGAAAGTCAGGCAATTTTAACGTTATTCATTCGTAGTGACGAGGTTTTTGCACTTGAATTAAAGGAAACACATCACGTAATCGGTAGTATCGGTCTACACCGCAGAGCGCCATCAGGATCAACGCCTGAGGACAGCGAGCGTGAGTTAGGTTTTGTTTTGGATGAGGACTATTGGGGGCAGGGCCTAATGCCGGAAGCCATCATGGGTATACTGGCCTTTGGGTTTAATCATTTACACTTAATGACAATTTGGGTGGGCCATTTTGCAAGTAATCGCCAGTCAAAACGTGTAATCGAAAAAACAGGATTCCATTTTGAATATGAATTAGAACGCCCAAAGTTATTTGCGGATGATGCACCAGTAACGGAATGTTATTATAAATTAACGGTGACTGATTACCGGGCGCAACAGGCCAAATTAGAGAATTCTTAGTTTTGAAGTAATTCTAATGGGGCTTTGATGAAAACAGTATGAAAATCTCTATCCTATAATGATTATCCATTAAAGACGTCGTTGGTTATGGTATAATAAATTTGATTATGGATAGGGGGAACTATGATGGATGAGCAAAAAGAGCGTGAAAATGCAATGAAAAAGGCTTACGCTGAACGCTTAACCGCGATTGAAGCTGATGCTGATTTAACGATACTTGAAAAACAAGATAGAATTGAAGCACAACCGAAGAAAATTACGCCATATATTGTTTACACGAATCTAAATCGGGAACGATTTAATGAACGAAGCTGTTCGGTATTTGTGTATACCCCGTACGCAAATGTTGATAAGTACGGCCATTCCAAAACAGACTATCAAAGTGAGCTACTTTTTGAATACAGTGCGTGGGACAACGAGATTCACATGACCGTTCTGGAGACACTTGGTTCCGAGAGCCAACTTGCTTTTTATGATTTTCAAAATCATGGGATGGCACAATTAGCAATTATTAATTTACTTAAAATTGCACGCAAAATAAACGTTACTGAAATTGAGGGTAATGTCAGTTCCTTTGATGGTGAGGGTTTAAAAAAGGTTATTTACCTATTGAGTAAGTTTGGTTTTACGTTTGATATTCAAGATAAAAAGCAAGGCCTAGCCAGTTTTAAGTTGAAACTCGAATAGGCAGTTGGCTTGGCAGTTAGTTTAGATTGCAGTACAATTGAGAAACACCCTTGGCAGGAGGAACGTGTTGTAATGGGTCTAGCAACCTTTTACAAGCGTTCTTTTTTGATATGTTGGCAAAGTTGATGATGAATATGCTATGATAACTTTGAGTGGCAATCTAGGGAGTGTCCGAAAAAGCGTTCAGATGCGATTTCTTAATTATGGGGAAAATTCGAACGCCCTTTTAGGACACACTCTAATTTTGTAGAAAAAAGGTGTATCAGTCATGCAATTGACGCGAGGCTTCGAACAGGCGGCTTGTATTATTACATTATTAGCAACGCAAGACCCAGACTTTCCGATCTCATCAGAAGTTATTCATCATCGGTTAAACGGCTCCCAAACGTATTTACGTAAAATTATGCGCAAATTAGTGGTAGCAGGGTTAGTGAAGTCGGTTTCAGGGAATAATGGTGGTTTTACAATTGCTCGGCCTGCCAAGAATATTAGTCTTTATGACGTTGTCCAAGCGACTGAAGGGGATATTCATACTTATCCTGATTCAGGCCTAATTGATATTGTTTTTAAAGATTTTCAACCAGTCGCAAGGCAGGGAACATCGGTGGTTAATTCAGTTTTTAGCCGTGCGGATTCGCTGTGGGAAGATTCATTAAAAAAACAGAGTGTTTACCAACTGATTAGCGAGACTTTAGGTGAATCTGAAATTCCGTTGATTAATTGGAATGAGACTGATGAAAAGCGTGAACTATTGATTCAACGATTACTGCATAATCTTCATTAAAATCCAAATTAAAGCTGGAGTGTGACAAAAGTCAGTTTTTGGGTTTACTGCGTAACGTAAGCTAATCCAATAACCGTACTATGGTTATTGGATTAGCTGTAGTCGTGTTTGAAAAAACAGATTCCTGTGGTTGCCATGTTTCAACTTGGCGGTTTTTGCCGTAGTTGAATGGACAACGGATGAAGCATCTAGATTATTAGCGTTTTGTGCTAATAATCCTCAATTGCGGAATAGTAGCTACAACAGCCAAATCACCTTTTTCAAAGGTAATTCGGCTGTTGTAGGCCGCGACTCGGACTTTGTTTTATCCTAGTCCGATCGACAACGTCAGTAATCCTCAGAATCTAATCGTTTTTTCAAACACTTCCATTAGGTACGTAAACCCAGACTTTTGGCGCGCGTTCTAGAGCAATGTTCGGAAATAAAGGGGCTAGGGACTTTTATCCCAGCCTCTTTTTTAGACGAATCTTTGTCAGGTAGAGGAAGATTCGGCATGAAACTGCGCTTAAAAGGACTCCCAAATTAAATGCTGCACACATGTGGTGTAATTTTATAGTTTGTGAAAAGAAACCAAGCATATAAAGAGTGATTTAGCAAGATTGAAATTGAATTCACAAAATAAATTGCACAAGCTTTTTGCGGTTAGATATGCTATGATAAAAAACGGTTTTTGGTACACATTAGCGTTAGATACGTTTGATAAAACTTGGATCAAAACATAATAGACCTTAAAGAACCGAGGAGGAGACTTTTTGACAGAAAAACGATATGGTGCGGATATTATTTTAGAAAGCCTAATTAATCATGATGTTAAGTACGTATTTGGGATTCCAGGGGCTAAGATCGACCGTTTATTTGATCGCTTAAGTCATAGTAAAAACCCGAAAACGCCACAATTAATCGTTACCCGGCACGAACAGGATGCTGCTTTTATGGCCGCAGGAATTGGCCGGATTACCGGTAAACCTGGCGTGGTCGCGACAACATCTGGACCTGGGGTAAGTAATTTGGCCACAGGGTTGGTAACAGCAACTGCCGAAGGTGATCCAGTATTAGCTATTTCGGGGCAAGTTCAGCGGACTGATTTACTGCGCTTGACGCATCAAAGCATGGCTAATGCAGCTATGATGGCACCAATTACTAAATATAGTGCTGAAGTTCAGGAACCAGAGAATGTTTCTGAGGTTTTAGCCAATGCCTATCGCGAGGCAACTTCGGCTAAGCAAGGCGCTAGTTTTATTAGTGTGCCCCAAGATGTGGTTGATTCTGAGGTTAAAAGCCCAGCAATCATGCCACTACAGGACCCAAAATTAGGTCCCGCCAGTCCGGCTAATATCACCGTTTTGGCTCGGGAAATCAAAGAAGCACAATTACCGGTTTTATTAGTCGGCATGCGTGCTTCTTCGGAAGAAGTGACCCAGGCAATTCGGAATATTTTAGAAGTTTCTGATTTACCAGTTGTTGAAACCTTCCAGGCAGCAGGAATTATTTCGCATGATTTAGAGAAGAATTTCTTCGGTCGGGTAGGATTATTCCGTAATCAACCAGGCGATATGTTGTTGAAACACAGTGATTTAGTCATTGCGGTGGGCTATGATCCAATTGAGTATGAACCACGAAATTGGAATGCCGAAAGCGATGCCCGAATTATTGTCATTGATGATATGAAGGCACAAATCGACCATAATTATCAGCCTGAACAGGAGCTTGTTGGTGATATTGCCCAGACATTAGAATTCTTGTTACCTTATTTAAAGGGGCTCAAGATTAAAGAAACTTCGCAACATTATTTGGAACAATTACACACAAAATTAGAACAGCGTGACTTACCACCAGTTATGCCACCAGAAACAAAATTGGTCCATCCTTTAGCAGTTATTTCGGCCTTACAGAAACGGGTCGATGATTCAATGACGGTCGCGGTTGACGTGGGAAGCCATTATATTTGGATGGCCCGGCATTTTCGTAGTTATGAACCACGTCATTTGTTGTTCAGTAACGGAATGCAGACACTTGGGGTGGCCTTACCGTGGGCGATTTCTGCTGCATTATTGCGGCCAAATACCCAGATTATTTCAGTTTCCGGTGATGGTGGTTTCTTATTTTCTGGTGAAGAATTGGAAACGGCTGTGCGACTTAATTTAAATATTGTTCAGCTGATTTGGGATGATGGCCATTATGATATGGTTAAATTCCAAGAAGAAATGAAGTACGGCGAGTCCGCCGGGGTTGATTTTGGCGCGGTTGATTTTGTGAAATACGCTGAAAGCTTTGGTGCAACTGGTTTGCGGGTTAACCAATCCGGGGACTTGAACCAGGTTTTGGATCAGGCATTTGCAACGCAAGGCCCGGTGATTGTTGATATTCCAATTGATTACAGTGATAATAAGAATTTAGGTGAGACAATTTTACCTGATCAGTTCTATTAAGATTTAAGCAAAGGAGCAAGAAAATGGCAGTAACAGATAAATCAGTATTGTACCAACATGGCACGTTGAGTTTGTTAGTTCCCGGTCTGTTTGAAGGAACAATGACTATCGGTGAATTGCTGCAACACGGGAATTCCGGTATTGGAACCGTCCAAGATTTTAATGGTGAAATGGTTATTTTGGACGGCCACGCCTATCAAGTTGTTGAAACAGGTGAGGTGCACGAACTGACGGCCGAACAATCAGTTCCTTTTGCAACGGTGCACTTTGACGACCCTAAAGTAACGACCCACGAGACTAAGTTGACCAAGGCTGATGTTGAGCAAAAATTACTAACGGATTATCCTTACAAGAACGTTTTTTATGCGGTTAAAATCCGAGGAATATTCAGTCACATGTTGACCCGCGTTGTTCAAAAACAGGAAAAGCCGTACCCCAACCTAACTGAGTCAACAAAAACGCAGCCAAAATTCAAGCAAGAAAATGTTGAGGGAACGTTAATCGGTTATTACGCACCAGAATTATTTCAAGGTGTTGCAGTTGCTGGTTACCACGTCCATTTTTTGAGCAATGATCATTCCATTGGCGGGCACGTGCTTGATTACACTCTGGCCGAAGGGGACGTTTCGATTCAGCCATTTGCGTCATTGCAGCAACACTTCCCGTTAGAAGATCCGGCTTTTTTGAAGGAAGATTTTAATTACGCCGGAATGAGTACGTCAATTAACAAGGCAGAAAAATAAATGAGCTTGTTTCTAGCATAGAAGTTAGCTATAATAAAACAATATAAGATTGAGGTTGCGGAGATCAAAAGTCACAAACTGGAAGCGAAAAGCGCTGGTGAAGGTTTGTAAAAGGGTGATCCGCCGAAGTCATGGCTTGCTTTTTCAAGTTGTGGTTGGGACTTGGCTTAAAAGGCTAAGAACTGTCGTAACAATAGTTACGGAGCGCTATCGACTGACTGTGAAGACTAATCGTCTTTTTTGCCGTTGTAGTAGCTTGGGCAAAAAGGACGTTTTTTATTTG
The DNA here is from genome assembly GCF_001663675.1 of Loigolactobacillus backii. Taxonomy (NCBI): domain Bacteria; kingdom Bacillati; phylum Bacillota; class Bacilli; order Lactobacillales; family Lactobacillaceae; genus Loigolactobacillus; species Loigolactobacillus backii. The sequence continues at coordinate 1,401,105 of NZ_CP014873.1, forward strand.
TTCTAAAGTGTGGGCAAGAATGAATGACGCAACAGGAGAAAGCGACCTCTAAAAATTTAAAGTCTAGCCAGTGATGCTTGACCAGTAGTTTAAAGGGTACTGGTTTTAGCGCACTTAGGTTAGGCAGAGGAGGATTTTTTAGATGGCGCAGGAGAATAATGGTGGGGTTAAGCGTGAGTTAAAGACGCGACACCTATCGATGATTGCTTTAGGCGGTAGTATTGGGACTGGGCTTTTTGTTGCCTCAGGATCAGCTATTTCTACCGCCGGGCCAGGTGGAGCCTTAGTTGCCTATATTGGCATTGGGCTAATGGTTTACTTTTTAATGACGAGTTTAGGTGAGATGGCAACCTACATTCCAGTTTCCGGTTCGTTTGCCACTTATGCTGGGCGCTTTGTTGATCCAGCTTTGGGTTTTGCGATGGGGTGGAATTATTGGTTTAACTGGGCGATTACTTTGGCTGTTGATGTTTCTACCACTGGGATTGTGATGCATTTTTGGTTACCACACGTTCCTGGTTGGATTTTTAGCGCCTTCTTTCTGGCAGTAATTTTTGTGATTAATGCGCTATCTGTACGAACCTTTGGTGAAACCGAGTATTGGTTGTCGATTATTAAAGTTGTCACGGTGATTGTGTTTCTGATTGTTGGCTTCTTAACTATCTTTGGTATTATGGGTGGTAATGGGCCAGCAATTGGGCTGAAAAACTTCTCAATCGGTAAGGCGCCTTTTGTTGGCGGAATTCCTAGTATTCTCAGCGTCTTCGTTGTAGCTGGGTTTTCTTTCCAAGGAACGGAATTAATTGGGATTACTGCTGGTGAGTCAGAAACACCAGAGACAAGTATTCCTAAGGCAATTAAGCAGGTATTTTGGCGAATCCTATTATTCTATATTTTAGCTATTTTTGTAATCGCCGCTATTTTGCCTTATACAAGTAAGGATTTATTAGGTTCGAGTGCTAGTGATGTTGCGATCAGTCCCTTTACACTAGTTTTCCAGCGGGTTGGGCTAGCATCCGCCGCCAGTGTAATCAATGCAGTTATCTTAACGTCAGTTATTTCGGCCGCAAATTCAGGGATGTACGCGTCCACGCGGATGTTATGGGCAATGTCAAAACAACACATTGCGCCAAAAGCATTCGGGCGAGTTAATAGTCATGGTGTTCCAATTCCGGCTTTGTTGTTAACAACAGTTGTTGGGCTATTTACCTTTATGACCGGTATCTGGGGACCGCGGATCTATATGTTCCTTGTGTCGGCTTCTGGTTTAACTGGCTTTATTGCCTGGTTAGGGATCGCAATCTCGCATTATCGTTTCCGTAAGGCCTTTATTGCTCAAGGTCATTCGTTGGGCGAGTTAAAATATCATGCCAAACTATTTCCATTTGGTCCAATTTTGGCAATGGTGTTAGGTGTTTTAGTTATTGTTGGCCAGGATTTAAACGCTGTAAAAACGTTAGATTGGCAAGCACTTGGTATTAGTTACATGAGTGTGCCCTTATTTATAATTTTATATGGTTATTATAAAATTCGGCATAAAACGCACGTTATTCCGCTAGAAAAGGTTGATTTAAGTAAAATACGGGATGATTAAATAAAAGAACGAAACAATCTAAGATTAGTTCTGAGGTTAATCGATTTTCATCGATTAACCTCAGAACTTTTTTTGTTTAGACTGAGAGTGAAGCTACGGTCGAGCATACTCCCTGGGACTTCGAATTCGTAATAAAAAAGACAGCCAGCACTTTCAACGCACAAATATGATTTAAGCTTAAAAATGGGAAAAAAGTCGGTTTTGGGTTCACTGCGTAACGTAAGCTAATTCAATAACCGCACTATGATTATTGAATTAGCCGTAGTTAGGCACGTAAATCCAGACTTTTGACGCACGTTCTAGAGCAATGTTCGGAAATAAATAGCGGCCAGGACAAAAGTCCTGGCCGCTTACTATTTGTACTGCTAAGTAAGTTTAGTAAGGTATGTGTGCTTGATTTTCATGTATAAACTATAAAAATCGCTGTCTTGTGCGTCTAAATTCCAGTGTACAATTTTTTTGTCATCCGGAAATTTAACCCCCAGATAATGTGAAACATCATCAACGGTTGTCACAATAAGATCTGCATCCTCAAAGCTGGCCTTATTGTCTAAAACTTGGACAATACTGATATCACGCAAAAAGACTGATACATCGCGGGTAAGCAAATCGTTGTTTTCCATAAGTAGTCGGACTTTAACAATCTGTTTTTTTTCAAATTGGCGTAGATAAGGGATCAGTAGGTAATAGAGGTAGTGCGCCAAACTCTTGTGGCAGCTATAGATAATTTTAAAGTCTGGGTTTGTTTTAATCGTTTGAAAATAATTTCTAATAATCTGGAATAGGTTAGATTGTTCGTATTCGGGATGCTCATGGGAATAAAAATCCATTAATTTTGGATGGTCTTCTTGTAAAACTTCTGCTGCCATGGCCAAGCGTAAGACATTGGTCGTCAATTGACGGTCATTTATAATCTTACTCTGTTTTTCAGGCACTGAATATTGAACTAGATAGGTCATAAAATTTTGAGTGAATTTCCAAACCGTATTGTTTTCAGTTGCGAAGTGTTTATAAAATTCTTGCGATTGATCGCTGAATTCTGGGGAAAATGAAATCGTGATGTATCGTGAAAAAAAGAAAAATTTATGTTCGTTTAACGACTGGTTTTTTGAAAGCCCAGGAATTACATCTTCAGCGAAAGATAATTTTTCAAAAGTAGCATTGTTGTGGGTTAGTAGATCGAAATCAGAACCATTATGGATTAAATAGCCATGTTCAACACGAGTACGGCAAATACCTAACATTAAAACTTCTTGTAATTCAACAATAATATCATTATTTTCCATGCCTATCCTTTGGTAATTGCGAAACATATCCTTAAATGAAAATTCATTAATTGGCCATTCAATACCATGAAAACCAATCCAATAGAAAGTAAACAGAAGTAGGCGAATATTGCGCTCATCACCGATAATTCTTAAATGGGTGTAAGAAAAGCGTAATGAATAACGATTCATAAATTTTTTAAGTGCTGCCGTCTTACGCAGTAAAGTTGATTTACTGACAAATTGTGTTTCACAAAAATTATCGATTGTTGGGTTTGCGTGTTGAACTAAATAATCAACAAATTGAAAAACCAATGAGTGCTTTAATAAAAATAAGCGATAACGATCAAGCGTAACATGAAAGGAATCTTGGGACATTAATTTATGGCGACCAACATTTTTATCAATGTTTTTATCCAGAACCCGCATATCCGTCAATAAATCCTGAAAAGCATTATAGGTCTGCTGATAAGATAGATTTAACGCGGTACTAATATCGTTTATAGTAAACGAATTGGCGTCGATGGTTTTTAGAACACGAAACATTAAAAATTTTTGGAGGTCCGTTTTTTCTAAAAACAGTTCTTCGAATAACATCCGTTTACCCCCCTATCTTTAACCTGTCTAATTTTACCCCGAATTATTCATACGAGGTTTAATATCGGCATACCGCACAATTTTGGACCAATTCTCGTGCTGCTATGGCGTAGTCAAACCAAGATGTACTGTTTTTGCTAAAGGCTACCAAATTATGGGGCTGGATAAATTTTTGATCCTCAATTTTGAGCATACTTGCCCCTTGGCCGAACCGACTTTTTTTGATTTTTTGCACCAGTTTAGCCCCACTGTAGCGCTTGGATTCGAGCTAACAGTTGATAAAACAAATCCTGATAGACGTGGTGGCGGCTTAATTTTAGATAAAGTTGCCGGCCGCTGGTCACCAGCTTACCCGCTACTTTAAACAGCCATAAGCGCAAGGTTGTAACCTGTAATCGCTGATGTTGTACAGGCAACAATTGGCGCATCAAGCTGACTAAATTATAAGCGAGGACACTGAGCATCATGCGGGCATAATTTGGTATAAATTGCGAGCTAGTCATTTTATCCAGGTAAAAGCCAGCCTTGGCTTCCTTGATATAGTTTTCCATTTGACCCCGTTGGTGATAGGCGTGAAATGCATCTTCGGCGACAAAACTCGTTAAATTGGACACGAGGTATTCATGTTGAAATAACAATTCACCAGCTGGTCGAGTTGATTTAATATAGATCTGGCGCGGCTTAGACCATGATCGGGCTTGATAAGACGCGCGATAATAATGGACCTCGGTCTCAGTCCAATTCTGCTCATCACTGATCTGAACAAAACGTTCAGCCAGTTGGTTCAGCCGCCGATTGGCTTTCAGGCGGATCAAGTAAAAAGTGTCGTTGGCTTCACAAGTTTCGTATAATTCTGGAGTCGCAAAGCCACTATCCCCGCGGACCAAGATATCAGCGTTCGGTTTGACTTGATGATAGTGCTGTAGTAGTGGTGTGATAAAGGGGGCAATATCCGTACTGGTATAAACATTACCTGGGCGCAATTGAGCCTTTAAACAGTGGCCCGTTTGCCCGTCAAAAGCGACCAGCGGATGGTAACCCGTGGTACCGTAATGCGCATTAAAGGCCGTTTTTTCCTGATGACCATGAGTATCGGCGTGAGTCGAGTCAATATCGAGGATCAGCTGTTGTTGCTTGGCGCCAGTCCACGCTTGGTCAAGCAATGCTTGATTCAACGTTTGTAATGAGGTGATGGTCTGCTCGTCACAGCGTTGCCAAAAACGGGATAATGACGGTTGTGAGGCCAATTGCGGTTGTGCCAATAGTAATTTAAATGTGGGGTCATTGCGCAAACTGGTGGCAGCTAGATCGGCCGGGTAACCGGCGATCAACTGCAGCACGACCTGTTCTAGTAGACTAACGTTGCTGTAACGAGCGTAATGGCGCTGGTCATCAAAATGGACTAATTGATACGCTAAGGTCGTGAAATTGAGTTGCGCCATTAATTCTTTGACCAACACTAGCCCAGCATCAGTGGAAAGTTCACCACCAGTGTGCGAAATATGTAATTTAGGATTGAAATTAACTCGTTTTCCCGGTAAAGTTGCCATGAGAAGGACCTCTTTCTTTGGGTGGATAGCTGACTTGTGGTGAATCAACTATACCAAATCGGAGGTTCTTTTTCTGCACTAAAAAGGTGAAAAATAAAAAACACAGTACCGCCCATGATACCGGGGTGACACTGTACTTGGAGAACTTATGGTGAATAATTCAGGTTTACTTTACTATTATGGCAAAGATTTGCAACAGCAACAATCTTTTGAAAGTCTGCTAAACCAACTGTTTTACTTAGATTGTTACCTGCTTTGCCGAAAAAAGGCCCGTCTAAATTTGGAAGAGATCCTTCAAAATTAAACGGGCAATAAGTTATTTAGTTGTGGTTACCAACAGCGTTTAATTGATTTAACCGTGGGAGAGTATCTAATTTTTGTTCAATGAGCGTTAGAACCTTTTTGCGTGCTAGCTCATCTTCAACAAAATCAAGACTATCACCATTAATTTGCATCTTCGGGCTTTCATGGTAGGATTCATACCAAGTGTTGTAACGCTGATTTAGTTCATGATAGTAATTGTAAAGGGTAGGATCTTGATCAATTTGTTCGTAAGGACGATTGCGTTTTTGTATCCGCGTTAACATAGTTTCGAAAGAAATGTTGATGTGAATAAGTAAGTCTGGTTTCTTCTTATAAGTTGTGTGCGGTAATTCTTGCATCATATTTTTCATCAGTGAATCGTAGACGCCAACCTCGGTTTCAGTAGCACGCCCTAGATCTGCGTTTAAGTGAAAAAGCAGTGAGTCTTCAAAAATAGAACGATCCATTACGCTTTCACTTTGTTGATCCGCCAATTTAAGCTGAGCAAGACGTTTATTTAGAAAGTAAATTTGCAGTAGAAATGCATATTTTTTAGGATCCTTATAAAAAAATGGTAAAACGGGGTTGTCATCGACAGATTCGTAAAATGCTTTAGTGTGGAGACGTTGTGCTAATAAGGTAGTGAGACTAGTTTTACCCGCTCCAATAGTACCTGCTAATACAATCATAATTGCTGAGCTCCTTAATTAATTGGTGGACTACCAAAATTTGAATACTATATATTGTACCATCAACTGTGATGATTGCAATATGTTGCTATTAGTTTTATATCTCAGCAAATTTAACGATGTAACTTGATTCAAATCAATTCCCTATGACAATTAAATGTGTAAAATGATAGTTAATAAAAGTGATTAAGCAAAATAGACTTTGAAGATTGAAAAGAAAAGAGTATAAGGTTTGTGCTGAGGGGATAAGTACTCTTGGTCAGTGAAGTTTGTGATGGCGTAAAGTAAACTTTGGAAATAAAGGAGGACAAAAATGTATTCAACTCATGACTACACAGCGTGTTTAAGTTTGGTACCAATTTTTGAAACATTACCACATGCTGATTTAAAAACAATTGCAACGGTGATTCGACCAACAAAACAACCACGTGGAACTATTCTATATCAGGCAACTGACTTGGCCGATACGCTTTACATTGTTGACTCCGGGCAAGTTAAGATCTACCAGTTGGCCGCAAATGGCCGCGAACAGTTACTACATTTACTAAATCCAGGAGATTTTGATGGTGAATATGCCTTGTTTAAGGAAAACCAGGCCCATCAGTCTTACGCAGAAACTTTAACTGAAGCGACCGTTTGTGAGATACGACGTCAAGATTTCCAAAAGCTACTATTAGATTACCCGTCAATTGCGTTACGTATTTTAAATGTACTGGCAAAGCGAATTCAACTTTTGGAACAACAAACAACACGTGTAACTACGGAAAGCATTGAAACTAGATTGGCACTTTATTTATTGGATATGGCGGATGCAGATAAAACGGATGAGTTTAAACTACCAATGAAGAAAAAGGAATTGGCCACTTATTTAGGGACAACGCCTGAAACGATATCACGAAAATTAACGGCTTTTGAAGAAGCAGGTTACATTAAGCAAATACCGCAGAGAATGATTCAGATTCGTAACCGGGATGGATTGTTATTTGTCTGATTCCAATGTTACTTTAAATGATGAATAAATGAATATTTAGCAATTATTATACTGGATTTAAAATGGAAATCCGAATCCTAGTTTTAAGTATAACTATAATTGTTCGTGCATAAGTTTTTTCCTGATTTATTTAGAAGATATGCTTGACCGTGGGACGTATTGTTGGTATAGTTATTTCTGTTGTTAAAGCAGTCACGAATCAATTCTGATTCATAGAAAAGTTCTTGACAACAAATTAGATTCTTGCTAAACTATAAAAGTTGTCGCGTTAAGCAAACTTGAATATTGATTGAATAAAAATTCAAATTATTACTTGACAAGCAACCGCTTAATCTGCTATACTGATTGAGTTGTCGCTGACAATGATTCAACGAAGTAGACCTTTGAAAACTGAACAAAGTTTCGACAAATCAAATGTGTAGGGTCTTTTTTAACCGTTCTTCGGACCGGTTGGAAGAAGCAAACATTTGCGAAGTCAATTCAATTTGAATTATAACTCGCTAGCAACAAAATCAATTGAGCAATCAATTTTCATTTTATATGAGAGCTTGATCCTGGCTCAGGACGAACGCTGGCGGCGTGCCTAATACATGCAAGTCGAACGCACAGATATTAACAGAAGCTGCTTGCAGTGGAAGTTAATTGATGTGAGTGGCGGACGGGTGAGTAACACGTGGGTAACCTACCCAAAAGTGGGGGATAACATTTGGAAACAGATGCTAATACCGCATAATTTAAGTGACCACATGGTCACTTAATGAAAGATGGTTTCGGCTATCACTTTTGGATGGACCCGCGGCGTATTAGCTAGTTGGTGGGATAACGGCCTACCAAGGCAATGATACGTAGCCGACCTGAGAGGGTAATCGGCCACATTGGGACTGAGACACGGCCCAAACTCCTACGGGAGGCAGCAGTAGGGAATCTTCCACAATGGACGAAAGTCTGATGGAGCAACGCCGCGTGAGTGAAGAAGGTTTTCGGATCGTAAAACTCTGTTGTTGGAGAAGAACAGGGACTAGAGTAACTGTTAGTCCTATGACGGTATCCAACCAGAAAGCCACGGCTAACTACGTGCCAGCAGCCGCGGTAATACGTAGGTGGCAAGCGTTGTCCGGATTTATTGGGCGTAAAGCGAGCGCAGGCGGTTTTTTAAGTCTGATGTGAAAGCCTTCGGCTTAACCGAAGAAGTGCATTAGAAACTGGGAAACTTGAGTGCAGAAGAGGAGAGTGGAACTCCATGTGTAGCGGTGAAATGCGTAGATATATGGAAGAACACCAGTGGCGAAGGCGGCTCTCTGGTCTGTAACTGACGCTGAGGCTCGAAAGTATGGGGAGCGAACAGGATTAGATACCCTGGTAGTCCATACCGTAAACGATGAATGCTAAGTGTTGGAGGGTTTCCGCCCTTCAGTGCTGCAGCTAACGCATTAAGCATTCCGCCTGGGGAGTACGACCGCAAGGTTGAAACTCAAAGGAATTGACGGGGGCCCGCACAAGCGGTGGAGCATGTGGTTTAATTCGAAGCTACGCGAAGAACCTTACCAGGTCTTGACATCCTTTGACCACTGTAGAGATACAGCTTTCCCTTCGGGGACAAAGTGACAGGTGGTGCATGGTTGTCGTCAGCTCGTGTCGTGAGATGTTGGGTTAAGTCCCGCAACGAGCGCAACCCTTATGACTAGTTGCCAGCATTAAGTTGGGCACTCTAGTGAGACTGCCGGTGACAAACCGGAGGAAGGTGGGGATGACGTCAAATCAGCATGCCCCTTATGACCTGGGCTACACACGTGCTACAATGGTTGGTACAACGAGTTGCGAACCCGCGAGGGTAAGCTAATCTCTTAAAGCCAATCTCAGTTCGGATTGTAGGCTGCAACTCGCCTACATGAAGTCGGAATCGCTAGTAATCGCGGATCAGCACGCCGCGGTGAATACGTTCCCGGGCCTTGTACACACCGCCCGTCACACCATGAGAGTTTGTAACACCCGAAGCCGGTGGGGTAACCTCTATGAGGAGCTAACCGTCTAAGGTGGGACAGATGATTGGGGTGAAGTCGTAACAAGGTAGCCGTAGGAGAACCTGCGGCTGGATCACCTCCTTTCTAAGGAAAATATTACGGAAACCTACACGATTTGTTGAAACTTTGTTTAGTTTTGAGAGGTTTACTTCTCAAAACATAGATTAATTAGACGCTGTTTGGGCCTATAGCTCAGCTGGTTAGAGCGCACGCCTGATAAGCGTGAGGTCGATGGTTCAAGTCCATTTAGGCCCATTTCTAATTAATATGGGGGATTAGCTCAGATGGGAGAGCGCCTGCTTTGCACGCAGGAGGTCATCGGTTCGATCCCGTTATCCTCCATTTAACAGCTTTGCTGTTAAAACTTTGTACTTTGAAAACTGGATATTCTATTTTCTTTGTTTAAAAACCGAGAACACTGCGTTTTAAATGAGTTTTTTAAGAAAGTTTTTTTAATCGCTAAAACTCAAAACCACAATACCGTAGGTATTGAATAGGTTAAGTTAACAAGGGCGCACGGTGGATGCCTTGGCACTAGGAGCCGATGAAGGACGGTACTAACACCGATATGCTTCGGGGAGCTGTACGTAAGCTTTGATCCGGAGATTTCCGAATGGGGGAACCCAGCCAGCTTAGTCGCTGGTTACTAAGTTGTGAATACATAGCAGCTTAGAGGTAAACGTGGGGAACTGAAACATCTCAGTACCCGCAGGAACGGAAAGAAAAATCGATTCCCTAAGTAGCGGCGAGCGAACGGGGAACAGCCCAAACCATTGAGCTTGCTCAGTGGGGTTGTAGGACTGAACATTAGAGTTACCAAAGTTAGTGGTAGTCGAAGCAGTTGGAACGCTGCGTCAAAGAGGGTGAAAATCCCGTAGACTAAACTGCTAACCCTCTGTTCAGGATCCTGAGTACGGCGGAACACGTGAAATTCCGTCGGAATCTGGGAGGACCATCTCCCAAGGCTAAATACTACCTAGTGACCGATAGTGGACCAGTACCGTGAGGGAAAGGTGAAAAGAACCCCGGAAGGGGAGTGAAACAGTTCCTGAAACCGTGTGCCTACAAGTAGTCAGAGTCCGTTAATGGATGATGGCGTGCCTTTTGTAGAATGAACCGGCGAGTTACGTTTGCTTGCGAGGTTAAAGTGAAAAACTGGAGCCGTAGCGAAAGCGAGTCTGAAACGGGCGCTTTAGTAAGTAGACGTAGACCCGAAACCAGGTGACCTACCCATGTCCAGGTTGAAGGTGTGGTAAAACACACTGGAGGACCGAACTCGTGTATGTTGAAAAATGCTGAGATGAGGTGTGGGTAGCGGTGAAATTCCAAACGAACTTGGAGATAGCTGGTTCTCTCCGAAATAGCTTTAGGGCTAGCCTCGGAGTTAAGCATCATGGAGGTAGAGCCACTGTTTGGACTAGGGGCCCGTCTTGGGTTACTGAATTCAGATAAACTCCGAATGCCATTGATGTTCTATCCGGGAGTCAGACTATGAGTGATAAGATCCGTAGTCGAAAGGGAAACAGCCCAGACCACCAGTTAAGGTCCCTAAATTTATGTTAAGTGGAAAAGGATGTGGGGTTGCATAGACAACTAGGATGTTGGCTCAGAAGCAGCCACCATTTAAAGAGTGCGTAATAGCTCACTAGTCGAGTGACCCTGCGCCGAAAATGTACCGGGGCTAAACATAATACCGAAACTGTGGATGATCACGTTAGTGATCGTGGTAGGAGAGCGTTCTAAGGGCGTTGAAGGTCGATCGTAAGGACGACTGGAGCGCTTAGAAGTGAGAATGCCGGTATGAGTAGCGAAAGATCAGTGAGAATCTGATCCACCGAATGACTAAGGTTTCCTGGGGAAGGCTCGTCCTCCCAGGGTTAGTCGGGACCTAAGCTGAGGCCGCGAGGCGTAAGCGATGGATAACAGGTTGAGATTCCTGTACTAGTTTATTTTGTTTGAACGATGGAGGGACGCAGGAGGCTAAGGAATACGCACGATTGGAAATGTGCGTCCAAGCAATAAGTCTTAGTTTGAGTTAAAGGCTTGAACTTTTACGGACAAGTTGTGATGGGGAGTGAAATTTAAGTAACGAAGTTCCTGATGTCACACTGCCAAGAAAAGCTTCTAGTGAGAAATAAACTACCCGTACCGCAAACCGACACAGGTAGTCGAGGAGAGAATCCTCAGGTGAGCGAGAGAACTCTCGTTAAGGAACTCGGCAAAATAACCCCGTAACTTCGGAAGAAGGGGTGCTGATCTAACGATCAGCCGCAGTGAATAGGCCCAGGCGACTGTTTATCAAAAACACAGGTCTCTGCTAAATCGTAAGATGACGTATAGGGGCTGACGCCTGCCCGGTGCTGGAAGGTTAAGTGGATGAGTTAGCGCTTCGGCGCGAAGCCCAGAAATGAAGCCCCAGTAAACGGCGGCCGTAACTATAACGGTCCTAAGGTAGCGAAATTCCTTGTCGGGTAAGTTCCGACCCGCACGAAAGGCGTAACGATCTGGGCACTGTCTCGACGAGAGACTCGGTGAAATTATATTACCCGTGAAGATGCGGGTTACCCGCGACAGGACGGAAAGACCCCATGGAGCTTTACTGTAGCTTGATATTGAGTGTTTGTACAGCTTGTACAGGATAGGTAGGAGCCGTTGAAGCCGGAACGCTAGTTTCGGTGGAGGCATTGGTGGGATACTACCCTTGCTGTATGACCACTCTAACCCGCGCCACTTAGCGTGGCGGGAGACAGTGTCAGGTGGGCAGTTTGACTGGGGCGGTCGCCTCCTAAAGAGTAACGGAGGCGCCCAAAGGTTCCCTCAGAATGGTTGGAAATCATTCATAGCGTGTAAAGGCATAAGGGAGCTTGACTGCGAGACTAACAAGTCGAGCAGGGACGAAAGTCGGGCTTAGTGATCCGGTGGTTCCGTATGGAAGGGCCATCGCTCAACGGATAAAAGCTACCCTGGGGATAACAGGCTTATCTCCCCCAAGAGTCCACATCGACGGGGAGGTTTGGCACCTCGATGTCGGCTCATCGCATCCTGGGGCTGTAGTTGGTCCCAAGGGTTGGGCTGTTCGCCCATTAAAGCGGTACGCGAGCTGGGTTCAGAACGTCGTGAGACAGTTCGGTCCCTATCCGTCGCGGGCGTAGGAAATTTGAGCGGAGCTGTTCCTAGTACGAGAGGACCGGAATGGACATACCGCTGGTGTACCAGTTGTGCCGCCAGGTGCAGCGCTGGGTAGCTATGTATGGCCGGGATAAACGCTGAAAGCATCTAAGTGTGAAGCCCCCCGCAAGATTAGATTTCCCATTCCTTTATGGAAGTAAGACCCCTGAGAGATGATCAGGTAGATAGGTTGGAAGTGGAAGTGCCGTGAGGCATGGAGCGGACCAATACTAATCGGTCGAGGACTTAACCAAGTCGGAAACAACTGTTTCCGCGTAGTGTTCAAAGGTCAAAGAAAATAGAAGGTCCAGTTTTGAGAGCACAAAGTTCTCAGATAGTGGTGTGGTGACAATGGCAGGAAGGATACACCTGTTCCCATGTCGAACACAGAAGTTAAGCTTCTTAGCGCCGAGAGTAGTTGGGGAGCACCCCCTGCGAGGGTAGGACGTTGCCATGCTATTTCATTTGGAGGTTTAGCTCAGCTGGGAGAGCACCTGCCTTACAAGCAGGGGGTCACAGGTTCGAACCCTGTAATCTCCATTTGAGCCGTTAGCTCAGTCGGTAGAGCATCTGACTTTTAATCAGAGGGTCAACAGTTCGAACCTGTTACGGCTCATTGCCAGTTTTTGCGGGTGTGGCGGAATTGGCAGACGCACTAGATTTAGGATCTAGCGCCGCGAGGCGTGGGGGTTCGAGTCCCTTCACCCGCAGTTGTATGAAGTAAGTAGTATGCCGACTTAGCTCAGTTGGTAGAGCATCTGATTTGTAATCAGAGGGTCGGGCGTTCGAATCGTCTAGTCGGCATTTTTATTGTTATGCGGAAGTAGTTCAGTGGTAGAACATCACCTTGCCATGGTGGGGGTCGCGGGTTCGAATCCCGTCTTCCGCTTAGTTCCGAGTTTTTCAACCTTGCCGGGGTGGCGGAACTGGCAGACGCACAGGACTTAAAATCCTGCGGTGAGTAATCACCGTACCGGTTCGATTCCGGTCCTCGGCATTAAATAAATATTTGCACCCATAGCGCAATTGGATAGAGTGTCTGACTACGAATCAGAAGGTTGTAGGTTCGACTCCTACTGGGTGCATTTTTTGTTTTTACAAAAAAGTAACATCGGGAAATAGCTCAGCTTGGTAGAGCACTTGGTTTGGGACCAAGGGGTCGCAGGTTCGAATCCTGTTTTCCCGATTATAATTAATATTTTTCATGCGGAAGTAGTTCAGTGGTAGAACATCACCTTGCCATGGTGGGGGTCGCGGGTTCGAATCCCGTCTTCCGCTTGTTTTTTGCTATTTTTCGGGAAGTAGCTCAGCTTGGTAGAGCACTACGTTCGGGACGTAGGGGTCGCAGGTTCGAATCCTGTTTTCCCGACTATTGAAAATAATATTATTCGGAGATTTAAAATTGGGACTATATCGTAAGCTATTTACGAGGTAGTCCTTTTTAGTTATTGGTCTAAACTACTGGCTTTAATGCCAAATGCTCTTTCAAATATCAATTTGGCGTATGGCCTCAAACTTATTCCAATGCTAATTGATGGTCATTTTTAAAAACATTTACACCAGATTAGTCGGAAGAATACTAATAAAAGTATTTTCCAAACACGACCTATTCTTAACTACAAATTAACGCATCATTTTGTAATGTTAGTAAATTATTTAATCTAAATTCTTTGCAAATTTATAATTATCTTCTATAATAATAGTCAATATTAGTCAAAGTTAAGGTGAGGACAGATGCAAGGACAAAATATTTCTGATATTATCGAGGCCTATTTAAAACAGATCCTGAATGAATCAACTCGTGTCGAAATTCGGCGTTCCGAGGTAGCAGAATTGTTTAACTGTGTTCCATCCCAAATTAATTATGTGATTAATACTCGTTTTACAATTCAACGTGGTTATCTTGTTCAAAGTAAGCGTGGTGGTGGTGGTTATATTCGTATTGAAAAGGTGAAATTATTAGACGATCGTGATATGCTAGATACACTCATAGGACTGGTTGGACACCAGATTAGCCAGCGGGATACGTTGGCGATTGTTCAAAAGCTTTATGAGGATAATGCTATCGAGCGAAGAGACGCCAATTTAATTTTGGCCGCGACTAGCCACCAGACGTTAGCTTTAAATGATCGACAATTGGAAGCAGAGTTAAGAGCGCGAATTTTAACCAGTCTTCTAAATCATTTGCGTTATGAAAGAGAGTAAGCGAAAGTGAGGGACGCTTAATGGATAATTTATTTACACCGAGTGCAAAAAACGTTTTAGTTCTCGCACAGGAACAAGCAAAGTATTTCCGCCATCATGCTGTGGGTACGGAGCATTTATTACTTGCACTTGTCATTGAAAATGACGGGATTGCAGGTAAGACATTGCGGCAATTATCAGTTAATGAAACTGACATCCGTGAGGAAATTGAACGTTTTACTGGCTATGGTACTTCAGCAGAAACCAAAAAGGACGTCTACCTTCCTTACGCACCCAAGGCCAAACAAGTGCTTTCATATGCCGGTGATGAGGCCAAACGCATGGGCGCAATGAAGATTGGCACGGAACATATTTTGTTGGGGTTACTCCGTGAAGATGACATTCTGGCTTCACGTATTTTAACTAATTTAGGGTTAAGTCTAAGTAAAACTCGGCAAATGGTTCTAAAAAAATTGGGTGTTAACGATACAACAACTAAACGTCGTGGCCAAACTCGAAATCGTCAGGCGCAGCAAAGTGAAGGAACACCAACGCTAGATTCTTTAGCGCGTGACCTAACACAATTAGCACGCGAAAATAAAATGGACCCTGTTGTCGGACGAAGTAAAGAAGTTCGGCGCTTGATTCAAGTCTTATCCCGCCGAACTAAAAATAATCCTGTTTTAATTGGCGAACCTGGGGTTGGTAAAACTGCCATTGCTGAGGGCTTAGCACAAAAGATTATTAATGGTGATGTACCGGACGATATGCGTAAAAAGCGCTTAATGGCGTTAGATATGGGATCATTGGTCGCTGGCACAAAATATCGTGGGGAATTTGAAGATCGTTTAAAGAAAGTAATCGACGAAATTTATAAAGATGGACAAGTTATTCTATTTATTGATGAATTGCATACTTTAATTGGTGCCGGGGGTGCTGAAGGCGCGATTGATGCTTCCAATATTTTGAAGCCGGCCTTAGCTCGTGGCGAAATGCAAGTTATTGGTGCAACTACTTTAGATGAATACCAAAAATATATTGAAAAAGATGCTGCCTTAGAGCGACGATTTGCTACAATTCAAGTTAACGAACCAACGCAAAAAGAGGCAGAAGAGATTTTACTTGGACTACGAAGTCGTTATGAAGAACATCATGGCGTCACAATTACTGACGAGGCCGTTCATGAAGCGGTTGTCCTTTCTGCACGTTATATTAGTGACCGTTTCTTACCAGATAAGGCAATCGATTTAATTGATGAATCAGCGGCTTCAGTACGTTTGGATGCCGCCAGTAAGAAAACACCTGAAAACAAGTTAGAAACACGGCTAACCGAACTAACTAAGTCTAAAGAAAAGGCCATTGAAGAACAAGACTTTGAAAAGGCCGCCGCTATTCGTGAAGACGAAATGAAGGTAAAGGCAAAGTTGGAAGCTAAGGCGGCCAAGACAGGTGAAACAAACGGTGTGCGTAAGGATGTTAAGGTTATGCCAGAGGATATTGCGACGGTTGTTTCGCAATGGACTGGTGTGCCTTTGACCCAATTGCGTAAAAGTGAAAGTGACCGGTTAGTTAATTTAGAAAAAGTTTTGCATAAACGAGTAGTTGGTCAAGAAGAAGCAGTTTCAGCTGTTTCGCGGGCAATTCGCCGGGCTCGTAGTGGGCTAAAAGATCCACAACGGCCAATTGGTTCATTTATGTTTCTTGGACCAACTGGTGTTGGTAAGACTGAATTGGCGAAGGCCTTGGCTGAAGCAATGTTTGGTTCAGAGGATAATATGATTCGAGTTGATATGTCCGAATATATGGAGAAGTATTCAACCTCCCGTCTTGTCGGAGCACCGCCTGGCTACGTTGGTTATGACGAAGGCGGTCAGTTAACCGAGCAAGTTCGGCAGAAACCATATTCGGTTGTGTTATTGGATGAAGTTGAAAAGGCGCATCCGGATGTCTTCAATATTTTATTGCAGGTGTTAGATGATGGCTATTTAACTGACTCTAAAGGGCGCAAGGTTGATTTCCGCAATACAATTTTAATTATGACGTCTAACCTTGGTGCAACAACTTTACGCGATGAAAAGTCGGTTGGTTTTGGCGCTAAAAATGCGCAACAGGATTACAAAGCAATGCGCAGTCAAATCCTTCAAGAATTGAAGAATTCGTTCCGACCTGAATTTCTCAATCGAATTGATGAAGTTGTCGTTTTCCATTCTTTGACTAAGGTTGAGCTGCACGAAATTGTGAAGATTATGGCTAAAACTGTGTTACGCCGCTTGCAAGAGCAGAAAATTGCGGTTAAAATTACGCCGGCCGCAATTGATGTGATTGCTAATGTTGGTTTTGATCCGGAATACGGTGCGCGGCCAATTCGGCGGGCACTCCAAACTGAAGTTGAAGATCGTTTAAGTGAAGAACTTCTTTCGGGAAAAATCAAATTAGGTGATTCTCTAACTATTGGTGCTCGGCAGAATAAGATCACAATTAATATTCGTGACGAAAATGAAAAAAATAAAAAAGCAACAGATTCAACCGTAAAGGCATAGTTGCGCTAGTTGTTTAAGGGTGTGAAGAAAATCTTTTCTTCACACCCTTTTTTGTGTGGGTTCGGCTGTCCGAAAAGGCACAGGGTTGGTTTTCTATAGAAGAAATTGCAGAGACGTTAACATAAGAGGATTTGGCCGTTGAATTGCTAAGACCAGCGCTAAAAATAGGTAATAATAACCATTAAAAGGAAAATCGGTTTGATTAATCTAGTAATTGCAGGTTCAATTATTAAATCTCTGGCAGATTTAGGAAACGTATTTAATTCTTTTTTGAAACGTACTTTTGGGCGGCCCAACGTTTTCAATTAATTTGAAGTATGTTATTCTAAAAACAATTAGCGCTTAATCCGTTATTAAGAAAGAAGCGAAGAGTTTGATTGATATAATAGCGACTGTGGACTCACAGGAGCAAGCAAAAATGTTATTAACGGCAGACGTTGATACTTTATATTTAGGCGAAGATTTCTTTGGTTTACGCCTACCCCATAGTTTTAAACGATCGGAATTGGCAGAAATTGTTCAATTGGCTCATGCTGCAGGTAAAAAAGTGACAGTGGCCGTTAATGCCATCATGCATAATGATCGGATTGCTAAGGTTGCTAATTATTTAGATTTTTTAGCCGATTTGCAAGTGGATCAAATTACAGTTGGTGATCCTGGTGTCATTTACTTACTACAGCAGAAAAAATTAAACCTACCATTTATTTATGATGCGGAGGTATTAGTTACTAGTGCACGGCAGGTTAATTTTTGGGCAAAACATGGTGCTAGTGGGGCGGTAATTGCCCGCGAGGTTCCCCATGATGAATTAACTGAAATGGTGACGGAATTACAGATTCCTGGTGAAATTCAAGTTTACGGCGCTACTTGTATTCATCAATCTGGGCGACCACTACTGCATAATTATTTTAACTTTGTTAAAGAACATCAAGATCGTGCGGACCGGGCGCGTGGTTTATTTGTTTCGGCGCCCCATAAACCAGAAACTCATTACTCAATTTATGAAGATTTCAATGGTACGCATGTGTTTGCCAATAATGATTTAAATTTGATAACCAAACTGGCCGAGTTAAATGATTTAGGGCTGACCCACTGGAAGTTAGACGGGTTATTTGCTGACCACGATCAATTTGTTAATATCGCTCAAATTTTTGTGGCCGCCAAAAAGGCCATTTTGGCACAAAAATGGACGCCAGATCTGGCTGAGCAATTGGACGGGCAAGTCGGTGCTAATCAACCAGCCAATCGTGGTTTGGATACTGGTTTTTACGAAATAGATCCTAGCGAGGTGCAATAAAATGCGAACTATTATAAATAAACCCGAAGTACTAGCACCAGCTGGTACCTTGGAAAAATTAAAAGTTGCCATCAATTATGGTGCGGATGCTGTCTATATTGGCGGCGATGCATACGGGTTACGCACACGTGCTGGCAATTTTTCCTTTGATCAAATGCGTGAAGGGGTAGCTTTTGCCAAAGCGCATAACGCTAAAGTTTACGTCGCGGCAAATATTGTTGCTCATGAAGGTGATGTTCAGGGTGCCGGTAAATTTTTCCGGACCTTACGCGACATCGGCATTAGTGCAGTAATTGTGTCTGATCCTTCATTGATTGAAATTGCGATCACTGAGGCACCGGGCTTACCGGTTCATTTATCGACCCAGGCCTCGGCCACTAATTATGAAACGTTAAATTTTTGGCAAAACGAAGGTCTGGAACGGGTTGTATTGGCCCGCGAAGTTGGCATTGAAGAAATAAAGGAAATGCGGCGACATACTAACGTTCAAATTGAGGCCTTTATTCACGGGGCAATGTGTATTGGTTATTCAGGACGTTGCGTTTTATCCAATCACATGAGCATGCGTGATGCTAATCGTGGTGGTTGTGCTCAAAATTGTCGTTGGAAGTATGATTTATTTGAAATGCCGACAATGGGAGAAAAACAAACTGAAACGGATCCAAAGACACCTTTTACTATGAGTGCTGTCGATATGGCAATGATTGAGCATATTCCTGACTTAGTTGAAGCAGGCGTTAATTCATTTAAAATTGAAGGTCGAATGAAATCAATTCATTACGTGTCGACAGTTGCCAATGTTTACCGCCGGGCGGTTGATAGTTATTGCGCCGATCCTGATCATTACGTTTTAAACCAAGATTGGGTGGATGAATTGTGGAAGGTTGCTCAGCGCGAAATGTCAACTGGTTTTTACTACGGTACACCAACACAAGATGATGAATTATTTGGAAAGCGCCGTAAGCGACCACAGTATACGTTTGTTGGCCAAGTGCTTGATTATGATGCCAAACGGCAAGTTGCGATGGTTCAACAACGTAATAATTTTGGTGTTGGTGATAAGGTTGAATTTTACGGTCCACATTTCACACACCATGAAGAAGTCATTCAGCAGTTGTGGGATAAAGACAATGATATTTTACGTCGTGCCCCTGACGCAATGATGGTTTACCAAGTACCAGTGGATATTCCAGTAAAGGCCGGCGATATGTTACGTAAGGAACGGGCAAAGTAGTTGCTATTTTGCTGATTTGGGTTAGACTGAAAGTGCTGACGCATTTAGTGTGGCCTAATTTTTGAAACAATAGCGCCCAATTTTAACGCCTAATCTAGTGGTAACGTGTTTAGCAGGGTGGATTCCTGTGCGCAGCCATAATCACCGAGTGATTCATTTAGTGGAATCTAAATACCTTGCTAAGGGCGCGCTAGTTGGTTGACAGTTAAATATAACAAGTGTATGATTAGTAATTGCTAAAACTGCGAATACAACTGCTCTGCGATCTATTGTCCGGAGGGTAGTTTATAAGAAAACTCAAAAGTAGCTGACAAGTTTGAATAGAACAATGTCCTATTTTTGGTTTTTTTTTGCTTAAAATTCGGGTTGATTAGCAATTGTAATGTAACTTTAACAATTGTATTGTTTTTGTAATGTGAAGGCTAGAGTGTGTTTGAAAAGGCAGATTTTGAACCTGCTATTTTCAACTTGATGATCTTTATTGCAGTTGAATGGTTAATGCTCAGTGCAGAAAACCAAACATTCTCTAAGCAATTCGTAGATACTACAGAAGGGGTGAACAATTTGGCAGGTCATTTAGTTAAATACGGAAAACACCGTACGCGTCGAAGTTATTCACGTATTAAAGAAGTGCTGGATTTACCAAACTTGATTGAAATCCAATCAAATTCGTATAACTGGTTCTTAAATGAAGGCCTGAAAGAAATGTTCAATGACATTATGCCGATTGAAGATTTCGCAGGGAACCTATCATTAGAGTTCGTTGATTATCAATTATTGGAAGCAAAGTACTCAGTAGAAGAAGCACGACAGCATGATGCTAATTATTCAGCACCACTCCACGTGACTTTGCGCTTGACCAACCATGAAACTGGCGAGATCAAATCGCAGGACGTTTTCTTTGGTGATTTTCCATTAATGACCGATCAAGGTACCTTTATTATCAATGGTGCCGAACGGGTTATCGTTTCCCAGTTGGTACGTTCACCTGGTGTTTATTTCAACAGTGAGCTTGATAAGAATAGCCGCACTATTTATGGTGCTACTGCCATTCCTAATCGTGGGGCGTGGTTAGAATATGAAACTGACGCCAAGGATATTTCATACGTTCGAATTGACCGGACGCGTAAAATTCCAATGTCAGAATTAATTCGTGCCTTAGGCTTTGGCTCTGATGACGACATTATCGGTATGTTAGGCGATAATGATAGTTTGATGTTAACCCTAGAAAAAGATGTTCATAAGAACACTGACGACTCTCGGGTTGAAGAATCGCTAAAAGATATTTACGAACGACTTCGGCCAGGTGAACCAAAGACAGCCGATAGTTCAAGAAGTTTATTGACCGGACGCTTCTTTGATCCAAAGCGCTATGACTTAGCAGCTGTTGGTCGCTATAAAATTAACAAGAAATTAACCTTAAAAACACGTTTATTGAATCAGACTTTGGCTGAAACCTTAGCTGATCCAGATACTGGTGAAGTTCTTGCGCAAAAGGGTGACGTTGTTGACCGTGGGGTTATGGAAAAATTAAGTCCTTATTTGGACCGCGATGATTTCATGACAACGACTTACACACCATCTGATGAAGGGGCCGTTACTGACCCAATGATCTTACAATCAATTAAAATCTTCTCTAAAGTTAATCCTGAAAAAGAAGTGCCATTAATCGGTAATGGTCACATTGAACTTGCCTGGAAGCATATTCGACCAGCTGATATCATCGCGTCAATGAACTACTTCTTGAACTTACAAGAAGGTATTGGCACAACTGATGATATTGATCATTTAGGCAACCGTCGGATTCGTTCAGTTGGTGAGTTATTACAAAATCAATTCCGAATTGGTTTATCACGGATGGAACGGGTTGTCCGTGAACGGATGTCAATCCAGGATACGTCAACTGTAACACCACAACAATTGATCAATATTCGGCCAGTTGTTGCTTCAATTAAGGAATTCTTTGGTTCATCACAATTGTCACAGTTCATGGATCAGACGAACCCGCTTGGCGAATTAACGCATAAGCGGCGGTTATCTGCCCTTGGCCCTGGTGGTTTAACGCGTGATCGTGCCGGATATGAAGTTCGTGATGTGCACTATACTCATTACGGTCGGATGTGCCCAATCGAAACGCCTGAAGGGCCTAACATTGGTTTAATTAACAGTTTAGCTAGTTATGCCGTCGTTAATAAGTATGGCTTTATTGAAACACCATACCGCCGTGTTGATTGGACGACACATAAAGTTACCGATAAAATTGACTATTTAACGGCCGATGAAGAAGATAACTACGTCGTTGCTCAGGCCAACTCACCATTAAATGATGATGGCTCATTCGTCGACGATACCGTTTTGGCTCGCCGTGTTGATGAAAACTTGGAAATTTCTACTGATCGGGTCGATTACATGGATGTTTCGCCTAAACAAGTTGTTGCCGTAGCAACGGCCTGCATTCCTTTCTTGGAAAATGATGACTCTAATCGTGCCTTGATGGGTGCCAATATGCAGCGCCAAGCTGTTCCGTTGATTAACCCTCATGCACCACTAGTAGGAACTGGTATGGAATATAAGGCGGCCCATGACTCAGGGACTGCCGTTGTCGCTAAGCACGCTGGAACTGCTGAATACGTTGATGCTAAGCAAATTCGCATTCGCCGTGAAGACGGTACTTTAGACAAATATAATTTAATGAAATTCCGTCGTTCTAACTCAGGTAAGAGTTACAATCAGCGTCCAATCGTTAAGTTGGGCGATAAGATTGATGCTAGTGAAATTCTAGCTGACGGACCTGCAATGGAAAATGGTGAACTTGCTTTAGGGCAAAACCCAATCATTGCTTTCATGACTTGGAATATGTATAACTACGAAGATGCCATTGTCTTATCTGAAAAGCTAGTTCGTGAAGATGCGTACACGTCAATTCATATTGAAGAATATGAATCAGAAGCTCGTGATACAAAGCTTGGACCGGAAGAAATCACCCGTGAGATTCCTAACGTTGGTGAAGATGCTCTGAAGGATTTAGATGAATTTGGTGTCGTTCGAATTGGTGCTGAAGTTAAGGATGGCGATTTATTAGTTGGTAAGGTAACACCTAAGGGAGTTACTGAATTATCAGCTGAAGAACGTTTGTTACACGCAATCTTTGGTGAAAAAGCGCGTGAAGTTCGGGATACATCGCTACGAGTACCTCATGGTGGCGGCGGAATTATCCAGGACGTTAAGATCTTTACTCGTGAAGCCGGTGACGAATTATCACCTGGCGTTAACATGATGGTTCGGGTCTATATTGCCCAGAAACGTAAGATTCAAGTTGGGGATAAAATGGCCGGACGTCATGGTAATAAAGGGACCGTTTCAATTGTTGTTCCGGAAGAGGATATGCCTTACTTGCCAGATGGCACACCAGTTGACATTTGCTTGTCACCAATGGGTGTTCCATCCCGTATGAATATTGGTCAGGTTATCGAACTTCATTTAGGTATGGCAGCACGTAACTTAGGTATCCACGTTGCAACGCCAGTCTTTGATGGTGCGCAGGATAAAGATATCTGGGATGCTGTTAAAGAAGCCGATATGGATAACGATGCTAAATCAGTACTTTATGATGGCCGTACTGGTGAACCATTTACTAACCGAGTTTCTGTTGGGGTTATGTACTATATGAAATTAGCCCACATGGTTGACGATAAATTACATTCTCGTTCAATCGGACCTTACTCATTAGTGACACAACAGCCATTAGGTGGTAAAGCTCAGTTTGGTGGTCAGCGTTTTGGTGAAATGGAAGTTTGGGCACTTGAGGCTTATGGTGCAGCTTACACACTTCAAGAAATTTTGACTTATAAATCCGATGATGTTGTTGGCCGGGTTAAGACCTACGAAGCAATCGTTAAGGGTGAACCAATTCCTAAGCCAGGTGTACCAGAATCTTTCCGTGTTTTAGTCAAGGAATTACAATCTCTTGGTTTGGACATGAAGGTTTTGGATGCCGATAATAAGGAAATTGAATTACGCGACATGGACGATGAAGACGATGACGTTGTAAGTGTTGACGCCTTGTCTAAATTTGCCAAGGAACAAGAGGCAGCTAAGGCTAAAAAGGCTGCTGAAGAAGCAACAAAAGCTAACAATGACAACGATAAATAATAGGAGGTCGGCCAAGTGATAGATGTTAATAAATTTGAGAGTATGCAGATTGGGCTTGCATCTCCCGATAAAATCCGCAGTTGGTCTTATGGTGAAGTTAAAAAGCCAGAAACAATCAACTACCGAACACTAAAGCCAGAACGCGATGGTCTGTTTGATGAACGGATTTTTGGCCCGACGAAAGACTGGGAATGTGCTTGTGGTAAATACAAACGAATTCGCTATAAGGGAATCGTTTGTGATCGCTGCGGGGTTGAAGTTACGCGTTCTAAGGTTCGTCGTGAACGAATGGGTCACATTGAACTAGCAGCGCCAGTTTCACATATTTGGTACTTCAAAGGTATTCCAAGCCGAATGGGTCTTGTTTTAGACATGAGCCCCCGCGCTTTGGAAGAGATCATTTACTTCGCATCCTACGTTGTCATTGAATCCGGCAACACTGCCTTAGAAAAGAAACAACTTTTAACTGAAAGTGAATACCGTGAAAAGTATGAACAGTACGGTCATGAGTTTAAAGCTAAGATGGGTGCTGAAGCCATCAAAGAATTATTAGATGACGTTGACCTAGATAAAGAAGTTGCTGGGCTTAAGGAAGATCTAAAGACTGCTCAAGGCCAAAAACGGACTCGTGCTATTCGACGTTTAGATATTCTTGAAGCTTTCCGTCAATCTGGTAACGAACCTAGTTGGATGGTTATGGATGCCATTCCTGTTATTCCACCGGATTTACGACCAATGGTTCAATTAGAAGGTGGCCGTTTTGCCACTTCTGATTTAAATGATTTATACCGGCGGGTGATCAACCGGAATAATCGGTTGAAACGACTACTTGATTTAAATGCGCCTAATATCATTGTTCAAAACGAAAAACGGATGCTCCAAGAAGCCGTCGACGCTTTGATCGATAATGGCCGTCGTGGCCGTCCAGTTACTGGGCCTGGTAATCGTCCGTTAAAATCACTTTCACATTTATTGAAGGGGAAACAAGGACGTTTCCGCCAGAACTTGTTAGGTAAGCGGGTTGATTATTCAGGTCGTTCAGTTATTGATGTCGGCCCAACGCTTAAATTCTATCAATGTGGTTTACCACGTGAAATGGCACTTGAATTATTCAAACCATTTGTCATGCATGAATTAGTTAAACGTGAATTAGCGTCGAACATTAAGAATGCTAAGCGTAAAATTGATCGTCGGGATGAAGATATTTGGGATGTCTTGGAAGATGTTGTTAAAGAACACCCAGTACTATTAAACCGGGCACCTACATTACATCGTTTGGGTATTCAGGCATTTGAACCAGTTTTAGTTGATGGTAAATCAATTCGTCTGCACCCACTTGCTTGTGAAGCCTACAACGCCGATTTTGATGGTGACCAGATGGCGATCCACGTACCATTATCTGATGAAGCTCAGGCTGAAGCACGGATGTTAATGTTAGCTGCTCACCATATCTTGGCCCCACGTGATGGTAAGCCAATTTCAACACCTTCACAGGACGTTGTGCTTGGTAACTACTTCTTAACAACTGAAGAAGCTGGCATTAACGGTGAAGGCATGATCTTTAAGGATCCTAATGAAGTTGTTTTGGCTTATCAAAATGGCTACGTTGAATTGCATACGCGAATTGGTTTAGCGACCAATTCATTACTAGACAAGCCTTTCTCTGATAAACAACGAAATAAAATTATGATTACTTCAGTTGGTAAGGTAGCCTTTAACGCAATTTTGCCAAAGGACTTTGTTTATTTGAACGAACCAACTAACGGTAACTTGATGGATGGAATTGACGATAAGTTCTTTATTGAACCTGGTACTGATATCAAGGCCGCCATTAAGGATCGTGATTTGAACCAGCCCTTCAAGAAGAGTTTCTTGGCGGACATCATTGCACAAGTCTTTAAGATCTATAAGGTAACTGAAACATCTGAGTTATTGGATCGAATGAAGACTTTAGGTTATACGGAAGCGACGCATTCAGGGATTACCGTTGGGGTTTCTGATGTCAATGACTTGCCTGAAAAGCCTGCCTTAGTTGCAGAAGCACATAAGCAAGTTGCTTTGATTACGAAACAGTTCCGTCGTGGTTTAATTACTGATGATGAACGTTATCAACGTGTCATTGGTATTTGGAACAGCGTTAAGGATCAAATCCAACAACGGTTAATGGAAAATATGCCTGCAAACAACCCAATCTTTATGATGAGTGATTCTGGTGCCCGTGGTAATGCATCTAACTTTACACAGTTAGCTGGTATGCGTGGTTTAATGGCTGCTCCTAATGGACAAATCATGGAATTACCAGTTATTTCAAACTTCCGTGAGGGTCTCTCCGTTATGGAAATGTTTATTTCAACCCATGGTGCTCGTAAAGGGATGACCGATACAGCACTGAAGACCGCTAACTCCGGTTACTTAACTCGTCGTTTAGTCGATGTTGCCCAGGATGTTATCGTTCGTGAAGAAGATTGTGGAACTGATCGTGGCTTAGAAGTATCTGCCATTATGGAAGGTAACGAAGTCATCGAACCACTTTATGATCGAATTCTTGGTCGTTACACGATGAAATCAATTTATGACCCTGAAACCGGTGAAGAATTTGCCGGTAAGAACGTTATGATTGATGAAACGTTGGCGCAAAAGATTATTAATGCCGGAATTAAGACCGTCACAATTCGTTCCGTCTTTACTTGTAACACTGAACATGGTGTTTGCCGTTATTGCTTCGGTCGTAACTTGGCCATTGGCGAAACCGTTGAAGTTGGTGAAGCTGTTGGGACAGTTGCTGCGCAGTCAATCGGTGAACCTGGTACACAGTTAACAATGCGGACTTTCCATACCGGTGGTGTTGCCGGTGGCGATATTACGCAAGGATTGCCTCGTGTTCAGGAAATTATGGAAGCACGTAATCCTAAAGGTCTTGCAACGATTACTGAAGTTACTGGTGAGATTACAGCAATTGATGAAAATCCAGCTGACCACACTAAGGAAATTACGGTTCAAGGCGAAACTGATACACGAACTTATAGTGTACCGTTCACATCACGAATCCGAATTAAGGAAGGCGACCTCGTTAATCGTGGTGATTCACTAACTGGTGGGTCAATTGATCCTAAACAACTATTACAAGTCAGTGATACCTTAACAACTGAAATCTATATGCTTCGCGAAATTCAAAAAGTATACCGGATGCAGGGTGTTGAAGTTTCTGATAAGCATATGGAAGTTATGGTTCGGCAAATGATGCGTAAAGTTCGGGTTATGGATCCTGGCGATACGGATATCCTGCCAGGAACATTACTTGATATTGCCGACTTTAAGCGAGCAAACTATAAGACCTTAATTGCTGGTGGTATTCCAGCAACAGCACGTCCTGTTTTACTTGGGATTACTAAAGCTGCTCTAGAAACTAATAGTTTCTTATCCGCAGCTTCTTTCCAGGAAACAACTCGTGTCTTGACTGACGCCGCAATTCGGGGCAAGAATGATCCATTACTTGGTCTAAAAGAAAATGTTATTATCGGGAAGATTATTCCTGCTGGTACTGGTATGGCTAAGTACCGCCATACAGAACCAAAAGAAGTTGGTGTTGTTTCTGAGAACGTCTATTCAATTAGTGATCTTGAAAAACAAATGAACGCCAATAACGGTGAGGGTCAACAACCAGATAATAATTAAAGTTAAAAAGGCGTCGGACATTGTCCGGCGCTTTTTTTGAAGTAAGTGGGACAAAATCAATTCTTTGGCGCACATTCTAGAGTAACGTTCGGAGACAATAAGCGGCTGGGGCAAAAGTCCTGGTCCTTTTTTTAGTGCCAGAAATATAAAATAAAAAGGGCCACACTTAAATAAGGGATGAAGGCAATTTGGTGTACTTTATGGTGGTACAAAATCGGGTAGGTCAGCAAACAGAGACCACAGGCTAACATAATAACTTGGCCTAAACGCCAGCTACCAAATAATAGGGCGCATAGAACAAGTAAATCAACGTCCCCACAGCCGAAACTATGCGTTAGACTACTGAATAGATAAAAAATACTTGCTGTAAACAGGGCACTTTTCCAATCTAGTATTGAATGAGAATAAAAAAAACTAATGCCAGATAAATAAATTGCAAAAATTATGAAGATTGGAAAGTGAATGGCGTGGTAAAAAAGGTCCATTAGACTGAAACAAAGACAGAAGGCCAGTAAACTTAAACTAAAAATTAGTTGCGATCGTGTACCACTAAAATAAAAGCAACTAACACTTAATAATCCGGCAGTAATTTCGCCTAACAACAGTACTGGGGATAATCTTTCCTTGCAGTAACGGCAACGGCCTTTATTCAACGAAAAACTTAAGATCGGTATTAAGTCATTCGTGCCTAAACGGTGTTGACAGTTGTCACAGTGCGATCGGGGTGCGATAATAGATTCACCCCTAGGAACCCGCCAAGCGACAAGTGTCAAAAAAGAGCCAATAATTGTACCGATTAGAAAATATAACGCTAGCATAATAGTTAACCTCGTTTCGTTTTTTACTGTATTTATTAATAGCAACGGTGCAAATTAATTCTATTCAGGGAGTGTTCCTTTGCTAGTAAGCTAATCGTTAAATACGAAGAGCAATAAAATGTCTGCCGGAAAAAGTCACCTTCGTTTCAACTTCTTATTAATAAGCTACGTAAAGGGGTTGAATTCCAGTGACCGGTTGACACGTCTATTACATCATGGTATTCTTACAAAGGTGCTTTTTGTTGAGCAGTTTTCCGCAAATGCGGACGTGCTGACTGTGAGCGACAGCACATTGTCTTCCAGATGTGTTTTCACTCTTTTTTGTTGCTTGAAACCAAGCTGAAGCAGTCGCTAAGAAGCTACTTATTTAGTTACTCATGGTATTGGAGTTTTTTGCAATTCAAAAAGAGACGCCTGGAAGTGTGGACTTAAATTTTTATATGTTAAGAAGGGAGAATGCTTTAGATGCCTACTATTAATCAATTAGTACGAAAAGGCCGTAAATCTAGAACAACAAAATCTGATGCACCTGCTTTGAATTTTGGGTACAACAGTATGAAGAAGATCCAAACGAACAACCCTGCACCACAAAAACGTGGGGTTGCCACTCGTGTCGGCACGATGACACCAAAGAAGCCTAACTCAGCATTACGTAAGTATGCTCGTGTACGCTTATCTAACTTAATTGAAGTAACAGCTTATATCCCTGGGATTGGCCATAATCTTCAAGAACATAGTGTTGTCTTAATCCGTGGCGGACGTGTTAAGGATTTACCTGGTGTCCGTTACCATATTGTTCGTGGTACTTTAGATACTGCCGGTGTTACAGATCGTAAACAAGGCCGTTCTAAATACGGTACTAAGAAACCTAAAAAATAATTAAACTGATTTAAAGTCAATTTTATTTAACTCGGGAGGTTACGTAATATGCCAAGAAAAGGCGCTGTTGCAAAACGCGACGTATTACCAGATCCAATTTACAATTCTAAATTGGTTTCCCGCTTAATTAACCGTTTGATGGTTGATGGTAAGCGCGGTACTGCGTCAACAATTCTTTATAAAGCATTTGATATTATCAAGGACTCAACTGGTAACGAACCATTAGAAGTCTTTGAAGAAGCAATGAAAAACATCATGCCTGTCCTTGAAGTTAAGGCTCGTCGTGTTGGTGGATCTAACTACCAAGTACCGATTGAAGTTCGCCCAGATCGTCGAACAACATTAGGTCTTCGTTGGTTGGTTCAATATTCACGTCAACGTGGTGAACACACTATGGATGAACGCTTAGCTCGTGAAATCATGGATGCTGCAAACAATACTGGTGCAGCAGTTAAGAAACGTGAAGATACCCATAAAATGGCAGATGCCAACCGTGCATTTGCACATTATCGTTGGTAATCTAAGTTATTTCGAAAGTAGGGCTATTATATGAGTTTTCCATATAGTAGCCCCTTTTGTTGAGATTGGTAACGTGCTTGAAAAAGCACTTAGATACTACTCCACAATTGTGGCTGAACAGGAAGCTGCCCTTTCTGGTACGTTTTGTTTACGCCAGCTTTCTTAGAAATTACTCACTTAATAAATTGAAATAAAAGAGATAGTTACGCTAATTATTGAGGCTGTTTAATCAGCTTTTTAAACGAGAGGAGAAACATTCTTAAATGGCAAATACTCGTGAATTTCCATTAGAACGAACACGGAATATTGGTATCGTTGCACATATTGATGCTGGTAAGACGACTACGACTGAACGTATTTTGTACTATACCGGTAAGATTCATAAGATTGGTGAAACCCATGAAGGTGCTTCACAAATGGACTGGATGGCACAAGAACAAGAACGTGGGATTACAATCACTTCTGCTGCAACAACAGCACAGTGGAAAAATCACCGAATTAACATCATTGATACTCCAGGACACGTTGATTTCACTGTTGAAGTTGAACGTTCATTACGTGTTTTAGATGGTGCAGTAGTTGTACTTGATGCTCAGGCCGGTGTTGAACCACAAACCGAAAATGTTTGGCGTCAGTCAACAACTTATAGTGTTCCCCGGATTGTTTTTATCAATAAAATGGATAAAATCGGCGCAGATTTTGACTATTCTGTTGATACGATTAGGGATCGGCTACAAGCTAATGCGTTACCTATTCAAATGCCAATTGGTGCTGAAGATAACTTCGAAGGTGTCATTGACTTAATCGAAATGAAGGCTGACCTTTATGACGAAGATGAATTAGGTACAAAATGGGATACTGTAGACGTACCTGATGAATATATGGAAGAAGCTAAAAAACGCCGTAACGCAATGATCGAGCAGTTAGCTGATATCGATGATGGCATTATGGAAAAATACCTTGAAGGTGAAGAAATCTCCAAGGATGAAATCAAAGCAGCTATTCGTAAGGCAACTTTAAACTTAGAAGCTTATCCAGTACTTGCTGGTTCAGCTTTTAAAAACAAAGGTGTTCAAATGATGCTTGATGCGGTTAACGATTTCTTACCATCACCACTTGATGTTAAGCCATACAATGCAACTAATCCTGAAACGGGTGAAAACGTTGAATTGACTGCAGGGGATGATAAAGATTTCGCTGCCTTAGCATTTAAGATTGCAACCGATCCATTCGTTGGCCGGCTAACCTTTATTCGAGTTTACTCCGGTACACTTGAATCTGGTTCGTACGTTATGAATGCAACTAAGGATACACGTGAACGTGTTGGTCGTTTACTCCAAATGCATTCAAATCACCGGACAGAAATTCCTGAAGTTTTCTCTGGTGATATTGCAGCCGCAATTGGTTTAAAGAATACGACAACAGGTGATTCTTTGACATCAGTTAAGCACCCATTGATTCTTGAATCAATGGAATTCCCAGATCCAGTTATTCAGGTTTCAATCGAACCTAAGACTAAGGCCGATCAAGATAAAATGGATGTTGCCTTACAAAAACTTGCTGAAGAAGATCCTACTTTCAAGGCTGAAACTAATCCTGAAACTGGTGAAACTTTGATTGCCGGCATGGGCGAACTTCATTTGGATATCATTGTTGACCGGATGCGTCGTGAATTTAACGTTGAAGCAACTGTTGGTGCACCACAAGTTGCTTACCGTGAAACATTTACCAAACAGGCCTCTGCTCAAGGTAAGTTTATTCGCCAATCTGGTGGTAAAGGTCAGTATGGTGATGTTTGGGTCGAATTCACTCCTAACGAAGAGGGTGGCGGCTTTGAATTTACCGATGATATTGTTGGTGGGGTTGTTCCTCGTGAATTTATTCCAGCAGTTGAACAAGGTTTGAAAGAATCGATGGCCAACGGTGTTTTAGCTGGTTATCCATTAGTTGACGTTAAGGCTCGGCTTTATGATGGTTCTTACCATGATGTCGATTCTAGTGAAGCAGCATTTAAGATTGCAGCTTCAATGTCACTACGCGCAGCTGCTAAAAAGGCTGGCGCAGTTATCCTTGAACCAATCATGAAAGTTGAAATTGTTGCCCCAGAAGATTACTTAGGTGATGTTATGGGTCACGTTACAGCTCGTCGTGGTCGTGTTGAAGGGATGGAAGCACGTGGTAACTCGCAATTAGTTAACTCGATGGTTCCATTATCTGAAATGTTTGGTTACGCAACGACTTTACGCTCTGCAACACAGGGCCGTGGAACATTCACAATGACGTTTGATCATTATGAGGCCGTTCCTAAGTCTGTTCAAGCTGATATTATTAAGAAAAATGGCGGTACACCAGCCGAAGATTAATTCAGCAAAAGTAACCATCGCTGTACAATTAAAAGACGATTTATCTCAAGTGGATAAATCGTCTTTTTTGTTTCTTCTATATAATATAGGGAAAGGCTAACATCTATAGCACGGTTGCCCCTAAAACAGATTTGAAGTGATCCAATGCCCAGGACTGTCTTTCTGGATTCAGGGTCGCCGTCGCCTGCTGGTAGACGATAATTTGGTAAGGCAAATTATAAGCGTCAACGGCAGTGTGCAGCACACAGATATCAGTATCGACACCAACCAGATTTAACGTCGTAATTTTACGCTCGCGTAAACGAAGATCTAGATCCGTCCCGGCAAAAGCACTGTAGCGAGTTTTATCAAACATATAAACGCGCTCATCATTTTGATGCTGCTCAAACCATGGTTGTAAAGCACCAAAGAATTGGCGGCCCCAAGTATTACGGACGTTATGCGTTGGAAAAAGTTTGCTTTCAGGATGGAAAGGATCATGAGGTGTATGGACGTCAGTTGGTAAAATTACCCAACTGCCTTGGTTGACGAACTGATTCGCTAATTGAATTATTTTTGGCGCTAACGCCTGAGCAGGTAAGCCGGCAGTTAAGACACCATTCTTTGCAACAAAATCGTTAGTATAATCAATAATAAGTAATGCTTCATTTTTATGTGCCAATTGAATCACCTCTAGTTTAAAGTTGTGCTAAGCATACGAAGGATAGTAGTTACCGTCAAGTAATATTAGTCAAAGTTAAAAACATATGGTACACTAACAAGCGTTGTCCATTGATTTGAAATTTAAATATTGATTTTACGAGAAAAGTCTTGTCAGATAATTTATTTTCTTGTACAATAGACAAGGTGCTAATTTTGAAGAGTTAGTACCCCTGTATTAATGGAATACAGGAGCTTAGATGTGAAAGGTTGCGACACACCCGGCTGCTTTGCCATGGCGGGCGTGTTGGGAATTTTCACGGAGCAAGTTCATTTTTAAAACGAACGAAGGAGGGAAAAACATGGCAAAACAAAAGATTCGGATTCGGTTAAAAGCATACGAACATCGTGTTTTAGACCAATCTGCTGAAAAGATTGTTGAAACGGCAAAACGGACGGGCGCTACAATTTCAGGTCCTATTCCATTGCCAACCGAACGGACACTTTATACAGTGCTTCGTGCAACACATAAGTTTAAAGACTCACGTGAACAATTTGAAATGCGCACTCACAAGCGTTTAATCGATATTGTTAACCCAACACCCAAAACTGTTGATGCGTTAATGAAGCTCGATTTACCAAGTGGTGTGGATATCGAAATTAAACTATAGTTCAAATACATTTATATTGGAGGTGTACTCATGACCGGAAAAGGAATCTTAGGAAAAAAAGTAGGTATGACGCAAGTCTTTACTGAATCAGGTGAATTAATCCCAGTTACAGTTGTTGAAGCAACACCTAACGTTGTGTTGCAAGTTAAGACAGTTGAATCTGATGGTTACGAAGCTATTCAAGTAGGTTATCAAGATAAGCGTGATGTGTTAGCAAACAAGCCTGCTAAGGGTCATGTAGCAAAAGCTAAAACTGCTCCTAAGCGCTTCATTCGCGAATTTCGCGACGTTGCTTTAGGAGATATCAAAGTTGGAGACGAAATCAAAGTTGATACTTTCGAAGCCGGCGAAATCGTCGACGTAACGGGTACAACTAAGGGTCATGGTTTCCAGGGTGTTATTAAAAAGAATAACCAACACCGTGGACCTATGGCGCATGGTTCTCGTTATCATCGTCGTCCTGGTTCATTGGGTGCCATCATTAACCGTGTTTTCCCTGGCAAGCAATTACCAGGCCGCATGGGTAATAACACTGTAACAATTCAAAACTTAGAAATCGTACGTGTTGATACAGATCGCAATGTTATCTTAGTTAAAGGGAATGTTCCTGGTTCTAAGAAATCATTGATTACGATCAAGAATGCTGTTAAAAACACAGCAAAATAATAGCGGAAGGGAGGATTTCTAAATGCCAACTGTAGCATTATACAAGCAAGATGGCAGCCAAAATGGCGACGTTACTTTAAACGACGACATTTTTGGTATTGCCCCTAATGAAAATGTCGTTTTTGATGCCATTTTGATGCAACGTGCATCATTACGCCAAGGTACACACGCTGTTAAGAACCGTAGCGCTGTACGTGGCGGTGGTCGCAAGCCATGGCGTCAAAAGGGTACTGGTCGTGCTCGTCAAGGTTCAATTCGTTCACCACAATGGCGTGGCGGTGGTACGGTCTTTGGCCCAACACCTCGTTCATATAGTTATAAATTACCTAAGAAGGTTCGTCGCTTAGCAATTAAGTCTGTTTTATCGCAAAAGGTTATTGATGAAAACATAGTTATCGTTGATGCCTTGAGTTTTGAACAACCAAAAACAAAACTTTTTGCTGAAGCACTTAAAAACTTAGATGTACAAACAAAAGCATTAGTAGTTCTTGAAGACGGCAATGATCAGGCTGCACTAGCTGCACGCAACTTACCAAATGTAACGGTTATCCCTGCAAATGGTGTTAACGTGTTAGATGTTGTAGCTAACGATAAATTAATCCTGACTCAAGCTGCTCTCACTCAAGTAGAGGAGGCTCTTGCATAATGGAAGCACGCGATGTTGTTTTACGTCCAATGGTTACTGAAGCTTCAATGGCCAAAATGGATGATAAAAAATATACTTTTGAAGTTGATGTGCGCGCAAACAAGACGCAAGTCAAATATGCGGTTGAAGAAATTTTTGATGTTAAAGTTAAAAACGTTAATATCATGAACGTTCGCGGCAAAAAGAAACGTCAAGGCCAATTTGTTGGTTTGACTAAGAAACGCCGTAAAGCAATTGTTGCTTTAACAGCAGATTCAAAAGATATTAAGATTTTTGAAGACTAATAATTAAACGAAAATAAAAATTTAGGAGGGAAAAACGTGGGTATTAGAGTATACAAACCAACTACCAATGGTCGTCGTAATATGACTGGCTCCGATTTTGCCGAAATTACAAAGACAAAACCAGAAAAGTCATTGACGGAATACACCACAAAGACGGCTGGTCGTAACAATTACGGCCATATTACCGTTCGCCATCGTGCTGGCGGTCATAAACGTCAATATCGTCTGATTGATTTTAAACGTCAAAAAGATGATGTCCCAGCAATTGTTAAAGCAATTGAATATGATCCGAACCGTTCGGCTAATATCGCTTTACTACAATACGAAGATGGGGTTAAGGCTTACATCCTAGCACCAAAAGGACTAGAAGTTGGTACAAGGATTCAATCAGGTGTTGATGTTGATATCAAGCCCGGTAATTCTTTACCACTAACTAACATTCCAGTTGGTACTGTTATTCATAACATTGAATTAAAGCCAGGTCATGGCGGTCAGCTAGTTCGTTCTGCTGGCGCTTCAGCTCAGGTCTTAGGTAAAGAAGGCAAATACGCCTTGGTTCGCTTAGGTTCTGGTGAAGTTCGCATGATTCTCCTTGTTAACCGTGCAACAATTGGTTCTGTCGGTAATGAACAACATGAGTTGATCAATATCGGTAAGGCCGGTCGTAAACGTTGGATGGGTATTCGCCCAACTGTTCGTGGTTCTGTAATGAACCCTAACGACCATCCACATGGTGGTGGTGAAGGTAAAGCACCTATCGGCCATCCATCTCCAATGTCACCATGGGGTAAGAAAACCCTTGGTAAGAAAACGCGTAACGTTCGCAAGCAATCATCTAAATTCATTGTACGTGGACGTAAACGTGGTAAACATTAATTTTAAACTGAGCTATTTTAGAATAATTAATGCTGAAAAGGAGGTTTCATAATGAGTCGGAGCTTAAAAAAAGGACCATTCGCCGATGAACATTTATTGAAAAAAATTGCTGCGCAGGCAGACCAAGATAAAAAATCTGTTATTAAAACCTGGTCACGTCGTTCTACGATTTTCCCAAGTTTTATTGGTTATACAATCGCAGTTTATGACGGACGGAAACATGTCCCAGTTTTCATTCAAGAAGACATGGTCGGCCATAAACTAGGCGAATTTGCACCAACACGTACGTTCCACGGTCATTCAGGCGACGATCGCCGTACGGCTGCTAAATAAGCGAGAGGAGGATAAAATATGTCAGAACAAGTTACTGAAGCACGTGCAATTGCTAAAACTGTTCGGATCGCGCCTCGTAAAGCTCGCTTAGTGGTTGATTTGATCCGGGGTAAAAGTGTTGCTGATGCAATTGCGATTCTGAAGTTTACGCCTAGAGCTGCTTCACCAATCGTTACTAAAGTATTGAATTCAGCTATTGCCAATGCTGAAAACAACTTCGACTTAGATGCTGAAAACTTGGTTGTAGCACAGGCCTTTGTTGATGAAGGACCAACGTTAAAACGTTTCCGTCCTCGTGCCAAGGGTTCTGCTTCACCAATTAATAAACGAACAAGTCACGTCACCGTCGTTGTAGCTGAAAAATAAGGAGGGATAACGCGTGGGTCAAAAAATTAATCCACTTGGTTTACGAGTAGGTATTTCTCGTGACTGGGATGCAAAATGGTATGCCGAAAAAGATTACGGCACACTTTTAAATGAAGACTTAAAAGTACGTAGTTTCATCAGCAAGCGTTTAGCTGACGCCTCTGTCTCCCGAGTTGAGATTGAACGTGCAGCAAACCGCGTTAATATTTCAATTCATACTGGTAAACCTGGTATGGTAATTGGTAAAGGCGGTTCTGAAGTTGAAACTTTACGTAAACAATTAAATAATTTAACTGGTAAACGAGTTCACATCAACATTGTTGAAATTAAACAACCTGATTTGGATGCTCATCTTGTCGGCGAAAGTATTACACAACAGCTTGAAGGTCGTGTCGCTTTTCGCCGTGCTATGAAGCAAGCTATTCAACGCACAATGCGTGCTGGAGCTCATGGTATTAAGACAATGGTATCTGGTCGTTTAAACGGTGCTGATATTGCCCGTAAGGAAATGTATTCAGATGGAACTGTTCCATTGCATACACTACGTGCCGATATTGATTATTCATGGGATGAAGCTAAAACGACTTATGGTCAACTTGGCGTTAAAACATGGATTTATCGTGGCGACATTTTACCAGGCCAAACACATGGTGATTCTTTAAAAGATAATGCACCATCAGCAAATAACCGTGGCGGCAATCGTCGTAACAATAACCGTGGCGGCAACCGCAACAATAACGGTCGTAACAATAACAACCGTAATAATGGAGCGAAGGGAGGAAACTAAACATGTTAGTACCAAAACGTGTAAAATTCCGTCGTGAATTTCGTGGCCACATGCGTGGTGAAGCGAAAGGCGGTAAGACAGTTGCCTTTGGCGATTATGGTTTGAAGGCTCTTGATTCTTCATGGATCACGAACCGTCAGATCGAAGCAGCGCGTGTTGCAATGACACGTCACATGAAGCGTGGTGGGCGAGTATGGATTCGAATCTTCCCCCACAAATCATATACTGAAAAAGCTATTGGTGTCCGGATGGGTTCTGGAAAAGGTACGCCAGCTGGCTGGGTATCTCCAGTTAAACGTGAAAAAATCATGTTTGAAGTCGGCGGCGTTACTGAAGAAGTTGCACGTGAAGCACTACGGCTTGCTTCGAATAAATTACCAATTCGGACCAAGGTTGTAAAACGTGAGGAAGTAGGTGGCGAATCAAATGAAGGCTAAAGAAATTAAAGACTTAACCACTGCTGAAATGCTTGACCGCGAAAAAGAATACAAAGAAGAATTATTTAATCTTCGTTTCCAATTAGCTACTGGCCAGTTGGAAAATACAGCTCGTTTAAAACAAGTTCGCAAAAATATTGCTCGTATTAAGACAGTATTGCGCCAACAAGAATTAAACCAAGACTAGTCGCGATACAACCACTTTTGGAATAGGAGGTCAAACATTTTGAGCGAAAACAATGAAACACGTAACGCAAGAAAAGTCGTTCAGGGTCGTGTTGTTTCTGATAAAATGGATAAAACCATTACAGTAGCTGTCCAAACAGTTAAGCAACATGCAACTTACGGCAAGCGTATCCGTTATACTAAAAAGTATTACGCACATGATGAAAAGAATGAAGCGCAAACTGGTGACATCGTTCGAATTATGGAAACTCGTCCGTTGTCTGCTAAGAAGCGGTTCCGCTTAATTGAAATCGTTGAAAAAACGGTTATTTTATAAATCTGAATTATTAACGAAGGGAGGACCTTTCCGTGATCCAACAAGAAAGTCGTTTAAAAGTCGCTGATAATTCTGGTGCTCGTGAGATTTTAACCATCAAAATTTTAGGCGGTTCACGCGTAAAGACAGCGAATATCGGTGATATTATCGTTGCAACGGTTAAACAAGCAACACCAGGTGGCGTTGTCAAAAAAGGTGACGTCGTAAAGGCGGTCATTGTTAGAACTAAAACTGGTGCCCATCGCACTGACGGTTCATACATTAAATTTGACGAAAATGCAGCTGTTATTATTAACGCTGATAAGAGTCCACGAGGAACACGTATCTTTGGACCTGTTGCACGCGAATTACGTGACAGCAACTTCATGAAGATTGTTTCCTTAGCACCTGAAGTACTTTAATTAACAATCTTTATAAAGAAGGAGGCTATTCCATGTTCGTAAAGACAGGCGACAAAGTTCGTGTCATTAGTGGTAAGGATAAGGGCAAAGAAGGTTCCGTTACAAAGGCTTTCCCTAAAACTGACCAAGTAATCGTTGAAGGTGTACATGCAATCAAAAAGCATCAAAAACCAACGAACGATAACCCTCAAGGCGGCATTGTAGAACAAAATGCGCCAATTCACGTTTCAAACGTAATGTTACTTGATCCTGAAACCAACGAACCAACCAAAGTTGGCTACAAAGTTGAAGACGGTAAAAAAGTACGCGTTTCTAAAAAAACTGGCAAAGTTATCGATAAATAACTTTTGTTGAAAGGAGGAAAACAACTAATGGCTAATCGCTTAAAAGAAAGATATGTTAAAGAAATTACCCCTGCTATGATGGAAAAGTTCAATTACACTTCTGTTATGCAAACTCCTAAGGTTGACAAGATCGTGTTGAACATGGGTGTTGGTGATGCTGTTTCAAATGCTAAAAACTTGGACCATGCTGTTGAAGAATTAGCGTTGATTTCAGGCCAACAACCATTGATCACAAAAGCAAAGAAATCGATTGCCGGTTTCCGTTTGCGTGAAGGTATGTCAATCGGTGCTAAAGTAACGTTACGTGGTGAACGTATGTATGACTTCTTAGATAAGCTCATCAACGTATCCTTACCACGTGTTCGTGATTTCCATGGCGTCAGTAAAAAATCTTTTGACGGTCGTGGTAACTTTACATTAGGTGTCCGTGAACAATTGATTTTCCCAGAAATCGATTATGATAAAGTTGATAAAGTTCGTGGGTTAGATATCGTTATTGTGACAACAGCAAATAGCGATGAAGAATCACGTGAACTATTAACTCAAATCGGAATGCCATTTGCAAAATAAAGGAGGTAAATATCTTGGCTAAAAAATCAATGGTAGCAAAGCAACAACGTCCTGCTAAATTCTCATCACAAGCTTATACACGTTGTGAACGTTGTGGTCGTCCGCATTCTGTATATCGCAAATTCCATTTATGCCGGATCTGCCTTCGTGAATTAGCACATGCTGGTCAAATTCCTGGCTTGAAGAAAGCTAGCTGGTAAAAAAGTCTAACTCAAAGGAGGGTAATTTAATGGTCATGACTGATCCAATTGCAGACTATCTAACTCGTATTCGTAACGCCAACATGGTGCGTCACGAATCTCTAGAAGTTCCTGCTTCAAATATGCTTCGTAGTATTTCAGAAATTTTAAAACGCGAAGGTTTTATTCGTGATTTTGAATACATTGAAGACGACAAACAAGGTTTAATTCGTGTATTTTTAAAATATGGTAAAAACAATGAACGTGTTGTCACTGGTTTGAAACGTATTTCAAAACCAGGTTTACGTGCGTACGTTAAGGCTGATGCTGTACCGAAGGTTTTAAACGGCTTAGGTATTGCAATTCTTTCTACTGCTGAAGGTGTTCTCACCGATAAAGAGGCACGTGCAAAGAACGTTGGCGGCGAAGTACTAGCTTATATCTGGTAATTATTTTTTAAACAAGGAGGTGTAACACGTGAGTCGTATTGGTTATAAAGTCATTGAAGTTCCTGAAAAAGTAACCGTTACTCGTGAGGGTGAAACCGTTACTGTTAAAGGACCAAAAGGTGAATTAACACGCGAATTTAATCCATTAATTTCTATTACAATAGAAGGTAATAAGATTAGTTTTGAACGTGTTGATAACAGTAAAAAAGGCCGCGAATTACATGGTACAATGCGTGCCAATTTAGCAAACATGGTTGAAGGCGTAACTGATGGCTTCACTAAGAAGTTAAAATTAGTTGGTGTCGGGTACCGTGCACAACTACAAGGTAAAAAACTCGTTTTAAACGTTGGTTACTCTAACCCCGTTGAAATGGCAATTCCTGAAGGTTTAAGTTTAGAAGTACCTTCAAACACTGAAATTAACGTTTCTGGTATTTCTAAGCAAGATGTTGGTGAATTTGCTGCTGTAATCCGTAGCGTTCGCTCACCTGAACCTTATAAAGGTAAAGGAATTCGTTACGTCGATGAATATGTTCGTCGTAAAGAAGGTAAAACAGGTAAATAATGCAGCTTAAACAGCTGAAACAATAATTTTAAGAGGTGAACATTGTGATTTCGAAACCAGACAAAAATAAGACACGTCAAAAGCGTCATTTACGTGTTCGTGGTAAGATCTCTGGTACTGCTGAGCGCCCACGCTTGAATATTTATCGTTCTAATAAAAACATCTACGCGCAATTAATTGATGACGTAGCGGGTGTGACGCTAGCAAGTGCCTCGACATTAGATAAAGAAGTTAGCGAAGGAGCAAAAACCGAGCAGGCTACCGCCGTTGGTGCACTAGTTGCAAAGCGTGCTGTTGCTAAGGGCTTGAAAGATGTTGTCTTCGATCGTGGCGGCTATTTATATCATGGCCGTGTTCAGGCTTTGGCTGAAGCTGCACGCGAAAACGGACTAGATTTCTAGGAAAAGGAGGAAAACCCATTTATGACTACAACGTTTATTGATCCAAACAAATTGGATTTGGAAGATAATGTCGTTTCGATTAACCGTGTAACAAAAGTTGTTAAAGGGGGCCGTCGCCTTCGTTTCGCAGCAATCGTTATTGTTGGTGATCGTAATGGACATGTTGGCTTTGGTACTGGTAAAGCACAAGAAGTTCCTGAAGCTATTCGAAAAGCAGTTGAAGACGCAAAGAAGAACCTGATCGAAGTACCGATTGTTGGGACAACTGTTCCTCATGAAGTCATTGGTCGTTTTGGTGGTGGTCGTGTTTTGATCAAGCCTGCTATTGCTGGTTCTGGGGTTGCTGCTGGTGGCGCTGTCCGTGCTATCATGGAACTTGCCGGTGTTCAAGATGTTACAAGTAAGTTCTTAGGCTCTCACACACCAATTAATGTGGTCCGCGCTACTATTGAAGGTTTAAAGACGTTACGTCGTGCTGATAAAGTAGCAGAACTTCGTGGTATTCCAGTCGATCAATTAGAAAACTAGGAGGGGCGAAATTCATGGCACAATTAAAAATTACTTTAAAGCGCACTGTCGCACATCGTAAGCCAGCTCATCGCCGGATTGTTAAAGCTTTAGGACTTGGCCGTGTTGATAGCTCAGTTGTATTGCCTGATAACCCAGCAATTCGTGGACAAATCTTTAAGATTGCCTACTTGCTGGACGTTGAAGTAGCTAAATAAATTATAAGGAGGTGCGCACGCAATGGAATTGCATAATTTAAAACCAAGTGAAGGTTCACGTCAAATACGTAATCGTGTTGGCCGTGGTACTTCATCCGGTAACGGTAAAACTGCTGGCCGTGGCCAAAAAGGTCAAAAGGCTCGTAGTAAGGTACGTTTAGGCTTTGAAGGTGGCCAAATGCCTTTATTCCGTCGTATG
This sequence comes from Loigolactobacillus backii, assembly GCF_001663675.1. Lineage (NCBI taxonomy): Bacteria > Bacillati > Bacillota > Bacilli > Lactobacillales > Lactobacillaceae > Loigolactobacillus > Loigolactobacillus backii. The sequence goes on from NZ_CP014873.1 coordinate 1,442,984, forward strand.
CCAAAACGCGGCTTTACGAATATTAATCGTAAAGAATATGCACTGGTTAGTCTTGACGACTTAAATCGTTTTGACAACGGTACAGAAGTAACACCAGAATTATTAATTGAATCTGGCTTACTTAAGAAGCAAAAAGCTGGCGTTAAGCTATTGGCAAACGGCGAAGTCACTAAAAAATTAACAGTTAAAGTTAGCAAAGCATCGATGGCTGCTAAAAAAGCTGTCGAGGCCGCTGGCGGTAAAATTGAGGTGATTTAATGCTGTCGACCATCAAAAATGCTTGGCAAGTAAAAGATATTCGTAACCGAATAATTTTTACTTTAGGCATTTTGTTTATTTTCCGGCTTGGAACGGAAATAACGGTTCCCGGCGTTAATGCCAAGGCACTGACGTCGATTGCTTCGTCAGGATTAGTTAGCATGTTAAACATGTTTGGTGGTGGTGGTTTAACAAACTATTCCATCTTTTCAATGGGGGTTTCACCATTCATTACCGCACAGATTGTTATTCAGTTATTACAAATGGATATTGTGCCTAAATTTGTTGAGTGGAGCAAACAAGGGGAAGTTGGTCGACGTAAATTAAATCAAGTAACACGCTACTTAACTATTGTATTAGCGTTTGTTCAATCAATTGGGATTACGGCCGGTTTTAATGCGTTAAGTGGGCTTGGCTTAGTTAAACACCCAAATATCCAAACATACGTTATGATTGGGATCATCTTAACGGGTGGTACCATGTTAGTAACTTGGATGGGTGAACAAATAACTGATAAAGGTATTGGTAATGGTGTTTCTATGATCATCTTTGCTGGTATTGTTGCCCGAATTCCTACGGGGATTCAACAACTTTATCAAGAATGGTTTGGCACTAATCCTGATACTGCACAGTTCTGGTTATACGTGCTCTATTCGGTTTTGTTATTTGTTGCTATTTTAGCTGTTGTTATAGTTGTTACTTGGGTTCAGCAGGCCAATCGGAAGATTCCAATTCGCTATACGCGAAGAGTAACCGACGCCGGGGATCAAAGTTATTTACCACTTAAAGTCAATGTGGCTGGTGTTATCCCAGTTATTTTTGCAAGTTCGTTTATTGCAACGCCACAAACAATTCTTCAAGCTTTCCAGGGTACGCATTCTGAAGATACTTGGTTCCAAGTTATGACCCAAATTTTCAGTATGACAACTGTTCCTGGTTCCATTCTTTATACTTTGTTGATTATTGTTTTTACTTTTTTCTACGCTTTTGTTCAGGTCAATCCAGAAAAGGTTGCAGACAATTTGCAAAAGCAAGGTAGTTACATTCCTAGTGTTTGGCCGGGTAAGGAGACCCAGAAGTATATTTCTGGGACTTTGATGCGACTTAGCACGGTTGGTTCAGTCTTTCTTGGTGTTGTAGCTTTACTACCAATTTTGGCCGCCAATATTTGGAATTTACCAGAATCAATCGGTTTAGGCGGAACTAGTTTGTTGATTGTTGTTGGTGTTGCACTCGATTCGTCACGCCAAATTGAAGGATTGATGATGAAACGACATTATGTTGGTTTCATTCGTTAAAGAAAGTGTGTTGAAGTGTTCACTTTGACACTTTCTTTATAATCTTGAAAGGGGAAAATTATGAACCTCATTTTAATGGGACTGCCAGGTGCCGGTAAAGGGACTCAGGCAGAACGGATTATTGATACTTATCATATTCCACATATTTCCACAGGTGACATGTTCCGTGCAGCAATGAAAGATCAGACTGAACTTGGTCTTAAGGCAAAAAGTTTTATTGATAAGGGCGAACTTGTTCCTGATGAAGTAACAAATGGTATTGTGAAAGATCGTTTAGGAGAGGCCGACACAAAAGTTGGTTATTTACTAGATGGTTTTCCAAGACAAATTAGTCAAGCTGAAGCGTTAGAGGCGATTACGGCCGAGTTGAATAAACCATTAGATGGTGTTATTAACATCGATGTTGATCCAGCATCATTAATGGAACGTTTAACTGGACGCTTCATTTGTAAGACTTGTGGTGCAACTTACCATAAAGTTTATAATCCACCTAAGGTTGCAGGGACTTGTGATCGCTGTGGTGGACATGACTTTTTCCAACGTGATGACGATAAGCCAGCGACGGTAAAAAATCGTTTGGCAGTCAACGAGAAAATGAACACACCCTTGTTGGATTTTTATAGCAAGAAGAATTTACTTTTCAACGTTGATGGTAATCGGGACATCGATGAGGTTTTTCAGGATATTCGTAAAGTTCTTGATCCATTAGCCGGTAAATAAGTGTGACGAGTGATCTGCTAACTTGCGTCATAAGAGTCCTTTTGCTATAATGGGCAAGGTTATCTTTTCGAACTAGCCAAAGTCTAATTCGGACGTTGGCTTAATAAGAAAGGGTGAGTGCGCTAGCTCTCACCATTTTTATGTGTTGAATTGATGTGGTATAAAAGTCCTTAGCGCTTGCAATGAGCGCAATGGCTTTTGTCAATTGCGCAGCCTGTTTTCAGCAAGTTGCAACCCTAATATAACTAAGGAGGTACTTTTGCGTGGCGAAAGATGATGTGATTGAGGTTGAAGGAAAAGTTGTTGATACGTTGCCAAATGCGATGTTCAAAGTTGAACTCGAAAATAATGCAACAATCTTAGCAACGGTTTCTGGTAAGATCAGAATGCATTATATCCGGATCCTGCCGGGTGATCGGGTAACGGTTGAATTGTCACCGTATGATTTAACGCGTGGCCGCATTACCTATCGCTTTAAGTAGCATTAATGCAGGTACGAAATAAGTTACGGTTTGTCATATTGCTAATGTGTTCAGCTTTTATAGGAGGTAAAATTCATGAAAGTACGACCATCAGTACGACGGATGTGTGAACATTGCCGCGTTATTAAACGTAAGGGCCGTGTCATGATCATCTGCTCTGCTAATCCAAAGCATAAACAGCGTCAAGGTTAATATAAAAATCAATTTAATGGAGGTGTCATATTAATGGCTCGTATCGCAGGTGTTGATTTACCACGTGGTAAACGTATCGTAATCGCATTAACTTATATCTTTGGTATCGGTAATACGACTGCACAAAAAATCTTAGCTACTGCTGGCGTTTCTGAAGATGTTCGTGAAGAAGATCTTACACCAGACCAAGAAGATAAGATTCGTGCTGCTGTTGATAACGTTATGGTTGAAGGTGATCTTCGACGTAAGGTTAACTTAAATATCAAGCGGCTACAAGAGATCGGTTCATATCGTGGCATGCGTCATCGTCGTGGTTTACCAGTTCGTGGCCAAAACACGAAAAACAACGCACGTACTCGTAAGGGCAAAAAAGTATCAATTGCTGGTAGAAAGCAATAATTCGGTAAGGGAGGTTAGCAATTAATGGCAACTAGAAAAACAACACGTCGTCGCCGGGTAAAAAAGAATATTGAAGCCGGTGTCGCGCACATTCACTCTACTTTTAACAACACTTTAATTATGATCACTGACCCACAAGGCAATGCTCTTGCTTGGGCATCAGCTGGTTCATTAGGCTTTAAGGGTAGTCGTAAATCTACTCCATTTGCTGCACAAATGGCTGCAGAAAGTGCCGCAAAGGCATCAATGGAATATGGTATGAAGGCTGTCGAAGTCGCAGTTAAAGGTCCAGGCTCAGGTCGTGAAGCAGCTATTCGTTCTTTGCAAGCTACTGGTTTGGAAATTACTGCTATTCGTGACGTAACGCCAGTTCCTCATAATGGATCTCGTCCTCCGAAACGCCGTCGTGTTTAATGTGAGTACGCTTCATTTTGAGTTTAAAACTGAAACGTATTTCATATTTAAAAGACACTTCTCGTTTTGAAAGGGGTAAGAAGCTAAATGATCGAATTTGAGAAACCAAACATTACCAAAGTTGATGAAAGTACAAACTATGGTAAGTTTGTCATTGAACCGCTAGAACGTGGTTATGGGACGACTTTGGGTAATTCTTTACGGCGAATTCTATTGGCATCATTACCAGGTGCTGCCGTCACAAGTGTTCAAATTGATGGTGTTTTGCACGAATTCTCAACCATTGATGGTGTAACGGAAGATGTTACCCAGATTATTTTGAACGTAAAAAAGCTTGCTTTGAAGTTGGATTCAGATGATGATAAAACAGTCGAAATCGACGTCAAAGGTCCAGCAACAGTAACTGCTGGTGATATTGAAGCCGACAGTGATGTTGAAGTTTTGAACCCAGATCTTTATATTTGCACTGTCGCTAGTGGTGGACATTTCCACGCACGGATGACGGTTCGTAAAGGTCGTGGCTATGTCGCTGCTGAAGATAATAAGGTAGACGATATGCCGATTGGTGTTTTACCAATTGATTCGATTTATACCCCGATCAGTCGTGTTAATTATCAAGTTGAGAGTACCCGTGTTGGGCAACGCAATGATTATGATAAGTTAACATTGGATGTTTGGACGGATGGTTCTATCAATCCTCGAGAAGCCATTAGTTTGGCGGCTAAGATTTTAACCGAGCATTTGGATATCTTCGTTAATTTGACTGATGACGCTAAAAACGCTGAAATCATGGTCGAAAAAGAAGAAACGCATAAAGAGAAAATGCTTGAAATGACGATTGAAGAGTTAGATTTATCAGTACGTTCATACAATTGTTTGAAACGTGCCGGTATTAATACTGTTCAAGAGCTCACTAATAAAACTGAAGCCGATATGATGAAAGTTCGTAACTTAGGTCGTAAGTCACTTGAAGAAGTGAAAGCTAAGTTAGCTGATCTTGGTCTTTCTTTGCGTAAAGAGGACTAGTGACATTTAAGTAATATAACCAACCAAGGGAGGGAACCTGTTAATGAGTTACCGTAAATTAGGTCGCACAAGCTCACAACGTAAGGCCTTACTTCGCGATTTAACGTCTGATTTAATCATGAATGAAAAGATTACAACTACTGAAGCTCGTGCTAAGGAAGTTCGTAAAACAGCTGAAAAGATGATTACTTTAGGTAAAAAGGGTGATTTAGCTGCCCGTCGTCATGCTGCTGCTTTTGTTCGTGATGAGGTCGCTGATGTTCATGAAGAAGACGAAAACGTTGTTATTCAAACTGTCTTACAAAAATTATTTGCCGATATTGCCCCACGTTACACTGATCGTACTGGTGGTTATACCCGCATTTACAAGACAATGCCTCGTCGCGGCGATGGTGCACCAATGGTAGTTTTACAATTGGTAGACTAGTAGTTCTGCGAGACGAAGTTAAATCATAGTATGATTTAACTTAATTATGGAGGATCACTTCTGAATTGTTTTGACTAGAGTGTTATGATGTTGGTTAGTTGTTTTTCCAAGTCTAGCTCGATGGTCGGCCAGTACACGTAACCGTTTGGTGCTGTACCGGAACACAATTTGGAATGTGATTTTTTTGTGTTCAAAAAGGAGTTACGTTTAATCGTGTAGGATGACGGTTAAACGTAACTCCTTTTTTACTGAATAAATACTTAGACAACTTTTCGAAGTTAATTTATAATCCCGTTAAAAATTAGAACGTAAACGGCCTAAGTATGATATTATTGAAACATTAATATGCAAGGAGACTGTTTAATTTTTAATTGTATTTTCTTGTGAAATTCGGAAGTCAGAATAATGTTGGTTGACTTTATGGTTAAAACTTAGTCAAGGTATTTAATTAGTATTTTTTAAGATTGACCAATTGGCCTAATAGACAATTATTTTATTTAATGACTTCTTTAAATAAAGGTGAGTTTAAGATTGGCGAAAATTATTGACGTAACAAACTTAAATTACCGCTACCCGCAGCAAACGGAACATCCGGCGTTGAAAGATGTTAATTTTTCAGTTGATCAGGGTGAGTGGGTGGCTATTATTGGTCATAACGGTAGCGGAAAATCAACGCTTGCCAAATCAATTGATGGGCTATTACCGATTGGCGAAGGTGATTCTGGAACCATCAAAGTAGGTGGGATAACCTTAACTGAAGATAGTGTTTGGGATATCCGCAAAAAAATCGGAATGGTATTTCAAAACCCAGACAATCAATTCGTTGGCGCAACGGTTGAGGATGATGTGGCTTTTGGTTTAGAAAATCACGGAATGCCCCGTGAAGAGATGGTGACCCGGGTTCATGAGGCATTAAAACGTGTGCGCATGCTTGAATTTGCTAAACGGGAACCAGCACGTCTATCTGGTGGGCAGAAGCAACGAGTTGCCATCGCAGGTGTTATTGCCCAGCAGCCGGATATTATCATTTTGGACGAGGCAACGAGTATGTTGGACCCTGAAGGACGGGTTGAGGTTTTAGAAATTGTTCGAAAGTTAAAAGAAGAAGAAAACATGACCGTTTTATCGATTACTCACGATATTGATGAGACTGAAAATGCTAATCGAATTATTGTCCTGGATGATGGACAATTACAAGAATCAGGTACCCCGGAAAAAATTTTTGCTTACGGTAATCGGCTAATTGCAATGGGTCTTGATGTTCCTTACGCCGAGCGTTTACGAACGGCATTACGTAAGCGTGGTACTATCGTTCCTGCGCAATATTTAAATGAAGAAGGGATGGTTGATTGGTTATGGACATCACATTTAAAGATGTAGGCTACACCTATCAAGTTGGAACTCCCTTTGAGAGTCGTGCGTTACACGAGATTAATTTAACTTTACGCGATCATGCTTTTACGGCTATTATTGGCCATACAGGTAGTGGAAAATCAACGTTGGTGCAGCATCTCAACGCATTACTAAAACCAACTAGTGGGACTGTGACGATTGGCGACCGGGTCATTACTCCAGAAACCAATAACAAAAATTTAAAACCCATTCGGCAAAAAGTCGGGATGGTTTTTCAATTTCCTGAAAGTCAATTATTTGAAGAGACAGTAGCAAAAGACATTGCCTTTGGACCGATGAACTTTGGTGTTAGTGAAGAGGAATCGTTAAAGCGAGCTAAAGAGATGGTTCAGCTGGTTGGACTTAAAGATGCCGTTTTGGAACGTTCACCCTTTGATCTTTCTGGTGGTCAAATGCGCCGGGTGGCAATTGCCGGTGTTTTAGCAATGAAACCAGAAGTTTTAATTTTAGATGAGCCCACAGCCGGATTAGATCCAGAGGGTCGGCGGGACATAATGGGAATGGTTCAGCGGCTGCATCAAGAAAATCAATTAACGGTTATTTTAATTACCCATTTAATGGAAGATGTGGCAAATTATGCTGATCAAGTGGTCGTCATGGAAAATGGTGGCGTGGTTAAAGTCGGAACACCGCGCGAGGTTTTTAGTAACGTTCAATGGTTGCGGGATAAACAATTAGGTGTTCCCGAGACAGCTGCATTTGCGGACCAATTAATTAAAAAGGGTTTTCAGTTTAAGCAGATGCCATTAACCGAAACTGAGTTGGCCGACGAGTTGTTACCACAATTACCACAGGCCGGGAGGAACGATAATGTCGAATAAATTATTATTGGGACGTTTTATTCCGGGTGATTCAATAGTTCACCGATTAGATCCACGAGTTAAGTTGTTAATGAGTTTTTATTTTGTTGGGATTATCTTTCTTGCAGATAATTGGCAAACTTATCTTTTCTTGTTTCTTTTCACAATGGTTGCAATTTTATTAACGAAAATAAAGCTAGGTTTTTTTATTAAGGGCGTTCGGCCTTTGATTTGGCTGATTCTATTCACTGTTTTACTGCAAATGTTATTTTCAAGCGGTGGAACAGTCTACTGGTCCTGGGGGCCAATTGTCATTTCTAGTTACGGTGTTGTTAACGGGATTTATATTTTTATGCGTTTTGTGTTAATTATCTTTATGTCAACTTTATTAACTTTGACGACACCGCCACTATCTTTGGCCGATGCGATTGAGTCACTTTTGAAGCCACTAAAAGTCATTCACTTTCCCGTTTATGAAGTTGCCTTAATGCTGTCAATTGCGTTACGTTTTGTGCCAACTTTAATGGACGAAACGGAAAAAATTATGAATGCGCAACGTGCACGGGGAGTCGATTTTGGGGAAGGTAATATTTTCCAACAAATGCGAGCAATTGTACCATTGCTAATTCCTTTGTTTGTAAGCTCCTTTAACCGCGCCGAGGATCTAGCAACGGCAATGGAGGCCCGCGGCTATCAAGGTGGTGAGGGGCGGAGTAAGTACCGTGTTCTTTCGTGGCAACTTGCGGATAATTTAACGATACTTGCTTTTGCCTTAGTAACCGTTGTTTTAGTAATCTTACGTTGATGATAATTTGTGAGGTGGGATTTAGCGCCCATTCTCTTTTTTTATGAGAAGGGACGGATAAAATTAATGGTGGTACGTTATAAAGTTACGTTGGCGTATGATGGTACCCAATTCGCTGGTTTCCAGCTACAGCCTAATCAGCGCACAGTTCAAGGTGTTATCGAAAAAGCATTAATGATAATGGCAAAGTCTTCACGAATTCCAGTCAGTGGGTCTGGACGAACCGATTCCGGTGTCCACGCCCTGGGCCAGGTAATTCATTTTGACTTTCCATTTTTACTGCCCGCCGAAAAAATGTTAAAGGCGCTTAATAGTTTGTTACCTTTGGATGTTAAGGTTGTCGCTTGTGAAATAGCTGAATCTAATTTTCATGCACGCTATAATACGACTGGTAAAAAGTATCGCTACCGTGTTAACCTTGATTATTATACAAATCCTTTTACACGTTTTTACACGGGTCACTGGAAGTATAGTTTAGACGTTAAAAAAGTCCAAATTGCGGTTAAAGATTATATTGGAACCCATGACTTTACCAGTTTTGCGGCATCAGGGGGCAGTATTAAAAACAAGGTTCGAACCATTTATGCCTCAACGGTTCACTTTGACCAACCGAATAACGAGCTTATTTTTGAGTTCTATGGTGATGGCTTTTTGTACAATATGGTCCGAATTATGGTTGGTGTTTTGCTGGAGATCGGTAATGGGCGACGAGCATTACATGATATTCCTCGACTTTATGCAGTTAAGGATCGCAGACAGGCTCGGCTTACGGCAGCAGCGAGTGGGCTGTACCTCGAAAAAGTTTATTATGGTGATGGGCCTGCCGATCAAATTAAATGAGATTACGATTTTAATTTGATGATCTTTTTCTTGTAAATCTTGACAAGTAAGTGATAAGCGGTAAAATATGGAGGTTTAGTGCAATAATATAGTAGGCGTTTTATGGAGAATTTCTACTTATTTGGACAATATCTTGTAAATCTTTAATATAGATTTGGTATTTGCGCGCTCTTCGGATAAACTTTTAGTAGATAAAGTAAGCTATCGCAATGAAATTGATGGAGGTATTTCATGAACGAAACGTTGGATTTAGAACATATTTTAGGTATTTTACGGAAACACGTAAAGACTATTGTTTGGTCAACAGTCTTGGTCACCGCGTTGGCCTTTATAATTACTTTCTTTTTTTTGACGCCTAAGTATAGTGCTTCAACACAAATTTTGGTTAATCGTAAACAGACATCCGAGGCATTACAGGCCCAACAGGTTCAAACGGATGTCCAGATGATTAATACATATAAAGACATTATTGTTAGCCCTAGTATTTTAGGTGATGTTAGTTCACAACTACATAAGACCAGTAATTTTAAAGGTGACGTTAATCTGCTAACTAACGAGATTAGTATTTCTAGTCAACAGAACTCACAGGTATTTGCAATTGCCGTGAAGGATTCCGATCCGTATATGGCAACTAATATTGCCAATACGACGGCCAGTGTTTTTAAGCAAAAAATCAGTAAAATGATGAATGTTGATAACGTTTCAATCATTTCTAAGGCTAGACCGGATACGACTGCCGTTTCGCCTAAATTAAAACTCAATTTATTAATCGGGGTCGTTCTCGGATTATTATTAGGTATTGGGATTGCTTTCTTACGTGAGTTTACTGATACAACGGTTAAGGATGAGGAATTCTTAAGTGATACTGTTGGCCTGACTAATATGGGAATTATTAATAGCATACCAGAATCAGATTTGACAAAGAAAAATAATAACGTAGTCAATAAACGTTCTAGTAAAGTGGAAAATAGGCGAACCGTTAACGAGAGAAGGGTCTAATAAAAATTATGGCATTATTTCGACGTAAAGAGAAAAAATTAGAAGATAAGAGTATGAAGTATGGTGTTGACCTTTATACATTATCAAACCCAACTTCAACAATTGCGGAACAATTTAAAACGATCAGAACAAATATTCAATTTTCAATGATCGACCGTAAGTTAGAAACCCTTTTAGTAACATCAGCAGGACCATCAGAAGGTAAATCAACTGTTAGTAGTAATTTAGCAGTTACGTGGGCCGGGCAAGGCAAAAACGTATTATTAGTTGATGCCGATCTGAGAAGGCCGACAGTTCACCAGACGTTCCAGGTCAGTAATTCACAAGGTTTAACTACCCTGTTAACTAATCCAAAGTTAAATCTGGATCAGGCAATTACTGAAACCGCAATTGATCATTTGTACGTGTTACCAAGTGGACCAATTCCGCCTAATCCGGCTGAACTCTTAGCAACTGAACGGATGAATCATTTAATTGAGGCTTTAAAAGAACATTTTGATTTAGTACTGTTTGACGTACCGCCAGTAATTTCTGTCACTGATACTCAGATTCTTGCCAGTAAGGTTGATGGTACAATTTTGGTGACGCCACAAGGAATAGTTGAAAAGGCTGCAATTTTAAAAGCAAAAGAGTTATTAGATAAAGTTCACGCAAGAATCTTAGGGACGGTTATGAATCGAGTGACACCGCAGAATTCCGGTGGCTACTATGGTGGTTATTATGGTGGCTATTACGGAACAGATGATAAGAAATGATCGATTTACATTGTCATATCTTACCAGGTGTTGATGATGGTTCAAAAACGATGGCCCAATCCTTGGCTATGGCCCAAGTTGCCGTTGAAAACGGGATTACACATATTTTAGTAACACCGCACCATATGGATAGCGACTACACTAACCACAAGCAAAAAGTCATTAAACATACGGTTCAATTTCAACAAGCAATTGATCAAGCAAAAATCCCGTTAAAAGTCTTTCCTGGACAAGAGGTTCACTTAACCGGAGATCTCTTGGCCGCCTTGGATCAGGATGACATTCTTTTCGCAGATACTGGCAATCGGTACCTAATGTTAGAATTTCCCCACCAAGAGGTTCCCGCATACGCGCAACGGATGATTTTTGATTTACAAGCAAGGAATATTATTCCAGTTATTGTGCATCCTGAACGAAACCAAGGTATTCAGGCTGATCCAACAATTTTGTATGATTTAGTTGCTAGTGGCTGCTTAACGCAGCTGACTGCCAGTAGCTATCTTGGTGTGTTTGGGGATGAAATCATGAAGTTCATGCAGCAGATTATTGATGCGGGTCTGGGCTTTGTTTTTGCTTCCGATGCGCATAACCTAAAAGGACGCAATTTTAGAATGAAGCGTGCCTTTGACAAGCTTCGTAAGGAAAATGGGCAAGAACTCGTTGATACGTTCCAAAACAATGCTAAGGCTATTATAAATGGTGATCTAATTGTGCCAACTGGCTTTACCCAAGTTGCTAAAAAGAAAAAACGTTTTTGGCTTTTTTAAGTAAGCTAATGGTCTTGAATTAGTTTTATGGCTCTTCGTCAACTGTTGTTGGTGAATCCATATTTCGAGTTCTAATCACTTCGTGATTAGGGCTCTTTTTGTTTTGATTTTGAAAACGTATAGTACTCGAGTTCTAAACCTCCAGAAGCTGCGATAGCCAAAACTGGCTCGTTTGATCGCCTTGATTTTATTATTAGAACCTTCCAAAGGACCATTTGAATAGTGTGTGGTAAAGGTGTTACGAATCTCATCATGATGGCTTTCAAGTGTTTTAATCGTGTTCTTCATTTCTTCAGAATACGTTTTGTTATTCCAAAATGCCGCATTGTAGTTATGCCAATCTTGATGTTGGACAGCTGACCGGACGCTGTTTAAGACTTGATAAGTTTGTTCTAGTTCTGAATCCAACGATAACAGCTGATGGACAACATCGGTGGCAGCCATCCAGTAAGGAAAATTAGTCCACTTTTTGAATTGTTCAAAGTTAAGCTGTTCAGTTGGTACTAACAACAGCTTCCAGTAGCGCTTAAGGGCGTGAAATTCGCGAGAAGACGGGGTAAACTTCTTCATCACCTTGATTCTGGTTTTGTTAAACGCCCGATTTAGGGCGTTGATAATATGAAACTTGTCCATGACCACCATGGCATTGGGGAACACGGTCTGCACAAGCTTGGGGTAGGTATAATTCATATCAGTCACAATAATTTTGACGTTTTCTCGGGCAGCTTGATCGAAGCGGTAAAAATACTTCTCTAGTTTATTGATGGTTCGATAAGGGAGTAAGTCGATTAATTCATGGGTTTCGCCATTCATGAACTCAAAGCTCATGGCACCAGTAGCGCTCTTGGTACTCTTCACCTCATCCATTAAGATGATCTCTGGTAAATAGTGCCAATTGGTTTGAAAGTCTCGTTCAGCGCGCATTAACTGGCGGCCCACAAATGAATCTGATGCCGATACTTCATTGGCAATGTGCTTCAAAGAGACCGGTTCACCGAGCTTCTCTAGGCATTCTTTGCGGCTGGTGTTTGAAATTGTACAGTGTTTCGGAACTGCCAATGTTTGTGCAAGAAAGTTGCCGTGACATTCTTTACAGTGGAAATAGCGGCGCTTTAAGGCTAAGATGACGGTGTTGCTCAGAACCTTCGAGAATCTGATAGTGGTATTGCGCCAGCCGTAGTTAATAATCTTTTGATCATTGATAATCCCGCACTTGGGACAAGCCTTCGGCGTGTAATCCAAGTGGCCAGTTAAGCGAATAACCCCGTCTTCTCCAGTTTCACCGTCAGTAATTTTTAGGTTCTCGTCAGCTATTCCTAATAATAATTTTGTAGTATCATGACACATAGGGCATTTCCTTCTTTCTGAAAAATCTTCGTGGTGGTTGACTTGGATGAACGGACAGGAAATGTCCGCTTTTTTATTCTAGCCATAAATAAAAAATCTGTCATCAGTAATAGATGAAAATCTATTACCAACAACAGATATTGTAGAACCTAAATGGCTTCCAGAGATACGCTGCTCTAGGTAGCTATCAGGCTTACCATAAGTTGCAATTGTATCTTTATAAGTGGTTGCTTGAGCCGTTAAAGTATCGTAATCAGCCACAGTAATACTTTTTGCGCGTGATTTGGCTTGGTAATTAGTTAAATCCTTACTATAAACGTGATTTTTAACTAAATTAAACTTTACTTTTGCCTTACTGGTACTACCAGTGACATTTGTCCAAGTGACTTCCTTGGTCTTAACTCCTTGAACAGTAGCCGATTTAGTTTTATTCGGTTGGCCGAATTGCTGCGTAAGCGTTTGGTAGCTAGTGCCGTTCACAGCGTTCTTAGTTAAGTCACCAAGCTTAATCTTACCAATTGCCGTGTAGGTTAGCGGCGTTGTCTGTGCCGACTGCTTATTAGTTGTGGAGGTGTTGGTAGTAGTCTGCTCAAAACGAACCTTACTATTGTGCAGTTGCTCAGCAAGTGCATTCTTTTTCCAGATAGCACCAAGACCAATAATAACTAAAATAATAATGACAATGATAATTGCTAGTAAACGTCGGAACCATCTGTGTTTGTAAAATGGGCGGTGTGGCCGATGATGTGTAATGTGGTTCGTATGTTTCGTATGATCTGCCATGTTACTTAACTCCTTTAATCATTTATGTATTTGAGGTGAAGACTGAGTAATTACGCTAGAACGTGAACCCAAAACCGACTTTTGTTCCACTCCCTTAACACTATCTATTTTAAACAAGAATTGCGAGCAGCGAAAGGCTTTTATGCACTTTTCACAAAAATATTGGTAGATTTTCATTTTTACTATTTTAAGTTGAAGGTTACTAACAAATTTTATCCATTTTAGAATTGACATTCTTAAAGAAAATAGTTATGATTGTAGCTGGTATTGTTTGCCCCACAATAAGCCCCGGAAACTTATTAGGTGTTCAAACAGACACAGAAAAATGGAGGAAATACACGTGCGATCAACTTATTTAGCAAAACCCAGCGAAGTAGAACATAACTGGTACGTTGTCGATGCTACGGATATTCCGTTAGGTCGACTTTCAGCAGCTGTGGCTTCTATCCTTCGCGGTAAAAACAAACCCACATTCACAACTAACGTTGATACAGGTGACAATGTCATCATTGTAAACGCAGAAAAAATTCGCTTGACTGGTCGAAAAGCAGACCGAAAGATTTATTATCATCATACCCTTCATCCAGGTGGTTTGAAGCAGGTTACTGCTGGTCATTTGCGCGAAACAAACCCAACTCGTTTATTGGAAATCTCAATTAAAGGGATGTTACCAAAGAACACATTGGGTCGTACGCAATTCTTGAAATTGCACGTTTACGCAGGTCCTGAGCATAAAAATGCTGCACAACAACCAAAAGCTTTGGATATTTCAAAGTTAATTTAAGGGAGGGAAATTAATTGGCAGAAACAGTTCAATATATTGGTACTGGTCGGCGTAAAGATTCTGTAGCGCGTGTACGCTTAGTCCCTGGTACTGGCAAAATTACAATCAACGGTAAAGACCAAACAGATTATATTCCATTTGCAAATGTACGCCAAGATATGATTCAACCATTTGGCATAACTGAAACAAATGATAGCTATGATGTTTACGTTAACGTAAATGGCGGCGGTTTTTCTGGTCAAGCTGGTGCAATTCGGCATGGTATTGCCCGTGCACTTCTTAATGTTGACCCTGACTTCCGTGGTCCTTTAAAACGTGCAGGTCTCTTAACTCGTGACCCACGTATGAAAGAACGTAAGAAGCCAGGCTTGAAGAAAGCTCGTAAAGCTTCACAGTTCTCAAAACGTTAATATTTTATCAGATCAACGTTTTAAAAGCATTCATCAATTTATTTGGTGGGTGTTTTTTTGTTTACAGTAGAAAGTTACCATTTTATAGCCGCAGAGCCGTACTTGCAATAAATGAAAAATGTTTTCTCAGAACTATTGCGGTCCAAAAATAAAAGTGCTAGAATCTTCTCATGTCGAAAAATAAATGGTTTCTGAACAAAAAGAAACTATAAATTGGGAGGGTCCGAAGTGTTCTTTAGTAAAGCGCAGGATTATGCAGTGGAGTGTCGGTATCAAAGGGCTGGGCAGGTAATTTCTGAACAGCGTATCTGTCATAATACAACAAAAAAAGAAGCTAGGGCCCAAACTTTTAATCAACTATGTGTTAATGGTCGTTACCGACACGTTGCAGTTGATGATTTGATTGCTATTAAGGTAAAAGCAATTGCAAGTAAAGTAAACTAAGTTAATTTTGAAATTGATAAACAGTCGGTGATTGCTGACTGTTTTTTTATATGCTCAAGTAGCAGTTGAAACCAGGTTAGGGGAAATAATGATTGCGTAAAAGGAAATCAAGTCCTTTTCTTAATTAATAATCGTGGAATTTGCTTTAAAAAGAAGTTGGCGTTCGTTAAGATAGAAATATTGAAAGTCGCTTATAATAAGGTAAAAAAAGGAGAGTTCTAATGGTTGATTATCGAATTGAAGAAGATACGATTGGTCCGGTTAAAATTCCAGTAACAGCATTGTGGGGGCCACAAACCGAGCGTAGTCGGCACAATTTTACAACTGGACCCAAGATGCCACTTACTATTATTCGTGCCTTGCTACAGATTAAACGGGCGGCGGCAATGGCCAATGGCGAGCTAGCACAACTACCAGTGGCCAAGGGGCACTTAATTGCCCTGGCGATTAATCAGTTGCTAGACCTCGATGATGCTGAATTGCAACGGGATTTTCCGTTATCAGTTTATCAAACTGGTTCCGGAACCCAAACTAATATGAACGTTAATGAAGTTGTTGCTCACGTTGCTGCTAAGCTAAATTCAGAGTTGAAAATTTTAGCGAATGATGATGTTAATCATGGGCAAAGTTCTAATGATGTTTTCCCGACGGCGA
The DNA here is from genome assembly GCF_001663675.1 of Loigolactobacillus backii. Lineage (NCBI taxonomy): Bacteria > Bacillati > Bacillota > Bacilli > Lactobacillales > Lactobacillaceae > Loigolactobacillus > Loigolactobacillus backii. Next base: position 1,459,001 of record NZ_CP014873.1, read on the forward strand.
TGAATATTACTGCAAGTATTGCGGTGAACGCTTTAGAGAAAACGGTGACTCATTTAATTACTGAATTGAAGCAAAAGCAAGATAAATATTGGCAAGTCGTTAAGATTGGGCGTACCCACCTACAGGATGCCACACCGATCACTTTTGGCCAGGAAATTAGTGGTTGGGTCAGTATGTTAGAACACGATCAGACCTTTTTAAAACAGTTAAAACCAACGCTTTATGAGCTGGCCATTGGTGGTACGGCCGTGGGCACAGGTTTAAATGCTGCACCGGGCTTTGCGGATAAAGTTGCCGAAAAACTTAGCCAAGTATATAAGCTACCTTTTACGGCCAAAACCAACAAATTTTATGGTCTAGCCGCACATTCGGGCCTAAACGTGGTCCATGGCGCTTTAAAAACGTTGGCTAGTGATTTACTCAAGATTGCCAATGACGTTCGCTTCTTGGCCAGTGGACCTCGTGCAGGCTATGGTGAGCTAACAATTCCGGCCAATGAACCTGGGTCGTCAATTATGCCAGGTAAGGTAAACCCAACTCAAGCCGAGGCGCTCACAATGGCGGCAACGCGAGTTTTAGGCAATGACGTTACAATTGGGCTTGCCGCCAGTCAAGGTAATTTTGAAATGAACGTTTACAAGCCAGTTTTAATTAGTACGTTTTTGGAATCGACTGATTTACTGCAGGGTACCATCCAAGGCTTTACGGATAAATTAATTACGGGTTTAGAAATTAGGCCAACGCGGATGGCAGAGCTAGTTGATCGGTCGTTAATGACCGTTACAGCGTTATCACCACATATTGGTTACCATGCTAGTGCCAAGATTGCCCAGGCAGCAGAGAAGGCGGGAACAAGCTTAGAGGAAGCAGCACTAAAATCTGGGTTGGTTACTCAACAAGAATTTAATGCGTGGGTTGATCCTTTAGCAATGACGAATTTAAAATAGGCTAATTTGCTTGTTGAAAGTTTATAAAAAATAGTTTACCGGAGGAAGTGTGACAAAGAGCCTAGCCGCTTATTCTTTCCGATCATTGCTTTAGAACGTGCGTCAAAAGTTTGAATTTAAACTCAAAACCGATTTTTGCTCCACTCTCAAAATACGTTAAATGAATAAATTATGATTTACTTTAAAATTTAAGCTCTAAGAGAATTATTTAGTCGATAGCCCGCCACTATGGGCTATTTTTGTTTATTAAGTGGTGTAAAACAGAATGAAAATTGACATCTGCTGTTGGCTGAATTAAAATTAAATGACTAATAAATGAAAGAACCCTAATGATTCAATAAATGGTTATGTTATTGGAAGTGAATCGGCGGGAGAGGGAGGTACTCGGGATGAAGTTTACCCGACAGAATTTGTTTGTAAAGAAGCAGGTTGATTTAGAAAAAATTGCCAATTCAAAAGAAGGGTTAGAAAGAAACCTTTCTGCATTTAGTTTGAGCATGATGGGAGTCGGTGCCATTGTTGGCGCCGGTATTTTTATTTTGCCTGGTATTTTGGCCGCAAAATATACGGGGCCAGGGGTTATGTTTTCCTTTCTGTTAGCGGCGGTGGTTTGCTCGATGGCCGCACTTTGTTATTCGGAATTCTCGTCAACAATTCCGTTGGCAGGTAGTGCCTATACGTATATTTATAGCGTATTCGGGGAGTTTATTGCCTGGATACTTGGTTGGGCGTTAATCTCAGAATATTTGTTTGCCGTTTCGTCGGTGGCCGTGAGTTGGTCGGCCTACTTTCAAAATATTCTGGCGGGCTTTGGTTGGAAGCTACCAGCATTTTTATCGGCCGCAATTGGGACGTCAAGCGTTCACGGTGGCATCTTTAATTTACCGGCCTTCTTGATTGTCCTAGTAATCGCTCTTTTGTTAACAGGTGGCGTGTCCGAATCGACACGTGTTAATAATATAATGGTAATGATAAAGATTGGTGTAATTTTGCTTTTTGTTGTGGTTGGCGTATTTTACATTAAGCCGTCAAACTGGCATCCATTTTTGCCATTTGGTATTAATGGAGTTATCTCGGGATCAGCGGTTGCTTTCTACGCTTATATCGGCTTTGATGCTGTATCGACGGCCTCTGAGGAAGTTAAAAATCCTCAGCGTGATATGCCAATTGGGATTATTACATCACTGTTAATCACCACTATTTTATATACGGTTTTGTCTACTGTTTTGACGGGGGTTGTTCATTACACGCGCCTAAACGTTGATGATCCAGTTGCCTTTGCGTTAAACCTAATGCATCAAAATTGGGTAGCGGGTATTGTTTCAGTTGGTGCTGTAGTTGGGATGACTACCGTTTTGCTGGTCATGTCTTACGGGGGAACACGCCTGCTATTTGCGATTAGTCGGGATGGCTTGTTACCAAAATCCTTACACAAATTAAACGCTAAAACGCACGTTCCAGTAGCAAACACCTGGATTTTTGGACTGATTGCGGCTATTTTTGCCGCGGTTATTCCCCTTGATAGAATCGCAGAGTTAGTTAATATCGGGACACTTTTTGCCTTTGCAATGGTTTCGATTGGTGTCGTTTTCTTACGGCGGGACAAAGTCTTAGGTCACGTTGAAAAATCGTTTAAGGTACCATTTTATCCTGTTTTACCAATTGTATCTTTCTTAATGTGTCTTTATTTGATGACAAGATTACGGGCTTTTACTTGGATCGCTTTTATTATCTGGTTAATAATTGGATTAATCGTTTATTTCAGTTACAGTTATCACCACAGTATTGCCCGTGAAACACAATTCAAAGATTGACGCCAAAAGAGGCCAAGACAAAAGTCCTGGCCTCTTATTATTTCCGAACCTTGCTCTAGAACGTGCGCCAAAATCGACTTTTGTCCTGTTTGTTAGGCCTGATACTGCGTCAGATATTTTTGGAAAGGAACTAATGCTTTAGAAGCATAAGTTTGGTTGAATTGGTCGATATCAGTTTGACTGTGGCCGGCCTCTGGGTCAATTACAAGGTGTTCAACCGGAATTGGCCGTTCATTAGCAATTTTAACGTCAATCACAATTGGACCAGTAGCACTGGCGGCCTGATCAAAAGCCGCGCGCAGGTCCGTTAAATTATGAACTGAATAACCTTCTGCACCCATTGCCTTAGCAAAGGTGGCGTAATCTGCGCTGGCCAAGTCAATTCCTGAATGTGGCTGGGGTGTATCGTCTTGTTCGGCTTCAATAAAGCCTAATGAGTCGTTACTTAACACGACATTAATAATTGGCAGTTTATATTTAACGGCGGTGATTAGGTCCTGCATGCCCATTGAAAAACCACCATCCCCGGCAATATTGAAGACTTGGCGTTTTTTGTAATTCAATTGGGCGGCTATTGCAGCAGGAAGACCGTAACCCATAGTGGCAAACCAACCTGAAGTGGTAAATTTCTGGTTAGGTGTCAGCGAAAGTAAACGAATCCCGTCAATTGTCACGTTACCAACATCGACGGCAAAAATCGCATCTTCTTGAGCAATGCGATTAATTTCGGCAAAAATTGGTTCGACTCGTAACGGTATTTGTTTGGCGGTGGCAAAACTTGCAAGCCAATTACGCCAATTTTTATTATTAGCGAGTGCGGCCTGATAAAAACTATTTTTTTCTTTTGGTTGACCTTGTTCAAATAGTTGGCGCATCGTTGTTTTGGCGTCACCTAAAATAGCTACATCTGTATGGTGACGTTTACCCAGTTTAGAAGAATCAATATCGATTTGAATAAATTTAGCCTGAAGATTAAAGGTAGAGGCGGCAAAAGGAAAATCACTGCCGATGAATAAAATCAGATCAGCAGTGGCCACAATTTCATTACCTGGTTTAGAGGCAACACGGCCGGCCGTTCCCATGTATGCCGGGTGATCGTCGGGAATGATTCCCTTAGCCAAAACAGAAGATACGATTGGCATTGAATAATAGTCGGCCAAAGCAACGACCTCATCAGTGGCCCCACGAGTACCTTGACCAATGTAAAGTGTCGGTCGTTTAGCGGCCGTTAATAGTTTAACTGCAGCGTTAATATCGGCCACTTCGGCTTGAGGGTAGCCTTGGCGGTAATTTTTAGCCGTAGCTGTAAAGCTATCTTCAATTTCAATCCAACCGAGATCAGTTGGAATTGTAACAACTGCGACACTGCTTTCCTGATAGGCGTGTTTGATTGCTTGGTCAACCACATGGGGCAATTGCTGCGCCGTTGTGACGGTTCGGTTATAAACTGCAACGTCGTTAAACATTGGATTTTCGTTGAGTTCTTGAAAACCATCGGTATTCATTGTGCTCGTGGCGACTTGACCAACTAAAGCCAGAACAGGGACGTGATCCATTTTTGCATCGTAAAGTCCGTTGAATAAGTGGGTTGCACCAGGGCCGGCCGATCCAAAAGCAACACCAATCTTGCCAGTTAATTTAGCATCGGCTGCTGCGGCCAGGGCGCCAGTTTCTTCATGCCGTACTTGAATATAATTAAGCTCAGAAGTTTCGTGTAGTGCGTTCATAGTTGAATCAAATGAACCACCTGGTAGTCCGTAAAGATGATCAACCTTCCAATCCTTTAAAACATTTAACATTGCGTTTGCGGCTTTGATTTTTGGCATAATTTGGTCCCTCCGCTAGTTAATAAAATTAAATAAATAACTAATTTCAATAGTAACGAGATTATAGTTAGCAGTAAATTTATATGCTGTCTTGCCAGCCAAGTCGATTTGCTTGCTTATCTTTAGTAAGTTGAATATAATCTTAAATTGAAAGCGCATTCTTTATTTGTGATAAGGAGGGATTAGGTTATGAGTAACACGTATAAACAAAGTACAAACGAACAGGCAATTGAAATTGTCAATTTAGACGAATTACAAGAAAGAGCGAAAGCCATCATTCCAGCGGGTGGCTTCGGTTATATTTCAAGTGGTTCTGAGGATGAGTGGACACTAAGGGCCAACCGGGAGGCATTTAATCATAAATTAATTGTACCGCGATCACTGACGGATATGGAGAAACCGCTAATTGATACTAGTATTTTTGGTATTCCGTTAAAAACGCCGGTCATGATGGCACCAACTGCCGCTCAAGGTTTGGCCCATATTGAAGGTGAGGCTGATACGGCTCGGGGTGTTGCTGCGGTTGGCGGATTAATGGCGCAAAGTACCTATTCTTCAAGAACAATCACGGAAACAACGACGGCCGGGAACGGTGCACCGCAGTTCTTTCAACTTTATATGAGTAAAGATTGGTCCTTTAATAATGCATTGCTAGATCAAGCTAAGGCAGCGGGAATTAAGGCGATCATTTTAACGGTTGACGCAACTGTTGGTGGTTACCGTGAGGCCGATGTACGAAATAAATTTTCTTTTCCAATTCCAATGGCCAATTTGGAAAATTTCAGCAAGGACAATGGTGAGGGGAAAGGAATCTCTGAGATCTATGCCGCAGCGGCCCAGAAAATTAGTCCCAAGGACATTGCCCGGATTGCTAACTATACTGATTTACCCGTTATCGTTAAAGGCATTCAATCACCAGAAGATGCGGAATTGGCCATTAGTTCTGGTGCGGCTGGGGTTTATGTTTCTAATCATGGTGGCCGGCAGCTAAATGGTGGGCCGGCTTCCTTTGACGTTTTATAGCGTCAGTGGCACAGGTGGTTAATCATCGAGTTCCGGTTATCTTTGATAGTGGTATTCGGCGTGGATCACACGTATTTAAAGCTTTGGCCAGTGGGGCCGATTTAGTAGCCTTTGGTCGCCCGGCCATTTATGGATTAGCTTTAGGTGGCGCGCAGGGCGTTCAATCAGTATTTGAACACATCGATGATGAGCTTAAAATTGTGATGCAATTGGCCGGTACGCAGACAATTGCCGCAGTTAAACAAACGAAACTATTAGATAATCATTTCTAGACTAGAGCATCTCCCCGAGGCTACCTTTCGAACACATTTATACTTGAGCTCATAGTTCATGTAAAGTGGCTTTAAGATCCGCCATCCTGACAGTGCTTGAAAAAGTATTTTTATTGGCACCTTCGTAATTTAGTTTGAATAAACGTGGAACAAAACAAGTTGTGGTTCTAGCTCTGGATTACTTACCGAGTGGTTGGTGTTTTCACCCATTTGGTGATTGAATGCAGATTGGCTACAGTTACTTTTGTCCCACGTTTTTGTTTTGTGAGAAATGCTTAATAAAATGACAAGTTTCTCGCCAATTGCTTGTGAATATTCCGCTGCTTACTTATAATAGACTTATTTGAAAAGACGAAAAGAGGCCTGCCCGTCGAACTCTTTAGCAGCATAAGGCGGAAGGCCATTTGTATTGTAGATAGTTCTTAAAAATGAAAAAGGAGCCAAAAATATGGCGAATTACGTGACAATAGATGAGACGGCGCATTATGTTCCAGAAAAGGTTGTCACCAACGATGAGCTGGCTGCCTTAATGCCCACCAGTGATGCTTGGATTCAAAGTCATACGGGAATTAAAACGCGCCACATTGCGCTGGAACAAAATACATCTGATTTGGCCGCTAAGGTTGCCACAAAATTATTACAACAGGCCAATCTGGCGGCTACTGATATTGATTTAATTATCGTTTCAACAATTACACCTGATTATTTGACACCGGCAACTGCTTGTCTGATGCAAGATAAGGTTGGGGCGACAAATGCAGTTTGTTTTGATATTAGCGCAGCCTGTGCGGGCTTTATTTTTGCGGCTAGCACAGCAGAAAAGTTTTTACGCCGTGGTCAATTTAAGCATGCTTTGGTGATTAGCGCCGAAACGAATTCAAAAATGATGGATTGGCAGGATCGGACAACAACGGTCTTCTTTGGCGATGGCGCTGGGGGAGCATTGTTAAGTCAAACCGCCGATGCCAGCAAGGAAAGTTTTTTAGCGGAACAGTTAGAAAACGATGGCCGACAACATGAAGTTATTGAAAGTGGTGCAGTTAAGCCCCTTTCAACAATTAGTGCAACGCACCGACCTGAGATTGCCCCCTTTAAAATGCAGGGACGCGCGGTTTTTGATTTTGCCACTACGGCCGTCCCAAAACAAATCCAGCAGTTATTAACCCAACAGCACTTAACCGCAGATGATGTGGATCTCTTTGTCTGCCACCAAGCCAATTTACGGATTATTGAGGGAATTGCAGCAAAGTTAATGCAACCAATGACTAAGTTTCCAGTTAATGTGTCGGAGTACGGGAATACGTCCTCGGCTGGGGTCCCAATGGCTTTAGACCAAGCACTGCAACACCAATTTACTGGTAAAATAATTGTTTTATCCGGTTTTGGTGGGGGTCTAGCTTACGGTAGCTTATTAATACGTCTTTAGAGGAGCGTGGTTTCGGTGGAAATTAATGAGTTGAAGGAAATTTTAGGGGTTTTAAGGGAAAGTGGTTTTAGCGAAGTTGATTTGCAAACGGAGCAATTTCACTTGCGAGTTAAACAGGCAGGAGCCACAGTTGCTGTGGATGAACCGGCAATTGAAAAAAAAAGAAACGGGGACAACGGTGAAAAGCCCGATGGTTGGGATTATTCACTTGCTAGATGAGCAAAAGAATCCGTTAGTCGAAGTTGGCACAGAGGTTAAGGCCGGTGATATTTTGGCCCAAATTGAAAGTATGAAGTTATTTAATGATATCAAAAGTCCTGTGACCGGGACTGTTACGGCAGTAAAGGTTAGCGACAGTCAAGGCGTTGAATTTTCAACGCCTCTGTTTATTATTCAAGGTGTTGACTAATGTTTAAACGTGTTTTAATTGCCAATCGTGGGGAAGTTGCTTTGCGAATTATTCAGGCCTGTCGCAAGTTAAAAATCGAAACGGTAGCAATTTACGCTAAAGTGGAAGAAAATAGTCGCTTTGTTCAGGCGGCCGATTTTACTTATTGTGTTGGTCCTAATACTGCCCAATCAAGTTACTTAAATCGTGAAGGAATCCTAATGGCCGCCTTATTAAGTGGTGCTGATGCAATTCATCCTGGGTATGGCTTTTTAGCTGAAGATGCACTATTTGCAGAGATGTGTGCGGAATGTGATTTAACTTTTATTGGACCTAAGCCCGCAATGATTCGATTAATGGCGGACAAGGCCGCGGCTAAAAATTACGCTAAAACCCAAGGTGTGCCCATCATTCCAGGCGCAAGCGCCATTACAAGTGCTAATCAACTGAAACAGGCCGCCCAAGCGGTGGGTTACCCAGTTATGTTAAAGGCCAGCTTAGGTGGCGGCGGTAAAGGGATGCGCGTTATCTATAACGAGGCGCATTTGCAGCAAAAATACCACCTCATCCAAGAGGAAGCACAGCAGACCTTTTTAAATGATGCCATTTATTTGGAGAAGTATTTAACGGTGGCCCGACATATTGAAGTACAAATTTTAAAGGATCATGTTGGCAATCTTCAGATTGTTGGTGATCGAGAATGTAGTTTACAACTTAACCACCAAAAAGTAGTGGAAGAGAGTTCTGCGACTATTTTGCAACCACAGCAACGGCAGCAATTATACGATTTAGCTAAACGGTTATTGGCCAAATTGGATTATTGTGGTTTGGGAACTTTAGAATTTTTGTTCGCTAATCAGCAATTTTACTTTTTAGAAATGAATACACGTTTACAGGTCGAGCATGGTGTGACTGAATTAACCTCTGGAATCGATTTAGTGACAACTCAAATTAAATTGGCTGCGGGGCAAACGGTTCGGCCCGGAATTTTACCGTTTAGTGGGCACGCCATTGAGGTTCGTCTCAATGCACAGGCCGATGCAAAGCAACATTTACTGGCAACCGGCAAGTTAACCCAATTTTGTTTTTCAGCAACTGAGCGAATTGATACCGGTTATCAAAAAAACGATATTATTCAACCTTACTACGATGCTTTACTGGCAAAATTAATCGTTAGCGCTACGACACGAGAACAAGCAATTGCCAAAATGCAGCAAACTCTAAAGCATACCCACGTGACGGGAGTAGGAACTAATTTAGCAACCTTAAGCCAAATTCTGAATTCACCAGCATATAATGCCAATCAGATCGATATTCATTTTCTGGAACAAATGGAGGGGGCAGTTCAATGAGTCATTTACCCAAGACTAACCTTTGGCAAACCTGTTCTGCCTGTAAACGTCACGTTCATCAAGGACAATGGGGTAAATTTAACGTTTGTCCTTACTGTGGCCACTACCAACGCTTGAATGCCAAGCAACGCCTAACATTATTGACGGATACAAAAAGCTTTACGGCTTTACCCCCAGTAAACATTAAACAACAACGTCATTTCCCGGGTTATACTGTGAAATTACAAGCGGCCCAAGAAAAAACTGGTGAGGTGGAAGCTTTTCTCGCCGGAACGGCAATGATAAAACAGCAAAAAGTAGTTATTGGTGTAATGGATAGTCAATTTATGATGGGGACCCTTAATACCGTTGTTGGCGCGGGCATTCGCCAGGCAATCAGAACTGCTTTGAACCAGCGGTTGCCTTTGATCTTAGTTATTGCTTCCGGTGGTGCGCGAATGCAAGAAGGAATTTTATCGTTACTACAGATGAACACTATTTTGGCTGAACTGACCAAACTAAATGAGGCTGGTATTCTGACCATTTCAGTTTTAACGGATCCAACAATGGGTGGTGTGACCGCTAGTTTTGCTCTGGAAAGTGATTTTGTATTCGCCGAACAGGGTGCCACAATAGGTTTTGCAGGTAAGCGGGTGATTCAGCAAACGAATTCGGCTGCGTTACCGACTGATTTTCAAACGGCGGAGCGCCTTTATCGTCAAGGCTTTTTGGATGCCGTTATTAAGCGCGAAAATTTACGGACTTACCTTGGCTGTTTATTAATGATTCAGGCAGGTGATTTAAATGAGTGATGCTTTAAAGGTGATTCGTAGTGCCAATAGAATTGGGACGCAACAAGTTATTGCGCAGTTAATAACGAATTTTTTTCCACTGCACGGTGATCGTGTCAGTGGCGATGATCCAGCACTGACGGTTGGTACTGGTTTGTTTCATCAACGGGCGGTAGTTGTTGCTGGAGTGAATCGTGGTGCCACGTTAGAAGAACGCCAGCGTTACCATTTTGGTGCTGTAGCGCCGGCGGGGTACCGTAAATTTATTCGTGGACTTGAATTAGCAGAAAAATTTAGCCGACCGGTGATTACTTTGATCAATATGCCAGGGGCTGACGCTAGCGTTGCGGCGGAAGATGACGGACAAAACCTGGCTATTGCTGACGCTATCACTAAAATGAATGGTTTGCGGGTTCCCAATATTGCTGTTTTTCTTGGCGAAGGCGAAAGTGGGGGGGCATTAGCTCTAGCAACATCCAACCGTTTAATTATGTTCACTAACAGTCTATATTCGGTTGCTTCACCAGAGGCGATTCAAACGATCTTAAAGGGTCATGTGGCTGCTAAGCAAACACTTGACCATATTCTACCAATGCAAGCCGCAGCACTTAAAAAATTGGGCCTAACTGACGTTGTATTACCAGAAACGGGCGATTTAATGCAAAGCTTAGATAATGCCTTACAACAACAATTAGCGCAACTAAGCAAGTTATCGGCCGCGGAGTTAATTGAACAGCGCCAGAATAAATATTTAGAATTGGTCGCACAATTTGCCGAGTAGTTTTATTGAAAATTAAGCACAAAAAAAGACTGGAATCTCCAGTCTTTTTTTGTGCTTAATTTGTATAAGGATCAGCGTTATTTGAACCAGCATCAGTAGCCTGACCTTGACTATTTTGTTGTGTTTCAAGATTATTAACTTTTTCCTTTGGTAAATTGAGCTGTGTGCGGATTAAAGAAGAAATACGATTTAATTCTTTAGTTGTTGCAACCTGATAAGAACCGCCGTCAATTGTAGCGTTCTGACCTTGTAAGTGATCATCAACCATATTAGTAGCAGCGGACTTATAGTTCTTTTGAATGGTTTGCATGTTCTTGAAGGTTAAATCAGTTTGAACATTATCACTCATTGATTGCAGAATATCATCAAAGTTCCATAATGTTTTAACGGAAACAGCGCTCTTAACGATAGATTCGATAACCTGACGTTGGCGCTTTTGTCGGCCGTAGTCGCCTTCAGGGTCATCGTAACGCATCCGTGAATAGGCTAATGCTTGCTTACCATTTAAATGCTGGCTACCTTTTTTAAAGGAATTACCATCATATTTAAAAGCAAATGGTGCATCAATTGTTACACCACCTACTGCGTTAACAATTCGTTGAATACCGCCCATATTGACGGTTACATAATAATCAATTGGAATATTTAATAGCTCTTGGGTTGTATTGATTGCCATTGCCGAGCCGCCATAACTGTAAGCCGAATTAATTTTTTCTATGTAATTAGCACCCTTACCGACGATGTGTGCCTTAGTGTCCCTGGGAATACTGACCATTGTCAATTGCTTATTTTGTGGATTGACAGTTGCGACAATCATTGTATCAGAACGACCATGGTAGGTCCGTCCTAGTGCACCAGTATCCGTTCCAAGTAATAAAATCGAAATTGGTTTCTTAGCGTCCAAAGTTGTTTGTGGGCTACGTTGGTGATTAGTACCGCTTTCTTTTTTGTAAACTTTGTTAGCCGTATTCTGGACATCATGGTACATCTTGTACGCGTAGGCGCCACCGCCAACAATTAGGACTAAGATGATGATCAAAAAGGTGTAGAGGACGGTGTGGCGTTTTTTCCGTCCATTATGGAGGTGATTGTGGTGCTGTGCGCGCCGTTTTGTTTGTTCTGACATAATTTTTCTCCTTTTGTAACTTTTCATACTTGCAGTATACTACAAAAATTCACACAAAAGACTAATTTACGGCCATTTTTAATAAATCACATAAAAATAATACTAAAAAGAGTCAGTGTACAAACTAATGTCTAAAAAGCTTGTACATTGCCCCTGTCTAGCAAAATAATAAATTTAAAGTCCAATGTTACTTAACGTGTTTACTGCATCGCGGAATTCATCCTGCCGTTGACTTCGTTTAGCGGTTGGTCCAGGAACTTCAGTCATATCAATTCGAACAACGCAATTTCGTAACAAATTAACCAACGTTGTATCGTTCATTTCGATATACAGATTGTCAGCAGTCACTTTTTTACAAGCGTCCTGCCAGACCGCAGTTTCAGTGGCCTCTGAATAAATATTACGTTTGATAATTGCTTTACCATCAATTGTGTGAAATGTAATGTCAAAATACTTTCCCATAACTGGATCACCTACTTTAGTTTCTTCCATTATAACGCTTTCTTGTAGTTAATGTTAGTTAGCGCAAAGCGAGCTAATATTAGGAGACAATACCGGTGATTGGCGTACGGCCACTAATTTTAAAAGATTAATACTTTTCTCATTGGTTTTTCATTTTTGGTCAAAAGTGCTAAACTGAAAACTATCTTATTAGTTAAGGCGTGATCAAATGGGCATTTTTATTCAAAGTGTTGAGGGTGTTTTTGTCATTCTTGGCATGATTGTTGTTGGCTACTGTCTTGCACGTGCAGGGTGGTTTGATGAAAAAAGTAGTAAATTAATTGCTAGATTAGTGACGCAAATTGCGTTACCGTGCTATATGCTTGATACGATCATGACGGATTTTACGACGAAGGAATTAAAGCAGTTATTGCCGGACCTTAAATTTCCAGTTGTTTCAATGCTGATTTTATTTGGTATTTCGGTGGCGGTTGCAAGAGTCCTGCAGATTAGGAAGTCACGTCGTGGTTTGTTTGAATCCATGTTTTTCAATTCCAATACTGTTTTTATTGGTTTGCCAATCAATATGGCATTGTTTGGATCAAAAAGTTTACCCTACGTTTTGGTCTATTACATGGCTAATACGACTTTCTTCTGGACTTTAGGCGTTTATCTGATTAAGCGTGATGGGGACAGTACTGAGAAACTTAATTTGTGGACAACCGTGAAAAAGGTTTTCTCGCCACCATTGCTTGGTTTCATGGTGGCCGTTATTTTAGTGATCTTACATATTAAATTACCAGCATTTTTGATGTCCGATTTTAAGTATATTGGTGGTTTAACAATTCCACTATCCATGTTTTTCATTGGGATTGCGATTGAAGGCGCAGGATTACGACAAATGAAGCTCTCCCGTTACAGTCTCGGAATTTTATTTGGCCGGTTCTTACTGGCACCAATTTTAATGAGCTTATTGGTTATACCATCGGGAATGCCGTTACTGATGAAACAGGTTTTCATCTTACAGTCAGCAATGCCCGTTATGACCAACGCACCAGTAGTTGCAAAACTATACGGAGCGGATGCCGACTATGCTGCGTTAATGGTTACTGAATCAACCTTACTTAGTTTAGTGGTAATACCGATTTTAATGACACTTATAAAACAATGAGTTACTAAAAATGAGGTTCCATTTACAAGCTAGACCGCGTTAGAAAATTACTTTTGTTAGTATTTTTCTAAGTAGTTGGGTCCAAACGTGCTTGTTAATGGAATCTCATTTTGATTTGCTATTTATAAAAAATGTTCAGTACGTGTTTTAAACGTACTTATGTTAGATTGAATGACGAAGCAATTTAGCGATGTCTTTTACCCGGTTATAATTTAGAAAACCTGGGTGCCATCTTTATCAACCACTAGTGAACTTAGAGAAGCATCTGGGCAAACCGAAGCCAGTTCGGCCTTGATTTTTTCCGTTAAACTATCACGGCACATCACGATAATGGTTGGACCAGCACCAGAAATGAAAGTACCGTATGCACCTAAGACTTTAGCCTTTCGGCGTATTTCTTTAAGGTGGGGAACAAAATTATCCCGGTAACGTTCTTGTAATAGGTCGCGTTCCATCATTTCTCCTGCTAAATTTAGATCGCCATTTAAGATTGCGGCGATCATGACGTTAGCCACAGCGCTACCTTCAATCGCTTGACGGTAAAGAACGGTATGTGGCAGAACTTCACGACTTTTAACCGCGGGTAGCTTTTTATTGGGGACACAAAGAATGAAGTCCGACTCGGGAAAAAGATGGCGAACGGAATAAACTTGATCGCCAGAAACTGCGGCCGTAACAAAATTACCACGAACGGCGGGGGCAACGTGATCAGGGTGTTGCTCAATTTGTGTAGCGATTGTGATTTTTTCTTCTTGACTCAACGTTAATTGGGCCAAACGATTGGCCAGCTCAATGCCGGCAACAACTGCGGCTGCACTGCTCCCAAGCCCACGCTCAATGGGAATATCCGAAGTTAAAATTAATTTATGCGGCTTAATATGTGGTGCAACGTGTAATGCCGTTTGTACGACAAGATTAGTGGCGTCAGTGGCAACTAGAGGCCCAAGATTATGTTGAACTTCCCACGAATCAGCACTGGCACCAACTTGTACACGTAGATAAAGTGCTAACGCAAGACCGCATGAATCAAGTCCTGGTCCAAGGTTGGAGGTCGTTGCGGGAACTTGGATTTTCATAATGTTCCTCCTTAATGAATAAACGTGAAGCATCGTGTCACGCCATTCAACTCAATAAATTAGAAATAGATTAAAGAACGATTTAAAAATAATTATAACGAATCTGGTGATTTTACGCTAGTCTCTGGCCAAGTTTTTTATTTATAATAGTGTTAATTTTTAGGAAAATTCGGTACTATGGGGGTAGTTAATCAGGTCTTTTCTGTAATTAGGGTCTCCGATTGACTACTGGCGGTAGCAATCAAAATTAAGTAAATTTTGTGGTTAAAGGCGCGGCAGAGTAGTAGAGCGCGATCAATAGCAAAAAGTAAATTATGCCTATTTAAGGCGAACGGATAGACTGTTATCTGATAAAATAGTGTTAAAGAGTGGCGATGCGGTATTTTTTAGGCACGTTTAAATAACACTAAGTAAAACAGTTTCAAGATACATTTGATAAAGAAGGGGAAGTAAATGGTCAAATTGATGTTATTACGTCACGGTGAAAGTACGGCCAATCGGGAAAATGTTTATACTGGTTGGTCGGATGTTCCGTTAACGGCGCAAGGAATTCAAGAGGCTCATCAGGCTGGCCAGCTTATTCGACGAACTGGTTTAAGTTTTTCGGCAGTGCACACTTCCTACCTGAAACGTGCCATTATAACGGCCAACATTGTTATGGACGAGTTGGATCAGAGCTATTTGCCGATTTATAAAACCTGGCGTTTGAATGAACGTCACTACGGGGCACTTCGGGGTCAAAATAAGGAGGCAACGCGCCAAGAATATGGAGTTGAGCAGGTTGCCAAGTGGCGGCGGAGCTACACAACAGTGCCACCAAAATTGACGCAGCCAGATTTTGAACGACGTTACACACGTCTGGGTTATGATTTTGAGCCGCGGGCAGAGAGCCTACAGATGGCCCTGCAACGATTAGTTCCTTACTGGCTTGATCAAATTGGTCCACGGTTGATTGACCATAAAAACCAATTAATCGTGGCTCATGGTAGTACTTTGCGGGCCTTAATTAAGTACTTAGAAAATATTTCTGATCAGGGGATTGACGGTGTTGAAGTTGCTAATGGACAACCAATTTTATACACGTTACGTTCAGACCTTAGCATTCAAGATAAACAAATTTTGACTTCCTAGGGTGAGCTTTGATTTAACTAAGGTGTCAAATGTGTTCGCACTACATTAGTTAGCATTAATAAAAGCGATTTTTGAGCACTTTGCTGATTTAACCGCATGTGGCTTTTCTTTATTACACACACGGCACTAAAATGGTTAGAAAAAAATAAAGAGGCTGGGACAAAAAGTCCTAGCCTCTTACTGTTTCCAAACATTGCTCTAGAATGTGCGCCAAAAGTCTGGATTAGCCTACGTTACGCAGTAAACCCAAAACCGACTTTTGCCACACTCCCCTTTATTTTTTGCTGTCAAACACGTTTAGGATTGATCTTCGTCCTCTAATTCGTTTTCTTCATCTGTGTCTGATTTTGGTATTTTATCCAATCGAGTTAAGCGGTGTAATTTATGGAAATAAGGTTTACCTAAAATTAATGGCACGTGTTCAACCAATGAATCGGCGTACTCTAAACCAAACCAAGTCGTTGGGGTAATCGTAATTTTCTGGAGAAATAGGCGCAGTTGAATGATTACTTTTTCCCAGCCGTTAATCTGTGTTTCTGGCGATAGATTTTCTTGAATTAAAACAAAGGAGAAGTCACCAACTTTGCGATCAGGAATTGTTGTGTAACGCTGCGGTTGCCGTGGTAGCTGACCACTCTTCATCATATCCGCGATAATTTGGCGGAGAAAGACGTTGACACGTTGCTCCATGCGGAAACCTAAATAAAGTTGTACGTTCACCATGTAGTCCGTATCGAACATTTCAGTTGTGTAAGAAGCGGTGTACGGCTCATCGGTAACGTTAACGGTCACGAACCAATAGACTTCGGCCCGTTTTGGGCGCTTATCTAAGATCGAATATAAAATATCCTTTTTTATTCGATATTTATCTTTGACCCGGGTCATGTAGACTAAGTTTGTTGTAAATAGTGGGTAGTCAGCATCATTTTTTAAATCATTAAGTTGATTCTTGTAGGCCAGAAGCGAAACGTCTTCAGTGTGGTAAGATTTATTATTTTTAATATAATCACCATATTGCCAAATAAACATGATTGCCAAAATGACAAAAGCAATGAAAGCAGTGACGTAGCCACCATGAAGAAACTTAGCAGCACTAGAAATGAAGAAGATCAGTTCAATTGAGCCAAAGAAAAGAACCATTAACCAGGCCAAAATAGGTTTGGCGTTTTTACTGCGTAGATACTGGTAAAGCAGTAAGGTTGTCATTAACATCGTCACCGTAATTGCCAGGCCGTAAGCGGCTTCCATTGCGGAGGAAGTGCGGAAGAACATGACAATTGCTAGACAGGCCAACCATAGAATTAAGTTAACCGACGGAATATAAAGCTGCCCTTTTAAATTGGTAGGGTAGACAATGTGCAAACGTGGTAAGAGTTTTAATTTGATGGCCTCAGAAACCAAAGTAAATGATCCAGAAATTAAGGCCTGGGATGCAATAATAGCGGCCAAAGTGGCCATTGCTATTCCGAACAGTCGCAACCACTGGGGCATGATTTCAAAAAAGGGATTAAAATTGGTAACGTGATTATAAGCAGTCGTGTGTGCGTGCTGAATAATCCAAACGGCCTGGCCAAAATAATTTAAAATTAAGCAGATTTTAACGTAGGGCCAGGTGCCGTAAATATTTGCCCGGCCAACGTGACCTAAATCAGAGTACAGGGCCTCAGCACCGGTTGTCGCTAGGAAAACACTGCCAAGAATCAGTAGGCCAAGTTTATTTTCTGGGCTAACTAGTAATTTAATGGCGTAATAGGGATTGAGTGCCCGCAAAATACTAAGGTCCTGGCTGATATAGCTAAGACCAAGTACACCAATAAAGGTGAACCAAATAAGCATGATTGGGCCAAACGCTCTACCAATAATCTCAGTACCGAAACGTTGAATAAAGAATAAGAAAGTGAGAATGACCATGGTCCACAAAATAACGTGGCCTTGTGTCGCAATTGGAATGTGATTAGCAATCTTCATTCCCTTTAGGCCCTCAATTGCGGTGGTAACCGTAACTGCCGGGGTTAGCATACCATCGGCCAATAATGCAGCGCCACCTATCATAGCTGGAATGACCAACCACCGGGCCCGCCGGCGAACTAGCGTGTAAAGGGCGAAAATACCACCTTCACCGTTGTTATCGGCACGCAGAGCAATTCCAACGTATTTAATGGTTGTTAGTAAAGTAATTGTCCAGAAAATGAGTGAAACGCTACCAACGATAAAATCATAGGAGACGTGGTCCATGCCGCCGTTACCGTTAATGATTGACTTCATAACGTAGAGTGGTGAGGTTCCGATATCACCGTATACAACGCCCAGCGTTATTACTAAACCTGCGGCGGATAGCTTATGCTGTGGTTGTTTTTTTGTTTTTTGTTCTAGGGAATTCATCTTAAGTAACCTACCTTTATTCGAAGATTCATCATCAATACATTATAGCTGTTCAATTTAAGATTGCCATCCTTAAGCAGCATTTTCTAAATAAAAATAAGGGTATTTGGTAAAAGATATTCGTGGGTTTTGACTAAAATATTTTGGACCATAAAAAGGCTAGGACAAAAGTCCTAACCTCTTATTGTTTCCGAACATTACTTTAGAACGTGCACCAAAAGTCTGGACCTACGTTACACAGTAAATCCAAAACCGACTTTTGGCCCACTCCTGTAAAAAAATTTATTAACGGCCAGCTAGTGCACCCATTGGATCCCATGGTTCAAGCACCTTTGGATCTTCTTCGGTAACTTTTTTTAAGTCAGCTGGTAAATATTTTTTATTAATCACAATTTGATAAACATATTCATCAAACCAAGCATCACTCATAACGAAATAGCCTTTTTCGCCGACTTTATCCCCCCATGAGTTTTCGACTTTCCATTTGGTTGGCTTGTCATCAACTAGGTCAACACCAGTAATTACCATGGCGTGTGTCATTAGGCTTTCACCGTAATCCAGTCGTTCGGCCTTTGTCATACCAAAGTCAACGTCAAAAAGTTCATCTGCTTTATAGATTTCAGGATCCATAATTCCAACTTTACGATCAGAAGATTGGCCAACATCGCTGCCGAACCAAACACTTTCACCAGCTTGTAGTTGTTCAATTGCCAATTGCTTGAAGGTTGCAATATCCAAGTTTAAATGCTGAACGCGCCGACCACCAACAACGTTACCCAACATTTCAATCGTGTACATGTGATTATAGGGTTTATCATCGGTTGGTGCGTTGATAATCGATTGGTAGTCATCCAAGTTCCAACCAACGTATTTTTTAAAAAATGTTTGTGGCGTCAAATTGCGATCGAGGTGATAAGCCTTATCATCATCGCGGTATTCAAAATCAAATTTAACGGGTGGCTCCCCTAAAGCGTAAACTAAAATCCGGTAATCTTCATTTAGCATTTGATTACGGGCAGTATTAATATTGGTTTCACTGGCATTAGTGGCCACCATTTGGCGCAAAGTAACGGCGTCTTTGCGCAGTTTAAGGTTAAGTGTGCTGTTAAGTTCTGAAGAACGTGAACTGTTATACGTTTCTGGCATCACGGACTTCGGTACAATACCATACTTAGCAATTAAAGCCGTCAACATGTCCCACTGACCACCATCCTGTTGTGGTGTTGCCATTAAAAAGGCAACCTTACGGCTACTGGTTGGTTCGGTTGCAGTACTAAGAACATTTTCGTAAAAATAATTTGATTTTTCAAACTTATCCCAAAAGTTAGTGTAATTTTGCGACAATTCAAAATCTTTAAGGTTGAACTGATCGGCTAATGAACGGCGCATTGTATTTAAGGCCGCAAACATCCAGCAACGGCCACTTTGTTTTTGATCCGCAACTTTTTCAGCTGTTAGATCAACTGAAAAAGTTTGGGTCATGGCAACCTTTGCGTCAGTATTCTCACTTGCAGCAAGGATACCATTATTCATAACGGCCCGTTTTAAAGAAGCTGCTTGGGGGTGCTTTTGTAAATTCTCTTGATATTGTTTGAGTATCTCTGGTGTAATCTCCTGACTCAATTTAGTCACTCTCCTTAATTCATTTTAAATCTAAATAACAGACTTAAAATACGTTAGAATGCCATTATTCTAGTACAATTAAGGCTAATAGTAAACTTCGAATACTTGCTATTTGGCGAGTAGTCCTTGATATTCCGGCTTGCGTTGGAAGAAGGATTTAGCGTAAGAACAGATTGGCATAATTTTAACGTTACTGGCCTGTGCACGTTGAATAACAGCCTTAACTAATTGACTAGCGATTCCTTCTCCACGGTGATCATCGCGGACAAAGGTGTGATCAATAGCGTAGACAGTCCCATCGTGTAATTCTTGAAAAGTAATTTCAGCAATTAAGCGACCAGCAGCATCATTTTTAAAGTAACGTCCAGGTTCATATTGAAATCCCATTGTGGTCAGCCTCGCTTTCTATTTCTAACTTCAGTTTAAAAGATTCGCACGTTAAAGGCAAGAAAGGGTTTACATAAATTGGCAATCAAGGAATCAAAAAAACATGCTATGATAGAACAAGTTTTTAAAATTGAGGGAGCGATTAAAGTGAAAAAACGTGGATTTGGAATTGTAGAACGGTATCAAGGACAAGGGCTAACCTTACCCAAACGATCAACTAAACAGGCGGCGGGCTATGACTTTGCTGCGGCAGAAGATTTTGCTTTACCAAGTATTTGGAAAAGTGGTTTTGTGAAATTATTTTGGCAGCTCAAGCATGGAACGCCGTTAAAGGATGAAGATTACGTGCAGGCAAATAAAGTTTTAAAGCCCCGCTTAGTTCCTACAGGCATTAAGGCCTACATGCAAGAGGATGAGGTCTTAATCTTGGCCAATCGTTCAAGCAATCCGTTAAAACGCGGTTTGATTTTACCCAATGGTGTTGGCGTAATTGATGCCGATTACTACAATAATGATCAAAACGAAGGTGAAATCTTCTTCCAACTAGTTAATTTAGGGGTACGCGATTTAGTGATAAAAAAAGGTGAGCGGATTGGTCAGGGAATTTTCATGCCTTACCTTAAAAGTGATCAGGATGATGGTGGGACTGCAGAACGGCTTGGTGGCTTTGGTTCATCAGGACGCTAAAGTAGCAGGCAAAACTCGGTCCTACGCCGTATTAAGCTTATTTAATTTATGGTAAACTAAGATGTATTTAAAAATTATTTTTATACGTAAATTTAATGACCATTTTAGTGCAAAAATAGTTAAAAATGTTGCTACTTAGGTTTGATAGCGTCATTAAGTAAGTTATCCGTTTTTGATTTTTTAACCAAGCGACTAGTTGATTCTCGTTGCTGATTAAGCTAATGCGGTGAAAGCTGGGCTTTTTTAAATAATTTCTAAATGAAGAAGATAAGTACTAGAAAGGGGCTATTTTGTGACAAAACAAAAAACACAATATGTTTGCCAGAGCTGTGGTTATATTTCACCACGCTTTTTAGGCCGTTGCCCAAACTGTGGGGCCTGGAATCAGATGGTTGAAGAGTTAGTTGCGGCTAAAAAACCGGTAGCCAATGCTCAGACTAATTTGGCGGGCAAGGTGTCTAAGCCGGAATTAATGAATCAAGTTAACATTGAAAAAGAACCACGTGTTAAGACAAAAATGGTTGAATTAAATCGAGTACTGGGTGGCGGAATCGTTCCTGGTTCTTTAGTGCTGGTTGGTGGTGATCCGGGGATTGGTAAATCAACCTTGTTACTCCAAGTTTCTGGTCAATTAAGTGAGTTAGGCGAGCGAGTGCTTTACGTTTCCGGTGAAGAGAGTGCCTCGCAAATTAAAATGCGTGCTGGACGACTAGGTGTCTCTGGGCAAGGACTTTATTTATACCCGGAAACAGATATGGTCAGTATCAAACAACAGATTAATGAGCTGAAGCCGGCCTACGTCATTATTGATTCAATTCAAACCATGCAAGAGCCGGAATTAAGCTCGGTTGTGGGCAGTGTTTCGCAAGTTCGTGAAGTAACCGCTGAATTGATGAAATTGGCCAAGCAGAATCAAATTACGATTTTTATTGTTGGACACGTGACTAAAGATGGGTCAATTGCGGGTCCGAAAATACTGGAACACATGGTTGACACAGTTTTGTACTTTGAAGGCGATCGGAACCGAACTTTCCGAATTTTACGGGCGGTTAAAAATCGCTTTGGTTCAACTAACGAAATTGGTATTTTTGAGATGCATAACGGTGGTCTACATGAAGTTAAAAACCCCTCGGAGATCTTTCTTGAGGAACGCTTGGAAGGAGCTACCGGCTCAGCGGTGGTTGTATCGTTAGAGGGAACGCGGCCGATTCTAGTTGAAATTCAGGCGTTAGTGACACCAACAGTTTTTGGTAATGCAAAGCGGACTACTACGGGGCTGGACCATAACCGAGCGGCCCTAATTATGGCAGTGCTAGAGAAGCGAGCAAACCTAATGTTGCAGAATCAGGATGCTTATTTAAAGGCCGCTGGTGGCGTTAAGCTTGATGAGCCGGCAATTGACTTAGCAATTGCGGTTAGTGTTGCTTCCTCATACCGCGACAAGGAAACGAGACCGACGGATTGTTTTATTGGTGAAATTGGTTTGACTGGGGAGATTCGGAGCGTTAATCGAATTGAACAGCGAATTAAGGAAGCGGCTAAACTTGGTTTTAAGCGTGCTTTTGTACCACGCAATAATATGAAGGATGTTGAAGTTCCTAAGTCAATTCAGATTATTACTGTCACGACAATTGCGGAGGCTTTAAAAAAAGCATTTAGTTAGAGCAACTTGGCTAATTTTAATTGTACTGTAACAGCCGAGTGATTCTAGCAAAAATAGTTTTGGAACACACCTTGGAAAGGAGGAATATTATGCGTAAACGAATTGTAACTATTTTATTAGTTTTAATTGGTGCCTCACTAGGAGCAACCGCGCTACCAATTTTATGGCAAATAACTGGTCTGGTCCAAGTTCATTATTTAAATAACGTAGTAACTGACCTATTAATCGGGGCAGTACTGTTTTACCTGCTATCATTCGCAATTACTGGACCAATCGTTCGTTTAGCTGATCAATTTTTTAAACGAACGGAGAACTTTATTAGCAAACAGTCGCCAGTTTATGTTTTATTTGGCAGTATTTCGACGATTATTGGCCTAATTTTGGCCAACATTATTTCGATTCCATTATACCGAATGAACTTTTTTGTGTTTAACACGGTGGCACCAATTATTATCATGTTAGTTTTAGGCTACCTAGGTTTTCGGGTTGGGACGACCCGGACTGAGGATTGGCGTAAGCTATTTCAGTCACGGGGAAAGAAGCAGGTCATTGAATCTCCGGATGATAAGGTCTTGGAGCGTAAGGTTGATGACAACTTTCATAAGTACAAAATTTTGGATACAAGTGTCATAATTGATGGCCGGATTTATGAGATTGCCAAAACAGGTTTTCTTGAGGGCACTTTGTTAATTCCAAATTTTGTGCTGCATGAACTGCAGCTAATTGCTGATTCGGCTGATTCGCTGAAACGTGCCAAAGGTCGGCGGGGATTAGATATTTTAAATGATCTTCAAAAGACCGATGCGATGCCGGTTGAAATGTATGATGGTGATTTTGAGGATCTAACTGAGGTTGATGGTAAGCTGATTAAATTGGCCAAATTATTGGATGCCATTGTGGTAACCAATGATTTCAACCTTAATAAAGTGAGTGAATTTCAAAATGTTCCGGTTTTGAATATTAATGAGTTGGCGAACACATTAAAACCAGTAGTCATTCCTGGTGATGGGATGACCGTTACGGTTGTTAAATCAGGAACCGAGCGCCAACAAGGAGTTGCCTATTTGGATGACGGAACCATGATTGTTGTTGAGGATGGTCAATTCTACATGAATAAAAAGTTGGCGGTTATTGTGACTAGCGCTTTACAAACGGCGGCTGGGCGAATGATCTTTGCTAGGCCAGCACACGCACAAAAAGGGATCCGCGAAAAGAACAAGGACTAGGCCTTATTTCCCGGGAAATAAGGAACTGGTACCTTTACAAGTAACTAACTAAACAGGTACAATAAAAGGGCAATTGCGGCCAGAATATGGGATCGCAAAATTAAAAAAGAGGCGGGAATTAAATTGGCAGACAAACAAATTCGCGTGCGGTATGCACCGAGTCCGACAGGCCACTTACACATCGGTAATGCTCGAACAGCATTATTCAACTATCTTTTTGCACGACATAATAACGGGAAGTTTATTATTCGGATTGAAGACACGGATACAAAACGGAACGTTGAGGGTGGCGAAAAGAGTCAGCTAACGATGCTAAAATGGCTTGGGATTGATTGGGATGAAGGTCCTGACAAACCAGGTGATGTTGGCCCATACCGGCAATCAGAACGTAAAGAGATTTACCTACCATTGATTCAGGATTTACTTGATCGTGGTTTGGCCTATGAATCTTACATTACTGAGGATGAACTAAAGGAACAACGTGAGGCTCAAAAAGCACGCAAAGAAATGCCGCACTATGAAGATGAATATGCAGGTTTAAGCGCTGAAGAAAAGCAGGCTAAGATTGATGCTGCTAAGGCCAAAGGGGTTAAGCCAGTTGTTCGTTTTCACGTTCCTGTTCATAAGAAATACGAATTTGAGGATATGGTTAAAGGTCACATTGAATTTGACTCCGATTCCATTGGTGGCGATTTCGTCATTTTAAAGCGTGATGGCATGCCAACTTATAACTTTGCTGTTGTCGTGGATGATCATTTGATGAAAATTAGTCACGTTTTGCGTGGGGACGACCATATTGCCAATACACCAAAACAATTAATGATTTACGAAGCCTTTAACTGGGAACCACCAGTTTTTGGTCACATGACCTTAATTATTAATACGTTAACTGGTAAAAAGCTATCTAAACGTGATGAATCAACCTTACAATTTATTGAACAATACCGTGAATTGGGTTATTTACCAGAAGGTATGTTTAACTTTATTACTTTACTTGGCTGGTCACCAGTTGGGGAAGACGAGATTTTTACCCAAAAACAATTAATTAAGATGTTTGACCCTAATCGTTTAAGTCGCTCACCAGCTAAATTTGATGCTAAGAAGTTAGAGTGGGTTAACAATCAGTACATGAAGAAAACTGATGATAGCCGGGTAACGGACCTAGTCTTGTACCAATTAATTAAGGCTGGTCGTTTACCAGAAAATCCGGATACAAAGACGATTGAATGGGCACGGATGCTTACTAGTTTGTACCACGACCAGATGAGTTATGCGGCTCAGGTTGTTGAAGAATCAGATGTTTTCTTCACTGAACCACCGGCACTTGATGATGATGCTAAAAAAGAATTAGCGGTTGAATCAGCGCCAACTGTTTTACAGCACTTTGCAAAATTGGTTAAGGAAATCAAAATTTTTGATGCCACTGAGATTAACAACGTTATTCAATCAGTTCGTAAGGAGACTGGCGTAAAGGGACGGCAATTGTACATGCCAATTCGGATTGCCACAACGCGTGAAATGCACGGACCCCAGATTGCTGAATCCATTGAATTACTTGGGCGTGAGAAAACGTTACACCATTTAGAAGTAACGTTGAAGGAATTGACCAACTAAAATACTGATAATTTCAGTGATTGATAAGAAAGTGGGACAAAAGTTAGTTTTGGGTTTACTGCGTAACGTAGGCTAATCCAATAACCTTACTATGGTTATTAGATTGGCTGTAGTTAGGCACGTGAAACCAGACTTTTTGGCGCACAGTAATACTCGGAAAGAATAAGAGGTTGGGGTAAATCCCAACCTCTTATTCTTTATTACAGAGACTAAAAAATGTGCTTGGTGAGCTGCTACGAGATGCTTTTTGCTAATGATTTTCTAGCTAATTTAGCGAGAATTTATTTTGAAAGGTGACTTGTCAACACGAGTAACAAGTGTTCAGAGGTCCAAGGTTCTATAAAGTAAAGGACTATTGGCCTTCCGACGACCACTTTACAATAATGGTTGGCAGCAAGGTTCATAAAGAACCTTTTTATGGTCATGTTTGCTGAATGGAATTCCGAATCTGAATACATTTTCAAACACTGACTGAGAAATAATTGGCATCAAGCAGGACACCTAGTATGATAAGGGTATAGTTATTTTAATTGCTAACGCAGTCGTTAAAAGGGGGAACAACCTAAATGATTAAAGTTTTTAATACTTTAACGCGTGAAAAAGAAATTTTTAAATCAATTCAACCACATCAAATTAATATGTATGTTTGTGGGCCAACCGTTTACAATTACATTCACATTGGTAATGCTCGTTCTGCGGTTGCCTTTGATACAATTCGTCGTTATTTTGAATACCGTGGTTATAAAGTTAATTACGTCTCTAATTTTACCGATGTGGACGATAAAATGATTAAACAGGCCAAGAAAGATGG
The DNA here is from genome assembly GCF_001663675.1 of Loigolactobacillus backii. Taxonomy (NCBI): domain Bacteria; kingdom Bacillati; phylum Bacillota; class Bacilli; order Lactobacillales; family Lactobacillaceae; genus Loigolactobacillus; species Loigolactobacillus backii. The sequence continues at coordinate 1,484,938 of NZ_CP014873.1, forward strand.
GATCACCGTACCGGAATTGGCGGATAAATTTATCGCTGCTTTTATGAAGGATACTAAAGCGTTAAATATTGAACCGGCCACTCTTCATCCACGGGCAACGGAAAATATTAAGTCAATTATTGCTTTCATTGAAGTCTTAATTGCTAAAGACTATGCGTACGAAACAGCCGGCGATGTTTATTACCGGGCACGAAAATTTAAGCATTACGGCGCGCTTTCTGATCAAAATATTGATGAGTTAGAACAAGGTGCCAGTGAACACGTTAATGATGAAGAAACCGCGCGTAAGGAAGATCCAGTCGATTTTGCTTTATGGAAAGCAGCAAAGACTGACGAGATTTCGTGGCAATCACCTTGGGGAGCGGGTCGTCCGGGCTGGCACATTGAGTGTTCAGTAATGGCTACTAAGTATTTAGGCGAGACGATTGATATTCATGGTGGTGGTCAGGATTTAGAATTCCCCCACCACGAAAATGAAATTGCCCAAAGTGAGGCCAAAACGGGCAAGAAATTTGCCAATTATTGGATGCACAATGGGTTTGTAACAATTGGTGACGATGACGAAAAAATGAGTAAGTCGCTGGGAAATTTTGTGACCGTTCATGATTTAATTCAAAAGGTCGACCCCCAAGTTTTACGCTTTTTTATGGCAACAACTCAATATCGGCGGCCGATTCGTTACAGTGATAGCACCGTTAGTGAGGCCGCTAATAATCTGACCAAACTGCGCAACGCCTTCAATAATTTAAATTATCGTTTCAAGGACGCTACTGAAGGCGATATGGCCCAGTCGGTGGCCAAACAACTCAAAGAGTTAGAGACTAAGTTTATTACCGAAATGGATGATGATTTTAACGTCCAAAATGGGATGACGACTGTTTATGAATTGGCCAAATTAATAAATGTTTACGCTGAACAGGATCAAGTGACTAAGGCAACCTTGATGCAGTTACGGGATGCGTTTACTTCTTGGCTGCAGATTTTTGGTGTGCATTTTAAGGCCGTAGGTTTATTAGATGCCGAGGTAGAACAACTTATTAAGGATCGAAATACAGCCCGGGCCAACAAAGATTATGCGCGCAGTGATGAAATACGTGATGAATTAAAAGAACAAGGAATTGCGCTGGAAGATACGGCGCAAGGAACTCGTTGGCGGAGGATATAATGGATAATCAAACGGACTATAATCAGTTAAATGGGATTGCCTTAGCGTACGTTGGGGATGCAATCTATGAAGTATATATTCGGCGGCGTTTGCTAAGTCTTGGTTTTACTAAACCAACTCATTTACAGCATCAGGCAACCCACTACGTTTCGGCCAAGGCACAAGCGGCCTTGATTAGTTTGATGTTGGAACAAAAAGAACTAACTGATGAAGAGTTAACTTTTTATAAACGTGGACGTAACGCGAATAGTCATACTCACGCCAAAAATACGCGGGTAACTACTTACCGCATTTCAACTGGCTTTGAAGCGGTCATGGGTTACCTCTTCTTAAGTGAACAAAAGAAACGCCAGGATCAATTAATTAGCTGGTGTATTCAACAAGTCGAAGGGGGTAAAACACGTGAAACCAGAACAAACGTCTAAAACGACACGGACGCCACAAACGGACGCCAGTGATTTTGTTATCGGCCGGCACGCTGCGGCCGAAACACTTAAAACTGAAGGGGCCAAGCGGGTTAACAAAATATTTTTGCAAGAAGGTATGAAGGCTGATGCGCTTTATGATCTACAAAAATTGGCCAAGAATCTTCGCATTCCTGTTCAGTTGGCACCTAAAAATAAACTAGATACTTTAAGTGATCGGGGCAATCATCAGGGGGTTGTTTTAGCAATTTCGCCGTTTGCCTACGCCACAATTGATGATCTTTTTGCAAAGGCAGAGGAAAAGAAACAACCGCCATTTTTCTTAATGTTGGATAATATTGAGGATCCTCATAATTTAGGCTCCATTATGCGAACGGCCGATGCAGTTGGCGTTCACGGAATTATCATTCCAAAACACCGGGCAGTCGGTTTAACTAGTACTGTAGCCAAAACTTCTACTGGCGCAATTGAGCACATTCCAGTTGTCCGGACGACCAACTTGGTTAATACCGCTAAAGAATTGAAACAGCGGGGAATGTGGTTATTTGGGACGGATATGGCTGGCACTGATTACCGTAAGTGGAATGCGAAAGGGGCAATCACGATTGTCATTGGCAACGAAGGTAAGGGAATTTCGCCATTACTAAAGAAAGAAATGGATGAAATTGTTACTATTCCAATGATTGGCCACGTTCAAAGCCTTAATGCCAGTGTGGCCAGTGCGTTGTTGCTTTACCGAGCATTTGACGTCAAACAGGTTGCTGGTGAACTGTCATGATGCATGAAATTCTGATTGTCGATGGCTACAATGTCATTGGCAATTGGCCTGAGTTAGCTAAGTTGAAACAAGACGATCATTTGGCGGATGCTCGTGATCAATTATTGGCCCAGTTGGCAGAGTACCGTAAGTACGAAGAAGCACGGATTATCATAGTTTTTGATGCGATGTACGTTCGTGGAATTACTCAGCGTTACGATCAGTATAACTTAGAAATCGTTTGGACCAAAGAAGACCAAACGGCCGATAGTTACATTGAAAAAATTGCTGGTGAATTGAATAATCGTTTGACCCAAGTTACGGTTGTCACCAGTGATCAGGCTGAGCAATGGACAGTTTTCTCACGGGGTGCGATTCGTATTTCTTCTCCAGAATTCAAGAAAGTGATTCAACAAACCAAATCCGCAATTCTGCGGGACGCCCAACACTATCAAGATGTTGCACTGCGCCGGCGCTCGCCCTGGAATAACCAGCAGCTATTTCGTTTGGAAAAGTTACGGGACAAGTTGTCGGACCATAAAGCAGAATGAGCACGGAAAACTAAGGTTTGAACTTACCAAATTTTAGCTTAGGCCAACTGATAATGAAGGTGAGTTGCCATTTATTTCGAACACATGAATCTAAATACTTGCTAGCTGAGTCGAGTAACGGTGTTTTTTCAAACCCGATTACACTAAATTGGTCAGGAAAATATTGGCATAAATTATTTTAAGGTTGGTTCTAGATGCGCCTAATTAGCGATTATGTTTCGTAGTGAGTATAGCGTCTAACTATTACTGAATTAATGGCCAAAATTGGCCAAATTAAACGTCTGTTCGCTTGTGAAACGCTTTCTCGATTGCTATTCTAAAGACATGCTTTCGTTCGTCTGGTATGCTTATGACCAGCTTAGACGATGTTATTCGAGTAGCCGCCAGTGGCAATTCTGACGCTTTAGAATGGCTCTTTCAAAAATATTTACCATTATTAAAGTCTTTACAGCACCGCTATTATTTACGACTTTACGACTATGACGATTGGTGTCAAGAGGCGCGCCTTATTTGTTATCATTCGGCGCAACAGTATGATCATAACAGCCACCTTAGTTTTGGGCGTTTTTATCAAATGCAATTACAGCACCACATCATTAATTTAATTAGACGTCAGTTGGCGCAAAAGCGGCAGGTTGATCGGTTACAAATTCCAGTAGAGCAGGTTGATTTAGAAAATGCCTACTTAAAAAAGTCATTATTGCGGCCGTTACCTAGTGATTGGGCGGCGATAAATTGTGATTTAATGCAGTATTGGCAGAGCTTATCGCAATTTGAGCAGCGTGTTATGTTATTGGTGCTAGAATCAACTGAGCTTTCCGCGATCGCCAAGCAGATAGCCTGTACAGAAAGTCAGGCAAATTGTGCAATTGCGCGTTGCCGGACCAAATTACGCCGCTATTTGTATCAAGGAAGTAGTTGAGTCCAGAATTTATCTTTTCAAATGGTTTACACTAAATCAGCTAGAAAATGTTAGAAAAAATTTTTTCTAGCTATGGCCGACTACCAATCTTATTTAATTAATTTAATCATAGTTAAACTGGCTCTTCGTCAACTGTTGTTGGTGAATCCATATTTCGAGTTCTAATCACTTCGTGATTAGGGCTCTTTTTGTTTTGATTTTGAAAACGTATAGTACTCGAGTTCTAAACCTCCAGAAGCTGCGATAGCCAAAACTGGCTCGTTTGATCGCCTTGATTTTATTATTAGAACCTTCCAAAGGACCATTTGAATAGTGTGTGGTAAAGGTGTTACGAATCTCATCATGATGGCTTTCAAGTGTTTTAATCGTGTTCTTCATTTCTTCAGAATACGTTTTGTTATTCCAAAATGCCGCATTGTAGTTATGCCAATCTTGATGTTGGACAGCTGACCGGACGCTGTTTAAGACTTGATAAGTTTGTTCTAGTTCTGAATCCAACGATAACAGCTGATGGACAACATCGGTGGCAGCCATCCAGTAAGGAAAATTAGTCCACTTTTTGAATTGTTCAAAGTTAAGCTGTTCAGTTGGTACTAACAACAGCTTCCAGTAGCGCTTAAGGGCGTGAAATTCGCGAGAAGACGGGGTAAACTTCTTCATCACCTTGATTCTGGTTTTGTTAAACGCCCGATTTAGGGCGTTGATAATATGAAACTTGTCCATGACCACCATGGCATTGGGGAACACGGTCTGCACAAGCTTGGGGTAGGTATAATTCATATCAGTCACAATAATTTTGACGTTTTCTCGGGCAGCTTGATCGAAGCGGTAAAAATACTTCTCTAGTTTATTGATGGTTCGATAAGGGAGTAAGTCGATTAATTCATGGGTTTCGCCATTCATGAACTCAAAGCTCATGGCACCAGTAGCGCTCTTGGTACTCTTCACCTCATCCATTAAGATGATCTCTGGTAAATAGTGCCAATTGGTTTGAAAGTCTCGTTCAGCGCGCATTAACTGGCGGCCCACAAATGAATCTGATGCCGATACTTCATTGGCAATGTGCTTCAAAGAGACCGGTTCACCGAGCTTCTCTAGGCATTCTTTGCGGCTGGTGTTTGAAATTGTACAGTGTTTCGGAACTGCCAATGTTTGTGCAAGAAAGTTGCCGTGACATTCTTTACAGTGGAAATAGCGGCGCTTTAAGGCTAAGATGACGGTGTTGCTCAGAACCTTCGAGAATCTGATAGTGGTATTGCGCCAGCCGTAGTTAATAATCTTTTGATCATTGATAATCCCGCACTTGGGACAAGCCTTCGGCGTGTAATCCAAGTGGCCAGTTAAGCGAATAACCCCGTCTTCTCCAGTTTCACCGTCAGTAATTTTTAGGTTCTCGTCAGCTATTCCTAATAATAATTTTGTAGTATCATGACACATAGGGCATTTCCTTCTTTCTGAAAAATCTTCGTGGTGGTTGACTTGGATGAACGGACAGGAAATGTCCGCTTTTTTATTCTAGCCATAAATAAAAAATCTGTCATCAGTAATAGATGAAAATCTATTACCAACAACAGATATTGTAGAACCGTTAAACTAAAAGCGATCAACACCGGAAATAGGGTGTTGATCGCTTTTTGGCATACGATACTAAAAACGACTAACGTGAAGTTGAATTCTCAAGATCGGAAAAGGGCCAAATCCTGAGTTTGCTTCACATTAGTCGTTTTAGTTTTAGAACTGGCGCTGTAACAATTGTTTTGTTAAGCGTAACAAGCTTGCTTTAGCCGGTATATCAGGTAATTTATTTAAGCCTTTCAATGCTTTGTCCGTGTAACTAGCGGCCAAAGCGTGGGCCTTTTCAAGTCCAGAATATTGTGTCACTAATTTTGTGACAACATCAATGTCTGCCGCAGTCATGTTAGCCCGTTTTTCAAGGTAAGGAATAAATTCACCTTGGTGCTGATCTAGAGCTAATAGTAGGGGCGCAGAGTAGACACCCTGGCGAACGTCCTCTAATACTGGCTTGCCAAGTGTGGCGGTTGATTGGCTATAATCCAGTAGGTCATCCATGATCTGAAAAGCCATTCCAATGTTAAGACCAATCTTTTGACATTGGCGGGAAAAGCTAAGGCTGTTACCACTTTCATAAGCTCCAACAAAACAAGCTAAACCAAAAAGTTGGGCCGTTTTACCTTGGATTTGCTTAAGGTAGTCATCAATGGTCATTTCATAATTGTAGCGCATTCGCTTTTGGCTTAATTCGCCGTTCAAAATTTTTTCCATACCTTGGGCATTTTGACGGATACTGCGAAGGTCACTTGTGTGGTTCGCTAATAGTTGAAAACAAATCACAAATAGATAATCACCGGCGTAGACCGCGACATCCTGACCAAAGCGGGCCTGGATAGTTGCAATATTACGTCTTGTTAGTGCACGATCGACAACGTCATCATGAATTAGCGTGGCAGTGTGCAGGGTTTCAATTGAGGCGGCCAACGCAACCATTTTTTTATCGTCGACTGGCTTAAATTGACTGAATAATAAACAATAAGCTGGCCGTAATAATTTGCCACCGGAATTAATCATATCAAGAATTGCTTCAGTAACTGCTCGATCATCAGTATGAATATGTTTTTTCATTAAGGCTAGTACGGCAGTTAAATTTGGTACCAGTTCAGGGTATTGCTGCCACATGGGGTTAATTTTCGTCATAGTGGGACTCCTTTTGCGCGTGTGTATTTAAGCAGTGGTGCTGCCGTTTCTGGTGGGGACGTCGTGTTTGTTTTAGGTGTTGATAATTATCTTTTAAATAATTTAGCGTTGTAACGTGTTCAAATAAATAATTTGCGGCAATGCCAATTGCAACGCCCGCTAAAATTCCGATAAACGAAAGCACAGGTAAGTAGAGCATTACCGTCCAACTTTGCGCAATTAGGCTAGCCACTAGTAACTGCCCAACGTTATAAAGTAGGCCACCAGTTGCTGAAATACCAATAATACTAACGCGTGTTGGTCCCAATTGTTTTACAAGCAACATACCAAAATAACTGAAGATTGCACCACTTATACTGTAGAGAAAGGTGGATAAAGTGCCACCTAATATTGCGGTTAAAATGAGCCGCATCCATAGTAATAGAAAACTATCATTAAATGACATGGTGAATAATGAAACGATAGTGATTAAGTTGGCCAAGCCTAGTTTAGCGCCAGGTGCGAATGAAAAAGGAAATGGAATCATTCGTTCTAGTAAACCAATAACGACCCCCTGGGCGACTAAAAGGGCGATATAAACGTACTTTGCAATTTTAGGTTGTGTCATTTTTTGACCTCGATCATTCTGTGACCAAACCGCCCTGAGTTGTTGAACCCTGATTAGTTTTGATCTCAACCAGTAATTTATGGGGAAGACAGACAATTGTTTGTCCAGATTTACTTATCCAGCCACGCTTTACGCAAATTTGATCACTACAATTAGCATCAGTGATGGCAACCTTATCATTCTTAAATACGATTTTATTATAATCACCATTCGCGGCCCGGTAGGTATAAGTTGTTGTTCCGCGGTGGTTAGTTAGTTTTAATTTGTAAATTTGTTTGCCATCATGACTGACAACGGCCGTTTTAACTGGGATGTTGGCGGCGGCAGTATTTCGTTCATGAATTGAAAAAATCGCCAATGGTGTAAACGATAGGATAATCAGGAACACAATAATAATAATGTCCCAAGGTCTAAGCATATTTAAATATTTTTTCGACAAATTTCGTTTCTTACTTGCCAAATCGCCACTTCCAGCCCGTTGAGTTTCATTTCATAAAAAGAATGGTCCTAGGCTAAAGAATACCCTAGAACCATTCTTCCTGCAATGACTACTTGACTAATACTATTTTTGTGGACCGTTGTAGAGCGGTTTGAGATCGCCATACCACCAGTGACCCAAATGCTTTTGTAACCACGGAACAACCCAGTAATCTAAACCAAATGATCGTCCGGAACCGTTCATCAAGGCTAAGGCAACGAAAGGCATCCAAATATTAACCCAGTAGAACATACCTGAAAGGCAGAAGACAGCAACTAAACCAATAGTGGCCGCGTTAGCTAACCAAGTAAATAAACCGAAGAGAATACAAAATGCAATCCCAATTTCAACAATGGTCATAAATTCCTGCATAAATAAAGCAGTTGATTTATTTGGCATGAAGAACTTCGTAATGCTTTCATACCATTTTGGTAAATGCTTGAAGACCATCATTGGTTGCTTACCATAGTCATATGATAAACTGAAAAATTCTTTGGGTGTTGCAGGTGTTGTAGAAGCAGCAGCCTTAACAGCAGTTTTAGCAGTTGAAGCGGCCTGTGAAGCACCAGTAGTTGTTGATGAGGCAACACTGCTAACAACCTTTTTGGCTGCAGAACTAGCAGATGAAGCACCACTAGTAGCGGCTGAAGCAACCTTAGGATATAACCAAGTAAATGGTAGCCGTAACTTGCCGCTAAACCAAGAGCCTGAACCTTGAACCTTTGACCAACAATCAACTAACCACATTGCGGCGTAGAAGATTCGTAAAGGAACACTCCATAAAACGTTACCGTAACGTGAAATGTGACCCCAGAATGGTGTCCGGCCATTACGATTACGGAAGAATTCATGCATACTGTACTGGTAGAGATAGTAACCAGCAAAGGTTTCAATGAAGTAAAGTAAGTTGATCAAATGTTTCATGATTGTTGCAAACCAACCACTTAAATGAATGTGCTTGAAGACAACGGCCACACTATAATGCGAACCGATTGAAATGACTGAACCAGAATAGCTAGATTTCATAGCCTTTGGTGTTGTGCCATTAACAGCGGCAACAATGCTTTCGGCCGCTGCATTACCAGTTTGTTCAGCTGCTTCAACAAGCTGTGGTGTACCGCGATCACCTTCATTGGTGTTTAACGATAAATCACCGGCAACATAAGTGTTCTTGTATTGATTTGATTGCATATATTTGTTGGTGATTAACCGACCGGCACGGCCAGTTTCCATATTGTAATCACTAGTATCAGTATTAGCTTTCAAACCAGCAGTCCAAACAACCGTCTTCGTTGGAATATGGGTGCCATCTTTCAAAGTCATGTCATCAGGGCTAACTTCAGTAATTGGAGCCGCAGTCTTAACGTCGACGCCTTTACGTTGCATATATTTCAAAGCAAGGTCAGCGTCAGGACGATCAAACATGTTTAAAATCGTTGGAACAGCTTCATCCAAAATTAAAGTGATTTCTTTTGGATCAAGATGGTTTTCTTTGGCCAAAATAGGGCGCCAATCAATTAATTCACCCATTGTTTCAACACCAGTGGCACCACCACCAACGACAACGAAGGTTAACAATGCCTTACGTTTGGCCGGATCATGTTCAATTGCACCTTGAGCAACAGATTTTTCAAAATGCTCCTTTAAGGCAACTGCGTCTTCCAATGACCAGAGCATATGGCCATATTTCTTAACGCCAGGTGTACCGAAATCATTTGGTTCGGCACCCATTGCCAAAATAAGGTAATCAAATGAGTATGAACCGTGTTCTGTTGTAACAACGTTCTTATCGTGATCAACGTTAGTAACGTTATCAGTCACGAGTGAAACGTTCTTTCTATGTGCAAACAAGCGGCCGAGGTCGTACTGGACTGCTTCTTTTGGTACACGATCGGTTGCAACTTCATGCAACTCAGTCATATACGTCATGTAAGAATGGCGGTCAATCAGTGTGATTTGTACGTCGGCATTCTTCTTGAATCGTTTTGCTAAGCGTCTCGTTGCAGCAACGCCGGCAAAGCCAGCACCTACAACGACAACATTTTTCTTAGCCATATTAACACTTCCTAAAGTATAGAATAATAAATTCACAAATAAATAAGTTCATGACTATTGTCAAATAAATTATACAGAAAAGAAAACGCTTTGTCCATGCCATTTACAAAAAAATGAAACGTTTCCTTTTGTGATTTAATGCGTTTTTAGTTTATTCATAGAATTAACTTAAAAATAGCACTAATTGTTTGGTTTGTCACATATTAAAAAACGCTTCGAAACTAGCTTTTGCGAAAAGTTGCATTAAAGTTAACTTAAACTTGTTAAAGCAGTGTTGTCGCTACTAGTAAACTTGTAGTTTTTTATTTTTTTAATCAAAAAATAGGTAATTTATTGGTTGGTTGTGTAATTCTTAATTTCAATTTAGAAACCAAATATTTTTTTGAGGTATTTTTCATAAGATTATTTTTTTAAGGTCACTTGATAGTCATTGATGTTTTTATTCTGACTACTTTGCGTAAATCAGTGTTGCTAGATTTACGCGAAGTAGTTTAAACAAAGTTAGTCGTTAGAATTTTTGCGAATAGGTCGATTGTGTATTTTTATAATTAGGTTGGTTGGAGTAGCAATGGATTGAACTCCCAACGTATTAGTCAGATAAATACTATTAAAGCCTTTTTCAAACATGGTCTAGTTTTAAATTGTGGTTGCGTACTTGATCCGGCTATGGTGTAATTAAAAAGGTCAGCCGGTTGTTAGTACGAATTTGCATGGTAATGTATTTCTTGGTGTGTGGTTAGTGCCGCTTAGCCTTTTCTCAATAGTGGTCGAGCTGGCATACTTATTTAATTAATCTTAAAGAACTTTTTTACTGACATAGAGGAGACGTATTTATGGAAGCAACAGAAACAAAACCAATGACGTTTAAGCTCTTTTTAGAATTTATTCGTTTTAACGCTAAGACGGCGAGTGCAATTCCGTTCTTAATTGGATTGCTGTACAGCATTTATTATTTTCAGGAGGTTAATTGGTTAAGTTCCCTGATTTATTTTGTTGCGCAAATGTCAATTGCTTTTTTTGTCACCGGCTTTAATAACGTCCAGGATTATAAATTGGCGGTAGACAAGACTTACCGTGATACGGATAATATTATTGGGCGGGAACACCTATCACCTAAGCACGCACTGCATTTAATGCTTTTTTTTCTGGCGCTTTCTTGCTGTTTAGGTGTTTGGCTAGTATTTCGAACGAATCTATTGATGCTATTTATGGGCGCCATTGGGATTGGGGTTACGATCTTTTATACATACGGTCCAATGCCGTTTTCTCGCTTTCCATTAGGCGAAATTTTAGCGGGTTGTGCCGAGGGCTTTGGCGTTTTCTTCTTAACGGCTTACATCAACGTTGCCCCAACAACCTTAATGGGCTTGTTTGTTAACTGGCCTGAGTTTCAATTAAAAGGGAATTTACTGTCACTATTTATTCTTGTACTGGTTGGTTTGCCCAGTATTTTGGCGGATTCGAACATTATGTTTGCCGATAATATTTGTGATCTTGAGCAAGATCAGCGTAATCATCGCTATACATTACCGTATTACCTTGGTAAAAAAAGGTCGTTAAAACTTTATCCCTTGGTAATTTTAAGTTGTTATGTGACGGCCTCTTTGGCCATTATTTTGGGCCTGTTGCCACCAGAAGAATTAATTATTTTTCTGGTTTTGCCTAAAATCATTCAAAATATTCGGACTTTTGAACGAGTTCAAATTAAAAAAACAACTTTTGAAACAGCAATCCATAATTTAATATTATTTCATAGTATGCAAATTATTGCGCTGGCCATTGCAATTGTACGAACGCAATTATTGAAGTAGGTCTTGTTTGACTATCGAATGCTGACATGCTAGAGTAAATGTGCATATCTTATCAGAGCGTGATTGGTGAATTCTACAGTAGTTATGGCTTATTGCTAGTAGCGTTACACAAGGTAAGTAAGGTGAAGTGTGTAGTGTAACTGGATGCTTTTTCTGACACATTTATTGGATTGGTTAGAAAATGTTCGGTTCTAAACGCGTTTTGAGTGGGAGAAATTTGAATGTCACAAATAAAAATAACTTTGGCGTGCAGTATCTGCGGCTCACGGAATTACCAAGTATCCATGAGCCAGCAGCATATGGCGCGGTTAACTCTGAATAAGTACTGTAAACATTGCAATAAACAGACGTTGCATCAAGAAACGAGGTAAATACGACAATGAGATTAATTCATTTTTTTGGTGATGTTGGGCGGGAAATGAAGGCTGTAAGTTGGCCGACGCGAAAAGAATTACGCCATGATACTGGAACAGTAGTTGGAATGACTGTATTTTTTGCAGCCTTCTTTGCTGTTGTTGATAACGGCCTACAGTGGCTTTTAAATTTATTAGTTTCTAAATAGGCTTAAACTTGATTAAAAGAATAATTATTCTTAGCTAAGCTACTATTACCTTAGTATTTGCGTATGAATTTTGGGTAAATAGTTTTAGTTCAGGATTTATTTAAGCTTACTTGTTTATTTTTAAGTAGGCAAAGTGATAAAATTTTGCTATAATGAATTTACGCGTTACTAAAACTTCGCTAGGCGAGGTTTTTTTATTTTGTTAAAAAAGTCATTCAGATAAAGGAGAAACTAGCATGTCAGAAACAGAGTCAGCATCAAAGCAATGGTACGTTTTGCACACTTATTCCGGTTACGAAAATAAGGTCAAAAGTAACATTGAATCCCGGGCCCAATCAATGGGGATGGAGGATAATATCTTCCGCGTTGTCGTACCTGAACAAGAATCACATGAGATCAAGGATGGTAAGGACAAAGTAACGATGCAGAAGGAATTTCCAGGCTATGTGTTGGTCGAAATGGTTATGACCGACCAGGCTTGGTTCATTGTTCGAAATACACCGGGTGTGACTGGTTTTGTTGGCAGCCACGGTTCTGGTAGTAAGCCAGCGCCACTTTTACCTGATGAAGTTGAACGGATTTTACGCCAGCTTGGCATGAGCGCCCGGCACAGCAACGTCGATTTCGAAGTTGGTGACGTCGTAACGATCGTTGACGGCGCTTTTGCTAAATTGACGGGTAAGATTACGGAAGTTGATAAAGAAAAATTAAAATTAAAAGTTAACATTGATATGTTTGGCCGCGAGACAAGTACTGAACTTGATTACGATCAGGCTGATAAGATCTAAGCTTTTTAAATAAAATGTTTTATAATGAAGTTGGTGCAAAATTTATTTTGTTCCAGCTTTTTTATTAGCAAATATAAGACTAAAAACGTGTGAAAATGATTGTCGTTGGCACATTTTAATTTTGGTGGTGATGAATTATAGTGCAACTCATTATTCTATTAGTGGTCATTCTTTTCGGGGCAGTCCTACTTGTTCTGGCCGATCAATTACACCAGCTGGCTTTACCGAAATACCGGTTACCTGCGCCAAAACAGCTAAAACAAGCACTGGGCTTTACCCGAACGCCAACGATTTTCATTCATGGTTTTCATGGTAATCGTTTTTCTTTTGGGCGTATGTTGGCCCGTTTTAATCGGCAGGGGATCGCGCAAAAGGCCTTAGTAATTCGAGTTAGTTCGGCAGGTCGCGTAAGTGTGCGCGGAAAATTGCCAACTGCTGTAGCCAATCCAACAATTCAACTTTTATTTAGTGATAATGGCGCTTCATTAAAAAAGCAGAGTGATTGGCTGCGCCTTGTGTTGGCCCAGCTTAAACAGAATTACCATGTTGAACAAGTGAATCTAGTTGGTCATTCGATGGGGGCGGTCAGCCTATTTCGTTATTTATTGGCCGCAGGTGGAGATGAGGATCAGCCGACTATTAAAAAGGTGATCACGCTGGCGGGCCCGTTTAATGATTTAGACGTTGGCGAAGATGGGGCCCAGGTTTTTTCTTACGAGTTACGTGGGGATGGGCCAGTTGCTAAGACGCCAGTCTATCAAGCCTTTGAAAAAAACATGTCCTACCTGCCAACTGGAGTTGCTTGGCTAAACATTGCCGGTGATTTATTAGATGGTAGTGATAGCGACGGTTCAGTCTCGGTTGATAGCGCGTTATCGCTGCGTTTTCTACTGGATAAACGAATTGGCCGTTATCGCGAGAGCTTGATTACCGGATTGAAGGCGGCTCATTACCGTTTACATGAAAATCCGCAGGTTGATCAAGCAATTTGTCATTTTCTGTGGCCTGTGAAACGAATAAAGGTGACTAGGGATAAAACTGGCCGCATTGATCACGCGACTTATCAGCGGCTTTTACGTTCTGATTTAGTCTCATTGACGTAGATGATTGTTTGATATTAGCGTTGCTTCTAGCTTAATGGCATGCTATACTGTTTTGGTGCGACCAGTCTTATTTTGGCTGCACGTTAAGTGGGAGGCTAAATATACTAGCCAAAATGACCACATCACGGACTTAAGGAGGTTATGTCTCGTGGCTAAAAACGTTGTTAACGTTGTAAAATTACAGATTCCTGCCGGTAAAGCAACTCCGGCTCCACCAGTTGGTCCAGCATTAGGACAAGCAGGTATTAACATTATGGGCTTCACTAAGGAATTTAACGCACGCACTGCTGATCAAGCAGGCATGTTAATTCCAGTTGTGATCAGTGTTTATGAAGATCGTTCATTCGATTTCGTAACTAAGACCCCACCTGCTGCTGTTTTGCTTAAAAAGGCTGCTGGTGTTGAACACGGTTCTGGCGAACCAAACACGAAAAAGGTCGCTGAAGTTTCTAAAGACCAAGTACGTGAAATCGCTACAACAAAAATGCAAGACCTAAACGCGTCAGATGTTGAATCTGCTATGCGCATGGTTGAAGGTACAGCACGTTCAATGGGCTTTACTGTTAAAGACTAAAGAGTACCGTAAAAGATGCTTAGATTGGTTATAAAATACTAATCAATAGTTCTTAAAACGGGTCCTAATTAAAAACGTACATGTGCGGATTTTCAATGAAAATTGGCTAATCAAGTGGAAGGGATACGCTCCCAGTGACCACATTTGCAAGGAGGAAAAACACAAATGGCTAAAAAGAGTAAAAAGTATACAGCAGCTTTGGAACAAGTTGATATTAACAAAAACTATGACGTAAAAGACGCCGTAGCACTTGTTAAAAAGGTTGACTTTGCCAAGTTCGACGCAACTGTCGAAGTTGCTTATCGTTTAAACGTTGATCCTAAACAAGCTGATCAACAAATTCGTGGTGCCGTTGTTTTACCAAATGGTACTGGTAAAACACAAAAGGTAATCGTCTTTGCCCAAGGCCCACAAGCCGAAGCTGCAAAGGCTGCCGGTGCTGATATTGTCGGTGCCGAGGATCTTGTTAAAAAGATCCAAGACGGCTGGTTAGATTTCGACGTTGCCGTTGCAACACCACCAATGATGGCTCAAGTAGGTCGTCTTGGCCGTGTCTTAGGACCTAAAGGCTTAATGCCTAACCCTAAGACTGGTACTGTAACAATGGACGTAACAAAAGCAGTTAATGACATCAAGGCAGGCCAAGTTGCTTACCGGGTTGACAAAGCTGGAATTGTTCACGCACCAATTGGTAAGGTATCATTTGCTGATGACAAATTATTAGAGAACTTCCAGACATTGCAAGATACAATTATTAAGGCACGTCCCGCTTCAACTAAGGGTACTTATATCCAAAGCTTAGCAGTCACTTCAACTTTTGGACCTGGTGTCCACGTTGATCTTGGTTCTTTTGCTAAGGCTTAATTAAAACTGTTATGAAAATAGAGTTGCGACAAATTCACTTTTGTTGTAACTCTTTTTTATTGTTAATGTGAAATAAAAGGTAGTTTTTGATGATAAAATAAGGCCGGGACAAAAATCCTAGCCTTTTATTATTTCCGAGTATTGCTTTAGAACGTGAACCCAGACTTTTGTCCCACTCTGGGTTGGTATTTTTCTTGATTAGTTTCGGGTTAATTTTATAAAAGGTGCTGAAACAACACGCCTTTCAAAACATTCTTACGGTCAATTCTGGAATATAAGCGTCTTTTACTGAACTTCTTTTCAAAACTAAATTTGACCGGATGACTGGAATATGCTATATTTATAAACGGTTATTATTTCTACCTAAGACTCAGGTGTTTACCTTAAATGCTTATTTATAAGCGGCCCGCCGAGGAGAAAGTTTGTACGGTTTTTAGCAGACTCTCAATCGGCGTTGTGTCCTTAGGCACAGCGTTTTTTATTTAGGAGAAAGCCCCTGGTGGCATTTGGTCACCAAATAATTTCAGGAGGTGAAATACTCGTGAGTGAAGCAGTTATTGCTCAAAAAGCAAAAGTTGTTGATACAGTTACTGATCGCTTTAAAAATGCGGCTTCGGCCGTTATCGTTGATTCTCGTGGCTTAACAGTTGCGCAAGATACTGAGTTACGTAAGCAATTACGTGATGCAGATGTTGAATTACACGTTATCAAAAACACGATTTTACGTCGTGCGGCTGATAAAGCAGGTTTTGAAGGTTTGGATGATACCTTTGTTGGTCCTACAGCAGTTGCCTTTTCAAATGAAGACGTTGTTGCCCCAGCCCGGATCATTGCTAAGTTTGCCGAAACAGCCGACGCTTTGGAAATCAAAGGCGGTTTAATCGAAGGTAAAGTTGCTAGCTTAGACCAAATCACTGATTTGTCCAAGTTACCAGATCGCGATGGCTTATTATCAATGTTGCTTTCTGTCTTACAAGCTCCAGTTCGCAACGTTGCTTACGCAGTTAAAGCAGTTGCTGACGCAAAGCCTGAAGACGGCGCTGATGCTGAATAAAATATTGTTAGGTTAACTGACAATTAGTTTTACGGAAGGATGCTGCTGAACCCAGGCACTTTTTTGCTGGAGTTCAGGTAGTCATCCTCCGAAAATCCAAAGCTTTTGTTAAAAATAAAAGCTAATCAATTATTCCTGAGGAGGAAAACGAACATGGCATTAGATACAGATGCAATCGTTGCACAATTAAAAGACGCAACAATCCTTGAATTAAACGACTTAGTTAAAGCAATTGAAGACGAATTTGGTGTTAGCGCTGCTGCTCCAGTAGCTGCTGCAGGTGCTGCTGGCGGAGACACTGCTGCTGCACAAACTGAATTTGACGTTGAACTTACTTCTGGTGGTTCAGCTAAGATCAAAGCAATCAAAGCAGTTCGTGAAATCACGGGTGCTGGTTTGAAAGACGCTAAAGATATGGTTGATAACGCTCCTACAGTTATCAAAGAAGGCGTTTCTGAAGACGAAGCTAACGAACTTAAGGCTAAGCTTGAAGAAGCCGGCGCTGAAGTTACCGTTAAATAATAAATTAACATTTATTTGAAGGAGACCAAATACGTCTAACTTTGATTGCGATAAGTGATTTAAAAGTTTTGGAGTATGATTTGGTTTACTGTTAAAAGATCTGCCAAGTAATTTTGGGAGGTCTTTTTTGATTAATTCGAAATAAAAACTGGTATTAGTTATTTGTTAATACCAGAAGGTAGATCTAAATTAAAAAAGAACAGCTTTTTACTTAGACGCATCATTAAATGTGAAGAAGTTTAAAGAATAAGAGAATTGTTATTAGCGCGAAAAAAGGGTCGGAATTTTTTTATTTGAACAACTAAACTGATTATGATTTATGATAACTAAACGTTCCGGCAAGCTAAAATCCTGTACTATCTCGGTTAACCACAGTACCATTCGGGTAAACGTAGTAATCTAGGCCGTCGTACGAGCCGGCACCTGATTTTTGGTACGCTTCAATGGCCGAGCGGCGTTCGCCACGAATCCAGTAATAGGAGTTGCCGTTGGGGTCGGTCAGCATTTTGTTGTCACCGCTGGCCATGTAGGTCCAAGTTATTGGATCGCTTTGATCGCCGTTGCCAACTTTGGCTACTACGGCGGCTTCGGCCTGCTGGGGGCTACTAATCGTGTTGGTGTTTTGCGTTGCTGGTGTACTTGAGCTACTTGCGGAATAAGCAGAACTAGCGGCATTTGAATTATTATTAACTTTGTTATTAGAACTATCGTTAGCATTATTTTGCATCATGTTTTGTTGTTTTGCCGCGCTCTGCGAATTTTGTGCTGAGCTACTAATTGCTGCGGCCGATTGTGCGGCAGCCGCTGCTTTTCTAGACTCTTTTGAAGCCGCTGTGGCCTCTTTTTTTGCATTACGGGACATTTTTTTGGCGCTACTTATTGATTTTGCTTTGGCACGTGAAGCGCTGTTCATTTTTACGATGCTTTCAGAATGTGAGGCGCTATCCTTGTCCGCCGAGTCATTATGGCCACATGCTGCTAAGGTGAGAGTGGATAGCGTGATGATGCCTAAACTAACCAATTTTTTCATAATTTATTCCTCCAAATAAAATTATTGTTGTTTTTCGCCAAATAACGGTGGTTAACTGAACCGTCGTTGAACGAAAATGGTCTTTGTTCAATCCAAAATCAGTCTTACACGCAGTTCGTTCCCATTTTTGAAGCCTGGTGATTGACCAATTTTGAAAACTATCATTACTAATTTAATAGTAGCATGATTGAATGAAAGGTAAAATAACTATTTTAGGTGATAAGATAAATTCAAGTTTGTTTGCCGGATATTTAAAATAGAGCCACTTACGAAAGTAGCTTTAGTTTAGTGGTGCATTCTAAATGCATTCGGCAGATAAATTAGTAGCAACGCGTTAAAACACAATCATCTTATTTCGCAATACAGGTAATCTTAATTGCTAAAGTAGTGAAGGTAGTATGAAATCATGGACACGATTTAGTATAATTCCATAATAGGAAGGATTGTGTTTTTATGACCAAGAAAAAGTACTCAGTAGATTTTAGAAAAATGATTGTCAAGCTGTACCAGGATGGCGCCCCGGTAGCTGATCTTACAGACGAATATGGTGTATCAAATGTAACTATTTACAAATGGATTAATCTATATAAAGAAGACAAAGGAAGTGGAATTTCCAAATCAGATGTTTTAGCGTTGCAAAAACGTTTGAAACAGCTAGAAAGTGAGAATGACATCTTAAAAAAAGCCTTAACCATATTCGCCAAAAAGTAAACCCAGATGACTGGCAGACAGCCGTTGATATTAATTTGAAGCACCATAGTATCAAAGAAACCTGTAAAGTACTCTCAGTTCCACGCTCAACTTACTATGAACATCAGCAGAATCATGTATCGCCACAAGCCAAGCGTCGTAAGACACTTAGCCAGTCGATTAAACGCATTTACTTTAATTCTAGACGTATCTACGGGGCACCTAAAATTCTAAAAGCGTTACAAAAAGAAGGTAAGACTGCCAGTATTAAGCTAGTTCAACGATTAATGCGCCAAATGGGGTTAAAATCAATCACGCGCAAGAAGTGGCATTATCAACAAACTAATGACCTGAATTATTCACCATAAGTTCTCCAAGTACAGTGTCACCCCGGTATCATGGGCGGTACTGTGTTTTTTATTTTTCACCTTTTTAGTGCAGAAAAAGAACCTCCGATTTGGTATAGTTGATTCACCACAAGTCAGCTATCCACCCAAAGAAAGAGGTCCTTCTCATGGCAACTTTACCGGGAAAACGAGTTAATTTCAATCCTAAATTACATATTTCGCACACTGGTGGTGAACTTTCCACTGATGCTGGGCTAGTGTTGGTCAAAGAATTAATGGCGCAACTCAATTTCACGACCTTAGCGTATCAATTAGTCCATTTTGATGACCAGCGCCATTACGCTCGTTACAGCAACGTTAGTCTACTAGAACAGGTCGTGCTGCAGTTGATCGCCGGTTACCCGGCCGATCTAGCTGCCACCAGTTTGCGCAATGACCCCACATTTAAATTACTATTGGCACAACCGCAATTGGCCTCACAACCGTCATTATCCCGTTTTTGGCAACGCTGTGACGAGCAGACCATCACCTCATTACAAACGTTGAATCAAGCATTGCTTGACCAAGCGTGGACTGGCGCCAAGCAACAACAGCTGATCCTCGATATTGACTCGACTCACGCCGATACTCATGGTCATCAGGAAAAAACGGCCTTTAATGCGCATTACGGTACCACGGGTTACCATCCGCTGGTCGCTTTTGACGGGCAAACGGGCCACTGTTTAAAGGCTCAATT
Source organism: Loigolactobacillus backii (assembly GCF_001663675.1). NCBI lineage: Bacteria > Bacillati > Bacillota > Bacilli > Lactobacillales > Lactobacillaceae > Loigolactobacillus > Loigolactobacillus backii. The sequence continues at coordinate 1,504,691 of NZ_CP014873.1, forward strand.
GCGCCCAGGTAATGTTTATACCAGTACGGATATTGCCCCCTTTATCACACCACTACTACAGCACTATCATCAAGTCAAACCGAACGCTGATATCTTGGTCCGCGGGGATAGTGGCTTTGCGACTCCAGAATTATACGAAACTTGTGAAGCCAACGACACTTTTTACTTGATCCGCCTGAAAGCCAATCGGCGGCTGAACCAACTGGCTGAACGTTTTGTTCAGATCAGTGATGAGCAGAATTGGACTGAGACCGAGGTCCATTATTATCGCGCGTCTTATCAAGCCCGATCATGGTCTAAGCCGCGCCAGATCTATATTAAATCAACTCGACCAGCTGGTGAATTGTTATTTCAACATGAATACCTCGTGTCCAATTTAACGAGTTTTGTCGCCGAAGATGCATTTCACGCCTATCACCAACGGGGTCAAATGGAAAACTATATCAAGGAAGCCAAGGCTGGCTTTTACCTGGATAAAATGACTAGCTCGCAATTTATACCAAATTATGCCCGCATGATGCTCAGTGTCCTCGCTTATAATTTAGTCAGCTTGATGCGCCAATTGTTGCCTGTACAACATCAGCGATTACAGGTTACAACCTTGCGCTTATGGCTGTTTAAAGTAGCGGGTAAGCTGGTGACCAGCGGCCGGCAACTTTATCTAAAATTAAGCCGCCACCACGTCTATCAGGATTTGTTTTATCAACTGTTAGCTCGAATCCAAGCGCTACAGTGGGGCTAAACTGGTGCAAAAAATCAAAAAAAGTCGGTTCGGCCAAGGGGCAAGTATGCTCAAAATTGAGGATCAAAAATTTATCCAGCCCCATAATTTGGTAGCCTTTAGCAAAAACAGTACATCTTGGTTTGACTACGCCATAGCAGCACGAGAATTGGTCCAAAATTGTGCGGTATGCCGATATTAAACCTCGTATGAATAATTCGGGTAATGATATTGATGCGACTGATTATTCAAATATACTCGCGCAAGATTTTCGTACAACCAGTCCAAATCAAAAGTGGTGTGCAGACATAACTTATATTCACACCAAAGCCAATGGCTGGTGTTATTTATCAAGCATTCAGGATTTATATTCACGTAAAATCATTGCCCATAAAATCAGCCGTCATATGACTGCTGATCTTGTGATCAGCACTTTTCAACAAGCCTTTGAAACTAGAAAGACGACTAATAACTTAATTGTGCATACCGATCTGGGTAGCCAGTACCGCAGTGCTGGCTTTGAACAGATCTTAGCGCAACACCATATTCGCCATTCTTATAGCAAGCGTGGCTGTCCCTATGACAATTCATGTTTGGAATCATTTCACGCCAGTTTGAAAAAAGAAGAGGTTTACCAACACCATTATCAGGATTTTGAAGAAGCAAATGCTGCAATATTCAGCTACATTGAGAGCTTTTATAACAGTGCTCGAATTCACAGTAGCATTGATTATTTAACTCCAAATGAAAAGGAAAAATTAGTCGCTTAAATTATACATAAAATGTGTCCAGATTCTTGACCTAAATCCATAGTTGTTGTGCGAAGCATTCGTTACTTTGGCTTACTACGCAAAACTTAACTGGTTTTTAGTTAAACTACAAGCGGGTTTGTTGAAAACTAGCGAACTTATTGCGATAATAGATGCATGACAAGAAGGAGCGGGTGGATTAGGTTTGAAGAAACTTAGAGTACTTTTTCGGCGTGTATTAGCATTTATCGAGAAGCGATTAACTATTTTAAAATCACTGTTTGTTTTATCAATGTTAGTATTCGTTATTTTTGAGATTGGTAACATCAGCCGGCAGTTAAATGGTCGCCAACTACGAGCAAGTCTGGCCACGCAAGATCCAGGCACACTTTTATTAATGTTAGTTGCTGGTTTTGTGGCTGTTTTGCCCATGCTAAATTATGATTTTACCATTGTCCAATTTCTACCAGGCGAATATAAAAAGCGGTATATCGTTAAATCTGGTTGGATTGTCAATACCTTTACGAATATTGCGGGCTTTGGTGGTTTTTTAGGGGCAACTTTACGGGCTAATTTTTATAGTAAACAGGCAACCCACAAGCAGGTTGTGTTTGCTATCTCAAAAATTGCTTTATTCCTACTATCTGGTTTGTCGTTATTATGTCTGGTTTCACTAGGCTTAATTTTTGGGTTTAATGTAGGTTCAGTCTATGGTCATTATTGGATTTGGTTAGTTGGTGGTGGGCTTTATTTTCCATTGTTGATGCTAGTCACTCATTTGCGGGATTCTAAGTTCTTTGCTGATTTACCACTCCGGCGTGAGCTACGTTTGACGATTGGCTCAAGTTTTGAATGGGGTTTTTGTGTACTCTTCTTTGTCTTTATTGGTTACTTACTTAAGGTTCCGGTCAATTTACCTAATGTGGTTCCCTTATTTGCGATTGCTTCGGTGATTGGCGTTGTTTCCATGCTACCTGGTGGTTTGGGAACTTTTGATGTTTTTATGATTATCGGGTTGGGCTTTATCGGCGTTGATCGTTCGACGGCAGTTATTTGGCTCTTATTCTACCGTCTGTTTTACTATATTTTTCCGTTTTTAGTGGGTGTTTTTCTTTTTATTCAGGATGCTGGACAACGACTGAACACCTTTTTGCAGGGATTGCCAAAATTAGTACTCCAGAAGACAGCCCACGGTATTTTAGTGATCTTCCTATATTTCTCTGGCGTAATGCTCTTAATTCTTTCGACGGTACCTAATTTTGCGCTAAATAACCGTTTATTTGCTCGTCTTTACCCGTATACCTTTGTTTTCTTAGATCAGGTTACGAATATCATTATGGCTTTCTTACTACTGGGATTTGCGCGGGGGATTGCGGCTAAGGTACAACGTGCCTACTATCCAACTTTGATTTTACTGGTAGTTGCGATTCTTAACACGTTGTGGCGTGATTTTTCATGGAAAATGGCGCTATTACTTGGCGTGATCTTAATCGCAACGATTTTTAGCAAGCATGAGTTATACCGTGAAAAAATGGCTTTGTCGTGGGGAAGTACTCTATTTGATTGGGTTTTATTTGCTGGATCCTTCATTGTTTACACAATTGTTGGGGTTTATAATCTGCCTCAATCGCCGCACCACGTTCACAAGGTACCAACCGCGTTATTTTTCCCGTCGGAACGTTTGTGGATCACTGGTTTTATTGGCATGCTGATTGCGGCCTTAGCGTTATTGGTTATTTATCAGTATTTAACTTATTCCCGGCGCCAACTGGCCGCGGCTTTTGATGAACAGCGTGTTCATCAGTTGATTAAAAAATTTGGTGGTAACGAGGTTTCGCACTTGGCTTATTTACGCGATAAGGAGCTTTATTTCTACCAAGTTGATGGTGAAGATCAAGTCATGTTCATGTACCAGCAAAAGGCCAATCGACTGATTGTTATGGGGGAGCCAGTCGGTAATCCCCAAGTGTTAACTACCGCTATTGAAAAGTTTATGGATGATGCGGATAGTCTCGGTTTTAGCCTCGTATTTTACGAAATTTCTAGTGAACTAACGATGCAATTACATGAGATTGGGTACGACTTCATTAAGATTGGTGAAGAAGGCTACGTTCGGTTGGCGGACTTTTCGTTAAGTGGTAAAAAGCGTAAGGCCGAGCGTACTTTGATGAACAAATTCAATCGCGAAGGCTATCAATTCCAACTGATTCAACCACCGTACACGGCCGAGCAATTCGCGAAACTACGCCGAATTTCTGATAGCTGGCTGGATGGACGGCATGAAGAAGGCTTTTCTTTAGGCTTTTTTGATGAATATTATCTGAATCGCACGCCAATCGCGGTAATTAGTGATAAGAATGGTCAGTGGGTCGCCTTCGCCAATTTGATGCCAATGAGTAACGGTGTTCTTTCGATTGATTTAATGCGCCATTTGAAGTCGGCGCCTTCAGGAATAATGGATGAGGTTTTCATTCATTTATTTCAAGAGGGTCAGGCACAAGATTATCAATCGTTTGACCTTGGGAACGCGCCACTTGCGAACGTTGGCGTTTCTAAGTACAGCTTTATTCAAGAACGACTAGCACACCTGGTTTACGAGTACGGCTACCGTTTTTATGGGTTCCAAGGCCTGCGTGCTTATAAAAATAAGTACGTGACCCAGTGGATACCCAAATACATTGCTTACAGTAAACACAGTTCTATTTTGTTTGTCCTGTTACAGATTATGTTGGTGGTTAATCAGAAGGTTAAGGCGCCCAAACACCGTCATTTATTGCTTATTCCACGCTTTTTACGGGTAGAACAACGCAAGGGACCAGATGAAACGTTGGCCGATTTGCGTAGTGGCCTGGGCAAGCATTTACCGCGAAAATCGCGTGATAAAACACAATAGTTGCTTTTTAGGTGTTAAAAATCGTAGACTGAAATTACGGTGAAAGTGTTTAAGAAAGCTCAATCTTATGAGATAGCGCTGAGGTTCAAATACAGTTACGGTAATTTAGGAGCAAACTTCACAACTAAGCAAATTGGTTGTATTCAATAATAAATTGCGTACAATATAATTTGTGAGGTATTAAAAAAGCAAAGGAGTGTTGGTTGATGAAATTAACAATTACGGATGCAGCAAAGCAGAAATTGGCAAATTATTTAGGCGCCGATAAGAAATTGATTCTTGATTTGGATGATGGTGTCGGCAAATATTCAAAGCTTGGCTCGTGCGCACTTAATCTGAGCTACCGGTTATTAGTTGTTGATCAGGACGAAGCGATTGGTGACGAGTACGGTGGAACAATTGATAGTACTGTCGGCCCAATTAACATCAAACCATATTCCAAAACCTATTTAGATGAAAATATGAAATTGGACGTTAATCCGCGCCTGAACACGCTAAGTTTATCTAGTGAAAGTGAACAAATGGATCCTAACGTTAATATTGTTGATATTAGCGCTGAATTGAACGTTTAATTTATCGAGTGGTGGAAAAGGTACAGGAAGTTGCTCTTTCAGTATTTTTCACCCAGGTTAAGCAGAAAAATACCGACAAAAATAAATTTTTCTGACTAGGCCTAATCGATTAACGAATTAAATAAAATAATCATAAAAAGCAGTACTGCAAAAGAAGAAGCGTCCGATATTATTAGACAGTTAAGTCTAATGGTGTAGGACGCTTCAAAGTTGCAGTACTGCTTTTGTGTTATCTTTTAGTCTTTTGGTTTTGGTTCTTTTGGTGCACCGACTGAATAATCGTCGTCTTTCATGGCCTCAACTTGGCCGAGGCGGTAACCATTACCAACTTGCGAGAAGAAGTCGTGGTTAGCTGTGGAAGTTGAAATTCCGTTCATGACGATCGGGTTGACGTCGGCCTCTGTGTCAGGAAAAAGCGCCGACTGGCCTAGATTCATCAACGCTTTATTGGCGTTATAACGCACAAAGGTCAAAACGTCTTCGGTCCAACCAACTTGATCGTAAAGTAAATGGGTGTATTTCTCTTCATTAGCGTAAAGTTTATACATGAAGTCGTATAACCAATCGCGCATACTATCTTGTTCATTTTTGGAAAGTTGATTGAAGCCTAACTGGAACTTGTAGCCAATGTAGGTGCCATGAACTGATTCGTCCCGCAAAATTAATTTAATAATTTCGGCCACGTTGGCTAGTTTGTTATTGCCTAGATAAAATAGTGGTGTATAAAAACCAGAGTAGAAAAGGCAAGTTTCAAGGAAGACGTTGGCCACTTTTTTCTTCAAAGGATCAACGGTGGTATCACGATAAATATCGTAGATCCAAGAAGCCTTATTTTGCAGGTATTCTTCGGTGTCACTCCAGTCGAAGATCTCGTTAATTTGGTCAGGTGTATTCAAGGTTGAAAAAATAGTTGAATAACTTTTGGCGTGGACAGATTCCATAAATTGGATGTTATTTAAAACGGCCGTTTCATGGGGGGTCCGCACATCTTGGCGCAAGGCGGCTAGGCCATCTTGTGATTGCAAGGTGTCTAAAAGAGTTAAACCGCCAAAAACGTGGCCAACAAGCCATTGGTGGGTATCATCTAAGGTACGCCAGTCATCTAAATCGTTGGAAACGGGAATTCGGGTATCTAACCAAAATTGCTCAGTTAATTTCTCCCAAGTTGCTTTATCAATTGCATCGGAAACGGCATTCCAGTTAATTGCGTCATATCTTTCCGTCATGTGAAACTTCCTTTCCATCTGTCGCGGAGTAGGTTCGTTACTCGAAAAAGAATAGGGACAAACAGTGTTGCCACCGTCTTTTGTCCCTATTACTTGTCTGTCAAACCAGTGTCATTGTAGCTAAATTACGCAGCTTTCGCAAGCATTGGAACCAATCTCATCTTCATCGTCGGTGTAGGTACGAATATAATAAATTGACTTGATTCCCTTGTTATAAGCGTAATTACGCAAAATATTAAGGTCACGAGTGGTCATTTTATTTGTGTCGCCATTTTTCCATTCGTAGAGACCTTCTGGAATAGTGGAGCGCATAAAGAGCGTCATGCTCATGCCCTGATCAACGTGTTGTTGGGCAGTGGCGTAAATATCAATTACGTGGCGCATGTCCATATCGTAGGCCGATGAATAGTAAGGCATTGTGTCGTTAGAAAGGTAAGGCGCTGGGTAATAAATCGTACCAATCTTCTTTTCTTGACGATCTTCAATTCGGTTAACGATTGGCTGCAAGCTAGCCGAGGTGTCGTTAATGTAAGAAATCGAGCCATTGGGTGCGACAGCCATTCGGTTTTGGTGGTACAAACCATCTTTCATGACCGCTGCCTTTAGTGCTTGCCAATCGGCTTTGGATGGAATGAAAATATCCTTGAAAAGTTCCTGAACCTTTTTCGTCTTTGGCTGCCAATCTTGGTTGACGTACTTATCAAAATAGCTGCCGTCAGCGTATTTGCTGTTTTCAAAGTTAACGAAAGTTTCGTGGCGTTCCCGGGCAATTTCGTTGGAAGCCTTTAACGTCCAGTAGTTTAATAGAAGGAAATAGATGTTGGTGAAGTCAAGGCTTTCTTGATCGCCGTACATCATGTGCTCCTTGGCAAAGTAGCTGTGCAGGCCCATTGCCCCTAAACCAATTGTGTGCGCCTTATGGTTACCATTTTGAATGGATGGAACAACGTCAATGTTTGAATTGTCAGTGACAAAAGTTAGGGCGCGAACCATGGTTTCAACGGAGTGGCCAAAGTCTTTTGCGTGCATCAAATTCGGGATGTTCGTTGAACCTAAGTTACAGCTAATGTCCGTTCCCAATTGATCGTAATTCTGTTCATTATTAACTTTTGAAGGGGTCTGAACTTGTAAAACTTCGGAACACAAATTACTCATGATAATTTTACCGTCAATTGGGTTAGCCCGGTTGGCCGTATCAACGTTGACGATGTAAGGATAACCGGATTCCTGTTGTAATTTACTGATTTCATTTTCCAGGTCACGAGCCTTAATTTTCTTATGCCGAATATCAGGGTTGGCGACCATTTTATCGTATTCTTTGGTGATATCAACGTAAGAAAATGGCTTGCCGTAAATTCGTTCAACGTCGTAGGGGCTAAACAAGTACATGTCAGCGTCCTTACGCGCCAATTCGTAAAATTTATCCGGCACAACTAAGCCCAGTGATAACGTCTTTAAACGATACTTTTCGTCGGCATTTTCTTTTTTAGCACCAAGAAAAGCGATTACGTCTGGGTGGAAGGCGTTTAGGTAAACGACTCCGGCACCTTGGCGCTGGCCTAATTGGTTAGAATAACTGAATGAATCCTCTAATAATTTCATGACCGGTAAAACGCCAGAAGCGGCACCTTCAACGTGCTTGATTGGATCGCCGGCCGCGCGTAGGTTGGTCAAAGTAATCCCAACACCGCCACCAATGCGAGAAAGTTGCAGGGCCGAGTTAATTGTTCGGCCGATTGAATTCATGTCGTCCGTAGTTTGGAGCAAGAAACAAGAAACCAATTCGCCACGACGAGCACGGCCGGCATTCAAAAAGCTGGGTGTTGCGGGTTGGTAGCGCTGGTGGATCATTTCATCGGCAATATCATGAGCCAATTTCTCATCACCAGCAGCGAAGTAGAGGGCGTTAAATAAAACCCGATCCTGAAAGCTTTCAAGGTAATATTCGCCGTCGTTAGTTTTTAAGGCGTACTGGGCGTAAAATTTATAAGCGGCCATGAATGACTTGAACTTAAAATTGGCGTCCTCCAAGTAATTGTGTAATTGATCAATGAAGTCGGCGGAGTAGTCGGCCAAGAAGGGCTTTTCTAGATATTGATGGTCGACTAAGAAGGAGATCTTAGCTTGAAAATTAGGGAAGACTTTAGTGTTTGGCACGACATTTTCACTTAAAAAGGCCTTTAAAGCTTCTTTATCCTTATTCAACGGGATTTGGCCGTCAACGGGGATGTTAATTTCATTATTTAAAGCGTAGTAAGAAACACTTTGCGGATCAATTGTTTTTAAAGACATTTGGACACCACTTTCTTAATGATCGATAGGGATTGAGCAAAAAATAGTTGGTTGTAAACCTGCTGGGAAAGTACTTCTAGTTAGTACTTTCCTGACTAGTTTAGTGGAAACGTGTTTGAAAAGGCTAATCCTCAGAATCTAACCGTCTTTTCAAACACTCTGAGCAAAAAATAAAAGGCACCCGGCGTTCCCGCAAGTGGTGCGAGAAACGTTGTGTCTTATGGTTTACGACGTTGCTAAGTTGGTTACTTATTGGAATCTGGTGCTATTATGATGTTTAAGCGGTAAAATGGCGTAAGCATAAGCGTTTGACCGCCACTTTTATCACTTTAAACTGCTAATTGGCGTAATTGGTCGGGGCGGAAGCCGGTGAAGCTGATGTCTGATGCTTCAATCACTGGTGTTGCTTGAAAGCCCTTTTCCCGCAGATAGTCGACGTATTCTGGTTCTTGATCAATATTGTGTTCTGTAAAAGGAATATTGTGCGAATTGAGGAAGCGTTCAGTCATCTTGCACTGCATGCAACCATTTTTTGTGTAAACTGTTAAGTTATTCATGTGGTTCACCTTTCTCTCTGGTACTTTTTGTTTATGTTCTTAGTATAACCAGTCACTTACAATAAATCAACAAAAAACACTATATTCGGTAGCTAAATTTAAAATAGCTACTAGATATAGTGTTGGCCGGAACTTCTGGCGATTCATGGTACAATTAGTTTACCACAAGCCATTTCGTTTGAGTATGTTTTGGGGGTCAAAAATGGTCGTTAGGTTGTCAATTTTGAGTCCAAAAGGGCGGCGACGTAGGCCTGATTCCTAAAAATAAAAATTTAATAAATTAATTATAGCTCCGGGGGAATTTAATCATGACAAATTATTATTATTCAGAAAATCCTGATGTGGTTCACGAAAAAAAGATTGGTCGTTTACGTTGCGAGGCCACGAATTTCATTTTGTAACTGATAATGGTGTGTTTTCAAAACGAACCGTTGATTTCGGGACACGCACCTTACTAGAAGCGTTTAGTTTTACTGACTTGCCTGCAGGTGATTTACTGGATGTGGGTGCCGGTTACGGCCCAATTGGGTTAGCGTTGGCCAAAGAGGCTCCTGAACGCCAAGTTGATCTGGTGGACGTCAATGAGCTGGCTTTATCATTGGCCCGGGAAAATGCCGCAAATAATCACGTGGCTAACGTTGCTATTTTCACTTCTGATCAATACGCAGCTGTAGAGAAGCAGTACGCGGCTATTTTATCCAATCCGCCGGTCCGGGCTGGTAAACAAGTCGTGACGGGGATTTTAGTTGGCGCCAAGGATCACTTACTGCCAGGGGGAACGTTAACGATTGTTTTACAGAAAAAACAGGGTGCACCTTCCGCCCAAAAAACGATGCAAGAAACCTTTGGCAACGCAACAATCGTGAAGAAAAATAAAGGTTACTATATTATTCAAAGTGTTAAGCAAGTATGAGTGCGCTTTAGTCCCCAAGGAAGCAAGATTATGGTACACTGAAATTAAGCATTACTGGATACTTTACTAGATCGGTTGGAAATTATTTTTCGGACTGATTCTGGTGGAAATGAAACGTGACTAAAAAGGCAACTCCTTGTGCTTAGCTACGATCGCCAAACGATACGCGAAGCGGATCGTTTGGTGGTCTAGGCTAATGCTCAGGGGCTGAACGCCTTTTTAGGCACTCTCTCTAATAAGGAGGCTGACTTTATGAAAACTGGTAGCAAAATTTTACTTGGTATTGGTATTACGACAACGCTTGCCGCAACCGGCGCCTATTTAGCAGCGGATGCCATTGTCGAACAAATTCAAACCCGTAGAAATCGGTATAAAGTGAAAACGTTCGTGCGGGACAACCTTAAGGGCAACGAGCGGATACTTGACCTCGTTGATCGAATTGACAACGATGATCTCAATCACTTGGTTAATGCGGTTGAAAAGTTAAGCAAAGTTCGCAATAAGGCTGGTGTGTACGTTGGCTCAGCAGGCAACGCAGCTAATGAATTGACTGCAACGTTGAAAGATTGGCTACACGAATACCGGCATTAAAATAATGGGCTCCCGAAAAGCTAATTGCTGCGGGAGCTCTTTTTGTCCCGTGCTTTAATGATCGCGGTGGCCCTAATCAGCGTTTATTTATCGTAGCAACTTTGTTTTGAAAGGAAGTTAAAAATGCGTTATCTAGATTTTAAGGGCGAGCGCTTGCCCGTCATTGGGATGGGAACTTGGCACATGGGCGACGATCCGAATAAACGCGGCGGAGAAATTCAGGCGCTGCGTTACGGCCTTGAGCACGGTAGCAATCTCATTGATACCGCGGAAATGTATGGGGACGGTCGTTCCGAAGAATTGGTCGGTGCGGCTATTAAGCCGTATACCCGGGAAAAATTATTTTTGGTTTCAAAATTCTATCCGCAAAACGCATCAATCAAGCGGATGAAGCAGAGTTTAACCGCCAGTTTGAAACGACTGCAAACGGACTACCTCGACCTTTATTTACTTCATTGGCGGGGGCAAGTTCCGTTAAAGGAAACAATTACCGGGCTGCGTCAATTACAGCAAGCGGGCAAGATTCGGCATTGGGGTGTCTCTAACTTTGATACAGCTGATATGTTAGAATTGTTTCAAGAAACTAACGGTGCGGACGTTTTTGCCAATGAAGATTTGTATAATTTGGCGGACCGCGGCGTGGAATACGATTTATTACCTTGGCAACTGAAAAATGGGGTTCCTTTTATTGCCTACTCGCCGATTGCCCAGGGGGATAGTCGAGGCCAGCAATTGACGGCTAATCCTGTGATTCAAAAAATTGCTAAGGCACACCAAATTACGTCGATGCAGCTTTTATTAGCGTGGACGATTCGGCAACCACAGCTGCTTGCGATTCCCCAAACTAGTCAGTGGAAACACATGCAGGCTAATTTGGCGGCGGCTGATGTCACGTTAACGCCGGCAGAAATAGTGCAGATTGACGCAGCCTTTCCGGCACCGACTAAAAAGCGGCCCTTGGCGATTATTTAATTAATAGTAGGAATGGAGTTAGGAATTTGGTATTTGAGCAAACTGAAAAAGAATTTTATATGCGTGAGGCCTTATTTGAAGCAAAAACGGCGGCCTTGATCGGTGAAGTGCCGATTGGGGCCGTTATTGTTTACCGCGGTGAAATTATTGGCCGTGGTCATAATTTGCGGGAACACAGCCAGGACGCAACGACCCACGCCGAAATTTTGGCGATTCAGGAGGCCTGCGCCACAATTCATAGTTGGCGTTTGGAGGATGCAGCAATTTTTGTCACCTTAGAACCTTGTCCGATGTGCAGCGGGGCAATTATTAATTCGCGCTTAAGTGAAGTCTATTACGGTGCCCCTGACCCAAAGGCAGGTACGGCGGGCACTTTCATGAATTTACTAACGGACGAGCGCTTTAACCACCAAGCTGAAGTGGAAGCCGGCGTTTTAGCAGATGACGCGGCGGGATTATTGCAGCAATTTTTCCGCCAAATTAGGGCTAAACGAAAGGCTAAAAAGAAGCAGAAGACAGAAAAACAGTCGTAGTTTGGCCGCCGAGCAATTCGGTAATCAAACTACGACTGTTTTCTGCGATTAAATATGCTTAAATCTTGTTGGCGTTGGTCACTTTTTGTCAATGATATTAAATTCGTGCTAGGGCTTACGGCCCTCGCTACAGGGTTAGTAATCAACACTCTGAATGGCCTCGTTTTCACCTAGTAGGCTCATCAAGCTGGCCACTTTGTAGTGAGGGGGTAGTTTGACGGCCAGTCTAATTTCGACTAGGTGGTGGCGTTGGCGTTCAATATGAAGGTTTAGCAATTCAATATTGTGTTGCTGTAACATTTTTTCCAAATTATTGATTGCTTCTGGTTGGTCCAACATTTCCAGTGAAAGTTGTTCGGCCACTGCATTGGGCAAAAATCGAAGCTGTTTGTGGAGTAAGATCTGAATGAGCAGCACTAAAAGTGTGGCGGAGATACCAACAACGTACAGGCGGGCACCAATGGCCATGCCGACTGCCGCGGTGGTCCAAATTCCGGCTGCGGTGGTGAGGCCGTTAATGCCTTGACGGCGAACTAAGATTGTTCCGGCACCTAAAAAACTAATCCCGCTGACAATTTGGGCGGCAATTCGGGAAGGGTCCAAGACGACATTTTTAACGTTAAGGACGTCAAAAAAACCATCTTTGGAAACAATCATGATCAAGGCGGCTCCTAACGCAACAATCATGTGGGTGCGGATACCGGCCTCTTTTAAACGATTTTTACGTTCATAGCCGATGGCAAAGCCGCACAATGCCGCCAGGATTAAACGTAGAACTAATTCTAACTGAGCAATAATAAATCCCGAATTATTCATACGAGGTTTAATATCGGCATACCGCACAATTTTGGACCAATTCTCGTGCTGCTATGGCGTAGTCAAACCAAGATGTACTGTTTTTGCTAAAGGCTACCAAATTATGGGGCTGGATAAATTTTTGATCCTCAATTTTGAGCATACTTGCCCCTTGGCCGAACCGACTTTTTTTGATTTTTTGCACCAGTTTAGCCCCACTGTAGCGCTTGGATTCGAGCTAACAGTTGATAAAACAAATCCTGATAGACGTGGTGGCGGCTTAATTTTAGATAAAGTTGCCGGCCGCTGGTCACCAGCTTACCCGCTACTTTAAACAGCCATAAGCGCAAGGTTGTAACCTGTAATCGCTGATGTTGTACAGGCAACAATTGGCGCATCAAGCTGACTAAATTATAAGCGAGGACACTGAGCATCATGCGGGCATAATTTGGTATAAATTGCGAGCTAGTCATTTTATCCAGGTAAAAGCCAGCCTTGGCTTCCTTGATATAGTTTTCCATTTGACCCCGTTGGTGATAGGCGTGAAATGCATCTTCGGCGACAAAACTCGTTAAATTGGACACGAGGTATTCATGTTGAAATAACAATTCACCAGCTGGTCGAGTTGATTTAATATAGATCTGGCGCGGCTTAGACCATGATCGGGCTTGATAAGACGCGCGATAATAATGGACCTCGGTCTCAGTCCAATTCTGCTCATCACTGATCTGAACAAAACGTTCAGCCAGTTGGTTCAGCCGCCGATTGGCTTTCAGGCGGATCAAGTAAAAAGTGTCGTTGGCTTCACAAGTTTCGTATAATTCTGGAGTCGCAAAGCCACTATCCCCGCGGACCAAGATATCAGCGTTCGGTTTGACTTGATGATAGTGCTGTAGTAGTGGTGTGATAAAGGGGGCAATATCCGTACTGGTATAAACATTACCTGGGCGCAATTGAGCCTTTAAACAGTGGCCCGTTTGCCCGTCAAAAGCGACCAGCGGATGGTAACCCGTGGTACCGTAATGCGCATTAAAGGCCGTTTTTTCCTGATGACCATGAGTATCGGCGTGAGTCGAGTCAATATCGAGGATCAGCTGTTGTTGCTTGGCGCCAGTCCACGCTTGGTCAAGCAATGCTTGATTCAACGTTTGTAATGAGGTGATGGTCTGCTCGTCACAGCGTTGCCAAAAACGGGATAATGACGGTTGTGAGGCCAATTGCGGTTGTGCCAATAGTAATTTAAATGTGGGGTCATTGCGCAAACTGGTGGCAGCTAGATCGGCCGGGTAACCGGCGATCAACTGCAGCACGACCTGTTCTAGTAGACTAACGTTGCTGTAACGAGCGTAATGGCGCTGGTCATCAAAATGGACTAATTGATACGCTAAGGTCGTGAAATTGAGTTGCGCCATTAATTCTTTGACCAACACTAGCCCAGCATCAGTGGAAAGTTCACCACCAGTGTGCGAAATATGTAATTTAGGATTGAAATTAACTCGTTTTCCCGGTAAAGTTGCCATGAGAAGGACCTCTTTCTTTGGGTGGATAGCTGACTTGTGGTGAATCAACTATACCAAATCGGAGGTTCTTTTTCTGCACTAAAAAGGTGAAAAATAAAAAACACAGTACCGCCCATGATACCGGGGTGACACTGTACTTGGAGAACTTATGGTGAATAATTCAGGATAAATGCTTGCAAAACGATCACACCCTAACTCTAAACGATACTTATAGTATAGTTTAAAGCGCTATCAAATGATATTAAGGACCTTTAATTTAGTCGATTTTAATCTTTTTTGATGATTATTCCGAAAAGTTTCACTTATTTTGGTACCAGAGCAGGTGCGCGCCGATGGGGTTGAAACGGCTTAGATAACAAACAGATGACAATATTACAATAAAAGGCCATTTTGTAACGTAACTGCTATTTACATGTTACAGAGCCCTGCTATACTTACGCCTGTTGAATGCATTTCGGTACCAATGGAATGCAAAGCAGAATTTCGTAATCAAATTTTGAAGTCAATCATAAATTAGGAGTGATTTTTATTTTATTAAGTAAACGTCTAAAAATGGTATTACTCACAACAGCCGGTGCCGCTGGTATCTTGATCGGTGGCGCTAAGGTCGCTGATGCAGCAGTCATTACTGCTAAGGTTGGCGACACGGTTTCTGATCTTGCCGAAGATTACAACACAACAATCGATTCAATTGAAACAGCTAATAACATCAATAAAACCACGCATTTAATCTATGCCGGTCAAAAATATAATATTCCAAGTAGTGCAGTTGCATCTACGGCAGCCGCTGCTCAGCCAAGTGCTGTTCAACAGCCTGCTAGTGCAGCACCAGTTTCACAGGCTGCACCAGTCAGTTCAGTTGCGCCTGCTGCTTCAGTGGCACCTGTCTCATCTGCAGCGCCAGTATCAGCCGTTGCAGCTTCTTCAGTTGCGCCAGTTAGTAGCGTTGCAGCTGTCAGTTCGGTTGCGCCAGTAAGCAGTACTGCACCAGTTAGTTCCGTTGCCCCAGTAAGCAGCGCAACGCCTGTTAGCTCAACTGCTCCTGTCAGTTCTGTTGCCCCAGCAAGCAGTACGGCCCCAGTTGGTTCAACTGCGCCAGTCTCATCTGCAGCGCCAGTTTCACAGGCTTCTAGTGTAGCTGCAACTAGTGCTGCTTCTGCCGTATCGGCTCCAGTAAGCACACAATCGACATACACTGCACCACAAGCACAGGCAACACAAAACACACAATCAACTGCTAGTTCAGCAACTAGTACTAATAACGCCGCTACTTCAACAAGTAGCTCCGAAGCTGCCGCTAAAGCTTGGATTGCTAACAAGGAATCTGGCGGTAATTATTCAGCAACTAACGGTCAGTATATCGGTAAGTATCAATTAAGTTCTTCATATTTAAATGGTGATTATTCGGCATCAAACCAAGAAGCTGTTGCTAACTCTTACGTCACTTCAACTTACGGTAGCTGGAGTAAGGCACAGTCATTCTGGGAAGCAAATGGTTGGTATTAATATTAATAAGTAAATTATTTTAAAAAGGCCAAGTGGCTCGGCTCCTGTCAAGAGGACAATCAAATAATTAAAGTGTTTATGCACATTCTTGAACGGCATGATTTCGATATTCTATCGGCGTCATGCCGTTTAATGTTACTTGAAGCCGCTCAAAGTTATACCAGCGAATAAACTCATTGATCTGAGCAAGTAATTCACTCTTTGATTGCGCCGTTCTGAACGCAAAAAATTCGTCCTTCATGTGACTCCAAAAGGATTCTATAGGACTGTTATCGCCAGGGGTACCCGCTCGTGACATACTATGATTGATGCCATGACCTGCTAGGAAAGTGTTGTATTCACCAGAGGTGTAGCTAGAACCCTGATCGCTGTGTAAAATGGCTGGTTTAATTGCATTTGTGTTCTCTAAAGCCAACCTGATCGTATCGGTAACTAACACCGATGTCTCAGTTTCGGCTACCTGCCAAGCAATAATACTATGATCATATAGATCCTTAATGGCGCTTAGGCGAAGCCGATACTGATTTCTAAGACCATATCTTAATTCGCTACAATCAGTTACCCAAATATGGTTAGCCTCATCTGGATGAAAATTATGACCCTTATCTGCATCATACAGAAGGTTAGCCGAGAGTTGCTCTTTATGTTCCTCATGTCGATCATGTTTCTTAACCCTGATAGATGCTTTGATTTCATTTTCGACCATTAATCGTCGCACTTTATTGTGTCCAACATGATACTTGGTATTCTTATTAACATACATTGTTAGACTCTCAACACCGTAGATATAGTTGTGTTGTTTCTCTAGCTCGATCATATACTTTACAACAGCTTGATCGTCGATCTGACGCTGACTTAGACCGTGATTTAACCACTTATAGTAACTTGATCGTGAAATTCCCGTATAGGTACACAAATAGCCGATATTATAAGGTTGATCGTTATCTGAATTCACTTCTTGTGTGAGTTCTTTAATAACTTGATATTTTTCTGTTTGAGGACATTCCTTCTCTCTAATTCTTGGATTTTTTCCCGCACGGCTAGCTCCGTTGAGAGCCGCATTACGCGGGCCTGAAGCCGTTTGTTTTCAAGCATTAATTTCTCGTTCTCAGTTAATTGACCATGATCTTCTTTCGCCTTACCACGACGATCCTCTAGGCCCATCGAACCATCTCGTTTGAACTTTCTAACCCAGGTATAGGCTTGTCCATATGAGACGTTAAATTTCTTTATAGCACCGACGTAGTCTAGATCATTGGCAATCACCCATTGTGCGATCTCAATTCGTTCAAGTTGAGTTGTTTTACGACCATCTCTCATATCGTTTTTCTCCCTAGTAGTTTCTAATGATTTACCACTAGTATACCGGGTTACCCACTGATATATAACTGCCACGTTAGGAATTTGATATTCTCTGGCCAATTGTGGATATGACGTGTGTCTTGTTAGATATTTTTGAACGATTTCCAGCTTTAGCTCGGTTGGATAACGGTGCGGCCAAGCTCGCTTTAATCCCGCTTCGCCATCTTTGTGATAACGTTGAACCCATTGCTGGATCTGTTCACCTTTAATATTGTACTGAGTGCCAACTGCGTTAGGAGTAATTCCCTGCTCCACTAAGCTAATACACGCCAGTTTTTCCTTCAATGTATAGCGGGAACCTTTTCTTCCCATAAAAAACTCCTTCCTAAGTGTACAAGCTTTGATTATTTGCTTGTCTACTTAAGTAGGAGTATAGCCAGTCTTGACTTGGCCTTTTTTTTGTGGTGTTCATGCTAAAAAATCCATGGCGTTGGACAAAAACCACTACCAAGGTCGTTTTGGTTGGCTGTCAAAAAGATTTCTGATTTTTCAGGTCTAGCACTAGCTTTTTTCGGAATAGTTTTGTATAATAATAGTTGCCGAAAGGCCTTGAGACAATGTTGCGCTTACGAATCGTGTCAGATTCGGAAGAAAGCAGCACTAAGTAGGATGTGGCATGTGTCTCTTGTTTTTTTGATGATAAACAAGCTCTTAGTTGAAAGTGACTAAGAGCTTTTAATTTGTGCTTAATTATAGCGGTGGAATTATTTTTTGAGATTATTTTGGCCAGCGTCTTTACTGTTAATCTGGTAAAAGGATGGCCATTTTGGCATTAGTTGCCACGTGGCGGAGGTCGTTTTACTTGGCTGATTAAGCTATACTAAAGACTGGTTCGATGATTGCTTTTTCAAACGCAGTACACTTGAATGGCTAGGAAAAAGCTAGTAAAATTATTTTTCAAACGCAATCCGGCTTGCCTGCCACCTAAAATTTTTAGAATGTTGTTTGAACTACTATTATTTGATCACTGAAATAAACTAACAAAATGATTAATTGGTGTCTGAAAGAATCATGAAAGGAGGACGTTAATTTGGCCTATCAAGCTTTATACCGTACTTGGCGGCCGCAGAAATTTGCGGATATTGTCGGGCAGGAGACGATTACGAAAACGTTGCGCAATGCGTTAATTGCTCAGCAGACTAGTCACGCTTATTTATTTACTGGTCCGCGGGGGACTGGTAAAACGTCGGCGGCAAAGATTTTGGCTAAGGCCATTAATTGTCCTAATTTGAAGAATGGCGAGCCTTGCAATGAATGTGAAACTTGTAAGGCGATTACGGCCGGTACGCTAAACGACGTCATTGAAATTGATGCGGCGTCGAATAATGGTGTTGACGAAATTCGCGATATTCGGGACAAGGCGAAATATGCGCCGACTGCGGCCAAATATAAAGTTTATATTATTGATGAAGTCCACATGTTGTCCACGGGCGCTTTTAATGCTTTACTGAAAACATTGGAGGAGCCGCCGGAACACGTTTTGTTCATTTTGGCGACAACTGAGCCGCATAAGGTACCGTTGACGATTATTTCCCGGACTCAGCGTTTTGATTTTCGGCGGATTAATAGCCAGGATATTTATCAGCGGATGGTGTACATTTTGCAGGAAAAAGAAGTCACTTTTGAGCCGGAAGCTTTGAAGGCCATCGCGAAGGCTGCAGAAGGTGGCATGCGGGATGCGCTGAGTATTTTGGATCAGGTTTTGTCCTTTAGTGATAATCACGTGACGTTGGACAATGCGTTGCAGGTGACTGGCAGTACAACACGGGCGCTGTTGGCTGATTACATGCAAACAATTCAGGATCAGGCAACGGCTAAGGCACTGGAAATTTTGCAGCAGTTGTTGGCTGCGGGCAAAGATGCCAGCCGCTTTATTGAAGATTTAATCGAATATAGTCGCGACTTGCTCCTTTACCAAAAAGCGCCGGAAATGGTGACTGAAATTGAAATGGGCAGCGTGGATGATCATTTTAAGGCGTTAAGTCAGAGCTTGGCGGCGACTACCTTATATGAAGTAATTGATATTTTAAATGATATGCAGCAGCAATTGCGCTTTACTAACCACCCAGATATCTACCTGGAAGTGGTTACCGTGAAATTGACCCAGCTTAAGGTGGCGGCGGTCACAGCCCAAGTGGATCAGCCAGAGGTGCAATCAAAGGCGACTTCACAGGCTGCACCAGAGGCAACGGTGGCGGCGTTACAGGCGCAAGTTAAGCAATTAACTCAGGCGGTCGATCAGTTGCAGTCAAGTGAAGGTCAGGCTGCACCAGTTGCAGCGACACCGCGGCCGGTGAAACGGACGACTACTCCGGCGCGGCACGCCAATCCAGCGGCCGTTTACCCAGTACTCGACCACGCAACAAAGGAAAATTTACAGCAGTTAAAGGGCGTTTGGCAAGATCTATTACAAACACTGTCCGTGCAGTACCGTGCCTTAATGCACGCTTCAGAGCCAGTGGCGGCCAGTCATGACGGCGTCGTTGTGTCCTTTGATAACGACTTTTTATTGGAACGAGCCAGCAATAACCCAGAAATGGTTGATGGCTTAGAAAACGGCCTGGATCGGCTGGTAGGCTATACACCTAAAATTATTTTTGTCCCTCAAGATGATTGGCCGAAAGTCCGCCAAGCCTACATTGAAGAGCACCATCGCGGTAAACAACCCAAGGCGGACGAAAAGCCACAAGTGACCCCAGTTGTTGAAAAGGCGACAGAATTGTTTGGTTCTGCTAATATTGAAGTTAAGGATGATTAGAGTGTTTGAAAAAGCGGTTAGATTCTGAGGATTAGCCTAAACAGACGAATTATCTGTGAAACAGATGATTTGGCTGTTGTAGCTAACCGCAGGAATCTGCTTTTTCAAACACGTTTCCACTAAAATAGTCAGGTGAATACTAGTAAAGACAGTTCGCAAACGCGGCCTAGGTTTCTTACACTATTTACTTAGCCCAAACGTGCCTAAAAAGGCAGGTTCCTGTGCTTAGCCTAGATTACCAAATAATTTATTTCATAAATTTTTCGATAATCTAGGCTAATGCGTGGAACCTGAGCGACTTTTGCGACACTCTTGATAAACTTGAAAGGATTGATTGATAAAATGATGCGTGGAATGGGTAATATGCAAGGTATGATGAAAAAGATGCAGAAAATGCAGAAGGAAATGGAACAGGCACAGAATGATTTAAACGGCACTGCTTTTACAGGTAAGGCCAGTGATGACGCGGTTGTCGTTACTTTTACTGGTGATAAGCAAATGACTGATATTTCGATTAAGCCTGAGGCCATTGATCCTGACGATCCTGATATGTTGCAGGATTTGATCATTATGGCCGTTAACAATGCAATGAACGAGATTGATACTAAGACGCAAGCTACCATGGGTAAATATAGCAAAGGTATGAATATTCCTGGAATGTAGTTATTGTGCGTGAAGAAGCGTGATCATATTTTGAGAATTAGGTTAACGGGTTACTTTTACTGGGCAACGGCTGAGACGACTGTTGTAATTAATTTTCAGAATCTGAACGCTTTTTTGGATGTGTTACCTATTTAGCAGAAGAGAGGACGAGGGCATGCAATATCCAGAACCGATTGCAAAATTGATTGAAAGCTACATGAAGTTGCCTGGTATCGGTAATAAAACGGCGACGCGGCTAGCTTTTTACACAATTAATATGCATAAAGATGATGTGACTGATTTTGCCAAGGCGCTGATTTCTGCCCAACGTGATCTGCATTATTGCAGTATTTGCGGTAACATCACCGAGGAGGATCCTTGTGCGATTTGCCAGGATAAATCCCGTGATCAAAGCGTTATTTTGGTGGTGGAAGAGCCCAAGGACATCATGACGATGGAAGGCATGCGCGAATATCATGGCTTGTACCACGTGTTGCACGGCGTTCTATCACCGATTGACGGCAAGGGCCCGGAAGATATCAACATTGCCGGATTGCTGAAGCGGCTTCAAAATGATCAGGCCAAAGAAGTGATCATCGCCACCAACGCTACTCCAGAGGGCGAAGCAACAGCAACGTACATGTCACGGCTGATTAAACCGGCGGGCATCAAGGTCACGCGGTTGGCCCATGGTTTATCAGTGGGCAGTGACATTGAATACGCCGACGAGATGACGTTACTTAAGGCAGTTGAAGGACGGCAGGAGATGTAAATATGGCCAGCAGTTTTCTTGGGCGCCACAAGGGTCGGTCTTCAAAGCTGATCAAAGAATATGATGAAAAGCTTTTGGCCCAAATCGCGATGGCAATGAAAAATTGGAATAAGGTAAAAGATAACTCAGATCGAGTTATTAATGCTGCAATTGATGATGAGCTATACTACCAGCGACAATTGGCCAGGGCCAAGTACCTCTACTTGTACCACGAGGCAAGATTGCGCGGGACAAAAAGCGATCAGTTAATGCCAGGAACAGAGAAAAAGTTTTTGGAATAAAAAAGAGCAAAAAAAAGAGCGGTAGATTCTGAGGATTAGCCTAAGTAGGCGCTTTGGCCGTGAAACGGCCGAAGTGACTGCTGTAGCTACTATTCCGCAATTGAGGATTATTACTAGCTTTGCTGACGATATCGATCGGACTAGGGTGAACCGAAGTCCGAATCGCAGCCTAATACGCTAATAATCTTGATGCTTCATACGTTGACCATTCAACTACTACTTCGCAATTAAGGTTAGTTATTTGCAAGAAACGCAAATAACTCATGATGCTACGAATGTTGTCTATTCTTGTGGCAAAGTTCATGCCGCAAGAACTAGCATGCCGAAAAACGCCAAGTTGAAACATGGCAACCGCAGGAATCTGCTCTTTTTTTCGCGTTTGCTGCAGAGAAGGGGCAAATTCGCCCAATTAATTCTAGCGACGTAAAATTTAGTTTAAATCTAGTCGTTGTGTAGCAGGATGATTATTTACCTTAACCAGCGAATGAACGTTTAGTGGTGTGCAAAATACGAATTAATTTTAGATTCAGTCACTAATCTGACTGAATCTTTTCTTTTTTCAGCAGCATTATTGTAGAATAGGTAACAGTATAACGACATGAATTAGGCATAGAAGATGGAGCAAGCAATGGAAAAAAGAATAATACCAATCAAAATCTGGAATCGTGGCACAAAAATTGCCAATAATGGTGATGTTGTGATCCAATATATTGATAATGATCGGCAAGAGGTGGAAGCAACAGTCTTCGGAACTGAGGCATATGGCGTTACCGTCAACCAAAACGATGCCGGTAGCGATTTTTGTGAATGCCCCTACTTTCCTGGTCACGGTTACTGTAAGCATATTGCGGCCGTGGTCAAGTTGTTGAAGTCACAGGGGCGACCAATTGAGCAGCTATTTAATGACCAGACTGATGATTTGAATTTTCCTAAAAAGATGGGCGCTCATTACTTGTTAATCTCGGCGAAGTTTGAACAACAATTGTTGGATCATCCGGAAGCCGCACGGGAAGTTTACGCCAATAAACAGCAATACAATCAGTTGCGCGCTGATTTGGATGGACGGGCTAGCTTTTTTGCCAAGCCAGTCCTTAAACAAGCACTCCCAAAATCGGCGCTACCACCTGAATTTGAACAATACCGAAAAGCTCTGGAACCCCAGGCCAGTGGCGAATATTTTTTAGAGCAGATTCAATTACCAGAGAAGCATTATTTTCAACCACTGCAGGCGAGCACTGATACAGCACTACACTTAGAAGTGACCCTGGTTGTCGGTCAAACTGCTGCCGACTGGAGCTATCAGGAAGTAGATCGTTTCTTCATTAAATTACGGGTTGCCGGGGCGGATTCGAAATTTTATGTGGTCAGTAATATTGATCGTTTTTTGGCGGCATACCGTAATCATGCTGTGTATCAAACTAATGGTAAGCGGGAGTTTCAGCTTAGCGCCACTGCTTTTGCGCCCACCGAGCAAGCGTTACTTGACTTTTTAAAGCAGCTTGAAAACGAGGCCAAAATTGATATTTACGGGGCGAGTGCCAGTAGATACATGGTGCTGCCAACCTATAATTTTGCGCATACAGTCGCTTTATTGACTGCGTTACCCACGTTTTATTTTAAATCAGATGAGCAGACTAAACGCTATGAAACTATCAAGCTTGAAGCCTTCACGGCGGAGGCTGGCCTACTGAGTGGTGAGCTAGTGGCCAATGCTACTGGCTATAATTTGACAATTAAGGCTGATTTTCAATCGTTTGTCAATTCTAATTTAGTCCTCATCCGCCGAAACACGCTTTATCAAGCAACTAGTGAACAATTTAGAATTATTGCGCAGATCAACGATAATTATAATGAAGTCGTTGAATACCATTCTCAGCGTCACGCGCTGCATTTTCCGCTGGACAGTGAGAGTCAACTTAGTGATTTTGTAACTTTGTTTCAGCAAGTTGGTATGATCAAATTTCCGCCCCAGCTGGTAGTTAAGAAAATGATTCCGCATTTTGACTTAAGTCGTGATAAGCAAACCTTGGTATTAAAGTTGGCCTTCGAATACGACGGTGAGATCACTGACAGCAATGATATTGCTAAAAATAAGACGATTGTGCGCAATTCAGAAATGGAAGCACAGGCAGCAACTTATTTACGCAGCCTGGAATTCCACCAACATGGGCGCAGCTGGACTAAAAGTTTCGTCGCGGCCGAAGAATTGTACCGTTTCTTTGTGGACGAGTTGCCTAACTTGCGTACCAACGGGGTGGTCACACTGACGCCAGAATTAGAAGCTTTATTACAGGATTCGGCTGAATTAACGCCAAAAATCGATGTTAGCCAGGCAGATGGGTTCTTAGCGGTTAGCTTCTCCTTTGGTGGGATCAATGAAAATGAGGTCGATCAAGTTTTAGAACAATTAGACGTTGCACAGCCGTTTATTGCGCGGCCTGATGGGTCAATCGTCCTTGTTGACGATGAGCTGAAAAAGGTGGCGGCGGCCTTGGTTAAGGTGCGTGCGCAAGGCAAGTTTAAACATGGACAAATGAAAGTCCACGCCTCACAAGCCTTGGCCATTCAAGCTGCACTGGGGGATACAGCAAACTTTGATCAGAAGTTTAAACGTTTGACCACTGATCTGGCCCATCCGGAACAGTTTGCGGTCGCCGCCAGCCAACCAGTTAATGCCAAATTACGGCCCTACCAAAAGCTAGGCGTTAAGTGGCTAGAAATGTTGGATTCATACCATTTTGGTGGTATCTTGGCCGATGAAATGGGGCTGGGTAAAACACTGCAGATGATCACGTTTTTGAATAATCATTTAGTGCCTGATCAAACTAATCTAGTCGTTTCGCCCGCGTCATTGATCTATAACTGGCAAGAAGAATTCGCTAAGTTTGCGCCGAAGATTGAGGTCGAAGTGGTTGATGGCACCAAGGCACACCGTCACCAATTGATCGCAACCAGCTCGGCGGCAGTATTGATCACCAGTTATAACAGTGCTCGCTTAGACATTGAAGACTACCAGCAGCGGGAGCTTAATTATTTAGTGTTGGATGAAGCCCAATACGTGAAAAATGGTAGCTCTAAAACCAATCAGAATTTGCGTAAATTGACGCCGAAAAATACCTTTGCCTTATCGGGAACGCCAATCGAAAATCGCGCCGAAGAACTCTGGGCGATTTTTGCCTTGGTTATGCCTGGTCTGTTACCGAGCAAGAAGGCCTTTAACAAGCTGACGCCGGATGAAATTGCGGTGCGGGTTAAACCGTTTATTTTGCGCCGTGAGAAGGTGGCAGTGCTAAAAGATTTACCGGCCAAGGTTGAATCTAATTTGTACAATGAAATGACCACGGAACAAAAGACTGTTTATTTGGCGCAGCTGAAACAGATGCAGATTACGATCAAGGGCATGTCCAGCGAAAATTTCGTAAAAAATAAAATTGCCATTTTAGCGGGATTGACGCGCTTACGCCAAATCTGCGACACGCCAGCGTTGTACGTTGATGACTACCAAGCGAGTTCTGGCAAGTTGGATCAGCTTAACGAAATCTTACACCAGGCAGTGGATAATCAACACCGGGTTCTAATTTTTTCCCAGTTTACCAGTATGCTGAATATGATTGAAGCGGAACTGGCCAAACAGAATATTGCGACCTTTATGCTACAAGGGCGGACCAAGCCTAAGGAACGACTGGCCATGGTTGATGCCTTTAACGCCGGCGAAAAGACCGTCTTTCTAATTTCACTGAAAGCTGGTGGGACTGGGTTAAATTTGACGGGCGCCGATACGGTGATCCTAGTTGATCTTTGGTGGAATCCGGCGGTGGAAGACCAAGCAACGGCGCGGGCCCACCGCATTGGTCAAACCAAAAAGGTGGAAGTTTACCGTCTAATCACGAAAGGCACGATTGAGGAACAGATCTATAAACTACAAGAAAAAAAGCGCAATTTTGTCGATCAAGTGTTGAGCGGCACGGAGAACAAAGGCTCATTGACCGAAGAAGAAGTCCGGTTAATTTTGGGGATCGAATAAGCAAAGTAGTGCTGGTCGCGGGTGAGCAGCACTATTTTTGTGCGGTTTAGTTCAGGCTATTCTATCTGAGTAACGAATTCCGCGGTTAATATCCTCGCAGGTTAGTTAGTGTAAATAAGGTAGCTATTTCTAAATAAATTTCAAAAGCAGGTCAGTGTCCGTTAAGACGGCCTTTAAACGCTGAAAAAGTTTTCAATCAAAATGGACAGCAGGGGTTTCTTAAAGTAAAATAAAGCTAGATTTAGCTTGAATCTGGCCTTAGTTAGGTTTGAGACTTAAATGAAGCTGGGGGAAGTAGTGTGATAGGCAGATTTATTACATTTGAAGGTCCAGACGGCGCAGGGAAAACGAGCGTCTTAACGGCGTTAGTCCCACGCCTGAAAGCGTTGGCCCAGGTGCCATTGATTGAAACTCGTGAGCCAGGGGGCAACCCAATTTCCGAAGCCATTCGGCAGATTATTCTGGACCCCAAAAACACCGCAATGGATCCACGAACTGAAGCATTGCTTTATACAGCAGCGCGGCGGCAACACATTATCGAAAAAATTCGGCCAGCTTTAGCGGCGAATAAATTAGTTTTGTGCGATCGTTTCGTGGATAGTTCGTTGGCTTACCAAGGTGCCGGTCGCGAGATTGGGGTTGCGGAGGTGGCACAGATGAACTTGTTTGCCACTGAGGCGCTACAACCTGATTTAACCTTATACTTGGATGTCCCATCTGAGGTTGGGTTAGCGCGGATTTCGGCTCACCGGCCGGATCAAAATGACCGTTTAGATCAGGAAGCACTCAGTTTTCACCAGAAGGTTCGCGGTGAATACTTGCAGTTAGCTAAAGATAATCCCCAGCGAATTAAAGTGATCGACGCGACACAAGCAATTGAGCAAGTGATTGCGGCTTGTCAGACGTTGGTGACTGCTAGTTTTCCGGAAATGTTTCGGGGATAGGAAGTTGAAACGTGGCAAAATCGGCAACTTACTCCATGTAGCTACAGAAATCGATTTGTCTGCTTCGCAGTCAAATTCGCTTTCTTAGGCTACATTCCGTAAGTTAAGCGTTGGTTTGGCTACTCTATTCTAAAACGTGGTAACACCGGCAACTTGTTCCATGTAGCTACAGAAGTCATTTTGCCCGTTACACGGTCAAAAGTGCCTTCTTAGGCTACACTCCACAAGTTAAGCGCCGGTCTTACCACTCTCTATTCTAAAACGTGGTAAACAGAGCAGTTTACTCCGTGTAGCTACAGAAGTCATTTTGCCCGTTGCACGGTCAAAAGTGCCTTCTTAGGCTACACTCCGTAAACTAGCGCTCTTTTTACCACTCTATTCTAAAACGTGGCAAAATCGGCAACTTACTCCATATAACTACAGAAGTCATTTTGCCCGTTACACGGTCAAAAGTGCCTTCTTAGGTTATATGGAGTAAGTTAAGCGCCGATTTGGCCACTCTCTCATAGGAGCGTGATTAACCATGAAGATGATTTTTGCCATTGTGCAAGATAAAGATAGTAATCGCCTGAGCTCTGAATTTGTTAATGCCAATATTCGGGCGACTAAATTGGCTAGTAGTGGTGGTTTCCTGCGTTCTGGGAACACGACTTTCATTATTGGACTTGAGGATGAACGGGTGAAGGATGCTTTGCGGATTATTCGCGAGACTTCTCACAGTCGGGAACAGTTCATGACGCCGCCGATTAATTTGGATAGTTCGCTTGATGGCGGCGAAACAGCCTTCCCGGTTGAGGTTCAGGTTGGCGGTGCGACGGTTTTCGTCATGCCAGTCGAACAGTTCCACCAATTTTAAGATGACATTTACAATTGAAACCTTGCAGGGACGCTTAGTTGAGCTATTTCGGCGGATTATTGGCCAGGGCCAGCTGAGTCAGGGCTACTTATTTGCCGGTGACACTGGGACTGGCAAAATGGAACTGGCTCAATGGATTGCGCTGCGGCTTTTTTGCCAGCACGTGGACGCCGCCGGAAATCCTGACGGGACCTGCAGTGAATGTCAGCGAATTTTGTCCGGTAATCACCCGGATGTCGTTGTTGTCGCACCAGAAGGGCAAACGATCAAAGTTGATGAGATTCGTTTTTTGAAAAGTGAATTGAGTAAGCGCGGCATGGAAACCAATCAGCGCGTTTTCATTATTCAAGACGCCGATAAGATGACCACTGGCGCCGCTAATGGGTTATTGAAATTTTTAGAGGAGCCAGCGCCGCAAACTTACTTGATTTTAACGACTTCTGCCAAAAATCAACTGTTGCCCACGGTGTTATCGCGGTTACAGATTATTGATTTTCAAGATTTGCCGCGGCCTGAATTGTTAAAACGGCTGCAAGCACAAGAAATTTCGGCCAACGATGCGGCCTTATTGGCGCACATGACTAATAGTGTCACCGTGGCCAGCGAATTGGCGGCCAGTGATTGGTTTAATCCGTTGAAGGAGCGGCTGTGGCAGTGGCTAACCCACGTCCAGCAGCATAACGGCCAGGCGTTCGTCGCGGTGCAGACGCAGATTGTGCCCTTGGTGAAGGATAAAATTGCCCAGGGCCAGGCTTTGGCAGTCATTTTACTGCTGTATCAAGATATTCTGGCGCTTCATTTTGACCAGCGCGGCGACCTTAGTTTTCCCCAAGCGGAAAAAACGTTGACCAGTTGGGCAGAAAATACGACGGTGGCGAAGTTACTGCAACAAATGGAGGCCGTTTTACAGGCTCAGCGTTATTTAAACGCCAATGTCAGTTTTCAGAATACGTTAGAGGATTTAACTTTGAAATTATTATAGTGGGTAGTTTTGTCATTATTTAAGTAGTTTGAGCAGGGATTAGCAGTAGTGTGGCAAATTTGTTCTTCTAAGCACTTTGAATTGGGGGGTCCAGGGATGGAAGTAATCGCAATCCGCTTTCGAAAAGCGGAGAAGTTAGCTTATTTGGAAAATAAATTACGAATTAAAGTCGGCGAAGCGGTTGTCGTGGCGGTCGATCACTGTGAGGAAATTGCGCGGGCGGCTCAAAGGCTTGAGCTTGATCCTAGCGAAATTGTGCTCAGCAATGAAGTGATTGAACGCACCGCTAGCCAACTGGATTTGGCCCACTACGCACAAAACAAAGTTGCGGCGGTAAAGGCTTTGCGGACGGCCAGGGAACAAGTCATGAAGTTGCACTTACCGATGAAATTGGATTTGGCCTACTACACGTTGAACAAACATAAATTAATTTTTGACTTTACGGCGGCCGGCCGAGTTGATTTTCGGGAACTCGTTCGTAGTTTGGCGGCCATTTTCAAGACCAGAATTGAACTGCGCCAAGTTGGTGTGCGGGATGAGGCCAAGATTCTAGGCGGCATTGGTCCTTGTGGCCGGCCACTATGCTGTTCGGAATTTCTCGGTGAGTTTGCGCCAGTTTCGATCAAAATGGCGAAAAACCAGAATCTGTCACTGAACCCAACTAAAATTTCCGGGCTCTGTGGCCGGTTGATGTGCTGCCTGAGTTTTGAAGATAAAACTTATGAAGCAGAAAAGGCGGCCATGCCTGATTACGGCAGCCGCATCGAAACGGCTGATGGTGGCGGTAAAGTGGTGGGAATGAATTTACTAACCCACGTTATCCGCGTCCGGTTGGATGGCCATGAAGTGCCAGTGGAGTATGATTTGGACGAGATCAAAGTGTGATGAAAAGCGGGTAGCTTCTGAGGATTAGCCTAAAAAGGCGGCTTATCCGTGAAACGGATGAGACGACTTTTGTAGCTAACCGCAGGAAGCTGCTTTTCAGCACACGATTCAGAAGAGAAGACTGCACTTGTGGACTGTATAATCTAGGAGAAAGTTTTGGCTGTGCAACGGCCGAAGGAACTTCTGTAGCTACATGGAGGAATTTGCTTTTCAGCACACGATTCAGAAGAGAAGGCTAAGGCTGTCTGGACTTGCGAACTGTATAATCTAGGAAGAAGTTCTGGCCGGTGCAACGGCCGAAGGGGCTTTTCTGTAGTTATATGGAAGAATTTGCTTTCAGCACACGATTCAGAAGGAAGAGCTAAAGTGGCGACTGACTTTAAAGTGTCAGCTTAAGAGCTAAAGCCAAAGTCTGATGTAGTTTTCAAAGCAAACCCAGCACCCCACCAACAAACCCTGCTTTAAGAGAGGTGAGTAATTTGGACAAACGCGAATTGTACGATAGTTTCGTTAATTTAGAGCAAAATACCCAGCAAATGTTGGCCAAGATAGACGAAATGAAAACCGACATGACGCAAATCTTAGAACGCAACGCCGAGTTGGAGATCGAGAACCAACACTTACGCGAACATTTAGAAGAACTCCAAACGCCAGAAAGCGAGGCGGCTCAGGCCAAGAGATCAGACGCCAATGGGGCAGACGATAAAACCCCGCAACTGTCAAAATCCCGGGCCAACCTGGAAAAGCTCTACGAAGAAGGCTTTCACGTCTGTTACCTAATGTACGGCTCAAGAAGAATCGACGACGAACCATGCGCTTTTTGCTTGGACGTGATTTATGGAGAAAGACACTAGAGTGCCCAAAATGGCGCCTAACTTGTGGAATGTAGCCTAAGAAGGCACTTTTGGCCGTGTAACGGCCAAAATGACTTCTGTAGCTACATGGAACAAGTTGCCATTTTTGGCACGTTTCAGAAGAGAGTGGCCAAAAGAGCGTTAGTTTACGGAATGTAGCCTAAGAAGGCACTTTAGCTGTGCAACAGCAGAAGGGACTTCTGTAGCTACATGGAGTAAACTGCTCTGTTTGCCACGTTTCAGAAGAGAGTGGCTAATTGTGGCATTCAGGGAGAAGGTACTTTAGCCACGCAACGGCCAAAATGCCCTCTGTAGCTACAGGTAGTAAGCCACCATTTGTGCCACGTTTCAAGAATCCTCTTCTGAACAGCACTATCCATTCCATAATTGTCATTCCATCACGGCAGGTCCAGTTCAGCGAGGAAGAGCCTCGCTTTTTTAATTGAGAAAGGAAAATTATGAACGCACAACAAAGTTTTGCCGCCCATGATTGCGGCAGTCTGTACCTTGTCCCAACGCCAATCGGCAACTTGGAAGATATGACCGTTCGTTCGATTAATATCTTAAAAGAAGTTGATCTGATTGCTGCGGAAGATACGCGTAATACCCAGAAATTACTGAATCATTTTGAAATTGAAACTAAACAAATTAGTTTTCATGAACATAATACGCAAGAACGGATTCCAACTTTACTTAAACGCCTGCAAAATGGGGAAAGCATCGCCCAAGTGAGTGACGCCGGCATGCCGTCCATCAGCGATCCGGGCCATGAATTAGTCGTTGCTGCCATCAAGGCTGATATTCCGGTTATTCCGATTCCTGGGGCCAGCGCTGGTTTAACAGCCTTGATCGCTTCCGGATTATCACCGCAGCCGTTTTATTTTTACGGCTTTTTATCCCGGCAACACAAAGCGCAAAGTGATGAGTTGGCCAAATTGGTCAATCGTGAAGAAACCACCATTTTTTATGAAGCGCCACACCGGTTGAAAAAAACCTTGCAGGCAATGGCGAAGGCTTACGGTGCAGATCGACAAGTTGTTTTGGCCCGAGAACTGACGAAGAAATTTGAAGAGTTTCTCCGTGGTAGTTTTCAGGAAGTTCAGGACTGGTTCAACGACCATGAAGTGCGCGGCGAATTTGTGATTTTGGTGGCGGGCAACACTAATCCAACGGCGGAAGTTGATCCCTACGCCGATTTGGACAACAACGCTTACGTGGCGGCTCTGATGGAAGCGGGAATGACCACTAAAGACGCCATCAAACTCGTTGCCAAGCGCCGGGGTGTACCAAAGCAGGACGTTTATCGCAGTTACCATGAATTTTAAAAAAAGCGCAAAGGGGTAGGCAGATGGGAATAAAATACACAGAAGATCACCGGGTGACTTATTACGAGGGTGACACCAAGGACCAAATGACGCTGGCAATGCTGATTAATGTGGCCATCATGGTGTCTGAGCACCAGAATGACGCTTTAGGGATTGGCAACGACTACATTCATGAATTCGGCGCTGGCTGGGTGGTTACCCAGTACAACCTTAAAATTACGCGGATGCCGCGGGTGGACGAGACGGTCACGTTTGGCACCGAAGCAACAGGCTTTAACAAATACTTCTGTTACCGGGATTACTGGGCGCAGGACGCTGCTGGCAACCGTTTGGCCACCATTCACAGCATTTGGGCGTTGATGAGTTACGAAACGCGGAAAATGATTGCCGTCATTCCGGAAATTGTGACCAAATACAAAACGGCTAGTGTTAAGGGGGTCAAACATTTTCCCCGCATTAGTCGGATCGACGCCGCCAAAGAAGTTGCCACGCAAAATTACCGCGTGCGTTACTTCGATATTGACGGCAACCAACACGCCAACAACGCGCACTACTTCGATTGGATGTTTGATCATCTCGGCTTTGATTTTTGTAATGAGCATGATATTGCTACGGTTAACATTCGCTATGAGCGGGAAGTTAAGTATGGCGAGCTGCCTGAAAGTCGGTATCAACTTGCGGAGACCACTGCCGCTGGCTCAGTCACTAGTCTTCACCAAATTATTAACAATGGGAAACGCTGCGCTGAGGCAGAAGTGGTCTGGACGAAACATGAAGCTTAATGAAGTGGGGATGGCTGCCGGTGAGGCGGCTTTTTGTTTTGGCATTATTGAAAGAGATTTCATTAATTGATTTCTACGAGAAAATGTTTACGTATTAAATTGAAATAAGAAAATAACGATAATCGATTTCTAAAAATCAATTATCGTTATTTTCTTTGAATTTGATAAAGGCCCTTATTTAGGCGTTCGATGAAACAGAGTAAAGATAAATCCGAAAATCTGTTGTCGACAAAGATCAATAAGGGAACAAACGACAAAAATTAGTGCGACTATAACGATACCGTATATTGGCAGAAGAAAGGAGTTCTGAAAGCGGGCGGCATTAACTATTTTGGACCACAACATAGAGCGTACTAACGGTTGTTCTGTGATTAAATAAGATGCAAAGACTGTACTAGCAGTTAAATTAATTATTTTGATGGGAGGAATATTTAATTGTAAGAAGATACAGAAAACTGAGATTCCCAAAAGAATGGCCAAATTATCAGTAACAAAATGTGCAGCATGACCAAAGGAAATTCCGGCAAAGCTCAATATAGTAATGGACAATAAATCCAAAAGATAGATTAAAAAGGATACACCTAAAAGCTGCTTGATGGAAGGCAACTTAATTTGTTGAGTGAATTTCTTTAAGTAAGCTCCAATAAAATAGGCAAGAATTGATAAATAAAAATTAGAAATCAACATATTCCCAAATAGTTCTGTTAAATCAAGTAAAAAAAGCATGATAATTAAATATTTAAACTCATTTTTATTTAAGTGCTGTATTAGTCTATTTAAAAAAGGAATTACAAAGCATAACATGATATATGAAGGTAGTATGAAATCATGGACACGATTTAGTATAATTCCATAATAGGAAGGATTGTGTTTTTATGACCAAGAAAAAGTACTCAGTAGATTTTAGAAAAATGATTGTCAAGCTGTACCAGGATGGCGCCCCGGTAGCTGATCTTACAGACGAATATGGTGTATCAAATGTAACTATTTACAAATGGATTAATCTATATAAAGAAGACAAAGGAAGTGGAATTTCCAAATCAGATGTTTTAGCGTTGCAAAAACGTTTGAAACAGCTAGAAAGTGAGAATGACATCTTAAAAAAAGCCTTAACCATATTCGCCAAAAAGTAAACCCAGATGACTGGCAGACAGCCGTTGATATTAATTTGAAGCACCATAGTATCAAAGAAACCTGTAAAGTACTCTCAGTTCCACGCTCAACTTACTATGAACATCAGCAGAATCATGTATCGCCACAAGCCAAGCGTCGTAAGACACTTAGCCAGTCGATTAAACGCATTTACTTTAATTCTAGACGTATCTACGGGGCACCTAAAATTCTAAAAGCGTTACAAAAAGAAGGTAAGACTGCCAGTATTAAGCTAGTTCAACGATTAATGCGCCAAATGGGGTTAAAATCAATCACGCGCAAGAAGTGGCATTATCAACAAACTAATGATATTGATGCGACTGATTATTCAAATATACTCGCGCAAGATTTTCGTACAACCAGTCCAAATCAAAAGTGGTGTGCAGACATAACTTATATTCACACCAAAGCCAATGGCTGGTGTTATTTATCAAGCATTCAGGATTTATATTCACGTAAAATCATTGCCCATAAAATCAGCCGTCATATGACTGCTGATCTTGTGATCAGCACTTTTCAACAAGCCTTTGAAACTAGAAAGACGACTAATAACTTAATTGTGCATACCGATCTGGGTAGCCAGTACCGCAGTGCTGGCTTTGAACAGATCTTAGCGCAACACCATATTCGCCATTCTTATAGCAAGCGTGGCTGTCCCTATGACAATTCATGTTTGGAATCATTTCACGCCAGTTTGAAAAAAGAAGAGGTTTACCAACACCATTATCAGGATTTTGAAGAAGCAAATGCTGCAATATTCAGCTACATTGAGAGCTTTTATAACAGTGCTCGAATTCACAGTAGCATTGATTATTTAACTCCAAATGAAAAGGAAAAATTAGTCGCTTAAATTATACATAAAATGTGTCCAGATTCTTGACCTAAATCCAATATGCAGAAACAAACCAATATTCGTTTAGTGTAAAAGGAAAAATTGCTTTTGCTATAATTTTTAGAGGAACAGAATGATTGGTCAATAAAAAAATAATTAAGATAGAAATTGAATAAAACATAGTTTGTAACCAAATATTAAGGCCCTTATGTAATTCTTTTCTTATGCTTAATTGAAAAGTGGCCGTTGATTTGTATGTAAAGTAACCAGTTATAATAAAGAATATGAGTGCACTGGCCGGTCCTAGTGGATCAAATAGCAATAATCTTGTAGTGGTAATTGGAGTTAATCCTGCCTTATTCCAATTACCAAATAATGAAAAGTGTGAGAGAACAATACAAAACATGGCTATAATACGTAATAATTCAATATTTGATTTTCTATTTGAAATATGGATAATCTACACCTCATTTTATAATTATCTATAGATCATAACATAATTTTTAAAGGGATAATGTTTACTAATATAAGATTTTAAATACTGCAAGACTTTTGTACCAAATATTTTATTAAAAAATAATCTTTGGTAAAACACTTAACTACTGAAGCAGCAGTTGTTTCATTTAAAATAGTGGACTTTTAAGCGCGTAAAATAATGTTTAGTTTGATTAATAAACGTGTATAACTTAATTGAATTCAAAATAAACACAATTTTCAAAATATATTAATTTAAACACTAATTATAGTAAAAAAGCACAATTTTAATTTAATTAATTTCACAAAGTATAACTAAGTTGGAAAATTCTCTCATTTTCCAAGTAACCGGTTAACCTATTGGTATAGTGCAATTTGAAGTGAATATTGATATTTTAAATCTAATTACTTGATTACATATATGTAACAATTTTTCAAAGTAGCTTGTGTCAGTGTAATATGGATTTAGGTCAAGAATCTGGACACATTTTATGTATAATTTAAGCGACTAATTTTTCCTTTTCATTTGGAGTTAAATAATCAATGCTACTGTGAATTCGAGCACTGTTATAAAAGCTCTCAATGTAGCTGAATATTGCAGCATTTGCTTCTTCAAAATCCTGATAATGGTGTTGGTAAACCTCTTCTTTTTTCAAACTGGCGTGAAATGATTCCAAACATGAATTGTCATAGGGACAGCCACGCTTGCTATAAGAATGGCGAATATGGTGTTGCGCTAAGATCTGTTCAAAGCCAGCACTGCGGTACTGGCTACCCAGATCGGTATGCACAATTAAGTTATTAGTCGTCTTTCTAGTTTCAAAGGCTTGTTGAAAAGTGCTGATCACAAGATCAGCAGTCATATGACGGCTGATTTTATGGGCAATGATTTTACGTGAATATAAATCCTGAATGCTTGATAAATAACACCAGCCATTGGCTTTGGTGTGAATATAAG
The DNA here is from genome assembly GCF_001663675.1 of Loigolactobacillus backii. NCBI lineage: Bacteria > Bacillati > Bacillota > Bacilli > Lactobacillales > Lactobacillaceae > Loigolactobacillus > Loigolactobacillus backii. The sequence goes on from NZ_CP014873.1 coordinate 1,540,414, forward strand.
TTATGTCTGCACACCACTTTTGATTTGGACTGGTTGTACGAAAATCTTGCGCGAGTATATTTGAATAATCAGTCGCATCAATATCATTAGTTTGTTGATAATGCCACTTCTTGCGCGTGATTGATTTTAACCCCATTTGGCGCATTAATCGTTGAACTAGCTTAATACTGGCAGTCTTACCTTCTTTTTGTAACGCTTTTAGAATTTTAGGTGCCCCGTAGATACGTCTAGAATTAAAGTAAATGCGTTTAATCGACTGGCTAAGTGTCTTACGACGCTTGGCTTGTGGCGATACATGATTCTGCTGATGTTCATAGTAAGTTGAGCGTGGAACTGAGAGTACTTTACAGGTTTCTTTGATACTATGGTGCTTCAAATTAATATCAACGGCTGTCTGCCAGTCATCTGGGTTTACTTTTTGGCGAATATGGTTAAGGCTTTTTTTAAGATGTCATTCTCACTTTCTAGCTGTTTCAAACGTTTTTGCAACGCTAAAACATCTGATTTGGAAATTCCACTTCCTTTGTCTTCTTTATATAGATTAATCCATTTGTAAATAGTTACATTTGATACACCATATTCGTCTGTAAGATCAGCTACCGGGGCGCCATCCTGGTACAGCTTGACAATCATTTTTCTAAAATCTACTGAGTACTTTTTCTTGGTCATAAAAACACAATCCTTCCTATTATGGAATTATACTAAATCGTGTCCATGATTTCATACTACCTTCAATATTATAGTTATACTAAAAAATGTTATGAAAAGCTTAAGCTGATAAAAAATGTTTGTACTATATTTAAATACTCAGTTTAATTTACAAAGCAATCGTTATAAAATAAAAAAGTTAAGCACAATTTATGTGGATTAGGCTCGAAAGGATGAAATTCTTGGATAAGGTTTTAGTAACGGGTGGCGCAGGTTTTATTGGCTCTAACCTCATTGAGAGATTGATTGAGGATGGTGATCAAATTACCATAGTCGATGATTTATCAATGGGTTTAAAACAAAATATTCCCACTTCAGATCAAGTGACGTTCTATCAAAAGAGCATTACTGATTCTACTTTTATGAAGGAACTACTCCTTGAACAGAAATTCGATTATATCTATTTATTGGCCGCAGTGGCGAGTGTCGCTGATTCAATTGAACGTCCATACATAACCCATGAGATTAATCAAAACGCGAATGTCTTTATCTTGGAAACAATTCGTAAATATAAGTTACCATTAAAGAAGTTATTATTTTCATCTTCGGCGGCGGTTTATGGTAATAATCCAAAATTACCGAAACAAGAAATGGATGCAGTTGACCCATTAACACCATATGCGATTGATAAATATGCGACAGAGCGTTTTGTTATCAATTACGGTCGACTATATAACATACCAACGGTTGCCGTTCGTTTCTTTAATGTTTACGGGCCACGGCAGAATCCAAAATCACCATATTCTGGGGTTTTATCTTTGATTAGTGAGGCGGCGATTCACCACGCAATGTTTACTGTTTTTGGGGATGGTGAACAGACGCGTGATTTTGTGTTTGTAAAAGATGTTATTCAAGCGTTAATTTTATTAACGAAGAAGACGGATACTAGGCATGCCGTTTTCAATGTTGGAACAGGACGTGAAACGAGTCTTAACGCAGTTATTAAAGCATATACAGAAATTGCTCAGCACGATATTCCGGTCCGAAACTTATCAGAACGGACGGGAGATATTAAACGATCAGTAGCTGATATTTCAAGTTTAGAAGCAATTGGTTACCGACCAAATTATGATCTAACGACTGGTTTAGGAAAGTATTGGCAGTCACTAAGTTAAATAATACGGGGGTTTTAGGATGGAAGATCAAGCACACAATCAATACGGGAGCACTATTGAAACCGAATATGTGAATCATAGTTTTATTGAAAAACTTTCTGAACCAGTTTGGACAATATATACACCTTTTAAACGGCTTTTTGACCAAGTTTTTGCGACATTATTATTGATCATTACTTCGCCGGTTGTGTTACTTTTTATGGCACTAGTCAAATTGGAAACACCAGGTGATTGTTTTTACAGTCAAGAACGTGTTGGTATCATGGGTAAATCTTTTAAGATAACTAAACTACGGTCAATGTATCAAGACGCAGAGAAAAAATCTGGCGCAATGTGGGCAAAGAAACAAGACTCAAGGGTAACTCGGGTTGGGCATTTTATGCGTAAAACTCGGATTGATGAATTACCGCAATTGTGGAGTGTCATTAAGGGTGATATGAGTCTAATTGGTCCTCGTCCAGAGCGGCCAAAATTCACACAGCAGTTTAGTGATCAATATCCTGGATTTGAACAACGTTTATTGGCTAAGCCTGGTTTAAGTGGCTATGCTCAAGTTCATGGTGGTTATGATGATGCACCAGATCAGAAGGCCAAGAACGATAGATATTACATAGAGCATTTCGGTGTTGTGATGGATTTGGGAATTTTCTTTGAGACAATTCGAGTAGTGGTGACCGGTGATGGAGCCAGATAAAGAGAGATATACTGCATTAATTTCAGTGTATGGGAAAGAAAATTTCTCCTTTTTTGAAACTGCTCTAAACAGTATTCAATTACAAACAATTCGGCCGACACAGATTGTTATTGTTAAGGATGGACCATTAGATGATCAATTAGAAAAAGTAATCGCAAAATTTAAAATAATTTTTTTGAAAGAAAATATTGAGTGTATAATCAAAGAAAATAAAGTTAACCGAGGGTTAGGCTATTCCCTAAATAAGGGACTAAAGTTTAGTTCAGAGGAATTAGTTGCTAGATTTGATAGTGATGATATTAACGAGCCTAAACGAATGGAGAAAACACTTGAGGTTTTTCAAAGTAATAAGACACTTTCAGTAGTTGGCAGTTATATAGACGAATTTAATGAAGATAGTAAAGTGCCACTAACTAAAAGGACAGTACCAGTTACTTATGGAAAAATAAAAAGTGAGTCTAATTCAAGAAACCCAATGAATCATATGTCGGTCACTCTTAGAAAGATAGATATAGAAAAAGTTGGCGGATATGAAGATGTGCCGTATTTTGAAGATTACTATTTATGGATGAAGCTTATTAAGAGTGGTTATAAATTAGTAAATATACCTGAAGTGTTGGTGCATGCGCGTGCCAATGCTTCATTTTATAAGCGAAGAACTGGTTTTTCTTATCTGAAAAAAGAAATTCATTTTCAATATTTATTGGTTAGTGGACATATGATATCCGGCCTAGTATTTTTAAGAAATATAATAATGCGCGGAGGGGCACGTTTACTGTCCCCCAAAAAAATACGGCTAATATATAGGCTACTTAGAAAAGATTAATTTAATACACATTTATACTATAATTACATTAAAGGGGCTTAAAATGGGTTCTAAAGATCAGTTTCCGGTTGATTTTATAATAACTTGGGTGGATCAGTCTGATCCAGAATGGTTGGCCAAATTTAATAAATATTCTGATGTTAAAATAGATGGTGAAAGTGAAAGATTTCGTGACTATAGCACTTTACGCTATCTTTTTAGGTCTATCGAAAGGTTTGCTCCTTGGGTAAGAAAGATATTTTTAGTTACAGATGATCAGGTGCCTGAATGGTTAAATGAAGATAGCCCAAAAATTCAGGTTATATTTCATAATGACATTATACCTAATAAGTATTTACCTACATTTAATTCAAATGTAATTGATCTTAATTTAGTAAACATTCCCAATCTGGCAGATCATTTTGTCTATTTTAATGATGATATGTTTTTAAATGCACCAGTTAAACAAGCAGATTTTTTTACAGAAAAAGGACTCCCGCGAGATACATTTGCTTTTAATGCAATTATGCCAACGGAGGATTTTGATCATATTTTTGTTAATAATGTAACTTTAATAAATAAATTGTATAAAAAGCAAGATATCATGAAAACAGAATTTTTTAAACTTTTTAATTTTAAAAATTTTGAATTCAATTTTTTAAATCTTCTACTAGCACCATTTCCTAAATTTTCTCGATTTGTAGATCCCCATATTCCAATTTCATTCCGGAAAGATTGGATTCAAGACACACTAGAGAACTTTCCTGATGTTATTAATGTGACTAACCCTAATCGCTTTAGAAGCAAAAATGATTATTCTATTTGGCTATTTCGTTATGTTGCAATGCTTAATGGTAATTTTTCTGTTCGATCAGCACATTTTGGCAAAGGCTACAAATTATCACAAATAAATCAAGTTTGTGCTGATATTGAAAAAAATCGACATAAGTTATTAAATATAAACGATTCGGACAAGATACAAACCGATGAATTTAAATTTTTGACATTTAGGCTTACTAAAACGTTTAATAAAAAATTTAGTTTAAAGTGTTCATTTGAAAAGTAATGGGTCAGTAAGTTTATTAGATTTATAAGTAAGTTGGAGTGATTGGCGTTCGTAATGTTCAATATTCGCTTTGTAGAGTACGAAATATAAATGAACGATATAAGAGCTCAATTCTAATGGAAGAAAAAGATGGATTTAAATTATATTAATGTACACGACACAACTGCATTATTGCCGCTATCGTTAGCAGCAAACGTTTTGAAATGAGGATTTAACTTTTATGTATAAAAATAATGATAGTACAAATAGAGAATTAAAAACAAAGTTTTTACAAATAATTTTAGGCATAATTGTTTTTTATCAATTCTTTATTGGTAGTTATTGGTCTACAATAAATACTTCTTCAGTTTGGAAATATGTTAGTTATTTTTTATATGCACTTTTAGCTTTAGTTTGGTTTTTTTTCTTTTTAAGAAGCAAATTTTCACTTAAACAGTTAATTTTTGTTTGTATATTGTTAAGCCTAGCAATATTTTTTGCGTTTAAACAAAGCTCAAATGTTGCAGTAATATTCTTGGTTGGTTTATATTCGTTAAATTTAAATTTAAGGAGATTAGTGTCCACATACTTATACGCTTCCTTGGCTGCAATCTGTTTTATAGCAACATTAAGTATATTTGGGGTTCTTCCTAAAGTTGTCAATGTTCTTGGAATAAACTATATGACACTTGGATTTACGAACCCCAATAATACGGGTATGCTTTTAGTGACGATTTGTCTGTTAACTTTGACACTAGAATGGGAAAAAAGGATGCCCTTCTTTTCAATACTTGAGTCCTTATTTGTAGGATTCTTTATTTTAAAAGAATTACAGGATAGTACGGCCATTATAATGCTGATTGGAATGTTTATGTTATGGTTGGTTTCGAGATCACCTATAAATTTTTATAATTGGAAGATAGTAAGGTTTGTCTGTACAATGCTTCCAATAGAGCTAACACTAATAGCATTTTGGATAGGTAATAATTTTGGAAAATACTACATTCTTAATAAACTTGATTCAGTTTTTACAAGTCGTCCATCAATATGGCACTATTATTTAAATTTATATCCTTTAAAATTGTTAGGTAATCAACTACAACAGGTGATAAGTATGGGTTATAATACAACAGTTGGCAATGGCGCATTTGATGGGGCATATATAGTATTTCCTATTATGTATGGAACATTGGCGTTTGCAATTGTTTTGTTTATTCTTTCGTTTGCAATGAGAACTTTATTGCAAATTAAGGATATTGCTCTTATAAGTTTGTTTATCATTCTCTTATTTTCTGGGTTTTCCGAAAACTCTCTTATGTACGCTTTTGCAACACCTATCTTACCAATCTCTTTTGTACTTTGTAGTCCGGATTGGCGGCATGAGAATATTGTGAATTAAATAAATTTAGAAAACTTAATTTAATGTGTACAGTATTATTATTGGTCTATAGTTTGGAGGAATATTTTGTCATGAAACGGTTATTGATTCTCACTGGACCAATGGAAGGTCATGGAGGAGAAGAGACTGCTATTATAAAATTTATAAGCGAATTAAGGTCAAAATATGTTTTTGATCTTTATGTCTCTGAAATGAATGACGAAGATGACTGGCTTCAAAATATTTTGCCCTTGATTAGAAATTTACGTACTAACTCTGACATTGGACAACTAAAAAAGTATCTTAGAACGGTTTCTTTTTTAGTTAATACTGATGTTGATGCAATAATTACTTTGACACCACGTCTAGTTTTTATTGCTTCTTTAATAAAGAAAACTTTTCGAAAAAAATACATAATTATATCCTGGATTCAATTTTCAATTACAAATAAATTTAATCAAAAAACACAAAACTTACTTAAACAAGCAAACTTCCACCTGGCTATTAGTTCAGGTATTAAAGAGCAGTTGGTGCAAATAGGCATTGATGAAAAAAGTGTCTTTACAATCTATAATCCTGTAGAACGAATGCTAAAATTAATCACTTCCACAGTATATTCATATACAAGATTTGTTTATATTGCTCGCATTCAATTTCAAAAAGAGAAAAATCTTCAAGATTTATTAACTGCATGTTCCTTATTAAAAGGTAATTGGCAATTGGATATTTACGGCTTTGATGCGTCCAAGAATCATGAAGAAACAAAAAAATGCTTAGAGTATGCCAAACATTTAGAAATAACTAAACATATAAATTGGGTAGGCTGGAAAGACAGTCCTTGGGACGAGATAACTAATGCAGATGCTCTAGTTCTTACCTCCAATTCTGAAGGTTTTGGAATGGTGCTTTGTGAGGCTATTAGCAGAGGCCTACCAGTTATATCTTCTAATTGTCCAACAGGTCCTGCAGATATCGTGAATAACGATAATGGATTTCTTTATGAAATGAAAAATGTAAAACAATTGGCCAAATATATGCAAGGATTTATTAATTCAGAATATAAATTTATTCCAAACGAAGTAAAAAACAGTATAGAACCGTTGTATATGGATAACTATATTAATCGAGTTAATGATATTTTAAATGTTATCTTAAATTAGCTTTGGTGTTATATTTAGCTCCTCATAATGGTTTAAAAAGGAAATTCAAATGATAAAGTTCTCTATAATAACATCGGCTTTTAATGCAGAAAAATATATTGGTGCGAGTATTAAATCAGTTCTGGCAAATAACTATCCTGATTTTGAATTAATCATTATAGATGACGGATCAACAGATAATACTATGAAAATAATTAGATCATTTGATGAAAAGAAAATTCGTATAATTAGTTTAAAGCACGTAGGGCCAGCAAATGCTAGGAATACTGGGATTAAGAGGGCAACAGGGGACTTTATTCTTTTTCTTGATTCGGATGATATTTTGGCAGTAAATGTGCTTTCAACATTAAATAGCCGAATCAGCAAACAAAATTATGATTTTGTTATCTTTCAATGGCTACCTTTTAAAAAAGAAATTGGTGATACTCGTGAGCTTCCACATGCAACTAATTCTATAGATGGAATGGAGACAACAATTTGGAATAAAGCATATTCAATAAACCTTGTAAAAGAAATTGAATTTCCTAGTGATACTACATTTGAAGATGTTGCTTATAGTGCACAAGCTTATATTCGTGCAAAAAATATTGGTTATATTAAACAAACACTTTATTACCTGAATTATTCACCATAAGTTCTCCAAGTACAGTGTCACCCCGGTATCATGGGCGGTACTGTGTTTTTTATTTTTCACCTTTTTAGTGCAGAAAAAGAACCTCCGATTTGGTATAGTTGATTCACCACAAGTCAGCTATCCACCCAAAGAAAGAGGTCCTTCTCATGGCAACTTTACCGGGAAAACGAGTTAATTTCAATCCTAAATTACATATTTCGCACACTGGTGGTGAACTTTCCACTGATGCTGGGCTAGTGTTGGTCAAAGAATTAATGGCGCAACTCAATTTCACGACCTTAGCGTATCAATTAGTCCATTTTGATGACCAGCGCCATTACGCTCGTTACAGCAACGTTAGTCTACTAGAACAGGTCGTGCTGCAGTTGATCGCCGGTTACCCGGCCGATCTAGCTGCCACCAGTTTGCGCAATGACCCCACATTTAAATTACTATTGGCACAACCGCAATTGGCCTCACAACCGTCATTATCCCGTTTTTGGCAACGCTGTGACGAGCAGACCATCACCTCATTACAAACGTTGAATCAAGCATTGCTTGACCAAGCGTGGACTGGCGCCAAGCAACAACAGCTGATCCTCGATATTGACTCGACTCACGCCGATACTCATGGTCATCAGGAAAAAACGGCCTTTAATGCGCATTACGGTACCACGGGTTACCATCCGCTGGTCGCTTTTGACGGGCAAACGGGCCACTGTTTAAAGGCTCAATTGCGCCCAGGTAATGTTTATACCAGTACGGATATTGCCCCCTTTATCACACCACTACTACAGCACTATCATCAAGTCAAACCGAACGCTGATATCTTGGTCCGCGGGGATAGTGGCTTTGCGACTCCAGAATTATACGAAACTTGTGAAGCCAACGACACTTTTTACTTGATCCGCCTGAAAGCCAATCGGCGGCTGAACCAACTGGCTGAACGTTTTGTTCAGATCAGTGATGAGCAGAATTGGACTGAGACCGAGGTCCATTATTATCGCGCGTCTTATCAAGCCCGATCATGGTCTAAGCCGCGCCAGATCTATATTAAATCAACTCGACCAGCTGGTGAATTGTTATTTCAACATGAATACCTCGTGTCCAATTTAACGAGTTTTGTCGCCGAAGATGCATTTCACGCCTATCACCAACGGGGTCAAATGGAAAACTATATCAAGGAAGCCAAGGCTGGCTTTTACCTGGATAAAATGACTAGCTCGCAATTTATACCAAATTATGCCCGCATGATGCTCAGTGTCCTCGCTTATAATTTAGTCAGCTTGATGCGCCAATTGTTGCCTGTACAACATCAGCGATTACAGGTTACAACCTTGCGCTTATGGCTGTTTAAAGTAGCGGGTAAGCTGGTGACCAGCGGCCGGCAACTTTATCTAAAATTAAGCCGCCACCACGTCTATCAGGATTTGTTTTATCAACTGTTAGCTCGAATCCAAGCGCTACAGTGGGGCTAAACTGGTGCAAAAAATCAAAAAAAGTCGGTTCGGCCAAGGGGCAAGTATGCTCAAAATTGAGGATCAAAAATTTATCCAGCCCCATAATTTGGTAGCCTTTAGCAAAAACAGTACATCTTGGTTTGACTACGCCATAGCAGCACGAGAATTGGTCCAAAATTGTGCGGTATGCCGATATTAAACCTCGTATGAATAATTCGGGTTATTACTATAGACAAAGAGAAAATTCAATAACTAGAAAAATACATAATCCGAAGCGTCGTTTAGATATTCTTGTTGGATTTAATAAATTGATTCAAGACATCAATAATAAAAGTTTGAAAATTGAAATAGAAGAAATAAATCAAATTGGTTTATTAATAAATCAGATAGTCTATGCTCATATTAAATGTATCCTGAGAGAAAATAGATTGGATAAGGATGCGTATTTTGTATTATCTGCTTTAAGTAAATTTCTAAAAAATAACGAAAATCTTTTGCATTGTAAGTTTTATCGAAATCGAAAAAGAAACGATTTAGCCAAATTTTTAATGTTCTTAATAAATCGTCGGTTTTATAAATTAAGTCGATTAATTTTAAAATTTAACGGTTAGATTATAAAAAAATTGGAATTCATTATTAACTAAGGGGATCATTGTGAAAAAATATGTTGTAGATATAGTTAGGAAAAAGGAAAATAATGCGTTGTCTAAAGCTAAAGAGGATGTTACTTTCTTTTTAAAACAGGAACAATACTTAAAAATTAGTTTGAATATTTTTCGCCACCGTTATGAAAAAATTTTCACCAAACATATTATAAATAGTAAGTTTAAAGATGTTAAAAGGAATGATGTACTTGTAGTTCAATATCCCACTTATTTAGGTGCTTATTTTGAGAATAATTTAAATCAAATACTTCAAAGCCGTGGTGTCAAAATAATTGGATTAATACATGACTTAGATACGTTAAGGTATCCACTTGCTGATGCAACACAACAATCCATAAAGTTTAGAAATGAGATAGATCGTTTAAACAAATATAATATTGTAATTGCTTCAAACGATGTTATGAAAGATTTTTTAATAGCTAATGGATTGACAGCCGAAGTAATTACTTTAGGTATTTTTGATTATCGTCATAATATTGATCTCAAAAGTTATCCTAAAAAATCTAATGTTTTAAATTTTGCGGGTAATTTAAATAAATCCCAATTTTTGTATTCCTTTTCTGAAAATATAGAAACTAAATTAAAACTTTTTGGAAATTATGATCATACACGTAAACTACCAGTACATGCAGATTATCAAGGTGTTTTTAAACCAGAAGAATTAATAAAGGAATTGAATCAAGGATATGGTCTAGTCTGGGACGGTTTAAGTGCGCATCGGATTGAGGGACCATTTGGTGATTACTTACGTTACAATAATCCGCATAAAACTTCTCTTTATCTGAGTAGCGGATTACCGGTTGTCATTTGGAAAGAAGCAGCCTTGGCAGATTTCATTAAAGAAAACCATGTCGGCATTTTAATTGCCTCTTTGGATGACGTTGATAAAGAATTAGGCAAGGTAAGTGATGCCGAATACCAGATTATGGCAAAAAACTCTTACAACATCGCGTTAAAGTTAAAAAAAGGTTTTTATATAAAAAGTGCTGTTAAGGATGCAGTGCATTTATTGGAAAACTAATTTAATAATATGATTTTTGCTTTTTTGAAACTGTCCTAATAATTGACATGTTATATATGAATTATTGTTTAAATTAAGGATTAATTAAAGTATATAGCTACTAAATATAGGAAATTTACTAAAGAATTTGATATTTCAGAGTTTAATATCAGTTTGGTCGGCCATCTTGGACGCGCACCTTGGCTGAATTTATGACTTACGCCATCGACCAACAGCTTGCTTTTGGGATTTATCATCTATCCAACGATAATAGTTGTAATTGGTACGAGTTTGCGTCAGCAATTTTGGCTGACAAGGATGTGACGGTGAGTCCTGTGACCTCGGCGGAATATCCCCAGAAGGCATGGCGGCCACGGCATTCAATCCTTGATTTAAGTAAAACTAAGGCAACTGGCTTTAAACTGCCAACTTGGCAAGCAGCTTTGAAGACATTTATGAGTGAGATTGAAAAATAAAGCAATGACTAATTTGGCGCTTCAATTCTGGGAAGAATTGGAGGGCTTTTTTTGATAATTTAGCGGGATCTTTTTTGAGAAAAATAGTAAGCAGTAAATAACGTAAGCAGTAAATAACTGACCGACTTCAAAAATAATTTAATTCAAGTTATGATTGCCTCATCAAATAATTGGTGAGGTGATTTTTATTGGATAAACCGGATATTGTTCAAATTAAAATGGATCATTCTGGTTCTCAATCGCGATCTACTATGGCAACAAAAGCCCTGCAAATTAGAGTTGATGCTAATAAATCGGTCGTAGTTTACAATCGAATTAACAACTATATTTTAGAGGCAGTTTTAAAGGCGGTGTTCGCTGGTGATAATTGATCAACGACAGATTCAACAGGTCTTTTTAGTTTGTGGAAAAACCGATTTACGTCGGGGAATCGATGGTTTAGCTGGTGTTATCCAAGATCAATTTGATTTAGATCCGTACAATCGCGCCTTATATTTATTCTGTGGAACCAGAAAAGACCGTTTTAAGGCCTTATTTTGGGACGGTGATGGTTTTTTATTACTTTATAAGCGGATCGAAAACGGTCGACTTCAATGGCCGACTGATCAGAATGCACTCCGTAAATTAAATTCTAAACAGTTGACACGATTACTCAGTGGTTGGTCATTAGACGCGACAATTCATCAAACATGTCCGCCTGGACATGAAAGAAGAAAAAATAACTATCCAAATTAGTGTAAGACATGGTAAACTCAATTCAACAAATACGGATTGAGTGGATAAAGCTAATGACACCCGAAGAAGAAATTATAGCGCTACGTAAGCAAGTCGCGGAACTAACTGAAATGGTTGCCTACTTGACTAAAAAAATTTACGGTCAAAAATCAGAACAAATTGATCCTAACCAACTGTCACTACTAGAAGGTAATGACGGTGTTTTTATCACGCCAGAGCAACCTGGCCAACAAAGCGACGCAGATCAAGTACCGGCAAAGAAAAAGCGCAAAAAGACACGGCAAGAAACTCTAAGTCGTGATTTACCAGTAAGAGAAACTGTTATTGATCTACCAACGCAACAATGTGCCTATGGGCACGAGTTGACACCGGTTGGGAAAAAGTTTGTTCGTGAAGAGGTGCATTTCATTCCGGCCAAACTTTATCGAGAACATATTTATACGCAAACCTATAAGTGTTCTGAATGTGAGCTTGAAGCTGGCAGCGCTCATTTGGTGCAAGCCCAAACGCCAGTCGCTTTAATTCCGCATAGTCTCGCCTCGGCTTCGTTAGTCGCGGAGATCATTCATAAAAAGTTTCTATTGGCAACACCACTATACCGACAGTTAGCAGATTGGCAGCGCTTGGGTATTGCGTTATCAGAGGCAACAATCTCAAACTGGATTATCAAAACGAGTCAGTTGGTCGAACCAATTTATAATTTATTACAGCAGCGACTCAGCAACCAACGTTATTTACAGGGTGACGAAACACCGATGCAGGTGTTACGTGAGCCTGGTAAAACAGCAGCCGCTAAATCATATATGTGGGTGGCTAGAACAGTAAAACAAAGTCCGCAGCAAATCATTTTTTATGCTTATGGCAGTACGCGTTCAGGAACCTTTGCGCAAAAGTTATATCGGAACTTTACCGGCATCCTGCAGTGTGATGGCTATACCGGCTATAATCTGTTAGAAAATAGTGTTACGCGTATCGGTTGTTGGGCGCATGTGCGCCGTAAGTTTTACGATGCCACCCAAGCTAATGGTAAGCCAATTAGCAGTGTTCCCTTAGCGCTAATTGACGAGATGTTTGCCTTGGAGCGTCAATGGCAACATTTTTCGCCCCGGGTACGTCGTCGAAGACGCCGTAGTAAAGTGCGTAAATTATTGAAGCGATTCTGGCAGTGGATCGATTCGGCCGACGTATTACCTAAATCACGTTTGGGTAAAGCCGTCACTTACGCGATCGATCAACGATCTACACTAGAGCGGCTAGTCAACGTTGGTATCATGGACTGGAGTAATAATGCGGCGGAGCGCAATATGAAGAGCCTGGTGATTGGTCGAAAGAACTGGCTCTTCAGTACCAGCCAAGCAGGCGCAAGATCAACGGCTATTTGGTTAACTTTAGTGGAAAGTGCTAAAGCTAACGGGCTTGATCCGCGAGGCTATATCACCTATTTATTAAAAACAATGCCCCAACACCCTAGTTTCACCGATTTGGCCCAGCTAGAGGGTTATTTACCATGGAATTATTCTGGGGCAAGACATCAAGATAGAAATAAAGCGTCAAATGAATAGAAGCCAGAAATAGTGGCGTAATGTAAAAGACAAACCGATTTCTCAATTTCGAGAAGCCGGTTTGCCTTTTTTAAACGGTCGATTATTTACTGCTTACTAAATAACTGACCGACTTCAAAAATAATTTAATTCAAGTTATGATTGCCTCATCAAATAATTGGTGAGGTGATTTTTATTGGATAAACCGGATATTGTTCAAATTAAAATGGATCATTCTGGTTCTCAATCGCGATCTACTATGGCAACAAAAGCCCTGCAAATTAGAGTTGATGCTAATAAATCGGTCGTAGTTTACAATCGAATTAACAACTATATTTTAGAGGCAGTTTTAAAGGCGGTGTTCGCTGGTGATAATTGATCAACGACAGATTCAACAGGTCTTTTTAGTTTGTGGAAAAACCGATTTACGTCGGGGAATCGATGGTTTAGCTGGTGTTATCCAAGATCAATTTGATTTAGATCCATACAATCGCGCCTTATATTTATTCTGTGGAACCAGAAAAGACCGTTTTAAGGCCTTATTTTGGGACGGTGATGGTTTTTTATTACTTTATAAGCGGATCGAAAACGGTCGACTTCAATGGCCGACTGATCAGAATGCACTCCGTAAATTAAATTCTAAACAGTTGACACGATTACTCAGTGGTTGGTCATTAGACGCGACAATTCATCAAACATGTCCGCCTGGACATGAAAGAAGAAAAAATAACTATCCAAATTAGTGTAAGACATGGTAAACTCAATTCAACAAATACGGATTGAGTGGATAAAGCTAATGACACCCGAAGAAGAAATTATAGCGCTACGTAAGCAAGTCGCGGAACTAACTGAAATGGTTGCCTACTTGACTAAAAAAATTTACGGTCAAAAATCAGAACAAATTGATCCTAACCAACTGTCACTACTAGAAGGTAATGACGGTGTTTTTATCACGCCAGAGCAACCTGGCCAACAAAGCGACGCAGATCAAGTACCGGCAAAGAAAAAGCGCAAAAAGACACGGCAAGAAACTCTAAGTCGTGATTTACCAGTAAGAGAAACTGTTATTGATCTACCAACGCAACAATGTGCCTATGGGCACGAGTTGACACCGGTTGGGAAAAAGTTTGTTCGTGAAGAGGTGCATTTCATTCCGGCCAAACTTTATCGAGAACATATTTATACGCAAACCTATAAGTGTTCTGAATGTGAGCTTGAAGCTGGCAGCGCTCATTTGGTGCAAGCCCAAACGCCAGTCGCTTTAATTCCGCATAGTCTCGCCTCGGCTTCGTTAGTCGCGGAGATCATTCATAAAAAGTTTCTATTGGCAACACCACTATACCGACAGTTAGCAGATTGGCAGCGCTTGGGTATTGCGTTATCAGAGGCAACAATCTCAAACTGGATTATCAAAACGAGTCAGTTGGTCGAACCAATTTATAATTTATTACAGCAGCGACTCAGCAACCAACGTTATTTACAGGGTGACGAAACACCGATGCAGGTGTTACGTGAGCCTGGTAAAACAGCAGCCGCTAAATCATATATGTGGGTGGCTAGAACAGTAAAACAAAGTCCGCAGCAAATCATTTTTTATGCTTATGGCAGTACGCGTTCAGGAACCTTTGCGCAAAAGTTATATCGGAACTTTACCGGCATCCTGCAGTGTGATGGCTATACCGGCTATAATCTGTTAGAAAATAGTGTTACGCGTATCGGTTGTTGGGCGCATGTGCGCCGTAAGTTTTACGATGCCACCCAAGCTAATGGTAAGCCAATTAGCAGTGTTCCCTTAGCGCTAATTGACGAGATGTTTGCCTTGGAGCGTCAATGGCAACATTTTTCGCCCCGGGTACGTCGTCGAAGACGCCGTAGTAAAGTGCGTAAATTATTGAAGCGATTCTGGCAGTGGATCGATTCGGCCGACGTATTACCTAAATCACGTTTGGGTAAAGCCGTCACTTACGCGATCGATCAACGATCTACACTAGAGCGGCTAGTCAACGTTGGTATCATGGACTGGAGTAATAATGCGGCGGAGCGCAATATGAAGAGCCTGGTGATTGGTCGAAAGAACTGGCTCTTCAGTACCAGCCAAGCAGGCGCAAGATCAACGGCTATTTGGTTAACTTTAGTGGAAAGTGCTAAAGCTAACGGGCTTGATCCGCGAGGCTATATCACCTATTTATTAAAAACAATGCCCCAACACCCTAGTTTCACCGATTTGGCCCAGCTAGAGGGTTATTTACCATGGAATTATTCTGGGGCAAGACATCAAGATAGAAATAAAGCGTCAAATGAATAGAAGCCAGAAATAGTGGCGTAATGTAAAAGACAAACCGATTTCTCAATTTCGAGAAGCCGGTTTGCCTTTTTTAAACGGTCGATTATTTACTGCTTACGAAAAATATGGTAATAAACTTATTTATCAGGTATACTGATAGTACAAGAACACACGTTTGCATGTGACGCCTACAGAAGAATATAGCTAGGGCTAGAATCTAATGGATTTTTTAATTTGTAAATGTTCAGTTTACGGATATTACTACTAAGATCAGAATAATTATAAATTTTAGATTCGTCATCATTCTTAAAACATTCATCGGGACGTGAGTTAGTGACTATTTTTGAAGAGGACAATTTAACTGAAACAGATGTTGACCATTTGGTTCATGCCTTAAATATCCAAGCAGATTATTAGCCTTTGATCAATTGCGCTCAAAGATTGAGCATTCGGTTATGTTAAAGGGAACAGAAATAGATGGGGACACCGTAATTATAGGTGATGTTGATGATATAGAATATATTTTACATGTATTTTGTGGTGATCCGTTGATAATTCGGCCTAAATACACAATTAATTTACGTTTTAAAAAATCCAATATTCAATTGATTCGCGTAGATATTGGCGGCCGGCATAGGAATCCCAATGAAAAAAGCGCAAGAAATTATCCGCACATTCATATTTATAATCCGAATTATAGTAAGAAAGATCGCATTGCCTATCTACTGGATTCAAAAAAATTTCCTAATATAGATAATATATTACGGACATTTGAAGATGTTCTACGCTATACTAACATTCAAAGGAAATTGAACGAATATTGGAGGCCTGAGGACAATGATATCTGATTTTAACGCAATGAAACTCAAAAACGAATATTTTGATTGGTTGAGTGAGCAAGAATCATTTGCCGATGTTGGTTCCGCTTCTCGGCCAGTTGTGGAAATTAAAACCCCATTTCTCGATGACTTTTCCGATGGGATTGATCTCTATCTCTATCCCGATCAGGATGGTCAGGTCTTAATTACTGATAATGGCGATACGCTTGATGGTTTGCGTACTAAGGGTATTTTGTTTGATAAAAGAAGCAAAACAAGAAATAAAATAATGGCCGATGTTTTAGATACTTTTGGTATTGAAAAGCAAACAAATTCAAAAAAATTATTTATAATTACTAAGCGGAATGATTTTCCTAACGCAAAACAACGTTTGTTGCAGGGAATTCTAAAAATTATTGATTTAACGTATACTGAATCTAAAAGTGTTTTTAGTTTATTTACTGATGAAGTAGCGAATATACTAACGGCTAAACAAATTCTTTATAATCGTTCTCGGGCCGTTGTTGCACCAAATGGCCGCTCTTTTATTTTTGATTTTATGATTCCCACCAAAAGAAATGGCGATACTTTGGTACGAACTTTTCATAGTCCACAATTTACTAATTCGGCTAAAGTATTCTCGTGGGACGCTAGTTATATCAGCCGCTTTACGACCAACAAACCAGGAAAGTTTATTGCGGTAATTGACGATCAAAATGCAAAACAGGAACAGGTCAATGACTTCATCGCTATCCTTAATAGTGAGCAACAAGCTAGTATCGAAGGAATTTCCTATTCTGAAATGAATGCAAAAATGAATGCCTTCACTAATTGTTAACTGAATATGATTAACATAATAAAAAATGTAGCCTAACTATTTAAATTAGTTAGGTTCTTTTTTTGCAGAGATTTCCGTTAGTCAATGAATATACAGGGGATTAACGACATTTCAAATAATTAATTCTTCAAAGCACCTAAAGAATTAATTAATAATAGTAACATTAGATTGTTTTAATTTGAATTGTGAATTAATTAGCTTAATGCTATTATGAAATCGGTTACAAAAGACTGGTCTTGGTAACTGAAACCTGAATACATAGAATGGGGTGATTAGATGACGACGAAATTTCCACTGTTTCCGGTTTCAATGGTCGGTAGTTGGCCACGGAATCCAGATGTGTTGGCGGCGATTAAGGCGATTGGCAAACCTGATTTTTCTCAGGCAAGTCTTGATGCTGTCGCTCGGCAACAGGAAATATCGGTTATCAAAATGGAGGAGCAACTTGGGTTAGATGTCATTAGTGATGGTGAGTTGAACCGCGATAACTACGCATCATACGTGGCGCAGCGGTTTGACGGCATTGAATTAATGGATATGTTACGTTTTTCTGATGTTTTAGGCTCGGACTGTAGTTTTGCGGACGAGTTGATTAATCGGGCCGGCGTTAAGTTGAGTGCCATTAACAACGCTGTGTGCGTGGGCAAGCTTGGTTATGCGCAAGGATTGACGGTGGAAGACCTGCAATTTTTGAAGCAGCAAACGAAGCAGCCAGTCAAAATTGAGTTACCGGGTCCGTATTTACTGGCGCGTTCGATTTGGGTGCCTAACGCCAGTATGCCGGCCTATAAAAACCAAGAAGAAATGGCCGAAGATATTCTTAAGCTACTAACAAAAGAGGTTCAGCACCTGCAGGCAATTGGTGTGGATATCATTCAAATTGACGAACCTGTTTTAACTGAAATTGTGTTTAGTGCGGCGTCTAATTCCGAGCGCTCATTCATGTGTTCATCACTTTCCAAAAAACGGGATAAGGCAGATGAGTTGGCCTTTGCGACTGACCTAATCAAGCGTCTATTTGCTCAAATTGACCGTAGTAAATCGATTGCTGCTCTACATACTTGCCGCGGCAACTGGGGGACGGATGAAAATGCGATGCTATCTGGCTCATACGCGCCACTAGTCGACACGTTTAATGAAATTTCACCGGATCTTTTGTTCCTTGAGTTTTCTGTCAAACGAGCTGGCGACATTTCAGAATTGTACGACAACGGTCTGAATAAAACGTTCGCGTTAGGCATTGGGTCCACCAATCCCCGCAGTAGTGAAATTGAAAATCCTTATGACATCATGGCTCGAGTTGAAAAGGCGCTGCAATACTTACCGAAAGAAAAAATCTGGCTCAATCCAGATTGCGGCTTCGGAACGTTCTCCAACAGTGTTATCAGTAACGCAGAAGTTGCCGAACGAAAAATGCGTGCCATTGTGCGGGCGGCGAAGTTATTGCGGAAGAAGTATCAGGAGTAGTTGGAAGAGTGTCTGGAAAGGCGCTTAGATTCTGAGGATTAGCCTAAACAGACGAATTGGCTGTTGTAGCTACTATTCCGCAGTTGAAGATTATTAGCAAAAATACGCTAATAATCCTGATGCTTCATCCGTTGTCCATTCAACTATGGCGAAAACCGCCAAGTTGAAACATGGCAACCGCAGGAATCTGCCTTTCCAAACACGTTTAGGCCGAACACGTTTAGGCCGAACACGTTTAAGCCAAACTAGCCAGGGAAGACTAGTAGGATTCTGGCTTATATGTGCTCCTGATAGGCCCACAACAATACCATTTCAACACATTTACAGAAAAAGTACCGCAATCAAACCAATTTTCAAACATACATAAATAAAGGAGAAATCAATCATGCAAAAATTAGATGCTCGTGGCGTTCCCTGTCCTAAACCGATTATTATGACCAAATTGGCGTTAGAAGAGGATCCAGTGGTTAGCGTTACGGTGAACGAAGAGGCGCTTGAAGATCTCAAAAAATTAGCGGATAAATTGGAAGGAACCTACTCAGAAAAGAAGCTTAAGGAAGACGAATATGAGGTGAATATCGAAGTGAAGGATACAGTGGAAAAGGATCAACCAATTGAACAGGCGCCTAATCAAAATGGTGGTGGCACCGTCATTATGATCGGTAAAAAGGTCATGGGTACAGGGCCAGAAGAACTGGGTACGATTTTGATGAATGGGCTCATCTTTACAATTGATCAGACTGCGCCACTACCAAGTTCGATTATTTTCTATAATGACGGCATCTTTTTAACGACAAAGGAAAATGACGCTCTGGAGGATATTAAAAACCTCGCTGATGAAGGTGTCGAAATCCTATCTTGTGGAACTTGCCTGAATTACCATGATGTTGAGGCCGAACTGAAAGTTGGTGGAACCACTAATATGTACGAAATTTTCCAGAAATTAGGTAAGGCCAGCCAGGTAATTACGCTAGAATAAACGAATAAATGGCTCTGAATAAGCCTTGTGTCATACTTGCAACTTTGCGGGTATGGCGTAAGGCTTTTTATTAGAATAATTTTTCCAAGCAAAGAGGCTGGGGGAAAATTCCTAGTCGCTCATTGTTTCTAAACGTTACCCTAGAATGTGCGCCAAAAGTCTGGGTTCACGTGCCTAACTACGACTAATCGAATAACCATAGTACGGTTATTTGATTAGTCTACGTTACGCAGTAAACCCAAAAACGACTTTTGTCCCACTCCAAGCAAAAACCCCTCATCATCGACGAGGGGTTTCACTAGGAGTAACTGGGCTGTTACTACTTTTTAGGTAGAGAAATAATTATCTGCCTGTTGGGGGTGGATAACTATTGCAAATCCAATTATACGATAGGTGCCAGTAATTAGCAATCGTAAAAATGAAAAAATCTAATTTACTGATAAGCAACTAACTATTACAGAATTAATGTGGTTAAAATGTAGTTAACTCATCAGAGATTAGTGGAACTTTTTTTAAATTGGCAACAACGGTAATTGTAGTCAAATCTTTTACATTTTTAAAAAGCAACTTGGTTAGTTGTACGTTAGGGACAGCTTACTTTTTGTTAGAAAAAAACTAACCCAATTGGTAATTACTGTACTATTAGTTGTGCGTTAAACTACAAGCTTACGCGTCCGCTTTTTCACTCTTTTTCTTATCACTGAAAATTGGTGTTACTGTGCGTTCAGTGTAGCTGGCCTGAACCGGGTGGGCGTAGGGGTTGGCAAAATCGATTTCGAACATTTTTAGTTCGGCGATTGTCTGCATTGCCGTCTTGACAGTTGTTTCGTCAAGATTCTGGGAAGCGTAATTCATTCGCAAATGCTTCTCTTTGCCGTTTTCACTGGTGAATTCCATATCAAGTTGTTTCATAGGTGGGACCTCCTTAATTCGTTAGGGTCGATTTTACGTTAATCGCAAAATTTCATTCACGGCGGCTGATCATTTTTCTAGTGTACCTGGAAAAGATAGCACCGCCTTAATGCTTAGGCCGTTTTAGGATCGTCTGCGAGACTAACTGTAGTTTTCGATTAATCTGTGTATTTTTGCGCCTGAATTCTACAGTTAGCCTATAGTCAGTGTGATCACTAATTGGCAGTGTGACTCGTTAAATCAATGACTAAACTGCTTTTCATTAATTTAGGCGTGTTTGGAAAGGCATCCGGGGACTTATTTTTCAAACACGGTCTAGTTCGCTGGACTATTCCTCAATTCCGGGAAAGTCGTGGCGGCGGTAATAAACGGTAACGGCGGCGTTGGCACGCTGACCGGAGAGATTCTCAACAACTTTGCCAAGACCAGTTAGCTGTTCTGTCGTTACTTCTTCTTTGCAGTCATGAAAAACCCGTGTCGCTTCGTTGGCGATGTCAGGCCCAGTGACCTTAATTTCAACGTTCGTTTTAATCCAATCATCCATGAGATTGTCCTCCTGTTATAGAGTGCAGAAAAAGGCGGTATAAACGTGTTCCAAAAGGCAAATTCCTGCGGTTGGCTACAGAAGTCGTCTCGTCCGTTTCACGGCCAATCCGCCTTCTTAGGCCAATCCTCAGAATTTAACCGCCTTTTTCCGCACTCTAAATATTTTGTAAGATCTAATCAGGTGGCCACCATTTTTACCCTTACATACTAATAACAATTTAGCGGCCGGATTTGTGACCTTAATCGCTGAACAAATTTTCAGCTTGGCGCCGAACTCGATCGCGAATTCGGTAAACGCTGCGGCGATTAATGCCTAACTCTTTGGCAATTTGAACCATGTTTTGATCGGCTCGGTAGGCGCGCCAAAGGTAATAGCGCTCGTTTTCGCTAAGTCTGGTCATCAGCAGGTTAAAGTGGTCATCGGCTTGAATTGTGGCAATCAGCTCACTGAATTGGCTGGCTTCTTTGGTGGTAAATTCGGCCATATCGTCAGGCTTTTCGGTTCGTTGCAGTAGTTCGCTAGAAACGCAGCAATTTTGTTGTTTACTAAAAGTGTTACGCCGATTTTTATTTGCCCAAATAATGTGGGTGTAGATGTAACTTTCCCGGTTGAGCTGGCTACCACTTTGGTAGTAATCCACGAAGCCAGTGACGTAATCGAGGACGCTATCCTGGTAATAATCGGCGAACTCCGAATGCCAGTAATAGATACCGGCGGCCTTGAGCGCACCATAAATGATGCCAGGATTGGCGGCGAGGCAGGAAAAGGCTTGTTGTTCTAAATCAGTTTTTTGGGTCAACAGAAACACTCCTTTGCCGTGAAGGCAGAATTGTGTTTCCTAGCGCTAGAAAACGTTTTAAGAATAACAAAATTATAAGTAATTATGTAAACGCTAACTTTCAAATGTGACAAGTAAATCATGAAAAATGTCGGTCAAGTATTGTTCGGCAAATCACTGATAAAGGCTATTGGGTGGGGAGATTTTTTGAATATTTGTGGGTATTTAATCGGAATTGGTATAGAAAAAGCCGAAGACAAGAAAATGTCTTCGGCTATAGTTTATGGGTTCTACAATATCTGTTGTTGGTAATAGATTTTCATCTATTACTGATGACAGATTTTTTATTTATGGCTAGAATAAAAAAGCGGACATTTCCTGTCCGTTCATCCAAGTCAACCACCACGAAGATTTTTCAGAAAGAAGGAAATGCCCTATGTGTCATGATACTACAAAATTATTATTAGGAATAGCTGACGAGAACCTAAAAATTACTGACGGTGAAACTGGAGAAGACGGGGTTATTCGCTTAACTGGCCACTTGGATTACACGCCGAAGGCTTGTCCCAAGTGCGGGATTATCAATGATCAAAAGATTATTAACTACGGCTGGCGCAATACCACTATCAGATTCTCGAAGGTTCTGAGCAACACCGTCATCTTAGCCTTAAAGCGCCGCTATTTCCACTGTAAAGAATGTCACGGCAACTTTCTTGCACAAACATTGGCAGTTCCGAAACACTGTACAATTTCAAACACCAGCCGCAAAGAATGCCTAGAGAAGCTCGGTGAACCGGTCTCTTTGAAGCACATTGCCAATGAAGTATCGGCATCAGATTCATTTGTGGGCCGCCAGTTAATGCGCGCTGAACGAGACTTTCAAACCAATTGGCACTATTTACCAGAGATCATCTTAATGGATGAGGTGAAGAGTACCAAGAGCGCTACTGGTGCCATGAGCTTTGAGTTCATGAATGGCGAAACCCATGAATTAATCGACTTACTCCCTTATCGAACCATCAATAAACTAGAGAAGTATTTTTACCGCTTCGATCAAGCTGCCCGAGAAAACGTCAAAATTATTGTGACTGATATGAATTATACCTACCCCAAGCTTGTGCAGACCGTGTTCCCCAATGCCATGGTGGTCATGGACAAGTTTCATATTATCAACGCCCTAAATCGGGCGTTTAACAAAACCAGAATCAAGGTGATGAAGAAGTTTACCCCGTCTTCTCGCGAATTTCACGCCCTTAAGCGCTACTGGAAGCTGTTGTTAGTACCAACTGAACAGCTTAACTTTGAACAATTCAAAAAGTGGACTAATTTTCCTTACTGGATGGCTGCCACCGATGTTGTCCATCAGCTGTTATCGTTGGATTCAGAACTAGAACAAACTTATCAAGTCTTAAACAGCGTCCGGTCAGCTGTCCAACATCAAGATTGGCATAACTACAATGCGGCATTTTGGAATAACAAAACGTATTCTGAAGAAATGAAGAACACGATTAAAACACTTGAAAGCCATCATGATGAGATTCGTAACACCTTTACCACACACTATTCAAATGGTCCTTTGGAAGGTTCTAATAATAAAATCAAGGCGATCAAACGAGCCAGTTTTGGCTATCGCAGCTTCTGGAGGTTTAGAACTCGAGTACTATACGTTTTCAAAATCAAAACAAAAAGAGCCCTAATCACGAAGTGATTAGAACTCGAAATATGGATTCACCAACAACAGTTGACGAAGAGCCATACAAAATGTCAACCGTCTTAAACGGTTTTGCGAGGGATCTGTTTGAGCAGATCCCGTTTTTTGTATCTTCAATATAGCATAATAAATGTCATTCATCAATGAATTATACTTTATCTAGGTCTCGTTTAGAAAATACTTTTAATAGTGTTTACCAGACTAATTTAGTGAAAACGTGTTTGAAAAAGCAGATTCCTGCGGTTGCCATGTTTCAACTTGGCGCTTTTCGCCATAGTTGAATGGACAACGTATGGAGCATCAGGATTATTAGCGTATTTAAGCTAATAATCCTCAATTGCGGAATAGTAGCTATAACAGCCAAATCATCTGTTGCACAGATAATTCGTCTGTTTAGGCTGCGATTCGGACTTCGGTCCATCTTAGTCCGATCGACAACGTTAGTAATCCTCAGGACCATGTTTCTTGCGGCACGAACTTTGCCACAAGAATGGCCATCGTTCGTAGCATCAAGATTATTAGCGATCTAGGCTAATAATCCTCAACTGCGGAGTAGAATCTGGGCGCTTTTTCGAACACTCTTTAAACTACTTAATGACAATAAAAAATAGCCGTCCACTATACTTTTGACCGAGTATAAACGACTATTTTAGTCCAATAATACAATGTTAACCGTCTTAAACGGTTTTGCGAAGGGTCTGTGTAAGCAGATCCCGTTTTTGGTACCTTTGACAGAGTATGACGACTAGTCTTTATTAGTTACATCTTCAAGATAGCATATTACGTGTCATTCAGCAATGAGTTTACCCGCTCATAAGCCAATCCCACGTCCAAATCAATTTGGCAGCCTCCTTATTTTTGGTTAAACTAAAAGTAGTCTAAAAGCTGAAGGAAGAATATTATGCAAAAATGGCAATATCACTGTACTGTGACCGCCGCGCAGTCGGGCCACCGGTTAAAGCAGTACCTGCGTCGTGATTTATTAATTCCGAAAACGATTTGTTATTATTTGCGAATTCGGCGCATAATCCGGATAAATGGGCGTTATCAATCAGTTTATACACCAGTAAAAACCGGCGATGATGTGCTGCTAACTTTTTACGCGGCTGATTTCAGTACGCCACGGCCTGATTATCATGGTGGTGACGCTAGTTTGGTGCACGTTTTGTACGAAAATGATGATTTATTGGTGGTGGACAAGCCGGCGGGGATTAAAACGCACCCGAATCGGCCGGGGGAGCAGGGCACGCTGATGAGTCATGTCACGGCTTATTTGCAGTCGCCGGCCTACGTGGTTCACCGAATTGATCGCGCTACTAGCGGGGCCCTTATTGTGGCAAAAAATCCGGTGGTGCTGCCGATTCTCAATCGTTTGATTAGTAGTAAGCGAATCACGCGGCAATACCGGGCCTGGGTTCACGGGCATTTGCCGGCTAGGGGCACGATCAATTTGCCGATTGGGCGCGATCCGTTGGACAAGCGCAAACGGCAAGTTGGTGGGCCGGACGCGCTAACTGCAGTCACGCACTACCACGTTTTGCAAGAAACACCGACCAAATCCTTGTTAGCGATTCAATTAGAAACCGGCCGGACTCACCAAATTCGCGTGCAGTTTAGTTACTTGGGGCACCCTGTGGTAGGTGATCCGTTGTACGATCCCCAAGCCGTGGCCTATTCCCGGTTATTTTTACATTCGGCCAAGATGCGTTTGTTGTTGCCCTTTAGTTTTACGCCAGTTACAATAACGGCGCCGTTGCCGGAAAGCTTTTTAAGGCTTACAGATTAAAGGGCTGATTAAGGTGGTTGTTGCTGGTTAATGACTAAATTTAATTTTTGAGTGGGACCTGTCATTGGGTTCCATTTTTATTTGCCAAAATTAGTCTTTTGGATTGCTCACTGTCCTGAAAAATGAGTTTAACTTTAGTTGCCTAATTAAATTCAGTAACCTACCTAATAGTGTGGTGGCAATTAAATGACGATTACGCGAGATAGAAATTAGAAGATCACGGCCTTAAATTAAAATTTTCCCACCTTTATTTGTTAGCGTTAACAAATTTGTTATGCTGGAAAGGCATTATTTTTCGCAAATTGCGTAAAAGAATGCTAATTCAGTTACGGAGGGGTAAATTAGTGATTACTTTTGGGAATAAATTAGACAGTTGGCATTTTAAACGGCAGGGTGGTGGCTGGGATGACTAAGCTACCAGACCTGATCGATCTGACAAAATTGGCTCAGTATTACGAGCAGGCGCGTTTTCACCAGCACAATGAGTTAGGCAGCAACGCCATGCTGGTGGCGGAATTAAATCCGGCGGTGGAACGTGGTGGGGAATTCTACTACAGCGTTGTAATTACGGTGGCGGGGCACATTTACTTTTGTCCGGAAACTACCGAAAAATTAGTCATGGGTTATTTTAATCAGCAATGTTTTCACTACGGCGATTCGAAACGCTTGGCCCGTTCAACGGGGCAAACGCGGTTGGTGCCGTACACAATGGGGCGTTTAGTGCTGGTACCGCTGAGTCGTGAAAAAGCTAAAGAGTTGTACTGGGTGGTTGGGCAACATTTTGATAATGCTCAGCCGGTGGCAGCCGCAGTGAGTGATCTCGTTTTTACAACTGGTCTGCGGGTGCGGGTTGTGGCCAAATCCCAAACGATAATGCGCTCCATGCATAAGGCGGCCCGGCTGCGTTTCAATCTGCGCAAAGGTAGTGAGCAACTATTGCGGATGACCAGCGACTATCAGGTCACCATCAATTATCCAGCGCCTAACGACGGCTACTTTTCCCGCACGATGGCCGATTTTGAATTAGAGCAGCCTGATTGGAAGGCCATTAAAGAAAACCTTGTTGATTTGAAACGGGTTTACAAATTTCTCGATGATCGTGATTACAAGCAACTTAGTAAACAAATGCAGATTAGGGAGCGGCGGTATTGTGGGCTTTCTTAGAAAATGTTTGAAAAAGCACAGGGAACTGTTTTTTTAAATCTGCCTAATGTAAATTGATCTAGGAAATACTCAGAGCTTTTCCAAACCTAGCCTGGTGAGAGAACAAGTCGTTCATCAGCAATAGAAGTAAGATTTTCCAGTCATTTTCCAAATAAAATCCACCAAAAAGGCGTCCGCCCGGCTAACTTAGTCAGGAGGACGCCTTTTTAGTTTGACTTCTATAACAGGTGCTAGTCCGTTTTATGTCTCGTTAAAACACGCTACCAGTTAGCGCCTTGCTGGTTGGCGCTGTTATTTTGCGACCAGGTTGCGGTGGGGCCGCTGCTCTGTTGGGTGTTACCTTGGGTGCCAGTGGTTCCCGTAGCTTCAGTTCCACTAGACTCAGTGCCTTCAGTGCCCGTGGCGTCCGTTTCGCTGGTGTCCGTTTCCACGTTGTAGGTGGTGTAGTTGACACCATCAAAGTAAGGGTTCGCCTTATTCATGGAAACTTCCTTGTTCTTCACCTTAGCCGCGCTTAAGCCTAATTGGTTGCGCAATTTTTTGGAGACGCGGTTAAGTTCTTTGGTGGAAGCAATTTGGTAAGAGCCACCGTTGATCGTGGCGTCTTGACCTTGCAGCTGGTCGGATTTAATCGTGTTGCCGGCTGCCCGGTAGCTTTTGGCCATGGAGGTCATGTCGCCGAAACTAATGTCGGTTCGGATGTTCTTTTTGACGATGTTCAGAACTTTTTGATAATTGGTCAAACTGTTAGCGGATAATAATTTCTTCGCAACAGCCTTGATGACTTGTTGCTGGCGCAATTGGCGGCCGTAATCGCCTAAAGGATCCTGATAGCGCATGCGGGCAAAGGTGAGTGCCTGTTTGCCGTTTAAGTGGTGGGTGCCTTTAGTGATTGTGATGCCGTTGAAGTTAAAGGTGTACTTGCTAGTGACGGTGACGCCGCCGACTGCGTTAACCAGATCCTTCATGCCACCCATGTTAATCGTTAAGTAATAGTTAATTGGCACGTTAAGTAAATTTTTAACGGTATTTTTGGCCGTGGTTGAACCGCCAATCTGGTAGGCGGCGTTAATCTTTTGAATTGAGCTTTCACCATCAGCCTTCATTGAAGCTAAGGTATCCCGGGGAATACTCATTAAAGTTGTCTTTTTCGTTTTCGGATTGATCGTGGCGACCATCATTGTGTCGGAACGGCCTTTATCAGTTCGGCCGTCGGAGCCAGTGTCGATACCTAATAGTAGGATCGAGATTGGTTTCTTGGCCTTAATTTGCTGGCTGGCAGATTTGCTGGCTGAATCGGCGTTGGAATAAACGTCATTGGCAGTTTCCTGAACCTTGTAGTAGGCCACACCGGCGTAAACAGCCACGCCAACAAGTGCCAGCAACACAATGATGAGGATCCATTTCCATTTACCCATCCGTTTTTTTTGTTTACGACTTCTCACAAGCGACCCTCTTTCGTTGATCTAGAGTGTTTGAAAAAGCGGTTAGGTTCTACTCCGCAATTGGGGATTATTACTAGCCGCGCTTACGATGGCGATCGGACTAAGATGAATCGAAGTCCGAAGCGCAGCCCAAAACGCTAATAATCCTGATGCTACGGACGATGGCCATTCTTGTGGCAAAAGCCAAGGGACACAGTTATAAAGCCAATAACTGCTTGCAACTAAGTTCATCTCAGTCACCGCAAGAAGCTGCTTTTTTCAAACACGTTTAAACTAAATTTGTCCGGGAAAGCATCGGAAGCTGCTTTTTCAAACGTATTTGGTCGGCGCTAAATTTATGGTTTGATTATTTAAATAATAATAGCACTAATTTCGCTGATAATTGTAAAGAAACTTTGAAGATTATGAAGTGCGGCTAAAAATGGCGGCGAATCTCAGGAAGCAGCCACTGCTGGATTGGTGTGGATTATTGAAAACTAGTCTAAGGAGCACAGCTGGCAGCAATGGCAAATAAGCCGATTGGCCGGTACTTATTTGGCGTGTTGAATTGCCTGATCATGACTCGTTGTGAAGGATAAGCGATCATGGAAAATCAATGAATGACTTTTTACTAAAACGAAATAGTGAACAAAACTTTTTGTAAAGTTTACAAAAAGTTTACAAAAAAACGCTTTTTGGGCGGAAATTTGGTCAATTTGGGTCACAAAATAGGCTGCTAAATTGTTATTAGTTCTGTTAGGTTTAAAAAAATAATTTAAAAAAGAGGTTTAAGAAGATGATTCAACTACCAAATAACTTTTTAAACAGTCCTAAAATTCAATACCTATTTAGAAGTACCAACTTCAGTCAAGGAAAGAGTTACTATTTCTTATTTCAGGAACTGTTATTTGCGGCGGCCAAGGTAAATGATCATGGTGAAATCTATTTAAAAAAAAGCGAACCCATTCAATTGGCGCAGATCCGCCACTTTTGTCACAGCTATCGGTCCGAGTACCTGGAAGCGACATTAGCGGGTTTAATCGCCGCCAAATTAGTTTGTTGGACGGCCGAACAACACTTACAAATCCTGGATTGGCAACGTTACATTATCCCCGAAAAGCAGGGGACCGCCGCAATGGCCGGGGCGAAGGCAGGTTTTCAAGTCGCTGAAACAACTGGGGGGAAAGCTGATTTTCAAAGTAACACTATTGCTGGAGAAAAAGCAGTCGCAAGGTTTAATCCAACAACTCGGCTAGGCTTAAATTCAACGTCCGGGGCAATGGCCAATTCGGCCACTAACGCATCAACCCCAACTTACCAGCAGTTACTAGCGGTGGAAAAGCAGGCGGCCTTGAGACGGCAGCGGCTGCTTAAGTTGCAGGAACAGGCCCAGTGGGATGCTCTAGAAATTACGGCAACGGAAAAGCAAGTGCTATTAAAATTACTGCGGGACTTTAATCAACTCACCGGCAAAAATTTTGGTGTCGCCATTGAAAATATTCAGCCGCTTTTAATTCAGTTGCGCAACGGTCATTCGCCTGCGTTGATCAAAAGAGTCATTCAGTACAAACAGCAGCAATGGGCTAATACCGATTTTCACGCCTACATTCGGCCGTTAACTATTTGCGGGGCCAAATTTGCCCAATACTGTAACGAATTGCCCGTTCAACCTAGTAACGGCGCCAAACCGAAAATGATCCAGCACAGTCGTCAGGAGTATTTAAAGTTAATCATTCAGCAAAATAACGGTGATTTAAGTAGAATCATGCGGGTGATTGAAGTTGAACACGCCAATTTTAGCCAAAAAGAAGTGGAGGCCGCCTTAAATGATGTTTGAAATTCAGATTTGCGCCTATTTGTTGCTCCATCCAGAAGTGATTAAAACGAAACTAATTCAACCCAAGTGGCTGGGAGCTGAACATTACCGGACGCTGCTGCGTTTTATTTTGGACAATCGTGGTGAGTTTAAAAGTGCTAACGAAATTCAGACGCGCTTTTTGGCCACTTTCCCGGCTGAATTAGACGAGCAGCAGTGGCAGGAAATGAGCAGTGCCAAAGTTAGTGAGGCCAATTTTAACGATGCGGTTCACGGCCTGCACTTTTGGTATTTGCAGGGTGAAATTCAGGCCCGGGCCAGCGAGTACACGAAATACCCCAGTGTGGAAAATTTGGATTTTGTTTTGCAGTTAGGCCAAGAACTTCACGACATGAATTTGCCTGCGTTGCCCACCAAACCATTATCCGATTACGGTGCGGATTTGCTGCACTATTTGGACAATCCGCGGCCAACGGGCATTAAAACTTTTGCGGACGTGGATTCTGTTTTGGGCAACGGCCTGCACGGTGGGGTTTTGTGGACAATTGGCGCCCGGCCAGGGGTTGGTAAATCAGCGTTTGGTCTTAATTTAATTCAGAGCGCCTTACGGACAGATCCGCAAGTGGTGGCCGATTTATTTTCCCTGGAAATGACTGGCGAAGATAATTTTTACCGCACCGTTTCTTACCACACGGGCATTCCCGTCAACAAGTTTAGCAATCCGGCGGGAGTTTTGACTGGTAACGAAAAGGCCAGTGTCAAAAAAATTGTGCCCAACGTGATCAAACAAAAAATGAATCTCCACGATAAGATTTTAGTTTTACCACAAATCATCAAAGTGATTCGCGATAACGCGCGGCGGGCACCCAAGGGTAAGTATTTTGCGGTGATTGATTATTTGCAAATCACTAGTTTAGAACGAGTGCAGGCTCGCTCAAGTGATCGCCGTTTGGAAATTGAACAGATCACCCGGGAATTGAAACTGTTAACCAACGAGCTGGATATCCCGATTGTACTATTTTCCCAGCTAAATCGTGAGTTAGAAAAGCGGCCGGACAAAACGCCGCAACTGGCGGATTTACGCGAGTCCGGCAGTATTGAGCAGGATTCAAACGTGGTGGCCTTTCTTTACTGCCCCAATCAGGCTGAAGAGCGCCAAAGTGAGCGTCACGTGAACTTGCTGTTTAAGAAAAATCGTTCTGGCAGTTTGGCCGAGCTCAGTTTTTTGTTTCTCCCTCGGCAAATGATCTTTTTGCCGCAGCACGGGGATGAGCTGGAAAATAGGGTTAAATAAGTGAGGGGCTGGCAGGTGTGAGTTGTACAAAATAGACCTAAAAGGCTAGGAGGTGCCATGTTTCGAGTGTGCGAGCTTTGCACTAGGAGAATGGACATCATCCGTAAATAGGATTTTGTGCTTGCACAAAATAGACCTAAAAGGCTAGGAGGTGATTTCATGCAAGAATTAACCGTGACGGAGGCCAAAACGCAGCTCAACCGGCTAGTCCGCGAGGTGGACCGGAACAGCGGCAGCCTGCTAATTCGCAACACGCGTACCGGTGACGTGGTCGTTTTGCTGGCGGCCCATCACTGGCAGGCGGAACTACAGAATTTGCTAGGTGAAAAATTGAAACTGTAAGGGATGAAATGTCAATTAAGGAATTAATTGCATAACTACTGCAAAATGTATCGATCCTAGAAGGAGGTTCTAAGCCATGGCAGAAACAGAAACTAATAAGGTTGCACCTAGCAATCGTGTGGCGTCGGGGACATTAATGACAAGCCCACAAAGCTCAGCCTGGTGCCCCAAAGATTACTTAGATCGAAAGCTGTATCCAGATGAAAGGCTAGGGCGGCTTGGTCAGCTGTGGTACCGTCAAAGTGATAGGCTGAATTTTCTAGAATTTGTTCGTTTTCTATGCCTGAATCAGGCCAACGCGCAAGCTGTTTTAAAAATGTTAGGGGCGCAAGAAGACTAATTTTGACCAAGCGTTGAAAAATACGGTTACTAATACCATTCCTAGGTAGGTTGCGATTCGGACTTCGGTTCATCTTAGTTCGATCGACATCGTCAGCGAAGCCAATAATAATCCCCAATTGCGGAGTAGAACCTAACCGCTTTTTCCACCACTCCCACCACTATTTTAATAAAAATAGTTAAGAAACACGCTAGATGTGTCAATGAAACAGGGACCGGTAAATTTATTTTTGCTGTGTCCCTATTAGTATGTAAGCGGTATACTTGCATAAGCAACACTGATTCAGACATAGAAAGGCTTGCCTTGAAAAAGTGTCAAAAGACAAAAGAAAGTCACTGAAAACTTGATTTTTTTTATTTAGGAGTGGGACTATAATAGATTTTAATGAGGGCTATTTTAGTTAGTTGTGATTAAAAAATGGTTTTACATTTACTTGATCAATTTAATGTAAACGTAGTTGAAAAGGCAGTGTAACAGCATGAACTGCCAGTGATGGAGGGATTATGATGACGGCTCACAGCGCAATTTATCCATATTTAACTTTTGCTAATACGAAGGAAGCACTGGCTTATTATCAAACCGTTTTTGATGCCCAGAATATTGTTCGTCTACCGGTAACGGCCGCGGCGGCGCAAGCCATGCAGGTTCCAAGTGGGGTGGATTTTTCCCAGTTAACGATGCACGCGGCATTTACCATTTTAGGTGAGTGGCTTTACGCGGCGGACAACTTTGAACAAAATCAGCATTTGACCAACAGTACCCGTCTATTGCTTGATATTGATAGCGATGATGCTCAGAAATCGGCGACTGCACAGGCTCTGTACGACCGCCTAATGCGTGAGCCAACCATCAAAATCGATATGCCTTTGGCTGATCAGGGCTGGGGCGCCAAACTGGGGATGTTCACCGATAAATACCAAATTCAGTGGATGTTGCAACTGCGTTCTTGGTCCCAGCCTAACCCAGGGGCCTAATTGTAGTTAGACTGTAGGCGGCATTAGTTTTTTGAAAATAATTTTGGATTGGAACTAATTAGCGGGCACTCAAGAAAATAGTAAATTAAGTAAGGAGAGTGAATAATGAAAATTCGTCGATTATTAAATGCGCAACGGGATGTTAAGCAACACTATAAAATGTATAAGGCTGGCAAACGTTGGTTGTATACTGGTATTTCTATGGCAACGCTGGGTTCAGCGCTTCTATTTGGTTTGACAACTAATACGGAAGCGGCGACTAGTAACACTAGTGACGCAACTTCGGCCAGCACTGAGACGGCGACTTCTGCGGCCAATCAATTAACCGCTAAAACAGTGGCGTTGAAGGCAGGTGCCACCAGTTCGGCGGCCAGTCAGAGTACGGTTTCTAGTGCAGCCAGTTCTACGACCACGCAGAGCAGCGCTACCAGTGCGACCAGCACTGAGGCAAAGGCAAGTACAGCTTCCAGCGCGGCCAGTTCCGCTGCTAAGCAGAGCACCGCTAAAAGTACGGCCAGTTCAGCGGTAAATGAAAGTAGTGCCGCCAGTGCGACTACAACTAGCAGTCGAACTACTGGTTCCAATGCAACGAGTTCGGCCGCCAGCAGTGTTGCTAGTTCCGCGCTAAAGCAAAGTGGCGGCTCAACTAATGATCAAAGCTTGGTTTCAGGTATTTCATCAACTACGCCGGCTGCTTCCAGTACGGCCACGCCACCAAGCAGTGTTGCTGGCTCAACGGCCAGTTCGGCCGAGAGTTCAGCGGTCTCAAATGACCCAACTAACGCTTCAAGTACCAGCAGTAGTGCAGCTAGCGATACTGCCGCCGTTACGGCTAGTGATGTGGCAAATGTTAGCGGGGCCACGGTAGTCGTTCCTAGCCCGGCAACCACAGATAACGCCGAGCAAGTGGCGGCAATTAATTTGGCCAATAATTTAGTGGCCAGTGGCGCCAACCAAACATTGATTTCTTCCGCCGCAACAGCTACTAGTGTGGTGGCCACCGCGGCTAAAATGGCCCGGGTGGTAACGGCTGCAGTCGCAACCAACATTACTATTGGCAATGTCAGCAAAACTTATAATGATCAGCCGGGTACACCAGTGACGTATCAGGTTATTTTGTCTTCTAATTTAAAGGCGCCGGCTTCTTGGTACTTATCCGGCACAAATAATACGATGATTGCTGGGGCATCTGGCGATATTGATTTAACGGCGGTGGCGCAGGATGCGGGAGTTTACAAGATTACGCTAACGGCGGCTGGTTTGGCGGAAATTCAAGCGGCCAATCCAGGCGTTGACGTTACCATGGCCGATGTGACGGCGGGAACGTTAACCATCAAACAGGCCCTGGTACCTTCCCAGGCAATTAAGGTTGTTTCGCAGTCAAAAGATTTTGATAATGACGCAACCAATATGCCGACTAACTATCAGGTCACGTTACCTAGTTTCTTAACTGCACCAACAACTTGGACGCTGGATAGTAGTAATACTGCCGGTTCCACAATCCTTACTTATGATGTACCAGTTAGTACTGGCGACTTGACCAGTGTCAGTAGCCAAAGTATTGGGACTTACCCAATTACGCTAAGCGCACAAGGCTTGAGTGATCTACAGGCCGCTAATCCAAATTACGCCGTGACGGCAGATGCAGTGGTCGCCGGCAACTTTACGATTATGGTCAATAACAAGGTGATTGTCGGGGCCGCAACAGCCACAACAAAATTACCAACAACGCTGAGTGTGACGTTAAATGACGGTTTAACTGCACCAACTGATTGGACGGTTTCTTACGATAATACAGGGCAGAATTCTATCGTCTACAATGTTCCAATTTCTTATTTTGATACTTCCAACGTTCAATTAGGTGTGGATGGCAGTTATAGCGTGACTCTGACGGCTGCCGCTTTGACTACTTTAAAGGCGGACAACCCAACGGTATCCTTTGATAGCAACAACGTTCAGACTGGCTCGATTACGGTCAATACCGCAGCTACAGCAACAACACATTTTAATCCAGGCAACTATTATGTCACCATTAAAGGTCAGAGTGAAGGCCAGGCATTTACCATCGCTGATGGTTCTGGCTTAACTTTAGAATTACGCTTACTGAATAATAACGCGGGTAAATTAACAGTTTCCAATTTAACGGAATTCGTGATCATTCCTAGTGGCTTTGATATTGCGACGGTGAATGCCGCCAATCAGTACACGCAGTCACCTACGCCGGCGGAAACATTAAAGGCTGCCATTATTGCTGAATTGGAAAGCGGGAATGTTGCTTATTCGGGTCTAACAGTAACTCAACTGACTGACTACAATGGTCGGCAAACTTTTGAAATTCAGTTTGGCTCAGTAAATACGGTGGGCGGCCTATTTGATCTGCCTGTTGTTGCAAACGGCGACTCTGGGACAACATCTGGCTACGTTGGAACTAATGCTGGTTCACCTGATTCATCCGTAATGTATTTGACCAGTGACCCAGCGTATACGCAAGGGGACTATGCAGTTACTTTAAGCGGCTATTCCAACGTTGCATCGGTGGCCAATGCACTTGGTATTACTGGTGCTTACGTACTTAATTCTAGTTATACTAATTTTATTTATCCTTACACGATTGTCACGGGCCAGGTCCAAGACACCTATAATTTGGTGGGACCAGCTAATACGAAATTAGGAGCAGTAACCTTTACTGGCGATTCCCAGACCACCTATGATCCGATGACGAAGCTGCAAGCAACGATTGTGGCGAATGGACATACTTACGTTTTGGTGAATAGTTCCGTAATCACACCACAGCTTTTCCCACAGATTGTTAATCCAATCGCTTCAGAAGCGACGGTTAGTGCCGGTAACGCTTACACGGTTTATTACCAAGAAGAGGTCAACGAAAGTGATGTGGCCGATCAGGTAACGGCAATTACGGTTCAAAATCAGGCCAAGGTTTATGATGGCCTGACTAGCACGGATCCAACTAGTTATTTAGTTTACGTACCGACTGGTTATACTGTGCCCACTGACTGGACCGCTACTGCCAACGCCAATTATTACGAAGTTGCGACGAGTTCTGGTGACCTGGATCTTTCGGGCATTACTAGTGAAAAACCAGGGAGTTATGTGGTTAAATTAAGCGATCAGGGCTTGAATGATTTTGCCGCCGCCAATCCGTTGTACTTGCTCGTTAAAGCAGTTGGTATTAGTGGCAACCTGGAGATTACACCTGTAGTGACAACTAAGTACGTTGACGCGACGACTGGCGCAGAAATTAAAACCGCCAGTGTTGACGATACGATCTACGAAAATGGCGCGGCATATAAAACTAGTGCGGCCGTAATTGCCGGTTATGTTTTGACTGGTCTACCAACGAACGCCAGTGGCACAATTGGTGGCGAAAATATAACTGTCACTTACCAGTACAGCCAAGTCGGTGACTACGTGGTAACACCGCCAAATGGTGGCACGTCAACGACAACGCCGTACCAGACTGACCCTGATAATCCAAGTACAGTCACCACGCCAACTAATGATCCAAGTAATCCGATAATTCCGTACGTACCAGGATACACACCAACTGGCCCGGATGGCACGGCCTTGACGCCAGTTGACCCTAACGATCCTGAAGCAGGCTACACACCGCCAACACCAACGTCACCAACGGCAGATACTGAAATTAGTTACACCGCAGATACACAAACGGTGACGGTGAACTTAGTGGATGAAACAGGTAAGGCCGTTACGAATTCTGCTGGCAAGAGTAGTTATACTTTAACCGGTAAAACGGGCACGGCGGTGGACTTTAGCTCAGTGGGTAAAGTGGTTAATGGTTATGTATTGCAGACTGATGGCACCAGCACAGCCTTAGACTATGATGGCGACGATAGCACCAACCAAACGGTCACGTTAGTTTATGCTCAAGTTGGTGGTTACGTGGTAACACCGCCAAACGGTGGCACGCCAACGACCACGCCGTACCAAACTGACCCTAATGATCCAAGTACGGTGACCACGCCAACTAACGATCCAAGTAATCCGGTAATTCCGTACGTACCAGGTTACACGCCAACTGGTCCCGATGGCACGGCCTTGACACCAGTTGACCCTGACGATCCGGAAGCAGGTTATACACCGCCAACACCAACGTCACCAACAGCGGATACTGAAATTAGTTATACCGCGGACACACAAACGGTGACGGTGAACTTAGTTGATGGAACAGGTAAGGCCGTTACGAATTCTGCTGGCAAGAGTAGTTATACTTTAACCGGTAAAACGGGCACGGCGGTAGACTTT
This sequence comes from Loigolactobacillus backii, assembly GCF_001663675.1. Classification (NCBI taxonomy): domain Bacteria; kingdom Bacillati; phylum Bacillota; class Bacilli; order Lactobacillales; family Lactobacillaceae; genus Loigolactobacillus; species Loigolactobacillus backii. The sequence continues at coordinate 1,577,567 of NZ_CP014873.1, forward strand.
AGTAGTGTTGGTAAAGTGGTTAATGGTTACGTATTGCAGACTGATGGTACTAGCACAGCCCTAGACTATGATGGCAACGATAGCACCAACCAAACGGTCACGTTAGTTTACGCTCAAGTCGGCGGCTACGTGGTAACACCGCCAAACGGTGGCAAACCAACGACCACGCCCTACCAAACTGACCCTAATGATCCAAGTACGGTGACCACGCCAACCAATGATCCAAGTAACCCCGTGATTCCGTACGTTCCTGGTTATACACCAACTGGTCCCGATGGCACGGCTTTGACGCCAGTTGACCCTAACGATCCTGAAGCAGGCTACACGCCACCAACACCAACGTCACCAACGGCAGATACGCAGATTAGTTACACCGCCGATACACAAACGGTGACGGTGAACTTAGTGGATGAAGCGGGTAAGGCTGTTACCAATTCTGCTGGCAAGAGTAGCTATACTTTGACCGGTAAAACGGGGACGGCGGTGGACTTTAGCAGTGTTGGTAAAGTGGTTGATGGTTACGTCCTTAAAAACGATGGCACTAGCAAAGAGTTGGATTATGATGGTGACGATAGTACGAATCAAACGGTCACCCTAGTTTACGCCCAAGTCGGCGGTTACGTGGTAACACCGCCAAACGGTGGCAAACCAACGACCACGCCCTACCAAACTGACCCTAATGATCCAAGTACGGTGACCACGCCAACCAATGATCCAAGTAACCCCGTGATTCCGTACGTTCCTGGTTATACACCAACTGGTCCCGATGGCACGGCTTTGACGCCAGTTGACCCTAACGATCCTGAAGCAGGCTACACGCCACCAACACCAACGTCACCAACGGCAGATACGCAGATTAGTTACACCGCCAATACACAAAGTGCAACGGTGAGCTACGTTGATGATACGACTGGAAAAACGCTAATCGTTGATAACCTGACGGGAGTTAGTGGCGGCACTAGCAGCTACCTAACGACCGACCGCGTTAACAGCTATCTTTTGGCCGGCTATACACTAGTCAGTAACGACTATCCTGGTTCACAGTTTATTTTTGATAGCGACGGTGCAACCACGCAAAGCTATCTGGTTCACCTTGTGCACGCCACAAGCACGGCGACGGAGAGTAAAACCGTTAACCAAACAGTTCATTATCAGTATTCGGATGGGACCACGGCCGCAGCGGATGTGACTGACAGCGTGACCTTCACCCGGACAGCAACCACGGATAAAGTAACGGGTAACACCACTTACACTGACTGGACTGCGGAAAATGGTGACGATAGTTTTTCGGCCAAAGTTTCACCAGACATTACGGGCTATACACCTGATCAGAAACAGGTTGCGGCTGTGGTTGGTGTAACTACGGCAGATTCCGACGCTACCGTTACAGTCACCTACGCCAAAAATGACGCAACGGCACCAGGCAACCCAGGCTCGGCAGGCAGTTCAACGGCACCAGGCAACCCAGGATCAGCAGCGAGTTCGGCTACCCCGGGCAACCCAGGCTCGGCAGGCAGTTCAACGGCACCAGGCAACCCAGGTAGCGCGACGAGCTCAACAGCCCCGGGAACTCCAGGTACCGCCGCGACTTCAACGGCCGCCGGCGCCGCAACACCAACTGATTTGGCGAACGTAACGCAACCGGCAATGACCACTGAACAGACGGCTATAGCTAATAGGACCAACGTTAGTGCTAAAAGTTTGACCCAGGCGCAGGCGGCCCAAGCGCCACGGACTAAGGCTAATGCGGCGCTGGGAGTGGCTAAGTTGCCACAAACAGGCGCGGCTAACGAATCATTCCTTGCCCTAATTGGTGCGTTCTTAGTTGCTTTATTTGCGCCGATGGTAGCTTTGAGAAAGAAAAAAGAATAACGCTTATTTCGTAAATTGAACTTTGATTTGTAAATAGACGTGAAATAGCTTGCTAAACGTTGAAAATGACGTTTAGCAGGCTATTTTGTGTTTGGAAAATTTTATTTCCGATTGAATTAGTTAGAAGATCGGCAAACTGATTTTCGATAAATTACGGGTGGTAAACATATTTTTAAGAGTAACTTACAAGTAACAATCTTTTTTAAGCATAATGATGAATTAAATGACTGTCCTGATTGATTGTCATAAAAAAGCGACTTCATTCGTTTTTGTTTATGATATATAAATTGCAGATCTTGACATGATTCTTGAATTACGGTACTTTAGTTATGTTCAATAAATGAACAAGAGGTGAATGTCATGGATAAAATTGATGAAATATTATTAGAATTAAATAATAATAAACAAGTAACTCAGCGACAAATTGCAAATAAAATTGGTCTTTCAGTAGGAACCACTAATGCATTATTACGACATCTAGAGACCAAAAATTTGATTATTATTAGTAAACGTGGTCGTTCCTTTACTTATCAACTGACTCAATTGGGGCGCCAACGTTTAAACGTAACTTTGATGGCTTATCGTAAAATCCGGTTGAAAACTGAACAACAAGCTAATCATCGGCTTAATACTGCAATTATTTTGGCCGCAGGGAAAGCTAAGGATTTTGAACTGCCTGCTTGCCTGCTGCCAATTGATAATACGACACCAATAGATCGAACCTTGACGTTATTAAATAGTTTCAAAATTGAGAATGTTTACGTTATAGTTGGATATGGTGCTAATCAAGTTAAAGCACACCTTGCCAATCGTAATGTGATTTTTTTAGAGAATATGGCTTATGCCACTACAGGAACTATGCGATCTTTAGCCCTAGTCAGAGGGCAGATTAATGGAGATTGTCTTATTATAGAAGGCGACTTATTATACGAGAGTATGTTGCTTGACCAAATTATGGATAATAAGGCGGCAAATAGCATTATTACGGCCAGTATTAGTGGCTCTGGCGATGAGGCCTTCGTTGATTTTGATCAACAAAATAATTTAGTTCGAATCTCTAAGGATATCCGTCAAATGAACCGTTTGTCCGCCGAAATGGTTGGCATCAGTCGAGTTTCGCATACTTTATTGAATGAAATGTTTTATTTATACCAAGACAATCAAAATGAATGGCTTAACTACGAATATCTATTATTAGAGGCCAGTCAATCCTATGAAGTTAAATGCTTACTGTCTAGTAATACTGCATGGGCCAATCTTGATAATGAAAAACAATATAGACGCGCACAGGATTATATCTATCCATTAATTAGGCGCAATGAAAACGATAATCAGATAGATTATGCTAAACAGCAAATTCAGACAATCCTCAATGTACAGGCTAGTGCCATTAGCGATATTCATTTTGCCGGGGGGATGACTAACACCAATTATGAGGCAATAGTGGATGGACAGGATTATTTTATCCGAATTCCTGGTAAATGGACAGAAGTTATGATTGATCGTCAAAGTGAAGCATTAAATGCTCAGTTAGGTAGTATTCTCGGCCTAAATGTGGAAACCAAATATATTAATCCACAAACAGGAATAAAGATTGCTAAGTCAGTTCCTGGTGCGGTGACTCTATCACCACGCACAGTTCGTTTTAGTGATAATTTACGTCAGATTGCACAGATGCTGCATAAATTGCATTTTTCAGAACTTGAATTTCCTAATCAATTTGACTTTATTTCTGAATGGCATAAATATGAACAGATTGTCAATAAGGAGGGTGCCGATTATTATCCTGATTATGAAAATGTTCGGCAACAAGTATTTCAGCTATACCATTTATTGGAGCATAAGTATGGCCTAACCAGTCAACCTTGTCACAACGATTTAGTTGCCGAAAATTTTGTTAAAAGTGATCAGGGAAGATTGTTTTTAATTGATTGGGAATACTCTGGAATGAATGATCCGTTTTGGGATCTAGCGGCCTTGTGTAATGAAAGTCAGTTAACAACAAATGAAACACAGCAATTTTTGAGTGATTATTTTACGCATCGACCGAGTACTGCCGAATTAACCAAGCTTAATATATTTAAAGTCTTTCAGGATATGTTATGGAGTACGTGGACAATTGCTAAAGAGGCCAGCGGTGAAAACTTTGGACGTTATGGCCGAGATCGTTATGATCGAGGCGTGAAGCTGATGCAGGAGGTACTTTTAAATGAAGCAAAGTGAGGCCTCAGGTAATGTGTTTGGTTTAACTGGTGGTCTGCTGTGGGGGTTAGATACTGTATTAATTGGTGTTATATTAGGCCTATCTCCGTTTAAACATTATTTAGTCATTGCGCCATTGGTTGCAACCTTTCTCCATGATACTTTCTCCAGTCTCTGGATGTTATTGTATACAGGAGTAGCACATAATTTTAAGTTGTTAGGTCAAGCACTTGTTTCACGTAGTGGTCGTTTTGTAATGTTAGCCGCTCTGTTTGGTGGCCCAATTGGAATGACGGGTTATGTATTGGCTATTCATTATATTGGTGCTTCTAATACGGCGGTGATATCGGCAATGTACCCTGCAGTTGGGGCTCTATTTAGTTATTTATTTTTACATGAACGTTTAAAATTACGAGGTGTTTTTGGTCTATGTCTTGCGATTATCGCTACAATGATTTTGGGTTTTACAACGAGTGAAACGCCGCATAATAATTTGTTAGGATTTATGTTTGCAATGTTATGTGTGATTGGTTGGGGTTGTGAGTCCGTAATCTGTTCATATGGGATGAAAAACGATGTTCTACCTGATGTTGCCTTACAAATACGACAGCTAGTTTCTGCTTTCACTTATGCAGCAATTATTATGCCACTTGTTAATGGGTACCCCTTAGTTGGTGTCGTTCTAAAGCAGCCGGTTATTGGGCTCTTAGTCCTAACAGCATTAGCAGGAACTAGTTCTTACTTATGCTATTATCGATCAATTAATATTGTTGGACCGATTGTTGCAATGGGATTGAATATTAGTTATTCAGCGTGGGCAATCTTAATTGGAATATTTTTTGGTAATGGGATTGATTTTAAAACATTTTTACTAGCCATCTTAATTATTATTGGATCAATTTTAACAACAGATAATCCAAGGGAATTTTTTAAATTGTTTTTACGAAAATAGATTAAAGGAGCTAAAATGTTATGAATGCAATTATTATGGCAGCAGGTCTTGGGAGTCGTTTTAAAGAGATGACCACACAGCGACATAAATCGCTATTACCAATTAATGGTATTCCTAATTTAGAGCGTACCATTAAAATGCTGCAAATTGCCGGAATTCATGAAATTAATATTGTAACAGGGTATTTGGCCAAAACTTTTGACTACTTGGTTGAAAAGTATCCTGGTGTTAAATTGATTTATAATGATCATTACCGTTCTTATAACAGTATTTACACCTTTAGTAAAGCACTCCCTTATTTTGGTAATTCCTATGTGATTGACGCCGATACTGTAATGAATAAAAATATTTTTAAACCGTTACATCAGAGTACTTATATTACAATTTTACGCCAACTCCACGGCACAGAGTGGTGTCCCGTTGAAATTGAAGGACGAGTAACTAAAATGCTAATCACTGCTAAACACATTCCGTCTATGTCGGGGATTTCTTATTGGAGTGCTGCCGATGCTGAGGTGATCAAGGCAACATACAGCAAATATTTAACTGAAGATACACTCACCGATGCAACACTATACTGGGATAATATCCCAGCTAATATTTTAAAACAATTACACATTACAACATGGCAGGTACCAGAATTTGCAGTATATGAAATGGATACTCAAGAACAATATCGAATTATTCAGAAAAAATTACGAATTGTAGAAAATGTAAAAAAGTGACTTATTTTTAATATAGGAATTTCAAAATATTTAAAGTACTTGAGCGCATAGTAAAAGTCGCTAAATATTTATTCTTTAGCGACTTCCAAAAAAATCGTCCGGATCGCATCGTAAGAAAATTCGGCCAACCAGGCAACATCATAATCATAGACTTCGTAAGGTGACAGGTAGGCAGCCCGCAATTTGTAAATGATTACCGGTTTGTGGTAAGCGACCGCAGCCGTGATTTGCCAGCCAACCCAGTAGGCGTTCTCCATCGTTTGGTTGCCAATTAATAGTAGCAATGCCGAGCAGTCCTTGACGGCTTGCTCATTGACTGCTGGAACCGCGGCCAATTTTTCCGTTGGCGCCATGTGTTGTTCCTGAAAAATGACGTCGGGGAAATTGGGGTTTTGGCCCCATTTACGCAGCAGGTAGATGTAACGCTGACATTCATCGTGATCGTTATCGTAGCTGACCAGTAATTGACTAGACATGAGCGGCTCCCTTGTGTGTTAAAATATGTCAATAACCTAACAAATTATATCCTACCACGTTTTTTACCGGTCCGTAAACGTTGGTTGTGGGTCGCTCATGAAATTCACGGCAACTTCTTACGAAATTCTTAAACTTTAAATGGTTAAATGACTTTAGTTGAATCAAGGGATTGAATTGCGGTAAAATACCATTAAATTAGCAAACTAATTTTTAACCACGTTTGCATCAACTAGGCCATTCTAAAAAGGTGTTTTCCAAACATGGTCTAGACGTGATTTTAAGAAGGCAGTCGTTTACTTCCGGCATCAAAAAGGATTAACGGCCAATTTTGTTTTTCGTTAGCGTTTGAAACAAGGCAAAAGCCAAACGCCATTTCAAAGCAGCAAGCAGGTCGCCTTTCAAGAATGACTTGTGTTCGTAGAAAATTTTGGGTATACTTGTTGCTGTTGTAATTAGGTTACGTAAGTAAAATGAAGCTAATCATTCGGCTAGCAGTTCTAAACGCTAGTGGCGTGCGCTTCTTGGTAGTAATGAAGCGCCTGTTGTTATTGAAAACTTACGCTGACTAAACTAACGTCAGTTTTGGACGTTAGGGGAGGACCAACAATGGAAAAAAAGGAAACAGTTGGGCGTCGTTGGCAATCTGATTTTTACCATAAGGATGCCGACCCAATATTATTTCGTGGAGAACAACCAATGAGCAAATCAAAGACTTATTTAGCGATTAAGCGGCTTTGCGATATCGTCGTTTCTATCATCGCCTTGATCTGCTTAATCCCAGTGTTTGCGGTTATGTTTATCCTTTATCGTTTTGGTGAAAACCGTGGACCGATGATCTATAAGCAAGAACGAATCGGGAAGAACGGGAAGCCGTTCAAGATCTGGAAATTTCGTTCGATGGTCGTCAATGCAGACAAAAAATTAAAAGCAAATCCGGCGTTATACAAAAAGTACCTCGCCAACAGCTATAAGCTACCTGCCGAAGAAGATCCCCGGATCACGCATTTTGGACGAATTATCCGAAAGACGTCGATTGATGAGTTACCACAGTTCATTAACATCTTAAAGGGCGATATGGCACTAGTTGGACCCCGTCCCGTTGTCCGGACGGAATTAAAGGAATACGGCGACAATGTGCGTAAACTGTTATCCATGACGCCTGGTGCAATGGGTTATTGGCAAGCAAGTGGCCGCAGCAACATCGGTTATCCCGAACGTTGCGATATTGAGATGTATTATATTGATCACGCCAATTTTTGGTTCGATGTCAAGATCGTGTTCTTAAATATTATCAGTATTTTTAAGAGTACGGGTGCCTATTAAAAAATTAAGGAATGTGCTGGTGGTTTAATATCATCAGCACATTTGTATATGGATCGATTTATGACTGAATAGCAAATCTAATTAATGAGTGTGGGGATCTTATGAAAGATGAAATTTCTATAGTGGGACTTTTTAAAGCTCTGCTCCGACGTTGGTATGTAATCTTATTAGCGATAATTATTTTTGCAATGAGTGGTATTTTCGCAGCTAAAGTATTTTACCAGCCAACATATAAAGCAAGCGCTATTTTTTATGTAGAGAAAAAATATACTACATACGTGCCAGTTGATAAAAATGACAAAAAATTGGCGCAAAAGTTTTCTACAATACCTAAAAAGAAAAAGCCTATCCCATTGCCTGCACCGGAAAAGCCTGCGACAACAATTAGTGGGAAAATACATCAATTTATTGAAAGTTTGCAGGATAAAGATGCATTAAGGCCACAGAATAACCAAATAATAACGCCTGAAAAATCTAATCCCAAAAAAGATAAACAAAAGGAGAAAAAAGAACGTCAAAAGTTGTTACGGCAACATAAGATCCATAAAGTAGCAAAATGGGAAGTAGATAACTCTGCACGCATGAAGTATCAGGATAAGATTCGTTCTGCTAAATTTTTAAAATCTGTTCAACAACAATTACAGTCGGACTCAAGTTATCAGCAAAGCTTGTCCCAATTACAGCATAATGTGCAGATAATTATTAATGCACAGTCACCAAACCTTAATCTAAATACGACTGGTAATTCACCAAAACTGGCAGTTAAAACGTCAGCAACAATTATTTCTGAATTAAAACGGCAATCGTCAAACAAACAACGTATTCAAATAGTGACACAGAATACTACAAAACAGATAATCCAAAGTCCAATGAATAGATTAAAATATGGCTTTTTGGGTAGTTTAATTGGCCTTATAATTGGAAGCCTGATTGTTCTTTGGCAAATGGGGATATTGGTGAATCCATTTAAACGTTAAAATTCGGAATATTTTATGAGGTGAATAGCATGGAATGGTTTATAATCCCTATTAGTTTGTTTACAAAAAATATTAATTACACATTACCAAGTGTTCTGGCAACATTGCCGATTTATGTTTTTGCGGTTATGATGTTATATCGCTGTGTTACAGTACGGGGAACTTTTAGTGCAATAATGGTTAATCGAAAAGTTTTGACGATTACCTTAATTAATATTTTGGCTCAGTTAGTGATGATTATTTATAGTTATAATGTTACAAATCAACCAGAAAATACAAGCGGCCTATCAACCGGTCCGGTTAATGTTTTTCTGTTTTTTGGAAATATTTTCTTTGTTTATTATTTTATGAGTGTCATCATTAAAGATGATGCTTCTGCACTTAATTTCACTAAATCCATTTTAATTACATTATTTGTTTTTTCGGTATTAGTATTGATTCCACAAGCCATTGCAACTGTTAGTCGAAAAACGGACATGTGGGTTAATTTGATGGGTCGTTTATTTGAGGTTGAACACACCAATCGTGGAGATTTTTATTGGGTTGGTAGCTATACGACAACTATGCGACGAATCAATGGATTTTCATCAGAGGCCGCGTATTTTTCAGCACAAATAGGGATTGTATTTATACCGTTTATACTTGCTGCAATCAAAAATCATTTTGACTATTTCAAAAATGCACGTGTTCGCTATGTTTGGAAATATTTGGGACTTTTATTATTTTTATTTTTAATTTTACTTTTGGCAAAAACTTCGACTGGTATTTTAGTTATTATTATTGCTCTATTATGCCTTTTTGTTTCAGCACCAAAGGAGTACCGACGAATTTATTTTGTGATTGGTATTGTTGGACTGGTGTTACTTGCAGGGCTATATCAATTTGTACCATATGTACACGCGTTATTAACTAAATATTTATTTGCCAAGCAAGGAACAGGAAATCGTGTTGGTGGAACAATTGGGTTGTTTAAAACTTTTTTGCACTACCCACTATTTGGAGCGGGGCAAGGTTATCTTAGTTATTATATTTTTAAATTTGTGCCGCATGCAACAACGCTTAATGGCGAATTTCATTTTAATTTCTTAAAAACTGGATATCCAGCGCTCAGTATTTGGGGCATGATTTTTGCGAGTTTTGGGTTAACCGGAGTTGTACCGTTATTCATTTATTTATATAATAAGATAAAATTGGCTTGGCGGATAAAAAAACAAGCAATTACTAGCCAATTATCTAATGCAATTTTCTATAATACCATTGTGGACAGCTTTTACTTTACGTTAGTTCTTTTTTCAGTAATTGCATTTTTTACCTTTTCCTGGGGAGATGAAATCTACCTAATTATTTTCTTCTTCTATATTGTCATGCTTAAACGCGCAAGTAAGGAGTTAAATCTTGAACGTTAAAATATTAGTAGCAGCTCATAAAAATTATGTAATGCCCAGCGATAGTAATTTGTATTTACCCATTTTTGTAGGGAAGGCTCTGCATCCTAACGTTAACCAAACTTTTCAGGGTGATAATACTGGTGATAATATTTCTGCAAAAAATGCTCACTATAATGAATTAACGGCGGTCTATTGGGCATGGAAAAATTTAGATGCTGATGCGATTGGTTTGGTTCACTATCGTCGCTATTTTAGCCTTCGGCCGAAAAGAAGTTTGACTAGTATTTTAACGCAGGACCAAGTGGATTCATTATTAGTTGAGCACGATGTGGTTTTGCCAACTAGACGCAAATACTATATTGAAACTAACTATTCCCATTACATTCACGCCCATCACGCTGAGCCATTAGAGCTTACTCGCCAAATCATTGCTCGCGACTATCCTAGTTATTTGGCCGACTTTGATCAAGCAATGAAGCGGACTTCGGCCCACATGTTTAATATGTTCATTATGAAAAAACAGCCATTTAACGAGTACTGTACTTGGTTATTTGATATTTTAACAAAGCTGGAGAAACAACTTGATATCACCGGGTATGATAGTTACGAAACTCGAGTTTACGGTTTTGTTAGTGAACGACTGTTAGATGTTTGGTTAGCCCAAAATTTACAGTATAAAACGACTGAAGTACCGTTTGTTTTCATGGAAAAGCAAAATTGGTTTAAAAAGGGCGGCAATTTTTTATTGCGTAAATTTTTTGGTCGGAGCGCCAAACCATGAAAAGGGTCCTAATAGTTGGTGACTTTCTACATGGCAGCGGCGTCACTTCGTTTATTTTGAACGCTTTTGGTAATATTAATGATCAACAAATTCAGTTTGAGGCGTTGGCTAATGCTGGTTCGTCCGAAATGAAGGCGGAGATTGAGGCAAAATATGGCTGGCCAATGACCGTTATTCCGGCGGCCAATCAGGGATTACACAGTCATTTAAAGGCTTGGCACCAATTTTTGAAGGCAAATCGAGGTCGCTATGATGCAGTTCACTTTAATTATTCAGCAATGTGGAACTTTTTGCCGTTAATGATGGCCAAGCATTATGGTGCTAAGCAAATAACCCTTCATTCCCACAATACTTATTTTGGAACGGATGGTTCAGCAGCTAAATTACGCGTTTTAAAGTTACTACATAATTTTGGCAAGTGGTATGTTTGTCATTTTGTAGCTACTGATTTTGTGGCAGTGTCCAAAGAGGCTGCACAATGGCTGTTTACCGGTTCAATTGTTAAACGACAGCGTTATCACCTAATTCGCAACGGTATTAATTTGGCCAAGTTTAATTTTGATCCTGAAAAGCGACGGCGGCTACGTCAAGCAGCTAACTTGGATGGCAAACACGTTTACGCTAATGTAGGTGTTTTCGAAAAGCGGAAAAATCAGCAATTCTTAATTAAGATTTTTGCTAAAATTGCGGTCCAAGACCCACAAGCTATTCTGTATTTAATCGGAACAGGACCACTTGAAACGCTGCTTAAACAGCAAGTTAAGGCGGCAAAACTAACTGATCAGGTCCAATTTTTAGGCCGGCGTTCTGATATGGCTGATTTATATCAGGTAATGGATTATTTAATTTTTCCATCATTACATGAGGGTTTGAGTATGGTTTTTGTCGAGGCTCAGGCTGCTGGTTTAACTATTTTCCCTTCCGCAGAAATACCATTAGATCGCTATGACCACGAGATTGTTTTTCCAATCTCGTTATCCAAATCTGCGAATCAATGGGCAGAAGTGATTGGGCAACATCAAAATAGCGAGCGGCGGCAGGGACATATTGCTGCGTTGCGTCGATTAGGCTATGATGAAAAGCAGACGGTGAAGGCAATACACGCCCTGTATCAGTAAGGGTAGATAATGGATAGGAAGTTGAAAATGAAGGTAGCAGCGCTAGTTGTAACGTATAATAAACTTGATTTACTTAAGGAATGTTTACAGGCACTTTTTAATCAAACACACCCTTTAAATCACATTATTGTGATTGATAATGCTAGTGAGCAGACAACGCAGGATTATCTGACGGTATTAAGCCAGCAAGGTCGAATTAATTATGTTCGGTTACCTCGTAATATTGGGGGTGCCGGGGGGTTTAATGCGGGGTTAAAAACGTTTATTAAACACACACAAGATGATTTTGCCTGGATTATGGATGATGATACGATTCCAACGAAAACCGCTCTAGAAAAGATGTTGAGTAAGACCGATAAACTAACGCATCTTGGTTTTTTATGTAGTAATGTTAAGTGGACCAATGGTGAACCTAGCGCAATGAACATACCAACTTTGGCTAAGAATTGGACAGGAGCACTGGATGAGGATGTTGTTGCAGTTAAGGCGGCCTCATTTGTTTCTTGTATGGTAGCTCGTACCGCAGTAATAAAAGTTGGTTATCCAATTACAGATTTCTTTATCTGGGGTGACGATGTTGAATATACTAATCGGGTTTCCAAGTACTTTAACTGTTACTTAGTTAATAAGAGTGTCGTTATTCATAAAATGGCGGAGAATAAGAGTGTTAATATTGCGTTAGAAAATAATCCTAAACGGATTGCGCGATACTATTATTCATTTCGCAACCGGCATTTTACAGCACGGCATAAGGGCTTTGAAACCTCTGCTTATGAATTCCTTTTTGTCTTAAATTCGGTACGGCGTGTTCTATTTGGTAAAAATAGCCATCGTTTGATGAAACTAAAAGTGATTTTTAAGGGAACAATGGCAGGTTTATCGTTTAATCCTAAAATTGAGCAAGTTGATCTGAGTGATTTAAAAGACTAAAAAGTAGGTGATTTCAATTAAACGATTTCGACGGTTAATTCGTGAAATGACGGGCTTATTTGTGATACTTAATGGGTTTCGCCGGCTTTTTTACCGAATCGTAATTGGTGTTCTTCGTCTGTTTGTTCACGCGGATAAGAAAACGATCCTTTTTAATAGTTTCTATGGGAGTTCGTATAATGATTCCACCCGCGTTATTTACGAAAAAATGACTAGGGATCAGCGTTTTAAGGGTTATCGAATGTACTGGTTAATTGATGATTTTAGCAAAATGCCAGAAGTCGATCCACGGTTTTTGGTTCGCGATAATTCGGTTGCCCACGTCTATTATTTATTAAAGGCCAAGTACTGGGTGAGTAACTCAACCATTGAGCTCGTTCGTCAGGTTTCAGTTCCTCGTGCTGGCCACGTTTACATTAACACTTGGCACGGTATTCCACTGAAATATTTAGGTGGTGACGAGCTAGAACAGAATTTTGCCACTAAATGGTTCAGTCAAGTTCAGTTTGATTATTTATGTGCTTGTAATGACTATGATGGCCAAATTTTTGCCCACATTTTTCCTAGGTCGGCTCAACAAATTCATCAAGTTGGCTTACCGCGTAATGAAAGCCTACAGCAGAAGTTTACTCAACAACAAGTTACGGCGCTCAAACAAAAATTGGGTGTTCCGTTAGATAAAAAGGTTGTTTTATACGGACCAACCTTTCGTGATTTTGAAGTTAAGCATTACCAGTATAAAAATGCTTCTTTGGATCCAACAGGCTTAGACACTGCAACTTTGACGCGGATTAAACAGCGGTATGTTATTTTAAACCGCAGCCATTACTACGTTGCGGATAACCGGCTGAGTAAGCAACCGGCACAGGATAGTACTTTTGTTTATGACGTAACCGACTATCCTCAGATCAATGATCTTTTTCAAATTGCGGATATTTTGGTGACGGATTATTCAAGTTTGATGTTTGATTTTGCTATTTTAGGCAAACCAATCTTGCTCTTACAGGCCGATTTGCAGGTGTACATTAAAAGACGCGGTTTATACATGAATCCCGCCGGAAACCTTTTACCAAGTTTTACTAGTACGTCGAAGTTATACGCGTATTTAGCAGAATTAGGTACAGCGGACTATTCAACCCTTTCCAAACAGGCAAAAGCATTTGCCGCTAAGTATCAGCCCAAGCAAATAACTGCGACTACTGAGATAATTGACTATATTGAATCACATTAAAAAGGACTAAGATTTTGTCTTAGTCCTTTTTAATGTGCAATAATATTTTAATTCTTCCAGAAAAGTTTGTATGGATGCTTTGTAACCCGATCCTTTTTGGCCGGTAATTTTGTATAGTCCCCATATAAGGCGGTTAAATAATCATGATAGTGTTTGATGCGGCGAAATTCTCGTTTTTCGAAGCTGGTATTTTCAGTTCCAATAAAGATTTCGGTTGCCATTGCTTCCCGTTCACGAAATTCGCTAAGAACGTAACCAGCTAATTTTGTGGAACCAAAGGGATACTTTTCCTGTAATTCAAGCATTTGCTGTCGCCAGTAGGCCATATCATGTCCATGTTGTGTTGCTTTTAAATGATCAGGTAAAAGCAACAAACTTTTAGCAACGGCCTTAAAACGTGAGTGAGATGAATAATAAAAACACGGCGCGGTATTCATCATTTTTTCGTAATTTGCTAATTGATCAACAAATGGCTGTAATTTTGGTTTATTAGGTACACCATCAACCGGGAAAATATCAACAAAGACGCCAAAGGGATCTAATGTATCTAATTTATATCGCGTTTGAATAATCGTTCGAGTATCAAATACTTTGAGATAGCTGTAAAAATAATTTGGATCTTTTGGCTGCACTAAAGAATATCGTGAATTCTTTTTTTGTTGAAGTAGCTGTCTTAACTTTTCATAATTAGGACGAGTCAGCATTAAATCAGCATCATCATCCCATGGAATGAAGCCACCGTGACGAATAGCTCCAAGAAGTGTCCCCCCACAAAGTGAATATTCGATCCCATTTGTTCGGCAAAGCTGATCTAGATAGATCAACAATTCGAGCATAATCCTTTTTTCGTCTTGTTGCGTTATTTTTTTCATAATTCACCCGAAATAAGTAATTTTATCAACCTAACCTTAATAGAGTAACATAAAAAAGATTTGCATGCTTTTTTTTGAGTTGTAAAGCGTGTTATGATCATTATCATTAAAAATATATAAGAAAGAAGGTATTCTATGCTAGAGAGAATCATTGAAGGACGTCAAACTCATTATTGTGTTTGTTTAAATAATGCGATTAGCAATCTAGGCGTATTTAATCAGATTTGATCGCATTTATAGTACTGGTTAGTTAATGTAATTTCAATATTTTTTATTTACGGGCAATTAATTTGGTTTTGAGTGGTAATAAAAATTTATTTTGTTCATTTTTGTTCATTTACTAAAAAAGTTTAAATACTGGTTTAGTTATAGAATTAAACTGTTATTTTAACTTAGTTTCTGTATAATAATAGCGTATGTATCAATAATGTTTTAAGTGATAATATAATTCAGGAGGAATTTAAATAATGGCTCATTATGATTATTTAGTAGTTGGTGCTGGTTTGTTCGGCGCAACTTTTGCGTACGAAGCGGCAAAACGGGGTAAAACGGTTAAGGTAATTGAGAAGGAAGATCATATTGGTGGTCATATTTACACTAAGAACGTTGACGGCATTAACGTTCACGTTTACGGCGCCCACATTTTCCATACCAGCAACAAGGATATTTGGGACTACGTTAATCAGTTTGCGGAATTTAACCGCTACACCAACAGTCCCATCGCTAACTATAAGGGCGAAATCTTTAATATGCCATTTAACATGAATACCTTCAATAAAATGTGGGGCGTCATTACTCCTGAAGAAGCTCAGGCTAAGATTGACGAACAGCGCCAAGAAATGGCCGGTAAAAAGCCAGCTAACTTGGAAGAACAGGCGATTTCTCTGATTGGGCGGGATGTCTACGAAAAATTGGTTAAGGGCTACACTGAAAAGCAGTGGGGTAAAAAGGCAACTGACTTACCAGCTTTCATTATTCGCCGCTTGCCCGTTCGGTTAACTTACGATAATAATTACTTTAACGATGCCTACCAAGGTATCCCAATTGGTGGTTATACGCAGATTATCGAAAAAATGTTGGCCGACGATAAGATTACCGTTGAAACGGGCGTTGATTTCTTCGCTAATAAAGCGCAGTACTTAAAGGATTCGCCAAAGGTAATTTTCACGGGCATGATTGATCAATACTTCGATTATCAATTGGGTACGCTGGAATACCGTAGTTTGCATTTTGAAACTGAAGAATTAGATCAACCTAACTATCAAGGTAACGCTGTGGTTAACTATACAGACGCTGAAACGCCGTATACGCGGATTATCGAACACAAGCACTTCGAATTCGCCCGGGGTAACAAGAAGAAAACAATTATCACTAAGGAATTTCCAAAGACTTGGCAAAAAGGCGACGAACCTTATTACCCAGTTAACAATAAAGAAAACAATGGTTTATTTGCACAGTATAAAGAACTAGCGGCAACGCAGCCCAACGTCGTTTTTGGTGGCCGTTTAGGTCAGTATAAATATTACGATATGCACCAAGTGATCCAGACTGCTTTGACCACCGTCAAAAAGGAATTCAGTGATTAATTTATGAAGGTCGTTAAAAACTATTTGTATAATGCGAGTTATCAGTTATTTCTGATTCTCGTTCCCTTGATTACGACACCCTATATTTCCCGGGTTTTAGGCCCAGAAGGTGTTGGAATCAACGCCTATACAAATTCAATTATCCAGTATTTTGTCTTATTCGGTAGCATTGGGATCAATCTCTACGGTAACCGCGAAATTGCGTACCACCGGGATGATCCGGCCAAGTTAACTAAGACTTTCTGGGAAATTGAGAGTCTGCGGATAATTGCCATTTTAGGGGCCATTGTTATTTTTATGGGCTACTTGGCCATTGTCCATAAATACCATAATTATTTAGTCATGCAGTCTTTCCAGCTAATTGCGGCGGCGTTTGATATTTCGTGGTTCTTTATGGGAACCGAAGATTTTCGAACAACTGTTTTGCGGAATATGCTGGTTAAGATTTTGTCTGTTGTTTTAATCTTTAGTTTTGTTAAAACGGCCAGTGATACAGCACTGTACATTTTAATTATCGGTGCTTCCCAGCTGGTTGGTAACATCACGTTGTGGCCGTATCTGCGCAAACGCTTGGTGCCAGGGATGTTCCACCACTTGAATATTTGGCGGCATTTTCGACCGGCACTGGTTTTATTTGTGCCCCAAGTGGCCACACAGATTTACTTAGTGTTAAACAAAACGATGTTGGGCCAATTTGATAGTGTCACGGCAGCAGGCTTTTTCGATAATTCGGATAAGATTGTTAAAATGGTACTGGCCATTGTGACGGCGACAGGTACCGTAATGTTGCCGCGAGTTGCCCACACCTTTGCTCAAGGTAATATGAAAAAGGTAAATTCTTATTTGTATACGACCTTTGATTTTGTCACTTTTGCGTCAATTCCAATGATGTTTGGTTTGGCCGCGATTGCGCCTAAGTTTGCGACTTGGTTCTTTGGACCTAAGTTTGCGGCTACTAGTACTTTGCTGATGTGCGAGGCGCCGGTTATCCTGTTCATAGCGTGGAGTAACGCCATTGGCACACAGTATTTGCTGCCCACTAACCATAACCGTGAGTACACGGTGTCCGTAACCATTGGTGCCGTTGTTAATTTACTGCTTAACATCCCGTTGATTATTAAGTGGGGTGCCGTTGGAGCGGCGATTTCTACCGTTGTCTCTGAAGCCAGTGTTGCTTTTTATCAGTTGTACGTTATTCGCAAACAGGCGTCGCTTAGTCGTTTATTTACCAGTTTTTGGAAATATTTACTCGCTGGGGTAGTGATGTTTGCCGTTGTCTTTGCCATGAATTTACACCTGCCATTTGGCGCCGTTAACCTAGTTCTTGAAGTTGGTGTCGGCATTGTCATTTACGGACTGTTCATGGTGATTTTACGGCCGAAGATTATGACCACCGTGAAGGATTTCGTGGGTTCGCGGCATTAAGTTAAAGGAGATAGAAGCGTGAAAACTGTTATTACTTATGGAACATTTGATTTACTTCATTGGGGCCACGTTCGTCTTTTAGAGCGGGCAAGTCAACTAGGCGATAAACTAATCGTTGGATTGTCAACTGATGAATTCAACGCAATAAAGCATAAAGAGGCCTACCATAGTTATGCGCACCGCAAGTATATTTTGGAGGCTATTCGGTACGTTGATCAAGTTATTCCTGAAGAAAATTGGGATCAGAAGATTAATGATGTTAAAAAATACCACGTTGATACGTTTGTGATGGGCGACGACTGGAAAGGTCAATTTGATTTTTTGAAGGACTATTGTGAGGTTATCTATTTACCACGAACAACGGGTATTTCAACTACTAAGATTAAGCATGATTTGAATCTTCAAGGTAGGACAAAATAGGTTGTATAGGTTGAAAAAAATAGTTTAAGTTTACTCATTCAAAAAGGGAGGATAATTGAATGAATAACATTAGTTGGCGCAAAACTAAAGTGCTTCCTTTTTTAGTTTTGGCTTTATTTGCCATTATTATTCAGTTGCCGCAAATATATGATCATTCGATTATTTTGGGGGCTGATTCGCTTTTTCACATGAATAGGTTTTATGAGGCCGCTATGCAAATTAAACATGGTCATTTTAGTTATTTTCAGTCTATTTATGGATTTCAACAAACGGCAAGAGTGGTTAATGCTTTATATGGACCACTTTTTGCTTATGCAAATGGTCTTTTATTGCTACTAATGGGTTCTTGGTTTAAGTATCAAGTAGTAACTTCTTTTTTTGTTTTTTTTATTAGTGGAACAGGGATGCTTTTACTAGCAAGAAAAGTTAGTATTAATGAATACTATGCAACTAGCATTGCAATAATGTACATGTCCTCTGTCGCCGTTTCATTTTGGACAATGCAACAGGCCTTTACATCATGGGGGGCCGCTATCTTCCCTTACCTTTTTTTGTCTGCAATTAATATGATCAAAAATACTGAAAGACCCATTAATCCATACTTATTGGTCAGTGTTACGGCGATACTTATTCAAGTTCATGTTTTAAGTACGCTAATTGGTGTCAGCGCATTAGTACCATTTATGATAATTGGATTTATTAGAACAGATCATAAAAAGAAAATGATTATCGATTTATTACTATCTATTGGCATTGTTTTGTTTTTGTCTGCTAATATTTGGGGAGCAATGGTCGAGCTATATAAAAGCAATCATATACTAGCGCCAATTCCTAATTTAAATCTATCAGTTTCTGCCAATATTTTGGGTTCAACACAGTTTGATTTTAATCATCTTGGTATTTTTTCCCCATTGATTTTTATTTTTCAATTTATATATGTATTGATAAATTGGAAAGCAAGCTCTTTGGTTCAACGTACAGTAACAACTGTCGGTTTTTTTTATTTAATTTTATCATCTAATTTAATTCCTTGGACGGTTATTGGAAATCATGTGGCCTTTATGCAATCTTTTCAAGAGCCACAAAGATTTACAGTGGTTGCTGATATCTTATTATTAATTGGTTTTGGAATGACCTTAACTGAGCTAAAGATTAGTCAACAAAAGTTAACAATTCTTAAATCATTGGTGTTTACTTTAGCAATTTCGATGAGCTTTTACACAAATGAATCAATAAATGAAGCTTCAAATCTTTGGCAAAATAATCAATTAGGTTATTTACATGCTGTTCAAAAAAGGACTAATAATTTACAAATAATACGAAACAGTTTTTTTAGGCAAAATGATTTAGGTACAGGATTAAGATTACTTGTTAAACCAACACCCGATTATTTACCAACAAATAAAAAAGTAGTTGCTAGCAATTATAGTGAATTAAATCCCTATAAATTATATTCTGAACAAGTATTAAATAACAATTTACCTGTACAAAAGAGTATAAGTGGTAATAATACATTGGTGTTAAAATGGGTTAATGATTCTAACAAATCAAAGTCAACTCAAATTCCAGTATTTCATTATGCGCAGACGCAGTTAGTGTTCAATCATAATAACTTACATAATAAAGAATTTAAAATTTCCAAATTAGGTGCGGTAATTTTAAATTCAAGGCCAGGTGTCAATCTGTTAAAAGTAAAATTTGTTCCATCAAAATTTTTTGGCATATTATGGTTGATAACGCTAATATCATGGCTTTTTGCTTTCGTTTATAGTGGAATACGATTCATTCATAAACTACGTGTAGATAGTTAATTTAATTGTATGTGTGCTAACGGTTTGAAAACTGATTTTTGTAAATTGAAAAACATATCTAAAGTCATAACTTGATTATTTTAGGCTAACTAATTGCGGTTACATTGCTGATAAATATCATATGTATCTCGAAAATTGTTTAGACATTTTTTGGGTAGAGCTATTACTTTTTAATTTTTAAAATAATTTATGAAAGTGCCGTATAATACTGGTGTTATTGACTTTTAATGATTATAAACAGTTTATAGTATTACGTTAAGTGGTCAAATTAATATTTTATAGTCTTGTTTACTCTAAGAAGAGATACGTGGAGGAAAAAATGAATTTTGTGTCAATAGTTGTTACACATAATAGAAAAGAATTATTAGTAGAGGCAGTTAATAGCCTTATTAATCAGACGGTAAAGCCCGGGAAAATAATAATCATAGATAACAATTCAACGGATGGCACTCAGGATCATCTTTCTGATGAAAACATTTTACAAAATCCGTTAGTTAAATATTACTTTGTTAAAGATAATTTAGGTGGTGCGGGTGGGTTTTATTTTGGTATGAAGAAGGCAATAGAAACAGAAAAATTTGATTGGATAACTTTGTCAGATGATGATGCAATCTATTCAAATGATTACTTTGAACATATATCTGATGCGATCAAGTCAGCGCCAAATATCAAGGCTTTCTGTGGGTCCATTTATTTAGAGGATGGTCGAATTCAATATACGCATAGAAGACGGATTGCCAGTACAAAACGGATAAAAGAAGTTACAATACCTGTTAAGGAATATTCTCATAATTTTTATGTGGACGTTTTTACCTTTGTTGGCTGTGTTATTAGCCGCGAATTAATTTCTAAAATTGGATTACCCGATAAAGATTACTTTATTTGGTATGATGATGTGGAATATTCATTACGAATTAGGGAATATACAAAAATATTGAATGTTAGTAAGGCTAAAATTGTTCACAAAACAAAGGTAATCTCAAACGATTTTGCTGCTCAATACAAGCCTGATTGGCGGGAGTATTATGGCGTCCGTAATAGACTATTAACGATTAAGCGTCACACGTCATCACAATTATTTATTTTCTTTTATATTCCATACTATATATTACGATCCTACCTTGACTTATTTAGGCCTAGATTTAAGGGCTTTAGGAGACACGTTGTTTATGTTTATACCTGTGCGTATTTTGATGCCTTAAGAAATAAAAAAGGTAAGAATCCTAAGTTTTTGCCGGATTAATAGGTATATTGGCATTGGTATAGTAAAGGTTTCATCTTATCATTTCTAATTTGGCATAATGAGCAATGTAATCAGGCTTTGTTTAATTGGATGATATTTGTTGGTAGAGACTCTTTCTTTTAATAGTTTTTGGTGCGCCATAAATTTGGTGATAAATCACGAATCCGTTTGTTTAGTCAGATATTTCATGATAATCAGTAGGTGGACAAAAAATGACTTTACCTGCTAGATTTTTTTGACACCATCTATTATTAGGTGGTTAATGTTAATGGCACTTTGTTAATCATTTGAACTTACCTTTATATGGTTAAGGGCCTTTTTTAGTTAGTATGGTTATTTCTAATTAGTCTATGGAATTTTTTGTCACACCGGAGAACTTAATAACTTTTTATTTTCTTATATTCATTGATTGGATCTGCTACCAAGATACTATCTGAATGGAGTCAATGATTACTTTCTTGGAATTAACGGTGGTTTTTTCCTTGGAACCAGAATACGATGTTTTCTATCATATTATGAAATTAGTCGAAATTATGTTCATGAATTTATACTATTTTTTTGATGTCGAATGAACAATCTGTTTTTATTATGCTAAATTAAAAATGCTCATAGTAAATGGCTTCTTTCATGGTGCGTTGTGGTAACTACCATTGTATGACATTTACTGTGGGCTTTTCTATTTTCTAGGTGTTCGGATTAATTTTACAATCTGCAACAAGAAAATATCTTCGAGTATTATCGTAGGATACAGGTGGTAGAACGGAATAAGTTTATTTATTCAGGAAGTCCCCTTGCAATTAAGGTTAATTCTAGTAATGTTCAACTAGTATTTAAATCATTGTGGTATAGGTCGAAAGGTTAGCAAGTAGTCGGTTTTGAGGGGATAAAAATAAAGAGTAGTGAGGTTAGAGCAGTGATAAATGATCAGATAGTGGGAAATCAAGATAATGCGACTGTCATTCAGGAAAATTCAAAAGTTAAAAGACGGGTTGAGTGGATTGATATTGCACGCTGGATTGGGATTACGTTAATTATTATTAGTCATACAATTATGTATGAGAATTGGTATTATTTTCAGAATGTACTGTTTATGGTTCATGTGCCAATTTTTTTCTTTTTGTCTGGATATTTATATCACAATAAAACTTGGCGAAAACGTCTCTCAGGTATTCTAAGTACATTGATTTTACCATACTTAGTTGTTGGGTTTATTGCAATTGTAATGGCATGGTTTGTAGGACATATTGGTGGTTTTGGTATTTTTAAAACTCCGTATGATACGCACAATGCAATTAAGGCAGTGTTCCTAGGATTTGGTAGTTCACAAGTACTTTTTAATACCAATCATATTGAACCAGCTATTGGTGCAGTATGGTTTCTATTGGGTTTGGCTTGGGGTGATTTCTTTTTTGCAATTTATCTTAAGCTGGCTTTAAAAGTAAAAAGTATCTGGGGCTCGGTGAGCTTTTGGATTGTGTTGTGGGGGTTAGCTGCCGGAATTGCAATTTTTGGGTTTAAATTGCGACCTCATGGTTTGTTGCCGCTTTCGTTAAATGCCGGTTTAGTAGCACCCCTATTTATGATTTTCGGGTATACATTAAAACAAAATGGGCGCTGGTTTGATTTTACATTGAAGTGGCCAGTTAGCTTAGTTTGTTGGGGTATTTGGTTATATGCGTCACGTTTTGGCACTTTGGCCTTAAGTCAGGGAGCCGCAACAAATATTTATATCTGTACGTTAGGTGCTTATGCGGGTTGCATAGCAGTGATTAAGATTAGCCAGCTAATTGAAACATACTTACCAAGGCTAAGTCATGTGGCGGCTTACTTAGGTCAGATGTCAATGATTATTCTATGTTTTCATTTATTAGAAATGAATTTAAGTACAATATCGGCGCGATTATTTGCAGTATTTACGTCATCTAATGGTCATTTGATCTATGATGTTTTGATGGTTACTGGGCGATTGATTTTTTGTTATGCACTAGCTTATCTTATACCCAAAATTCCCTTTGTTCGGTCCTTCTTCTTAGTTCGGCAATACCCATTTAAGGAGTGGTTTAAGGGAAATAGATGGCAACGTAAATAGATGTAAATTAATTTTTTTCAGATGGTAATGATAGCGGCATCGTCTAGTTTTAGAATGGGTTATTAGATGTTTATTTTAAGATTGAACTTGACTAGCAATTGAGTAATTGCAAATAACGGCAAAATTGTAAGACCGAACAGATTTAATTTACTTGTCTGAAAAATTGTTGTCAATTGCAAAATAAAATTTTTTATAATTAATTGATAAATTAATGGTGATTTTGGACTAACTAAGCTGGTGATAAAAATATTGCCTGAAGGTAGTATGAAATCATGGACACGATTTAGTATAATTCCATAATAGGAAGGATTGTGTTTTTATGACCAAGAAAAAGTACTCAGTAGATTTTAGAAAAATGATTGTCAAGCTGTACCAGGATGGCGCCCCGGTAGCTGATCTTACAGACGAATATGGTGTATCAAATGTAACTATTTACAAATGGATTAATCTATATAAAGAAGACAAAGGAAGTGGAATTTCCAAATCAGATGTTTTAGCGTTGCAAAAACGTTTGAAACAGCTAGAAAGTGAGAATGACATCTTAAAAAAAGCCTTAACCATATTCGCCAAAAAGTAAACCCAGATGACTGGCAGACAGCCGTTGATATTAATTTGAAGCACCATAGTATCAAAGAAACCTGTAAAGTACTCTCAGTTCCACGCTCAACTTACTATGAACATCAGCAGAATCATGTATCGCCACAAGCCAAGCGTCGTAAGACACTTAGCCAGTCGATTAAACGCATTTACTTTAATTCTAGACGTATCTACGGGGCACCTAAAATTCTAAAAGCGTTACAAAAAGAAGGTAAGACTGCCAGTATTAAGCTAGTTCAACGATTAATGCGCCAAATGGGGTTAAAATCAATCACGCGCAAGAAGTGGCATTATCAACAAACTAATGATATTGATGCGACTGATTATTCAAATATACTCGCGCAAGATTTTCGTACAACCAGTCCAAATCAAAAGTGGTGTGCAGACATAACTTATATTCACACCAAAGCCAATGGCTGGTGTTATTTATCAAGCATTCAGGATTTATATTCACGTAAAATCATTGCCCATAAAATCAGCCGTCATATGACTGCTGATCTTGTGATCAGCACTTTTCAACAAGCCTTTGAAACTAGAAAGACGACTAATAACTTAATTGTGCATACCGATCTGGGTAGCCAGTACCGCAGTGCTGGCTTTGAACAGATCTTAGCGCAACACCATATTCGCCATTCTTATAGCAAGCGTGGCTGTCCCTATGACAATTCATGTTTGGAATCATTTCACGCCAGTTTGAAAAAAGAAGAGGTTTACCAACACCATTATCAGGATTTTGAAGAAGCAAATGCTGCAATATTCAGCTACATTGAGAGCTTTTATAACAGTGCTCGAATTCACAGTAGCATTGATTATTTAACTCCAAATGAAAAGGAAAAATTAGTCGCTTAAATTATACATAAAATGTGTCCAGATTCTTGACCTAAATCCAGCCTGTTGATTCTTTCGATTTTTAGAAAAAATAGATCTGTTGTAGAAGAACAATTTGAGATTTAAATGATATCAAGTTATTTTATTTATTAAGAACGTGACTATCTGTTATTCTTGAGCTTTTATTTATTAGATTGGGTTGTACATAAGGGGTAAGTTTTTTCAAGTTATAATCAATAACTTGTAATTGTTTTGTTGGATAAATTATTAATCAATGGTATTTTTTGGCTTTTAAAAGTACATACTATAACTATTAACTACATGGTAGTGAATGGAAATTTTTATTAGACCACCTGTGAACTGTCACACTTGTACGTACACCTTGTTCGTTTATAGATTCGGTTATTGAAGTGCTGTCCTGATAAGGTTTAATAATTATTTTTGTTTGGAACTATATATAAATAGATAGTTTAGATATAACTTTTGATTGCTTTGAAGTATTACAAAAAGTATTGTGACACACAATATATATCTAATTAAATTTTCGGTACTCCCTTTTAAATAGAATAAAGGGGGAGTTCTGTGAACGTTACTTTGTATGAAAAAGGGGGCATGATAGATTGAAAAAAATTTCTTTGATTGTTCCTTGTTTTAATGAACAAGAAACAATTCCACTATTTTATCCTACTCTAGAAAAAATCAAACCACAATTACGTGGCTATGAACTTGAATATTGGTTTATCAATGATGGTTCTAAAGATGATACGTTGATTGAGTTACAAAAACTACAAAGTCAGGATCCAAACCAGGTCCACTTTATTTCATTTTCACGTAATTTTGGTAAAGAAGCGGCTTTGTACGCTGGATTAAAGGCCGTTAATGGTGATTATGTTGCTGTAATGGACGTTGATTTGCAAGACCCACCTGATCAGTTACCAGAAATGTTGGCCGGTATTGAAGATGAAGGCTATGATATTGTCGGTACAAGAAGAAAAAATAGACAGGGCGAACCCAAAATTCGTTCGTTTTTTTCTGATTTATTCTATAAAGTGATTAACAAAATATCAAGCACCGAGATACTGAATGGTGTTCGTGATTATCGATTAATGACTAGACAAGTTGTGAACGCCATTTTAGAAATGTCCGAATACAATCGCTTTTCAAAAGGTATATTTAGTTGGGTAGGGTTTGATACTAAGTATCTTGAGTATGAAAATAGGGATCGTTCTGCAGGAAATACTTCTTGGTCTTTTTGGAAATTATTTCGTTATTCAATTGAAGGTATAGTTGATTTTTCGGATGCACCATTATCGATTGCTTCTTTTATTGGATTGTTTTCATTTGTTATTGCCGCGATTGCACTTATCTTTATTGTTATTCGGCAATTAATTGTTGGCGGAAGTGTTGCTGGTTGGGCATCGCTAGTTTCGATTGTTTTGATGATTGGGGGATTACAGCTTTTATGTTTAGGTATCGTAGGAAGATATATTGGAAATATTTATTTAGAAACTAAGAAACGACCTATTTATATCATTAAGGAGAAAAAATAATCTAAATTACAAGGGATAAAGTAGTGCAGGCAGAATTGGTGTGAATGAGCTTTTTAAAATGAATCTAGTAATCAACTACAGGTTAGATTGATTCACTAAATGGTGTTAAATCGACCAACTTAACCCAATAGAAATGGAATGAAAAATGATGCAGGAAAAGAAGTTGACGATCGTGGTACCTTGCTACAACGAGGAAGAAGTTTTACCCGCAACGGTTAAGGCGCTGGGTGGCATCCTCAGTCAGTTAATGGCTGCCAAGCAAGTTGCCGCCAATAGTCAATTATTATTCGTTGATGATGGCAGTCGGGATAAAACCTGGGCTCTGATTCAACAATTTGAGCAGGCGTACCCTTACGTGGCGGGTTTAAAGTTTAGCCGTAACTTTGGCCATCAGGATGCGCTTTTGGCCGGGATGACCAAAGCCGTGACGGATAGCGATTTAATCGTCACGATTGACGCCGATTTGCAGGATGACGTTAACGCAATTCCAGAAATGGTCGCCGCCGCACATAAGGGCTTTGATGTTGTCTACGGCGTGCGTAATGACCGCCAAACCGACAGTGTTTTCAAACGGGATACGGCGTTGGCGTTCTACCGGATGATGGGTCACTTAGGCGTTAAATTAGTGCCAGATTCGGCTGATTTTCGATTGTTAAGCCAGCGAGCAACCACGGCTTTACTGGCTTTTAAAGAACGTAATTTATTTTTGCGTGGCATGGTGCCGTTAGTCGGCTTTCCGTCAACCAAGGTTTTCTATAAACGTAAACCCCGTTTTGCGGGGAAATCCAAGTATCCGCTGCGCAAAATGCTTTCTTTTGCCATGGACGGTGTGACGTCGTTTTCTACGGTTCCGATTCGATTGATTATGAATTTGGGAATTTTAATTGTCATTATTGGTATTGCGTTATTTATTTACACAATGGTCCAAAAATTGCGTGGTAACGCCATTACTGGTTGGGCGTCATTGATGATCTCAATTTGGGTTTTAGGTGGCGTGCAACTGGTCTGTTTAAGCGTCATTGGCGAATACGTTGGTAAGATTTTCACTGAAGTCAAGCGTCGTCCTCGCTACACGATTGAAAAGGACGATTACACCAAGTCATCAAAGAAATAATTGAACAAAAGAGGGGTACCATGTTAGGGGTCAAAAATTTTTTTACGCACGTCATTACAACGATTAGTGCCGTTTATTTTTTCATTATCTTGCTTGGCGCACTGGTAAATCCCAACCTAATTAGGCAAACGGCGGCAAGCAAGTGGCGTTGGGCTATTGTGTGCGCGCTGCTAGTACTGGCACTGGTCTTTCAAAGGGAACGGCTAAAAACAGTCGCTTATTACTTGCGGCAGCCGCTGCTTGATCACCGCCGCCTAGTAGTCGGGGTTCTTTTAGGGCTGGGGGTTATTTTTCAAATCAGTCTTGTGCTCAATTTAGCGGCGCCCACTGGCTTTGATTCAGCGGCCATTCGGCAGTCGGCAGCGTTACGAGTAGTGACACCAGAATTGCAAAACTATTATTCAATTTACCCGAACAATTTATTTTTCTTTTTCTTTGCTAAGGGGCTGCATACGGTTGCCAAATTTTGCCACTTTAGCAGTTTTATATTAACCTTGGATTTTGTTAATTTAATTTTAGTTGACCTCAGTATTGGTTTGAATTATTTGGTTGTTAAAAAACTAAACTGGGGTGATCAGGCCGCACGAACAACTTTTTGGTTATCCGTGGTGGGAATTGGGCTAACCCCATGGCTAATCGTTTTTTATAGTGATACAGTAGTATTACCGATTGTAAGTGGGATATTGCTTTGTTTGGCCAGCATATTAGCGGCTGGTGACCTAGTTAACCAATATTTCAGTCCGATTTTATTGGGTCTACTACTATTTGTTGGCTATAAGTTAAAGCCGACTACACTGATCATTATGATCGCCTTGCTGATTGTCGGGCTACTTAATTTGTTTGATCCAAAAAAGCGCCAGAAAATGCTGCCGCTGGGCCACAAATTTCTACTGAGCTTGATTGTTTTCAGTGGGACGTTGTTACTGTTTAATGTGGCGGTGAAGCATTTATCGCCGATTGAATTAAACAAGCAACAGGAAATGCCACCAACGCACTTTGTGATGATGGGGCTAACTGGTGAGGGCGGTTATAACTTAACCGATTTTCGGAATAGTCAGGCTCAACCAACCGTGGCCGCCCGCAAAGCCTATAATATTAAAATAATTAAGCAGCGGTTACGCAATTACGGCTTTAATGGCTACCGGCGTTTTTTATGGGCAAAAAATTTAAATAATACCGCCGACGGTACTTTTGGTTGGGGTAAGGAAGGCCACTTCATTGAAGCAACACAGCAACCACACGGCTACTTTAAGGCGCTTTACTACCCGTCTGGTAAAAATAATGGCAATTACCATTTTTGGGCCCAACTAGTCTGGCTAATCGTTTTATTTGGCTTGTTGGGGTCGCTGGCTTTTCACGACAACAAAACGATTTGTTTGCAATTGGCGATTTTAGGGTTATTGATTTACCTACTATTATTTGAAGGTGGCCGTTCACGCTACTTAATTCAGGCGTTGCCGCTATTTTTCGTTCTAGCAGGCCGCGGTTGGGCCAAGATTTCACGGCCAGCCGCTTAAAATGGGGTTTGTGCTAGATCGTAGACGACACAAATGATTCAACAAGGAGAGAGTGGTAATTGGCCCAAAAAATCATTCAGGTGCTGCTGCCGTTTATTTTTTGGAACTTAGCTTATAATTTACCTTTCTGATATAAATCAATAACTGAAAGAACCACTTGTTTTCAAACGGATCAATTATAGGATACTTGTAGGATAAGGCGAAGAACCAGTTGAGTAAAGAACACTGGTTGATTAAAAAGCGTACCCAGAAATAATTGAGAAACTATAGTTTATAGTCTTACCTGATACAATTTTCCCTCTAATGGTACTATTGTGTAATAATATTAAAGGCCTTAAGCTTTTTTGCGAATAGTAAAATTTTTGTTCATATTCCCCCCAAACGCTTATATCTATGCGTTTGGATTCCTATCCTGGATTCAATATTCTAATTCCTAGTAATTAACTATATAAATTGTTGGATTAATTTTATTTTTCCATTAAAACCTGGATTTAGGTCAAGAATCTGGACACATTTTATGTATAATTTAAGCGACTAATTTTTCCTTTTCATTTGGAGTTAAATAATCAATGCTACTGTGAATTCGAGCACTGTTATAAAAGCTCTCAATGTAGCTGAATATTGCAGCATTTGCTTCTTCAAAATCCTGATAATGGTGTTGGTAAACCTCTTCTTTTTTCAAACTGGCGTGAAATGATTCCAAACATGAATTGTCATAGGGACAGCCACGCTTGCTATAAGAATGGCGAATATGGTGTTGCGCTAAGATCTGTTCAAAGCCAGCACTGCGGTACTGGCTACCCAGATCGGTATGCACAATTAAGTTATTAGTCGTCTTTCTAGTTTCAAAGGCTTGTTGAAAAGTGCTGATCACAAGATCAGCAGTCATATGACGGCTGATTTTATGGGCAATGATTTTACGTGAATATAAATCCTGAATGCTTGATAAATAACACCAGCCATTGGCTTTGGTGTGAATATAAGTTATGTCTGCACACCACTTTTGATTTGGACTGGTTGTACGAAAATCTTGCGCGAGTATATTTGAATAATCAGTCGCATCAATATCATTAGTTTGTTGATAATGCCACTTCTTGCGCGTGATTGATTTTAACCCCATTTGGCGCATTAATCGTTGAACTAGCTTAATACTGGCAGTCTTACCTTCTTTTTGTAACGCTTTTAGAATTTTAGGTGCCCCGTAGATACGTCTAGAATTAAAGTAAATGCGTTTAATCGACTGGCTAAGTGTCTTACGACGCTTGGCTTGTGGCGATACATGATTCTGCTGATGTTCATAGTAAGTTGAGCGTGGAACTGAGAGTACTTTACAGGTTTCTTTGATACTATGGTGCTTCAAATTAATATCAACGGCTGTCTGCCAGTCATCTGGGTTTACTTTTTGGCGAATATGGTTAAGGCTTTTTTTAAGATGTCATTCTCACTTTCTAGCTGTTTCAAACGTTTTTGCAACGCTAAAACATCTGATTTGGAAATTCCACTTCCTTTGTCTTCTTTATATAGATTAATCCATTTGTAAATAGTTACATTTGATACACCATATTCGTCTGTAAGATCAGCTACCGGGGCGCCATCCTGGTACAGCTTGACAATCATTTTTCTAAAATCTACTGAGTACTTTTTCTTGGTCATAAAAACACAATCCTTCCTATTATGGAATTATACTAAATCGTGTCCATGATTTCATACTACCTTCAACCTATGATTATTATAAAGAACTCACTATTGGTTTGGCCTTTTTATTCATACTAGGTTTTTAACTGATGTAAGGGCCAATTATGGATACATAAGAATTCAAAGTGGTGATAATTCATGGATATTTGATGATAATTGCTTAGCTAAGATTACAGTTTCTTAACAGTCGTGTTAAATTACCGGAAGTCAAGGAAAAAGATGATATATTTAACGTATTGAAATTTATGGTAGTTAGCAAATAACTATTTAAAAATGATCAAAAACTAATTTTAATATATTTACATTAGAGCGGTTTAGAGATCATTGATAAAATAAATTACATCCTGGCCCAGATCGGCTAAAATGAACAAAAAATTTCTGGAGGCATTAACTTGGAAGGCAATAGGCATGTAGATAAGCAGTTACATTTTAAAATGTATAAGTCTGGTAAAATTTGGGTGATTGCGGGTATTACAACTTTTTCATTTGGTTTAGGCATTGCATTTGGCGGTCAAACAACTGTTCATGCGGCCACAAATAATACTGTAGGGCAGTCCACTGTAGTATCTAGTACCGCAAATCAAAGTTCACAAATGTCGGCAATGAAGGGATCTGTTTCCACTGATGCGACAAGTGCAGCAAGTACAAGTGCAGCAAGTACAAGTGCAGCAAGTACAAGTGCAGCAAGTACAAGTGCAGCAAGTACAAGTGCAGCAAGTACAAGTGCAGCAAGTACAAGTGCAGCAAGTACAAGTGCAGCAAGTACAAGTGCAGCAAGTACAAGTGCAGCAAGTACAAGTGCAGCAAGTACAAGTGCAGCAAGTACAAGTGCAGCAAGTACAAGTGCAGCAAGTACAAGTGCAGCAAGTACAAGTGCAGCAAGTACAAGTGCAGCAAGTACAAGTGCAGCAAGTACAAGTGCAGCAAGTACAAGTGCAGCAAGTACAAGTGCAGCAAGTACAGCCGCAGCAAGTACAACGGCCATTGATGGTTCAACTGTAGATGCTGAAGTAGGGTCATCAGCAGCAAATAATTCAGAACTATTATCAAGTTCATCTAGTAACAGTGATGATAAGATTGCATCGAATGTGGCCGCTTTATCAACGAGTAGTCAAGTTTCAGTTGATTATGGCCATGCCGATGATACAATGGACTTTGTTGCAGGTGCACATGCTGTTGGTAGTGCAGCGGCTCCTGCAGCTGGACAGATTACAAGTTATGTAAATTCAGAGGGTCAGAATCAGATTGATATTCCAGCCGGTTTGGCACCTGACATTCAGGCCGAATGGTTGCAAAATGCCAAGGAACAAGCTAATTCTAATTATGCGGCTACGGGACAGCAACAAGTTATTACAATGAGTGATGATCAAGTGGATTCATTTACAATTGGGGATTCTTCACGCCCACGACGGGTAGATGCGGTCGACATTTCATCTTATCAATATGATTTAACTCAGGCTAATTATAATGAAATGAAGAAGTTAGGTGTTAAGACTGTCATTATTAAATTGACTGAAGGAAATTATTATGAGAATCCTTATGCTCGAAATCAAATTTCTATGGCAAAGGCCGCAGGTTTACAAATAGCCGTTTATCATTACGCAAAGTTTGCGAGTGCAAGTGCTGCAGCAGGTGAAGCTAATTTATTGATTTCTGATTTACGATCACTAGGCTTGAGTAAAAATACTTTGATTTTTGCTGATATGGAAGATACTAGTACTTATACAACGGGCATTCAAGGAGATTTACAGAATTTCTGGAATACATTATCAAATGCTGGTTTTACTAATCATGCAGTCTATACTTACGTTTCTTACGAGTATCGTGATGCAGTTGTTAATACAGTTGGATTAAGTCGTACTTGGATTGCACAGTATCCGTACACACCATCTGCTAGCAGTTTATGGAATTCACAATATGCGGCCTGGCAATTTAGTTCTACAGCACGTTTACCAGGTTATTCAGGCAATTTGGATGTTTCAATTGACTACAATGGGTTACTTAATTTAAATAGTGGTGCCTGGCAGTTAAAAAATAATCAATGGAGTTATATTAAGTCCGATGGTAGTAAAGCAACTGGCTGGTTGGCTGATTCGAATAATTGGTATTATTTGAATACGAATGGTGTCATGCAGACTGGTTGGGTTAAAGTGCAAAATGTTTGGTATGATCTTAATGGATCAGGTGCTATGCGGACTGGCTGGACTAAATCAAATAATAATTGGTATTATCTGAGTAAATCAGGTGCTATGCAGACAGGTTGGATTCAAGTAGCTAGTAATTGGTATCATATGAATACGAATGGTGCCATGCAAATTGGTTGGATTCAATTAAAAAATACTTGGTACTATTTGGAAAATAGTGGCAAGATGGCCACTAACTGGATTTTTACCGGAAATAGTTGGTATTATTTACGCACAAGTGGTGCAATGGTTGCAAATGTTTGGATGAAGGATGGTAATCAATGGTATCATTTAACTAACTCAGGTAAAATGAGTACTGGATGGCTATATTATAAGGGTTATTGGTATGCTTTAAATGGCTCTGGTCAGATGCAGACTGGTTGGTATCAGACAAAATATGGCTGGTACTACCTCAGTAATTGGGGTGGAATGCAGACTAACACCTGGATTCAAAATGGAGGACATTGGTATCATTTGGCCGATTCGGGTAACATGAATACTGGTTGGCTATATTACAAGGGTTATTGGTATGCATTAAACGGTTCTGGCCAAATGCGAACAGGTTGGTATCAGACAAAATATGGTTGGTATTATCTTAATAGTTGGGGTGGAATGCAAACCAATTGTTGGCTTCAAATTAACGGTCATCGCTATTATCTTAATAGTACAGGTAAAATGTTAACTGGTTGGCAGACAATTAATGGTCAAAGATACTATTTTGATCAAAATGGTGCATTACAAAATTAGAAATTTGTATCTAAAGAGCGTTTACGATTATTTCAAAAGTTAGGTTGACTTAGAAATAACGGCTCTTCGTCAACTGTTGTTGGTGAATCCATATTTCGAGTTCTAATCACTTCGTGATTAGGGCTCTTTTTGTTTTGATTTTGAAAACGTATAGTACTCGAGTTCTAAACCTCCAGAAGCTGCGATAGCCAAAACTGGCTCGTTTGATCGCCTTGATTTTATTATTAGAACCTTCCAAAGGACCATTTGAATAGTGTGTGGTAAAGGTGTTACGAATCTCATCATGATGGCTTTCAAGTGTTTTAATCGTGTTCTTCATTTCTTCAGAATACGTTTTGTTATTCCAAAATGCCGCATTGTAGTTATGCCAATCTTGATGTTGGACAGCTGACCGGACGCTGTTTAAGACTTGATAAGTTTGTTCTAGTTCTGAATCCAACGATAACAGCTGATGGACAACATCGGTGGCAGCCATCCAGTAAGGAAAATTAGTCCACTTTTTGAATTGTTCAAAGTTAAGCTGTTCAGTTGGTACTAACAACAGCTTCCAGTAGCGCTTAAGGGCGTGAAATTCGCGAGAAGACGGGGTAAACTTCTTCATCACCTTGATTCTGGTTTTGTTAAACGCCCGATTTAGGGCGTTGATAATATGAAACTTGTCCATGACCACCATGGCATTGGGGAACACGGTCTGCACAAGCTTGGGGTAGGTATAATTCATATCAGTCACAATAATTTTGACGTTTTCTCGGGCAGCTTGATCGAAGCGGTAAAAATACTTCTCTAGTTTATTGATGGTTCGATAAGGGAGTAAGTCGATTAATTCATGGGTTTCGCCATTCATGAACTCAAAGCTCATGGCACCAGTAGCGCTCTTGGTACTCTTCACCTCATCCATTAAGATGATCTCTGGTAAATAGTGCCAATTGGTTTGAAAGTCTCGTTCAGCGCGCATTAACTGGCGGCCCACAAATGAATCTGATGCCGATACTTCATTGGCAATGTGCTTCAAAGAGACCGGTTCACCGAGCTTCTCTAGGCATTCTTTGCGGCTGGTGTTTGAAATTGTACAGTGTTTCGGAACTGCCACTGTTTGTGCAAGAAAGTTGCCGTGACATTCTTTACAGTGGAAATAGCGGCGCTTTAAGGCTAAGATGACGGTGTTGCTCAGAACCTTCGAGAATCTGATAGTGGTATTGCGCCAGCCGTAGTTAATAATCTTTTGATCATTGATAATCCCGCACTTGGGACAAGCCTTCGGCGTGTAATCCAAGTGGCCAGTTAAGCGAATAACCCCGTCTTCTCCAGTTTCACCGTCAGTAATTTTTAGGTTCTCGTCAGCTATTCCTAATAATAATTTTGTAGTATCATGACACATAGGGCATTTCCTTCTTTCTGAAAAATCTTCGTGGTGGTTGACTTGGATGAACGGACAGGAAATGTCCGCTTTTTTATTCTAGCCATAAATAAAAAATCTGTCATCAGTAATAGATGAAAATCTATTACCAACAACAGATATTGTAGAACCGAAATAACGTGGGCGTTTTTTTGTACCATAAATTTGCATTTGAGTGTAATGAAAAAAATTCAGAAATCCCTATAAAATGGTGATTTTAGGCGATCATTACATAATCAAGCGGCGTATAAACGAGTTACAGCTGAGGCGAGTTAATGAGCGACTATAGCTCTAACAAAAACAATAATGTTTTATTGGGCCTAAATATGAAAAACTTGGTTAAATGAAGTTTATGGTCAGAATTATCACGAAACAGGCGGAATTGTTCACCTATTGTTGTTCAAGAGCGCTATAAAAGGCATAAACTAAATTTTATTGTTTCCGTGAACGTTCTCAAATGATAGTAGAAGTGTGACAAGAGGACTTAATATCATGGTAAATTACACTGCAAAAAGATTATCAAAGAACGATTTTGTTTATCGATTAAATAAAAGGTTTCAGAATATTTAAATGAGAAAACACTGTATGGAGTTTAGCATGATCAGAATTTGCAATCAGTTTGATAATTTAGGCCTAAAAAAGTGAGAGAGCTGCTGCTGGATCATAAAGTACATGGGAAAATGCATATATAGGGACCCGTAAATGATCAATTTAACCGTTTTTAGGAAAACATGTTCAAGCTATCTTGAAGGCACCATACTTGATATTGAATTGAACACGGATAATATTGCTACCAAGGTGTGTCTTCAAATTAAAAAAAGTTCGTTAATTGTAGAAAATGTAACTGCTTTTGCGGTTAATGTCCTGCCTTTCCTAGATTATCTTAATAATGAACACTAAACCTGAATTATTCACCATAAGTTCTCCAAGTACAGTGTCACCCCGGTATCATGGGCGGTACTGTGTTTTTT
The DNA here is from genome assembly GCF_001663675.1 of Loigolactobacillus backii. NCBI lineage: Bacteria > Bacillati > Bacillota > Bacilli > Lactobacillales > Lactobacillaceae > Loigolactobacillus > Loigolactobacillus backii. The sequence continues at coordinate 1,613,587 of NZ_CP014873.1, forward strand.
ATTTTTCACCTTTTTAGTGCAGAAAAAGAACCTCCGATTTGGTATAGTTGATTCACCACAAGTCAGCTATCCACCCAAAGAAAGAGGTCCTTCTCATGGCAACTTTACCGGGAAAACGAGTTAATTTCAATCCTAAATTACATATTTCGCACACTGGTGGTGAACTTTCCACTGATGCTGGGCTAGTGTTGGTCAAAGAATTAATGGCGCAACTCAATTTCACGACCTTAGCGTATCAATTAGTCCATTTTGATGACCAGCGCCATTACGCTCGTTACAGCAACGTTAGTCTACTAGAACAGGTCGTGCTGCAGTTGATCGCCGGTTACCCGGCCGATCTAGCTGCCACCAGTTTGCGCAATGACCCCACATTTAAATTACTATTGGCACAACCGCAATTGGCCTCACAACCGTCATTATCCCGTTTTTGGCAACGCTGTGACGAGCAGACCATCACCTCATTACAAACGTTGAATCAAGCATTGCTTGACCAAGCGTGGACTGGCGCCAAGCAACAACAGCTGATCCTCGATATTGACTCGACTCACGCCGATACTCATGGTCATCAGGAAAAAACGGCCTTTAATGCGCATTACGGTACCACGGGTTACCATCCGCTGGTCGCTTTTGACGGGCAAACGGGCCACTGTTTAAAGGCTCAATTGCGCCCAGGTAATGTTTATACCAGTACGGATATTGCCCCCTTTATCACACCACTACTACAGCACTATCATCAAGTCAAACCGAACGCTGATATCTTGGTCCGCGGGGATAGTGGCTTTGCGACTCCAGAATTATACGAAACTTGTGAAGCCAACGACACTTTTTACTTGATCCGCCTGAAAGCCAATCGGCGGCTGAACCAACTGGCTGAACGTTTTGTTCAGATCAGTGATGAGCAGAATTGGACTGAGACCGAGGTCCATTATTATCGCGCGTCTTATCAAGCCCGATCATGGTCTAAGCCGCGCCAGATCTATATTAAATCAACTCGACCAGCTGGTGAATTGTTATTTCAACATGAATACCTCGTGTCCAATTTAACGAGTTTTGTCGCCGAAGATGCATTTCACGCCTATCACCAACGGGGTCAAATGGAAAACTATATCAAGGAAGCCAAGGCTGGCTTTTACCTGGATAAAATGACTAGCTCGCAATTTATACCAAATTATGCCCGCATGATGCTCAGTGTCCTCGCTTATAATTTAGTCAGCTTGATGCGCCAATTGTTGCCTGTACAACATCAGCGATTACAGGTTACAACCTTGCGCTTATGGCTGTTTAAAGTAGCGGGTAAGCTGGTGACCAGCGGCCGGCAACTTTATCTAAAATTAAGCCGCCACCACGTCTATCAGGATTTGTTTTATCAACTGTTAGCTCGAATCCAAGCGCTACAGTGGGGCTAAACTGGTGCAAAAAATCAAAAAAAGTCGGTTCGGCCAAGGGGCAAGTATGCTCAAAATTGAGGATCAAAAATTTATCCAGCCCCATAATTTGGTAGCCTTTAGCAAAAACAGTACATCTTGGTTTGACTACGCCATAGCAGCACGAGAATTGGTCCAAAATTGTGCGGTATGCCGATATTAAACCTCGTATGAATAATTCGGGCTAAAATGTCGTAATTATTTGTTGATAATGTGTTTTCATAAATTACAAGTTTATTCATAATACTTTTTTTACAGAATTGGCTAAATTAGTAATAAAACTGAAACATGATTGCCATTTTAAAATGTTATAGTTAAATCATTGAATTAACAGTAATGGACTAAAGGTATATTTGGAGGAGTCATTTTGATGATTAGTCACCCAACAGTAAAACAAAGTAAGTCGAGGTATTTGACGACTAAGGGAATTATATTATTTTCCTTTGGATTAGGGATCCTGTCTTTTAATCCACAGCGTGTGAATGCTGCGGAAACAACACAAAAACCTGATCAAACTACGCAATCTTCTATTACAGCAGATACACCTTCACAAATTAACGAGGTTACTCTACAGACAAATAATGGCACCACGGCAATAACATCTGATTCTAATGTAACTGCAACAAAGGCTAATAGTGTGGCAGTTGCATCTCAATCCGCAGCCAGTGAGGGTAGTTTAGCGGCTGGTGGAAGTGTTACGGCCCAAAATAGTAGCACTGCTGCTCAAGTTGTAACAAATACCAGTAGTTACGCAGGCATACCTCAAGCCGCTCCGGCCAGCGCCGCTAATGAAAGTAGTTTGTCGGCCGAAAGTGGGAGTGTTACTAGTCAAACTGGTAGTACAACTGCCCAAATCACAACAAATAATAGCAGTTCTACAGATGGTGTTACAGCACCTCAATCTACCGTGGCTACGGGTAACGAAGTGTCCAGCACTGCCTCTCAGGCCGCAACTTCGGCAACTAATGTATCCGACTCAACTACGCAAGTGGCCAATGATAATACAATGACAACTGAACAAAAAGATTTGTCCGATGGCGTTGAAAATAGTGCTAAGGGTACTTCTTTTGAAACTGAGCAAACGGCAGATGAAACTACGAATGATTTGAGTTCGGCCGATACGGCAAATATCCAAAATTTCAATGGTGATGATGATACGGCTTTTGTCAATGCAAAATCTGCCGCTCAGGCCAATTACATAGAAACGGGTAGGCCGCAAGTGTTATCGCGCACAGATGCTACTGCAACAAATGTATCAGCGGTTAAGACAGGATGGGCAAAAGAACAAAATAACTGGGTATTTAAAGATAATCAGGGGAAAAATAAAACTGGCTGGTTTAAACAAGAAGCCACTTGGTATTATTTTAATAAGTCAGGTATTATGCAGACTGGTTGGAAGAATATTGACACCGCCTGGTATCACTTAGCAAATTGGGGTGGTATGAATACTGGCTGGTATAAGGAAAACCAAACTTGGTATCACTTAGCAAATTGGGGTGGTATGAATACTGGCTGGTATAAGGAAAACCAAACTTGGTATCACTTAGCAAATTGGGGTGGTATGAATACTGGCTGGTATAAGGAAAACCAAACTTGGTATCACTTAGCAAATTGGGGTGGTATGAATACTGGCTGGTATAAGGAAAACCAAACTTGGTATCACTTAGCGAATTGGGGCGGTATGAATACTGGCTGGTTACAGCAAGGTACAACTTGGTATCACTTAGCAAATTGGGGTGGTATGAATACGAGCTGGTTTAAGTCAGGAAATTATTGGTATTATGCTAATAATTCAGGCGCAATGCAAAGGGGCTGGATTAATAACAATGGTACTTGGTATCATACTGATGGTACAGGTGCCATGCAAACCGGCTGGATTCAAGACAATGGAAATTGGTATTATTTGACCAATTCAGGTGCTATGCAAAAGGGTACGATTCAGGTCGGAGGTCAAGTGTGGGCCGCTGACAGTACAGGTGCTATGCATTTGAGTGTATCTGGGGCACAAATTGTTACTTTAACAAAACAACAATTAGGGAAACCTTATGTTTTAGGTGCGGCTGGTCCCAATGCATTTGACTGTTCTGGCCTAGTCCAGTATGTTTATAAACAATTGGGAATTAATTTACCTCGTACTACCTACCAACAAGAGTATTGTGGTATTCCAGTGAGCCTAAACAACCTGCAACTGGGCGATTTATTATTTTGGGGTAGTCAAGGTAGTTCTTACCATGTTGCCATTTATACAGGTAATGGAAACGTTATTATGGCACCACAACCATCAGAGACGGTTAAAGAGCAGCCAATGTCTTGGTGGATGCCACAGTTTGCACGTAGAATTTTGTAAATTAAACTATTCTGGGTAGGCAAAGAAGTTCGTCTGAACTTAATAATAGAGGTTCAAGTAGAATGTTTTTTACCTACTTTGAATAAGTATCAATGAGGCTAATTATGGAGATCAATTTATTTAGGCTCTTCGTCAACTGTTGTTGGTGAATCCATATTTCGAGTTCTAATCACTTCGTGATTAGGGCTCTTTTTGTTTTGATTTTGAAAACGTATAGTACTCGAGTTCTAAACCTCCAGAAGCTGCGATAGCCAAAACTGGCTCGTTTGATCGCCTTGATTTTATTATTAGAACCTTCCAAAGGACCATTTGAATAGTGTGTGGTAAAGGTGTTACGAATCTCATCATGATGGCTTTCAAGTGTTTTAATCGTGTTCTTCATTTCTTCAGAATACGTTTTGTTATTCCAAAATGCCGCATTGTAGTTATGCCAATCTTGATGTTGGACAGCTGACCGGACGCTGTTTAAGACTTGATAAGTTTGTTCTAGTTCTGAATCCAACGATAACAGCTGATGGACAACATCGGTGGCAGCCATCCAGTAAGGAAAATTAGTCCACTTTTTGAATTGTTCAAAGTTAAGCTGTTCAGTTGGTACTAACAACAGCTTCCAGTAGCGCTTAAGGGCGTGAAATTCGCGAGAAGACGGGGTAAACTTCTTCATCACCTTGATTCTGGTTTTGTTAAACGCCCGATTTAGGGCGTTGATAATATGAAACTTGTCCATGACCACCATGGCATTGGGGAACACGGTCTGCACAAGCTTGGGGTAGGTATAATTCATATCAGTCACAATAATTTTGACGTTTTCTCGGGCAGCTTGATCGAAGCGGTAAAAATACTTCTCTAGTTTATTGATGGTTCGATAAGGGAGTAAGTCGATTAATTCATGGGTTTCGCCATTCATGAACTCAAAGCTCATGGCACCAGTAGCGCTCTTGGTACTCTTCACCTCATCCATTAAGATGATCTCTGGTAAATAGTGCCAATTGGTTTGAAAGTCTCGTTCAGCGCGCATTAACTGGCGGCCCACAAATGAATCTGATGCCGATACTTCATTGGCAATGTGCTTCAAAGAGACCGGTTCACCGAGCTTCTCTAGGCATTCTTTGCGGCTGGTGTTTGAAATTGTACAGTGTTTCGGAACTGCCAATGTTTGTGCAAGAAAGTTGCCGTGACATTCTTTACAGTGGAAATAGCGGCGCTTTAAGGCTAAGATGACGGTGTTGCTCAGAACCTTCGAGAATCTGATAGTGGTATTGCGCCAGCCGTAGTTAATAATCTTTTGATCATTGATAATCCCGCACTTGGGACAAGCCTTCGGCGTGTAATCCAAGTGGCCAGTTAAGCGAATAACCCCGTCTTCTCCAGTTTCACCGTCAGTAATTTTTAGGTTCTCGTCAGCTATTCCTAATAATAATTTTGTAGTATCATGACACATAGGGCATTTCCTTCTTTCTGAAAAATCTTCGTGGTGGTTGACTTGGATGAACGGACAGGAAATGTCCGCTTTTTTATTCTAGCCATAAATAAAAAATCTGTCATCAGTAATAGATGAAAATCTATTACCAACAACAGATATTGTAGAACCTTTATTTATGAATTGATCTTTTTTTGTATCAAAATTTAATTTGAATACCTGTAGAGAAGCAAATGTAGTTGAAAAAATATTGTATTGTTTGTTTAATGCAAATCTGCCATTTTAAAAAAATATTAATTATGTTATTTTGTGTTAATAATTATTATTATATTATTAGAACGCGTGGTGCTAGTTCGTCATAAAATCAAAAAAGCCTAAATTGTATACCAATATCGTCAATTCAATCTTTAATTGAAAACCAAATAGACTACGGGTGAGATTGGTTTCAATCCCAAATTGCTGGGCTAAAATTGAAAAGCGTGACTCTATTGTCCGCCGTAACGCCTTGAGTTGACGCTTATTATGCTGTTTAGCACCTTTCATATTAGAACGATAAGGCGTCCATAAGTTATAGCCTAGGGCCCTAAAACTGGTCTTGAGTTTTTTCCCAACATAACCAACATCGGCCAAAATATTGGGACAAGGACAACCGCTAATTAGCTCAGGCGCTACCTTAGCATCATGAACTGAGGCTGCCGTGATCACATAATTCAGAATATAGCCATTAGCCGTGACGACCATGTGGGTTTTAAACCCATAAAATGGCATTTTCTTGGTGGCATTATAGCCAATGTTGGCCTTCCCAGCAAAAATTCTAACTCTGAAATTACGAACTTTGGCACATAGTGGGTTGGGTAAACTGTCGATAATCGCTAGGTCGCCCGAATGAGTATAATCCTTAGTGATACCTGAGCGAATGGCATTGACTACTGCCAGTAATTGTTGCGCGCGGCGGTTGAAACGTGAACGTGATACCACCATTTGCCGCGGCATAAACGCTGCCATCAGATAATAGAAGCGGCGTTGCGATTGAATTCCCAGTGTGACTTGTAAGCACAGTAAAGCTAAAAGTTTAATATCAGTAATTTTAGTATGTTCAACGTTGCGCCGCTCAATGACGCTACGCGGACAATAACGCTGATAAAGCAATGAACATAACTGGTAAAAGTAATGGAAACTAACTTGTAATTCGTGACGATTTTGCTTAAACTTGAGGTGGTTCAACACAGTTATTACTCCTTTTAAGTTTTGTCACTTATGAGTCTAACTGGGTTGGACTTTTTTGTTAAATTTCTAAATGTTACAAACTAGCACCACACGTATTAACTATTTGTTTGAGGAGGAGTTAGTTGTGAAAATGTTTTATAAGCAAACATTATTTATAGGTTTGGCGACGGTGATCGTCGGTATGGGTTTAGCCGTAGGTCCGGAAATTAAAGGTGGTACTGTAGGAGCTACTTATAATGTTCAAGCTGCAGTACAAAACGGCTATGATAGTAATGGTATTTTTTACCAGTCAGGAAAAAAGGCTAGTGGCTACTTAAATGATGGTAAAAATTGGTATCTATTTAAGAACGGAGTTAAACAATCACAAATTCAAAAATGGTCAGGCTATTATTACTATTTTGATCCCACATCTCATCTTCGATCAGATAATGTTTTTCGCAATGAATGGGGTAATACTTACTATTTTGGCAGTAATGGGCAAGCCGTTTCAGGTTTACAGAAAATTAATGGAAAAGAGTATTATTTCGGTGAAGATGGTACGTTTAATTTAAGAAAGAATACCTTTTTTAAGACCAAATCAGGTAAGACCTATTATGCTGGTGCGGATGGAGCATTATTAACGGATGTTCAAAAAATTAATGGTACTTATTATTATTTCGATCATTCTAATTATCAGATGCATACTAATAGTTATGATAAATCTAATTGGGGCGACTGGTATATGTTTGGTTCAGACGGGAAAATTAAGACTGGCTGGCAAAATTGGGCCGGAAGCACATACTATTTTAGTCCTACAACTTATTTAAAAGTGACAGGAGTACAGGTTATTAGTGGTGTTGCTTATAAGTTTGATAGTACAGGTAAATACCTTGGAAATAATAATGCTCTAAAAGTTGTCAATTTAGCCAAACAATTGACTCAGCAACATATACCATATGTTTGGGGTGGCGCATCGCTTTCAGGTATGGATTGTTCGGGTTTAGTTGCCTATGTTTTTCAGCATGCTATTGGTAAGACGTTACCTCACTACACTGTTTCTTTAGAAAGTGCGGTAAATCAAAAATCAGTTGCTCAGGCACAACCAGGGGACCTATTATTTTGGGGAAATCATGGGCAAACGTATCATGTTGCTATTTATATTGGTAATCATCAATTTGTAGCTGCTCCACAAAGTGGTGAAGATGTTCAAGTACAGACAATTAGCTCATACTTTATGCCTTCATTTGCAGGAACAGTTAAATAGTTTTTATTTATAGGGAGATATTAAATTAGATGGGGTATTTTAATCGAACAACAATTGAACATTACAAAATGTATAAGAAGGGTAAAATTTGGGTATCCGCGTTACTTATTAGCGTTAGTTTATTAGGAGGAATTTGTTCATTAAATATTGGAAATGTACATGCGGCAATTACTGATAAATCGGCTTTATTTTCATCACAACAGGATAAACGGCCACAGGATAAATCTGTTAATGGAGAAGTCCAGTCAAGTAAGATTAATACTAATATGGCTACTACGAGTGGGGCCAATATGGGAACAACAAGTACGGCGGCTGCTACGAGTACGGCTAATACGGGAACAACAAGTACGGCGGCTACTACGAGTGGGGCCAATATGGGAACAACAAGTACGGCGGCTGCTACGAGTACGGCTAATACGGGAACAACAAGTACGGCGGCTGCTACGAGTACGGCTAATACGGGAACAACAAGTACGGCGGCTGCTACGAGTGTGGTCAATACGGGAACAACAAGTACGGCGGCTATTACGAGTACTGTTGATACAGGATATGGAATCCAATCTAATACAACACAAAAAGATGTGAATACGGCCGCTGAAACGTTCTCTAAAGATACACTTATGACTGCACGAACAAGATCGACTATTATTAATGGTTATCAAAATAATACTTATTATCAGAATGGTAAGCTGGCTAATGGGTATTTGAATGATGGTAAAAATTGGTATTTATTTAAAAATGGTATTAAACAGTCACAAATTCAAAAATGGGCTGGATATTATTATTATTTTGATCCCAAGACTAATCTTAGAGTTGATAATGTATTTCGTGATGAGTGGAGTAATACGTATTACTTTGGGAATAATGGGCAAGCCGTTTCTGGTCTGCAGAAAATTGATGGAAAAGAATATTATTTTGGTGATGATAATACGTATACTTTACGAAAAAAAGTATTATTCTCTTCTAACGCCCAAAAATATTATGCTGGTGTAGATGGTGCTTTGTTAACTGGTGTGCAAAAGATTAATGGTACTTATTATTATTTTGATTCTTCTAATTACCGTATGCAAGTTGACAGTTATGATCAAGCCAGCTGGGGTGATTGGTATATGTTTGGTTCGGATGGAAAAGTTGTGACTGGTTGGAAAAAGTGGGCTGGAGGTACTTACTATTTTGATCCAGCAACTTATTTAAAAGTAACAGGCACACAAAATATAAATGGAAAAATTTATTATTTTGGGACTAACGGCGTCATGGAAACGGGGTGGCGTAAAGTTAATAGAACTTCTACTTTTTATACAAGTGACGGTTCTGCTGCTAATGGTTATGTAAATGATGGTAATCATTATTATTTATTTAAGAATGGTGTACCTCAATCTGGAGTACAGTCTTGGGCAGGTACTTATTATTATTTTGATCCTAAAACTTATTTGCGCGTTGATAACGCATATGTACAGTCGCAATGGGGCGATTGGTATATGTTTGGTTCGGATGGAAAAATTGTAACGAGTTGGTATACTTGGAATGGTGCAACTTATTATTTTGATCCTAAAACTTATCTTAAAGTGACAGGCACAAAAGTTATAGCCGGAGTTACTCAACATTTTAGCAACACAGGTAAATTAATTGGCGCTAGAGAAATGAATATTGATCAGGCGGGATTAGGTATTATTGAACGATTTGAAGGTTTGAGTCTTAATGCTTATCGGGACGCTGTTGGTGTCGTTACTATTGGTTATGGGCATACTAATAACGCACCATCTGGAGGCCAATATCCCGTTCACATAGGTGATAAATGGACGCAGACTCATGCGAATGATGTTCTAAAGGCCGATGTACAGTCAGTTGTAAAAGCTGTTAATAAGCTTTTACACGTCAGTGTTTCACAGAATGCCTTTGATGCATTGATTTCATTCACTTATAATTTGGGAATTGGTACTTTAACAGGAAGCACGTTACTCGCATATATTAATAAGAAGGATATGGCGGATGCCGCTAATCAATTTTTGTTATATGTTCATTCTAGTGGGGGAGTTGTGCTTACAGGTTTAGTAAATAGAAGGAATGCAGAGAAAAAATTATTCTTAAGTTAATGTAGTATTACTGTAAGCAGTAAATAACTGACCGACTTCAAAAATAATTTAATTCAAGTTATGATTGCCTCATCAAATAATTGGTGAGGTGATTTTTATTGGATAAACCGGATATTGTTCAAATTAAAATGGATCATTCTGGTTCTCAATCGCGATCTACTATGGCAACAAAAGCCCTGCAAATTAGAGTTGATGCTAATAAATCGGTCGTAGTTTACAATCGAATTAACAACTATATTTTAGAGGCAGTTTTAAAGGCGGTGTTCGCTGGTGATAATTGATCAACGACAGATTCAACAGGTCTTTTTAGTTTGTGGAAAAACCGATTTACGTCGGGGAATCGATGGTTTAGCTGGTGTTATCCAAGATCAATTTGATTTAGATCCATACAATCGCGCCTTATATTTATTCTGTGGAACCAGAAAAGACCGTTTTAAGGCCTTATTTTGGGACGGTGATGGTTTTTTATTACTTTATAAGCGGATCGAAAACGGTCGACTTCAATGGCCGACTGATCAGAATGCACTCCGTAAATTAAATTCTAAACAGTTGACACGATTACTCAGTGGTTGGTCATTAGACGCGACAATTCATCAAACATGTCCGCCTGGACATGAAAGAAGAAAAAATAACTATCCAAATTAGTGTAAGACATGGTAAACTCAATTCAACAAATACGGATTGAGTGGATAAAGCTAATGACACCCGAAGAAGAAATTATAGCGCTACGTAAGCAAGTCGCGGAACTAACTGAAATGGTTGCCTACTTGACTAAAAAAATTTACGGTCAAAAATCAGAACAAATTGATCCTAACCAACTGTCACTACTAGAAGGTAATGACGGTGTTTTTATCACGCCAGAGCAACCTGGCCAACAAAGCGACGCAGATCAAGTACCGGCAAAGAAAAAGCGCAAAAAGACACGGCAAGAAACTCTAAGTCGTGATTTACCAGTAAGAGAAACTGTTATTGATCTACCAACGCAACAATGTGCCTATGGGCACGAGTTGACACCGGTTGGGAAAAAGTTTGTTCGTGAAGAGGTGCATTTCATTCCGGCCAAACTTTATCGAGAACATATTTATACGCAAACCTATAAGTGTTCTGAATGTGAGCTTGAAGCTGGCAGCGCTCATTTGGTGCAAGCCCAAACGCCAGTCGCTTTAATTCCGCATAGTCTCGCCTCGGCTTCGTTAGTCGCGGAGATCATTCATAAAAAGTTTCTATTGGCAACACCACTATACCGACAGTTAGCAGATTGGCAGCGCTTGGGTATTGCGTTATCAGAGGCAACAATCTCAAACTGGATTATCAAAACGAGTCAGTTGGTCGAACCAATTTATAATTTATTACAGCAGCGACTCAGCAACCAACGTTATTTACAGGGTGACGAAACACCGATGCAGGTGTTACGTGAGCCTGGTAAAACAGCAGCCGCTAAATCATATATGTGGGTGGCTAGAACAGTAAAACAAAGTCCGCAGCAAATCATTTTTTATGCTTATGGCAGTACGCGTTCAGGAACCTTTGCGCAAAAGTTATATCGGAACTTTACCGGCATCCTGCAGTGTGATGGCTATACCGGCTATAATCTGTTAGAAAATAGTGTTACGCGTATCGGTTGTTGGGCGCATGTGCGCCGTAAGTTTTACGATGCCACCCAAGCTAATGGTAAGCCAATTAGCAGTGTTCCCTTAGCGCTAATTGACGAGATGTTTGCCTTGGAGCGTCAATGGCAACATTTTTCGCCCCGGGTACGTCGTCGAAGACGCCGTAGTAAAGTGCGTAAATTATTGAAGCGATTCTGGCAGTGGATCGATTCGGCCGACGTATTACCTAAATCACGTTTGGGTAAAGCCGTCACTTACGCGATCGATCAACGATCTACACTAGAGCGGCTAGTCAACGTTGGTATCATGGACTGGAGTAATAATGCGGCGGAGCGCAATATGAAGAGCCTGGTGATTGGTCGAAAGAACTGGCTCTTCAGTACCAGCCAAGCAGGCGCAAGATCAACGGCTATTTGGTTAACTTTAGTGGAAAGTGCTAAAGCTAACGGGCTTGATCCGCGAGGCTATATCACCTATTTATTAAAAACAATGCCCCAACACCCTAGTTTCACCGATTTGGCCCAGCTAGAGGGTTATTTACCATGGAATTATTCTGGGGCAAGACATCAAGATAGAAATAAAGCGTCAAATGAATAGAAGCCAGAAATAGTGGCGTAATGTAAAAGACAAACCGATTTCTCAATTTCGAGAAGCCGGTTTGCCTTTTTTAAACGGTCGATTATTTACTGCTTACGTATTACTAGGGTGTGTCTTCAAATTAAAAAATGTTCGTTACTTGCAGAAAAATCATCTTTTTTCAAAGTTAAGTGGTCCATTTTTCTTGAATTAACTTAATAATGAACACCAAAATTCTAAGAATAGAACTGATTTATCGATTTTGAAGACACGCCCTAGTTTATATTAATTATTTTCAAGTAAATAGCAAAACACTCAAACGAATACTTCATTTTTGAAGTTTTTGTTTGAGTGTTTTATTGTTTCTGTCGATGTAATTTAAATGATAGATTAGATCTTTTGTGCTTTTTAGGTCACTGAGGACGTTTTATTTATTGTTTAGTTAATTGAGTTTTATTAATTATTTGGTTTAAAAATATAGAATTTACTAAAGAAATAATTGGCAATAACAACGATGATATTATCAACGACTTTTGTTAGTAAGGGATTAATATGCCATAAAGAAATGCCAAACCACATAATTATAATATCTAAAATTAGAGATAGACCACGAAAAAAGAAAAATGAGCCCATTTCTTTTAGTAATTCTTTAAAAGAATTAGTTTTTGAAGTAAATACCCAGCGCTTGTTTGTTGTGTAAGCAAATAAAATTGATAAAAACCAAGCAATGATATTAGCAATTTGGTAATTTAAAGTTGTTTTTGAATTCAATAGCCCAAATACAATTATGTTAATTAAAGTGGTTAATCCACCAAAAATTAGATAAGCAATAATATTTTTATACCTATTTAAAATATTGAGACTGAATTGAATTATTCTTTTCATGTATTTACTCCAATAAGTTATTGATTAAAGTTTTTTAGATGTTACTGCTAATAGTATTAACAGAGAAATATTTAAAGTCACTTTATTAGTCCAAATGTTTTTTTATTGTACTGAATTAATTTAAAAACATGTGGCAATTATTTCTGTTTTTAGTTAATCTGGTGAATAGTTGGTCTTTTTGATCACTAAATTAATATTTAATACTTAGGTTAGTCGGCCCGCTACCATGTGTTCATTATTAAAAATAATGGTGCACCTATCCGGTGGGAGTATAGCGTAGTTTTACTACATTTTAATTATATGCGTAACAGTTCATAGGAAAAAATCAGTCATGCTAAAAGCGACTTAGGATCGTTTAAAAGTAAAATAATTATTTACCACTTTGAAAAATTATGAATTATAGTTAAGTTAAATTAATTAGAAAATAACCAGTAAAAAATAAGTTTCAAATGTATTAATAATGCATTAATATAGAAGAAAATATTAGGGCTCTCTTAAATCATTATCTAAGATCACTTGTTCAATTATTTATCTTTAATAAATTTACAGTAATCATGGTCAATTTAGCAATTATGTCATGTATTGTACTGTACTAAAAAGCTATCACAAATTTTGCCGTGCCTTGGTTCTGTATCTAATGCAGTGATTATTTACCAGCGTTTGGATCATTATTAACTTTGTTATTATTGCTGTCAGTAGGGCTATTTTGCATATTGTTTCGTGATTGAGTATCACTACTACTGCTACTCGTGGATTGCGTGCCGGCATTAGAGTTATTATTGACTTTATTATTATTACTATCGCTGGGATTATTCTGCATATCATTGTTACTATTTTGAGTTGAGTGGTCAGACTTGGCAGCCGTTTGGTCTGATTGACTAGCCTGTGATTGTGTACCTGCCGAATTTGTTGCAGCGCTGGAAGAAGTGTCTTCACTTGCTGTATTATGTTGCTGGTCATTCATCGAAGTGCTTTCCGAGGTCTTAGAAACTTGTTCAGAATGACTTTTTTTTGAAAACGTCGATGATTCGTTTTTTGAGCCAGTGGTACTACAAGCTGCTAGGCCAGAGACTGTCAATAAGAGAATCATTAATTTAAGTGCTTTTTTCATTAATTTACCTCCATATTAAAAAATACTCAAATGTTTTAAATATGTTATTTTAGATCATTTAACAACATAGCGGTTAGAGCCGACCAGTCTTGATTACTGTCAGATTGAAGTCTAATTGTTAGCCTGACTACTGCTCTGGTTCGATTGTGATTGCTGATTATAATAGTTAGCGTCGCTGCCACCAATTGAAGGGTACTGTTTCAATAATGGGTAATAAACACCACCAATATCAGCACCTTTCTTCACAGCTTGGTTATAAATGCTAGTGATTGTGTCGTCGGGAATCGTTGCAAGTACATTGCTGTTAGCATGCATTTGTGTTACTAACATTTGTCGAATTTGGTTGGCCGAAAGGTTGTTTGACTGAGATACTGATTGACTATTAGATGTTGCTGATTGGGCAATGTTCTGCTTACTAGTTTGATCTTCGGTTTGACTAGCACTACTGTTAATCACTTGTTGACTTGATGTATTAGATTGTTTTTGTTCAGAAGAAATAGTCGCCGTACTACTAGTATTTGTACTAGCAGTACCGGTACTAGATTTTTGTACGTTCTGTTTATTTTGTGGGTTAGTCTTTTTAATCTTATGCTTATTACTATCGGAAGATTGATTGTTTGCAGGTTCAGTGGTCGTTTGTTTGCTACCGGATTGGGTGCCACAAGCACTTAACGCTAATGTTGCCGTTAAAACAATCCCTAAACTAAAAATTTTTTTCATGAGTAAGCTCCTAAATTAAATTGTAATGCCACACTAATATTTGCTAATAGAATGATATCACTCAAATATACGCTATTTTCGGTGATTTTTCTAGAATACATCTTTAAACAATTTTTTTGTATAAAATAGTGAAAAATTAGTTTTAAACGTGCCTAAAAAGAAGGGGAAAAACCATTCCTGAACATATTAATGGTTATATGATCTTGGATTACAGCCGAAGAAAATTAAGTTGTTTAATCCCTCAATTTCTTTTTCTTTACTTCATTAATATTAGCATATAGTTCTGCCGTTGAATTGTAAAAGTAAAATTATATTTTTTAAATTAAAATTTGTTAAAAATTATAGCGGATAAATTTCTATTAAACATGTCAAAATTGAAATATTTAGAAATATAAATAAAAAGCGTGCGCTAAATAGAAACTTTGGCTCTATACTTTTTCCTGTTGATAGTTTACAAAGTGGTAAACTATTAACAGGATTTTTTGGGCCCTTGAATTTACAATTTAAGGACAGAAAAAGAGCTCACAGCTCTCATCCAAAAAATCCACCCACTACAGTATCATTTGAAAGGATATGAGAAAACCATGAACCCTCTAGACAATCATATAAAATTTGCGCTCAGTATTAAAGACCTAAATGTCATTTTTTTTGATTATGGTTACGAATACAAACAAAACAGACGAATTAAAGTCTATCGCGCAACTGTCAAGACCGGCCTTGAACGTTGCCCCCAGTGTGGCTTTGATCAGTTCAATCATAATGGTCACTACCTTTCCCGGGTGACCTACCTAGCCGCCAACGCCAGTGAGCCGGTTTATCTAGAACTGCATAAAGAGCGCCTGCTTTGTAAAGGCTGTGGGACTAGTGTGATGGCAACAACTGAGCTAGTTGATAAATATTGCAATATCTCTCGGGCGACTCGCCAAAAGATCTTTATGCACTTACAAGATGATCGGACCCAAAAGAGTATTGCTTGTGACAATAATGTCTCACCCAGTACTGTTTGTCGCTACCTAGATAAATATGATGATCTCTTTCGACGGAATTACAACTATCTGCCAGAACATTTAGCGATGGATGAAGTACGCGGTGTTGGCGGTGTCCTACACTTTATTTGTATTAACGGTGCTGGTGATCATGAAATTCAACAGCTTCTACCGGATCGGTTGAAACAAAACATTATCGCTTACTTTAAGCAGTTTCCGCTCAGCGTGCGTCAGCGCGTTAAAACCGTGACCTTAGACCTTAATAGTTACTACCAAGACATTGTTAAAGCCGTATTTCCCAACGCTAAGATCATCGTTGATCGGTTTCACATTGTCGCCATGATGACCAGAGCGTTCAACCAAAGTCGCGTGCAGCTTATGAAACAATATTCTAAACGGACCAAAGAATATCGGATCCTAAAATTCGCTTGGAAACTGTCCTTAAAACATTGTGATGACCTGGAGGCTAAATAATTATTTTATGACCGCCATCTGCGCCAACAAGTAACCCAGCAAGAACGCGTTCAGTTGGGTCTTGAGCTGGATGAAACGTTAGCGAACACCTACACCATCATGCAAGGCATCATGACTTGTCTAAAAAATCACGATAAAGATGGGCTCGTGAACTATTTATATCATAATGAGCAACCCAGCCCCAAAATGAAGGCCACACTAATTACCTTCAAGAAGAACCTAGAGATCATCCTCAATGCCAGTGAATCAAAGTATTCGAACGGTCCCATTGAAGGCATCAATCGCATGATCAAACAGATCCAGCGAACGGCTTTTGGGTTTCGCAACTATCACCATCTAGTTTCACGGATCAAACTACAACAAATGCGCACCAAACCAAACAAAAAAACAGTGTTAGAAGTTGCTTAGCTTCTAACACTGTAAAATTGGCTATCAACAGGATTTGACAGAGAGCCGAAACTTTTAGCACACGCCCAATAAATAGTCGCTTAGTTGACCACACTGCTTGATTGTCCAGCAGTAGGGTTATTATTGACTTTATTGTTTGTACTGTCATTGGCATTATTCTGCATCATGTTAGTCGGCCGTTTAGTCACAGACTGGCCAGCACTGGAATTGTTATTGACCTTATTGTCGTAGCTATCACTGGCACTATTTTGCATCATGTTGCTAGATTGCTTAGTCGCCGCTGGACTAGCACTTGAGTTATTATTAACCTTATTATTGTAACTATCACTAGCATTATTTTGCATCATGTTAGTCGATTGCGAAGTTGCCGCTTGGCCAGCATTTGAATTGTTATTAACCTTGTTATTGTAGCTATCGCCGGTACCATTTTGCATCATATTACTTGGTTGCGAAGTTGTACTGCTACTTTGGGCCTGAGTTGCTGCAGGTTGTGCTGTTTGTGTGGCCGTGCTAGCTTGACTAGCCTGGCTGGTTTTGGTCGATGCAGCTTTAGTTGCGGCCTGATCACTATTTACTGAAGAACTAACGGCTGAATGATCAGCGACTTTAGCCTTTTGCGACCGTTTAGTTGCCGATTGAGTTGTTGAACTAGTTGACTGCCGGCTAGTAACACGACTGATTTTTGTAGCCGGTGCCGATTGCTTAGTTGACGATGCAGTAGAATCACTGCAAGCTGCAAGGGATAAACTCATTAAAATTAGGGCACTTAATTGGATCATTTTTCGCATGATCAACGCCTTCTTTCAATGGTACTATTTAGCGGCTCCTTACAGCTTCACAATAGCTTGTACCGCTCGAAAAGTAAAGCAAATTAACCTAAATTTAACCTGTTTTTTTAGTTCAAAAAACGCCCGCTTTTAGACGGGCATTTCCGGTAAATTTAAGCAGAATTTATGCCAAAAAAATGGTTTAATTTCGGGCGAAGTTTAACAAATCGTTTTTAACTAAATTGGGAATAATTTGCGGAAATAATCAGAAAGGTTTTCAAGCGCGGCTATACCAGATTAATCAAAAAAGAGGCCAACGAAAATATTTTTGGCCACGTTTAGATAGGTTTATGTTTGAAAAACACCTTTATTAGTATTTTCCGGCCTGATTTGGTGTAAACGTATTTGGAAAAGTAGCTTGGAATCTAATATGAATACTTGCTTAAAGAATCGGTAACTATTTTAATAGTATTATTTTTCCGGCCTAATTTGATGAAAAGATATTTAAAAAGTAAGTATCTGAGTTCTTTTCAAATATACGCTAGCCTAAAAAGTAGCCAGAAAGTTGGCGGCAATCCTTTCATAATCATTTGCTTCATTAATTGTGTTGATATTTTCCACGGTATAGGCGTAACGGCCTTCCCGCAAAATAGTTGCGTAAAGCTCATAATAGGGCATTTTTCGCTCACGGGCAATTTTGAGTTCAGCTTCAACGTCATAACTGACTTGGCGAAAATCAATATCGCTAACGCCATGTTCATCAAGGTCCAGTAAGGCATACTGGGCGCGATTGTTATAAAATCTTGGGTTGCTAGGGGCTGCTAAGCCAACTGTACCAGCGTTTAAGATTAGGCGGCCATCACTGCTATACCGAAAAACTTGCCGGTGGGTGTGACCATATAGTGCAATATCACTGTTACTACCAGCAAAAATTGCGTCAAAATTTTCTTGTGGCTTAGTTGGTTGTGTACTCGAGCCGTAAGTTTGTTTAGGCAAAGAATGAAGGACATCGATTTTAAAGCCAGCTACCGTGATTGTTTGCCGCAAGGGTAGGTCGGCCAGCCAGTGATAAGTCTTTGGTTCAAGATGCTGCTGGTCATACTGCGCAAAGATTAGGGCCATCGTTTTCTTGGGACCATGAATTGGCGTATCGCCAGTCGTCAATAAGTCGCGGTAAGTTTGTTCGTGATTGCCTAGTACCCAAGTTTTTGTATTAACCGCGCGTAGTTGATCAACACATTCTTGTGGCGAAGGGCCTCGCATCGTGATGTCGCCAACGGAACAATAGATATCCGCGGCGTGCTTCTTGGCATCGGCGATAACGGCGGCCAGAGCGGTGGCATTGCCGTGACTGTCAGAAATAATTGCAATTTTAGTCAAATAATCAAGTCCTTTGGTTGAATTAACTTTAGCTTAACACAGCTGGTGGTCAGTAGACTTCTGGACTAGAGTAGTTAAAAAGTAGCTGGTCGGCATGGCAGAGGGCTGAGCTTAGTGTATTTGGTCATAGTAAAGCCCCCGGGATTAGATTTTAGTCCAATACCGGGGGTTCACTTCACGGACAAAGGTCCTAGCCTATTATTATTTCTGAGCAATACGCTAGAACGTGTGCCGAAAATTTAGGTCGTGCTTATTTGCCATACTTCAATTGACGCACTTTTCCAAACACGCCTTAATTTAATAGTTAACTAGCGCCCAGTAATTTTTGTTGGGCGGTTATGGAAGAGATTACCCGCCGGCACAATCTTGCTACTGTTCTTGTGGTCCCTGTTGTGGTTGGATTGTTCCCGTAACCACGTCTTCCAAAAACTTGTAAGTACTAGCAACGGTTTCTGGCGCAATCTTGTGTTGGTCATCTTGGTTATTGAATTGGGCAAGCCAAGCCTTAGTGAGGTCCGCCGCAATTTGTTTTTCGTTTGTATCAGCCATTTAGCATCCTTCTTTCAAGTGAGTTTTACGTTCAGGCCAAGTATGAAAATTGTGATAAAATGGCAGAACGTACTTTATCACTTTCTAGTATACCGAAAATAGCAATAATTTGTTTAAAAAAGTGCGTGTTATACTAAAATCAAAAAAAGGAAGCGGCACAATTGACAGTTCAGCTCGGTTTGAAGGCCAGTACTGCGGCAAGCCAAATTAATGATCGGCTCCAGTACCGGCCGGAAGTTTTTGAATTTTTTTTACAAGCAAGTGATTTTACACTAGAAGGTTTAAAACAATTAGCGGCGGCCATTGACCAGGTCAAAGCAGTAACCGGCAAAATTGTTCTGCACCAACCAATGCGTTACCAAGGCAACTATACTGAATTGATTGCGCCAGAAGAACAAATGCCCGAACTTTACCGCTTCATTCAAACCAGTACAGAGGCCATGTTAGCTATTGCAACACAAAAGCGTGTTCAGGTGTTACTGCACGGTTCTTATTTTCGGCAAACGCCCCATTTTATTGCAATGTACGATGATTTTGCGGCGGCCGAGAAGGCAATGTTTGGCCGGCTAGACTACTTTGCCAAAATCGGTGGTGAACGAATTATGTTTGAAAACTCGATTTCACCACTATATTTTTACGGTGATCCAGCAATGGATGACAAAATTTACGCGAAAAACTACCGCTTAGCTTTTGACACTAGTCACTGTTTTATCAAGGCTCACGGCGATAATGCGGTTCTAATGGCGGCGTTAGATCGGTTACACGATCATATTGTCCATTACCATATTGTGGATTCCATGGGCCTAACTCACGATAGTTTACAAGTTGGCAAAGGCGCAATTAACTGGGCGCAGGTTTTGCCCCGCCTTAATCCACGGGCAACTAATATTTATGAAATCAATTTGGCCGATCCCAACGATGCTAAGGAACAAGTGGCGAGTCACGCCTATTTAACGGCCTTAGAAAAAAGTAGTAAATAAGCATGTTAGGTTTCTAACATTTTCATGTTAGGTAAGTGGCACAATAGAATTAAATTAAATCAAAGTAAGAGTCTCCTAAGAATGCCCTCATAGCAACCTAAATCAGTTGCCTTTAAATATGGCTATGTTATGGTGATGCCATAGCCGAATTACTTACGGACATTTTAAAGGAGAGAACGTTATGTTAGCAACGAAGACGGTTTCAGATTATGACCTGTTTCAACAATTTAAGAGTTTTTTAGGGGAACGTCAATCACAAATTAGCCACTACCCCAATCTGACGACTTACGTAAAAAAGGAAAGAACTGCTTTTTCATTCCCACTGCGTCGTAGTCACATGATTCCTAGTCGCTATAATCGGGTTATTCGCCAATTGACTTCCGAAGATATTCACCAAATTGAGCAACAGTTACGTCTTTAATTAGGAAGTGTCTTTAAGCACCTGCTGAGTTATTAAGCAAAATAACTTTTGACACTTTGCTAGGCTGACATTTCGTTAAGCTAAATTATTAAATCAACTTAAGATTAGTCTTGGGAGGCAGTTTACTTCCTGAGGCTGATCTTTTTTCGTTACTTAGTAGGGCAACTTCCAGCTAACATTAAATGTTAATTAGATTAAGATCAGGAAGCAACAAACTGCTGTTAACTAAGCGATTGTAGTGCCCAGCACAGTGGCCTTATTTGAAAATGATGATGTTTGCATAAGTCAAAATGAGGATTCCCTATGAATGATAGCAAAATGGTTGTCAAAAGACCGTAACGGCGTTATTGTAACTCTTGGTAAGAGAAGTTATTTAATTTTAATAAGGAAGTGCGCAGGATGTTTACAGCAACTAAAGTCGTTAATGATTACGAGTTATTACAGCAGTTCAAGAGTTTTTTGGTGGATCATAAGCAACAAATCACTGCTTATCCTGATTTACAAACATACGTTGAAAATGCTCGTAGCAGTTTTTTGTTTACTCCGATTGGAACTGAAAAGATTCCAGCTCATTACAATCACGTGTTAAAGCAACTAACTAGTGACGATTATAAGCAACTTGCAAAAAGATTAAGTCTCTAGTTAGGTGATGGAAACGAACCAAAAGAACGGTAATTTTGATCTAGTTTATTAAATAACTTAGATCATGGCCATTCTTTAGTTCGTTTTTTGTTTAGGGTTGGTTTGAAGAAATTAAGTGGAAAATAGAAAGACGTTTTTGATTTAGTCCAGCCAAGTTGATCAATTAGTAGGCTAGGTGCAAATATTTTTATACTTTGGTCTATACCAAAAATGGCAACGATGGCGTGGTTTTAGTGACTTAATTTGAAATCGGTTTCGCTAGCGACTTGATTTGTCGGTTCATCCCTGGCAAAATACGGTATAATGGGAGCAAATCTTTTATTGGAGGAATTTACAT
Organism: Loigolactobacillus backii; assembly: GCF_001663675.1. NCBI lineage: Bacteria > Bacillati > Bacillota > Bacilli > Lactobacillales > Lactobacillaceae > Loigolactobacillus > Loigolactobacillus backii. The sequence continues at coordinate 1,635,187 of NZ_CP014873.1, forward strand.
GCGAGTACATAAAGCAGTTATCCCGGCAGCGGGACTTGGAACACGATTTTTACCGGCCACTAAAGCGATGGCAAAGGAAATGTTACCAATCGTTGATAAACCAACCATTCAGTTTATTGTTGAAGAGGCCCAGGCGTCCGGAATTGACGATATCCTAATTATTACTGGTAAGGGCAAGCGGCCAATTGAAGACCACTTTGATTCAGCACCAGAATTGGAACAGAATTTAATTAAAAAGCAAAAAACAGCGATGTTAAAGGCCGTTCAAGAAACGACCAACATGAAGGTTAATTTATTCTTCATTCGCCAGTCGCACCCAAATGGCTTAGGCGACGCCGTGCGTTTGGCTAAATCATTTATTGCTAATGAACCCTTTGTTGTTATGTTAGGCGACGATTTAATGCACGATAAAGTGCCCTTGACAAAACAGCTGATTGACGATTACGAAAAAACACACGCTTCAACTTTGGCCGTTAAACGTGTGCCCCATGAGGACGTTTCGGCTTACGGTGTGATTGATCCGCAAATTGAAGAATTTCCTGGTCTGTACAACGTTAAACGCTTTGTTGAAAAGCCGGCTGTTGATAAAGCTCCCAGCGATTTGGCCATTATTGGCCGCTATTTGTTAACTCCAGAGATTTTTGACATCTTGGATCAGCAAAAACCTGGTGCCGGTGGTGAAATCCAGTTAACCGATGCGATTGACACCTTGAATACAACTCAGCGCGTGTTTGCTCGCGAATTCAAGGGTGAGCGTTATGATGTTGGAAACAAGCTTGGTTACGTTGAAACCAATATTGAGTATGGTTTGCAACATCCTGAGGTCAAAGATGAATTGAAAAAGTATATTATCGCGCTTTCTAAGAAGTTAGAAGCTGAAAAGCAAGCAAAGAAATAAACTAAAAATACCGCACCACCAATTTCATTTTTAAGTGAAATTAGGGGTGCGGTATTTTATGACTTAATTTTACGTTTAGGTTGTTTTTCGGCAGCCGCAGTGACGGCCAGAAGGAAGCCATCAAATTTTTGTCGCTGTTTTGGCGTCATATTTTTAACCTTAGCTGCATAAACAGTTTTTAAATGCTGTTTTCCGTTCATAATCTTCACCTCAAAAAACAGTTTACGCCGTTGAAGGCGAAATTTAAATTAAAGGGACCTATAAATTAAGAAATGGCGTCTTGCATATAAGTGGCTAATTGTTGGCCGTTTTTACCGGCTGATAGGCCAACTAGTAATTTAATACGTGCTTTTTGACCATTGAGGCCTTGGCAAAAAATAACCCCCATTTTTTGTAGTTGCTGGCCACCACCCTCATAGCCGTAGACAGGTTCCGCAACGCCGTTGAAACAGCGGGACACTAAAATAATGGGAATCTTATGGGCAATGAGTTTAGCAAGGGCAGGCAAGGTTTGTGGTGGCAGGTTGCCAGCACCAGTTGCTTCGATCACTAAACCATTGGTACTAGGCAGATCTAACATTGTTAGTAAGTGATCATCCATACCGGCGTATGCCTTTAATAGGTAAACGTGATCAATGACGTGGGTAATTGGGCAAGCCTGTTGTTCCGTTAGTTCTTGAAAAAATTTAACGCCATTTTTCTCCATAATACCAATTGGGCCAAAAGTAGGGGTACGGAAGGTCGCAACGTTAGTAGTGTGCGTTTTCGTCACAAAACGGGCGGTGTGAACTTCATCGTTCATTACGACGAGAACGCCTTTACCCCGGGCATCGTCATCGGCGGCCGTTTTTACCGCGCTTTCCAAATTATAAAGACCATCGGAACCGATTTCGTTGGAGGAACGCATGGCACCGGTGATCACCACGGGAATGGTACTGGGCAAGGTCAGATCCAAAAAATAGGCCGTTTCTTCTAAAGTATCTGTGCCATGAGTGACGACAACACCATCAACCCCGGCCTGTTCGGCCTGATTAATGCGTTGACTCAGCAGTAACATTTCTTTAGGTGTAATGTGGGGCGAAGGAAGGTTGAATAGCTCTTCAGAACTAACATCATATTGACCAGCAAATAATTGATTGTAGGCCATTAGTGGGTTGGAAGCCCCTGGAATGATGGTGCCACTTTCATTTTCGGACATGGCAATGGTGCCGCCGGTGTGTAAAATTAGAATTTTTTTCATTGTAACCTCCTAGAGCGTTTATTTAATCTAAATGATAACTTTATTTTGCATTTAAAAAAAGGGAGTGTGACAAAAGTCGGTTTTGGGTTTACTGCGTAACGTAAGCTAATCCAATAACCGTACTATGGTTATTGGATTAGCTGTAGTTAGGCACGTAAATCCAGACTTTTGGCGCACATTCTAGAGCAATGTTCAGAAACAGTAAGAGGCTAGGACTTTTGTCCCAGCCTCATTTAAAAAAAGACCATCTTCGGGGAAGAAGATGGTCTGGGGAGAGTCTCTTTTCAGTTACGAAAAAGAGTCGAAAAATGAAAAAGGTTTGGTTTGTTTTGGTTACATTCTTGATAATAAGGAACGAAAATGAAATTAAACCGTGATTTTAATCAGAGTTCGCCAAGCTTTTTCTCATTTTTTTTTAACAATAATTAAAAAACTTCGCCTAACTAGTTGGCCTGGTGAATTTGAAGCAGTATAATGAAAAATGTACAAAAAAATAACGGAGTAGGCTAGGAGCGTTAAGTGCTGACGGAACGGAATGTGAACGTCACCCGAAAACCGATATTGGTTGCGATTTCTTTGCCGCATTCGCCGCATATTTTGGGGGAGGTTTCTCAAGGTGTGCGTGAGGGACGCCTCACGTGACGGTTTGCTGAACTAGACACTTGGCTACAAAGCTAAATGCACGATCTCATATTTGTGGCACTCCAAGAGGAGATGTCCAGTTTGAAAGTAGCTTTAACAGGTAAACGGCTCAGTGCGCGCAGTATTGCGATTCTGGGTCTACTAATGGCACTGCAATTAGTGCTTGGTAAGTTTCCCGTGTTTGGAATTTGGTCAGTCCGGGTGGATTTTGTTTTTCTGGCCACGTTTATTATGGGTTGGTGGTTTGGACCCTGGTGGGCAGGACTAGCAGCGGTGATTTGTGATTTAGTTAATACCTTAATACTTGGCGGTTCGGGGACCTATTTTGTCGGTTTTACTATTTCGGCATTCTTAGGCGGCGTCATTTATGGGGTGTTCTTTTACCGGCAAAACATGAGTTGGTGGCGGGTTATTATGGCTACCTTAATTATTATGCTTGTCGTTAACGTCTTTTTAAATACATTGTGGCTAACAATTCTTTATAAAACGCCATTTTGGGGGATTTTACCCATCCGAATTTTAAAGGACTTAATATTAACGCCAATTCAAGTTCTGTTGGTGTATTGGCTGGGAACAAACCGCAATATGTTAAGTTTGCGGGATAGATTGTAAAAAATAAGTGGACCAAAAGGCAATGAAATTCTGAGGATTGGCCTAAGAGAGTGGCTTGGTCGTGAAACGGCCGAAACACTTTTGGTGGTCACCAGCAGTAATTGGCTTTTGGTCCACTTTTGTGATCAAAAAGGACTAGTGAGTATCAAAAAAGACACTTCTCAATTATGAAATTGAGTCTGGCCGCCTTTCAAATCTGCACTAGGCTATATTTAAAAATGCAAAATAGACATATTTTTTTAAGAGCCTTTAGGTAACAACTAATGAAAAAAAGGCTAATTTGTGCTACGATACCAACAAATACTAAAAAGGAAGTTCGAGATGTTAGTTTTAGCAATTGATACATCTAACCGCGCAATGAGTGTTGCACTTGTCCGCGACCAAACTGTTTTAGGTGAAACAACCATTAACGTTCGTAAGACGCACAGTGAAAGTTTAATGCCGGCAGTTGCCCAACTATTTAAGAGTACAAGTCTATTACCAGCGGCCGTTGATCGCTTTGTTGTTGCTCAGGGTCCTGGTTCCTATACTGGAATTCGAATTGCCGTGACTACGGCCAAAACGTTTGCTTGGACATTGCATAAAGAATTAGTCGGAATTTCTAGTTTAGCGGCTTTGGCAGCCAACGTGACAACTTCGGCCGGTTTAATTATTCCGGTCTTTAATGCTCGCCGGGATGCGGCCTTTACTGGGGCTTATCGGTGGCAGAATGGTGAATTAGTTTCAGTTTTGGCCGACCGTCACACACCGATGGCTAGTTGGCTTGCCGAATTGGCTACGCAAACGGCACCGTTGCAGTTTATTGGCGATGACGTTGAGTCGTTTCGGCCACAAATTACGGCTAAGTTAGGGCAACAAGCACAGTTTGTTAGTGGGATTGATAATTTACCACACGCTAGTAAATTGGCGTTACTTGGCCAAACTGCCCAACCAGTGGCGAATATTCATCGGTTTGCACCAAATTATTTACGGATTACCGAGGCAGAGGCGAATTGGTTGAAGCAGCATCCCACAAATGAGGGGCACGAACCGTATGTGGAAGAGATTTAAGGATTGGTACCAACATTCGAATACAAAGCCAACATTGAATTTTCTCGATCAGGCAGTGAACCTTGGTGGGCAAAATTTTAGCATGCGCCGAGCTCAACAAGATGATGTCGACGACTTGTTGGAAGTTGAACGGCAATGTTATGCTGGCACAACGCCTTGGGACCGGGCGGCTTTTTTAAGTGAGTTGAAAAAGACAACCCAGTCACTTTACGTTGTCCTTATTTTTGAGGGCGAAATTGTGGCCTTTATTGGTTGCTGGTTTACTAAAACTGAATCACACGTGACCAATATTGCTGTCGTACCTAAATTTCAAAATTTTGGGATTGGTCGTTTTTTGATGTTAAGTATGATCCAACGGGCGGCGGATCTTCCGTCTGCTAGGTTAACACTAGAAGTACGAGTTTCAAACGAGCCCGCTAAGCATTTATACCATCAGCTGGGTTTTTTGGATCAGAATATCAAACGTTCTTACTACGTTGTTAATCATGAAGATGCGTTGAATATGATGTTGCCTTTAGGCGAGGAGAATTAAGACTGTGGTGTTTTATTTTCCGACAAAGACGGACCTTGTGGCACACGCCGCGAAATTGAGTAAGGCCTGTTTTCAATTGTGTGAAGCAAGTTATCAATTTGGTTCACCGTGGAGTCAAACTAGTTTTCAAGAAAATATGCAAACCGATTATCAATTTTACGGTTTTTTAAAGTTGAATGGGCGGCTAGTGGGGTTTGTTAGTTACACAAAATTATTTGCGGAACTTGAGATCACGAACCTTGCTATTCACCGTGATTTTCAGCGACAAGGTTTGGCCTGGGCATTATGGCAGCGGCTATTAGCGCGGCAGACTGAAGCGTGCCGTTTTTTGTTGGAGGTTCGCGGAACAAATTTGGCGGCGCAGCAGTTATATCAAAAGTTGGGGTTTCAACTTTTGACGCAGCGAAAGGCGTATTACGCTAATCCAACTGAAGATGCGTTGGTTATGGAGAAGTACTGGCAAGGAAGGTAGGAGACAAGACGGTGACTGAAAAGAAACCAGAATTAATTTTAGCGTTTGAATCAAGTTGTGACGAAACCAGTGTGGCGGTGGTTGAAGATGGCGTCAAAATTCGTAGTAATGTGATCGCTTCACAGATTAACAGCCAAAAGCGTTTTGGCGGTGTGGTTCCGGAAGTTGCCAGTCGCCATCACGTTGAACAGGTGACCTTGTGTGCCGAAGAGGCAATGACGCAGGCTGGCGTAACCTACGGGGATTTAACAGCGGTTGCGGTCACTTACGGTCCAGGACTAGTTGGCGCACTGTTGATTGGCGTTTCTGCGGCCAAGGCAGTTGCCTTTGCCCATCAATTACCGTTGATTCCCGTTAACCACATGGCAGGTCATATCTATGCGGCTCGTTTAGTTAAGCCACTGGTTTATCCGCTGATGGCGTTATTAGTGTCAGGCGGCCATACGGAGTTAGTTTACATGCGTGGGGCTGGTGAGTTTGAAATCATTGGTGACACCAGAGATGATGCTGCTGGTGAGGCCTTTGACAAAGTCGGGCGGGTACTCAATTTGGCTTATCCTGCCGGCAAGAAGATTGACGATTTAAGTAAATTAGGGCAGGATACGTTTAACTTTCCTCGGGCAATGATTAAAGACGCTAACTATGATTTTAGTTTTAGTGGCTTGAAGAGTGCTTTTATCAATAAAGTGCACAATGCTGAGCAACGAGGTGAAAAACTATCGAAACCTGATTTGGCGGCTAGCTTTCAGGCTAGTGTGATTGATGTTTTGATCACGAAAACAATGCGAGTTTGTCAAGCCTATGGCGTTGGCCAACTGGTTTTGGCCGGTGGTGTTGCCGCTAATTCGGCTTTACGTAGTGCCTTAACCAGCGCAATCGACCAGGAAGATCCTAACTTGGATTTTGTGGTGCCACCGATTCGTTTGTGTAGCGATAACGGGGCAATGATTGGGGCTGCGGCTCACGTTATGATGGCGCGAGGTGCTCGTGCTGATTTAGATTTAAATGCCGATCCCAGTTTGTCCTTTGCCTACGCTGAAGAAGTGCTAAATTAAAAATAACGACCGCGATTGTGAAGCTTATCCTACTAGCATTTTGCTAGCTTGTGAATAAGCCACCAATAGTGGTCGTTATTTTTGTTGCTGCTTTTTTAAAGATTTTCTAGGGAATACTGGGAAAATACGATTTAGACTAAAAAACGCTAATCACCCGTTAATTCTTCCAAGGCCAAACTTTTTTCTTCCCAATCCGTTTCAACTTGATTTTGTTGTGCAGTGATTGTTTCCAATTGTTGCTGCAATTCAGTTAACTTAGTTGGGGCGGCCAAAACATCAGGTTGCGTCATTGCAACTTGAAGGTCATGACTTTGCTGGTCTAACGTTGTCATTTGTTGCTCCAGTGCCGCAACTTCGCGACTGAGTTTGCGTTCCTTTTTTTGTTGTTCCTTATTGAGCTGATAGTCCTGTTGAGCTGGTGCTGCTGCGTGGCTCACAACTTCAGTTGGGCCCGCATTGGCCATTTTTTCGGCCGTAATTGCCGCTTCCTCGGCCTTTTTATCCACGTAATAATCATAGTTACCAAGATAACGCTTCGTACCTTGGCGGGACAATTCCACCACGTTACTAGCGATGCGGTTCATAAAGTAGCGATCATGTGAAACAAATAAAATAGTCCCATCGTAATGAAGTAATGCCTTTTCTAGAACTTCCTTACTATCAATGTCCAAATGGTTAGTGGGTTCATCGAGAATCAAAAAGTTATTATGGTTCATTGCTAGTTTGACTAACATTAACTGAGCTTTTTCGCCACCAGAAAGGGCAGCAACTGATTTTTCAACATCCTTACCGGTAAAAAGAAAACTGCCCAGAATGCTGCGAATATTGACTTCAGGCATGGTTGAATGCTCATCCCAAATTTCGTTTAGAACGGTTTTATTACGGTGGAGGTTTTCCTGTTCCTGATCGTAATAGCCAATGTCAACGCCTGCACCTAGTTTTGCCTCACCGCGCAAAAACGGAATTTGTTTTAAGATACTTTTTAGCAGTGTTGATTTGCCAACACCATTCGGGCCGGTAATGGCAATTGCTTCATGACGTTTTAGGTGCAGGTCAATGGGGTCCGCCAAAACATGGGTGGCACTGTAACCGATAGCCGCGTTAATGACGTCTAATACTTGGTTACCAGAGGGCTTGTCCTCACTAAAACTAAAGCGGACGGTCTTATTGTCATTTTGCGGTTTTTCCAACCGGACAATTTTGTCTAACTGTTTCCGCCGACTTTGAGCCCGTTTAGTTGTTGAAGCCCGCACAATGTTTTTGTTAACGAAATCTTCGAGCTTGTTAATTTCTGCTTGTTGTTTTTCGTAAGCTTTCCACTCTTGTTCTTGGTAGGCAGCTTTTTCAGCACGGTACTTTGTGTAATTTCCTTTATAGTGGCGGGTGGTATGCTGACTCATGTCGTAGACCTCGTTGGCCACTTTATCAAGAAAGTACTGATCATGGGAAACAATTAACAGGGCACCTGAGTAGCCTTGTAAATAACCTTCTAGCCAAGTTAATGTATCAATGTCCAGATGGTTAGTTGGCTCATCTAAAATCAATAAATCGTGTTTTTCTAAAAGTAGCTTAGCCATGGCCAAACGTGATTTCTGACCACCAGATAACTCATTAATGGGGTGATCATAATAGTCTTCACCAAAGGCAAAGCCGTGTAAAACGGTACGAATTTCGGCCTGATAACCGTAGCCATTTTGGTCGCTAAAGTCGTGTTGCAACTGTTCATAAGATTTTAAGGTAGCTTGGTAAGCTTCCTCGTCGGCTAGTAGTTTGGGATCACCTAATTGTTGTTCTAAAGTGTGCATCCGTTTTTCCATTGCTTGAAGTTTAGCAAAAACGGTTAACATTTCAGCAAAAATCGTTTTGGTTGAGTCAAGGCCGGTATCCTGAGGTAGATAACCAATTGTGACGCCTTTACTTGTGATCACTTGGCCAACATCAGGGGGATTTTGCCCAACTAAGATCTTGAGCAATGTTGATTTGCCGATCCCATTACGGCCAACCAAGGCGACGCGCGCCTGTGATTGAATTTCCAGTTGAACGTGTTCAAACAAAACATCGGCCCCAAAGTGGCGGGCAACGTTTTGTGCTTGCAGTAAGATCAAAGTGGAATCCTTCCTTTCATTTCAGCAATTTATTCAATCTAGTTTACCATATAAGTGGGCGGGACAAAAGGTGGCCGACTTTTACAAAGGAAAAGCAGTACTAGTCATAAGAAAATTAAAGTTGCGGCTTTCACAGACAAAAGAACAAGTTTATGGTGGTTATTAAAGCGTTTTCATGTATTTTCGAGATCTGTTTAGGTTGATAAGTGATCCCTTTCCCAAATAAATTGGTGGTTATTTTAAACAGTCTAATTGCATTTCACAAGTAAATACGGTATTATAACCATTGTCTATTAAGATAAATTCACAAGCTAATTTAAGATGACTAATGGAGGATAAGCAATGGCTGAGGCAAAAATACCAAAGGCAACTGCCAAACGTTTACCGATTTACTATCGCTATTTGAACATTTTGTTCAACGCAGGCACAAACCGAGTTTCATCAACTGAACTTTCAGAAGCAGTACAAGTAGATAGTGCAACAATTCGTCGCGACTTTTCTTACTTTGGGGCGTTAGGAAAACGTGGTTACGGCTATGATGTCGAAGATCTACTCAATTTTTTCAAGAAGACCTTAAATCAAGATCGACTTACCAATGTTGCGTTAGTTGGGGTTGGTAATTTAGGGCACGCATTACTGAACTATAATTTTCAACAAACGAATAGTGTTCGAATCAGTGCAGCCTTCGATATTAATGAAGAGATTGCTAACACAATTCAAAGTGGTGTGCCAGTTTATCCAATGGTAGATATGAAGGAACAATTGCAGATTCAGCAAATCGATGTCGCAATCTTAACCGTGCCAATTAATCACGCGCAGGATGTTGCTGATGAGTTGGTTGCGGCTGGCGTAAAGGGAATCATGAACTTTACGCCAATTCGGCTTTCCGTTCCGGCAACTGTTCGGATCCAAAATGTTGATTTGGCCAACGAGTTACAAACGTTGATCTACTTTTTAGATCATTACGGTAATGAAGGTGGCACTAGCGACACTGCTAAATAAAATAGTTCAAAAAAACAACCAAGATTAGGACTTGGTTGTTTTTTTGCGCAAAATTTAATGAGGCTGGGACAAAAAGTCTTAGCCTCTTACTGTTTCCGAATATTGCTCTAGAACGTGCGCCAAAAGTCTGGATTTACGTGCCTAACTACAGCTAATCCAATAACCATAGTACTGTTATTGGATTAGCTTACGTTACGCAGTAAACCCAAAACCGACTTTTGTCACACTCCCATTAATTTAATTAAAGTAGCCTTAATCTGCGGATATTAACGATAGAGTAACATTAAGATTACAATGCCATTCATCACCATGTGGCTAATCATTGAAGTCGCAATCTTGCCCGTTCGCTGATAGAGGTAACAAAAGACTAGGCCAATGGCTGTGTAAGTTAGTAAATGGTTATCATTGTGAGCGATGGCAAAAAAGACACTGGAGATTAGAGCGGCGCCAAATTTACCAGTGAAGGGAGTAAGGTAGCCAAAAATGGTCCGCCGAAAAACTAGTTCTTCCATAATTGGTGCGGCAACGACGGCCATGATTAGGTAGTAAGGGTAGCTTCGAATAACGGTCAAGATAGCGCTGGTGTTGGCCGAGCTAGTCGTGGTGTGAAAGATAAGCTGATCTAAGTAGCTGGCGGCAAGTTGACCAATCAGAGCCAGAAAAGCACCAAGAATACCCCAGAGAATAATCTGGCTAGTTTTTGTTTGCGCTCCCTTTTCCATTTGCGTTGGTGCAAAAAATTTCTGGTAGATGATGATTAGAATAGCCGCACCCACCACGTAATCAATTGTTTGAAAAAGGTATAAAGCCGTTTTTAAACGAATAATTGAATTAACTAAAGCAGGTAATAAGAAAATAATCAAATAAACGCTAAGGGTACTGACAGCATTTTTTCGTGCGAGCATATAATCCTCCTTTAGAGCGTTGATTTTTGTACGTTAAAATATCTCTTTCTAGCTTAGCGGTTTTAATTAAATTTTTAAAGCTTTTTTGTGCTTAAGACTTGCATTCAAACTAGAACATGTTATTATAAATATTGTGATTAGCACTTAACTGCTAGGAGTGCTAAAGCTCATCAAATGATAAATGGAGGGATTAAACGTGTTAAAACCATTAGGCGATCGCGTCATTGTTTCAGTAGAAGATGAAGAAGAAAAAACAGTTGGTGGTATTGTGTTAGCTTCTAACGCAAAAGAAAAACCAACAACGGGTAAAGTAGTAGCAGCAGGCCCAGGTGCCACAAATCATCATGGTGACGTTGTTCCCTTGACAGTCAAGGTTGACGATAACGTTATGTTTGATAAGTATTCCGGTACCAATGTTTCTTACGACGGCGCCGACTATTTAGTTTTACATGAAAAGGATTTATTAGCAATTGTTGAATAACTTTGCTTAGCGTATTAGTAACTTAGTTAATACGGTTCCTTTAGAATTAAACACAAATATTAAAATTTGTAACTTCCAAAAAACTGCAAAAAATATAGTAGTGAACATAACAAAAACAGATTGTAAGTTCACACTAAATTCATTTATGAGGTGAAAATTAAAATGGCTAAAGAATTAAAATTCTCAGAAGACGCTCGTTCAGCAATGCTTCGTGGCGTTGATAAGTTAGCAGATACCGTTAAAACAACTCTTGGACCAAAAGGCCGGAACGTTGTTTTGGAAAAATCATATGGTTCACCTACAATCACTAACGATGGGGTTACGATTGCAAAGGACATCGAATTAGAAGATCATTTTGAAAATATGGGTGCTAAGTTAGTTTCCGAAGTTGCTTCAAAGACTAACGATAACGCTGGTGATGGTACAACCACCGCAACCGTTTTGACGCAATCAATCGTTCGTGAAGGTATGAAGAACGTCACTGCCGGTGCTAACCCAGTTGGCATTCGTGATGGGATTGAAAAAGCAACCACCGCTGCCGTTAAGGAATTACACAAGATTTCCCATAAAGTTGACGGTAAAAATGATATTGCACAGATTGCTTCTGTTTCTTCATCAAGTAAAACCGTTGGTAAATTAATCGCTGACGCTATGGAAAAAGTCGGTAATGATGGTGTTATCACAATTGAAGAATCAAAAGGGATCGATACTTCCTTAGACGTTGTTGAAGGAATGCAGTTTGACCGTGGCTACTTATCACAGTACATGGTTACCGACAACGATAAAATGGAAGCTGACCTTGATAATCCATACATCTTAGTCACTGATAAGAAAGTTTCTAACATTCAAGAAATCTTACCATTATTACAAAAGATTGTTGAACAAGGCAAGGCTTTATTGATTATTGCTGACGACGTTGATGGCGAAGCATTACCAACACTTGTTTTGAACAAGATTCGTGGTACGTTCAATGTTGTAGCCGTTAAGGCACCTGGTTTTGGTGATCGGCGTAAGGCTCAACTTGAAGATATTGCTACTTTAACTGGTGCTACTTTAATCACATCAGATCTTGGACTTGAATTGAAAGATACAACCATCGATCAATTAGGCCAAGCTGGTAAGGTTACGGTTACTAAAGACAATACAACACTTGTTGAGGGTGCTGGCGACAAAGATGCCTTAGCACAACGTGTTGCTGAAATTAAAACACAGATTGCTGACACAACCTCAGATTTTGATCGTGAAAAATTACAAGAACGCTTAGCTAAATTAGCTGGCGGTGTTGCAGTTGTTCGGGTTGGTGCCGCAACTGAAACTGAATTAAAAGAACAAAAATATCGGATTGAAGATGCTTTAAACGCCACACGTGCCGCCGTTGAAGAAGGCTACGTTGCCGGTGGTGGTACTGCTTTGGTTAACGTTATTAAGGCCGTATCTAGCTTAAAAGCCGAAGGTGATGTTCAAACTGGTATTAATATTGTTCTTCGTGCCCTAGAAGAACCTGTTCGGCAAATTGCTGAAAATGCTGGTGTTGAAGGCTCAGTTATCGTTGAACACCTGAAGCAACAAGATCCAGAAGTTGGTTACAATGCCGCTAATGGCAACTGGGAGAATATGATCGATGCTGGGATTATCGACCCAACAAAGGTAACTCGTTCGGCTCTTCAAAATGCTGCTTCTGTATCATCATTACTATTAACAACCGAAGCAGTTGTTGCTGATAAGCCAGAACCAAAGGCACCTGATGCAGGCGCTGCTGGTGCCGGTGGTGGTATGCCTGGTGGTATGGGCGGCATGATGTAGCCTGATCTGCCAACTTAGGAAGCCATTTTTAAGCACGACTTGGTTCATAACTAATATGGGTCTAGTTTTATAGAATAGACCACGAACTACAAGTAATCGCAGCTAAATTATTCAATTAATGGTTAAACGCCAATCTGAATAAACTGATGAAAACCTTGGTTCTACCATTACGCATTAGGTAATGATCGGAAATAGTAAGAGGCCGCTGACTAAAAAGTCAGTGGCCTCTTTGTTTTGGAATATTCTAAACGTTGATTACGTTCTGAGCTGATTAAAGGTAATAATGACAGAATTGACTTTTGCGCTGTTTTGGGTGCTACTGCCTAGCGTAAAATGTCTAAATCACTAGGAAAAATTAAACAAAATTCGCTGGGGGATATACTTTAATGAATTAACTGGTATTATGAATTAGAACCTAGAAATTATTAGGTTACGACGCGCAATTTTTACCATTAATTTAGCTACGTTGTGCGTGTTGATTCAATTTGTAAATTTAAACAAAATTCGGGCTAGAATACGGAGATTGATAAGCGTACAATAATTCTTGTTTATCATTAGTAAATTAACCTAAATGTAACTATAAATGCCGTTTATGCTGCTTATACGGCTATTGGAAACTGGTAGGACAGGCAGAGCTGGTCTGAGTCATGTTTGGAAATTACTTTAAGTAGTGTTTCCCCGACTAATTCAGTGTAAATGTGTTTGAAAAGACTAGGTTCCTGCGCTTTTTCAAACACTTTCCTAGGCTGAACGCTATGCCTTGTTTTTTTGTTTAGGGAATAACGACAGTGTAGCAAGTTGTTTTACGAGTTGGGATGCGTCTGTGCCGCTCGGAGAATAAGCATTTGATTTATAAAAGGGAGAGCTAAAAGTCATGCAACATATCAAACGATTCTTCATCGGTAAACCATTAAAGTCGTCCGATGAAGGGGGACAACAGCTGAGTAAGGTTAAGGCGTTGGCACTATTGTCTTCTGACGCGTTATCATCAGTTGCTTACGGAACCGAACAGATTGTGACAGTTTTAATCACACTTTCGGCAGCAGCAATTTGGTATTCTTTACCGATTGCGGCCTTTGTACTGATCTTATTAACGTCACTCATTTTATCTTATCGGCAAATTATTCATGCTTATCCACAAGGCGGGGGCGCCTACATTGTTTCTAGTGAAAATTTAGGAACTTATCCCGGCCTGATTGCCGGAGGCTCACTGTTAGTTGATTATATGTTAACCGTGGCTGTTTCCGTTTCTGCTGGGACAGAGGCCATTATCTCGGCGGTGCCGGCGCTCTATGGTAATCAAGTGGGAATTGCAATTATTATTGTGGTGTTAATTACAGCGATGAATTTACGGGGACTGCGTGATTCAGCGTCACTGTTAATGATCCCAGTATATTTATTTGTGGTCGTCATTACCATTATGATTCTTACTGGCTTGGCCAAGATTTCCACTGGTAGTTTGGCCTTTCACGCAACATCATTAGTTGGTGCCGCAGTACCTGGGATCACTGTTGGCCTGATTTTGCGGGCCTTTTCTTCAGGTTCGTCATCCTTGACTGGGGTTGAGGCTATTTCAAATGCGGTTCCGTTTTTCAAAAAGCCTAAGGCCAAAAACGCTGCTGCAACGCTGGCAATTATGGGTATTATTTTAGGTTTCTTCTTTGCCGGAGTAACCTATTTAAACTGGTATTTAGGGATTACCCCCAAATTAAAAGTGACGATTTTATCGCAGGTTGGGGCCGCAATCTTTGGTCATGGCAGTGTCATGTTCTACATTTTACAGTTCTCGACGGCCTTAATTTTGGCGTTGGCGGCCAATACAGGCTTTTCCGCCTTTCCAATTTTGGCCTATAATTTAGCTAAGGATAAATTTATGCCCCACATGTATATGGATCGGGGGGATCGTTTAGGCTATTCAAATGGTATTTTAACGTTGGCGTTAGGTTCAATTGTTTTAATCTTTATTTTCAATGGGAGTACGGAACGTTTGATTCCACTCTACGCAACCGGCGTTTTCGTACCATTTACGTTGAGTCAAACAGGGATGATTCGTAAATGGTGGCACGAACGTTCAAAGGGTTGGATTGGGCGCTCACTGGCCAATTTTGTTGGTGCCTTAATTTCATTTTCAATCTTTATTTTTCTATTGATGTATCACCTAGGCGATGTTTGGCCATACTTTATTATTATGCCAATTGTGTTGTTGGTTTTTTATAAAATTCATGATCATTATCATAAAGTTGCCGCGCAACTCCGGTTGGTGGAACAGGTTAAATTTCATGACTACGCTGGTAGCACAGTGATTGTATTGGTAAGCAATGTGACTCAAGTAACGGTGGGGGCGCTTAATTATGCGCGTTCAATTGGTGATTATGTCATTGCCATGCACGTTTCAATGGACGAAAATCCGGCTAAGGAACACGAGACAGAATCTGAATTCAAAAAAGATTTTCCGGACATTCGTTTCGTTGATATTCATTCGTCTTACCGTTCGGTTTCACGGCCAGTACTGCGTTTTGCGGAAATTATTAGTAAGAACGCCCGGAACCGTAATTACACAATTACAATTTTAGTACCACAATTCATGCCGAAGAAACCCTGGCAGAATATTTTGCATAACCAGACAAGCTTCCGTTTGCGGGCCGCACTGGCCTCCCGGGAAGACATTGTCGTCGCAACCTATAGTTATCATCTAAAACGCTAATGTTTTGCTTAGAATCGACTAAAAAGGGTGCTTTAGCTTTCTGGTAAATTAAAAATGGTACAATGATTGTATGTTGATTGGAAAAGAGGAGTAAGATGCGGATATTATTTGTTGGGGATGTTATGGGATCGCGCGGTCGGGACATGATCAAAGATTACTTACCACAACTAAAAACGAAATTTCGGCCACAAGTGACGATTGTCAATGGTGAAAATGCTGCTGGCGGTCGCGGGATTACGGAGAAAATCTACAAAGGCTTTTTACAGGCCGGTGCGGACGTTGTCACCATGGGTAATCATGTTTGGGATAACCGCGATATTTTTGACTTTATTGACAGTGCCAAAAAAATGGTGCGACCGGCTAATTTCCCTGAAGAAACGACGCCAGGGTTAGGCTTCGTCTACGTACAAGTTAATCAGCTTAAACTAGCTGTGATTAATTTGCAGGGTAACGCGTTAATGGGGCAATCGTTGGCTAATCCATTTCATAAGGCTGATCGATTATTAAAAGAGATTCACCAGCAAACAGATCTAGTGTTTATTGATTTTCACGCGGAGACAACGGCTGAAAAAGAGGCCTTGGCGTGGTATCTAGATGGTCAAATATCCGCGTTAGTTGGAACGCATACTCACGTTCAAACCAATGATGCACGGATCTTGCCAAATGGGACGGCCTATTTGACTGATGCTGGGATGACCGGGGCCTACGATGCTATTTTAGGCGTTAAACCCGCAAAGAGTATCGAACGCTTTTTAACCCAGATGCCAACCCGGTATGAGGTTAAGGAAGATGGTCGCGGTATTTTATCGGGATGCTTTATTGAAATTGATGATACAACTGGTAGGGCAAAACATATTGAACCAGTTTTGATTAATGCAGATCACCCGTTTGGTTTTGAACAATAATGAGGTGAACGTTATGAACTTAACCGACAAAAGCTTGATGGATGATAAAACCCGTCAAGCTTTAGTGCGTTTAACACACTTAATTCAGCAAGAAGAAACAATTAAAAATTATCAATTTGTTGCTAAACAGGTCAACCAAAATGAAAAATTGCGAAAGCTGCAGCAGCAATTAGAAATAGCGCAGAAGAACATTGTTAACGATGCCCATTATGATAAGCCCCAGGCTGCTGCAAAAGCAAAGCAAGAGGCGGATCAATTAAAGCAGGAGTTGGACCAACATCCCTTAACCAAGGCCTATCGGGATGCTTTATTTGAAGCAGATGAGACGTTACGTTTTATTACGGATCATCTGCAGAAAGCAGTTTCAGATTTAACAGAGAAAGAAGGGCATTAATCGTGCCACAGAAAACAAAAGAGACACCAATGATGGAACAATATAATGCCATTAAAAAGGATTATCCAGATGCCTTTTTATTTTATCGAATTGGTGATTTCTACGAATTGTTCAATGACGATGCGATTAAAGGGGCACAACTTTTAGAACTAACTTTAACGGCGCGAAATAAAAGTGCCGCTGATCCGATTCCAATGTGTGGTGTGCCCCACCATGCTGCCCAAAATTACGTTGATATTTTGGTGGATAAAGGTTATAAAGTCGCAATTTGTGAACAGACGGAAGATCCTAGAAAAGCAGTCGGCATGGTCAAACGTGAAGTTATTCAGTTGGTTACGCCAGGAACTAATATGGATCAAAAGGCAGCCACGGCCAAGTCAAATAATTATTTAACGGCCTTAATTGAGGCCAAAAAGGATCACTATGGTTTTGCCTACACTGATCTGTCCACTGGTGAACTCAAAGTTAGCCTCTTAGTTGGCGAAGAAGATGTTGTCAACGAAACAATGAGTTTGCGCACGAAAGAAATTGTGGCCAACCATGAAGTTAGTCCCAAACTTTTGGCTGATCTAACTAAACTAGGAATTCTAATTTCCTATCAGGATAAAATTACGCCGCACGCTGAATTAGCATTTGTGACGCAAAATTTAACGGATATGACGGAAGTTAAAGTTGTAGAACAATTATTGATGTATTTGACGGTGACGCAAAAGCGAACGTTGGCCCATTTACAGGCGGCGGAAGAATATGAGCCGTCACATTTTCTCAAGATGGATCACTACGCCAAGCGCAATTTAGAATTAGTAACTTCAATGCGTAACGAGAACCGCAACGGGACGTTATTGTGGTTATTGGATAGTACTAAAACGGCGATGGGTGGTCGTTTATTAAAGCAGTGGCTTGATCGGCCGTTAATTAATTACGCTGCGATTACCCGCCGCCAAAACAAAGTAGCTAGTTTGCTGGATCATTTTTTTGAACGTTCTAGTTTACAAGAAGAATTAACTAAGGTTTATGATTTAGAACGTTTAGCTGGGCGAGTGGCCTTTGGGAATGTTAACGGGCGTGATTTAATCCAGTTAAAAACATCATTACTGCAAATTCCAAAAGTGAAGGATATTTTGGCGACTATCAATGATGGCACGTTTGATGATGTGATTGATCACTTGGATCCAGTTAGTGACGTAACGGATTTAATCGACCTGGCCATTAACGATGATCCGCCGGTTTCAACGAAGGATGGTAACTTAATTAAGTCCGGCTATAATCAGCAATTAGATGATTATCGTGACGCAATGAAAAATGGTAAACAGTGGATTGCCGAATTGCAGGCCAAAGAGCGAAAAACGACCGGCATCCATAACCTTAAAATTGGCTTTAACCGCATTTTTGGTTATTACATTGAAGTTACCAAGGCCAATTTGGCCACCTTACCAGAAGGTCGTTACGAACGTAAGCAGACGTTGACTAATGCCGAACGATTTAGCACACCGGAGTTAAAGGAAAAGGAAACACTGATTTTGGAGGCGCAAGAAAAATCAACGGCGTTGGAATATGATTTATTTACTGAAGTTCGCGAGAAGGTTAAGGCACAAATCCACCGGCTACAGCAGTTAGCAAAGGGTGTTGCCGAATTAGACGTTTTACAAAGCTTTGCCGTGACCAGCGAAAACTACCATTATGTGCGGCCGACATTAACTAAACAACAACATGACTTGAAAATTGTCGCTGGGCGGCACCCAGTTGTTGAAAAGGTATTGGGCGAACAAAAATATATTCCTAATGACGTGACAATGACGCCGGATAACGCTATTTTATTAATTACCGGGCCAAATATGTCAGGTAAAAGTACTTATATGCGACAATTGGCCTTGATCGTTATCATGGCGCAAATGGGGTGTTTTGTTCCAGCAACCAAGGCAACGTTGCCGATTTTTGACCAGATTTTTACGCGAATTGGGGCGGCTGATGATTTAATTTCAGGGCAAAGTACTTTTATGGTGGAAATGATGGAATCAAATGAGGCTTTGGCCCACGCAACGCAAAATAGCCTGGTTTTATTTGACGAAATTGGCCGGGGAACGGCAACTTATGATGGGATGGCTTTAGCCCAGGCAATTATCGAATATCTGCACGATCACGTTCATGCTAAAACATTATTTTCGACGCATTATCATGAATTGACTGCCTTAGAATCACGTTTACCTGGTTTAAAGAATGTTCACGTTGGTGCCGTTGAAGAAAATGGAACGCTCGTTTTCTTGCATAAAATGTTGCCTGGCGCGGCGGATAAGTCTTACGGGATTCACGTCGCCAAGCTAGCGGGGTTACCTGATAGCCTACTAAAACGGGCGACAACTATTTTAACTAAGCTGGAAAAGCAGCCAACGGTGTTACCCAGCGGTGAACAAACTGATACTGCGGCTGCAGGAACTGATCAGCCTGTTAGTTCTGCGGCGGCCGTTCCTTCAGCGGTTAAGGAAGTTAACGCTGAACAAAAGCCGGGTAGTGCCGTAACTTCTAAGGAGACCGAAAAGCAGTCAGCCGAAGTTGATGAACAATTGGCTTTGTTTAATTACCAAGAGAACAACGTGTCCAAAGCAGAAGGCAAAGTTCTAACTGATTTAAAGGAACTCAATTTAATGGGCATGACACCAATGGACGTCATGAACACGCTTTACAAGTGGCAGCAGAAATTAAAAGATTAGGTGCATAAATTAAGGTTTTGCGTGGTAATGCAAAATGGTCATTAAGTAACTGAGGAGGTAGGATCATGGCCAAAATTCAGGAATTGGCGGAAGTCTTAACCAACCAAATTGCGGCTGGTGAAGTAATTGAACGGCCAGCATCTGTTGTTAAGGAATTAGTGGAAAACGCTTTAGATGCCGGTGGTAATCAAATTGATATTATCGTTGAAGAGGCTGGGCTACGGCGAATTCAGGTCATTGATAATGGGGCCGGCATTCCGGCCGCTGAGGTTACCACGGCGTTTAAGCGCCATGCCACCAGTAAAATTACGTCGCGGGAAGATTTGTTTAAGGTTCGCTCATTAGGTTTTCGTGGTGAGGCCTTACCAAGTATTGCCTCGGTTTCTGACATGACACTGGAAAGCTCGACTGGCGCGGAGATTGGGGAGTACGTTCATTATCGTGGGGGTAAGTTAATTGAGCAAAAACATAGTGCCGTGCGGCAAGGGACAACAGTTAGTGTTAAGGACCTCTTCTTTAATACACCGGCCCGGTTAAAATACGTTAAGTCACCACAAACCGAACTTGCTAATATTGGTGATATTGTTAACCGCTTAGCATTAAGCCACCCCCAAGTTGCTTTTTCGTTAATTCATGAAGGCAACGTCATTTTAAAAACAAGTGGAAGTGGTGGATTACAACGAACGATTGCCGGAATTTATGGTGTCGGGAATGCACGTAAGATGCTAGAAATTTCCGCAAAGGATCTCGATTTTCAATTGACTGGTTTTGTATCACTGCCTGAATTAACCCGATCTTCACGGCGTTATTTGACCGTTTTAATTAATGGTCGGTACATCAAAAATTATCAGTTGAACAAGGCGATCATCGCTGGTTACGGGTCGAAATTAATGGTAGGTCGGTATCCAATTGTTGTGCTGGCGATTAAAATGGACCCGATATTAGTCGATGTTAACGTTCATCCAGCCAAGCAGGAAGTACGTTTGAGCAAAGAGGATGAGCTTTCACAGCTGATTCAAAAAACAATCTATGCTCGGTTGAGTCAGGAAAACTTAATTCCAGACGCAAATCGCAACTTACGCCGGAAGGATCCAGTAAATACTGATCAACTACAAATTGATTTAAATGCGGCCAGTACGCAGTGGCAGCAAGCACCAACAGAACTTGCTGCTCAAAGTTCGGCAGTGGCTGATCAAATTGCTGAGTCAGCACCAACCGTGGCCGCTAAAAAAAGCGCCGGCGCAAAACCGGCGGCCAATGCCAATCAACCCATTTTTGAAGATCCCCAGCGACTGGCCGATTTTGATGCACGCTATCAAAGTGAGCAGGTTGGTGCTGCCTTTGGGACTGAACCTAAAGCGGCCACAATAGCTGTAGAACAGCCAAAACAAGGGCAGCAACCGCGTTTTCCCCATTTGGACTATATTGGCCAAATGCACGGCACCTACTTATTTGCCCAAGGTGAAGATGGTTTCTATATTTTAGATCAACATGCGGCCCAAGAACGAGTAAATTACGAATTTTACCGTAAAGAAATTGGAAGAGTCACGCAAGACCTACAAAGTTTACTTGTACCGCTCGTTTTGGATTATCCGACCAGTGATGCTATTCGAATTCGAGATCGGGCACCGATATTAAAGCAAGTTGGTATCAATTTAGAGTCTTTTGGACAAAATAGTTTCATTTTGCGGAGCCACCCAACCTGGTTTAAGGCTGGGCAAGAAGAGGATACCGCTAAAGAAATGATTGATTATGTTCTAGAAGATAATAAAATCGATGTTGCAGCATTTCGCGAAAAAACAGCGATTATGATGAGTTGTAAGCGTGCAATTAAGGCCAATCATCATTTGGATGACAAGCAGGCACGGGCGCTTTTGCACCGCTTACCACAGTGTGAAAATCCCTTTAATTGTCCACATGGCCGGCCAGTGCTAGTTCACTTCTCGGGAAATGATTTAGAAAAAATGTTTAAGCGAATTCAAGATAGTCATGAAAGCGCGCGTGGTGAAGCTTAGTTAACAGCAATCAAATTAGGTATTTCGCGTTTTTCGTTTACAAAGTGGAATTTAGGTGCTTTTTTGACACCACTCTCAGTTGTAAGAGTTTGCTGAGCAGATTGTAAAATAGTTCTAACAATTGCCCAAATGGCGCTTTAGTTTGTTAAACTGAGTCTAAATTAATCAAGTACAGACAAGAATTTCGGCCGAAGAATGTGCCATGCATTCTTCGGTCGTTTTTTATTTTGTTAAAAGACGACGCTGAATTTGGAGGGATAAAAATGGCCTATATTTCTTTATTAATTGCTGGTTTGTTAGAGGTTGGTTGGGCGACTAGTTTGGAAGCCAGCCATGGTTTTACGCAATTAGGTCCTACTTTGTTAACTGTATTTCTGCTGGTTTGTAGTTTTTATTTTCTTAATTTTGCGTTACGAGCATTTGGTGTTGGTGTCACCTACGCCGTTTTTACGGGAATCGGTACGGCTGGAACCTCGCTAGTTGGGATGGCAATTCTTGGTGAACCAGTATCGGTTGGTAAGTTGTTGGCGCTGGGTATTTTACTGCTTGGAATTATTGGTTTGGAACTTAGTAACGGGAAGGGAGAACGTCCATGAGTTGGTTGATGTTAATTATTGCCGGTTTTTGTGAATTAGGTTTTATTGCCTGGTTGCAGCAAGCCATGGTTACCGGCGGCTGGTATTATCGGTTACTCTCGGTACTCAGTGTTGCCCTTAGCATGCTTTTATTGAGTCAAGCAACGAAAACAATTCCTTTAAGTGTGGCCTACGCAGTGTGGACTGGGATTGGCGCGATAAGTAGTGTACTTTACGGAATTTTTAGACTGCACGAAAAAAGTTCACCCGCCAAATTTTTCTTTGTTAGCTGCATTTTAGTTGGTGTTATTGGTCTAAAGATGGTTGGCTAAAATGAAATCACGGATAAGCCGGTAAAAATTGAGTCAGGTGTGGTACAATGCTATCAGGCAAACATATGTACTCATTTTAAAAAGTAAGGAATTGTGGTTATGTATGATTATTTCGTTGGCTACGTCACGTACGTAAGCCCTTTTTATATTGTGCTTGAAGTTAACGGAGTGGGCTATAAGCTTCAATTAGCCAATCCATTTCGTTTTGAAGTTTCAAAGGAAAAACAACAAAAAATTTACGTTTACCAGGCCATTCGTGATACAGATATCACTTTATTTGGTTTCAGTAATCAAGACGAAAAATTACTATTTGAAAAGTTGATTAAAGTCTCTGGTATTGGACCAAAATCAGCGCTGGCTATTTTAGCAAATAACGATCACGCAGGTTTGATCAACGCAATTAAAACTGATGACGTGGGTTATTTAACTAAGTTTCCTGGTGTCGGTAAAAAAACGGCCCAGCAAATTGTTTTAGATTTAAAGGGTAAGCTGACGGATTTAACTAGTCCAGAAACTATCCCAGGCCAGCAAAGTATGCCGGTCATGGATGAAACGCTTAGTCCGTATTTAAAGGAAACATTGGCGGCTTTATTGGCATTAGGTTATAAAGAACGTGAAGTTAAGGCAATCACTAAGCCGCTAAAAACGTTTAGTGCGGACAGTACTGACGCTTATTTAAGTGAGGCCTTACGGTTATTGATGAAAGGTTAAGGTAAAGGAGGGTTTCGATGGCAGATAAACGCGTGATTTCACCGGAAACAGAAGATAATGGCGAAGAAAGTCTTGAAAAATCATTACGCCCTCAGTATCTAAGTCAGTACATCGGCCAAGATAAGGTTAAAAGTGAGTTACAAGTGTATATTGCAGCGGCCAAAAAGCGTGAAGAGGCGTTAGACCACGTTTTGCTGTACGGACCGCCGGGTTTAGGCAAAACCACTTTGGCAATGGTAATTGCTCATGAAATGCAGGTTAATATTCGAACAACTAGTGGCCCAGCAATTGAGAAACCAGGGGATTTAGTAGCAATTCTAAATGAGTTACAACCTGGAGATATTTTATTTATTGATGAAATCCACCGTTTACCAAAAATTGTTGAAGAAATGCTCTATTCAGCAATGGAAGACTTTTTTGTTGATATTGTTATCGGCCAAGGTCCAACGGCCCATCCGGTTCATTTTCCGTTGCCGCCATTTACTTTGATTGGTGCAACTACGCGGGCAGGCTTGCTATCAGCACCGTTACGGGATCGATTTGGCATTGTTGAACATATGGCGTATTATAAAGAGGCTGATTTGACTGATATTGTGGAACGATCGGCCGATATTTTTGATACCAAGATTGCGTTAGAAGGCGCCCATGAGATTGCCCGTCGTTCGCGGGGGACGCCTCGGGTGGCCAACCGATTGTTAAAGCGGATTCGTGACTTTGCGCAGGTGGCCGATCAAAAATCAATTGATCAGTTAATTGTTGCTAAGGCACTCAAGTTGCTGCAAGTTGATGATCGCGGGTTAGACTACGTTGATCAAAAATTATTACTGACGATGATCAATTATTACGATGGCGGGCCAGTTGGGTTAGGTACAATTGCCGCCAACGTTGGTGAAGAGACGGAAACGATCGAAGAGATGTACGAACCGTACTTATTGCAGATAGGTTTCCTGAAACGAACGCAACGTGGCCGGGTTGTGACGCCGCAAGCATACGCACATTTAGGAATTAAATTTGAACCAAAAAAATAAGCTGACTGATGTAAAGGAAGTAGAATGATGGGATTAACACTTGAAGATTTTGATTATAATTTGCCCCACGAACTTATTGCCCAGACACCATTAAAAGAGCGGGATGCTTCACGCTTACTAGTTTTAGATCATAAAACTGGTGAAATGGCTGATAAACATTTCTATGACATTCTTGATGAATTACACGCCGGGGATGCTGTTGTAATGAATGATACCCGCGTAATGCCCGCTCGGTTATACGGGGTCAAACCGGATACTGGTGGGCACATGGAAGTGTTATTGTTAAACAATACAGACGGTGATAACTGGGAAACGCTGATGAAGCCAGCTAAACGGGCCAAAGTTGGGACGGAGATTGTCTTTGGCGATGGCCAATTAAAAGCAACAGTCACGAAGGAATTGGAACACGGTGGCCGGATGATTGAATTTCACTATGCTGGCATCTTTATGGAAATTCTCGAGCAATTAGGTGAAACACCATTGCCACCGTACATCAAAGAAAAATTAGATGATCCTGAGATGTATCAAACCGTTTACGCCAAGGAAAACGGCTCGGCTGCTGCACCAACTGCCGGATTACACTGGACTAAGGATCTGCTTAAACAGGTTCAGGATAAGGGTGTTAAGTTAATTTATTTGACTTTGCACGTTGGTCTTGGTACGTTTCGGCCAGTTGATGAGGAGAATATTGACGACCATAAAATGCACAGCGAATTTTACCGCCTGACACCGAAAGCGGCTGCTGAATTAAATGAGGTTCGACAAAATGGTGGTCGGATTGTTGCTACGGGGACAACGTCAATTCGGACGCTAGAAACGATTGGAACAAAGTTTAATGGTGCAATTAAGGCCGATTCTGGTTGGACCGATATTTTTATTAAACCTGGTTACAAGTGGCAGGTTGTCGATGCCTTCATTACCAACTTCCATTTGCCAAAATCAACGCTAGTGATGTTGGTGGCTGCTTTTACGGGACGGGATACCATTCTTAACGCCTATGCTCACGCAATTGAAGAGCGTTACCGCTTCTTTAGTTTCGGTGATGCTATGTTTATTAAATAGCTAGCAGATAAAACAGCAAAATTTCAATATTAATTAACGGATGATAAAGAGACCACAGTAAACTTTAGGGTTTACCGTGGTCTCTTTAGTAAATGAAATTGGTTTGAGCCATTTAATGACAAAAAAAACAGGAAATACGCCAGCCAAGATTTTTTGTTTGAGACATGATCAAGGACCATGCGGGGTGTTACAAAAATGTCACTCTAACGCATTAGTAATCAAAACGGCTGTACGAACGTAACAAGCTAATGGAGACTGTTCAAGACAACAATTTATTTTGACAACAATTGATTAGGTTCAATTAGCGAGAAAGTTCGGACTTGGCTTTAGCAATACTTCCCGTCAATCGTATTTTAACACATCTTTAAGCGCTTTCAAATACTTTTTGATTACTTGCCAAATTGTTTTAAAATGATAGAATGTGACAGTTAAGAAGATTTAATGGCATCCTTTTGGCCGTTTAGGTTATAGGTTTATTGCTAAATTGATTTAATAATAAAGGAGTCAAAATTATGGAACCAGCGATCAAATATCGCTTGATTAAAAAAGAGAAGCACACTGGTGCCCGCTTGGGTGAAATTACGACCCCCCACGGTACTTTCCAAACACCAATGTTTATGCCAGTTGGAACTAATGCTTCTGTAAAAACGATGGCCCCTGAAGAGCTGGACACGATGGGCGCCGGAATTATTTTGGCGAATACGTATCACTTATGGTTGCGGCCAGGTGAGGATATTGTCAAAGAGGCGGGCGGCCTGCATCGTTTTATGAATTGGGATAAAGGAATCTTAACTGATTCTGGCGGTTTTCAAGTTTTTTCCCTTGCGAACACACGGAACATCACTGAAGAAGGCGTTCATTTTAAGAACCACCTCAATGGTGCGGCGATGTTTTTGTCACCGGAAAAGGCCATGCAAATCGAAAATGATCTTGGCCCGGACATTATGATGAGTTTAGATGAATGTCCACCATTTTTTGAAAGTTACGAATACGTTAAACATTCGGTTGCGCGAACTAGTCGTTGGGCCGAACGAGGATTGAAGGCCCATCGTAATCCTGAAACCCAGGGCCTGTTTGGAATTGTTCAAGGCGCCGGTTTCAAAGATCTGCGTGAACAAAGTGCCAAAGATTTAGTTAGTCTGGATTTTCCCGGTTATTCAATTGGCGGTTTGTCCGTTGGTGAATCCAAGGCGGAAATGAATCATGTTTTAGATTTTACAGCACCACTGTTACCAGAAAATAAACCGCGCTATTTAATGGGAGTTGGTTCTGCGGATGCTTTGATTGATGGAGCTATTCGAGGGATTGATATGTTTGATTGTGTCTTACCAACGCGAATTGCCCGTAACGGGACAGTTATGACAAGCCATGGTCGGCTAGTCGTTAAAAATGCTCAGTATGCGCATGATTTTGGTCCGCTGGATGATAATTGTCAATGTTATGCTTGTCGTAATTACAGCCGGGCTTATATTCGGCATTTGATCAAGGCTAATGAAATCTTTGGAATTCATTTGACGAGTTACCATAATTTATACTTCTTGTTGCACTTAATGAAACAAGTACGGCAGGCAATTATGGATGATAATTTACTTGAATTTCGGGAAGCATTTTTCGAAAGTTACGGATTTAACCAAGAAAATGCGCGTAATTTTTAGTTTTAACTGGAAGTCCGAAAGTAAGTCTGTTAGGCTTATTAATAGAGTTTCAGAAAAAATATAATGAGGTGTTAAATTTATGAATAACGGTATGAGTTCAATTATTATGATCGTCATTTTGTTTGCTTTAATGTACTTTATGATGATTCGGCCCCAAAAGAAGTCACAAGATAAAAAGAAACAAATGATGTCGGCAATGAAGCCAGGCGATGAGGTTGTTACGATTGGTGGGCTTCATGGTGTTATCAGCAAAATAGATAATACAAAACAAACGGCCGAATTAGATATTGAAGGTGTTTATTTGACCTTTGATCTACGCGCAATTGGGCGTGTTGTTAATCAGTCTACACCGACTAATGTTGAAGAAGCTACACCAACTAGTGATGAAGCAAAGCCGTCTAGTGAAGAGGCCGAGGCCAAAAGCGAAGTACCTTATAACGAAGACGAAGCTAAAAAGGACGACCAAACTAAGTAAGCCGACCTGGTAATAAATAAAAAGAAGCCTTCCGGTAGCATTTTGAGCTACTAAAATCCCGCCATAATTGATAGATGAGTTAACCTAATTTATCTAGTAATTATGGCGGGATATTTGTATCTCTAAAGCAAGCATCAGCCTCAAGAAAATTTAGCTTTCAAAAATTTGATTAAAGTGAAGACACTCAGGCAATCAAGTGGCAAATAGACTTTTTCCAGACAATTTGGAATCGATTGGAGGTCATTTGCTTAAAAGATCTTCAGGTCAATTTCCAATGAAACGTAGCTGGAATGAATTTAGACTGTGTTGGATGATACGTCTCCGTGAGTGAAAACATAGCCGGAACTTATTATTTAATTACAATAATTGTTTAATACACTAAAATGGCCGTGCCTTAGATGAATACTGGAAAGTGACCATTTTAGGTGCAACAAAGGTATGATATTGTTATATTTTTCACTTGACAAGTATGTGTGTAGTGTGTTAAAATATCAATTAGGAGATCTTCTATTTTGAAATTATCACTAAAAATTTCAACTTTTTCCACCAATTAATTTGTAATTTTTATGTTTCATTGCGAAAGTATTCACAAATATTTTTAACCATCTTTTTTGGAAAACATAATGAAAAACTTGTTTTTGTTATGTTGAAAGCGCTTAATATAGCCAAAAAAATTCTATATTAAAAAGCTTTACAAAAAGAATTGAGAGAGGTACTATTTACTTGTGAAATAAATAACAAACAAAAATGATAATTTGGAATGGAGATTCGAGATATGCTTAAACCGACAAATGCACCAAGAGTAACAGAAAAGAAAGAAACTGTTGATGTTGATAAGATGATCGATAACCTAGTTAAAAAATCCCACGTTGCTTTAGATAAAATGGCAAACTTTACGCAAGAGCAAGTTGATAAAGTTTGTGAAGCAATGGCAATTGCGGCACTGGATAACCATATGAAACTAGCCAAAATGGCAGTTGCTGAAACACACCGTGGCGTGGTTGAAGATAAAGCAATTAAGAATATGTACGCAAGTGAGTATATTTGGAATAGTATTCGCCACGATAAAACAGTGGGTATTATTGAAGACAATGATGAAGAACAATTGATGAAAATTGCAGAACCAGTTGGGGTTGTTGCTGGTGTTACACCGGTAACAAACCCAACGTCAACCGTTGTTTTTAAATCATTAATTTCGCTTAAAACGCGGAACACAATTATTTTTGGCTTTCATCCACAGGCCCAAAAATCTTGTGTTGAAACGGCAAAAATTATTCGTGCCGCGGCCGTTGAGGCTGGTGCACCAGAAGACTGTATTCAATGGATTGACCAACCAAGTATTCAGGCAACTGGAGCTTTAATGAATCATGATGGTGTTGCAACTGTTTTAGCAACTGGTGGCCCAAGTATGGTTAAGGCGGCTTATTCGACTGGTAAGCCTGCTTTGGGTGTTGGTCCTGGTAATGGGCCAACTTACATTGAAAAGACGGCCAACATTAAGCAATCAGTAAATGATATTGTTCTTTCAAAGACGTTTGATAACGGGATGGTTTGTGCTTCTGAAAATAGTGCCGTTGTTGACAGTGACGTTTATGAAGAGGTTAAGGCTGAATTCAAGTATTGGAACTGCTACTTTGTTAAAAAGAGTGATCAGAAGGCACTTTCTGACGCAATGTTTGATGAAAAACGTGGCGGTGTTAAAGGACCAATTGCTGGAAAGTCAGCTTACCAAATTGCCGAGTTGGCGGGTATTAAAGTTCCAGAAGACACTAAAGTTTTAATTGCCGAAATTGATGGTGTTGGGCCAAAGTACCCATTATCACGGGAAAAGTTATCACCAGTTTTGTCAATGTACAAAGCCTCCGGTCACGAAGAAGCCTTCAAGTTATGCGAGGAATTACTTGATTTTGGTGGGTTAGGACATACTGCTGGGTTACACACGACTGATGATGATCTAATTACAAAATTTGCACTTAAAATGAAAGCTTGTCGGATTCTTATCAACCAACCATCAGCAGTTGGTGGGATTGGTAACATCTATAACAATATGGTGCCTTCACTAACGCTTGGAACTGGTTCTTACGGTAAGAATTCAATCTCGCATAACGTGACTGACTTTGATTTACTAAACATCAAAACAGTGGCAAAGCGGCGTAACAACATGCAGTGGATCAAGTTACCACCGAAGGTCTACTTTGAGCGTAATTCGGTTCGCTACCTTGAACAAATGGAAGGAATCAACCGAGTATTTCTAGTTTGTGATCCTGGCATGGTGAAATTTGGTTACTCGGATCGGGTATTAGATGTTCTGCGCAAGCGCCGCAATAACGTTGAAGTTGAAGTCTTTTCAGACGTTGAACCTAATCCATCTACGGACACGGTTAATAAAGGCGTTGCCCGGATGGATGCTTTTAAGCCGGACACGGTCATTTCTTTAGGCGGTGGCTCGGCGATGGATGCAGGCAAGTTTATGTGGTTAATGTATGAGCATCCAGAATCTTCCTTCTTTGGTGCTAAGCAAAAGTTCTTGGATATTCGTAAACGAACTTACCGCGTACCAACGCCAAACAAGGCTAAGTACATTGGGATTCCAACAACTTCTGGTACTGGTTCGGAAGTAACGCCGTACGCCGTTATTACGGATTCTAAGACGCACGTTAAGTACCCAATTACGGACTACGCAATGCAGCCAGATGTTGCCATTATTGATTCACAATTTGTTGAAACAGTACCAAAACGTACGACTGCGTGGACTGGCCTGGATGTTATCACCCACGCCACTGAGTCTTACGTTTCTAACATGGCTTCCGACTATACCCGTGGCTGGTCATTACAGGCTTTACAGCTAGCCTTTAAATACTTGAAGGCTTCCTATGATGGTGATCCAGTGGCGCGACAAAAGATGCATGACGCTTCCACGCTAGCTGGGATGGCATTTGCCAACGCCTTTCTGGGAATTACCCATTCAATTGCGCATAAACTTGGTGGTGAATTTAACTTACCCCATGGCCTAGCCATTGCGATTACGTACCCACAGGTGGTACGGTACAATGCTGAGACACCAACTAAGATAGCAATGTGGCCAAAATATGATCACTTTAGTGCCTTGAAGGATTACGCCGACATTGCTCGCTTCTTGGGCTTTGAGGGTAACAATGATGAAGAATTAAAAGAGAGCTTAGTTAAACACTTTATTGACTTAGCACATTCAGTCGATGTGACTCTGGATTTGAAACATAATCGAGTTGAAAAGGATCACTTTGATAAAACTGTTGATGAATTAGCTGAATTGTCCTATGAGGATCAATGTACAACGGCCAATCCACGGGAACCACTTATTAAAGAATTGAAAGAGCTGCTTATCCGTGAGTGGGACGGTAAGGGTGTTGAAGTTAAATAATTAGGGATTGAAAAAGAACGTTTACGTTTTGCGCTTAGGCTGCCCGGAGGTGGGTGGTTAAAGCAATTAGACGTGAACGTTTTTTATTTTGGCTAAAGTAGTAACATAAACGATTTTTGTCTGGAAGGGTCAATAATTCAATTTTAGCCTAGCTTTAGTAGGTAGGCCGATTACACTACTTTTATTGGTATCGAAAAAATTCACAAAAGTTGAATTTATTTGATTGCCGGGAACTTAGTTAATGGTTACAATAGGAGTAGTTTGAGACTTAATATGGAAGTGGTGTCAGGAATGCAAAACGAAAAAGTTGCCTTATTTATTATTTTTGGCGGTTCCGGTGACCTTGCGCGCCGAAAGCTCTACCCCTCTTTATTCCGCCTGTACCAAAAGGGGTATTTAAAGGATCATTTCGCGGTGGTTGGTACTGCTCGGCGGCCGTGGACGAATGAATATTATCATAATATCATTAAAGAATCACTTGCCGATTTAAAACCTGATGATGCTCAGGCAACCGCATTTGCTGATCATTTCTACTATCAATCACATGATGTGACTAATACTGAACATTACGTTGTTTTACGCGATTTGGCGGCAAAATTAGATCAAAAATATCAGTTAAACGGTAATCGAATTTATTATATGGCAATGTCACCACGTTTCTTTGGTGTTATTGTGGGCCATTTAAAGTCAGAGCAAATTCTGACGGATGCTGGGTTTAACCGGTTGATTATTGAAAAACCATTTGGGCATGATTTCCAATCTGCCAAAGAATTGAATAGCGAGATTCGGACTTCATTTTCTGAGGACCAAATTTACCGAATTGATCATTATTTAGGTAAAGAAATGGTTCAAAATATTTCGGCGATTCGTTTTGGTAATAACATTATCGAATCATTATGGAATAATCGTTATATTGATAACATTCAAATCACGTTAAGTGAATCATTAGGTGTTGAGGAGCGGGCCGGCTATTACGAAACTGCTGGTGCCATGCGGGATATGGTTCAAAATCACATTTCACAGATTGCCACGTTACTCGCAATGGAACCACCAGTATCTTTTAGCGCCGAGGACATTCGCAACGAGAAAATTAAAGTGTTACGTTCTTTGCACATTGATACGATTGAAGAAGCTAAACGTAATTTTGTCCGTGGTCAGTATGGTGCAGCAACCATTGATGGTCAACAACTTGATAATTATCGGGATGCTGACCAAGTTGCAACTGATTCCAATACTGAAACCTTTGTGGCGGGTAAGATGGAGTTTGAAAATTTTCGTTGGAGTGGTGTTCCTTTCTTTGTTCGAACGGGCAAGCGTCTGGCGCAAAAAGCAACGCGGGTGGATATTGTTTTCAAACAAGTGCCACAGAATATTTTTAAGGCGGCCAGTGATAATGATGAGTTGGCGCCCAATGTTCTAACTATCTACATTGAACCAACGGAAGGCTTTGGCTTACGGGCTAACGCCAAACAAATCGGTCAAGGTTATGCAACACGGCCAGTTGATCTGGATTTTCGGCATAGTGCCCGCGCGACGGCTAATAGTCCTGAGGCGTACGAGCGTTTGTTATTGGACGCCCTCAACGGTGATTCGACTAACTTTACACATTGGGATGAACTCGCACAGACTTGGCGGTTTGCTGATGTGATTGAACAGGCTTGGGCCCAGGAACCAGCGGCTGATTTTCCTAATTACGTCAGTGGTTCAATGGGACCTAAGGCTGCTGATGAGCTTTTAGCTCGCGATGGCGCCAAATGGGTGTTTGATCCAGCTAGGCCTGAAATCGAAAATTAAATATAATTAGGTACTTGAAGTGGACCAAAAGACAATGAAGTCAGTAGTCATAACTAGGTAAGAACCATTATTTAGGCATGCTGTGTTCGTCTTTTGGCCCACGTTTATTGTTTTAAGGAACGTTTTGAGTTCAAAGAAGGTGAGTGGATGGCAACTGGTGGATTGTTACAAATTCCTTTGGAAAACGATACATCACGCAAAATTATTCACGTGGATATGGATGCGTTTTACGCGTCAATTGAAGAGCGAGAACACCCTGAATTTAGAAATCAGCCTTTAATTATTGCCCGTAATCCTAGTGATACTGGTGGAAAAGGGGTTGTGACAACCGCAAATTATGTTGCCCGCAAGTTTGGCGTCCACTCTGCTATGCCGGCTGCCAAGGCGCTGGCGCTTTGTCCTAAGGCAATTTTCAAGCGGCCTGATTTCACTTTATACCGAAGTGTTTCCGAGCAAGTTCACGAAATTTTTCACCGTTTTACAGATATTATCGAATACGTTTCTTTGGACGAAGCGTACCTTGATGTGACGGTGAATAAAATGAAACAAAATTCGGCGGCCCAGCTGGCCAAAATGATTCAACAAGCAATTTTTGAAGTCACACATTTAACCAGTTCAACCGGAATTTCGTACAATAAATTTCTGGCCAAAATGGCATCTGATTACCGCAAGCCCGCTGGTTGTACGGTGATTATGCCGGAACAGGCCTTAACTTTTTTAGGTGACCTACCAATCGAAAAATTTCATGGTGTCGGTAAAAAGACGGTGCCTAAATTAAACGATATGGCAATTTATACCGGGCGTGATTTACAACAAATACCGGAAATGCAGTTAATTCAGCGTTTTGGTAAAATGGGTTTTCAACTTTACCGGCACGCTCACGGAGTAGATACACGGCCAGTAGAGTACCAGCGGGAGCGCAAGTCAATTGGCAAAGAAGAAACATTTGGTAATCCCCTTGGCGCGGAAGATCAAGTGACTACAGAATTACATTTTTTGGCGCGAAAAGTGGCCGCCAATTTAGTGAAATTACAAAAACACGGTAAGACAGTCGTGTTGAAGGTGCGTAACCGCAACTTTGAAACAACGACCAAACGATTAACAAGTAGCGAGTATGTTTTAGATGAAACAACGATTTATGCTGATGCGCAGCAGCTGTGGGATGAAATTGGCGATTTAAGTGAAGGGGTTCGTTTACTTGGAATTACCGTGACCAATTTAGATCCCATTGGTTTTGAAGAATTACGCTTGCCACTCTTTTAGTGATTTTGTGTTTTTAGTGTAAAACCAGTATACTTTAGGCAGTTAACTATCGGAAAATTAGTGAAGGGAGAAGTCACATCAATGAAATTTAATTGGTACGGGCAGTTATCTTTAAAATTTAAAATAGCGGCGAAACCGATCTCATTGATCACAATTGTAGTTGCCCCTCGGCCAGTGGCTACGCAAACAGGACTAACTGGGCCGACAATTTTTACCCACTTTTTTTTAAAGGTGAGGTACGCTTCACAACTGTTTACGCAACGAACGGCCAGTAATACTGCTTTAATCGGTGTTGCTCGGTCAGTTACGGTGTAGCGCGATGGCACATAAACGTGAACAAGTGATTCGTTTTATTGAAAAGTTGGTCGTTGGCAAAAAAGTTTCCGTTCGTGGTTTATCTCATCAGCTTGGGTTAAGCGAAGGAACTGTTTATCAGGGAATCAAAGAAGCCGAAGAGCGTGGATTAGTCGCGACAATTCCGCGAGTTGGCACGATTCGAATTAATCATACAATCCAAACAATGCAAGACACACTAACTTACCAAGCGCTGTTACAAATCATTAATGGCCAAGTTTTGGCCGGTGAGCAAGGTTTAACTAAAGTGTTGCATCATTTTTTGATTGGTGCAATGACGGCCGACCGAATGTTACCTTATTTAACGGCGAATGCATTAGTTATTGTGGGTAACCGTGAGGATGTTCAGCAGACCGCGTTGCATAATGGGGCCGCCGTGCTGATTACTGGTGGTTTAGCAGTATCACCGGCAATTGTTGATTTGGCTAATCGCAAGGAGTTACCAATTCTTTCAACTAAATTTGACACTTATACTGTTGCGACAATGATCAACCGTGCCTTGGCGGATCAAAGAATTAAACACAAAATTGCTACCGTGGCGGACGTTTATACTGCACTGGAACACACACGTTATTTATACAGCCGGCAAACCGTTGTTGATTATAAGCGCTTAAATCGCGTTTCAACCCATGCACGTTTTCCAGTGATTACCCAAACAAATCAGTTGGTAGGCATTATTGCCGGTAAGGATATTTTTGATAAGGCCGGTAGTTTAACGCTGGATAAAGTAATGACGAAGGCACCGGTAACTGTGAGTTTAACGACTAGCTTGGCCAGTGTTCGGCACATGATGGTTTATGATGGCTATGAGTTACTGCCCGTTGTGGACGCCCAGCTGCACTTGTTAGGGATTATTAGTCGGCAGGATGTTATGGCCAAAATGGACGAGCGAAAAGAAAAGGCCGCGGGTACTTATTTTGACCAAGTTACGAGCTCATTAACGGCACAACAAGGTGGTGCAGCTTACCACACAACGGTTTTACCGCAGATGACCAATCAGATTGGGACAATTTCCTTTGGCGTTCTCAGCGAACTAGTCGCTTCTGCGTGTCAGCGTCATTTACATTATAAAATAAATCGTGCTTCAACAATCGATCAAGTGAGCCTACATTATTTACGACTCATTCAGTTAGACGCACGTTTAACAATTATTCCTTTGATTATGGAGGCAGGACGACACTCTGCCAAAATTGACGTTAATGTCCAACAAAATAATCAGCTGGTAGCAAAAGCAATCGTTACCTGTCAGCTATTAGAGAATCCAAAGTGAGGTATAAAATGAAGCAAGAACAAAAAGCAATTATTGAAAAAATTCAGGCGTATGGTACGATTATTATTCACCGCCACCAAAGTCCTGATCCAGACGCACTTGGTTCCCAAGTTGGATTAGCCAAAATTATTCAAGCAACCTATCCGCAGAAAAAAGTTTACGTTGTGGGCGAGGCCAGCGAAGGATTGACCTGGATGGCACAAATGGACACGGTTGCCACGGAGCAGTATACTGGCGCTTTAGTGATTGTAACCGATACTGCAAATACACCACGGGTTAGCGACGATCGTTATACCAAGGGTGCTGACCTAATTAAGATTGATCATCATCCTAATGATGAACCTTACGGTGATCCAATGTGGGTTGAGCCAGCAGCTTCCAGCAGTTCAGAATTAATTTATGATTTAGCCGTTGCTGGAAAAATGACGGTTCCAGCTGCTGCAGCGCGACTTCTTTATACTGGAATTGTGGGTGATACTGGTCGGTTTATGTATTCAGCGACAACACCGCATACTTTTGAAGTGGCCGCTGCGTTAATTAAACATGATTTTGATTTTACGTTAGTTAACCAAAACTTAGATACAATGTCGGCCGAACAGGCGCACTTATCGGCCTACGTCTTAGAAAACTTAATTATTTTGCCAAGTGGGGCGGCCCACATTACCTTGAGTCAGGAATTATTGAAACGTTTAGGATTAAGTGTTGCCCAAACGTCATCAATTGTGTCATTACCTGGTAAAATTGCGGCAGTTTCCGCCTGGGTTATTTTTGTTGAACAGGTTCCGGAGAATTACCGGGTTCATTTTCGTTCTAAAGGTCCGATCATCAATGAATTAGCTAAAGCCCATCATGGCGGCGGCCATCCACTTGCAAGTGGTGCGCGTGCTCAGGGAGAAGCTGAAACAAAGGAGATTGTGACGGCCTTAGACCAAATTGTCAGTCACCAATAATGAAAGAGGTTTTTATGAGTAAACAATTTACAGATTTTAAATTGCAGCCCTATATTATAGCGGCACTACAAGCAATTCATTTTAAAGAAGCAACACCAATTCAAGAGCGTTTAATTCCAGTCATTGCGTCTGGCAAGAGTGTTGTTGGCCAATCACAAACCGGGAGCGGTAAAACGCACGCCTTTTTGGTACCAATTTTTAATGTACTAGATCCAACTAATCAAGATGTTCAAGTAGTTATTACGACACCTAGTCGAGAACTGGCTGAGCAAATTTTTCAGGCCGCTGAGCAGATTGCAAAATTTAGTCCCCGGCCAATTCGAATTCATAACTACGTTGGTGGAACCGATAAGAAGCGCCAAATTGAGAAATTACACCACCAGCAACCGCAAATTGTGATTGGTACCCCTGGACGAATTCGCGATTTAATTGATAATGAAGCTTTGAAGAGTTACACTGCAACAACTTTTGTCGTCGATGAAGCAGATATGACGTTAGATATGGGCTTTTTAAATGATGTTGATAAAATTGCGGCAACATTCCCGGATAACTTGCAAATGCTAGTTTTCTCGGCAACTATTCCTCAAAAATTGCAACCATTTTTGAAGAAATATTTGAACGCACCAGTTATTGAAGAAATTCCAGCGACGACTGTGATTAGTCCAACCATCGATAACTGGCTTGTGTCCACGCAAGGTAAGAGTAAAAACGAGCTAATTTATCATTTATTAACGGCAATCAACCCTTACCTGGCCTTAGTTTTTGCTAACACTAAGCGCAATGTTGATGATATTGCAGCCTATTTAACCAAACGTGGTTTAAAAGTTGCTAAAATTTCTGGTGATCTAAGTCCCCGTGATCGTAAAAAAACCATGCGGCAAATCCAAAACCTTGATTTTCAATACGTTGTGGCAACTGATTTGGCCTCACGGGGAATTGATATTCCTGGTATTTCTCACGTTATTAATGCTGAAATTCCGGATGATTTGGATTTCTTTATTCACCGTGTTGGAAGAACTGGCCGAAACGGGTTATCAGGAATTGCAATGACCTTGTATGAGCCAGGACAAGAAAATTTGGTAACCGAAATTGAAAAATTGGGAATTGAGTTTGAACCTAAACAGGTTAAAAATGGCGAAATTGTTGATACCTATGACCGAAATCGGCGGGCAAAACGTGAAAAAACTAAGCCGGCATTAGATACACGCCTCGTTGGTTTAGCAAAGAAAGAAAAGAAAAAGCATAAGCCAGGTT
The DNA here is from genome assembly GCF_001663675.1 of Loigolactobacillus backii. NCBI lineage: Bacteria > Bacillati > Bacillota > Bacilli > Lactobacillales > Lactobacillaceae > Loigolactobacillus > Loigolactobacillus backii. Next base: position 1,672,833 of record NZ_CP014873.1, read on the forward strand.
ACAAGAAACGAATTCGTAAGGCCATTCAAAAGGATGAATGGTTTAAGCGCCGGGTACGGCATCAAAAAGAGGCACGGGATGAACGCACTAAGCGCCGAAATGAACATTAGTCCGTCTTTGAAATTGGGTTAGTGAATTAAACGACAATGCTTTTTTAGAGGCGTTTCGTGGCATTTGCCGGCAGTAGTTGACAGCTGCCTAGTTAAATTCTATAATAATTCCAGAAAATAAATGACAGGATATCTTTTAAATAAACGTTTCTTCAGGAAGGTAAAATTAACTGAGAATTTACCACTAACGTTTTTTAATTGGCTCCCTGGTGAGATTTCGCGACTCGGCGTTATGAGTTCAAGAGGGAACGATTAACATCGTTGCAATCAAGGTGGTACCGCGCAAAAGCGTCCTTGAAGTTGCAGGGGTGTTTTTTATTTGCTCTAAGATAAGAGAGGATGAATTGAGTTGAAGAAGTTAAGTAGTAGTCAGATTCGGCAAATGTACCTCGACTTTTTTAAAGAAAAGGGCCACACAGTTGAACCGTCAGCGTCACTAGTACCAGTGGATGATCCAACGTTACTGTGGATTAATTCAGGCGTTGCAACAATGAAAAAGTATTTTGATGGCCGAGTAGTGCCAGAAAATCCCCGGTTGACTTCATCACAAAAAAGTATTCGAACTAACGATATTGAAAATGTTGGTAAAACAGCACGCCACCAAACGCTGTTTGAGATGCTAGGGAACTTTTCCGTCGGTGATTACTTTAAGAAAGAAGCAATTCCGTGGGCCTGGGAATTTCTAACCAGTCCTAAATGGATGGCGTTTGCCGCGGATAAATTATACATTACCGTTTATCCGGAAGATAAATTGGCCAAGCAAATCTGGAAAGAAACTGGCGTTAAACCAGCTCATATTATTGAAGATGAAGATAACTTCTGGGATATTGGTGAAGGCCCAAGCGGTCCTGATTCGGAGATTTTCTATGATCGTGGCCAAGAATTTAATAACGTTGCTACTGATGATCCAGAAAACTATCCTGGTGGCGAAAATGAACGCTACCTTGAAGTTTGGAATATTGTATTTTCTGAATTTAATCATAAACCTGACGGCAGTTATGAGCCACTACCACATAAAAATATTGATACCGGGATGGGCCTAGAACGCTTGGTTTCTGTTGTTCAGGGTGCTAAAACTAACTTTGAAACGGATTTATTTTTACCAATTATCCACGCAACTGAAAAAATGAGCGACGCCAAGGTTTACGGTAAAGATGAACAGGATGATGTTTCCTTTAAAGTTATTGCTGATCATTCCCGGGCGGTAACCTTTGCCATTGGTGATGGTGCCTTACCTTCAAATGAGGGCCGAGGTTACGTGTTGCGGCGCTTAATTCGCCGGGCAACGGTTCACGGCAAAAAATTGGGGATTAACGAACCATTCTTGTATAAATTGGTTCCTGTTGTTGGCAAAATAATGGAAAGCTATTATCCTGAAATTTTGCAGCAAAGTGATTACATCGCTAAGATTATTAAGTCGGAGGAAGATCGGTTTAATAATACGCTGACTGACGGTCTAAAACTGTTGGATAAAGAAATTACGACGGCCAAAAAACAACAACCAGCCATTTTATCTGGTGCGGCGGCCTTTAAATTATTTGATACTTATGGCTTTCCTTTTGATTTAACAAAAGAATATGCTGGTGATGAAGGTTTGGCCGTTGATGAGGCCGGCTTTAACGCCGAAATGAAGAAGCAAAAAGAGCGTGCCCGGGCTGCTCGCAGTCAGGATAACGGTATGGGCGTACAAAGTGGTCTGTTGTTAGACGTTAAAACCACAAGTAAGTTTATTGGTTGGGATCATTTAAGTAAGGATCAGGCAACTTTGGCGGTCATTGTGGCCAATGATCAGATTGTTGATCAGGTAACAACTGGTACGGCCGAGCTTATTTTTGATGAGACACCATTTTACGCTGAAATGGGCGGTCAAGTTGCTGACCAAGGTGTGATTCAGAATGAGGCTGGGCAAGTAGTTGCTGTGGTCACGGATGTGCAGCACGCACCAAATGGCCAAAATTTGCATACTGTTGATGTTAAAGCACCTTTGAAAAAGGGTGAGCACTATCAATTGAAAGTTGATCAGGATTTCCGGCGTAAAGTTTCGCTAAACCATACGGCAACTCATTTATTAGATCAGGCATTGCGGGATGTTCTAGGCGAACACGTACGACAAGCGGGTTCACTAGTTGAGCCAGATTATTTGCGCTTTGATTTCACTCATTCTGGTCAAACAACGGCTGCAGAATTGGCCCAAATTGAACAAATTATCAACGAAAAAATTTGGGCGGCGCTACCAATTTCTTGGGTAGTTACGGATATTGAATCGGCTAAAAAATTAGGGGCCATTGCGCTCTTTACTGAAAAGTACGGTAAGGAAGTCCGGGTTGTTTCAATTGGCGATTACTCAAAAGAATTTGATGGTGGAACTCACGCCAAGAATACGGCAGAATTGGGCTTGTTTAAGATTACGGGCGAAACGGGAACTGGTGCTGGTATTCGACGAATTGAGGCCGTAACGTCTAAGGCAGCCTACAGCTTTTTAAATGAGCGTGAACAATGGCTGCAGCAAGCGGCAACTGAACTAAAGACAACCCAATTAAAGACGGTCCCCACAAAGGTTGTTCAACTGCAAGAACAGTTAAGGGATGCTAATAAACAGATTGAAAGTTTACAGGCTAAGTCAGCACAACAACAGGCCTCTGACGTTTTCAAAAACGTTCAAGAAATTAACGGAACCAGCATCATTGCTGAACAGGTCAAGGTGTCTGATATGAAACAACTACGTCAGTTGGCCGATGATTGGAAACAAAAGGCGGCCTCAGATGTTCTTGTGTTGGGCACGGTTATTGGGGCCAAAGTGAATTTAATTGCGGCAGTTAGTCCGGCTGGTATCAAAGCTGGATTAAAGGCTGGTGATTTAATTAAGGCCATCGCACCAAAAGTTGGTGGCGGTGGTGGTGGTCGTCCTGATATGGCCCAGGCTGGGGGTAAAAATCCAGCCGGCCTGCAGGATGCCTTAAAGGCAAGTACAGAATTCTTACAAGGTTAACCTATTTTTGAATTAAATTAGGGGACTAAAAAGTTTATCATAGTGTAAAGTTAAAGTGTATTTGAAAAAAAGTTCCAGCACACGCTAGTGCAACATAATCATCATCGGGCAATGCCGTTTAAATTAAATGCTGGTATGTCTTCGCTTAAGATTAGCGAATGAAATTAATTATGCAGACGACGCTGTACTAATGATGATGTTCTTCATTTGGTCGCTTTTATGCCAATTTAATGTCATTTCGATTACGAATGCTGTAACAAAAGCAAATTAAATTGTTTCCTTGCTGAGTTTCTAGTAGAATGTAGCATGGAATAGATGATAGTGAAAAGGGTGGGGTGTTAGTTATGAGTTCATTGGATAAAACGGTTAGTTTTGATTTTGGCCACGAACAACCAAAGAATGTTAAACAGACATTAGAGACGGTTTACAAAGCATTGGACGAAAAGGGATATAACCCGATTAACCAGATTGTTGGTTATTTACTGTCAGGTGATCCGGCCTATATTCCGCGGTATAACGACGCCCGGAATTTAATTCGTAAACACGAACGCGATGAAATTATCGAAGAGTTGGTTCGTAGTTACCTAAAGAAAGAGGCTAATTAATGCGCTATATGGGGTTAGATGTTGGCTCGCGGACTGTGGGTGTGGCCGTCAGCGATTTATTAGGCTGGACTGCTCAGGGTGTTGAAATCATTCGCATTAACGAAGATGAGGGTGAATTTGGGATGGAGCGGCTTAAAGAATTAGTTAAGCAGTACGATGTGACTGATTTTGTAGTCGGTTTACCTAAAAATATGAATAATTCAATTGGACCACGGGCCGAGGCTTCACAAGCGTACGGAGAACTCTTAAAAACAACCTTTGCGTTGCCGGTTTCTTTTATTGATGAGCGGTTAACAACCGTCGAGGCCGAGCGCATGCTAATCGATCAGGCGAATACATCACGTAAGAAGCGCAAAAAAGTAATTGATAAGCTGGCTGCTGTCATGATCTTACAGAACTTTTTAGACCGAGAAGCAATCAAAAAAAACCAATTATAGAAAGAGGTGCCCGGATGGCAAACGAACAAACTCCGAAAAATGAAGATGAACGTCAGATTACGTTAGTTGATGAAAATGGTAACGAGGAGCTTTATGAAATCCTGTTTACATTTGATTCAGACGATTTTGAAAAATCGTACGTTTTACTTTATCCGGCAGGAACTGCAGAAGGCGACGATGTTGACATTCAGGCGTTTTCTTTTAAATCAAATGATAAGGGCGATCCCGCTGAAGGAGATCTATACCCGATTGAGTCCGATAAGGAATGGGACATGGTCGAGGAAGTACTCAATACTTTCTTAGCCGATGATGATAACGATGAAGATTAGTGAGTGTTTACAAAGACTATCAAAGGATTTTGAAAACACGTTGAATATCTTTTGGGAAACAGCTTAAATTAAGAACGGATAGTTCAATCGTTAACTTTATGTGTGCTAATTTAACTAACAGTCAGTTAAAAGCTTAAATTTCCTTAAAACTAGTTATTTAAGGTTAGTCAGCTTTAAAACTGACTGTTTATTTCGTTAATTTCATGCTAAAATTAAGCACGTTGAATTTTACAAAAGCAGGTAGTGTGCGCCATACGCTACTGTGAATTAATTGTGTTAATTAATCGGCTTTTGTTCACGGAGGAGGGCCAATCAGTGGCTGAAAATAAGCGGCGTTTTAAAGTTGTTATCGGTGGTAAGTCGTATATTATCATCGGTGACGCAACAGACGCACACATGCAGACTGTTGCTAAACTGGTTAATAACCAGTTGGGGCAAATTAAGGATGTTGCGGCTGATTTAAGTGATGAACAAGCGGCCGTCTTGCTTGCAATTAATACGGTTTCAGGTCAGCTTAAGTTGCAAGCGCAAATTGATGCCTTAAGGGACCAGTTAAATAATCGGTCGAAGAATGATTAAAGCTAGAAATTAAGAGGAAACTAATGTTAACAATACTTATTTTATTGGTGCTGCTCTACGCATACTATGCTGGTCGCCGGCGTGGATTAATGTTGCAGCTTGTTTATACGGCAGGTTATCTAATCAGTTTTATCTTTGCGCGCCTACTTTATCGATCAATTGCGCCAAAGTTAACGTTATGGGTACCTTACCAATCGGCCGATTTATCAAGCCGATTTGCTTTCTTTAGCCAAAAAACTGGTTTAAAATTAGATAATGCGTTTTATGCGGCCTGTGCCTTTATGTTAGTTTTAGTGATTGGTTGGGTCATCGTGCGCTTTGTGGGCGTATTAGTTAGTCAATTAACTTTTTACCCATTAGAACAGCAAACAAGTATGATTGGTGGCGGTATTTTAAATGTGTTAACTGTCTACGTTGGCATTTTCCTGATTTTGACGTTACTTGCTTTATTACCGATTGCAGGGCTACAAACGGCGTTAGCTCATTCAATCTTGGCGCGGGGGATGGTTAAATTAACCCCTATTCCAGCGATTCACTGGTGGTTACAGGCAATTTAATTAGTTTATTATAAGTAGGACGAAAGGTAGTCTGATTTTGGTGGTTTCTAGCGCGGCTAGTTAACTGTTAATTACCTTTCGTCCTATCTTAATGTCATTAAAGTGAATTATAATGAAGAAATGGTCACTACTGAAAAGGAGTGGGAGTTGTGGATTCAAAGATTCTAGCGACTTTAGAATTTAGTAAAATTAAACAAGCGATCGAACAATATACGGTATCTGCCTTGGGCAAGCAAATGAGTCGTCAGTTAGTGCCTACGGCTGATCAGGCCACGATTCAACGTGCCTTAGACGAAACTAAGGATGCAGCCGATATCTTACGCTTAAAGGGAGCCATTCCAGTCCCGCAGCTAGAAAATATTCGGCCGCACATGAAACGTTTAGTGATTGGCGCAACCTTAAATGGGTTAGAACTTGCCCAAATTGGGCGTGTTTTACGGGCAACTGCAGAAGTTGATCGTTTTTTTACCGATTTACGTGGTGCTGAAATTGATTTGCGGCAGCTTTATCACTGGCAAGACGAATTGGCCACGCTAACTAGTTTAACGCGGCGACTTCGAGTTTCGTTGGAGGATGATGGTCACGTCACTGATGATGCTTCGACCAAATTAAAGGGGATTCGAAATGGTATTCAACAATTAGAAGGCCAGATCCGGGAACGGATGGGAAGTTTTACCCGGGGAAAACAGGCTAAGTATCTAAGTGAGCCAATCATCACCATTCGAAATGAACGCTACGTTATTCCCGTCAAACAAGAATACCGTAGTCATTTTGGTGGCGTTGTTCATGATCAAAGTGCAACTGGGCTAACACTATTTATTGAACCACAAAGTGTGCTGGACCTTAATAATCGTTTAAGACAACGCCAAGTAGAAGAACGCCAAGAGGTACAACGACTTTTAGCAGAATTATCTAACGAATTAGCGCCTTATCAAACGGAGATTATCCAGAATGCCGATATTCTCGGCCATTTGGATTTTGCCAACGCCAAAGCACGTTACGCCAAGGCAATTAAGGCTACTGAACCGCTATTAGACGACGCTAATCACGTTAACCTGCGTCAGGCGCGGCACCCGTTGATTGCGGCGGATAAAGTGGTTGCTAACGACATTTCAATTGGTGAAAATTTTCAAGCTGTTGTCATTACTGGGCCCAATACAGGTGGTAAGACAATTACCTTGAAGACAATTGGATTATTACAATTGATGGCCCAGGCAGGGTTATTTATTCCGGCCAATGAGGAAAGTCATGTTGGTATTTTTGCTGATATATTTGCTGATATCGGTGATGAACAATCCATCGAGCAGAATTTAAGTACTTTTTCTGCTCACATGTCAAATATCGTGACAATTTTAAAGCGAATCGATGGGAAAAGTCTCGTTCTTTTAGATGAAGTGGGTGCCGGAACTGATCCCCAAGAAGGCGCGGCACTAGCAATTTCAATTTTGGATCGCATTGGTACAATTGGCAGTTACGTTATGGCAACTACCCATTATCCGGAATTAAAAGCGTATGGTTATAATCGGCCTAATACAATTAACGCGAGTATGGAGTTTGATGTCGAAACGTTGCAGCCAACCTATCGCTTATTAATGGGGGTACCTGGTCGTTCCAATGCCTTTGATATTGCGTTACGGCTGGGACTTGATCCACTGGTTATTAGCCAATCCAAGAGTCTAATGAGTGATGATAGTCAGGATCTGAACAATATGATCACGGATTTAGAAAATCAGCGTAAGGCCGCCCAGAAGGAATATCATGAGGCACAGGTGACGCTGCAAAAGGCCACTGAGCTGTATGATGATTTAGAAAGTGCCAGTCGGGAGTTCTTTAACGCACGGCAAACGCAGCTGGACAAGGCTAAAGATCAGGCCAACGAAATTGTGAATAAGGCACAAAAAGAAAGTAACCAAATCATTCATGAATTACGCCAGTTACAATTAAGTGGCCAGGCCGGCGTCAAAGAACACCAGTTAATTGCCGCAAAAACGGATTTGGAGAATTTGAAGCAAAATAAGGCCTTGGCTAAAAACAAAGTATTACGTCACGAAAAAAACAAACAGGCCTTAAAGGTTGGCGATGATGTCCTGGTAACAACCTACGGGCAGCACGGCGTATTGTTGCAGCAATTAGATAAAAAATACTGGGAAGTCCAGGTTGGTATCATTAAACTAAAAGTAAAGGTTAGCGATTTAGAAAAGACCAAGGCAGAAGCGCCCCAAAAGCAGAAACAGCATACAACTACGATTCACGCTACTAATCGGGTTAATCCAACACTTGATTTACGGGGCGAACGGTACGAAAATGCGCTGGCAAAAGTTGACCGTTACATTGACTCGGCACTTTTGGCTGGCTACCCACAAGTAACCATCGTGCACGGTAAGGGTACTGGTGTCTTGCGCCAGGGGATTACGAGCTATTTGCAGGGTAACCGGCAAGTTAAGAAATTTGCTTTTGCGCCGGCTAATGCAGGTGGTAATGGTGCAACCGTTGTTACTTTTAAATAGTAGGCTTATTTTTTGTAAGCAAAGTGTTTGTTGTCGGTGAATTTTTCTGCTAAACTATAAATATCGATTGGGTAGATCAGGTTTCTTTAGTTTGAAATCTGGCTATGGCAATCAAATTCTGTAGTAGGTAAATTAAATAGGGGGTCTGCAAAATGGTAAAAGCAATCACTGATAAAGACTTTAGTGAAGAAACTGATAAAGGGGTTGTCCTAACAGATTTTTGGGCAACTTGGTGTGGTCCTTGTCGGATGCAATCACCTGTTGTTGAACAGCTAGCTGAGGATTATGATGGTGAAGTTAAGTTCACTAAAATGGACGTTGATGAAAACCCAAATACCGCTCAAAATTTCGGTATTATGAGTATCCCAACGCTGCTAGTTAAAAAAGACGGCCAAGTTGTTGAAACCTTAGTTGGTTACCATACTAAAGATCAATTAGATAAAATTTTGGCACAGTATACAGCAGCAGAGGCTTAACAAATAAGGGTCTCTGTCAAATCGTATTGGTGGAGATTTTGAACGGCACATTCACTTCGGTGAATGTGCTTTTTGTTTACTCATGAATTAAACTAATCCGGATAAAGAAGTTGTCAATATTTCGAAAACCAAAACAGTTACGCTTTAATGCCTTGATTTTACGATTAAGTCCTTCAATTGGACCGTTGGAAAATGGATAACGACAACTATTTAGAAGGGCTGAACCATTTTTGATAAACGTGTTGATCGTTATGTCCATTTGATTACTAGTGGGTTGGTAGTTAGTAAGTAAGGATTGGAACGCATTAGCATCCTTTTGGTGTATGGCACTTAAGATACCTTGATAGGTTTGATACACAGATCTAAATCTGGGAAAAGCGTCTAGAGCTAAATCAATGGCGTTTTGTTGCGTCATATACTCGTTAATTCCGCGTAAATAAACAGCCTTAGAATCATTAACTTTTATTTCATCAAGATGAAATAAACGCCATTGAGATTTTAAAATATGATAAATTCGTGAATGCTTATCTTGGATAGTACGAATGGTCTGCGTGCGTTCATTATCTAAGGCACGCCCAGCCAGTTGAATAATATGGAAACGATCGATAATCGTGGCCGCATTGGGAAATAAGCGATGAATGAAGCTGCCATATTCAGCATTCATGTCAATCGTCACTGATTGAACTTGGGCACGTTCTTGAACCGAAAAACGAGCTTCAAAGTAGTCAATGATATCTTTACTTAGCCGATCTTTTAAAGTAACAATTCGGCGATGACTAACGGCATCGCAACAATTAAAGGACATCCAGTGATTACAGGAACGAAATTCATCAAAGCAAAGATTCTCTGGGAGATGTTTAACACGATAGGCTGAGTGAATATTGGCATTTAGGATTCGTTGAACACTGCTTGGCGAAATTCCACAAAGTTTAGCAATTTCTTTACTCGTCAACATATCGCGTGCCAAAACGATCACTTGATGTTTGATATTGTGTGTGAAAGTTTCGTTACGATTAACCAACTTAGTTTTAGCACCACAGGTTTTTGAACAATCTTTACATTGGTATCTTTGACGTTTTAAATGCATTTCGTAACGACCACCGGATAAGGTTCCTAAACGCAGGTGACTCATGTGAGTTCCGTTTTTAATTAAGCTTTTATGGCCACAATGTGGGCACTTTAAAAGTTGATAAGACAAAGTTGCATGGACGACATGAATACGTTGGTTTGTGGAACACCGTTCTTTAGAAATACCAGTGACAATTAAGTTTGGGTCTGTTATTTCGAATAAGCATAAGATAGAATTAGTTAGGGACATCTGAATTTCCTCTTTTCGATTTGTTTTGGCGATTAAATCGTAGCACAAAGAGGACAGATGTCCTTTTTTATTTTTCTGATTTTCAAAACAGACAAAAAACCGGTATTAGTTATTCACCAATACCAGAAAGTGTAGACCCACAAATAAGCTTCAATGCTGAGCATGACTATAATCGGACCAACCACAAACTTAGGTTTTGTGGTTGGTCCTTTTTGGTGAAGAATATCGGGCTGGTTTTGAAAGTGGTGATTAATAAATTGACACGCTAATGAATATTTTTGTATTAGACTAGCTTGACTGCAACTGGTGGCCAGCCAGAACTTCAATGCTATAATTAAGTGGATTGACTCTGGAGGTAATGACCGTGATTCGAAAGCAAAAGGGACGCGATTTAAAAGTTTACGCATACTTAAAGCTGGCAATAAAACCGGCAGTGTTATCCGTGACGACAATGATTTCAGCTGATGAAGCAGCCTACTCTGGACCGTATCCTGATTTTAAGGTGGCCCAAACATTGTCGGATTTACTTGAGGGACTCAAACCGCTATTAGGAACAGATCAATGGCTGCAAAACTGTCATGTTTTTTTGGCCGGTGATTATCAGCCGTTACAAATGTTGTTAACCCAAAGAATGCAACAGGAAGCAACTAAATTAAATTTTGAATTAGCGGCAACCTATCGCAATCACTGGCAAAAACTGGCCACCTTAATTGAGCAACAACATTGGGTGGCAACCAAGGTAAGCCAAGATGCATTTGGGTACGCCGTAAAAGGGAACCAAATTTGTCTGACAACCTTGTTCATTCGCCAGGAGAGCATTCAGCAACGAACCGCCGTTACTGTAAAATTACAAACATCGATTGAACAAACAATGAAGGCCTATTTAACCAGATTTTATCAACAAAAAAATCATTTAACACCAACCAATGTGTTACTGCCAAAAGAACTTACTTTGGCAACTGACCGTGAACATAATTGGCAACAGCCTGAACATGGCTTCCAGCGTGGCGCTGTTTTATTGGCAATTAAATTTGCACAGTCGCAGGTGGTAACGGCTAAGTTAGATGGTCAGCAGGCAGTTCGTGATTTAGGAACTGCATTAGGAATACCGGCGCCAACCCGAATTGAGGCCTTTGATAACTCTAATTTGCAGGGCGCGGACCTGGTTTCGGCGATGGTTGTGTTTGAACATGGTCGGCCGTTAAAATCCAATTATCGGAAATACAAGATTAAGACGGTTATTGGCCAGGATGATTATGCGGCAATGCGTGAAGTGATTTACCGGCGTTATTCTCGGTTATTAAAGACCGGCAGCCGCTTGCCCGATCTTATTTTAATTGATGGTGGGCCGGGCCAAGTTACTGCAGCGCAAGGTGTTCTAGAAGATCAACTTGGTTTATTAATTCCTGTGGCCGGAATGGTCAAGGACCAGCATCACCGCACGGATCATTTATTATTTAGCGGACAAATAGTTCCTTTAGAGAAAACTAGTCTGGCGTTTCGCCTGCTTACCCAAATTCAAAATGAAGTTCACCGTTTTGTCATTACCTATTTTCGGCAACGGCATGAAAAGAGCGGCTTTGCTTCATTGTTAGATACTGTTCCTGGCATTGGGCCTAAAAGAAAACAAGTACTTTTACGTCAGTTTGGTGCGATTGAGCAGATTGCAGCTGCGCCAGTTGCCGAATTGGTTAAACTGGGAATACCAACTGCAGTCGCAGAAAATTTAAATAAGGTATTAAGTCAAGCAAATCTTGATTAATTATAAAAAAAGGAGCGGCCTAGGGTTTATAAGTTTAACCCTAAGTTGCTTCCTTTAAGAATAATTGATTAATGGTGACTACCAAACCAGTGGCGTCTTTTATGGTCGTCACGGCGTGAAGGAATAAAACCTGCACGAGGCTCAGTATTATTTTCAGATTTAGTTGTGGCTGCTTCAATGTTAGGTTCAGTCTCTGTTATCTCCGGTGCTGCTTCGATCGGTTCAGAATCACTTTTTGAAAAGGTTAGTGGCTCAGTAGTTTGGTTCGTCAAAGGAGTATCAGTTGTATCCGTGGCAATCGTAATGGTAACCAAACCTTGGCCGCTCTCTTGCTGACCTTCAGCCACCACTGCAGTGATCTGTTGAATTTGTTGGGCAATAAAACCAGTTTCAAGTTGAAAGTCAGCCTTTGCAAAAGCTGCTTGCCTTTTCTCGATAATGGGGCCGGCCAAGGTAAAATGATATTGGCGGTGTCCTTGTTCAGTTAACGTCAAGTCACCCAAGCCGAATTGGCTAAAAAAGTGAGAAAGATCGCTGATATCAGCTAGTGGTAATTGCCGCGCAAGGCTTTTACCAGCCCAGTACAAAATACCTGCTGACTCTTGACCAAGTAAATTTGGCAATAACACGTCACGCAATAATTCGTAATTCAAGGAATTAGCCGGTGTGGAAGATTTTATTAAACTGTCATATAAGTTTTCTGTCATGGGTAACGTCCCCTCTTAAAAGCTCTTAGGTTCATTATACCAAAAAAGAATCGTTCGCACGTTTAATTCATGATAAAAGTGGAAACCTTGCACAATTTTTAAAATGGCGGTAGAGTTTAGGTTCGAGGTTCAATCAAGGACAGAATTTTAAAGTGTAAAAGAGGCAAAATAAATGAGCAATGAACAAGCGATTGGCTTTATGGACTCGGGTGTTGGTGGACTAACCGTTGTTCGTGAAGCAATGCGGCAGTTACCGAACGAACGAGTGGTTTATATCGGTGATACGGCACGTAATCCATACGGCCCCAGACCGCAGGAACAAGTTAAGCAATTTACTTGGGACATGACCAATTTCTTATTGGCCCAAAACGTTAAAATGATTGTAATTGCTTGTAACACAGCAACAGCGGCCGCTTTAGAAGAGATAAAGGATAAGTTAAAGATTCCGGTGATCGGCGTTATTTTACCAGGTAGCCGGGCCGCAATCAAAGCAACTAAAAACCAACGGATTGGTGTCATTGGTACTCAAGGAACAATTAAAAGTGCGGCCTACGCCAAGGCTATTCACCAAAAAGCGGCCCACGTAACCGTTAGTAGTTTAGCGTGCCCTGAATTTGTGTCATTAGTTGAAAGTAATGAATATCGATCAGCCGTTGCCAAAAAGGTGGTGGCGGATGATCTAAGTTATTTTGCGGATAAAAACATTGATACTTTGGTTATGGGCTGTACGCACTACCCGTTACTACGGCCTTTAATTCAAAATTTTGTTGGTGATCAGGTGACTTTAATTGATTCTGGTGCCGAAACGGTGACCCAAGTGTCGATGCTTTTAGATTATTTTGAGATTGCCAACGAGAATAATCAGGTAGCACCGCAACACGCATTTTATACCACGGGTAATCCCAAAATGTTTAACGAAATTGCAGGGGATTGGCTACAATTAGGCGATTTAGATACGCAGCACGTTGACTTTTAATTTGGAGGTTAAAGTTATGTTACAACGACAAAATGATCGGGGAAAGGCTGAGTTACGGCCATTTAAAATGGTACCCAATTATCTGAAAAATCCTGAAGGCTCAGTCTTGATGGTGCTTGGTGATACGCGAATTGTTTGTAACGCCAGTGTTGAAGAACACTTGCCTAAATTCTTGCAGGGACAGGGTAAGGGTTGGATTAGCGGGGAATATAGCATGTTACCCCGAGCAACACAACAACGGACTCGACGTGAAGCAACACGGGGCCACCAAAATGGGCGGACGATTGAGATTCAGCGCTTAATTGGCCGCTCTTTACGGGCAGTAGTTGATTTAGAAAGGCTTGGTGAGCGTTCAATTATCGTCGATTGTGATGTTTTGCAGGCGGATGGTGGGACAAGAACGGCCAGTATTACCGGGGCTTTTTTTGCCTTAAAGTTAGCGATTCAACACTTACTGGATACCCAAGTGCTGGCGGAAGATCCACTGAAGGATGATTTGGCCGCCATTAGTGTTGGGATCGTACCTGAATTAGGACCAGTACTTGACCTTGATTACGATGAAGATTCACAAGCCGAAGTTGACATGAACATTGTGCGGACCGGCAGTGGTGAATTTGTTGAACTGCAAGGAACTGGTGAAGAGGCAACTTTTTCTGGTAGCGAACTAAATGATCTACTTTATTTGGGAACCAAAGGGGTCGAGCAGCTCATTACGGCGCAACGGCACCAGTTTGAAAAATTACTGCACCCTTACGATACGGCTAATTTAGACGAGCAAACAATTGTGGTTGCAACGCGCAATCCTGGTAAGGCCAAAGAATTCAAAGCAATGTTTGCCGCGGCCGATTTAACGGTTAAAACCTTGCTTGATTTTCCAGAAATCCCTGAGGTTAAAGAAACCGGCAAAACATTCGAAGAAAATGCACGTTTGAAGGCCGACTCAATTGCTTTGAAATTAAATCTACCCGTTTTGGCGGATGATTCTGGGTTGATGGTTGATGCATTGCACGGCCGTCCCGGAGTTTATTCGGCGCGTTTTGCTGGTGACCATAATGATGCCGCAAATAACGCTAAATTACTGTATGAATTAAGTGAATTACCCAAGGAAAAACGTACTGCGACTTTTCACACAACGCTTGTTTTTGCCAAGCCTGGTCGTCCCAAAGATGATTTAGTCGTTGATGGCGAAGTTGCCGGTGAGATCTTATCGATTCCGCGTGGGGATAACGGGTTTGGTTACGATCCTTTATTTTACGTGCCAAGTTTGAAAAGGAGTATGGCCGAGTTAACCGAAGTTGAAAAAAATAAAATTTCGCACCGGGGTAATGCTTTACGGAAATTAGAGGATCAGTGGCAAGACTGGTTAGCCAAAGATTAGTGTATTATTTAAATTTGAATGAAGTCGTTATGAAAAGCTGGTTTTACATTTAGTTTTCAGTACAATAAAGGTAATGAATGGAGGCGGTTTTCGTGATTAGTCAGCCAATGCTTACAATGCTTGCAAAAAATCAGGATCATTTTTTAATTCCTGCTGAAAAGGTTGCTAATGTCCAAGTTGATAATAAACTAAACCACGCTTTTTTAGTCCTGACAAAAGTTCGTTATTCCAAAATTCCTGTTTTGGATGCTGATTCAAAATTCATTGGTTTGTTGTCAATGCCAATGATTACGGACACAATGTTAGGGCTGGACGATATTGATGTGAGCCAACTTAGTCAACATTATGTCGGCGAAGTTTGTGAACGCGATGTTGCAACAGTTGAAAATCCCTATGACATTGAGTTAATATTACATTTATTAGTAGATGATCCGTTTTTACCGGTAGTTAGTCGCGAAGGTGACTTTACGGGAATTGTGACGCGGCGTGAAATGATGAAAAGTTTTAACTACGTTGTTCATAATTTTGAGCGGGAACCACAACTAATTAAACAGGGAGAGGTAAATGAAAATTTAACCTTAAAAAAATGAAATAGGAAAGGTGGGTGTCGTTTTGGACGCCAACGAAATTATTCGCTTTATCAGTGAGGCAAAGAAGCAAACACCAGTTAAGGTCTATCTTAAGGGGAATCTGACCGCTTTAAAGGTGCCAGATGAATTAGAAACTTTTTTTGAAACGAAAACGGGGGTACTCTTTGGTGATTGGGCCATTGTTGAACCCTTTTTAAAGGAGAATGCGGCCGCAATTAGCGATTACCACGTTGAAAACAGTGCCCGCAATTCGGCCGTTCCAATGGTTGATTTAAAACAATTTGATGCTCGGATTGAGCCAGGAGCGTTTATTCGCGATCAGGTTGAAATTCATAAAAATGCTGTGATTATGATGGGTGCCGTAATTAATATTGGTGCCGTGATTGGTGAGGGCTCAATGATTGATATGGGCGCTGTACTTGGCGGCAGGGCAACTGTTGGTAAGCGAGCCCATATTGGTGCTGGGGCTGTACTGGCCGGCGTTGTTGAGCCACCTTCAGCCCAACCCGTTATGATTGACGATGATGTTTTAGTTGGTGCTAATGCAGTTGTTTTGGAAGGCGTTCATGTTGGTAAGGGTGCTGTTGTTGCTGCCGGTGCTATTGTCACAAAAGACGTTACGCCAAATACGGTTGTTGCCGGTGTACCGGCTAAGAAGATTAAAGATATTGATGATAAAACCCGAAGTAAGACTGAAATTTTGGATGCCTTACGTAAATTAGATTAGTTAGCGAATTTATAGCTAGAAATTATTTTTATAAGTACGCGGCAATTAAGTTAATTTCGGGTGCCTTTTTAAATACACTTTGGATGAGTGCGCGGAGTGATGGTTCAACTTGGCTTATCGTCTTGGTTGAATCACCATCACCGTAGCGACAAGGTTATTAATGGACTTGACCGTCATTTGAGCCTCGATCGATCTCAATCTGGGTATCGTTGGCTGCTAGTAACCCGTCATAACTTGCAATTACAGCGTAGAACTGAACAATTTTTTGAGACACTCTTTTAAAGGGATGAAATAGTTTGACACTAACGACGAAGGCTCTAACAAAGATATACGAAGATTTACATCAAATTCCCGAGCTTGGTTTGCAGGAACATGAAACACAAGCATACTTACTTAACGTTATTAAGCGTTTGCCACAAACTAATTTAAAAATTAAAACGGTCGAAACGGCAACGCTGGTATTGGTTGCAGGTAGTGTGGCTAAGAAGACAATCGGTTGGCGGACGGACATTGATGCCTTGCCTGTAACTGAAAAAACTGGTTTACCCTTTGCTTCTAAGCATCCCGGAATGATGCACGCCTGTGGTCATGATTTACACATGACGGTTGCACTCGGGCTCTTAGCGTATTTTGCGGAGCACCAGCCAAAAAATAACTTATTTTTCTTGTTCCAACCAGCCGAAGAAAATGCCAGTGGAGGTAAGCGACTATACGACAGCGGTGCACTAGACGATTGGCTGCCTGACGAGATTTATGGATTACATATTAATCCACAGCTACCAGCCGGGGCAATTGGGTGCCGGCAAGGGACCCTTTTCGCGGGAACTTGTGAAATTCACGCTCGCTTTCACGGTAAGAGTGGTCACGCGGCCTACCCGCACTTAGCTAACGATATGGTGGTTGCTGGCGCTTACTTTGTCAGTCAATTACAAACAATTGTGAGTCGTAATGTTAACCCGATTGAAGCCGGTGTGGTCACGCTTGGTCAATTTCACGCGGGAACGATTGGTAACGTCATCAGTGGTGAGGCCAAAATTGATGGAACAATTCGTGCACTAACGCAAAAAATGAATCGCCACATTCAACGGCGTGTCCAAACAATTGCAGAAGGCGTTGCATTGGCCTTTAATTGTGAGGTCGAATTAAAGCTCAACCAAGGTGGTTATTATCCGGTTGAAAATAATCCGATTACAACCAAGGCGCTGATTGATTTCATGCAACAAGAACCAGGCGTCAATTTTATTGAAACTGAACCGGCGATGACCGGCGAGGATTTTGGGTACTTAATCTCTAAAATTAATGGAACCATGTTTTGGCTAGGAGTTGATCAACCATATCAACTACATTCAGAAAAATTAGCGCCAAATGAGGCGGCAATTGAAAAGGGTGTTGCTGCTATCACAGCTTACTTTAAACAACGAGATCAAACTTTAGCGTAGGGAATATTTGAAAAGGCAATTAGATTTTACTCCGCAATTGAAGTGTTATTAGCTTCGCTGACGCGGCCAATCGGACTAAGATAAACCGAAGTTCGAGTTGTCGCAGTAAACTGTCTTTCTAAATACGACCATGCCTAAGCGGGGGCCCTAAACTCATAATTGAGTTTAGGGCCCCTGCTATTTTATTGACGTTCACGTTTGAAATAGTTTAAGCTAATTGTAAGTATAAGTAAAGCGAGGAGGAACTGCCGTGGAAATTAAGCTAGTACCAGCAAAAGTACGGCAACAATTATTTGCGCCTAATTTTCTTGCCCAATTGAAGGCCGACATGATTCTTTTGGAAGTCGGAGCGGGGCAGGGATGGCAAACAACAGCAATTAAGACCTTTAATCAGCTTGGACGTGTGGCTGCTTTTAGGCATAAACAGCGTGAATTTTTAGTGGTCAATAAATATTGGCTTTACCAAGTTCACGTTACAAGTGAAAGTCTATCTGCTTACCAAACTGCCTTGCTGGCGATTGGCCGTGAGTTAAAACAGGCCAAGCAGTTTAAAGCACGGCAGTTTACAATTGATACTCAGGCCCAGACCTCAGTTTACGGTATTTTGAATATTACGGATGATTCATTTTCCGATGGTGGGCAGTATTTCACAACTGAGAAGGCAGTTGCCCGTGCAAAGGAAATGGTTGCCCAGGGTGCTGCTGTGATCGAATTAGGCGGTCAATCAACTCGTCAAAGTTACAATGAGATCAGCGCAGATGAAGAATTACGCCGTATTTTACCGGTATTAAAGGCTATTAGAAACACCATCAATGTGCCAATCGCTGTTGATACTTATAAGTATCAAGTGGTTGCGGGTGTACTGGCCGCCGGCGCAGCAATTATTAATGATGTCAGGCCAGTGACCGCCGAAATTTTAAACGCCGTTGTTCAGGCCAATGCGGGGCTAATTATTATGCATACGCAAAACACAACGCATTACCAAGATTTAATAACGGATATTCACCAGTATTTTGCAAATACGATTCAAACGGCAATTAAGGCCGGCCTGACCCGCCAGCAACTAATGATTGACGTTGGCCTAGGTGGCGATTTCGGTAAAACTTACGAACAGGAATATACATTGCTACACAATTTAGATGCTTTTAATGATTTAGGCGTTGCAACTTTAATAGCACCTTCACGAAAAGGATTCATTGGGAAACTACTGAATTTACCAGTTAGTGAACGATTGGTACCAACAATGGCCTTATTTGCAAATTCAACCAGTTTAGACGTTAATTTTATGCGTGCTCATGACGTTGAAGAAACCCGCCAAACACTAACAATTATTGATAAAGTAAAGCGAAGTTTTGCGTATTAAGTTGTTGGTCGGCTATTAATTTATGACTGTGTTGAAAAGGGGGGCAATGATGGGCCAAATCAAAATAACTAATATGCAATTTTATACGTATAATGGCGTTTTAGAGGAAGAAAACAAGTTAGGTCAACGCTTGGAAGTCGACGTTGCTTTACAGGTTCCTTTTGAAAAAATTGGAACTAAGGATGACTTACGGCAGACGGTAAATTACGCTGCCGTTTACCAAACAATTGCTCAGTCGGTTAAAACACACCAATATCAATTAATTGAAAGCTTGACCAATTATTTAACCCAGGTAATATTGGCCGCATACCCTAAAGTGATGGGGATTAAGCTAGAGCTTCGCAAATATAGTGTGCCAATAGATGGTATTTTTGATCACGTTGCAGTTGTCAGTGAGGTGAAGCGCGATGATGCATGATGTGTATTTGAGTTTAGGTGCTAATCTTGGTGACCGTAAGCAGGCGCTGAGGAAGGCAATTATGGCGTTAAAAAAGGATTCTGAAATCAGCGTTCAGCAAATTTCAAATTTATACCAGACAGCCCCAGTTGGTGGCGTTAAACAGGATGATTTTTATAACTGTGCGCTATATTTGCGAACCTCATTAACACCAACGGCCTTATTAGTAAAACTGCAGCAAATTGAAGCAGCAGGTAAGCGGCAACGAAAAGTTCACTGGGGCCCGCGCACAATTGATTTAGATATTTTATTGTATGACAATTTAAAAATTAAAACACAATCACTGACAATACCACATTCACAAATGCACCGCCGTGCGTTTGTATTAATTCCTTTATTGGAAATTACAACTGGAAAATTACACCAACGGACATTAATTTTATTACAGAATTTAGGCGATCAACAACAAATTGAGAAGATTGGGAGTGTATTCGATGAAGCAAACAGAGTTGAAAAAGATTGAATTAGCCGTTCAAACTATTTTGGAAACAGTTGGCGAAGATATTAAGCGACCAGGTTTAAAAGAGACACCGGCGCGGGTTGCACGAATGTACGCGGAGATTTTTGCCAGCGTGAAGCAGACGGAATTTACGGATTATAAAATGTTTAAAACGGATAGCGAAAATGATCTCGTGATTGTTAAGGAAATTCCTTTTTACTCAATGTGTGAACATCATTTACTCCCTTTTTGGGGAACGGTTAGTGTGGGCTATGTTCCTAAGGCAGGCCAAATTATTGGCCTGAGTAAAATTGCTCGCTTGGTGGATTACGTTGCCAAACGGCCTAGTGTTCAGGAACGGCTAACTTCACAGATTGTGACTGAACTGGATAAAATTTTACGGCCAGGTGGTATTGCGGTGGAAGTTAAGGCGCGCCATATGTGCATGGAAATGCGCGGTATCCAAAAAACAGGAAGTGAAACGGTCACGGCCGCCTTTTCTGGAGGCCTAAAAAATGCGGTAGCTAAAAGTGAATTCCAGCAACGATTGGCATTGTGATTTTGCGGCCGTAAATAGTCAAAGAACTAAGTGGTTGCTGCCACTTTAATAATTGATGTTGCGACATTTGAAAAGGTAGTGATACTCAAATGAAAACAATTATTTTTGCGAGTCATAACCGGAAAAAGCTAGCGGAATTGAGTCAATTAATGCCGGCTAACGTTAATTTGATTTTACCGAAAACAATTAATTTTCCGGCGGAAGGTAACGTTAGTTATTACGCTAATGCTAAGGCTAAAGTAATGACGTTAAGAAATATTAATTTACCAATTTTGGCAGACGATTCCGGAATTGAGTTTAAGGCTCTACCGCAATCTTTTGGTGTTCGAACACGCCGGGACCTGGCCCAAATTCCACCGGCGCAGTGGAATGATTATTTATTAAAAAGATTGGCCGGTGAAACGAATCGGCAAGTTAGCCTACGAAGTGTGCTTGTTTTACGGTTGCCGAATGCATTGTGGTTGAGTGCTGAAGGATGTGTTACCGGTCAATTAGTTAATCTGGCTCGCGGTCATTATAGTGGTGGCTTTGATCAACTATTGGAATTACCAGGCCTAGGTAAAACATTGGCCGAACTACCGGCTGAAAGACGCCGGCAGTATAGTCACCGCGGCCGTGCTGTGGTTAATTTAATGCAGCAGTTGGGCCAACTGAAATGGTAATTGCCACATGGTTCAAAAATAGGCAAAAAAGCAGTACAATGAAGTTGGTAACTAGGATTTAAATTAAATGGGGGTTTTAAAAAAATGGCAAAAGTAGAAAGTTTTACGTTGGATCATACAAAGGTTAAAGCACCGTATGTTCGTTTAATTACCGTTGAAACGGGCAAAAAGGGTGATGAAATCTCTAACTTTGATTTACGTTTGGTTCAACCAAATGAAAACGCAATTCCAACTGCAGGTTTACATACAATTGAACATATGTTAGCCGGATTATTGCGTGACCGAATGTCTGGTGTGATTGATTGTTCGCCATTTGGCTGCCGGACTGGTTTTCATTTAATAACTTGGGGTGAACACTCTACAACCGAAGTTGCTGAAGCTTTGAAGGGCTCACTTGAATTTATTGCTGGACCAGCGACTTGGGATGACGTTCAAGGAACTGATATTACAAGTTGTGGCAATTACCGCGACCATTCATTGTTCTCCGCTAAGGAATGGGCAAAGAAGATTTTGGCAGAAGGTATTAGTTCAGATCCCTTTGACCGTAAAGTCGTAACTAAATCATTGTAGCTTCTTGAATTAACGGCACAATTTAATTTAATATTGTAAAATAAAATTTCCCTCAATTAGTGGACGGCTAAGTCTACTAATTGGGGGAATTTTGAATTACTATTCTTTTTTCTTAGCCATTTTATCAACTTTGAAGGGATTGCCTTGTTCATCAGTAACAAAAATATTATGGGAAGCCTTAAAACTGATACTAAGTTGCTTACCACTGGCAACTTCCTGCACCGCAATTGGACCATCAAATGGTTCGTGTTTGATGACCTTAATTTGAGTTTCTAATTTTAAATTAATATCGCGTAAGTAAATTAGAAGATCATGGTCATCGATAAAACGTTCAATGGTGACCGTTTTACCATCGGGAATATCATCCAAGACAGTATAACTTTCTTCTTGAAAGTTACCATCACGATCAGGAATGACACCACCATGAGGACAGTGGGTTGGGTAGTTGAGAAACTTATCAAGGTGCGCTAGTAGCTCAGCACTAGTTGCGTGTTCCAGAACCTCAGCCTCAGGGTGAATATCTGCTAACGCAAAATCAAGCGTAGAAGCCAGAAAAGTCTCCCATAAACGGTGTTTACGAATTAATAGGATGGCCTGATCGAGGCCCTTTTTTGTTAATGAAATATCATCGTAAGGTTTATGTGAAACAAGGCGTTCTTTTTTTAATTTAGAGATCATCTCTGTCACTGAACCAGCCGCAATACCTAATGCTAAAGCAATTTGTTTATTTGAAACTTCACGTTTAGCACCGCCGAGTTCGAATATTATCTTCAAATAATCTTCTTTAATAGGCGTCATTGACGTTATCACGCTCCTATAGCAAAATTCTAACATTAAAAATTTATTGTTTATAGTATACCGCAATTATAATGAATTAGGCAACGACACTAAACTGAATTGGATGACGAAACTGTAACAAATATTGTAAATCCTGAATTATTCACCATAAGTTCTCCAAGTACAGTGTCACCCCGGTATCATGGGCGGTACTGTGTTTTTTATTTTTCACCTTTTTAGTGCAGAAAAAGAACCTCCGATTTGGTATAGTTGATTCACCACAAGTCAGCTATCCACCCAAAGAAAGAGGTCCTTCTCATGGCAACTTTACCGGGAAAACGAGTTAATTTCAATCCTAAATTACATATTTCGCACACTGGTGGTGAACTTTCCACTGATGCTGGGCTAGTGTTGGTCAAAGAATTAATGGCGCAACTCAATTTCACGACCTTAGCGTATCAATTAGTCCATTTTGATGACCAGCGCCATTACGCTCGTTACAGCAACGTTAGTCTACTAGAACAGGTCGTGCTGCAGTTGATCGCCGGTTACCCGGCCGATCTAGCTGCCACCAGTTTGCGCAATGACCCCACATTTAAATTACTATTGGCACAACCGCAATTGGCCTCACAACCGTCATTATCCCGTTTTTGGCAACGCTGTGACGAGCAGACCATCACCTCATTACAAACGTTGAATCAAGCATTGCTTGACCAAGCGTGGACTGGCGCCAAGCAACAACAGCTGATCCTCGATATTGACTCGACTCACGCCGATACTCATGGTCATCAGGAAAAAACGGCCTTTAATGCGCATTACGGTACCACGGGTTACCATCCGCTGGTCGCTTTTGACGGGCAAACGGGCCACTGTTTAAAGGCTCAATTGCGCCCAGGTAATGTTTATACCAGTACGGATATTGCCCCCTTTATCACACCACTACTACAGCACTATCATCAAGTCAAACCGAACGCTGATATCTTGGTCCGCGGGGATAGTGGCTTTGCGACTCCAGAATTATACGAAACTTGTGAAGCCAACGACACTTTTTACTTGATCCGCCTGAAAGCCAATCGGCGGCTGAACCAACTGGCTGAACGTTTTGTTCAGATCAGTGATGAGCAGAATTGGACTGAGACCGAGGTCCATTATTATCGCGCGTCTTATCAAGCCCGATCATGGTCTAAGCCGCGCCAGATCTATATTAAATCAACTCGACCAGCTGGTGAATTGTTATTTCAACATGAATACCTCGTGTCCAATTTAACGAGTTTTGTCGCCGAAGATGCATTTCACGCCTATCACCAACGGGGTCAAATGGAAAACTATATCAAGGAAGCCAAGGCTGGCTTTTACCTGGATAAAATGACTAGCTCGCAATTTATACCAAATTATGCCCGCATGATGCTCAGTGTCCTCGCTTATAATTTAGTCAGCTTGATGCGCCAATTGTTGCCTGTACAACATCAGCGATTACAGGTTACAACCTTGCGCTTATGGCTGTTTAAAGTAGCGGGTAAGCTGGTGACCAGCGGCCGGCAACTTTATCTAAAATTAAGCCGCCACCACGTCTATCAGGATTTGTTTTATCAACTGTTAGCTCGAATCCAAGCGCTACAGTGGGGCTAAACTGGTGCAAAAAATCAAAAAAAGTCGGTTCGGCCAAGGGGCAAGTATGCTCAAAATTGAGGATCAAAAATTTATCCAGCCCCATAATTTGGTAGCCTTTAGCAAAAACAGTACATCTTGGTTTGACTACGCCATAGCAGCACGAGAATTGGTCCAAAATTGTGCGGTATGCCGATATTAAACCTCGTATGAATAATTCGGGTAAATTAATGACATAGGTGTAAAAACTTTAGAAAAAATTAAAAATATTGTACACTAGATCTTGTGAGTTAAAGAGTAATCAACTCATGGGTTAGTGGTTAGTAGACGTAGATTATTTTAGCCGTTTGTGTCAAATGCAATCATAATTAACTTATTAAATGGTAAACATAACTGTAAAATTATCTTAAAATACGTTATACTAAGCACTAGAAACTTCGGGGAACGTTTACGTTTTTCTGGTTCGAAATTATTGAAGTGAATATGAATAATAACAAGGAGGCTGTTATATGACGAAAGCAAAATCTAAGAATCATTTCTCTACATACGTAGCTGCGGGAGTTGTTGGTCTGGCCGGGGCAGCATTGGTTGGAACTTCACAAGCACAAGCAGCAACTACCAAGGGTAAGGTTAATTTTCAAAATGGCGCAACGACTGTTTGGAATAACCCAAGTCAAGGATTAACTGCTAATCATTATTTAACGAGTGGGCAAACGGTTAATGTCGAAAGCCAGCAGCAAATTGCTGGTGAAACATGGTATAACGTTGGTAAT
Source organism: Loigolactobacillus backii (assembly GCF_001663675.1). NCBI lineage: Bacteria > Bacillati > Bacillota > Bacilli > Lactobacillales > Lactobacillaceae > Loigolactobacillus > Loigolactobacillus backii. Next base: position 1,697,527 of record NZ_CP014873.1, read on the forward strand.
GACCAGTGGGTACCTGCTAAGTACGTTACAGTCGCTCAGCAAGCAGCAACAACTGCTAAAAAAGACACCGTTACTTCTAAGTATCAATCTGGCGCAACGACTATTTGGACTTCACCAACTAGTGGTCAGCCAACTGGTAAATATTTAACTTTCAAACAAACAATTAATGTAACCGCACAAAAACAAGTTTATGGATTAACTTGGTATCAAATTGGGACTAACCAGTGGGTACCAAGTGCTTACGTAGCGTTAAATGATCCAGAATTGGCAAACACGCAAGTTGTTACCCAATCAGTTTCTTTAACGGCGACGGCAACTAAGAGCTCAACTGCTGCTAATACAACAGCTGCAGCAACACCAGTTAGTGCGGCAACGACTTCACAGGCTAGTGCAACACCGGCTTCAAGTGCTGAACAATCAACTACAAGTACGACTGCTGCTAGTCAGGCTGCCACACAAGCAACCGCAACTTCAGCGGCTAATTCAAGTCAGACAGCTGCAACCTCGGCTGCCAACGCTAGTCTAGCTCAGGAACAGTCAAGTGCCGCGGCTACTAGTCAGGCTGTTGCCCAATCAGCCGCAACTTCAAGCGCCAATGCTAGTTTGGCAGTTGCTTCAAGTGCTGCCGCAGCAAGTCAGGCTGCGGCTCAGTCAGCTGCAACTTCAGCGGCTAATGTTAGTCAGGCGCAGTCAAGTGCTGCGGCTACTAGTCAGGCTGTTGCCCAATCAGCTGCAACTTCAAGCGCTAATGCAAGTCAGGCCGCTGCGCAGTCGGCTGCAACTTCGGTCGCTAATGCAAGCCAAGCTGCAGCCCAGTCGGCCGCAACTTCAACTGCTAACGCAAGTTCAGCCGCTGCCAGTCAAGCAGCTGCAACCTCGGCTGCTAATGTGAATCAAACTCAGACACAATCAAGTGCTGCAACTGAAGCAACTAACACAGTTCAGACAACACAAAGTAGCCAGGCTAGTACGACACCAGTTTCGACTACACCAAGTCAAAGTGCTGCTAGTACTGCAAGCACAACAACTGATCAATCAGCAGTTCAAAAGGTAATTGCAGCTGCGCAGTCACAAATTGGTGTTCCTTACGTTTGGGGTGGTCATACGGCCAATGTTGGGTTAGATTGTTCTGGCTTAACTAGTTATGCCTTCTCAGCTGCAGGCATCAGTTTACCAGCTTACACAGTTTCACAAGAAAGTGCCGGTCAAAAGGTTTCCATTAGTGCTTTACAACCTGGTGATTTGGTCTTCTGGGGAGCTGCTGGGGCAACTTATCACGTTGCGCTATATATTGGTGGTAACCAGTACATTGCCGCACCACAACCTGGTGAAAACGTTCAAGTACAATCGATTTCTAGTTACTTCGAACCATCATTTGGTGTACGAGTACTTTAGGCAGATAAAAGATCACTCTAGGATTGTCCTAATTCGACAATTCTAAGGGTGATCTTTTTTGTGTCTATATAGGTTTAGATAAACCATTTTTATGGAAGCGTGATGATCGTTAATTGATTCAGTAAAGGAGTGTGGACCAAAAATCGGTTTTGGCCCACGTTCTAGAGTAATTACTCGAAAAATAGTAAGGAGCTGGGACTTTTGTTCCGGCCGTTATTTTTCGGTGGTTTGTGTTTCAGCGGTGTGATTATAGTTACCATAGATGTAAAAGTACTGGTTACTAACGCCGTCAAAAGTTGGGTTCATACTATTTTGATAAGTTTCCGCGTTGGATAAGGTTGTTGCTGAAAGACCAAGCTCTTTACGGATTTTTTTCGATAAACGATTTAATTCCTTAGTTGAAGCAACTTGGTAGGAAGAGCCGGTAATCCAGGCATCTTGGCCTTGAAGTTGGTCAGATTTTATATCGGCGGTAGCCCCGCGGTAGTGGAGGGCAAGCGTTTTGATTTGAGCAAAGGTTAAATTGGTGCGGACATTCTTTTCTAAATCCTTTAAAACCTTGTCGTAATCAAACAGCATCTTTGGCGTAGCGGCTTTTTTCAAAATTGCTCGAATGACTTGTTGTTGCCGAATTTGCCGCCCATAATCACCACGCGGATCCTCATGGCGCATTCTAGTGTATGCAAGTGCCTGTTCACCGTTTAAGTGGTGCATTCCCTTTTTGAACTTTTGGCCGCCAGTCCAAACACTAGTGAAGGAAAACGGAATATTAACGTCAATACCACCGACATCATCAACTAGCGTCTGAAGAGCGCCCATATTAATAGTCATGTAGTAGCTAACGGGAACGTTTAATAGGTGCTGGACGCTATTAACGGCCATTTTAGAGCCACCCAGATCATAGGCAGCATTGATTTTCTGCATAGTACTATTTTTTGAACCACTTAATTCTGCCAGCGTGTCACGGGGAATAGAATTTAGAGTCATTTTCTTAGTATCTGGGTTAATTGTTGCGAGAATAATTGTATCTGAGTTACCACGGTAAGTTCGCCCGGCGGCTCCTGTATCAGCCCCTAATAGTAGAATACTAACGGGCTTGTGTTGTTGAATAGTGGTTGTCGTTGGAATGCCATCCTTAGCGTACATACCTTTAATTGTCTTACCGGTATCGTGGTAAAATTTAACGATAAAAATACCACTGAGAATTAGAATAATTGAAATAATGAGTAATAGAATCTTAATGAATGGGTGGCCTTTTTTTGGTGGCCGCTGTGCCATTCGCGAGGGTGTGTCAGTCTCTTCCATGTCTTCCTCCTATTGCTGCAATCTGTTTCTATTATAGCCGATTTTTTAACGATAGCAATTAGGGTTAGTGGTTTAAAGGATTATTATAAAATTAAGAAAATGGGTTTGACATTAGAAAATGATGGTGTTATTGTTAGAAACAAGTTAAATAATTCAAAGTGTTGAAGAGAAGAGTAGCTGAATTATTTTTGTTAGCGAGCCCTGATTGGTGAAAGTGGGTAAAAATAAATTTGGTGAAGATGGTCTTGGAGCTTGTTAGTTGGTACTGTAAGCAGTGCTAATTATCCGTCTGCAAACGATAACTTGCAAAGGTATAGTCAGTAAGATGTACCTGATAAGGTCATGATTGTGAAATCAAGGCAAATATGGGTGGTAACGCGAAAGCTTTCGTCCTTGTTACGTTAAAGTAACGGGATGAAGGCTTTTTTATTTTATGGAGGCGAGCATATGATGTCCGTAGAGCAAGATTCAAGTAAGCAGTTGGTACTAAATACGACTAATGATTTTAAAGCGAAGACGTTAACAATTCTGGTGTTGAATTTAATGCCAAATAAATTGGAAACCGAGGGACAATTTGTCGATTTATTAAATGATCAGAATCATAATCTGGCCTTAACTTTCCTTTACCCGGAAACGCACCACTTTAAGTCGGCCGACACATTACCTTACTTACAGGAAAGTTACGCCACCTTCTCGCAAATTAAAGCAGGTTATTACGATGGATTAATTATTACCGGAGCACCAGTCGAGACACTTGATTTTTCGTTGGTGGATTACTGGCGTGAATTTGGTGAATTGGTTGATTGGTCAAAGACACACGTTTCGCAAACCTTATTTATTTGTTGGGCGGCGCAAGCAGGATTGTTTCATGATTATGGTATTAAAAAATATCCGGTTCGGCCTAAAATATTTGGTATTTTTGGGCATGAAGTTCGGCAGCAGGCGCCATTAGTTGAAGGATTACCGGAGACTTTTTATTTACCACATTCACGTAACACAACATTAAAGTCCGCCGATATTCTGGCGCACCCGGATTTGCGTTTATTGGTGGATGATTCTGATGTTGGTCCCGTGATCGTTCAGAGCAGGGATGGCCGGCAAACTTTTGTGACCGGACACCCAGAATACAGTACCCAGACATTAGCCAATGAGTACCGCCGTGACTTAAAGGCGGGGATTCCGATTACATTACCGGAAAATTATTTTTACGCTAACGATCCAACACAAAAAATTATCAATCGTTGGCAACCGGCAAGTCAGCAATTGATAAAGAATTGGTTCAAGTCATTTAAATAAAATCATTTCTAAATTAAGTTGATTAATAAAATAAACTGCACACTAATTTAAAGGAGAGAACAATAATGAGCGATAAAAAATTAAGATTTGAAACATTACAAGTCACGGCTGGTCAAACGGTTGATGAAACTGGTGCTCGGGCCGTTCCGATTTATCAAACAACCTCTTATGTTTTTAAAGACGCAAAACAGGCTGCTGGCCGTTTTGCACTTACGGACGCAGGAAACATTTATACCCGGTTAACCAACCCAACAACGGATGTGCTGGAAAAACGGGTAGCGGCATTAGAAAACGGAACTGCTGGTGTTGCGCTGGCTACTGGATCAGCAGCAATCACGGCGGCAATTTTAAATGTTGCTGAGACGGGCGATGAGATTGTTTCGGCAAGTACCATTTATGGTGGAACCTATGATCTTTTCAGTGTCACACTGAAACGGCTTGGAATTACCACTCATTTTGTTAATCCTGATGAACCAGCTAACTTTGAAGCGGCTATTAACGAACACACTAAAGCGCTGTACGTTGAAAGTATTGGTAATCCTGGAATTAATTTAGTTGATTTTGAAGCAATTGGTGCAATTGCGCATAAACACGGTTTAATTTTAATTGTTGACAACACTTTCGGGACGCCATACCTAGTTCGACCATTAGATCACGGTGCTGATGTTGTTGTACATTCGGCAACTAAATTTATTGGCGGCCACGGTACTTCAATGGGTGGCGTTATTGTAGAGAATGGCAAGTTTGATTATGCCGCTAGTGGTCGCTATCCTGGTTTTACCACGCCTGATCCTGCCTATAATGGCCTAGTTTGGACGGATGTTGCACCGGCTACGTTTACAACTAAGGCACGTGCGCAACCATTACGTGATACAGGTGCTGCAATTAGTCCGTTTAACTCGTTTTTATTAATTCAAGGTCTGGAATCACTCTCTCTGCGCGTAGAGCGGCACGTAAGTAATAGTCGCAAGATCGTTGAATTTTTAAAAAACCATCCTAAAGTGGCCTGGATTAACTACCCTGAATTACCTGATAGTCCTTATAAGTCGTTGGCAGATAAGTATTTCAAAAATGGCGTTGGTTCAATCTTTACGATTGGCTTAACTGGCGGTGAAAAGGCCGGTAAAAACTTTATTGAAAAGCTCAATCTGTTCTCACTTTTGGCCAATGTTGGTGATGCTCATTCATTAGTGATTCATCCGGCTTCAACAACTCACGCTCAGTTAAGTGAAGCGGAATTAAAGCAGGCCGGGATTACACCAGATCTGATTCGGCTTTCAATTGGGATTGAAAACGTTGATGATTTAATTGCTGATCTTGACCAGGCGCTAGCGCAAGTTTAAAGGAGAAATATAGATCGAATAGGTGGCCGGATAAGGTTACTTATTCGGTCTATATTTTTGCTGAAAATAGTTCAAAAAAATAGAAACCAAGTTGGTTATTGCAATTAAGCAAACCAATTGATTTCTATCTTCTAACTACTTTAACGATGAATCTTCATTAATTAAGCGTGTAATTTTATTGATTTCAGCGTGGGCGTTTTCGGCAGAATCTCGTGGAATGATGAACTGAGACTGCATTTTATGCGGATCTAAATTTAGCGGAACCGTTATTACGGATAAAAACGACTGCTCATTAACAACTTGGTTAATTGGTTCTTGTGCCGTTAATGCAGCAATTTTCTCTGGGTGTGCCTTTAGTGGAATTAGATAATCAGCCAGAACACGGTAAGCATAGTATTCGGCCTCTTCATAAAGCTCTCCTTGGGCGCTTAACTTAGGAATATTTAGAAAATCAATTAAATATTGTTCATCACGTTTAGTGGTTCGAGTGGTAAAGCGGTAATCTTTGCTGTCTGTCATCATGCTTCTCCTTTAATCGTCACAAAAATAACCGCTAATTTTCTTAAATGTGATTTTAGGTAACATTAAGTTAAATTAACAGTTTTTTCATCTATATCTAATGTATGCCATTTAAGTGTTATCTGCAATCTATTTGGCAAAATATTTAACGGACGAAACTTTAGTACTGAGAAGTGGGATAACGTAAGTAGGTTAATGGTATTGGTGCTCCAATTCATAAACTAGTTCTGGATCGTCACCAGTTCGCTGATTTTTATTTAATTGATTGAGGTTTGTCATGTCAACATCACTTAGTGTGAAGTCGTAAATCGCGGCATTTTGAGCAATGCGGGCCGGATTCTTTGACTTAGGAATAAAAGATAGACCCCGTTGTAAATGCCAGCGTAAAATGATTTGTGCTGGCGTTTTAGCGTATTTAGTGGCCAATTGTCCGATGACCGGGTCCTTTAAAACAGTTCCACGGCCCAAGGGACTCCAAGCCTGAGTAATAATGTGATTTGTCTTCCCGTAACTGACCAACGCTTCCTGCGATAAGTAAGGGTGGTTTTCAATTTGATTAACAACTGGCATTTCGTTAGCTTGAGTTGCTAGGTAATCTAAGTGAGTTTGGTGAAAATTAGAGACACCAATTTCACGAACCGTTCCTTCTTGTTTTAGGTGCTCAAGCGCCCGCCAAGTTGCAAAAAAACTAGAGTGAATTGGCCAGTGAACTAAGAGTAGATCGACGTAATCAGTGTCTAGACGTTGCAAAGAATCGTCAAAAGAGGCCAACGTTTCATCATAGCCCTGATTTTTTTCGGCAACTTTAGTGGTAATAAATAACTCACTACGGGGCACGTTAGTCTGTTTTAGCGCTTTACCTAACATTGTCTCGTTAGCGTAGGCCTGTGCGGTATCAAACAAACGGTAACCAGAATCAATTGCCTGGTTGATTGCCGCATTCATTATTTTCTGATCGTCTAACTTATAGACACCGAATCCTTCGATTGGCATTTTATAACCGTCAGGAAATGAATACTGGTCCATAATTGATTTTGTCATAGTATTAGCTCCTTCAAATTTGAATTCAATCTAAGTCTAGAACATTTTGGACTTAAAGCAAACTTAGCTTGCCTTTTTTTCTTGCGGTTTATCGAAGAAAAAGGTTAATAAACCACCGGCAATTAGGGCAACTAATACCATCAAACAATTGCCAATTGTAAATTGCCAAGTAGGGGTAATTCCGCGTTGAACCAAGATAAGAATGGCGGCCAAAACGACCCCCCAAACGATGGCGTAAATCTGCGCTTCAAATTTCTTTAGTAAGTAGGTCATTAATCGGGCCATAATAAATAGTCCTAGAACGGCACCAATTGTAAATGGCACCAAAAGTAAAATTGTACTAAGTACGGACGCTGCGGCGTGGAAATCAGCCTTGAAAAGGGCGATGAAAAAATCAATGACTTGGCCCATTGCGTTGTAAATTGTACCGTATTGGCCGATAACCATTAACATAATAGCACCTGAAATACCGGGGATCATCATTAAGGCAACAACGAAGAAACCAGCAAACAGCATTGTTCCAAAGGCCATTGGCGAATTTAGACTGGCTAAGGCAATGTGATTTTCGGCCTGACTATTTGTGGACAACTGCGTTAATCCGTAAATAAAGCCGAAACCAATCAATGGCCAAAATAACTGATACCAATGAAATTTTAACGGCTTAACTTTGCGCCACATAAACGGAATTAGACCTAGCATTAATCCAATAAATAGGGCGTAACTAGGTAGTGGAAACTGGACTGTCAACCAGAGAACTCCCTTTGTTGCCGCTATGATGCCGATTAGAGCACCAACGGCAATCGGGGTTAGAAAACGAAGACTGGCAAGTGGTTGGCGTCTTAATTGATTGATCTTGGCCATAATTGGTTCGTAAAGCCCGACAACAACGGCAAAAATACTACCGGACAGACCAGGAATAACGAGCGCTAACCCAATAAAAAAACCTTTAATTGCATTTAACATAGCTGACCCCCTCAATTTTTTGATCTTATTATGCTTAATTGCAAGCGTTTCTCTAAGTATACGAAATTCCTAGGGGGATTGTCACCTTATTTGGTGGTTTGATTGAACGTCAATGGCGAAGTAGGTACTTCAATTCCGGCCGTGGTTAAGGCTTGCATATAGGCCGCCAAGTAATCGCTTTGGATGCGGCCCTGCGCACCATTCTTAGTGTAAAGGACAACACGTAAGGCTAGATTACCGTTGCCAAGGTCTACAATTCCGAAAATATCGGGACCACTTTCAATGTCAGGGTACTTGGGGGTTAGTTCTTGGTTAACCTTATTTAAAATAGCCGTTACTTTTTCTGAATCCGTTTTTGGAAAAAGTCGGACATCAAGCTGAACGCGCATGTTGTTACGGGAAAGATTACTAACAATATTAATGTTGCTATTGGGAATGTAATTCAAAGTACCATCGAAGCTTTTAACTTGGGTAACCCGCAAGCCGAGTGCAGTAACGATACCTTCAATACTACCAATGATCACGTGGTCACCTACATCGAGTTGTTGCTCCAATAAAATAAAGAAGCCGGAAAGAATGTCCTTTACTAAGTTTTGTGCACCTAGACCAAGTGCCACACTGAGAATACCAGCGCTAGCAATCAACGTTCCAACGGGCACACCAAGGACACTTAAAACGGCGTAGAGATAGAAAAAAAAGATTACGTATTTAACGGTATTATTAACTAAAATAAAAATCGTTTGGGAACGGCCCTCACTAATGTTACGGTTAACCTTATAAGTATTGAAGCTGCGATCAATTAATAACCGCGCTATTTTATTAATTAACCAGAATAATAGTGAAAATAGAATGATTTCTAAAACTGTACCGAAAATTTTGTTAAGAATATCGATCCATTGAATACTTTCAATGAAGCGGGTTAATAAATTTGCCTGATGATTGACACTTTTATTAAGCGCAGCCTCTGTTAGTTGCATTGTTGCTAGCATAATGTCACCCTTTTTTTATAATATAAATAAGTGTAACAAAGGCGACTTTAAAATAGCAAATCGCTACTCTTTGATTGAAGAAAGCGTTAAATGATGCTATCCTAAAATTATTAAGTAAAAGACTTGTGGTCAGAAGTCAAGTAGGTGATACGTAAAATATTGATAGTTCTAATTGTGAGGAGAGTATACTTCCCCCAGCCCAGTGAAGTACAAAAATTCACTGGTTAGAAACTTGCAATGTTAGCGATGTTCGTCGCGCTAGACCAATTTAGGAGGCGTGTACAGTTTATGTTCAGTTAGTAGATTAATAATTAACCGAACCAGCTTCCTAGCGGTCAACACACAAGCTCGACGATGTTGATACTTTGGTACCTCCCGGAACTTCTTCTGGTAGTACCTGGCATAAGTGGGATCATAGCGCCTTACTGAGTTGGCAGCTTCAACTAAGTAATAACGTAGGTATTGGTTACCACTTTTGGTTCGCGGCGTTAATTGTCGCTCATGATTTCCTGATTGACTGCGTTGCCATGATAAGCCAGCGTAGCCGGCGAGACTAGCATCATTGGGGAAACGGTCAATTTGGCCGATTTCAGCCAGTAATCCGGCCGCATACACTGGTCCAATTCCCGGAATACTTTGGAGTGAGTCTGCACCTGAAATGACCGAGCACAGATCAGAAATGCTTTTATTTAACAGCTTTAGCTGTTGATTAAGCATCCGCAACTGATTAGCGTACATGGCCAATACTTGATCAACGGAATCGGCAACCGTCTTGCTAAGCCGATAAGAACTTCTAATGGCTTTCTTCAGTGCTTTGGCAACACTTTTGGCATCGCCAAACCGGCCATGAGATAAATGATTTAGCTCATCAGTTAAGGCTGACAAGGGTATCTGAACCAGGTCATCTAGGGAATACTTCTCATCACTCAGAATGCTAAGCATGGTTGACCCAAAGACTGAGGTAGGCAAGACCGTATCGATGGTGTTCACCTTGTAGTACAGGTTATTTAAAAAGTGATTTTTACAATCATTGATCTGATGGACTAAGTGGTATCGTTCCCGGGTCAAGCGTTGTAAAGCGATGTGCTTTTCATCGCGGGTAACCGGAACTTGATACCGGCCGATCCGTAAGAAATCGGCAATGTGAAAGGCATCAACGGTATCGGTCTTATCATCATCAAATAACTTACTGTAACGGTGCGTCACTTTAGGATTCAAGGTGACCACAGTCACGTTTAACTGATTAAGGCGATCATCTTGTTCAAAGAACAAGGTTGGGTGGAAATTATAAACTGAGGTTGCTTCCATGCCGATAATAATTTGGTCAGCTTGCTGAGACCGCTTTAAAATCTCATCACGAATATGACCGGCCCCCTTCGGGGTGTTTGTTACTTCACCTTGGAAACACACTTGCTTATTTGAATCCATTCCACAATAATCAAGCTTCAATTTTGAAACATCAATACCAACATTCAAGTTCATTGATTCAGACCTCCTTTCCGTTCTTATTTTGGATAGGCTTGGGTGCTGTGTGATACTCCCTAATTATGAATCTTCAGAACATCCTCGCAATTTATGAGTAGACAAGTCATCCAATGACTAGCTGCTTGATAGAACGCGAGCTATCAAAATCATCAGCTAACACTACAGCTTGTGGTTTGAACTTAAACAATTCATCTGGGCGGCATTCTTAAAATGTAGATAAACTACAGGAGGCGAAAGCCTATACCAGTTGGATCCGAATCCAATGAACAATTAGAGAATATCACACAGCATCCAAACAGCGAAGCTGGTCAATACTTGAATACATTTTTAATAATACGAGGAGGCTATGATATGACTGGTGGTGAAGCTGCTGCTTTAATTGCTGCAATTGCATTTCTGATTCTTGTTTTCTTTATTGTGCTCGTTTTGATTCGAGTAACAAAAATTATGCGGGAAGTTCAGGCAACTGTGGCCGAGGCAAACCGCACAGTAACAACAGTAACAAGTGACGTTGATGCACTTTCAAAGGAAGTTGAAGGTCTGTTAACCAAAGCAAATGTCTTACTTGAAGATGTAAATGGTAAGGTGGCGAACTTGGACCCCGTCTTTCAGGCCGCTGGTGATCTTGGTGAGAGTGTTTCGGACGTTAATGAGGCCAGTCATCATTTGGTGGAACGGATAACTGATATTGGCAATTCAACGGCCAAAGCTTCAACTCTGGGCCGAGTGGGGGTAGGAGCGTTACGTTTCTACCAAAATCATCGCCGCAAAAAAGCAACAACTGATAATACGCAAAGGAGTGATTCATAATGGCTAAAGGAAAATTTCTATTTGGTTTTCTACTTGGAGGTGCCACTGCATTTGCAGCAACACGTCTGTTAGCACCGGAATCAAGTGACGAATTAAAGGACAATTTAGCACGAAAGGTCAACCAGTTACGTGATAAGGCAGCTGATTACGCTGACTTTGTGGACGATGCTGCTAATGACTTTACTGACGCCGCTGGGGAAACAACGGATACGTTAAAGGATGCTGCCAGTGATGTTAAATCTGATTTAAAAGATTCAGCGGCTGATTTAAAAGATAATGTTGCCGATGATGCGGATTATGCAGATATTAACATTGATGGGCACAGTGCTTTTGGTGAGGCCAAAGATAATATCACGTCGGCAGCAAGTAGTGCTGCTGATGAGGCTGAGGACAAATTAAATACAGCAACTGATGATTCAGATAGTTCATCAAGTGATTCTGCTGAAAATTAGTTTTAGCTATTATTTTGAAAACACCTTCATTAAAATATTCAGAAAATAAAGCGAAGAGGCCAGGACAAAAGTCCTGGCCTCTTACTATTTTCGATCATTACTCTAGAACGTGCGCCAAAAGTCTGGATACACGTGCCTAGCTACAGTTAATCCAATAACTGTACTATGGTTGTTGGATTAGCTGTAGCTAGGCAGTAAACTCAAAACCGACTTTTGTCCCACTCCCTTCCTACGCTTAGTGATTTAGAACCTAGCTATTTCTAAATAATCCCTAGGCCAATCTTAATCACCATTAGTGTAGCGTTATTAGTTAATGTACTGTAATTCCTTTGGTGTATGAGTAAACGGCTTGGCCCCGGTTTCAGTGACGTGGACACAATCCTCAATTCGAACACCAGCAACACCAGGAATGTAGATACCAGGTTCAATCGAGAAACACATACCAGGCTGTAATTCCATATTGTTGCCGGCCATAATTGAAGGAAATTCATGTGTTGAAGTGCCAATTCCATGACCAAGGCGGTGAATAAAGTAATCACCGTACCCAGCTTTGGTAATCACATCACGAGCAATTTGGTCTAATTCCGCTGCTGTAAGACCAGGTTTAACGGCAGCCTGGGCCGTTAACTGTGCTTCTAAACAGACTTTATGAACATCAAGTGCTTTGTCACTAGGTTTACCAAAAGCAATGGTTCTAGTTGCATCACTCATATAGCCTTTATTAACGGTACCTAAATCAAATAAAACTAATTCATTTGGTGCAAGTTTTGTTTCTTTAGGTTCGCCGTGAGGATCAGAAGCGTTAGTTCCAGCCTGAACAATTGTACCAAAGCTCATTTTCATCACGCCTTGTTGCATTAACGCGTATTCAATTTCGGCGACAATCTGTTGTTCGGTTCGGCCGGCCTGAACAGCCTTAAAGCCAACACTGAAAGCATAATCGGCTTGCTTACCAGCCTCGTCCATTAGGGCAATTTCGGCGGGCGTTTTGATCAATTTAGCCTTTTCAATAAAACGACTAGCATCTCCCGGGAAAGTTGCTTCCGGAAAATACTTCAGAATTGTTTCGTAACGGCCCACTGGCAGATCATCTTTTTCAATTGCCCAACGCTGGGAATTTGGTTGGCGTTTTTTGATCTGTTCAGCAATGATGGCAAAGGGGTCCTCGTGATCTAAGTAACCATAATCACCATATTTCCAGCCAGCACCCTTGACTGCTTCAACTTCTAACTGAGGTCCAAAATAGAAGGGATCTTGATCTGGAAAGACTAAGAGTGCTTGCACACGTTCTTCTGGTTCAGCATAAAATCCGGAGAAATAGGCAACGCTTGTTGGGTTGCTAATGAAAGCTACATCTAAATTATTTTCTTGTAGCCAATGACTTAAACTCTGTAAGTGGTCCATAGAATCATCCTTTCTTAACTAAAATTAGTATAGCATATTCAACACCTCTCGTTACCAGATACACATTAATGATCGGTTTAAATAATTTATGAAAACGATCATGTAAATTTTATGAAAAAAGGCTTTAAAACGCTTGCATTTGTTTTCAAACTTTGTTAAGTTGGTAAAGGTGAATTTATGAAAACAAATGAAAGCGAAGAGAGGGACTTATAAATGGAAAAACAAACAATTACAATTTATGATGTTGCCCGTGAGGCAAGCGTCTCGATGGCAACCGTTTCGCGAGTTGTTAACGGTAACCCAAACGTTAAGCCGGCAACACGTAAGAAGGTTTTAGAAGTTATTGATCGTTTAGATTACCGGCCTAATGCCGTTGCTCGGGGTTTAGCTAGCAAAAAAACAACGACGGTTGGGGTTATTATTCCTGATGTAACTAATATTTATTTTTCATCATTAGCACGGGGAATTGATGACGTTGCAACGATGTATAAGTACAATATTATTTTGGCTAACTCTGATGAAAACGGCCAAAAAGAATTACAAGTGTTAAATACGTTGTTAGCTAAGCAAGTGGACGGCATTATTTTCATGGGTAATCAGATCTCGACTAATATGCGTTCAGAATTTGCTCGTTCAAAAACGCCAATTGTTTTGGCCGGTTCAGTTGATTCTGATGAAGAAATTGCCAGCGTTAATATTGACTACATTGCTGCCGTTGAAGAAGCAGTTAGTACTTTAATCCGCCACGGTAATAAGAGAGTTGCCTTTGTTACCGGCAATATGGATCAACCAATTAATGGATTATACCGGTTAAATGGTTATAAAAAGGCTTTAGCAAAGGCTGGTTTACCATTTGATGAAAAGCTAGTGTTTGAAACTGAATATAGTTATAAGGCTGGCGAAGCAATCTGGCCTGAAATTAAGGCTACTGATGCGACGGCCGCAGTAGTCGGTGACGATGAACTGGCAATTGGTTTACTCAATGGTGCCGGTGATGATAATGCTAAATTCCCAGATGATTTTGAGATCATTACAAGTAATGATTCCAAGTTGACTGAGATGTCACGCCCAAAGATGAGCTCAATCACACAACCTTTATATGATATTGGTGCAGTTGCAATGCGTTTGTTGACTAAGTTAATGAACAAAGAAGAAATTGAAAACCAAACAATTCTTTTACCTTACGGAATTGTGGAACGTGGTACTACTAAATAATAGTTAATTGTTTTTTGGATAAAAAATAAGCGGCTGAAGTGAACCCCCGGTATTGGACTAAAATCTAATATTGGGGTTCACTTCAGGTTAGGGCAAAAGTCCTGGCTGCTTATTTTTTTTGAGCATTACTCTAGGACGTGCGCCAAACACGACTACAGCTAATCCGAGAACTATAAGTGCGGTTATTGAATTGGCCTACGTTACGCAGTAAATCAAAAACCGACTTTTGTCCCACGCCCATATATTCTTACACTTTAATAATTTTGCTATCATTTTGGTAAAATTATTAAGGTGTATACTAAAAGCGTAAGAATAAATGGAGGCGATCTCATGCGAAATTTTGCACGATCGGCAGGATATTCGATCTTTTTTGTTATTTTTTACGCAGTTGTTTTAGTCGCAGTTATTTTTCAGGGAGTGTACAATATTTTGTGTAAATAGTAATTGAAAAGGGAAGACCTTCCCCGTATGATTAAATCGCCAAACATAATCAACGGAGGCCTTCCCCATGGATCAGTTTAACAAAGAAATCGCCCAAACACTACTAGCTCAAGGAAATTTAAAGGAGGTTTTTCGTACTCAATTGGAGAAAACAGTCAACAGCCTGCTTCAAGCTGAACTGACCGCAATTTTAGGCTACGATCCATATGATCGCAGTGGCTTCAACAGCGGTAATTCCAGAAACGGACAGTACTTTCGCCAAATAGCTTCCGAGTATGGAAAACTAAATATTTGTGTGCCCCGTGACCGTAATGGTGAATTCAAAGCAGCACTTATTCCATCCTATACGCGCCGGGTTGATGCCCTAGAAGAAATGGTTCTCAAGCTCTACGAAAAAGGGATCACAACACGTGAAATTGCCGATCTCATTGAGAAAATGTATGGATCGCACTACTGCGCAACCACAATCTCAAACATGACCCAGGTCGTCGAAGGGCAAGTTGCGGCTTTTCATAAGCGTCATTTTACTGAGTCAAGCTTCGTTTGTCTCTTCATCGATGCGACTTATCTTCCGCTCAGACGAAAGACGGTTGAACGTGAGGCGGTCCATATCGCGATTGGCATTACAGCAAGCGGTGAGAAACAGATCCTTGATTACCAAATCGCTCCAACTGAGAATGGTGAAGTTTGGTCAGAATTATTAGGTGGACTTGTAAAAAGAGGTATCAGCAACGTCCAACTAGTCATCGCTGACGGAATGGTGGGCCTTGAATCAGCACTTGAAAGAAGCTACCCACAGGCAAAGTTTCAGCGTTGCCTCGTTCATATGAGTCGTAATATTTTCAAAAAAGTACGTGTTAGTGACCGACAGGCCGTTATGTCTGAATTCAAGCAGATCCATCAAGCAACGACCAAATCTGAGGCACAAGCGATTCTGGCCACCTTTATTACACACTGGGCACCTAGCTATTCTAGAATGACGAAGCACTTAGCGGAGACCAAAAATCTGCTTACTTTCTTTGATTTCCCGACAAGTATTAGAGCCTCGATCTACTCAACCAATCTTATTGAATCTTTCAACAAATCAATTAAGCGAAAAACCAAAGTGAAAGAACAATTTCCAAATGAAGCTGCGTTGGATCGTTTCCTAGTCACACAGATGTTGGCCTACAACGATAAGAACTTTGGTAAGTCTCATCGTGGTTTCAAACAATGCCAAGATACATTAGAATCAATGTTTTGAAATTGGTTATTTAATCGTGCGAATAAGAGTTACTCATTTACACAAAATTATTGACACTCTCATTTTTCAAGCCAATATGTTAGCAATGCTATTGATGGCAATTGGAATGCTACTAAACGCAATTATTAATCTGGGTGCGCACTACCAAACTAAAAAGTAGACCAAATTAAATGAGCAACATAAAAAGGCGGGCAACTTACTAATCAATTTCTGGTTAGTAAGTTACCCACTTTTTTATAATAGATTATTCACTTGTTGTTCCGATACCAATGTTTTGGCGTTTATTAATTGACGTTGAACTACTACTTGGAATAACTTCGCCACCAAGTAGGGCAGCATCCGGGTCACCACCATTAAAATAGTTTTTCCAGAAAGCGTTATAAGCTTTTTGGGAGCCGCCGATCGCAAATCGATATTTAACCGGATCAGGTGACCAGCCGGCGTAAAGTGACTTGGTTTTACTTCCGCTAATGGCCTGGCGTGATCCTTGATAACTTATTCGTCCTGGTAAGCGGCCAGTTGACTTAGTAACAGAAACTTCTGTCACTCCAGAAGGGCGAGTGCGCCGTTGGGTAGTTCCAAGAATGCTACTATCCGTGGTATTAATCGCATTAGCCAAGTTGGTCCAGTAAGCATTGCTAACTTCACCAGAAGTATCCGTCAGGTTATACGAGTTTCCGTAGAAATTATCGTAACCAGTCCAAGTTGCTAATGTAACCTTTGGCGTGCTACCGACGAACCAACTATCCCGGTTATCATTTGAAGTACCAGTTTTACCCACAAGATTGCTGGTATTAAACGTTGCCGCACCAGAAATTTGACTGGCAGTTCCCTGGGTAACAACGGAACGCATCATGTTTGACATTACATAAGCCGTTGCAGGCGAGAAAACCTGGGTTGTTTTTGGTTTATGTTGATAAACAGTCTTTCCGTTATTGTCAGTAATTTTTGAAACAACGTAAGCATCAGTGTGTTTACCACTATTTGAAAGTGTGGTATAGGCGCTGGCCTCATCGGCAACACTAACCCCGTACTGGGTTCCACCAAGGGCCAAGCCAAGTTCCTTGTAGTCTTTACTGGTTAATTTAATCCCCATTTTTTCCATGTAGGGTTTTACGGAGCCGTGTTTACGTACTTGATTGTAGAGGTTGACGGCAGGAATATTGTAAGAATATTTAAGGGCATCTCGGGAACTAACAAAACGATTTTGAATTGTTTGACCATAATCAGTTGGCTTATAGCCATTATAATTAACCTTGAAATCAGCGATCTTAGTCCCTGATCCAATAAGCTTACGCTGAATGGCAGGACCGTAAACTAATAGCGGTTTAATTGATGAACCAGGGGAACGTTTAGTATCAAAGGCGTGATTAATTTGGGTGACGGAGAAATCACGTCCGCCAACGAAACCAAGGACTGCGCCGGTGTGATTATTAAGCAACACGCTACCATTTTGTGCAGGTTCTTTAACGTGAATTGTTTTGCCAGTCTGCGGGTCAGTTGACGTATCTTCATGCGTTGGACCAAAGGTGTTGCCTTGTTCTTGGACCACGTTTTGCATACTATCGTAGACAGATTTATTGATCGTGGTGTAAACATGATAGCCACGTTCGGTCAACAATTGGGAAGCCTGCTGATAATACTGTTGATAGAGGTTGTTATCTTGATTGACCTCAGTTGCGGTCAGACCATCTTTTTTGTAAAGTTGCTTCATTAAAATATTTCGTGCGTCTTTAGTAACTAAGTTATAAACGTAACCGTATTTTTGGGTCGGTTCTGGATTCGGCTGCTTACTAAGAAAGTCTTTTTTGAGATCGTACTTTTCAGCGGTTTGCCACTGTTGTTTGGTAATTTTATTGTCACGGTACATTCTGAATAAAACGACGTTCTTACGGTCTAACCCAAGTGAAAGATCCTTTTTCAAGGAACCATTATTCTTGTAAGGGGTGTAGACTGAAGGACTTTGTGGCAGTCCGGCAATAAAGGCGGCCTGGGCTAGATTTAGGTCGCTGGCTGGTTTGCCAAACAAACCCTCGGCTGCCTCTTGAACGCCAGCAACGTTCTGGCCCTTATTATTTCGACCAAAGGTAGCCGCATTTAAGTAAGCCTGTAAAATTTCTGATTTTGAAAAGTATTTGTCAACCCGTAGAGCAAGTAAAATTTCACTGGCCTTACGTTTAAATGTTGTTTCAGAATTCAATAATTGCATTTTAACTAATTGTTGGGTCAAGGTTGACCCACCAGTTTGCGTACCAATTCCGGTTAAACTGGAAAAAAGGGCACGTACGACTGATTTAGGAACGACCCCATGATGTTGATAGAAGTATTGATCTTCCGTTGATGTAATCGCCTTAGTTAAATTTGGTGAAATTTGGTTAATTGAAACTGGCGTGCTAGTGATATTTGTTTGTAATTCACCTAATTTAACGTTCTTAGCAAAATATAAATTTGAGGGTGCGTAGTCACTATTAATTGCCGTTTTCATTGTGTTATAACTTGGTATTGTATCTTTATTGAGCAATGACGCAAAATAACCTAGGCCAATTCCTACCGTTAATGTGCCAACAATCAATAAAAATGAAGCAATATGTAAGAATAAACTCTTTAAGACACTTATCGTGATGTTTAAATAATAAAAGAAAGCTTCACGTGGGGTTGCATTTTCTTTGAACGTGATCTTTGGAAAACGCAAAAATTCAATAATACCATGCCCTAAACGACTAAAAAAGCCACGCATACCCTTCGTATGGTTACCCGAGCGTGTGCGTCGGTCAGACCTTGAGTTATGGTCTTTCAACTTCATCCCACCTTAATAAATCAAAATACTCCTATGTATTATAACAGATTGCTTTTTAAATGCAGTGCAAAATTTAAGAAGTTAACAAAAACGAAAACTTTTTGCTGAAAATAGGGCTGGTAGCGAAATACAAAAAATGGCATGATAGTAAAAAGTGTTATTAGCAGCATAAACTAGATGTTGCATTCACGTAAAATAGACATTAGATTACTGAGGAGACCTGATCGCGATGTACACAACTTTACTATTTGACCTAGATGATACGTTACTTGATTTTAAAGCGGCTGAAAAGCAGGCACTAAGGAGCCTTTTCCAGGAATTACAGCTACCATTAACGCAAACAATTCAGCAACGCTATGCTACATTAAATACTGGCTTATGGCAAGAGTATGAATTAGGAAAAATCACTCGGGGAACACTGCTAAAAACGCGGTTCACACGTTTATTTAGGCAACTGGGCCAGAAAATTGACGGTGTTGCCTGTGAAAAAAGGTACCGAACTTATTTAAGCGGCGGACACGCGTTAGTCCCACATGCCAGTGAGGTTTGCGGAATCTTGAAACAAAATTTTCATTTGGAAGTTGCCACAAATGGAATTGCTAAGATGCAGCTGCGGCGATTAGCGGATTCAGGCTTGGCTAATTATTTTGAACGTGTTTTTGTTTCTGAGGAGGCAGGCTTTCAAAAGCCGCAGCCAGGATTTTTTAATTATATTGCGCAAGAATTACCGTATTTTGATAAGGACAAGACACTAATAATTGGGGATTCGTTGACGTCAGACATTACTGGTGGCAATCGCTTTGGGATTGATACTTGTTGGTTTAATCCTAATTTGCTTACCAATCAAACAAGCATCACACCAACATTTCAAATCAGGCAACTACCCGATTTGGTCAAATTACTGGAACAATAAAAATAAACACGAAATAAGTAGTAAATTTCACTAGTGATCTAGTCCGTGAAATTACTATTTGTTTCGTGTTTTAGTTTAGAATTTTAAAGACGTAGTGGTTAAATGGTTCTTAACGATAACGACTAATGGCACAAGCAGTCTGTCCCTCTGGCATTTGTTCACTGGGAATAATTACTACTTTACCACCAAAGTTTAACGTATAATCACTTAGGTCAAAGAGTAGATTATGGCGTTGGCCGATGGAAGTACTTTGATCTAGTCCATCCGCCGTCATAATTCCGGCCGCAAAGCCATCTTGTGCCAGCAGCAAAGTATCAATTTGTCCGGCTTTAGCGGCCAGAACCAAATCTTGCGAGGTTGTAAGAATCTTTCGCTGGGGAATTGCATTTTGGTAGCGATCTAATGTGATTGCGACAATTGCAGCGGCCCACTGTTGGTGTAACGGTTCAGTTTGTTTTTGAATTTGCTCTTTACTGAGATTAGCGGGGGATGCCGTAATCCTTAGGTGCTGTGCCAAGGCGCTATTTTTACTTAGTTGACGGAATAACGCTTGATTTTCGCTTAAACCGAACAGAATTAAACGTTTTGAATCAACGTGGTCGATGAGATAATCATCAATTGCCTGGTAATAATTGCGATGGTCAATCTCAGTTTCTTCATCCTTTGCGTTATGGCCGTGATAGCTAACACTACCAGCACCATCGCCGTTTGTCCGGAAATTAAGGTCACCACCCTTGATTTCATCACCTAAGGCCTTTTTAAGTGTTGTTGGTGCGTCTTCCGGGAATATGATTTCGTTGAAGCGTTGACCTTGGTATTTAAAGAGCCGGAAACTATCTTGGTTTAGACAGAGCAATGTATAGTCAAACTGACGCTGACTGTTATTGATAATAGGCATCAGATCTGGGAAACGGCTCACACTGACCCGCTGTGTGACTGCTGCGTTTAAACGGGTAACCATCATTTCATTTTGATTGACGATAATTCCTAGACTGACCGACAACTGATCGCGCCAAAACGTTGCATCACTTAATAATGGGGTTAATTGTGCTTCAAAAGCTGACCAATTTGTTTCGGGAAATAGGGTGGTAAACTGTTCTTTAGCTTCCTTTAACAAATTCTTATAGGTGATTTGCGATTTTTCTGCCTCATTTCGTAGTGGCAGTGTATTCAGATAAATCGAGACAAACGGGCCATGCTGAAGATCGTTAAGTAATGTTTTCAAGTCAATGTAATGTGTTGTAACCATAAAATAGTCCTCCTTTGGTGATGAAAGTATTGCCAATTTAGGCTACCTTAAGGTTAACAAGTTATTGGGATAAAAGCGATAAATATGCTAATGGCTTTTCTAATCGGAAATCTGGAAATAGCGAATTCGTTTGTAAAGTAACGCACCAAGCCATCCGGCCGCGGCGGCCTTAATGATTGCGGGCACAATAAAGGGCATGAAGCCGGCATTAAAGGCGGCGGTAGCAGAAAGGTGACCGCTAAATGCTAACCAAATAGTTCCCATGATTAAAGTTGCGAATGCGCCTAATAGGTTAGCGGTTATGGCGTGAAAATAGTGATAACCAAAATGTTGCAGGTAGCTGCCGGTAATCCAGCCAGTTAATAGAAAGCCAAATAAAAAGCCCCCAGTTGGTCCAAATAACGCGCCGATGCCTGATGCCATGCCGGCAAAAACGGGTAATCCAATTAGGCCAAGTAGAAGGTAGATTGTGATTGCCCAGCAACTATATTTTCTTTTAAGTACTGTGGCACAGAGTCCAACGGCAAATGTTTGCCCAGTTAAGGGGACTAATCCAAGTGGGACAATTAATTGCGAAAAAATAGCAATAATGATGGCAAATTCTGCTGCTAAAATAAATCCTTTTAATTGTGTGTGGGTCATGTGTTGATCTCCTTTTATTGATAGTAAACTTTAGTGACTTCTCCTGAACTAATTGCCCGTTGACCAGTAGTCGTTTGTAGAAGGAGTTCACCATGATTGTTAATACCAGTTACTAGTCCGCTAAGTTGCTCATTACCTTGTTTGAGCGTTACTTGCTTACCGATTAAAAGTGAATTTTCGCGATAATCAGTTAGAAATTGGCCTGCAGAATAAGCAGGGTAAATAGAAAAAAACTGCGTTAGAATTTCGGCGATTAACTGATTACGTGTTGTTGTTGGTTTTGTTGTGAAAAGGGCCCCAACTTTGTTTTGTAAGTTATTGTCTAGTGGTGTTTCTGGTGCCGCAAAATCCAGGCCGATTCCGATAATAACGTCAGTAATATGTTGGGTTTCAAAGTCGGTGACTGCTTCCGACAAAATACCGCAGATCTTTTTATCCCTTAAATAAAGATCATTCACCCACTTTATTTTAGTTTTAATGCCAGTTGTCAGTTTAATTGCGCGAAAAACAGCAACGGCGGTGGCAGTTGTTAGTAAACCAACGTCGGTTAACTGAGTTGTCGGTTTGAGAAGTAAACTAAGGTAAATCCCGGAGTTCTTTGGAGAAATAAATGGCCGACCGTAACGCCCATAGCCACGTGTCTGTTGATTGGTAATTAAAACTTGGGGCACATCATTACGCTGGGCCGCAAGTTCTTTTGCCTTTTGATTAGTGGAAGCAAGAGTGGGGTAAACGCTTAATGGTAGTGTTTGTAGTTCGTTGGGTAAAAAATGCTGAATAGCAGTTTTGCTAAGCAGATCATTTTCCACGTAACGGTAACCAAATTGGGCCTTGCTTTCAATTAAGTAGCCGTCCTTTTTAAGTTGCTGAATGGCCTTCCAAATTGCAGTTCGTGAAAGGTTAAGCCGTTGCGCTAAAATTTCCCCGGAAACAAATTGATCACCGGTTGCAATAAGTTCTTGAAGCAGATGTTCTTTAGTTGACATTTTTATCAGTCCTTCAATTCTTGTTAACCATATTAAATTAATGGTTAACAGAATAATAACTTAATTAATTATAAAATGCTAGCTAAAATGATAGAGAAATATCATTTTATTTCCGTGGGCGTATTAAGTTTAGATTACGAATGGGTCAAAAGTAATTTTTTGATTAGAAAGCATGTTAAGCTTAATGTATTAAAAGGGAGGTAATGTTGTGACCTGGGAGCATTTTTTGGAACATCGTGTTGACGACCAAAAAGGTGATGGGCACAGTGTGACCGTTGACGTGCCAAACGCTAAAGAACAGTTGACACTAAAGATTGACGCTGATGTGTACGCGACGTTGGCAAAAGAGAACGGTAAGCTGGAGCAACTGGTGAAGCACTTATTAAGTCGTCACCGGAAGCAAACTACGAAAGAGACCATTGTAATCAATAAGCGTAATCTTCGAATTTTCCTTTAGGCTTAGAATATGTTTGGAAAAGCAGGGAAGACCATAATCGCTATTGATTAACAAGAGTGCCGCAGACAAGTAATATCTTCGTTGCGGCATTTTTTCTCGTTTGGAATACGTTTGTCAAAAAAGTACCATCTATCGGTTAGACAACATTCTTTAATGAATCACTTAATTAACTTAGCCAATTGTAAATTGCTAAGCTTTTTTTTATAATTAAATTAATTTAATGATTGTGGAGGTAAGGGATGAATAATGAATCGGCACAAAAAATGTGGGCGGCTTTTGTAGCGGAGCATCCAGAAATTACGGCTACCTATGATGTTTGGTCTTTCGGCAGTACAGCCGAATCTGCCGATCAGTTGGCACGGTTAGTGATTGCGCATCAAAAAACGGCGACGACTTCAAATTATGCACTGTATCAGTTAACTAATGAACCAGTGCCAACCGTGGGGCGCTACAGTGTTATTTTAAATGGTCATCAGCAAGCAGTTGCCATTATTCGAACAACGGCCGTTCAGGTACTCCCTTTTGGGGATGTTGGCGTTGACCAGGCCTATGCGGAAGGTGAAGGCGATCAAACGATAGCCTACTGGCGAAATATTCACCGTAAAGTATTTACTGATGAGTTGGCCGCCGTTCAAAAAACGTTTACGGATCAATCACTAGTTTTGCTGGAACAATTTGCGTTACTTTTTCATGATTAGGCGTATTTCAAAAGTTATTCAGCTATTTGCGCTTTTGAATTTGTTTCTAAATTATTTTTTGATTTTTTCGGGTGAATTACATAATAAAAATAACAACTGCTAGCAATGATAAACGGAGTGGGTTAGAATAATACTAATTTAGATTATTTTTGTACCAATGCAAAAATAGACATTAGCGTAATTAGGAGGATATTTAATGCATTATGAAAGTAAGGTCTTCACGACTTATGCTCAAGAGCTTGAGCACCGTTTAAACAAGGTATTGGCTGATATTAGCGACAATGATCATGAGTTGGTGGATGTTAAGTTAACACCGATTAAAAATGATGATAGCATTGATACCGATATGATTTTGGTTGTTGTTATTTCTCGTTAACATTTAAAAAAGCTTACTACAAAAAATTAATTTTTGTAGGGCTATACTCCTACTTAAGTAGACAAGCAAATAATCAAAGCTTGTACACTTAGGAAGGAGTTTTTTATGGGAAGAAAAGGTTCCCGCTATACATTGAAGGAAAAACTGGCGTGTATTAGCTTAGTGGAGCAGGGAATTACTCCTAACGCAGTTGGCACTCAGTACAATATTAAAGGTGAACAGATCCAGCAATGGGTTCAACGTTATCACAAAGATGGCGAAGCGGGATTAAAGCGAGCTTGGCCGCACCGTTATCCAACCGAGCTAAAGCTGGAAATCGTTCAAAAATATCTAACAAGACACACGTCATATCCACAATTGGCCAGAGAATATCAAATTCCTAACGTGGCAGTTATATATCAGTGGGTAACCCGGTATACTAGTGGTAAATCATTAGAAACTACTAGGGAGAAAAACGATATGAGAGATGGTCGTAAAACAACTCAACTTGAACGAATTGAGATCGCACAATGGGTGATTGCCAATGATCTAGACTACGTCGGTGCTATAAAGAAATTTAACGTCTCATATGGACAAGCCTATACCTGGGTTAGAAAGTTCAAACGAGATGGTTCGATGGGCCTAGAGGATCGTCGTGGTAAGGCGAAAGAAGATCATGGTCAATTAACTGAGAACGAGAAATTAATGCTTGAAAACAAACGGCTTCAGGCCCGCGTAATGCGGCTCTCAACGGAGCTAGCCGTGCGGGAAAAAATCCAAGAATTAGAGAGAAGGAATGTCCTCAAACAGAAAAATATCAAGTTATTAAAGAACTCACACAAGAAGTGAATTCAGATAACGATCAACCTTATAATATCGGCTATTTGTGTACCTATACGGGAATTTCACGATCAAGTTACTATAAGTGGTTAAATCACGGTCTAAGTCAGCGTCAGATCGACGATCAAGCTGTTGTAAAGTATATGATCGAGCTAGAGAAACAACACAACTATATCTACGGTGTTGAGAGTCTAACAATGTATGTTAATAAGAATACCAAGTATCATGTTGGACACAATAAAGTGCGACGATTAATGGTCGAAAATGAAATCAAAGCATCTATCAGGGTTAAGAAACATGATCGACATGAGGAACATAAAGAGCAACTCTCGGCTAACCTTCTGTATGATGCAGATAAGGGTCATAATTTTCATCCAGATGAGGCTAACCATATTTGGGTAACTGATTGTAGCGAATTAAGATATGGTCTTAGAAATCAGTATCGGCTTCGCCTAAGCGCCATTAAGGATCTATATGATCATAGTATTATTGCTTGGCAGGTAGCCGAAACTGAGACATCGGTGTTAGTTACCGATACGATCAGGTTGGCTTTAGAGAACACAAATGCAATTAAACCAGCCATTTTACACAGCGATCAGGGTTCTAGCTACACCTCTGGTGAATACAACACTTTCCTAGCAGGTCATGGCATCAATCATAGTATGTCACGAGCGGGTACCCCTGGCGATAACAGTCCTATAGAATCCTTTTGGAGTCACATGAAGGACGAATTTTTTGCGTTCAGAACGGCGCAATCAAAGAGTGAATTACTTGCTCAGATCAATGAGTTTATTCGCTGGTATAACTTTGAGCGGCTTCAAGTAACATTAAACGGCATGACGCCGATAGAATATCGAAATCATGCCGTTCAAGAATGTGCATAAACACTTTAATTATTTGATTGTCCTCTTGACAGGAGCCGAGCCTAGTAAGCTTTTTTTGGTTAGTTTTGAATCCATCAAGGCAACCTAGGTGTATTTAGAAAGGCCAATTTTTCAGGTTGGTTTAGGTCGTAACTTTCGAAAAAAACGGCCACAACTCATATCAAAAAAATGGGAAGTAGTCTTACTTTGCCAGCTCGTAAATGGCCTCGGCGTAGATGGCAGTTGTCCGTAAAAGGTCAGCCAGGGGCATATATTCATTAGGTTGGTGCATGACATTCTCACGATTAGGGAATAAGGCACCAAAGGCAACGCCACGTTTGAGTAGCCGACCGTAAGTGCCACCACCAACGATCTGTTCATGTCCCTTTTCACCAGTTTGTTTTTCGTAAACTTTTAGTAGTGTTTGGACTAGCGGATCGTTAGCAGGAACGTAGTGCGGTGTCATTGCGTGGCTTAATTGTTCAATTTTAACGTTAGGGCCCAGCGTTTTGGTTAAGGCGGCAATAATGGTAGTGACATCCGTTCCTTTAGGATAACGAACGTTAAGCGTGATTGTTGCCGGTTGGTTAGTTACGTAGGTAAAAAGATCAGGACTAGCCGTTAAATCACCCATGACATCGTCAGTGTAAGCAATTTTAAGTAACTTACCCCGGGAATCATTATGAAAATAGTGAGCGATTGTTTGCAAATATTGTTTGCCGTTAGCATCGAAATCATAGTTGGCCAAAAAATTGGCCAGGTAAGTAGCGGCATTAATGCCATCTTTGGGTTCTTGCGAGTGGGCAACTTTACCATCGAGGGTGAGTGTTACTTGTTCACCAGTTTGTTGATAATTGCCGCTAATCGGATTAGCAGCCAAATAGGTTTCAAAGGCAGCCTTTAAAGTTGCGGGGGCTCCAGAAATCACTGCGGTGGCCGATTGGGGAACCATATTTGTTCGGAGGCCACTGGTAAAGCTGGTTAAAGTTAAAGCGGCCGATTTTATTTCACGGTTAGGTGCAAAAGTTAATTCAAAATTTGTAATTCCTTTTTCGCCATTAATAATTGGAAATTCGGCGTCAGGTGAAAAACCAAAATCAGGCATTTTTTCTGTTTCCTGATAACGATTTAGACCGTACCAACCAGATTCTTCATCCGTTCCAAAAATAAAATGAACTTGTTTGGTTAATGGCAACTTAAGGTCCCGAATAATTTTTAGAGCGTAATAGGCGGCTAGGGAAGGGCCCTTATCATCACTGGTCCCGCGACCGTATAAACGACCATCTTTATTAGTTAGTTTAAAGGGATCGCTTTGCCAGCCATCACCAGCGGGAACAACGTCCATATGACCGAAAATTCCTAGAATTTCTTTACCTGTGCCGTATTCAATTCGACCAGCAACGTTAGCGATATTTTTTGTTTTGAAGTTGTCACGCTTGGCAATAGTCAGTATTTTTAGTAAGGCATCCCGCGGGCCAGGTCCTAAAGGTGCCATTTCAGTTGCCTGTGTATCATCGCGAGCACTATTGATTGCAACGATGTCACTTAAGTCTTGTAGTAAATCTGTTTGCCGTTTTGCTACTTCTTCGTTCCAGTTAATTGGCATTGTGCCACCTGCTTTCTAAAAAGATTAATTCAGTATAGCCTGAATTACCTAAACTGCCAATTAAAATGTACCTTGGATTAGAATTGCGGTAGGATTATTTAGGAAGTCCGATCAAAAAATTAAAAATATATTTTACGGAGAATATGTAATTGGGCGCCTTTTACTAGTGGCAGCGGGATATTTTTTAAAATAGAAGTGCCACAGTCAATTAATAAAAGCAGATGAGGAATGTTGACATGACAGATGAGCAGATTCAAAAGTTAACCCAAGCAACTAAGTATATGCACCAAGTATTAGATCAAGACACCACTGGTCATAGCAGTGATCACATTGAACGTGTGGTGCGGTTAACTCGCCGTTTATGTCAGGATGAAGAGGTACCGGATTATCTTGCCTTGATGGCCGCAACTTTACATGACGTAGTGGATGATAAATTATTTACTAGTGTTTCAGAAGCACGCCAGGCACTCCAACAATTTTTGGATAAAATTGCTATTAACGCAAAGGAACAGGCCGAACTATGGCAAATTATTGATCATATGTCTTACCGGAAAAATATTGATCAGAAACAACAGTTATCAATTGCCGGCCGAATTGTGCAGGATGCTGATCGGTTGGATGCGATTGGCGCGATTGGCATTGCCCGGACATTTTATTTTGGTGGCCATTTTGGTGAAAAAATGTACGATCCGCAATTGGCTCCTCGAACTAAGTTAGCGGCTAGTGATTATAAAAGTGGCGAAAGTACAGTTATTAATCATTTTTATGAAAAGCTATTACGGCTTCAAGATCAGTTGAACACAGCTGCGGCAAAGAAAATTGCGTTAAAACGCCAAACACGAATGCTTAATTTTTTGACAGATTTTAAGGCAGAATGGGCGGCAGAGGATTAGGAAGTGTTGAAAAAGCGTCTAGGTTCTATTTTGTGATTTAATTTGTCTCGGTCACCACAAGAACTAGCAAGGTAAAGTTTGTCAGGTTACAACATGGCAAACACAAAAGCGTACTTTTTCAAACGCGATCTAGACGTGAAGCCTGATTAAAGGGGTAAAACGGTTTTTTTACCGGTTAACTAAAAATGAAAAAGCGCTGTAACAGGTCATTATTCCTTGTTGCAGCGCCTTTTTCATTTTTCCGTTACGTGCTGAATCATCTGACCAAAAATAGTAATGACATGTTTATCGGCCAAAGAGTAGAAAATGATTTTACCTTCCCGACGATTTTTAACAAGGCCGGCCTGTTTCAAAATATGCAGCTGGTGCGAAATTGAAGACTGCGATTTTGCCAGCAGGGCCACAATGGCAGAAACAGGTAGTTCTTCTTCAAATAAAGTGTACAGAATTCGAACGCGCGTCTGGTCACCGAAGACTTTAAAGAGGGTTGTCATTTTTTCTAAAACATCATCGGCAGGAACAACAAGGTGTCCTTGCGGTAGTGGTTTATCGACCATTACAGTGATCCTCCTAGGGGTTTAACCATATTATACCAAGTGACTTGGCCATGGGTTGAAGTTGCAACACCGGCATTAGTAAAACCGGCCGTCTCGTAAAAAGTAATTAAGCGTTCTTCGCAGGTTAAGGTGATTGTTTGGCGCCCATGTGCTGAAGCATCCTTTTCCAGGGCCTTTAAGAGCGCTCGAGCGATTCCTTGTTGGCGAAAACTAGGCGCAACGGCCAGGCCTAAGACACTTTGGTAACCACCAATTGTCGGATTCGGCTGCGTTTGGTCAAATAAATCATCACTAATGTAAGGTTGATCAATAACTGGACCGTTAATAAAACCCACAACTTGGGATTGGACTTCGGCAACAAAAAAGGTGTCACTAATAGTGGCAATTCGATTTTCAAAGGCTGCCTTAGTTGCGGCCTTAGCAGGACTAAAGCCAGCGTGTTCGATATCTAATAATGCCGGTAGATCAGTGGAACGAACGTGACGAATTTTCATAGTTAAACTCCTTAATAATTTAAATGTGGTGGCGATTAAATTCATTTAGAATCCTAGTAAAATAGCCGTTACTAACGGTTGGTCTGGTCGCCTGATTTAGAGCGGGCGACTGAAGTAAGTCAATTGATGTTAGGCGCTTAGCTGCCGGTAGATTAAAGTAGTCGGCCCGTTGTGGGGCAGATTGATTGGTTAAATTGACTAAAACTTGGTTACTTTGTAGCCAACCTTGTTGGTTAATTTGAAACCAAAGCTTATGCTTAACTACTTTAACGGCAGTGATTTTACCACTACCACCGAATAATCGTTGACTCGTCGTTGGTGCTAACGGATTATTCCACAATCGTGGGCGGTACTGGTTTGGTTTTAATTGGACGTTTAAACCGAGGTAAGGACGTGCTAATTGGTAATTAGCACCAAAATTCAAATTTACGGCATTTACCCACCGACCATCAGTTAATTCGGCCTGGGAATAACCTGCCTTAGTAACGATGGTACTAATTTGAAGTGGTTCACCGACTGTCACCGAGTTACTTGCTTGCTGGTGAACGTAAGGATTAGTCCAGGTGGCTGCAGAA
This sequence comes from Loigolactobacillus backii, assembly GCF_001663675.1. Taxonomy (NCBI): domain Bacteria; kingdom Bacillati; phylum Bacillota; class Bacilli; order Lactobacillales; family Lactobacillaceae; genus Loigolactobacillus; species Loigolactobacillus backii. The sequence goes on from NZ_CP014873.1 coordinate 1,727,353, forward strand.
TAAGTCGTTGTGACAGTGGCAGTTTTATTGACAACATGTTGGTGACTGCCTTTTTTTGCCTGTGCGTAGTCAGCAACAGTTGCTGGATAATTGGTTACAACACCATCTACGTTGTTAAGGGTAATTGCTGGAATTACGCTGGCCGGTTCCGTCATTTCGCTCCAAACGTAGATTTTTTTGTTTAAATGGTGTATTTGTTTGATAATGTCTGGCGTCACCACAGTATCCTCGAGACTAACACCAGTCACAAATTGTAAATCGGCCATTGAAATATCCGTTAGGTCATTGGCAAGTAGTAACCGCGGAACATTTGGAAGTAGGACGCTCATTTTTTGCAAACTATCCGCAGAAAACGAATGAATAATGACGCGATCTTGCATGTGGTACTGGTTAATTAAAGCCGCTAATTTGGCCTCCATATCAATTGGTTTTTGTTTATTTTTTTTTGTTTCTAGGATAAATTTAGTTTCTGGTTGGTTGGCGTAATGTTCGAAAAGCTGCTGTAATGAATGAATTGGTTCACCGTTTGTTTCATGAGCCTGCTGAATTTCATTAAAAGGTGTTTTGGAGATGGCCATATTTTGACCGGTAACCCGCTTTAGATTACTATCGTGTGAAACGACTAAGACACCGTCGGAACTTTCTCGTAAATCAAGTTCGCAGTAACTTGCACCGGCAGCAAAGCCATCATCAAAACTCTGAAAAGTTTCTTCAGGGGCGGCTAATGGGTCACCGCGGTGAGCAACAACCGTGAAGCCACTTAAGACTAATTGGCAACACAATAGACTAATGATGCCAAGAACGCGCCAACTTAATTTTTTTAACACAACGAAAGTCACTCATTCCTATCTAAAATGAAATTCTTATTAGCTTCTAGTATAGCCGATTTTAGCCAGTTTGTAAGCTTCACGGTGCGGCTTAATTAAAACTTCAAAATGAGTTGTTGGTTCCCCCAAAAATATCTTGTATACTAGGAATATTGTTTATCGCTAATCTTGGTCGGCTTTGGAGGTGGATGATTTAAGCGGGCCCGTTAAATCATTGAAAGAAGGGTAAAGGATTGTTCTATTTAATCGTCAATATTATTGGGATTTTTGTTTTTTTGTGTGTTGCCTTTTTATTTTCTAAAAATAAGAAACAGATCAATTGGCGCTCAATCATTATTATGTTAGTTATTAATCTTGTGTTGGCCTGGTTCTTAACTAGTTTTTCAGTTGGAACGGCAATCGTTAAAGGAGCTGCGGATGGCTTTAACTGGCTAGTCGATGTTGCCTACACCGGAATTGCATTTGCACTTCCCAGCTGGGTTCATATGAAAAATATGGATTTTGTAACGAGTGCCTTGTTACCAATCCTGATGATTGTACCGTTATTTGATATTTTAACCTATATCGGCGTTTTGCCGTTTATTATTAAATGGATTGGCCGTGGCTTAGCTAAGATTACGGGTCAACCAAAATTTGAATCTTTTTTTGCTGTTGAAATGATGTTTTTGGGTAATACTGAAGCTTTGGCCGTTTCTAGTTTGCAGTTAAAGCAAATGAAGGGCCAGCGTGATTTGACTTTGGCTATGATGTCCATGAGTTGTGTGACTGCCTCAATTCTAGGCGCCTACACCAAAATGATGCCGGGTCAATTTATTCTAACGGCAGTCCCGATTAATATTATTAATGCCATTATTATAACTAGTTTATTAAATCCAGTAAAAGTGACACCCGAAGAAGATACGATCGCTAAAATGACTGGGAGTGCGGCCGAGGTGCCAGCGGAAGTTGGAAGTGAAGTACCAGCGAGCACACCCAAAAAACGGGAACCTTTTTTCTCTTTCTTAGGCGATTCTATTCTAGGTGCTGGTCGGTTGGTCCTCATTATTGCTGCTAACGTAATCGCTTTTGTTGCCTTGGCGGCCTTAATTGATAAATTACTTAAATTAGTTAATCCGTGGCTAACCTTAGAACATATCCTAGGAATTGTAATGTTCCCGTTTGCCTGGTTAACCGGATTAAATGTGCAAGATGCCTTTAAATTTGCGCAGTATATGGGGACTAAACTTGTGACCAATGAGTTCGTTGTCATGGGAAAAGTATCCCCAGTTATTAATCAATTTCAGCCCCACTTTAGAGCAATGCTAACGGTCTTTTTGACGTCATTTGCTAATTTTTCTACCATTGGAATGGTCATTGGTGCCTTTAAAGGAATTGTTAATAAGGAAAAGAATGACTTAATTTCATCAAACGTGGGCTACTTATTATTGTCAGGAATCTTGGTTTCTCTACTATCATCAGCAATTGTTGGTGTTTTCGTTTGGTGATTTTTATTTTGGGCACACCTGAATTTGGGATTAGTCGATAAAAGCACGGGTAAATTTATTTTTAAATACTTTCTAGGTATATTATTATAGAGAACAAGTTCAACTTCAAAATGAGTTGAATTGTGTTCCCTATTTTTTAGTCACTTTTTAAGTTATTATGCCGAAATTGAAAAGGCTTACTAGCTATGCTATGCTTTTGCTGGAAGTTCGTTTTTAGATGAAATGGGGGAATAAAATGGCAAAAAAGAAGCTTATTTTAGATTTGGATACTGGGATTGATGATGCGTTAGCTATTGCCTACGCAGTTGCCAGTGAGGAAGCCGACTTAATTGGCGTTACGAGTACGTATGGCAATGTTGTGACTAAGCAAGCGGCGGCCAATAGTTTACGTATTTTAGATTTATTGGGCCAATCCAATGTGCCAGTTTACTTAGGACTACCACATCCATCTACTAGTAATCATTTTGATGTTATGGCGGTTTCCCAAGCTATTCATGGGGTTAACGGGATTGGTGAAGTAGCGTTGGAAAAGTCGCAACGCCAGCCAGAAAACGAATCGGCCGTTGATTTTATGATTCGCTCGGCAAAAACCTACGGGACCGATTTAACAATTATTCCGACTGGACCAATGACAAATTTAGCGGCGGCAATTGCCAAGGCACCTGAATTAACCGCGCTAGTTGGCAGTGTTACGTTTATGGGCGGTGCCTTAACCGTTCCGGGGAATGTTACCGAAGTAGGTGAGGCAAATATTAATCAAGATCCGGCCGCCGCAGACGCTGTTTTACGCAGTTCAGCTAGTTTAACAATGGTTGGCTTGGATGTCACCTTGAGGACACTATTAACACGCAAAGAGACTAAATTATGGCGTTCATTAGGAACTAAATCTGGGCAAGCCTTTGCCGACATTGTTGACTATTACATTGCTGCCTACGCACGATTGAGTGCTAATTTAAATGGCTGCGCACTACATGATCCATTAGCAGTTGGTGTAGCGTTGGATCCAGATTTGGTTCAAACAATTGATTTAAACATGAAGGTTGAAACCGAAGCACCATTTGCGGCCCGGACGGTGGGGGATGTAGATCGATTGAATGAGCCCACCAACGTAAAAGTCGCAGTAAATGTTGCTGCAGAACGTTTCTTACAACGTTTCATGCAGCGTTTGACCTGGTTATTTGCACAACATTAATTATTAAATTTAGGAGCGATAAAATTGACACAAGATGAACTAAAAAAAATGGTTGGCGAAAAGGCCGCAACGTACGTTGAAGATGGTATGGTTGTTGGACTTGGGACTGGAAGTACCGTTAAATTTATGGTGGATGCTTTAGGCAAGAGAGTTGCAGAAGAAGGACTGAAAATTATTGGCGTTCCAACCTCGGATCGAACAGCGGCCCAAGGACGACAACTCAATATTCCAATTAAAAATGTTGATGAAGTTGATCACATTGATTTGACAATTGACGGTGCCGATCAAATTGACAAAAATTTTCAGGGTATTAAGGGTGGTGGTGCGGCCCATTTATTTGAAAAAATTGTAGCTATTAATTCCAAACGTAATATTTGGATTGTTGATGAATCTAAAATGGCTGCTAAATTGGGTAGTTTTCCACTACCGCTAGAAGTTATTCCTTATGGTAGTCAGCAGCTTTATAAACGACTAGCCGCTAAGCAGTTAAACCCGAATTTTCGAAAGCAGGCTAATGGTGATTTAGTCCAAACTGATTCTAAAAATTATATAATTGATTTAAAATTAGGTACAATTGATGATCCTTTTGGGTTAGCTGATTATTTAAACCGGCAAGTTGGGGTTGTTGAACACGGTTTGTTTTTAAATGTTGTTAACACAGTTATTGTCGGCTATGGCGATGGGCCAAAGGTACTTGAAGCGCCAGAAAGAGTTACTTACCAACAAACAAAGGAGCATTAGGCATGCCAACCAAGATTATTCTAGATTGTGATCCTGGCCATGATGATGCCATTGCGTTAATGTTGGCCGTTGCTTCACCCAAGATTGACCTATTGGCAGTTACATCATCCGCTGGTAATCAGACACCGGCCAAAACTTTGAATAACGTTTTACGTTTATTGACGTTAATGAAACAACAGCAGGTTCCCGTGGCCGCCGGTAATCAAACGCCGCTACTGCAAGATCTCCAAATTGCGGATGATGTTCACGGAAAGACCGGCCTCGATGGCGCAACTTTACCAGAGCCAGATTTTGCACCGCAGCCACTGCCAGCTGTGGAATTAATTGCGCAAACGTTACGCCAAAGTGATGGCCCAGTGACATTAGTCGTAACTGGGCCGATGACCAACGCTGCGTTATTCTTGGCCGTTCACCCGGAATTAAAATCAAAAATTAAACGGATTGTTTTTATGGGTGGGGCCATGGGCATGGGTAATTGGACTCCCACAGTAGAATTCAACATGTTTGTTGATCCTGAGGCTGCAAAGCTAGTAATAAATTCGGGCGTACCATTAACAATGGCCGGCCTAAATGTTACTCATCAGGCACAAATTTTACAGAAAGACATTGAGACGATGCGGCAAATTAATAATCCAGTTGCACAGGCCATCACTGGGTTATTGGATTTCTACCGTATTTATTATAGCCAGCCAAAGTGGGGCTTTGAAGGAACACCCGTTCATGATCCGTGTACAATTGTGTGGTTAATCGATCCGACAATGTTTGAAAGTGTGTACCGCAACGTTGATGTTGAGACTAAGGGCGATTTAACCCGTGGTGAAACGTTAGTTGATTATTATCATTTGACCAATAAACCAGAAAACACCGATGTTTTATTGAAGATTAACCGGGAAAAATTTAGTGCCTTGATTATTGCGGCACTTAAAACGTTTAGCTGAATTTAAATTTTAAATATGAAAAGAAGCGCTTAGTATGAGAATTTCATTGAATCAACTCGCTGATTTAAGGGAAATCATTCAAAAGGATGATCAGACACAGGCGGCAACCTTGTTATTTTTTATTAGTAATAAAAAATTAAATCAGCCGACTACGCTGGGATTTGGTGCGACGGCGGATACCAGTAAAGTAAGTGAGCAACAGTATATGATTGAATACCGGAGTAAATATTTAAGGGCAACGCTTCAGGGCCAAACTAGTCTAAAAAATTTTACGAGTTCAAGAAAGTCACTACTTGCTTTACGTGATTTTGAATTCAGTCAAACGTTTACCTTGCAACAGGCACTTAATTCAAATGAAGGCGACCTTGTTTTATTAGATGATGCTACTAAACAAGAATTATGAGATTTTAGTAATTTTTAAATGGCATTAATATTATAAAATAGCTAGAATTATCTAATTATTTGTGTTATATTATAGTAACCATTTATTTATCTTCCTCTAACATAACCTGTTTGAGTATGATACTGATGTAAAGGATAACTTCCTCAGCCTTTACATCAAACTTCTAAAAAAGGGCCCGCAGTTTTTGCGTAGCTCTTTTTTAGTTTTCTAAAATTAATTGACAGCGTTTACAATATATGCTAATGTTTATTCGTAAGGTATTTCATCATTACCTTTAAATCAATTCTCTTTCTCTCTTATGCCAACCACTGTTCCGCAGACAGTGGTTCTTTTTTTGCCTAATAAAGTAGAAACCCGTATAATAGAACGACAGGAGATGATTTTAATGGGTCAGGTAATCAACTTAGATTTGATACAAGAGATTATGCAAAATGATGGTAGTACGTACCTTGATATCTCCAATATGACTATGAACGGACGTGCCGAATTGGCGGCTATTCGGGGTTATATCAAAGAAGTACGAATTATTCAGCTAAACATTCCACACTCAACGGCATTAGCAACTTACGAGCAGTACGTAAATGAAAATTTCACAATACCACCCGAAAAATTTACTAAATGGATACCGTGGTTACCTAATGATGAGACTAGCAAGGCGGCTTACCAAACAGTTATCAGTGAGAACCATGTTGGCTAGTGAACGTTTTAATGGGTGATTGAATTCAGAGCCTTAGTTGTGGCAGTATTTGAAAAGGCATCCAGATTTTATTTTGCAATTGCGGATTATTACAGATTCTACTGGTATTTGGACTAAAGTAATTGGCGTCAGAATTAACAAGGTCAATTTGCTGGTTTAAAATGTGGTAAGAATAAAACACTGCTTTTAAGATACAATGCTACTGGTTCGGTGATGAAAAAAGTTCTGAGTGATAGGTTAATTAGAGGATTCTGAGCTTGCGTGAATATCTGGAGTGTAGCCAAATTATAATTTTGGCAGAACGTTTTTAATAATAAAATGAAAGAAAAATGGTTTTTTATTAAAAAATGGTTTACAAGAATATGGCTAATATGGTATAAATAATATGTTGAGTTTTTAGAGAAGCTCATAATTGTCCAGTAGTTCAGCGGTAGAATACCGGTCTGTTAAACCGTAGGTCGTTGGTTCGAACCCAACCTGGACAGTTAAATAACTTTATTGATAAGGTTATTTATTCAACAGAGTAGTATAATCATAGTATTACGTAAAACTTTTGAAAAAAGCTTTACAATTCACTTATGGTTATGGTATAAATAATATACAAGTTATATTTATTGTCCAGTAGTTCAGCGGTAGAATACCGGTCTGTTAAACCGTAGGTCGTTGGTTCGAACCCAACCTGGACAGTCTTTAGAGCATACGCTAGCGCGTGTGCTCTTTTTTGTGCTATTCGTTAAGGTGACTTGCCAGCATTTTGCGACCAGATGACTTGAATGCTTAAGTGATTTTTGCGCCACTTACTAATTCAAATAAATACTGGCGTCAACTAAATTAGTGTTAGAAATTATGCTAAAATAGGACTTGTTGATTTAAATGAGAATTGGCTAAGCCGAGGCCTGATTTATTCGCCTTAATTCTAATTTTATTTAGCTGATTTTAACTTGTCTGGAGGGACGATGTTGAAAAAGTATCATTTGCTGCGCTTAAACTTAGGTTGGCGAATTTTAATTGGCCTTATTTTAGGTCTAATTGTTGGTGCAATTTTTTACCAGAACAAAATTGCAGTGGCCATTTTGCAACCAATTGGGACTATCTTTATTAACTTGATTAAAATGATTGTTTTACCAATTGTTATCTCTTGTTTAGTCGTTGGTATTGCAAAAATGGGTGACATCAAGAAGCTTGGTCGTGTTGGCGGGAAGACTATCATCTATTTTGAGTTAATGACAACTATTGCGATTGCGTTAGGTTTAGTGGTTGGTAACTTAACCAAACCAGGAGATTCAATCAATATTAATACCCTGAGTAAGGTCTCCATCAGCCAATATACTACAGCGGCCAGGTCAGCTGGACATCAAGGTTTAGGTACGATCTTTATGAATATTGTACCTACCAATTTTTTTCAGGCACTAGGAAAAGGTGACATGATACCAGTAATCTTCTTCACTGTAATGTTCGGCCTAGGAATTGCTGCAATTGGCAAAAAGGGAACACTATTGATTGACTTTTTTGATGCTGTTTCTGAAGTGATGTTCAAAATGACTAATTGGATTATGCAGTTAGCGCCAATTGGTGTCTTTGCTTTGATCGGCGTCACAATTGCCCAGTTTGGGCTCAGCGCTTTGAAGCCATTGGCGTTATTTTTATTAATTGCCTACGCCACAATGATTATTTTCGTTGTGGTGGTGATGGGGCTTGTCGGAAGACTATGGCACATTAATATTTTTGATTTATTACGGGTAATCAAGGATGAGGTTATACTGGCATTTTCTACAGCCAGCTCAGAGGCGGCCTTGCCAAAGATTATTGAGAAAATGCAAAAATACGGTGTCAGTCAAGGAATTGTCGGCTTTGTTGTACCAACTGGGTATACATTTAACCTTGATGGTTCCGCGATTTACCAATCCTTAGCCGCTTTATTTTTGGCGCAGGCTTACCATATTCACTTGAGTATAGGTCAACAGATCACACTTTTAGTGGTACTTATGATCACATCTAAGGGTATGGCCGGTGTTCCTGGTGCGTCTTTTGTTGTCTTATTAGCGACAATCTCAACGATTGGTGTGCCTGCGGAAGGTCTTGCCTTTATTGCCGGGATTGATCGCTTGGTCGATATGGGAAGAACGGCTGTTAATGTTGTTGGTAATTCCTTGGCTGCGATGATAGTTGCTAAATCAGAGCATGAATTTGATGAGGCTAAGAGCCAAGAGTACCTGAGTCATTTTAAACCGTCCCCTAAAATGACTAAAGTAAGCTAAACGTCTGTATTTGAATTAATTTCGGTGTAAACTAGAGCGTGTTTTAAAGCTTGCTTGTGTTTAAAAATTACTTTTGTAGCATTTTTTTGACCATTCCAGTGTAAACGGGTTTGCAAAAATCGGCTATTGAACTAGTGTTAAAATAATTAAATTGAACTTTTTTTAATGATTGAGGAAGTGGTAAAGGTGCAATATTTTACGGCGGATACACATTTCTTTCATGAACAACTGTTGGGAAATAATGATTTTGCACCGCGGCCATTTAAAAATGTTGCTGCGATGAATCAGGCAATTATTGACGCTTGGAATGCGCGAGTCAGTGATAAGGATGTTGTTTATCATTTAGGCGATATTGCCATGCACCCCAGCAATTATCCGGGAAACGATGAAGTGTTTGAAATTCTAAAACAATTGAACGGTCAAATTATTTTTATCAAGGGAAATCATGATAATCGGGACTTATTTAAGTTTTTGGCCAAGCATAATTGGGACGTTTTTCCGGATAAGCCTAAATTCAGATTTCATGATGTAGGTGTCTTAATTAAGATGAACCACTTTCAGTTCTTTATGACTCATTACCCGATGATGATGGGAATTGTAAAGCAGACGATGAATTTACATGGTCATATTCACCATTCAAGTGTTCCGATTGCTGAAGACATTAACGTTGGTATTGATACACCAGAGACTGTCTTTTTGAAAGATCCACCACCGTTTGGGACTCCTTTTTCGGAAGCAGAATTATTTGCGATGTATGCTGGGAAAAAAGCTTACTTGATTAAAAATAAACCTTTCAACAAATATGATTAGATATTGATTAAATTACACATTGATTTTTAATGTTTCCTTCGGTACAATTAAAGCCTAATTAAGGGGCAATTAAAGGAGTATCAATTATGGAGGAACATAATAAATCATTAGCAGATTTTCGTAATTTTATATTAGCGGCATCACTACCGACTGAACGAGAGACAGTCAATAACTTATTACTTTTGGCGTTGCACAAATACCGGAAACAACAGATGTCAACGGCTTATCTGGAGTACAGTTTATTTCCGCAGCTATTACCATTGCTGCAGGCTGATCAAGTGAATCCAGTGCGCGGTGTTTTAGAGCGTTATGGTCAGTCGGTTAATTAGGGTTTGATGGCAGTTACTTAGGCCGACTTGACGTTCACTGATTTTATCTTTAAGGTAAAATATAGTAAAGGAAAGAAGGTTCCTTATGGCTGAGATCATTGATTTTTTTCACACGAATGACATGCATTCGCATTTTGAGACCTGGCCACGTATTCGGCGTTATTTAAAGCAGCAACAGGACGGTTTTCGTGCAAAAGGTGATACTGTTTATACAGTAGATATTGGCGATGCAATGGACCGAATGCACCCGTTGACTGAGGCAACCAACGGCCAAATTAATACACAATTACTAAATCAGATTGGTTATGACGCAGTTACAATTGGTAACAACGAGGGAATAGGCAATTCTAAGCGCCAGTTAGAACAACTTTACCAAAAGGCTAATTTTCCCGTAGTTTTGGCAAACTTAAAAGATAAAAAGACGCAACAACAACCAAAGTGGGCTCAGCCATATTTAATTAAGGTTACAAACGAAGGGACCCGCGTTGCGTTTGTCGGAATGACGGCGCCTTACATTTCAACTTATCGACCTAATGGTTGGGATCCAGAATTAATTCAGAATGCAATGCCTAAAATACTTGCCGCTTTAGCAGGTAAATATGATGTCTTAGTTTTGCTATCTCACCTTGGTATAACGATGGACAAGCGAATTGCGGCCAAGTATCCTGAATTTGACGTTATTATGGGTGGGCACACGCACCATTTATTGCCAACAGGACTGTTAATTGGAAAGACAATGGTGGCTGCCGCTGGACGTTTTGGCGATCACGTTGGTCACGTACAACTAACCCTTAATAAGGAGCACCAAGTTCAACAAAGCGTTGCTAGTGTGGTGACGACAACGGAATTACCTAGCGAGGTGGACGATGAGGTCGAAATTTCGGGTTATTTAACTGCTGGGCATGAACAGTTGGCCAGCCATGTTATTACCCAATTACCCCATGCCTTGACGAGTAAGCCAATCGGGCATTCGACTTTAATGGACGTAAGTTTAGCGGCAGTTGCTAGAGCGGCCAAGACGGAGGTTGCATTACTTAACACAGGGGTGTTTCTAGGTGATTTTGCTGCGGGTCCGGTAACTGCGGATGATCTACACACTGTATTACCGCACGCGATGCATTTACTGCGGGTTACTTTACGTGGAACTGACGTCTGGCGCCTGATTATGGAAATCGAAAAGAATCGTCAATTTTTACAACATTATCAGTTACACGGCCTAGGGTTTCGCGGTAAAGTTTTCGGCGATATGGTGTATAAGGGAATCACGGTAAATTCGTTAAGTCGAACGGTCTATTGGCTAGGAAAACCACTTGATCCAGAGGCCACGTATACCTTAGCTGGAATGGACACCTATCTTTACTTTCAATTCTTTCCAACGATAAGTATTGTTGGTGACAGCGAAGTCCTGTTCCCAGGTGTATTACGTAACGCCGTTGCAAGTTATCTCAAAAATGGAAAGGAGGAAGAAAAATGAGTACGACGAAGAGTGCTACACCAGATAAGGCAACCGAAGAAAAAAGTACCGGGATTGATTTGGCTACCGAAATTTCGCAAATTGCCAGTAGCGATCCGGATGAGGTTAAACTGGACCGTGTTTTAATGGAAACAGATACTATGATGACAATTGACGGGCACCCCTATGAGTTAGTGACCAATTACCATGATGGTTTCGATAAAGAAAAATTAGGTGAACGTTTTAGTGATATTTTAACCAAATACGATTATGTCGTTGGCGACTGGGGTTATGAACAACTGCGGCTTAAGGGCTTTTACAGTCCGACTAATCGCCGTGCGCGGCGCGATCAATTAATTACAACTTTAGAGGATTACTTATTTGAGTACTGTAATTTTGGTTGTGCTTATTTTGTCCTCCATCAAGTTAATCCGCCAAAGCAACCGACAGCACCCCGGCGAAAGCGATCACGACGGCCACGAAAAGCGCAAATTAATGAGCGCAAGGTTAGCGTTAAGCCAATTAAAAAAGGTGCCAAGGCTGAAAAGTCGCCACGTAAACGGCACTTTACGATTCGTGAAAAAAGTAAGCGAAAGACAGGAGAAAATTAGCAGATGCAAAAGAAGTACAAGGCCTATTTTATTGATCTCGATGGGACACTTTATCGCGGCAAGGAGAAAATCCCTGCCGCTTCCCGGTTTATTGCTCGTTTACAGGCACAAAATATTCCTTTTTTAGTGTTAACGAATAATACAACGCAAACGCCTGAAGTTGTTGCTGCTAATTTAACGAAGAATTACGATATGCAGATTAAGCCCGAAAATGTCTTTACTGCTGGTTTGGCAACTGCTGCTTATATTCGCTCGTTAAACCTTGGCAACCGGGTCTACGCAATTGGTGAACTCGGATTAAAACAAGCTATTTTAAATCAGGGTTTTCAGTTTGATGATCTTAATCCAGATTACGTTGTTGTTGGTTTGGATTGGGATGTTACGTACCGAAAATTTGAAAAGGCAACTTTGGCAATCCAAAAGGGAGCCAAATTTATTGGCACCAACGCGGATACAAATCTGCCCAATGAACGCGGGCTAGTTCCCGGTGCGGGGTCTGTGATTGCCTTGGTTGAGCGGTCCACCCAGCAAACGGCAACCTACGTTGGAAAACCACAGCCAATTATGTTAGAGGCAGCATTAAAACAGTTTGGTTTGCGGAAGGAGGAGGCCGTGATGGTAGGGGATAACTATAATACAGATATTTTAGCAGGAATTAATACTGGTGTGGATACACTGTTGGTCTATACTGGCTATTCGAAACCTGCCGATATTGAAAAGGTTATTGTGAAACCAACGCACGAAATTCAAAGTTTAGACGAATGGGACGTTTAATGCTTTGGCGCGCCGGACGTCTTCTAAATTGGCTAGGTCTATTTTTGTGGTTATTAAGTTTGACCATTATTCTGACTTTTGCTTCAACTTGGCTTTACCGATTTGATATCCATTATTTTGAAATCTTAAAGGGTGTCCCCATGACCACGGCAACACTGATGAAGAATTACCATCAGATGCTGAGTTACGTCACGTTACCGTGGGTTCATAATCTGCACATGACGGATTTCGAAAGTTCTTTTGCTGGAACGTTACACTTCACGGATGTCCGTCATTTGGTATTTATTGACTATGCGGTTTTTCTGGTGACTAGCGTTACTAGTTGGTTGTTTTTACGCTTTTTACACCGTAAACGCCAATTATGGCAATTGATTCGACCATTTCAATTTATGATGGGCATTCCGTTTGTCGTTCTATTTTTACTGGCAATGAACTTTCAGACTTTTTTTACTGATTTTCATAAATTACTTTTTCGGAATAGTGATTGGTTATTTGATCCCAATACGGACCCAATTATTTTGGTTTTACCAGAAGGCTTTTTTATGCACTGCTTTATATTAGCTATTATTTTGCTAGAAGTATTTTTGCTGATTGGTGTTTTGGTTGGAAAAAGGGCGTTAAAAAAGAGTCCAGGTAAAATAGGCTTTTAAAGTTAGATTGAAAATTAAATAATTGATTGATTGGGGAGCGGGACAAAAGTCAGCTTTGGGTTCACTGCGTAACGTAAGCTAATCCAATAACGTACTATGGTTGTTTAACTTTGATTTAACTAACTGATTGAGATCAAGGTAGTTAAACTGATGTTTTGCGTTAGTATACCTTAAAATTGATCCATAAATTTAAACAAGCGAGGTTCCCATATGGAAATTAATGAACTCACCACCCGTGCCCGTAAAATTCGTACAGCTTATCATGAATTAGAAATCAAGCAAGATGGGCGGCCGTGGACGACTGAACAAGATGCCTTGGCGTTTCTTACTGACGCCGGGCTTGTTGGACGTCTGGTTATGGCACAGCAAGGTAGTTGGCCCGCAGCACAATCAGAGTTTTCGCTGGATTATAAAATTGCGGAATCAATTTGGTGGTTGAGTGTTCTGGCTGATGCTAACGACATTGATATGACAGCGGCACTGGAAAACTTTTTGCAGTCGCGGGAACAGCATTTAAGGTAATCAAAGAAAAATGGTAAAAACAATTATGGTGGTCTGGTACGGAGCAGACTAAAAAGTGTTCTTTACCACATAAAACATTTGAAACTAAAAAAGGGACTATGACAAAAAAATGTCGTAGTTCCTTTTTTAGTTTTAAATAGTTTGCAAATAGGTGTTTTAGAACTGTTTTAACAGTGAACCTGATGAGTGGCAGTTACCAATTTTTAACGAAAGATCGCTGAAATGTTCATGGTTATTTAGTCAGTGTCGAGGTCAGTTGCGTGGCGCCGGCGTAAAAGTGTGATTAAAACTGGAATTAATGAAATTGCTACAATGCCAACGACTACAATTGAAAAGTGTTCCTGAACAAAAGGCATATTGCCAAAGAAATGGCCGGCCATTAAACAAACCGTCACCCATAAAAAACCACCAAGCACATTGTAATGGCTAAATTTTCGGTAATTCATATGGCTACCGCCAGAAATGAAAGGAATAAAGGTTCGGACAATTGGCATAAAACGTGCAATGGCAATGGCCTTACCACCATGCCGGTTGAAGAATTGTTCGGCCTGGGCCATTTTTTGTTTATCAATGAAACGATTAAACCAGCGATAATTGGCCGCCTTAGTCCCTAATAAGCGACCAATCTCATAATTAAGTGTATCCCCGAGGACGGTAGCGGTAAAGAAAGTTGCAAATAGTAACCAGATGTTTAAATGATAGGCAGAATTTGCCGCTAAAGCACTGGCCGCAAAAAGCAGTGAATCACCCGGTAAGAAAGGTAGAACAACGACACCTGTTTCAATAAAGATAAGTAAAAAGAGTATCAAGTAGGACCAATTACCAAAACTGTTGACCAAAGTGACCAGGTGGGTATCAATATTTAGTACAAAATCAATTAATTGGGGCATAGACGTCTCCTTTAGTTGGTTTTCTTATTTGTTTGAGTATACTGAAATTTGGTTGATTTAGCTAGTTTTAATTATTAGTTTAAGCTAATTCTAATAATTGGCCAAAGAAAATTCAAAAAAAGTGGCCGGGACAAAAGTCCTAGCCGTTTTTTGTTTTCGAATATTACTCTAGAACGAGCGCCAAAAGTCTGGGTTCGCGTGCCTAACTGTAGTTACGCGTTAAACTCAAAATCAATTTTTAGCCCTCGCCCTTTGTGTTTTTCAGCCCGATTACAATTAAAAATAAGCGTAAATTTTCAATCTTGTCATCTGTGGACAGTTACGTTTTTTAACGGATTAATTTTTAATAGATATCGTCCTCTTCTTCAGGATGTGCGTGGGCAAGTCGACTGGCGGCCGCGGCCGCAATGGCACCTACGATATCATCTAAAAAAGTATGGATTTTACCGGGTTCATGTGCGTTCAGGATGGCGAGAATTCCAGGTTTCACTTTATCAATATACCCATAATTGGTAAAACCGATTGAACCATACACGTTAACAATTCCTAACGCCATAATCTCGTCAATACCATACAAGCCTTCATCTTCGGTTAAAATACTTTGAAGTGGTTCATCAAGCTGGTGTTTTTCAGTTAAAACATCAAGTTGAATCCCCGTGATAATAACATTTTGAACTTCACGCTTACGTAAAACAACCTCAACGCTGTTTTCGCACTCGGCCTCTTGTAAGTCTTTAATGTAGTCCTTTTGTAAAAACAGTACTAATTTTGCAATGTCACTAACTTCGACGCCCCGTTTGTGCAAATCAGCAACGGCAATGTCGTGTAATTTTTCTTGATTTGGTGTCATTGATTTGATAACTTCCTTTTAGTGATACTTAAGCAATTGAAGTGCTATGAAGTGGCTGCCGACGTTCTGGATAAAGTGCTACCGAAATGTGGTTAACGGCTGTAGGTGCCTCACCAAAACCAGAGGCGATTAACTTAACTTTGCCAGGATACGTGACGCTATCACCAACACCGTAAATCCCAGGAACCTCAGTTTCGAGGTTTGTATCAACTTTAAGTGCACGGTGTTCTAATGGCAATCCCCAGTCGCGTAAGACGTGATTATCGGCCGTAAAACCGTAGTTAACTAGTAGGTCATCGACTTCTAGATTAAGATGATCGTCTGCTTTTGCTTTTTTTAAATCAAGGCTTAAACCGCTGTTTGTTTCATTAATGGCATCAATCAGGTAAGGTGTCACAATTTTAACGGACGAGTTCTCCAAACGTTTAACACTTGATTCCAAGCCGCGGAATCGATCACGGCGGTGAATTAAATAAACCTGTTTGGCCGTCTTTTCTAAAGTTAAGGCCCAATCAATTGCTGAATCACCACCACCAGCAATTGCCACTGTTTTACCAGCGAAGTCGGCTACATTATGAACAAAATAGAAGATTTTTTGATCCTCCAGTGTTTGGTCATAGTCAATTGCAAGTTTACGCGGTGCAAATGAACCGCCACCAATAGCAACGATGACACTGCGCGATTTTGTTTGGCCCTTGGCAGTTGTAATTGTAAAGCCACCTTCATATTTATCGATCGCGGTTACTTCTTCGCCGCAGCGAATTGTTGGCTTAAAGTCGTCAAATTGAACAAGTTGCTTGTTTAGTTCGGTTACTAAATTTTTACCTTGGATTTGGGGGAAGCCAGCAACGTCACGAATAATTTTTTCAGGATAAAGTGTTGTTACCTGACCACCAAGTTCAGGCAGGCTCTCAATTAGTTGAGTATCGAGTTCCCGCATACCCGCGTAAAAGGCCGTAAACATGCCAACTGGGCCACCACCGATAACTGTTAGATCATAAATGTGTTCCGTTTCGCTCATGTATTTTTCCTCCATTTAAACTAATATCATTAATAATGATAACTCTAGCATAAATTGATTAACCTGGGTAGATTGTTTCAGGGATTAAAAATGCAGGCTGTGTAAAAAAGTGTTTAGATTCTATTTAGCATTTAAAAATTATTACGGGGACTTTTAGTGTGTTTGGACGGTTAGTGTGTCAAGCTGGACTAAGAAAAAAGCGCTTTTTCAAGCACGTTTAGCCAAATTGGTCAGAAGGCATCAATGAGAGTAATTTCTAAACGCAACCTGGTTTCAGGACAAAGGCTAGTATTTTCATTAGATTCTGGTATGATAATGTGAGTTAATTAATCGTTTTAAAGATAAAACAGGGGGAAAATAATGACTTATCCACAATTAGATTTAGAAAATGCGCAAGGACCTAAAGCAGTAATTACAACAACTTTAGGGGTAATTACGGTTCAATTATTTCCAGAACAAGCACCTAAGACCGTTGAAAATTTTGTAACTTTGGCTAATCAAGGCTATTACGATGGCATTATTTTTCACCGAGTGATTCCAGATTTTATGATTCAAGGTGGGGATCCAACTGGAACAGGTACTGGTGGTGAAAGCTCATTTGGTGGACCCTTTGCGGATGAATTTACGCAAGAGCTTTTCAACCTTAATGGTGCGTTGTCCATGGCCAATGCCGGTCCCAACACAAATGGCAGTCAGTTCTTTATTGTGTCCAACGAAAATGTACCAGCACAAATGATCCAACAAATGCAAGCCGCTAATTATCCAGAAGAAGTGATTGCGGTGTATAAGCAAGGCGGTACACCATGGCTTGATTTTCACCACACGGTTTTTGGTCAAGTGATTTCTGGCATGCCAATTGTTAAAAAGATCAGTCAGGTTGCCAGTGATGCCCAAGATAAGCCCAATGAGGATGTTGTTATGACAAGTGTCAAAATTGAGGAAGTCTAGGGAATATTTAGAAAAGTGAAAAAATGCTGTTGCAAATGGAAGACCACGCTTGTTTCTACTGCCGCTGACAATTGGTAGGATACGGCAGGATCCGAATTGCGGTCGGGGACAGTAATCTTCTCAATGTTTGGCACATTAGCTATTCAATTATTACGCTGTAACTATGATTGATTGTTTGCAATAATCACAATGGTCGTTGTTACTTGGGACGTTATCTATTTAGAATGAGCAACGAAACAATATTTGTTAATAGTGCTGGTGAGTTAAGTGACCGTTCTTTTTGAGTAAGTTAGCCTAAATTAGAAATACTGGTCAAAATAATTTTCCCGTATTTTTCGAGTAGTAGCTGAGTATTTTTCCGTTATTGTATTGGTAATTTAATTAAATTAGTACATTGCAGTACAAATAGGTCAACTTTTTCTGATTGGTGTGTGCGTATATTAGAAAGTAAGCGCTATCTGTTTTTAGAAAAGGACCGAACGTACTTTTTCCGGATTTAAATACTGGTTGTAAAAAATAAGAACGGTAGAGGCTGGGACAAGGGTCCGAGCCTTTTATTGTTTCTCTAGAACGAGCGCCAAAGATCTGGGTTCACGTGCCTAACTGCGTCTAATCCAGAAACCCAAAACCGATTTTTGGTCCATTCTTTACCGTCTTTTTTATTTGGCCATTCAAATTATGTGCATAGAATTATTTCACAACTCTCCCTTATTGGATTAAGTGTTCCAATAATTGTATCTTCAATTGTTAGTTAATGATCGGTCGAATGTAGAAATTTCTTTCAACGAGCTGGGCAGTAAAAAGATTTTTTGCGGATTAATTTAGGCTGATGGGATTTTGATTCTAAATTAACAATTCGTTCATTCGTGTCAGTAGATGATTATGTGGTGCAGAAATTCAGGTTCTCAATGTAGCTAGTTAATACACTTAAACAATTACTAGTGTGAAAAATCTATATTCGCAATCTCCAGTAGTAATAATTGTTGGATTTTCTGAGTTTTCCGGCCAGTAATTTAGAATTAATTGAAGTTAGTAACTGGGCCTCATTATTTTGCAGTGTTTGAATAGCGAATCTTATTTACGGAAAGGTTATAAGGACTTTAAATTCCATGAGTGACTAGCAGGTATTAATTTTTAGTTTGAAAATTTAATAAAAATTGATCTATCTGCTAGTAATACTTTTAAGGCCAGTAGTTGCACCGATAAATTGGCTTCGTTATAATATAACCTTGAATGAGACGAAAAGGGGTGATTAGAATGACTTATAAAATTGGGGATGTCGTTACTGGTTGTGTGACCGGAATTCAACCCTATGGTGCTTTTATTGCTTTGGATGACAAGGTTCAGGGACTAATTCACATTTCCGAATGCCAGCATGGCTACGTTAAGGATATTAAATCGCTTCTAAAGGTTGGTGACAAAGTTCAGGTTCAAGTCTTAGATATTGACGAATTCACTCAAAAAATAAGTTTATCAATGCGAACACTAGAAAAGCACGCAGAAGTTTCCTCTAAATTTCGACGTAAGCATTATTGGACAAGTCGCGATGATAAAATTGGATTTACGCCAATTGCGGCAAATTTATCAGGTTGGATTACAGATGCACTAAAAAATCTAGTAATAAAGTAAGAGGGAATAAAGATGCAAAAAATTGCGGGCACAATAATGGTGTTTGATGGATTAGGGGCGCCGGAATTTTTAGTAACTAAAGATCACGAGGACCAATTTAAATTATTATTAACTGATTTTGATGAACAAAAAACGCCACTTGCCAATATTTTGGAGGTATTGAAAACAAAATTAAAGGTTGATGTCAGTGATTTACGTCTAAGCGAGTTAAGCAACGTCGAAGTTGATCAAAAAAAATTATCTTTATTTATTTTTGAATGGGGAAAAATTTCAACCAAGACTATGGATCACTATGCGAAAGTCTTTCAGACACAAGGTTATCAATTTAAGGCACCGCGAGAACTGCACGGTTTATTGAAGCGAATTGATATTCGGGGCGTTCCATATTTTAATAAAAAAGGTTAGAAAAGTAGTATTTCTGTAACTTAATAAATGTAAGTTTATCCGGCAACCTATTTTTTTAAAAATAAAATTACGATTTATCTTGACGCACTTTATGAATGTTGGTATAGTATTTGTTGTTGCCAATGCAGTTTCTTCTGGTTAAGTATTTAAGAAAACTATTGACAACGAATTAGATTCTTGCTAAACTGTAAAAGTTGTCGCGTTAAGCAAACTTGAATATTGATTGAATAAAAATTCAAATTGCTACTTGACAAGCAACCGCTTAATCTGCTATACTGATTGAGTTGTCGCTGACAATGATTCAATGAAGTAGACCTTTGAAAACTGAACAAAGTTTCGACAAATCAAATGTGTAGGGTCTTTTTTTAACCGTTCTTCGGACCGGTTGGAAGAAGCAAACATTTGCGAAGTCAATTCAATTTGAATTATAACTCGCTAGCAACAAAATCAATTGAGCAATCAATTTTCATTTTATATGAGAGTTTGATCCTGGCTCAGGACGAACGCTGGCGGCGTGCCTAATACATGCAAGTCGAACGCACAGATATCAACAGAAGCTGCTTGCAGTGGAAGTTAATTGATGTGAGTGGCGGACGGGTGAGTAACACGTGGGTAACCTACCCAAAAGTGGGGGATAACATTTGGAAACAGATGCTAATACCGCATAATTTAAGTGACCACATGGTCACTTAATGAAAGATGGTTTCGGCTATCACTTTTGGATGGACCCGCGGCGTATTAGCTAGTTGGTGGGATAACGGCCTACCAAGGCGATGATACGTAGCCGACCTGAGAGGGTAATCGGCCACATTGGGACTGAGACACGGCCCAAACTCCTACGGGAGGCAGCAGTAGGGAATCTTCCACAATGGACGAAAGTCTGATGGAGCAACGCCGCGTGAGTGAAGAAGGTTTTCGGATCGTAAAACTCTGTTGTTGGAGAAGAACAGGGACTAGAGTAACTGTTAGTCCTATGACGGTATCCAACCAGAAAGCCACGGCTAACTACGTGCCAGCAGCCGCGGTAATACGTAGGTGGCAAGCGTTGTCCGGATTTATTGGGCGTAAAGCGAGCGCAGGCGGTTTTTTAAGTCTGATGTGAAAGCCTTCGGCTTAACCGAAGAAGTGCATTAGAAACTGGGAAACTTGAGTGCAGAAGAGGAGAGTGGAACTCCATGTGTAGCGGTGAAATGCGTAGATATATGGAAGAACACCAGTGGCGAAGGCGGCTCTCTGGTCTGTAACTGACGCTGAGGCTCGAAAGTATGGGGAGCGAACAGGATTAGATACCCTGGTAGTCCATACCGTAAACGATGAATGCTAAGTGTTGGAGGGTTTCCGCCCTTCAGTGCTGCAGCTAACGCATTAAGCATTCCGCCTGGGGAGTACGACCGCAAGGTTGAAACTCAAAGGAATTGACGGGGGCCCGCACAAGCGGTGGAGCATGTGGTTTAATTCGAAGCTACGCGAAGAACCTTACCAGGTCTTGACATCCTTTGACCACTGTAGAGATACAGCTTTCCCTTCGGGGACAAAGTGACAGGTGGTGCATGGTTGTCGTCAGCTCGTGTCGTGAGATGTTGGGTTAAGTCCCGCAACGAGCGCAACCCTTATGACTAGTTGCCAGCATTAAGTTGGGCACTCTAGTGAGACTGCCGGTGACAAACCGGAGGAAGGTGGGGATGACGTCAAATCAGCATGCCCCTTATGACCTGGGCTACACACGTGCTACAATGGTTGGTACAACGAGTTGCGAACCCGCGAGGGTAAGCTAATCTCTTAAAGCCAATCTCAGTTCGGATTGTAGGCTGCAACTCGCCTACATGAAGTCGGAATCGCTAGTAATCGCGGATCAGCACGCCGCGGTGAATACGTTCCCGGGCCTTGTACACACCGCCCGTCACACCATGAGAGTTTGTAACACCCGAAGCCGGTGGGGTAACCTCTATGAGGAGCTAACCGTCTAAGGTGGGACAGATGATTGGGGTGAAGTCGTAACAAGGTAGCCGTAGGAGAACCTGCGGCTGGATCACCTCCTTTCTAAGGAAAATATTACGGAAACCTACACGATTTGTTGAAACTTTGTTTAGTTTTGAGAGGTTTACTTCTCACAACATAGATTAATTAGACGCTGTTTGGGCCTATAGCTCAGCTGGTTAGAGCGCACGCCTGATAAGCGTGAGGTCGATGGTTCAAGTCCATTTAGGCCCATTTCTAATTAATATGGGGGATTAGCTCAGATGGGAGAGCGCCTGCTTTGCACGCAGGAGGTCATCGGTTCGATCCCGTTATCCTCCATTTAACAGCTTTGCTGTTAAAACTTTGTACTTTGAAAACTGGATATTCTATTTTCTTTGTTTAAAAACCGAGAACACTGCGTTTTAAATGAGTTTTTTAAGAAAGTTTTTTTAATCGCTAAAACTCAAAACCACAATACCGTAGGTATTGAATAGGTTAAGTTAACAAGGGCGCACGGTGGATGCCTTGGCACTAGGAGCCGATGAAGGACGGTACTAACACCGATATGCTTCGGGGAGCTGTACGTAAGCTTTGATCCGGAGATTTCCGAATGGGGGAACCCAGCCAGCTTAGTCGCTGGTTACTAAGTTGTGAATACATAGCAGCTTAGAGGTAAACGTGGGGAACTGAAACATCTCAGTACCCGCAGGAACGGAAAGAAAAATCGATTCCCTAAGTAGCGGCGAGCGAACGGGGAACAGCCCAAACCATTGAGCTTGCTCAGTGGGGTTGTAGGACTGAACATTAGAGTTACCAAAGTTAGTGGTAGTCGAAGCAGTTGGAACGCTGCGTCAAAGAGGGTGAAAATCCCGTAGACTAAACTGCTAACCCTCTGTTCAGGATCCTGAGTACGGCGGAACACGTGAAATTCCGTCGGAATCTGGGAGGACCATCTCCCAAGGCTAAATACTACCTAGTGACCGATAGTGGACCAGTACCGTGAGGGAAAGGTGAAAAGAACCCCGGAAGGGGAGTGAAACAGTTCCTGAAACCGTGTGCCTACAAGTAGTCAGAGTCCGTTAATGGATGATGGCGTGCCTTTTGTAGAATGAACCGGCGAGTTACGTTTGCTTGCGAGGTTAAAGTGAAAAACTGGAGCCGTAGCGAAAGCGAGTCTGAAACGGGCGCTTTAGTAAGTAGACGTAGACCCGAAACCAGGTGACCTACCCATGTCCAGGTTGAAGGTGTGGTAAAACACACTGGAGGACCGAACTCGTGTATGTTGAAAAATGCTGAGATGAGGTGTGGGTAGCGGTGAAATTCCAAACGAACTTGGAGATAGCTGGTTCTCTCCGAAATAGCTTTAGGGCTAGCCTCGGAGTTAAGCATCATGGAGGTAGAGCCACTGTTTGGACTAGGGGCCCGTCTTGGGTTACTGAATTCAGATAAACTCCGAATGCCATTGATGTTCTATCCGGGAGTCAGACTATGAGTGATAAGATCCGTAGTCGAAAGGGAAACAGCCCAGACCACCAGTTAAGGTCCCTAAATTTATGTTAAGTGGAAAAGGATGTGGGGTTGCATAGACAACTAGGATGTTGGCTCAGAAGCAGCCACCATTTAAAGAGTGCGTAATAGCTCACTAGTCGAGTGACCCTGCGCCGAAAATGTACCGGGGCTAAACATAATACCGAAACTGTGGATGATCACGTTAGTGATCGTGGTAGGAGAGCGTTCTAAGGGCGTTGAAGGTCGATCGTAAGGACGACTGGAGCGCTTAGAAGTGAGAATGCCGGTATGAGTAGCGAAAGATCAGTGAGAATCTGATCCACCGAATGACTAAGGTTTCCTGGGGAAGGCTCGTCCTCCCAGGGTTAGTCGGGACCTAAGCTGAGGCCGCGAGGCGTAAGCGATGGATAACAGGTTGAGATTCCTGTACTAGTTTATTTTGTTTGAACGATGGAGGGACGCAGGAGGCTAAGGAATACGCACGATTGGAAATGTGCGTCCAAGCAATAAGTCTTAGTTTGAGTTAAAGGCTTGAACTTTTACGGACAAGTTGTGATGGGGAGTGAAATTTAAGTAACGAAGTTCCTGATGTCACACTGCCAAGAAAAGCTTCTAGTGAGAAATAAACTACCCGTACCGCAAACCGACACAGGTAGTCGAGGAGAGAATCCTCAGGTGAGCGAGAGAACTCTCGTTAAGGAACTCGGCAAAATAACCCCGTAACTTCGGAAGAAGGGGTGCTGATCTAACGATCAGCCGCAGTGAATAGGCCCAGGCGACTGTTTATCAAAAACACAGGTCTCTGCTAAATCGTAAGATGACGTATAGGGGCTGACGCCTGCCCGGTGCTGGAAGGTTAAGTGGATGAGTTAGCGCTTCGGCGCGAAGCCCAGAAATGAAGCCCCAGTAAACGGCGGCCGTAACTATAACGGTCCTAAGGTAGCGAAATTCCTTGTCGGGTAAGTTCCGACCCGCACGAAAGGCGTAACGATCTGGGCACTGTCTCGACGAGAGACTCGGTGAAATTATATTACCCGTGAAGATGCGGGTTACCCGCGACAGGACGGAAAGACCCCATGGAGCTTTACTGTAGCTTGATATTGAGTGTTTGTACAGCTTGTACAGGATAGGTAGGAGCCGTTGAAGCCGGAACGCTAGTTTCGGTGGAGGCATTGGTGGGATACTACCCTTGCTGTATGACCACTCTAACCCGCGCCACTTAGCGTGGCGGGAGACAGTGTCAGGTGGGCAGTTTGACTGGGGCGGTCGCCTCCTAAAGAGTAACGGAGGCGCCCAAAGGTTCCCTCAGAATGGTTGGAAATCATTCATAGCGTGTAAAGGCATAAGGGAGCTTGACTGCGAGACTAACAAGTCGAGCAGGGACGAAAGTCGGGCTTAGTGATCCGGTGGTTCCGTATGGAAGGGCCATCGCTCAACGGATAAAAGCTACCCTGGGGATAACAGGCTTATCTCCCCCAAGAGTCCACATCGACGGGGAGGTTTGGCACCTCGATGTCGGCTCATCGCATCCTGGGGCTGTAGTTGGTCCCAAGGGTTGGGCTGTTCGCCCATTAAAGCGGTACGCGAGCTGGGTTCAGAACGTCGTGAGACAGTTCGGTCCCTATCCGTCGCGGGCGTAGGAAATTTGAGCGGAGCTGTTCCTAGTACGAGAGGACCGGAATGGACATACCGCTGGTGTACCAGTTGTGCCGCCAGGTGCAGCGCTGGGTAGCTATGTATGGCCGGGATAAACGCTGAAAGCATCTAAGTGTGAAGCCCCCCGCAAGATTAGATTTCCCATTCCTTTATGGAAGTAAGACCCCTGAGAGATGATCAGGTAGATAGGTTGGAAGTGGAAGTGCCGTGAGGCATGGAGCGGACCAATACTAATCGGTCGAGGACTTAACCAAGTCGGAAACAACTGTTTCCGCGTAGTGTTCAAAGGTCAAAGAAAATAGAAGGTCCAGTTTTGAGAGCACAAAGTTCTCAGATAGTGGTGTGGTGACAATGGCAGGAAGGATACACCTGTTCCCATGTCGAACACAGAAGTTAAGCTTCTTAGCGCCGAGAGTAGTTGGGGGAGCACCCCCTGCGAGGGTAGGACGTTGCCATGCTATTTCATTTGGAGGTTTAGCTCAGCTGGGAGAGCACCTGCCTTACAAGCAGGGGGTCACAGGTTCGAACCCTGTAATCTCCATTTGAGCCGTTAGCTCAGTCGGTAGAGCATCTGACTTTTAATCAGAGGGTCAACAGTTCGAACCTGTTACGGCTCATTGCCAGTTTTTGCGGGTGTGGCGGAATTGGCAGACGCACTAGATTTAGGATCTAGCGCCGCGAGGCGTGGGGGTTCGAGTCCCTTCACCCGCAGTTGTATGAAGTAAGTAGTATGCCGACTTAGCTCAGTTGGTAGAGCATCTGATTTGTAATCAGAGGGTCGGGCGTTCGAATCGTCTAGTCGGCATTTTTATTGTTATGCGGAAGTAGTTCAGTGGTAGAACATCACCTTGCCATGGTGGGGGTCGCGGGTTCGAATCCCGTCTTCCGCTTAGTTCCGAGTTTTTCAACCTTGCCGGGGTGGCGGAACTGGCAGACGCACAGGACTTAAAATCCTGCGGTGAGTAATCACCGTACCGGTTCGATTCCGGTCCTCGGCATTAAATAAATATTTGCACCCATAGCGCAATTGGATAGAGTGTCTGACTACGAATCAGAAGGTTGTAGGTTCGACTCCTACTGGGTGCATTTTTCGGGAAATAGCTCAGCTTGGTAGAGCACTTGGTTTGGGACCAAGGGGTCGCAGGTTCGAATCCTGTTTTCCCGATTGATAGTTTATCGCGGTGTAGCTCAGCAGGTTAGAGCGTCCGGTTCATACCCGGGAGGTCGGGGGTTCGATTCCCTTTGCCGCGATAGGTTTTAGTGCTTGGACCTTTAGCTCAGTTGGTTAGAGCAGACGGCTCATAACCGTCCGGTCGTAGGTTCGAGTCCTACAAGGTCCATCTATGGTGGATGTTGTAAAACCATTTTATATTATCGCGGGATGGAGCAGTCTGGTAGCTCGTCGGGCTCATAACCCGAAGGTCGCAGGTTCAAACCCTGCTCCCGCAATTGGTTCCATGGTCTAGTTGGTTATGACGCCTGCCTGTCACGCAGGAGATCACGGGTTCGAGTCCCGTTGGGACCGTAATGGCTCGGTAGCTCAGTCGGTAGAGCAATGGATTGAAGCTCCATGTGTCGGCAGTTCGATTCTGTCCCGCGCCATCTTATAGTTAATAATTATGCGGGTGTAGTTTAGTGGTAAAACCACAGCCTTCCAAGCTGTTGTCGCGAGTCCGATTCTCGTCACCCGCTTTGTCTGATAATTAACTATTCATTATATGGGCCTATAGCTCAGCTGGTTAGAGCGCACGCCTGATAAGCGTGAGGTCGATGGTTCAAGTCCATTTAGGCCCATTTTGGGGAAGTACTCAAGTGGCTGAAGAGGCGCCCCTGCTAAGGGTGTAGGCGGGTTATACCGCGCGAGAGTTCGAATCTCTCCTTCTCCGTTTTTTGATGGCCCGTTGGTCAAGTGGTTAAGACACCGCCCTTTCACGGCGGTAACATGGGTTCAAATCCCGTACGGGTCATGGTACATCATATAGTTAATTTTTAGTCTTGGAGGATTACCCAAGTGGCTGAAGGGAACGGTCTTGAAAACCGTCAGGTGTGTAATAGCACGCGAGAGTTCGAATCTCTCATCCTCCTTTATATTATCGCGGGATGGAGCAGTCTGGTAGCTCGTCGGGCTCATAACCCGAAGGTCGCAGGTTCAAACCCTGCTCCCGCAATTGGTTCCATGGTCTAGTTGGTTATGACGCCTGCCTGTCACGCAGGAGATCACGGGTCCGAGTCCCGTTGGGACCGTAATGTAAGACAACATTTTAATGTTGTCTTTTTTTTATTATCATTTAGTGGGAATTCAACTTTTAAATGGCCAATTATTATGATAGACTAGTTCTTGGTTTATAAGCAGATTCCCGAGAGGATTCACGATTTATGTGGATATGCCTTGTAACCGAGTTAACTATCCAATTAATTGGATTAAATGTATAGGGGGAATATAAAGTGCGTGAAAGACACTTATTTACTTCAGAATCAGTATCTGAAGGGCATCCAGATAAAATAGCTGATCAGATTAGTGATGCTATTTTGGATGCCATGTTAGCACAGGATCCAAAAGCACGGGTTGCCTGCGAGACTACCGTTACGACAGGGTTAGTCCTTGTGGTCGGTGAAATTTCAACAAGTGCGTACGTTGATATCCAAAAAACGGTGCGTGAAACAATTAAAGGTATTGGTTATACACATGGTAAGTATGGTTTTGATGGTGATAACTGCGCTGTTTTAGTGGCTTTGGATGAACAATCACCTGATATTGCCCAGGGGGTCGATGATTCCTTGGAAGCACGTAATTCAGACGAGGACCCATTAGATAAAATTGGTGCCGGTGATCAGGGCATGATGTTTGGTTTTGCAATTGATGAAACCCCGGAATTAATGCCATTACCAATTTCTTTGGCACACCGATTGATGCGCCAAGTTGCAAAATTACGCAAAGATGGCACAATTAAATATTTGCGTCCTGACGCCAAGGCTCAAGTTACCGTTGAATACGATGATAATGGACAACCAGCACGAGTTGATACAGTAGTGATCAGTACCCAACATGATCCCGATGTATCATTAGCACAAATTCGTAAGGACATGATTGACCAAGTAATTAAAACAGTAATTCCAGCTAGTTTGCTTGATGAAAAAACCAAATATTTTGTTAATCCAACTGGTCGTTTTGTCATTGGTGGACCACAAGGAGATGCTGGCTTAACTGGACGTAAGATTATTGTTGATACTTATGGTGGTTATGCTAAACATGGTGGCGGTGCTTTTTCCGGTAAGGATGCCACTAAGGTTGATCGCTCGGCCAGTTACGCGGCACGTTATATTGCAAAGAACATTGTTGCTGCTGGCTATGCCAAACGTTGTGAAGTTCAACTTGCTTATGCAATTGGTGTTGCTCAGCCAGTATCCGTTGCAATTGATACTCAAGGGACCAATACAGTTCCTGAAAGTGAGTTAGTTAAGGTTGTTCGAACGATTTTTGATCTTCGGCCAGCTGGTATTATTAAGATGTTAGATTTACAACGACCGATTTATAAGCAGACGGCTGCTTACGGTCATTTTGGGCGTACAGATGTTGATCTACCTTGGGAACACTTAGACAAGGTTGATGCATTACATAATGCATTAGATTAACGATTACAAGAGGCGACCCTTACCAGGGATTTTTCAATTTCCTGATAGGGGTCTTTTTATATGATTTAGTGAATGAAGGAGGGCAAAATGAAGAAAGAAACAAACGTCACTTTAGTAACAGTTGCTATTTTTATTGCAACTTTTATGTCAGCCATTGAAGGTACAATAGTTTCAACGGCAATGCCAACAATTGTTGGTGACTTACACGGAATGAATTTAATGAATTGGATTTTTTCAATTTATTTATTAACTAACGCAATGCTAACACCGATTTATGGAAAACTGGCCGATCGAGTTGGTCGAAAGTCAGTATTTATTGTTGGACTTCTTTTATTTATTATTGGTTCGGCTCTATGTGGTTTTGCGCAAAATATGATGACTTTAATTATTTTTCGGGCACTACAGGGAATGGGCGCCGGAGCAATCTTGCCATTATCATTTACAATAATTGCTGATATCTACCCAATAGAGAAGCGAGCCAAGATTTTGGGCTTTAATAGTTCGGCTTGGGGCATTGCCTCAGTCGTTGCCCCTTTACTTGGAGGTTTCATTGTTGAACAATTAAGCTGGCACTGGATTTTCTTTATTAACGTACCGATTGGCCTAATTACGATTTGGATGATCTCACATTACCTGAATGAACCTAAGCGAGAAGTAATTAAGGCACCGATTGACTACCGGGGAAGTTTATTTCTAATGTTAACCTTACTCTGTGTTATGTACGGTTTCCAAGTTTTAGAACACGGGTTTTCATTAGTTTTAGTCTTAATGTTTGTTATTGCTATTATCTGTTTTTTACTTTTTATCAAAACCGAAAAAACTGCTACGGATCCGATTATTTCATTGGCGTTATTTAAAAATCAAACCTTTAACGTTCAAAATATAGTGGCCGCATTGGTTAGTGGCTTTTTAATGGGGTTTGAAGTCTATATGCCAATGTGGATGCAGGGAATTTTAGGGTTGCCGGCCTCCATGGGTGGTTTTGTTGTGACTCCAAGTTCACTGATGTGGGTTGTTGCATCATTTATCACTGGGGGGTTGCTTGCTAAATACACCCCGCGTTTTATTCTTTTTTGGAGTCTGGCCTTATTGGCCTGTGGTAGCTTTGTTTTGGCCGTTTTACCAGAAACAACATCGTTTTCGACTTTCTTAATCGTTGCGGCCTTTTTGGGACTTGGTTTTGGTGTCACTATCACAACAACGACTGTCGTTTCACAAAACTCGGTTTCTAAAGATCAAATTGGTGTGGCAACATCATTTAATACCCTATGTCGGACGCTAGGCCAAACCTTGATGGTTTCGGTTTACGGAATTATTTTGAACCTCCATCTGGCCTCTGGAGTTGCAAAATACAAACACAGTGGGATTACTAGTGATATGATGAATCGTTTAGTTAATCCACAAACAGCTACTAGTTTACCGGCAAAATTGTTGCCAACTTTACGGGAAATACTATATAGTGGTCTACACGTCATCTACATGACTTCCGTTATTTTAATGATTCTGGCGATTATCGTGAATTTATTTGGAAAACGCAAAAAAGTGGTGGAACGATAGTTTATTTAACGTGGTCCAAATAGCTAAATAATAGCCAGGTTAAACAAAGGTTTGCGAGGCCAAAAGACCAGCCGGCAATAACATCACTCGTATTATGAACACCGACGTAAATTCGGCTGAGACCGATTAGTAATGGTAATGCTACCCAAAGATAGGTTAAGTGCCTGCGTTGGGTAGCATTTTTGATTAAACAATAGCTGAGTATAAAAAAAGTGCCGTATAACAATACACTTGTAGTTGCGTGGCCACTTGGAAAACTGAAACCACCAGCACTAACTAAATGACTGACGGCAGTTGGCCGCGGTCTTTGAACAAGCTCCTTAATAATATGGTTAATTAGTCCAGCGATAAAACCAACATTTATGAAAACTAGGAAGGCCAGTTTATTTTGTTGTGTTGCTGCTAATAGAAGAATTAAAATAAGTGCAATAAGTGTGGTGCTTGCTGGATTACCAAATTCAGTAATGATGATAACCAAGTGATTGAGACTTGGTTGTCGAAATTGGGTGATAAAGGCGTTAGTAGTTTGGTCAAATTGTTGTAACCAGTTAGCGTTTATTTCTAGGCTAAGCAATATTAGGAAAAAAATGAAGTAGCTAATCCCTGCAGTGACTGCAAGCTGTTTTCGTTGTTGGTTTGTTAATTGCAAATTAAATCAATCCTTTTCAGTTATTAGGCTAAATTAACTTATTTTAGTTTAGCATGTTTAGGAAAGTCCGGCTTGAAAACAAAAATTCTTTTTGGTATGATGAAATAAATAATAAGAAACTGTGAAAAGGATTAGTAGTAAAGTTACTTTTAACAGAAAACGAATGGTTGATGTGAATTCGTAAAGTGATTTTTTGAACTCACCTTAGAGTGTTTAGTCGAATTTAAGTAGATTAAAACGTGCGGTCGCGTTAAGACGTCAAGTGTCGTATTTAATACGAAATGTAGGTGGCATCGCGGTCATATCGTCCTACAGGATATATTTCCTGTGGGGCGTTTTTCTTTAGCACAGCAATTTTTTATTGACGTTAGAAAGGAAGTTAATTTATGAGTTACAATCATAAGGTTGTTGAACGTAAATGGAATCATTATTGGCTACATAATAATACATTTAAAACGACAGAGGATCCTAAAAAAGAGAACTTCTATGCATTAGATATGTTTCCTTATCCTTCTGGTAAGGGACTACACGTTGGCCATCCAGAGGGCTATACAGCAACGGATATTATTGCGCGGATGAAACGGATGCAAGGATACAACGTTTTACACCCAATGGGTTGGGATGCTTTTGGTTTACCGGCTGAACAGTACGCTTTGAATACCGGGCATAGTCCAGCTAGTTTTACTAAAAAAAACATTGAAACTTTCCGTAAACAAATTAATTCGTTGGGCTTTTCCTATGATTGGGGTCGGGAAGTAAATACCACCGATCCAAACTACTATAAATGGACCCAGTGGATTTTTGAACAAATGTACAAAAAAGGACTGGCCTATGAATCTGAAGTGTTAGTAAACTGGGCGCCTGATTTATTGGGTGGCACCGTTGTTTCTAACGAAGAAGTTGTTGATGGCAAGACTGAACGTGGGGGCTTCCCCGTTTATCGGGTACCAATGCGGCAGTGGATGTTAAGAATCACGGCCTATGCAGACCGTTTATTAAAGGACCTGGATTTACTTGATTGGCCAGAAAGCATTAAAGAAATGCAACGGAATTGGATTGGCCGTTCCGAAGGGGCCAGTGTTAATTTTAAAGTTGCTGGTCAGGAAGATAAATCGATCGAGGTCTTCACAACCCGTCCAGATACACTGTTTGGTGCAACTTATATGGTACTAGCACCAGAACATGAACTAGTTGCCGCCTTAACAACTGCTGAACAAAAGGCAGCAGTGGAGGCGTATAAGAAACAGATCTCAACTAAGAGTGATCTCGAACGAACTGATTTGGCTAAAGAGAAAACTGGCGCGTTCACAGGTAGTTACGCGATTAACCCAATAAATGGTGAACAAGTACCAATCTGGATTGCAGATTATGTCTTGGCATCTTATGGGACCGGCGCAATTATGGCCGTTCCGGCGCATGATGATCGTGATTTTGAGTTTGCCAAAAAGTTTGCTTTACCAATTAAGCCTGTTATTGCGGGTGGTGATGTTACAAAGGCCGCTTACACGGATGATGGAGAACACATTAATTCTGGATTCTTAAATGGCCTAAATAAAAAAGAGGCAATCAGTCGTGCGTTAGATTGGCTAGAAGAAAAAGGTGTCGGTAAGCGAAAAGTTAACTATCGGTTACGTGACTGGATCTTCTCTCGGCAACGCTACTGGGGTGAACCAATTCCTATTATTCATTGGGAAGATGGGGAAACAACCTTAGTTCCCGAAGATCAATTACCATTGATTTTGCCAAAAACCGATGACGTTAAACCATCTGGTAGTACTGAAAGCCCATTGGCCAATGTATCTGAGTGGGTGAACGTTGTTGATGAGAATGGTCGGAAAGGTAAGCGCGAAACAAATACGATGCCACAATGGGCCGGTAGTTCATGGTATTTCTTACGTTACATTGATCCGCATAACAAGGAAAAAATAGCCGATTATGATAAATTAAAGAAATGGCTACCAGTTGATTTGTACGTTGGTGGTGCCGAGCACGCCGTCTTACATTTACTTTACGCCCGTTTCTGGCATAAATTCTTGTATGATATTGGCGTTGTACCAACACCAGAACCATTCCAAAAATTATATAATCAAGGAATGATTTTGGGCGATAATCACGAAAAAATGTCTAAGTCTAAAGGTAACGTGATTAATCCAGATGATATTGTTGCTGAATATGGTGCTGATACATTACGGTTATACGAAATGTTTATGGGACCGTTGGACGCCTCAATTGCGTGGAGTGATGATGGGCTTAATGGTGCTAAAAAATTCTTAGATCGTGTTTGGCGGTTATTGATTGACGATGAAGATGAATTACGTGATCGGGTTACCACTGTCCATGATGATGGATTGACAAAAATTTATAATCAGACGGTTAAAAAGGTAACGGAAGATTATGAACACCTTCATTTCAACACCGCAATTTCGCAATTAATGGTTTTCATCAATGAGGCCTACAAGGTTGATATTTTACCCGTAGAATACATTGAAGGCTTTATCAAAATGCTTTACCCAGTTGCGCCACATATGATGGAAGAACTTTGGCAGAAATTGGGCCATGATGAATCCATTACCTATGCGGCCTGGCCAACTTACGACAAGGATCAATTGGTTGAAGACACAATTGAAATTGTTGTTCAGGTTAACGGTAAGTTGAAGGCAAAAGTAATGATTAGCAAGGACACCAGCAAGGACGATCTGCAGAAGCTTGCTTTGGCTGAAGATAAGGTTCAAAAAGCCATTGAAGGTAAGACTGTTCGCAAGGTAATCGTAGTTCCTCAAAAATTAGTCAACATTGTTGCTAATTAAACAATTTACTATAAAACGGAGCAATTGGTGGTTGTTAATTAAACTACCAGTGCTCCGTTTTATTTTAACTAAAAATTAAATTTCTTAATTCTAATTGAAAGGTTGTGCCATTTCAATTAGAATGTAAAAGAATGTTTTCAGGAAGGAACGAATGCCATGTCTAAGTCACGGTTGCAAAATGAACCGTCCGTGAATAAAAAGATTGAACCAGAACAAAACATTAAAAGTGAGCCAACCGCACAAGAAAAAATGTTACGGGGATCAGCTTGGATGACTGCTGGCAGTATTACCTCACGAATTCTGGGCGCACTTTACATTATTCCTTGGGTGGCCATGTTTGGTGCTGAAAGTGGCCAGGCCAACGCACTTTTTGCGATTGGCTATAATATCTACAGTTTATTTTTAGTTATTTCAACAGCTGGTATTCCAGGGGCGGTAGCAAAGCAAGTGGCACACTATAATGCCATGAACGAATATTCAACCGGGCGAAAGCTGTTTCGTAGTGGGATCTACTTAATGGTTATCATGGGGATTGTTTCGGCGGCACTGTTGTATTTTGTGGCACCTTGGCTTTCTACGGGAAATCCAGATGCGATTCCCGTTATTCGTTCATTGGCGTGGCCGTTGCTTATCATTCCGGTTATGAGTCTCGTTAGAGGTTTCTTTCAAGGGTATCAGGATATGGCGCCGTCGGCAATTTCTCAGTTTATCGAGCAAGTGGCCCGAATTATTTATATGTTGGCGATGACCTTTTGGATTATGCGGGTGCTTCACGGAAATTATGTTTCGGCGGTTACCCAATCAACTTTTGCGGCCTTTATTGGCGCAATTGCAAGTCTGCTAGTTTTAGGGTGGTACTTTTTACGTAAACGTAGTGGTTGGAATGAATTAAGCCGCAATAGTGCGGCCGTTTTAGATATTTCAACGCGCGATATGTTGACGGAAATGGTTCGGCAGGCAATTCCATTCATTATTTTGGACGCCGGGATAACTATTTTTCAATTGGTTGATCAGTACACGTTCATTCAGTGGATTGGTCGGTTCATGAGTGGGACAAAGGCTGATTTCTATAATTATTACCAATTATTTGCGTTTAGTTCGAATAAATTAATTATGATTACTGTTTCGTTGGCTTCATCAATGGCAGTCACCTCGATTCCACTCTTATCAGAGGCATTTACGAAGGGTGATCGCAAATCGCTGCGGGAACAAATTGATAGCATGCTTGAACTTTTCTTCTTCATAATGATTCCTGCAGCAATTGGGATGGCGGCAGTTGCCAAACCACTATACACCATTTTCTATAGTTATAATTTTACGGGCACTTTAATTTTAGAATTCTCATCTTACGTAGCAATTATTTTAGGACTATTCACTGTCTTAGCTGCGATGATGCAAGGGCTATACCAAAATAAGAAGGCAATTCTTTATTTCGTTATTGGACTAATTGTAAAGCTGATTGTCCAGTACCCAATGATTGCGCTATTAAAGGTTTTTGGGCCATTAATGGCAACTGCTATTGGTCTTGGTGTAACTAGCTTTTTAATGATGCGCTCGTTGCATCAAAGGTTTGATTTAAATTTCAATGAGATCGTTCGACGTTTGGCAGGTATTTTATTTTCTGCCATACTGATGTACGGAGTTTGTGTGATAATCGAGAAAGGGCTCTTTACCTTCTTAAATCCCGCAAGTCGATTGCAAAGTATGCTTGTGCTCATAATTGTCGCCGGGCTTGGCGCAGTAGTTTACGGCTATTGTATGTTACGTTCACGTTTGGCCGACGAAATTCTTGGCGAAAGAGTTGCCGGTTTGCGCCGACGATTGAGGATTAAGTAATGCGAATTGATCGTTTTATAACAGTTACTGCGATGGGCAGCCGTAAAGAGGCTCATCAGTGGCTTAAGCAAGGAAGGTTAACCGTTAATGGTCAAAGCGTCAAACTGGCTAAACAGCAGGTTGAACCAGGTCAGGACAGTATTGCTTTGGATGGTGAAGTCATTAATTATGCACCGCTCAGCTATTATTTATTGAATAAGCCGGCCGGTGTTTTATCAGCGACTAAAGATTCACGAACCAAAACAGTTATGGCACTATTAAGTACGGCTGATTTTCGCGCTGATTTATTTCCAGTTGGTCGACTTGATAAAGATACAACAGGGCTACTATTGCTAACCAACGATGGCCAATTAGCACACCAATTGTTAAGTCCCAAAAAACAAGTAACTAAACTTTATCAGGCGCAAATTGACGGCCTGGTGACTGCTGCTGATGTTGCCCGATTTGCTGAAGGCGTGATAACCCAACATGGGACGAAATTTAAACCTGCTAAGTTGCAAATAATGGGACTTGATTTAACCAAAAAGCAGTCGGTCATTCAAGTACAGGTGCTGGAAGGTCAATTTCATGAAGTTAAACGGCTATTTCAAAGTATTGAAAAGCCTGTGTTAAAATTGCGGCGATTAGCTATGGGGCCGCTGACCTTACCGGAAGGCTTGCCAGTGGGTCAGTACCGACCATTGACAACAATGGAACTTACGGCATTAAAAAATAGCAGTAAAGGCGTTTAGATTTAACGCTTTGCCGCTATTTTTTTAATTAATCATTTTCAGATTGAGCCATCTTGGCCATGTATTCAGGTAAGTGAGTAATAATTTGTGAAGGTAAAACAACGTATTGCTTTTTTGCTAAATAATCAGCAATTTTGCTGTGGGTGTAAACCGCCGCTAAAACGGCCTGATTAGAATCGGCAAACTGGGCAACGAAGCCCGCAATAATACCGGTTAAGGTGTCCCCCATGCCACCTGTGGCCATTGCGGCAGTACCGGCTGTGTTACGCCAATTATTTTTACTAGTGGCTAGATAAACCTCGGTTCGATGTGACTTAACGATGACGGTTCCGGCTAATTTCTCTTGGACCTGACGATTATTTCTCGGTGTTTGTTCTTTAATCGGAAGACCAGATAGGCGCTGCCATTCCATTTGGTGGGGAGTGAAAATTAAATGTGTATCCGGTAATTTAAGGTGGTGGCTGGCGATTAATGAAATGGCTGATCCATCAATAATTAGGGTTTGTTGTTTTTGAATGGTGGAAAAAGTTAATTCGAGTAATTTTAAGGCCTGATAGTTTTCACCTAGTCCTGGTCCAATAACGACCACATCCATTGTTGGTAATAATTGTTTGATGCTAGTGGCATCCTGATTACTAATTACCATTGCCTCTGGTAAACGGGCGTGGAGGCTGGCAAAATTTATCGGATCGGTGACGCAGGTGACGAGGCCACTTCCAGCATAAACTGCGGCACTAGTACTTAAAATAATTGCGCCACCAAATTGGCGGTTACCACCGATCGTCATAACCCGGCCATAAGTTCCTTTATGACTCTGTGCTTTTCGCCTGCTAATTGTCTGTTTTACGATTGTCTCTGTAATTTTTTGCATTTTTTAACCACCTTTAGTTAGTGTCTACTTATAGTTATTATACCAAGTGGCGGCAAAAAGCGCTTGACCTAACCCTTTTAATAATGCTAAACTATTTTAGTAGTTAATTTGCCGCTGTGGCGGAACTGGCAGACGCGCAGCATTCAGGGTGCTGTTCACTTCGGTGAGTACAGGTTCGATCCCTGCCAGCGGCATAATTATAAAGCTTTAAAAAATAAATAAAGTAGTTATAAACGTCGTTAAAAAGCGTTTATAGCTGCTTTATTTTTTACCCTTATTTTTTGAAAATCGAATCAATGTAAAACTTTTTTGCATATCTGTATTAATGACAATCTTTTCCAATTTTATTAATTGCAGCGTCCGCTAATTTAATTTTTCTAAGTGTTACAATCTGGAATCAAAAGTGCGGTTACGTTTTAAAAGTGTATAAGTATATTCTCGGTTTGATTCTTGCTAATCTAAAAGTAAGAAAGGGGAAATGCTTAATGCGTTTAAAACAAATTAATTGGCCTTATTTAGTGCTGGCCATCGTTATTATGGAAATTATTGGTGGTTTATCTAGTTTATTAGCGGGTAATATAGCAGGTATTTATGCTCAGTTAAGTAAACCACCATTAGCACCTCCTGGAATCGTATTTGGGATTGTTTGGCCACTTCTATATCTACTTTTAGGTGTGTACAGTTATTATGCATTTTATGAGCTAGATCATGACCACGGGAGTCACCTGCGGCTTCTTTTTATTACACAAATAATACTGAATTTCCTTTGGTGTTTTATCTTTTTCCACTTTTCTGCACATTGGCTTGGTTTTATTGTTATTTTAATTATGCTGGTAGTGCTGTTAGAACTTCTTTTTGAAACCAAAAAGGTTAAAAACAGTTTAACCTATTTGATTTGGCCTTACTTAATTTGGCTTTTGTTTGCGACCTATTTAACGGTGGGAGTGGCAATCTTAAATTAAAGTTTAGCTAGTTCTGTATGAAATAACTAGTCGGGCAAATAAATTGCCTTATTGGTTATTTTTTATGGCCAAAAATACGATTTGAAGTTTTCAGAAAAAAGTGAAATAATAAGGAAATTAATTAATGCCATTAACAAAGGACTGAAAATTTTGCGTTTAAGAAAAAAGCTAGTTTACTGGTTGATCGGTGTATTAGTTGTCATTTTATTAGTAATTACTGGCGCTAGTTTGTACCTTTATCATTTTGCTTTTGAACCTACTCCGAAAGTTTTGTCTCACCCAACGGCCAAAAGTAAACTGATAACTGCCCGTAATAAGAGCTGGCTTGCTAAAGTTCCTAAGCAACGTTGGCACGAGCAGTCAGCGACGGACGATTTACGTTTAGTTGCCGATTACGTGCCGGCTGCTAAGACAACAGAAAAGACGATTGTTGTGGCTCATGGTTATATGGATAACAAAGAAGATATGGCGGCCTACATCCATTTATTCCACCGGCTTGGCTACAATGTTTTGGCGCCCGATGATCGTGGTGCTGGTGCCAGCCAGGGAAATTACATTGGTTTTGGTTGGCCGGATCGATTGGATTATTTGAAGTGGACGAAGCAGGTAATTCACCATAATGGTCAAACTAGTGAAATTGGATTGTTTGGTGTTAGCATGGGCGGTGCAACGGTGATGATGTTAAGTGGCCAGCACTTACCACATCAAGTTAAGGCAATTGTTGAAGACTGTGGCTACGAAAGTGTTAGTGCCGAATTAAGTTATGAACTGAAGAGCTTGTACCATTTGCCTAAATTTCCGTTACTGTATTCTGCCAGTGTCGTCACGATGATTCGCGCGCACTATAATTTTTTGCAGGCCAGTTCATTAACGGCCTTACACCATAATCACTTACCAACGTTCTTTATTCATGGCAGTGCCGATACTTTTGTCCCAACGCGGATGGTTTATAAAAATTATGCAGCCACTAAAGGAAAGAAAAAATTATGGATCACAAACGGTGCTCACCACGCTGAATCGCTGAGTGATTATCCAAAACAATACCGGCAAAAAGTTGGCCAGTTCTTTGCCCAAAATTTAAATTGATTGGATTAAGAAATTTAAGTCATTTCGACGAGTGTATTTGCCATTCAATTAAAAGCTTGCTATAATAATAGAGTTGTTATTTATAGTTAGTATTGTAGTGGCAATGCGGGTGTAGTTTAGTGGTAAAATTCAAGCTTCCCAAGCTTGCGTCGCGAGTTCGATTCTCGTCACCCGCTTGAATAAGTAAACGATTAGGTTGCTTTGATCGTTTTTTATTAATTTGTTGAGAAAGAATAATTACGCAAAATTATGAACAGCGAGTCTAGATTTGGTGGGAGCTAGATGATGGTTAACGTAAGGTCGTGCTTTTGAAAATTAAACTGAATATGAAAGTGGATAGCCTATCAAAAAGAGTGGTACCGCGGGTTTTAACTCGTCTCTTACAATTTTTGAGGGCTTTTTTTAGGCAAAATTTTAAGGAGGAACTACTTTATGAATGATCAAGCAGCAGTTGTAAAAGCATTACTGCCGGTGCTAGGCGATACATTAGATGAAGCTACGATTCAAAAATTAATTGAAGTCCCGAAGACATCTAATTTGGGAGATTACGCTTTTCCAGTTTTCACATTGGCCAAAACTTACCGTAAGGCACCACAATTAATCGCTAAAGAACTAGTTGAGAAGATTGATGCTAGTCAGTTTGAGAAAATTCAGGCGGCCGGTCCCTACATTAATTTCTTTTTGGATAAACCACAATTCAGTCATGATTTGTTACACGAGATTTTAACAACCGCCGATCACTATGGGGATGCCGATTTAGGCAAAAAGGGCAACGTTCCGATTGATATGTCTAGTCCTAACATTGCTAAACCAATTTCCATGGGCCATTTACGTTCAACGGTAATTGGGAACGCCATTGCTAATATTTTACGCAAGGTCGGTTATAATCCAATTAAAATTAATCATTTGGGTGATTGGGGCACACAATTTGGTAAATTAATCGTTGGTTATAAAAAATGGGGTAGTGAAGAGGCAGTTAAGGCCGACCCAATTACCAATTTATTGAAATATTACGTTCGTTTTCACCAAGAAGACCAGGAAAATCCTGAATTAGATGATGAGGCCAGAGAGTGGTTCCGCAAACTAGAAGCCGGGGACGACGAGGCGACAAAACTGTGGTCGTGGTTCCGTGAAGTTTCTCTGAAATCATTCATGAAAATTTATGACATGCTAGGAATTACTTTTGATTCTTATAATGGCGAGGCTTTTTACAACGATAAAATGGCGGAAGTCGTTCAATTGCTAGAGGACAAAAATTTGTTGAAAGAAAGCCAAGGGGCTGAAATTGTTGATTTATCAGCCTATGATTTAAATCCAGCCTTGATTAAAAAGAGTGATGGTGCGACATTGTACATCACGCGTGATTTGGCGGCCGCCATTTACCGTAAACGAACTTATGACTTTGTTCAGTCGGTCTACGTTGTTGGTAATGAACAACGGGATCATTTTAAGCAGTTAAAAGCTGTTTTGAAAGAAATGGGCTTTGCTTGGTCAGACCAAATTCACCACGTACCGTTTGGTCTAATTACGCAAGATGGTAAAAAATTATCGACACGTCAGGGACGAGTTATTTTATTAGAAAAAGTGCTCAATGACGCTGTTGATTTAGCACGGCAAGAAATTGATAAAAAGAATCCAGATTTACCAAATAAAGAGGCCGTTGCCAAAGATGTTGGAATTGGAGCAGTTATTTTCCACGATTTGAAAAATGATCGTTTGAATAATTTTGATTTCAACCTTGAAGAAGTCGTTCGTTTTGAAGGTGAAACTGGGCCTTACGTCCAATATACCAACGCACGAGCACAAAGTATTTTACGTAAGGCTGGGGCAACTGAACTTGATGCGGCGGCCGATTATACAATTACAGATGCATCGGCCTGGGAAGTTTTAAAGGCATTAGGCAACTTTCCGCAGATGGTTGTTAGGGCCAGTAAAGAATACGAACCATCCGTCATTGCCAAATACGCGTTGCATTTAGCAAAGACATTTAATAAATATTATGCCAATACGAAAGTGTTAGTTGATGATGCCGAAAAGCCAGCTCGTTTAGCTCTGGTTGCGAGTGTCAGTCAAGTACTTGTTCAAAGCCTATCGTTACTTGGGGTCAATGCACCCAAAGAAATGTAAGTTAAAAGCACCTAAAACAACTAGCAAAAAATTGTTAGTATTTTAGGTGTTTTTTTGACCATACCTTTAATTTTTATAAATTACAGATGGTAAAAATCAATCCAACTTTATTATAAAATGGGCAAAATATACATTAAATGAAAGTGTATGTCGGAATACGCGCCAGTTTGTGTTTGGAAAAACGGTCTCCTGTGCTTGCTATGTTTCAACTGAGCGATTGTGTCTTAGTTGAATGGACAACGTATGGAGCGTTAGGATTATTAGCGTACTTAGTTAACCAACCTCAATTGTGGAATAGTAGTTACGATCGTCAAACATTTCCTAGATTTAGGCGGATTTTTATAAGTAAAACCTCATATTTATAAGAAAAAATGGTTTTAATTTGTTATACTAAATAGTAACATCTAGGTAATGAGGTGATAATGATGAAAAAATCAGTTCGACAAGCACGGATTGAACAGATCATTAAACAACACAGTGTTGCTACCCAAGAATCATTGTTGGCACTTTTAAAAGAAGAGGGAATTCCGGCAACGCAGGCGACTATTTCGCGTGACATTCGCGAAATGCAAATTGTTAAGGAACGAGACGCCAACGGCACTATCCGCTATACGATTTACCACAATGGTGAGAAGAGTGAAGAAGAACGGCTGGCTGATACTTTGGCTCAGGTGGCACTTTCGATTACTCGAATTGAATTTGTTAATGTCATCAGAACTGCGCCAAGTAACGGTAATTTACTGGCAGCAATTATTGATGATATGAAGCTAGACGACGTTGCCGGAACGATTGCCGGACATGATACAATCCTTGTTATTAGTCCCTCAGAAACCGCGGCGCAAGAAATTAACGATTATTTTCGTGATAAAATGCAACAAATAAATTAAAAACTACCTAAAGTGGACTAATTTAGTCATTTAGGTAGTTTTTTTAAAAGAACTTTTTGGTTAAAAACGGCCGGTAAAGGGGCTTTGATGAGAATTGGTTCGTAAGAAAAGGGTGTCAATAAGTGCAAACGATCAGCGTGAAGAAATAAACGCACGTATTGATTACCTTGCGGATCATAGAGCGGATCGCCCACCAAAGGATGACCAATAGAAGCAAAATGAACCCGAATTTGGTGTGTGCGACCAGTTTCTAACTCAATACCAACTAACGTTCGATCAGAGGCCTGTTTAAGGACCTTATAGTGCGTAATTGCGGTAACCGCGTTTGTTCCGGCAACTTTGCGTTTTCGCTTATCAAATGGGTCACGGCCAATTGGTGCGTCAATGGTGCCTTGTTGTAGGTTAAGTTGACCGTGAATCCAAGCAATGTAATGGCGCTTGATTCGTTTAGTCTTAATTAGTCGATTTAGGATTGGGAGGACAACAGGATTCTTGGCAACAAGCAAAACGCCACTAGTTTCCATATCTAGACGATGAACAATGTAGGGCAGGCAATGTTGTGGTTCAAGGTAACTAGCAACATCGTTAAACAGACTATTATTTTCCCAAGGCTGGTTAGGGTGCGTCTTTTGTCCGATTGGCTTATTAACGGCCAAAATATCACTAGTTTCGTACAAGACGGCAGTTTGTGCGGCTTGACCTGCATGGTAGTTTGGTAAGGGTGTTCTGAAATCATTAGTTTCAAAAGTAAGCTCGATGAGATCACCTGGATGAATTAATGTATTGACACTTTGGTAAACGCCATTAACGGTAACGTGTTGTTTCACCCGAAGTTGGTGGTAAACCGATTTTGGAATGAGCCATTCCCGGCGTAATAAATCGCGCAGTGGTAATTCGGTGGCAGTTAGTCGCCGCTTAAGATGATAGTGCCAAGCTTGCAAATGATCACTCCCTTATAAGTATTATTGTACT
The DNA here is from genome assembly GCF_001663675.1 of Loigolactobacillus backii. Classification (NCBI taxonomy): domain Bacteria; kingdom Bacillati; phylum Bacillota; class Bacilli; order Lactobacillales; family Lactobacillaceae; genus Loigolactobacillus; species Loigolactobacillus backii. Next base: position 1,770,027 of record NZ_CP014873.1, read on the forward strand.
GAATTGTCGTCAGAATGGAAATTTAATTTGTTAATCCTTTTTTAACTTTTTTTCTGCCGATAAAAGTAAACAATTAAGTATGCTACAATAATGGAGCAATTAAAACATGGATCAATAATGGAGTTATGCTATGACTAATTTTTGGAATACAATTAAGCGTGCTTTTCGAGCTGTTAAGCAAGCAATCGGGCCAATTATTCACCAACTAGGAAGGATATTGGGTCCTTACTGGCACGCGTTTTGGCACTGGTTAAAACATTTCTGGCACCGATTTCAGATTTGGCGTTGGTTATTGCTGATGTTCTTAATCTTATTTTTTGTCGTCAGTGCCTACCTGACCTATTTAGCAAAAACGGCTGATGTTGGTAATCTGAAGGCCAATTTACAGGCGACAACAACAATTTATGATCAAAATAATCAAAAGGCGGGTTCATTATACTCCCAAAAAGGAACTTACGTCAGTTACGATAAAATTTCGCCACAAATTCAAAATGCTGTTATTTCAACGGAGGATCGTTCTTTTTGGACGAATCCTGGTTTTAGTATTAAAGGGATGGCTCGTGCGGCGATTAGTTATGTGATTCACCACGGTGCAATTATGGGTGGCGGGAGCACTTTAACCCAACAGCTTGCTAAAAACGCCTTGTTAACGCAGAAACAAACCTTTAGTCGAAAGGCAGAGGAACTTTTTTTAGCAATTGAAATTAACAAGGTTTATACAAAAAAAGATATCCTAACGATGTACTTGAACAATGCCTATTTTGGAAATGGTGTTTGGGGTGTCCACGATGCTTCCGAAAAGTATTTTGGCCAAACGGCGCAAAATATTGATTCGGCGCAAGCTGCCAGTATCGCGGCAATGTTGCGCAGCCCAAGCTTTTATAATCCAATTGATCATCCGCAAAATAATATCGACCGGCGTAACCTGATTTTGGGCCTAATGGAGACAAATAAAAAGTTAACGGCCGGTCAAGTTAAAACTGCTAAACAGGAGCCGTTGAACTTACAGGATCGGTATGAGCAAGCAGATGGCTATAAGTATCCCTACTATTTCGATGCAGTAGTGGACGAAGCAATTAACAAGTACGGTATTTCTGAAGAAGATATTATGAATAAGGGTTACAAGATTTATACGGCGTTGAACCAAACCTATCAAAGTAAGATGGAACAATCCTTTAAGGATGATTCGATATTCCCGGCCAACGCTAGTGATGGAACTAAGGTTCAAGGCGGTTCCGTGGCGATTGATCCCCGGACTGGTGGGGTTAACGCGGTAGTTGGTGGTCGGGGCGAACACGTTTTCCGTGGCTATAATCGAGCAACGCAAATTAAACGGCAGCCAGGGTCCACGATGAAGCCGTTAGCCGTTTATACGCCGGCCTTAGAAAATGGTTACCATTATGATTCTTCTTTAACTGACAAAAAGCTGTCTTATGGCTCTAATCACTACACGCCAACCGATTACGGTAATAATTATTCTGGCAAAATTCCAATGTATACGGCGCTTGCACAAAGTTTAAATGCGCCTGCAGTTTGGTTACTTGACCAAATTGGTGTGCAAAAAGGTGTTGATTCCGTTGAGAACTTTGGTATTAATTTACCAAAGAGTGATCAGAATTTGGCCTTAGCGCTAGGTGGCCTAAAAGTAGGTGTCTCGCCGTACCAAATGGCGAGTGCGTATACTGCCTTTGCAAACAACGGTAAGCGGGCTAGTTCTCATTTTATTACAAAAATTGTTGATGCCAGTGGCAACGTTGTGGTGGACAATACAGACGTTAAAACTAAGCAGGTCATGTCGACTAAAGTGGCTAACCAAATGACAAGCATGTTGATGGGTGTCTTTGATCACGGTACGGGCCAAAGTGCTAAACCGGCGGGCTATCAAGTGGCCGGTAAGACGGGGAGTACTGAGGTGCCTAATTCATATGGTTTTGGAACGAAGGATCAGTGGGTGGTCGGTTATACCCCTAACATTGTTGTTGCCACGTGGATTGGTTTTGATAATACCGACAGTAGTCACTTCTTGCAGGGAATCAGCGAGGAAGGTGTTGCGCCAGTTTGGAAGTCAGAAATGACGAATATTTTACCGAACACACCACAAACGGCCTTTAAGGTTCAGGATGCCCAGCAAATGGCTTCGGACGAGAAGTCGAGCAATTCTAATTCAACTTGGTGGAACAAGGTTCAGGATGGTGTCAATCAGGCCAAAAACAATCTTGATTCGGCTAAGGATAAGGCCAATAGTTGGGTTGATACAGTTAAGGGATTGTTCAATTAAGAGTCCTTATAGAAACTGCTTTCAGTTCATGATATAATTAAAAATACAGATTAATTAAGGAGATGCATTATGGCAGTTAAAGTTTATGATATTGCAAACCAACTTGAGGGCGAACTACGTAAAACTGATGAATTTTTGGCTTTGGAGTCAGCTTACACTGAATTAAAAAAGAATCAGAAGGCTTATGATCTTTTTAAGAATTTTCAACAAATAAATATGAAGTTACAGCAAAAACAAATGCAAGGTGAAAATTTAGAGGATTCAGAAATTGATGAGGCTAAAAAGCTTGCGGATAAAGTTGGTAAATTTAAAGAAATTCAGACCTTAATGGAAAAAGAAAAAGGTTTGAGCCAAATCATGGAAGACTTAAATGGCATTATTACTAAGCCAGTTCAGGAACTTTACGCAAACTAGTTCATGCTGGGGAGATATTTTTACTAGTATTTTCCTGATTAATTAGTGAAACTGACATTTGGCGCACGTTCTAGAGTAACGTTCAGAAATAGCAAGCGGAGGCCGGGACAAAAGTCCTGGCCTCTTATTGTTTCCGATCATTATGCTAGAACGTGCGCCAAAACCAACTTTTGGCCCATTTCCGCTTTTGTTTAATTATAAAATCAGGAATTGCGAATGTACGTTCCCTATGCTAGAGTAGGATTTAGCTTAACTTTAGTCTGATTATTTAGAAAAGAGGTTAATCTATTAAAGCAGTGCTTTGATAGTTATAATATGAAATTTATTCACGCAGCGGATTTACATCTAGATAGTCCTTTTCAAGGCCTAAAAACGGCTTCTGATCAACTTTGGCAAGTTATTCATGATTCACCATTTGTTGCTTTTAAAAGGCTAGTTGATGATGCCATTAGGTTTCAGGTGGATTTTATTTGTTTAGTTGGTGACTTATACGACCAGACGACGCAAAGTATTCAAGTTCAGGCCTTTTTGGTTAATCAATTTAAACGGCTGCAGGTCGAAAAGATTCCCGTTTATTTGAGTTACGGTAATCACGATTTTTTAGCCTCAGATAGTGTTAAGTTGGATTTTCCAGCTAATGTGCATGTTTTTCCTGGTGAAGGAGCTACGTTTACTTTAATAACGGCTGCTGGCGAAAAAGTGGCCCTGAGTGGCTTTAGTTACACAAATCGCTGGGTTACTAAAGATATGACCTCGTTATTCCCAGTTAAAGGTCAGGTTGATTATCAAATTGGCCTACTACATGGTTCTGAAAGCAGTGTTGCTTCAGAACATGCCGTTTATGCACCATTTAATCTTAGTGAGTTATTGAGTAAAAATTATGATTATTGGGCCTTGGGTCACATCCACAAGCGGCAAGTTTTAAAGCAGGATCCGCCGATTGTCTATTCTGGTAACATTCAGGGGCGGCATAAAAAGGAATCAGGTGAGAAGGGCTATTATCTGGTTACAACTTCCGCTGATCGGCAATTAAATCTTGAATTTCATCCGGTAGAAGTTATTGAATGGCGCCAAATAGTGGTTTCTGTTAAACAAGTGGTGCGTCTAAACACAATTATTAATCTAATTGAAGAACAAGTGGCCAAGTTACCGCAAGCGCATCATTTGTTATTAAGCATTCAATTAAGCGACAGTAATCAATTAAGTCCGGCGTTACTAAAACGGATTCAGGCGGGTGAACTTCTTGAATATTTGCAACAGCAGTCCCCGGCGCAACCTTATCTTCGTTATATTTATGAACTAAAACTGGTTAACAATGTGATCCCAAATTTTCAATCTTTAGACACGCAGTATTGGCAAAAGGCGGCCGATCTGATCTTTAATGAAGAAAGTCTGCAAGAACTTGCTGGATCGTTGCTGCAGTATCCATTTCTAGATACATTGATCAAGCAAGCTGATTTTCAGGCGGAGCTTAAAAATGACGTGCTAACTTTGCTAGATGAAATTAATCAGAACGGAGTTGCTAGCGATGAAGATTGAACAGGCAACAATTTTTGGCTTCGGTAAATGGCATGATCGTACTTTTGATTTTCAGGCGAACATTCAATTGATTTATGGATTAAATGAGGCAGGAAAGTCGACGCTAAGTTCATTTATCACTGGTGTGTTATTTGGGTTTGCAACCAAGAAGCAACCTTACCAGCAATATTTACCCAAGGCTGGTCATAGTTATGGTGGGACAGTAACCATTGCAACAAGTAAGCAGCATTTTGTGATTAAGCGGGTGGGCGGTAAAGCCGGCGGTGTCGTAACGGTGACTGATGAAGATGGAAAAGTTTATGGTGAACAATTTCTGGCTCAATTACTGGCACCAATTACACCACAATTATTTCAGGCGGTTTTTCATTTTGACGAACGATCCTTGAATCAAATCTTTCATTTATCTAAGGCCGACTTAAATCAACATTTGTTAGCGGTGGGGGCAGTTGGCAGCGATAAATGGTTACAGCAGGCTGCCACTTACCAGCGTGAGGCGGCCAAACTTTATCGCCAAAAAGGGCGAATTTGGCCATTAAATGTTGCATTAAAGCAATTGACAGAACTACAAAGGAAGGTAAATCAAGCCCGGGGAGCCTTTCCTAAGTACATGCAACTAGTACAGGAAAAACAAGAAAAAGAGCAACAATTGGCCAAATTAACAACAGATGAAGCCCAGTTAAGTCAAGAAAAAGGTCGCCTTGAACGTCTGGTGAAGAGCTGGCCGGATTACCAAACCTACTTGCAATTGAAGCAAGTAAGTGTGAATCAATCAACTTGGTTAACTGATCAAGATTTGGCGCAATATTCGGAATATAAGCATCAATTGGCGTTAACAACGACAGATCTTCAACAGGTCAGTCAAAAAATTGCCGAGCGCACCAAGAGTCAAGCTTTAACCCCAGCATTTCAATTTTATATTGCAAATAATGAGCGCTTTGGCCAATTACTGACGCAAAAGGATCAGATTGAGCAGTTATTAGTCGGCCAAGAGTTACTAACTAATAATCAACAGGCTACACAATTGGAACAACAAGAATTAGAATCGGAATTAGGAATTCAGATAGCTGTTGAACCTTTAAGTAAAGCTGATCTGGCAGTGGCTCAAAATAACTTTGCCGAACAAACAACCTTAAGACAACAATTAATTGAGCAGGAACAATTACGACAGCAAATGGTTGAACATAATGATCAGTTAGAACAAGAAGTTTCCAAATTAGAGCAAAAAACACCAGAAACTAACCGCTGGCCGGCTACATTAGGAATAAGTTTAGTGGTAACTATCATTGGTCTTTTATTACCTGGTGGTTTCAAATTAATAAGCTTATTTGGTTTGGCGGCCAGTGGCTGGTTCATTTACCAACAGCAAACCCAGCGGAACACCGCAAGTAAGGCTAACACTGAGTGGCAGCAAACTTTGGCCCGACTTGATGCGCAAAAAGAGCAATTACAAGTTATAACGACCAAATTAACTCAATTACGGCAGCGACAGGCCGGATTACAACAAATTTGGGATAATTTAAAAGCACGTTACCACTATCAGACTTTGACGACCAATTTAATTTTAAATCGCCAGCATGATTTAAGCCGGCTACAACAACTAGAGGTAACAACGCATAAAATAACGGAGCAATTGACCCAGCAACAACAGCAAATTAGCGCTTGGTTGGATGAATTCTCTTTTGCGCAGGAATGGCTACCAATTAATAAAAAGGAACCTAAAAAAGCCGTCAGGCAAATTATTGATTTTTATCAAGAAATGCAACGTAAGGCCAGCGAGCTGGGTAACCGGGACCAGCAATATACTTATTATCAGGAACAAGCAACACGCTTACAACGGCAAATCAAGGACTGGCAAGAAAAGCAATCTGATTTTCTAACGCAACATCATTTAGTAAGCGATCACGAATTACAAAAGTCAGTTGAACGACAACAGTTGCAGAGTGAGCAACAGCAACAATTTAATTATTTAGCTAATCAATTAGGTGACCTTGTAGCTGATTTTAAGGATTATTCAACCCAAAACCAGCTAGAAACGGCATTGGTAAGTGTTAGTGACCAAGAAAAGCGGCTGCAGCAACAGCTAATGGTACTGCAACAACAATTGGTTAAGCTGCAAGCAACGATGCAGCAATTAGTGAGTGACGGTACTTATCAAGATCTTTTACAACAAGTGGCTCAACAGGAAGCACAAATTAGCGAACTAACACAACAGTGGTTAGCTAAACGGCTAGCAAGTGAATGGATTACGGCAACTTTAACGGCGGCCTCGACGCAAAGATTTCCACAATTATTGCGGCTAGCGACCCGGTACTTTGCTATTTTAACGAATGATCGTTATGATAAAATAAGTGTGGCGCCGGATCTAATAACAGTTAGGGAAAGTAAGCAGGCGACAATTTTTGCGGTTGGAGAATTATCACAAGGCACAGCAGAGCAATTATACGTTGCTTTTAAGTTGGCCTTTGCGCAAGAAATCAGTGATGTTGCTAAAATGCCATTTATTATTGATGATGGCTTTATTAATTTTGATCCACCACGGCGTCAAGCAATTTTAAAATTATTAAAGCAAATTAGTCAGCACAATCAAATTATTTATTTTACGGCCAATGAAGCTGACCTTAATTCGTTTGCACCAGAAGAAATAATTCAGTTAAAAAGGAAAGGATGATTTTAGTGGCTGAAAAAAAGCTTTTTGATTACCAAAATAACGAAAATGTTGCTCTATTCGTTGTGGTTAAGGGTGCAGAAGTTCGTTTGGCTAAAAACGGGAAGAAATTCATTGCCTTTACGTTTGAAGATAGTTCTGGACAAATAACGGCCAAATTTTGGGATGCCAGTGAAACCGATATTACTAGTTTTCAGGCGGGTAAGGTAGTCTATTTAACTGGTAAGCGCGAGTTGTATCAAGGAAAACCACAAATTAAACTGTTTAAATTACGATTGGCACAAGAGGCGGATCATCAAACTGCAACTGATTTTTTACCGAAAGCACCTTTGAGTAAGTCAGATTTAGAACAAGAAATTAACCAGGCAGTTTTTGCAATTACGAATCCGAATTGGAATCGGATTGTTCGCTGGATTTTACAACGGCACCAAACGGAATTCTTTGATTATCCGGCCGCTAAGACCAACCACCATGCTTTTGAAGGCGGTTTAGCGTTTCATACGGTCACCATGTTACATTTGGCACAGGCAATTTGTGCTGAGTATTCATTTATTAAACAACCGTTACTGTACGCGGGAATTATTTTACATGATATGGGTAAAACGATTGAACTATCTGGTGCAATGGCAACAACTTATACATTGGCCGGCAATTTACTTGGACACATTGTTCTGATTGATGAAGAAATTGTTCGGGCTTGTACGGCACTTAAAATCGATCCTAGTAGTGAAGAATTGCTGCTTTTACGACACGTCATTTTGGCGCATCATGGCCGTAAAGAATATGGTTCACCAGTTGAACCAGAAATATTAGAGGCCGAAGTGCTGCACCACATTGATGATCTAGATGCCTCGATAATGATGCTTCAGGGAACACTTGAGCACACAGAACCTGGTAATTTTTCAGAACGAATTTTTGGAATGGATGGCCGGCACTTTTACCGACCAGAGATGAAAGTGATTGATCCCAAAACGGATTAATGTACCTGAATGAAAGTGTGCCTAGTCGAGCCATGGTTGCTTGAAAATTATTTTCGCAAGTATTTTCTGACTAGTCCGGCCAAAATATGTCTGAAAGGCAGCCTTTTAGCGCACGTTTTATCTAGAAGGTGCAGTTCAGAAAAATAACAATAGGCGGCTGGGACAAAAGTCCTAGCCGCTTATTGTTTCCGATCATTATTCTAGAATGTGCAGCAAAAGTCTGGGTGCACTCCTCTATTTAATTAGAGGCTGGGACAAAAAGTCCTAGCCTCTTACTGTTTACGAACATTGCTCTAGAACGTGCGCCAAAAGTCTGAATTTACGTGCCTAACTACAGTTAATTCAATAACCATAGTACGGTTATTGGATCAGCTTACGTTACGCAGTGAACCCCAAACCGACTTTTGTCACACTCCCCTAGACTTACTAGGCTAGCGCAAAAAAACGGATTAAGGCCATTGCGATAATACCAACGACGACAATTGCCAGCAAACTTTTAGTAATAATTGCCGTTAAAATTGCTGGCAGTGAGGCCAAAAGATTTTCTAAATCAATACCTGGTAGTCGTCCTTGATGGGGTATCAATAAATTTTCAACAAAGAGTGCCGTCATAATGGCAATTGGAACAAAGGATAAAAAATGGATTAACCATTTAGGCAGTGAAAAATTTTTAACTAGAAGGAAAGGAAAAGTTCGTGATAGGACTGTCACGATACCGCAACCGATAATTGTCCAAAAGATATAGCGAGTCACCGTTCAATCACCACCCCAAATATGCAGCCCAACAGTGTTGCAACGAGTAAAGCGGCGTTGGCTGACATGAAAATAAGTAAAATATAGAGGGCAACGACAACAAATATAACAACGGTCAATTGCGTTAATAATTTTTTTGAACGATCACTAATTAGTTGTAAATAGAGTAGCCCAATAAACATTGCTACTAAAGCAAAATCCAAGCCTAGTTTTTTAGGATCAGTAACTAAATTACCAATTAAGGCGCCAGTAATAGAGGCCGCTGCCCAAACAAGGTAAGCAACAATGTTAGTTGTATTAAACCAGCGAAGGTTTAACTGGTGGTCGGTGTAATTTAATTTGTTCATTCCTAAGGCAAAAGTTTCATCAGTTAAAAGACTTCCGACACCAATGTTTGCCAGACTGGAATAACGTCGGAAGTATTGCGCAATGGTTGTGCTCATTAAAATCATGCGGGCATTAACTAAAAAGGTGGAAAAAATAATTGCACTAATTGGACTACCAGCCAGCAGCATGCTTGTAATAACAAATTGAGCCGAGCCAGCGTAGACAACTAATGACATTAATAAAATTGCTAGTAAACTTAGGTGGCTTGTTCGACTGACAATCCCGAAAGCAAGTCCAACACCAATATAACCAAATGTTGTTGGGATAACGTCGTGCAAGCCACTTTTAACCGATAATTCAGAATTCATAAAAAATACACCTTCTTAAATTAATAATTAATGATAATAGCGTTAATTATTAGTTTAAAACAAATGATAATTTAGTTAAAGAACTTTTTAATAAAGCCCAGCATGTTTAGGTAAATTAGTTAAAGCACCTTAAAAATTCTGGCGTTAAAAAAATAGGGCAACAGGATCTGAATTCAGATCACTGTTGTCCTATTTTAGAACTAATAAGTTAGTTCTGGTTAGTTGCTTGTTGAAGAGGTTGTGGTGCTACTCTTACCAACATAGCCAGATAAGACGTCTTTCAAATCATTATCCTTGATTTGAACATTGCCCTTCTTTAAGACCTTAGAAATAACGTTCTTAAGAACGGTGTTGTTAGACATATCTTTGCTGTAAATCTGAGCCTTTAAGGTTGCTTCATGTTCTTTCATCGTGCCCTTGGCCGGGTGATTGATCATCCGAATGACATGGTAACCATATTGTGATTTAACTGGTGTCTTAGTGTATTCGTTCGTTTTAAGTTTGAAGGCTGCCGTCTTAAAGCTAGAATCAAGACTAGTATCAGTTGAATCAAAAGCAGGTAACTTACCGGCATCATTCTTAGTATCGGTATCAGTTGAATACTTCTTAGCTAAAGCCTTGAAGTTCTTTTCAGAATTATCTTTATTTAATTCATTAATAACATCTGTTGCCGTAGATTTCTTAGCTACAAGAATGTGTTGAACTGTAACTTTTGGTTGGTAAGTCTTCCACTGTTTCTTCAAATCAGCGTTGGTAATTTTAACGTTATCTTTAACTGCTTCTTCTAAGAGTAGGTTAGAACGTAAATTCTTCTTGAAGCTGGCCTTAGTCATGTCATTTTGTGAAAGGACAGAACTAAAGGAAGAACCATATTGTTTCTTGTACGAATTATATTGTTTGTCTACCTTATCTTTAGAAACTTTAGAACCATATTGTTTCTCCATAACTTTATCTAAAATCATTTGTTGCAGCGTTTGTTTACCACTTGATGATTTCTTCATTTCATTATAGTAGTCCTGTTGCGAAATATTACCACCAGAGGTTGTGGCAACGGTTTTGCTACCGCAACCAGCTAACGTGAAGGCTAAAAAGATACCCATAATGGATAATAGCCATTTTTTACGCATGTAAAGCACATCCTTTTCATATTTTTCTGAAACTCACGATTCTAAATATAACATACGTTAAGGCCGAAATGAAATCTAGTTAGCATTCTTCATAAAAACTTCAAGAAGATAATGGTGAAAAAAATAAGATCCAGAAGAATTTTTATTGCCACCAAAAATAAAAATTAACTATTTCTTTCCGTAGTGATAGATAGCACAAAACTTTTTAGTGGTGATAATGTGAAAAATCATGTTTACATGTCATCTGCGTCATCGGTCGTTGCTGAATTAAAGCTACCATCTGAATTTAAATCACGTTGAATTTTTTCGCTGGCATCCTTAACTTTTTTAATTCGTGGTTCCGTTTGAAAATTAAAATCACTAAATAATTGTTGTAGTTCTTGCATTGTTTGACTAGTATTTTGTGAACCTTCCTTTGTTAGGATAGCTGCTGCCTTCCGTAAGCGAGCGAGACTGTCATTTAATTCTAAAACGTCTTCGGAAATACCATCCAAATAATCCTTAACCAATTGTTGTGTTTGGCGGCCACTACGTTTTGCTGTGAACAGGCCGGTGATACCACCCACGATGGCGCCAGCTAATAAACCACTAGTAATCTTTTTCATAGTTTAGCCCTCCAAATTTGCTTTAATACTTGCTGCGACTTGTTGTAGCCTGGCCGGTGAATAAGCCTTGGAATTATCGCCAAAATGCATTGAAAAATCATCATTTTCTGAGTAACGCGGAATTAAGTGAAAATGCGAATGAAAAACCGATTGATAAGCAACCTTTCCGTTATTATTAACAATGTTCATCCCTTTAATGTTGGGATTAGAATCACGAATTGCGCGAGCAAGCTTCGGAATACGACTAAAGATTGCCTTTGCCGTTGCTTCATCATAGTCAAAAATATCGGCAACGTGTTTTTTAGGAACAAGTAAGGTATGTCCCGGTGTTGCCTGGGTAATATCAAGGAAAGCCTTGACCACATCGTCTTCATACACGACTGTACTTGGGATTTCATTATGTACAATTTTACAGAAAATACAATCTTTATCATAGTCCATCAATAATGACCTTCTTTCACTTTTAAGTTCATGCTATCATAAAGTAGCGTAAAATGAAATTAAGGCCTATAGTACAATAAAACCACGATTTCACGGGAAGGAATGACGATTTTGGGATTAGAAATAACAAACCTAACTGGTGGCTATTCACGAGTTCCAGTTATTAAGGATTTGAACTTCACAGTACCTGAAGCAACCATTGTTGGTCTAATTGGTCTAAATGGTGCTGGAAAATCAACGACAATTAAACATATTATTGGTCTATTAACACCGCAGAAGGGTGAGATTCGTTTAAATGGCCTTAGTCTAGCGGAAAAACCCGAGGCGTACCGGCAGGCGTTGGCGTACGTTCCCGAAACACCAATTCTGTATCAAGAACTAACCTTGCGGGAACATATTGATTTAACAATTATGGCCTATGATCTCAATCATGATGAAGCGTGGCAACGAGCCAACCAATTATTGGATAAATTTCGTTTAAGTAAGCGGCTTGACTGGTTTCCGGCCAATTTTTCAAAAGGAATGCAGCAGAAGGTCATGATTGTTTGTGCATTTATAACGCAAGCTAGCTTGTATATTATTGATGAGCCTTTTACTGGTCTAGATCCACTTGCCGTTCGAGATTTATTACAAGTAATTGCGGCCGAGAAGGTTCGGGGGGCGGCGGTTTTAATGTCAACCCACGTTCTGGCAACGGCACAACAAGCCGCTGATCAGTTTATTTTACTTAATCAAGGTAAAATTACTGGACAAGGAAGCCTGGTTGAACTACAAACACAATATAATTTACCAACTGGCAATCTTGACGATATCTACTTTAAAATGACGGATGTGGCAAACTCATGATGGCAAAATTATGGCAACAACGTTTACAGAATCATCAAAAAGAAATGTTAAAGTATCTACGCCTAGTTTTTAACGAATTTTTTATGATTGCAGTTTTCATCCTATTAGGTGGTCTGGCTTATGCCTATTCAAATAGTTTAAAAACGATTACGGCGCCACTCTGGTGGGCTAAAGGAGCAATCTTAGTTATTCTTTTAGTGACCCTTAGCTTGGGGCATCTGGCCACCTTGGTTGAAAATGCAGATACCGTGTTCCTTTTACCAAAGGAAACAAGTTTTAGTGAGTATTTAATTCGTGCCCGGCGCTATAGTTTGATTTTACCTGTTTTACTTAGTTTGGTAATCGTTGGTTTTTTGTTACCATTTTTACAGGTTGGGGCAAATTTGCCGGTAATCAGTGGCCTTTGGCTGTATTTAAGTTTAATTGGATTAAAAGATAGTCAACTTTGGCTACAGCTAATTGAACTTTATGAGCGTGATGGGCGCACAAGTAGAAAACGTGCCATTATTTTCTATGGTTTAGCGGCTATTATCTTTGCGGTTTCCTTATGGATCAGCCCAATTTTGGGAGTCATTTTGGCCCTTGTCTTAGTGTTTTTAGTTCGGTTTTCGGCCAAGCGTTTTTTAGTTGGTCATATTTTACAGTGGTCGGTTTGTCTAACGACAGAATCATCCCGAATGCTTCAAATGTACCGGATATTTAATTTATTTACTGATGTTCCGCAACTACGGGGTAAGGTGCGGCGCCGGCGTTACCTGGATGTCTTATTACACTTTATTCGAACTCAACACGAGAATACTTACCAGTACCTTTACTGGCGGGGATTTTTACGAGGAACAGAGTATAGCGGTCTATTTATTCGTTTAACCGTGTTAGGTGCGATTGTTTTATTCTTTATAAAAACGTGGTGGTTAGCATTATTGATTGCGGCCTTATTCATTTATTTAACGGGGGCCCAAATTGTGCCGTTTTATACAACTTACGAAGAAATTGTTTTTACACATCTTTATCCAATCGCAAATAAAATTCGGTTAAGGGCATTTAAACAATTGATCGCGATTCTCTTGGTTATTGAATCGGTAATTTTTAGTTTAGTTTTATTAATCAGTTTACCAACAATTACTACTTGGCTAGTAGCAACGTTAGTGATAGTTGCCATTGATTTTTGGTTTGTACAACACTATTTGAAACAAAAAATTGCTGCTTAGGCCAGATTATCTTGACGGACCTGATTTTGGCCGGTAAAATAAACTTAGCTAACGAAAGAGGGTGTGGCGATGGACTTTGATTTGGATGCCGGCTGGCAGGTACGACCTGTAGGCGGTAATACAGGAGCGGCTTTTGTGGGAACACGTGCGCAAGAGAAGATTTTTTTGAAGCGTAATACATCACCATTTTTAGCGGCCTTATCAATGGAAGGTATCACGCCACGCCTAATTTGGACAAAACGAATTTCTAGTGGCGATGTTTTGACGGCACAAGAATGGCTGAATGGCCGGACGTTAACTAATCGTGAAATGCAATCACCAATGGTTGCCAAGTTACTTAATAAAGTGCACCATTCAGGTTTGTTAAAAAAAATGTTACGTCAGGTTGGCGGTCAAACGGTATCATCTGATCACTTCTTACAACAATATTATTTAAATTTATCCTCGGATCTACGACAACATCCGTTATTGAAACAGGTGCTACGGTATTTGATCCAGAACAAGCCAATTGTTAAACAAAATCAATTGGAAGTCTGCCATGGGGATTTAAATCATAAGAATTGGTTGTTATCTGATGAAAAGCGGTTATACATTGTTGATTGGGATGACGCCATGTTTGCTGATGCAGCATTTGATTTAAGTACAATTTTGTGCCAGTACGTTCCACGGGCTAATTGGGATGATTGGCTCTTAGCGTACGGCTTGAAGCCAACGGAAGCAATTGTTCAACGAATTGAATGGTATGGCTATTTAAACTTACTGTTAATTGTTAAGCAATTTTATCAGCAGCAACGGTATCATGAAATGAATCAGGCAATTATACAATTACAAACACTATTTATAAATAAAAAATAAAGATAGAACTATTGCTCAAAAAAAGTGAGACTAGAACAAAAGTTTTAGTGCTTTTTTAAAAGGCACTAAATGAAGAATCCTAACTGGTAACTAATACCTGTAAACAGGCTAATTATAGTTATTGTTAGAATTTGACTAACTTTTGTTTTAATCTCACTTTTTCAGGTGATATTTAAAAGAAAGAGGTAACAGCGATGCGCTTAAGAAATAAACCGCGGGCCGTGGGTGAAATTGCGGATAATCCGCAGTCTATCACGACCATTCCGGCAGATTTTAAAGGAAAATGGCAAACTAAATTTGCTGAAACACAGCCACTAAATGTTGAGATTGGTTCTGGTAAGGGCCGTTTTATTATTGAAATGGCAAAGGCTTACCCTAAACAGAATTTTATCGGAATAGAATTACAGCCTTCCGTTGCGATAATGATTTTGGAAAAACAATTACTTGAAAAACTACCCAATTTATACCTAATTCAAGCTAATGGCGAAAATTTAACGGATTATTTTGCCACCGATGAGGTAGCAAACCTTTACCTTAATTTTTCGGATCCGTGGCCAAAAAAACGTCACGCCAAACGACGGTTGACACATAAAATTTTTTTAGCAATGTATGAACAGGTCTTGCAACCTGAGGGAAAAGTGACTTTTAAAACCGATAATCGGGGACTGTTTGAATTTTCACTAATGAGTTTTAATGCCTATGGCGCTCAATTTGAACAGCTATCACTCGACTTGCATAACAGCCCCGAAATAACGGATAACATTGAAACCGAATACGAACAACGTTTTAGTCAGATGGGGCACCCAATTTATTTGGCCAAAATTCAATTTGCCGGTGCCAAATAGTACGTGCTAGCCAATAGTTAAAGGCGAAATAAGTCGAGGACACTACCTGTTTTTGCATCGGCAATAAACTCGTACTGAATTAACTGTTGGTGTTCATAGCGGGTAATCCCACCGTAATAAACGGTTGTTGTCAGTGGGTACTTTTTTGAAGTTAATTTTTTCGTTTCAATCCACGAACCTTCGATGTTACCCGTTGTTAGAAAAGCAGCCTTAACCCGATTAAGGATTTGGTTAGGTTGTCTTTGATAGATTTGGTGAGCCATTTTGTGCAGAAAAATACCACTAGCAATACCAAATAAAGTGCCGCTTATAATGGAACGTTTAGTTTTATGCATTCGCTAACCTTCTTTGCATTTAAAATAACTACTTGGGGAGTGGTGTGTTTGGAAAATCGTCCAGACTTTTAGCGCATGTTCTAGGGTGATGTTCGGAAACAATAAGAGTAGGGATTTTTGTCCCGACCGTAGGAAGCTGCTTTTCCAAACACGGTCTAGCTTCAGTATAAGCAGTTAATCGAGTAATTAAAAGTTACTTGGTTGCAAATCGGTTTTGAGGCAGTAGAATGAAGTTAGCGTAGTCAATTAATGAAAATGATCGTAAGCCGAAGGATCTGATGATTTGGTAGAAAAAGTACAAGAGTACCAAACAATTTTAGTTGGAATTGATGGTAGTGAACAGGCAAAAAAGGCCTTTGAAAAGGCCGTTGAAACGGCCGAACGCAATAAGGCAAAGCTCATAATTGCGTATGTTGTTGAAAATCAGGCCTACACGACGGCCGATTTTGCTAGCACAGGTGTTGAAATAGCCGTAACTGACGTTGCTGACCAAAAGCGGATGCTTCAAGGTTACCTCGAAAAGGCTAAAAAAGTTGGTATAAAGGAAGTACAAACTGTACTTGCCTTTGGCTCACCACGACAATTAATGTCACGGCAACTGCCTAAGCAATACCACATTGATTTGATCATAGTAGGTCAATCAGGATTAAATGCCGTTGAACGCTTTATGATGGGTTCAGTTTCTGCAGCAATCACGCGGGATGCGCCTTGTGATGTTCTGATTGTTCGTTCAAAGTAAGCACAAACCGGAGGAAAAGATATTGTTAATTACTAGTTTAAATTCTGTTTCATTTAAGAATGTCCTAATTGCTATTTTGCACGCAGATACAGAACATCAAGATAGCCAGAAAAAGGATAATATTGTTAGAATTAAAGATCGGACAAGTGATGTGACCCTTGGTTATAATTTTTTAAAAATTAGTCAAACTCTACCTGAATTGAAGGCAAATGGTCAGGTATTATTATCAGCAGATCAGGTTGCTCGGTTAAATGATGCATTACAGGCCGCCGGGTTTGAGCCTGAACTGGTCAGTGATCTAACTCCGAAATTTGTCATTGGGCACGTTAAAACATTGGTAGAACATCCTGATTCGGATCATTTGCATATTGCAATGGTTGAGGTCGATTCTGGAACGACTCTACAAATTGTTTGTGGTGCACCCAATGTTGCTCAGGGGCAGAAAGTTGTGGTTGCCAAGGTTGGTGCGATGATGCCTAATGGTCAGATTATTTGGCCAGGTGAATTACGGGGAGTTAAAAGTGATGGCATGATCAGCGCCGCTCGTGAATTAGGGTTACCCAACGCGCCTAAAAAGCGGGGAATTTTAGTTCTACCAACTGATGCACCTACTGGAGCGCCCTTTGATTTTAATAAAGGAGCTGCAATTGTGGCGGAACAAAATGATTAATTCTTAGTAAACAAGTGTCCGTTTAATGAGCGACTTTAGGTCCTGATTAAAGGGGCCTTTTTAGTTGACAAAATCTTTGTTAAATTTTGGGAATAATATGAAAGTTTAACCAATTTACGTTATAGTTAGTTGTTAGAAGCTGTAAATGGAGGAAGTCAAAAATGAATCATTACGATGGCCCAGTTTTTCTTCGCTGGCAAGCTAGAAAACAAAAGCAGCGTGTGCCACAGAAGATGGCCACACAAAAAATTGCGCAGCCTCGGGTAACGGTACCTAATAAGCCTAAAGTTACGGCGCACCGATTTAGGCCAACCTACGTACCCCAAGCACCTCATCAGGTTCGTCAGGCCGAGGATCAGCGTTTGGACAAGTTGGCTACTGAATTGGAAACAGCTTTGGGTGTCAGTTTATTTTTTGCAGAAACAGGAACCGATTCAGTGGCTGCTTCAACGGCTGCGGTAGCAACTTCATTTACGTTGGCAACTGATGAGCAAAGTGAGTCTAGGACTGATGTGGAACCGACTAAGGCAGCTATTCCGCCAACGACCAGTCAAGCGGCCCAACCGCCAATAACAAATGAAATAAAATCTGCAAGTGTTGAAGACAATAAAAAGGTGGCGGTTGTTACAAATGCTTCAACAGCGGCCTCACAATCACAACAACCGGCTAAGAAGGTAACAAAAATTGATGAGCCGGTTGCATCCTGGCGAAAAGTTCTGGCCGCGATTAAGGCCTATCGATTGCAGCGCCAAGAAAGTCCAGCACAGACTGAAAAGGTGCAAACAAAAGTGTTGCCAGAGGTAATAAAAACATCAACGAAAACGGTGGCCACGGCCGCTGTTGAACCAATAGCGGTGGCGTCCACTGCGGCTGCAACACCCAATATAACGGTAAAGTCTATTGTGCACGAGTCTTCAGCACCAGTGGCAGAAGAGGCGACCGTTACTTCACGTGATGAAAAAATGCCGCAAAGTACCGCCGGTTTAAAAATAAAAAAACAAGTTTCCTTGGACGATCAACATTATCAGTTACCGCCATTAGATTTATTGCCTAAACCAGTTAAAACAAATACAAGCGAAATGAGTGCTTGGGTAGAAAATCAGCGCGTTGTTTTAAATGAAACCTTAAATGCTTTTAACGTTAAGGCAACGGTGGCACGTTGGAGTATTGGTCCGGCCGTTACTCAGTTTGAGATCTCACTGGCGCGGGGAGTAAAAGTTAGTAAAATCACTAATTTAAGTGACGATTTAAAATTGGCCTTGGCGGCAAAGGATATTCGAATTGAAGCACCAATTCCTGGTAAATCCACAGTTGGAATTGAAATCCCCAACTTGAAGTCGCGGCCGGTGATGTTATCAGAAGTTGTGGCAACTGAAAAATTTAAGGCTAGTCGCTCGCCGCTAACAATTGCCTTAGGCGTGGATTTATTTGGTCAACCAATGGTCACTAATATCGCTAAAATGCCCCATGGATTAATTGCTGGCGCGACTGGTTCAGGTAAGAGCGTCTTTATTAACAGCCTATTACTTTCGATTTTGTTTAAGGCTAAGCCAAGTGAAGTTAAATTATTACTAATTGATCCGAAGGCCGTTGAGCTTGCACCATATAATGGTTTACCACATCTATTATCGCCGGTGATTTCTGATCCGAAGGCCGCTTCTGCCTCATTGAAGTGGGCAGTGGAAGAGATGGAAAATCGTTATCAAAAGCTGGCGGCAGCTGGGGTTCGTAATTTAGAGCAATTTAATCAAAAGGCCGAAGCTCATGGCGATTATGGACTTAAGTTACCTTATATTGTTATCATTATTGATGAATTGGCTGATTTAATGATGGTGGCCTCAACTGAGGTTCAAGACTATATTGTTAGGATTACGCAAAAGGCCCGGGCGGCAGGAATCCACTTAATTGTGGCGACACAGCGGCCCAGTGTGGATATTATTACTGGAACAATTAAGAATAACATTCCAACTCGAATTGCCTTTATGGTTTCCAGTCAGATTGATTCACGAACCATTATTGATCAAGGTGGGGCCGAACGGTTACTTGGTCGTGGTGACATGCTTTACCTTGGAAATGGTCAGAGTCAGCCAATCCGCATTCAAGGAACTTACGCTGAGCCTGAAATTGACCCAATTGTCGCATTTGTAAAGAAACAACTGGCACCACATTATTTATTTGAGCCAGACGGATTACTGGAAAAGGCGGAAGAAAAAGAAAACCAGGATGAACTTTATCCCCAAGTTTTAACCTATATTGCGAATGAACAGCACGTTTCAACTTCGAAACTGCAACGTGAATTTAAAATTGGGTATAATCGCGCGGCCAGTTTAATTGACGATCTTGAGTCCAGTAAATTTATTTCACCGGCCAGTGGCTCTAAGCCAAGGGATGTTTATTTGACGCCTGAGGATCTGGCTCAACAAGATAATAGCGATTCAAATTAGGGTGTATTTGAACAAGATTAATTAAAAATAGTTTTAGTTAACACTCCTAAAAGGGAGCCAGGTTATGCTAAAATTAACTTACTGAGAGAAGAAAAGAGGACACTTAACAGTGGATAACAACACAGTTTATTATTTTGTGGGGATTAAAGGTTCCGGCATGAGTTCACTTGCGATGGTTTTACACGATGAAGGCTACCAGGTGGAGGGCTCCGATATTACGCAGTATACGTTTACACAACGTGATTTAGAGAAGGCGGACATTAAGATCTACCCCTTTGATGCTAAAAATATTCACGCTGGCTTAACCATCGTTGCTGGCAATGCCTTTGAAGATACCCATCCCGAAATTCAGGCAGCAAAAAAATTAGGGTTGCCAATTATTCATTATCCAGAATTACTTGGCCGAATCATTCAAGGACACACGAGTATTGGTGTGGCAGGTGCCCACGGTAAGACCAGTACAACTGGTTTATTAGCCCACGTTTTAAGCGGCATCGCGCCAACTAGCTATTTAATTGGTGATGGCTCCGGTAAGGGAATTAAGAACTCGCAATTTTTTGCGTTTGAAGCTGACGAATACCGTCGTCATTTTTTGGCTCAGGCACCTGATTATATGATTATGACTAATATTGATTTTGATCACCCAGATTACTACACTGGTATTGATGACGTTTTTAATGCCTTTCAAACTGAGGCTAACCAGGTTAAAAAGGGAATTTTTGCTTGGGGGGACGACCCTAAACTACGAGAATTAAAAACGAAGGTTCCCATCTATTACTACGGGACCAGTGAGCGGGATGATTTTCAGGCCAAAAATATTTTACGAACCGTTAAAGGTTCTGAATTCGATGTTTTGCATGCGGGGCAGAATCTAGGCCATTACAAGATTTCATTATTTGGCGAGCATAATATTTTAAATAGTTTGGCCGTCATTGCCGTTGCTTATATGGAAAAAATATCCGGGGATGAAGTTGCGCGGGAACTACTTAGTTTTAAGGGCGTTAAACGGCGTTTTTCCGAACGTAAAATGGCCGATATGACAATTATTGACGATTATGCTCATCATCCTTCTGAAATTAAGGCAACCCTTGATGCGGCGCGGCAAAAATATCCCGACAAGGAAATTATTGCTGTTTTTCAGCCACATACTTTTTCACGTACAATTGCTTATTTAGATGATTTTGCTAAGAGTTTAAATCTAGCAGATGTTGTTTATTTAACCGATATTTTTGGATCGGCCCGTGAAAAAGCAGGTAAAATTTCTAGTGCTGATTTAGGTGCTAAGATTTCTAAGGGTGGTACTGTCTTGAAGCAAGACAATATGTCACCGTTACTTGATTATCATGATGCCGTGGTTGTCTTTATGGGTGCCGGCGACGTTCAAAAATATGAAAAAGTTTACGAAGAACTCCTTAGTAACAGTAGCTTAAAAAATAATTAGCGTAGTGATTATTGTGTTTTACTTTTTAGCGGTTACAATTCAGTTGTGTTCTTTGCTAAATTTGGTAGAATGGGTTAACGGTGTTACCAAAAAACCAACTATTAGTTGATCAAATATAGGAATTGTAATGATGCGGCTTTAAAAATGAGTGCTTAAAGTTTCTATCTGTGCTGCTGGGAACACTACCTAATATAAGGAATTCCAAGAAGAAATGGAGTGTTGAATTAATGCAAGAAGAACCAAGAAGAATTTTAGTTAACGATACTGGTCTGGGTCGATTCTTAACTAAGGTCTACGGCTATATGACACTAGGTGTTATTGTTTCTGCTTTAGTTTCATTTTTGACTTTAACTACTTACCGGACCCAATTTTTTGGTTTTGTGAGTGCACACCCTGCTATTTGGTGGATTTTAATGATTGCTGAAGTTGGTTTAGTTATGGGGACAAGTTTTAGAGTGAGTCGTGGTGGCTTAATGTCATTTATGCTATTCATGCTATACGCTGTGATTAATGGGTTAACCTTGGCTTTAATTTTGTCAATGTACACTACTGGTAACATTACGACTGCTTTTGTTGCTGCTGCGGGAACCTTTGCCGGTATGAGCTTGTATGGTTCATTAACTAAACGTAATTTAAATGGCATTGGTCAAATGAGTTTTGCTGCATTAATTGGTTTGATTGTTGCAATGGTCGTTAATATGTTCCTACGCAATCCAATGATCGACTACGTTTTTTCCTTCATTGGCGTTATTATCTTTATTGGTTTAACGGCGTGGGATAGCCAACGTTTAAAGCTTATCTACCAGCAGCACGGCACCGAGATTAATACTAATGGCTTAGCGGTCATGGGTGCTTTACAGCTTTACATGGACTTTATTAATCTATTCTTGTTCTTCCTTCGAATTTTTGGTTTTGGCGGATCAAGCAATCGTTAAAATAAAGTTTAAAAAGATTAATGCGGGATAAAAGATCGGTTCAGGAGGTTAGCAAACGACTAATTAATTTAGAAAGTAATTAGTTGTTTGAACTAAATTCTGAAACGAACAACCTTTATTCCGCTTTTTTATGTTCAAAGCGTTTTTTAACTGAACATTTGGTAAAATTAGGTGTGTTATTTAAAAAAGGAGAATGATAATGGCGACTGACAAGCATTTATTATTGATAGACGGAAATAGTGTCGCTTTTCGGGCCTTTTTCGCGCTCCATTCTCAGGTTAATACGTTTATTAATCATGACGGCTTACATACCAACGCAATCTACGCTTTTAATACGATGCTAGACGTCGTTTTAAAAGAATTTAAACCCACTCACGTTTTAGTGGCCTTTGATGCAGGTAAAACAACTTTTAGAACTAAGGAGTTTGCTGAATATAAGAGCCAGCGTGCCAAGACACCCTCAGAATTATCTGAACAACTACCGTATTTACGCCAGCTATTAACCGCATATGGTATTAAATCATATGAGTTAGCGAATTATGAAGCCGACGATATTATTGGTACGTTAGCTAAAGAGGCAAGTCAAGCTGGATTTCAGGTTGATATAGTCACTGGCGATCGGGATTTGACACAATTAGCAACCGCAGAGGTGACGGTTAACGTTACAGTTAAAGGCGTTAATCAGACGGAGGCCTACACGCCGGAACATGTTATGGAAAAATATGGTTTACAGCCTAAGCAAATTATCGATATGAAGGGTCTTGCCGGTGATACTTCAGATAACTATCCTGGTGTCCGCAAGGTCGGTGAAAAAACGGCGATTAAATTATTAAAGGAATACGACAGTGTCGAGGGTGTTTATGAGCACCTTGATGATCTGAAGGCCAGTAAAATGAAGGAGCATTTACAAGAAGATCGTTCTAATGCCTTTTTAAGTAAAAAACTGGCAACAATTAATACTGCCGCGCCAATTAAGGTTTCAGTCACCGAACTCAAGCGACAAGAACGTGACCTTGATAAATTGATTGAATTTTACAAAGAAATGGACTTTAATTCGTTTTTAAGTAAGCTTGATTCGGCCGTGGCACCAACTGAAGTAGCCGCTAAAACGACGATAAAATTTGAACAATTAACGAATGAAAATATCAAGCAGGTTTTGGCTAAATTTTCCGGGCCGGTTGTGTTCTATTTAGAAATGTTAGCCAGTAATTACCACACTTCTGATTTTGCGGGATTTGTAATTGGCCAAGAGGATCATTGGTATTTTGGACGAGATATCAAATTATTACAGCAACCTGATTTCGTTGCTTTTTTTGCCGATAATCAACAAGCAAAATTAGTTTTTGATTTGAAACGGACATTTGTTGGCCTAAATCGGCTTGGAATTCGGCTAAACGGGACAACTTTTGATTTACTATTGGCTTCATATTTGTTAAATACGAATGATAACAGTAATGACCTAGGTAAAATTGCCCAGTTACATCAATACAGTGATGTTGCTACGGATGAAGAAGTTTATGGCAAGGGATCTAAGAAGGCTTTACCAGAAAATGAAACTGAATTTGCGGAACATCTGGCGCGTAAGGCGCGGGCAATTGAACAATTACAGCCTAAATTAAGCCATGAATTAGAAGCTAATGATCAGATCGGTTTATTTAATGAATTAGAAATACCATTAGCGCTAGTATTGGCACAAATGGAAATTGCTGGAATTAAAATCGATAAGGATCGTTTAAACGATATGCGGGGGTCCTTTAAGGAACGCATTCAACAAATTCAGGAAAAGATTTATGCGGAAGCAGAAGAAGAGTTTAACATTAATTCTTCCAAACAATTAGGGGCCATCTTGTTTGAAAAAATGAATTTACCAGTAATAAAAAAGACTAAAACTGGTTACTCAACTGCAGTTGGCGTCCTTGAAAAATTAAAGGGTATTGCACCAATTGCCAGTGATGTTTTAGATTATCGTGGTTTGACTAAAATTCAGTCAACCTACATTACCGGCTTACTGAAGGTCATTCATCCCGAGGATGGTAAAATTCACACGACTTATTTACAAACGTTAACGCAAACAGGGCGTTTGTCGTCGATTGACCCTAATTTACAGAATATTCCAGTGCGTGATGAAGATGGCCGGCAAATTCGCCAGGCTTTTGTCCCACGTGAAAAAGGGTGGCAAATTTTTGCGGCTGACTATTCGCAAATTGAGTTACGTGTTTTGGCCCATATTTCCCACGATAAAAATCTGCAGGCGGCCTTTAAAGAAGGAATGGATATTCATGCTAGTACGGCCATGCGAATTTTTAATTTGGATTCACCTGCCGATGTGACGCCAAATATGCGGCGTGAAGCGAAGGCCGTTAATTTTGGTATTGTCTATGGTATTAGTGATTACGGATTATCGCAAAACATTGGGATTACACGTCTCCAGGCAAAGAACTACATTGATAATTATTTCCGTGAATACCCTAATGTTCAGAAATATATGACTGACATTGTTCAGTCGGCTAAAGACCATGGTTACGTTGAAACCCTCTTTCATCGGCGCCGTTATTTACCCGACATTAACGCCAAAAACTTTAATTTGCGTTCTTTTGCCGAACGGACCGCGATGAATACGCCAATCCAAGGTAGTGCGGCCGATATTATCAAAGTTGCCATGTTGAATATGCATAAGGCACTTGAGGAGCACAAATTAAAGGCAACGATGTTATTGCAAGTACACGATGAATTAATTTTTGAAGCACCGGATGATGAAATTCCAGTTCTAAGAAAATTAGTTCCACAAGTGATGGACTCTGCAGTCGATTTAGAGGTTCCCATGAAGGTTGGTTTTGGTAGCGGGCCAACTTGGTATAACGTAAAGGATTAAGGTGACAAAATGCCAGAATTACCAGAAGTTGAGACAGTTCGGCAAGGGTTGCGCGAACTAATTTTGAATAAGACAATTGATCAGGTTCAGGTTTTATGGCCGAAGATTGTTAACGGCGATACTGAACAGTTTAGACAAACCCTACAGGGATTAACTTTTATCGAAATTGATCGTCGGGGCAAGTATTTATTATTTCGCTTGAGTGAGCAGATGACGATGGTTTCTCATTTGCGGATGGAAGGTAAGTACCGGTTAAATAAGCAGGATGATCCGGTCACGAAACATACGCACGTTATTTTTAATTTTACTGATGGGACTGCGCTCCGCTATTTAGACGTCCGCAAGTTTGGGCGAATGACCCTCATTAAAACGGGGCAGGAAATGACTTTACCAGGTTTGAATAAGCTAGGAGCCGAGCCAACTGCACAGACGTTTAAAATTGCGGACTTTACTAAAGGGCTTAAACGACATAAAAAAGCGATTAAACCAACGCTACTAGATCAACAAGTAGTTGCTGGCCTAGGTAATATTTACGCCGATGAGGTACTTTGGTTAAGCGGTATTAATCCGCTACAGCCGGCCAATACGTTGACAGATCAACAGGTGAAGTTATTACACGATAATATTATTGCTGAAATGAAACAGGCAATTAAGGCTAAGGGAACAACAATTCGTAGTTATACGGATGCCTACGGAGCCACTGGTGGTTTTCAGTTATCATTACACGTTTACGGACGCGAAGGTGAGGCCTGCGAACGTTGTGGTGGCACGATTGAAAAGACGCGATTGGCCCAACGCGGAACGCATTTCTGTCCTCACTGTCAAGTGTTAAACGTACCAACAAAATGACCGTGATTTTGGGCCTTACTGGCGGAATTGCCAGTGGCAAATCGACTGTGAGTCGTTATTTAAATGAATTTGGTTTTCCAGTAGTTGATGCCGATATCATTGCGCGGGAAGTTGTTGAACCAGGTACGATTGGGCTGCAACAAATTATTGCCACTTTTTCTGAAGCTGTGTTAAAGGCGGACGGTCATTTAAACCGGCAATATCTTGGGCGGATAGTTTTTGGCCAATCGAAGGAATTAGCAAAACTAACGAAGATTACGGCGCCCTTGATTCGGGAAACCATCACTAAACGTTTACAATTATTAAAAGAAAAGAAAGCGTCATTAATTGTTTTAGATGTTCCGTTAATGTTTGAAACTGGTTATGATAAGTTGACCGATGTGACTTTATTAGTTGAGATTCCGAAAGAATTGCAATTGCAACGGCTAATGAGGCGTGATCAGTTAACCTATACTGCCGCATTGGCGCGAATTAATACGCAGTGGCCATTGGCAAAAAAGCGTGCCTTAGCGGACGTCGTGATTGACAATAGTGGTACGGTTGCACAAACAAAACAGCAAATGTTAGATTTTTTAAAACAGAATCATTTTGTTTAATGTGTTACCAAATTAGCGAGGTTTCGCTTAAGCGACAATATCTTTTAATAAAGTTACTTGGCTGAAAGTATGATGAAAATGGTCGGCTATTGCGTGATTTAAAACCTTTTCTAGTATTTAGCTAGCTAATTTGGCCTAAAAATATTGGCACAAGTACTGTCGCTCGGGTTATATCCTTGCCTAATCAATCTGGCCAATAATGCTTTTCAATTATGGTGTAGAATCTAACTGGCTTTTCAATCAATAAGGTGAGGAATTTTTCCTGACCTTATTTGATTGTTGGACTTGCACCAATGGATTAATGGTATACTATTTCAGGTAAAGAACACTAAAGATGAGAGGTGTTAATTATGCAATGTCCTCGTTGCCATCACAATGGTTCGCGAGTTGTTGATTCACGGCCAACAGATGAAGGCCGGGTTATTCGCCGCCGCCGGGAATGTGAAAATTGTGGTTTCCGTTTTACAACGTTTGAACGCGTAGAACAAACACCGTTATTGGTTATTAAAAAGAATGGTACGCGGGAAGAGTTTAATCGTGAGAAGATTTTGCGTGGGTTAATTCGTTCTGCTGAAAAACGGCCTGTGACCATGGAACAAATGACGCAGATTGTTGATGAAGTTGAAAATAAGGTGCGTTCATTGGGTGAAAATGAAGTCGCCTCACAGGCAATTGGTGAATACGTCATGGGCTTACTAGCAGATGTTGACGAAATTGCTTATATTCGTTTTGCTAGTGTCTACCGGCAATTTAAGGATATGAATGTTTTTCTAAAAGAATTAAACGATATGGTAGAAAAAGATAAAAAACAAACTAATGATAAGAAATCAACGGATCAACCCAAAAAGTGAGGTGTGATGGTTGCAAAATGCCTTTTCTAATTTAAGTCCTAGAGACGGCTTTCTAGTGACTAAGGCAAATTATTTATCGGACTTTGATCGGCAAATTCTGACTTATTTATACCAGCCATTAATGGGAGTTACTGCGTTTAGTTTATTTTTAACGCTTTGGACGGAAATTGTACCGAACCCGCTGTTATCTGATCAAAAACCACATACAACTTTATTGGCACTGTTAAATATTGATTTACCGGATTTTTATGATAGCCGCCTACGTTTGGAGGCATTGGGTCTACTAAAAACTTATACGCGAACAGTCCCAGAAGGGCGTTATTTCGTTTATGAACTTTACGCCCCTCAGGCACCAAATGCTTTTTTTAAAGACGATTTATTGAGCTTATTGCTTTATGAAGCAGTTGGTGAAGAACGATTTAACGTTCTAAAAGATAAGTTTCGGTTACGTGTGGTCAGCAAAAAGGATTTAACGGAAATAACAAAAAATTTCCTCGAAGTTTTTCACGTGAACTCCGCCTTATTGGATAGTCCACCGGCCACAATTGCAGAAACCAAATCTGAATTTCAAGTAAAGGTGGCTAACCGTCCCAGCGTTACTTCAGAAGCTGAGCAAAGTTTTGATTGGTCATTTTTTAAGCAACAGCTAAAATCAAGTTTTGTTGACGATAAACAAGTAGACGAAAATCACCAATTAATTTTAACGATGCACCAGCTCTACGGAATTAGTGAATTAGAAATGGCACAATATATTGGTGAAAGTGTCAATGTGGCAACCAATCAATTGGATGTTAAGGCGTTCCGGCAATTGATTGCCCGCCAGTTTCGGGGACAATCAAATTTGACAACCGAAAAAACGGCCGTGACACGGAAAAATTTATCCAGCCAAGAATTAAAGAAGGCCGGTTTTAGTGCCTCTGATCAAAAATTAATTGCGGTTAGTCGTCAGTATTCGCCAGTCGAATTTCTACAACAACTAAAACAGCAACAGGGTGGTTATGTTGCCAGTAGTGAGGAACGGGTGCTGGAGCGTTTAGTTAAGCGGCAAGTGTTTCCTAACTCGGTCATTAATATTTTGATTCATTATATGATCAATGTCCGTAAAATGCCGACGTTAAATCAAAGTTATTTGGATAGCGTTGCCAATGGCTGGCTGCAGCACCATGTAACAACGCCTGAGGCCGCAATGAGTGAGGTTAAAGAATTCTACAAGCCTAAGAAAGTAACTAAGAAAAGAACGCGGGGGACAACTCGCCAAGAGACACTACCTGAGTGGGCCCAGGAAGGCTTTAAGGCGCCTAAGGAAGCTGTCTCTAATGAACAAGAACTGGCCCTGCAAAAGAGTCTAAAGGCACTGAAAACGTTACGAAAGGGTGGTGAGTAGTAATGGAAGATATGGGAAAAAATTTGCGCATTTTAATGAATCGTCGAAACCTTAATCAGCATTATGATGAACTAATGGCACGAGTTATGAAGGATACTGACGTTCAGCAATTCATTACGGCTAATCAGAAGGCCATCGATCAGGCAACAATTGATCGTTCGGCGGCCAAGCTCTATGAGTTTGTAACTGAGAAGCATAAATTTTTGTCTGATAAAGCTTCTTTGGCCCCTGGCTACGAGCCAAAACTTTTCTTAAATCACCACTTCATTGACGTTACTTATGTTCCAACGGCAGAATTGGTTGCAGAACAAAAGGATAACGCCTTACGTTCACGGGTACACTCAATTAATATGCCTAAGAATATTCAGGCGGCACGTTTGGATCAGTTCTATCCAGAAAATCGTACTGGGGCACTTCAGGCTGGCGTTACCTTTGTTACTGATTACATCAAAGAACCAAAAAAATTTCACCAAGGACTTTACCTGTATGGTAGTTTTGGTGTAGGTAAAACGTATTTACTGGGAGCAATTGCCCATGAATTGGCGGTCAATGGTTTTCAGACAACGCTACTACATTTCCCAACGTTTGCAGTAGAAATGAAGAACGCAATTGGGCAGAATAATTTAATGGAAAAAATTGATGTCATTAAAAAAGCACCAATTTTGATGTTAGATGATATCGGCGCCGATTCAATGTCTAGTTGGATTCGGGATGACGTTTTAGGTGTTATTCTTCAATTTCGAATGCAAGAAGAGTTAACGACTTTTTTCTCCTCTAATTTTTCAATGCAGGCGTTAGAAAAAGAACATCTAACAGTTAGTCAACGGGGTGAAAATGAGCCCCTGAAGGCAAAACGAATTATGGAACGTGTTCGTTTCTTGAGTCAGGAAGTTGAATTGTTAGGCCAGAATCGTCGCTTGAAGCCGAAAAATAATTAGATTAATTTTCAAGGTAGACTTGAATTAACAAATCGAGTGTGGTTCAATAAAAGTATCAACGAAGAAAGACAACTTTAACGAGAATTTACTTAAAGAGAGTGCACTGGTGCTGAGAAGTGCATAAGTAAAAGCGTTATTGACCGCTTTTTGAGATGCTCAATGCAAAGTTGAGCCGGTACGCAACCGTTAATAGCGCTAATAAGGAAACTTCATTTTGAAGTTTTAAATTTTGGGTGGAACCACGTTTATACGTCCCTGAAGCAACTATTGCTTCAGGGACTTTTTTTATTTATTTTAAGGAGGAATTTAGATATGGCAGAAATTACGTTAACGTTCCCTGATGGTGCTAAAAAGGCATTTGAAGAGACGGCTAGTGTGGCCGATGTGGCTAAGTCGATCAGCGTTAGTCTTGGTAAAAAGGCAATTGCGGGTAAATTGGATGGTGCACTAGTTGATTTGACTGCACCTTTAAAGCATGATGGGGCAATTGAGATTATTACCAAAAATGATCCCGCTGCACTACAAGTTCTTTGGAATACTGCTAGTTTAACGTTAGGTGCTGCTTTAAAGCATTTGTATCCAGAAATGCGATTCGGTGAACACGCCGTAACGGAGCACGGCTTCTATTATGATACAGATAATAATAAAAAACCGGTATCAGAGGATGATCTTGAGGCAATCAATCAAGAAATGCGCAAATTGGTTGAACAGGATGGTAAAATTACGCGTAAAACAGTTACTAAGGCTGCTGCTTTAGCACAGTTCAAGGATGATCAGTATAAAACGACTTTACTTAACAACTTGGATAGTGACGAAGTTGTTTTGTATCATTTAGATGATTTCGTTGATTTTGGTGAACAAGGTGTTTTACCAGATACGAAGGTTTTGAAGGTATCGAAGCTTTTGTCTGTCGCCGGTGCTTATTGGCAAGGTAAGTCCAGTAACAATATGTTACAGCGTGTCTACGGAACGGCCTTCTTCAGTGAGAAAGAAATGGAAGCTGATGATCAACGTCGCCAAGAGGCCCATGATCGTGATCACCGTGTTATTGGTAATAAGTTAGATTTGTTCTTTGTTGACCCGAAAGTTGGTGCAGGCTTGCCATACTGGATGCCTAAAGGTGCTACTATTCGTCGGACCATTGAGCGTTACATTATTGACAAAGAAATCTCCCACGGTTACCAGCACGTTTACACACCCGTTTTAATGAATTTAGATGCCTACAAGACATCAGGTCACTGGGATCATTATCGTGAAGATATGTTCCCACCAATGGACATGGGTGATGGTGAACAGCTTGAGTTACGCCCGATGAACTGTCCAAGTCATATCCAAATTTATAAGCATCATATTCGATCTTACCGGGAATTGCCAATTCGGATTGCTGAACTTGGCATGATGCATCGTTACGAAAAATCCGGCGCTTTATCCGGCTTACAGCGAGTTCGTGAAATGACTTTAAATGATGGTCATACATTTGTTGCGTTAGATCAAATTCAGGATGAATTTAAAAAGATTTTGAATTTAATGATTGAAGTGTACGATGATTTCGATATCCATGACTACTCATTCCGTCTAAGTTACCGTGATCCTAAGAACACTGCAAAGTATTTTGATGACGATGCCATGTGGAATCGTGCTCAAAAGATGTTGAAAGGTGCTATGGACGAACTTGGTTTGAACTACGTTGAAGCTGAAGGTGAAGCGGCATTTTATGGTCCTAAGCTAGATGTTCAAACTAAGACTGCTCTTGGTAATGAGGAAACATTGTCAACGATTCAATTAGACTTTATGTTGCCAGAACGTTTTGATTTATCTTACGTTGGCAATGATGGTGAAGAACACCGTCCAGTTATGATTCATCGTGGCCTCGTTTCAACGATGGAACGTTTCGTTGCTTACCTAACGGAGATGTATAAGGGTGCCTTTCCAACTTGGTTGGCACCAGTTCAGGCGGTTATTATTCCAGTTAAGAATGATTTACACGCCGGATATGCTTATCAAGTACGTGATCGGATGATTAAGGCCGGCCTACGTGTTGAGGTTGACGAACGTAACGAGAAGATGGGCTACAAGATTCGTGAAGCCCAAACTCAAAAGATTCCTTATTCATTAGTTATTGGTGATCAAGAGATTGAGGATGCAACTGTTTCTGTTCGCCATTACGGTGAAGAAAAGACCGTTGCCCAAGATACTAATATGTTTATCGACGCAATGGTTGCCGAAGTGGGTAACTATAGTCGGACTGGAAAGTCTTATCAGAATGATAGTACTAAACAACTTGACAAAAAGAATTAAACACGCTAAACTTTAAAAGTTGAGAATTAAAAGCAGAAGCAACCCGCTTCTCGCCTAAGTTGACAGTACAGTCTCTGGGCAGAATAACGTACGGATCAAGTTTGAATAACTTGTGGCGGGTTTTGCTATTTTTAGCAAAGCTCGTTTTTTTCTGCATTTTTCTCGAATTCTTACGGAGGTGAATAACCATAGCAAAAGACATGATGGTCAATGATGGGATTCGTGCTCGCGAAGTCCGCTTAATTGCGGAAAATGGTGATCAATTAGGAGTTAAAAGTAAACAAGACGCATTAAAAATTGCTGAACAAGCAAATCTTGATGTTGTCGTTGTTGCTGCTAACGCAAAGCCACCAGTTGCGCGGATTATGGATTACGGGAAATACCGTTTTGAGTTGCAGAAAAAGCAACGCGACGCCCGTAAGAAACAGAAAATCGTCAGCGTCAAAGAAGTTAGATTGAGTCCAACAATCGACCAAAACGATTTCGACACTAAGTTGAAGAACGCGCGGAAATTCTTATCTAAAGGCGATAAGGTTAAAGCGTCAATTCGTTTTCGTGGTCGTGCGATTACACATAAAGAAATCGGTCGTGATGTTCTATCGCGTTTAGCGAAGGAAACGGCAGATATCTCAACTGTTATTGCACATCCTAAAATGGACGGTCGGAGTATGTCGATGATGCTCCAACCAAATGCAGAAAAGTAAAGCTACTAAAATTAGCTTTATAGAAAGGGAAGATTTTAATTATGCCAAAACAAAAAACACATCGTGCATCAGCAAAACGTTTTAAGAAGACCGGTAACGGTGGTCTTTTACGTCATCACGCATACACGAGTCACCGTTTCCATGGTAAAACCAAAAAGCAACGTCGTTTCTTAGCAAAGCCATCAATGGTTTCAGCTAGCGATATGAAGCGAATTCGACAAATGCTTTCACAAATGAAATAGCATTTTATCGTTTAAATCTTAATTTTATGCGACCTTGGAACCTGAATTGAGTTCAGTCTGAGGTGTAATCAAGGAGGAATTTTCTATGCCACGTGTTAAAGGTGGAACAGTGACGCGTAAACGTCGTAAAAAAGTTTTAAAATTAGCCAAAGGTTATCGCGGTGCCAAGCATCTATTATTCAAATCTGCTAATGACCAAGTAATGAATTCATATCATTATGCATTTCGTGATCGTCGTCAGGTTAAACGTGATTTCCGTAAATTATGGATTGCACGGATCAACGCTGCAGCACGGATCAACGAAATTAGTTACAGCAAATTAATGCATGGTTTGAAACTTGCTGGAATTGATATCAATCGTAAAATGTTAGCTGACCTTGCTATTAGTGATGCTAAAGCATTTACTGCTTTAACTGACCAAGCTAAAAAGGCTTTAGCATAATTAATATCATCATCCATTTATAATCTATAAAAGTTTATAATCTATAAAAGGTTCGGAACAAAAGTTTATTTTGTCTCGAACCTTTTTTAGTTCTTAAAAGTAAAAAATAGCCGCTTTTTACTTGTTTTTTAAAACGATCAGTTTACCGGCTGAGTGGCGCTGTTCCAATAGGCTTTGGGCCACAATAACGCTGGTAAGGTTGAAATCAAATTGTTGGGCAATTGGAACAACTAGTTCTTTTTGTTGCATTAGCTTAGTGAGGTAGCCAAGTGCAGGCCGATCACGATACTCTCTTTTTGGTTGAAAGGCAGTCATTGTGATTTGAGGGTGGGCTTGTTTTAAGGCTTCTGCAATCGGGTTTAAGGAGAGGTATTGCCCACTAGCCTTAACGTGCGCCACACCACGTTCTTGATCGTTACCGCCGTTGATTGCGTTAATAACGATATCGAATTTAACGTTGGCAGTGGAAAATTTCTCACTAGGAATAAACTGATTGGCACCTAATTGGTCCAATAAATTGGCGTGCTTTGAGGCCGCAACTGCCGTAACCGATAAACCAGCGGCCTTGGCCAATTGAAGTAATAAGCTACCAACGCCACCGGCCGCACCTTCAATTGCCAGTGATTGGGCTGGCCGAATTGATAGTGCGTTGAATAAAATATTGTAAGCAGTGATGCCAACTGATGGTAGCCCAACAGCTTGCTCAATTGGAAAAGCAGAAGGCAACCGGCCAATTTTATTATGTGAAACGGGCACTTGACTGGCGTAACCACCAATGTTTGGGTGTGCAATTACAAGATCACCAGGCAAGTAATCAGTGACGTCACTACCAATTGAATTAATCGTGCCAACAACGTCAGTACCGGGAACGATTGGAAAAGGTAAGGGCCGATTAGCCTGTTGTTCACCACGACGTAGGGCGGCATCATATGGATTTAGACCAAAGCCAATGACGTCAACTAAAACCCGAATTGGAGACAGTACTGGCGGGGCCTGAACTATTTCTTTAAAAACTGATGGCGGTCCGAATTGATTAAAACCGAAACTTTGCATAATAACCATCCTTTCTATATTCTTATAAGCGTATCATAGCAAAGCTTTTTGAAAATAAGAAGGATAACGATTCAACAACAAAGTTAGTGGGAAGAGTGCATTTTAGTCTGAATTCGCTTATAATGAAAGACTAGTAATGCAGATTAATGGATCAAGTACTAAAACTGTTTCTTCATTAATTTGTTGTTGGACATAGACAAAATTAGTTAAGGAGTCAACATGTTTTTAAACTACAAGCCAACTTGGAAGTTAAGTGCAGTGGTACAAATAACCCCTGCTGATTTAAAGCGGCACGGTATTAAGGCCGTGTTAGCTGATCTTGATAACACTTTGATTGCTTGGGATAATCCAACGGGAACAAAGGAGTTGCAAGCTTGGATTAAAACTATGGCAGAGGCCAAGATTCCAGTCGTTGTGGTCTCTAATAATAATGCTAAACGAATTCACCGCGCAGTCACATCGCTTGGGTTACCTTACATTGCTCGGGCTATGAAGCCATTTTCCTTTGGCATTCGGCGAGCAAAGGTTCAACTGGGCCTAGCCGATAGTGAAATTGTCATGGTAGGTGATCAATTGTTAACGGATATGTTGGCCGCTAATGCAGCACATATTCGAACAATTTTAGTACATCCCTTAGTGGAAACTGATGCGTGGAATACAAGTATTACGCGCTTTTTTGAAAAATTTTTTATGCGGCATTTAGATCGGGAATATCCAGAATTAACGTGGAGGAATAGCCTAAATGACTGAGAGTAATGAAGAAGCACTTTATTGTATCGGGTGTGGTGCCCAGATTCAAACAACGCAACCAAATGAAGCAGGTTACACACCACAGGCGGCTTTAGAAAAGGCCAAAGAAACTGGTGAGTTATATTGTCAGCGTTGTTTTCGATTACGGCACTATAACGAAATTTCTGATGTTCGTTTGACGGATGATGACTTTTTGGCCTTATTAACTCAAATTGGTGAGGCTGACGCATTGATCGTTAATGTTGTTGATATTTTTGACTTTTCTGGTAGCCTAATTCCAGGCCTTCACCGGTTTGTGGGTGATAATCCGGTTTTATTAGTTGGAAACAAGGTTGATGTTTTACCAGGTTCAGTTAAACGGACTAAAGTAAAGAATTGGTTACGGGAACAAGCACACGCAGTTGGTTTACGACCAATTGATGTTTTATTGACCAGTGCTAAAAGTGGTTATGAATTAGACGATTTATTAGCCGCAATTGAAAAATACCGGAATGGGCGCGATGTTTACGTTGTTGGGGTGACTAATGTTGGTAAATCAACTTTAATTAATCAAATTATCCGCCAAACAACGGGAACACAGGATTTAATTACAACTTCACGTTTTCCTGGAACAACGTTGGATAAAATCGAGATTCCGCTGGATGATGGCCATAACCTAATTGATACACCGGGAATTATTCATCGTGAGCAAATGGCTTATTATTTAGGGGCCAAAGATTTAAAATTAGTCACACCGCAAAAATCAATTAAACCAAAAACATACCAATTAAATGGCGGGCAAACGGTCTTCTTGGCTGGGTTAGCGCGTTTTGATTATGAAGAAGGACCCAAGCGTAGTTTCACGTTTTATTTAGACAATAATCTATTAGTTCACCGAACTAAATTACAAAACGCAACGGACTTTTACACCCGCCAAGTGGGTAAATTGTTACAACCACCACGGGCTAAAGAAGTTGCTGCTTTTCCTGAATTAGAACGTATCCAGTTCACACCAAAAGAGAAAAGCGATCTTGTTTTTGCCGGACTGGGTTGGGTAACAGTGCCAGCCGGGGCAGTTATAGCCGGTTGGGCGCCCAAAGGTGTAGCGGTTAGTTTGCGGAAGGCATTAATTTAAAGGAGATTAAAATGACGTTAACAGGTAAACAAAAACGTTTTTTACGGGCGCGTGCCAATCGGTTACGGCCAGTTTTTCAAGTTGGTAAAAATGGTTTGACGGCGACGTTTATTCGCCAAATCGATGAAAGCTTAGAACGAAATGAGCTAATTAAAATTAATTTATTACAAAACACAACGGTCTCGGCCAAAGAGGTTGCGACTGACTTAACTACGGCATTACCCAAACTAGTTGTCGCACAAATTATTGGTCATGTGTTAGTATTATATCGTCCAGCAGAAAAAGAAAAGTATCAACGAATTTCTGCTCAAGTAGCAGCTTTATAAAGAGGTGTAAGTTGTGGCTAATGAAACATTAACCCAACCTGTAATAACAGTTGAAACTAAAAAAAAGATTTTAGATAATGGACGACATAAACAGGTTGGCATTATGGGTGGTACTTTTAATCCGCCCCATATTGGTCATTTGATTATGGCGCAAACAGTAGGAACCCAATTAGGTTTAGAAAAGGTCTATTTTATGCCTGATGCTAATCCGCCGCATGAACACCCAAAAAATGCGATTTCGGCTGATCACCGGGTTGCGATGGTTAAACGTGCCATTACTGGCAATCCCTTGTTTGATATTGAATTGGCAGAAGTTAAGCGCGGTGGAATTAGCTATACGTATGATACGATGTCCAATCTAAAACAACAGCATCCAGATACGGATTATTATTTTATTATTGGGGCCGATATGGTCAATGATTTGCCACATTGGCACCGAATCGATGAATTATTAGAGTTGGTTCAATTTGTTGGTGTTAAACGACCTGATTTTCAAGTTCATAGTCAATATCCAGTGCTTTGGGTGGACGCACCATCTTTAGATGTTAGTTCGTCAATGATTCGTAAACGATTGGCTTGTGGACTGTCAATTCGGTATTTAGTGCCGGATGAGGTTTTGGATTATATTGAACGAGAGGGGCTTTACCGTGGCTAATGTCAATTATCGTCAGGAATTAGTACCATTTGATCGGAAGACTTTGTTAGAACGCATTAAGGCGCAGTTAAGTGATGGTCGTTTTCAACATGTTTTACGAGTTGAACAAACGGCACTTGATTTGGCCGAACGTTATGGTGGAGATAAGCAGCGGGCCGGTTTAGCCGGCTTAGTTCATGATTACGCTAAGCAACGTCCTGATGAGGAATATAAGGCCTTGATTCGGACAGAAGGCTTTGATCCAGAACTATTGGCTTATAATAATGGTATTTGGCACGGTGTTGTCGGAGCCTTTATTATTGAACGTGAATTGGGCATTCACGATGAGCAAATTTTGAATGCCGTTCGGCAGCATACAATCGGCTCGGACAATATGACAAAGCTAGATAAAATTATTTTTGTAGCGGATTTTATTGAACCAGGACGTGATTTTCCGGGAATAGAGGCAGCACGACAAGCTGCGGCAACTTCATTAGATGCTGGGGTTGCGTTTGAAATTAAACAAACGCTCAATTATTTATTGAGTACGAATAAAAAAATATATCCAAAAACGATTGCGACCTATAATGCATACGTTGCAAAATAAGGATTTATGATCAAATTGATGTTATAACCGTTTTATGAAATTAGAGGGGGATTGATTGTTAGTGGATAGTCGAGAAATGTTAGAAATTGCAGTACGTGCCGCCGATGGTAAGCGTGCTGAAGATATCGTTGCCTTAGATGTTCGTGAAGTTAGCCTATTAGCTGATTATTTTGTAATCATGCAAGGCAACTCAAAACGACAAATGGACGCTATTTTAGATGAAATCGAAGAAAAAGAAGAATTGGCGGACGTTAAGGTTGTTCGGGTGGAAGGTAAAAACTCAGGTAAATGGGTTTTAGTTGATTTAGGAGATATTGTTATTAATATTTTCAGCCCGGAAGAACGGGCCTACTATAACCTTGAAAAACTTTGGTCGAATGCTGAGACAGTTGATGTAGCTGATTGGATTGACGCATGATTTATCAAACTTTTGCCACACTATACGATGAGATGATGGATACCACCTTATATGATAGGTGGCTTTCTTTTGTTCAAAAATACGCTAAAAAAAATGCCCAGGAATTATTGGAATTGGCGTGTGGAACGGGTATTCTTGCCGTTAAACTAGCCAAAAAAGGGTATCAAGTTACTGGGCTCGATCTGTCGGAGGAGATGCTGACCCTTGCAGCAAATCACGCGGTGGAAAATCAGGTAACTTTACCGCTTATTCAAGGTAATATGTTGGATTTAAGTGATATCGGCCAGTATGAAATTGTGACTTGTTTGGATGATTCATTATGCTACATGCCAGATGAAGCAAGTATTGAGCAGGTTTTTCAACAAGTTGCTGCTTGCTTGAAGCCGGGCGGTCAGTTCTTATTTGATATGCACTCATTACACCAAATTGATGACCTTTTTCCTGGGTACATGTATAACTATAAATCCGTTGATCAGGCCTTTATGTGGACCAGTTACGTTGGTGAGCAGCCACATTCGATTGAGCACGACTTAACTTTCTTTGTTTGGGATGATGAACGCCAGGCTTACCAGGAGATTAGTGAGTTGCATAAGGAACGGACCTACCCGATTGAAGTCATTCGCCGAGCACTCCTTGCAGCTGGTTTTACTGATGTTATTGTTCGAGCAGAATTTGGTGATAAAATCGTCTCTCCTGACAGTATTCGCTGGTTTTTTGTTGCACAAAAGGGTGATTAAATTGCTACAAGCAACGGGAATGATTGTTGAATATAATCCATTTCACAACGGACACTTATACCATTTACAGCAGGCACGAAAACGAACCCAGGCGGACGTGCTGATTGCAGTCATGAGTGGTAATTATCTTCAACGTGGCGAACCGGCAATAATTGATAAATGGCAGCGCACTAAAGCGGCATTAATCAATGGTGTTGATTTAGTTGTGGAATTACCTTTGGCGACTGCTGTTGAACCTGCTGATCGATTTGCGCAAGGGGCACTTGCAATTTTGAGCCAGCTAGGGTGCTCAGCGTTAGCATTTGGCACCGAAAATGAACAGATTGACTACCAGGCAATTGGGCAAAGATTGGCGACGTTACCTACCAGGCACGCTTATTTTCGCGACTACAAACAGACCTACGCTACGCAATTAAATCAGTACTATCAGGATACGCTAAATTTAAATAGTGATGCGCCAAATCATTTATTGGCGCTCAGTTACGCAACTAGTAATGCAAAGTTGGCCAAGCCATTAAAATTGATTCCGATTGCACGAAGTGGTGCTCAGTACTTGGACCAAGAACTAAATGGTAGTGCGATTGCTAGTGCAACGTCCATTCGCCATTTGGTTACTGCGGCTAATTTTTCTCACGCGGCCTTGGAAAAGGTTGTACCTGCCGCAACTTATCAATCTTTAACGACGCAACCAATTATGAATTGGGCGACGCTCTTTCCCTATTTGAAGTATAAGGTCGAATCCAGTTCTTTATTTGAGTTAGGCCAAATTTACCAAATGACTGAAGGCTTGGAATATCGTTTTAAGAAAGTCGTTCATCAAACGGCCAACTTTTCAGAGCTATTACGGGCTTTAAAGTCCAAACGTTATACTTATACACGTTTGCAGCGCCTTTGTTTATATGTCTTGTTGAATATTAAACAGACAGAAATCACGACGACCTTAGAGCGGTCTTACATTCGTTTGTTGGGCTTTAATAAAAAGGGCCAAGCTTACCTTCACCAAGTCAAACAGGACCTAGAAGTGCCACTAATTAGTCGGGTTGATCAGGAGGTAGGAGGCGAAAATGGGTTATTAGCGTTGGAGGTTAAGGCTGATTGGTTATATGAACAACAAAGTGGCTGTGCACAAGATTTTGGCCGCAGCCCGATTCGAGTTTAAAATTTTCTTCTTGACTAAGCCGATTTAATTTAACGTAATAAAAAAGAATTGTGGTAAAAAAGCTTACCACAATTCCATTTTAGTTAACTATTGTTCAACCACATGAGCAGCCTTAACTTCATCACTTGCTAAGGTTAGAGTTCCCGCTTCATAGAGAAT
Organism: Loigolactobacillus backii; assembly: GCF_001663675.1. Taxonomy (NCBI): domain Bacteria; kingdom Bacillati; phylum Bacillota; class Bacilli; order Lactobacillales; family Lactobacillaceae; genus Loigolactobacillus; species Loigolactobacillus backii. The sequence continues at coordinate 1,809,975 of NZ_CP014873.1, forward strand.
GTCGTATTTTACAGCCCGACCGATATTTAAAAAGTCGCGGGGACTAGACGTAATGACCGTGTCATCAGTAGTGATTCGAACAGAAGTGACCTCGTTTAACGTCATTGTTTTTCCGTTCGTTAATTCTAGGGTTAAAACGTTATCCATTAAAAGAACCTCCTATAATAATATAAATTACGCTACTTAATAGTGGCTTTGTTTGTCAGCATACCCTAATCTTGTACCCTTATAGTTGTTGGGTCAATTGTTTTATTGCAAAAAATAAAAAGTACGGTAGCTGGCTGGTAGTTTTTATGATTTGTAGAGAAAGTAAACAAGATTTAGGCCAAAACCCCGTTAAGTCAGTGTTTTATCGTGTTAAGGAAAATGCGTTGACAAAGCTATTTTTCACAGTTATAATTATTGTCGTTGCGTTAGGAGGTATCTTCGATGAAATGGTCGTTACTTGAACTTGAGAAGTACCGTGAAACACCACTAAATATTAAGGAAACACTTGATTTAAAGCAGTCATTACAAACTCGTAATGCTGATTTACTTGATGTTAGTCCTGTACTTGTTACCGGGTTGATCGCGTTAGATGGTAACAAGGTTATCACATCCTTGAAGGTCAAGGTTACTTTAACCTTACCTTCCACACGTTCTTTAAAGCCGGTGACGCTGCCACTTGATTTTGCAGTTAGTGAAATCTATGCGCCCGCTAAACAAGCCGCAAGTGACGAGCAGTCAGATTCTGTGATTCCATTGGAAGATGGCTCCTTGAACCTTGATAAGGCAGTCGAAGATAACATTTTGTTGCAGATTCCACTAAAGATATTAACTACTAGTGAGCAACAAGGTGATGCCGATATGCCAAAAGGTAGCGGTTGGGAAGTTATCTCTGAAGATACTTACAATCAGCGGCAGGCAGCAAAGAAGAAACAAGTTGATCCGCGTTTTGCGCAGTTAAAAGGCTTATTTGATTCGAATCAACCAGAAGACTAAGCTCAAAACGATTAAGATAATTTATTTTAAGGAGGTGGATTTAATGGCAGTACCAAAAAGAAAAACGTCAAAGGCGCGTAAACGTCTACGTCGCGGACACATTAAATTAGTTACGCCTAACTTGAGCCCATGCCCAAACTGTGGTGAATTAAGAATGTCACATCATGTTTGCCCAACTTGCGGCTTCTATGATGGCAAACAAGTAGTCAACACAGGTTATACTAAATAACTAGAACCTGTTTAAAAGCTTTAGCGGCCATGGCGCTAAAGCTTTTTTTGTGTTGCAAACTCACTTTTACTTTTATTTAGTGACTGTTTTTGATAGGATAAGAGTGTTAACTATTGAAGGAGGCTCAATGATTTATGGAAAATAAAAAACCCCAAATTGGCGTTGTCGGTATGGCCGTCATGGGGAAGAACCTAGCACTGAACATTGAGAGTCGCGGTTATACGGTTGCCATTTTCAACCGAACAGGCTCAAAAACAGAGGCTGTTGCCAAGGAGCACGCGGATAAGAATTTGGTACCTAGCTATACGATTGAAGATTTTGTTGCATCACTGGAAAAACCACGTCGAATTATGATGATGGTTAAGGCCGGTGCAGCAACGGATGCTGTCATTCAAGAAATTTTACCTTTATTGGATAAGGGTGATGTTTTAATTGATGGTGGTAATACCTTCTTCAAAGACACAATGCGCCGTAACGCAGAATTAGACAAGTCCGGTATTAATTTTATTGGGACTGGTGTTTCTGGTGGCGAATTAGGTGCCTTACAAGGACCTTCGATGATGCCTGGTGGTCAAAAGGAAGCTTATGACTTAGTTGCCCCGATCTTTGAAAAGATTGCCGCTAAAGCTAAAGATGGCAAGCCTTGTGTGACTTATATTGGGAACAATGGGGCTGGTCACTACGTTAAGATGATCCATAATGGGATTGAATACGGTGATGAAGAACTAATTGCTGAAAGCTATAACCTATTGAAAAATGTGGTTGGTTTATCCGTTAATGAAATTGCGGCTATTTTCTCCGATTGGAATAAAGGTGAATTAGATAGTTATTTGATCGACATCACTGCCGATATTTTAACGCGCAAAGATGATCTTGGTTCTGGTGAGCCAATTGTTGATAAAATTTTGGACCGGACAGCGAATAAGGGAACTGGTAAATGGAGTTCAAGTAACGCCTTAGAACTTGAAATTCCACAATCGCTAATTACGGAGTCCGTTTATGCACGTTATATTTCAATGATGAAAACTGAACGTGTTGCTGCAAGTAAGGTTTTACCAAAACCAGAGGGTAAAGTTTCTTTTGACAAGGACAGCGTTGTTGAAATGATCCGTAGAGCCCTATACTTCAGTAAAATTATGAGTTATGCCCAAGGCTTTGAACAAATGCGAATTGCCTCTAAACACTATGATTGGAATCTTCAATATGGTGAAATTGCTAGCATTTGGCGTGAGGGTTGTATTATTCGGGCACGCTTCTTGCAGAATATTACGGATGCTTACGACAAAGAACCCGAATTACAGAATTTACTACTGGATGATTACTTCAAAGATATTGCTAAACGGTATCAAGAAGCAGTTCGTGACTTAGTTGGTATTGCCGTTAAGGCTGGTGTGCCAATTCCTGGTTTCACTTCTGCAATTACTTACTATGATTCTTACCGTGCAGAACGATTACCAGCAAATATTATTCAGGCCCAACGCGATTTCTTTGGTGCCCACACTTATGAGCGGACAGATCGTGACGGTAGTTTCCATTATTCATGGTACAAAGAACAATAAAATTAATTCGTTTTTAAATTGATGATATAAAACATGAGTCTATTGGGGTAGTTTTTAGTTAACTACCCAAGTAGAGCAACTTTTGTTTTATATCATTTTTTTATCATTTTATGGTAATGGTCTGTGAGTTAGTTTAGAGGGAATTGGTGGCTTTTTTACACTATTCATGGTAAAATACTATTTTGTATGAGATATTTAATTATTAAAGTTTGAATTTAGTAAATAAAAAATACGATTATGACGTAACACTGTGAAAATGTTAATAGTCTTTCAAGGAGTTGTGCGGTTGAATGAGTAAAATTCTAATTATTGAAGATGAAAAAAATCTGGCCCGTTTTGTTGAGCTTGAATTGAAACATGAAGGTTATGAAACGGCTGTTCATTATAATGGACGAACAGGTTTAGATGCTGCGCTAGCAACTGATTGGGACGCCATCTTATTAGATTTAATGTTACCTGAGCTAAATGGTTTAGAAGTTTGTCGACGTGTTCGCCAAGTCAAGAACACACCAATTATTATGATGACGGCGCGGGACTCAGTTATTGATCGTGTTTCGGGGTTAGATCATGGTGCCGATGATTATATTGTTAAACCATTTGCCATCGAAGAACTATTGGCTCGTTTACGGGCTTTACTACGCCGGATTGATATTGAAGGCGAGCAAAATAACGCTAAGCAAACAACTGTTTCGTATCGAGATTTAACAATTGAGAAAGAAAATCGGGTTGTTAAACGCGGTAATGAAACAATTGATTTGACGAAGCGCGAATACGAGCTGTTGTTAACGTTAATGGAAAATATCAACGTTGTGCTGGGCCGTGATGTTTTGTTAAACAAGGTTTGGGGCTATGAAAGTGAAGTCGAGACGAATGTAGTTGATGTTTATATTCGTTATTTACGAAATAAAATTGATCGAGACGGTGAGGAAAGCTATATTCAAACCGTTCGTGGTACTGGGTACGTGATGCGCTCGTGAAATCCATCACTGCTGATAAACAACAAAAGCGGGCTCGACGTTTTTCATTAAAATGGAAGTGGGCGTTGGGTGCCGCTTTTGGTATATTCATTGTTTTTGCCATCTTTTCAATTTTAATTTTTAATCGCTTTACTGCCATTATGTTAGGTCAAGAACAGACTAACTTACGTGATACGATGACGCTAGTGGTTGAGCGCCTAAATAATCAGTCCGACACCTTGACGCACGCAACTGTTTTACCATACCTTCGTCCTGATTTGGCAACGCCGGCAGACGAGGTTCCTAAAAGTGATCAAAACGCGAAGAAAAACATCTATACTGATTCGATTATTGTTAAATTAGCCCGTGAGGATGTGACCGTCAGCGTTTATAATCCTAATGGTAAGTCAATTTTTGCTTCACGGAATATCCCAACAAAATTTAAAAAGACAGCCAATATTGATATTGAGCGAACAAAGATTCATGGCGTGAACGGCTTTATTGGTCGGCGGCCAATTCGTTCACGAACTACTGGGAAAATTATCGGTTACGCGCAGGTGACGACACAACTGGGAACCTTACGCAAGGATCAGAATCAACTGTTGAAGGCCTTTTTTGGGATTGGGTTACTTGCTTTTTTGATTAGTGGATTAGTGGGGTACCTTTTGGCCAGTTATTTCATGCGGCCGATTAAATCAATGACTGATACGATTGATATTATCAAGAATGATCCACAATCGGCGGAACGGATTCCCCAAGTAAAGCGAAATGATGAATTAGCCGATTTGGCCAACCTTTTTAATGATATGCTGGATCGAATGCAGCGTTACATTGAACAGCAGGAAGAATTTGTTGAAGATGTTTCACATGAATTGCGCACCCCGGTCGCAATTATTGAGGGCCACTTACAAATGTTGAACCGTTGGGGAAAAGATGATCCTGAGGTTTTGGCCGAGTCAATTAGTGCTTCCGTCCAGGAAATCACCCGAATGAAGAGCTTAGTCCAAGAGATGTTGGATCTAACTCGCGCAGAACAAGTTGAGGTTCATTACCCTCACGCAAAGACTGACGTTAAGGACGTTACGCAGCAAGTCTTCAATAATTTCAAACTAATTCATCCTGATTTTACGTTTACCTTGGACGATGATCTTGATCAACCAACGATCGTTAAGATTTATCGTGATCACTTTGAGCAAATTATGATTATTTTGATGGACAATGCCGTCAAGTATTCTGAAAAACGACAAGAAGTTCATTTGTCAATTGCACGTACTGGTAATCAAGTCGAAATTGCTGTGCAGGACTTTGGCGAAGGAATTGCTGAAGCAGACCTTGCACGAGTCTTTAATCGTTTCTACCGGGTTGATAAGGCCCGTAGCCGCGATAAAGGGGGCAATGGTTTAGGCCTGTCAATTGCTCAACGCTTGGTTGATAGCTACCATGGTAAAATTTCGGCAGAAAGTGTACTGGGTAGTGGCACGATTCTTCGAATGAGCTTTCCTATTTTAAATACGTTGCCTAAGGGTGAGTCGCCAATAGCGACAACTGATGATTCGAAGTAAAGCGTTGCTAAATGATAGTTTAATAACTAAAAAACGTCACTGACAATTTTGTCAGTGACGTTTTTTTAATTACCGTTCGTGGTGTTGTTTACCAGAATTACGATTCTTTTGATTAGAATTTGCGTTTGGCTTAGCCGCTACTTTTTTAGGCTTAGTAGCAGGTTTAACAGTTTCTTCCACGGGTTTAACAACTTGCTTAGGTGGATTCTTCTTTAATTCTTCGGCCACTTCGGCCTTAATTTTTGGCATATAGTAGAAATTTGTAATAACTGTCTGTAAAATGGCTAGTAAGCCGCCAGCCAAGAAGTATAGGCCTAAACCAGCCGGGGAGGCCAAGGAAATGAAGAAGGTCATGGCCGGACTCATTAACATCATCGTCTTCATTTGTTGTTTCTGGCTTTCTGGTAGTCCAATTAAGGAAATGTAGCCCTGAATGATGTAGGTTAACGTTGCAAGGATTGTGATCACTAGGTTAGTTTGACCTAGGCTAATTCCCATAAAGGTACTCTTAAAAAGTACTGGGTCATACTGGATGGCCATATATAAGGCAGAGAAAATAGGTAACTGAATTAATAGTGGTAAGCAGCCAATGCCGCCGGTCATACTGACACCGTTGTCTTTGTAAAGTGTCATCATTTCCTGACTAATTGCAGTCCGTTCTTCATTAGTTTGTGCAGCCTTTTGGCGTTTTTGAATATCATCCATTTGTGGTTTAATTGCGGCCATCTTTTGTTGTTGCCGGGTTGATTTCTTAGATTGGCTTAGCATTAATGGTAAGAGAATTAAACGAACAACGAGTGTGATAATTAAAATTGCCCAACCATAGTTAGGTGGATTACCGAAAAGTTTTGCGATCCAGGTGATCAAGTGCTGCATCGGTAGACCAAGGAACTTATAAATTGGTCCGTAAAGAAAACCAGTAGGTGGTGTTCGATGAATTTGTTGGTTTGAACAAGCCGATAAGAATAAAGTTAAAACCGTAAAAAGTCCGCCGTAAGTAATTAGGCGTTTAGATTGCTTCATTTATTTAATTCCTTTCAAGGTAAAGTCTTCTAGAATACTATACTTGAAGGAAATCAATTTTTCAATGAGACTTTAGTCGGTTACTTGAAAGCCGTGGTAGTTACTTGGCTTAATTTCTTCAAGGTCAACGCGCGTTACTTTGCCGTAGGGTGAGGGTGATGCCTTAATTGAAGAGATAAATTTCTCAATTTGTTTGTTACTACCACTGGCCTCGATGTAGACTGACCCATCAATTAAGTTACGCACAATACCGCTAACACCAATTTTATCTGCTAAGCGTTTGGTTGAGAAGCGAAAACCAACGCCTTGGACACGACCGAATACAGTCAATTGAACAGTACGCATTCTTTAGCCTCCTTTTTCGATTCCATTTAATGAACAGCAATAAATTTAAAAATCATGGTATAATGCAGAAAAAATGAAGGACGTGTTTTTGTGTCATTAATCCAATCTTCCAAGAACAATTATATCAAAGACTTACGCAAGTTGGCGCGAAAAAAGGAGCGTTTGGCCCAACAACGTTATTTAATTGAGGGAATTCACTTAGTTAAGGAAGTACTTAAGTCAAACGCTAAAGTTCAAGCCGTGTTAGCAACCGAAGCTTTTGAACAAAGCGCGTGGCTTGATGGGGTTGCCGTTCAGTGGATTTCAGGGGAAGTTGCTAAGACGTTGGGGGAGACGATTACAACGCAAGGAATCTTTGCCGTAATTGAGTTACCCGAACTGGAAAGACCCGCAACTTTAAATGGTGCGTGGTTACTTTTGGACCAAATTCAAGATCCGGGAAATATCGGAACAATGGTTCGAACAGCAGATGCCGCCGGTTTTAATGGTGTTGTGTTGGGCCAGGATAGTGCTGACTTATATAGTCCCAAGGTAGTCCGATCAATGCAGGGAAGTCAATTTCACATTACAATTTACGAGTCCGATTTACTAACCTGGTTTGCCGATTTTAAGGCAGCGGGAATACCTGTTTACGGAAGCGAGTTAAACGAAGGCGCCGCTGATTTCCGAACAATTAAGTCTCAAAATGATTTTGCGTTAGTTATGGGGAATGAAGGAAACGGAATGCAGGCGTCGTTATTAGAAATGACAACAAAAAACCTGTATATCCCCATAAAAGGGCAGGCAGAGTCACTAAACGTTGCTGTTGCGGCCGGCATTTTAATGTTTCAATTAAGCGCTACCAATTAAAGCTTAAGTTTCTTTAATATTCAAGGATATTGTTCGCAATTTTCTTAGGAATGGATTAAACTGAATTTAATTAGGGTAAGATTAATTCATTGAAGAAAGGCAGCCATTGAATGAAAAAAACTTTAAACTGGCAAGATGATCAGGCATACGTAAATGAAGTTGCTGATTTATTAGAGACCGACGCTGTTAAACGACTAGCTGATTACACGCAGCACCATTTTTCTAACCGACTAGAACATTCAATTCATGTTTCTTACCGTAGTTATCTAATTGCCAAGAGGCTTAAGTTGGATACTCGGGCAACTGCGCGTGGTGGTCTTTTACACGACCTATTCTATTATGATTGGCGGACAACTAAGTTTGATCTGGGCACCCATGCTTATATTCATCCGCGAATTGCGTTACGTAATGCAGAAAAATTGACTCAATTATCGAAAAAAGAAAAAGATATTATTATTAAGCATATGTGGGGTGCAACAGTTGCGCCGCCACGTTATCCAGAGAGCTTGATTGTTTCAGTGGTTGATGATTATTGTGCCATTGATGAATACGCGATTCCTGAAGCGACTAAGCTAAGACAGTCGTTTAAGCAGCGAGTGTTAAATCTTACAACCAAACTAAATGGCTAACACTAGGGAGTGGGACAAAAGTTGTTTTTGGTGCACATTCTAGAATAATGCTCAGAAATAGTAAGTGGCTAGGACTTTTGTCCCGGCTTTTTTTGTTACTTGTCTGGAATTTGAAGATGGCGCTTTGGTCAGATAGGTTTACTTTTTTAAAGTAAGTATGCTAGAATAATTTCGAGGTGAGAACTATGACAGAAAAGACGGTTGCAGAATGTCAAAGCGAGCAGTTTCACTTATGCCCTAAATTTCAAAAAACTTTTACAATTCTTGGAAAAAAATGGAATGGTTTAATTGTCGACGTTCTTCTCGAAGATGGTACGCAACGCTTTAAAGATTTAGCAAAAAAAGTTCCTAAGTGTAGCGACCGGGTATTAGTTGAACGTTTAAAAGAACTTGAGCAAGAAAAAATTGTTGAAAGAAAAACTTATTCTGATTCAGCACTAATTGAATACCAATTAACGCCGCAAGGTCAGGATCTTGAACAGGTTATTACTGCCGTTCATAGTTGGTCGGATACTTGGCTTGACGCAAAGCAATGTGTTGAGGAGTTGACGCACTAGGCTTTTGTGCTACAATTAATACCAGTTTAAAAATGCAGATGGAAACTAGTAATTAAGCTTAGCCGTTCAGAAAGTTGACTATTTTGATGGAAGGTCAACCGACTATGCTTGGTGAATTTCACTTCCGGAGTTGGCTTTGGGCGTGCATAGCACAAATAAAGTTCCGGCACAGGCCGTTATCCTGTCTGAGTGCACACCTTTTTTAATTATGGCTTGTGAACTAGGGTGGTAACGCGAAACCTCGTCCCTTTATTAGGGTGGGGTTTTTTTGTGTCAAAAATAAACAGCTGTTAATTCAGTTAAAGGAGATTGAATATGAGCACTTTACAAGAAAAATTAACTCAGTTACAGCAAAAGGGTAGTCAGGATATTAAAGCAGCAAGTGATTTAAAACAGTTAAATGATATCCGGGTTAAGTTATTAGGAAAAAAAGGCCCAATCACAGAGGTTTTACGCGGAATGCGGGATTTAACAAAGGAAGAACGACCAGCAGTTGGTAGCTTTGCAAATAAAGTTCGGGATGCTTTGGCCGAGGTTGTTGACCAAAAGAAGGCAGAATTAGAGCAGGCAAAAATTGAGCAACAATTGGCCACAGAAACAATCGATGTGACCTTACCTGGGGATCAACCTAAGATTGGTGCACATCACGTTATTTCGCAAGTGATTGAACAATTAGAGGATACATTTTTGGGCATGGGTTTCAAGGTTGTTTACGGTTATGAAGTGGAAGAGGAAAAGTACAACTTTGAAATGCTAAATATGCCTAAAGATCATCCAGCGCGTGATATGCAAGATACTTTTTATATCACGAAAGATGTTTTAATGCGGACCCATATGTCACCGGATGAAGCCCGTGAATTAGAGAAACACGATTTTAGTCAAGGGCCACTAAAAATGGTCAGTCCTGGTCGTGTGTACCGGCGTGATACTGATGATGCAACCCATTCACACCAATTTTTCCAGATGGAAGGCCAGTACATTGGTAAGAATGTTACTATGGCTGATTTAAAAGGAACCTTGGAATTTGCCATTCGCCAAATTTTTGGTGAAGAACGGGAAATTCGTTTCCGCCCAAGTTATTTTCCGTTTACTGAACCATCAGTTGAAGTAGATATTTCTTGCTTTAAGTGTAACGGTAAGGGCTGTGATGTTTGTAAACATACTGGTTGGATTGAAGTTTTAGGCGCTGGAATGACACACCCGAATGTTTTAAAGGCGGCCGGCGTCGACCCTGAAATTTACGGCGGTTTTGCATTTGGTTTAGGTATCGATCGATTTGCGATGCTGAAGTATGGTATTGATGATATTCGCAATTTTTACCAAAATGATGTCCGTTTCTTAACTCAATTTGAAAAGAGAGGCTAGAACCTGATGAAAGTATCTTATAACTGGTTAAAGGATTATATCGATTTAGATGTCACCCCAGAAGAATTGGCAAATAAAATTACCTTGACTGGGATTGAAGTGGAAGACACCTTCCACCCAGATGCTGGCCTGAAGAAGATTGTGGTGGGTTACGTTGTTTCAACCAAGCCGCACCCAAATTCTGATCATTTACAATTATGTCAAGTGGATCTTGGTGCTAGCGATCCAGTTCAAATTGTTTGTGGTGCACCTAATGTTGCTGCCGGTCAAAAAGTAATTGTTGCACTACCAGGATCGCGGATTGCAAACAATGAAAAAATTAAAAAAGGTAAAATGCGTGGCGAAGTTTCTAACGGAATGATTTGCGCGTTACAGGAAATTGGGTTTAGTACTGATGTAGCACCACAAGCGTATGCCGATGGAATTTATGTTTTACCAGCGGATGCTAAGGTTGGTGCGCCGGTGTACCCTTATTTAGGCATGGACGACGCAATTTTAGATTTGGCCATTACACCTAACCGAGCGGACGCACAAAGTATGCGTGGTGTAGCTTATGAAGTTGGTGCAGTTTACGCTAAGAAACCACATTTTGACGTTGCCAAGCCGGTAGAAACTGCTAAACCAGTTACTGATGTTTTACAGGCTAGCGTTGCTGCTGAAAAAGATGCACCGAGTTATAATTTACGCGTGATCGAAAACGTTAAAATCCAACCAAGCCCACTTTGGCTACAAATTAGGTTGTGGAACGCGGGTATTCGACCAATTAATAATGTAGTTGACGTCACGAATTACGTGATGTTGGATTACGGCCAGCCAATGCACGCCTTTGATTACGATAAAATTGGTTCCAAAGAAATTTTGGTGCGGCGGGCAACTGAAGGCGAAGCACTGACAACATTGGATGGTAATGAGCACGAATTAAGCGCCGATGATATTGTGATCTCCAATGGGACTAAGGCAATTAATTTGGCTGGGGTTATGGGTGGTCTAGATTCTGAAATTACTGACCAAACGACAACCGTTGTTTTAGAAGCAGCAATTTTTGATCCGATGCACATTCGAAAATCGGCACAGCGGTATAACTTACGTAGTGAGGCATCATCACGGTTTGAAAAGGGAATTAATAAAGGGACCGTTTTAACGGCCTTAGATCATGCGGCTAGTCTAATCGCTGATTTTAGTGATGGTGATGTGCTGGCAGGTATTCTATCACCAACGAAGATTGTACCAGCAGCTACTGTTGTCGAAGTTTCGCAGGAACGCATTAATCATGTACTGGGCATGCAAATTTCGGCGGCCGAGATTACTAAAATATTTAAGCGCTTGGCTTTTGGTGTTAGTGAAATGAACGGTCAATTTAAGGTTAGTGTACCGACTCACCGGTGGGATATTAGTATTCCCGCTGATCTAATTGAGGAGGTTGCTCGGCTTTACGGCTATGATAAAATGCCAACCACGTTACCGGCTTCGGCTTCAACACCAGGCATTTTAACGCCCCAACAACGGCGAGTTCGGCAGATGGCCCAATTATTAGAAGCCAGTGGTCTCAATCAGGCGATTAGCTATGCCTTGACAACCAGTGAAAAGGCCAGTCAATTTACGTTAATACCGGCCGCGACAACTAGTGTTGCGTGGCCAATGACCGTTGACCATGCAGTGTTACGAATGAACTTGGTAAGTGGATTATTGGATAATTTGGCGTATAATATTGCCCGTAAACAAGTTAACGTTGCTTTGTATGAACAAGGCCGTGTTTTCTTAAAACAAGATGCAAAAACTACCCGTCCTGAAGAAGTTGAATATGTTGCCGGGGCAGTGACCGGTGATTGGCAAGCAAAGACGTGGAATCAAGCGGCCAAGCCAGTTGATTTTTATCAAATTAAAGGCATCGTTGCCGCTCTTTTAAATCAATTTAACTTAAAGGCCACCGTGACCTATCATGCTACAGCGACGCGGGCCGAAATGCATCCTGGACGAACAGCAGATATTTACGTTGGTGATCAGTTAGTTGGTTTTGTTGGTCAAATACACCCACAGGTTGAGAAAGTTTACCGGATTAAACCAACCTATGTCTTCCAGCTTAATTTAACGGCTTTATTAACGTTAGAAAAGCAGGCAGTTGTTTACCAGGCTATTTCTAAGTACCCAGTAATCACTCGTGATGTTGCTTTGTTAGTTGCCAGTGATGTTACTAATCAGGCCATTACTGATGCAATTTTTGCAAAAGGTGGCGCTCACTTAAAGAACGTGACGCTATTTGATAGTTACACAGGTTCAAAGATTGAAAAAGGCAAGAAGTCATTAGCCTACACGCTAACTTATCAAAATCCCGGTGCAACTTTAACGGATGATGAAGTTAATACGGCTTTTGCAAAAGTTGAAAAGACTTTAGTTGAACAAATTGGTGCCGTAATTCGTTAAAGTGTTGTGTTTTTCTTAATTTCTAAAACTGCTGCTGCACGGGCCGTTATTTTCTTGTATACTATTAAAGGCTATTGAAAAATGCACATAAGGGAGGCCTTTCTTTGGATAACCGTGGCGGAAATCAACCCGAACATCGAAGAAAATCAAAACAAAACGATCTACAGCAGCACGCTGAAAAATTGGCTGAAGATCGGATTGCCGAAAAGAAAATTGTGGATCGTATTGTTTATTGGATTGCCGGTATATTAGTTGTATTAATTATTTTAGTTATTTTGGTTGGCATGCAGTATTTCCATTCATCACTTCAACCTTACGATAAAAACGCAACTAAGCCCGTGGAAGTAAGTATTCCGGTGGGCGCATCTAATAAAGAGATTGGTGCAATTTTACAAAAAGACAAGGTCATAAAAAGTGGGACTGTTTTCAGTTACTACGTTAAGACACATAATTACGCCTCTTTTCAAGCAGGTTATTACTCGTTAAAGCCATCACTGTCTCTTGCTCAGGTTACGAAGAAATTGAGTGATGGTGGTGAAATGAGTAGCAAGTATCATATTCTTGTTCGCGAAGGAACAACAATTGACCAAATTGGTGATCAAATTGCTAAAGCGACGCCTTATTCTAAAAAAGAATTTTTGGCCTTGATGAAGAATCAGGCTTATATTCAAACCTTGGTCAAAAAATACCCGCAGTTGTTAACTTCGAGTATGGCAAACAAGGACGTACGTTATCACCTGGAAGGTTATTTATTCCCGGCCACCTATAATTATTATGAAGGCTTAACGTTAAAGACGTTGGTCAACAGTATGGTCGCCAAAACAAATACGGTGATGAAGCCGTATTATAGTCAGATTAAAGCGCAAAACTTGACGGTCCAGAAGGTGCTAACGCTGGCCTCATTAGTGGAGCGAGAAGGTGTTACGGCGGCCGATCGGAAAAAGATTGCCGGAGTTTTCTTTAATCGAATTGATACTAAGATGCCACTACAATCAGATATTTCCGTAATGTACGCGTTAAATACCCATAAGAAACATCTTTATAATAAGGATACTGCAGTGAAATCACCGTATAATCTTTATAAAAATAAAGGTTACGGTCCGGGACCATTTAATAGTCCTAGTGCGTCATCCATTTATGCTGTGATGCATCCAGCTGATCGGGAGCAAAATTACTTATACTTTGTTGCTAACCTTAAGACGGGGAAAGTTTATTATTCTCAGACGTTTGAACAGCATATGACAACAAATAGTGGTATTCAGACTAAAAATAAAGATACTAATTAAAGTGATAACGAAAAAGCAGTCAGACATTGTCTAGACTGTTTTTCGTTAGGCAAATTTTTGGAGGAAATTTAATGATGAAGAATAAGCCAGTTGTCATTGGTGTGACTGGGGGAACTGCGTCCGGGAAAACGACTGTTTCACACGCCATTTTTGATCACTTTTCTAAGAACTCCGTTTTATTACTTGAACAGGATTCTTATTACAAGGATCAAAGTAAGATGACGATGGCGCAGCGCCGAGCGGTTAATTATGATCACCCGCTGGCCTTTGATACCGATCGTTTAATTCAAGATTTGAAGAAGCTATTAAAGCGGCAAGCGATTGATAAACCCATTTATGATTATAAAGTATTAAATCGTAGTGCAGAGGTTATCCACGAGGAACCACGGGATGTTATTATTCTTGAAGGAATCCTAATTTTAGATGATCCGCGCCTTCGTGATTTGATGGATATTAAAGTTTTTGTTGATACTGATGATGATGTGCGGATTATTCGTCGAATCCAACGGGATATGCGTGAGCGGGACCGAACATTAACTAATATTATTGATCAGTACCTTACCACAGTTAAGCCAATGTACCATCAATTTGTTGAACCGACTAAAAGGTACGCTGATCTCATTGTTCCTGATGGTGGGAAAAATCAAGTTGCCATTGATTTATTGGTCACTAAAGTACGGGATATTTTACAAAAAAAGCAAACAATCAATTAAATCGACTTGACAGATTTGACCTGTTTAAATATCATTAGCGCTATGGGTTTTAAATTGGTTTAAGTTTTTAGACGATTTAGGCCAAGTTATGGTTTGAATATAAATTAAGATTATTTTAAGAGGTGGATAAAATGGCAGAAAAAGAATTCCCAATGACTGCTGAAGGTAAACAAAAATTAGAAGATGAATTAGAAAAGTTAAAAACGGTGACGCGTAAGGAAGTTGTTGAACGAATTAAGGTTGCCCGTGGCTTTGGTGATTTGTCTGAAAATTCTGAGTATGAATCTGCTAAAGATGAGCAAAGTTTTGTTGAAGGACGAGTTTCAACAATTGAAAATATGCTCCACTACGCAAAAGTGGTTGATAACGGAGCAGTTGCTTCTGATGAAGTCTCTGTTGGTAAAACTGTTTCCTTTAAAGAAAAAGGTGAAGATGACGAAGAGACCTATATGGTTGTCGGTGCCGCCGAATCGGATCCTTTAGCAGGTAAGATATCTAATGATTCACCAATTGCTGGGGCCTTGATTGGTAAGCACGTTGGTGACGATGTTGTCATCAAGACGCCTGGTGGTGATATGAACGTTACAATTACTAAAGTAGAAAGTAATTAGCAATTGTCGTAAAAGAAGTTCTTTTATGAAAAATGAGCCGTAAGAATGCTTTATGTTGAGTAACTATTAACTTCATCGTTGAAGCAATGGTTATTCAGGGGGGTATTCGCAGGCTCTTTTTTTGAGCAACTTTTAAAATCAGTCCTAAGGCCGATTAAAATTAAGACTAAAGCAAACAGTTGTTAGGCCAAATTTAGGCTATACTAAAATAAAACTAGAAGGAGGTCGCACTATGCAACGTGGCTCTTGGCGTCTTTTTATGATTATTGAAGCCAGTTTATTAATTGTGCTGGGTTGGCAAATCTTTTCTAATCCACCCCAATTAATTTTTATGGTATTAGGAATTCTAAGTTTGCGCTTAGCAATTAAACAACGACATAAACGCTTCTTAACTAGTTTTTTTTGGTTATTTGGTAGTTTAGCAATTATTATTACAATTTTCACTAATCCAACCATTTGGGTTATGCTTTTAATCGGTCTATTGTTCACGGTTATTAAGGGACATGATTTAAAAGTCGGCGATTTAAAACGAGCGTGGGTACCGTGGGCACGTAAACAGTTTGTTGCGGTTGAGACAACTGAACCGACACCTAAAAATGGTAAGCGAATTCGCCATCCGTGGTTTGGCAATCAAACGATTGGGCGCGATGTCTTTGAGTGGGACGATATTAACTTATGCATTGCAATTGGGGATACCATCATTGATTTAGGAAACACATTGTTGCCCAAGGCTGATAGTGTCATTATTGTGCGTAAGGGAATTGGCCGGACCCGGATACTTGTCCCAGTTGGAACGGCTGTGATGCTGGATCACACTGCAATGATCGGTAATGTTAATTTTGCGGGAAAGGCCTATCACGTGGGTAATGACGAATTAACCTTTTATAGTGATGATTATGATACAAATGAACGCCGCGTTAAGATCTTAACTAACGTTTTGGCTGGTGATTTAGAGGTGTTATTTGTATGACAAAATTATCCCGCGGTTTGTTATTTGCAACTAGTAGTTTGCTCTGCTTTTTGGTTATTAACGTGTTATTTTTCTTTTACTTTTTTGCGATTAATCACGCAGAAAGGTTTTTAACTTTATTTACCGCCCAGATTATGTATTTACCAGTTTATGTTTATATTATTGTTGCGGCTTTATTAACTGGTTTTTTGACGACCAGTCTGATTTATTTGTTGGTCCGCCAACAATTTAATCAAACTGAGGCCAAACTAACTTTGTTGACTAATGGTCAATATGAAGCGGATGCATTGAAGGTTGGACGCAGTTCGTTTGATCAGACTTTTGGCTTTGACACTAACGAAACAATCGAAAAATTACGTCAGAAAATGGTGACCTTGCAACAAGAAATTCAGACTTACAGCAATCAGCCTAAGGTCGTTGCTGGGGAAACAAAAGAAGAAATTCTCACGCAGGAACGGCATCGTTTGGCTCGTGAATTACATGATTCGGTTAGCCAACAACTGTTCGCCGCAATGATGATGTTATCCGCTTTAAATGAAATTGCCGCAAAACCTGAAAAGACACCCCAAGTGATTAAGCAATTAAAGTTAGTGGAAACAATTATCAACGAGGCACAATCGGAAATGCGGGCGCTCCTGTTACACTTGCGGCCAATTAGTTTAGAAGGTAAGTCGTTAAAACAAGGTATTATTCAATTATTAAAAGAATTGCGAACCAAGATTCA
Organism: Loigolactobacillus backii; assembly: GCF_001663675.1. NCBI lineage: Bacteria > Bacillati > Bacillota > Bacilli > Lactobacillales > Lactobacillaceae > Loigolactobacillus > Loigolactobacillus backii. The sequence continues at coordinate 1,826,755 of NZ_CP014873.1, forward strand.
ATTAGAGATGAAATGGGAAATTAGTGACGTTCATTTAGCAAGTGGTGTGGAGGACAATTTGTTCCGGATTGTTCAGGAACTTTTATCCAATACATTACGGCATTCGAAGGCGAAGTCGTTAGAGGTCTATTTGAAACAGGTGGATCAAACTGTTATCTTAAAGGTTGTAGATGATGGTGTTGGCTTCGTTATGAAGGACGCAGATAATGCTGGCAGTTACGGCTTAAATAATATTCAAGAACGAACTGCAAGTATTGGCGGAACTGCCAAAATTATTAGTTTTCCTAAGCAGGGAACCAGTGTTGAAGTTCGGGTACCAATATTAAAAGAAAGCTAAGGATGTGCAGGTTGTGATTAAGGTATTAATTGTAGACGATCATGAAATGGTTCGCATTGGTGTTGCCAGCTATTTGGCCGTTCAGGATGATATTGAGGTTGTTGGTGAAGCTGAAAATGGTAAGATTGGTGCTGAAAAGGCACTGGACTTACGCCCTGATGTTATTATGATGGACCTTGTCATGGACGTCATGGATGGGATTGAATCAACTAAACAAATTATGACGGCTTGGCCGGAAGCCAAGATATTAATTGTGACCAGTTTTATTGACGACGAAAAGGTTTATCCGGCAATTGAGGCTGGTGCAAAAAGTTATATTTTAAAAACCTCAACGGCGGCAGAAATCGCCGACGCAATTCGGTCCACTAATAAAGGTGAATCAGTCTTGGAGCCTGAGGTAACTACTAAAATGATGCACCGCTTATCACGAAAACCGGAGCCAAAACTTTACGAGGATTTAACTAAACGTGAGGTGGAAGTATTGGGGCTGATTGCGCAGGGCAAGAGTAATCAGGAAATTGCCAACGACTTGTTTATCACGTTAAAAACTGTAAAAACGCATGTTTCCAATATTTTATCGAAATTACAAGTAGAAGACCGAACGCAAGCTGCTATTTATGCCTTAAAGCACCATTTGGCAGAATAAAAAGGACAGAATCGCAATCTAACTAATCAGTGGGGTAGAACACTGATTAAACAGATTGTGATTCTGTCCTTTTTAATTGGTTAATGGTGTCTAATTTTTAAAGACAATAACACTAATAGGTCAATTAGAGCACTTAGACTAGAGATGATCAGGCCTAAAGTTAGGTAAGGTGGCCAATAAGCTAAACTGACGGTATGGCTACCTTTACTTAATGGAATGGCGATTAAACTACCGAGCACTTGTTTGAATTTTTTAGGGTGACCATCAACGCGTAAGTGCCAACCTTTGGCCGCAGGGATGGTGGTCATCATCACTTGTTTACGGTGGGGAATGGTAATTTTACCCGTTAAATGCGTATTGCTATTACGTGTTAACCGCCACGGGTGAGCCTGTAAGGTTTGTGTTGCTTGATTCAAAGCGGCCGTATTAAAGTGATAAAGTTGGAAATTCTGTAACCAAACTTCAGGTTGTTTTAGGGTAATTGTTAAGGTTACTGGTTGGTTTTGTTCAGCGGCAGCCAAATCGACAATTACTGTATCACGAAAAGTATCATATTGTTGTAACGGGTGGTTATTAACCGTAAAACTAACGGCCTTACTATTGAGATTTGAACCAATTGTCAGGTAATAGGGATCACTAGTTGTTGGTGTAAAACGGTAGGTAATTGTGCCGTTCTTTTTTTTGTCGATTTTTTTATAGGTTTCCGTTAAGGGTGCTTTATCTTGGCGTACGTTGTGATAAGTTACCGTCGCAAATTGCTGAGCCATAAACAACGACGTGTACTGTGTCGATCCCATTAAATGATTAAGAATCGTTGACTGATAAAGTGTTGGGTAGTGATTATTTTTAATAGGTTCTAAAATTTTATTGGAAGCCGCAAAACCAAAGGGTAAGGCATAATTATTTTGGTAAGTCTTAGTTAACCTGTCTTGCCCAATTTCACGATAAAAGGCCAAGTCAGGTTTATCGGTCAGTGGCGGTAGCACGGTTGCACTACTTTTACTTTCTGGTTTGGCGTCCAGGTAGTACTTCATTCCTAGAAAGGCATCCGTAAATAAAGTGCCATTAGAGTAAGTAATGAAACCATCACCGGCCGGCTGACCAAGCCGACCCATAAAATTAGGAATCTTTGCTTCAAAGGTTGAACTAAAATGTGAGGCGCTATTATAATTGGCTTCCATCGAATCGTTTTTGGTTCGCATAAATGTTTTCTCTAAACGATAGAAGTCGTTTGTTTTGTTCTGGGATTTTACCCGTTTAACCACTTTTACCAGTTCAGCAGTGTAATTGGCGTAATCACTTTGACTAACGTAACTAATTTGGTTAAGACTTAGATAAGCATTTGTTGACATTTCAATGATTGTGAAACTAACAAATATCAAGCCAAAGTACCGGTTAGTAAGGCGAACGCGTTGGCGTAAGGCCAAAAAGATAAGTGCCAAGAACCCAAATAAGACCGTTAAGAGTAACTGTGACGGCTTAAGAAAGTTAAATCGGTCCAAATGAAAATAAACGTAGCCATCAAAACCGATTAGTAAAAGTGCTAGTACCCCAATTTGCCAGGAGGTTAACTTGCGGTTAGCCTTTAAAGCAATCGCTGCAAGCCACACTAACCAAAAGCAAATCACAAAACTGAAACGATAGGGATACCAAATTGGAAATTGCATGGCGTGCCAAACAAGATCAAGTGGTTGTAAGCAAAGCGAGAAAAAGAAGAAACAACTAACCACTAAAGCACTAAGTCGTTCGCGCCAACTGATTTGGTGACTAAGAAAATAAAGTACAAACCCAAGTAGGACTAATGAGCCAACAAAAATATTTGGGTAGCCAGTGGGCATTTGATCAAAATTAAAAGCGCCAACGACGAATTTCGAAAGCATTTTAAGGGGTGAATATTCAAACTGCCATTTAAAATGCGTTAATGTGTACTTGGCCTTACTTTGAGTGAGTGCGTAGAACGTCGGTAGTAACAAGGCTGCGGCCAAGCCTGCTCCTAAAAGTGAACCAACAATGAGCTTTCGCCAAGCAGTTAATAACTTTTGCCAGCCGGACCAATGACGAAAACTCGCCCAAAACATGTAAGTGATTAAAAAAAGACAAATCATGTAACCCATATAGTAGTTAATTACGAGTGTGCAACCAAGGAGAAAACTATAAAACAAGTAACTTTTTCCACTAAAAATCTTTTCAATCCCTAGGACAACTAATGGTAAAAAAACGGCCGCATCCAGCCACATCACATTTAGTTGATTAGCGACTAGCCAGCCCATCAAAGCGTAACTGATCGCAAAAGTTGGAATTCCCCACTTGGTCTGAACTTTTGTCTTTTTGAGTAGGATAGCAAAGGTCAGTCCACTACTACCGTACTTAAGCAAAGTCATTAACATCACGCCAAATGTTAACCATTTACCAGGTGTTAGTAGAAGCAATAAGTTAAAGGGACTCATTAAATAATAAGCCCAAACGCCGAGCATATCGCCACCAATTGCTTTGGAAAAGGAGTATAAAATCTGATCCGGGTGGTGCAAGATAGTATCGCGGAAGAAGGCGTAAAAGTCAATGTATTGCTGACCAAGGTCAACGGTCAATAGACTGCTATTACCAAAAGGAAACATGTGGCGGATTGCAAAATAACTCCCCATAATAATAATGGGAGCGAAGAAGCTTAAAAGAAGTGGTGCGTGTTTCTTAAAAAAACGTATGATTTGCACCAGAAGTTCACCTCAATTTAAAAAGAATACTATAATGAGCATAAGCGAAGCTAGATTAACCCGCAAGCTTTTTTAACGCTTTTTAAAGACTCCTAAGATTTAAAAACAAGTTGGCGAATTTTTACTGAATCTTAAATTTGCGTTCTTTCAAAAGCCAAAAGGTTATGCTAACATGATAGAAGTGTTGCGAGATAAAAGGTGTTATGCTAAAAAGATTACGTGGTGAATTTAATTTGAAGATTAATTAAATGAGCAAGTGTAAAAGTGCGTAGTTATTTTTAGCACAATTTCTTTTACAGGATCGATTTTAAGGAGCAAGGTCAAGTGAAATTTTTGCGAAGCAGATCAAAAAGGCCGGGACGAAATCAATCAAGTATTCCGTTCCGTTTGAATTTCTTGTTATTTATTGTTTTTATTCTTTTTGCAGCATTGATTGCGCAATTAGGCTACCTACAAATCCTTTATGGTTCAAAGTTTGAGTCAGAGGTTGATCGCACTGATAAAACAGTAGTTACTGGAAATGTGCCTCGAGGAATGATTTATGATTCTCAGGGACGAGTGTTAGTTGGTAATCAGGCTCAAAATGCTATTAGCTACACTAAAGGCATGGATGTTTTAACTTCAGATATTTATAAAACTGCAAATCGCTTGAGTCAGTTCATTTCCGTCAGTACGAGTAATTTAACGCGGCGGGATAAGGCTGACTATTATTTGGCGAATTCTAAGAACTTAAAGCGGGTTGCCGCTAGTTTGCCTAAATCTGAAACGCAGGGCAGTAACGGTGAAACACCAAACGAGAAAACACTCTATAAAAAAGAGGTTGCTGCTGTGAGCAAACGTGATCTGACGTTTACTAATAAGCAGCTTCAGGCCGCCCAGATCTATAAAACAATGAGTGGTGCCTATCAGTTATCAACAGTTTACGTTAAGAATAGTAATTTAACTGAAAAAGAAGTTGCTCAGGTCAGTGAACACCTTACTGAATTACCAGGAGTCAATATTAGCAATGATTGGGAACGTTCTTATCCACATGGTGATTCAATGCGCAGTATTTTAGGTAGTGTCTCTACTGAAAAGCAAGGTCTCCCAAGTGATAAGGTTAATGAATACCTGGCTCAGGGCTACTCGCGGAATGATCGTGTTGGGACCAGTTATCTAGAACAAGAATATGAGCCAGTTTTAAAGGGAACTAAGTCCCAAACTCAGGTTGAAGTTAACGCAAACAACAAAATTTTAAATACTAAAAAGATTTTCTCCGGTGAAAAGGGTGGTAACTTAGAATTAACGGTTAATTCTGCCTATCAAAAGCAAGTTGACGCTACATTAAAGAGTGTCTTTAATACGGCTAAGTCGGCCGGAGCAACTCAATATTCGGATGGTGCTTATGCCGTTGCAATGAATCCAAAGACTGGTGCTATTTTGGCCATGTCCGGAATTCATAATAATCCTAAAACGGGTAAAACCACTGATGATGCACTGGGTACGATTAACCGTAACTTTGTTATGGGATCTGCGGTTAAGGGTGCTACTGTCATGGGTGGTTTAATGAATGGTGCAATTTCACCAAGTAATAATACATTGCCTGATTCACCAATTTATTTCTCTGGTGGTTTGGTTAAAAAGGCCGTTTATCCTGCTGGCACTTATAGTTCATTGACGGCGCAGCAGGCCCTTGAGGTTTCTTCAAACATTTATATGATGCGGCTTGCGATGAAGGAAGGTAACGCAAAGTACGAGGCCAACTCATACTTCCACATGCCTAAATCAATCTTTAAGACTGAACGTGGCTATTTCAACCAATTTGGTCTTGGTATTAAAACCGGAGTTGATTTACCTGGTGAAACCAGTGGTTACGAAGGGCCAACAACCGATGTCGTTAAGTCCCTGGATTTGGCTTACGGTAACTATGATGCGTACACGCCAATTCAGTTAGCACAATATATTTCGACAATTGCTAATAACGGTTCGCGGATGCAACCTTATTTAGTCCAGTCAATTCGTGGAACAAATAAGAATGGTTCATTAGGTCAAACTGAGTCAATCACGACACCAAAGGTGCTTAATCGAATTAACGCGCCTCAATCTTATTTCAATGTGGTTAAAGAAGGTATGTATAATGTAACGCATGGTTCAATGGCTTGGGGTACTGCCCACCAGTTGAAAGGTGTGACACCTTCAATTTCCGCTAAAACAGGGACGGCCCAAACATTCTACTATGATTCATCTAAACCGAATGATGCCAATCCACCAGAAACTTTAACCTTAAGTTTTGTTGGTTACGCACCATCAAATAATCCACAGATTGCAATCGCAGTGGTTTTCCCAGATATGGCTAATAGTGCGGATGAATCGAATTATAATATCGACGTTGCGCAGAAAATGTTTACCGACTACTTTAAATTAAATGGTCAAAAAACAAGTTCTGGTAGTTCAAGTACAACTACGAGTACGTCTTCTACGACGGCAACGACAACGACAACACAGTAGGTTTTAAAACCGAATTATCTTTTAAAGGTAGTTCGGTTTTTATTTTAGGCGAAATAAGGAGAATTTAAGAATGCAAATTAATCATGCTGTATTACACATTACCGACCAAGAGACGGGCACCATTTATTATTCCCAACGCGAGTTAGATTTAAATGATCCTGGAGTAGCCAAATATATTGAACAAGTCACAAAACGATTTTTGAAGCGGGATGTTCAAACTGGTTTATTTCCAGATGATAATCCAGTGGCCGCCTTATTATTAAATGACGCTGATTTTTTGACTAAAAGTCAGCAACTAACCCAAGAATTATATGATTTTATTGCACCCCAGGCAGAAATACCCCGTGCTGATTTCTTAGTCGTGGATGTAACTGAAGCTGAACAGGATTATTGTGGTTTATTTAAGTTAAATCACGGTCAAAATTTCGTACATTTTTTAAATTATGATGAACAAGAAGTGGCCAATCAAATTATTTTAAACCAGTCCGTACTACCTAGTAGCAGTCATAAAATTGATGACGGATTCTTGATGACGAAGGCGCAGCGCCGCTATTATGTCGCTTCTAAGGTGTTTGCCATTGATGGTGAAAAGCAGGCCTATTTTTCAAAAATTTATTTAGGCCTAACAACTCAGCCAACATTAACTGAAAGTGTTAAAACAGTTGGTGAGACGGCTAAGACAGTTGCCGCCGAATTTACACAGGACGACTTTGAAACAAGTTCCCAAACTAAACAAGCCATTTTTGATAGTCTAAGTGATACTAGTACGTTAGATGTGGACTACGTTGCGGATCAGGTATTTAAGGACAATGAGCCGGCCAAAAAGGCTTTTACGGAAAAGGTTGCACAGAAGGCAGTTCCGGCAAAAAAAGAGGACTTGACGCGTAATTTTGACCGTAAATTAAGCAAGCAGCGTTTGAAGTTAGATAATGGCATTGAACTAATTATTCCAATGGCAATCTACCAGGATAAAGAACAAATCGAATTTGTGAATAATCCAGACGGAACCATTTCGGTAATGTTGAAAAATATTGGTGATATTCAAAACAAATTTTAGCTAATTTTTAGTGGATTAGTACTTTTAGACACGTTTTAACAAAGGTAGCTAAAAACGGTGAATATTCAACGGATGTTTGAGTTAGGGGGAAGAGTAAATGCGTTTTTTACATACGGCCGACTGGCATATTGGGAAAAAATTGGCCGGTTATGATTTATTGGCGGAGCAGCAATTTGCTTACGAGCAAATTGTGCAGTTAGCAAAAGAAGAACACGTTGATGCAATTGTGATTGCTGGTGACCTTTATGATCGTGCTCAACCAAGTGAATTAGCGGTTAAAACTTTAAATGAGATGTTACAGCGACTTAATTTAACCGAGAAATTGCCAGTTTTAGCAATCAGCGGTAATCACGATAGTGCTACTCGGTTGGCAACGGGAAGCCCTTGGTACACAGCAACCCAATTTTATTTGCGAACAACGTTGGCGGCGGCATTTAAGCCAATCGAAATTGGCAATACGCAGTTCTTTTTATTGCCATATTTTGAACCTTTTGCGGCTCGTCAATACTTTGAAGAAGATGATATTCATCAGATTTCAACCGCAATGAAGTTTGTGGTCGCGAAAATGAGGTCTGAATTTCTACCTAATAAGAAACACGTTTTAGTTGCTCATTTCTTTGCTGCTGGCAGCTCGACAACTGATTCAGAGACTAAGATTACTGTCGGTGGGTTAGATGCAGTACCATTAACTTTATTAACGGATTTTGATTATGTCGCTTTGGGTCATTTACATAGTAAAGACGCATTACATGCAGAAAAAATTCGTTATAGTGGCTCACCGGTTAAATTTTCTATTTCTGAGGCTGACCAAGAAAAGGGGGTTTGGATCGTGGATACCGAATCTAATCAGGTTGACTTTCACCCCTTAAAACCATTGCATGACGTTCGGACCTTAAAGGCAAGCTTTGCGGAACTTAGTGATTCTACCTTTTATAAGACACAACAACGTGATGATTTTCTAGCAATTCAATTGACTGATCAAAAAATTATTCCTAATGTCATGCAGGAGTTAAGAAAAATTTATCCGCGTATTGTCAGTCTAACCCGGACTACTGGGCCTGTGGTAAAGCCACAGATGAGACGTCAAATCCGTAAATTAGATCCTTTAACTTTATTGGCCAATTATTTTACTGATGTGACTGGTGAACAATTGACCGAGCAGCAGCAACAGTGGGCAACAAAAATGCTGAAGGCAAGTCAAGAACAGAAGGAAGACAACTAATGCGACCACTCTCGTTATTATTGGAGAACTTTGGACCCTACGAACATGAAACAATCGATTTTACAAGATTTACTGAAACGCCGGTTTTTTTGATTAGCGGTAAAACTGGTAGCGGTAAAACGACTATTTTTGATGCAATGTGTTATGCACTTTTTAATCAAACTTCAGGGGCTGATCGTGATGGTGCAGCAATGCGGTCTAATTTTGCTGCAACTGATGCCCAGACTAAGGTCACTTTTTGGTTTACGCACGGGCAGCGACGTTACCGGATTTGCCGGCAACCAGAACAAACTGTTCCCAAAAAACGTGGCGGTGGGTTTCGACAACAGCCAGCTAAAGTTAGCTTAAGCGTTTTTGAACAGGATGAAGAGTTAGCAGAATTAACCAAGGCAAAAAAGGTTCAGGAGTATATTCAGGACTTACTACAATTAGACGCCAATCAGTTTTCACAGATCGTTTTGTTACCCCAAGGTGAATTTCGCCAATTTTTGACGGCCACTAGTGACGACAAAGAAAAAGTTTTGCGCCGTTTATTTAATACACAATTTTATGCTGATTGGGCACAGATGATGAAAACCAAACTACACAGTGAGCAAAAGGATCTACTTCAAACCCAAGAACAAATCGAAACGTTGCAGCAACAATTAATTTGGCAATCCGATTTTGAACACCCGCAGGCTGATACGCCAATTGATGACGTTTTACAAATTGCCGAACAACAACAAACGCAGTTAAAGGCGCAGATTGAGCAACAAAAACAGCAATTAGAACAGGCAAAACAGGCCGTTCAATTAGTCCAAAATCAGACTACATTGGCTAGCCAACTGAGTGATTGGCAGCAGCAGACGGTTATTTTAAAACAGGATCTAGTGGCCTTAACGGAAAAGAAGCCGGCAATGAAACAGTTGACCAGTGAAATAGCCAGTCTTGAATGGGCCAAGACGCAACAGCCTAAAGTACAGCAGCTTGAGCAAAGTCAGGAAGAGTTGGCCAGACTGCAAAAGCAGGCCCAGGTAAGGCTAACTGAGCTTGAAGAACAACAGCAGACCGTTAAAACGACTAATGCGACGTTTTTGGCCTTAACGCTTAAGCAACCAGAGCAACAAAAAAGGCAGCATGAGTTGGATAAAATGCAACAATTACAACCAATTTATCAAAAAGTAACCTTTGGGGCGAAACAAATAGCACAACTCAAGGAAAAACAGACAAAGTTACAAACAACGTTAGGTGAAAAACAGCAACAATTAAATGATAATGAAGGACAACAGCAAGCTTTAAGTAGCCAGTTAGCTAATCGGCCCGTGGTTACCGCCAAGTTAGATATAATTGCCGGTCAGCAAACAATGCTTTTAAGTTGGCGCGATGAGTTAGAGGATTTAAAAGGCGAAACTCAGAAATTGACTAAAACTGAGCAAGTTTTACTGACAACTGGTAAACAAGCAAGCTATTCAGAAAAACAGGTTTCTGAGGCCGATCAGGAATACCGCCAGTTAAATAGCCAATGGGCCCAGGCGCAAATTGCTCGATTGAGTCAATCATTGTTGCCCGGAACGCCTTGCCCAGTTTGTGGTGCAGTTGATCACCCCAAACCGGCGCCAGCGCTTCCGAGTACACTGATTAGTGAGGCCGAGGTTCAGCAAGCGGAAACCAAATTGACCCAAGAACGTAAAAAGTTGGCCCAACGGCAAACTGAATTTAGTGAGCGAACTGTTGCTTTAAAACAGGCCAAGCAAAGATTAGAAAAAAAGCGCCAATCATTACTAAGTGCCAGCCAAGAGACGTTGTTAGGTGTGAATTTAGATACAAATTTAACTGATTTTGAGTCTTTACTAACCCAAAGAATCTCTGATTTAAAAAAGCAAAAAAAAGCGTTAGAACAAGAGCTGCAACACCTTTCCAAACAACAAATTTTGGCAGAACAATTCAATCAAAAAATACAGGGACTGCAAACTGAATTAACGTCATTGCAGCAACAACAGCAGGCCAGTGCCCAGCAATTGGTTAAAGCAATAACAAAGCAACAATCTTTGCAGGAACAAGTTCCGGCGCAATTTTCAGATGAAGCAGAGTTACAGCAGCATTTAGAATCGTTACAAGAACAAATTACGGCCTTTGCGGCTGACTTTAATGGCGCAACAACGACCAAAGATACTGCAAATCAAAAATTAGCAGCGTTAAAAGCAACTATGATGGCAAATAAGCAACAATTACAGCAGTTAAAGGCCAAAGTTAAACAACTGCAACAGCAGGTGACACTGGCCTTAAAATCGCGCTGGACCGATCGGCCAGAACAACAGTTTAAGGAATTATTAGCAAAATTAGCGACCTTGGATGAAAAGCGCCAGACATTACAGACTTTTCATGACCAGCGGCTACAAAAGCAAACCCAATTAGATCATCTAAATGGATTAATCGCAAGCCGACCGCAGCCTGATTTAAAAAAATTACAGCAGCAATTAGCTAAGCAAGAAGAACAAGTTACAACGATTAGTGCTCATTTTTATCAAGCAGAAGCTAATCAGCAAACCAACGAAAAGTTACTGAAAAAGATTAACCAGTGTTTAGCGGCTAAAAAATCGCGTTTGCAGTTGTTAGCCCAGTTGAACCAGCTCTCTAACGTTGCTAACGGTGATGGTGCAAATAAAGTGAGTTTAGAACGTTATGTTTTACAAACTTATTTAACTGAAGTTTTACTTGTAGCTAATCAGCGTTTAGCGCCATTAACGAACGGGCGTTATCAGTTACAGTTACACGAAACTACAGGGACTCATCGTAATCATTCCGGTTTGGAAATTGATGTTTACGATGATAATGTTGGTGCGTTAAGAAGCGTGCATACGCTTTCTGGCGGGGAAAGCTTTATTGCGGCCTTGGCCCTTGCTTTGGCCTTAGGTGAAGTGATTCAAAATGAAACGGGTAGTGTTGAAATTGATGCTTTGTTTATCGATGAGGGTTTTGGTTCATTGGATGAAGAAGCGTTAGAAATGGCTATGACGGCTTTAGAAACGATTGAAGGTAAAAATCGAATGATTGGTATTATTAGCCACGTTAAAGAACTACAAGAACAATTACCATTCCAATTGCAAGTCATTACGGATGGTGGCGGTAAAAGTCATGTCCGCTACCAAATGGCGTTTGCAGGTCAATCAGCACGTTAGTTGGTTTACGTGTGTTTTTATGGGACAATGAGGAAGAATCAAAATAATTAATGGGGAGTAAAACATGACACAAAGGTTTAAAAAAATGCTTCAAATTGTTGTTGTGCTTTTAAGTTTAACGGTTATTGTTAACGTGGGTTACCACTTAATGCAACCAAGTGAACAACCGACGAATGCAACTGCGGTCAATAAAAAGGTACCTAAGAAGCAGGCTGTAGCTAAGAAGCAAGTCGTACCAAAAAAGAAGACCGTCAAGATTGATTGGCGTAAACCTTCCGAAACTAAACCGTACCCAAAGTTGGCAGAACACCCAAATGCATGGATCAGAGTAGCAATTAAAAAGCAGCGGGTTTACATTATGGATGGCAATAAGCGACTGTACCGAATGTACGCTTCAACTGGCACTAAAGGGGGGACCCCTACTGGCACTTTTGCGATTCAAAAAGAGCGGGGAGATTTTTTCTATAATGCCGCTTCAGGGGAAGGTGCTCGTTACTGGGTGTCGTGGAAGGATCACGGAATTTATTTATTTCACACCGTACCAACTGATGAAAACGGTAATTATAATTTGGCCGAGGCGGCTAAATTAGGTAAATCGGCTGCCTCCCACGGCTGTGTTCGTTTATCAGTTCCTGATGCACGCTGGATTTACGAAAACGTTCCGGAAGGGATGCGCGTGGTAATTGACGAAAAATAGAGGGTTAGTCAAGCGGTACCGTTGGTTGTTTGAGGCGTTGGTATCCACAGTGATTCTTTTTATCGGTTTATTTTTATATCGGCAACTGGGCCGGGTACTGTATGTGCAAGCAATGTTGGCTTGGTCTAGTATTTGGCGGGTCATCATCATCTATTTGCTGATACTTTTAATTTGGCGGTTGAATGAAGTGCTTGGAAAAATGCCAAATTAAGTATAATTTGGCTGTCAAGGAGATTTGCTTAACATTTATTGTTAAAAAGACTGGTCAGAAGCATAAAAAAATGATAAGATAGTACTCGTTTGAGAATAGCGTTAATAATGAAATATCAGGGAGGGTCAAAAATATGCGTGTCAATATTACGATGGAATGCACAGAATGCCATCACCGCAACTATTTAACAAGTAAAAACCGACGTAACAATCCTGACCGGATGGAACTTAATAAGTATTGCCCAAATGAACGGAAAGTTACGTTACATCGTGAAACGAAATAACAACAGGTTAGTTCCTGTTGTTTTTTTGTAGGGGGAATTTTTATGACTAAGACAACTATTCGTTCGGCGCAACTTAAACGATTAAATGATTATGCTGGGACTGTTGATAAAAAGATTGCTGAAGCCGACTTAATTCAGCAATTAACGACAAGTACTACTTTTAAAGCAGCTCAAGTAATTGCGTTAACGTTGAGCCAAACTATTGAGTTAGATACTAAACCATTGATTGATATTTGTTGGCAATTAGGAAAAAGTGTGTATATCCCCCGGGTAATGCCCAAACGTCAAATGGTGTTTCTACCCTACACGTCAACAACTAAATTAGTTAGAAGTAAATTCGGTTTGTTGGAACCGATTTATAATGCATCCCTTATAAAATATAAATTTGATCTATTTTTAGTTCCGGGAGTGGCTTTCTCGGTCACTAAACAGGTACGCTTAGGTTTCGGTGGTGGCTATTACGATCGATTCCTGGCGGCCCATCCACAAAATACGGTTAGCCTAGTATTACCACCACAGTACTTTACCGAACCAACGTGGCCAGTAGAGGCGTTTGACGTTAAAGTTCAGAAGTTTTTTACAAAAGGTTAGGTGAGTAGTTGGAACGAATATTTAAAGAATTTAAAAATGGTCCTTACGTCACTTATCTATTATTGATCATTCAAGTGGTGATTTTTGGACTAATGACTTTGGCCGGAGGAAGTACAAACACTAATGTTCTCGTTTTTTTTGGTGCCAAAGTTAATCAATTAATCCAAATGGGTGAGTGGTGGCGGCTATTCACACCAATGTTTTTGCACATTGGGTTAATGCACCTAGCAGTCAATTCTGTCACGTTGTATTATATTGGGGAGCAAATTGAGGGTGTGTTTGGTCACTGGCGTTTTTTAGTAATTTATCTATTAAGCGGTTTTACCGGTAATATTGCGAGTTTTGTGTTTAGCCCTAATCTATCAGCCGGATCAAGCACGGCCATTTTTGGTTTGTTTGGTGCTTTCTTTATGCTGATGGAGGCCTTTCGCAATAATCAGGCCATCCGAGCAGTTGGCCGCCAATTTGGACTTTTTATCGTTTTAAATCTCGCTTTTGATTTATTTGCACCGGGAATCGATCTGGCAGGACACGTGGGTGGTCTATTAGGTGGGTTTTTAATTGCAAATATTGTCGGCGTACCAAGGATTGGTGGCACGTCACGTGGACGACAAATTATTAGCCTGGTGATATTTATCGCGATGGTTGGATTTTTTCTAAATCTGGGTTTTAATAATTAGTATTTCTATGTATAATTGTGAGGTTGTGGCTAATGAAAACACTCTATGATGTTCAACAGTTACTAAAAAAATTTAATATTTACGTTTATGTTGGTAAGCGAATCTGGGACATTGAATTGATGGGACTTGAGCTCGATCATTTGCACGAAGCAGGTGTACTGGATCACGATACGTACATGCGGGCCAAGCTAGTTTTAGAACACGAACATCGAATTGAGGAACGACACGAGCAGATTAAGAATAATGGAGGTTAGTGCGCTTATGGATGAAAAAAAACTAATCGGTGTTGATTTAGGTGGTACGACCATCAAGTTTGCCATTTTGACAACAACGGGAGATATTCAACAACGTTGGAGTGTTGATACTAACATTTTAGATGAAGGTAGTCATATTATTCCCGATATTATTGATTCAATTAATCATCATTTGGATTTGTTTGAAATGTCCGCGGATCAATTTGCGGGGATTGGCATGGGTTCACCAGGGACAGTTGATCGAAAAGCAGGAACTGTTATCGGTGCTTTCAATTTAAATTGGAAGACACTGCAACAGGCTAAGCGAGAAATCGAAAAAGGTGGTTCTACAATATCTGTTGTTGGTAATAGATTTTCATCTATTACTGATGACAGATTTTTTATTTATGGCTAGAATAAAAAAGCGGACATTTCCTGTCCGTTCATCCAAGTCAACCACCACGAAGATTTTTCAGAAAGAAGGAAATGCCCTATGTGTCATGATACTACAAAATTATTATTAGGAATAGCTGACGAGAACCTAAAAATTACTGACGGTGAAACTGGAGAAGACGGGGTTATTCGCTTAACTGGCCACTTGGATTACACGCCGAAGGCTTGTCCCAAGTGCGGGATTATCAATGATCAAAAGATTATTAACTACGGCTGGCGCAATACCACTATCAGATTCTCGAAGGTTCTGAGCAACACCGTCATCTTAGCCTTAAAGCGCCGCTATTTCCACTGTAAAGAATGTCACGGCAACTTTCTTGCACAAACAGTGGCAGTTCCGAAACACTGTACAATTTCAAACACCAGCCGCAAAGAATGCCTAGAGAAGCTCGGTGAACCGGTCTCTTTGAAGCACATTGCCAATGAAGTATCGGCATCAGATTCATTTGTGGGCCGCCAGTTAATGCGCGCTGAACGAGACTTTCAAACCAATTGGCACTATTTACCAGAGATCATCTTAATGGATGAGGTGAAGAGTACCAAGAGCGCTACTGGTGCCATGAGCTTTGAGTTCATGAATGGCGAAACCCATGAATTAATCGACTTACTCCCTTATCGAACCATCAATAAACTAGAGAAGTATTTTTACCGCTTCGATCAAGCTGCCCGAGAAAACGTCAAAATTATTGTGACTGATATGAATTATACCTACCCCAAGCTTGTGCAGACCGTGTTCCCCAATGCCATGGTGGTCATGGACAAGTTTCATATTATCAACGCCCTAAATCGGGCGTTTAACAAAACCAGAATCAAGGTGATGAAGAAGTTTACCCCGTCTTCTCGCGAATTTCACGCCCTTAAGCGCTACTGGAAGCTGTTGTTAGTACCAACTGAACAGCTTAACTTTGAACAATTCAAAAAGTGGACTAATTTTCCTTACTGGATGGCTGCCACCGATGTTGTCCATCAGCTGTTATCGTTGGATTCAGAACTAGAACAAACTTATCAAGTCTTAAACAGCGTCCGGTCAGCTGTCCAACATCAAGATTGGCATAACTACAATGCGGCATTTTGGAATAACAAAACGTATTCTGAAGAAATGAAGAACACGATTAAAACACTTGAAAGCCATCATGATGAGATTCGTAACACCTTTACCACACACTATTCAAATGGTCCTTTGGAAGGTTCTAATAATAAAATCAAGGCGATCAAACGAGCCAGTTTTGGCTATCGCAGCTTCTGGAGGTTTAGAACTCGAGTACTATACGTTTTCAAAATCAAAACAAAAAGAGCCCTAATCACGAAGTGATTAGAACTCGAAATATGGATTCACCAACAACAGTTGACGAAGAGCCAAAAAGGTACTGGGATTGCGTTTGCAATTGATAATGACGCAAACGTGGCCGCCTTAGGTGAACGCTGGAAGGGCGCAGGCGAAAATGACGCAAACGTGGCCTTTGTTACTTTAGGAACCGGTGTTGGCGGTGGCATCATCGCTGACGGCCATTTACTCCACGGCGTGGCTGGTTCTGCCGGTGAAATTGGCCACATTACAATTGATCCTGATGGCTACTTGTGTAATTGTGGTAAAAGGGGTTGTCTTGAAACCGTTGCTTCGGCCACTGGCGTTGTTCGGGTTGCCCGGGATATGGCGGAAGAATACGCAGGCACTTCTAGTTTGAAACAAAAATTAGATGATGGCGATGAGATCAGTTCTAAGATCGTTTTTGACCTTGCTAAAGCAAATGATCCGTTAGCATTAATAGTTGTGGACAAGGTTTCTCGTTACTTAGGACTTGCGTTAGGGAACGTTGCTAACACATTGAATCCCTCATATATTGTTATTGGCGGTGGCGTTTCTGCGGCCGGTAAATTTTTACTTGACCGAGTTCAAAAATATTTCAATCTCTATACATTCCCTCAAGTTCGGGAAACTTCCGTGCTTAAGTTGGCTGAATTAGGTAATGAGGCCGGTGTTATTGGCGCAGCTTCATTGGCTAGCCAGTTTGTAAAATAGTGCTTTAAGAACGGAATAATGGGCAGGCTTCTAAACTTGGTTTAAAGTTACTGAAAATTTGTAAAACAAACTATTCAGTTGATCGGCCAAGTGCACGAGCTACTTATTATTCCGTATTTTTGTGATTAAATTAACTGACAAGTAAACGATGTTTAAATGACGTTGACTTAAACTTAGCTCAACTCAATTAGTTAACAAGATCATAGTCGCTAATTATTTTTATCTAGATTAGGGTAAACTAAAATTTAAAAAATAATAACTTGCTTTATTACGGTGTACTCTTAAAATTCATAATTTTTGGTCAGTTTTTATTTTGCCACTAGTCAATCGACTGGTTTTGTGTGAAAATAGTGATTGTGGCGTTTAGTAACTAAACGCGTGATTTACGGGAGGTTTGTTGAAATGACTTTAGGTGCAGCAATTAGTGCTAGTTTTATTTTTAACGTAATTATTATCTTGTTCGTTGTTTATTGGGTCGGAAACCAACTTTATCTCTACATCCAAAGACGCCGGGTCGGTAAGGAAATTACGGAAGAAGTATTTAATAAGGGAATGCGTAAGGCCCAAATTGTGGATTTACGCGAGCCTAAGGATTTTGATTCTGGGCATATTTTAGGTGCCAGAAATTTACCTTATTCGCAATTAACTCAGCGGTATACGGACCTTCGTGCTGATCTACCAATTTATCTTTATGATCAGGGCCGAACTTTAAGTACGCGGGCCGCAATCAAATTATACCGTAAGGGCTACCGTAACCTTTATTGGTTAAAAAAAGGTTATCAAAATTGGGATGGCAAGACTAAGAGCAAGAAACATGTTTAAAGAGCCACTGATTATAAAGTCGGTTTAGTGACCAGCTAACTTTATAAATCAGGGCTTTTTTAGTGAATAAGTGATTAAGCTGTACTGTCCCTAGTACAAGTACTAATTATTGTTGAGTAATTATAAAGTCAGTGTCTAGTCGAATTTCTGATAAGGGGGGTAATCAAGTGACGCTTATTTTTGGTCATCGGGGTAGTAAGGGAAGCTGCCCGGAAAATACGTTGGTTAGCTTTCGCCAGGCAATAGTCGATGGTGCCGATGGAATTGAAACTGACGTGCAGTGTAGCGGTGACGGTGCCTTAATCATTATGCACGATGAGAAGGTTAATCGAACAACCAATGGGCGGGGCGCAATTAAGCAGTTGTCGCTGGAAAAACTAAAAGCGCTGGACGCCGGTAGTTGGTTCGCGCCACAATTTGCGGGTGAACGGATTCCTACTTTACAAGAAGTACTTAATTTACTGGATCAACAGCACTTTACTGGAGTATTCAATTTAGAAATAAAAACGGATCACACGGACTATCCTGGAATTGAGCAAAAAGTAATTCAAGCCATGACCCAAAATAAACATACTTATCAGGTACTATATTCAAGTTTTAATTTAACTTCATTGGCGCAGTTGAAGTTTTACGCACCGAATGCTCACTTAGCAAGTTTATTTAAATATTCAAGTCGCCAAACGCGAAAATTAACTAAGGCTGGAACCGTTGTGGCTTGGCACCCAAAGTTAGCTTGGGTTAAGCGGCATTTAAAAACAATTCCTGCCGAGCTAGCAGTTCGGCCGTGGACCGTCAATTCTGTACCCGATTTAAAATACTGTTTTCAGGCCAATTTTGCGGGCCTTTTTACTGATTACCCGAAAGAAGCATTGGCGATTCGGGAACAGGAGTGTGGAAGGAATGCCTAAACAGAAACTGATTTTGATTGTTGGTCCGACGGCAGTTGGTAAGACGGACCTAGGAATTAATTTGGCACAGGCCTTTTCAGGTGAAATTATTTCAGGTGATTCCATGCAAGTTTATCGTCATCTGGATATTGGAACGGCTAAAGTAACATCACTAGAAATGGCCGGTGTGCGCCACCATTTGTTGGATATTTGTAATGTTGAGCAACGTTTCACGGTTGCCGATTTTACGGATTTAGCCGCTAAAAAAATCACGCAAATTATTACCCGCAAACAACAACCATTTGTGGTTGGTGGAACGGGCTTTTACTTGCAGTCTTTATTACGCGGTTATCAGTTAGGCGGTGCTAGATCCGCCCAAGATTTAACCTTACGCAAGCAATTAAGTTTAATTGCTGAGCAAGAGGGTAATCAGGTCTTATGGAATCGACTTACTCAAGTTGATCCAGCCGCGGCCAAACGGATTCCGTTGGCGGATACCCGGCGGATTATTCGAGCGTTAGAGGTTTATACACTGACGGGTAAACGTTTTTCGGCGCAGACAGATCAAATAAATACAAACTACGAACCGTATATTATTGGACTGACAACCCAGCGGGAATTACTTTATCGGCGAATTAATCAACGAGTTGATCTAATGATGCAGGCAGGGTTACTGACAGAGGCAAAATGGTTGTACGAGCGGCGGCAGCAAGCTCCTCAAGCCAGTAAGGGAATTGGGTATAAGGAGTTTTTCCCTTATTTTTCAGGAGAATGTGATTTAGCAACGGCGGTGAGTAAGGTCAAACAGAATTCACGTCATTACGCCAAGCGGCAGCTAACTTTTTTTCGAAATCAGTTACCAGTTCATTGGTATGATTTAGTCACAAGGCCAGAAGATTTACCGCAAATTAAGCAAGCTGTTAAAAACTTTTTAAATGAGGAGTGATTTAAATGAGTTGGCTGGACAAATTAGATCCAAAATTACAGTCATTCGTTAAAGTGGTTGACCAACAGGTTGAGCCACGGTTTGAACAAATTAGAGATAACGTTTTAACTAATCAGGAAAAGGTTCTAACGGCTTTTCGTGAACACCATGTTTCGATGGATAGCTTCACGGGTACTAATGGTTACGGCTATGATGATGAAGGCCGTGATCAATTAGATGCAATCTACGCTGATGTTTTTGGTGGTGAGGCCGCAATGGTACGCCCACAATTTGTTTCGGGAACCCATGCGATTGGAACAGCCTTTTTTGGTCTATTACGACCGGGAGATGAACTACTTTACATCACTGGTAAGCCTTATGATACCCTACAAGAAGTGATTGGTATTGCCGGAAATAAAATTGGTTCACTAGCGGAGTTTGGAATTGATTTTGATTACGCACCACTTCAAGAAAATGGCCAGATGGACCAGCTGATTGTAAAAGAGAAACTAGCGAAGAAGCCTAAGGTAGTTGCAATTCAGCGCTCCCGTGGCTATGCCATTCGTGATAGTTTTACCATCGAACAAATCACCGCAATGATCAAGTTTGTTCGACAGATTTTGCCGAATGTGATCATTTTTGTGGATAATTGTTACGGCGAATTTTCTGAAACTACTGAGCCGCTGCAGGTTGGCGCTAATTTAATGGCCGGTTCGTTAATTAAAAATCCGGGTGGTGGATTAGCAAAAACTGGTGGGTACATCGCCGGTGACCAGAAATTAGTTGAAAAGGCCGGCTACGCGTTGACTGTTCCTGGAATTGGCGCCAGTGAATCAGCAACTTTGAACACTATGGGCGATATGTTTCAAGGTTTCTTTTTGGCACCACACGTTGTTGGTGAAGCAATTAAAGGTGCGGTTTACGCCGCGGCATTATTGGAAAAAATAGGCTTGGATGTTCAGCCTAAATGGGATGCACCCAGAACGGATTTAATTCAAACGATTAATTTTGGTCAAGCTGAGCTAATGACTAAATTTGCGGCGGCAATTCAGAAGTATTCGCCAGTTGATGCCTACGTTACACCAATTCCCGAAGCCATGGCCGGCTATGAAGACGAGATTATTATGGCCGCTGGAACCTTTGTTCAAGGTGCTAGTGTTGAGCTTTCGGTGGATGGACCATTGCGCCCACCGTACACACTTTATTTGCAGGGTGGTTTAACGTTTGAACACGTAAAGCTGGCCATCACTTCTGCAGTTAACGAAACGTTTTTTAGCAAAAAGAAAACCAAGTAAAGTTTTTATTTCATGACTGGTAGTTTATCGCTATAAATAGCCTGTGTTAGCCGAGTACAAAGGCCCTAAGCATACTTTAAATAAATTGGTCTGGCCGGCATTCATAGGCTATGTTATAAAACATAACATAAGTTATTGACAAATAGTTTTGGCCTTGTTATGATGAGTTTGTCTAAAGGGAGGGTCGCTATGAAAGAGAAAGAGCTGCGACGTTCGTTATCTGTTTTTCCAATTGGTACGGTGATGAAGCTAACTGATCTTACCGCACGTCAGATTCGCTACTATGAAGAGCAAGATTTAATTCACCCGAAGCGAAACGACGGAAACCGACGAATGTATTCATTGAATGACATTGATGTTTTATTGGAAATTAAGGACTACTTGGCAGAGGGTATAAATATGGCGGGAATTAAACATATTTATGACATGAAAGAAGTCGCGAAACAAAAGAAGCAGGCCGATCTGAAAAAGCCCGTCACAGATGAGGATGTTCGCCGAATTTTCCATGATGAATTACTACAGGCTGGGCGCCTAACTAACGAAGATCAGAGTTCAACAACTCTTTTTCATACGCACAGGCCTCTGTAAATTAATATAAGGAGCAATATGATGGCAAAAGTTAACTACACAAAAGATGAGATTCGTCAGATTGTTAAGGATGAAAATGTTCAATTTCTCCGTTTAATGTTTACTGATATTGGCGGAATTATAAAAAACGTTGAAGTTCCGGTTAATCAACTAGAAAAGGTATTGAATAATAAGATTATGTTTGATGGTTCTTCAATTGACGGTTTCGTTCGCATTGAAGAAAGTGATATGTACTTATATCCAGAATTAGATACCTGGATGATTTTCCCATGGGGTTCTGAACACGGGAAGGTCGCGCGCCTAATTTGCCGGATCTATAATACTGACGGTACACCATTTATGGGCGATCCCCGAAATAATTTGATTCGTGTCCTTGACGAGATGCGTGAAGCTGGTTTTACTGATTTTAATATTGGACCTGAACCAGAATTTTTCTTATTTAAGTTAGATGATAAGGGTCAACCAACTTTGAATCTTAATGATAAGGGTAGTTATTTTGATCTTGCCCCCGTTGATTTAGGTGAAAATTGTCGGCGGGACATTGTTCTTGAAATGGAAAACATGGGTTTTGAAGTTGAGGCTAGTCACCATGAAGTTGCACCGGGCCAACACGAAATTGATTTTAAATATTCTAATGCTTTAGCTGCGGCAGATAAAATTCAGACTTTTAAATTGATTGTTAAAACGGTTGCCCGTAAGCATGGTTTGCACGCTACCTTTATGCCCAAACCATTGGATGGTATAAATGGATCTGGCATGCACATGAATATGTCTTTGTTCCATGATAAAGGAAACGCCTTCTTCGATGAAAAAGGTGAGATGCAGCTATCAGATGATGCTTACCACTTCTTAGCTGGTCTTTTAAGCCATGCTCGCGGATTGACGGCAATTGCTAACCCAACCGTTAACTCTTACAAACGTTTAGTTCCTGGTTTTGAGGCACCAGTTTACGTGGCCTGGTCAGGCAAAAATCGTTCACCACTAGTTCGAATACCTGCATCACGAGGCTTATCAACCCGTTTGGAGTTGCGTAGTGTTGATCCAACAGCTAATCCATATTTGGTTATTGCCGCAATGCTGGAGGCTGGTTTAGATGGTGTTCGCCAAAAGGCAGAACCACAGCCAGCAGTTGACCGCAATATTTACCGGATGAATGATGATGAACGAGAAGCAAATCATATTATTGATTTGCCATCAACGTTGCATACTGCGTTAAAGGTTTTGCAAGGTGATGAGGTATTAAAGTCTTCACTGGGACCACATCTTTATCAAAGCTTCCTTGAAAGCAAACGCTTGGAATGGGCTTCATACCGCCAGGTTGTTTCGCAATGGGAACGTGATCAATACCTTGAGCTTTATTAGATGTTATTAATGTAAAGTGCGGTCTAATTGTTAGATTTATTTGGCTCTCTGTCAAATCCTGTTGATAGCCAATTTTACAGTGTTAGAAGTTAGGCAACTTCTAATGCTGTTTTTTTATTTGGTTTGGTGCGCATTTGTTGTAGTTTGATCCGTGAAACTAAATGGTGATAGTTGCGAAAACCAAAGGCCGTTCGCTGGATCTGTTTGATCATGCGATTGATGCCTTCAATGGGACCGTTCGAATACTTTGATTCACTGGCATTGAGGATGATCTCTAGGTTTTTCTTGAAAGTGATTAGTGTGGCCTTCATTTTGGGACTGAGTTGCTCATTGTGATATAAATAGATCACGAGCCCATCTTTATCGTAATTTTTTAGACAAGTCATGATGCCTTGCATGATGGTGTAGGTGTTCGCTAACGTTTCATCAAGCTCAAGACCCAACTGAACGCGTTCTTGCTGGGTTACTTGTTGGCGCAGATGGCGATCATAAAATAATTGTTTAACCTCCAGGTCATCACAATGTTTTAAGTACAGTTTCCAAGCGAATTTTAGGATCCGATATTCTTTGGTCCGTTTAGAATATTGTTTCATAAGCTGCACGCGACTTTGGTTGAACGCTCTGGTCATCATGGCGATAATGTGAAACCGATCGACGATGATCTTAGCGTTGGGGAATACGACTTTAACAATGTCTTGGTAGTAACTATTAAGGTCTAAAGTCACGGTTTTAACGCGCTGACGCACGCTGAGCGGAAACTGCTTAAAGTAAGCTATAATGTTTTGTTTCAACCGATCCGGCAGGATCTGTTGAATTTCATGATCACCAGCACCGTTAATACAAATAAAGTGCAGGACACCGCCAACACCACGTACTTCATCCATCGCTAAATGTTCTGGCAGATAGTTGTAATTCCGGCGAAAGAGATCATCATATTTATCTAGGTAGCGACAAACAGTACTGGGTGAGACATTATTGTCACAAGCAATACTCTTTTGGGTCCGATCATCTTGTAAATGCATAAAGATCTTTTGGCGAGTTGCCCGGGAGATATTGCAATATTTATCAACTAGCTCGGTCGTTGCCATCACACTAGTCCCACAGTTTTTACAAAGCAGGCGCTCTTTATGCAGTTCTAGGTACACCGGCTCACTGGCGTTGGCGGCTAGGTAGGTCACCCGGGAAAGGTAGTGACCATTATGATTGAACTGATCAAAGCCACACTGGGGGCAACGTTCAAGGCCGGTCTTGACAGTTGCGCGATAGACTTTAATTCGTCTGTTTTGTTTGTATTCGTAACCATAATCGAAAAAAATGACATTTGGGTCTTTAATACTGAGCGCAAATTTTATATGATTGTCTATAGGGTTCACGGTTTTCTCATATCCTTTCAAATGATACTTGTGGTGGGTAGATTTTTGGATGAGAGCTGTGAGCTCTTTTTCTGCACAAAAATCCTGTTAATAGTTTACCATTTGTAAACTATCAACAGGAAAAAGTATAGAGCCTTATTTATTAAAAGCAGAATGGCCGCCGTCAATAGTTAGAATTGACGGCGGCCATTCTGTTTTCTTTTAACAAAATTAGATAATGTAGTGATGTAAACTAACGGTATTTAAAAAGTATGAGAAACGAATTTTCAAATCGTTGAGATCAAATTGATCTGGAGAATCCTAGTAAAAATTGTTTTCAAATACAACCAAGGGACTGAAAATGATTACTCGGCCGTTACGCAGTATTGACGTTGATGATTGGCAATACCCGCCAAATAATAAGTTGCTTGCTCGTAAGTGGTGTCAAGTTCAACGGTGGTACCATTTGTTGGTAATTGAGTGTTAAACAGTCTTTCGTAGGTTGCTAAATCAACTTCTTGGCGATTATTTAGGTCCTGCCGTTCAGATTCCTTCAGCAGAGCATCCTTAAAGTTACCTTGTAAGATACCCGTGAAAAATTCACTGACGGCACCTGAACCATAGCTAAATAGACCAATTCGGTCACCAGAGTGGAGTGTTGTCGTATTTTCCAAAAGGGAAAGCAAACTGAGATAAAGCGAACCTGTATAAAGGTTGCCAACGTCCTGGTTGTAGCTACGGGAATCCTCAAAATTAGCCCTTAGTTGCTCTTGTTGTCTTTCACTGGCCTCAGGTAAGATGGTTCGTAAGGCCTTCAGCCCCATTTTAGTGTAAGGTAAATGAAAGGCGAAGGCCTGAAAGTTGGCAACTGTCATGCCTGTTTGTGTTTTAAAACGGTTAAAAACGTCCCGGAAAAAGTCAACGTAAACGTTACCGGAGTAATGACCATCCACCATTGCTTCAGTGGCATAATTTGGCCGCCAAAAATCCATGACGTCTTCGGTCATAACTGTACTAGTATCTTCTAAGGCTAGAAGACGGGGATTGGCACTCACAATAAAAGCAGCAGCACCGCCGCCTTGAGTTGGTTCGCCCGGAGTATGCAGTCCGTAGCGGGCAATATCACTGGCGGTGACCAAAACCTTTTTATCAGGGTGTAAAGCAACAAAGCCGCGTGCAAATTGAAGGGCGGCCGTTGCTGAATAACAAGCCTGTTTAACTTCAAAGGCACGGGCACTCTTTGGTAACTTGAGTAATCGTTGTAAGTAGACTGCACCAGATTTGGACTGGTCAATCCCCGATTCCGTAGCAAAAATAATTGTATCAATTTGTTGCTTAATTTCTGGCGTTAATAGCTTGGCCGCAGCGTTGGCCGCCAAGGTTACGCTATCTTGGGTTGGCGGGATGACTGCCATTTTGCGTTGGCCAATTCCGATTAAATATTTATTTGGGTCCTCATTACGGGCTTTGGCCAATTTAGCCATATCGATAAAATAATTGGTTGTATAAAAACTGAGTTGATCGATACCAATTTTCATAACGCAACTCCTTTAGTGTTTTTTTGTTTGCTTCGTTTTTTGTTGCTTGGCTTGATTGCGCTGGGCCGTTTGTAGCGTTAAATAAATCACAATGATGAGTAAAATTAAGGGAATCAAGCTATGGTACGGAAGCAACCATAACATAAAAAAGGCCGCAATTCCTAAAATATTGGCCAACATCATTGCTGGGATTTGAAGGGCGTGAAAATAGGAATTGAGGTGTAGCAGAATTCCTAACCAACAAAGCCAAACTAATTTACTAGTCATTTCCGTTAGGCCCGCATTAAAAGTAGCGAAGCCCAGAAGATGTTGTAAGGGTGAAATAATTGTCGTTAGACTAGCAATGATGATTTCTAATAATAAAAGGCAAACAATTAAACAGTCGTATAGACCTGGTAGTTTTAACGGAGAAATTTTCATGCGGTCGAACTCCTTAGTGGACTTAACTATTGAGGAACTATTTTTAGTATAACCAAATTTGAGTGCGTTCGCAGTATTTCTAATTAAAATTAAAGGAATTATGACTTTTAAAATTTAACTGGTTGGGTAGTGTCACAGCAACCAGTTAAATCAGTTTAGGGGAATGTTTTGTAAAATAGTTTCAAGACCCAACCCGCCAATCATCAGGTTTAATTACTGAATCGTTTTTAACCAAGCAGTGAGTACTTGTGTAATTTTTGATTGTTGTTTGGCGTTTGAAATTGTGGCGTTGCCATCGTGTTTTTGTTTACCGTAATTGCCAAAGCCGGCGTGATTACCACCTTTAATTTGGTTAAAGACCGCTACTTGGGGTAAATATTGCTTGGCGGCCCGGTAGTTTTTCCAATTTAAAACCTGATCGTGACTTGCGGTGATGGATAGACTTGTGATTTTTTTGTGGGCTAGGCTTCCTTTTTTATCTGGGTAGCTTGCTAGGAAGAAAACGCCACGTAGGTTTGAAGTCGTTGCTTTAGCAGCAAAGCGACTGGCAACGACACCCCCCAAAGAGTGGCCACCAACAACATAGGTTTGTTTAGGTTGTTTTTGAACAATTAGTTTGGCCTGATTTGGAGCCAAAATAGCCAGATCAAGGGGGGACTTTAATAAATAAACATTGTAGCCGTTAGTAGCCAAATTTAGGGCCAATGAGCTGTAACTGGCCGCATCAACTAAGGCACCTTGATAAAAAATAACGGTTGGTTTATTTTCTTTTGGGTGGTGCGCCTTGAAATAGAGGTAGCTATTCGTTTCTTTTGTGGCCTGTTTTGCCGCGGTTAGTGCTATTTTTTGTGGATGGTGAAGCTGACTTTTCGTGTAAAGATAGCCACCACCTATAAGGAGTAGCAGCAAGGTTAATAAGATGATTAAAGTGTTTTTTAGTTTTTTCATAAAATTTGGCCTTTCAAATTGCGTAACTAAAGTTAATTTCGGAATCCGATCTTGCTGCTGGCATTATTAACGACTTTATTTCAATTAAATATTACAGTGTGATTCGTTATAGCCGAGCTGAATTTTAAGTTTATCGGATTTCGGTCCGTCTGGATTTTTTAAAAGATTGAAAAATAGGCCGGACAAAAAAATAGCAACGTTCCAACACTAATGTGTTTAGGAATGCTGCTGTATCAATGATTATTTAAGGAGAGTACAGGATTTGAACCTGCGCGCCGGTATAAGCCGGTTCGGCGGATTTCGAGTCCGTTGCATTACCACTCTGCCAACTCTCCAGAAAAGTACTCAATAAGTATACCAAAAATCTGGTCCATTGGCAAAAAGCAATTTTACTTTTCAAAATTCAACAGTCAAGATAAGGAAGTTCAGTTTTAAGAAACTTTCTTGGATAATAAAAATCACTGCCGATTTAGTCGACAGTGATTGATTTAATGTCAGAAAGGTTTAATCCCATGACAAGATCAGTACCGTGGAAGAAGACGTAGCGTTTTACATCCTTAACATCCAAAAATTCGCTTAGCTCGTATGAATGGGTACCATTTGTGCGCGTATAAACAATGACCTGAGTAATATTATCTAAATTATATTCCTTATCATTATTTGTTTGGATAGTGATCAATTTTATCACCTCAATGACTTCAATTCTAACATGTTTCTCAAAATAAAGATATCTTTCTAGTGTCATACTTGAATCGAAGCGATGTTATTGCCAAAAAAGAACTATTTCTTGCATGTTTCACAGGATATGTTATATTAAGTGGATAGCTTAACTAATTAAATAAGTGTGAGGTGATTTGAATGGCTATTCTGATCGGTATTTTTCTACTTTCAGTCTGGATTGCTGGCTATAACCGAACACACATTAATACTAATGTTAAGCGGCGAGCTAGCCATCCAACCATTAAACTATAATGGTGTAATAAGTGTTTTGAGCATAAATTATTATTGCTCAAGGCACTTATTTTTTGTGGTAAACTACGTGGAATTGAGGTGTGCAGATGACAATTGTTGGTGTAATGGCAACACAAAAACGAATTATAGTTGGTTCTGATTCACGCTTGACAACAATTAATAAGCGTGGACGTTTGATAACCACCGATCACGCTCAAAAACTTTTTTGGTTGGCCAATCCAGGTTGCATTATTGCCACCGCAGGGAAATTTAGTTTGCAGCTTAATCATCACTGGGCGCGATTGAATGAACTAATTGTTTTGTTTGAACATCAATTGGCAGTTAAGGTGACTTTTGATGAAGTAGTGCAGGCTTTTCGAGAACTTATACATCAGTATAAATTAGATCAAAATGATTTTATTTTAGCGGGTTTAGGTGATGCTCGGCTCCGGTTGATCCACCTAATTAATGGTCGTTTAGAAACCCTGGCCTTAGGTACTGATCAATTGCCTAAGTCTTATTTTTTTGGCCAATCAGAATTAGTTATGGCCTTAACTGCTGCGACTAAACAGCAACTGATTGATTTGGAATCAAGCGGTTTAACCGTTAAGCTACAAACTTTATTGAGTGATACGGTTAAGCAGGCTCAGAGTGACGCTCAGGTTGCAACTGTTGGTGGCCCAATTCAGTTATTAGAAATAAAAAAATCTTAGTAGCGTAGATTGTTAACGAATTTACTGGAGTAGGACAAAAGTCGATTTTGGCGCACGTTTTAGAGTAACGTGGGGAAACAAGTAAGAACCCAGACTCCCGTAAATAAAAGAATTCTACTCAGAGTTTAATTTAGTTAAGGCCATTAGTGTTCGGAATGGATTTCAAATAAGTTGCTAAGTATAAATTTCTAGCAGGGTCAGCCATCAGAATTGTTAGATAGTTTACTTTTTGTGAATTTTTTGTTAAACTATTTCTTTGTTTGGATTGCACCGAGATTGAATTAGGGGGAATAAGTTGTGAATCACTGGATTTTTGTGGTTTATTTTGCTGATTATACGGCTGACGAATCAAGCTTTGAAATATTGCGTGCTTTTACAACAGAAAAGCGGGCTAAGGAGTTTGTCACGATGCTAACGGCTGCACCATTTGAGCGGCACTCCCTGGACTCCGGTGCTTACCACTATAAAAAGGTTACTCTAATATAAAATAGATTTACGAAGTTGGACTCGTACCATTTTTAATCAGGTGAACAACAGGTTAAAGGTGATTTGGGTAAATAAAAAAGATTGGCGCCAAACTAAAAAGTTCGTTGTCAATCTTAAAATGATTTAAATATGACTTCTGTACAGGCCTACAACTTTGCCTAAAATAGTAACATTTTGTAAAATGATTGGGGCAAAAGTGTCATTTTCTGGCTGAAGACGAATGTGGTCGGATTCTTTGAAGAATCGTTTACAAGTTGCTTCATTTTCTGCCGTCATTGCGATAACAATCTCGCCGTTATCCGCGTTCGCCTGTTTGCGAACAATGACGTTATCGCCGTCAAGAATTCCGGCATCGATCATGCTTTCACCACGAATGGTCAACATGAATAAATCGCGGTCATCATCATCCATATCAGGCGGAATTGGGAAAAAGTCAGTTGCTTCTTCAACGGCTAAGATTGGTTCACCAGCAGTTACAGTTCCTAAAACAGGGATCTTCGCTGGTGTAATACCTAATGCCGCTAAACCATCAGGTGTGAGCTCAATTGCCCGCGGTTTTGTTGGATCCTTTTGTAAGTAGCCTTTTTTTTCTAAACGAGCTAGGTGGCCGTGCACTGTAGATGTTGAAGAAAGAGAGACGGCTGCTCCAATTTCGCGAACGGTGGGCGGATAGCCTTTTTCATTAACTCGTTCGTGAATGAAACGGAGCACCTCTAATTGCTTTGTTTCATGGGCTTTTATCATGATTGACACCTCAATCTATTTAATATGTTTAGTTTAGCATAGAAAAATGGGCTTTTCAAACAAATGTTCGCGTTTAAATGGTTGATTATCCGCATTTTTTTGTTAAAATAGTCTACAAAATAAGGGAGTCGATTAAAATGGCAATTACTAAACGACTAAAACGAATTAACGAGCTGGCCGCAAAGGCGAAGAAATCAGAATTAACGGCAGATGAAAAGCAAGAGCAACAGCAATTACGTAAGGAATACATTGCTAGTTTTAGAGAAAATTTACGTCAACAAATTGAAACAACGCAGCTCTTTGACAAAAAGGGCAAAGAAATCACACCAGATAAGGTTCAACGAATCCAACGTGAAAAAGGTTGGCGAAAAGACTAAAAAGCCAAAAGCAGTCTTTTCTTTTAGCTGTGAGTTGTGTAGAATTATGTGTGAGTTTAATTATGAAGGGAGAAACACGACGTGGGAATGTTAATTTTGGTCTTTGTTATTGGGGCGGCACTCGGTGTTATTGGTGGTTTCTTTGGAGCCCGTCAGTATATGAAACGTTATTTAGCTGACAATCCACCAATTTCAGAAGATATGATGCGCCAAATGATGATGCAGATGGGTCAAAAACCATCAGAGAAAAAACTAAATCAAATGATGTCTTCAATGAAAGCTCAATCAAAAAAGGCAGCTAAGTCAAAATAACCGTTAATTTATTTAGGGAGTCGCCTTAAATTGTTTTTAGTACTCAATGATAAATTGAATTAAAAGAGTCTGGGAAAGCCAATTTAGGCTACCTTTGAGTAATAAGTTTGATCGGCCTTGTAATCATTGAATTACAGTTAATATTAATCAAAAAAAGAACTGACGATAAGTCAGTCCTTTTTTTGTGTTGGGTTATATTTGAAATCAGGGTTGATTTCTTGATCTAATTGGTTAAAAGCGGCTTGCATTTGGTCATCGATTTTTGCTATACCCGCCTTATCCGTTTTAGCTTTGCTACCCACGTAGATCGGTTCACCGAAGCGAACCGTGATCCGTTTCCGGCTAAATAACTGTTTGAACGAAAGGGGGCCTTGATAAACGGTTGGAACGAGGGGCACACCACTCATTTTAGCAATGATTAGTGCACCACCCTTGAGCTCTTTAGAGTGCCGCGTACCTGAAGGAAACATAATTAAAGATAATTTTCCCTGACGTAAGATCTTAACGGGGCGCTTAATTGCTGACGGACCTGGATGTGCCCGGTTAACTGGAAAAGCATTTGCGTGAACCAAAATGAAACGAATAATTGGATTTTTAAATAGTTCTTCTTTAGCCATAAATGAAAATTTCATTGGACTAGCGGCCAAGGCAAAATAAATGGGATCAAACCAGGTACGGTGGGGCCCAACTAAGATATAAGCACCTTTAGGTAATTGTTCTTTATTTTCGTAATGTGCATTGCCGTTAATTAAGAAAACTAGAATACGCACTACTACGCGTGCAAATGAGTAAAACATAACAGCATTCCCTTCCGGAATTAATTCAGACATCATTATACCAGATTTTCTTTGGTTGTGAATGTCACTTTTGTTTGTTTCACTTAAATAATTGCCGTATAATTTTGACATTAATAGGTGGAGGAATCGATATGCTTGAACCAGGAGAACGAATTGATCAACTTTATAGTCAGAATATTAAAATCATCCAAAGCCCAGACGTTTTTTCATTTTCATTGGATGCAGTCCTATTAGCCGATTTTGCGGTTTTGCACCAGCATAGTCAAATCGTTGACTTATGTGCCGGCAATGGTGCAGTCGGTCTTTTTTTAACGCAGAAAACGGCAGGATCAATTAGTGCAATTGAATTACAACCACGACTTGCCGACATGGCTCGCCGCTCAGTTATTTTAAATCATCTAGAACGGCAGATTAACGTTTTTGAGCGGGATTTAGCGACAACTTTTGAAGTGATCCCTAAAGATAGTGTCGATGTCGTCACTTGTAATCCGCCGTACTTTTCTCATTTACCAACTAGTAAAAAGAACCCTAATCCTTACCTGGCGATTGCCCGGCATGAATTAAAAACTAACTTGGACAGCATCTTAACGATCACCAGTGGTTTACTTAAAATGAACGGTAAGGCCTATTTTGTCTACCGGCCCGATCGATTTGTCGAGTTAGTGACCAAGGCCCAGCAGCACCGATTAATTGCTAAACGAATTCGTTTGGTCCATCCTTTAGCTCAACGGGAAGCTAATATGGTGTTAGTTGAATTCATTAAAGATGGTAAGTTCGGTGGGCAGCGCTTCTTACCACCGCTAGTCGTTTACGCTAAGGATGGAAATTACTCACCCGAAGTTCACAAATTGTTATACGGGGAGACGGTAACGGGTGACTAAGTTTTATTTTTACGTTTTACTTTGTGCAGATAACACCCTTTATGGTGGCTTTTCAACGGATGTTACCAAGCGAGTAGCGACGCATAATTCTGGTAAGGGAGCAAAATATACACGTCTAAAAAAGCGCCGACCAGTAAAATTACTTTATCAACAGGAATTCTTAACTAAATCGGCCGCTTTGAAGGCAGAATACGCTTTTAAACACCAACTGCGATCAAAAAAACTTCTTTTTTTGCTGTTTAAAGGTGCTATCTTTTGAAAAAAATTGAATTGGCCCTTTACCAAAATTAAACTGGTGCTTATAATGTTAATGTTAGAGAAGGGAGAATTACTATTATTATGAAATATATCGTTTATGGTGTTCGTAAGGACGAAGAAGGCTATGCCAATGCTTGGTCAAAAGAACATAATGCAGAAGTAAAACTTGTTTCTGAGTTGTTAGACAAAAATACGGTTAAGCAGGCTAAGGGCTATGATGCCATTGTCGCTTACCAACAATTGCCTTATGATGAAGAAATCTTTCCAGCAATGAAGGAATTTGGTATTAAAGACCTATCAATCCGTAACGTCGGTGTTGATAACATTCCTACAGATGTTGCTAAGGCTAACGGCGTTCGAGTAACCAATGTACCTAGTTACTCACCAAGTGCTATTGCTGAACTTGCAATTACAGGTTTAATGCAATTACTTCGTCGGACACCAGAATTCAACGAAAAAACCGCAAAAGGTGATTTCCGTTGGGAACCAGATATTGCTAAAGAATTGCACACAATGACCGTTGGTGTTGTTGGTACTGGACGTATTGGCCAGGCCGGAATCAACATCTATAAAGGTTTTGGTGCTAAAGTCATCGGCTATGATGTTTACCATAATCCAGCCCTTGAAGCAACTGGTATGTACGTTGACACAATGGATGAACTACTGGCTCAATCCGATGTCATTACGTTACATGCTCCAGCTACAAAAGAAAATTATCATATGATTAACAAAGACTCCATTGCTAAAATGAAGGACGGCGTTTATATCATTAATACCGCCCGTGGCGACTTGTTGGATGCTGAGGACTTACTTGCCGGTTATAAATCAGGTAAGGTTGCCGGTGCCGTACTTGACGTTTACGAAAACGAAGTTGGCATCTTCAACAACGACTTTACTGGCAAAGAAGTACCAGACGCAACTTTACGTGACTTATTGGCACAACGTGATATCTTAGTTACACCGCACGTTGCTTTCTATACTGAAACTGCCGTTAAGAACATGGTTGACGTTGCCTTAGATTCAGCAACAGAAATGGTTGAAAAGGGCGAAAGCAAGAACGAAGTTAAGTTCTAAACTTGCGCTACCGAATAAAGCTCATACGGATAATTATCCGCATGAGCTTTTTTTGTTGGCTGACCAGCAAATAATCAGGGATAATAAAAATAGTTGCGGACTGGTTTGTTTTGGGGTATGATATTAACCGGTGTTAAATAACATCAATTCACACCTTGCGTGATAATAAGCGTGGTGCTTTTTACGAAGTTCACTTATTACTTGATCGCCGGGGAGGAAAAACCAAGGAGGAATTTATCATGGCAGTAATTACAATGAAACAATTGCTTGAAGCTGGGGTTCATTTTGGTCACCAAACACGTCGATGGAATCCAAAAATGAAACCATACATTTTTACAGAACGGAATGGCATCTACATTATTGACTTACAAAAGACTGTTAAGTTAGTTGACAATGCCTATGACTTCATGAAGAACACAGCCGCTGACGGTGGCGTTATTCTTTTTGTTGGAACTAAAAAGCAAGCACAGGATTCTATTCAAGAAGAAGCAACTCGTGCGGGCCAATATTACGTTAACCATCGTTGGTTAGGTGGCACTTTAACTAACTGGCAGACAATTCAAAAACGAATTGCTCATTTAAAAGAAATCAAACAAATGGGTGAAGATGGTACTTTTGACAAGTTACCTAAGAAAGAAGTTTCTCAATTAAACAAACAACGTGAGAAGCTTGAAAAGTTCTTAGGTGGGATTGAAGATATGCCACGGATTCCAGATGTTTTATTCATTGTTGACCCACGCAAAGAAAAGATTGCCGTTCAAGAAGCTCATAAATTGAACATTCCAATCGTTGCAATGGTTGATACTAATAGTGATCCAGACGATATCGACGTTATTGTACCATCAAACGATGATGCAATCCGTGCCGTTCGTTTAATCACTTCTAAGATGGCTGACGCAATTGTTGAAGGCCGTCAAGGTGAAGAACAAGAAGTTAGCGAAAAGACTTTTGCTGCCGAAGATCAGAAGGAAGATAGCGCCGTTGCTGATTCAGAAACACCAAGTAACGAAAGCTTAGCTGATTTACAAAAAGCAGTTGAAGGCAAAAATCGTAATAACTAGGCGTGTTTTGAACTTTATAATTTTGTTAAGTATGCGATAACAAACAGGTTTAAACGATGATTGTCTGTATTTAGCAGCGATTAGTGAATTATTTACTAAGCGAGGTTATTGTTCAGAATCGGAACGCTTTTTAGAAACTCAGTAAATTTAAACTAAACATTTTTTTGAGGCTGTCTTAAAGGTAGGCACAGTAATGCAAGCCTTATATCTAAGGCAGTCTCTTTTTAAATTAAATAAGGAGGTCGTATTATGGCGACTAAAATTACTGCAGCACAAGTAAAGGAATTACGTGAAAAATCTGGCGCTGGCATGATGGCTGCTAAGAAGGCTTTAGTAGCATCAGATGGTGACATGAATAAGGCAATGGAAGCATTGCGTGAAAAAGGTGTTAAAACTGCCGAAAAGAAGAGTGGTCGAGTGGCTGCTGAAGGGTTGGCTGACGTTTCAATCAAAGGCAATGTTGCGGCAATCGTTGAAGTTAATTCCGAAACGGACTTTGTTGCGAACAATAAAGATTTCCAGAAATTAGTTCAAGATATCGCTGATGCAATGGCAGTAAATAAACCTGCTGATCAGAAGGCTGCTGAAGCAACTAAGTTAGCTGATGGCACAACGGTTGCTGCTGCTGTTATCAACGCAACAGCAACAATTGGCGAAAAAATTAGTTTCCGCCGTTTTTCTGTTCTTGAAAAAACTGATAATGGCCATTTCGGTTCTTACCGGCACATGGGCGGTCGAATTGCCGCTTTAACAGTTGTTGAAGGTGCTGATGACGAAACTGCTAAGGATGTTGCCATGCACGTTGCGGCTATCAATCCACAATATGTTTCTCGTGAACAAGTACCAGCTGATATTATGGCTAAAGAAAAGGCTGACCTTACTGAAGAGGCAAAAACAGAAGGCAAGCCAGAAAAAATTGTTGAAAAGATTGTTGAAGGTCGCTTAAATAAATTCTTGGCCGAAATTAGTTTAGACGATCAAGAATTTGTTAAGGATTCTGATCAAACAGTCGCTCACTACGTTGATTCTAAAAACGGTAAAGTTAAGCATTTTGTTCGTTATGAAGTTGGCGAAGGTATCGAAAAAGAAGAAAAAGACTTTGCTGCCGAAGTACAAAGCGAAATGAATCGTTAATTCATTTTAAGTAAGGGAACGCAGAATCCTGCGCTCCTTTTTTTTGGATAACATACTCGCTAGTTAGTCAGGTATGCTAAAATGAAGAAGAAAACATTACGGAGGTTAGTCATAAGATGGCAGATATTAAGTATAAGCGTATCGTTTTAAAAATTAGTGGCGAAGCGTTAGCCGGTGAAAAAGGTTTTGGCATTAATCCACCAGTTATTCAGGATGTGGCAAAAGAGCTTAAAGAAGTTTATAAACTTGGTGTCCAAATTGCGATCGTTGTTGGCGGCGGTAATATTTGGCGTGGCCAAACTGGTGCTGAAATGGGGATGGAACGTGCTCAGGCCGATTACATGGGAATGCTCGCAACTGTCATGAATGCCTTAGCGTTACAAGATAATTTGGAACAACAAGGTGTTCCAACACGTGTTCAGACCTCAATTGAAATGCGTCAAATTGCTGAACCCTATATTCGCCGGAAGGCAATTCGTCATTTAGAAAAAGACCGCGTTGTTATTTTTGCTGCGGGCACGGGTAATCCATATTTTTCAACGGACACTACGGCTGCTTTACGGGCCGCTGAAATTGATGCGGATGTCATTTTGATGGCCAAGAATAATGTTGACGGTGTTTATTCTGCTGATCCAAATAAGGATAAAAATGCGGTTAAGTACGAAGAATTGACGCATTTAGATATTATCGATAAAGGACTGCAAGTAATGGATACAACGGCAAGTTCACTTTCAATGGATAATGACATTCCGCTGGTTGTTTTTAACCTTAACGAGACCGGTAATATTAAGCGGGTAGTTGAGGGTGAACAAATTGGAACAACAATTAGGGGGAAAGAATAATGGCAAGTGATCCAGCTTTAGTAGAAGCACAAAAAAAGATGAAGAACGCAGAAGAGGCACTACAGCGTGAGCTTGGAACAATTCGGGCTGGTCGTGCTAATGCAGGTATTTTAAGTCGAGTTATGGTTGACTATTATGGTGTTCCAACACCACTTAACCAAGTTGCCACGATTACAATTCCAGAGGCCCGAGTATTAATGGTAACACCATACGATAAATCAAGTTTAAAGGATATTGAACATGCTATTTTAGTTTCTGATTTGGGCATTTCACCAGCTAATGATGGAACGGCCATTCGGTTAGTTATTCCACAACTTACCCAGGAGCGCCGTGCAGAATTGGCCAAGGATGTTAAAAAGCAGGCCGAAAATTCAAAAATTGTTGTCCGTAATGCCCGTCGTGATGCAATGGAAGACTTACGCAAACGTGAAAAGGCTAATGAGTTAACTGAAGATGACTTACATGGTTTAGAGGATCAGGCGCAGAAGCTAACTAATGAATCAACTAAACGAGTTGATCAGATTGCTGCTGACAAGGAAAAAGAAATCATAAGTGATTAATTTATTTCGGGGAATTCGTCGTTGGGCGTTTTCCTCTTTTTTTCTGTTAGCAGATGATAGTCAGTCAGCAGGTTTTTTGTTACAATAAGGTTTGGCTTTTAAATTTCGACTGGAGGGATCCGTGTGTTTTCATTTCGAAAAAATAAAACATCAGAATTAGGGTCACAACTTGATCCGCAGCGGATACCAGCACATGTTGCCATCATTATGGACGGAAACGGACGTTGGGCGCAAAAGAAACACCGACCACGACTTTTTGGTCATAAGGAAGGGATGGAAACGGTTAAGCTGATTACAAAGCATGCAAGTCAGCTTGGTGTTAAAGTGTTGACACTTTACGCGTTTTCGACAGAAAATTGGAAGCGCCCTGAAGACGAAGTAAGTTATTTAATGCAATTACCGGTAGATTTTTTTGATACCTTTGTACCGGAATTGGTTGCCGAAAATGTTCAAGTCAATGTAATGGGGTACACGGATCGTTTGCCAAAGAAGACACAAAAGGCAGCCGCTGATGCGATTGCCGATACCAAGGCTAATACCGGTATGATCCTTAATTTTGCACTTAATTATGGCGGCCGTTCTGAGATCGTAACGGCTGTTCAAAAAATTGCGGCCCAGGCGGTTAGTGGGCAGTTATTACCTGCCGATATCAATGAAGAAACTGTTGACCAGGCATTGATGACGGCTTCACTTGGCCAGTATGCAGATCCAGATTTATTAATTCGTACTAGTGGTGAAGAACGAATTTCCAATTTTCTTCTGTGGCAAATTGCCTATAGCGAGCTAGTGTTTACAGAAAAGCTTTGGCCCGATTTTGATGCGGCGGCCTTTGACGCTGCCATTGCAACTTACCAAAGCCGTGACCGCCGATTTGGCGGATTAAAAAAATAGAAAGAAGTGTTAGGTATATGCGCCAGCGTGTGATTACAGCAGTGGTTGCGTTGATTATTTTTATTCCCATCGTAATTATTGGTGGTCCCATTTTTGATATCATGGCGGTGGTCCTCGGACTAGTTGGCCTATCAGAAATTTTTATTATGCGAAAAAAGATTATTGTTTCGGTGGAGGCATTGCTGGGAGCATTAACGTTGCTTGCGGTTATGGTTCCTGATAGTTGGCTACCGGCGAATATTAACCGGTTGTACTTTATTTATCTGTTTGTTATGTTACTTCTCGTTAACATGGTATTTTCTAAAAATCGTTTAAATTTTGATGATGTCGGGGTCACAACATTGGCGGCCTTATATATTGGCACCGGTTTTTATTATTTTATTGTGACGCGTGAGACGAGTGTCCTGATGCTTTTTTATATTATGTTTGTTATTTGGTCAACGGATATTGGTGCTTACCAAATTGGACGTAAGCTGGGAAAGCATAAATTGGCGCCACTCATTAGTCCAAATAAAACTTGGGAAGGATCAATTGGTGGTACTATTTGTGCCCTAATTGTTGGCGGCGTCTTTACCTATTTTGTACCGCAAATTCAGGTTTACGCTTGGCCAGTTATGTTGTTGCTGACGTTAGTCTTTTCAATTGTTGGCCAATTGGGCGATTTGGTTGAATCGGCTTATAAACGTTATTATGGTGTTAAGGATTCAGGTAAAATCTTACCGGGACATGGCGGTATTCTTGACCGTTTTGATAGTTTGTTATTTGTTTTACCCATCTTGCACCTATTTCTATTAGTCTAAATCCTAGGTATCAGTTTTCAATTTATTGAGGAGGAAACTGTGTGGAAACACTTATTGTATTCATTCTAATCTTTGGTGCAATTGTTATTGTCCATGAATTTGGCCATTTTTATTTTGCGAAACGTTCCGGTATTTTAGTTCGGGAATTTTCGATTGGAATGGGACCAAAACTCTGGGCTTCGCGACGCAACGAAACAACCTATACTTTACGCCTACTACCAATTGGTGGTTACGTTCGAATGGCTGGGATTGCGGATGATGAAGACGACGAATTACAGCCTGGTACTTCGGTTCTCTTGACGTTAAATGAACAACAGAAAGTAAGCCGGATCAACGTTAGTCAAAAGGTCACTTTAAATGAAGGAATTCCGTTTGAAATTGCTAAGAGCGATTTGCAGGATGATTTATTTATTGAAGGTTATGAAAATGGTGATGAGGCCGAATTACGCCGCTACGATGTCGATCACGATGCGACAATTATTGAAAAAAGTGGGACTGAAGTTCAAATTGCACCACGTGATGTGCAATTTCAATCGGCCTCAATCCCGAAACGCCTGCTAACTAATTTTGCCGGGATTTTAAATAATTTGATTTTAGGAATTATTGGTTTTATTTTGGTGGCGTTTTTAATGGGTGGTGTTGCTAAAACATCCAATGAATTAGGAACGATCCAAGATAATTCACCTGCGCAATCGGTAGGATTAAAGGCAGGCGATCATATCACTGCTGTTAATGGTGTTAAAACGCCGACCTTTCAGGATGTCGCCCAGCAGGTTAATCGTTATCCGAATAAAAAAATAACGCTGACGGTCCGGCACAAAGGGACTTCTGAAAAAATCACCGCAACGCCAAGGGCACAAAAAACGAATGGTAAAAAGGTTGGTGTGCTTGGTGTTGCAGTGGCACTTGACACGAGCTTCAGCGCTAAGATTGCCTATGGGTTTACACAGCCTTGGTTTATTGTTTCCCAGACCTTTAAGGTTATTGGTGGTATGTTTGTTCATGGCTTTAATTTGAATAATTTTGGTGGACCTGTGGCCATGTACGCGATGACTTCTCAAGCCGCACAAAGTGGCTTGCCAACGATTATTAATTTAATGGCTTATTTATCAATTAGTGTTGGGGTCATGAATTTATTACCAATTCCGGCGCTAGATGGTGGTAAAATTCTATTAAATCTGGTTGAAGCCGTTAGAGGTAAACCGATTGATCCAGAAAAAGAAGGAATTATATCATTGATTGGTTTTGGGTTAATGCTACTATTAATGATCTTAGTGACGTGGAATGATGTTCAACGCTTTTTCATCCGTTGAGTGTTTGCTGATTAGTGATTGTTCCAAATAGCTATATGTTTGTGATTAAAAAGGAGACGACTTTATGAAACAATCGAAAATGTTCATTCCAACCTTAAAAGAAACTCCAAACGATGCAGAATCTAAAAGCCACCAGATGATGTTGCGGGCGGGTTATATTCGGCAGGTTTCGGCTGGTATTTACAGTTATTTACCTTTGGCTTATAAGGTCATTCAAAAAATCAACCGGATTATTGAAGAAGAAATGGACAAAATCGATGCCGTTGAAATGCTAATGCCAGAAGTGATTCCGGCAGAATTATGGCGCGAATCTGGCCGATATGATACTTATGGCCCTGAATTATTTAAATTTAAGGACCGGCATGATCGTGATTTTATTTTGGGACCAACGCACGAGGAGACTTTTACCGACCTTGTTCGGGATAATTTAAATTCTTATAAAAAATTGCCTCAAGTTTTATACCAAATTCAACCAAAATATCGTGATGAAAAGCGCCCACGTTCCGGCCTTTTACGGGGCCGTGAGTTTATTATGAAGGACGCTTACTCATTTACGGCTAATTTGGCCGATTTAGATGTCGTTTTTCGCAATATGGCGAAGGCCTACAAGACTATTTTTGAACGCTGTGGTTTAAAATTCCGTTCGATCATTGGTGATGCAGGTGCGATGGGTGGTAAGGATTCTTTAGAGTTTTCGGCAATGGCTGATATTGGGGAAGACACGATCGTTTATTCTGATGCAAGTGAGTACGCCGCTAATTTGGATATGGCCACAAGTTTAAATTTGGGTAAAAAGTCCCATGAGGATTTACAGGCTTTAGAAAAAATTGCAACACCTGGTGCTAAAACAATTGATGAAGTAGCTGAACTTCTGAAGTTAGACACTAAACAGGCGGTAAAGAGTATGCTATTTATGGCCGATGGTGGGCCGGTTATGGTTTTGGTTCAAGGTAATTACGAAATTAATCCCATTAAATTAAAAAACTATCTTGGCGCTGCTTCCTTGGAATTAGCGAGTGATGCCGATGCAGTCCGAGTTTTGGGTTCCAACTTTGGCTCTTTGGGTCCAGTTGGGTTGCCACCAGAAGTTCGTTTATTGGCTGACAATAGTGTTGAAAATCTTGTGAATGTTGTTGTTGGTGCCAATGAAGAGGGGCAACATTACCGTAATGCCAATTTAACTCGTGATTTTACACCAGAGGCATTTGCTGATTTACGTTTTGTTACTGAAGGTGAAATGTCTCCTGATGGTGCAGGCGTTTTAAAGTTTACCAAAGGAATTGAAATTGGGCATGTCTTTAAGCTGGGTACGCGTTATACTGAAGCCATGAACGCTAATTTTCTTGATGAGAATGGTCGAAGTAAACCAATTATCATGGGCTCCTACGGGATTGGCGTGAGTCGATTACTCACGGCGGTTGCAGAGCAGCGAGCTGATGATCGAGGTTTAGTTTGGCCACGGACGATTGCACCATTTGATATTCACGTTGTTCCAGTTAACGCAAAAAACGATGAACAAATGGCTTTGGCCAAGGAGGCCGAACAGTTGTTAGAGGCTGCCAATTACAGTGTTTTACTAGATGACCGAAAAGAACGGGCCGGGGTTAAGTTTGCTGATGCGGATTTAATTGGCTTGCCAGTAAGAATTACCATTGGTAAGAAGGCCAGCGAGGGCATCGTTGAAGTTAAAATTCGAGAAACTAGTGAAACAATCGAAGTCCAGAAGTCTGAATTGGTGGATACAATCAGTATTTTATTGAAACAAGTGGAAGACTAATTAAGAAAGTGTGACGCAAATTTTTTGGCCAGTGTGATTTTTTGCTAACAACTGCCAAATATTTTTTTGCGTCACTTTTTAGTAACTGTGCGTGCTTTACAAGAAAGGATGGCCATAGTGAGTTTAAGCGAAAGTGAGTTGTTCAGTAAATTACTTGAACAGATTAAGCTTGATTTACCAGATGAGCAAAGTCAGTATTTTGAACAGGCTAAAGTCAAAAAAGTAGTTGTCCATCAGCAATCCAAGGTTTGGCAATTTTATTTTGAATTTGCCGATATTTTACCATTTGGCCTATTTACTAAGTTAGGGCAACATTTACAACAGGCATTTGCGGATATTGCGCGAGTAAAATTCTCTATTAGTAGTCGCGAGGCTCAAGTCGACAATCAAAATCTTGCCGATTACTGGCGTTATGCTGTAAAAACCAGTGGCATTACTTCGCCCTTCATTCAAGATTTATGTGAAAAAGGCCAACCATATTTGAATGACCGGCGGGTCCTGTTATTAGCCGATAACGAAATTATCAAAAACTTTTTAGTGACCCAAGCCTTAGAACCAATTGAGACGGCCTACCAAACAGTGGGATTTCCTAAACTGGCGATTCACCCGATGATTGATGAATCGGCATCGCAACAAAAAATTGATGAGTTTAAGGCGCAAAAGGCCAAACAGGATGCGGCCTTGGCCAAGCAGGCGGCTGTTAGTTTGCAAAAGGCTGCGGCCCAAAAAGAGAAAAAATCAGCAGAAGCAGTTTCTGGACCAATTTTAATGGGTCGGCAGATTAATACTAAAGAAGAAGTTCGCCGAATGATTGATTTGACTGAAGAAGAGAATTCAGTTGTGATTGAAGGTTACGTTTTTGACGTTGAAGTTCGTGTTTTACGATCGAAACGACAGTTGCTTATTTTTAAAATGACCGATTACACTTCTTCTTTTACTGTTAAAAAGTTTTCCCGGACTGATGAAGATGAACAATTATTTGCAGCCATGAAGCCTGGTATCTGGGTCAAAGTAAAGGGCAGTATTCAGGAAGATAACTTCATGCGTGATTTGGTTCTAAACGGGCGTGATATTCAACAAATTAAACACCAAGAGCGGTTGGATCAGGCTTCTGAGGGTGAGAAACGGGTTGAGTTACACTTGCACACTAACATGAGCCAAATGGATGCGACGAACAATATTAGTGAGTATGTTGCCCAGGCGGCCAAGTGGGGCCAAACAGCAGTGGCGGTTACGGATCATGCCGCCGTTCAGGCTTTTCCCGAAGCACACACAGCAGGACTGAAAAATAACGTTAAGATTCTTTACGGTGTTGAGGCTAACCTTGTTGATGATGGGGTTCCGATTGCTTATAACCTAAGTCATGCGCCGCTAAAGGATACTGAATATGTGGTCTTTGATACAGAAACAACGGGTTTATCGGCAGTTTACGATTCAATTATTGAACTTGCCGCTGTTAAAATGAAAAACGGTGAAGTAATTGATGAATTTGAAGCGTTTATTGATCCAGGTCACCCATTATCGGAAACAACCATTAATTTGACAAGTATCACTGATGATATGGTTCGAGGAACTAATACTGAACAGGAAGCCTTCACAAAATTTCAGGCCTTTTATCAAGGCACCGTTTTAGTGGGCCATAACGTTACGTTTGATATTGGCTTTTTGAATGCAGGTTATGCGCGTCATGATATGGGCGAGGTGGAGGTTCCAATTGTCGATACGTTGGAACTTGCCCGTTTGCTCCATCCAGAATTTAAAAATCATAAATTAGATTCATTGGCAAAACGTTTTAAAGTTAACTTGGAGCACCATCACCGGGCCAATGCGGATGCCGAATCTACCGGGCACTTGTTATTTATTTTCTTAAAAGATGCAGAAAAACGTTACAACATGCAATATATTGATGATCTAAATTCGCATTTAGGTGAAAATGATGCCTATAAACAGGCTCGGCCGTTTCACGCCGTCTTAATGGCCAAAACGCAGGCCGGTTTAAAGAATTTGTTTAAGCTGGTCTCATTATCAATGATTAGTTACTTTTACCGAATTCCGCGCTTACCACGTAGTGTGGTAGAAAAGTACCGGGAGGGCATTATGATTGGCTCTGCCTGTTCTAGCGGTGAGGTTTTTACAACAATGATGCAAAAAGGCTATAACGAAGCGCGTAAAAAGGCCAAGTTCTACGACTATTTAGAGATTATGCCAAAGGCAGTCTACGCACCACTGTTGGAGCGGCAACTAATTAACAATAATGGTGACTTAGAAGAAATTATCCAAAATATTGTTAAAATTGGCGCGGAACTGGGTAAACCAGTTGTTGCAACCGGAGATGTACATTATCTGGATCCTGTAGATAAAATTTACCGTAAAATTTTAATTAATTCCCAAGGTGGTGCCAATCCACTGAACCGAATTAATTTACCCGATGTTCATTTTCGGACGACAGATGAGATGCTGAAATCATTTCATTTCTTAGGGGAAGCAACCGCCAAAGAAGTGGTCGTTACTAATCCACAAAAGATTGCGGCAGAAGTTGAAGTTATGTCGCCAGTTAAAGATAAATTGTACACACCTAAAATGCCTGGCGCCGAAGATGACATTAAGACCATGACCTACACAACGGCCCATGAACTATATGGTGAAAAGTTGCCTGAAATTGTTGAAGAGCGAATTTCTAAAGAACTGAAAAGTATTATTGGTAATGGTTTTGCGGTACATTATTTAATCGCTCAGAAATTAGTGCATAAAAGTAATAAGGATGGTTATTTGGTTGGTTCACGTGGATCAGTTGGTTCAAGTTTAGTAGCCTATCTGGCCGGAATTACGGAAATCAACGCTTTACCACCACATTATCGTTGTAATAAGTGCCATTACAC
Organism: Loigolactobacillus backii; assembly: GCF_001663675.1. Taxonomy (NCBI): domain Bacteria; kingdom Bacillati; phylum Bacillota; class Bacilli; order Lactobacillales; family Lactobacillaceae; genus Loigolactobacillus; species Loigolactobacillus backii. The sequence continues at coordinate 1,871,528 of NZ_CP014873.1, forward strand.
TAAGTTTTTCACTAAGGGTGAATACGGTTCTGGTTATGATTTACCTGACCAAAAATGTCCTGACTGTGGGAGTGACTTAGAAAAAGACGGTCATGATATTCCTTTTGAAACTTTTCTAGGCTTTCACGGTGATAAAGTGCCGGATATCGATCTAAATTTCTCTGGTGACTATCAGCCAATTGCCCATAATTATATGAAGGTTCTTTTTGGTGAAAATAACGTTTACCGTGCTGGTACGATTGGCACGGTGGCAGACAAGACTGGTTATGGCTACGTTAAGGCCTACGAGCGTGATACTGGGCAAACGTATCGTGGCGCAGAAATTGATCGCTTAGCGAAGGGTACAACGGGAGTTAAACGAACAACAGGGCAACATCCGGCTGGTATTTTGATTGTGCCGGATTACATGGATATTTACGACTTTACACCCATTCAATATCCGGCCGATGATCAGAGCGCGCCTTGGAAAACGAGTCACTTTGATTTCCATTCGATTCACGATAATATTTTGAAGATGGATATTTTAGGGCATGATGATCCGACAATGATTCGTAAGTTACAGGATCTGTCGGGAATTGAGCCGAAATCAATTCCACCAGTTGACCCCAAGGTAATGTCCTTGTTTTCAGGTACCGACGCCTTAGATGTTACGCCGGAGCAAATTGGTTCAAAAACTGGGACGCTAGGAATTCCGGAATTTGGAACTCGCTTTGTTCGTGGCATGTTAGAAGAAACTCACCCAACAACCTTCTCTGAATTACTCCAAATCTCTGGCTTATCACACGGGACGGATGTTTGGTTGGGTAACGCTGAAGAACTAATTCAAAAGAACGTTGTCACTTTAAAGGATGTTATTGGTTGTCGGGATAATATTATGCTTGATTTGATTCATTACGGAATGGATGCTTCGATGGCCTTCCAAATAATGGAGCACGTTCGTAAAGGCCGCGGGATTCCCGATGAGTGGCAAAAGGCCATGCGCGAAAATGAAAATGTGCCCAATTGGTACATTGATTCCTGTTTGAAGATTAAATACATGTTTCCTAAGGCGCACGCGGCTGCTTATATTTTAATGGCATTACGAGTTGCCTACTTTAAAGTTTATTATCCAATTCTTTATTACGCGGCCTACTTTACAGTTCGGGCCGAGGATTTTGATTTGGTTGCCATGGCCCACGGAAAAGATGCAGTTAAAGCGGCCATGAAAGAAATCACGGATAAGGGCATGGATGCTTCAGCAAAAGAAAAGAATCTCTTAACTGTTTTAGAGTTGGCTAACGAAATGCTTGAGCGTGGTTTTAAATTTGAAATGGTTAGTGTTGAGCGCTCAGACGCGGCAGAATTTGTTATTGAAGATGATGGCAAAACACTTCTGGCACCATTTAGGGCAGTTCCAAGTCTAGGGATGAACGTTGCTAAACAAATTGTTTCTGCCCGGGAAGAAAAACCGTTTTTGTCTAAAGAAGACTTAAGTAAACGCGGCAAAGTGTCTAAGACGTTAATTGATTATTTGACTGAGAATCATGTTCTTGATGGGATGCCAGATGAAAACCAGTTATCCTTGTTTGATATGATGTAGTTAAGGTAAGGAAAGTTGCGCTAGCACAGGTTCTATGGTATTATATAAACAGTATTTTGATACCTTAGTTGGAGTGAGCAGCGATGCTCGCTCTTTTTATTGGTTAAATTCTAGACACACTTTAATCATGTAAAAAGTAACCGAATTTTTAAAGGAGGCGTCAGTGTGAGTAGCGTCATAGAAACAGTTCAGGATGTTGTAACGCCGATTGTGAGTGATCTTCATGTTGAATTGGTTGACATTGAATTTGTGAAGGAAGGAAAAAGCTGGTATTTACGCGTCTATATTGATAAACCAGGTGGCATTGATATCGAAGAGTGCGCGCTTGTAAGCGAAAAGGTTAGCGAACAGCTTGATGCCATGGATCCTGATCCCATTCCACAGGCTTATTTTCTTGAAGTTTCATCGCCTGGCGCAGAACGTCCTTTGAAAAAAGAGGCCGATTATCAAAGAGCAATTGGGGACTACATTCATATTTCCTTATACCAACCGGTTGCTGGTGCTAAAATTTATGAAGGTACCTTGAAATCAGTTTCAGCGGATGAGTTAACATTGGACATAAAAATTAAAACACGACATAAAGAAATGACTTTTGATCGTAAAAAAATTGCGCAAGCCAGATTGGCGATTGAATTTTAAGTTGAAGGGACCGAACAAAAATGAGCAAGGAAATGCTGAGTGCCCTAAATGCACTGGAAACGGAAAAAGGCGTCAAAAAAGAAGTTGTGATCGAGGCACTAGAAGCTGCCTTAGTATCAGCTTATAAACGTAACTACGGTCAAGCACAAAATGTAGAGGTTGAGTTTGATCAAGCTAAGGGTGATATTCACGTTTACGCTGTTAAAGAAGTTACTGATGAAGTGTTTGATTCTCGCCTCGAAGTAAGTCTCAAGGACGCCTTAGTCATTAATGATGCTTATGAGGTTGGCGATGACATTCGTTTCGAGGTAACTCCGAAAGACTTTGGTCGAATTGCGGCCCAAACGGCCAAGCAAGTTATCTTACAACGTGTTCGTGAAGCCGAACGTAATATCATTTATGACCAGTACATTAAGTACGAAAATGAGATTATGCAAGGTGTCGTTGAGCGCCGGGATAGTCGCTATATTTACGTTAGTTTAGGTAAAATTGAGGCCATTTTGGCCAAAAATGATCAAATGCCGAACGAACATTATGAGCCCCATGATCGGATTAAAGTTTACGTAACTAAGGTTGAAAATACACCAAAGGGACCGCAAGTATACGTTAGTCGGACACACCCTGACTTAGTTAAACGATTATTTGAACAAGAAGTTCCGGAGATTTATGATGGAACAGTAGAGATTGTTTCAATTTCTCGTGAGGCCGGCGATCGAACTAAGATGGCGGTTCGTAGTAATGATGAAAACGTTGATCCAGTTGGGACTTGTGTCGGTCCCCGGGGCCAGCGTGTTCAAGCAATTGTTAACGAACTTTCCGGTGAAAATATGGATATCATTGAATGGATGGATGATCCGGCGGCTTACATTGCCAATGCTCTAAATCCAGCCCAAGTGGTCGATGTGACTTTTGATCCAGAAAATGAAAAGGCCGTGACCGTTATTGTACCTGATTATCAATTATCATTGGCCATTGGAAAACGTGGTCAAAATGCGCGACTTGCTGCTAAGTTGACGGGTTACAAGATTGATATCAAATCTGAAACTGAGGCTGATGAACCAGAAGAAGCAGAAGAAGAAAAACGGCCAGAAACGTCAGCAACAGAAGTAAATGATACGCCAGTTGACGACGGTGACACCGACCAAACTAATCAGGAAGACTAATGGGGGTGACACACATGAAACAACGAAAAATTCCCATGCGCAAAGATGTTGTCAGCAACGAAATGAAACCTAAAAAAGAAATGGTTCGGATCGTTCGTGATAAAGAAGGTGCTGTCACTATTGATTCAACTGGTAAAAAATCCGGCCGCGGCGCGTACATTTCGCTTGAACCGGTAGCAGTTGAAGAAGCAGGCAGCAAGCATATTTTAGATAAGGCCTTAAATGTTGCGGTAACTGATGATTTTTATGCAGAATTATTAGCCTACGTTAAGCATCAAAAGGCACGCCAAGAACTTTTTGGCACTAAAGATGCTAAGTAATCAAAAAGCGTTGAATTTGCTGGGACTTAGTTTGCGAGCCGGGCAATTGGTGATGGGTGAGGGCCTCGTGATCAAGGCAATTCAACAGGAAAAGGCCAAATTGGTTTTGGTTGCAACTGACGCAAGTCAAGCAACTCAAGCTAAATTTGCTGCAAAGGGTGACACTTACAGTGTGCCCGTTTTAAACGCCTTCACCAAAGAAGCAATGAGTCAAGCATTAGGCCGACCACGAACAATCATCGCAGTGGTTGATCAAGGCTTTGCTAAGCGACTGATTGCGCTACTGAATACGCAAGGAGCGTGAAGATATGGCTAAAAAACGTATCTATGAACTAGCAAAAGAATTAAATGTCGAATCTAAAGTGATCTTGGACCATGCAAAAAAGACCGGAATTTCGGTCAAAAATCATATGTCCACTGTTGACGATAGTCAAGAAAAGACTTTACGGGCAACTTTTGGACCGAAAAAGGAGGAGAAAAAGCCAAACACACAAACTAAAAGTGTAGTAACTAAAAAGCCAGTTCAACCGGCTAATCACGAACACCATTCGGCCAGCAAGCCGGTAGTTCGCAACACACAAAGTACGCAAAATCATCAAAGTAATCAAGGTCATACGAGTAGTCAAGCGCACCATTCAACTACTCAGTCGCAGAATAATAATGATCATCGTCAGGGCCAACGGTTTAATAATAACCGTGGTAACCAGCAGAATAATAATCATGGTCAATCAAATAATAATCACCAACATAATAATAACCATGCACGAATTAACGCCAACCAAAACGTTAACACACAGGCTAAATCACCTAACCGTGCACCAATAAATGCTGCGAATCCACAAAACGTGACCAGTGGCCACACAACTCGGATTAATAACAGTAATCGCACCGGAGTTACTGGTGGTAATGGTAATAGTCGCAATAATAATCGTTTTGGCGGAACGCAGAACCGTTTCGGGGGTAACAATAATCGGGGTGGCAATCGTTTTGGCGGTAATAATCGTGGTCGCTTTAATAAAAAGAAGGGCCGGCGCTTTAATCGTTCAAGCAAGCCCCAGGCACCAGCTACTCAGCGTAAGGATCGTGCGTTGCCAGAAGTATTGCAATATACTGAAGGTATGAACGTTCAGGACATTGCTAAATTAATTCATCGCGAACCGGCCGAAATCATTAAGAAGTTATTTATGATGGGAACAATGGTTAACCAAAATCAATCTTTGGACAAGGACACGATCGAAATTCTTGCCGCTGATTATGGGATTAAGGCCGAAGAAAAAGTTACCGTTGATATTTCTGATTTAGATAAATTCTTTGAAGATGGTCAAACGAATACTGAACACCTTGAAAATCGGCCACCAGTTGTTACCATCATGGGTCACGTTGATCATGGTAAAACAACATTACTTGATAAACTTCGTCACACTAATGTCACTGAGGGCGAAGCAGGCGGAATTACGCAGGCAATTGGTGCCTACCAAGTAAAATCAAATAATCGTTTAATTACTTTCTTGGATACACCAGGACACGCTGCCTTTACGGATATGCGTGCTCGAGGTGCAGATATCACCGATATTATTGTGCTGGTTGTTGCCGCCGATGATGGGGTAATGCCACAGACGATTGAGGCCATTAATCATGCTAAGGCCGCCCACGCACCGATTATCGTTGCGGTTAACAAGATTGATAAACCTAACGCTAATCCTGATAATGTGATGAAGCAATTAACCGAATACGGTTTAATTCCTGAAGACTGGGGTGGCGATACCATTTTTGTACCTATTTCCGCAAAATTTGGTAAAAACCTTGACCAATTACTCGAAATGATTTTGCTTGAAGCCGATATGCTTGAATTAAAGGCTAATCCAGAACAAAAAGCAGCCGGAACTGTAATTGAGGCTCGTTTAGATAAGGGTAAAGGTGCGGTTGCTTCGTTACTTGTTCAACAAGGAACTTTGCACATTGGTGATCCAATTGTGGTTGGGAATACCTTTGGGCGTGTTCGGATCATGACCAGTGATCAAGGCCGCCGAGTTAAGGAAGCAACACCTTCAACCCCTGTTGAAATTACTGGTTTAAGTGACGTTCCAGAATCTGCCGATAAGTTTGTTGTTTTTGCAGATGAGAAAACAGCGCGTGCTGCTGGTGAGGAACGGGCTAAACGTGCTGTATTAGAACAACGTAATCATACTAAACACGTTACCTTGGATAATTTGTTTGAAACCATGCAAGAGGGTCAACTTAAAGAGGTTGACGTCATTATTAAGGCGGACGTACAAGGTTCAGTTGAGGCTTTAGCCAACAGTTTGCAAAAGATTGAGGTTGAAGGCGTTCGGGTTAATATTATCCACGAGGCCGTTGGTGCAATCAATGAAAGTGATGTTACTCTGGCCGCAGCAAGTAATGCGGTTATTATTGGCTTTAACGTTCGACCAACTGCACGAGCAAAGGAACAGGCAGATTCAGAAGACGTTGATGTTCGTTTGCATAACGTTATCTATCAAGCAATTGATGAAGTTGAAACTGCAATGAAAGGCTTACTCGAACCAACCTATAAAGAAAAGGTTATTGGGCAGCTTGAAGTTCGTGAAATCTACAAGGTTTCTAAAGTTGGGACTATCGCTGGTTTTTACGTCACAAGTGGCTTAGTTCAACGAGATTCAGGTGTTCGCTTAATTCGTGATGGTATTGTCGTTTATGATGGTAAAATTGCTAGTTTGAAGCATTTGAAGGACGACGTAAAAGAAGTTCGTCAAGGCTTTGAAGGTGGTTTGATGATTGAAAATTACAATGATGTCAAGATTGGTGACACAATTGAAGTTTATATCATGGAAGAAGTTCCGGTTAAGTAGTAGACCTTGGAGGTAAACTAATGGCACATTATCGGATTGGTCGTGTTTCACAGGAAATCCAAAAGGAAACAACGGATATTTTGATGAAACGAGTACGTGATCCACGTGTACAAGGCGTCACAATTACTGGTGTTAATGTAACTGGTGATTTACAACAGGCCACTATTTATTACAGTATTCTTTCTGATACTGCACATGATGGTGAAAAGGCACAACAGGGCTTAGAAAAGGCAAGCGGTCTAATTCGTAAGGAATTAGGGCAGCGAATTCGCTTATATAAGATTCCTGAACTAACCTTTGAACGTGATGAATCAGTTCAATACGGCAATCGAATTGATCAATTAATTGATCAATTACACCGACAAGAACGTGGATAACCTATGAGAGAGTGGGAGAAAGACGCTTACGATTGAATTTTGTGGTTTCGTACAAGCGTTTTTCCACACTCTTTTTTGTTTGCCAAAATGATAGCGGCTTCTTTTGTGACTTGGCCGCTTTTTTGCTATAATAAATACGTCTAATTAAAAGTAAGTGTAAGTTAAATAAAATTAAGCGGGGGATGTCAAATGGATGGTATTTTACCATTATATAAGCCTAGAGGAATGACAAGTCGGCAATGTGATTCAAAAGTTCGTCATATTTTAAAAACGCGTAAAGTGGGTCATGGGGGCACATTGGATCCTAACGTTGATGGTGTGTTACCAATTTGTATTGGCAAAGCAACTAAGGTCGTTGATTATTTGGTTGGGAGTGGTAAAGTTTATCAAGGTGAGGTTACCTTGGGTTTTGCGACGACAACTGAGGATCTGGATGGTGAGGTTATTGCCACGAAGGCAGTTGCGGCAGCACCCAGTAATGAAGTAATTGATCAAACCTTGCACCAATTTACTGGTACTATCACTCAAACCCCACCAATGTATTCGGCAATTAAAGTTAATGGTCGGCGACTTTATGATTACGCACGGGCAGGAGAAACCGTTGAACGACCTAAACGGCAGGTCACCATCACGGATTTTAAACGTTTAAATGAACCGCAATATGATGAACAAGCTAAAACGGTCAAGTTTAAATTTGAGGTTAGTTGTTCAAAGGGGACCTATGTCCGAACCTTAGCCGTTGATGTTGGGGTTAAGCTGGGTTATCCAGCGGTAATGTCCGCTTTAACGAGAACATACAGCGGTGGTTTTGCACTCGCTGATACTATCAGTTTAGAAGCACTGACCGACTTAGTGGAAAAACAACAATCGTTAACGGCTTTACGACCGTTGGATTATGCTTTGCGTCACTATCCCGCCGTAGATTTAACAATCGAGCAGTGGCACCAAGTTCAAAACGGCGCCTTTTTACCTGCAGAAATTTTCAGTATGGTTGCCGACGAAGCGTCGGTTGCCGTTCGTTTTGAAGGATCAATTAAGGCGTTGTACCACCAGTCACAGTACCCAAATTTATATAAACCAGAAAAGATGTTTTCAGTTGAAAACTGATCTTTGAATTAAAGGAGTAATTGATATGGACGTCGTTCGAATTCACCACCCGTACTCAGTTAAACAAATTAAACCAGAACCGGTTGTCTTGACCTTAGGCTTTTTTGATGGCGTACACCGTGGGCATCAAGCGGTTATTGGGCGTGCCCGGGAGGAAGCAAGGAAACGTCATTTACGTTTGGCCGTAATGACGTTTAACCAACATCCATCACTAGTCTTTCATCAATTGGATCGTCGTTCGGCAACTTATCTAACCACGATTCCAGAAAAGATAGATCGGATGGCAGAGTTAGGGGTGGATCTTCTTTACATTGTTGATTTTACTTCGGCTTTTGCTAACTTAGCGCCGGAAAAATTTGTTAAACAGTACATTGTGGATTTACATGCCCAAGTAGCGGTAGCAGGGTTCGATTATACTTTTGGTCCACAACGTGCGGGAATGGCCGATTTACCACAATTTGCAAAGGGACGTTTTGACGTTATTCAGGTCGGTCAATTGAATCAAAATGCAGAAAAAGTCAGTTCAACAAGAATTCGGCAAGCAATTGATGTTGGTGATATCGATGAAGCGGCTAGTTTATTAGGTTATCCTTACCATTTACTTGGCACTGTGGTCCATGGTGAAGCACGCGGGCGGACGATTGGTTTTCCAACGGTTAATATTCGACCTGAACCTTATTCACGGGTGCCAGGAATTGGAATTTATGCAGTTCAAATTAAAATTTGTGACGTTTGGTATTTAGGAATGGCCTCGATTGGCCGTAATATTACTTTTGGTGATGATCGTGACGTTACAATTGAAATCTACATCCTTAATTTTGGCAAAATGGTTTACGGCGAACCAGTTGAAATTGTTTGGTACAGTCGTTTACGTGGTGAAGTTAAGTTTGATAGTGCTGCCGGTTTGATTGACCAGCTTAAACTTGATGAAGTGGCAACCCGCGATTACTTTACGCAATATAGGGGGGAGCTACTTTCATGACCGGGGCTTACTTACATATTCCCTTCTGTGAGCATATTTGTTACTATTGTGATTTTAATAAAGTCTTCTTAGAAGGACAGCCAGTTGATGAATATATTGATCGCTTGATTACGGAGATGCGGCTGGTAATGGCAGCACATCCTGAAGAAGAAATTAAAACAATTTACGTTGGTGGAGGAACGCCGACTACATTAACACCAAAACAGTTGGCCCATTTATTGGCGGGAATTCGTCGTTACTTACCTTTTGAAGAAGGAGAATTTACGTTTGAGGCCAATCCCAATGATTTACTCACAACTGATAAATTGCAGGTGTTGCGTGATTACGGGGTTAATCGCTTGAGCATTGGCGTTCAGTCTTTTAATGACGAAATTTTGAAAAAGATCGGCCGAATTCATACTAGCGCCAATGTTTATACAGCCATTAAAAATGCTCGTAAAGTTGGTTTTGATAACATCAGTATTGATTTAATCTTTCGTTTGCCAGGGCAGAGCATTGCTGATTTTACGGATAGTTTAGACCGGGCAATTGCTTTAGATTTGCCGCATTACGCAACGTATTCATTAATTCTCGAACGTAAAACTGTTTTTTATAATATGATGCGTCAAGGAAAGCTGTTCTTGCCAACGCAGGATATTGAGGCTGATATGTATGAACTGGCCATTGAAAAATTTGCTCAGGCAGGTCGTGCGCAGTATGAGATTAGTAATTTCGCGTTACCAGGTATGGAATCCCAGCATAATTTAATCTATTGGCGCAATGAAAAATATTTTGGTTTTGGTGCTGGTGCCCACGGTTATTTAGGAAAGGATCGTTACCAAAATTTTGGTCCGATTCAACAGTATTTACAGCCTTTACGGGCCAACAAATTACCCGTTTTTGAGCATCGTGTTTTATCTTTATCTGAACAAATTGAAGAGGAAATGTTCCTTGGTTTGCGTAAGAGGGAAGGTGTTTCCCAAACGCGTTTTGAAGAGAAATTTCATTTGCCGATTGCGGCTGTTTACGGCCAAACCGTTAATAACTTGATTAAGCGTGGTTTAATGAAGCAACAAGGCGATCGTTTAAGTTTAACGAAGCGAGGTGAATTCTTGGGTAACGATGTTTTCCAAGAATTCTTAATTGATGAGGCAATTTAAAATAAGACGACTTAAAAATAATCTAATGAACTAGATTATTTCGAGGTTGTTTTTATTGGCTCTTCGTCAACTGTTGTTGGTGAATCCATATTTCGAGTTCTAATCACTTCGTGATTAGGGCTCTTTTTGTTTTGATTTTGAAAACGTATAGTACTCGAGTTCTAAACCTCCAGAAGCTGCGATAGCCAAAACTGGCTCGTTTGATCGCCTTGATTTTATTATTAGAACCTTCCAAAGGACCATTTGAATAGTGTGTGGTAAAGGTGTTACGAATCTCATCATGATGGCTTTCAAGTGTTTTAATCGTGTTCTTCATTTCTTCAGAATACGTTTTGTTATTCCAAAATGCCGCATTGTAGTTATGCCAATCTTGATGTTGGACAGCTGACCGGACGCTGTTTAAGACTTGATAAGTTTGTTCTAGTTCTGAATCCAACGATAACAGCTGATGGACAACATCGGTGGCAGCCATCCAGTAAGGAAAATTAGTCCACTTTTTGAATTGTTCAAAGTTAAGCTGTTCAGTTGGTACTAACAACAGCTTCCAGTAGCGCTTAAGGGCGTGAAATTCGCGAGAAGACGGGGTAAACTTCTTCATCACCTTGATTCTGGTTTTGTTAAACGCCCGATTTAGGGCGTTGATAATATGAAACTTGTCCATGACCACCATGGCATTGGGGAACACGGTCTGCACAAGCTTGGGGTAGGTATAATTCATATCAGTCACAATAATTTTGACGTTTTCTCGGGCAGCTTGATCGAAGCGGTAAAAATACTTCTCTAGTTTATTGATGGTTCGATAAGGGAGTAAGTCGATTAATTCATGGGTTTCGCCATTCATGAACTCAAAGCTCATGGCACCAGTAGCGCTCTTGGTACTCTTCACCTCATCCATTAAGATGATCTCTGGTAAATAGTGCCAATTGGTTTGAAAGTCTCGTTCAGCGCGCATTAACTGGCGGCCCACAAATGAATCTGATGCCGATACTTCATTGGCAATGTGCTTCAAAGAGACCGGTTCACCGAGCTTCTCTAGGCATTCTTTGCGGCTGGTGTTTGAAATTGTACAGTGTTTCGGAACTGCCAATGTTTGTGCAAGAAAGTTGCCGTGACATTCTTTACAGTGGAAATAGCGGCGCTTTAAGGCTAAGATGACGGTGTTGCTCAGAACCTTCGAGAATCTGATAGTGGTATTGCGCCAGCCGTAGTTAATAATCTTTTGATCATTGATAATCCCGCACTTGGGACAAGCCTTCGGCGTGTAATCCAAGTGGCCAGTTAAGCGAATAACCCCGTCTTCTCCAGTTTCACCGTCAGTAATTTTTAGGTTCTCGTCAGCTATTCCTAATAATAATTTTGTAGTATCATGACACATAGGGCATTTCCTTCTTTCTGAAAAATCTTCGTGGTGGTTGACTTGGATGAACGGACAGGAAATGTCCGCTTTTTTATTCTAGCCATAAATAAAAAATCTGTCATCAGTAATAGATGAAAATCTATTACCAACAACAGATATTGTAGAACCTTTTTATTTTGCCTTAAATTAAGACGTTACCAAGCAATAAAGTCAAATTTTGACGAAGTTTATACTTAGAGACATAAATTTAATTATTAGTGCGCACTGGAAGATTTATTTTGAATGATGGCTATTAAATAATTCGTAAGCAGTAAATAATCGACCGTTTAAAAAAGGCAAACCGGCTTCTCGAAATTGAGAAATCGGTTTGTCTTTTACATTACGCCACTATTTCTGGCTTCTATTCATTTGACGCTTTATTTCTATCTTGATGTCTTGCCCCAGAATAATTCCATGGTAAATAACCCTCTAGCTGGGCCAAATCGGTGAAACTAGGGTGTTGGGGCATTGTTTTTAATAAATAGGTGATATAGCCTCGCGGATCAAGCCCGTTAGCTTTAGCACTTTCCACTAAAGTTAACCAAATAGCCGTTGATCTTGCGCCTGCTTGGCTGGTACTGAAGAGCCAGTTCTTTCGACCAATCACCAGGCTCTTCATATTGCGCTCCGCCGCATTATTACTCCAGTCCATGATACCAACGTTGACTAGCCGCTCTAGTGTAGATCGTTGATCGATCGCGTAAGTGACGGCTTTACCCAAACGTGATTTAGGTAATACGTCGGCCGAATCGATCCACTGCCAGAATCGCTTCAATAATTTACGCACTTTACTACGGCGTCTTCGACGACGTACCCGGGGCGAAAAATGTTGCCATTGACGCTCCAAGGCAAACATCTCGTCAATTAGCGCTAAGGGAACACTGCTAATTGGCTTACCATTAGCTTGGGTGGCATCGTAAAACTTACGGCGCACATGCGCCCAACAACCGATACGCGTAACACTATTTTCTAACAGATTATAGCCGGTATAGCCATCACACTGCAGGATGCCGGTAAAGTTCCGATATAACTTTTGCGCAAAGGTTCCTGAACGCGTACTGCCATAAGCATAAAAAATGATTTGCTGCGGACTTTGTTTTACTGTTCTAGCCACCCACATATATGATTTAGCGGCTGCTGTTTTACCAGGCTCACGTAACACCTGCATCGGTGTTTCGTCACCCTGTAAATAACGTTGGTTGCTGAGTCGCTGCTGTAATAAATTATAAATTGGTTCGACCAACTGACTCGTTTTGATAATCCAGTTTGAGATTGTTGCCTCTGATAACGCAATACCCAAGCGCTGCCAATCTGCTAACTGTCGGTATAGTGGTGTTGCCAATAGAAACTTTTTATGAATGATCTCCGCGACTAACGAAGCCGAGGCGAGACTATGCGGAATTAAAGCGACTGGCGTTTGGGCTTGCACCAAATGAGCGCTGCCAGCTTCAAGCTCACATTCAGAACACTTATAGGTTTGCGTATAAATATGTTCTCGATAAAGTTTGGCCGGAATGAAATGCACCTCTTCACGAACAAACTTTTTCCCAACCGGTGTCAACTCGTGCCCATAGGCACATTGTTGCGTTGGTAGATCAATAACAGTTTCTCTTACTGGTAAATCACGACTTAGAGTTTCTTGCCGTGTCTTTTTGCGCTTTTTCTTTGCCGGTACTTGATCTGCGTCGCTTTGTTGGCCAGGTTGCTCTGGCGTGATAAAAACACCGTCATTACCTTCTAGTAGTGACAGTTGGTTAGGATCAATTTGTTCTGATTTTTGACCGTAAATTTTTTTAGTCAAGTAGGCAACCATTTCAGTTAGTTCCGCGACTTGCTTACGTAGCGCTATAATTTCTTCTTCGGGTGTCATTAGCTTTATCCACTCAATCCGTATTTGTTGAATTGAGTTTACCATGTCTTACACTAATTTGGATAGTTATTTTTTCTTCTTTCATGTCCAGGCGGACATGTTTGATGAATTGTCGCGTCTAATGACCAACCACTGAGTAATCGTGTCAACTGTTTAGAATTTAATTTACGGAGTGCATTCTGATCAGTCGGCCATTGAAGTCGACCGTTTTCGATCCGCTTATAAAGTAATAAAAAACCATCACCGTCCCAAAATAAGGCCTTAAAACGGTCTTTTCTGGTTCCACAGAATAAATATAAGGCGCGATTGTATGGATCTAAATCAAATTGATCTTGGATAACACCAGCTAAACCATCGATTCCCCGACGTAAATCGGTTTTTCCACAAACTAAAAAGACCTGTTGAATCTGTCGTTGATCAATTATCACCAGCGAACACCGCCTTTAAAACTGCCTCTAAAATATAGTTGTTAATTCGATTGTAAACTACGACCGATTTATTAGCATCAACTCTAATTTGCAGGGCTTTTGTTGCCATAGTAGATCGCGATTGAGAACCAGAATGATCCATTTTAATTTGAACAATATCCGGTTTATCCAATAAAAATCACCTCACCAATTATTTGATGAGGCAATCATAACTTGAATTAAATTATTTTTGAAGTCGGTCAGTTATTTACTGCTTACAATAATTCACGACCTGAATTACTTTTTTCAACACATTTATACTAAATTAGTCAAGAAATACCTAATAAAGCTATTTTCCAAACACTCCTGGGGTTAAACTACTCGTTTGTTTTGTAAAATAATATTTTTGTAAGAAAAAGGTTGTCCTGCCTTGACTTAATTCATGGAAGTTGTTATATTAATAATTGTGTTAGCACTCATAGATGCTAAGTGCTAAAGAAGAGGTGGTTAGAATGCTGACCAAGCGACAGTTACTTATCTTGAAAGAGATTGTTCGTTTGTATACTGAATATGGCCAGCCTGTCGGTTCGAAAAAGCTTCTTGAACAGTTGCCAATGCACGTCAGTTCTGCCACTGTCAGAAATGAAATGGTTCATTTAGAGGATATGGGGTTAATTGAAAAAACACACTTATCTTCCGGGCGCATTCCATCGATGAAAGGGTATCGTTATTACCTTGATCATTTAGTCGAGCCTAGCAGTGTAGACGCAAATGATATGGCAGTTATTGAAACATCCTTTGACCAAAGCTATCATGAGATTGATCAAATTGTTGCGCAGTCCGCTAAAATTCTATCAAGTTTGACTAGTTATACCGCAATTTCTTTAGGCCCAGAATTAAAGGAAGCACGTTTAACTGGTTTTCGTTTAGTACCACTGGACAATAACCAGGTGATGGCAATTTTAGTGACTGATAGCGGTGCGGTTGAAAACCAAATCTTTTCGATCCCTAATGGAATCGATAGTGATAGTTTAGAAAAGGTCATTCGAATTATAAACGATGAGTTGGTCGGCCTACCACTAACGAAAGTGATCAAAAAGCTGCATACAAGTATTCCGCAGCTTTTAACGCACTACATGATTACACCATCTGGTTTCTTAGATATATTTGGTGGTGTTTTGAAGAAGGCGGCTCAAGAACGCTTTTACGTTGGTGGTAAGATGAATCTAATTAATACTAGCACCATTAAGGACGTTAACCAATTAAAATCACTTTACGCCATGATTGATAAAAACGATGATTTGGCTAAGCTACTAGGGGAACCGGCGGATCAGCCAATTGAAGTACGTTTAGGCGATGAAATGACGAATGACTTACTGAAAAATTTTAGTTTAATTACCGCAACTTATAATGTTAGTGAACATGGACGGGGTATGATTGCACTTTTAGGACCGACTAGTATGCCATATTCACGAATGATTGGGTTATTAGACGTTTTTCGTGAGGAACTAGCAAAAAAAATTACTGATTATTATGCTCACTTTGGGGATGAATAGTCACTGGAGGTGAATGATTTGGCTAATAAAAAGACACCATCTACGAAACAACCAGAATTTCCATCTGAAAAAAATTTAGATCAAGAAACTACAGCGGCAACTACTGAAAAGGTAGTTAAAGGTGATAAAAAAGAAGCTACCGTTAAAAAAGAAACGGTTAGTGATGATGCGAACGTAACCAAGCAACATGAATTGGATCAAGCTGAAATTAAAAAATTACAGGCCTTGGTTGCTAGTAATGAAGATAAATATCTTCGTGCCGAAGCAGAAATCCAGAATATGAATAATCGTTTTAAAAAAGAACGGGAGCAACTAGCAAAATATGATGGCCAAGATTTGGCTAAATCCGTTTTACCTGTTGTTGATAATTTAGAACGTGCTTTGGCAATTGATGTTTCGGATCCAATCGGACGGCAGTTAAAAAAGGGTATTCAAATGGTCTATGACCACCTAGAGAGTGCCTTAAAAGAGCACAACGTTACCGAAATTGAAACTGAAAATAGAACTTTTGATCCGACTATTCACCAAGCAGTTCAAACTGTGCCCGTGGAGAGTGATCAAAAACCTGAGACGATTGTTAAGGTTTTACAAAAGGGCTACTATTTAAAAGATCGCGTTTTGCGACCTGCTATGGTAGTAGTTGCACAATAAAAATAAATATTAAATAATAAAAGAGGTTATGAGTTATGGCAAAAGTTATTGGGATTGACCTTGGGACAACTAACTCTGCAGTTGCTGTTCTCGAAGGTAAAGAACCAAAGATTATTACAAATCCAGAAGGTAATCGGACAACACCATCTGTTGTCTCTTTCAAAAATGGTGAAACACAAGTTGGTGAGGTTGCAAAGCGCCAGGCGGTAACTAATCCAAACACAGTTGCTTCAATCAAGCGGCACATGGGTGAAGCAGGTTATAAAGTTGAAGTTGATGGTAAGTCTTACACACCTCAAGAAATTTCAGCGATGATTTTACAATACATCAAGAAATTCTCTGAAGATTACTTAGGTGAAGAAGTTAAGGATGCCGTTATTACAGTACCTGCTTACTTTAATGATAGTCAACGCCAAGCAACTAAGGATGCTGGTAAGATTGCCGGTCTTGATGTTAAGCGAATTATCAATGAACCAACTGCTTCCGCATTAGCTTACGGGCTTGATAAAGGTGATAAGGACGAAAAGATCTTAGTTTACGACCTTGGTGGTGGTACCTTTGATGTTTCTGTTCTAGAACTTGGCGATGGTGTTTTTGAAGTTCTCTCAACTAATGGTGATACGCGTTTAGGCGGGGATGACTTTGATCAAAAGATTATTGATTGGTTAGTTGATAGTTTCAAGGCTGATAATGGCATTGATTTGGCCAAGGATAAAATGGCCTTACAGCGTTTAAAGGATGCTGCTGAAAAGGCTAAAAAAGATTTATCTGGGGTTAACGAAGCACAAATCAGTTTACCATTTATTTCTGCTGGTGATGCTGGTCCATTACATTTGGAAAAGACATTAACGCGGGCTAAATTTGACGAAATGACGGCCGATCTTGTTGCTAAGACTAAAGGACCTTTTGATAATGCCTTAAAAGATGCTAAATTATCTACTGGTGATATTGATAAAGTTATCTTAAATGGTGGTTCAACTCGTATTCCTGCTGTTCAAGAAGCTGTTAAAAAGTGGATGGGTAAAGAACCTGATCATTCCATTAACCCTGATGAAGCAGTTGCCTTAGGTGCTGCAGTTCAAGGTGGTGTCATTACTGGTGATGTTAAAGATGTTGTTTTACTTGATGTTACACCACTATCACTTGGTATTGAAACCATGGGTGGTGTCTTCACTAAATTAATCGATCGTAACACAACTATTCCAACAAGTAAGTCACAAGTATTTTCAACGGCTGCTGATAATCAACCAGCTGTAGATATTCACGTCTTGCAGGGTGAACGTCCAATGGCAGCAGACGACAAGACACTTGGTCGCTTCCAGTTGGCAGATATTCCGTCAGCACCACGAGGTGTCCCTCAGATTGAAGTTAAATTTGATATCGATAAAAACGGGATTGTTAACGTATCTGCTAAAGATATGGGAACACAAAAAGAACAAAAGATTACCATTAAGAGTTCTTCTGGTTTATCTGATGAAGAAATCGAAAAGATGCAAAAAGAGGCTGAGGAAAATGCCGATGCCGATAAGAAGAAAAAAGAAGAAGTTGATTTACGTAATGACGTTGAACAACTTATCTTTACAACTGATAAGACATTGAAGGAGCTTAAGGGTAAGGTCACTGATGAAGAGATCAAGAAGGCCCAAGACGCTGAAGATGCTTTGAAGAAGGCACAAAAAGACGACAATTTGGATGATATGAAGACTAAACGTGATGATTTAAATAAAATTGTCCAAGATTTATCCGTTAAGATGTATGAACAAGCCGCCAAAGAACAACAGGCTAAAAGCGATGCCGGCCAAGGCAGTGATGCCAAAGGCGACAATAAGAGTGACGGCGATGGTGAAACAGTTGACGGTGACTTTGAAGAAGTCGATCCTGATAAGAAGAAAAAATAAATCTTGTTGTTGCGTACCTTAATGAGTAGCAGGAAGCCAGGGCCATTGCGGCTTTTGGCTTTTTGTTTAATTTATGGTATGCTTAATTCGATTTTCTGCAAAGAATATTATTGGTTTAATTTATTGTGTCTAAATTAACTTAGATGAGATTGGTGAGCAATAATTAAATCGTTATAAATTAGGAGGTTAAGCATGGCGGAAGAACAACGTGATCCCTATGAAGTTCTTGGGGTAGCAAAAGATGCGTCCCAGGATGAAATTAAACACGCCTACCGAAAGCTTTCAAAGAAGTATCATCCTGATCTTAATAAGGCGCCAGACGCTGAGGCAAAGTTTAAAGAAATATCGGCTGCGTATGAAGTTATTGGTGATCCTGATAAGCGGGCCCAATATGATCAGTATGGTGCCGCGGGTCCACAAGGTGGCTTTGGCGGCGGTGGCGGTCAAGGCTTTGGTGGTTTTGATACAGGCGGTCAGAGTTTTGGCGGTTTTGATGATATCTTTAGTCAATTCTTTGGTGGCGGTGGTGGCCAACAACAGTCTAACCCATCGGCACCTCGGCAAGGTTCTGATCTACAGTACCAAATGGATCTAAAGTTTGAGGAAGCCATTTTTGGTAAGGAAACAACAATTTCTTATACACGTGAGGCGATGTGTCATACTTGTAATGGGACTGGTGCGAAGCCTGGTACTTCACCAGTAACCTGTCATAAGTGTCATGGTGCTGGCTATATTCAAGTTACTCGTCAAACACCACTTGGCCGGATGCAAAGTCGTGAAGTTTGTGATGTTTGTCGCGGTACAGGTAAAGAAATTAAAGAAAAATGTGCAACTTGTCATGGCTCTGGTCACGAACAAGAACGTCACAGTGTTAAAGTTAAGGTTCCAGCTGGTGTCGAAGATGGTCAACAAATGCGTTTATCCGGACAAGGCGAAGCAGGAACAAATAGTGGCCCTTACGGTGATTTATTCATTGTTTTCCGAGTTGCACCAAGTGATAAATTCAAGCGTGATGGTGCCGAGATTTACATTGAAGTACCAATTAGTTTTGTGCAGGCTGCGTTAGGCGATGACTTACAAGTTGATACGGTCAACGGCAAGGTCAAGTTAAAGGTACCAGCCGGCACTCAAACTAACACAACGTTCCGTTTACGCGGTCAGGGTGCACCACGATTACGTGGTAATAGCAAAGGTGACGAACACGTTACGGTCAAGGTAATAACGCCTAAACACTTAAGTAATGAGCAAAAGAATGCATTGAAGACCTTTGCTGTTGCTAGTGGCGATGAAGTGAGTCAGACCGAAGGCAGTTTATTCGATAAGATTCGTGAGACTTTTACAGGCGATAAAAAGAAATAAGAAACGACTAAAGAGTGAGCATAATACTGGCAGTTGTATAAACTAGGTGATGATGACCTAGTTTCGCGGCTAGGTTGGCTTACTCTTTTTTGAGTTATTTCCAGTATAAATTGCGTCGTCTTAGTCGGCTTGTTATAATTTAAACTAGAAAGTAGGTTGACGAAATGGATGTTGAACAAATGCATCAGCGCCAAAAGAATATTCGTAATTTTTCAATTGTAGCGCATATTGATCACGGTAAATCAACACTGGCGGACCGAATCTTGGAGCTGACGCATACCGTGGCTAAGCGTGATATGGAAAATCAAATATTGGATACAATGGATTTAGAACGTGAGCGTGGCATTACAATTAAGTTAAACGCCGTTGAACTAGAATACCACGCAAAAAATGGTGAGAAATATATTTTTCATTTAATTGATACACCAGGACACGTTGATTTCTCTTATGAAGTTTCGCGTAGTTTGGCAGCCTGTGAGGGTGCAGTGTTAGTTGTTGATGCTGCTCAGGGTGTTGAAGCACAGACACTGGCTAACGTCTATTTAGCGATTGATAACGACCTTGAAATTATTCCGGTGATTAATAAGATTGATCTGCCTTCCGCCGATCCAGAACGAGTGCGATCTGAAATTGAAGACGATATTGGTATTGATGCCTCTGACGCAGTTTTAGCAAGTGCTAAAGAAGGTATTGGGATTGAAGATATTTTAGAGCACGTTGTTAGTGATGTACCGGCACCAAGTGGTGATGTTCAGAAACCCTTGAAGGCATTAATCTTTGATTCAGTTTATGATAATTATCGCGGCGTTGTGTTGAACGTTCGTATTTTTGACGGACTAGTTAAGCCAGGTGATACAATTCAACTGATGCAAGATGGTAAAACATTTGAAGTGACGGAAGTTGGTGTTATGTCGCCCAACGCTGTTTCGCGGGATCAATTAATGGTCGGGGATGTAGGTTACATTGCAGCCAGTATTAAGACCATTCAAGACACGCAAGTTGGTGATACTGTAACACTGGCCAACAATCCGGCCGCAACTGCTTTAAAGGGTTATCGAAAGATGAATCCGATGGTTTATTCAGGTTTATATCCAGTTGATACAGCGAAATATAACGATTTACGTGAATCCTTAGAAAAATTACAATTAAACGATGCTGCTTTAACTTTTGAACCAGAGACTTCTGAGGCATTAGGTTTTGGTTTTCGTTGTGGTTTTCTTGGTTTACTGCACATGGATGTTGTTCAGGAACGACTTGAGCGTGAATTTGGGATGGATTTAATTACCACAGCACCTTCAGTAACTTACCACATTAATTTAACCGATGGTACGCAGAAGATAGTTTCTAATCCCTCTGAGATGCCTGATCCAGCGGCAATTAAGTCAATCGAGGAGCCCTTTGTGCACGCCTCCATTATGGTGCCTAATGATTATGTTGGCGCCGTGATGGAGCTATCGCAAGATAAACGGGGAGAATTTGATACGATGGAGTACTTAGATAATAACCGAGTAAATGTTGTTTATCATTTACCGTTATCAGAAATTATCTATGACTTTTTTGATCGCTTAAAATCCAGCACAAAGGGTTATGCCTCCCTCGATTACGATATTGAAGGTTATCGTGAGAGTAAATTAGTTAAAATGGATATTCTATTAAACGGAGAATCAGTTGATGCGTTGAGTATTATTGTTCATCAAGATTTTGCCTTTGGACGCGGTAAAGAAATTGTTGATAAACTAAAAACAATTATCCCACGCCAACAATTTGAGGTGCCTATTCAGGCTGCTATTGGGAACAAAATTATTGCGCGGACCAACATTAAAGCTTTGCGCAAAAACGTTTTGGCCAAATGTTACGGTGGGGACGTTTCCCGAAAGCGCAAATTATTGGAGAAGCAAAAGCGTGGTAAAAAAAGGATGAAGCAAATTGGTTCAGTAGAGGTTCCCCAGGAAGCCTTCATGGCCGTTTTACAAACTGGTGAGGAAGAAACGCATAAAAAATAAAGCCTGCTTAGAGGCTTTATTTTTTTGATATTAGGCAATTAATTAAAATTGTAATCTGTATTTCGAAAACTAATCTTAGATTATTTTTACTGTTAATCCGTTTTGGGTGAACTTATTCACCTAGAACGGATTTTTTAAATGATAACCATAACTACTTGGTTGTCAAATAAGCCTGTCATCTTCATTAAGTGATACGGATGAAACTTCGTGGCGTTTTAGGGCAGTATGACCACAATCTGAAGTAATTACGTACTTATCTGCTTGGCCAATATTGAAGAAATTTCGGGCCGTGGTTTCGGGCCGTGGTATTGATTACTGCATCGTCGGTGATCACCTTAACGTTAGCAATCTGTTTTAGCGTAAGTGTTTTTCCAGAATTTAGATTTACAGTTAATGTGTGTGCCATTTTTTCAACTCCAATTTAATTAAAATTTATTATAATAATAAGATAGCAATGATTAATGACTAAATGCAAAAATAACGCTTTATTTTAAGTGAGGGGAATGAGGCTGGGACAAACGTCCGCTTTTTATTTCCAAACTTTACTCTAGAACGTGCGTCAAAACCGACTTTTTGTCTCACTTTGTGTAATTTATTAGTGATACGTAAAATTAGCGTAGTATTATTGGTGTGATTTCTAGTCTCGTAAATCGTAAAAGGTAGTGCTTGCTATAATTTTATTAAGTTGGTAAAAACTTTATTGATCTAAGGACCGTTTTTCGTGTCCATTAGCATAGAAACAGAATGGGACCTGCCTTAAGTTGTTTTCGATGAAAATACGCAGTGGTTAATGGTTTTATTTGTTTTTTGTAGTTTTTTTTAACAAAATTAATTTGCCGAGTTTGTTTTGCCTTTTGATCATATTTAGTTAAGTGATAAGTAGTAATAATTTGATTAAGTTTCAAATTGAGAGTGTCAATAATTTTGTGTAAATGAGTAACTCTTATTCGCACGATTAAATAACCAATTTCAAAACATTGATTCTAATGTATCTTGGCATTGTTTGAAACCACGATGAGACTTACCAAAGTTCTTATCGTTGTAGGCCAACATCTGTGTGACTAGGAAACGATCCAACGCAGCTTCATTTGGAAATTGTTCTTTCACTTTGGTTTTTCGCTTAATTGATTTGTTGAAAGATTCAATAAGATTGGTTGAGTAGATCGAGGCTCTAATACTTGTCGGGAAATCAAAGAAAGTAAGCAGATTTTTGGTCTCCGCTAAGTGCTTCGTCATTCTAGAATAGCTAGGTGCCCAGTGTGTAATAAAGGTGGCCAGAATCGCTTGTGCCTCAGATTTGGTCGTTGCTTGATGGATCTGCTTGAATTCAGACATAACGGCCTGTCGGTCACTAACACGTACTTTTTTGAAAATATTACGACTCATATGAACGAGGCAACGCTGAAACTTTGCCTGTGGGTAGCTTCTTTCAAGTGCTGATTCAAGGCCCACCATTCCGTCAGCGATGACTAGTTGGACGTTGCTGATACCTCTTTTTACAAGTCCACCTAATAATTCTGACCAAACTTCACCATTCTCAGTTGGAGCGATTTGGTAATCAAGGATCTGTTTCTCACCGCTTGCTGTAATGCCAATCGCGATATGGACCGCCTCACGTTCAACCGTCTTTCGTCTGAGCGGAAGATAAGTCGCATCGATGAAGAGACAAACGAAGCTTGACTCAGTAAAATGACGCTTATGAAAAGCCGCAACTTGCCCTTCGACGACCTGGGTCATGTTTGAGATTGTGGTTGCGCAGTAGTGCGATCCATACATTTTCTCAATGAGATCGGCAATTTCACGTGTTGTGATCCCTTTTTCGTAGAGCTTGAGAACCATTTCTTCTAGGGCATCAACCCGGCGCGTATAGGATGGAATAAGTGCTGCTTTGAATTCACCATTACGGTCACGGGGCACACAAATATTTAGTTTTCCATACTCGGAAGCTATTTGGCGAAAGTACTGTCCGTTTCTGGAATTACCGCTGTTGAAGCCACTGCGATCATATGGATCGTAGCCTAAAATTGCGGTCAGTTCAGCTTGAAGCAGGCTGTTGACTGTTTTCTCCAATTGAGTACGAAAAACCTCCTTTAAATTTCCTTGAGCTAGTAGTGTTTGGGCGATTTCTTTGTTAAACTGATCCATGGGGAAGGCCTCCGTTGATTATGTTTGGCGATTTAATCATACGGGGAAGGTCTTCCCTTTTCAATTACTATTTACACAAAATATTGTACACTCCCTTCAAATTATAGTTGGTATCTGTTGCGTAGCGGCCAGTTAAAAACTTGGTTGCTTTTTGGTAGTTTTTAGCGTTTTGTTTCCAGGCTCCAGCGTAGAAATTTGCCATTGTTCCCGTTGTTAATAAATTTGTATAGTCAGTTAGGGACGCCTTATAGGAATCATAACGCTTAAAATTTGTTTTAATGGTAAACAATTGGCCGAAGCCATTGTCTTCTTTGGTGACCATTTGAGTACTTCGGCCAACAGAGTCGCTTTTGATACCGAAGAGATTGTAATTTGGCGCGGTAGCCAGATCACTATTGCCCCAACTACTTTCTAAGGCTGCCTGTGCAATCATAACTGAGGCGTAAATACCATGTTTATAAGCAATTTTTTGCGCGTTTTTTGCAAATAATTTAATAAATATTTTGTGTGACGGAACGGCGATTCCTGGTTGGAGCAGAATCTTTTCTTCGATCGTAGCGTTAGGTTTTGCAATAATGGTAGTCGAAAAGGTTGGTTTTACGCTTGAAATTGAAGCAGTGGTCTGATTTGATTTTGGAGCCTGTTGTTGAGCCGGCCCTTCTTCGCCGGCGATCACTCTAGCAACGCCTTGATTACGGTCAACACCAGTAGTCACTGTCTTAGAATCTTTCGCGCTACTCTGGGCAGGGTTAACGGAGACCACTGTTTTTGAATCTTCTTTTTTAGTTGGTAGTTGTTTTTTGGCCGCTGTTTGTTCATTTTTTTGTGCTAATTCGTTTTGGCAATTTGTTTGACCGCGTTGGTAGCCTAGTAGATAACCTGTCTGGTAAACTGGGCCAAATTGGGCTATCACAGTGGCGTCCTTTTTCTTTTGTTGCTGGCCGGCACTATACCCGGCGTTCTCCCCCTTGTTATACAGCGTTTGGGCCGTAGAAAATTCAACTTCGTAGGCTTTAATGAAGTAGCGCGTGGCCGTTGTTGGTTTACTAGTGTTTATTGGGTTAGCCTTTGTGACGTCCAAATTGGCGGCCCGTTTACCTTTAAGGTAATCTATTTGGTCTTGCCGGTACTCGTTGGTATAGGCTTGGGTATAGTCATTACCACCAGTGGAAACTAGGGAAGTCCCTTGTTCTGCCGCGGCAAGTACATCTTTTTGTGCGGCCTGCTGTCCTTTTTGAGTATCAGTTTGGACCTGAGTTTTGGTAACAGCAGTGGCTGAGCTTGCCGCCTGAACACTCTTCAGACTAAAAAGCCCACTTGCAGAACTTAATAGTATACCGGTAGTACTCAAAATTGTCAGTTGTCGTAGTAATATGTGGTGGCCTAACTTAGAAGTTAGCATTTCAATCAACCTCTTTTCCTTATTTTTGCTGCAGTATTTACCTTCCTATAGATAAATTACATGAAGTTGTGTCAATCTAGTTAAATTAGATAGTTTTAAGGAAAACGGTTTTATTTTAGATTAGGTCATCACTAAATAGTGTTATCATTTTCTGATGATGTTTTTTCATGGCGCTATGACCAATGGGTACCTTACGTTTGAAGTAGGCTAAGCGTTTCAGGAGGTAATCTTGGGAAATGCGTTAATTAAACAGCGCTAATTACGGCTTAGACTATAAATGTTATAATAGAAAAATAATTTAGTTGAATAATTGCTGATTTTACTGAGGCAAATACGATCAATGGCAAATGGTTTGACTAATTTTTTGGGGGATATTAATGGAATTTATGTGGCAACAGCATGAAGAAAAACAAGCAATGAAGGATTTTTTAGGTCAACGGGGAATTGGTAGTCGTTTCTTTCGCTATCTCCGTCAAAACGGTGGTCAAATCTTAATTAATGGGCGACTAACTAATGGGCCAACCAATGTTGTACGCAATGATCAGGTTACAGTCCGGCTACCAGTGGAGCGTGCCGATCCGCGGGTTGCGATCAGCCACCAGCCGCTAACTATTTTGGCAGAAGATAATAATTGGCTGGTCATTAATAAACCGGCGGGATTGACTGCTGTTCCAGGCCCCGCTAACCGTGTGGATACGGTAGTTAATCGAGTTAAGGGTTATCTGATCGACGCGGGAGCACAGGATCAAGTTCCGCACATTATAACGCGATTGGATCGCTTTACTAGTGGGATTGTTCTAATTGCTAAGCACCGTTTGGCACAAAATCTTGTCCAGGCACAGCCATTAGATAAAGTGTATTTGGCCTTGGTAAATGGCCGTTTAGAGCAGGCACATGATTTGATTGATGCACCGTTAGGGCGGCAACCCGATGAGTTCAAACAGTCAGTTCTAGAAACGGGGAAAAAGGCGCAGACTGAATATTGGTTGGAACGTTATTTGCCTGCTTTAGATGCTTCCCTCGTGCGGGTGAAATTGCTAACGGGTCGTACCCACCAAATTCGGGTGCACTTTGCCTATTTAGGACACCCACTCTTAGGTGATGAACTCTATCAAGGGCCACTGGATCGGGGAATTAAGCGGCAAGCATTACATGCAAGTCGATTGAGTTTTTTCGATCCCTTTACGAAAATCGTTAATCAGTATGAGGCAGAATTGCCAAGTGATTTTCAAAAGTTATTAGTTTAAAGTCGACGGGTTACTTATGTCTCTTATGTGTGCTGTGATCTGAGTCGGTTTGAAGCAATTTAACAGGCAAATTAATGACAAAAAATGACTAACCAGTTGAGCTTGTAACAGCAACTAGTTAGCCATTTTTTAATCTGTTTTAGTTTGTATTTGAAACGTTTTTTTAGCAATTTTTGGGGCGGTGTATTGATATAGATCATCATAAATATCCCAAAATTGAATGAAGGCAATATCCTTCAACGAAATTATTAGCGGATCGGCAACTGTGTAATTAAACTCGTAAAACGGTTGAAAAGTGAAGCCGTGTGCCGAAGCAGCCAGAATTCTACCAGTTGGTATTATTTTGAAACGGCCGCCAATCGTAACGAAAGCCCGTTTCTTTGCTAACAAGATAAGTAATTGTCGACTAAGATTTCTTTCCCAATGTTTAATTTGTTTCTGCCGGTCTGCCAATTTTAGTGGATCGTAAAGTTGATGGGCCTTAGCAAAATCGATGTAGTGGTGAACAATAGTCAAATAGGCGGTACCAACCTTAATTTTTTTGATTCGTTTTAGGGCAAAGAGGGTAAAACCGTCAAATTGGCCTTCAGTATTAATTGCCGCAATAATCAGCCAGCGATGATCACTAGCAATCGGGAAACCAACCTCAAAATCATCGACTTGTTTTTTGACGTGGACTTCGATTAATTCATGCGCCTTTTTTGCAGCTTCAATTCGACTTAAAATTTTTGTCTTTTTCATAAATTTGCACCTCGCATTATGTTGCCATCATCATTGTAACGGATCCGTTGCCTAATAGAAACGATAAAGTGTGAAACCTTACTTTTTTATTGATTGTCAAAGTGTTACTGGTCCCTTAAAATAAAGAAGTAAGTTTGAATTAGAAAGGGTGCACAAAATGAAACCCAAGAAACAATGGTTACTTGGAGTTGTTCTATTATTAATTTTACCACTCATATTGAGTGCGTGTCAGGCTAAAAGATCAACGGCTCCAGTGATAAAACGGCCGTATCAAAAAAGTGAGTTTATTATGGGAACGATTTGTACGTTGTCAATTTATAATAAAGGGAAAAAGGCTGTGCTTGATAAAGGTTTTGCCCGAATTCATAAGTCTGATAACCAAGCAAGTTTAACCAAGAAGAATACTGAGTTAGACAAGATAAATCAGAATGCGGGCATTCGGCCGGTTAAGGTTAGTGCTGACATGTGGCCAATGGTGGAGAAGGCAATGTACTATAGTAAAAATTCGGCCGGCGCCTTTGATATGTCAATTGGGGCCATTACCAACCTATGGAAAATCGGACTACCAGGCGCACGTGTGCCCAGTCAGGGAGAAATTGATCAAGCGTTACCGCTGGTTGATTATCACGATGTGCAGCTTAATGCAAGGAAACGAACTGTCTATTTAACTAAAAAGGGCATGCGTTTGGATTTTGGTGGTATCGCTAAAGGTTATATTGCGGATCAGGTTCGTGAAGTTTTTAAGAAAAATGGAATTACGACGGCTGTCATTAATCTTGGTGGTAATATTGTTGTGATGGGCCATTCACCAGTTGGCAAGGACAAACCGTGGAACGTTGGCGTTCAGAATCCATTGGCAGCACGAGGTAAGGCACTAGGGGTTATTCCAGAAAAGAATGTGTCGATCGTAACTGCAGGTATTTATGAGCAATATTTAAAGGTTAACGGCCACAGGTATATCTATTTAATGGACATGAATACGGGTTATCCGTACGAGAATAACTTGGCTGGGGTTACGATTGTTTCACCTAAGTCGGTTGATGGGGACGCGTTATCTAATGCGGCCTTTAACAAAGGTGTAAAGGGTGGCTTGGCTTATATTAATAATAAACATAAGCAAAACATTCAGGCAATTTTTGTAACGAAGGATAAGCAAATCTATCTAACGAATGGCTTAAAGAAGAAATTTAAGCTTAATACGGGTAATGGGTACCGGCTGGGGGATCCAACCAAATTGACTGGTAATGAATAATTAATGATCTAGCTAGTGGAAGACTGACGTTAATCTGAAAACTAAGTAACATAAATTTAATTATGTAAAATAAAAAAGTCCGTTTACTTATCACGTATTTGATAGGTAAACGGACTTTTTATTATCAAATTGAGTAATAGCTATCTTTAATATAATAATCTATAAAAATTATTAAAAACTAAAATATTTAATCTAATTGTTTTAAAATAGTTATAAAATAGATAAACTAATTATAAAAGATTAATTAATTTTTATAATTAGTTTAAATTCTATTTTAAATGAGCATATAATCTTTTAATCAATTTGCTGCATTAACTAATTCACGTTTAGTAAAGCGCTTAACAGATGAGGTGAATTGCGCTATATTAGAATAGATACTAATAAAAAAGAGGCAATAGGTATGGATGATACAAAGCAATTGATAACTGTAATTTTAAATGATGAAGATGTTCACTATAAATTTGATACATCGGATAAATGGATTTAGGTCAAGAATCTGGACACATTTTATGTATAATTTAAGCGACTAATTTTTCCTTTTCATTTGGAGTTAAATAATCAATGCTACTGTGAATTCGAGCACTGTTATAAAAGCTCTCAATGTAGCTGAATATTGCAGCATTTGCTTCTTCAAAATCCTGATAATGGTGTTGGTAAACCTCTTCTTTTTTCAAACTGGCGTGAAATGATTCCAAACATGAATTGTCATAGGGACAGCCACGCTTGCTATAAGAATGGCGAATATGGTGTTGCGCTAAGATCTGTTCAAAGCCAGCACTGCGGTACTGGCTACCCAGATCGGTATGCACAATTAAGTTATTAGTCGTCTTTCTAGTTTCAAAGGCTTGTTGAAAAGTGCTGATCACAAGATCAGCAGTCATATGACGGCTGATTTTATGGGCAATGATTTTACGTGAATATAAATCCTGAATGCTTGATAAATAACACCAGCCATTGGCTTTGGTGTGAATATAAGTTATGTCTGCACACCACTTTTGATTTGGACTGGTTGTACGAAAATCTTGCGCGAGTATATTTGAATAATCAGTCGCATCAATATCATTAGTTTGTTGATAATGCCACTTCTTGCGCGTGATTGATTTTAACCCCATTTGGCGCATTAATCGTTGAACTAGCTTAATACTGGCAGTCTTACCTTCTTTTTGTAACGCTTTTAGAATTTTAGGTGCCCCGTAGATACGTCTAGAATTAAAGTAAATGCGTTTAATCGACTGGCTAAGTGTCTTACGACGCTTGGCTTGTGGCGATACATGATTCTGCTGATGTTCATAGTAAGTTGAGCGTGGAACTGAGAGTACTTTACAGGTTTCTTTGATACTATGGTGCTTCAAATTAATATCAACGGCTGTCTGCCAGTCATCTGGGTTTACTTTTTGGCGAATATGGTTAAGGCTTTTTTTAAGATGTCATTCTCACTTTCTAGCTGTTTCAAACGTTTTTGCAACGCTAAAACATCTGATTTGGAAATTCCACTTCCTTTGTCTTCTTTATATAGATTAATCCATTTGTAAATAGTTACATTTGATACACCATATTCGTCTGTAAGATCAGCTACCGGGGCGCCATCCTGGTACAGCTTGACAATCATTTTTCTAAAATCTACTGAGTACTTTTTCTTGGTCATAAAAACACAATCCTTCCTATTATGGAATTATACTAAATCGTGTCCATGATTTCATACTACCTTCAAAAGCACATTTGGAAGTGGCCATTAAACAAATAAAAAACGATAAGCGACCATTAGAATCGGTTAAAGACGAAATTAAAGAGGAATTTGATAAGGCCGATTTTACCTATCACGACGATGTTAAACCAGAATCACAGGATGCAGATTTATTGTTCTTAATTGATCGTTAATTATAAATTTGATTAAAACAATGAGGCTAGGACAAAAAGTCCTAGCCTCTTACTGTTTTCGAACATTGCTCTAGAACGTGCGCCAAAAGTCTGGATTTACGTGCCTAACTACAGCTAATTCAATAACCATAGTACGGTTATTGGATTAGCTTACGTTACGCAGTAAACCCAAAACCGACTTTTGTCACACTCCCTATTGTTTCCGAACATTACTCTAGATCGTGGGCCTTATGCATTAAGCTGATCAATTAATGTTTGTAGACTGGTTTGAATTTCTGAAGGTAGTTCTTGCCCAGTGTGATTTTGATCATAGTTTTTTAACCAGTCCAGGCGAATTTCTAGGTGTGCTTTTAGTGTTATGCGGTAATCCGAATCCGAAAAATCGACTGGGTAACCAGGTAACGCCAAGTAGCTTAAATAGTTCAAAGATCCGAAATTCTGCCAGTTGGCAGTTTGATTGGCAATTTTTTCTAAAATTGCTAGTGTATCTTCTTTTTGAACTTTTATACCATTATAGAAACCAGTGTTAAGAATATAACAGGCAACTTTTTGTTCTTCGAATAAACTCTTAAAATCAGAGTAATCTTCCTTTAATGGGTACGCACGAAATGGATCGGCAAACGGTTCAATCACTAAGGCCTTACGATCAATTTTACCGACTAAATTTTCGGCAGAAGAACGTTTTGTGGCCAACGTTACGCCTAAGGTAGCGGCCAGAATTGGGTCAGAAACTTTAATAACTGGTGGTAGACTATCATCCTTCATGATCCAGAAAATGGCATTAATTGGAGCACTTTCTTTATCTACCCGGTTAGTAGAGGCATAACGTGATTTAACTGTTCGACCATTACCATTTCGTAGATCTTCGGTAACCAACGTTTTTTGACCCGCCGTATTTAAGGTGACCCCAACGTTCATCAAGGTCATAAAATACTCGGTTTCGGCTGTACCGGAGGGATAATCATTCGTTTTATCGAAGTAGGCCGGTTCAAGCGCA
Source organism: Loigolactobacillus backii (assembly GCF_001663675.1). Lineage (NCBI taxonomy): Bacteria > Bacillati > Bacillota > Bacilli > Lactobacillales > Lactobacillaceae > Loigolactobacillus > Loigolactobacillus backii. Next base: position 1,902,485 of record NZ_CP014873.1, read on the forward strand.
ACTGAGCTACCGTTCTTACGGGAAATAACAAAGGCATCATCGTGCAAGACAGTCGTTTTAAAACGGCCACCATGTTTTGCGTGGGTCAAAGTTGATTTGCCGGAACCAGAAAGGCCAAACATCGCGTAAACTTGGTCAGGTCGATCAGTAAAGTGAAACGCTTTTTCACCACCATGACAAGCAACATAGCCATTACGGTGAGCAGTTGCCCAGGCCAAAGTAAGTGTGGCCTTTTTTAATTCACCAAAATAACGTAACCCTAGGATAATGGCAACGTTATGTTGCGGGTCAAAAAGTGCAAGTCCATTTGGAAAATCAGGGTGCTGAAAGTCAGGGTTGGCGTAAATGAAAATATCACCCTCGTTGTAAGCTGTCGAGGCCTGATAGTGTTTTGCGTAATGTTGATTAATGGCTTGAAAATTTAATAAGTAAGAAAGTAAATTATTTTCAAATCCTTTTGGAATCGCTAAGTGGGCTTTTAACATAAAATCTTCATCCAGGCCGACAACCACGCTGGTTTTGTAAAAAGTCTGCTTGGAGCCTTGGTAGATGGCCTCCCGAGCAATTTTGGCCATGACTGCAGTATCGACGCCGGAATGACCAAGAATACGGCGTGCGGCTGCTGTTCGTCCGACTATTTGGCCATTATTATCAACCAACATGACGGCATCGGCAGGTAATCCTAGTTCATCAGCATATTTAATTGGTAGGTCAGTGATGATTGTTTCCGGGGCATCGTGGGCAAGGTGGTAGGCAGTTGCAACATCATTGATGGCCGTAATGTTGTTTCCATAAAAGGTCGATTCAATCGTTGTCCGTAATTGTGAGAAGATTGGATTCGTTTTGCGAATAGTACTTTCATTGTACTGACCAACTGTACTCATAAGATCACTCCTGTTCTTGTATCCGTTTTCACAATTGTAGCACAATCTTCTTTTTATCGGTGTATTTTACATCGTGACTGGTTTAGCTTGGTTGGCTATGGCATAATGATGAATAAACTGGAGGCGGCTTAAAATGAATGAAACAATCACTTGGCGAATCATGTTTTATACGGCGACTTTTACGCGGAAGCAAGTCGAAACATTTGTGGCCGATTTGAAAAAGGAAACTAACTTTGGTGGCTACTCGATTGATCAAGTTACTTTTGATCGTGCGACCAGCGATTTACTTTATATAACTTTTCAATTTGAAGCCCAACAAAAATTGGATGATCCGTTAATTCATAAAATGGTAAAATATTTGTATGCGCGAGCGGTACACCCAGGGCATCTTGACACAAAACAATATTACCAAATTGTTAATCAGTCTAGCCAGAAATTAGGCATTGATTATTTCGCTTCTGGTGATAGACAGATGGATATTACGTTCTGGGGTACGGAGTAAATTAACTTATCCAGTTATCTTTTTATAAGATCATCCGCAAATGATTTAGTAATTTGGTGGCTGCTATTTTTAGGTGATAAAATGTTAGATGATTTTTTGGCAGGACGTTCAACCGTTGAAATTGCTCGTGATTTGTTGGGTAAAAAGATTTGTTATCAAACACCACAGGGAATAATTTCAGGTTATATTGTGGAAGATGAGGCTTACCTTGGTCAATGTGACCGTGCGGCTCACGCGTTTGGTGGGCACCGTTCGAAGAAGAACGAGGCCCTCTATTGGCCGGCGGGAACGATCTATATTTACACAATTTACGGACAGTTTTTATTGAATATCATTACGCAAAAGAAGGGAAACCCCCAAGGAATCTTAATTCGTGGGGTGGAACCGGATGCCGGTGTTGCGCAAATGCAACTGAACCGACATTGGCCGAAGCACTTGTACGATTTAACTAATGGACCGGGAAAATTAATGAGTGCGTTTGGCATTCAAAATTTGAACTTGAACTTAAATAATTATGTTAGTTCGCCGTTAACACTTGATGTAACGCACTATAAAAGGCCATTAGCGATTGCGGAAACGGGCCGCATTGGAATTAATGATAAGGGAGAGTGGCAAACGGCGCCATTGCGTTTTTATGTTGCGCACAATCCCTTTGTTTCGAGGATTACTAAGCGTGAAATGAATTTAGAAAATAATGGGTGGCAAAAATGAAAAAAGTAACCTTATTGGATGAATTGGCGGAGCAAGTGGCCGCTTTTGATGATGCAAACGCAACATTGGTTTTAAACTGGGATCAACAGCATCACGTTTTTGAAATTACGATTGATTTAATCGCACAGAACAAAGTGGCACAGACTATTTTAGATGCCACGGGAGTCAGTTCAACCGATAAAAAAATTGAGTTTGAAGATCAACTATTAATTTATGATACTAAGCGTTTAGATGGTGCGGCCTACCAAACTGATTATTTAGCAATGATTCCCTTTACTGGGAAGCAAGGGTTGGCCAAACAACAAGTTACGGCCATTTTTACTTACTTAGAAGAAGTCGTTGATAATGGGCTAAGTGATTTAATGACTTTCTTAAACGATGATGCGGTGCCGACATTTCAACTAAAGTGGGATAATGTGGCCTATCAGGCCCAAGTTGCGGCCAATGGTACAATTCAAGCTAGCGATTACTTACCATACCCGCGTTTTTAGATTAGATAGGGGAAAAGATAATGAAGTGGACAGAAGTAACAGTTAAGACCAGTAATGAAGCTGTTGAGGCCGTCGCCAATATTTTAATGGAGGCTGGCGCAACTGGCGTTCAAATAAATAATGCGGCCGATTTCAAACCAATCAGTGTTGGCAAGCACGGCGAGATTTTTGATCCAGCAAAATTACCACATATTCAGTCTGGTGCAGAGGTATCGGCCTATTATCCAGAGACCATTTTTTTGCCAGAATTATTACCCACTATCAAACAGCGTGTGCAGCAGTTACGCCAATATGGACTTGACGCCGGTGCGGGGACCTTAACCACTAGTGCCGTTGATGAGGGTGATTGGGCAACTGCTTGGAAAAAATATTATCATCCGGTTCGGGTGACGCGCTACTTAACGGTTGTACCGAGTTGGGAGAAATATCAGCCCCAACAGGCTCAGGAACAGGTTATTCGGCTAGATCCAGGGATGGCCTTTGGAACTGGAACCCACCCAACAACTAAGTTGACGCTGGAGGCACTTGAAGATAAGGTCCGCGGCGGTGAAACAATGCTTGATGTCGGTACTGGCTCAGGTGTTTTAAGTATTGCGGCCAAATTATTAGGGGTTAAGCAAGTCTTTGCCTACGATTTAGATGAGGTTGCCGTTACTTCCGCTAAAAGTAATTTGGCATTAAACCCAATTGCGGCGGATATTCAGGTAACTGCGAATGATTTATTACAGGGAATTAAACAAAAGGCAGATTTAATTGTGGCTAATATTTTGGCTGAAATCATTGTTCCACTGATTCCACAAGTTAAACCACTTTTAAGGGCCAACGGTTATTTTATTGTGTCCGGTATTATTGTGGACAAGGTAGCGATGATCCGGGAGGCAATGACTGCTAATGGTTTTATTGTTCGGCAACAGCGTAATGAAGGTGATTGGTTTGCTTTAATTGTTCAATTACAGGAGGATGACGCTTAATGCAACGGTATTTTATGACGGCTGACACGCCTCAATTAGGGCAAACGTTCACTTTGGATAGTGAGGCGGCTCATCACGTTATCCGTGTTATGCGAATGGTAGTTGGGGATAAAATTGAAGTTGTTTTTAATGAACAGGTTGCCTTTCAGGCCAAAATCAAGTTCGTTGATGGCAAACAAGTTACTGTGCAATTAGAGAAATCCTTGGTGAGTCAAAGTGAGCTACCTTGTACAGTAACAATTGTTTGCGGGGTTTCTAAAAAGGACAAGGCCGAATGGATTGTTCAAAAGGGAACCGAGATGGGCGCTAGTCAGTTTGTTTTTTTCATGAGCCAGTACGGGGTTGCAAAATGGGATGAAAAAAAACAACCTAAAAAGCAGGAACGGTTGGCCAAAATTGCTTTGGAAGCGGCACGACAATCACACCGCCTAAGTGTTCCCGAAGTGGTGATTTTACCTAATTTAAAGGCGGTTACGTTGTTAGCGAAAGATACAGGTATTGTTGCATACGAAGAGGCGGCCAAGCAAGGCGAAACGGCTCAATTGGTCAAGCAAGTTCAGCAAATGAAGACGGGACAACATTTAGTCGCCGTTTTTGGTCCTGAAGGTGGTTTGGCACCTGCAGAAGTCGCTTTGTTAGAAAATGCGGCGTTTGTTCCAGTTGGTTTGGGGCCTAGAATACTCCGTGCGGAAACAGCCCCGCTTTATTTATTGGCCGCTTTATCCGTTATTTGGGAATTACAGTAATAAATGGTAAAATCTACAGTATTATCTGAATATTAGAAAGTGGTTGAAGGCGGTTAGATTCTGCGCTGTAAATTAAGCGTTATTAGGGAGTGTTGGTCGGACCAAGGTAGATTTGGAGCCGAATCACGGTTAAGAGCACTAATAATCTCCCTGTTGCAGACGTTGGCCATTCGGGTCCTACTAATAAGTTGGTGCCTAGTAAGCGCAAGAATCCGCCTTTAAGACACATCTAAACTAATTTGGTTGCAGAATACTACAAAAAGATGGATTCAGATATTTTTACACTAAAGCGATCAGGTGAATACTAGTAAAAGTAACTTCTAATAAACATCCTAGTCAGAAAATCCAATGAATTGCGAGGCGCTATTTTGACAAAAATAAAACAAATTTTATTAATGCCAGTCACTAGTTACTTTTTAATTAGTTTATTGTTAACTTTTATTTTGCCACTAATTTCACGAGCACTACACATTAGTTCCGTGATTCGAATTGGGTGGGGATTTATAATTGTTAATGGGATTGCGGCCATTTTATTTGGTCTTCAAGTTGCTCGAAAAAAACGGCCAGCTTGGTTAATTTTGATTTTTCCATTTTTATTTACACTTGCAGTTTATTTTTTATACGGAAAATATGCTTATTGGTTCGCCCTAATTTATCTATGCCTTAGCTATTTGAGTTATGGGTTAAAAAAGCCAATCTCAGTTGCAAAATGACTGACCTTAGGTATAATTTAGGTGATTACTGAAAATATTGAGCACGTTGCGTTTTCACGTTATCGTGCTATTTTTGTATCAAAGTAAAAGGGGTGTGGCGGCTATGCCAAAAGATAAAGAATACTCTGCCGATGATATTATGGCGTTGGTTAAGACCTATATGAACTCAGAGCATGTCGCTTTCGTTAAACGGGCGCTTGATTTTGCTACCTACGTCCATCAAGAACAATTTCGGCAGTCCGGGGAGCCTTATATTATCCACCCAATTCAGGTTGCGGCCATTTTGGCTGAACTTGAGATGGATCCGGCAACCGTTGCCTCTGGGTTTTTACATGATGTTGTTGAGGACACAAACGTTACACTAGGCGATATTAAAGAGTTATTTGGTACTGATGTTGCTATTATTGTTGATGGTGTAACAAAATTAAGCAAAATCCAGTACGTTGCTCATAAAGATGCCTTAGCGGAAAATCACCGTAAAATGATTTTAGCGATGGCCAAAGATTTACGGGTAGTCATGGTTAAGTTAGCCGATCGGTTGCATAATATGCGAACATTACAGCATTTACGACCGGATAAACAGCGGCGCATTGCTAATGAGACGTTAGAGATATACGCACCTTTGGCCGATCGTTTAGGGATTAGTCAATTTAAGTGGGAATTAGAAGATATTTCATTGCGTTACCTTAATCCACAACAGTATTACCGAATTGTCCATTTGATGAATTCTAAGCGAACACAGCGGCAGGCCTACATCAACGAGGCTATCACGGAAATCAAGTCATCAATGACTGAGTTCAGTATCAAATACCAAATTTATGGACGGCCAAAACACATTTATTCGATCTATAAAAAAATGCGTGATAAGCACAAACAATTTGAAGAAATTTATGACTTACAGGCAATCCGGGTTATTGTTGATTCGATTAAAGATTGTTATGCCGTTTTAGGTGCCATTCACACTAAATGGAAGCCAATGCCTGGTCGCTTTAAGGACTATATTGCAATGCCTAAGGCCAATATGTACCAATCCATTCATACGACCGTTATTGGGCCTAAAGGTAAGCCGTTGGAAATTCAAATTCGAACAGAAGAAATGCACCAAGTTGCCGAATATGGTGTTGCAGCGCATTGGGCCTATAAAGAAGGCAAACAAGACGAAGTTAAATATGATTCAAATGGTAAGCGCATCGATATGTTCCGGGAGATTTTAGAGCTTGGGGATGAAACTTCTGATGCTGCCGATTTTATGGAGAGTGTTAAGGGTGACATTTTCTCTGACCGGGTTTATGTATTTACACCTAAGGGCGATGTTTACGAACTATCTAAGGGTTCTGGCCCGTTAGATTTTGCCTATACCATTCATACAGAAGTAGGTAATAAAACGATTGGCGCAAAGGTAAACGGCAAAATTGTGCCACTTAATTACCAACTTAAAAATGGGGATATTGTTGATATCTTAACTTCGCCTAATTCTACGCCCAGTCGTGATTGGATTAATTTAGTTAACACCAGTAAGGCCAGAAATAAGATTAAACGCTTTTTCAAACAAGCAGATAAGTCCGAAAATGTTGAAAAGGGCCGGGATATGCTGGAAAAGCAATTGGCCGAAATGGATTTTTTGCCAAAGGATTTCTTAAATCGCGAGACACTTGGTCAAATCCTAGATCGATTTAATTTTAGTACGGAAGAGGAGCTGCTGGCTGCTGTTGGTTATGGTGAACTTTCGCCGTTGGCGGTCAGTAACCGTTTAACTGAAAAGGCGCGTAAGGCACGGGAAAAAGTAGCTCAGGATCAGCAGGCCAAAGCTGTTTTGAATTCGGATGCCAAACCGACCAATCAACAGGCCAAGACTAAAACTAAAGAACAACCCCTAAAAATTAAGCATGAAGGTGGTGTTGTTATTCAAGGGGTCGATAATTTATTGGTTCACTTGAGTAAGTGCTGTAATCCCGTTCCTGGTGATCCAATTGTGGGGTACGTGACCAAGGGACGTGGCGTTTCGATTCACCGAACCGACTGTCCTAATGTGCAAAATGCCCAAGATGCTGAAAATCGTTTAATTGAGGTTGAGTGGGAAGATACGGGGGCCAAGGGTGTTAGTTATGATACTAATTTGGAAATTTATGGCTATAATCGTTCAGGCCTGCTCAACGATGTTTTACAGAATTTAAATTCACAAACTAAAAACCTAACCTCAGTTAGTGGCAAGGTTGACCATGATAACATGGCAACCATCCACGTGACCGTTGCGATTACAAATTTGGCACATCTAACCCGGCTGATTGATAGCATCAAAAATATTCCTGATGTTTATAGTGTTAGACGGGCCAGCGAATAAGAGTAGTGATGAAACAAATGGTGGTACTCTTAAAAAATCACGCTTAATTAATAAAGAACACCAAACAATTTAGTTTTGGGGTATCCGCAATAAAATAGGATTTAAACAGAGCTTTTTTAAAAGTGATCCGCAAACGTAACTGATTTCCTCGTCAGAATTTGGTACGATGAAGGAGTGCCTTTGAAATAGCTCTTTTTTTAGTGGCTCAAATTTAAGAAACTTACCAGGGGGAATTTTTAATGCGTGTCGTTTTACAGCGCGTTCGTTCGGCACAGGTGACAATTGAACGGCAAGTCGTTGGGGCCATCAAACGTGGTTATTTAGTGTTGGTTGCTTTTTCCGATGCAGATCAGCAGGCCGATTTAGATTATTTAGTTCATAAAATTATTAAATTACGTGTTTTTGAAGATGAGCAGGGTAAAATGAATTGCTCACTAGAACAAGTTGGCGGCGCGATCTTGTCGGTTTCGCAGTTTACGCTTTATGCGGATACCAAAAAGGGTAACCGGCCGAGCTTTCAAGGTGCTGGTGATCCAGCGCGTTCAAAGATGTTATACCGGAAATTTAATCAAGCCTTAGCCCAATCGGTTCCCGTTGAAACGGGAGAGTTTGGTGCTGATATGCAGGTCGAATTGGTTAATGATGGCCCGGTGACTATTTTATTTGATACTGAGAATAAATGAACTGGCAGTGGTTAAAGTGTGTTTTTAACTCATCCGGCGTAAAATGTTTCTGCAAGAACGTATTTCTAAAAACGATTTTCTAGTGTTCTTTTAAATATTTAAAAAAAGCGCTTAATTAGTTAATTTTACCGTTAGTCAATTAAAAAGATATTTACAGAAAATTTAAAAAACGTTATGCTAGTTCTAGACTTTTGAAGGAGTGGTTTAACTGATGTTAGATTCTGTCATTTGGGACTTTGATGGTACTTTATACGATACATACCCAATTATTTTAAAATCATTACAAAAAACACTTCAGGAATTTAATATTCAGGTTGAAGATGGCGAACTTTATCGTCTGATTAAAGTTCGTTCGGTTCACTATGCAATTCAACATTTTAGCGAATTAAAGGGTTTGTCTAATGAACAGGTCAAGGCGCGGTATCATGAAATTGAGGAAGACCGGCAGCTTGAGCCAAAGCCACTTAAGGGTGCACTGGAAACTTGTCAGGCAGTGATCGATAAAGGTGGCCGCAATTTTTTGTTAACACACCGTGATCGCGGAGCAATTCGTTTTCTTGAACATGACGGCTTGGCTGAATTATTCACTGATTTTGTTACCAGTGATCAACACTTTAAGCGTAAGCCGGACCCAGAGTCATTAATATATTTAATTAGTCGTTATCAATTAAAGGCGGCAAATACGATTATGGTTGGTGATCGGCCATTAGATGTTGAGGCCGGCTTAAATGCTGGCGTTAAAGCCTGCTTTTATGATATTGATGCTTTTCATGGCGTCAGTAACGCAACAATTACAATTGATCAATTGACTGATTTGATACCTTACATTGGTTAAACGGTTAATTAAGACTACAAATTGGCAAAAGGGATATGTTATAATCACCTAGGTTTATTGCATGAATCTGGAGGCAGACTTTTGAATGAAGTAGATGAAGAAAATCAAGGTTGGCTAGTAGTTTTTAAGATTGCGTTGCCACTTTGTTTAAGCTATATTCCGATCGGGTTAGCGTGTGGTATTTTACTACATTCTTCCGGTTTCAATATTCTTTTGACTGGGCTTGTTTCAATTCTTGTTTTTTCAGGAGGTGCCCAGTTTTTAATCGCCTCAATGTTGGCGATTCACGCACCTTTATTACAAGTACTTCTAATGTTACTTTTTCTGGAACTTCGCTATGCCTTACTTTCGGCTAGTTTATCGCCCTTTATGAAAAAAGAATCACTGGGATTTTTAGTGTACTTTGCAAGTTCAATGAATGATGAAAATTATGCGATTAATTACCTTAAGTTTGCAACTGATAAGAATTGGAATGGGCATAAGGCAGTAATGGTTAATCATTACTCAATGCTTTTTTGGACCGTTAGTAATATGATTGGCTCGACAATTGGTAATTTAATCCACTTTGACGTTAATATTGTTAATTTTACTTTAACTGCACTATTTGGTTACATGATGGTTATGCAAGTTAAAAACTGGCTATCGATTGGTGTCGCTGCTTTATCAGGGATGTTATCGGTTTGGTTGATGATTGTCCTTAAAAGTACAATGGGCTTGGTAATTGCCACCCTAATTGCTTCTTTTGTTGGTTTTCTGATTGAACATAGTTTAGAGGGGCATAAGCACGCCTTCTTATTGCGTGGACTGCATCTTCACCGAAGAAAGGGTCAATTTACGGATGTAAAGGAGACGAGCGACAACCATGAGGACTAACGGTGACTATTTATTACTGATTATTTTAGCGGCGATTGTTGCTTTTATTCCGCGAGTTGTACCATTACTTTACTTTACCAAGCGTAAAATTCCGGCCTGGTTTGATGAATGGATGAAGTACATTCCAGTCGCCTTGTTTACTGCTTTAATAGCAAAAGATGTGTTTGTTACTTCTACATACACGTTTAACGTTAATAGTGCCGCGGAGGTTATTTCAACCTTGTTGGTTTTTTTGATTGCGGCACGAACAAAATCAATGGGGATCACGGTAATTGCCGGACTGATCTCAATTCTAATTTTTTCGTACGTTTTGTAGTAGGACTGCAAAATTATGATATTTTGGTTGTGAAGCATTAATTCTAATACAATCTAGCAAAAGAGGCCCGGACAAAAGTCCTAGCCTCTTTTTGATTCTGAACATTACTTTAGAACGTGAACTAAGACTTGTGTCCCACTCCAATTCTTTGTAAGCAGTAAATAACTGACCGACTTCAAAAATAATTTAATTCAAGTTATGATTGCCTCATCAAATAATTGGTGAAGTGATTTTTATTGGATAAACCGGATATTGTTCAAATTAAAATGGATCATTCTGGTTCTCAATCGCGATCTACTATGGCAACAAAAGCCCTGCAAATTAGAGTTGATGCTAATAAATCGGTCGTAGTTTACAATCGAATTAACAACTATATTTTAGAGGCAGTTTTAAAGGCGGTGTTCGCTGGTGATAATTGATCAACGACAGATTCAACAGGTCTTTTTAGTTTGTGGAAAAACCGATTTACGTCGGGGAATCGATGGTTTAGCTGGTGTTATCCAAGATCAATTTGATTTAGATCCATACAATCGCGCCTTATATTTATTCTGTGGAACCAGAAAAGACCGTTTTAAGGCCTTATTTTGGGACGGTGATGGTTTTTTATTACTTTATAAGCGGATCGAAAACGGTCGACTTCAATGGCCGACTGATCAGAATGCACTCCGTAAATTAAATTCTAAACAGTTGACACGATTACTCAGTGGTTGGTCATTAGACGCGACAATTCATCAAACATGTCCGCCTGGACATGAAAGAAGAAAAAATAACTATCCAAATTAGTGTAAGACATGGTAAACTCAATTCAACAAATACGGATTGAGTGGATAAAGCTAATGACACCCGAAGAAGAAATTATAGCGCTACGTAAGCAAGTCGCGGAACTAACTGAAATGGTTGCCTACTTGACTAAAAAAATTTACGGTCAAAAATCAGAACAAATTGATCCTAACCAACTGTCACTACTAGAAGGTAATGACGGTGTTTTTATCACGCCAGAGCAACCTGGCCAACAAAGCGACGCAGATCAAGTACCGGCAAAGAAAAAGCGCAAAAAGACACGGCAAGAAACTCTAAGTCGTGATTTACCAGTAAGAGAAACTGTTATTGATCTACCAACGCAACAATGTGCCTATGGGCACGAGTTGACACCGGTTGGGAAAAAGTTTGTTCGTGAAGAGGTGCATTTCATTCCGGCCAAACTTTATCGAGAACATATTTATACGCAAACCTATAAGTGTTCTGAATGTGAGCTTGAAGCTGGCAGCGCTCATTTGGTGCAAGCCCAAACGCCAGTCGCTTTAATTCCGCATAGTCTCGCCTCGGCTTCGTTAGTCGCGGAGATCATTCATAAAAAGTTTCTATTGGCAACACCACTATACCGACAGTTAGCAGATTGGCAGCGCTTGGGTATTGCGTTATCAGAGGCAACAATCTCAAACTGGATTATCAAAACGAGTCAGTTGGTCGAACCAATTTATAATTTATTACAGCAGCGACTCAGCAACCAACGTTATTTACAGGGTGACGAAACACCGATGCAGGTGTTACGTGAGCCTGGTAAAACAGCAGCCGCTAAATCATATATGTGGGTGGCTAGAACAGTAAAACAAAGTCCGCAGCAAATCATTTTTTATGCTTATGGCAGTACGCGTTCAGGAACCTTTGCGCAAAAGTTATATCGGAACTTTACCGGCATCCTGCAGTGTGATGGCTATACCGGCTATAATCTGTTAGAAAATAGTGTTACGCGTATCGGTTGTTGGGCGCATGTGCGCCGTAAGTTTTACGATGCCACCCAAGCTAATGGTAAGCCAATTAGCAGTGTTCCCTTAGCGCTAATTGACGAGATGTTTGCCTTGGAGCGTCAATGGCAACATTTTTCGCCCCGGGTACGTCGTCGAAGACGCCGTAGTAAAGTGCGTAAATTATTGAAGCGATTCTGGCAGTGGATCGATTCGGCCGACGTATTACCTAAATCACGTTTGGGTAAAGCCGTCACTTACGCGATCGATCAACGATCTACACTAGAGCGGCTAGTCAACGTTGGTATCATGGACTGGAGTAATAATGCGGCGGAGCGCAATATGAAGAGCCTGGTGATTGGTCGAAAGAACTGGCTCTTCAGTACCAGCCAAGCAGGCGCAAGATCAACGGCTATTTGGTTAACTTTAGTGGAAAGTGCTAAAGCTAACGGGCTTGATCCGCGAGGCTATATCACCTATTTATTAAAAACAATGCCCCAACACCCTAGTTTCACCGATTTGGCCCAGCTAGAGGGTTATTTACCATGGAATTATTCTGGGGCAAGACATCAAGATAGAAATAAAGCGTCAAATGAATAGAAGCCAGAAATAGTGGCGTAATGTAAAAGACAAACCGATTTCTCAATTTCGAGAAGCCGGTTTGCCTTTTTTAAACGGTCGATTATTTACTGCTTACGATTCTTTGAACTCATTTATTGCTTGAAATAATGACTGAGGCCTTGATAAACATCTGTTGCTACTTGTTTTTGATAGGCCTTTTCTTGAATTTCACGATAATCATGTTTGTTATTAATGTAGCCTAGCTCTAACAAGACGGCAGGGCGGGTATTATCCCGTAAGACTAGAAAATTACCAAAATCGGTGCCACGGTTGTTAAGTGGTAGTTGTTTTAATTGTTGATCAAGTGCCTTAGCAAGGGCCAAATCCTTTTTCTTTTTGTAGTAGTAAGTTGTTGTACCGCTACCAGTATTTGCAGTCTCGCTAGAATCAAAGTGAATACTGATAAAAGCATCAGCGTGCACCCGTTTAGCAATTGCTGGTCGTGGGGATAGGCCGACGTACTTATCTTTGTTTCGGGTTAAGATAACGCGGGCCCCGGCCGATCTTAGCCGAGCCGCAATCGCCTTAGCGGTGGCCAACGTAAATGTTTTTTCATAAGTCTTTTTTAACGAGATAGCACCAGAGTCACGGCCACCATGCCCGGGATCGAGAACAATCGTTGCCTCGGATAGATTTGTTGCATTGTTAGGAGTTGTGCTATTAAGATTGACTAGCCAATTTGCGATGTAACCCGTTTGTCCTGCTGCTGTTTTGACCTTGTACCAATCGCCATCCGTGGCAATATAGGTTAAATTAGCCTGTTTTTTAAGGGTTGCTATGATCTGGTGGTTAATTGCCGGGCCAGTCCGTAACTTTGCTTGATCAGAGCGAACGGTCATCGTTTTGATTGTTGGATCGACAGTTTGGGTTTGCTGGTTGTTGTTTTGTTGGGTGATGGTGTGACTTGGTAACCAAGCAACCGTATTTTTAAAAATGATCTGGGACCAAGCACCTTGTTGGTAAATAATCGTGACGGGAGTATTGGCTGTCATCGTACCTAATATTTGACTAGAACTATCGGGGTGTTCACGGGCATAGATCGTTTCATTCATTGTGCCTTTTTGATTGGCAGCCGAACTCACTTCACTGTTATTAACCAACCAGCTTGCTACCCAACCAATTTTGTCACTTGCTAGGCGAACCTGGTACCAACCGTTTTTAGTTGTTATAATATGAATCTTGGCACCGTGTTTTAATTGAGTCATGGTGTCATAGGCCAAACCCGGTCCCATCCGGACGTTCACGCGGCTTGCCTGAACGGTTATCGTTTTACTTGCAGCGGTTACCGATTGATTAACCAGTAAAATTAAGGTGACACAGGCTAATAGTAGAATTATGCAGTGTACGAATCGTCTTAGCATTCTTGTGTCACCTTCCGAATTGATTTATAGCCATTATAACAAATAAACACGATAATGGGTTATGACTTAAATTTACTGGCAACAAATACTGAAAACAAACTTGACTTTCAAAACAATATTCGGTAACGTAAAAACTGAATTATAAAGGCCAATGAGGAAGATAAATTCGTTCAGAACTTTTTACAGAAAAGTGGGTTTGCTGAAAGCCACTAAAAGTTAGCACTAATTTGACACTTCTTAGGTTAGACGTCAGTCTCGCGACCCAGCGATATGGGGTAAGTTATATTTAAGGTGGTACCGTGCTAATTCAGCACCCTTGTCAAAGCGACAGGGGTGTTTTTTCGTTTCCACCAGGAAAAGATGCCTGAATGTCGTTAAGTGCGCACAGTGAGCATTATATCGAGTTTGAGTGTTACGTGGAGAATAGACTCAGGCGTGGTGGCTTAGCTGTAGTTAGGCACGTGAACCTAAACCTTTGGTGCACGTTATAGAGTAATGCTCGGAATAGTAGAGGGTTAGAACTTTTGTCCCAGCCGCAAAATTTCCGGGCTAAATAGTTTAACTAGTTCACGCCAAACGCTAGAAGAATAATGAGTTAGCGGATCCGTACGCAATAAAGTGAAAATAATAAGGAGGAATTCGAAAAAATGGCATACCAACGACCAAAGGGAACCGCCGATATTTTACCAGGCGAGTCTGAAAAATGGCAGTACGTTGAACAAACAGCGCGGGATGTTTTTAAGGCTTACCAATTTAAAGAAATTCGAACGCCAATGTTTGAAAATTTTGATGTTTTTTCCCGTTCCGTAGGCGATACTTCAGATATTGTCACAAAAGAAATGTATGATTTCTTCGATAAAGGTGATCGTCACATTGTTTTACGACCAGAGGGAACAGCAGGTGTTGTTCGGGCTTACGTTGAAAATAAGCTTTACGGACCTGAACATCAAAAGCCGGTTAAGGTTTACTATATGGGACCAATGTTCCGTTATGAACGGCCCCAATCTGGACGTATGCGTGAATTTCACCAACTTGGTGTAGAAGCTTTTGGGAGTGAAAGCCCGGCCATTGATGTTGAAACAATTGCCATGGCGCTACAATTATTGAAACAATTTGGTTTGAAGGATTTAAAGCTAGTGATCAATACGTTAGGGGATTTGGAAACTAGACAAGCATACCGCCAGGCATTAATTGACTTTTTAGAACCACATTTTGCCGAACTTAGTGCTGATTCCAAAGAACGTTTGCACAAAAACCCACTACGCGTTTTAGACAGCAAGGATAAGCATGATCAAGAAATTGTCAAGGACGCCCCATCTATTTTGGATTACCTTGATGAGACTTCAACTGCTCACTTTACTACTGTTAAGCAAATGCTGGAGTCACTTGGCATTGACTATGAAATTGATGCAAATATGGTGCGCGGGCTTGATTATTATAACCACACAATCTTTGAAATTATGTCGAATTCTAAGGCCTTTGGCGGTAATTACATGACAGTTTGTGCAGGCGGTCGCTACAATGGTCTAGTGAGTGAATTAGGTGGCCCTGATGCTCCAGGGTTTGGCTTTGGCCTGGGAGTTGAACGGCTGCTGCTAATTATGGCGGCTGATGAGGTACCGTTACCAGTTGATGACCAATTGGATGTTTACTTGGTTGGAATTGGTGCTGCTGCTGCTCCGGCGACCTTAAAATTAATTCAGGCAATTCGTGGAGCAGGTTTCTCTGCTGAACGTGATTATTTAGACCGTAAACCTAAGGCCCAGTTTAAAACGGCCAACCGCTTAAATGCCAAAGTCGTTATTACGGTTGGTGACAGCGAATTAGCGGCTAAGGCTGCCAACTTAAAAAATATGGCAACGGGGGAAGAAACCACCGTTCCATTTACAGAAATTGAATCAGATTTTAAAGCTATTTTTAAGACCGCAGTTAAATAAGAGGAGTGAATTGGTAGTGGATAAACGAACAACGTACGCTGGTTTAGTTGATGAGGCCTTTGTTGGCCAGGAAGTTACTTTGATGGGTTGGGTTCAAAAACGCCGTAATCTCGGTAATTTGATTTTTATTGATTTGCGTGATCGCGAAGGTATCGTGCAGTTAGTCTATAGTCAGGAATTCGATCATGATGCGTGGGCAGTAGCTGATAGTATGCGCTCTGAATACGTTATTGAGGCCAAGGGCAAGGTTGTTAAACGTGCTGACGACGCAATCAATCCTTCTATGAAGACGGGGAAGGTTGAAGTCGAAATTCATGACACAGAAATTCTGAATAAGGCTAAAACGCCACCATTTTATATTGAGGATAATATTAATGTTTCGGCCGATTTACGTTTGCAATACCGGTACCTTGATTTACGGCGACCAGAAATGCAGAAGGGTTTACGGATCCGGAATAGTATCACTAAGGCGGCTCATCGTTATTTAGATAATAATGGTTTCTTAGATATTGAAACACCTGATTTAACTAAATCAACACCTGAGGGGGCCCGGGATTATTTGGTACCTTCACGTGTTTATCCTGGTCATTTTTACGCTTTACCACAGTCGCCGCAATTATTTAAACAGTTATTAATGGGTGCCGGTTTTGATCGTTATTATCAATTGGCCCGTTGTTTCCGGGATGAGGATTTACGTGGTGATCGGCAACCAGAATTTACGCAAATTGATATGGAGACTAGCTTTTTAAGTGCGGAAGAGATTCAAAGTTTAACTGAGGGTTTGCTGAAGGAAGTTATGCAAGAAACCAAAGGTATTGAGATTAAAACACCAATTCCACGGATTACTTGGAACGAGGCCCAGGCTCGCTTTGGTTCAGACAAACCGGATATGCGTTTTGGAATGGAATTACAAGATTTATCGGATTTAATGAAGGATACTGATTTTAAGGTTTTCAGTAACGCAATCGCAGCTGGCGGTCAGGTTAAAGCAATTTGCGTCCCTGGTGCGGCTGAAAAATATTCACGTAAGGATATTGATAAGATTCAAGATTACGTTAAGCGTTTTGGTGCTCAGGGATTGGCTTGGTTGAAAGTAACCGAAGATAGCTACAGCGGCCCAATTGCAAAATTCTTTAAAGAACAAGCAACTGAAATTAATGAACGGCTGGGTGCTAAAACAGGGGACCTAATTCTATTTGCGGCCGATCGTAAAAAAGTTGTTGCCGATACATTGGGTTATTTGCGAACCTTCTTTGCCCATGAGCTTGATCTAATTGATGAATCGAAGTACGCCTTTATCTGGGTGGTTGATTGGCCACTGTTTGAATATGATGAAGGAATTCACCGTTGGACGGCCGCACATCATCCATTCACAATGCCTAACGAAGAAGATATTCATTATTTAAACGAGGGTGAGGATCCGCATCAGGCCCACGCCCAGAGCTATGATATTGTCTTAAATGGCTATGAACTTGGTGGTGGTTCAATTCGTATTCATAACCGCGATCTTCAAGAAAAGATGTTGCGTGCATTGAACTTTACTAAAGAACAAGCACAA
This sequence comes from Loigolactobacillus backii, assembly GCF_001663675.1. Taxonomy (NCBI): domain Bacteria; kingdom Bacillati; phylum Bacillota; class Bacilli; order Lactobacillales; family Lactobacillaceae; genus Loigolactobacillus; species Loigolactobacillus backii. The sequence continues at coordinate 1,919,773 of NZ_CP014873.1, forward strand.
GAACGCTTTGGTTTCTTGCTGAATGCCTTAGAATACGGTTTTCCACCACATGGCGGCCTAGCTATTGGCTTAGATCGTTTCGCAATGTTACTGTCAGGCCGTGATAATATTCGCGACGTCATTGCCTTTCCTAAGAATTCTAAGGCCGGGGATCCGTTGACCAACGCGCCGGGCAAGGTTTCGACGAAGCAATTATTAGATCTTGATCTTAGTGTTTACGATCAAAATAAAGAATAAAAAAGCTGATAGTTTAGTGCGTATTTAAAAAATAGAATCTATTCTCAAAATCTATGTTTACATTAAGTTAGTCAGGTAAATACTTTTGTTAGTATTCTCCCGACTAACCTGGTGTAAAAGTATTTGAAAAAGCAGGCCCTTGCGATTGCCATAGTTGAATGGTCATCGTATGAAGCATCAAGATTATTAGCGTATTTGGCCGCAATTCGGATTTCGGTTTATTTTAGTCCGATCGACAACGCTAGTAAGGTTTAGAATCTGGGCGCTTTTCCAAACACTTCTTAGATCGAGTTAAAAATAAGGACAGTCCACAATTAGCCTTAAAAAGGGTGTTGGGGGCTGTTTTTCTTGTCTATTACTATATGCTTATTTATGGCATTAGTTGTTGTTTCGTAAGCAGTAAATAATCGACCGTTTAAAAAAGGCAAACCGGCTTCTCGAAATTGAGAAATCGGTTTGTCTTTTACATTACGCCACTATTTCTGGCTTCTATTCATTTGACGCTTTATTTCTATCTTGATGTCTTGCCCCAGAATAATTCCATGGTAAATAACCCTCTAGCTGGGCCAAATCGGTGAAACTAGGGTGTTGGGGCATTGTTTTTAATAAATAGGTGATATAGCCTCGCGGATCAAGCCCGTTAGCTTTAGCACTTTCCACTAAAGTTAACCAAATAGCCGTTGATCTTGCGCCTGCTTGGCTGGTACTGAAGAGCCAGTTCTTTCGACCAATCACCAGGCTCTTCATATTGCGCTCCGCCGCATTATTACTCCAGTCCATGATACCAACGTTGACTAGCCGCTCTAGTGTAGATCGTTGATCGATCGCGTAAGTGACGGCTTTACCCAAACGTGATTTAGGTAATACGTCGGCCGAATCGATCCACTGCCAGAATCGCTTCAATAATTTACGCACTTTACTACGGCGTCTTCGACGACGTACCCGGGGCGAAAAATGTTGCCATTGACGCTCCAAGGCAAACATCTCGTCAATTAGCGCTAAGGGAACACTGCTAATTGGCTTACCATTAGCTTGGGTGGCATCGTAAAACTTACGGCGCACATGCGCCCAACAACCGATACGCGTAACACTATTTTCTAACAGATTATAGCCGGTATAGCCATCACACTGCAGGATGCCGGTAAAGTTCCGATATAACTTTTGCGCAAAGGTTCCTGAACGCGTACTGCCATAAGCATAAAAAATGATTTGCTGCGGACTTTGTTTTACTGTTCTAGCCACCCACATATATGATTTAGCGGCTGCTGTTTTACCAGGCTCACGTAACACCTGCATCGGTGTTTCGTCACCCTGTAAATAACGTTGGTTGCTGAGTCGCTGCTGTAATAAATTATAAATTGGTTCGACCAACTGACTCGTTTTGATAATCCAGTTTGAGATTGTTGCCTCTGATAACGCAATACCCAAGCGCTGCCAATCTGCTAACTGTCGGTATAGTGGTGTTGCCAATAGAAACTTTTTATGAATGATCTCCGCGACTAACGAAGCCGAGGCGAGACTATGCGGAATTAAAGCGACTGGCGTTTGGGCTTGCACCAAATGAGCGCTGCCAGCTTCAAGCTCACATTCAGAACACTTATAGGTTTGCGTATAAATATGTTCTCGATAAAGTTTGGCCGGAATGAAATGCACCTCTTCACGAACAAACTTTTTCCCAACCGGTGTCAACTCGTGCCCATAGGCACATTGTTGCGTTGGTAGATCAATAACAGTTTCTCTTACTGGTAAATCACGACTTAGAGTTTCTTGCCGTGTCTTTTTGCGCTTTTTCTTTGCCGGTACTTGATCTGCGTCGCTTTGTTGGCCAGGTTGCTCTGGCGTGATAAAAACACCGTCATTACCTTCTAGTAGTGACAGTTGGTTAGGATCAATTTGTTCTGATTTTTGACCGTAAATTTTTTTAGTCAAGTAGGCAACCATTTCAGTTAGTTCCGCGACTTGCTTACGTAGCGCTATAATTTCTTCTTCGGGTGTCATTAGCTTTATCCACTCAATCCGTATTTGTTGAATTGAGTTTACCATGTCTTACACTAATTTGGATAGTTATTTTTTCTTCTTTCATGTCCAGGCGGACATGTTTGATGAATTGTCGCGTCTAATGACCAACCACTGAGTAATCGTGTCAACTGTTTAGAATTTAATTTACGGAGTGCATTCTGATCAGTCGGCCATTGAAGTCGACCGTTTTCGATCCGCTTATAAAGTAATAAAAAACCATCACCGTCCCAAAATAAGGCCTTAAAACGGTCTTTTCTGGTTCCACAGAATAAATATAAGGCGCGATTGTATGGATCTAAATCAAATTGATCTTGGATAACACCAGCTAAACCATCGATTCCCCGACGTAAATCGGTTTTTCCACAAACTAAAAAGACCTGTTGAATCTGTCGTTGATCAATTATCACCAGCGAACACCGCCTTTAAAACTGCCTCTAAAATATAGTTGTTAATTCGATTGTAAACTACGACCGATTTATTAGCATCAACTCTAATTTGCAGGGCTTTTGTTGCCATAGTAGATCGCGATTGAGAACCAGAATGATCCATTTTAATTTGAACAATATCCGGTTTATCCAATAAAAATCACCTCACCAATTATTTGATGAGGCAATCATAACTTGAATTAAATTATTTTTGAAGTCGGTCAGTTATTTACTGCTTACGTTGTTTCCTTGTTAAAGTGAAATTAAAACTAAAGGAGGCACAACGTGATGAAAAAGACTGGCTGGATCATAATTATTATTTTACTTGTAGTCGTTATTGGTGGTGGTATTTATATGTATAATGGGGATCAGGCAAAACAAAATAAGATTGAGCAAATGCAAAAAGATAATAGTAGTCTCCAGAAAAGAATTGACCAGGATGAAGTTGAAAAACGTGAGCTGGAAAAGAATCAACCGGACGCGAGAAGAAACGCTTCTTCGGAAAAATCTGGTTCGGTTTCTGGTTCGGAGAATGCAGCAACACAATCTTCTGAATCAAGTAGTAGCGCATCATCCACTTCACAAACTACCGATAATTCAGTTAATAGTTCAACACCGGCCGAAAGTGAAAGCTCAAAATAATGGCAGAAAAAGTTGAAACTCACAACGGACGCGATGAAGTGGGTTAAATTATTTAATTATTAAAAGAGTAAGCTTCCGGCCAAACGGTTAGCTTACCCTTTTTGGATACCAGACCTTCAGGTAATCAAGTTGGCGTAGTTCATCTAATAAACAAATTGCGTGCAACTTAATTATAAATAAGTATAATTACGTAATGAAGGGAATGATCAGAATGGCTAAGAATAATGAAAATGATGATTTAAAAAAGCGTCTAACGCCACTACAGTATGATGTAACGCAACATGCTGCAACTGAGCGACCTTTTACTGGTAAGTACGATCAATTTGATGAAGTGGGGATCTACGTCGATGTTGTTAGCGGAGAACCTTTATTTAGTTCATTAGATAAATATGATGCTGGCTGTGGTTGGCCATCTTTTACAAAACCAATCAACGCCGCACAGCTCAACCAAAATATCGACTCTTCGCACGGGATGCTTCGTTCTGAAGTTCGGAGTAAAGAAGCCAAATCACATTTGGGCCATGTTTTTCCTGATGGACCACAGGCTGAAGGTGGGTTGCGTTATTGTATTAATTCGGCGGCACTACGTTTTATTCCGGTGGCGCACTTAGATCAGGCCGGTTATTCGAAATATAAGAATCTTTTCACGAAGGGGGACGCTTAAATGAGTGAAGAGACAGCAATTTTTGCTGGTGGGTGTTTCTGGTGTATGGTGAAGCCTTTTGATACGCAGCCTGGAATTAAAAAAGTCGTCTCTGGTTATACAGGTGGTGATGTTGCTAATCCAACTTACGAACAAGTTATTAGTCACACGACAGGCCACACTGAGGCCGTTAAAGTTACGTTTGACCCAGCCGTGATCTCTTACAAACAACTGGTACAGATATATTGGCAGGTAACTGATCCAACCGATGCAATGGGACAGTTCCAGGATCGTGGTGCTAGCTATCGGCCTGTAATCTTTGTAAAAAATGAACAGCAAAAAAAGATCGCCGAAGAATCGCGAAATAAATTAGAAAATAGTGGTAAATTTACCCAACCAATTGTCACTAAAATTGAGTCAGCCAAACCATTTTATCCGGCCGAAGAGGCACACCAAGATTTTTATAAAAAAGATCCATTGCGCTATCGAATTGAAGAAATGGGTGGCCGGGAAAAATTTATTAAAAAGCACTGGTAGGGAAGGTAAACAAATGAAGCGGGATTGTACCCACTGATACCGCTAAAATTAGGTTTATAAAATCTAAAAAGTTGGCGTTATAGATGTAGTTCACATCAATCCTTGGTTTGTAAAGTAAATCGGCCTAAGCGTGTAGTCGGTGATTAATCTACTTTTGAAAAAGGCCGCACTTTAAATGAGGATTCAGCGTATTTTGTTCAAGCTGGTAAGTGAGTATGTTATAATTCAGTCATTCTAAAACAAAGAGGCTAACTAACGATATAATGGATGATTTACAGCGTATTCTAAAAAAACATCAATATGCCGCACGGGCATCGACAGCTTTTATCTACTCAATTTGTGTTTCAGTAGCAATGAATTTCTTCTGGCAACCAGGTAAGATTTATGCTTCCGGAATTACGGGTTTTGCTCAATTACTGGCAACGCTCTCTAAACGTGTTTTACCATTTTCATTATCAGTACCACTCTTGCTGTTTTTGCTTAATTTACCACTATTTGTGTTAGCTTGGCGCCAAATTGGCCGACGTTTTACTATTTTTACCGTTATGGCGGTTGTTTTTTCAAGTATCATGATGAAGCTGGTTCCGATTACGGAATTAACTTTTGATCCAATTATTTGCGCCATTTTTGGTGGTGCAGTAAATGGTTTTGGTACTGGTCTGGCGTTGAAAAATGGAATTTCAACTGGTGGTTTAGATATCATTGGGTTGGTGTTACGTAAAAAAACTGGTCGGAGTATTGGGACCATTAATATTACTTTCAATGCGTTTATTATTTTAGCGGCCGGTTTTATTTTCGGTTGGCCGTACGCATTTTATAGTGCATTAAGTATTTTCGTTAACGGTAAGGTAATGGATATGGTTTATACACGGCAGCAAAAAATGCAAGTTATGATTGTGACCGATAAACCAAAGCGGGTGATTGATCACATTCAAAATCGCATGCGCCGTGGTATTACCATTGTGCATGATGCTGAAGGTGCTTACCAACATGACGAAAAAACCATTTTATTTACCGTTATTTCCCGTTATGAAATGCATGATCTGGAGGTTGCGATGCGTGAATCTGATCCTAGGGCCTTTGTCAGTATTTCAGATTCCGTTAAAATTTTAGGGCACTTTTACGAACCAACAGTTTAATCACTAGGTGTCAGAAAAGTGATCAGTTTCTGCGCTGAGCGTAAAAACCTGAATTATAGGCTAAGATCATTAAAAAATATGAATAAAATAAGGGCTGGGACGAAAACGTTCCAGTCCTTATTATTTTCGGATATTGCTCTAGAACGTGCGGCAAAAGTCTGGGTTTACGTGCCTAACTACAGCTAATTCAATAACCATAGTACGGTTATTGGATTAGCTTACGTTACGCAGTGAACCCAAAACCGACTTTTACCGCACTCCGTATTAGGTGTACCGCAAGGATAGTTTAAACAGGTAATTTAATTTGTTTAGGCCAAAAATGACTTAAGAGCAAACCGACCAGAAAACCAATTATTGCCGGTAGAAGCCAATCAAGACCAATACTGAAAAGTGGCAGGTAGTGCTGGGCTAAGTTTAAGCAGGCCTGGCTAACCGTTAATTGACGTAGGCTTGCCGGTGCAACGTTAAGTCCGTCAATAATAGCCACTAGGAAAGTGAAGCTTGTTGTTGTCAGGTAAACGATTTGGCGATGGTGAAATAGTGGCGACAGTATTCCCAGCAGCATTAAAGTCACAGCCAAGGGATAAATGAAATATAGAACCGGAGTTGAGTAAGCAATAATTTTGGTTAACCCCACGTTAGCAAATAGACAGGCTAGACTACTGGCCAAACTGATCCAAACAAGATAGCTTACTTCAGGAAACAAACGGTGAAATGATTCACCAAACGCTGATATTAAACCAATGGCTGTTTTTAAACAGGCAATGATTACAATTAAGGCCAAAAGTGTGCTGCCAAGGCCACCAAAATAATAATTGGCAATTTGTGCCAGCGCAATGCCCCCATTTGCAGATGGCTTAAAGTGGCCAGCACTCATTGTTCCCATTATTGCTAATAAAGCATAAATGATTGCCATTAGGCTCATGCTGATTAACCCAGCGCGAACCGTATCCCGGGCAATGGCGGTGGGCCTTGTAACCCCTAGCCCAATAATAGTATCCGTAACGACAACGCCAAAGGCCAGTGCCGCTAATGCATCCATTGTATTATAGCCGGCAGTGAAACCAGTAAAAAAGGCGTGATTTTGGTAGCCTGCCAACGCTGGTACTTGGGAGATACTGCTTAATGGTTTGATTAAAGCAATCAGCAAAAGGCTACCGAGTAAGATGAGGAAAATTGGATTTAGGTATTTACCAATAATCTCAATCAACTTAGATGGTTTTCGTGCAAACCACCAGGCCAACAAGAAAAAGCCAAGTGAGAAAATCACGAGTAACCATTGGTGCTGCCCCGTGAATGGGACCATGCCAATCTGAAAAGACGTTGTTGCGAGCCGTGGTAACGCAAAAAAGGGTCCGATTGTTAGGTAGAGCAAAATGGTAAACAAGTAGGCGTAGGGCCGACTGATTCGGTTAGCAAGTTCAAAGCTACCGCGACTACGGGTCAGGCCCAGAGCAACCACACCAAGCAGCGGTAAACCGACCCCAGTTAAAAGGAACCCAAGAATAGCCGGCCCAACATTCTGACCACTGTGTTGACCAAGAAAAACGGGAAAAATTAGGTTACCGGCACCAAAGAATAAACCAAAAAGTAATGAACCAACGTACAGGGATTGCTGGCGATTGAGACGTCTCATAATTAATGGTCCTCCCGATCGGTCTTAAAATCCAATAAGAAGCCTTGTGCCTGGATGATTGCTGCCAAATCCGCTCGGTTACCTAATTCTTGGCTGATACTCTGGGCAATGTGTTGTTGATAATTTGTGGTTCGCGGTGTTTGCCGGCGATTTTGGTAATAGGCTTGAACTTGTTGGTTGTAGTTAGTAAGTGCAACTGGTTTACGGGGGTAGTGGTTCGTAAAGTGAACCGCCCGTTCAGGTAAACGTGGTTTCTCACTAGGATCTTGTTCAGGATAACCGAGAGCCAAACCCAATAATGGAAAGGTTAATGGTGGCAGTTCTAGTAATTGAATCATTTGCTGCGCATCGTTTAAAACACTGCCTAAAATAACACTGCCGATGCCGATACTTTCTGCGGCAACAACCAAGGATTGTGTCACTAGAACAGTATCAAAGACCGCCGCCAAAAATTTATCGGTACTGTGTAATAACTTATCTGGTTCATGTTCGGCCAAAGCCAGTTGCTGATTTCGTTGTTGATCAGCAATCATGATTAGTAGGTGTCCATTGTTGGCAACGTAATCCTGACCAGAAATCGCTGCAATGGCCCGTTTCTTTGCTGAATCAGTAACGCTGATGATTGAATAGTTCTGACAAAAATTACTTGTTGCTGTGTGTTGGGCAGTGGCGATTAATTTTTCAATAATATCTGTGGCTATTGGTTGTGGTTTAAATTGACGAATTGTTTTATGATGAGTGAGTAATGCCAGTGTTGTGTTTAAGTCAGACATGTTGAACTTCCTTTCTAAAACTCGGACTAAAAACAGTACTAGGCTAACTTTACAGGAATTTATTTGAAATGAAAAGAAGCGGGGTAAAAAATGACATTAATTGGGTCCCACGTTAGTATGCACGGTAAAGATATGTTCCTTGGCTCGGCCAAAGAAGCGGCCAGTTATCATGCAACTACCTTTAGTATTTATACGGGTGCACCACAAAACACACGGCGCAAACCGATTGCTGAGTTGAACATTGTGGCCGGCAAGGCTTACATGCAAGAACATGGATTGCAAAGCATGGTAATTCACGCACCTTACATTATTAATTTGGCAAACACTAAAAAATTAGATCATTTTAGTTTTGCGGTGGATTTTTTGCAAAAAGAAGTTGTTCGGGCGGAAGCCATTGGTGCTAAGCAAATTGTGTTACACCCAGGTTCCCACGTTGGAGCAGGTTCTGCGGCAGGAATTGCCAATATTGTCAAAGGACTAAATGAGGTGTTACGGAGTGATCAAACAACTCAGATCGCTTTAGAAACGATGGCCGGTAAGGGCACTGAAGTTGGCCGAACGTTTGAAGAGCTTGCCGAAATTATTACGGGAGTTACCTTGAACGATAAATTAAGTGTTTGTTTTGATACTTGTCATACAAGTGATGCCGGTTACGCCATTAAAACTGATTTTGATGGTGTTATGACTAAATTTGATCACGTAATTGGTTTAGACCGCCTAAAGGTGATTCATTTAAATGATTCAAAAAATCCGCAAGGCAGTCATAAAGACCGGCATGCGGATATTGGTTTAGGCTACATTGGTTTCGAGCGGCTTAATCAAATTGTTCATGATGAGCGTTTTAACACTGTTCCCAAAATTATGGAGACACCGTGGGTTAAAGGGGAAGGTAAGGATAAATTTGCCCCATATGGTTACGAGATTGCAATGTTTGAACGGCAGCAATTTAACCCTAATTTAGAGGCCGATATTTTGGCGCAAAGGCCATTTTAATATTATGGTTTGGGGCTACCGTAATTATCTAAGTCTAAGTGTTCCAAAATGAGTGTTGCCGTTTCTTCAATTGACCGGTGGGCGGTGTTAACGACGTAGCAACCGATTTTTTGGTACAGCTGACTTGCATAATTGAGTTCTTCAGTAATCTGTTTTGTATCAGAGTACGCCGTATTGGGGTTAAGCCCGTAAGCAATCATTCGTTCACGGCGGAAATTATTGAGGACGGCAATATCCGTTGTTAGGCCAATGATCTTCTTAGGATCAACTTTCCAAAGTTGTCCGGGAATGTGTGCCGAGGGGACGAGTGGTAAATTAGCGACTTTTAAATTACGGTTAGCTAAAAATAAAGATAGTGGGGTTTTCGATGTTCGCGAAACACCTAGTAGAACGATGTCAGCTTCTAAGAAACCCTGTGGGTCCTTGCCATCATCGTACATAACGGCAAACTCCATAGCAGAAATTCGGTCAAAATAACGATCATTAAGCCGATGAATGGCCCCAGCTTCACCCCGCGGCTGTTCACCAGAACGTTTAACAATTTCGGACATAATTGGATTTAATAAATCATAGCAAACTAACTTATTTTCTTTGGCAAATTGATTAATTTTATGGGAGAGACCTGCAGTAACTAATGTGTGAATAATGATTGGTTGTTTTTCCCTTGCCTGTTTCAAAACAACATCAAGCCGTTCTTCAGTTTTAGTGAAGGGAAAACGAAAGTAAACGGGTGAAACGTCCGTAAACTGGGCCAATGCGGCCTTGGCAATATTAAGGGCGGTTTCACCAACGGAATCAGAAATAATAAAAAATTTGATTTCTTGTTTTGCGACCATTTAAAAGACTCCTTTAAAATTAAAAAATTTATTTGTGTATCGGTAAATAAGCCATTTCTTATTGTAATTGCTTTCATCATAGCATAATTATCCGGTCCAAGGCGACGAAAAAAGATAAATTTAATCACGACAATTGTGTCCAGTTATTGACGTGGTACGATTACATCTGTATAATAAAAGCCGAATCAGTTTTTGAAGGAGAAATCTTGCAAGACGATTCCATTCTTGAGCTCGGAGGGAGGGATATCATATGGCAAAGACAGTCGTTCGCAAAAACGAATCTCTTGATGATGCTCTTCGGCGTTTCCGACGCACTGTGTCCAAAAATGGTACATTGCAAGAATACCGTAAACGTGAATTTTACGAAAAGCCAAGTGTTAAACGGAAATTAAAATCAGAAGCAGCAAGAAAGCGTAAGAAATTCTAACACTTTTTTGGTGTGAATGAAGGAAATGATCATCAGATGGCTCTGATTGATACGTTAAATGCAGACTTAAAGACGGCAATGAAAGCGCGGGACAAAGAGACATTAGCCACTGTTCGGATGTTAAAAGCTGCCGTTGTTAATGAGCAAGTTAAGCTAGGGCACGATTTAAACGATCAAGAAGGATTGGCTATTTTAGCGACAGAACTTAAGCAACGAAAAGAATCGTTGACTGAGTTTAAAAAGGCTAATCGTGAAGATTTAGTCACGCCGTTATTACAAGAAATCAAGATTGTGGAACGTTACTTACCACAACCGTTATCCGAAGATGAAGTTAGTCAACTTGTCCAACAAGTAATTGAACAAGTTGGTGCAACTTCAACTAAGGATTTTGGTAAAGTGATGAAAGTTTTGATGCCACAAGTTAAAGGTCGCGCGGATGGCGCTGTTGTAAACAAGCTAGTTAAAGCTGCTTTAACAAAATAAGAAAAAAGGTTGTGCTTAGGCACAGCCTTTTTTCTTTGTTCATTTGCAGTTGTGGTGCTTTTCCGGCCGCTTTGTGCTATCATTTTTATTGTTAAAGAATACACTAAAGGGAGTCTCTTATTTGACTGAAGGACAAGTAACGAAAATATTTCGCGTCACCAACCCGGATGAGGCTGTCAGTTTAATGGGCACACAGGATAAATTTTTAAAGATCCTAGAAGAAGGGCTGCACGTCACGTTGGCTGCTTTTGGTAATGAAATTAAAATTACCGGCACTTCCAGTGATGCAAGTAAAACTTATGCAGTTTTGGCTAATCTTCTACAATTATATACACAAGGAATTAAAATCAGTAGCGCTGATGTAGTCAGTGCAATGAAGATGGCCCAGCGGGATACATTGGAGCACTTTCAAGAGCTGTATAAAACCGAATTAATTAAGGACCGGCGGGGTAAACCAATTCGCGTGAAGAACTTTGGTCAACGGCAATACGTTACGACAGTTCGCCAAAATGATATCACTTTTGGTGTTGGGCCGGCCGGGACGGGCAAAACTTTTTTGGCCGTTGTCATGGCGGTTGCGGCGTTAAAAAATGGAGAAGTAGAAAAAATTATTTTAACGCGCCCGGCCGTTGAAGCGGGAGAGAGCCTAGGCTTTTTACCTGGTGATTTAAAGGAAAAGGTCGATCCGTATTTGCGGCCAATTTATGATGCTTTGTATGAAGTTTTAGGTGCCGAACATACGACACGCTTAATGGATCGCGGGGTTATTGAAATTGCACCACTGGCCTATATGCGTGGTCGAACGTTGGACAATGCTTTTGTTATTTTAGATGAAGCACAAAATACAACAACAGCACAAATGAAAATGTTCTTAACTCGCCTTGGGTTTGGTTCTAAAATGATTGTTAATGGTGATATTACGCAAATTGATTTACCACGCAATGCTAACAGTGGTTTGGTGCAAGCGCAGCATGTTTTAAAGGGGATTAGTCATATTGCATTTGTTGAATTCTCGGCAAACGATGTGGTTCGGCACCCAGTTGTGGCTAGTATCATTGAGGCTTATGAACGCCAGGAAAAAGTGCCAAAAAATTAATACTAGGTCATTAATCTTTGATGGAGGAATTACTAAGTGGATTTAGAAATTTATGATAATACAAAGGCTGTAACGCAAGCACACTTGGAATTAATTAAAAAGATTACCGAGTTTGCCGGTAACTACATGAAGTTACCTGAAGATACAGAAATGTCAGTAACATTAATGCATAATGATGAGATTCATCAAATCAATAAAGAATACCGTGATACTGATCGCGCCACGGATGTCATTAGTTTTGCGATTGAAGAGGATCCTGATGATCAGGATGTTATTATTTTGGATCCGGAGATGCAAATTCCCCGTAATATTGGTGATTTGATGATTTCGGTAGATAAGGTTGCTGAACAGGCAAATGATTATGGGCATTCTTTTGAACGTGAATTAGGCTACACGGTCGTACATGGCTTTCTTCATTTGAACGGCTATGATCACATGCGCTCGGCCGAAGATGAAAAAGTAATGTTTGCCCTGCAGCGTAAAATTTTGGATGCTTATGGGCTTAAAAGATAAGCGGCAAGTTGAAAAAAACCATAACTTTTGGCAGAGTTTACACCATGCATTAACGGGTATTTATCAAGTATTTATTGAAGAGCGCAACATGCGTTTTCATTTTGGCACGAGTATTTTGGTGTTGGGACTTGGTTTTTTATTTAAGTTGCATCGTTTTGAGTGGCTATGGCTATTACTTGCAATTTTTTTAGTGATGCTAAGTGAGTTAGTCAATACAGTGGTTGAAAATTTGGTTGATTTATTAACGCAACATCACTATGAATTAGCGGCCAAAAATGCAAAGGATATGGCGGCAACGGCTGTTTTATTGGCGGCCTGTTTTGCAATTATTATTGGAATTATTATTTTTATGCCCCATTTATGGCCGCTAATTAACTAGCAGGTTTTTAGAACCAAATAAGGAGGATACATTGTGAGTGAACAGGCAGATTTTCATTCTGGCTTTGTCGCGATTGTTGGACGGCCTAATGTTGGTAAATCAACTTTTTTGAACCGGGTTGTCGGCGAAAAGGTTGCGATTATGTCAAATAAGGCACAAACAACTCGTAATAAAATTCAGGGAATATATACAACTAAAACGGCCCAGATTGTTTTTATTGATACACCAGGAATTCATAAACCAGATAATAAATTAGATGAGTTTATGCTTAGTTCGGCAACTTCTTCACTTAATGAAGTGGATGCCGTCCTATTTATGGTCAGTGCCAAAGATAAAAAGGGTCCTGGTGACACGTTTATCATCGATCAATTAAAACGGGTGAAGCAGCCTGTGTACTTAATTGTTAACAAAATCGATACAGTTCACCCGAATGATTTGGCACCGTTTGTTGAAAGCTACCAAAAAGACATGGCGTTCAAGCAAGTATTTCCAATTTCAGCACTGCAAGGCAACAATGTGACTGAATTATTGACGGAACTTGAACGTGAATTACCGGTGGGACCGCAATATTATCCAGATGATCAGATTACCGATCATCCAGAATATTTTGTTGTTTCTGAACTAATTCGTGAGAAAATTTTAGAATTAACCCGTGAAGAAGTCCCTCATTCAGTTGCAGTTCAAGTTGAGAAAATGCGGCATAATGATAACGAAAAGATGAAAATTGACGCAACCATTGTTGTTGAGCGCCCCGGTCAAAAGGGAATCATTATTGGTCAAGGCGGCAAAATGTTGAAGGAAATTGGTACGCGCGCAAGAAGAGATATTGAACGTTTACTAGGTGAAAAGGTCTATTTACAATTATGGGTTAAGGTTGACAAGGGTTGGCGCGATAATCAGCAGTATCTAGATGAATTAGGTTACCGTAAGAAAGACTATTAAGCAGTGAGATAATGAACTTAGGCCGTGTTTGAAGGTCAAGCTTTGAAGGAGGGGTGCGTGTGGCACAGCGACAAATAACTGACTTTAATGGTTTAGTGATGTTTCGCCGGGATTACCGGGAACGTGATATGTTGGTTAAGTTTTTTACTGATCAATTTGGTAAAAAAATGTTTTTTATTCGTGGCGCACGCAAACGCGGTTTTAAATTGGCGGCTGCATTACTACCCTTTACGCAAGGAACTTACGTTGGAAATATTCACGAAGAAGGGTTGTCATTTATTAACGCGGCTAAAGAGTACCATCAATTTCAAAGCATCTCGACTGATATTGGTTTAAATGCGTACGCAACCTACATCTTAAATTTGATTGATGTTGCTTTTACGGATAACCAACCGTTACCGCGCTGGTACCAACAGGCCGTTTTATCGGTGCAACTGATCGACGATGGATTTGATCCAGAGATTATCACGAACATTAATGAAATTCAGTTGTTGGCGGCGTTTGGAGTGGCACCTTACTTAGAAAGCTGTGTCATTTGTCACCGAAGTGATCTTCCCTTAGACTATTCTGAAAGTTATGGCGGCCTGTTGTGTCAGAAGCACTTCCATTTGGATCCTTATCGCTTTCATGCAAGTGCGCGGGCAATTTATTTGCTGCGCCAGTTTTCGGTGCTTAATTTAAGTAAGTTGACGTCAATTTCGGTGAAGCAAGCTACTAAGGATGAATTGCGGCGAATAATTGACCGCATTTATAGTGATACAGTAGGTCTATCATTAAAAAGTAAACATTTTATTGATGATATGAAAAATTGGGATCACCTGTTGAAACCATAATTGACAAGTTAAATGAAAATCGGTAGAATTTAGTTTAGATGAACGATGACGGAAAGAAACAGGTAATGATTTATCAGCGAATTCGGAAATAGTGCAAGCCGAACTAAATTATGACTGCGGGGCATTCCTGAGTGATTAGGTTAATATTAAAGTGTTAGTGAATAAATCACTAGAACTAGGGTGGAACCGCGAGTAATCGTCCCTATTCCCTATGTAGATTGTTAATCTGCATAGGGGCTTTTTTATTTAAATTCGTAGAGAAGCTTATCAGTATAACTTATTCAAAACAAGTCGCTTGGCTCAAGCGTTACTTTTATTAGTGGTGTTTTGGCTTTAAATGTGAAGGGAGTTTCACTTATGGATCAAAAATTAAATATTCAAGATATGATTTTGACTTTACAGCGTTATTGGAGTAAGCAAGGTTGCATGCTCATGGAGGCCTACGACACTGAAAAAGGTGCCGGGACGATGAGTCCGTATACTTTTTTACGGGCAATCGGACCTGAACCATGGAATGCAGCTTACGTTGAACCTTCAAGACGGCCGGCTGATGGACGGTATGGTGAAAATCCTAATCGGTTGTACCAGCATCACCAATTTCAAGTTGTCATGAAGCCCTCCCCAGCAAATATTCAAGAACTTTACCTGGATAGTTTGCGGGCGTTAGGCATTGATCCTTTGGCCCACGATATTCGGTTTGTTGAGGATAACTGGGAGAATCCATCAATGGGCTGTGCCGGTGTTGGTTGGGAAGTTTGGCTGGATGGGATGGAAGTCTCACAATTCACTTATTTCCAGGTTGTTGGCGGCCTAAACGTTAGGCCAGTTACCTCAGAGATTACATACGGAATTGAACGATTAGCTTCTTATATTCAG
Source organism: Loigolactobacillus backii (assembly GCF_001663675.1). NCBI lineage: Bacteria > Bacillati > Bacillota > Bacilli > Lactobacillales > Lactobacillaceae > Loigolactobacillus > Loigolactobacillus backii. The sequence continues at coordinate 1,935,202 of NZ_CP014873.1, forward strand.
GACGTTAATTCTGTTTTTGATCTTGAATGGGGCGATGGTGTCAAATATGGTGATATCTTTAAGGAACCTGAGTTTGAACATTCAAAATATTCTTTTGAAGAAAGCAATCAAGATATGTTGCTGCAATTATTTGATATGTACGAAAATGAAGCAAAAAAACAGATTGATAACGGCTTAGTTCATCCTGCTTATGATTATATTTTAAAGTGTAGTCATACTTTTAACTTGTTGGATGCACGTGGCGCGGTCAGTGTTACGGAGCGTGCTGGCTATCTTTCACGGATTCGAAATATGGCCCGGGCAGTTGCACGAGCATTCGTGGCTGAACGTGAGAAGCTCGGTTTCCCATTGCTAAAACAAGATACTGAAAAAAAGGAGGAGAACTAAAATGACACATACATTTTTAATGGAAATTGGGTTGGAAGAAATGCCAGCACATGTTGTTACGCCTAGTCGGCAACAATTGGTTAAGCGAACGCAAGAATTTTTACAACAAAATCGTTTGAGTTACGGCAAGGTCTCTTCATTTTCTACTCCGCGACGTTTGACGGTAATGGTGGAAGAACTCGCCGCTAAGCAGACTGATGTTAAAAGGGAAGTCCGCGGACCGGCTAAGAAAATTGCTCAGGATGCGGATGGTAATTGGACTAAAGCAGCTCAAGGTTTCGTTCGGGGTCAAAAAATGACGACGGATGATATTATTTTTAAAGAACAAAAGGGCGAAGAGTACGTTTTTTTGGATAAATTTATTCCCGGAGAACCTGCTAAAGAAGTTCTAACGGGTATGAAAGACGTTATCACAGCCATGACTTTCTCAACCAATATGCATTGGGGCGATCATGATTTTGAATATATTCGGCCAATTCACTGGATTGTTGCACTATTAGATCAAGTTATTGTCCCATTCCAGGTTTTAGATATTAAATCTGGTCGGAAAACGCAGGGCCACCGTTTCTTAGGTAAGGCGATTGAATTGCACCAGGCAAGTGATTACTTGACGGTTTTAGAAGGCCAATTTGTTATTGCTGATCCAGCCAAACGACAAGCAATGATTGAGGCGCAAATTCAAAAATTAGTTAAGGCCAATAAATGGACGGTTGAACTTGATCCTGACTTACTAGAAGAAGTGGTTAATTTAGTTGAATATCCAACCGCGTTTAGTGGCACTTTTGCGGCTAAATATTTGAATATGCCAGATGAAGTTTTGATTACATCCATGAAAGATCACCAACGTTATTTCTACGTTCGTGATCAGGCGGGTAAGTTATTGCCAAACTTTATTTCTGTTCGGAATGGGAATGCCGAACACCTAGATAATGTGATTAGTGGGAATGAGAAAGTTTTAGCGGCTCGTTTGGAAGATGCTGAATTTTTCTACACTGAAGATCAAAAACAAACAATCGCGGATTATGTTGCGCGTTTGAAATCAGTTTCTTTCCACGACAAGATTGGAACGATGTACGAAAAAATGCAGCGCGTTCAATTAATTGCCCAGGCCTTAGGTGAGAAAGTTGGTTTAACTGCGGATGAGCTAACTGATTTGCAGCGTGCTAGTGAGATTTATAAATTTGATTTAGTTACCGGAATGGTTGGCGAATTTCCTGAGTTGCAAGGTGTGATGGGCGAGAAATACGCCTTATTGCAAGGTGAACGGCCTGCCGTTGCTCAAGCAATTCGTGAACATTATTTACCAATCTCTGCTGATGGAGTCTTACCCGAAAGCAAGGTAGGAGCCGTCTTAGCACTGGCCGATAAATTTGATAGTATTTCTAGCTTCTTCGCGGTTGGCATGATTCCAAATGGTTCCAATGATCCTTACGCTTTAAGACGACAAGCATTTGGTATTGTGCGGATTCTTCATGATCGACAGTGGCATTTGAGTGTGACTAATTTCGAACAACAAATGGCGCAGTTACTGGAGAAACATCAAGTGACCTTTAATCTAGATTACGGTAAAAATATTCAACCGATTAAGCAATTTATGGATGATCGGATGCGACAGTGGTTCGGTAATCATCAAGTTAATTATGACATTGTTGATGCAGTACTGGGTGGTCACAATAATGATTTGATGGCGATGTTTGATGCCGCGCAGGTACTTGGTGAACAACGCCAGGACACGAACTTTAAAGAATCGATTGAAGCGTTGACCCGTGTGTTACGCTTGGCAGATAAGGCCAATTTCGGTGATCAAGAGACCTTGAGCGTTGATCCAGCACTTTTTGAAAATGACGCTGAAAAGAATTTGTATGAAGCCGTTAAAAAGGTTCAAGAAGCGACACCAAAACATTCGGTTGCCGAGAATTTTGTTGCACTTCGTGATCTGCGCCCACTAATTGAGGCCTATTTTGAGGCAACAATGGTAATGGTCGATGACGAAAAAATTCGCAAAAATCGACTGACGCAATTAGCCATCTTAGCGCGTTTAATTTTTACAGTTGCTAATCTAAATGAATTAATTGTTAAATAGGTCGTTAAGTTGAATTTGTAAACGAGGCCCCTTAGCAAGTACCATTGGGTAGCTAGCAGCGTGGTCTTGATAATGTGTTAGTTATTAATCGAAATTTTATGGAGCAAATTAGTTGTTGCTAGTGACCGGTTGTGCTATCATAAATAATGTATTTTTGCGCTTGATAATCCAGTAGAAGTCGCACTTTTTCCAGAAGAGTGCGACTTTTAAAGCTTTTAAAGTGTTTGTGAGGTGAGGGTTTGGCCGGTAGAATTCCAGAAGAAGTGGTTGAAGAAGTTCGTACTTCCGTTAATATTACCGATATTGTCGGGCAGTATGTCCAATTAAAAAAGTCTGGGAAAAACTTATTTGGTCTTTGCCCATTTCACGAAGAGCGGACACCATCTTTTTCAGTAACGGAAGATAAGCAAATATTTCATTGCTTTAGTTGTGGTCGTGGTGGTAACGTTTTTAAGTTCATTATGGAGATTGAGAATTTAGATTTTCCCGCTGCAGTAACTAAGGTTGCTGAACTGGGGAACGTCTCAGTTGATTTAAGTACCTATCAAGCAAAGCCGCAGCGACCAGTTGATCCTAAACGGGAAAAGTTGTTTGCACTGTACAGTGACGCAACGGTGTTATACCACCACATTTTGGTGAATACAGACACTGGTGAGGCGGCATTAGCGTACGCAACACAGCGTAATTTAAATACAACGTTGTTAGATACTTTCCAAATTGGATTTGCTCCGCAGCAACGCGATTTACTAATAACCTTCTTTAAAGAAAAACAAACCGATTTTCAATTATTACGGCAATCAGGGCTTTTTATCGAAAATGATGATGGAACCCTACGTGATCGTTTTGTTGGTCGGTTGATGTTTCCAATTCGTGATGAGCAAGGGCGAGTCATTGCCTTCTCAGGTCGAATTTTACAAGTGGCTGAGAATCAGCCAAAGTATTTAAATAGTCCCGAAACTGATTTATTTAATAAGCGCGATGTTTTGTTCAATTTTGACTTGGCTAAAAGTGAGATTCGAAAGGCTAAGCGGGTTATTTTATTTGAAGGTTTTATGGACGTTATTGCCGCTTTTCAGGCTGGAGTTAAAAATGGTGTCGCTTCAATGGGAACAAGTTTAACCAATGAACAGCTTTATCACTTGCGCCGGGCAACCGATCAATTGGTTGTGTGCTACGATGGTGATGCACCAGGCATGAAGGCAACTAACCGAGTTATTGAGTTATTAAAAGACGATCAACGATTTAATTTGAGTATTGTGACGTTACCCGAGCAGCTTGATCCTGACGAGTACGTTAAAAAATATGGTAGTGAGCAGTTTCAAAATGAAGTCACTAATTCTTTAGAAACGGCGCCGGCTTTTCGATTGCATTTTTTAAAGCAAAATCGGAATTTAGATAATGAACAAGATAAGATTGCTTACATTAATGATGCATTACAAGAGTTGGTTTTGGTCCCTTCAGCAGTTGAACGGGATGTTTACTTGAATCAACTTAGTGAAGAGCTACACGTTTCTTACACGGCGTTAGTTCAGCAGCTACAGCAGTTATTAAAAAAAACCACGGCTGAGCATGATCGTGTACGGGCACAGCAACAACCAAAAAAAGAAGTGGTGCCCGTTTACCAGCAACAGGTGCATAAGTTAGATCGTGTTGAGTTGGCCGAACGTGAATTATTAAGGCTGTACTTCCATGATCCAACTGTGCGAATGCGACTGCGTAACCGAACAAATTTTAGTTTTATTCACGATAATTATCAGTTATTGTACACTTTTGGTGAAGGTTATTTTGAAAAACATGATTCATTTTTAATTGCAGAATTTATGGATTATTTGCCCAGCTCGGATGATCGTTTGCAACGATTAGTTAGCGCGGTTGAGCAAATGGCCGTACCACCAACTACTAGCGATGAGCAAGTAACGGACTATCTAATTGCGATGCGCCGTTCAGTTTTTGAAAAACAATTGCAAAAAGCGCAGAATGATTTGCGTGATGCGGCGCGAACTGGTGACGACAAACAGGCGGTACAATTATTACAACGGATTATTGATTTAAAGCGTCAGATACAAGAGGTAGCAACACAACAAATGATATAGGAGGCCGATCGAATGGCAAATAAAACTGTAAAAAGTGACGATAAAAAGTATACGGCCGCAGTTAAAGCAATAATTAAAGAATTTAAGCCTAAAAAACAGGTTACTGAGGATGCTTTAACCGACAAGATCGTAACACCTTTTCACCTTGATGCTGATGCGATTGATAAGCTTTTTCTGAAAATAGAAGACCAAGGTATTAGCGTTGTCGATGAAAAAGGTGAGCCTTCCGTACGAAGTTTGAAGAAAGAAAAAAACGTTAAGAAAAAAGACCTACAAAATATGTCTGCACCGGCCGGTGTTAAAATTAATGACCCAGTTCGGATGTATTTAAAGGAAATTGGTCGTGTATCATTGCTAACGGCCGATGAAGAAGTTGCCTTGGCACTTAAAATCGAACAAGGTGATGAAGAGGCCAAACAGCGGCTTGCCGAGGCCAATTTAAGGTTGGTTGTTTCAATTGCTAAACGTTATGTTGGGCGTGGTATGCAATTTCTTGATTTAATTCAAGAAGGTAATATGGGCCTAATGAAAGCAGTTGAAAAGTTTGATTACCGTAAGGGCTTTAAGTTTTCCACCTACGCCACCTGGTGGATTCGGCAGGCAATTACCCGTGCGATCGCTGATCAGGCACGGACAATCCGGATTCCAGTGCATATGGTTGAAACGATTAATAAGTTAATTCGAATTCAACGACAACTTTTGCAGGACTTAGGTCGCGAACCCACACCAGAAGAAATTGGTGCTGAGATGGATATGCCAACGGAGAAGGTTAGAGAAATCTTAAAGATCGCCCAAGAACCAGTTTCGTTGGAAACACCAATTGGTGAAGAGGATGATTCCCATTTAGGTGATTTCATTGAAGATCAAGACGCCACTAGTCCGGCCGATCACGCTGCTTATGAATTATTAAAAGAGCAATTAGAGAGCGTTTTGGACACCTTGACTGACCGTGAAGAGAATGTGTTGCGTTTACGGTTTGGACTTGATGATGGTCGAACCCGGACGCTTGAAGAGGTTGGTAAGGTCTTCGGCGTTACGCGGGAACGAATTCGGCAGATTGAAGCAAAGGCGTTACGAAAATTACGTCACCCAAGTCGTTCAAAACAGCTAAAAGATTTTTTGGAATAACTTTAATTTAAAGCGTGATTCAAAAAAGGCACGTTTGAAAAGACGTCAGGTGCGAACACGTTTAGACTAATTTTATAGCGGCTGTTGTAACAATAATTTCCGGATAGTCTTTAGTAATAAATAATAGGACCAAGACAAAATTCATTTTTGTCTTGGTCCTATTTGTGTCGCAAACATGTCACACTAAATTGGTCAAGTAAATGATAAGTACTAGTAAAAGTATTTTCCTGACTACTATAGTGTAAACGTGGTCGGAAAAGCAGATTCAATTAATTTTCGTTTACAAGTGCTTATTGCTTGGTACAATGAATTTAGAAACTTTTAAAGGTGAGGATGAAAAACGTGAATAAAGTACATTTAAGCAAGCGACTAACAGCAGTTGCCGATTTTGTACCAGAAAATGGGCGGGTAGCCGATATTGGTTCGGATCACGCTTTGGTGCCGCTTAGTTTAGTTGCTAGTGGGAAGATCACTTTTGCGATTGCCGGGGAGGTTATTGCGGGTCCATTTCATCGTGCCCAAAATGCGATTGCGGCGGCAGGTTTAACACTTAACATTCAGACACGCTTAGCAGATGGACTGGCCGCCATTCAAACGACGGATCAAATTGATACCGTTGTGATCGCTGGAATGGGCGGTCAACTGATTAGTGATATTTTAACTCGCGGTGAAAAAGCATTAAAAACGGTTAAAACGCTAATTTTAGAGGCCAACATTCAGGAAGCTTTGGTTCGCGAATGGTTAATGCAGCATAATTACCAAATTGTTGCGGAGACAATTTTGGCCGAAGACAATCATATTTATGAAGTTATTAAGGCAACTAAGGTTACCGTTGCACCAAACTATACGCAACAACAACTGATTTTTGGACCGTTATTAATGCAACAACAAGCGGCCGTTTTTAAACAAAAATGGCAACACCGTGCTTTAACGAATCAACGAATTATTGCCAATTTAAAAGCGAATGCACATTCTGACAAATCAGCGAAACTGCGATCATTAGAACTTGAGAACCAACAGATTAAGGAGGTTTTAGCATGAGTCTTTTAGTTCAAGATTTTATTAATCGATTTGAGCGTTTTGCACCGCAATACTTGGCGGAACCTGGTGATCCAACTGGTATGCAGCTTGGATCAACGAAGCAGCCGATTCATCGAGTAATGGTTACTTTAGATGTTCGACCAGAAGTGGTTCAAGAAGCAATTGAACGACGAGTTGATTTTATTTTTGCACATCATCCAGTTATCTTTCACCCGGTCCAAAATTTAATTACCGATAATCCCCAAAATGCGATGTACGCCGAATTATTGGCGCACCATATTGCGGTGTACGCGGCACATACCAACCTTGATTCTGCTAATGGTGGGATGAACGATTGGTTGGCCGAACGATTACAATTACAGCAAGTTAGCTTGTTACAGCCTAGTTATCAACGGAAAATGAAAAAACTAGCAGTTTTTGTCCCACAAAAACAAGCAACTATATTGCGCCAAGCCTTGGTTCAGGCCGGAGCCGGTCAAATTGGTAATTATCACGGGGCCAGTTATAGCTTGGCCGGTACAGGTCGGTTTACGCCTGAACAGGGCGCCCAACCGGCAATTGGTCATGTTGGTCAAGAAGAGACAGTTGCTGAGGAAAAAATCGAGGTTATTTTTCCAGAGACGTTAACCCAGCAGGTATTGGCAGCAATGTACCGGGTGCATCCCTATGAGGAACCGGCGTATGATTTATATACGTTGGATAATCCAGGTGAGCAGTTTGGTATTGGTCGAATTGGCGAATTGGCGCAACCAATGACGGTACAGGCCTATGCTCAACAGGTTCGGCAAGCATTTGACCTAACTGGCCTACGTTTAGTCACACCTGATCCTGCTAAACTAATTAAGCGGGTGGCAGTTATTGGTGGTGACGGTGGCAAATTTTATCCGGCCGTTTTAAAACAGCAGGCGGATGTCTTCGTCACAGGGGACGTTTATTACCACACGGCCCATGATATGTTGGCTGCCGGTTTATCCGTCATTGATCCAGGGCATCATATTGAAAGTATCGTGAAGGAAAAGGCAGTTCCACTATTCCAAGGTTGGGCCAAGGAAGAAAAGTGGGCCGACGTTAGTTTCTTTGCTTCTAAGTTGAATACTGATCCGTTTAGATTTATTTCTATGTAAATTTAGGGAACGGCGCCTAGGTTCTGCTCCGCAATTGAGGATTATTACTGGTTGCACTAACGATGTCGATTGGACTAGTAGGCTAAAGCCCGGTAAGTTCATGTCGCATGTGTTCCATACGCTACGCCAGCGCCGGAATGGAACCTAACTAAATTTATTCACGTGTCATTCAGTGGTCCAGCGGCATAAGTATTATTTTTAATAGCGATATAATTTAATTTAACTATGAGCGCTACACGCCACTAGACTAAATTTGAGTGGAAAAATGGTTTTAAATCGAAATAAAGGGGACCTTTAAAATGGCAATTTATGAAGACTTAGTACCACGTTTTTTACGTTACGTTAAAAGCAACACCCGTTCGGATCCGGATTCCAATACAATTCCGTCAACGCCTAGGCTGACGGCTTTTGCGAAAAAATTAGCCGAAGAAATGCGAGTAATTGGCTTAAAGAATGTTCATTATTTAGACAAGAATGGTTACGTTGTTGGGACCTTACCAAGTAATCAAGAAAAAAAGGTACCAGTGATTGGTTTTATGGGGCATATGGATACCGCGGAGTTTAATTCAGAAAATATTAATCCCCAGCTTGTGTCTAATTATGACGGTCAATCGACAATTAAACTTGATCAGGCTGGTAAGTTCACTTTGAATTTGACTGATTTTCCATTTTTGGCCAATTATAAAGGTCACGATTTGATTACAACCGATGGCTCAACTTTATTAGGTGGTGATGACAAGGCTGGGGTTGCTGAGATTATGACAGCAATGGCTTATTTAGTTAAGTACCCAGAAATTAAACACGGTGAAATTCGGGTTGGTTTTAGTCCCGACGAAGAAATTGGCACTGGGGCAGATCATTTTGACGTTGCTGATTTTAATGCCACCTTTGCCTACACTGTTGATGGCGGATCTGAAGGCCAGCTGGAATACGAAACGTTTAATGCCGCGGAGATGAAAGTTCATATTCAGGGTAAAAATGTTCATACAGCCACTGCCAATGGTGTTATGGTTAATGCTTTACAACTAGCCACTGATTTTCAAAATGGCCTTCCCCAAAAAGAAGTGCCTGAAAAAACCAGTGGGACGGCGGGCTTTTTTCATTTGTATCAATTAAAAGGAACTGTCGAAGAGGCCGACATGACTTACATTATTCGTGATTTTGAGCGTTCTGGTTTGCAGGCGCGTAAGGAAGTGGCACACAAAGTTGCTGCAACAATTAATGCACGTTTTCCTGAGGAGCGGATTAGCTTAACTATTTTTGATCAATACTATAATATGCGTGAAGTCCTAGAAAAAGATATGCGCAGTGTTGAGTTGGCCAAAAAGGCAATGGAAGAAGTTGGTGTGAAACCATTGATTGACCCTGTCCGTGGTGGTACCGATGGTTCGAAGATTTCCTTCATGGGTTTACCAACCCCTAATTTATTTGCCGGTCCAGAAAATATGCACGGTCGCTATGAGTTTGTTTCTGAACAGGTAATGGCAAGGGCCACGGATGTTATTTTGCAAATCATTAAATTAAATAGCCAGTAGCCGAATGGCACCAGGCAAATTAGTTGTCACGAATGTATGTTCGCGTTAAACTGTAGTTGTTGAGAAAAGTAGTTTTAATCGGCAGGAAATCTCTGCCGATTTTTTGACACTAAATTTTAAAATTTAACTTTGAAAATATTTAGTTTAGGAGTTGATCAAATGAATCCAGAAAAAATGACCCAAGCAGTTCAAGATGCAATTGCGGAAGCACAAAAAATTACGGTAACCCGGCACCAACAGGAAATTGATATTCCCCAGCTTTTTAAGTTTTTAATACAACCACAACAGTTAGGCCGAAAAATTTACGAAAAGGCTGGTCTTGAAATACCAACTTTAGAGGCTGAAATCGATCGTTTGTTAGACGCGATTCCAACTGTTGAAGGTAATGTGGCCTATGGGCAGAACATGAGCCAAAATCTCTATCGATTGCTACAGGCTGCGGATAAGATCAGCCAAGATTTTGGGGACGAATACGTGGCAACCGAAAGCATTCTTTTGGCGCTGATGACTTTGAAGGATCATTCACTGACTCAATATTTAATTAAATCAGGTTTAACGACTACTAAATTAAAGGCGGTAATTACTGAGATGCGCGGTGGTGATCGAGTGACTTCGAAAAATCAGGAAGAACAATATCAGGCTTTAGAAAAATACGGAACTGATTTAGTGAAGGCAGTTCGGACTGGTGATCAAGATCCGATTATTGGTCGTGATGAAGAAATTCGTGATGTTATTCGGATTTTGTCGCGGAAAACAAAAAACAATCCCGTTTTAATTGGTGAACCTGGTGTTGGGAAAACGGCAATTGTTGAAGGTTTGGCTCAACGGATTGTTAATAAAGACGTTCCAGATAATTTGAAGGATAAAACTATTTTTAGTCTGGATATGGGATCGTTGATTGCTGGTGCAAAGTACCGGGGGGAATTTGAAGAACGGTTGAAAGGTGTTTTGAAGGCCGTTCGTAAAAGTGAAGGTCAAATTATTTTATTCATTGACGAAATTCATAACATCGTGGGCGCTGGTAAGACTGAAGGCAGTATGGATGCTGGTAACTTGCTAAAGCCAATGTTGGCCCGGGGGGAATTACACTTGATCGGGGCAACGACGCTAGATGAATACCGGCAGTATATGGAAAAAGATAAAGCACTAGAACGGCGTTTCCAACGGATTGTCATACAGGAACCAACAGTTCAGGATACAATTAGTATTTTACGTGGTTTAAAGGAGCGGTTTGAGATTTATCATGGCGTTCGTATTCACGATAACGCTTTGGTTGCCGCAGCAACACTTTCTGATCGCTACATTACGGATCGATTTTTACCCGATAAAGCGATTGATTTGGTTGATGAAGCTAGCGCCAATATTAACGTGGAAATGAATTCAATGCCGACTGAGCTCGATCAGGTCACGCGGCGTTTAATGCAGATGGAGATTGAAGAGGCAGCTCTAAAAAAAGAAACGGATTCAGTTTCGAAAAAGCGGTTGGCCGAATTACAATCAGAGCTAAGTAATTTGCGTGAAGAAGCCAATAGCATGAAAATGCGGTGGGAATCAGAAAAAGAGGATATTTCTAAAGTTAACAAAAAGAAATCTGAAATTGATCAGGCTAAGCGCCAGTTAAAAGATGCGCAGTCTAGTTATGATTTAGAGACGGCGGCGCGCCTGCAACACGGCACAATTCCTGAGCTGGAAAAAGAGTTGGCCACAATGGAAAAGCAGGATCGGCCTGAAAATTGGATGGTTCAAGAATCCGTTACGGAAAACGAAATTGCGGACGTTGTCAGCCGGGAAACTGGCATTCCAGTGGCTAAATTAGTTCAGGGCGAACGAACTAAATTACTGAAGCTTGGTGAAAGCTTGCATAAGCGTGTGGTTGGCCAAAATGAGGCCGTTGACGCTGTCACTGATGCCGTATTGCGGTCTCGTGCTGGATTGCAGGATCCTAATCGGCCACTAGGTTCTTTCTTATTCCTAGGCCCAACTGGTGTTGGTAAAACAGAATTGGCCAAGGCCCTTGCCGAGAATTTATTTGACTCGGAGGATCATATGGTACGAATCGATATGAGCGAGTATATGGAAAAGGAATCGGTTTCACGGTTAGTTGGCGCCGCACCAGGCTATGTTGGGTATGAAGAAGGCGGTCAATTAACCGAGGCCGTTCGGCGGAATCCGTATTCAATTGTCCTATTAGACGAAGTCGAAAAAGCCCATCCAGATGTTTTTAATATTTTATTACAAGTATTGGATGATGGTCGCTTAACGGATGGCCAAGGCCGAACGGTTGATTTTAAAAATACAATTATTATTATGACGTCTAATCTAGGATCCGAAATTTTACTAAATGGTGTAAATGAGCAAGGTGAAATCACTAAATCCAGTCAAGAACAAGTTCGGCAACTTATTCAAACCCACTTTAAGCCTGAATTTTTAAACCGAATTGACGACATTATTATGTTCACACCGTTAAGCCTTAACGATATTCAGGCGATTGTGGTTAAATTACTGGCACAGCTTTCGCAACGTGTGGCTGATCAGGAAATTAACCTAATCATCACGGATAGTGCTAAAAAATGGCTTGCGCAACAGGGATATGACCCAGCTTTTGGTGCCCGACCACTGCGACGCTTTATTACGCGTGAGGTGGAAACACCGCTGGCTAAGGAAATTATTTCCGGTCGGGTAGCGCCGCACACAACTGTCAAAATTAATTTACTCGATAATCATTTAGTCTTTGAAAATCAAGTTGCGGATAAAACGGTGAGCACGAAATAAAGGTGACTAATCAGTTAATATTTAGCAAATTTTTAAAAAGGTCAACAAAAAAAGACTGGTTTTAACCAGTCTTTTTTTGTTGATTACTATGATTTGTTTGTTTATCAGACATTAATCCAGGTAAGAACATGAGGATAATTGCAAAGATAATCGAGACAACTGCCAATGAGCCAACGCTATAAGGCCGACTGGTGACCGCTGAGCCAATGTAACCAATTAATTGTCCTAAAATTAGCGCCCAAATCAGTACAATAATCTGTTTCATAGCGCACCTTCTTTCGATACAGATGTATTTTAGCATACTCTTTTTGAAAGCAAAAGAACTATTTGTGTCACTAGAGTTTGTTATAATCAATTATGAAGGGATGTGGCAAGTTGGCTTTTGTACAATTACAAGTGATGAGTTCGTATAGTTTACTGGAAAGTCCCACGACAATCAAAGGGCTCGTGGCGGCTGCGAAAGAACGTGGTTATTCAGCACTGGCGCTAACTGACCAGCAAGTACTTTATGCAAGTGTTGATTTCTATAAAGCTTGTATTGCGGCCAAGATCAAACCAATTCTAGGTTTGAAGTTGTTAGTTAGTGGGTTGTTAGATTCTGAAAATCAATACCCATTAGTGATCTTGGCCAAAGATAAAGTCGGCTACCAGCATTTGTTAAAACTATCAACGGCCGTTATGACGACCGAAAAGCCACTAACATTGGCGGATATTGGCCATTTGTTAAGCCATGTTTTTGTAATTACACCTGCCTATACCAGTGAATTGGCCACGTTGGCGGCACATGATTTAGAGCAGGCCCAAACGTATTTAACTAAACTTGCAAAAATAACGTCCGATCTGCGAATTGGCATTAGTTTACAAAAACAAGGAATTGCGCTAAAGGAGCCTTTAAAACAATTAAGTGATACCACACAGATTCCGTTAGTTGCCTTAGAGGATGTGCGCTATCTAGAACCGGATGATGCCTTTAGTACAACAATTTTGCGCTCAATTAAGGCGGGAACAACTCTGAATGCTGAGCAACAGGTGACTGCGGCCCAAGATGGTGAAAATTTTTTGGCACCAGCAACGCAAGTCTTTGAACGTTACCAGGCCAACAACTTGGCGCCAGCAGCTTTAGAAACGGAGAAGATTGCTCAGGCCTGTCAGGTCAAGCTCACTTTTCATGAGCCATTGTTGCCTAAATATCCAGTACCTACTCATGAAACAGCCGCCGACTACTTGCGGCAAATGGCAACGACTGGTTTAAAAGGACGTTTTGCTGATAAAGTTATTCCACCAGCTTACCAAACCAGGTTGGATCATGAGTTAAAAGTAATTAACGAAATGGGATTTAACGATTATTTCTTGATTATTTGGGATGTTATGCACTATGCCCACCAGGTAAATATTATGACTGGGCCTGGGCGAGGCTCGGCCGCTGGAGCATTAGTTTCCTACGCGCTGGCTATTACGGAAGTTGATCCATTAAAATATAATTTACTGTTTGAACGCTTCTTGAATCAAGAGCGGCATAACATGCCGGATATTGATTTGGATATTCCGGATAACCGCCGGGAGGATCTTTTGCAGTACGTCCATCAGAAATACGGTCACACCCACATGGCCCAGATCATCACTTTTGGCACACTTGCGGCCAAACAGGCATTGCGCGATGTTGGTCGTGTTCTTGGGTTAACGCAGTTTGAAATGGCCGATTGGTCAAAGGCCGTTCCAAACATTTTACACATTAATCTAACGGATGCCTACAAGCAATCGTTGCGGTTACGCAATTTAGTTAGCGATAGCAAACGAAATCAATTAGTATACAAAACGGCGCTCCGGTTAGAGGGATTGCCCCGGCATTATTCCACACATGCGGCAGGAATTGTGCTGGCTGACCAAGATTTAACCGATTATTTACCCTTACAAACGGGTAGTGAAGGTATTTTACTAACGCAATTGCCAATGGGGAACGTTGAAGAACTTGGTTTATTGAAAATGGATTTTCTAGGTCTGCGAAATCTCAGTATTTTGGCGAATACCTTGCAATTAGTGAAGCAGCAAACGGGTGAAAGTTTACCAATCAATCAAATCCCACTAAATGATCCGGAGACTTTAAACCTTTTTCAAGCGGGGGATACAAATGGTGTCTTTCAATTTGAATCAAGTGGCATCAAGAATGTCCTCCGGGAATTAAAACCAACTAGCTTTGAAGATATTGTTGCGGTTAACGCCTTGTATCGTCCCGGGCCAATGGAAAACATTGCAACTTTTATAAAGCGAAAGCACGCCAACACTAAGCCAGAGTTTCCAAATGAAACGATTGCCGGTATTTTAGGACCTACGTACGGCATTTTAGTTTATCAGGAACAAGTCATGCAGGTTGCGGCGGCGATGGGTGGTTTTAGTTTAGGCGAGGCTGATATTTTACGCCGGGCAATGAGCAAGAAGAAAAAGGCCGTTATTGACGAAAAGAAAGCCGAATTTATTAGTGGGGCCCTTAAAAAGGGTTACCAGAAACAAGCAGCGGCTCAAATGTATGAGTACATTGAACGTTTTGCTAATTATGGATTTAATCGTTCCCATGCGGTTGCTTACAGTATGATAGCTTTTCAACTGGCCTATTTAAAGACTCATTATCCAGCCGCCTTTTTCGCCGCTTTATTAAATTCAGCAATTAATAACCCAACTAAAACTAAAAGTTACTTGCAAGAGGCCAAACTGCGTAGAATTAAAATTTTGCCGCCCGACATTAACCAAAGTCAGCTCTATTATCGCCTCAAGCAGCAGGCAATCTTGTTCGGTTTACTTTGTATAAAGGGTTTAAGGCGGGAATTTGTATTGCAAATTTTAGCAAACCGAAAAAAACAAGGCCAGTTTAAATCGTTACAAGATTTCTTACAACGCATTGATGCCAAGTGGTTAAAAATGGATTATTTGGCACCGTTAGTCTATACCGAGGCCTTTACGCAATTTAATGCCAATCGGGCGGAATTAATGCAGGCGCTACCGGAATTAATTGAGGCGCTAAATTTAAGTGGTGCAAACGTTTCATTATTTGAAACGCTGGCGCCTAAGAAAAAAGCAGTACCAGATTTGAGCTTGGCCGAGAAACTTGAGGTTGAAGATCGTTATTTAGGGGCGTATTTATCTGGTCATCCAGTGGAGAAATACACTAACCTGTTAACCAAGCAGCCAATTGACCAAGTTAGCGCTTTAGTTGTCGGGAAGCGGAGTAGCGTGTTACTCTTTGTTAAGAAAATAAAGGTAATTCGGACCAAACGCGGAGAACAGATGGCTTTTCTCAGTACAAGTGATGCTACCGCTGATTTGGACGTCACTGTGTTTCCCCGAGTTTACCGGCAAATCAGTCAATGGTTGGCCAACGATCAAGTGTTATTGGTCCAGGGGAAGGTAGCAAATGATCGCGGTGAGCTTCAATTATTGGCTGAACAGATTCAATTGGCCGATAATTTGCTTCCAAAGAAAACGACGCAAACGCTTTTTTTGCGAGTAACTGAGCAAGCGGCGGCCAAATTGGAGTTACCACAAAGATTAAAAAAATCTAATGGACCAATTCCAGTTGTTCTGTTTGATCCCACCACTAAAAATAAAATATTATTGCACCGCGATTATTGGGTGACGCTTACAACTGCACTAACTCAAGATTTGCAAAAATTGCTTGGTAAAGCCAACGTTGCAGTGACAAATCAAGAGCTTTCTCATAATAAAAGTTAAATTGGATTTCTTGTGAAAAAAAGCGAGAATAAGCAGACATGTTTTCAGAAAAGTGTTAGAATATTGTTTGGGTTTGAGTGCAGAAGAGCTGCGCTTTAACAAATTATTAAAAATGCCTGAGGTGAAGAAATGAAACGCATTGGGATTTTGACAAGTGGTGGCGATGCGCCGGGTATGAACGCGGCAATTCGTGCAGTCACTCGAAAAGCTATCCATGAAGGACTAGAAGTATACGGAATTAACTACGGTTACGCTGGACTTGTTGCGGGTGATATCTTTAAGATGGACGAAGCAACTGTTGGTGATATCATTCAACGTGGTGGGACATTCTTGTATTCTGCTAGATACCCTGAATTTGCTCAAGAAGAAGGGCAATTGAAGGGGATTGAACAATTAAACAAGTTTGGAATTGAAGCATTAGTTGTTATTGGTGGTGATGGTTCTTATCATGGTGCTTTACGTTTGACTGAGCACGGTTATAATGCCATCGGTTTACCAGGAACAATTGATAATGATATTCCTTACACTGATTTCACAATTGGTTTTGACACGTCAGTTAATACCGTTTTGGAATCAATTGACCGCATTCGTGATACTGCAACCAGTCATGAACGAACTTTTGTTATTGAAGTTATGGGTCGTGGCGCTGGTGATATCGCACTTTGGTCTGGTGTTGCTGGTGGTGCTGAAGCAATTATCATTCCTGAAAAGGAATTCGATATGAAGCAAGTTGCCAACAAGATTCGTGCCGGCCGTAATCGTGGTAAGAAGCACACCTTGATTGTTTTAGCTGAAGGTGTAATGCACGCTGATGAATTTGCTGAAGAACTTGGTAAATTCGGTGACTTCCACACACGGGTTACGGTTTTAGGACACGTTCAACGTGGTGGTTCACCAACTGCCCGTGATCGTGTTATGGCTTCACAAATGGGCTCTTACGCTGTTGAATTATTAATGCAAGGTAAGGGCGGTTTGGCCATTGGTATTGAAAATAACAAGGTCGTTTCACACGATATCTTAGACTTATTTGATGCCAAACACCATTCAGAGATATCTTTGTATGATTTAAACAATGATATTTCTTATTAGTTTTTAAAGAGTATTTTGAAAATTATTTTCGGCGACTATTTTGTAGCAAAAGTGGGTTAAACGTCAGAATCTTGTGTTTGGCAATTTAGGCCAATGCTCAGAATTTAAGCGCCTTTTGAGATGCTCTTAGTTCTACTATTAATTCTGTTAAAACTGGCGTAAAGCCATTTTATAAAAAATGTAAAGGGAGAGATTCTACCTATGAAGAAAACCAAGATCGTAAGTACACTTGGTCCTGCTAGTAACGATGAAGCAACAATTCAAAAACTAATTGAATCTGGTGCTAATGTATTCCGTTTCAACTTCTCACATGGTGATCATGAAGAACATGCTGCACGTATGCAAATGGCCTTAGATGCCGAAAAGGCTACGGGCAAAATGGTTGCTTTCATGCTTGATACTAAGGGTGCGGAAATTCGTACCACAGTTGAAAAAGAAGGCAAAATCGAATTTAAGACTGGCGATGTAGCCCGTATCTCAATGGATGATTCACTTGAAGGCACCCACGAAAAGATTGCCGTTACTTACCCTGGCCTTTTTGATGACGTTCATATTGGCGGCCATGTACTGTTCGATGATGGCTTAATCGATATGAAGATTACCGAAAAAGATGACGCACATAAAGAACTGATTACAGAAGTTCAAAATGATGGTCTCTTAGGCTCCCGTAAAGGTGTTAACGCTCCTGGCGTTGCCATCCATTTACCAGGTATTACTGAAAAAGATGCTAGTGATATTCGTTTTGGTTTAGACCATGATATTGACTACATTGCTGCTAGTTTCGTTCGTAAGGCACAAGATGTTCTTGATATTCGCGAATTATTAGAAGAAAAGCACATGGAACACGTTCAAATCTTCCCTAAGATCGAATCTCAAGAAGGTATCGATAATATGGATGAAATTTTGAAGGTTTCTGATGGCTTGATGGTTGCTCGTGGTGATATGGGTGTTGAAATTCCTGTTGAAAACGTTCCGATTATTCAAAAACGTTTGATCAAGAAGTGCAATGCTATTGGTAAACCAGTTATCACTGCAACGCAGATGTTAGATTCAATGCAAGAAAACCCTCGTCCTACTCGTGCTGAAGCTACTGACGTTGCCAATGCCATCTTTGATGGTACTGACGCAACAATGCTTTCAGGCGAAAGCGCTAATGGTAAGTACCCAGTAGAATCTGTTGCTACAATGGCACGGATCGCTGAACGTGCTGAAAAAGCCATGGTCGATGCTGATTCATTTGCTTTGAAGGAATTCGGTAAGACTGATGTTACTGAAGCCATTGGTCAATCTGTTGCTCATACTGCACGGAACCTTGGTATCCGTACAATTGTTGCGGCTACAGAATCAGGCTTCACAGCTCGTATGATTTCTAAGTACCGGCCAAAATCTGATATCTTAGCAATCACATTTGACGAACGTACTCGTCGTGGCTTAGCAATCAACTGGGGCGTTTTTCCAATTGTTGCTGAAAAACCAGCATCAACTGATGATATGTTCACGTTAGCTTCTCAAAAAGCCCAAGACCTTGGTTTTGCTAAGGAAGGCGATTTGATCTTAATCACTGCTGGTGTACCAGTTGGTGAACGTGGCACAACAAATGTCATGAAGATTCAGTTAATTGGTTCTAAACTTGTTGAAGGCCAAGGTGTTGGCGACCAAACTGTTATTGGTAAGGCTGTTATCGCATCTAACGCTCAAGAAGCTAACCAAAAAGCTGTTGAAGGCGGCGTCCTCATCGTTAAGACAACAGATAAAGATTACTTACCAGCAATCGAAAAATCTAGTGCCTTAGTTGTTGAAGCAGGCGGCTTAACAAGTCATGCTGCAGTTGTTGGTATCGCAATGGGAATTCCTGTTGTTGTTGGTGCCAAGGACGCAACTAGTCTTGTATCTGATGATGAAGTTATTACGGTTGATTCTCGTCGTGGGATTGTTTATCGCGGTGCTTCAAACGCAATGTAATCAATTAGTTACTCTAAAATCCACCATGCGTTTGCATGATGGGTTTTTTTAGTGTTTACTATAAGAAGTGTTGCCAGTATTACAAAAAGGCAGTAACCCCTAGTTGCCAATAATGTTGCTGGGCTGAATGGCAATGGATTATTTGGTGAATAAAAAGTCTCTTTTTAGGCCCATTAATACTGGGTAAAGTAGGAAATACTGTTAAAAAAGGTTAGAATTATTCTGTAAGAAGTAGAATTCAACTAAATATAAAGGAGAATCCAATGGAAAGCTGGTTATTTTTAGGCGTTATTTTATTAATTGCCTATTTGGCAAAAAACCAATCATTATTAATTGCGTCGGCAATTGTCTTGGTAATTAAATTAATACCGCACACGCAAAAACTATTAACAACGATTCAAGCAAAAGGAATTAATTGGGGTGTTACAATTATTTCGGTGGCCATTTTAGTTCCCATTGCTACTGGTCAAATTGGTTATAAGGATCTAATTAATGCGTTTAAATCGCCAGTTGGATATGTTGCCGTGTTCTGTGGTGTTTTAGTGGCCATATTGTCAGGTAAGGGTGTCGGACTATTGGCCCAAAGTCCTGAAATTACGGTTGCCCTTGTTTTTGGTACAATTATGGGAGTTGTTTTTTTTCGAGGTATTGCTGCTGGACCAGTTATTGCCTCCGGAATGACGTACGTTATTCTGCAATTGTTACATGTTAGTCCAATTTTAAAGTGAGGTGTTTTTGAATGGAAACAACAGATTATATGGGCCAAATTATTTCGGTTACGGTAACCGATGAAAATGAACAGGATTATTTTGCACAAAAAGACGGTGTCACTTTTCGAATTGAAAAAAGTGAATTTGATAAACCCCACCAAGTTACGGATGCCATTACGGGGTTTGCCTACGAAAATGAAGAACATGAACTACAGTTAACCACTAAATTGCCAATGGTTAAAATCGGACACTACGCTTGGGCGACAGTTGTTGCCTCAAGACGTGATCTGGGTGTCTTTGTTGATATTGGTTTACCAAATAAGGATATTGTCGTTTCTAGCGATTTATTACCAACGATTCACCATTTATGGCCAGCAAAGGGTGATCAACTCTTGGTCAGTCTTATTGTGGATAAGAAGGGCCGGCTTTGGGGGCAATTAGCCGATGAAGATATTTTTCAAGAAATGGCTAAGAAAGCAACGCAGCAACAAAATAATTCTGATGTGCAAGGGATCATTTATCGTTTGAAAATTGTGGGTAGTTTCTTACTGACAGATGAGAAATACATTGGTTTTATTCACCCTAGTGAACGTGATGCTGAGCCACGGATTGGTCAAAAACTAAAGGCAAGAGTAATTGGTGTTCGACCAGATGGCGTTTTAAATCTTTCTTTGCGCCCGCGTGCTTACGAGGCTATTAGTGATGATTCGGCGATGATTTTGGCTGTACTCAAACATCAGCCAGGTAACGTTATGGCCTATACGGATAAGAGTGATCCGGAAGCAATTCGTGAATTCTTTGGTATTAGTAAGGGGCAGTTTAAGCGTGCACTGGGCCATTTAATGAAGCTACATTTAGTGGAACAGGCTGACGGTAAAACCCATCTTTTAGGCGATCCTGATCAACCGGATCATGCTTAAAGCTTTTACGTTCACGAAGTAATAGTTGGCTGGTTAGTGTCAGTGGCATTAAATTGGCTATGTTGTAAAATTTGATTTATTCCAATCTGTTCGGCATCGTTGTGTATTAGAATCTGGGCAACTTTTAGACTAATTGCAATTGGCCCTAAATTATTATAGAATTTAGTCATTGGTACGCAATCGGATGAGGGGCGTTTAGATGGTTGATGATAAATACGTCAAAAAAATCAAACAGCAGCTACATGCGGCGGGATTTAAATTAACCCCACAGCGTGAAGCAACAGTTGTCTCATTGCTTGCGAATGAGGCAGGTCATTTGAGTGCTGAAGAAATTTATTTACGAGTTAAGCAAACAACTCCTGATATTGGCCTAGCAACCGTTTATCGAACGTTGGATATTTTAAGTGAACTACGAATTGTTAATAAAGTAAGTTTTACGGATGGTTTAGTTCGTTATGATTTGCGGCGTGAAGGTGCCCAGCAGCATTTTCATCATCACTTATTATGTGTCCAGTGTGGCAAGATTGAAGAAATTCATGAGGACTTATTAGCCGATGTTGAGCAGGTTGTCGCTTCACGGTATCATTTTCAAGTTACGGACCATAAGCTTACTTTTCAGGGTCTGTGTGCGGACTGTCAACGTAAAAATAAGAACCAGATGGCGAAGGATTAAATTGGTTGAGTGGAATAAATTAGTTTAGTAGTGGGTATTATTACTAACTTTTTAATTTCGCTCTCTTTTTATAGGGGTCTAGGAGAAATTAATGGATGAATTAATAGCTGATTTTAAACATTACCTAATAGTAGAAAAAGGACTGGCACCTAACACTGTTTCTAGTTATTGTCGTGATTTAGAGCGCTTTATGGCTTATTTAAAGGCTCAGAAATTAACCAGTTTTGATCAAGACCATTTTGTCATCTTAAATTTTTTAAGTGAACTAAACAATGAAAATTTAGCAACAAATAGCATTATTCGGATGGTCTCAAGTCTACGTAAATTTTACCGTTTTTTACTTGAAACGGCGCAAATGACAACTGACCCAATGCTTCAAATTGATTCGCCTAAAAGACAACAACATTTGCCCCAGGTATTATCGCAAAATGAGGTTGTCAGTTTGTTGAAGGCACCGGATACAACCACGGCCATTGGTATTCGTGATCGTGCAATTTTGGAAGTGATGTACGCAACTGGATTGCGGGTTAGCGAACTAACCCACTTAAAGATGAGTGAACTACATTTAAGTTTGGGCTTAATTCAAACCATTGGTAAGGGTGATAAAGAACGAATTATTCCGATTGGTGATGTTGCCATTGATTGGATTCAACGATATCTGGAAACGGCTCGGCCGCAGTTTTTAAAGTCTGGTCAGCGTAGTGATACGCTATTTGTTAATCACTATGGTCGACCGTTCACCCGCCAAGGTATTTGGAAAAATTTGAAGGGCCTAGTTAAAAAAACGGGAATAAAAAAAGATGTTACGCCGCATACGTTAAGACACTCATTTGCAACGCACCTATTGGAAAATGGTGCTGACCTACGAGTTGTTCAGGAATTATTGGGCCACGCAGACATTTCAACGACGCAAATTTATACCCACGTTAGTCAAAAGCGGATCCGTGAGGTTTATAATAAGTATCATCCGCGGGCCTGAAGGCGAATTGTATTTCATTTTTTTGTGTGTTATGGTTATTAGTACTTATAGTTAAGCAGGTTTTAACCTTGGAGGTTTATAGTGCTGTTTAAATACAAAACAGATTACGAAAAAATTGCAATGGGCTTACTGTCTTTTATTCCTGATTTGGATGAAGTGAGTCATTTAAAGGAAGAACTAACTTGGTACCAAACTGAGGCCAGCCGGCAGTTATACCTGTGGAAGAATGCAAGTGGTGATTTTGCCGGGGTTATTGGTATCGAATTGAATAAAGATTACGTTATCATACGCCACCTTGCACTAAGTCCTTCTGACCGCAACGAAGGAAATAGTTTTGCGATGTTGACAGAGTTGGCTGAATTATACCCGGACAATAAATTAATGGGAACCATTAGTACATCGCCGTTAATTGCAAAGTGGGAACAGACACACTAAAGGATGATTGATTTGGCCTTAACCGTAAAATTACCGGAGTTTGAAGGTCCTTTAGATCTATTACTTCATTTAATTAAGAAATCAGAAATGAATATTTACGACATTCCAATCGTCGCCATTACTTCCCAATACTTGGAGTATTTGCACCATATGCAAGCCTCAAGGTTAGAAGTGGCCGGCGATTATTTTGTGATGGCGGCAACTTTAATGCGCATTAAAAGTCAAACCTTACTGCCACGGGAGCCAACTGTTGAATTAACTGAAGATGAGGATATCTCGATTGATCCACGGGATGAATTGGTTAATCAACTGCTTGTTTACCAAACCTACAAAAAAGCCGCAACTGATTTGCAACAAAAGGAACTGGTCCGTAAGACACATTTTAGTAAGGCACCTAGCTTAACTGCCAGTGCCGAACCTTTACCAATGCCGAAGAAACATTTGCGGATAGATGAGGTCACGGCGGCGCTAGTCAATTTACTGCAAGGTAAAGTTGTTAAGCCGGTTTCGGTACGCAATGTGGTTCGGGAAACGATTACAATTAAGGATAAAGTTCGAGCAATCATAAAACAATTACAGCAAAATAAACGCGGCATAGTGGATTTTGATGATTTGTTAAATAATTCAAGTGTCGAAGAGACAGTAACCACTTTTATGTCGGTTTTAGAACTAATGAAAAATGGTCAAGTGTCCTGTTATCAGGAAGCTGTTTTGACACCAATTACGGTTGCTTTAAAGGAGTCAAAAGCATGAATTTAACGGCAACTTTAGAAAGTTTACTCTTTGTTGCCGGTGACGAGGGTATTACGCTGGATCAGCTGGACGAATTACTAACTGAAGGGCGCACAACAATTATGCGCGCCCTTCAACAGTTTGAGAGTGATCTAAAAGCGGATCATCACCGGGGACTGACACTTTTTCAGTTTGGCGATCACTATAAATTAGTGACTAAAAAGGCTTACGCCGAAATTATTAAGCACTACTACGAAATACCACTAACGACTAATCTTAGTCAGGCCTCATTAGAAACCTTGGCAATTATTGCCTATAAACAACCGATTACACGGGTTGAAATTGATGAAATTCGTGGTGTTCAAAGTAGCGGTGCACTGCAACGCTTGTCCTTACGGCGACTAATCGAAGAAAAAGGCCGTAAAAATGCGCCTGGACGACCAATTTTATACGTAACTAGTCCTTTTTTTCTTGATTATTTTGGGCTAAAGCAATTGAATGAACTACCGCCTTTGACGCAAGAAAAAGCGACGACTACTGAATTAGAAACGGCAGATACAGCTGATCTATTTAAGGCCTTTGAGGCGCAATTAAAAGATAAGGAAGAAAAATAATGGAAAGATTACAAAAGGTTATTGCAGCAGCAGGAGTTGCTTCCCGGCGAAAGGCCGAGACCTTAATTAGTGACGGTCGAGTTACCGTTAATGGTGAAACGGTCACGGAAATGGGAGTTAAAGTTAGTGATCGGGATCAGATTGAGGTTAATGGTGTTCCGTTAGAACAAGAAAAAAAGCGTTATTTCTTATTTTATAAACCCCGGCAGGTTATCTCGGCGGCCAGTGATGATAAAAAGCGGAAAACGGTTGTTGATTTCTTTCCTGAAGTTAATGAACGAATTTACCCGATTGGTCGTTTGGACTACAACACATCAGGGTTGATTATTTTAACTAACGATGGTGAATTAGCTAATTTACTAACGCACCCGCGCTACCAAATTGAAAAATCCTACATCGCTAAAGTAACGGGGATTCCCACTAGTGAGGCCCAGAAAACGTTACGGACAGGCGTTCGTTTAGAAAAACGACGCACGGCTGCCGCTAAGATTAAGTTACTTTCCAGTGATAAGGTACACCGAACTGCCCAAATCAGTGTCACAATTCATGAAGGAATGAACCATGAAGTTCGTGACATGTTAACGGCAGTTGGTTATCCAGTTGAAAAGTTACGGCGGGAAAGGTACGCTTTTTTAACTGCTGATGGTTTAGTCTCTGGTGACTCACGACCACTTCAGGCTCAGGAAGTAGCGGCTCTTAAAAAGTTGGCCAGAACTGGTAAAATTCATTAGCCGGGACACATTTGCCGAAGTCAGACGACGATATGTTAAAATTAAGGGAGTAGGCCAAAAATCGGCTTTGGGTTTACTGTGTAACGTAAGTTAGTTCATAACCGTACTATGGTTATTAAAGTAGGCATGTGAACCCAGACTTTTGGCCCACGTTCTAGAATAATGTTCAGAAACAATAAGAGGCCAGGACTTTTGTCCCAGCCTCTCTTTTATTTTTTAGGCACGAGTGCGTATTGAGCGTAATTAAGGTCTTACGGCATATAAATACATATAATTAATAATTAGAATTACTT
Organism: Loigolactobacillus backii; assembly: GCF_001663675.1. Lineage (NCBI taxonomy): Bacteria > Bacillati > Bacillota > Bacilli > Lactobacillales > Lactobacillaceae > Loigolactobacillus > Loigolactobacillus backii. The sequence goes on from NZ_CP014873.1 coordinate 1,960,226, forward strand.
AAGGCACACTTCTTTTTATATTTTAAAGCTACTTTAGTAAATTTGTTTTATATTAAATGGAATATTTTGGCGGATAATTGCGTGTGTTGGGCAGTTTTGGTATGCCTTTTTGAAATTTGCTAACTGGTCAGCAGCAATTGGTGTTTTTCCTAAATTGTTGTCGGGCTTAAAGTAGGCAATACCGTTAGTTTGGTAGTCAAAAAGTTGGGGTGCATTGATCTGGCATAGGCCACAGGCAATACACTGTTCTTGCTGAACTTTACTGTACATAAATTTGGCCTCCAAGAAGGGATTCTCATGGAACAAGAAGATTATTTATTACTATTATTTGATCGGGTACAGTGGCGGCGATCGCGAGCAATTTTAAATTTACTCAAGGGAAAACGGACAGTGTCCAATTTATACGCCGGATTGACCTATCAGTTACTTCCATTATACCAGCTTATGCCTCACTTAAATGATGTGAATTTTAAGCGTGGCCTTGACCGATTAAAACAACGTGGCCAATTGGAGATGGAAGAAAAACGTTACCGGTTAACTGAAGCCGGTTTAAAATCACAGCAGACCTTTATGTTGGCGCATTTTGTTCCCCAGTGGTTCAATGGATTTAAGCAACCTAATTTGCAGCATTTTATGGCGCGATTATTTTTGGCCACGCAAGTAACGTCCGAGTATACCCGTCATAATGCACGTTACTATCCGCTTGAAGTATCCGAAGTTGATCAGCAGGCCGTAAAAGTGTGGTTTACCCAGCATAAATCACCGCAATTAGGTCATGCCTTATTAAGGGAATGGCAGCAATTTTTGCAACAGTTACCCCAGCATGATGCCGATATTTACAGTCAATTTTTAGTTGGCTACAAAATTACGCGGTTTGCGTTGCCCCAAGTTGCACAATTATTTAAACTAATGCCACTTGAGGTTGCACTGTATCAAATTGATATTACGGCCCATTTAATTAATTTACTGCAAAAGACACCGGTGGATTTTCCATTACTGGCCGCGCTTTGGCAACCGCTCGCACAAGGTGTGCTTAGTCAGAGTAGCGCATTGACTTATCGTCTGGCACTTCAGGGCACTGACCTAACTAAAATTGCGCAAATGCGGCGTTTAAGGCCGGGTACAATTACTGAACATTTATTAGAGGCCGCTATCTTAACACCAAATTTTCCTTATAAAACTTATCTAACAGCGACGCAACGGCAAAAATTAGCAACGGCCTTTTCTGGAACAGTTATTGATGACTGGCAATATGATCTAGTAGCGGCGCAAGATATTTCATTTTTTACATTTCGTTTATACCAAATTGAATGGAGGAGAAGCCATGAATACGGCGGAATTGACAAAAATATTAACTAAACGATTTGGTTATACAACTTTTAAACCAGGCCAATTAGACGTTATTCAGGCGGTTTTAGCAGGTCAGGATACGTTTGCGGTTTTGCCTACTGGGACTGGTAAATCGCTCTGTTATCAATTACCAGGTTATGCGACCAGCGGAAGTGTTGTTATCGTTTCACCATTATTATCCCTGATGCAAGATCAAGTAGCACGGCTACACTATTTAGGTGAAAAAAAAGTAGTGGCCTTGACTTCAGACCTAACGATAATGGATAAAAATGGCGTATTACAACAGCTACAGCAGTACCGGTTTATCTTTTTATCACCAGAAATGGCTAATCAACCGCGTGTTCGCACTGCGTTAGGCCGGCTAGAAATTTCACTGCTAGCTATTGATGAGGCACATTGTATTTCACAGTGGGGGACGGATTTTCGGCCGGATTATCTTGAATTGGCCTCTTTGCGTGAGCAGTTACAACCGCGTGCAACGTTGGCCATGACAGCCACGGCCACTAAACGTGTACAGGCCGATATTCTAGTCAAACTAGGTTTAACGGCGGCCACAACGAAAAAAGTTATTTATACTGTTGACCGACCTAATATTTATTTAGACGTTCAACAATACGCAAATGAATCCGAAAAAGAGCGGGCCTTGATTCAATTCTGTCGGCAACTAAAAAAACCAGGAATTGTTTATTTTTCTAGCAAACAAAAGTCTGAAGAAATGGCCGATAAAATTCAAAAAGAAACGGGTATAAGAACTAGCTTTTATCATGGAGACCTACCTAGTCAAGATCGCTACGCCATTCAGCAACAATTTATGCAAGGCGACCTAGCAATTATTTGTGCAACTACCGCCTTTGGAATGGGGATCAATAAGGCCAACATTCGATTTGTTTTGCATTATCATTTAGCCTCTAATCTAGAAAGCTATTTACAAGAAACAGGTCGAGCAGGTCGCGATGGGCAACAAAGTATTGCCATTTTACTGTTTCAACCTAGCGATATCCGAATTCAAGCCAATTTAATGGCGAGTGGTATTCCGGATAAGGGGCTCATTAATCAATATTTTAAGAATCCAAATAATTTTAAAGCAATGCACTTTCCTGAGATCGATTTGCTCCGCTTCTATCAACAGCATGGTTATTCTGCTTCGGCCATTCAGCAACTTTTACAAAAACGGCAAGAGGAAAAACGTTTGGCGTTAGGTGGTATGCTAAGTTACATCACAACGCCAAATTGTAAACGACAGTTTATTTTAACTTATTTTGCGGACCATAAATCAATCACTTGTGATAACGATTGTTGTTGCCATAATCAAATGACCGATTACCTTGAACAATTGAATTTGATCACAAAAAAGGAAGAACAAAAAGAGAGCGTTGCCTATGCCGATTGGCAAAGCCGCCTAAAGCAACTTTTCTTTACGGAATATTAAAGAATTTGAAAGTGGTTTATGTTACAATAATTCCTAGAAGTTCGACCTAAGAATATGATTGGTCCGCTAACGAAACCAGGTATTGTTAATGGTATTTCGTGAATGAGGGGGAGCGTCAATGAATAAGAATGAGGAACCAAATAAAAAAACTGCTGCTCATGAAGAACGTCCTTGGGCCAAGCAGTTTGACAATACCCGTGATGATCGGGGCAACGTCTCGCGTGCTGCAACTCGAAAAAAAGACCGGGGTAACGCAACTTTTGTGACAATCCTGACGATTGCTTTGTTAGCTTTAGCTGCACTACCTATTGGGGCTTGGATGATTTTTCAAAATCAGATGAATAAGCCAGCGACACCACATAACACGACTGCAATTGTGAGCTCTTCTAAGAAAAAGGTAGCTACTAGCAAAAAAACGCAGTCAAAAAAAAATGCACAGGCAAGCAGTCGTAAGAAAGTAACGACAAGTAATGCGCAAAAGACAAGTTCGGTTGCCACAACAGAAACAAGTACTGCACAGGCGGCCTCTTCTTCTGAACAAGTGGCCGCTGCGAGTTCTAGTAGTTCAAGCGAGGCGTCGTCCAGCAGTAGTGCCGCTTCTGCTAGTAGCAGCAGTGGCAGTTACGTGACCGTTGCGGCTGGCCAAGGTGTTTACCGGGTAGCGGCTAATAATGGTTTAAGTGTTCAAGAACTCTTGAAATTAAATGGGTTAACTAGTGCAGCCACAATTAAGCCAGGTCAGCAATTACGGGTTAAATAAAATATTAAAAGTTAACTACTGAGGTCTGTGGCTGACCTCAATTTTTTTGTGGAAAAAGGGGTTTTGATTAATGGCAGTGGGTTTACAGATCGCAATTGATGGTCCGGCATCGGCTGGGAAAAGCACAGTAGCAAAATTGGTTGCTAAACAATTACATTATACTTACTGTGATACAGGTGCGATGTATCGTTCAATTACTTGGGCGGCGATGCAACATGGTTTAAGGCTAACTGATGAAGTAGCGGTTGTTGCTTTATTGGATAAAAGTACGATTCGCTTTGAGCCGGGAGAGGTTGAGCAGCGGGTTTTCTTTAATGAAACCGAGGTTACAGCGGCCATTCGGCAACCTGATGTGACCAATAATGTTTCAACGATTGCCGCATTAGGTGGCGTCCGGCAGAAGTTAGTTCAGCTACAACATCAAATTGCGGCGGTGGGAAATATTGTGATGGATGGTCGCGATATTGGAACGGCCGTGTTACCTAACGCTGAAGTTAAGATTTTCTTAGTTGCCAGTGTTTCCGAACGGGCTACAAGACGGTATAAAGAAAATTTAACGAAGGGGATTAATACACCCCTTGCCGTTTTAAAGCAAGAAATTGAATTGCGGGATAAAAAGGATTCTACGCGTAAAATTTCCCCGTTAGTTCAAGCAAAAGATGCGGTGTTAGTTGATACAACGTCATTAAATATTGATCAAGTTGTTGCGCGGATTATTAGAATTGTCCAAGAAAAAGAGAAAGATCATAATAAATAATAGCTTTTCCTAGCATTTCGTCTGCTTTTACTATAAAATAGACACTGTAGTTTCAAGCTGTTTAAGGAGGATTTTTGGCATGAGTGAAAATAATAATACAAATGAAAATAAAAATGCCATGGCGGATGCTTTAAATAGCGTCCACGATGTGAAGATCGGTGACATTGTGAAAGGTGAAGTACTCGCAATTGACGATGATAAGCAATTAATCGTTGGTATTCAGGGTACTGGGGTTGAAGGCGTTGTTCCACTTAAGGAATTGGCCAGTCAACCAGTTGATGACATTAAGGATATTGCCAAAGTTGGTGATGTACTTGATTTAGTCGTTATTTCAACTATTGGTAAGGATAAAGAGAATGGTAGTTATCTCCTTTCTAAACGTCGGTTAGAAGCACGTAAGGTCTGGGCCGATATTCAGAAGGAATTTGAAGCTGGCAATACGCTTACCGCAACCGTTACCGAAGTTGTTAAGGGTGGCTTGGTAGTTGACGCTGGTGTTCGTGGTTTTATCCCAGCATCGATGATTTCTGACCATTTTGTTGATGACTTGTCACAATACAAAGGTCAAGAATTAGAACTTAAGATTATCGAAATCGAACCAAGCGAGAATCGTTTGATTTTATCGCACCGTGCGATTGTTGAAGCTCAAAAGGCTGAACAACGCGAAAAGATTTTAGCAACAATTAAGGCCGGCGATACTGTCGAAGGTACTGTTGCTCGTTTGACTAATTTTGGTGCCTTTGTAGATCTTGGTGGTATTGATGGATTAGTTCACGTTTCTGAAATTTCTTATGAACGTGTTGCTAAGCCTTCCGATGTTCTTAAAGTAGGTCAACAGCTTAAAGTTAAGGTATTAGCAGTTGACCCTGAAAAGAACCGGATTTCACTTTCACTGAAAGCTTTACTTCCTGAACCTTGGGATGGTATTGAGGATAAGGCACCAGCTGGTACCGTCCTTGAAGGTACGGTTAAACGATTAACAACTTTTGGTGCCTTTGTTGAAGTATTCCCTGGTGTTGAAGGTTTAGTTCATATTTCTCAGATTTCACATGAACATATTGCAACACCGAATGAAGTACTTTCTGAAGGCGAGACAATCAAGGTTAAAGTCTTAGAAGTTAAACCTGAGGCGCACCGTTTAGCACTTTCGATTAAGGCTTTAACACCAAAACCAAATACTGATGATAAAACAAATACGGCTTCACCTGCAGAAACCAGCAATTATCAAAGTAATGATGATGAAGGTGGCTTCACATTAGGCGATCTTATTGGCAATGAATTAAAAAAGAGTACGTCTAATAACGATGATGATAAGAACTAAATCAGTTTTATAACAATTTGGAGATTGGCCCAATACCAATCTCTTTTTTGTTTGAAGTTGTGAATTTTAAATGAAAGTGAGGGATTGTAATGACAAAACCTGTAGTAGCAATTGTAGGTCGGCCTAATGTCGGTAAATCAACTGTATTTAACCGAATTGCTGGCGAACGAATTTCCATTGTTGATGACGCGCCAGGTGTGACGCGTGATCGGATTTATGCGCCGGCAGAATGGCTGGGCCATGAGTTTAATTTAATTGATACCGGCGGAATCGACATTGGTGATGAACCATTTCTAGAACAAATTAAAGAACAAGCTGAAGTTGCAATTGATGAAGCTGATGTTATTGTTTTTTTGACCAGTGTTCGTGAAGGTTTAACTGATGCTGATGAGAAAGTTGCTAGATTACTTTATCGATCGGATAAGCCAGTTGTTTTGGCAGTTAATAAGGTCGATAACCAAGAACTAAGGCAAGATATTTATGATTATTATGCTTTAGGATTTGGTGATCCAGTTGGTGTTTCTGGCGTTCATGGCATTGGGATGGGCGATTTACTTGATGAGATTGTTAAGCATTTTCCCGAAGAAATTGATGAAGTTGATGATGATCGAATCCATTTTAGTTTGATTGGCCGACCGAATGTTGGTAAGTCATCACTAGTTAATGCTATTTTAGGCGAGAACCGGGTCATTGTTTCTAGTATTGCCGGGACAACACGGGATGCCGTTGACACGCAGTTTATTGCTGCTGATGATTCAGAGTTTACGATGATTGATACGGCTGGTTTACGTAAACGGGGTAAGGCCTACGAAAATGCCGAAAAATACAGTGTTTTACGGGCAATGGCCGCAATTGATCGTTCTGATGTTGTGTTAGTCACGTTAAACGCCGAAGAAGGTATTCGCGAGCAGGACAAGCGCATTGCGGGTTACGCGCATGAGGCCGGTCGGGGAATTATTATAACGGTTAATAAATGGGATACGCTTAAAAAGGATAACCATACGTTAAGTGATTTTGAAAATGCCATTCGGGCCAATTTTGCTTACTTAGATTACGCCCCAATTGTTTTTGTTTCGGCTAAAACTAAGCAACGCCTTGATCAACTACCGAAAATGATTCAAGAAGTAAGTAAAAATCAAAATCGTCGAATTAAATCTTCTGTTTTGAATGATGTGCTGATGGATGCAATTGCAACTAACCCAACGCCATCGACTAACGGTAAAAAGTTGCGGGTTTATTACGCAACACAAGTGGCCATTAAGCCACCAACGTTTGTTATTTTTGTGAATGATCCTGATTTGATGCATTTTTCTTATGAACGTTTTATTGAAAATCAGATTCGCGCGGCCTTCGAATTTTCAGGAACGCCAATTCATATTATTACCCGCCGGCGAAAGTAGTTAGAGCTTGCTGTAACGCAAATTTGGTCAGATTGATGCCAGATTTACTAATTTTGGCTATTTTATTAAAAAATACGTGATAAATCACGAAAAAACCTTGCTATCAAGGCATTCCTATGATATCTTTGATTCAGAAATGATGATTTTGTTTCATTATTTCGTCACTTTCTATTTTTAATAGAAATGGCAAATCTGATATTAGACGATGAGTCTATTATTTTGATGCGGAGGTGAATTCACTATGGCAAATAAAGCTGAATTAATCGAAAATGTTGCAAGTCAAACTGGTTTAACCAAAAAGGACGCAACTGCTGCTGTTGATGCTGTTTTTGGTTCAATCCAAGATACATTAGCAAAAGGCGAAAAAGTTCAATTGATTGGTTTTGGTAACTTCGAAGTTCGTGACCGTGCTGCTCGTAAGGGTCGTAACCCACAAACTGGCGCTGAAATTCAAATTCCAGCAAGCAAGGTACCAGCATTTAAACCTGGTAAGGCATTGAAAGATGCTGTTAAATAAGTAATGAAGGACTAGCAATTTAGATTGCTAGTTTTTTTGTCGTCAATTTTTGAGCAAATTAAGTACTTTTATGCTAAACTAATGTGTATTTGACAACAAAACGAAGAAGGGTGTTTTTAGATGAGTTATTCAGAACAAATGTTAACAAAACTCTCTAGCGGCCAACTTGATGCGGCCAACAAGGCATTTATTCAAGCGTTACGGCGTGATGATGACGAAACCCTATTTAGTTTAGCTGAGAATCTATATGCCTTAGGATTTTTAAAACAAGCCAAACGCACGTATTTAAAACTATTGAAAAAGTATCCCGATGAAGATGAGATTCGAACCACTTTGGCCGATATTGCGATTAGCGATGGTAATAATGATGAGGCGCTGACCTATTTGGACGCAATCAAACCGGATTCACCTGCTTATGCGGAAAGTTTACTGGTTGCGGCCGATATGTACCAGCAACAAGGGCTCTATGAGGTCAGTGAACAAAAGTTATTAACTGCTCGCCGTTTGTTCCCAGATGAATCAGTGATTACGTTTGCGTTGGCCGAATTCTATTTTGATAGTGGGGAATTCCATAAGGCGGTCATCTATTACGAAACATTAGTAGCGGCCGGGGTGACTGAACTTTCTAAGGTTAATATAATTCAACGTTTAGGTGTTGCTTACGCTAATACTGGTGAGTTTGAGCGGGCATTAGAATATTTGGAACAAATTCCGACTGAAGAATTGGATCCTGATGCCGCTTTTCAGTACGGTTTTGTTGAATTACAGTTAAAGGATTACAAAAAAGCAATTGAAGTTTTATCAGGTTTGCGTGATCAAGATCCGCAGTACACATCACTTTATCCCTATTTGGCGGAGGCTCTGGAGGCCAACCAACAATTAGAGGAAGCCATGCGGGTTTTGCAGGAAGGTATTGGTATGGATCAATACAATGAGGTTCTCTATAATAAGGCGGCCCACGTTGCGTTGCGGCTGGATGACAGTAAGGCTGGGGAAAAATATTTAATTCAGCTACTGCAAATTGACCCGGATAATATGGCCGCAAAAATCGAGCTCAGTAATTTGTACGTTAAGCAGCAACGAGATACTGATAACGTTAAATTGTTGGCTAAGGCGGTTGATCAGGGGGATGTAGATCCGCAGGCCTATTGGAATTTAGGCGTCTCCTACGAGCGCTTAGAGGCCTATAAAAAAGCACGGGAAAACTATTTACTAGCCTATTCAACCTTTAAAAATGAGCCTAATTTTTTGCGGCAAATCATTAATTTCTTTCGAGAAGAAGGGTTGCGCGATGAAACTCTGGCGGCCTTACAGCGTTACGTTAAATTAGTGCCCACCGACGATGATATGGCCTTACTTTTAGAAGAATACCGACAAGAATAAAGTAGATCAAATTATCGATAAAACGGACCAACAAAGTTGCGCTGACAACTTTGTTGGCCCGTTTTGTTATGGTAAATTCTTTTTATAGTACGCTAATGAGGCGGGATCAAGGCGTAGGGCCGTCATTAGTTCTTGGTCAGATAATTCTCGGTGATTAATAATGTAGTACATCAGGTAACCTTGGTGCAGCTTACTAGGTAACAAAGTTATTTTTAGAATATTACCATCCCGCTTCAGATATTTGTGTAAACCAGGTAAGGTTAACTGCGGCTGGTCGGTATCCCGCCGTGTTTTAAGAAATAAATCCTGACTAGCCTGTAATGTGGCAAATGGCTGGCGGTAAGTCTGAAATTCCGACCAAAATTGGCGTTCACTGGGTGTTAATTTTGATAGATCAAGTTGTTGGTAAAAACCGGGGCTAAGAAATTCCTTGACTGTGAATCCCTTGGCCAATAATAAAAGGGCCGCCCGTGTATAAAAAGTTAGTTGTTCATTTTGTAGTAGTTCAGGTAATTCCTGTAACCAATCAGTTTGAAAAGTTGTAGTCAAACGTTCTTTAGGTAAACCTTTTAGGCCAACTGTTGGATAATTGGTAATTAATTCGCGAGTAAAAAGAAATTTAAAGTAATTATTTAGGTGGGACATAATTTTGTTATAGGTATCGTTTTTTAAGGCACGCTGATTCAGTAGCATTGTGAGGTAATCGCGGATATCGTTTTCTAAAATATTATTTAAATCCGGATCACTTTGGTAGGCCCAATTAAATTGTTGAAGGTAGTCAAAAAAATCGGTCAAGGTGTGCTGATACTCCGAAATTGTGACGGGAGCCAATTCTTTATTCTGTAAATATTTATTGAAACTCTTTTGATAAGGGAAGGACATGGCAGCACTTACTTTCTTAATAATTAACTAAAGTATAACATAAAAAAGTTACTTTAACTTGATTAAACAAAAAATAGCGCTGCAAGCAGCGCAAAACCAATAGTAAACCAATAGTAACCAAATTCAAATTATGGATAGAACCCAGTGGGCGTAATTTCAATACATCTAGAAAATTTAGTATTATGAATAATTAATTAAAATATAGAGAATATTATTGTAAAATAATTTGTTTTTGATTAAAAATAAAGTTGACAAATAACATTATTTTCTTTAGCATAAATAGCATAACTTGAATTGCACAGCGGTTTATTTAAGAATCTAAAGAGTGTGGTGGCTAACGTGGTAAAAAGATATGATAGTGATAAAATGAAACAACTAGTTTTTAAGATTTATCAGGGTTATGGATTTTCCGTCAAACAAAGTGAGCAGTTGGCGGAGATGCTTATTTATACTGATTTACACGGCATTGAATCGCACGGGGTGCAGCGGTTGATCATGTATGATGACTTCATTCAAAATGGTAAGATTCGCGTACATAGTAAGCCAGAAATCGTTAAGGAAACGGATGTTTCTGCCGTGATTGACGCCCATTTTGGTCTTGGACAGTTGAATGGTATTTTTAGCATGGATTTAGCAATTAAGAAGGCCAAACAACATGGGATTGGTATTGTGACTACGCGGAATTCTGGTCATTACGGAATTGCCGGGTACTACGCCAATTTAGCGGCGGAACAGGGGTTGATCGGAATGTCCTCGTGTAATTCACGACCAGCGATGTTACCGACGCACGCCACTAAGGCCTTTGTTGGCACTAATCCGATTGCTTTTGCCATGCCGGCCAAGCCGCACACGTTTATCTTTGATTGTGCGACGACAACAGTCCCTCAGGGGAAAATCGAGGTTTATAATAAATTGGAAAAAGATTTGCCGGCATTATGGGTGGCAAAGAATGGTAACGAGCCAGTCTATGATCACCGTGATCAAGCCGATTTTGCGGCACTTCGGGATCCGGAAGCCAATGTTGGTTTGGCGCCCTTAGGTGGCGTTTCTGAGGATACCGGCAGTCACAAAGGTTTTGGTTTGGGTATTATTGTTGAAGTCTTCACGTCAATTTTATCGATGGGTAATATTTCGACTGAGATTACGCCGGATGATTTGAGTGTTGGCCCGTGCCAAAGTTTCACGGTGATTGATCCCGCTATTTTTGGTGATAAGGACAAAATTATTGATCGTTTTTCTCGTTACTTACAGGATATTCGCGAATTGCCGGCCATTCCAGGTAAAACAATTTACGTTCACGGTGATAAAGAGGCAATTGCTTACGAAGATCGGAAGAAAAATGGCATCATCATTGACGATCGAACGTTGGAGGAAATTGTTGGAATCGCTACACGATTAGGTGTAGACTACGCGGCTGCAATCAATTAGCAAGTGTTTGAAAGAATGTCGAATTAGGCAAAAATAAATTTATATCTAATTGGTAAACCACAAAGAAAGTGGAACGAAAGTCAGTTTTGGGCTCACGTTGTAGAGCAATGTTCAGAAACAGTAAGAGGCTAGGACAAACGTCCTAGCCTCTTTGTGGGCAGTAATACGTTAATATTTGTTTTGAAAGTCCCTTCGGTAGTACTTTTCTAACTAATTTACTTTTCCAAACACTTTCTATTTTTGGAGGTTAGGTTTAATTGATAGTGCTAACAGGGCAACGATCACAATTATGCCGAAGCTCAGCCATAAAGCAAGTTGACTCCCATTGACTGTTTGGACCACTGAAGTTGTTTTAGGCGTTAAGCGAACGCCAGTGGCCAGCATAACCGCCATGACTGTTGTTCCAAGGGAGCCTGCGTATTGTTGTAAGGTATTGAAAAGCGCATTACCATCACCGATTTGGGTGCGGGGGACCTGCTGTAATCCGAAAGTCAATGAATTATTGAACATGAAACTGAAACCAATCATGTAAAGTACATTAAAAATGATGATCGGCAAAATGGTTAAATGCTGGGCAAAGAGTGCAAATAACAGTGTGGAGGCCAGCAAGAAAACAGTTCCTAGTAAGATTGGTTGTTTGAAGCCACGACGATCCATCAAAGCACCAGCGAGTGGCGATAATATGGCAGAGGTCAAACTACCGGCTAATAGAAGTAAACCAGAAATTAAGGCATTTTGGCCTAAAGCTAGTTGGGCAAAGTTTGGTAGTAAAAAGGACATGCCAATTTGAACGAACTGAATTAAAAAGTAGAGCACTAACACTTTAACAAAGGTTTGATTTTTGAAAACTGCCAGTTGAATCAGTGGGTGTGTGCTATGATTGGCCAAGTGGATAAAAATGGCAAAGGCGAGTAAAGCGAGAAATATTGGCAGATAACAACTGGGAGCACCAGGGCCGGCAGTTCCAGCATTATTAAGTCCTAGTGTCAATAGAATTAGGCCGATTACTGCGAAAATAAACTGGGACAGCGGAAATTTTTGTTGTTGCGTGTTAGCCAATTGGGGCATGTTTTTACTAGCGATTAACCAACAGATTGCGCCGATAGGAATTGTGATCCAAAAAATCACGGGCCAGGTGGTAAACTGAGTGATCAAACCCCCATAGGTTGGGCCTAATGAAGGGGCCATGGCAATGATCATTCCGGCAGTTCCGGTGAATTTGCCCTGTTGATGAAACGGCACTTGCTGCATGATTAGTGCAAAAACTAAAGGCATGGCAAAGCCGGTTCCAAAGGCCTGAATGATGCGACCTAATAAGAGTACTGATAAAATCGGTGCTGTGGCGCATAGTAGGCCACCACAAACAAATGCGAGTCCACCAATGTTGACAATCGTTCGCGTTTTAAAATTGTTCTGAACAAAGGCCGCAACAATCATAGTGGCGGCCACTGCCAGTAAATAGGCGGTGGTTACCCACTGGACGGTACTTAATGATGTGTTAAATTGGTTCATTAAGGTGGGAAAGGTAACGTTCATCGATGTTTCAACTAATACACCACAAAAGGCTAGTCCTGAAGGTAGTATGAAATCATGGACACGATTTAGTATAATTCCATAATAGGAAGGATTGTGTTTTTATGACCAAGAAAAAGTACTCAGTAGATTTTAGAAAAATGATTGTCAAGCTGTACCAGGATGGCGCCCCGGTAGCTGATCTTACAGACGAATATGGTGTATCAAATGTAACTATTTACAAATGGATTAATCTATATAAAGAAGACAAAGGAAGTGGAATTTCCAAATCAGATGTTTTAGCGTTGCAAAAACGTTTGAAACAGCTAGAAAGTGAGAATGACATCTTAAAAAAAGCCTTAACCATATTCGCCAAAAAGTAAACCCAGATGACTGGCAGACAGCCGTTGATATTAATTTGAAGCACCATAGTATCAAAGAAACCTGTAAAGTACTCTCAGTTCCACGCTCAACTTACTATGAACATCAGCAGAATCATGTATCGCCACAAGCCAAGCGTCGTAAGACACTTAGCCAGTCGATTAAACGCATTTACTTTAATTCTAGACGTATCTACGGGGCACCTAAAATTCTAAAAGCGTTACAAAAAGAAGGTAAGACTGCCAGTATTAAGCTAGTTCAACGATTAATGCGCCAAATGGGGTTAAAATCAATCACGCGCAAGAAGTGGCATTATCAACAAACTAATGATATTGATGCGACTGATTATTCAAATATACTCGCGCAAGATTTTCGTACAACCAGTCCAAATCAAAAGTGGTGTGCAGACATAACTTATATTCACACCAAAGCCAATGGCTGGTGTTATTTATCAAGCATTCAGGATTTATATTCACGTAAAATCATTGCCCATAAAATCAGCCGTCATATGACTGCTGATCTTGTGATCAGCACTTTTCAACAAGCCTTTGAAACTAGAAAGACGACTAATAACTTAATTGTGCATACCGATCTGGGTAGCCAGTACCGCAGTGCTGGCTTTGAACAGATCTTAGCGCAACACCATATTCGCCATTCTTATAGCAAGCGTGGCTGTCCCTATGACAATTCATGTTTGGAATCATTTCACGCCAGTTTGAAAAAAGAAGAGGTTTACCAACACCATTATCAGGATTTTGAAGAAGCAAATGCTGCAATATTCAGCTACATTGAGAGCTTTTATAACAGTGCTCGAATTCACAGTAGCATTGATTATTTAACTCCAAATGAAAAGGAAAAATTAGTCGCTTAAATTATACATAAAATGTGTCCAGATTCTTGACCTAAATCCAAGTCCAGCGGTTCCGAAAATAGCCAGTTTGGTTTGCAATGGGACTTGTTTTTCTATTTGGTGCAAAAAATAACCTCCAGAACCAAGGAAAACGCACTTCAGTAGTATGCAAACTACAGAAGGTACTTTTCAATGGTAACCTAGAGGCCACAAAGATATACAAGCACCGCACAACGAATGAACGTGTCATTTCGCCTTGGTAAAATTTGTAAATAATGATTTAATTTCTATCATACGCTATCAGTCGGCGATAAAGCAAAGGAAAGTTATAAATGGCCTTTTCCGGATGAACTGTCGAAAATAAAATTAAACTCGATTTCCGAACACGTACCTAATTCATGTTGGTAAATAAGGCCGGGATAAAAGTCCTGGCCTCTTTACTATTCCTGATCATTACTTTAGAACGTGCGCCAAAAGTCTGGGTTTACGTGCCTAACTACAGCTAATCCAATAACCATAGTACGGTTATTGAATTAGTCTACGTTACGCAGTAAACCCAAAACCGACTTTTGTCCCATTCCCTTATTAGCATCTGGCCTGGCCAATTTAATTTGGTATAGATAAAGTGATTAACAGTTTACTAAAGCGACCAGTTATGCTTGGACAAAGTTAGTAACTAATTTGTTGAAGCGATCTGCCTCTTCATAAAATAGCATATGGCCAACGTTAGCAAAGCTTTCAAATTGACCTTTTGGTAATTCATCACTAACTTGCTTGACCAGTTTCCAATTAAAGAAACTTTTTTTACCTGAGATCACCAAACTAGGAATTGTGATTGTTTTGATAACATCTGACCAATTATTTACCATATGATTATAAAATAAAGGGGCAATGAAATCAGCTTTACCCTTATTTGATTCGGCCAATAAATCTGTTAGATTAAGTGTTTTATCAATTACGATGCCCTTAATAAAACTACCGAGTGCTTCTTCTTTATTGGTAAATAGGGACTTACAAAAATCGAGCGTGGCCTGATAATTTAGTAGGCCCGATGGATTTTCTTTGGTAGAAAGCGCCCATGCAGGTTCGTCAACGAAGATAAATTTACTTAATCGATCATTTTGGAAAAGATCCCAGTATGACCAGCCAACGGAGCAGCCCATTGACCAGCCGAGATAGGTAACATTTGTTAGGTTCAATTGCGTTAATAACTCATGAATATCAGTTGCCAATCGAGAAATCCTGGCACCGCTGTTAACGGTATTAGAATTACCATGACCGCGTAAATCAACTGTGATAACGTGAAAATGTTGGCCAAGCTCAGGAATATTTCTTTCAAAATATTTTCCAGAACAACCATAACCGTGCACCAATAATAAATTTTGGCCCTGACCTGATTCAGAATAATAAAGTTTTACATTGTCGTTAGTTTCAAAATACGACATCCAATCACCTCGCAAACTTAGCCTAGTTCAGATGATTAAATAATTCAATTTAGTGTTTTAGTGCACATTGTTTAGTGGTCACGTTAAATTAGATAGAATTAATTTTTTCTAGAATCTGATCAACATTGCCAATGAAGTTTGTAATAAGGCTCAGTTATGGTGTAATTTAAACATTCTCTAAATTAAGTGACCTGTAACCAGATTGTTCTGATTACAGGCCATTTTTATTTTGAAGTGGTGTAATTAAAAAAGCAACTCATTTTTTTATACATTTAGACTGAACTGACCTGGAAAATTATTTTCAAATATGACTGGTGTAACTTCACGATTAGCGTTTTATTTGCGTCGATACACCTTTGCCTAAATCACATTCAAAATGTAAAAGCGAGTCAGTGCTCTCCTTAATGCTGCCAGGCCTGAAACTTTTTCAGACGTTGCTGGTAAAGGCGTAACAGGTTTGGTGAATCTAATTGTTTAAATATTGAAAAGACTTCATTAATAGTTTGGTTTCCCAAGGCAGTTTTATTTTTTTGCAAGTAAATCAGGCCGTGAATAAAGTGTAGTTCAGTTTTTTCGTAAAGGTACTGCTCGTTATCAATAGTTTGGGCTACCTGATCAGAAAAATAAACGGCGTCTTCCAGATCGTGCTGATAGCTGGCTAGTAAGGCCGATTTTAATAAAATGTAGGTGAAATCTGCCTGGTGATTCCAATCGACATTTAAGGTGATTTCGCCGTTGTGAAGTAATTGTTTGGTCAAAGCGTAAACGGTTGGTGCAGGAAAAACATCCATGGTACTCATGTACAAACGAATTTCGTAGTGTGTCCAGGTTTCAATATTGAATAAAAAATTACTAACCTCGTGAATTTCGGTGGGCGTTAAATGCTCAGTGCGGGTTAAATGTTTTTGCTTCAAATAATTGAAATAATTATAAGTTGATTGATTTTCCTGCCACTTTTTAAAGTAGTCGTTAATCAATTGTTGGTGAGTAAGTTTTGTGATTTGATCGAGGTAATCCTTGGTGTCATCAAAATAAAAGGCCTGGTGCCGGTGGTGGTAGACGTTATCAATAAAAATAAATTCCGCAACGGAAACGTTGATATTTAAGAGCAATGCGTAAAGTTTTGCAAAGCTAATATTGGTTAAATTTCGCTCAAAGCGTGATAAAAATGATTTAGAAACAATTTGGTTTGCCGCCTTTTGCATGGTGATGTTTTTGGCCTCGCGCAAGCGTTTATAAGTGGTACCGAAAGTAGTAATCAAGCCAATTTCACACTCCTTGTGAACTATATGCAACAAGTATACGTCTCTAGCGGTTAGCATGCTAGACTAAAAAATAAATGAGGAGATGGCGACATGAAAATAGTTTTGATTACTGGTAGCTCACGCCAGGCAAGTAATTCAACCTACCTGGCGAAGACGATGTTAGCAGGATTACCATTTACGGAGCTTGAGCTTAAAACATTTACGCTCCAGCCAATTGTTGATCACCGACACGACCGGGAGTGGCCCCGCGTGGCCGATGATTATCCGCGCCTAATTAAGCAGGTTTTAACGGCGCAGGTTATTATATTTGCCACTCCAATTTATTGGTATGGCATGTCCGGTTTAATGAAGACCTTTATTGATCGCTGGTCAGAGTCACTTAAGCTGGTGCAAGGCTTTCGGGAAGGAATGAAAGGCAAGCAGGTTTATTTAGTTTTAGTTGGTGGTGACCGGCCCCGCAAAAAAGGTCAATTGATTGAGCAACAGTTTCGTTATATTTGTGAGTTTCTCCAAATGAACTTTAAAGCAGTGCTTATTGGTGAAGCAAATCGGCCCTTAGAAATTAAAAATGATCAGGCGGCCTTGCAACTTGCGGCCCAACTTGGTCACCAACTTAAAAGGGATGGTGATCAGCATGCTTAATTTATTAAAAAACCATGAATTTAGAAACTTCTTTTTTGCCGACATTATTTCTAGTTTTGGCGTTGGCATGACTACGGTAGGAGCCAACTGGTATTTGCTGGCACAAACACATTCAAATAAATACGTGGGAATTTATTTAACACTTAACGTGTTAGCGGGGTTTTTAATGGCGCCACTGGCTGGAAGCATTACCGATCGTTTTTCCCGAAAAACCGTTATTTTTATAACCTTTTTGGTTCGCAGCGGGCTCATTGCTTTAATTGCCCTTTATTTTGCCATTACTGGTTTTTCACTGTGGTTAATGTATTTACTAGCACTGATCACAGGTGCTGGCTGGATTACCTACATGGCGGCCTCACGTAGTTACGTGCAAACAGTGCTCCCAAAAGGAATGCTCGGTTCGGCCAATTCCTTTATTGAAATTTCTTTACAAGTTGGGATGTTTACGGCGGGCGCTGCCTCTGGTGTGATCTTACATTACACTGGTTTTACGGTTATTTTAGTGATCAACGCCTTAGTCTTTTTGGTAAGTAGTTTACTCATCGTTAAAATAAAAAAAGATCCACCTTCTATGACCCAGGGGACGAACAGTGGGTTTAAGGGTGGTTTGAAATATGTTTTGCATAATCGCCTAGTTTTAATTGTCGGGTTGCTCTCAATTTTGCCTTTGATTGTCACCCAACTTTTTAATGTATCATCACCAGATTACGTTGCAACAATATTAAGGTCAAATAGTGTTGCTTATGGTTTTGCAGATATGTCCTACGGGATTGGTGGTTTAGTTTCTGGTCTATTAATGGCCAATATTTTAAAAAAATTCAAAAAAAAGATGATTACGATTACTTTATTTGGCCTAGTTGTATTAGCCTTAATTGCGCTGTTTCTTGGTCACCAAATTAGTCTAATGTACGCTGCTAGTTTTTTAATCGGCCTGGCCAATTCATCTTTACGAATTGTTCTAAATACAATTTTAATGACGCACATTGATGGTCAGTTCATGGGGCGGGCCACCTCGTTGTGGAATGGATTAGCGCAATTCATCGAGATCTTTGCGTCAACCTACATTGGTATTCTAAATGATTCTTACGGCGCAAATTATGGTTTTTTATGCATGGCGTTCATCATGGCAATCGGTATGTTTTTGACGACTGCCATGTCTAAAAACAGTTGAGGTGTTTACGTATGAAAAAAAGAGTTTTATTAGTTGAACCAAGTTTTTACGGTGTTGAATTTGTGCGCTCGGCCAAAGAATTAGGTTGTGAAGTAATCTGTCTGGTTGAAGCTGCAACCGATCCTGAAAAATATGGTTATCAAGATTTATTTGATGATTTAATTATTACCGATGTGCGTTCTGTTACGGCAATTTTAACGTCAATTCAGGAAAGTCCTTATAGTCATTTTGCTGCTCTGATTCCTTGCACGGATTACGTTACCGCAGTAACTGCGGCAGTTGCTCAGTCTTTAGGTGTCTTTGGAACACCATTAGTAGCTGCTCAGGCCGCTCGTAACAAGGATCTTGCCCGACAGATCTACCAAGAAAAGGGCGTCAGTAGTGCGGCCTTTCAAAAAGTAACCACATTGAATAACGCCAAAGCCGCCGCAAACAGAATTGGTTACCCGTTGGTATTGAAACCAACTAATACGGCCAGTAGTATTGCAGTTTTTTATATCCGCACCGCAGCAGAATTAGCACGTCGTTTTCAGATAATAACGCGACTTAAAACGAGTTATTTAGGCTTTCAAGTACGGCATGAGTATTTGTTAGAAGAATTTCTCCAAGGACCTGAATTTAGTGTGGAACTTTTTTTGCAACAAGGTCAGATTGCTTTTGCCGAAGTAACCGAAAAAAAGACGACACAACCACCATTCTTTGTTGAGACAATGCATGTTGTTCCAACTACTATTTTAAAAGAACAGCGAAGCAAAATTATTCAAACAGCCTTTGCTGCAGTTTCGGCATTAGGTTTCCAAGCTGGTCCTACGCACGTAGAAGTGAAAGTAACGGCTACTGGACCACGAATTGTTGAAGTGAATGGACGGCCAGGCGGTGATTCGATTACCTCGGACCTAGTTTATGATGCTTACGGAATTAATATTTTTACGGAGACAATCAAGCTGTACTTGGGTTTAGCGTTAACGTTGAAACCAAGCAAACGGCAGGCCGCCGCAACGGGTTTTATATTTGCAACTAAGACCGGTATTTTTGAAAAAATTGAGAATCTGGCCTTACTTGAAAATAATGCACTTATTAAACGTTATGTTATTGAAACCAAAGTCGGTACAAAGGTTAAAATTCCGGAAAACTCTGATGATCGCTTGGGCTACTTTATTGTTAACGCAGACACAAGTATCGCGGCCAAACGATTGGCCAGTAACCTACAGGCGAAACTTAAAGTTGTGGTTCGATCGATCCGGTAATGTAAAGCGATTACGGACGAAGTTTATTTTTGGATTAATACTGTACCTAACGGCGTTGTTAGTTAAACCTCAACGTCTTTAGTCAGGTTATAGATTGCGGACTCTAAAAAAATAGTATAGACTCATGTCATGAGTTAGGTAAACGAAAGGCTTCAAAGAGGTGAACGTTTGAAACGCAATTCATTAACCCGACAAATTGTGCTTGATCAAGCTTTACAGATGGCAAGTAATCAGGGCTTTAGTCAGGTTACCTATAATGGTTTGGCCCGCGGATTAGATGTGCAACCCCAGTCGCTTTACCGGTATGTGGATAATATCGCGGACGTAAAGGCTGGTGTTGTGGCAGAATACGTTAAGCATTTAATTGCTAGTTTGCAAAAACAATTATTACCTTATTCGGGTAAAGAAGCCTTACGTCAATTTGCAATTTACTTTATTTCCTATAGCCAAATTAGTATTCCGTTTGCGGAAATGGTTAGCGGTCTAACTGAATACGGCCACACGCCACAAGTAGTGAAGCAACTTACAAACTTACGGAAATTATTGGTCACTATTATCAGTGATATTACCAACGATCCGGTCGATGTGAATAAAAACGAAGAATTATTTTTAAATTTTATAACCGGTAATTTGGCCTTAGTGACAATGGGATCGTTAGAAATTATTCATGATCAGAAAATATTTACGGAAAACGTCGATCGTATTTTAACTCTAATCAAATGATATGAGGAGGAATTAATATGAAAGCAGTCGTTTTAACAAAAACTGGGGACGCCAGTGTATTTGATTATAAAGAAGTTGCTACACCGGAGATCAAACCAGGCTGGTCGCTAATTAAAATTAAAGGATTCGGGATCAATCGTTCCGAAATCTTTACGCGTAATGGCTGGTCTCCGAGTGTTAAATTACCACGAATTTTAGGAATCGAAGGCGTTGGTGAGATTGCTGACACGTCTGACGAAAAACGTTTACCCAAAGGTCAAAAAGTAGTTACACTGATGGGTGGCATGGGCCGGGCGTTTGATGGCAGTTACGCAGAATACGCGTTAATTCCTAACGATAATATTTATCCTGTTACAACTGATTTGAGTTGGGCAGATTTAGCGGCCGTTCCTGAAACTTATTTTACGGCCTATGGTTCACTGTTAAATTTGAAATTACAAAAGAATGACACGTTGTTGGTTCGCGGTGCCACTAGTGGTGTCGGTGTGGCAGCGGTCAAATTGGCCAAAGCGATGGAGCCAAGCGTTAAAGTTTACGGGACAACACGTAATCTTGCCAAAAGTGATGAATTGAAGGCGGCCGGTTTTGACGGTGTCTTTGAAGACAAGGATAACCAATTACAAGTTGACAACGAACGCTTCGACAAGGTCTTAGAGTTAGTTGGCGCATTGACCTTGGCGAATTCTTTGACTGCATTGAAAACGGCCGGTATTATTTGTCTGACTGGTGAGCTGGGCGGTATTTGGACGGTAAAGGACTTCGACCCGATGGCAATTCCTACAGGTGCTTATCTGACAAACTTTGGTTCCGACAGTGTCACCGAAACCAAGTTTAATGAACTTTTGAAATTAATTGCGACACATCGGCTAGATGTTTCGCCAACAAAAACGTTTGATTTAGCCCACACTGGTGCCGCAACGGCCTTTTTAGACAGTCAAGATAGTTTTGGTAAGGTTGTTGTTTTACCGTAATTAATAAATGATCACTCTATGAAGTTGGAGCATATTTTGGAGTGATTCAAGTGTAAGCTAGCTTGGTCGGAAAAGTATTAGTGAAGTAATCTTTAAACTCGATTTAGATCGTTGTATTTATAAATAGTATTTCAAAAAGGCCAGACTACCTCTTTTTTGCGGTAGTCTGGCCTTTTAAGTTATCCATTATTATTCTGGATGGGCAAATAATGATGAAAGTTAATGCAAGTTAAGTTTCAATACGCGGGCATTACCGTTGGTGGTACCATTAACGCCGCCAGTTTTAACGCTAAGGTGGCCACGGGGAACTTTTGCAAAAGCCTGCTGAATGGAAACACCAGAAGCAAGGATAATACGAAAAGTTTTGCCGGTGACACTTTGTCCTGGTGCTAACTTTAAATTAGCGGTGGTATCGTTAATGCCAATTTTGGCAGATTTTCTAATATTTTTTGTTTTGTTTCCAGTTGTCACGCGGTAACGATCTTGCGGATTGCCAGCTAGGCCCGTAAATGTGATCGTGTGATTAGTGGTGTTTTTGATGTCAGTATTGACTAGCAAGGCGACAAAATAATGGTGGTTGACCATCTTTGTTTTAGGTCGATCAAAAACTGCATGATGCCCATCAGCAAAAACGGCGGGGTATTTCAATAAATTTCGTTGGGGTTCCGGACCGCTAGCATAAACAGTGGTGTAAAGGTTACTGAACTGCAAACCAGTGCGAGAATAATTAGCAATGGGTGTGGTATTTTTTAGAAAAGTTAAAATGACGCCATTGCTGCCATTTAAATAGTCACCCTTTTTCGTTGTGCTGGTCAGATTGCTAATTTTTTGTTTTTGGTAAGTTTGGTTAGTGGAATTAGTAGGTGCTGTGGCCGTAGACGGACTGACGATAAAGAAGATTAGACCGATGACCAACACGGTGGTGAGCATTAAAAATTTTTGACGCACGTTAATGGCTTCCTTTATTGATTATAATTGTTCTTATTATAAGCTAGGCTATATTTGGAAAACACCTTTATTAGTGTTTTCCTGATCAATTTAATGTAAACGTGCTTGAAAAGGGCCGATTCTTGTCATATTTCAACTTAGCGCTCTTTGTCTTGCTAGTTCTTGCACTTAGTTGAGGGAGCACAGTTATTGCGCTTTATGACTGTGCCCCATAACTTTTGCCACAAGAATAGACAACATTCGTAGCATCAGGATTAGTGGCGATCCAGGCCAATAATAATCTTAATTACAGAGTAGAATTTAACCACTTTTCTAAGTACACACTAGCTTGGTTGGTGCGCCATTATTTTTGTCACTAATTTGTGTTACGTCATTAGTTGGTTTGAATGCCGAAATTACTTAGCCAATCTTGAACTTGGCTCTGAATTTTGTTCAAAATATTAGAGCTATTCGTATCGTCATTAGTGGTACTTGATTCGGTGGGATTCGATTCAGCATCACTGCTGCTTGCCGAGTCCGTGGTAGCAGGCTCGCTAATACTGCTTGAATCTGCCGTCGAGGATGAACTACCCGCAACTTTATCTTTAATACTGGAGAAGGCACTGCTCAATTTACCAGAACTGGAATCAGTAGCCGAATTAGAATCATTCGTATTACTTGAACTAGTGCTGGTGGTGTTTAGGCTGTTTTCATTTTGCGCCGCAATTTTAGCTTTAATTTGCTTATATTCTGTTGAATTTTTTCGAACAAATGTAACCGTGGAAGCACCGCCTAATCCGGTAATCGAACCGTTGTTGGCAGTGAAGGTCACTTGATCATTGTCGGCAGTAAGGGTGTAGTTGGCCGTATCAGTATCAAATGTGGCCAGCTCATTAGAACTATTATCTTTAAATTCGCCGGTAGTTGCATTATTTTGCTCATTGTTTGGGGTATAGGTGTATTTACTACTTTTGATTGTTAAACTGCTGAGTTTGTCAATATTATCCGTTGTCGAATACGTCGTCCCACTAGCATTATTGATCTCAACCCAAGAACCAGATAAAGATGAGCGTGAGCCAATCCAAACAAAGACACCAACTAAGACCGCAATAATGAGGATTAAAGAAATCCATAATTTTCGGTGATGACGACGCTTTTTTCTCTTTTTATCCTTACTAAGCTTTCGTTCCGTTTGTTTATTTTGTTGTTCATTTTTCTGGTGACGTAATTCCGTCCGACTCATAGTAGAATCATTATTCGCCATTTTTACAACTCCAATCAGTCCGGCTTATTTATAACTTCAGAATACTTTTTCAAGTCTGTTGATGTCAGTTTACAACACTATCAAGAAGAAGGTGTGAAGACGAACTGAAGGATAACTAAAGTTTTGCTTAAGTTGATCTTTTGTGAATTGAAGTAGGTGTGAAATGGTCGGCTAAGACTGTCTGGCATGATAGTTATTACGAGGACGTAAACAGCGGCATCAGAGATTTTACTAGCGGCTGCACTTGTTATTATTTTAATAATGTAAGTTATTTACCAAACGTGACCTAGATATTATCGAATTAGTTAAAGTTAACTGAATCCGGGTAGGTTTTTGGTGGGTCTATAAGTGACTGATAAGTAAACAAACGAAGGGGGGCGCTTTTTGAGCAAATAAATTGTGCAAAATATAATTTTGCGATAGACTTATTCGTGTACTCAAGTGATTAGCATTAGGATAATGACTTGTTAGTAGTGACTAGAATTATTTACGTCAATTGATTTTACGCTAAACGGCTCCAATTAAATTATAGGATGGTGAATTAAAATGAAAATTAATATCAAACAAGCGGCTGCAACTTATTTGGCCACCAAGATTCCGGTTGGGAAAAACGTCTTTTTGGCCTTAGACGATGGTTCAAACAAGTTTTCCAAACTGGGCGGTTCTTGCTCGATTGGTAATAAATTTCAATTAGTTGTCGCTGACCAGGCCGATGCCGAATATAACATTGAGGTAGATAATAATCTGGGTCTGACGTTAACCACGGCGCAACCAGAAACCACTTTTTTGGGGAATGGTTTGGCCTTAGATTACAATAATGCAATGCTTAAACTAACTGATGACAGCGGAATTCTGGATGGTGCCGTCACGGTTGCACCAGCCACTGTACCAACGCAAGATCAGAAAGCTTTAAAGGCCGAAATGACTGAACTCGGTGGTAAGATCTGCTGATCAATAATTAAAAAAACGCTGCCGAAATTTCGGTAGCGTTTTTACGTGGCGGCATTTATCCGGTTATCAATTGAAGAAAATCTGGATTAAGAAATTATTTTGAAAAAATTAAGCCGTTAATTTAATGGACATTTTACTTAGTAAATTATCCTTAGTAGTGTTATAGTAACAGCCAGAACTTGATAAATTCGAATAAAACTTGGAGGTTGATGTTCATGCAAATTGGAATTATTGGCGCGACTGGTAATGCCGGCAGTGCAATTTTTAAAATGGCTGAAAAAAAAGGGCATACGGTGACCGCAATTGTGCGTAATAAAGCTAAGGCACAAAAAATGTTTGGGACCGACGCTAAAATTTTAGAAAAGGATGCGCTGGCGCTGACGTATAGCGACTTACATAATTTTGACTACGTCGTTGATGCGTTTGCGTCACCGAAATCCTACCAACACTTAGATTTAGCGACGCAGTTAATTACTGAATTTCGAGAAGATACGCATACAACATTACTTTTTATTCTTGGATCTAGCTCGTTGCGCGATGAAAACGGCAATTTATTACTAGATGCGGTTTTGAAACGTGCTGCGGGCCAACCTTGGATTGGAACCCCAATTCAGCAAACACATGAATATAATTATTTAAAATGGGTTGACAACGTTAAATGGACGGCCGTTTCACCGCAGATCGAATTTGTGGTGGGACCAGCAACCAGTTACCGTATCGGAACGGATAATGCAATGACTGATAGTAACGGTAAACAAACTGTGACAACGGGTAATTTTGCTTCGGCCGTAGTTGCTGAAATGGAGAAACCAACACACTTACGGCAACGATTCACGGTTGTAAATAATTAAAATTTTAAATGATCAAATAGTGTAATGGCGTTTTCAGAAACGCTGTTACACTATTTTTATAATTGATCTTATTTATGAGACATATTTAGTAATACGTATCATAATTCTCTTTAATTTTTACTTTAGTGTCTCTATAATAATAAATGATTATAGAATTGGTTTTACACAAAACAGTCCGCAAAAACTTGTGAGATTTTTTGTATAGGGCACAAAATAATATGCGTTTTAGAGGGTGACCTATTTCAGTGTGCGAGTTTCGTGCCAGAAGAGTGCCAGTAAACAGTTCAAACCTATTTTGGTAACTGTTATGGAGAGCGGATCAAATATGACGATAATTTTGCCATACTAGTTGCACGTAAATTATAAATTTTATGCAAAACATAAAACAACCATTAAAAATTTTGGGAGGTAGTATTTATGTCATTAAATCCACAACAAATTAAAAATACGATCAATGAATTACACGAAAACTTTGTCCGTAGTGGTTTAACCAAGGAGCAGGTGGCCAGTGACTTGAATATCAGTATGACTAAGCTCGATCATTTATTTAGTTTAACGCAGCAATCCATGGATGATCCATGGATTCTTCGCAATTATCTAAATGATAAAGTGGCGGATAATGGGCAGGAACCAGTGCCTTATTCGGCATTAGTTGGTGACTGGCACCAATATTGGTTCTTGAATACTCGGGCCATCGATAAGGGTGAAATTACGGCCGGCGACCTGTAAGCGAAAAATTACCTTTATCTTATAAAGGTAATTGATTGACCAATTGGAAGGCCGATTTATTTAATAATTTTGTCAAAAAATTAGCGTTAAATAATTGGGTTAAGTCAATAAGGACCAGTAAATTATGAGTTTTGGAGAAGTCTCCACATAGTTTACTGGTTTTTGAGTGGTTAAAAATCAAAAGATGATTAGGCCTGAATTATGGTTACTTTTAACAATAAATAGATTTTGAACGGACCTAAACAGGGATTTGGAATGCTGTTTTAATTAAGTTGATCGTTTTTTCCAATGCTCATAATCCGCAACTTACCGTAATTTATCCAAAAATGATAGACTTGACGTATAAGCTAAAAATTTGCGAATATATTAATTTAATACTAGTCATAAACGTAACTTCGTAAATACTGTCGTCAGACTAAACCGCTCAACTGGGGGGAATAAATAGTATGTTAAAAGAAGATCTATTAGATAAATCAGAACAGGTCCTGACGCGGCTGATTGAAAAACTTTATCTTGCGGAAAATGCGTTACCCAAACAGCAATTAGTGCAGGAATTACAGATTTCACTAAGCACATTAAATCGTTATGGTCGACACCTTCAGGAAGACTTACAGGCCTACGAACCAACACGTACCGCTAGTTTGATGGATACTGGAACAACGTTACAATTTAATACAAAAGGGCAATTATCGGTGGAACAATTTATTACGGAAACATACGTTCAAAAGTCAATAAATTACCGGTTATTGGTGCTAATTTACCAGCAGCCGGGTATTAGTATGTTTAATTTGGCTAATGGGCTTAATATCAGTGAGGCCTCCTTGTACCGCCGATTAAAACAAATAAGACCTATTCTTGCGGAGTTTAAGCTAACGGTTCAAAATGGCCAATTGATTGGTAGCGAGTTACAGGTAAGGTATTTCTACTATTGTCTGTTTGGGCTATCAAGTTATCCCGTGGCCTCTACGCCAGCCGTTCATGATTTTATTCACTGTTTGCAAGAGGAGTTAGGCTTTACTTTCTCCAAATCAGCTCGCCGGCACGTTAATCGCTGGTTACAAATATCTAATCGGCGTGCCCGGCAGTCAGTGGATATGGATTCAACAATTCCGACGCACATTCGCGAACTATACCAAAATAATGTTTTGTACGGGAAGGTACAGCATTGTTTTCAGCAATTTTTTAAAGTTACCCGGCCGTTTGAGGTTGAATCGTTATGTACGATGTTAATCAGTTTGGCGGTTTTTAACAGTAAAAATCAGGTTGTTTCCCGTTTTTCACTCATTAATCGGAAAAATCAAACGCGGCTAAACCAAATTGTGCGTCATATTGAGGCTGAATTTTTTGCCGCATTAAAAATTACGTCTGATGAATGGTCCTTTGAACTTTCAAAATTTTTATTTGATATCTGTGCCCGGCCCTATTGTTTTACCGGTACTATTTCTAATTTTGATCAACAATATGCGCAATATTATGAAACAACGATATTTTCGGCCAATGTGAGTCAATTAGTCAACGTAATTCATGACCGCCTACTGAAGAGTAGCCGACCGCAATTACGAAATTTAGTGCAAAATAATTGGTTGTATTTTGACCAGAGCTTTCACTTGGTTTTACGTGAGTTTCAGTATCAGCAACGGCGCGAAATTTTTGTTGGTTTAGATACCAACCTTAATGCGCACTTAGAACGGATCTTGCGTGAGGAGTTAGAGCAGCAATTTCGCACTGATTTAAATGTAATCGTCATGTTGTATCAACCGGGATACGCCTACGATTTAGTGGTGACTAATACAGCAACGAGTGCTTATGATGACGCGGATCGTACTTATTGGATTGCTAATTTGGGAAACCAAAGTGACATTAAGAATATTCACGATTTAATTCACCAAAACTACTATGATGGCTTGGCACTAGAACGGCATTCCTAAATTCAGAACTATTCATGAAAGTGGTCAGATTCTGGCCCTAGTTTGGGACAACTTAATCTGCATAAAATCCACTAATTCTGAGTGAGGACACAGTTGTACTTAATTAAAAGTGGCTACCAAAAATATGAGTTGATTGTTAGATTAGAAAGTGCTTAGATTTGGCTGCGCAAGTACGCTAAGTTATTACTGAAGGCTACAAATAGGCTTCAGTAACACTCTGAATTATTTTTTAGCATATTTACACTAAATAAATTATTAAAAGTAGCTAAATGAATTCAAAAATAATTCAAAATGGACCTTATAAACGGCTAATTATCATGATTGGTTATTTATAAGGCTCTTTTTGTGTTCATATTGATTAATTTATGCTTTCTAAATAT
Source organism: Loigolactobacillus backii (assembly GCF_001663675.1). Taxonomy (NCBI): domain Bacteria; kingdom Bacillati; phylum Bacillota; class Bacilli; order Lactobacillales; family Lactobacillaceae; genus Loigolactobacillus; species Loigolactobacillus backii. The sequence goes on from NZ_CP014873.1 coordinate 1,988,690, forward strand.
GAATAAATTGTGAAGTAAGTATGATGATTGGGACTAGAAATGCCGTAATGATAAGCATAACCGACTTATAACTATCAAAAAAAAACAGATTTAGTCGATAAAATGAAAGCGCATAAGTTGCTTTTGCTGCTAGAATTTGAGTTGTAATAAGGAAGTTAATAAATCTATTTTTAAAAGTTGGGAGGTGATTGGCCTTTGAAGAAAATAGTTGAAGTCATGTTGCTGTTCTTTGGCGGTCTTCTTTTGATCGTTTGCCCAACTGATAGTTTAGCTAGCCAACCAGGGTTGATTCTGAAACAACCACAACAGGCTTTAGTTGCTGGTGAAACGGCAGATTTTAAGTTGGATGTAACCGGGGCAGCAGAGAAGGATCAGGTCAAAATTACATTACCAGAGGGGGTGCAATTCGATCTAGCCAGGGTGGTTGATGAAAAAACTGATTATGAAGTGGATCAAGCAAAACCGCAACAAATCACCTTAACACTAACTAAGATAGGTACCACACAGATCATTAATTTACCGGTAAAACTTCAGACGGCAGGCGATTACCAAATGACCGCACAATTTGCAAATGGTCAGGCGGCCAGCAATCCATTAGCGTTTACCGTTGCTGAACCTGCAAATACTGAAAGTAGCAGTTCACTTCCAAGTGTTAGCGAGGTAGCAAGTAGTAGTTCGATTACCAGTGATGCAGCCAGTAGCAGTTCTGATAGTTCCGAAGTGGCCGCCAACTCAGTAGCAAGTAGTGAGGAAAAAGGCAGCGAAAAAACAAGTAACGAGACCACAAGTAGTAGCACCAACGCGAATAGTAGTTCAAGCAGTAGTGCGGTAAAGACTGATAGTCCGGCCAAACAAACTGTAAAAGAAAATTCGGCAAAGGCGTTAACGTTCACAGTTAAGGTTGACCAGCAGTATAGGCCAGGTGGTTTAAGTTATATATACTATTATGAAAGTAGCGGAGCCGTGACATTAACTGGTTATATCACAGATTCCCAGGCAGAGACGCTCAGCATGTCCTATACTCCTAAACAAATTAGTGGATATCCTGCGCCTCCTGGAAAAGATACGTCTTATTCTTTAGGAACGATAAAAACCCCAGGAAATAATGAAAAAGTACCGTTTTCTATTACTATTCCAAAATCAGCGCTTACACCATTTTCTACCGGAGTTGGTAATATTTACGGTATACGATTTGATGTAAGCAATGGTAATGGAAATACGATAAGTGGTAATTTTCAACTTATTTATATGAAAGGTACGCTTAACTTAATTGCACCTGCTCAAATTGACTTCGGAACCATGGCGGCAGATTTTACAACTAAGCCAACTGTTATGGGAAAGATCACTGATTCAGCGCAGCAACTAGCAGTTACGGACACACGGACCATTCCTGGTACTATTACTGATTTAAATGGTTGGAAAGTTACCGCTTCGTTAGTGAAGCAAATGACTAGTACAACTTCCAACAGCACCTTAACGAATAGTCTGCACTATTTAGCCGGGGGCACCGATTATACCTTGAGTAGTGCCGCTTCACCTGTGTATAACTTAGCAGCTTCTACACCAGGAAAAACAACTTCCATTTCGGGCGGTTGGAATGGCACAACTGGACTGGCCTTTGAGCCGCAATCAGGGCAACCTAAGACTGGTGAAAAGTATAGTGGGACTGTCAATTGGAACTTACAGGAAACGCCGGCCAATAAATAGTTAGGAGGATAGGCCAATGCTTTCAAGAAAATTACTGTTAGGATTAGTTCTCAGCAGTGCCTTTTTAGTGGCAACGCCGATCCGGGCCGAAACTAACACTGACGCTTCGATTGGTTTTCAAACAGGACAGACCAACGTTAAACCAGGTGGTGAGTCGTCAACGAATCGGCCAAATAATGGCGGTCGGCCAAGCGTAACTGATACTGCAGCTAATAGTCGGACAAACCAGAACGCATTACCAACTAAAGGGGCTCATACTCAGGCAGCTTTGATGCTACCCCAAACTAGTGGTCAACCCACATGGTTTTTAAGCCTGATTGGTGTTACTTTAATCTCTTTAGTGGCAATAACCAGTCGTATTTATCGGTTAAAACAAACCAAACAATAAAGGAGCTCGAATATTATGAAAAAACTATCTTTACTCACTTTGGCCGCAGCTGGTGGCCTATTAATCAGTGGTGGTATCTCAGGAACAGCCTTGGCAGCAAGTACAAGTACGGCGAATACAGACGCAACTGCTAGTTTTACGGATAACACAGATCCAACTAATCCAGTTGACCCAGAAGATCCAGATATCGACAATCCTGGTGGCGGCGGTGAAACTGAAAACCCTGGGCCATTAAGTCTCGATTACGCGTCAAATCTAGATTTTGGTACTAACGCCGTACCAAAAACTAATACCACTTATATAGCTAAAGATGATCACAACAAGGATGGCAGCACAACTTTCGCTAACTACGCACAGGTAACTGATCAGCGTTCTGGCGCCGTTAAGGGCTGGTCGTTGACCGTTTCTGAGGATGCTCAGTTTAAGGCAGCAAAAAGTGGGACTGAATTAACTGGTGCTGAACTGAGCTTAGGCAAAGGAACTACAAAAACAACTTCAGATAATAGTGCCACTGGCGGGACAGTAACTTCTAGTGAAGCCAAATTAAGCACTGATGGCGCAACCACTCAGGTAATGAATGCGACTACTGGTAATGGTTTTGGTACTTGGGTTGATAGTTTTGGCCAAAAAGGTGGCTCAACGGTTAAACTTATGGTTCCGGCAGCGGCCCATCCAGAAGCAGACGCGTATAATACAACGTTAACTTGGAATTTAGAAGATACTCCTGCTAATGCGTAAAATAATGCGTAAAAAGTAATTGTTATTACTAGCAAGTGACTAAATGGCCATTCAGGTTTAGCTTAAATCCGCCAATAATTTGCAAAATGGATCGTTTGGGGGATCAGTAACTAAACAGGCCTTTTAGTCACGTCCACGCTAAATTCGTTGAAAAATAATTTCGAGACACGCTAATCAGTAAAAATTAAATTGTCATTGAGGAAGAAGTGATTGACTTTGTTACGGAAAAAAAATTGGCTAATTGGATTGTTCCTGTTAATTGGATTGTTCGTTGTAGTTCAACCAGCGGCAGCCAACGAGTTAACTTTTGGTGTTCAGGCCAATTTGCCTGATAATCAAGTTGATCGAACCGTTAATTACTTTGATCTTAAGCTCAATCCTGGGCAAAAACAACAAATAAGCGTAACTGTGAATAACAGCACGGCCAAAGAAGTAAAAATAAGACCAACTGTTAGTCAAGCGACAACGAACTTAAACGGGGTAGTTGAGTATAATAAGGGAATTGCTAAGTCTGATAAAACTTTGAAGTATAAAATTGCTGACTACGTTCAACCTACTGAGAAGACATTGACCTTAGCGCCACATGAAACTAAGCAGCTTAAATTGAATGTGACGATGCCTAATCGCGCCTTTAGGGGAGTTATCGCCGGTGGTCTGAGACTACAAGATCAAAATCAACTTGATGCTCAAAAAAAGCAGAAAAAAGGGACTACCGTACAAAATCAATACGCCTACCTCCTTGGCATTGTGCTGCAACAATTGACTAAGAAGATTACACCGCAACTCAAACTAGGTAAAGTTACCGCTACACAAACTAATTACCGTAACGTGATTACGTCGGAGTTACGCAACGTTTCGGCAATGTACATTAATAAGTTTTCCGTTAACGCAAAAGTTTTACAAAATGGCAAGAAAATCTATCAACAGAAGAGTACGAATTTACAATTAGCACCGAATTCTGTTTTTAGCTATCCATTACGGTTGAACGGTGAGCGTTTGAAGGCGGGAACTTATCAAATGGATATTATAGCTAAATCTAAGGGCCACACCTGGTACTTCAAGAAGCAGTTTACGATTAGTGGCAAAACGGCCGATAAATTGAATAAAAGAGACGTTTCAATTAAGCCTGACCACACATTGCTGTACACGCTAATTGGATTTGGTATCTTACTAATACTTGGTGGACTCATCTGGTTCATCATGCACCGTAAGAGCCGTAAGATGCGCGAAGAAAATCAACGCTTAAAAGATGAACTGGCACAGAAAAAGTAGTCAGTAAGCGTTGAAAAGAGTATTTACTCTGGACTGGTACATTTCCATTTCAGGTGTGGATTCTTTCAATAAACGGACACCTTGTTTCTTAATAGTAATTGGGCTACTATCTTATAGTAATAGAAAGTTATTTGTAAAACATACAAATAACTTTTTTTATGTTTTCTAATTTTTTACGTGGCCTAACTAACAGTAATAGCTAGAACAAGTAACCTATTTGGCAGTGCTGGTGAGCAGATCGATTACGGTTTTACCTGTTTGGTATAAGGAGTTGTTTGAAAAAGCGGATTCCTGGGGATTGCTATGGTTCAACTTCGAGCTCTTTGCCTTGCTAGTTCTTGCGGTGACCGAGGCGAACTTAGTTGCGAGCAGTTATGGACTTTATAACTGTGTTCCTTGTTTTTGCCACAAGAATAGGCAACATTCGAAGCATCATGAGTTATTTGCGTTCTTTGCAAATAACTAACTGTCATTGCGAAGTAGTAGTTGAATGGACATTAGATGGCATAGCAAAATTATTAGCGATTTGGGCCAATAATCCTCAATTGTGAAGTAGAATCTAACCATTTTTCCCAACACCGACCATTTACAAGAGTTAGAAAATATCTCTAGGTGGCTTTTAAGCCCGATTAATAATTAGGAGGTTTTTAGATGAATGATTATGCGGAAATTAGTCAGTTAGTTGCTCGAGAACGGCAGTATCGAGTGCGACACGTTAAGGAATTGGCTGATTGTTATTATCCTGACGCAACGATTCAGACAAGTTGGCAAAGTGGCAGTGTAGCTTCATTTATCAATGGCCAGCCAACTGAGGTTAGCGATCAAACCATGATTGTTGGTCGTATGAGTATACCGACGATTCACCAAAATGGTCAGCGCGCTTACGTAGAATTTCCTACGACTACGTACATGTGGTTAACGGTGAACGGTGCTGAAGCCGAACTAGAATCCTTTCGTCGGTTAATTTACCACGTTGAAAAGCGTAATGGTGTTTGGAAAATTGCCACAATGATTTCAATTAACGAAAGCGATAATTTACACCCGGCAATTCCAGGCACTGATTTAAAAGTTGATCCTAAGGACCTAGTGGGTCTTCGTCGTTCTTACCGTTATTTGGCTTACACGCGAAAAAACGCTGGTGGCGAAATTAGTCCTGATTTGTTAGGGATTGACCGCCCCGCTGATATTAAGAAACTTTACGCACAGGCAGAAAATTGGATTAACGAATAGTGTGTTTGGCTCAGATTTCGGGCTAATATTTAGAGTTTGGGTATTGTTTGAATGACAGTCAAATGTTTTCTAACTAATTTGGTCTGACTAATGCTGCAACCGCAATCTTAATAATGGTCTGTCAGGACAAAGTGAAATTGAGGCGTTTTGCCCAAGCTTCCTGATTTCACTAATTAAAATCTGCTTGATTGTTTAAAAGTTTGAATTAGCTAGTTGACATTTATAAGTAAAGCTCTTATACTCAATAAAAATTAGATTTTAATTAAAAAAGATGTTGATGGAAAGAGTAAGCTTTGTGAATTGATTATTAGCGACTGTCGTTGGTGAAAGGGCAGATCAAAAGCAAAACTGAACATGAGTCCAGAGTCTTGTCAGTGGTGTAAGCTACTAGCACGTTAGGGCACGTTATAACTCCAAGCATGTTTGTGCTTTTAAGGTGACCAGTTGTAAAGCTGGTTACAAATCTGGGTGGTACCACGAAATGATCGTCCCTGCATTAATTTGCAGGGGCGTTTTTTAGGCTCTTCGTCAACTGTTGTTGGTGAATCCATATTTCGAGTTCTAATCACTTCGTGATTAGGGCTCTTTTTGTTTTGATTTTGAAAACGTATAGTACTCGAGTTCTAAACCTCCAGAAGCTGCGATAGCCAAAACTGGCTCGTTTGATCGCCTTGATTTTATTATTAGAACCTTCCAAAGGACCATTTGAATAGTGTGTGGTAAAGGTGTTACGAATCTCATCATGATGGCTTTCAAGTGTTTTAATCGTGTTCTTCATTTCTTCAGAATACGTTTTGTTATTCCAAAATGCCGCATTGTAGTTATGCCAATCTTGATGTTGGACAGCTGACCGGACGCTGTTTAAGACTTGATAAGTTTGTTCTAGTTCTGAATCCAACGATAACAGCTGATGGACAACATCGGTGGCAGCCATCCAGTAAGGAAAATTAGTCCACTTTTTGAATTGTTCAAAGTTAAGCTGTTCAGTTGGTACTAACAACAGCTTCCAGTAGCGCTTAAGGGCGTGAAATTCGCGAGAAGACGGGGTAAACTTCTTCATCACCTTGATTCTGGTTTTGTTAAACGCCCGATTTAGGGCGTTGATAATATGAAACTTGTCCATGACCACCATGGCATTGGGGAACACGGTCTGCACAAGCTTGGGGTAGGTATAATTCATATCAGTCACAATAATTTTGACGTTTTCTCGGGCAGCTTGATCGAAGCGGTAAAAATACTTCTCTAGTTTATTGATGGTTCGATAAGGGAGTAAGTCGATTAATTCATGGGTTTCGCCATTCATGAACTCAAAGCTCATGGCACCAGTAGCGCTCTTGGTACTCTTCACCTCATCCATTAAGATGATCTCTGGTAAATAGTGCCAATTGGTTTGAAAGTCTCGTTCAGCGCGCATTAACTGGCGGCCCACAAATGAATCTGATGCCGATACTTCATTGGCAATGTGCTTCAAAGAGACCGGTTCACCGAGCTTCTCTAGGCATTCTTTGCGGCTGGTGTTTGAAATTGTACAGTGTTTCGGAACTGCCAATGTTTGTGCAAGAAAGTTGCCGTGACATTCTTTACAGTGGAAATAGCGGCGCTTTAAGGCTAAGATGACGGTGTTGCTCAGAACCTTCGAGAATCTGATAGTGGTATTGCGCCAGCCGTAGTTAATAATCTTTTGATCATTGATAATCCCGCACTTGGGACAAGCCTTCGGCGTGTAATCCAAGTGGCCAGTTAAGCGAATAACCCCGTCTTCTCCAGTTTCACCGTCAGTAATTTTTAGGTTCTCGTCAGCTATTCCTAATAATAATTTTGTAGTATCATGACACATAGGGCATTTCCTTCTTTCTGAAAAATCTTCGTGGTGGTTGACTTGGATGAACGGACAGGAAATGTCCGCTTTTTTATTCTAGCCATAAATAAAAAATCTGTCATCAGTAATAGATGAAAATCTATTACCAACAACAGATATTGTAGAACCGTTTTTTAGTTAGTTGTTAAATTTTCATGAGAGGGATTGGTTAATAATGAGTAAAAAGCATCTAGGTGTCGCAGCGGCACTTGATTTTGGAAAAACGACAGCGAAACATCAAGTCACCGCAATTTTAAATTTAGGTTGTCCAGATAGTCGACAATGGTACCTGGCCAATCAGCAAGTGCTGCTTCAAGCGGTTCAGGCTGGTCAGATTCAACTTGAAATTAAATTTTGGAATAAACCAGTAGCCGATTTGGCCAATGGTAATGAGGCCAATAAGTTTGTGGATTATACCGAACCTCAAGCGGCCTTGAAGTTCATTGCGGCAGTTTATGCGCAGCAGGCGGATTTAAACGCCGCAATTGATGTTAATAAATTTGTGACCACTAAATTCAAGGTCGACCGAGTTGTTACCCAAGAAGTACTGACCCAGATTGATCAGGCAATTACTGCTGAAGGCATTACCAGTCTACCAACGATTATTTTCGATGGTGCTCATTTTTCAGGGGATCGATTAGTACCAATCACGCAATTACTTGCATAAAAGGAGGGCCTCATATGAGCCGCTTACGAATCAATCCAGTTAATAAATGGTTAATTTTATGGCGGGGAAGTTCCCGTAGTGACACGGCCATGTGTTGTCTGTTGTAAATAATTTGAAACAACAGACAATACGAAAGTAGGTTTGAACGATGCAGACCATTAAAAAAATTACGTTACCGTATCAATTATTAATTGCTTTAGTTTTAGGTATTATTTTAGGGAAATTCATCCCCGCAGCCGATAATTTCTATAATTTATTGGGGACACTATTCATCAATGCGATTACCATGGTGATTTTACCGCTAATTTTTCCCACGGTGGTGGTAGCGGTAGTGCAGATTTTTACGCAAAAATCTTTTGGTAAACTTCTGTTGAAAACTTTTGTTTACTTTTTCGTTGTCACCACAGTGATTATTTTAGTGTATTTAGCAGCTGGTTATTATTTCAAATTTGGCACCAGTCTTCAAAGTGGTGCCGGTACACAGACGTTAAAAGGAATCGCCACGAAGGTCAATTTATGGACCTTTATCGCTAATATTGTTCCAGCAAATCTGTTTGCGGCCTTTTCAGATAATAATCTGTTATCCGTCATCTTTTTCGCCATTGTTTTAGGGCTTGGCTTAGGTGCTTATGGACCAAAAAATGCGGCGCCGTTACTGAAGTTATTCGATATTTGGATCAAGGCAATTTATAAAATTACTGATTTTGTCATCAAACTATCACCAATTGGAATTTTTGGAATCATTGCTCATGATATTAATACAGTTGGCGCTGGGAAACTGTATTCCCTGGTTAACTTTATTGGTGGCCTGTATATCGGTTATCTAGCCTTGGCCTTAATTGTTTTTCCACTGATCGCCTTATTTTTCAAAGTTCCTTATTTTCAAACTTTCCGTAGTATTCAGGATTTATTTTCCTTGGCCTTTTTCTCCGGTAGTTCCAGCGTCGTATTACCAAAATTATTGGAACGTTTAAAGCAAACCGGCACATCTGCCACCGTTACTGACTTTGTTGTACCACTAGGTTACACCTTCAATTTAGAGGGTGCGGCGGTCTATTTAGCCATTGCCGTGGCCTTTATTGCCAATAGTTATGGGGTGACCATGTCTTTGACCTCACTGTTGACGATTACGCTGTTGTTGACTTTTATCAGCAAAACCATTGCGACTGTTCCGTCTGGGGCCGTAGTCGTATTACTGGCCACGGCCTCACAGCTAGGGTTACCTAAGGAAGGCGTGGCGTTGATCTTTGCCGTTGATTTCTTTGCTAACGCGGGTCGGACAGCCTTAAACGTCTTAGGCAATGCCTTGGCGGCTAAAGCACTGGATGCGCAATCTAAAACAGTAAAAATTCCACAGTCAATTGTTAAAGTTGCGAAAAATTAGTATTTGGTAGCGGCCCTTAGTTAGGCCGACTTAATTTAATTATATTGGAGGAATTAATATGACTGCAAAACAACCAAAAGTTTACGTTTTACACGAAAATTTGGAATGGACCCAACATTTAGTTACCTGGTTAGAACGAAACGCTATTCCGTACGAATTATGGGATCTCGCTACTGGTGTTTTGGATTTAACCAGTACGCCACCGGAAGGAATTTTTTATAATCGAATTTCAGCGTCAGCTCATACCCGTAATCATCGCTTTACGCCGGAGTTTGGGCAACAAGTGATTAAGTGGCTGGAAGACAATCACCGCATTGTTCTTAACGGTTCCAATGCCATTGATTTGGAGATTAGCAAGGTCAGACAGTATTTGGCCCTGCAGCAAAGTAATATCAAAACACCAAAAACAATTGCCGTTCTCGGTAAAGAAAAACTAGTGGCGGCCGCCCAGCAATTGAATATTTTTCCGCTGATCACTAAACATAATCGGGCCGGTAAAGGTGCTGGTGTGCACCGTTTTGATTCAATCGCTGAATTAGAACGCTACGTTAACAGCACCGATTTTGAGGAACCAGTTGATGGAATCACGTTACTGCAACAATACATTAACCCGAATTATTCATACGAGGTTTAATATCGGCATACCGCACAATTTTGGACCAATTCTCGTGCTGCTATGGCGTAGTCAAACCAAGATGTACTGTTTTTGCTAAAGGCTACCAAATTATGGGGCTGGATAAATTTTTGATCCTCAATTTTGAGCATACTTGCCCCTTGGCCGAACCGACTTTTTTTGATTTTTTGCACCAGTTTAGCCCCACTGTAGCGCTTGGATTCGAGCTAACAGTTGATAAAACAAATCCTGATAGACGTGGTGGCGGCTTAATTTTAGATAAAGTTGCCGGCCGCTGGTCACCAGCTTACCCGCTACTTTAAACAGCCATAAGCGCAAGGTTGTAACCTGTAATCGCTGATGTTGTACAGGCAACAATTGGCGCATCAAGCTGACTAAATTATAAGCGAGGACACTGAGCATCATGCGGGCATAATTTGGTATAAATTGCGAGCTAGTCATTTTATCCAGGTAAAAGCCAGCCTTGGCTTCCTTGATATAGTTTTCCATTTGACCCCGTTGGTGATAGGCGTGAAATGCATCTTCGGCGACAAAACTCGTTAAATTGGACACGAGGTATTCATGTTGAAATAACAATTCACCAGCTGGTCGAGTTGATTTAATATAGATCTGGCGCGGCTTAGACCATGATCGGGCTTGATAAGACGCGCGATAATAATGGACCTCGGTCTCAGTCCAATTCTGCTCATCACTGATCTGAACAAAACGTTCAGCCAGTTGGTTCAGCCGCCGATTGGCTTTCAGGCGGATCAAGTAAAAAGTGTCGTTGGCTTCACAAGTTTCGTATAATTCTGGAGTCGCAAAGCCACTATCCCCGCGGACCAAGATATCAGCGTTCGGTTTGACTTGATGATAGTGCTGTAGTAGTGGTGTGATAAAGGGGGCAATATCCGTACTGGTATAAACATTACCTGGGCGCAATTGAGCCTTTAAACAGTGGCCCGTTTGCCCGTCAAAAGCGACCAGCGGATGGTAACCCGTGGTACCGTAATGCGCATTAAAGGCCGTTTTTTCCTGATGACCATGAGTATCGGCGTGAGTCGAGTCAATATCGAGGATCAGCTGTTGTTGCTTGGCGCCAGTCCACGCTTGGTCAAGCAATGCTTGATTCAACGTTTGTAATGAGGTGATGGTCTGCTCGTCACAGCGTTGCCAAAAACGGGATAATGACGGTTGTGAGGCCAATTGCGGTTGTGCCAATAGTAATTTAAATGTGGGGTCATTGCGCAAACTGGTGGCAGCTAGATCGGCCGGGTAACCGGCGATCAACTGCAGCACGACCTGTTCTAGTAGACTAACGTTGCTGTAACGAGCGTAATGGCGCTGGTCATCAAAATGGACTAATTGATACGCTAAGGTCGTGAAATTGAGTTGCGCCATTAATTCTTTGACCAACACTAGCCCAGCATCAGTGGAAAGTTCACCACCAGTGTGCGAAATATGTAATTTAGGATTGAAATTAACTCGTTTTCCCGGTAAAGTTGCCATGAGAAGGACCTCTTTCTTTGGGTGGATAGCTGACTTGTGGTGAATCAACTATACCAAATCGGAGGTTCTTTTTCTGCACTAAAAAGGTGAAAAATAAAAAACACAGTACCGCCCATGATACCGGGGTGACACTGTACTTGGAGAACTTATGGTGAATAATTCAGGATTAAACCAATTGATGGTCGCATTCGCCGCTCAGAATTCATTGGTCGTAAGTTTCTTTACACAGTAGCAATTGATTCTAGTCAAGGGTTTGAGCTTTGCCCAGCGGATGAGTGCCAACTTCCTAACGTTTCTGAATCCAAGTTTAAAATTATTGCACCACTAGCAGCGCAGCAGCAAAGTGCCTATGAACAATTCTTAACGGCCAACCGGCTAGATGTGGCTGCGGTGGAGTGGGTAGAAGACGCCAATCACCAAAAATATGTGTACGACGTAAACACTAATACAAATTATAATGATCAAGCCGAAAGCAAGGCCCAAATCTTTGCTCACGAGCATTTAGCGTTGTACTTACAACAAGTGTTGGAACAACAGTACGCGGTAGTAGCGAAGTAGCCGTAAACACACGAAAAGACACTTTTGCTCTCTATCTTTGGAAGGTAAGGTGTCTTTTTGTGGCTAATTTTTACTAAAATTAGACTTAGGACGTGAATTTTAGGCTCTCTGTCAAATCCTGTTGATAGCCAATTTTACAGTGTTAGAAGTTAGGCAACTTCTAATGCTGTTTTTTTATTTGGTTTGGTGCGCATTTGTTGTAGTTTGATCCGTGAAACTAAATGGTGATAGTTGCGAAAACCAAAGGCCGTTCGCTGGATCTGTTTGATCATGCGATTGATGCCTTCAATGGGACCGTTCGAATACTTTGATTCACTGGCATTGAGGATGATCTCTAGGTTTTTCTTGAAAGTGATTAGTGTGGCCTTCATTTTGGGACTGAGTTGCTCATTGTGATATAAATAGATCACGAGCCCATCTTTATCGTAATTTTTTAGACAAGTCATGATGCCTTGCATGATGGTGTAGGTGTTCGCTAACGTTTCATCAAGCTCAAGACCCAACTGAACGCGTTCTTGCTGGGTTACTTGTTGGCGCAGATGGCGATCATAAAATAATTGTTTAACCTCCAGGTCATCACAATGTTTTAAGTACAGTTTCCAAGCGAATTTTAGGATCCGATATTCTTTGGTCCGTTTAGAATATTGTTTCATAAGCTGCACGCGACTTTGGTTGAACGCTCTGGTCATCATGGCGATAATGTGAAACCGATCGACGATGATCTTAGCGTTGGGGAATACGACTTTAACAATGTCTTGGTAGTAACTATTAAGGTCTAAAGTCACGGTTTTAACGCGCTGACGCACGCTGAGCGGAAACTGCTTAAAGTAAGCTATAATGTTTTGTTTCAACCGATCCGGCAGGATCTGTTGAATTTCATGATCACCAGCACCGTTAATACAAATAAAGTGCAGGACACCGCCAACACCACGTACTTCATCCATCGCTAAATGTTCTGGCAGATAGTTGTAATTCCGGCGAAAGAGATCATCATATTTATCTAGGTAGCGACAAACAGTACTGGGTGAGACATTATTGTCACAAGCAATACTCTTTTGGGTCCGATCATCTTGTAAATGCATAAAGATCTTTTGGCGAGTTGCCCGGGAGATATTGCAATATTTATCAACTAGCTCGGTCGTTGCCATCACACTAGTCCCACAGTTTTTACAAAGCAGGCGCTCTTTATGCAGTTCTAGGTACACCGGCTCACTGGCGTTGGCGGCTAGGTAGGTCACCCGGGAAAGGTAGTGACCATTATGATTGAACTGATCAAAGCCACACTGGGGGCAACGTTCAAGGCCGGTCTTGACAGTTGCGCGATAGACTTTAATTCGTCTGTTTTGTTTGTATTCGTAACCATAATCGAAAAAAATGACATTTGGGTCTTTAATACTGAGCGCAAATTTTATATGATTGTCTATAGGGTTCACGGTTTTCTCATATCCTTTCAAATGATACTTGTGGTGGGTAGATTTTTGGATGAGAGCTGTGAGCTCTTTTTCTGCACAAAAATCCTGTTAATAGTTTACCATTTGTAAACTATCAACAGGAAAAAGTATAGAGCCGAATTTTATGGAAAAAAAGCAATTATTTTGGGATAACATTGACTTGATAGCTTTCGTCTCAGTTTGTAACTATGGTAACATGGTTGCTAATTTTACGTTAGCGCTATCATTTACCAAGTGATTTAGGTATACTAATAACAATAAAATAATTCACTAGGGGTGCTTAGTTGCTGAGATGACCGTGGTCAAACCCTTTAAACCTGCTCTAGTTAGGACTAGCGAAGGGAAGTGTACTGGTTATATTTTGTTGTGCCAATGGACAACGTTAACGAGACTCCTAGTGATTTTATGGATGGGAGTCTTTTTTATGCGGCAAACACGGAATCAAAAATTAGTTTTGACAGCGTTGCTAACGGCCATTGCGGTAGTTGGGGGTAATTTATTTGAATTTCCAATTGGACCAGCACGAGTTGCGCCAACACAGCATTTGATTAATTTAATTAGTGGTGTGCTCGTAGGTCCGTACTACGCGGTTGCCCAGGCCTTTTTAACGTCACTATTACGCAACATGCTAGGCACTGGAACCTTGCTGGCCTTCCCTGGTAGTATGATTGGCGCCCTCTGCGTTGGGTACTGTTATCGTTGGTTTAAGAATTTGTTGGCGGCGGCCTTAGGTGAATTAATTGGAACTGGTATTCTGGGTGCACTAGTCGCCTACCCGTTAGCAGCACTTTTTCTAGGCACGACTGGTGCTTTGTGGGTATTCATACCTAGCTTTTTCCTCAGTGCACTTGTTGGTGTAATAGTTGGCTACATTATACTGCGGGCACTTTGGCCAGTACTAAAGGCAAGATTTGCTCGTTAGATTATTTTTCAATTGCGCGTTTATTTAAGAAGTGTTCTGGGTCATTTTTAAACATAATACTGAGAATAATGTTTTCTACGATAATTAAGAGGCAACCTTAATTCTAGGTTTTCGGAAATTAAGGTTGCCTTTTTAGGTACTCTCACTGGAAATAGGAATTTACAAATGGATTCATTTTTTTCTAATGGAAAATAAAAGGACATAAAAAATTTAGCAAAATGACATTCAAATTTAGAATTTCAATTTAAAAATGGATCTGTATTTAATTGAAATTAATTCTTCTTTGTCTAATTGTAGAAATATCCAGAAAATGGTTTTTAGACCGGTTAGTATTTAATTCTGTTGGCCGTGGTTAACCGATTAAAGTTGACAATTAATTATTCAACCTATATAGTTAGTTACATAAGTAGTTAACCAGCTTACCAGTTAATTAAAAGCGAGGTGTGACCGTGGAATTTCATTTTACTAATGAAGAACCAATTTACCGACAAATTGCTGAACAACTTGAGGCTGCTATTTTTACCGGCGCCTTTGCCGAAGGAAGTCAAGTTCCTTCAACAACAGAAATTTCAAAGCAATTTAACGTCAATCCGGCAACTATTTTGAAGGGAATGAATCAATTGGTTGAGAAGGGACTGTTAGAAAAAAGACGGGGGCTGGGAATGTTTGTTACTGCTGGTGCGCATCAACAGCTGCAACAGCAGCGAAGAACCCATTTTTTGCAGCGCGATGTTCACCAGTTTATTACGGCCGCAAAGGCGCTGAATATTACGGCCGAGGAATTAGAGCAAATGATAATGGAGGGATATTCGGATGAGCACACTCAAAGTTGAGCAAATCAGTAAAAGCTTTCACCACCACCAGATTTTAAATCAAGTGTCCTTTGAATTAGGGGCATCTGGTATTTATGGTCTATTGGGACGCAACGGCATGGGTAAAAGTACACTTTTTAAGATTATGACTAATCAAATCTTCGCTGATGCAGGTCAAGTTAAATTTGCAAATATGGATATCCGAAAGCAGCCGGAATTAGCGGCTAGACTATTTTTAATGAGTGAGACTGATTTATACCCTAATTCAATGCGTGTGCAGCAAGCACTTGACTGGACCAACAAGTTTTATGATCATTTTGATCAAGTTTTTGCGACTAAGCTATTAGATCAATTTGGACTTGCACCACACCAGCGAATTGGTCATCTTTCAACTGGTTATCGAACGATTTTTAAATTAATTGTGGCGCTTTGCGTGCCGGCCGATTTTATTTTTTTAGATGAACCTGTTTTAGGTCTGGACGCTAATTACCGTGATTTATTCTATCAGGCACTGATCGAAAGCTATACGCAGCGCCCCCGTACCTTTGTGATTGCCACGCACTTAATTGGTGAGATTGAACATTTAATCGACCACGTTTTTATTTTGGCGCATGGCGAATTGCTCGTTAATCAATCAACTGAATCATTGTTAGAACAAAGTCACGCAGTTAGTGGACCGGCAAAAGTAGTTGATGATTACACAGAAAATGTGCGTGTAATTGGCAGCGATAGATTAGGTGGGCTTAAAGTTGTCTATGTTTTAGGTGACCTAGATGAAACCAAAATTTTGCCAGATGTCGTTAAATTAGAAAAAGTTGCCTTACAGGAATTATTTATTCATCTAACAACAACGGAGGTAGCGGTCAATGACAACTAGAACGCGCGCGGGAATACGGTATTATTTAAATTATTGTATGAAAGTAATCGCTGTGACTTGCTTGATTTTACTGGCTTTATTTAGTGGGATTGCTTATTTTACTCATGGTTGGAAAGCTAGTGGCATTTTTGGAACGTTGCAGATTGTTGTTCTAATTCTAGGCTGTCAAGCAGTTGGCGGTCCATATCGGTTCTTATTACAAAATGGTTATTCCCGTCAACAAATTGTTAGGCTGTTAATTTTAGGCTTTGTTATTGATGCCGCATTTGTTATGAGCTTAATGACTATTGAATTGATTTTCGATCATTTTATGGCCATTACACCGGCAACAAATTTAGCCCTATACAAAGGTTATTTTCAGCATTCATTAGTTTTTCAAATAACCATCGTTCTGGGTTACTTTGTTGAAACATTACTTTATAGTAGTATTGGTTTCCTTTTTGCCAGTCTATGGGTCCGTCTAAGTAGTTTGGGCAAGTGGCTGTTGGGAATTATTATTGTTGCATTGATAATTGTATTTAATACGTTGGGTGCGACGCTACAGCCTATATTTGCAAAGATTATGCAAATTTTATTAGGACTATCAACTACTGGCGCAAATCCATGGCCTTTATTTGCTACCTCGATATTGCTAACCTATCTCTGTTATCTAGGAGCACGTCAATTATTATTGGGACTTCAATTACGTCGCTAAAGTTTGAAAAGTATTAACTAAGTGAATAACCAGTGGAAAGCATGTGGACCTAATTTCTGATGAAGTTAGGTCTTCTTCAAATTTAAACGGTCGGGAGTGGAATAAAAGTCGGTTTTAACGCACGTTTTAGCGTAATGTCGGAAACAATAAGAGGCTAGAACTAGTAATACAACTTTCATAGTTCTTAAGTCTGTTGTATAAACTTTTTAGCCAGTGCAGAATTTACGGTGGGCCAAGGTGTTCAGGGTATTCTTATTAACGCACTTTTTATTTAAATAATTGTTCTCAATCGGCAAATTTTGCTATAGAATATTTACCAATAGCAGTTTCAGAATATGACCTAGCGTGATTGACCTATTTTAGGTGATCATTAAGAAGTGGCTAGGTAAATTAGAAAGAAAGTGGTACAAAAGTCGGTTTTGGATTAGGCACGTGAACCCAGATTTTTGGCGCACGTTCTAGAGTAAGTTCGGAAACAATAAGAGGCTAGGACGTCTGTTCCGGCTTCATTTAAGGAGGTGTTTTTATTGCACTGGCAATTACCGACCGGGTCGCAGCCAGCCTATCTTCGGCTGATTAATTTTATTCGTCATAGTTTAGAAATTGGTGCTTTATTACCGGGCCAACAGTTACCACCAGAACGTCAATTGGCCGCAACCTTGGCGGTAAGTCGCTCAACGGTGCGGCGTACTTTTGACGAACTCGTTAGTCAAGGAATTCTTGTTCGTAAAGTTGGCAGTGGTACTTGGGTCAATACTGAAAAGTGGGGTGTGTTACCTAACAGTATTAATTGGCAATCCTATTTAACGGCCGATCGGTTGGCTGATCCAACACAGTACATGGCACAATTACAGGTTTTACTCGATCAAAAAAAGGGACTTAATTTGGCACAAGCAACTTTGCCAGCGGCACTACTCGCTAAAAGCCCCTTACCAGCAATGACTTGGCAAACGGTATTGACCCAAGAAGCGCACTTAGCAATTAGTGGGGCGCCTAAGTTGAAAAAGCAATTGCAGTTGTTTTTAGGCCAACATTTGCGGCAAAACGTGGTTACTAGTCAAATTTTGATTACTTCAGGGGCTCAGCAGGCATTCTTTTTGATTACCCAAGGCTTACTGGCTGCTGGGGATGCCATCGCAGTTGAACAACCTTCTTATTTTTATCAATTAGGTTTATTTCAGGCCGCTGGAATTCGTATTTTTGGGGTACCACTGCGCTCTGACGGTAGTTTGGATTTAGCGGTACTCCGCCAATTATATTATCAACATCATGTTCGATTTATTTTTGTTAATCCAACCGGCCAAAATCCGACTGGTTGCACAATGCCGTTGAGTGCACGGCAGGCGTTAATTCAACTATGCGCCGAATTAAAATTACCGATCGTTGAAGATGATCCCTTGGCACTTTTACAACGGGCCGCGAATGTCTTAGTTCCACCATTAAAGGCACTTGATCCAGAAAACGTTCTTTACGTGGGAACTTTATCCACTTTAACCGGGCCAAACACGCGAATTGGTTGGCTGGTAGCACCTAGCCAAATCGTTCAGCGCTTGGCCGACATCCGCCAGCAATTAGATTCTGGGCTCAGTATTTTCCCGCAATTAGTGGCGACTGGCTTATTGGCTGATCCAGATTTGACCGTTTACCTGCAACAATTGCAACAGCAGTTAAAGCAAAAAAAAGAGCAATTACAACGATTGTTATTACCACTGCAACAACAGCATAAAATTAGTTTTCAATTGCCGCAAATTGGCTATAACTTGTGGCTTAAATTACACATAGGCCGTCAATTAACGCCATCCGATTACACCGTTTTTCTGAAAAATGGTTTGTTGGTTTTACCCGGTTTTTTATTTGGGTTACAAGAAAATACCATTCGGGTAAGTTTTGCGCAGTTAACCCCTGAGCAGGCAGTAGTACTAGTTCAGCGATTAACAAAGTGCTTGACACTCTTAGCAGATGATTAGGTTAGACCAAAAGAACACCGCAAATCATGACTGCTTGTTACAGTGAAGTTTATCTTCTAGTTAATAAATTGGAAATTACCGGTGACTAATCTTTTTTAAAGGTAACTTTATTTTTGTGATAGTAGTTAAACTGTAAGCCTTTTTCTTTTCTCTGTGTAATTTTTTACGTAGACTTAAGGGGAAAGGGGGAGAGTGCGATGGCACGTTACCTTTTAATCATTGATCAAGGCACAACTAGAACCCGGGCTTCTGTTATGGATCAGGCCGGGACACTTATTGGTGCGACTGAAGTAGCAGTAGCAACGGCGACACCACAAGTAGGTTGGTTTGAACAGGATGCGCTAGAAATTTGGCGCAGTGTTCAACGGGCCATGACGGATGTTTTACTGAATACTAGTGTGAGTCCTGCCGAATTAGCTAGTATTGGAATTACTAATCAACGGGAAACAACGATTGTTTGGGATCGAAAAACTGGCCAGCCAATTCACGCCGCAATTAGTTGGCGTTCCAATCAATCGGCGGCAATTGCGGCCCGAATAACAACAAAAACTGAGCAGACGTTAGTTCAACGTAAAACAGGGCTACCTGTGAACGCCTATTTTTCGGCAAGCAAAATTCGTTGGCTCTTGGAACAAGTCCCAGGAGCGCTAGCAAAGGCTCAGGCTGGTGAATTATTATTTGGGACAGTTGATACCTGGCTAATCTGGCAGCTAACTCAGGGGGCAGCGCACGTGACGGACGTGACCAACGCTAGTCGGACGTTATTATTTGATATTCACCAGCTAAAATGGGATGCAGAATTGTTACAGTTATTTGCGTTGCCATCAGCTATTCTACCAACCGTTTATCCGTCAACTAATACAACACTGCAAACCGCCGCGGCGGTCACATTTGGACGACAAATTCCGATTACGGCAATTATTGGTGACCAACAGGCATCTTTAGTTGGTCAAGATTGTTTGACTAAAGGAAAAGTAAAAACAACTTACGGAACAGGTACATTTTTAATGTTTAATACTGGAACAAAAGCGCTGGCAACGACGCAAACGGAGTTATTAACGACATTGGCGTACCAAACTGCCGGTCAAGTACCAACTTACGCTTTAGAAGGAACCATTTTAACGGCAGGGGCAACAATTAAATGGTTGCAGGAGACACTGGCCTTTTTCGCTACTGCCGCCGAGTCAGAATATTTAGCCACTAAAAGCTTAGCCGCAACTGACTTGTACATTGTACCTGCGATTGCCGATATGGGCACCGCCAATGTGGCCAAAGGTGCCGTATTTGGGTTAACGCAAACTACGAATCGTTCTCAGTTAACACGAGCAACCTGGGAAACGATGGCCTACCAAACCAGTGATTTGTTAGCGGCAATTCAAAAAATTACTGGCGTAAAGGCACTTGAATTGCACATGGATGGTCCGGCCGCGCGCAACCGTTACCTGCAACAATTCCAGGCCGATATTTTGGGCATTCCAGTTTTACCGGCCAATGATTATCAGGATAGTGCTGCGTTAGGGGCCGGCTTTCTGGCCGGGATGGCAACCGGGTACTTTAAGAATTTTGATCATTTAGAACAATTGGCCAAACAAATTAAACCGATCAAACCCCAGCTTTCCACAAAGATCCGCCAAGAAAAATTAATCGGTTGGCAGCAGGCCGTTGCGGCAGCACGTAAATTTAAACCAAAAAAACGTTGATTTTAGATACCAGTTGAAAAGGTTTCTCATTTAGCATTGTATCCGCTTTGTTTTTTAAGTATAATGTAGAAAAACAAAGGGGTGAATTTCTTGAGTGAGGAAAAGAAGGTAGCAGCAGAAGATATTGATGACGTTAAGGACCAAATCCTAACGGCGCTTGAATCTGTGATTGATCCAGAACTTGGGATTGATATTGTCAATTTAGGCCTAATTTATGGGGTAGATCTTAATGAAGAAGGTTTATGCCACATTAAGATGACCCTGACAATTATGGGTTGCCCACTGTCTGATTTGTTAAATGATGAAATTACCCAAGCTTTAAATGAGGTTCCCGAGGTCAAGGATGTTGATATTGAACTTGTTTGGTACCCAGCGTGGAGTGTTGATAAAATGAGTCGTTATGCCCGTATTGCGTTGGGGATTCGTTAATAGATAGTAAGTGTGGACCAAAAGGTAATTGTTTTTTGAGTAGCTAGTTGCGGTTGGTTGAAAATAAATCAATTGACAGTTAACTTTCTTAAAAACGGCCTTTTGGCTCACGCTTTTTATTTGGAGGTTATTTTTAATGGCACTGCCGACAACAGAGTACGTTGCGAGCTTACACAAATTTCGCCAACTATTTGCGGACTATCCCAGCGTCAGTCAGCAAATTGACGGTATGTTAAGAAACATTTGGTTATTAAGGCATGATCGTCTACCACATGAATTGACTTATTTAGGGATTCCGGAAGGTTTCTTTATCCAAGTCTATCCAGAGTTTATTCAAAAAAGACGGTGGACCTTGTCTGCGTTAAGCCAACAAATTACTGAACTTGATCAACTTTTTGGTGCTTACCGGGACTACCTTGAAGTTCATTTTGGCATGTGGTCCCATACAAGTCAGGAATTTGTTGCTGATTTAGCGCGCTTACCAGGTCGACGGTACTTAGAGGTCATGGCGGGTAACGGCTATATTAGTGCAGGTTTACGTCATTTAGGCCAGACAGTTTTTGCAACGGACACATTGGGTTGGGTTCATGAAAATGAAACGGGCCGCCATTTAGTGACAGAAGTTGAAGCATTGGATGCTTGTGCGGCCTATAAAAAATACGTTTCGCAAATTGATTACGTCATTATGAGCTGGAGTCCCGATGGTGTTCCAATTGATTGGCAATTATTACAATTAATGCGGCAAACTAAACCACAGTTACCGCTACTTTGTATTGGTGAAAAAAATGGCTGTACGAATAGTCCTATTTTTTGGCAAACGGCTAATTTCAAGACTGATGCTCTCGTAAGTAAATTGAACCGCCATTTACCGCAACTGGATCTTGTTAAAGAAGCGCTGTTTTGGGTCCAGTAAATGAAAAATTAAAGTAAAATATGTAAAAATTTCTTTTTAATTAATTTACCGCAAGATTTTTTGACAACCTAATGGGCACCGTTTATGCTTAATTAAGCGTAAATAAAGTAAGGATAGGTCTAACTAATATGTTTAAACGAAAATCAATGCTTGCCGTGTTGACGGCAATTCTGGCGTTTGCTGGTGTCTTTTTTTTCAGTCAAATGAATCGTGCCGATTATCAGGATATTTTGGACCGGGGCGGATTATCAACTAATGCTTATGTTTTTAAGTCACCGAGGCAATCTTCAATTGTGGCGTTAAACCAAACGTTTGCGGCCCAGCATGACCTAGAGAATTATCAGGTCCAGTACCAGCTGCCACATAGCAATACAGTTTACCTCTACGGTGCTGGTAATTTTAAAACCTTACCGCTAATTTCAGGTCGCTTTTTCAACGATAGTGATTTTAAATCGCAAATTCCAGTTGCCGTTGTTGGTAAAAAGGTGGCAAAAAAATTATATTCACCAACCGAACAAAGTTATTTAAAATACGGTAACCGGTACATTTCGGTGATCGGGGTTGTTGGTAATCGAAGCAGCAGCCACTTGGACAACCGAATTTTTATCTCAACTTCAACCAAGCAAAGTTTAACGGCGGCCAAAGTTAATAAATTTCGAATTGTTATTGATGGGAAGCCCTATCTAAAAAAGCGGACAACTTTTCAATCCATCTTAGCGGCCAAAACACCGATTCATTTAGTGCCACGTAGAACACCAATTGTTGGGACCTCTTGGCTTGCTCGTTACTGGGGTTATGGTTTAGCGATTGTCCTAGTCTTTATCTTATTGGTTGGTGTTGCGGAGCTTGGCGTCATTGTTTCCCGGCCTGCATTAGTGACTAATGTACTCCAGGCGACAACTCGTTGGCAGATTTTTGGCCGTGAATGGCGTCAGTTTGCGGTTAGTAGTTTAGGTGGGCTATTAGTCGGCGGTATTCTCGGGATGTGGCGCTTATACATTTCACAGTACACTGCCTTGTGGTGGCTATTATTGGCCTTCTATCTTGTAACACAAATTTATTATGGTGGCCGGCTATATTATTATTTACGGCAACAAATTAAAAGTGGAAAGGACTAGAACGAGTGCTTTTACCAGAAGGTTTTACGCAGAAATATCAACAATTATTAGGCGATGAAGCAGCCGCTTTTTTGGCCAGCTTTGATAAATCAGGCTACAAGGGTTTTCGTTTGAATCCTTTAAAACCCCGACCTAAGCAAGTTAATTTAGATCTAACGCAGCCGATTAATTACACGCAGTGGGGCTATTTTGGTAGTGTCAATGGGCGCACTGTTGATCACCAGGCCGGCTACGTCTACAGTCAAGAACCAAGTGCCATGTATGTGGGTGAGGTTGCTGCACCTAGGCCTGGTGAACGTGTATTAGACTTATGTGCGGCACCTGGTGGCAAGACAACTCACTTAGCTGGTTTTATGCAACAAACTGGATTATTAGTGAGTAACGAAATTATGCCCAAACGTGCGCGAATTCTTGCAGAAAATGTGGAACGTTTTGGCTGCCGTAACGTTGTAATTACAAACGAAACGCCTGATCACCTCGCTAAGCATTTTCCAGATTACTTTGATCGTATTTTAGTGGATGCACCTTGCTCAGGGGAAGGAATGTTTCGCAAGGATCACAGTGCTACCCAGTACTGGACCCCTGCGTATCCGACCGAGTGTGCTAAGCGGCAACGGGAAATTCTAACTGAGGCCGTTAAGATGTTGAAACCCGGTGGCCAATTAATTTATTCTACCTGTACCTTTAGTCCAGAAGAAGACGAGCAAATGATGGCGTGGTTAGTGGCGACTTATCCAGAATTTAGCCTAGTGCCAGTTGAGCGTGCTACCGGAATGGTGGCGGGGCGGCCTGATTGGGCGGATGGTAATCCGGCTTTAAAGAATACGGTTCGCCTATTTCCACACCTTTTAGCCGGTGAAGGTCATTTTATTGCTAAATTACAAAAGGCCGGGCAGCCAGAAGTAATTGACGTTAAACGACCGCGCAAAAAGAAACGGGCCAAATCAACCAATCAGTTGAGTAAAGAACAGCTAGCTGTTTGGCAAGCATTTGCCCAAGAAAATCTAAGTGGGATTACTTTTAAGCAGTTAATTGTTTTCGGTGAGCAACTCTATGCGCTACCGCAAGCTTTAAAGTTAGATCGCTTAAACGTTGTTCGCCCAGGGCTACATCTCGGAACCTTCAAAGCCCACCGTTTTGAGCCAGCCTACGCTTTAGCCTTAGCATTAGTCCCAGAGCAGTTTAAACAGCGGCTGACGTTAACTACGGCCGATTACCAGCGTTACGTTCACGGAGATACTTTTCCTAGTGAATTAGCTGGGAAGACGTGGCTACTTTTACTGTACGAGGGTAAAACAGTTGGTTTTGGCAAACTTGTCAATCAAACAGTGAAGAACTTTTTTCCTAAGGGATTACGCTTTGTTGCTGATTAATTTTGAAACGGTTAGTCACAGTAAATAAATAGGAACGTGGCCTAAAAGATAGATCCGCTAATTAATAACGGATCTATCTTTTAGGCCACGTTCCTATTTTTAATTACTTTACCTCAAGCTGGCGCTGTACGATGTAACTTTGTAATTTAGTTCCATAAATAATGGGTTTTTGGCGTAAGTCCGTTAGATCATGCGCGCCAAGCATAGCCATGATGGCGGTTAGTTGTTCTTTCCAATCTAATAATATTTCTGTAGTGGTCTTGGGACCGTTTTTTTGTAATAGGTGCAAAATGGTACCAGATAGGCCCACTGCCTGTGCACCTAGGCGCAAGGCCTTGATAATGTCTAATGGATTACGGACGCCACCAGAAGCCAGAATTGTTAACTTGCTTTGATAGAATTGACTTTCTAAAAGTGATTCAACGGTTGATTGGCCCCAGCCGCGTAAGTAAGCCATATTACGTGCTTTACGGCGTTCATTTTCAATGGCAATAAAATCAGTGCCACCGGCGCCAGCAACATCAATGTATTGAACGCCAACCTCTAATAATTGTTTGAAAGTTTTTTGGGCCATCCCAAAACCGACTTCCTTAATAATCACTGGAACATCCAACGCTGCGACAATTGCTTGAATTTGTTTTAACCAGTGAAAGTCGCGGTCACCTTCAGGCATAACAACTTCTTGAGGGGTATTCAGGTGAATTTGTAGGGCATCGGCTTGCAACATTGTCACGGCCTGCTTAGCAGCGTCTACACTAGCCGTAGCACCCAAATTGGCGAAGATTAGGCCAGTTGGGTTGGTTTCCCGTAAAATTTGAAAGGTGGCCATCAGTTCAGGATGGCGCAATGCGACACTTTGGGAGCCAGTTGCAATTGGGACACCAAGTGTGGCCGCAATTTGGGCTAATTGACGGTTTAGTTCACCGGTTCTAGGACTCCCACCAGTCATCGCGTTAATGTAAAAGGGAAGGGGTAAAGTGAAATTAGCTATTTTTGTGGTTAGTGAAACCTCGTCAAAAGCAATTTCGGGTAAACTTTGGTGAATGAAGCGCAGTTGGTCAAAATCATTTGCCCGTTCTGATTGATAAAATTTTTCTGCTAAAAAAACGTGCTCGTCTTTACGGTGTGATTGTGAATTCGTCAAGGTGTTTTTCCTCCAAACGCAGAACTTGAATAAGACCTAAAAAGTAGGGGCTGGGACAAAAGTGAATTTTGCCGCAGTCCCTATGTGTATTTCTAAGTATTAATGAGAACGGGTAACAAAAAATAAACCAAAGGATTCTTGTTACGTTCTTGTCTCATTATATTATAAAGTCACGTTATGCACAGCCAAATTTAATCGTTCAATCCCATTATCAACCCAATTTTGGGCCAACTCTTCTGTTGCCAGGCTTTTATTAAGGATGGCAATGCCACAGTCACCACCACCGGCACCGGAAGTTTTTGCTGCACCTCCGAGACCTTCAGCCAAATTACACATCTTTTGTAGAAGTGGCGTTTCAATCGAAACGTGGCTAAAGGAACTCAAGGTGTGTAATAATTCTCGATTTCTCCGAATTTGTTGCTGAATTAAAGTTAAGTCTTTAGTTTTAAAGCCAACAATCATTTGCTTGATGCACTGTTCACTATTTTGAAGAAAACGTTGGTAATCCTGCCGCTTTTTTGCCTTTGCAATCGTGATTTTATCAACCAATTGCGAAGTTGAAGCAGGCGAACCAGTCCACCCAATCATTAATTTCAGATTATCTGGGGGTGTTAACAGATCGATATTTAGTTGGGGCCACGCCATGGCCAATAAATCGTGTAAGCTGGTTTCCCGGCGCATTGCTTCTAGCCAACCACGATCAAAGGCCTGGTAGGCAATCCAGCCGCCGTAAACGCTGGCAGCAATATCGCCTAAAGAACCATTGCCCTGAACATCTAAGTGGGCAATGGCGGCCAATTTATAGAGCTTATCCTTAGTAATCGGTAACTCATAAAAATCCAGTAAGGCCTTAACCGTAGCGACCGTCACGGCAGCGGAACTACCCAAGCCGTATTTTTTACCATCTTCAGAATCCAGTTCACTGTTGATGTGCAAATGATAAAGGGTTAGGTGCTTACCCATTTCTAAAGCGTACCTTTCGGTTAAATGGATGGCGGATAAAATATAGTGAAAAGGATTATCCCGGTTATCAAATACCATTTTGTCGCCCTGTCGTAACCAATAAATGGAATTTTCTTGGTACTGTTTTGAAACAATACTCCCGTAGTCCTCACTTTTTTCAATTGTAACCGTTACAAATTGATTTAGTGCAACAATAATCGCGGGTAAACCAGTCTCAACAACTGCGTATTCGCCCGCAATATAAAGTTTGCCAGGGGCCTGAGCCGTTATCAAACAATCATTTCCTTTCGCACCACTTGGGAGCTTTTTAATTTATGGGTGTCTTAAAAAGGTAATTAGAATTTGCTTTTTAAAGCACTGCTTAATTTAAAGATACTGAACGCCTGGACCAGGTTTGGCAACTAATAATTGCTGTTGGTCAAAAAAGTGACCTAACCGTTCTAGAATTGCGGGCGTTTCTTTTGCCGAACAAATAACCTTGATGTTTGGCCCCGCATCCATAGTATAATAACAAGAATATCCATCCTGACGCAAGTTTTGAATAACCTGCATTGCCGTCAGACTTTTTGGCTCAAAGTAAGTGAAGGGTGGGTTGGCGCTAAGGGTTGTCGCGTGCATCTTCATTGCGTTACTCTCAGCAATTTGACCAATTAAATTTATATCTTTTTTAAGAATTGCTTGCTTCATTCCTATTAAGTCGGCGTTAGCTGCTTTTACCCAAGCCGGGTAGTAGGGGGAAGTTGCAACGACTTCCGCCATCCCAGAACGGCTGGATACGCGCTTTTGCTGATTATTTAAAACAATCGCAATCATCTGGATATCGAAATCGACTTCTTCGCTAAAAGGAATAGCCAATGAGGTCTGATCGTCATGACCTTGTTGCCATTCAACGAAACCACCATAAATAGAGCGTGTGGCCGAACCAGAACCACGCCGGGCCAAGCGAGAAAGTGCCGGGCGTTCAAGCCGCAAACCAGCAGCACGGCTGGCAGCAGCGGCCAAGGCGGCAAAGCCGGAAGCCGAGGAGGCTAGCCCAGCCGCAGTGGGAACGTGATTAGTTGAATCGACGTAAGCGAATTGCTGACAGTGAGCCTGTTGCCGAATAAGGTTGAGAAAATGGCTAATACGTTCAGCGGCAGGGCCAGTTAATTGCTGCTCGTCTAACTGAATTTGATCCTGCTGTAATTTAGGTGAAAACTGAACAGTAGTGTCAGTGTAAAACTGATCCAAAGTAAGCGATAAACTACTGTTTTGCGGAATAATTAATTTCTGGTCTAACTTGCCCCAGTATTTAATTAAAGCAATATTTGTGTGAGCTCGTGCAGTAACGGCCGTCATTAATTTTGCACCTCATTTGCAGCGTTGAGATGGGCCAGTGGTTGCAACCAAGTTTGGGTAGCACCAGCCGTTGTTAAAACGTCAATTAAATGGGTTGCTGTGGCCTTATCCGGGGCAAGGACAATAATACAGCCACCACGGCCACCACCGGTTAATTTGGTTCCAAGACTACCATTATGTTGAGCCAAAAAAACGAGATGATCGATTGTATCGTTACTGACACCTAGTGTTTGTAAAATTATTTGGGCGTGAGACAAGCATGTTCCCAAAGTAGTTAATTGATTATTAGCCAGGGCATCCCGCGCAGTCACTGCAAGAGCACCCAATTGCTTCATAAAGACATCGGTTTCTTGGGGAAAGTCAGCAAGCCGATCACGAACAGTTGCGACCGCGGGACCAGTTTGTCCCTTCATACCACTATCGGCGATGACCAAATAACCTGAGGCATTAATCGGTAAATTGTGACTCTGTTCACCACGGACAAACCAAATTGGGGCGTGGGCACTAGTTGTTGCGGCGTCCATCCCGCTAGGATTACCGTGGGTAACGGTCTCTGCCACGTTAGCTAGCCTTAACAAAGTAGCTCGGTTAAGTGGTTGCTCAAAATAAGCGTAAAGGCTACGAATGATAGCAATTGCTGCTGCGGCCGAAGAACCCATGCCCCGTTCAGAGGGAATAGCACTCTTAATTGTTAATTTAAAGTTGGCGTTTGTTTGGTTAAGCTGTTGAAGAACAGTCAAAATTAATTTTTTGACACCTGCCAAATTCTTGTAAGCACGTTGCAATGGTCCTGTATAATAATTACTGTCAATATACTGACCAGATTGAATTGGTGTTGTGCTAGCGGTTAATTGGATTGATGTTAACGGAATTACAATTGCCGGTTGGCCGTAAACGGCCGAATGCTCACCAATTAAGATGATTTTTGCATTGCTAACACCAATACCTTCTGCTAAAGTCATATTGCCACTCTTTTCCGTAAAATTAGTTGTTGTATAAGACAACTTAACATAAACAGTTTAAACATTGTCACAATGTTTGTAAATACTTAGTCGTAAATGTCTGAAGCGCTTTCGTTAATTTAATGGTTAATTGTGACGGTAATCTGCTAGTATGTGTTGTCCAACTAGTCCATAAAATGCTACTATTTGGTTAGAAAATTTAGAAAAGAGACTTTGGTGCAAATATGAATGAAGATACCATTTACGCCGTTGTAGATTTGGAAACAACGGGTACCAGCGTTAAATCTGGTGACCGAATTATCCAATTTGGCTGTGTTTTAGTTCAACACCATAAAATTATTAATCGCCTAGCAACAGACGTTAATCCTGAACAACCGCTACCTAAGGTAATTACTAGCTTAACCCACCTGACGGAAACACGACTGCACCAGGCCCCTTTATTTGAGGATGTGGCGCCGACAATCGTCAATTTATTGCGCGGTTGTGTTTTTGTTGCCCATAACATTAATTTTGACTATCCTTTTTTAAACGCTGAATTAGTACGGGTGGGTCAGGAACCACTAGAGCTGGAGGGCGTTGATACCGTTGATCTAGCGCAAATTCTATTACCAACGAGTACGAGCTTTAAGCTAACGGACTTGGCGCGCTATTTAAATTTAACCCATGATAATCCACACCAGGCCGATAGTGACGCACTGGTAACGGCCAAATTATTTATTACTTTAAGCAAACGACTACAGCAGTTACCCTTCGTAACCCAACAGCGTTTGGCCAAGTGCTCAACCAGCTTAACGCGAGAAACCGGCCGTTTTTTTGCATTGAGTGCTCAGCAAGCGGAACAGCACCCGCAGGCATTACCTGACTATCTCTTCATCAAGGCGGGGTTAGCCTTACGTAAAACAACCGTTCCACTAACGCACTTAACTAACCAGCTAGGTAGTTATCCAGAAACTGAACAACTGAAGAAGCAATTATTTAAACCACTATTGAAGTGGCGTAAAACGCAAAGCAATATGATGGATCTGATTTATACCAATTATACGCAGAAAGGGCAAGGTATGCTGTTGGAAGCCGCTACTGGTTTGGGTAAATCATTGGGTTATTTACTTCCTTTTGCCTACTTAATCAGTAGTCAGAAACAATTGGTGGTCTCTACGGCAACAACTATTCTACAGGATCAATTTGCGGATCAAACTGTTCCGTTACTTAATCAACTATTAAAAACTGATTTACAAGTTGCGACAGTTAAGAGCGCTCGCCACTATTTGGATTTGAATAAATTTAGCCAGGTCATTATTGTGGATGAAAAGGTTAAGCAAATTCAGTTATTGAAAATGAAATTGTTGGTATGGTTAACGATGACCCAAACTGGTGACTTAGAAGAGCTACATTTGACCACTTACCAATCACCACTTTTCGGAACTGTCAGTCATCAAAATGGTGATCAGTTTGCGCCGGGAATCACATTTTACGAAGAGGATTTTTTACGTCGCCAGCAAGAACGACAAAAGGTGGCCGATGTCTTGGTAACTAACCACGCCTACCTCAGTCAGCACGCCACCGATTTTAAGAATCAACCTTACTTGGTTATTGATGAAGCACAGAATTTTGCCGGAGCAGCCATGCAGGCGGGTAGCCGACAATTTATTTTTGCGGCAGTTTACCAAACCATTAAAAATTTGCGTAAGTTATTGAATTCTAAGCACGAAAAGAAAACTTTGCCGCCATTATTTCAGGAAGATGCCGTGGCACTTTACAATATAACTTCATTAGATTTTGGTTTAGGTGAATTGGAAGGCTTACTGACTCAATTGCAGGAAAGTCTCTACCAAAATTTTGTGCTCAAGCACGTCAAAAAAACGGCTCGGATTGGTTACTTAGAAGTTCCTTTAACAGCGGGCTTACAGTCTTGGTACCAGGACTGGCAACGCCAATTGACTAAAATAGATCAGTTATTAACGGATAATTTATTCTTGACTAGTAAAATTATTCAGTCTTTTAATCGGCAGAGTGAACGCTGGTTGCCACGTGATTACGCCTTGTTATTACGTTTTAGTAACGAGGCAAATCATTTAACCACTGCCCAGCAAACTTGGCAACAAATGTTAGCAAGTTTAGAGCTGGTTCAACCTGAGCCAAACTTAATTTGGTTATCATTACGGGATTATAGCGATAGTCGTAGTCTTAGTATTCACGTTAGCCTGCTAGATGTCTCGCCAGTAATGACCGCATTAGCGGCAAACTTCGAATCGCCCGTGTATACGGGTGCGACTTTAAGTATTAAGCGTGATTTTAGTTTCTTTAAGCAACAACTTGGTCTATCCAGGACAGAATTAATTGAAAAACGTTTTGCCAGTCCTTTTCGTTATAAACGCCAGGCACGATTATATTTAACGACGGACAGCCCAGCAATCAAGAACAGTACCCACGTGGATTACGTGACCTATCTTGCGTCTGCCATCTATCGCCTAACTAAGGACAACCGGCGGCAGACATTAGTTCTGTTTAATTCATTACAAATGATTAATGATGTTTACCATGCCTTGTTGGCAAGTGATTTAGGAAATGATCATGAACTTTTTGCCCAAGGAGTAACAGGAAGTCGGGAACGAATTACCAAGCGCTTTCAATTAAGCCAGGGTGGTATTTTACTCGGGGCAAGTAGTTTTTGGACGGGCATTGATTTGCCGAATGAGGCCTTAGAACAACTTATCATGACTCGTTTACCATTTGATTCTCCTGATGGCTTGTTGGCGAAGGTACGTTACCACCAATTAGAAGCGCAAAACTTGAATCCATTTATTAATGATGTGTTACCTAAAGCAACTTTACGTTTACGGCAGGGGTTTGGTCGCCTGATTCGGACGAATACTGATCGTGGGGTTCTAGTGATTCTTGATAACCGGGTCTTGACAACAACTTACGGCAAAAAAATGTTAAAGGCACTACCAACTGGCCTACCGCAGATTAAGGCCGACTTGGCGGAGGTAGTTCCGGCCATCGATGCTTTTTTTAAAAATAACCCTTAATTTTTTTTGAAGGCGGTAATCAGAAAATAAAATCTGCTATAATATGGGATGTATCTTTAGACTAAGAAGGAGCGGCAAATGCGAGAACAGTGGAAACGAAAACGTTGGCAGCCTTACGCCTTAATTGGGTTGTTAGTGGTAATTTTGTTAAGCGGCTTTCTAGTCTTTCACGAGGCTAATAAGCCAGTGGCGACGGCTCAGGATGAGGCGGTGGGTTTAGCCAAGAAATACGCACACTTAAAAACAGTGGACCATTTTTATTGGTTTAACCGGCAAAAGAGCTATTTTACCGTAGCGGGAACAACACAGGATAATACGCGTGTTTACGTGATTATTGCTCAAAAAGGGGGTAAGATTCGGGTCATCCATCAAGCTGATGGATTGAGTCGAAATGCCGCTTTAAAGCAAGTTTGGCAAAAGCGTTCACCGAAGAAAGTTTATAATATCAATTTAGGACTCTATCAGGGGCAACCTGCTTGGGAAGTTTCTTATCGGGAGAAAAATGGTCAATTAGGTTACGAAACGCTTGCTTTTAAAAATGGTAAGCAATTGAAATTAGTCGAAAATTTATAAGGTTGGGAAGTGGCAAGTATGGCATTATCACGTAAGGTTCAACAGGTTCAGCCATCAGCAACGCTGGCCATGTCTAGTAAAACAAAGGAAATGATTGCAAAGGGGATTGACGTGATTAATCTTTCCATTGGGGAACCAGATTTTACAACGCCAAAGGCAATCGGGGATGCAGCAATCGCAGCAATCAACTCTGGCAAAGCAAGCTTTTATACGCCAGCAGGTGGACTGCCTGAATTAAAGACGGCGATTCGAGCCCGAATTAAAGCAGAAGATGGCGTTGATTATCGGCAAAATCAAGTGATTGTCACGGATGGCGCTAAGTTTGCATTATTTTTAATTTTTCAAGTTATTTTAAATCCTGGTGACAACGTCTTATTGCCAGAACCATTTTGGGTAAGTTACTCAGAACAGGTTCGCTTAGCTGGTGGTCAGCCATTAGCCATTAAGGCAAGTGGCAAGGACCATAAAGTAACGGTGGCAGATCTGGAACAGATGCGGACGCCGCAAACGCAGGCAATGGTCATTAATTCACCTCAAAACCCTTCTGGCCTACTCTATACAGCGGAAGAATTACGGGAATTAGGTAACTGGGCAGTGGCACACGATATTTTAATTGTTGCTGACGATATTTACAGTAACCTAGTTTATAACGGCAATCAGTTTACGTCATTGGTCAGTTTGGGTGAAGCAATTAAAAAGCAGACACTCTTAGTGACCGGCGTTTCTAAAACCTATGCGATGACAGGTTGGCGGATTGGCTACGTTTTAGGTGATCCACAAATTATTAAGGCCATGAATACAGTGGCTAGTCACGCAACGGGTAATCCGGCGGCAGTTAGTCAGTACGCTGCCTTGGCAGGCCTTAATGGTGATCAGAAGGATGCTGAAAAAATGCGGTTAGCTTTTGAAAAGCGACTCAATCTCCTTTACCCGAAAATTCAAAGTCTACCTGGCTTTGAAATTGAGACCAAGCCGCAGGGAGCTTTCTACATTTTCCCGAAGGTTAAACAAGCGGTTGCTCAATGTGGTTATTCAACAACTGAGGAATTTGTTGAAGCCTTACTTGAGGAAGCTCACGTTGCAGTAGTATCCGGGCGTTCTTTTGGGCAACCCGATTACATTCGGATCAGTTACGCAACGGATCAGGCGTCATTAGATGAGGCTTACAAACGAACCAAAGATTTTTTGGAAACAAAAAGTAAGTAATAACAGAGTTAGGGGAATTTTAAATGGTTGAACAGATTAGTATTATTGACGCTAAAGAACACGTCAATGAACAGGTTAAAATTGGTGCTTGGCTAACGGATAAACGCTCAAGCGGCAAAATTGCTTTTCTACAATTACGTGACGGGACGGCCTATTTTCAGGGCGTTTTGGTCAAAAGTGCAGTTTCTGAAGAAATTTTCCAGTTGGCCAAGGAACTCCATCAAGAAGCGAGCTTGTGGATCTACGGTGAAATTCATCAGGATACGCGCTCTAAATTTGGCTATGAAATTGAGATTTCCAATTTGGAGTTAGTTGGAGAAAGTCATGATTATCCAATTACGCCAAAAGAACACGGTGTCGATTTTTTGATGGATCACCGGCACCTGTGGCTGCGCTCGACACGACCTCACGCCATTTTGAAGATTCGTAACGAGGTCATTCGGGCAACTTACCAATTTTATAACGATCGAGAATTCACTAAGATTGATGCACCAATTCTAACGGGTAGTGCACCTGAAGGAACCACTGAACTATTTCATACTGAATATTTTGGTCGGGATGCCTATCTATCTCAAAGTGGGCAATTATATGA
Source organism: Loigolactobacillus backii (assembly GCF_001663675.1). Lineage (NCBI taxonomy): Bacteria > Bacillati > Bacillota > Bacilli > Lactobacillales > Lactobacillaceae > Loigolactobacillus > Loigolactobacillus backii. The sequence goes on from NZ_CP014873.1 coordinate 2,022,677, forward strand.
AGAAGCTGGAGCCATGGCGTTTGGCAAAGTCTTTTCGTTTGGGCCAACTTTTCGTGCTGAAGAATCTAAAACACGCCGGCATTTAATCGAATTCTGGATGATTGAACCAGAAATGGCCTTTATGCACCAAGAAGAAAGTTTAAAAATTCAAGAAGAATACGTCGCCTATTTGGTTCAAAACGTTTTGGATCATTGTGACTATGAACTGGATGTTTTAGGCCGGGATAAGGAAGTTTTACGGCGTTACACTAAGTTGCCTTATAATCGAATTACGTATGATGAAGCAATTAAAATGTTGCAAAAGGGTGGCCTTGACGCCGACTGGGGCCTTGATTTTGGTTCGCCAGAAGAGACTTATTTGGCCGATCAGTTTGAACAGCCTGTTTTCGTTTTAAACTACCCGAAGGCAATCAAACCATTTTACATGAAACCTCACCCAACACGGGATGATGTCGTCATTTGTGCTGATTTATTAGCGCCGGAAGGTTATGGTGAAATCATTGGCGGTAGTGAACGTGCTACTGACTACAATTATTTATTAGCGCAGATTAAGGCTGCTGGGCTGGATCCAAAAGAATATGAATGGTACCTTGATCTACGCAAATACGGTAGTGTGCCACATTCTGGTTTTGGACTTGGTTTAGAGCGAGCAATCGTCTGGATTTGTGGCATTGACCATGTACGTGAGGCAATTCCGTTCCCTAGATTATTAAATCGAATTTACCCGTAAGTTTTTAGTCAGCTGAATTGATTTTTAGTTAGATAATTTATAAAATACAGGCGCGAAGCAAAAGATCGTTTATTTTAGCGTAATGATGGATAAAAGACAGAATTTTACTGTTTTTTATTGGACACGCTAGTTAATTCTTTTGTTTCGCGTTCTTTAGACAAATAAAAAAGGATGAAGAATATGGCAGAGGCCAACTTTATGCATCAATTTATTAATGCTGGCGAAACAGCAATTTCTAATTTGTTGTTAGCTCATTTTCACGAGCTTGGTCTAACTAACGATGAATTTTTACTTTATTTACAATTGGAAAGTTTTCATTCTGGTGGCAATGATTTTCCAGATATGACGATGGTTGCCGATCGTTTACACTTGGCAACCTCACAGGTTTATCAAATGTTGCACCGACTGATTCAAAAAAAAGTTCTGGAAATTCAGACCTCACAAGATAAATCAGGTCGCAGTCAAGATCATTACGATTTTTCATTGCTGTACGATAAATTGGCCACTTTATCATTACAACAAACGCAGCAGGTTGCCACTGCAAAAAAAGATGATAGTCGGCAGAAATTATTTGAAGCGATTGAGGCTGAGTTCGGCCGGCCACTGTCACCAATTGAATTGGAAACGATTGGCGCCTGGCTGGATGAAGATCACTACCAACCTGAGGTAATCGAATTAGCATTACGGGAGGCCGTTTTGAATCAGGCTTATAGTCTTAAGTACATGGATCGAATTTTATTAAGCTGGGAACGAAAGCACTTGACAACTAAACAGCAGATTCAACAGGAAAAGCAGAAACGAACGCAACGTGATTCAAATGCGAAACAACCAGCTAACACTACTAATAATGGACCACAAATTCCGATGTATAATTGGGCCGATCCTGATGAGCAATCTGGATCAAAAGAATAGGGAGATGATGTGGTGTTATCTAAAACTAAAACACAGTATGCTGTTAAGGTAATGGGAGAAATGTTTCCTGATGCGCGGCCATCGTTACGTGCGGCAAGTCCGTTTCAATATTTGGTTTCGGTGATGTTAAGCGCCCAGGCAACGGATATTTCAGTTAATAAGGTAACCCCACAACTCTTTAAACATTTTCCGACAGCGATTGAAATGGCCGCGGCGACCGAAACGGCTATTCAGCAGGATATTCATTCAATTGGCTTGTACCGAAATAAGGCGAAGCACATAAAGGCGACTAGTCAGGCGCTTTTGGTTAACTTTGCGGGGGTTGTCCCGAGCAATCGGCAAGATTTAATGAGTCTACCCGGTGTTGGTCGAAAAACTGCCGATGTGGTTCTGGCCGATGCGTTTGCTGAACCAGCATTTGCGGTGGATACACATGTTGAACGGGTGACCAAGCGGTTACACATGGTTCCGCAAAAGGCATCCGTTCTAGAAGTTGAGCAGTTGATGATGCAAAAACTACCTAAAGAAAAGTGGATTACGGCTCACCACCGAATGATTTATTTTGGCCGCTATCAGTGTCTTGCGCGGGCGCCAAAGTGTACAACGTGCCCATTACTATCCGTTTGCCTAGCTGGGCAACAGCGTTTGGCTAAGGCAAAATAAGTTCTGTGTGCTATTGTTGTTTCTAAAATAGCCAAAAAGGAAGGGAGTGTGACAAAAGTCGGTTTTGGGTTTACTGCGTAACGTAAATCCAGACTTTTGGCGCACGTTCTAGAGCAATGTTCGGAAACAGTAAGAGGCCAGGACTTTTGTCCTGGCCTCTTACTGTTTAGTTATTTTATTGCTGCGAATTAGTCTCCGGCTGTGCTACTGAAGCAGTGTTTTGTTCGGCGCTGCTTTCGGATTGTGCTGGTTGGGAACTACTTTCAGCAACGCTTGATTGGCTACTGGATTCAGAAGAACTACTACTTTCGGTGCTGCTACTTTCAGGTTGACTGCTGGATTCCGCAGAACTGCTGCTAGAGCTGGATGGTTGCTCACTTGAAGAAGACGAGCTCATAAAGCTGCTGCTGTAGCCACTACTACTGCTACGACTGACGCTTTTAGACGTTTTCTTAGGTTGGGTACCGCGAACAAATAGTTCCTTGGTAATCGTGCTACTACTTGTTCCAGATCCCGCAATTTGAGCCGGATTAGAACCCTTGAGAATATTCTCGGTAATGACACTACTTGGTTTGATCCAGTCGCTATTTGAAGCCCCTGTACTGGTCATGGCGTAGGACATTAGCGATTGATAGATGCTACCAGCAATCCGTTGATCAGTGGCATCTAAGCCGTGTTGTTGTGGCTGATCATAACCTGTCCAAACGGAGATTGCGTAGTCAGGCGTATAGCCAGTAAACCAAGAATCCTTCGACATACTACTAGAAATATTCGTATTATTTTGTAATTCGGCCGTTGAATAATTAGTTGTGCCGGTTTTACCAGCCTGGTGGACACCGCTAATACTAGCGTTAGTTCCAGTACCATCAGTGATAACGTCCTTTAGTACATCGGTAATCATATAGGCTGTTGATTTCTTCATTGCCCGTTTACCTGAAGCATCAAATGAAAGTGTTGTTCCGTCAGGCTTCTCAACTTTATTAATCAAGTAAGGCTTGTAATAGGTGCCACCATTAGCAAAGGCAGCGTAGGCCGCGGATTCCTGTAGGGAAGAGACCTCAGCACCAATTGCGTTCTGTAAAGTTAAGGGCTGTTTAGGGGTAATACCAAGACCCTTTAGAAATTCACCACCACGATTGATACCAACTTTGGCCAAAGTTCGAACAGCAGGAACGTTTCTTGACTGTGCTAAAGCCGTCCGTAGTGAAATCTGACCCATATATTTAAAGTCCCAATCATTTAATTGAATATTAGTACCAGGATAAACGTACTTTGTATCGTTTATCTGCTGATAGGTTGAGTAATTTAAATATTCAATTGCTGGACCATAATCTAACATTGGTTTCATCGTTGATCCGTTACTACGACTAGTTTGGACGGCACGGTTTAGGCCTAGTTGAACGTCACCTTGTTTACGACCGCCGATCATGGCCATGACTTTACCATTTTTTACGTTTGTCATAGTAACGCCAGTTTGAAGTAGATCATCAGGAAAATTAACGTAATCATTAGAATTAACAATATTGTACAAGCGTTTTTGAACATCCAGATTTAAATTTGTGTGAATCTTTAGACCACTTGTATAAGGGTTAAGGCCAGTTTTACGTTTAACCTCCGCGATAACTTGACTAACATAAGCGTCAATTGTTGGATCACTTTCGCTCTTTTCACTAGCTTGTGCTTGGGCCTGTGTTTTTAGGCCATCCGTAATTGGCGTGTTTTTAGCCTGATTAGCTTGTTGTTGGGTTAACTTTTTATTTGCCACCATCGATTGCAGAACCGTGTCCCGCCGACTTTTAGCTGCAGTGGGGTTAACGAAAGGATCGTAGGTGGTTGGTGCCTGGGGCATACCTGCGATTAAGGCCAACTGTGGCAGGTTTAGTTGGCTAAGCGATTTACCGTAATAATAATCGGCAGCCGTTCCCATCCCGTAAACACCATTGGCCAGATAAACCTTATTTAAATAAAACTCAAGAATTTGATCCTTAGAGTAGGTACGGTCAACCTTTAACGCGAGCCAAGCTTCTTGGGCCTTACGCTTCAGGGTCTGATCAGAAGACTTAGTAGAGAAGACGGATAACTTGACTAATTGTTGGGTTAAAGTGCTACCGCCTTGTAAACCACTTTCTCCCCGGGCATTAGAAAATGCTGCTCCAACAATCCGAGCCGGATCGATCCCAATATTGGTATAAAAATGACGATCTTCAGTGGACACAACAGCGTCCTTTAAAGTTTGGGGAATTTGGTCACCACTGACATAAGTTCGATTTTCTAAGCCAAGCGTTTTAATCTGGTTACCACTACTATCATAAATGACTGATGAGGATTTACTGGATAACTTAGCGGTGGTTACTTTTGGTGCGCTCATTGCGTAATAAGTGAACAAACCACCACCAAGTAGTATAATGGCGACCACAATAGCGATTAGCCAAAGAAAAATCCGTCTAAAGTAGTGTGGCCTTTTCGGTTTTTGTCGTGAGTTACGGGCGACCCGTGAGTTGTTAGTTGCCATAATGGACTCCTTTACGTGATTCGAGATAATGAATGAGTTGTTCAACTGCGCTAAGATACGGAATTAATGGATTTAAGGCGTAATGAATTTCAAAACCTTCAGTTTCAATTGTTTTTAGTGGAATTGATTTACGACCTTGGACCGTTTCTTGTGTATCCCACGCACGAATTAATGGTGTAGCTGGGTAAACGAACAGTCGCTTTAACGACACAAAACGAATAATTACAAAACAAATACCGTCTTGGCGTAAACAGTGGCGCATATGCTCAATTTGATGTTGGTGAAAGTTCTTTAGTGGGAAACTTGCTTTATTTTTGGTTTCCTTAGCTTCGAAATCCAGATAGTAACCTTTGTAAACACCATTATAATCAGTTGTTGAGGGTTTACGAAAGTAAGCTTCCTTAATGACGGCCGCACTTCTTTTTGGATAATCAACTTTGACAATTTGAATTGGTAATGGTTTTTTATAAACAACGGCGATATCGTGAGCTAGGTAATAACGATTGCTTTCATTTATTTCTTCTTCTAACGACATACCACGATTGTCAAAACGGACTTCTTGGTTTTTGGGTTGCTTTTTTGGGTTGTCTTTGGCATCATTTAAGTAAAGCTTGCCATTAGGATAATGAAATGGCATTTTTATCACACTCCTAGAGCTTTATTATAGCAATTGCGCCGGCCTTTTTAAACTTAATTGAGGAAGTGTTAGTCATGCGTGTTTGGGTAAGCGGCTACCGAAGCTATGAACTAGGTATTTTTGATCAGCATGACAAAAAGTTAAAAGTTATTAAAGAAGCGTTAAGACAATCTCTGGAACAATTACTGGATGAAGGCCTAGACTGGCTGATAACAGGCGGTCAGCTAGGTGTCGAGCAGTGGTCGCTTGAGGTTGCAGCTGGGCTCCAAAAGGATTATCCTGAATTGCGAACAGCTTTAATGGAGCCATTTGCCGATTTCGGAAAAAATTGGAACGAAGCGAACCAAACAAATTTGGCAGTCGTTAAAAGTAAGGCAACGTTTAGTGCCACAGTGAGTGATAAGCCGTACCATTCGCCACAGCAACTCCGTAATTATCAAGCATTCATGTTAAGCCACACTGACCAAGCGCTATTTATTTACGATCCACAGGCGCCGGCAAAGTTACACTACACAATCGAAGCAATTCAGCGATTTCAGGAGACCCATGACTACCGTTTAGTCACGATTGATTTTGATACTTTACAGGAAGTTGCGGATAATTTGGCAAATGATGAAGAAAATGGTTTTCAAGCGGAATAAACTTTGCTATACTTAGTGACAGTCATGTTAACGACAGCGTACAATGAGGTGTACATCTAATGGAAAATCTTAATTTTACGACCCAAGATATTCTGCAAAAGGAATTCAAAAACAAGATGCGGGGTTATGATCCCACAGAAGTAGATGAATTTTTGGACTCAGTGATTAAAGATTACGAGTCTTATCAGGCAGAAGCTGAAAAATTACAAAGTGATAATCAAAGATTACGAGCAAAAAACGATGAATTGAATAAACAGGTAACTGTTAATAAGGATGTTCAGAGTGCTCAGCCTAATCCAACTGTAACCAATTTCGATATTTTGAAACGGTTATCTAATTTGGAACGACATGTCTTTGGCGCAAAGTTGGATGACAATAATCAAGATGGTCCGCGTAAGTTAAATAGTTAACCATAACGTGTAAATTTCGGGTAATCGCGGTTAGCTTTTGCTAGCTGAGGAAAGTCCATGCCCGCACAGACTGCGATGTCTGTAGTGTTCGTGCTTAGCCCAATAAGCTAAGGTGCTTTTTTTAAAAGTAATGGCGGAATAAGCTGCTAAGGATTTTATTATCTACGCAGTCACGTTCCTGAAAAGTGCCACAGTGACGATGTCGGTTGGAAACAGCCGATTTGGAACGGGTAAACCCCGCGAGCGAGTAACCCAAACTTTGGTAGGGGCGTCTCATGTAAGGAATTGAACGATGCATGAGAGCAGATTTTTATCTGCAGATAGATGATTACCCTCGAAACATTTTTCCTGAAAGTGTTTACGAGACGAAACATGGCTTATAGAAATTTACACGCTATCAGGATGGCCCTCCTTTATGGAGGGTTTTTCATTAGGTAAAAATTAGTGGGTGTCAGAGGATCGTTTTAAAAAACGCATTTTATTGCACGCACAAAATAAAAATAAATAGCAAAAGAAATTGGAGTAAATAATGACAACTTATAATTTAATTGCGACCACTGCTAGTGGAATCGAAGCTTTGGCAGCGGATGAACTAAAATCACTAGGCTATAAAGGACGAACAGAAAATGGTCGTGTACGTTTTCAAGGAAATCTAGAAGATATTATTTGGACCAATCTGTGGCTACGAACGGCCGATCGGGTAAAAATTATTGTTGGTGAATTTGATGCAATCACGTTTGATAGCTTATTTGAACAAGTTAAGGCCTTACCATGGGATCAATATTTGCCGTTAGACGCCGAGTTTCCAGTAGCAGGTAAGTCAATTAAATCTAAGTTATACAGTGTTTCGGATGTGCAACGTTTAACAAAAAAGGCAATTGTTGAAAAAATGAGTTCTGTTTATCATCGCAGCTCACGCTTACCAGAAACAGGCGCACTATTTTCTTTAGAAGTCGCAATTTTGAAAAACCACGTGATGTTAACTTTGGACACTACTGGTAGTAGCCTGTTTAAACGTGGTTACCGGGTTGAGAAGGGCAATGCGCCACTAAAAGAGAATATGGCGGCCGCATTAGTTAAACTAACCAATTGGCACACAGATATGCCATTCTTGGATCCTGTTTGCGGTTCAGGAACAATACCGATTGAGGCAGCCTTAATTGGGCTAAACATTGCGCCTGGTTTGAAGCGTCAATTTGCGTTTGAAAATTGGGATTGGGTAGATAATACGTTAGTGACGCAAAAACGCCAAGCAGCAGAGGCTGAGCGAAATAATGATGTTGTCCTGGATATTATGGGCGCCGATATTGATCAAAATATGATTGATATTGCAAAACTAAATGCCAACGAAGCCGGTGTATTACACGATATAACGTTTAAGCAAGTTGCCGTGCAGGATTTTCGAACGGAAAAGAAGAATGGCGTACTAGTTGCCAACCCACCATACGGGGAACGTTTGAGTGATCAGGAAAGCGTGCGCGTATTGTACCAGCAAATGGGTGACGTTTATCGGCCGTTAACTTCATGGAGTAAGTACATCTTAACTAGTGATCTACAATTTGAAAGTTATTATGGGGCTAAGGCAACCAAACGCCGTAAGCTGTATAATGGAGCCCTACGAACAGATTTATTCCAGTATTGGGGTAAACGTGAACATTAAAAAATGATTTTTTAAATGAAAGGTAAGGACCGAACAAGTTCTTGCCTTTTTATTTTGTACTAGGGGTGTGTTTTCGAAGTCAAAATTATTCGCTTTAGCTCAGATCCTGATATGATAAGGTCGCGGGGCTAGTAACTGATTATTCACTGCTATGAGCCAACCGATGGACGATGAGACAAGATTAAATCGCTATTTCCAACCCTATACTAAAGGACGCACCACTCGACATGATAATTGGGAAAATGCTAAATGTGACTCTCTTTACTTTTGTTCTAACTTACTAAAGGAAGTCTCTTTCGTTGCACTTAAAGTGTAAATTAAAGCTGCAAAAATAGCCGCAGTAGCTGTCAAGAAGGTGCTATATTTGTTAGCAATAGAGCAGATAATTGATTAATGCGGTAGTTGAATAATTACTGGAATGAAGTAATTATTTTTGCATCAGCCAATAATTCATTGGATAAGGTCAAGGTATTTAAGTGAGGCATCTAGGATATTATTACGATGACAGTGTGCCACCAATTGGAAAATGGTGAATCGGGTTAGCAGAGCATAGTTGACATCTGTAGACTGCGACAAGTTGGAGCCGTTTATTGAAAATACCGAGTTATTGATAACCACGTTAAAGTGGCTGACTAACGGACCTTATCTATTGCAAGGTGGTCAAATTAATCTAGGGGTGGCTAAGTATTATCTGTAGGATTGAAATATGATCGCGAACAATGTACTTCTGACAAAAATTGATGACCGACATTTTGTAGGAAGGCTGGCTATTAAATGAGTTGGTCGCTTGGGTAGCCCGTACTACAATATGTAGTATGTTGACGTTAAAGGCTTAAAGATGCTAAAATGGCATTAATCGCACCCCACACACCTCCTAACAATGTGTCCCAAGTGGGGACTTTTTTGTATATCAGGAGAAAAATATGGCACATTATACGCGCAAGGCGACAACCATTGATGAGCAAATAGCTATCTTAGCGCAGCGCGGCTTAGCAATAACCAACGATAAAACAACGATACAAAAATTAGAAAATATTGGCTACTTTAAATTCAAAGGCTATTGCTTTCCGTTTTACGCCACGAAGGATAAGTTTGCATTGAAAGATGCAGACAAGGGTACAAAGTACACATTTGAAGAAATCTATCAATCTTATATTTTAGATCAAAAAATCCATTTACTATTTTTTGGCTTAGCTAGTCGAATTGAAACGCAATTTAAAGCTAGACTAGGCTGCTATATTGCTACAAATTATGGTCCGTTAGGCTATCAAGATGATAGTTTATTTCGTAATGAAAAATTATTCAATAATTGGCTGGTTACTTTAAATAGCGGACAAAAAAACGCTACAATGCGTCACGAGCTTTATGTGCAACACTATCAACATGATTATGAAAATGATTTCCCAATTTGGGTTGTTTTAGAAATGTCTTCATTTGGTAATGCTTCCAAGCTTTATTCCGATATTAGTATCGCCGATCAAAAAAAGTTTGCGAAAGTATATGGCCAGAACTACGTTTATGTTAAGAGCTGGATTCACTATATGGTGACTGTACGAAATTATTGTGCACATAATTCAAGAACGTTTCGGCGTCAATTTCCTGTTACACCGCGGATCGATAATAAAGAAAAACGGCGAACAAACAAATTGACCTCTGGAAATTTGTTTTCAGCGTTATTTGTGGCTAAAAAAATGTGTAAAAGCAAAAACTTTTTTGAAGATACAGTCGATTTATTAGCGCAAGCCTTTGCAACGTTTCCACTAGTTGATATCAGCTATTTTGGATTTCCTAGTGATTGGCGTGTGATTTTGGATGCATTATCAGTGTGAAGTCATTGGATATAGCGTTGATATACGTAAATAATTGGCTGTATGTTGACCTAGGTTTTGTTACATGTTCGTGATTGGTTAACACTATAATTTTGATTTCAACGCTCAAAGAAGTACACCGGTAAAGTGCTATCTTACTAAACTTTAATTACTTATGAAGCTAATTGGGTTGTTTTTGTTAATGTTACTATATGTAAGTATGTAAAAAGTCGCGCAGAGTATTAATCTCTGTAAAGTGAACCCCCAAGATTGGACAGAAAAAATCCAATCTTGGGGGTTTCGTTATGAGTAAATTTAATTTCGATTTTAAAGTTAAAGTTGTCACCGAGTATTTAAGTGGTCAGGCAGCATTTTCACTAGCGAGAAAGTATGAAATTGGTAACCGTACTACCATTTCAATCTGGGTTCAGCGATTTGAAAGGTTTGGTATTAAGGGACTTCAGCCAAAAGCTAGGGACTTAGAATACACTAGTCAGTTCAAAGTTGATGTATTAAACTGGAAGAAACAAAATCAGGCTTCACTTCCAGTAACCGCCTTACACTTTAATTTATCTTCGCCAAGTACGATTTGGCAATGGGAAAAGAGATTTGAGGCATTAGGAATTGAGGGGCTTGAGCGAAAGCGGGGCAACTCAAAAAACATGGTAAAACACAAGAATAAGAACGTTAAACCAGTTGTCCAAAAGGACAGCTTAACGACGAAAGAGACCTTAAAGCAACTTCAAAAAGAGAATCAAATGTTGAAGATTGAGAATGAATACTTAAAAAAATTAGAGGCCTTAGCTCAGAAAAAATCAGCACAAAGGAAATCTCAGAAATAGCGACTGAGTTGAGGCAAATATTCCAAGTATCGGTCAAATTGATTCTTAAAGTAATTAAAATACCGCGTAGCACGTATTACTACACTCGAAATCATAAGGAACGTACCTTCAATGATGATCAAGTTATTCAGGCAATTGATGAAATTCGTCAACACGATTCAAAATATACAAAGAAGTACGGGTACCGTCGAACGACAAGTGCCTTGCATGATTTAGGATTTCAGATAAATCACAAGCGAGTCTTACGCATTATGCAGGAACACGACTGGTTATGTCACGCCTTTAATCGACAAACTCGTAAATACAACTCGTATAAAGGATTAGTTGGTAGGGTTGCCCCTAATCGCTTGAAGCGCCGCTTTAAAACCGACAGGCCCTATCAGAAACTTGTAGCAGACGTCAGTGAATTTCGATATGGATCCATGGAAATGAAAGAACGCGTGTATTTGGAACCGGTACTAGATCTATTCTCTGGAGAAATTTTAGCATTTAATATTAGTGAACATCCGACAGTGGAATTCGCCATTAGACCACTTAAAGAAGCTTTGGAAGGACTTCCAGCACTAAAATATCGGACAACTGTTCATACTGACCAAGGTTTTCAGTATCAACATCACCAATGGCGAACGCTGTTAAAAGAGCATCGTGCATTTCAAAGTATGTCTCGTAAAGCGACTTGCCTTGATAACGCTGTAATGGAATCATTCTTTCATATTATGAAAGCAGAAATGATGGATGAACATTTTGAAGATAAAACTAGCCTAATTCAAGCAATGACAGATTGGATAGGCTTCTATAACAATCGTCGTATTAAGACAAAATTAAACGGCAAGTCCCCGGTAAAATACCGAGAACTCGCCGTTCAAAAAGCAGCTTAATAATTTGTCCAATTTTAAGGGTTCACTTCACTGACGCGGCTTTTTGCATACTTATGTTTGCCTGATTTTTAACGTAAAAATCTAAATTTTACGTGGCTTTTCGTCAAAATCAAGCTGCTGTTCTTGAAACAATTCCTGATAGGATATAACGAACTAATGATAAATGTATTCTATTTTCTTTAATACTTCAAACAGATAAATATTAGTGACACTGGCGATGGCAACACTTTGCAGCTGTTTATTTTGACCAAAGTCCAGTGATTGATCACCATATTTACCCATTCCGGTATAAAAGAGATATTGTGTTCGCGGTGATCACCATGGCCTTTGGTGCGATCGGGGATTAGAACGAGTGCGTTATTTTTTCGTGAGTAGCGCCACCCTGATTGCAGACGTTGAAAGCGGTGGTAAGTTCTTTGTTAGTGTAGGTGTTGTCGGGTGTTAAGTTGGCGGTGAAATTGTTTATGATGGTGTCCTCGATTTCTTATTAGGAACCTAGCTTAGCGAATTGGTTGGATAGATCAATTTGGAATTAATTATTGTTGAAATTAATCAGTGTCTTTGTAATGAGAATGTGCTTAACCATAACGGACTAAAAAACAAGTTTTTTACTCAAAGCCGGACTTATTTAAATTTAAAAGTTTCTGGGGTTCACCGAATCAACTATTGATAATTTGAAGATATATTCTAATACCAAGCTTTAAAGATGAAGTCTATTATAAAGAGAGTTCAAAATAAATAAGTTACTTTAACTTTAGATCAAAACAAAAATCAAGTCCACAAACCCACCAACAAAAAACACTTTACTTACTTTAAATAAGCTGATATACTATTTTTAACTTGTTAAGGGAGTGTGTCATTAATGAATATAGAATTTTTAGACTTATTGAAGAAACGCCGGTCAATCTATGCTTTAGGCAAAAACGTGCAATTTTCTGAAAAGGAAATTGCTGATTTAATTAAACAGGTCGTTCGTGAAGTTCCAACGGCCTTTAACGGCCAATCTACACGTGCCGTCGTGTTATTTAGTGCTAAGCATGATCAACTTTGGGATATTGTCGTTGATCGCTTAAAATCAGAAGTACCAACTGAACAGGCTTACGAAAATACAAAGAAAAAAATTGCTAGTTTTAAAGCGGCATTGGGGACTGTTCTTTTTTATAAAGATACCGAAGCTGAAACTTGAAAGTATGAAGACAGACTGATCCCTTGGTATCACAGGGCATATTTTAATTAATTTAACCATTTAGCTTGCTGTTAACAGCGAAACTAACCGTTTCGGCAAAAATGTGAAGAACTGATTCATCATCTGAATAATTTGGGCTCTTCTTGCATAAACTTCATGATTAATAATCGTTTTTAACGAATTTAGAAGCCATACCAGTGCTTGAGACAACTCAATATCTGGCATGGCTTCGTTCATTATAAAGAATAAATCCCCAATGGTGCGATCATCCTGATTTTGCCGTTCCTGCCAAGCTAATAGGTCATAAGTCATCATGACAATTGCTAAATGCCCACAAAGCCCGTCATAATTTTGAACTTGTGATTTGTCGAGCCGCAAGTATTGCTTGGCAACTTTAAAGTAATTCTCAATTTGCCATCTTCGGGCGTATAGTTGAATGATCTCTTGTGGCTGAAGGCCTAACTGAGTCGTTGCCAGTACTAGGTAGTCATCTTGACGGGCCCGATTAGCCACAAATACCAAGCGAAGCTTGAATTTTTGGTTCCCGACGTGCGCTTCGACAAAGCAGCTGTATTGATAAGCTTGCTTGGGTTGATATTTTGAGGCCTGCAGTCGCTTGTATAATGCTTTAACTGAATATTGCCGTCCGCGATATTGATAGTAAATTTTGCTGGACCGTTTAAGCATGCCCACGCCGTTTAATCCCAACTTGGTTAATTCATAGAACATTTTTGGTGAGCTATACCAGCTATCAAATAACACATAGTCAGCTAGAACGCCATTTGCGAGGGCTTGCTTGACAAGTTGCAATGAAACGAGGTTCATTTTTTGCTGTGCTTGGCGACGTCTCCGGCCAGCAATTGTTCGTTGATCGGTTGTTTTAGCTGATTTTCCAAGGACGTTTTGTGGCTTCTTGGAAGACATTAATGCAAAGTTGATCGGTAAGAATGTATTGGCGTCACTCCAACCCAAAGTTAAAGCCCGGTATCCCTTAATATATAACTGTTTGTCATGGTCAAAGACTCGCGCTAGTAATTCGGTTTGGGTGGCGTACTCACGGGAAAAGAGTGTATCGTCAATGATCAATGCTAACCGCCGCCGGCGGTCAATAAACGGTCGTAAATGCTTGATTAAATGACTCCCAACTTGACAAATCAAGCGTTGCCAATTGATCCGGCCATCGTTCAAATTATTTCTGACGGTGCGACTGGTAAAGTTAGGTGTTTCATGGGCTCGATAAAGCGAGCGTCCCAGGAACTTTGTCGTGAGCAGCCATTCAATGACCTTCATCAAGCTGATTTCTGAATGCCGGCGATAATTCACCAACTTGGTGAGTTTAGATAGACCAATGAGGGAAGTAAATTGATGAACAATATTGTGAAGCTCGTTTTCTGTATTTTTTTGTCTTATAATATTCATGACGTAAGTCTCCTTTGTATCTTGGTTTTGGTCGACTAAAGTATACAACGCAGGAGAGCTTGCGTTTATTTTTTTGCCAAAAAAGCCAATAACCACACGCCTTTGGCGTGATTATTAGCTTTCAAGTTTCAGATACCGAAGTTGTTACAAAACTTGAAAATTCATTTGAACTTTACGCTGATAATTTTGCTAACTGGGCAGAACAAACACAAGGTAGTACGCAAATGAGTGTTTGGACAATGTTGGCCGAAAATAATATTGGTGCTAGCTTGCAGCACTATAATCCACTAATTGATGATCTCGTTCGAGATGCTTTTGCTATTCCTGCCAACTGGGAATTACGTGCAGAAATGCCTTTCGGCTCAATTGAAGCTCCTGCCAACGATAAAGACTATATGGATGATGAAAAACGCTTCAAAGTCCTTAAATAACTTAAAAAAGCCTAAAAAATAAGTGAATCGACTTGATTCACTTATTTTTTTGTGTTTAATTGTTTAAAGAGTGCATTTTGTGCTAATTGATGCGGCCCCTTATTTTGATGATCTGGCCGCCATTTATGAAAGACTAATTGAAATTGCTGTTCTAGGGTCAAAATATCTTCAACTTGTGTTTCATAATGTTTGGCGTAGCGTTTTTCCAAACTTTGAAAAACCAGCTTACTATCAGTAATAAGACAAATGGTGTTTGGCGCTAAATTACGTGCTAATAACGCTTGAAAGCCAAGTTTAGCAGCTGCAAATTCGGCTTGATGATTAGTTAAATCCGGTAACACCTGACTGATTTGGATATTATAACCATCTCCAGAAATAATGATTCCGGCACCACTGGGACCTGGATTACCTTTGGTGGCAGCATCAATTGCTAACGTCAGCATAACTTGTTCTCCTTATAAAATAAAATTGAGGTGCTCTTTTGCAAAAAAATAATGACCGCTACTTTTACCAGCCAGATCTTTACTCTATGATTATTTTTTGGTCGTGGACTTTTGTGCTACTCTTTATTAGTGGAACTGGCTGGCTAGAAATTACGCACGTTCAGTGGTTTACGATTGCCATGTTTATCCTTTTCTTACTTATTACCTTTTTAGGAATTTGGCGGCGCCAGCTGATTGTTGATCAAAAACAACAAACGATTACGTTACGGGGTGTATTACCTGGACAAAAACGAGTTCTGCCTTTCAAGCAAATCAGTCAAGTTCGGCAACGAAAGCACCGCCTAATTTTTACAGTTGAGCCTGTGAAACAACAATTTAGTATCCACGTTGGTCAAAGGGCACAACACCGAATTATCAAGTTATTAAGCTAAAATAAGGGAGTGGAAAAAAAAGTCGGTTTTGGGTTCACTGCGTAACGTAAGCTAATCTAATAGCCGTACCATAGTTATTGAATTAGCTGTAGTCGTGTTTGAAGTGCTCGCCACGTTTCCCCTAAATTGGTCGGGAAATACTAATAAGCGTATTTTCCAAACACAATCTAAACTGCGATTCGGACTTCGGTTTATTTTAGTCCGATCGACAAAGTTAGTAATACCAAGAACCAGAACATTTTTCCAAACACTTCCGTTGAAACGTGAACCCAGACTTTTCGCCCGCGTTCTAGAACATATTCGGAACCAATAAGAGGCTGGGACAAAAGTCCTAGCCTCTTTTCTATTCGTTTGTTTGTTTTTTGACGTTTGCGGCCTGTAGACCACGCGCGCCTTCTTTAATTTCAAATTCAACTGCATCACCAGGTGACAATGTTTTAAAACCGTCCGCAACAATTGCCGTAAAATGAACAAAGATTTCGTCGTTGTTATCGCCATACGAAATGAATCCATAGCCTTTTTGAGAACTGAACCATTCTACTGTTCCTCGTTGCATTAAGAATCCCTCCAGTTTTTAACTTGTGATGCACATTTAATTATAGTGATGATTAGAGCCAACGTCAATGGAACTGTTTGTGGGCTTTTACAAGCGAAATAAAGCGTGTATACTTTAGATATTCTTTTGTGGAGAGGTGTTTTTATTGTCAGATATTGAAATCGCACAGAAAAATGAAGAAGAGGAAATGTTACCAGTACGACAGATAGCTGAGAAAATTGGTTTGCAAGATTCAGATATTGAACTCTACGGTGATTATAAGGCTAAGGTTAAATTGGCTGCCTTAAAGAATCGTTCCGTTCCAAAAAACCATAAATTAATTTTGGTGACATCGATCAATCCAACTCCGGCTGGCGAGGGGAAATCAACCGTAACAATTGGTTTAGGTGACGCCTTAAATCAATTAAATAAACAAACGATTATTGCACTGCGGGAACCATCATTGGGACCAGTTATGGGGATTAAGGGTGGTGCCACTGGCGGTGGTTACGCACAAGTTGTGCCAATGGAAGATATTAATTTACATTTCACTGGTGATATGCACGCGCTAACTAGTGCCAACAATACGTTGGCCGCCTTGATTGATAATCATATCCAACAAGGTAATGAGCTTGACATTGATCAGCGCCGAATTTCTTGGAAACGGGCGCTGGATATTAACGATCGAGCCTTGCGAAATGTTGTTATTGGACTAGGTGGTCCTTTCCAGGGGGTTCCTCGGGAGGATGGCTTCAATATTACAGTTGCCAGTGAGTTAATGGCCATTTTATGCCTGGCGACCAGTATTACTGATCTCAAGCAACGAATTGCCAAAATTGTGATTGGCTATACTCATAAAAAACAACCAGTGACGGTTGCCGATTTGAAGGTCCAGGGTGCAATTGCAATGTTGTTAAAGGACGCCTTAAAACCGAATTTAGTACAAACGTTAGAACATACACCAACCTTTATCCATGGTGGTCCATTTGCTAATATTGCCCACGGCTGTAATAGTATTTTAGCAACCACGGCGGCGCTTAAATTGGCTGATTATACAGTTACAGAGGCTGGCTTTGGTGCGGATCTTGGTGCCGAAAAGTTTTTGGATATCAAGGTGCCTAAATTAGGTAAGCACCCTGATGCCGTCGTAATTGTGGCCACTGTTCGTGCTTTAAAGTATAATGGTGGGACTGCGCTATCCGATTTACAAACGGAAAACATTCAAGCTTTGGAACAAGGTTTCGTTAATTTGAAACGCCATATCCAAAATATGCAACAATACGGTCTACCAGTAACGGTTTCAATCAATGAGTTTGTCTCGGACACACCTGCTGAAATCAAGCGGCTTCAAGAATTATGCCATGAATTAGGTGTTACAGCCGTTGAAACCAAAGTTTGGGCCGATGGCAGCAAGGGTGGCTTAACACTCGCCAAGGCAGTTTTGGCTTCGTTAGAACAGCCTGTGACCTACCACGCCTTATACGATAATAATTCAGCAATAACGGATAAAGTAGCAACAATTGTTAAAAAGATTTATGGTGGCGACGGTGTCGAATACGACACGAAAGCACTACGCCAAATTAAAACCTTTACTGAAAATGGATGGGATAAATTGCCCGTTTGTATGGCTAAGACGCAGTATTCCTTTACTGATGATCCTAAAAAATTAGGGGCTCCTGAACATTTTAAAATCCACATTCGTGAATTTGTTCCTGATTTAGGTGCTGGCTTTATTGTTGCGCTAACCGGAAACGTTTTAACAATGCCCGGTTTACCGAAAAAGCCTGCTGCCTTAAACATGGATATCAGCGAAGATGGCGTTATTACGGGATTGTTCTAAATGGCAACCATTTTGCCAAAGGAACTCTTAGATCGAGGCGAAAAGACGGTAACGGGAAATTTAGAAGGCCTCGTACCAGGTAACGGAAGCTTGACTCCAAAATTTATTTTGGTGGGTGAAGCACCGGGAGAAACCGAAGTAACGACCCGAAAGCCGTTTACCGGCCGCGCTGGAATTGAATTGGATAAAATGCTTGCTGAACTTGGTGTAAGCCGGCAATCAGTCTATATCACCAGTGCTTTACGGAGTCGACCGTTTAAAGTAGTTACAAAAAGATCAAAGCGAACGGGAGAAAATTACCAAAAAAAAGATAACCGACCAGCAACGCAGGCTGAACTAAAGCGACAAGCCTTTTTACTTGATTATGAACTGGCTAATTTACCAACTAACTTAATAATGACAATTGGTAACACTGGATTACACCGAATACTTGGGCCCAACTATCAGGTGGGTGCTGTTCACGGTCAATTATTTACTGGTTCAATTTTGACTTACAATTATACGCAGCAGGCCTATCAACCAACGGTTAAACAATACCGCGTTTTTCCAACGTTTCATCCGGCAGCAATCTTCTATAATCGCAAGTTGGCGCCAGACTTGGCCGCTGATCTACAAATTTTCAAACAAATATTAGCTAGTAATAGCGAAGGGAGTCACTAATTTGGTGCAGTATTTCGGACTAGCCATCCTAATCATTTGTGCAGACCAAGGATTGAAATATTGGATTGTCACGAATATTTCGTTAAATCAAACGCAAACAGTCGTGCCTGGCTTGCTATCTTTAACCCATTTACGTAATACAGGTGCGGCCTGGAGCATTCTTGAAGGCCAGCGGTGGTTCTTTTACGTCATTACGTTAGTCGCCGTTGCTATTATCTGCTACTTGCTATTTACGCAAGGCAAAAAGAACTGGCTATTTGCACTGGGGCTAAGTTTTATGTTGGCCGGCGCCATTGGAAACTTCATTGATCGGCTTAGGCTGGGCTACGTTGTTGACATGTTTCAATTAGATTTTATTAATTTTCCAATTTTTAATATTGCTGATAGTGCACTGACAATCGGCGTTATTTTGATATTTTGCTATTTAATTTTCTTTGATGAAAAACGGGGGACAACGGCGTGAGCACAACAGAATTAACGTTAACAATTACTACTGAAAGTGGTCGAATTGATAAGGTGATTAGTGACCATTTTTCGGCCTACTCACGTTCACAAGTACAGCACTGGCTTAAGGCTGAACTCGTTCAGGTAAACGATGCGGTCGTTAAGGCAAAGTATAAAGTTGTTCCAAATGATCGTATCAAAGTAGCTGTGCCAGAACCAATTCATTTAGATGTTGTTGCACAAAATATTCCGTTAGATATTGTTTATGAAGATAATGATGTCGTTGTGGTCAATAAACCGCAAGGCATGGTGGTTCATCCGGCAGCAGGGCACCCTGATGGGACGTTGGTTAACGCGCTTTTATATCACTGCGAGTTATCGTCCATTAACGGGGTCATTCGCCCTGGTATTGTTCATCGAATCGACAAAGATACTTCCGGTTTATTGATGGTTGCTAAAAATGATCAGGCCCATTTAAGTTTGGCGGCCCAATTGAAGGCCAAGACCACAATTCGTGAATATATTGCGCTAGTGCACGGTGCCATCAAAGAAGAACAGGGCACGATTGATGCCCCTATCGCTCGGGCCAAAAATGATCGTAAGAAACAGGCTGTGGTTAGTACCGGGAAACACGCAGTCACTCATTTTACAGTGTTGGAACGATTTGAAAACTATACCTTAGTTAAATGTATTCTAGAAACTGGCCGAACCCACCAGATTCGGGTGCACATGAAATACATTGGTCATCCCTTAGCTGGTGATCCGCTCTACGGGCCAAAAAAGACGTTAAAGGGAAATGGTCAATTCTTGCACGCTGCCAAGTTAGGCTTTCGTCATCCCACAACGGATAAATTAATGGTTTTTGAACGTCCAATTCCAGAAATTTTTCAGCAAACTTTAACTAAGTTACGGCAAACAAAGCTTGACAGAACTAGGTAGGTCAAGTAAGCTTGTGGTAATCAAAATTAAATAAGATCCTTTAAGTTAGTCCCGTGAGGCTAAGAAGGAACTATCATAATTAGTGCGTAAACTCTAACTAAAAACGATAGAACCTCCTACCAACCGGGCAGGAGGTTCTTTTTTTATGGAAGGCGGACTTACTATGGCGGAAAAAGAAGTTGTTGATGGCGTAACAATGAAACGGGCTTTAACACGAATTACCTACGAGATTATCGAACAAAATAAGGGTTTGGCTGATTTAGTCTTAATCGGAATTAAAACGCGGGGCATCTACCTGGCCCAGCGAATTGCCGATCGAATGAAGCAGTTAGAAGGTATGGACGTTCCGGTTGGCGTATTAGATATTACACTTTACCGTGATGATTTACACAAGGCCGGCACGGATGAACCAACTGTTAATGGTTCACAAATTCCAGTTTCAATCGAAGGCAAGCATGTGATCTTAGTTGATGACGTTCTATTTACTGGTCGAACAACACGAGCCGCTCTTGATGCCTTAATGACCATTGGCCGACCTAAAAAGATTTCTTTGGCCGTCTTAGTTGACCGGGGGCATCGTGAGTTGCCAATTCGGGCCGATTTTGTCGGTAAAAATATTCCAACATCCATTCATGAACAAATTAAAGTTTCCGTTGATGAAGTTGATCACCGTGACGGAATCGCCATTGAAAAACTAAATTAACCAAAAAACGATTTAATTGACTCCTGTGAGAGCAAAATAGTTTATTGGTCCGCCTTTTGTACGGCCAATAGCAACTTGCAGACTCACTAAATACTGATGCTGCAGGTCGCTATTTTTTTGTGAGGTTGGATCGAGAAGGGAAGTTTCATTATGGAAGAAGACAAAAAAAATCGACGTGTTGTACTTGATATTCACGATCGCCCGAAACCTTTACAGTGGTTTGGCTTATCATTACAACATTTATTCGCCATGTTTGGTTCAACGGTTTTGGTCCCAATTTTAGTCGGGATCAACCCGGGGATTGCTTTAATTAGTTCAGGGATTGGCACTTTGGTATACATGCTGGTTACCCAGGCTAAAATTCCGGCCTACCTTGGCTCAAGCTTTGCCTTTATTGTCGCAATGCAGGTTTTAATGAAGTCCGATGGTTACCCGGCAATTGCCCAAGGCAGTATTGCAGTTGGCCTGGTTTACTTAATTGTTGCATTGCTAATTAGACGCATTGGTTCTTCTTGGATTGATCGCGTATTACCACCAATCGTTGTTGGCCCAGTCGTTATGGTAATCGGTCTTTCTTTGGCGGGTAACGCGGCCAAGGACGCTATGATGAATAGTGGTCATTATGATTTAAAATTTTTCGTTGTTGCGCTTGTTACTTTGGCCTTAACGATTGCCTTTAACATGTTTACCAAAGGTTTTCTGAGCCTAATCCCCATTTTACTGGGAATTGTTGGCGGTTATATTGTAGCGGTACTCTTTGGCATTGTTAACTTTACGCCGGTCTTAAATGCTCATTGGTTTGCCATGCCAGCCTTTGAAATTCCCTTTGTCAGTTATAAACCTAAATTTTATCTGGGCGCAATTTTAGGCATGGCACCGATTGCCTTTGTCACGATGACTGAACACATGGGTCACGTCATGGTATTAGATAAACTAACCAATCGGAATTTCTTTAAGGACCCTGGCTTACACCGAACACTATCTGGTGACGGCCTGGCCTCAATTATTGCCGGGTTTATCGGTGGCCCGCCTGTAACCAGTTACGGCGAAAATATCGGCGTACTGGCAATAACTAGGGTGCACAGTGTATTCGTACTAGGCGGCGCGGCAGTCTTGGCCATTATCTTCGGTTTTATCGGCAAAATTAGTGCCTTAATTATGAGCATTCCTAGTCCAGTAATTGGTGGCATCAGTTTCTTGCTTTTCGGTGTTATTGCGGCCAATGGTTTACGGATCTTAATTGATAACCGGGTTAATTTTGATGAAAAACGTAACCTGATGATTGCTTCTACTATCTTGGTCATCGGTATTGGTGGGGCCTACCTCCAACTAGGTAACTTCCAATTAACTGGTGTTGCTTTAGCAACCATTCTAGGTATTTTATTGAACCTTATTTTACCGAAACAGGCTTTAAACGAAGTGGAGGATAACGATGATGAAAGTACTCGCTAACATGCCAGAATTTCAGTCGATTGTCTCAATGCAGGATTTAGACGTCGCCGAGGTCGAACAACTAATCGGTCGGGCAGAAGATTTCAAGGCCGGTGCTCAATTAAAATTAACCGAACCAGTTTACGTCAGTAACCTATTCTTTGAAAATAGCACTCGAACCCACACAAGTTTTGAAATGGCCGAACGAAAACTTGGTCTGACCGTTATTAACTTTAACCCACAAGCAAGTTCAATGAGTAAAGGGGAAACCTTACACGATACAGCCTTATCCCTTGATGCAGTTGGCGTTAATTTATTAGTTGTTCGCCACCCGCAAAATGATTATTATAATGAACTACTCGGACATTCTGATCTATCCTTGGGACTGATTAATGCCGGTGATGGCAGTGGGGAGCACCCTTCGCAAAGTTTGCTGGATATGATGACAATTACTGAACAGTTCGGCGGTTTCACGGGATTGCGCGTTGCAATCATTGGTGATCTAACCCATTCCCGGGTTGCCCGATCTAACATGGAAATTCTGCAACGATTAGGTGCTGAGCTCTTTTTCTCAGGTCCCAGGGCCTGGTACAGTGAGGAATTTGCCCAATACGGGACTTACTTACCAATTGATGATTTAGTCGAAAAGACTGACGTTATGATGTTGCTTCGGGTTCAGCACGAACGCCATCCAGATGAACAGGCATTTGATACTCAGGCTTACTTTGAACGATATGGTCTAACCAAAGAACGTGCCAGTCGTCTACCAGAACAAGCAATTATTATGCATCCTGGCCCGATCAATCGCAATGTTGAACTAGCAAGTGAATTAGTCGAAGGTAAACAATCGCGCTTTGTAACGCAAATGCAAAATGGTGTTTATATGCGCATGGCCATGCTGGAAAGTGTTTTACGGGGAAATCATTTAGGAGGATTAGTATGACAGAGACGATCTTAAAAAATGGTCGAGTTTGGCTGGATGGACACATACAAACCTGCGATTTATTGATTGAAAACGCCAAAATTAAAGCAATCGGTCAAAATTTAACTAGTCCAACCGCCAAGGTAATTGATGTTAGTAATCAGTTAGTTGCACCTGGGTTAGTTGATCTGCACGTTCATTTACGTGATCCTGGTCAAACGGCCAAAGAAACAATTAAAACTGGTAGTTTAGCGGCCGCTCACGGTGGTTTCACCACAATTGGGGCAATGCCAAACGTCACCCCAGTCCCCGACACCGCGGAACAAATTGCGACTTTAGTTGCTCGTAATGCTAATGAGGGTGTCGTTCATATCAAACAGTACGCTCCAATTACAAAACAACGACGGGCAGGGGCACTGACAGATTTTGCGGCCATGAAGACAGCAGGTGCTTTTGCTGTTTCCAACGATGGTTCAGGCGTTCAAGACGCCGGTAGCATGTTCCAGGCATTAAAAGAAGCACAGGCCAATGATTTACCGCTGGCAGCGCACGTTGAAGAAGATAAATTATTATTTGGCGGCGTGATGAATGCTGGTGCGCCAGCTAAAAGACTTGGTCTTCCAGGAATCATCAATGCCGCCGAAACCAGTCAGTTGGCCCGTGATTTGGAATTGGCCCAGCAGACCGGCGCACACTATCATATGTGTCATGTATCAACGGCAGAAAGTGTCCGGCTAATTCGCCAGGCCAAAGCGGCAGGGATCAAAGTTACTTGTGAGGTCACGCCACATCATTTGTTACTTAGTGACGATATGATAAAGGGTGACGACGCTAATTTTAAAATGAATCCACCTTTACGCAGTGAACAGGATCGCCAGGCTTTAGTGGCCGGCTTATTGGATGGGACAATTAACTGTATTGCAACGGACCACGCACCACATACCGCGGCGGAGAAACAACAAGGTTTCCTGAAGTCACCATTTGGCATCGTTGGTAGCGAAACTGCCTTTAGCTTACTTTACACACATTTTGTGAAGGAAAATATTTTCAGTCTCAATCAATTGCTAAATTGGCTAAGCACTAAGCCGGCCCAAATTTTTGGCTTAAAGAATACTGGTTATCTTGGATTAGGGACGGTAGCGGATATCGCGGTTTTTGATTTAAACACTGCCACAACAATTGAAACAGATACATTTTTATCAAAGGGACATAATAGTCCATTTATTGGGCAAAGCGTTTTTGGAACAACAACTTTAACGCTAGTTGCCGGTAAAGTAGCTTACCAGAAGGGTGGCACAACCAAATGAAACGATACTTAATTTTGGCCGACGGTTCAATTTTTGAAGGGGAAGGTTTTGGCGCACCAACAACGACGACTGGTGAAATTGTTTTTAACACCGGCATGAGTGGCTATCAAGAAACCATCACTGATCAGTCCTATAATGGAGAAATTATTGCCTTTACCTACCCGTTAATTGGTAATTACGGCATTAATCGTGACGATTATGAATCAATTGCCCCAACCTGTAAGGGTGTCGTGGTTCATGAGGCCGCTCGTCTGGCCAGCAATTGGCGTAATCAATTATCATTAGATGAATTTTTGAAGCAAAAAAAGATTCCAGGGATTACCGGAATTGATACCCGCCGGTTGACTAAACGCCTACGAACTGAAGGAACGATGAAGGCAAGTATTGTGGACACGGCTGATGAGCACGCCTTCGATCAATTAAACGCCTTGGTTTTACCAAAGAATCAAGTTCAGCAAGTTTCAACGACCAAACCATTTCCTAGTCCAGCGACCGGAAAAAACGTGGTTGTTATTGACTTTGGTCTCAAGCATAGTGTGTTGCGTGAATTATCAAAACGGCAGTGCAATTTAACGGTCATGCCGTATAACACAACGGCCGAAGAGATTATCCAGCTGGCACCGGATGGCGTCTTGCTATCAAATGGCCCTGGTGATCCGAAAGATGTTCCAGAGGCCTTGGAGATGATCCGCGGCATTCAGGGTAAGATCCCACTGTTTGGTATTTGCCTTGGCCACCAACTATTTGCACTAGCAAACGGTGCCGATACCTATAAAATGAAATTCGGGCACCGGGGCTTTAACCACCCAGTTAGGGAAATCGCGACTGGGCGAATTGATTTCACATCGCAAAATCATGGTTACGCCGTTGATGTCCACTCAATTAATAAAGATAATTTACTGGTCACCCACATCGAAATTAATGATGGTACGGTGGAAGGGCTACGCCACCGCCAGTACCCAGCCTTTTCAGTTCAATTTCATCCCGATGCAACTCCGGGACCCCACGACGCAGATCACTTATTTGACGAGTTCATGGAAATGATGGACGCATTTGCAAAAAGGAGTCGAGAAAATGCCTAGAAGAACGGATATTCATAAAATTATGGTCATTGGCTCTGGCCCCATTATTATCGGCCAGGCGGCAGAATTTGATTATTCTGGGACCCAAGCTTGTTTAGCCTTGCGCGAAGAAGGTTACGAAACTGTTCTGGTTAATTCCAATCCAGCGACAATTATGACGGACAAAGAAATTGCCGATCACGTTTACATTGAACCGATCACGTTGGAGTTTGTTTCGCGGATTCTGAGAAAAGAATTGCCCGACGCGATTTTACCAACCTTAGGTGGTCAGCAAGGTTTAAATATGGCAATGGAATTGTCCTCAGCCGGTATTCTTGATGAGCTACATATTGAATTACTAGGCACCAAGCTATCTGCCATTGATCAGGCAGAGGACCGGGAGCTTTTTAAGAATTTAATGCAAAAATTAAATGAACCAATTCCGTCTTCGCAAAGCGTGACAACGGTTGAAGCGGCAGTCAAGTTTGCCGGAAAAATTGGGTACCCAGTGATCGTTCGCCCAGCCTTTACAATGGGTGGTACTGGCGGCGGTATTTGTAACAACGCCGCCGAATTAACCGAAATTGCGACAAACGCGTTGAAGCTATCACCAATTACCCAAGCACTAATCGAACAAAGCATTGCTGGTTTCAAAGAGATTGAGTATGAAGTAATGCGTGATGCGGCCGATAACGCACTGGTGGTCTGCAATATGGAAAATATTGACCCGGTTGGAATTCATACCGGTGATTCGATTGTAACTGCACCAGTTCAAACTTTGTCGGACAAAGAAGTTCAGATGCTAAGGGACGCTTCCCTGAAAATTATTCGGGCACTTAAAATTGAAGGTGGCTGTAACGTTCAATTGGCGTTAGATCCTGATAGTTTTAAGTATTACATTATTGAAGTTAACCCCCGTGTTTCCCGCTCTTCAGCGTTGGCCTCTAAGGCAACTGGTTACCCAATTGCCAAAATTGCTTCTAAAATTGCGGTTGGTTTAACTTTGGATGAAATTAAAAATCCAATAACGGGAACAACTTACGCTGAATTTGAACCAACTTTGGACTACGTGGTCACTAAGATTCCCCGTTTTCCATTTGATAAATTCACTAAAGGGGAACGGCGCCTAGGAACACAAATGAAGGCTACTGGTGAGGCCATGGCAATCGGTCGTAATTTTGAAGAATCCATCTTAAAGGCAGTTCGTTCATTAGAAATCGGGACAATTCACATTGAAATACCAGAGCTTGCAAAAGTCAGTGATGATGATTTAACTGAAAAATTAATTCATCCCCAAGATGATCGTTTATTTTACTTAACTGAGGCTTTACGGCGCGGTTATAAAATTGATGAATTGGCTGAATTAACTAAAATTGATCTGTTTTTCCTAGACAAATTAAGTCACATTGTTGAACTCGAAATTGCCTTGAAAGACCATAAAGGCGATTTAGATATCTTAAAAACGGCTAAGAAAAATGGCTTTACTGATTATGAGGTTAGTCAACTCTGGCATATTCCGGCCGACCAAATTCGGGAAATGCGTCGTGAAGCCAAGATATGGCCCGTTTACAAAATGGTTGACACGTGTGCGGCGGAATTTGAGTCACAAACGCCGTATTACTACAGTACCTTTGAAGATGAAAATGAAAGTATTGTGAGTCCGCGCCCATCGGTTTTAGTACTTGGTGCTGGTCCGATCAGAATTGGTCAAGGTGTCGAATTTGATTACGCAACGGTTCATTCAGTTAAGGCCATTCAAAAGGCCGGCTATGAGGCCATTATTATGAACAACAATCCAGAAACGGTTTCAACCGACTTTTCGGTTTCAGATAAACTTTATTTTGAACCTTTGACGATTGAAGATGTCATGAACGTCATTGATTTAGAAAAGCCAGTAGGGGTTATCGTCCAATTTGGTGGCCAAACTGCCATTAATTTAGCTGAACCCTTGGCCAAGGCAGGCGTCAAAATTCTTGGGACAACGGTAACTGATTTAAATCGGGCCGAGGATCGTGAGGCCTTTGACCAAATCATTCAACAATTAAAAATTCCCCAGCCAACGGGCGCCACGGCTACAACTAAAGAGGAGGCTGTCACGATTGCCAAACGAATTGGCTATCCCGTTTTGATCCGCCCAAGTTATGTTTTAGGTGGTCGGGCAATGGAGATTGTTGAAAATCAGACTGAACTCGAAACCTACATTCGCGATGCCGTAAAAGTTTCCCATGAGCACCCCGTCCTAATTGATCGTTATTTAGTAGGTAAAGAATGCGAAGTTGACGTTATTTCTGACGGTGAACACGTCTTATTGCCAGGAATTATGGAACATATTGAACGTGCCGGAGTACATTCTGGTGATTCAATCGCCGTTTACCCACCACAAACTTTTTCTGAGAACGTCATTCAACAAATTGTGCACCACGCTGAACAATTGGCCGTTGCACTAAACTGCATTGGCATAATGAATATTCAATTTATTGTGCAAGACGAGATTGTTTACGTATTGGAAGTGAATCCGCGGGCAAGTCGAACGGTTCCATTTTTGAGCAAGGTGACTGGGATTTCAATGGCCCAAGTCGCAACCCAAGTCATTTTAGGTGCGAAGTTACCAGAATTAGGCTATCAAGCTGGCCTCCATAAAGCGGGCAAGATGGTACACGTTAAGGCGCCAGTCTTCTCTTTTTCTAAATTAAATAACGTGGATAGCCTGCTTGGCCCAGAAATGAAATCAACCGGTGAAGTCATGGGTAGTGACGTCACGGTAGAAAAAGCCCTCTATAAGGCCTTCGAGGCCAGCAAACTACATTTACCAGATTTTGGAACAGTACTATTCACAATCGCGGATCATGATAAAAAAGAGGCTCTGGCTTTGGCCAAACGGTTCCGGGAAATTGGTTACCGCGTAATGGCAACAAAAGGAACGGCCGAATTCTTTAAATCTGCAAAATTACGGGTTAACGAGGTTACTAAGATCAAGGAAACGGCGGGTTCAAAGCAACAAAATATCCTTGATATCATTGCGGCTGGCCAGGTTCAGGTTGTTATCAATACGATGGACCAAGACCGGGACGTCGCCTCTGACGGTTTCCAGATTCGACAAGATGCCATTGAGCACGGTATTCCACTATTCACATCCTTGGATACTGCCGGTGCCATCTTGCGCGTGCTAGAATCACGTTCATTTACGACAAAAGCACTCTAACTAAGGGAGACGATTGAGCATGGATACACGACCAATTATTGCCTTGGACTTTCCTAATCAGGCGGCAGTGGTGGAATTTCTACAACAATTTCCCCAAGGCCAACCGTTATTCGTTAAAATTGGTATGGAATTATTTTATAGTGCCGGTCCAGATATTGTGCGGGCGCTAGTGGCTGCTGGTCATGATGTTTTCTTGGATTTAAAACTTTATGATATTCCGCACACTGTTGAAAAGAGCATGCAGGTATTGGGTAACTTAGGTGTCACCATGACAAACGTTCATGCTTCTGGTGGCCGTGAGATGATGCAGGCGGCCAAACAAGGGTTACTAGCGGGAAGTCATGGCCAAAAGCCGCCTAAACTAATTGCGGTAACTCAACTAACTTCTACCAACCAGGCTCAGATACAGCAGGAACAATTAATTACGGCTAGTCTAACTGAAAGTGTCACACATTTGGCCCAATTGGCTGATCAGGCTGGTTTAGACGGTGTTGTTTGCTCCGCTCTAGAGGCAGAGGCAATTAAACGTGCAACTCGGGCGGACTTCTTATGTATCACGCCAGGAATTCGGTTAACTGCTACAACCCATGATGACCAAAAACGGATTGCAACACCCGCTAATGCCGCCAAGTTAGGTAGCAGTCAATTAGTCGTTGGTCGACCAATTACTCAGGCCAAAAATCCAGTTGTGGCTTATCAAGAGATTAAAAAACTTTGGGAGGAATCACTAGTATGACACAAACTGCTGAAATGATTGCTGAGGATTTATTAAGTATCAAGGCCGTTACTTTGCAACCAAAGAAACCTTTTACTTGGGCAAGCGGCATTAAAAGTCCAATTTATACTGATAATCGTTTAACCATTAGTTATCCGAAAATTCGCCGGCACATCGCTCATGGTCTTGCAGCAATTATCCGGGAAAAGTTTCCTGAGGTTGACGTCATTGCCGGAACAGCAACTGCCGGGATTCCCCACGCAGCCTGGGTAGCAGCCGAACTTGATTTACCGTTAATCTACGTGCGTTCTAAACCTAAAGATCACGGCCAGGGTCGACAGATTGAAGGTCACTTGCAACAAGGCCAACGCGTTGTTGTTATTGACGATCTGATTTCAACTGGCGGAAGTGTATTGAAGGCAGTTGCCGCTACTCAAAATGAGGGCGGCGACGTATTAGGCGTTTGCGGGATTTTCAGTTATCAATTGGCAGCAAGTCAGAAAAACTTTGCCGCAGCCAAGTTACCGTTTTATACTTTGACGGATTACGACACTTTAATCGACGTTGCAGTTAAAACTGGCTATATTGATGAAAGTGATCGTGAATTACTACATGATTGGCGCCAGGATCCAACCAATTGGGGCTAGTTGAGCGCCCGAAGAAAATGATGAAACAAGAATCAAGTGGCAATCTTAAAAATAGCTTTATGAAATAATCCAGCGTTAAAACGCATGGATTATTTTTTTGCGCAAAAGCTTTGATACTGGTATAAGTAGTCGTGATTTCCAAATGAACATGATTACCACAAGTACGTTTAATTAAAAAAATGAGTGGTAAGGACTCGGCTAAATACCGTGTTCTTATCACTCAAAAAATTGGTTAAAGTTTTGGCCAATATTTAGTGCGCCGATAATTGAGATCAGGTAGTGGAATTTTATCTAACTTATTAATTAGTTATTTTTTTACTTAATTTTTGATTAATTTGTTTGACGTAATGCTTGAAGCTTAAGTACTTAACACTCCAAATGACAACATAGATTGAGACAAATATTGGCATATAAAAAATCAACCAAGAAACAGGAAACCAGCGGCATAACCCGGCTAGGACGGTGAAACAAATATACGTAATGAAAAAATGAACAATTGTTTGTCTGGTAAGACTCCAGGTTTCAATTTGAAAGACCAAACTGGCCAGACTGAAAATTGCGCCTATTAGGCCCCAGAGAACGATGGAAAGTGTAATTGCAGTCAGTGGATTGGCGAATTGAGCCGTGAAGGCCAGAGTGGAAGGCTGGTAAGAAGTACCGTAATGATATGAAAAAAGAAGCGACATTATTAAACCAATTGTGATGCCAGAGGTAATTCCAAATCCCAAAGTTAATCCTTTACTTCTGTTTTTAGATTTCATAATCCAATTCTCCTTTTTAGGGCCGTCATGTATCTACGTGATACCAAGGCCCTTGATTGATTAGTGAGTAGGATATTGATTAGACCATTGTTTGAAAGTTCTAGGTGATCAATATGGCGATAGTTGACAATTTCACTTTTAGAAACTCGGATAAAATCACTAGGTAATATCAGCTCTAATTGATACAATCTCTGTTTTAAAAGTAGCGTTTCACGCGCCGCTTCAGCGAAAATTCGATTGTTCTGCGCGTAAATGACGTCAATTTGATCAAACTTTAAAGGAACAATGGCATCTTCACGATATCCCCATAATTGATCTCCTGTACCAACTAATTGGTTTGCAATTTCTTGAATTTCAGGAGTGAGTTCTTTTAAGAAAAAGTCAGTATGTTCATCGGGTGTGTCAGGGCTAACGAAAAAATTGGTTTTCATAGTGGGCCTCCTTTTTTACAAACTAAGTATATAACTTTGAATTCGCAGAATAGTAGCTTTAAGGCAAACGGTCTCAAATTTACGGTGAGTGGCGTAAGACCTAATATCAAATTGAAGGTACATCATTATGTGTGGTTAAAGGTCGTTATAAATTATAAAGTTGGGTAATGGTTACTCTTACTATTTCTGAGCATTACGCTAAAACATGTGCCAAAATGCTATCATTGGCGTAAATAGTGAGCTAATCATGGTTAGTTAAATAAGCAACAAAACGGCCACACGCAGATTATCGTGTGGCCGTTTTGCTGACAGCGATGCTTAATTTGGTTGTTTACTTAATTTTTCTACTAATGCCTCATCCGGCGTCACAAATAGCGTATGCTGGCCCTCATAAATAACAAAACCAGGTTTAGCGCCATTGGGTTTATGAACTCGTTTAACTTGCACATAATCTACCGGAACCGTTGCGGATAAACGTGATTTTGAGAAGTAGGCCGCCAAATTGGCCGCTTCCGCCAGTGTTTTCTCACTAGGGTCCGACTGCGCGATAATGACGTGTGATCCCGGGACATTCTTTGCGTGTAACCAGATATCGGTCTTTCTAGCAGTCTTTAGGGTTAAACGATCATTTTGCAGGTTATTTTTACCCACCAAAATCGAAGTACCGGCACTAGCGTAAAATTGATCCGGCTTGCTTAGTTTAGGCCGTTTAATTTTCTTGTTTTTTTGTTGTTTACGGTGCAAATAGCCTTGTTGGAATAACTCTTCCTGAATATCGGTTAAATCTTTCGGCGCCGCAATTTCAATCTGGGCAAGAATTCCACTTAGATAGTCAACTTCTTGTTGGGTTTCCGTCATTTGATCATTAACGTAGTGAACAGCATTTTTTAGCTTTTGGTACTTAGTAAAATATTTTTGCGCATTTTGTGAAGGTGAAATCTGGTTAGATAAATTAATCTTTAAGGGCCGCTCATCAGCATAATAATTAGGTAATTCAATTGATGTCATGCCGCGCTCGACTCGATTTAAGTAAGTTGTTAAGATTTCACCTTTAATGCGGTAATCATTTGCCTTTTCACTGTTTTTCAACGTTTGCGTTAACTTTTTCAACTTTTTACGGTCTTTTTTTAATTCATTTTGAACAAAATGAATTAGTTGACTGCCTTGTTGGTGAACGCGATCAAGTTCAACTTTATCCCGGTAAAATTGATCCAACATATGACTAAGACCTGAATAGTTCTTCTTTTGGCCTTTTTCTGATTGATAGTCAATCGCTGAGAACTGCATTTGTTGGCGCTCATTTAACC
Source organism: Loigolactobacillus backii (assembly GCF_001663675.1). Taxonomy (NCBI): domain Bacteria; kingdom Bacillati; phylum Bacillota; class Bacilli; order Lactobacillales; family Lactobacillaceae; genus Loigolactobacillus; species Loigolactobacillus backii. The sequence goes on from NZ_CP014873.1 coordinate 2,055,185, forward strand.
GCGTAACAGTTGGTTTAGGTGTCTGATCAATTGCAGTAAAAAAATCTTGCCAAGTAGTTAATGGATTAGATTGTTGCGCTAATCTGGTTGCCAATTCAACACTACTATCAAAACCAAGGCCCTGAAAATCTTGTTGGAGCTTTTTAGCGAGCTTAAAAACGTCTGCAGTTTGTGGTAGTCCTTTAAGGTAATCTCCTGCATCAAACTTGAAGGGGTTAACGTTATCTTGCTTAGGCGGTTCAATATAGGTTGCACCAGGCATCAGTAAACGATAACGGTTCTGATCGCTTGAGACGTGGCGGACAGTATCCAAAATTCGTCCAGTATCTTGTTGGAGAAGGATTAGATTACTGTGTCGGCCCATCATTTCAATAATTAAACTAATATTTTGTAAATCACCTAATTCATTCCGTGAGGTAAAGGTTAGGTGTACAACTCGATCATTTTCTTTTTGACTTAACTGTTTTAAAAGTGCACCGTCAAGGTATTTACGTAGTGTCATTGTAAATTTAGTTGGTTTTGCTGGATTAACGTAAGGAATCTCGGTAACCTGCAAACGTGCGTAAGTTGGGTGGGCCGATAACAACAGAGGGTAATTGTGCCGATTTGCCCGAATCACTAAAATTAATTCATTCGGGTACGGCTGATTGATCCGGCTAATTCGGCCACCGACTAGTAATGGTGCAAGTTCATTGACCATTGCGTGTGTAAAGATACCATCAAATGACATTTAGGTTATCTCGCTTTCTTTTAGAGTTTATCACTGCTAATTATACTGGTTTTTAGATGTTTAGACAAAGGCTTTGACTCTTGTAAGTCGCTAAACAAAAATGTATTATTGATCAAGCAAACTTATTACCTTGGATTAGTTAGTATGAGGGAAGAGAAGCAGTGGGGTAGTTGAATTATTAAATTTTTCCCGTAATTTATGTAAAAATTAGCCACTATGGTATAGTTATTAGTTAGAATATAAAAGTCTATAAAGTAGGTGTCATTCATGAGAATTGCTGTTGTAACTGATAGTACAGCGTATTTGCCCCAACAATTAATCAAGGAAAATAACATTACCGTTGTCCCAATTCCAGTAATTCTGGATGGTAAAACGTATGACGAAGGTACCCAGATTTCAACAAACGAATTCTACACGTGGCTACGGCAATCAGAGACATTACCAAGCACCACGCAACCGTCAATTGGTGAGATGGTAAAATTATACCGTAAGCTTGGTGATCAGGGCTACGATACAGTGATCAGCATTCATTTATCCAGTACTATTTCTGGTTTTCTTAATAATTTGCGCAATGTTGATGATTTAGTGCCTAATACGCACGTTATTCCGTATGATTCGCAGATTACCGTCATTTTAATGGGCGAAATGGTTCTAACCGCCGCGAAGATGGCTAAGGCTGGAAAAACAGTTGATGAAATTTTGGCGCGTTTAGACGCACTTCGCGAAACAACTGACGAATACTTCATTGTTAACGACTTGCAGAATTTAGTCAAAGGCGGCCGTTTATCCAATGCTTCGGCTTTTCTTGGCGGTATGTTACGAATCAAACCAATTTTAACCTTTGATGGTGAACATAAAATAGTTGCGTTTGAAAAAATTCGCTCACTAAAAAAAGCCTACAGTCGTGTTGAAGAATTATTTGATCAAGCCGTTAAAACAACTGATTATCCAATTCACGCGTTCATCATTCACGCTAACGATGAAGCAGCAGCAATGACTTGGCGTGATGAATTACAAGCAAAATAGCAAAATATCCTAAGATAAAATTCGATATTAGTTATTTTGGTCCTGTCATTGGAACTCATTTAGGTGAAAAAGCAATTGCAATTGGTTGGATTAAAGATGAACAAGTCTAAATTAAAGTACTCTTAGTGGAGTGCTTTTTTAATTAACGTTAATTTCGGGGTGCTTTTAAAATAAATTTAATTGGTTTAGGTTAAGCTAATTTGAAGAGGGGGCTAGTTAGAAATTCACTAAATATTGTAAATTAACTGGTATCTAGATTAAGCTTTTATCTAGTTTACATAATATATATTATACAAAGTAGTGTCAAAACTATCTTATTACTTAGAAAAACTGACTTTAGCTTGATCCAACTGCTATTTTTTGCAGTTAACATCTTAAATTAATTGGTAAATATCTGGTTTATTCTCATCTTATTTAGAATAAAAACTAATCCACTTACTAAATTTTAATTGCACATATAATCACTGATACATAAACATTTAAAGCTCAAGTCAATTCCATTTATTTAACTACTTAATCTTAGTTACACTTGCTTATAATGATAAAAGGATTATAATAATCAACATCTTTATTAAATATTGGAGTGATTTATTAATGAATAAAATTGGTATTATTGGTGTTGGTCACGTTGGTTCTGCTGCAGCGCATGAAATTGTCGTTCGTGGACTCTGTAACCACTTAGTTTTAATTGATCGAAATGATGATAAGGCTCATGCCGAAGAACTTGATTTGGCCGATATGGGTTCACAAACCTTATCCCATACACGGATTTCGTCACAAGATTACTCCTTATTAAGCGATGCTGATGTTGTCATTTTTTCAACTGGCAATATGAATCGTCAAGAGCGCGATCGAATGCAAGAATTAGAATGGACAAAGAAAACCGTTTACGACGCTATTCCTAAACTGATGGCCTCTGGTTTTAACGGAATTATTGTTTCGATTACTAATCCTTGTGATGTTATTGCGGCCTTAATTCAAAAAGTTAGTGGTTTACCTAAAAATCATGTCTTCGGTACTGGAACATCATTGGACACAGCACGTATGAAGCGCGTAGTTGCTAATAAATTCCACGTTAATCCTAAAAACGTTGCCGGCTATGTACTGGGTGAACATGGTGATTCACAATTTACCGCTTGGTCAACGGTTTCAATTGCTGGTGTTCCGTTAGCTGAATATCCAGAGTCAGTTGACCTTAATTTAGATGAAATTAAAGAACAAGTTGCTGCTGGTGGCTGGCAAATTCATAGTGGCAAAGGCTATACTTGCTACGGTATTTCGGCCTGTGTTAGTAACATTGTCAAGGCAATTTTAACTGATGAAGTTGGTGCTTTCCCTGTATCTACGTATTCAAAGAAGTACGATACTTACGTTGGTCACCCTGCTTATGTGGCTGGTGATGGAATTGCAAAACAAATCAATTTGAATTTAACTGCCGATGAAGAGACCGAATTAGCCAAATCTGCAGCCAAGATTCATGCTATGTTTGAGGAACACGCATTGGTTTCTGATTAATTGAATTTTCATGGGAGTGGGACAAAAGTTGCTTTTGGCACACATCCTAGCGTAATCTTTGGAAGTAATAAGAGGCTGGGACCTTTGTCCGGCCTCTTTATTTTGGTCGTTTGTTTACGTCTCTTTAGTTGAAGTAACTTAGTTCTCCAAATAGTCAAAATAAATAACCACCTGCATTTCTGCAAATGTGGTTATTTGCGTTACTATTTGGCTTGTTGATTGGCTTCATAAGTCATCATTTGTAAGTGACGTGGGCCAATGTACTCTGAACTAGGCCGAATTAGGGTTGCCTGTTGTCGTTGTTCCTTAATGTGCGCCAACCAACCTGCACAGCGACTGGCTGCGAACAACAACGTAAACTCATCGGCCTTAAAACCAAGACAGTGGTAAATGGTGGCACTGTAAAAATCTACATTGGGAATTAAATGTTTTTGTGCCCACATGTACCGTTCAATCTCAATTGATGTTTGGTACCAATCTAAATGATTGGTTTGTTGCGCTAATTCTTTGGCGTATTTTTTTAGCAACTTTTCACGGGGATCACTTTTTTTATAAATTCTATGGCCAAAACCCATAATTTTTTCACCCTGCTTTAGTTTCTCCTTCAAATACAAAACTGGTGGTCGTTTGTTTGTCGTTAATTCCTCAAGCATTAGGCCAACCTTTTCATTGGCGCCACCGTGTAGTGGTCCTTTTAATGCTGCTATTGCGGCCGTTAAACATGAATAAGTGTCCGTTGCGGTTGATGCCGTAACGCGGGCCGTAAACGTTGAGGCGTTAAATTCGTGATCAGCGTGTACCAGTAAAACTTGATTTTCAATTAATTGCTGCCGTGGTTGTGGCCTTTTACCAGTCACCAGGTAGAGTAAATTAGTTGCGTAATCGGCCTTTGCCAATGGTGTTAAAATTGATTGGCCCCGGTGTAACCGAATAATCGCTGTAATCACAATTAATACTTTGGCCTGAATCGCTTCTGCGGTTAAATCAGCTGGACTGATTATTTCTAGTAAAGACACCGCGGTTCGCAATTGGCTCATTGGTGCCTCTGGCTCACGACAAATTTGTTTAAGGAGGGCCAAATAATTGGCCGGTAATACCATATTATGCGTTAATTGCTGCTGTAACTCAGTTAATTCGGTTTCCTGTGGTAGGCGCAAGTGCCACAATAAGAACATTGTTGTTTCAAAATTAGGTTGCATTTTTGCGAGTTGCTCAATTGGATAACCGGCGTAGATTAAGTGGCCATTATTGGTAGAACTAATACTAGTTTGTCCGGCGACAATACCTGTTAATCCATTCGTCATTTCAAACCGTCTCCTCTCAACGTGCGGTTGCCATTTTAGTAGCAACTACCATGGGTAAAATACCATGATTTTCAAAGTAACGTTGCTCAATTGGTGTATCAAAACGTAAAATCACTTCAAACGCTGTCTTTTCCCCTGCTGGAGAAGCTGCCGTAACTTTAACGTGCCGATCTGGGAGAAATACCAGCGAAAATTGTTCCTCACCAGTTAACTTTAATGTAGTCGCACTCTCACCTGCTTTAAATTGTAGTGGCAAAACGCCCATCATTGCTAAATTTGAACGGTGAATCCGTTCAAAGCTCTCCGCTATAACGACCTTAACCCCTAATAGTGCCACTCCCTTGGCCGCCCAATCTCGGGACGACCCCATGCCGTAATCTTTACCGGCCAAAATAATTAGGCCAACTTTATCCTCTTTGTAATGCTGGGCTGCCTCGTAGATCGTCATTGTTTGTTTTGTTGGCCAATACTGAGTAAAGCCCCCTACTTTATCTGGTGTTAGCTGGTTCTGAATTCGAATGTTAGCTAATGTGCCCCGCACCATTACTTGGTGATTACCTCGGCGAGAACCATAGGAATTAAAATCGCGGGTTGCCACGCCATGTGCCGTTAAATACTGGCCTGCCGGTGTCATTTGGCCAATAAACCCAGCAGGTGAAATATGATCAGTAGTGATTGTGTTTCCTAATTTTGCTAATACGCGTAAATTGGTCATTGGCGTTAGCCGTTGCTTCGTCAAATCAGCAAAGAATGGTGGTTTAGCGATATAAGTTGAGTGTAAATTCCAGGCATAAAGCTGCCCTGTTGGTGCTGGTAACTTATTCCAGATCTTGTTTTGCGTCAAAATGGCAGCATAATTTGCTTTAAATCGTTCTGGCGAAAGACTTTGTTGCTTTAAACGTGTAATTTCGGATTGTTGGGGCCATAAATCACTTAAGTAGATATCCTGGCCCTCGACTGTCCGGGTTATTGGTTCGTGAACTAGGTCGATATCTAATCTACCCGCCAAAGCGTACGCAATGACCAACGGCGGCGAGGCCAAATAGGTATCTTTAATCAAAGGGTGTACGCGACCTTCAAAATTACGGTTACCACTTTCAATTGCGGCAACTGGGTACGCGTGTTTTTCTAAAGTAGTTTCTAGTTCCGGTTTCAATTTCCCCGAATTTCCAATACAAGTTGTGCAGCCATAACCGACTAGATTAAAACCAAGTCGATCCAGTGAATCCTGCAGGCCAGTACTTGCCAAATAGTCACTCACAACTTTGGATCCAGGGGCCAATGAGGTTTTAACGTATTGGGGAACCTTGAGTCCTAATTCAACCGCCTTTTTGGCCAATAAGCCAGCTGCCAATAAAACATCAGGATTAGAGGTATTGGTACAACTGGTAATCGCCGCAATGCCCAAGGCACCAGGTCGTAAAGTGAATTCTTGTTGATCTACAGACACTTGTAAGCCACTTTGCTTAGCATATTTGGTGAAATTATTTGGAAGTTCGGCCAAATGTACCAAATCTTGTGGCCGTGACGGACCTGCAACACTGGCCGAAACTGTACTTAAATCTAGACTTTCAGTTTCGCTGTAATGCCGCAATTCATCTTCATTAGGTTGGTAAAATAAATGGTTGGCTGTTAAGTAAGTCTTGATTAGCTTGATTTTTTCTGGTGAACGATTAGTTAATTTTAAATAGGCCAAGGTTTGTTCGTCCACTGGGAAAAAGCCACAAGTTGCACCATATTCTGGGGCCATATTAGCAATTGTTGCTCGGTCAGCAACTGCCAAGGTAGCCAAGGCAGGCCCATAGAATTCAACTAATTTTCCGACAACATCGTGTTGCCGTAATTGATGTGTCAGAGTTAGAGCAAGATCAGTTGCTGTGGTTCCAGGTTTAAGCTGGCCAGTTAAACGAACACCGACAACTTTTGGCATTGGAATGTACGAAACTTCACCTAACATACTGGCCTCCGCTTCAATTCCACCAACTCCCCAGCCAAGTACACCTAACCCATTCACCATCGTTGTATGCGAATCCGTTCCCACTAGCGTATCTGGATAAGCCAGAATTTCTTCCCCAGACATTTTAGTTGCGACCACTTGGGCCAAATACTCCAAATTAATTTGGTGAATAATACCAGTATCGGGTGGAATTATTGTTAAATTTTTAAATGCTTGTTGAGCCCACTTTAAAAAGCTATAGCGTTCGTGGTTACGTTCAAATTCACGCTTCACGTTATACGCAAATGCCGCCGAATCACCTGACCGATCAACTTGAACGGAATGATCAACGACTAGATCAACGGGAACGTCAGGGTTAACTTGATTGGCATTTCCGCCAACTGCAACCAATTTATCACGCATGGCTGCGAGGTCAACTAACGCAGGAATCCCAGTAAAATCCTGTAAAATAACTCGTTCAGGCTTAAATGGAATATCCTGTTCATGGGCATGATCCCAATTTATAAACGATGGCAAAGATTTTTTTAATTCCGGCCGTTTTGTACTTTGGCGTAAAACGGCCTCTAGCAGAATTCTGATGGTGTACGGAAAAGTTTCAACCTGCTGCTTCTGTTGGCCTAACCACGTAGCAATATTCCAATAATAGTAAACTTTATTTGCAACTTCTAATTTTTGTTTAACCGTACTGTCCATTGATTGACCCCCTAGCTTATTTAGCGTTAACTTAATATAATCTATTTTTAATCATAATCTAATCATTGTCAAACGTAATTAAGTCTATGTTAGGTGGGTTTTCTTCCTTTTTTGTTCAGAACGCGATTAAACAACATTAAAATTGGCTAATAAAAATTTTATAATCTTACTGAATGATGTTAGATGTTCTAACTTAAAATTAATCTAAAAAAGGGCTTTAACAAATATCAGATTTGTTAAAGCCCTTTTACATTATCGAAATAACTATTTTTAATTACTTAAGCATTAAAAGCATCAGTTAATTGTGGGACAATCTGCTTCTTACGTGAAACAACCCCAGGTAAGGCGATGCGTTTATTGGTTAGTTTAGCAGAAAATGCTTGTTCAACTGGTGCAGTTGGTCCGCCAACCACCAACACATCAGAATCACTATCTAAAATGTTAGTGACCATCAAAACAAACAAGTCATAGCCTTCAGCCTTATTTGCGGCAGTAATGGCAGCTTCAAAATCAGCCTGACGTTTATAGATATCATTAACGTCAACAGTATTGATCTGAGCAACGCGAACTGATTTACCGGCCATCGTAAATGATTTGGCGTCCGCATCAATTAATTCACTCGCAGACTTATCATCAACATTAGTTCCGGCACGCAACATTTCTAACCCATATTGATTTTCGTCCACACCAGCCAATTTAGCCAATTCTTTTACGGCCTGGCGATCATCGTCGGTAGTCGTTGGGGATTTTAGCAACAACGTATCAGAAATGATTGCTGACAACATTAAACCAGCTAATTGTTTAGGAATAACCACGTCATTTTCATGATATAACTTAGTTAAAATAGTGCTGGTACACCCTACTGGTTCAGCACGATAAAATAAAGGGTTAGCCGTTTCAAAGTTAGCAATTCGATGGTGGTCAACAACCGCAACTACTTGAACGTCCTTAATATCGGCCACGCTCTGCTGGGCCTCGTTGTGATCAACCAACATTACCTGGCTCACTTCTGCAGCTGCAGAGGTGATGACACGAGGTGCTTTTGCATTAAAATGATCTAAAACAAATTTAGTTTCATCATTGGGTTCCCCCAGCGCAACGGCCTCTGTCTCTTTACCCAACTTGTTTTCCAAGTATGAAAATGCCATTGCAGCCACAATAGCGTCAGTATCTGGATTTTGGTGTCCAAAAATTAACTGCTTACTCATTTAACAAAACACTCCTTAGTAATTAAAATATTGAATAATTAATTTATTCCGTAATTGATTTGAGGCGTGAAATATAATCTTCCGTCGCAATATATTGATCAAATCCACTTAAGAAATTAGCAATCCGCGGAATCTGATTCTTTTCTTTGCGGAAAACAAAGGCTAAATCAAAGCGAATGGCCGGATCAAATGGCGCCGACCATAAATTGGCCGTAGCGGCATTAGCCTGAACGTATGAATTCGGTAAGGCCGTGTAAAGCCCAGTAGCGTTGGAGAAACGCATAATCTGATTAGGCGTCGTGAAATGAGCCACACTCTTTGGCGCATCAACCAATTGGTTCTTATAGGCTTCTTTAATAAAGGAATTTAAATAATATTGGCCGGGATAAGTCACCCAATCATTATCAATCGTATCCTTGTACTTAATCTTCTTTCGTTTAGCCAGTTTTTCGTTATGGTGTAAGAAAAGCAGATCTTCACTAATGATTTTTTTAGACTGGTATGGTTTCCAATTTTTAATACTATCATCAGGTAAATACATTACCGCCAAATCAATCTGATTATTTTCAAGTCGTTCCCAAATTTCTTTACGGGTTAACATGTGAAAACTTAGTTCAATTTCGGGATTTTGTTTGTAGTACTTAATTGCAAAATCTTCTAACACACGGTCCTCAAGGGAAGCCAATAAACCAATTGAGATTTTACCTTGAGTTGCGCTGGTTGTTTGCTGAATTTCATCCGTCGCCTGATTTAGAAGGTCATAAATTTCGTGCGTTGTTTTCAGCATTGTCCGTCCGGCATCAGATAAATGTAATTTCTTACCAACCGAGTAAAATAATGGCGCGTCAACGGTTCGTTCTAACTTCTTAATTTGCTGGGTTAACGCTGGTTGTGTGATTCCTAAAAGCTGGGCAGCCTGCGTATAGTTCATTGTCTCCGCAAGTTGTAAGAAATAAGTTAACGTTTTAGAAGAAAAGATATTTTCTTGTTTTGTCTTCAATTTGGTCCCTCTTTTCTATAGTGAAATACCTATGACTATCATAATGAATTACATAAATAAAAGCAATTTAAAATGCCTAAAATCCCAATAAAATTTTAAAAAATAGGCTTTTAATATTAGGTCAATGCATAAAACTATTAATAATTGCTAATTCTCGTTATACTAAAATTGAAATACAAGAAAGGGTGATAACGATGTACAAGACAATCTTAGTTCCCACTGATGGTAGTCCTAATGCCAATCATGCAGTTGAGGAGGCCATTCAGCTCGCAAAAGTATTTGGCAGCACACTTTATATTGTTTCAATCGTTAATGACATGCAGTATGTCCCCTATGGCTACGGTTTGACGGTTTCCGGTAACTTACTAGATAACTTAAAAAGCCGGGCAACTGAGCTCCTGGAAGTTGCCGAACAAAGTGCCAAAGAGCAAAATGTTAACGTTAAAACAGTCGTTAAATATGGTGTTCCAAAAAACTTAATTGCCGAGGATTTACCTAAAGAATATAAGGCAGATCTCATTGTTATTGGTAAATCAGGGATTGATGCGCTATCACGCCTCATCCTTGGATCAACAACCGCTTATGTTGTCCGCCACGCGACAACACCACTTTTAGTTGTGACCGATCACGAAGAAAAGTAACTTTCCCCCAAAACAATCTAAGAAATGTTCGGAAACAGTAAAAGACTAGGACAAATGTCCTAGTCTTTTATTGTTTCTTTAATAATTAGGAAAATTTTTGTAATTCGTGTAATCGCTGGTATGCAATAGGCGTTCGGCGTTTTTAACCCGTAATGTCGTTGGTGGTTCAATGCCATCTAAGGGGTACTTAATACCTAGTTCCTCATACTTAGGAACGCCCATTGTGTGGTAAGGTAATATTTCCACTTTATCAACGATTGGTGCGATCGTTTTAATGTAATTACCAATCTGAATCAATTCATAATCATAATCCGTCCGTTGCGGAACTAAGACATGGCGAATCCAAACGTGCTTATCGTGTTCCAGCATATAATCTAACATATCAAAGATATTCTCATTACTCCAACCAGTTAACCGTTTATGCTCCCGGGGATTGATTTGTTTGATATCAACCATTGAAATATCAGTGTATTTCATTAACTCTTCAAACTTACCAAACCACGGTTGTTTGCGGGTGAACGGTTGACCACAGGTATCTAAACAGGTTGTAATACCATCTGCCTTGGCCTTCTTAAACAAATCAAGAATAAAATCAATTTGCAGTAAGGCCTCGCCACCACTAGTTGTGATGCCGCCCTGTGTGCCCCAAAAGGCCCGGTAGCGTTTAGCATCCGCTAACATCTCGTCAGCCGTCACCTCGTCACCTGTTCCAATATTCCAAGTATCTGGATTATGGCAAAATTGGCAACGCATGCGACAACCCTGTAGAAACGCAACGTAACGGATTCCGGGTCCATCAACTGAACCAAACGTTTCGATTGAATGAACGTAACCGATTGGTGCTTTATCTGTAACCGCAGTTGCTGCGGATAAATCTTGTTCATAAATTTTCATAACTGTCACCCCTAGTAAGAAACTACTTTCTAGTAAAGAACACTAAACCTAGATCACGTTTGAAAGTTACTTTTACTAGTGTTTTTCTAGCAATTTTCTAAACACTCGTAGTTTAATGCTCTTTACTAGAAAGTGGATGAAAACTCATCCACTTTCTAACTTTTTAGTTACATCGCTTCAAAGTACGTCCGTGAAATAACATCATCTTGTTGTTCTTTCGTTAAATCGGCGAAGTAGACACAGTAGCCGGAAACCCGAACGGTTAAGGTTGGGTACTTTTCAGGATGAGCCTGAGCGTCACGTAATGTATCACGATTAAAGACATTGATGTTCAAATGCATGCCCTTATTTTCCATGTAACCATCAACCATGTTAACTAAGGTATCCTTTTGGCCTTCAACATCGTTACCAAGTGTACGTGGTGTTACCCCAAATGTATTTGAGATACCATCAGTTGCGTATTTATATGGTAATTTAGCAGTTGACATTAATGAAGCTAAGGCCCCATTCTTTTCGGCGCCATAGGCTGGGTTAGCACCGGGTGAGAATGGTTCGCCGGCTTGGCGGCCATTTGGTGTTGTACCAGTATTCTTACCATAAACAACGTTAGATGTAATGGTGAGAACTGATGTTGATAATTTGGCATCATGGTATAAATGATGCGTGTTCATCTTGTTATAGAATTGTTTGATCAAATCTTTACCAATTTGATCCGCACGATCATCATTATTACCATAACGTGGGTAATCATCATTGTCAGCCTTGAAGTCAACTGCAATCCCAGCTTCATTACGGATAATCTTAACGTGGCCGTACTTAATTGCGGAGATCGAATCAATGGCGTGTGACAAACCAGAAATACCAGTTGCAAAAGTATAATCAAGGCGCGTGTTCTTAAGTGCCAATTCTTCAGCTTCATAGTCATATTTGTCATGCATATAGTGAATGGCATTCAAAGCGTTAACGTAAACGTCGGCTAACCAATCTGTCTGAACGCTAAACTTACGCATGAATTCATCATAATCAATGTAATCACTTGTAATTGGTTCAGCGTTGGGGCCAACTTGTGCGCCAGCAAGTTCATCAACACCACCATTAATGGCGTAAAGAACTGCCTTAGCAAGATTGGCACGAGCACCAAAGAATTGAACACCATCAGCAACAGGTTGTGCGGAAACACAGCAAGCAATGCCATAATAGTCTGTTCCCCATTGGTCACGTAATAATTCATCGTTTTCATATTGAATCGTTGAGCTATCAATTGAAACTTCAGAAGCATAACGTTTAAAGCCATCTGGTAAGCGTTTGTCCCAAAGTAAGGTGATATTTGGTTCTGGTGCGGCGCCCATGTTCTCTAAGGTCTTCAAAACACGGAATGAAGTCTTAGAAACATGATGACGACCGTCCATGCCAACACCGGCCATTGATAAGGTAGCCCAAATTGGATCACCAGAGAACAGATCATTATAGTCAGGTGTCCGAATGAAACGAACCAAACGTAATTTCATAACGAATTGATCAATTAATTCTTGCGCGTCCTTCTCGGAGATTAAGCCTTTATCAAGATCACGCTGGATGAAAATATCCATGAAGGCATCAATTCGGCCAACGGACATTGCAGCACCGTTTTGGGTCTTGATTGCGGCTAAATAACCAAAGTATAACCATTGAACGGCTTCCTGTGCGTTAGCGGCTGGCCGTGAAATATCATAACCATAGCTAGCGGCCATTTCCTTCATGTTAGTTAAGGCACGAATTTGTTCGCTAACTTGTTCACGTAATCTAAGTACAGAATCAGTCATCTCACCGTCGCCTAAATTAGCACCATCGGCCATCTTGTCTTCAATTAAACGGTCGATCCCATATAAGGCAACCCGTGGTAAATCAGGAATAATGCGGCCACGCCCATAAGCATCAGGTAAACCAGTTACGATCTTGTAATGGCGCGCCTTGCGCATATCTGGTGTATAAACATCAAAAACACCTTGATTATGTGTTTTACGCCATTCAGAAAAGATTTTGTGCATTTCTGGATCCGGTTTATAACCATAAGCTTCCAGCGCATCTTCTGCCATTCTAATACCACCATAGGGCATAAAGGCACGTTTTAACGGTTTGTCAGTTTGTAAACCAACAATTTTTTCTAGATCTTTTTCAATATAACCTGCTTTATGTGAAGTTAAGGTAGCTGGAACCTTTGTGTCTGCGTCTAAGACACCACCAGCCTCACGTTCCTTTTGCTTCAATGCGATAACTTTATTATTTAACGTTGTTGTTGCTTCAGTCGGGCCTTCCAAGAAGCTTTCGTCACCATCATATTGGGTCAAGTTTTGCTGGATAAAATCACGAACATCAATTTCACCCTGCCAGTCACCTGCAGTGAAACCATCCCAATAATTCTGTGTTGTTTCGGTTTTAAGTTCTTTCATACTTTGTACCTCCCTAGTGAATTCTAACAAACTTTGTGTAACAGTTTTCATAAGTTAGTATAACATAGCCGTTGTTCTTTGCAAGCCCTTTCTTTATTATACTATCAATATCTAGACCGATTTATCTTATTTTGTTCTCCAACAAACTGTTATGTGGTCTTAAATTCATTTAAGTACGAAGAATACGCTCGCTGTACTATATTAATCGGTTACACTGTTATATTTGAAAATGGTACAGTCTATATTACTTTTATAACAGAAATTATTTATTGAGTAAAGAAATAGCCTTTTTCCGCAAAAAAAGAAGTTATTTTACAAATTAAACTTGCAAAATAACTTCTGATCAATCTTTTTGAAGAGAACAAGATATTACTCTTGTGGCTCAATTTCAGTTTCAACTACTGGATAAGCCAAAACAGGGATGCCATCTTTAACGGTATCAATCACGAAAGAGCCGTTAGAATAGCGATCGGCAAGTGGGTGTTCACCCATTGTTAAAGTGAACTTCTTTCGGGTTGTTGTCTGGACAATTAACACCTTATCTTTTGGTGCCGTTGTCATGATTTGAACCCGGTGTGGATTACGTTTTAATTCACGAAGTAACAACATTCCCCGGCGAGCGCGAGTTGTCTTTGTAATTTCTTGAGCGTTCATTCGTTTTAAAGCACCACGTTGCGTAATGATCACCACGGGAGTTGCCTCATCAGGTGAAACTAAGGCCAAATTCACCACCGAATCATCATCTTTCAAGGCCATTGACTTGGCTCCGCTTGCCTTAGCGCCTGTTACCGGAACTTCACTTAAGGCGTAACGCAGTCCGTAACCGTGCTGACTGGCCAGAAAAACATCGAGGTTAGTCTCCGGTAAAACGTAAATAACGTCAGTAACGTCGGTCGAACTTGCTTTTAATTTAATTGCTTGTGCCGCACGTGTTTTGTAGGTTCGCGTTGGTGCGAAATCCTTGAATGGTGTTTGCTTAATGTAACCATCCGTCGTTGCCAATACAAAGTAACCAGGTTGCTGAAGATCGGAGAAAGCAAAAGTTTGGATTATCTCTTCGTCGGCGTCCAACCCAATCGTCTGTGAAATGTGTTCGCCAGTATCCTTCCAGCGAACATCAGCCAGTTCATAAACCGTTCGGTAAATAAAGTTTCCCTTATTAGTGAACAACCAGAGATGATCTAACGTACTGCAAACTTGTTGAAAAATTAAAAAGTCATCTTCCTTAAGCCCATTATCATCATTGGTCGTTGAATTATACGAACGTAGACTGCTACGCTTCAAATAACCATCATGACTTACAGCAACGATAACATCCTCTTCTGGAACTAAAACCTTAGTATCGATTTTAATATTCTCTATCTCAGCTTGAATTTCACTTAAACGCTTCGTGCCATAATCCTTCTTAATTTGGCGTAATTCTTTTTTCAAAACCTTTGCCAATTCACTTGGATCATTTAGAATTTGCTGACAATTTTTGATAATTTCGGCCAAGTTTGCTTGTTCCCTGCGTAAAGCCGTAATATCCGTATTCGTTAAGCGGTACAGTTGCAACGAAACAATGGCTTCGGCCTGAGCATCCGTGAACGCAAAAGAGGTCACCAAATTATCTTTGGCATTCTTTTTATTTTCACTTTGGCGAATTACCTTAATAACTTGGTCCAGAATTGACAGAGCCTTAATTAATCCGAGGACAATGTGTTGCCGCGTTTGTGCCTTCTTCAAATCAAATTGGGTCCGCTTCGTAATAACATTACGTTGGTGTGCCAGATAAGCCTCTAAAATTGGTTTTAGTCCCAGTTGTTCAGGCCGTTGTTTATTAATCGCAACCATATTGAAGTTATACGTAATTTGTAAATCAGTATTCTTCAATAAATAATTTAAAATTCCCTGTCCGTCGGCATTTTTCTTAAGTTCGACCACAACGGTCATCCCCCGCCGATCACTTTCATCTCGAACCTCAGAAATACCATCGACTTTTTTCAATAGCCGGATTTCGTCAATTCGTTTAACTAAGACTGCTTTATTAACTTCATATGGTAGTTCACTGACCACAATCTGTTGACGGCCACCACGTAATTCCTGAAAGCTGGTTTTCGAGCGAACAACAATCCGTCCTTTTCCCGTTTCGTAGGCCTGCCGAATACCGTCTAGCCCTTGAATAATGCCACCAGTAGGGAAATCTGGCCCCTTGACGTAGGTCATTAGTTTATCCAATGAGGCCTGGGGGTTATCGATTAAGTAAATTAATGCATCAATAACTTCAGTCAAATTATGCGGTGGAATTTCTGTTGCGTAGCCGGCAGAGATGCCGGATGCCCCATTGACCAATAAATTAGGAAAACGTGCTGGCAAAACAGTTGGTTCTTCTTCGGTATCATCAAAATTTAGCACCCAATCAACGGTGTCTTTATCGATATCTTTTAATAACTCACCGGCTATTTTACTAAGTCGTGCCTCAGTATAACGCATTGCGGCCGGTGAATCACCATCCATTGAGCCATTATTACCGTGCATATCAATTAACGGTGCCCGGAGTTTCCAATCCTGACTTAAGCGGACCATCGCCTCGTAAATACTTGAATCACCATGGGGGTGAAAATTACCCATAACGTTCCCCACTGATTTAGCCGATTTACGGAAGCCCTTATCATAAGTATTGCCGTCTTGATTCATTGCGTAAAGAATTCGTCGCTGAACCGGCTTTAGGCCATCCCGAATATCTGGTAGGGCACGTTCTTGAATAATGTACTTGGCATACCGTCCAAAACGATCACTCATAACCTCTTCAAGCGTTAGTTCTTGAATGTTTTCTTGGTTTTCACTCATTAAATTTCACCACTCACTTTATTTACCTTTATCAAATAAATCGATCTCTTTTTCAGCCGCCTTAACCGATCCGGAATGGCCGGCCGTCTTTGTCTCCAGAATACTGCCTTCTTCTTCCATTGAAAATTCAACGTTCTTTTCAATCCATTTCCGGCGGGGGGTAACCTTATCACCCATCAAAGTGGTCACCCTGCGTTCGGCCAAAGCAGCGTCATCAATCCGAACACGAATTAACGTCCGCGTTGCCGGGTCCATCGTAGTTTCCCACAATTGATCAGCATTCATTTCGCCAAGACCCTTAAAGCGCTGCAAATTAAAGCCCTTACCAAAGATTTTAGTTTGGGCCGCCAGTTCCTCATCGGTCCACGCGTAACTCATTTTAAGGCTCTTACCACTACCTTTTTGCAACTTATAAAGTGGTGGTAAGGCAATATAAACGCGGCCGGCCTCGATTAACGGCTTCATGTAACGGTAAAAGAAGGTCAACAGTAAGATTTGAATATGGGCACCATCGGTATCCGCATCGGTCATAATGATGACTTTGTTGTAATTACTATCCGCAACGTTAAATTCCGGTCCAACACCGGCACCAATCGTATAAATCATCGTGCTAATTTCTTCGTTCTTTAAAATATCATCCATTTTGGCCTTTTGCGTATTAATGACCTTACCCCGTAATGGTAAGATCGCCTGAAATTTACGATCACGGCCTTGTTTGGCCGAACCGCCGGCGGAATCACCTTCGACTAGGTATAGTTCATTGCGTTTACTATTGCGCGATTGGGCTGGTGTTAGTTTGCCGGATAATAGGCACTCGGTTTTTTTCTTACGCTTACCATTTCGACTATCATCCCGGGCCTTACGGGCGGCCTGCCGGGCATCACGGGCCTTGATGGCCTTTTTAACCATCATTTGACCAAAATCGCCATTTTCAAGTAGGTAATAGGCCAACTTTTCACCAATGACATTATCAACGGCGGCTCGGGCCTGCGGTGTCCCTAATTTACCCTTAGTTTGGCCTTCAAACTGCAAAATTTCTTCGGGAACCCGAATTGAAATAATGGCCGCCAAGCCTTCACGAACATCAGAGCCTTCTAAGTTCTTATCTTTTTCCTTTAACAAATTCATCTTCCGGGCGTAATCGTTGAAGGACCGGGTTAAGGCCGTCTTCATACCCGCCTCATGGGTTCCGCCGTCATTGGTGCGCACGTTATTAACAAAAGATAAGATGTTTTCGGAATAGCCGTCGTTATACTGGCCGGCAAACTCAACGTAAATACCATCCTTAGTTCCGGTGAAATCCATAATTGGCCCTAAGACATCCTTATCTTCGTTTAGGTAACCAACAAATTCTTTAATACCTTCTTCATAATGAAAAATTTCCTGTTGACCCTCGCCACGCTCATCCGTAAAAGTGAATTTAACCCCACGCAACAAATAAGCCGACTCACGAATTCGTTCCGCCAACGTTGCAAAATTAAAGTTGATCGTCGTAAAAATCGTGGCATCGGGCCTAAAGGTAATCGTTGTTCCGTTTGGTTCCCGGGTTTTACCCAATTTTTTCAATGTACCTACTGGTTGACCACCATTATGAAACTTCTCCTGAAACTTTTGACCATCGCGAACAACTGTCGCCGTCAAAGTTTCGGACAAGGCGTTAACCACACTAGAACCGACACCATGTAACCCACCAGAAGTTTTATAGCCACCTTGACCAAACTTACCGCCGGCGTGAAGCACGGTTAGAATGACTTCAATCGTGGGAATACCAGAAGAATGCATCCCGGTTGGCATTCCCCGACCAAAATCCCGAACGGTAACGCTATTATCCGCGTGGATTGTAATATCAATCTCTTTACCAAAACCCGCTAATGCTTCATCAACGGCGTTATCCACAATTTCATAAACCAAATGGTGGAGACCTTTGCTGTCCGTGGAGCCAATGTACATACCTGGCCGCTTACGAACGGCTTCCAAACCCTGAAGCACTTGAATTGATGAATCATCATAGGTTACTTTTTGCTGTTTCATTCAAAAAACTCCTTGATTTTTAAAATTATACTGGCAACTTAAAGTTATGTTTCCGTGAAAATGACTGTTACAATAATCACGTAACAGTCATTCTCAAAGTAAACTAACTATCAAATTTTTAATTTATAGTGTTAAGTCACTATCATACCTTATTAAATTAATGCTAAAAAGTCAAAAAGGGAACGTATATTCGATAATCTATTTTAACACATTTTTTACGCCATGTTTGGCGAAACGAGCCAAAACATGCTAAAATACACTAAGTTTCTCACTATCTTAGTAACGACATTGAGGGGGACTCCGTCGTGACTTTAAAAATAATTATCATGTTTGTATTAGCCTACCTACTTGGTTCAATTCCTTCTGGTTTATGGGTCGGGCAACTTTTTTTTCATAAGGATATTCGCAAACTTGGCAGCGGCAATATTGGAACCACCAACACGTTCCGCGTCCTTGGTAAAAAAGCAGGCATTGTCGTTTTATTTATGGATATGCTGAAAGGAACTCTAGCGGCCTGTCTACCGTATTTCTTTCAAAGCTTCAGTCACCCACTGTTTAATCCGCTGATTGTCGGTGTGGCCGCTGTTATTGGCCATTCGTTTTCGATTTTCAATCACTTTCATGGTGGAAAGGCAGTTGCGACAAGTGCCGGCATGGTTCTAGGGTATAATCCATTATTCTTTGCTTTAAGCTGGCTCGTCTTTGGTAGCCTAGTTTACTTCACCCGCATGGTCAGCGTGGCCAGCACGCTGGGGATGATTATTTTAGTCATACTATCTTTATTCTTCCACGACAGTGTCTTAACCATTGTTGCGGCAATCTTAATGGTCTTTATCATTTATTTACACCGCGACAATCTTAAACGAATTAAAAATGGAACGGAAAGTAAGGTGCCATTTGGCTTTCACTACCACAAACCGAAATAAATATGATCACTAAAACGGTCAAAAATAAAAATAGGGATTGCGGCAAAATCAACTTTTTGCTGCAACCTCTATTTTTATTTAAAATGCTCGTTGTTGGTGAACCGTAATCATAAATTTACCGTTAAAGGTTTCATTAGCCGCCAAATGGTTAATGCCCATTTTTTCAGTTAATTCACCACTAGCCGCAATATTATCGGCAATTCCCCACCACGGTTCAATGCAGACAACGTTACCCGTGACCGGATACGGTGACCAAATTCCCGTGTAAGGCGCATTAGGAACGGTGACTGAAATTGCGGATTTGTTTTGATCATTTTTTAGCGTAAACGTATTTTCCTGATGTAATTCATAAATTAAAGCATCATTTTTAAATAGCTCATGGCTAAGATCGTGATCTGTATCAGTAGACGCTAACGTCTTATGTTCGGCGTCGTTATAGGCACCCTGCAAAGGAATCTGCACGCGAGTTTTCTTTGGATCATAACTGATGTAGTAATCCTCAAATGCCGTATCGGACGTTAAGGGGATCTGAAAGCCAGGGTGTCCACCCACTGAGAAGTAAAGATCGTTAGTTGTTGGATTATGAACCTGGTACCCCACGATTAGCTGATTATCCAATAATTGATAATTAACGGTTAATTCAAAAGCAAAGGGAAATACCTGCCGCGTTTGCTCGTCATCCGTTAATTGTAAGCTAACACTAGCCGCCTTTTGTTCAACCACTGTAAAATCCTTATCCCGGGCAAAACCATGTTGCGTCATGTGATAAGTCTTACCTTGATAACGATATTCATCGTTTTTTAAGCGACCAACAATGGGAAATAAAATTGGTGCGTGGCGGCCCCAAACTTTGGGATCAGCCTGCCAAATGGCCTCATTACCAGAATCCTTTGAAATAAGGCTGATTAGCTCGGCACCATGTTCCTTAAACGTTGCCTTCAAAAACTCATTTTCAATACTTACTGTCATTGTGTGCTCCCCCTTGGGCCGTGTTTGCAAACTAGGCCTGCTGGTATTTTTCTAATTATTTTAATGGAAACGTGTTCGAAAAAGCAGCTTCCTGCGGTGACCGAAACGAATTGAGTCGCCAGCGTCAGCGAGGCCAGTAATATTCCTAATTGCGAAGTAGAATCTAACCACTTTTCCAAACACTCCCTGCTACAAAATGTAACGGCTTAAATCAGTATCCGCCACAATATCACCGATTTTATCGTTGACGTATTGCTCTGTAATCGTGATCTCGCCCATTTCCATATCTGGGCCTTCATATAAAATATCCTCAAGTAATTTCTCTAAAATTGTGTGCAAACGCCGGGCACCAATATTTTCCGTTTCGTGATTAACTTGATAGGCAATCGCAGCAATCCGCTCAATGGCTTCTTTGGTAAAAGTCGTGTGGATATTATCGGTCCCAATTAGGGCCATGTATTGCTTAATTAAGGCATTATTTGGTTCCGTCAAAATGCGTACGAAATCTTTAGTTGATAAATCGTCTAACTCAACCCGAATTGGAAAACGACCTTGTAATTCAGCAATTAAATCGCTGGGTTTGCTGTCCGAAAAGGCCCCAGAAGCAATGAATAAGACATGGTCCGTGTTAATCGTGCCGTATTTAGTCGTAATCGCCGAACCTTCAACAATGGGCAGAATATCCCGCTGAACACCTTCACGGGATACTTCACCACTATTTTTTTGACCAGTTGCTGCAATTTTATCAATTTCATCAATAAAAATAATGCCCGTATTTTCCGCACGTTGAATCGCTGCGTGATAAATATCCGCCGCATTCACTAATTTTTCGGATTCTTCCCGAATAAAGACTTCCCGGGCTTCTTTAACGGTTACAGTCCGACTAATTTTCCGCTTTGGTGTTAATGCACCTAAGGTTTCGGATAAATCGATCCCCATTTGGCCCATCATATTATTATTCATCGCAACGGCCTGCTTAGGATCATCCATTTCAATCGTGACTTCACGGTTTTCTAACAAACCGCGATCTAATTGTTCCTTGACGGAAAGGCGTTGATCACGAACGTCATCCGTGACTTCCTCGTTATTTTCCGGTGTTGCAGTTGGATTCTGGCCATTTTGCATCGCTGTAAAAGCACTCATTAAATTCTGGAATTGATTCGTTTGATTCTGTTCTTTTTTAACTCCGGGAACCAGCAATTTGACCAAATGTTTATCAGCCTCACGGGCCGCCTCGCTGCGAACAGTCTTGTACTGTTCGTCCTTTTCCATTTCAATCGCAACGTCGAGTAAATCCCGAACCATTGATTCAACATCGCGGCCAACGTAACCCACTTCAGTAAATTTAGTTGCCTCAACTTTGACGAATGGCGCCGAGACGATTTTAGCTAAACGCCGGGCAATTTCGGTTTTACCAACCCCAGTCGGTCCGATCATTAACATGTTCTTCGGGGTGATTTCTTCTTGCATCCCCTTAGAAAGCTGCATGCGCCGGTACCGATTACGTAATGCGACTGCAATTGCCTTTTTAGCGTCATTCTGGCCAATCACGTATTCATCTAATGCTTGAACAATTTGTTTGGGTGTTTTTTCAATTTCTTGCATAATTAAACCTCACTTTTATAATTCTTTGCTAATAATGTGGTGATTGGTAAAAATATCAATGTCGCCAGCAATTCCAATTGCCGTTTCAGTAATTTCTTTTGCGGACATATCCTTTGCGTGAACAGTTAAGGCCTTAGCGGCGGCCAAGGCGTAGTTACCACCTGAACCAATGGCCAAAATATTATCATCTGGTTCAATCACTTCACCACTACCAGAAACCAGTAGTAATTGGTCTTTATTTATAACAATTAACAGTGCTTCCAACTTCTGTAAGGTTTGGTCGGAGCGCCATTCTTGGGCGAGCTTAACTGCCGCCCGGGTTAAATTACCACTGTATTCGTTTAACTTTTTTTCAAACCGATCTTCTAAATTAAACGCATCGGCAACACTGCCGGCAAAACCGACAACGACTTCATTATTGTAAATTCGGCGCACTTTTCTAGCGGTACCCTTCATAATGACACTTTCGCCCATGGTCACCTGACCATCGCCAGCCATTGCAAGGTGACCGTTATGTTTAACTGCACAAATCGTAGTTGCTTCAAATTTTGGTGCTGTCATTTTATTAACTCCTTTAAACTCTCTTATTTGGCGCGGGGAAAATATTTCCGGTAATCTTGCTGTAAATGCTCAGTTGTCACGTGAGTATAAATCTGCGTCGTCGATAAACTACTATGCCCCAGTAATTCCTGTACCGTCCGCAGATCAGCACCATTGTTTAGCAAATGGGTCGCAAACGTATGGCGCAACATATGCGGGTGAATATCCGCCGTTAAACTACTTTTTTTAATAATTTGGTTCAATATATACTCAATTCCGGTGGCCGTCAATTTCTTACCGTAATGATTAACGAACACGTAATCATGTTCAACGTGGTACTTTGCCATTAGTGGCGTGCGGCAATCGGTTAAATAGCTGTCTAACGCCATCGCCGCAAATTGGCCAAAGGGCACGTAACGATCCTTATTGCCTTTACCATGAATTAACATCAGGCCCAGGTCAAAATCAACGTTGGTCAAAGTGAGATTGACGCACTCACTCACCCGAATTCCGGTGGCGTACAAAACTTCTAATAGCGCCGAATTACGTAGGTCCAACGGTTGATCACCCTTGGCGGCAGCAAACAAGGCCGTCATTTCTTTTTCGTAAAAGAATTGAGGTAAGTGAGCATTATGCCGTTTTAATTGGACGGTTTCAAAGGGATTTTCCGCCACTAAATCATTTCTAACGAGGTAATTATAAAATGAACGCAGACTAGAAATCTTTCTTGAAACTGAGTTACGGCTATATTTAACTTCATATAAGTGGCTCAGATAGGTCCTTACATCAAATAATTTTATCGCTTTCAGTGAAGTCACGCCACCATTTGATTTCAAAAAATCAATAAAGGCCAAAATATCTTCCTTATAGGCCTTAATCGTTTCTGGACTGTAACGCCGATCAACTTCTAAATACTGAATGAATAAGTCCAGCCAGCTTAATTCAAGCAAAAAAATCCCTCCAACCTGATTACATTAACTGTAGCATACAGGTTGGCGGATTTAAATGTTGGACCTTTAAAGTTTTTGTGAAAATTCGGCTAAGGTTGCTAAGGAACGATCAGCCAGTGTTTGGTTACGTAATTTTTTGTCGCGAATTTTATTAGGTAGTGCTTTAAAAATCCCGAAATTAGCGTTCATTGGTTGAAAATGTTTGGCGGACGCATGAGTAATATAATGTGCCATTGCCCCCATGGCCGTCTCCGTTGGAAAAGTCAGTAATTCCTGGTCATTGGCAAAGCGGGCGGCATTAATGCCTGCAACCAAACCACTAGCGACACTTTCAACGTAGCCCTCAACGCCAGTCATTTGACCAGCGAAGAAAAGATCTTGCCGACGTTTAGACTGATAAGTTGGTTCCAACAAATCAGGTGATTTCATAAATGTATTACGGTGCATCACACCATAACGGACAAACTCGGCCTGTTCTAACCCAGGGATTAACCGGAAAACACGCTTTTGCTCGCCCCATTTTAAATGGGTTTGAAAACCGACAATGTTGTACAGGCTGCCAGCAGCGTTATCCTGCCGTAGTTGAACAACTGCGTAAGGCATTTTACCAGTCTTGGGATCTTCCAAACCAACTGGCTTAAGGGGGCCAAACAACATGGTTTTAATGCCCCTTTTAGCCATAACCTCAATTGGCATACAGCCTTCAAAGAATTTTTCCTTTTCAAAGCTGTGGGTTTCAGCCGTTTCTGCGGTCACTAACGCTTCATAAAAAGTCTCGAATTCGTCTTTGGTCATCGGGCAATTTAAGTAGGCAGCCGCACCTTTATCGTAACGGGATTTCAAATAGACTTTGTCAAAATCAATCGAGTCCTGATTTAAGATGGGCGCCGCTGCGTCGTAAAAATAAAGGCTATCACTATCATTCAAAGCCTGAATTTGCTTGGCCAAAGACTCTGAGGTTAAAGGACCCGTAGCGACAACCGTTGGGCCTGCAGGAAATTCAGTGACTTCCTCAGCATGAACCGTGACGTTGGGCAAATGCTTGATTTTAGCCGTGATCTGTTCGGAAAAAGGTCCCCGGTCAACGGCTAAGGCACCACCGGCTGGTACTGCATTAGCATCGGCTGAAGCTAAAACAACTGAATCCAAGCGGCGCATCTCTTCTTTAAGTAAACCAACCGCATTAGTTATCTGATTGGCCCGCAAAGAATTGGTACAAACCAGCTCGGCAAAGTCACCTGTATGGTGCGCCGGCGTTAGCTTAACCGGACGCATTTCGTATAAATCAACGTGCAGGCCACGCTTTGCTATTTGCCAAACTGCTTCACTACCAGCAAGCCCAGCACCAATCACATTAACACTTGGGGATGTTGTCATCTTAGAACCTCATTTCTATTTTTGAACGGCTTCTTCATAATCACCGTTTGGACAAATAACTTGTTTGCCGCCTTTAATTTTCTTTTCAACTAAGTAATGACCGTCTTTCGGACAATCACGCCCAACTGGCTTATCCCAAGTCACAAAATCGCACTCAGGATAACGACTGCAACCATAGAAAATTCGGTTTTTCTTTGATTTACGTTCGACAACTTGACCCTTATGGCAGGTCGGACAAACAACGCCGATTTCTTTGACGATGGCCTTGGTATTACGGCAATCAGGGAAACGACTGCAGGCGTAGAACTTACCGTAACGGCCTAATTTGATGACCATTGGTGCGCCACAAATATCACAGTTAAAGCCCGCTAATTCGTCCTTGATTTGAACTTTTTCAATCTTAGATTCGGCGGAAGTGACCTCTTTTTCAAATGGTTGGTAAAATTCATCCACCACCTTAATCCACTTCGTCTTGCCTTCTTCAATGCTATCCAAATCATTTTCTAAACCAGCAGTAAAATCAATGTTAACAATATCGGGGAAGAATTCGACAATAATCTTATTAACAATTTCACCTAATTCAGTTGGTTCAAAACGTTTGGTGATCAACCTGACGTAATAACGCCGTTGAATCGTTTCAATTGTTGGTGCGTAGGTTGATGGTCGGCCAACACCGTTTTCTTCCAAAGTTTTAATCAAGGTTGCTTCAGAATAACGTGCCGGTGGCTGGGTAAAATGCTGATTGGGATCATTTTTAACTAATTTAACGTGGTCGCCTTCAACTAAATCAGGCAGCATATTATCTTTTTTATCCTGATTACCAGGTGCATCATAAACCTTAGTGAAACCAGCAAACTTCATCTTAGAGCCATTTGCCCGGTAGGTGACACCATTTTGCTCGATGGTAACGGCCATCGTATCTAAAATAGCCGGTGTCATTTGACTGGCCAAAAAACGTGACCAGACTAACTTATACAGCTTCATCTGATCTTTATTCAAAACGCCCTCTAAGCTCTTTGGTGTCCGCTTAACTGACGAAGGCCGAATCGCTTCATGGGCATCTTGGGCGCCCTCTGGATTCTTGGTTTTACGAATCTTCAGGGCCGCGTATTCTTCACCATAGTTAGCGTGTAAAAACTCACTGGCCTCATGGCGGGCAATATGCGAAACTCGAGTGGAATCAGTTCGCATATAGGTAATTAAACCAACACTGCCTTGACGACCACCCAAATTAATGCCTTCATACAGCTGCTGAGCCACCATCATCGTTTTCCGGGTCCGGAAATTCAAACGCCGAACTGCTTCTTGTTGCAGTGAACTGGTTGTAAATGGTGCTTGGGGAAAACGTTTGCGCTCCCGCTTAGTTACTTTGGTAATGTCAAAATTAGCTCTCGGTTTAATCCGCTGTAAGATATCCTTGGCAGCATCCTCATTACTTAAAGCTAACTTTTTACCGTTTAAACCGTAGAAACTGGCGTCAAATTTATACGTGCCTTTTTTGAACTGTGAATCAATCGTCCAGTATTCTTCGGGCTTAAACGCCTTAATTTCGTTTTCTCGATCAATAATTATTTTCAGTGCAATTGATTGGACGCGGCCGGCACTTAGGCCTTTTTTAACCTTTTTCCACAATAGCGGTGAAATTGAATAGCCAACTAGGCGATCCATAATTCGCCGTGCCTGCTGGGCGTCAACTAGGTCCATATCAATGCTACGGGGTTCCTTAAAGGCATTTTTGACGGTGTCTTTAGTAATCTCGTTAAAAGTTACCCGATTTTTATCCTTTGGGTCTAAACCTAAAATATGGGAAACGTGCCAGGCAATGGCCTCACCTTCACGATCAGGATCAGATGCTAGGTAGACGCGCTCCGCTTTTTTAGCGTATTTTTTTAAATTTTTAATGGTATCGCCTTTACCGCGAATAGAGATGTAGTGTGGTTCGTAATCATTTTCAACGTCCACACCCATTTTACTTTTTGGTAAATCACGAATATGGCCGAGGCTGGCAACTACTTTATAGTTACGGCCTAAATACTTTTCAATCGTCTTGGCTTTAGACGGTGATTCCACGATCACGAGGTTTTTATAGGCCATGACAATCCCCTTTCGATTCGTCTTTTTTTAACTCAACGAAGTCGCTAAACATCATATGCCATTATTAATAGTTTTGTCAACTTTCAAAAACTTTTTCCTACTATATATACTTAGAAATACTGTAATTCTTCCCAAATATCTCGGGGCGTTAAGGCTGGTTTGGCGCCGGCCAAAATTAATTCATTACACCCAGCAGATAGGGGCGCCGTGATCGAACCGGGAACGGCCAAAACGGAACGATTTTCCTGTAAGGCCAAGTTGGCCGTAATCAGACTACCACTGTGGTGCCGGGCCTCAGTGACACACAAGGCGTGACATAAACCGGCGATAATTCGATTACGCTGGGGAAAATGGTACCGCTCCGGCCGACTTCCTAAGGGGTATTCAGAAAGAACTAGCCCGTTTTGAGCAACTTGAGCCTGTAACTGCGCATTTTGTTTGGGATAATAGGTATCTAACCCAGTGCCGATCACCGCGATTGTTTGCCCGCCGCTGGCCAAGGTCAATTGGTGGGCGTAACCGTCAGCGCCCTGAGCCAAACCACTCATAATTGTGCACCGGACCTTGACTAAACTAGGTAAGAAATTCTTAAGTACTTGCGGCGTATAACTAGTGGCTTGCCGCGCACCAACAATCGCTAAACAAGTGGTCTGTAGTAGCGCGAGATTTCCTTGGTAAAACAGGACAGTTGGCGGTTGATAAGTTTCCCGTAGTCGTTTTGGATAGGCCGCGTCAAAAATTGTCAAATAGTTCTCCCCTTGTTGACAGCAACGAGCTAAGTGCTCCTCCGTTCGAAAATCAGCACTAAAGCGGCTGCGGTTAGCGGTCGTCAACTTAGCCAACGTAGCCAGTTGGGTGGTTTTCAAATGATTACAATCAAAATCCGCAGGTAACTTGGCCAATAATTTTGCCAAGTGGTTTTCGCTGGCCAAACCAATGCCCTGGGCCAAATGTAACTGTAAGAGTAATTCACGTTTTTGCATTCCAAAAAACTCCTTTAACGGGATTTATTAATAATCTACGTAAAGGAGTTCTTAAAGTATTATAAATATTTTTTGACCGGGGCAAAACTTTTCCGGTGCGCTGGCGTAACGCCATATTTAGCAAGACCCGCCAAATGTTTCTGCGTTCCGTAGCCGGCGTTTTGAGCCAGATCATAGCCTGGATAGGCACGGTCATAGGCAATCATTAACCGATCACGAATGACCTTGGCAACGATGCTGGCGGAAGCAATACTGATGCTTTTCGCGTCACCTTTATACATGCTAGTAGCGGGAATGCCAGTGTCCACCTTAACCGCATCGATTAACACATAATCTGGTTGAACGGCCAAATCGCGAATTGCCTGCTGCATCGCCAGTTTAGTTGCCTCAAGAATATTCACTCGGTCAATCACCGCAACATCACTCACGCCAACACTGACTGCCACGGCTGTTTCAAGAATCTGGTTGTACAACTGCACCCGCTTATGGGGCGACAACTGTTTGGAATCATTAACTTCTAGCACGGCGAAATCATGGGGCAAGATCACGGCAGCCGTAACCACAGGACCAGCTAGTGGCCCCCGTCCAACCTCGTCCATACCAGCAATCAGTGGGTACTGCGGCCATAGTTGATCTTCAAAATGACGTTTGCTCAAAAAGGTTGCAAGTTGCTGCTTTTGTGCCGTTTGCCGTTTCGCAACTTGCTGCAATAATTGTTGCACACCTTTACGGGGATCAGTTGCCAAGCTGGCCAAATAATCCGCTGAAGGATCCTGCAATAATTTTTCATGAATCGCCTTAATTGATTCCTTAGCCATTAATTTCATCACCTGGGGTGTCTAGGGTGTAGCGACCTAATTTATTTTTACGGATCTCGAGAATCAGGCGTTCACTGGCACGATCAAAATCGTCCTTTAAGCCCATTCTTTGTGTAATTTTAAGCAATAAATCGGCTGTCGATAAATTCAGATCTTCCGGCGCCAGGCGATAACGTTCCAGTAGTAACTGGGGGTTGGTTGCTTTAAAGTGATCCAAGGCGTACAAAGCAACGTCGTCCGCGTGGTAAATTGAATCCTTAATTGCCCCGGTTAAGGCCAGCTTTTTCCCAACTAAGGGATCTTCAAACTTGGGCCACAAAATTCCTGGCGTATCCAGTAACTCCATATTTTTACCAGCCTTCAACCACTGCTGCTTCTTCGTCACCCCAGGGCGATCACCAGTTTGAGCAACATTCTTTTTAACTAGGCGATTTAGAATCGTTGATTTACCAGCATTGGGGATGCCAATACAAATAGCCCGAATCGGCTTATTCTTAATGCCACGTTCATGTTGGCGTTTAATTTTATCGTGTAAAATCTGTTGGGCCATCTTTTCAATTTGCTGAACGCCCTTATTGTGCTGGGAATCCAACGCAATTGCAGGCAGCCCGTTAGCCGTAAATTCCTTAATCCAAGCGGCCGATTGCACCGGATCCGCCAAATCAGCCTTATTTAAAATCATTAGGCGCGGTTTTTGCTCGATAATTTTATCTAAAATTGGGTTCCGGGATGAATTCGGCGTTCGCGCGTCAACAATCTCTAAAACAATATCAACCAAGTGCAGGTTCTCCTGAACTTGCTTTTTGGCCTTAGCCATGTGCCCGGGGTACCATTGAATAGTTGCCATAGTGTATAACTCCTTTTATACCAAGGCCTTAAGCACCCTGGTTTTTCTTTTTTGGAAATTAAGTAACTTTTGAGTATTTTTTTCTTTTATTCAATTTATTACCTACTTAATGTCTATCGACTAACTGCCACCGCTAAGTTATTCTGTATGCCATTCTTAAGTATATAAATTCCATTATCAATTTTTTCTAAATGTTGAGGTACACGCAGCCGGGACAAAAGTCCTAGCCACTTACCATTTCAGGGCATTATCCCAAAACTAAAACGTCGCCAAAACCAACTTTTGTCCCACAACCTGCTCGTCAGAACTGAACAACAAATGTGGCGAAAACTGTAGGGAATGGCGTTTTTCTTTCATTTGAGCTCATATTTTTCTTCAAAATACATGTTTTATCCTTTTTGAACCACAAAAGGACAAAATAGGGCTTAATTGGCTTAATTGGCTTGATCCATTTTACCATCATTATGATTATTTTGCTGTAATTCTCAAATAACCACATTGCTTTTAATGGGAAAATCATTCCAGAACTACGAAATTAATTGACTATAAATCCATCATTATAAATGATTCGTTCAAAATATTATCTATAAAAACAGGTAACCTTTTAAAACCCTTTCTAACCCAAATAAAGAGTGAATCGGTAGAGTCGTAGATTGTATCCAACTCGATAATTCACTCATAAATCAATAATTAAATTCAGGATAGCTAGTTGAAATATTAACACAAAGATACTTTAGATAGCGGATTATTTTTTAACCGCTGCTAGGCCTTTTTTATTCAGGTAAAATTTAAAAATATGGTGTTTCCTTAAATGATGTTCCTCTAGTTCACTTTATTTTCGTATCATCCGCATCAGTCAAATAAGAAATCTTCTTCTGGGCATCTAAATCAGATAACCGCTGCTCAAGACTCTTACGGATTTTAGTGTAAGCATCACTTCCCAACGCTATTCGCAAAGGTCCGGCACCACGATCTACACGATGAATGATTTGCTCGGCCATTTTCCCGGGATCACCAACAATTAATCGTTTCATCTGTTCCGCATCCACAGCGGACACTTGTCCCGTTAAGCGGTTCATAAACTTGCCTACTTGCGTATCCTGATAAGCATCCATGGCCTTTCCAACTGAAGCCTTTTTACCAGCAAAATTAGTTCGAATTCCACCAGGTTCCACAATCAAAACTTTAACGCCAAATGGCTCAACCTCTTTTGATAAGGCCTCAAAGGCACCTTCAATTGCCCATTTTGAGGCACTATAAAGCCCCATTGCCGGTTCTGAATATTCTCCCGCCATACTAGCAATTTGAACGATTTGACCATCGTGCTGGTGACGTAAAAATGGCATGACTGCTCTAGCCACCCGCAACGATCCAAATACATTTACCTGAAACAATCGTTGAATTTGTTCGTCACTCACTTCTTCAACCGCGCCGTATAGACCGTAAGCAGCATTGTTTAAAATAACATCAATCGACCCAAAATCATTAAATGCTTGCCGGACAACTTCACTAATCTGGTCTGGATTTGTTAAATCTAGCTGATATTGTCGTAGGTGCCGACCGTAATTCTTTTGGATTTGATCTAAGGCACCCATTTTACGCACCGTTGCGGCGACTTGGTCACCACGTTCCAGTAAGCGCTTCACTACTTGTGAAGCCAAACCGCCTGTTGCACCAGTAATAAACCATGTTTTCAAATTAAAATTCCTCCGTTTGTTTAGACTCTTGCCAAATAAGGCCAAGGTGTATAATAGCTCAAATACAGTAACAGTCTAGTGATTGAGGCCTTACAATTCAATCAAATTAGGGGCTGCTGTTACAAAAGGAGGAAAATTGTTATGACTAATCAATCCAATAGTGAACAAACCCAACTCACAAAAGAAAGTCTATTTAATGCTTTAATGCAGTTAATGACTTTTACGGATCTCAATGATCTTTCTATTTCAGCGGTTACCCGTAAGGCGGGGGTCTCGCGGATGGCCTTTTACCGACATTACAATATTTTGGAAGATCTGATCTCCGAACACCTTAACGATATTATGGCTGATTATCAGGCACGGCTTACTAAAGACAAGATTAATAATTACGAACTAAGCTACACTTTTTTTGTTTGTTTTCGGCCGCACCTGCAATTCATTCTCAATCTCCAACGATCACGATTAACTGGAATGTTATTTGATAAATTGGTCAGTTTTGTCGTTTCTTTTTCTGAATCCATCGTTTGTGTCGAAGAATGTCCTGGCAAAGTTACGGATTATAATATTCGCTTTGTAGTTGGTGGCTTTTTCAGTACCCTTCTAGCCTGGAGTCAAACGGGAATGAAAGAAAGTGCTGAACAAATGGCAATGCTTGTCAGCGCTGAACTTGCAAAACATATTTCAGGTATCGTGAATTAATGATATTTCTATAGCGTTCGCGAGCTACGTTAATTCAGCGGAAGGGAAAACAGTTCCAGTACTAATTGTTAAAATTTGAGCAGATAACTTCAATAATGGTCAAACAGCTATAAAGCTATGCTCACTTAAACGATCGTAACCAAAAAAAGAGAACCAATTAAAATACAATTGATTCTCCAAAAAAGCGTTAGCCATAACCAACAAGGCGTTAACTACTTATTTAACAAGCTTTTTTAATTTTTTCTGGATTTCAATTTGATTATTTCCAATCATAATCAGTTTGATCTTGCAGGCCGTTTCCGGTAGCCCTATCAAGCATGATTCGTTGTTCAAAATGGGCCACATTGCGCTTAGTTTCCTTAACCATATCCGGGTTAACCGAAACGTAGTCAATGCCACTTTGAATTAGGAAGTTTGTGAAATCAGGGTATTCTGAAGGCGCCTGACCACAGATTGACACAGTTTTGCCATCCTTGTGAGCGGTTTCAATTAGGTGCCGAATAGCGCGTTTAACGGCAAGATTTCGTTCATCAAAGAGACTGGCAACCGTATCGTTATTCCGATCGCAGCCCAGAATCAGCATGGTTAGGTCATTTGATCCAATTGAATAGCCATCAATGAATTGGTTGAATTGGTCGGCCAGAATAATGTTTGACGGAATTTCTGCCATCATATAGACCTTGAAGTCCGCCGAACGAATTAACCCTTCATTGTGCATAATCGTAGTGACCTTTTCAGCCTCGGCGACCGTCCGTACAAACGGAATCATGACGTTCAGATTCTTCAGGCCAAATTCATTGCGGACTTTTTTAACCGCTGCTAATTCAAGCTTGAAGGCATTGATGTACTTAGGATCGTAGTAACGCGAAGCTCCCCGCCAGCCTAATAAATCGGCAGGTTCATGTGGTTCATATTTCTCGCCACCCTTAAGGTTTCGGTATTCACTTGACTTGAAGTCGGAAAGCCGCAGGATAACAGGTCGCGGGGCCATTGCTCGAACAACTTTGGCAACGCCGTCAGCCAACTGATTGACCACCTTTTCCGGGTGACCTTGATCAATTAAATATAACGGATGTTCGTGAATATAAGTGGTCCAGAGAAATTCTTCCCGCATCAAACCAATCCCATCAGCTGGTAAGGAAGCATACTTATCGGCTAATTCGGGATCGCCGAGATTCATCATGACGCCGGTAGCAGTTGGCGCAAAGGTTTCCGCAACCACCGCTTGAGCAGTTGCCGGTGCGTCGTCTGGCTTGAACATACTGGCAACTTTACCATGATAAACGACCCCGTTTTTAGCATCAACGGTTACCACATCGCCATCTTTAAGGGCATCAGTTGCCGCAAGGTTCTTACTTCTAGTTCCAACGATACAAGGAATCTGCATTTCGCGGGAAACGATCGCCGCGTGGCAAGTCATCCCGCCATTATTGGTAACGATTGCCGCTGCTTTTTTCATAGCTGGAACCCAATCCGGTGAGGTCATTAGCGTCACTAAAACTTCGCCCGATTTGAATTGATCAATGTCTTTCGGATCATCAATGACGTGAACCACGCCACTGGCTAAACCAGGACTGGCCGGTAAGCCCCGAACGGCAACTTTGGCATCAGCCGCTGCAACTACGTTATCATTGTCATCAGCAGCAGGTTTCTTCTTATTGCGCTGTGACCAGACAGTTTCTGGACGTGCTTGCACGACCCACAGCCGTTTAGTATTAGCATCCAAGGCGTATTCCATGTCCATGTAGCAGCCGTAATGTTGCTCAATTTTCAAAACGTAACCGGCCAACTCAATCACTTGCTTATCCGTCAGTGCTGGCTGCTCCTGTAATTCGGCAGGAACGGCTTGCTCTTTGGTTCCGCCATCGGGAAGTCGAACTAATTCAACCGATTGCTTAATGATGTTTTTCTCAACAATTTTTTTCGATTGTTTGTCGATTACAAAGTGGTCTGGTGTAACCTTGCCTAAAACAATGTACTCGCCTAAACCATAGATGGCGTCGATCACGATCTTAGTGTCATCACCATTGGCAACGTTAACGGAGAACATGACGCCGGATGCCTCAGAAAAGACCATCATCTGAATTGCTGCTGAGAGAGCTACTTTTTCTTGGGGGAAATTTTGTTTGTGGCGGTAATAGGTCGCCCGGTCAGTAAAGAGTGAAGAATAACATTGCTTGACCCGGTCAACAACGTCCGCGGCACCTTTTATGTTTAAATAAGATTCCTGCTGGCCGGCAAACGAAGCATCTGGTAAATCCTCAGCCGTTGCGGAAGAACGAATCGCAACGAATGGATTGTCCTGGCCGACCTTCTTGGCCAGTTCAGCGTACCCTTGTTTGATATCATTCGCCAAATCTTCCGGCATAGTCGCCCCAACAATTAAATTACGAATCTGCTCGCAGGCCACGCGTAGTTCATCCGAATTTTCATAATCTTTGATCCCATCAAGCAAAGTATTAACTTTATCGTTTAATCCCGTTTGGTCCATAAAGTAACGATAGGCCCGCGCAGTCGTAGCAAAGCCATATGGCACTGGAATATCCATTGAAGAGGTCATTTCCCCCAGTGACGAAGATTTACCACCTACTAGGTTAACATCCTCACGGTGCAATTCATTAAACCATAAAACATTTGCCGTATCACGACTACTCATGAAATTACCTCCCTGTAATTAATCACTTAAATTTTATTGACCGCAAACATCAGGTTTTTGGTGAAAGCGATTACGTCAATATACTTCATTGTAGTTCAACTTCGCATAAAGGGGAAGTGATAGGCCTATTAGTATCCAAAATGCCCCCAGCAGTACTGTAAGAATCATGAATTGGTTTTAGCGAAAGATTCGAATAATTAGGCAAAATACGCTTTTTTACTACTCAATCTAGCAAAGTTTTACGCAGCGTAATTTTTTTGGCCAAACAAAAAGCCCTATTTCAAGGGCTTTACGTTAATCAAATTCTGAAACCTTAGCACTATTCAAACAAACTTAACTTAGCGAAGTTACAACTCAATGGCCTCAACCACTAAATCACTACATAGGTAATCTCCGTTAAATCTAGTCGTTATTTTTTCATTTGTGCTAATGCTTTTTCTAGTGGCACATCATTTTGACTAATTTTCTGGGTCAAAGCAACTTGCATTTTGTCAATTGTGGCCGGATCAAGTTTACCGGTTTGGGGTAATTTGGCCGTGGCTTGGTAAGCCTTCACTGCTTGCTCGGTTTGCGGACTAAAGTAGCCGTTTGCTTCGCCTGGGTTCTGGCCTAAGGCAGTTAGGGCCTTTTGCAGCGTCTTGATATTGGTATTAACGTCACCTTGTTGGTAAGTTTTCTTGCCGTTGACCACTGGCAGATAGGCGTAACTTGGATAATCGGCCTTCGTCGTTGGCGTTAGGCCTTTTTTATTGATCCAATCACCGTTTGGCGTTAACCATTTGGCAATCGTAATTTTGAATTCACTCTTATCCTTAAAGTTAGTGACGTTTTGGACAGTCCCTTTACCAAACGACTTAGTCCCAACTAATGGGTCGTGGGCCGATTGATTTAAAGCGGCTGAAAAGATTTCGGCAGCTGAGGCACTACCGTCATCGATTAAAACGGTAGTTGGCTCGGTAATCTTAAAGCCGCCGTCCTGCTTCTTACTGGCCTTATAAACTTCTGGCTGGCCTGTCCGTGGTTGAACCTTCATGATGGTTTGACCGTTTTTCAGGAACATACTAGAAATCTTCAGTGCTTGATCCATTAAGCCACCAGGGTTGCCCCGAACATCGACAATAAAGGATTTGGCCCCTTCACTCCGTAATTTCTTAACCGCCGTTTTCATTTCTTTAAAGGTTGGGTTAGAGAAAGTCGTGATCTGAATGTAGCCAACAGTTGGTTGTTTCTTGACGATATGGGCGTTAACGGTTTTAACCGGAATGACATCGCGTTTAACGGTGACGTTGAAATTATGGTCGCCTCGTTTAATCGTTAATTTGACGTCAGTGCCTTTTTTACCCCGAATCTTGGCGACAGCCTGGTTAACCGTCAAACCAGATGTCGAGTCACCATTGATTGACATAATAACGTCATTAGCCCGTAAGCCCGCCTTTTTAGCCGGGCTACCAGCGATTGGCGAAATGATTTGAATGCGACCGCCAGCTTTTTGAACTTCGGCCCCAATTCCTTCAAAATTACCGGAAATTGTGTTGTTGAGATCACCGGCATCACTGCCGGTTAAGTACTCTGAATAAGGGTCGCCTAAGCTACTAATCATGCCGTTAATGGCCCCATTCATTAATTTCTTTTTGCTGACCTTTTTATAATAATTTTGGTCAATCGTTTGGTAAACTGCATTTAGCTTTTCAAAACCTGCTGGGTAACTCCCAGTTGCTGCCGTTTGGGCATTAAAATGGGCGGTTAACAAAATCACCGTACCAAAAACACCAACAACAAACGCCAATACAACTGAACTAATAAAAATAGGCAGGCGAACCTGCCGTTTACGCTTCTTCTGTGCCATAACTTGCCTCCGCTAACTACAGTGAACTTGCCTGTTCCTGATATCGTTGAAACGCCTCATCGAAAATTGTCATCGTCGGTAAATAACCACCGTTTTCTTCAAGGTATTTGGAAATTTTATCGTAATCCTCTTCTAACTTAGGAAAACTTTGATCAAAAAAAGCATTTGCCGCAAACTCCGCAACTTCATCGTGACTGTTAGGGTTACGTTGCGTCATTAAAAATTGATAGAAACTTTTTCGCATCATTGTCCTCCTTCACTGGTTACCTGGGGCAGATAAACGTCTAAATTGATTTTATTATTTGCCAGGTCGATCTTCTTAGCCTTGATCTGCATCCCGTTTTTCATCTTAAACTGATTAAGTCGCAGCTGAATCGTTTCTTTTTTACTATTCAAAACGACCCACTTAGGGAATTTATAACTATTGCCAATGTAATTCATCACAACTTTAATTGGCACGGATAACGCACCAATTTCCATTCGCTTAGCCTTTAATTGAACATCCCCGTTTTCCATCACGTACGGATCCAGGTAAATGCTAAAGGGCACGCCGTAACCCAACAATTTAAATTTGCCCTTTAAGACAGCCTGATCACCGAGATCGAAAGTGTATTTAATCTTGGTTTTTTTCAAATAGTGGTTTAAATAATAACCGATAACATCGTTCACTTGGGATTTATTTAAATTAACCGAAAAAGTCGCTTGGCGCTTAATTAACTGCTCATTAGGGGCGGTTTGAGCCGGTGGTTGAGTTATTTTGTGGCCAAAATAGACGCCGGTACCGACGATAATTGCCACTAAGATTATAAAAAGCCATTTCCAAATATTAAAACTAGTTGGCGTTGGCTTCGTCTTTTTTTGTGTTCTTGTTGTCACTATTTTTCTAGCCACTCTTTCTGGTTTTGCTGCATGCTAGTGTATAATTTTTGCGTCATTTTCCGATAGCCCGTCACGTTGGGGTGAAAGTTATCCTCAGTCGAAATTAACGGATTCTTTTTATCACTACCGCTGCTACTGCCACCGCTACTGTCCTTAGACGGTTTCGTTAAAACTGAGCTTTTAGACATTAGATTACAAATATTGACGAAATGACTAGGTTGGCTCTGTTGCAAAACTTGCTGCGACGTCGTATTCCAGCTCACAACCGCATCCTGCATTTTAGTCATTTTAGGGAAATAAACGTAAAAAGGATTGTAGATACTGTACAAAAAGATCGGTGCCTTAGCGTTATATTGCCGCACGTGCCCTAGTAAGGTCGTTAAGTGTGCGGTGTAACTTTTTTGCGCCACTTGAATATCCTTTTCGTTAGTATCAAGCATATCCTTTTTGACGACACCCATCAGATCATTACCGCCAACAGTCATCACAATGACATCCGCCTTTTTAAGCGAGGTCTGAATTGCTGCTTGGGATTGCAAGCGGTGATCGATCTGGGTACTCGTATCGCCGGCAACCCCGTAGTTGGCCGTTTTAACCTGAACGTGATCCTTATCGACTAACGAGTGCTTAATCATGCCCACGTACCCGCCAGCCTTGTTCTGATCGCCAACACCCTGCGTTAACGAATCACCTAACGCCACCAAATTAATTTGGCTCTTTTTAGCTGGTTGCTTCTTTTTGGTCACCTGTTGGGTCTTTTGCTGCACAGTTTCTGGATAAAAATGGTTAAACCCAAAGTAAACGCCTAGCGCAACAATTCCCAGTACAACTAGTGCAAGCAAGATATCCCGTAATCGCTTCAGGACTTTCAACTTGCCAACTCCTTACAATTTAAAAATAAAAGGGCTACGACAAATAACGTCTACGCCCTTTAAAAATCATTAATCTTCCGTGTAATACATAATGGCAAAAGCGCCTAGCCCGGCATAAGTTGCGATAATCGGACTCGTGTCGCGAACTAAGACAGGAACTTTAGGTAACGCCTTCTCTAAATCGGCCTTAAACCCATTCACCACTTTATCCGCGGCCACGTGGGAAATACCAATTTCCTTGATATTCGGAATTTTTTCCAACTTGGCAATTAATTCGCGCATAAAATTGTTAACGGTCTTCATGCCCCGGCCTTTGGTTCGAACTTGTAGTTCACCATCGACCATCTCAAAGATAACCTTCATATTAAGAATGTTGGAGATCAAACCAGTTACCCGGCTAACCCGACCACCCTTAACAATATTGTCTAAGGTCATAACTGCCATATAAAGTTTAGTACTGCCCTTAACCCGTTCTAAAGCAGCTAAAATCTCGGCCTTGGTTTTTCCTTGTTGGGCCATCCGAGCAGCCGTTAAGACCTGAAAAGCCATCCCGCGATCAGTTTCCCGGGAATCTAGAACGGTAACGTCGCTTTTGCTTAATTGAGCTGCTTGGCGCGCTGTATTAACGGTACCACTAATGGCATCCGTCATATGAAGGGCAATAACCTGACTGCCATCTTCACCCAGCTGATCAAAGAGCTCAATAAATTCGCCAATTGGCGGCTGACTGGTTTTGGGCAAAGCCTTCGCCTGACCCATTAATTCAATAAACTTAGGACGAGTAATTGTCTTACCATCCACGTACACCGTGTCGTCGATCATAACGGACAACGGTATAACAGTGATGTGATTCTGTTCAATTTCTTCTGGTGTGAGTTGAACCGAAGAATCGGTTACAATTTTTATAGTTGCCATGACTTTTATTCAGCCACACTTTCTTACTAAGGTTTTTTAAACCATGCTACAATGAAATTGTGGACATGGTATTTATCTAATATTGACTAGTATAGCAGATTAAATTCTGTTTTTCACTGCTACAGCTAAAAATTAAAGAATGGAGTAACAGTTATGCATGGTACTTTTCAGCAGTCACCTTTTTCCCGGCGCTACCTCATTGTCAATGAAGTCCTAAATGCAGTAACTCACGGTATTGGCTTTGTTTTAAGTGTCGTCGGCCTAATTTTTTTGTTGATCAAAGCTAACACAATTGGTCAAACAGTTGCTTACACAATTTACGGCATTACGCTCATGATCCTTTATCTCAGTTCGACTTTATTTCATAGTCTAATTTTTACCCGGGCCAAGTCGGTTTTTCAAGTATTTGATCATTGTAGTATCTACTTACTCATCGCCGGATCGTACACACCTTATTGCCTAATCGCGCTACACAACACACTGGGTTACGTCTTATGCGCCGTGATCTGGGTCTTAGCGATATTTGGTGTGATCTTTAAATCCATTGCCGGAAATAAATTCAACCACTTAACAACCGTCATATACGTACTAATGGGCTGGGGCTGCCTAATTGCCATGAAACCACTTTACCAGCACCTAGGCCCAATTGGCTTCTGGCTACTAGTCGCCGGAGGAGTGGCCTTCACCCTAGGCGCAGTCCTCTATAGCTTCCCCAGAATCAAGTTCATCCACGTCATCTGGCACCTATTTGTTCTACTAGGAACAGGCTTCATGTACTTTTCGATTTTGTTGTTTGTATAAAGCAGAGTGCCTAAAAAGGCGCTTAGCTTCTGAGCATTAGCCTAGATTAGCGAATAATTCGTGAAACGGATTATTTGATGATCGTAGCTAAGCGCAGGAAGCTGCCTTTTTAGGCACGTTTTAGTCGAGAGTGTTTGAAAAAGCGTTCAGATTATGGCGTATAGCCTACTACTCCGCAATGTAGGAGGAATATTAGCGAAGAACGCCAATATTCTTTGATGCTACGGACGTTGACCATTCTTGTGGCGAAAACTAGGGAGCACAGTTATAAAGTCCATAACTGTGTTTCCTCGACTAAGTTCGTCTCAGTCACCGCAAGAAACATGGCAGCCGGGCGAAAAGAGACGCGCAGCGGATCGTTCGACCGGCGTAGCTATACGCAATAATCTGCTTTTTCAAACACGTTTCCGCCAAATTGGCCAGACTAAATCCAATCAAAGCCAATTTTCAAACATAACTTCACCTACAACAAACAATCCAAAAAACACAAACGCGAAATAGACGACCAATTTCGGCCTCCATTTCGCGTTTTTTAACATACTTTTTAAATAACTTTTACATTATTTTTCAATCAACCAAACTAATTCTACCTTCGCGGCAAGCCTTAGCTCTTCCGTTGGTAAGTCGCAAACGTATACGGGTACTTGTTGTCCTGATCA
The DNA here is from genome assembly GCF_001663675.1 of Loigolactobacillus backii. Taxonomy (NCBI): domain Bacteria; kingdom Bacillati; phylum Bacillota; class Bacilli; order Lactobacillales; family Lactobacillaceae; genus Loigolactobacillus; species Loigolactobacillus backii. The sequence goes on from NZ_CP014873.1 coordinate 2,095,575, forward strand.
ACTTTGCCATCAAAATGGTCGATCATTTCAAAAGCTTTCCAATTAAGCTCTGGCATGTACGTATCGCCCGAAAAAGCACCATCAATGCGCGTAATGTACAGGCGCTGCACAACATCGGCGAATAAACTGAAAATCTTAGCACCGCCAATAATCATAACTTCTTCATCGTTGTGTAGGTCCGCAAAATCCAAAACGGCCTGCTTACTGTGAAGCACCATAACGCCATCAGGGACGGTCAATTCTTTTTTTCGCGTTAATACAATATTAAGTCGATTAGGCAGTGCCTGTTCCATTCCGACAAAAGTTTTGCGCCCCATAATGACTGGCTTACCCATAGTAACATCCTTAAAATGTTTCAAATCGGCAGGTAAATGCCAGGGCAAAGCACCCTTTGCGCCAATCAAGTGATTCTTATCTTCAGCCCACATATAAGCTAACATTTGCTCACCTCATTACACCGCAACTGGCGCTTTAATGGCCGGCTGCGGATCATAGTTCGTTACCTTAATATCGCTGACGTCAAAGTCGAAAATACTTTGCTTGTCAGGATTTAAGACTAACGTTGGTGCTGGTCGGACTTCCCGCCGCAATTGCTCTTCAATTTGGTTGACGTGGTTTTTGTAAATATGAGCGTCGCCTAACGTGTGAATAAATTCACCAGCCTCAAGCCCAGTTTCGTGAGCGATTAAGGCTGTTAACAACGCGTAACTCGCAATGTTAAACGGTACCCCAAGGAAAACATCGCCACTACGTTGGTAAAGCTGACAGCTTAATTTACCATCGTTAACGTAAAATTGAAACATTGTGTGGCATGGTGGCAAAGCCATATTGGGAATATCTTCCGGATTCCAAGCTGAAACAATCAGGCGTCGGGAATCAGGGGTTTTCTTAATTGCGTCAATGACGTTTTTAAGTTGATCAATTGTTGTGCCCTGACTCGTTTTCCAAGCCCGCCACTGTTTACCATAAATATTACCCAGCTCACCGTACTGTTTGGCAAAAGCCTCATCAGCCAAAATTCGATCGTCAAACAAATGCATTTGTTCTTGATATTGCTGATTAAATTCAGGATCGCTTAGGTGCCGGTGGCCAAAATCCGTCATATCAGGGCCCTGGTAGTCCTTGCTGTTGACGTAACGTTCAAAGGCCCATTCGTCCCAGATATGATTCTTGTGCTGTAACAAATAACGAATGTTACTGTCGCCCTTAATGAACCAGAGCAATTCACTTTTAATGAGACCGAAAGGAACCTTTTTAGTTGTTAATAAAGGAAATCCTTGGCTTAGGTCAAAACGCATTTGGTAGCCAAAAATACTGTAAGTCCCAGTATTAGTCCGATCGTCCTTATAGTGACCATCTTTCAAGATTTTACGAGCTAGGTTTAAATACTCCTCTTCCAAGTTCATTGCACCGCCTTAGTTTGCGTACTGGCTCAAATAATCCCACCGTTGCATTTTTTCTTCAATCTGTTGATTTAACTCATCCACTGCTCGTTGTTGTTCCGCTAATTTACCATAATCGGCCCCATTGCTGGCCATTTCTTTCTGAACTTGTTCAAGTTGTTGCTCCAGTCCATCAATTGTGGCTTCAATGGTTGCCCATTCCTTCTTTTCATTATAAGTTAATTTAACTTTTTTTGCCTGTTCCGTGCTTTGTGTTTTTTGGACTGGGGCTGCCTTTGGCGCAGTTTGCTTTGGTTTAGCGGCTTCTTTTAAGTAATCCGATAGCTGGCCGGTGAAACGTTCAATCTCACCGTTGCCAGCAAAGATCAATAGTTCATCCGCTACGTGATCAAGAAAATAGCGATCATGTGAAACCGTGATAACAGCACCGTTAAAGGTTTTCAGATAATTTTCAAGCACCGTCAACGTCCCAATATCAAGGTTATTCGTTGGTTCATCTAGTAATAAAACGTTCGGTTGCGTCATTAAAATTTTCAGTAAATACAGGCGGCGTTTTTCACCGCCCGATAGCTTGCGAATCAGTGTGCCGTGCATAAATCGTGGAAAAAGAAACTGTTCCAATAGCTGCGTCACACTCACCGTATCGCCATTTTTGTTAACGACTTGTTCACCGACTTCTTGCAGATAAGTAATTAAGCGCTTATCTGGGTCCATCGGTTCCGTAATCTGCGTATAAAAACCGATTTTGACCGTTTCGCCAAGAATTAAGGTACCACTGGTTAAAGGTAATTTACCGGTCAAAGCCTTTAGGAAGGTGGTTTTACCGGCACCATTTTCACCAGTAATTCCCAAGCGGGCGCCACCTTGAATCATGAGGTCGAAGCTTTGCATAATCACGTGGTCGTGAAAAGTCAGACTTGCATCCTTAAGTTGCAACACCTTTTTGCCCAAACGTTGCTGACCCAGGTTGATATCAACATCATCTTGGCTATTCGTGCCGCCACTGACCGATTCCTTCAGGTCATTAAAGCGATTAATGCGGGCCTGCTGTTTCGTAGAACGTGCCTTGGCGCCAGCGTGCATCCAATCTAATTCTTTTTTATAAAGTTTCTTCTGCTTAGCGGCCTGTTCGCTCGCAGTCGCATCCCGCTTCACTTTTTGCCCTAAGTAACTTTCGTAGTTACCCTCGTAGGCCTCCAGCTTGCCAAAAGAAAGTTCATAAATCTGATTGGTCACCCGATCAAGAAAATAACGATCATGGGTTACGACCAGTAAAGCACCTTTGTAATTACTTAAATAAGATTCCAACCAGGCAATTGACTCAAAGTCCAAATGATTGGTAGGTTCGTCCAGAATTAATAGATCAGGCGCTTCAATCAACACTTGTGCTAAACCGACCCGCTTTTTTTGCCCACCAGAAAGCGTTCCGATCTTCTGCTTGAGATCGGTAATCTTCAACTGATTTAAAATCGATTTAATTTGCGTATCCGCCGTCCAAGCATCATCACGGTTCATCGCCTGCTCGGCCTTAGTGTAACGCTCCTGCACTTTTTCATTAGTGGCCTGTTCCCCTAATTGTTGCAGCGCACCTTCGTACTCTTGAATCGTTTTAAAAATCGGGTTATCCCCGGCAAAAACGGCGGCCATAATTGACAACTCATCATTTAATTGTGGTATCTGTTGCAAATAACTAATTCGGTACTGTTTTGGCGTCACCACCGATCCCGCATCATAGCTGTCTAAACCCGTAATTGCGTTCAGTAAAGTGGTTTTCCCCGTTCCGTTAGTTCCAATTAAACCGATACGGTCGCCTTCCTTGATCATAAACGAAATATGATCAAACAGCGTTTTTTCACCATAAATTTTGGTCAGATCTTCTACTGCTAAAGTTTGCATACATTTTCTCCCCAACTATATTCACAGTCCATCATACTATAAAAACAGAGTGTTTGGAAAAGCGTTCAGGTTCTGAGGATTGGCCTAAACAGACGAATCACCTTTGAAAAAGGTGATTTGGCTGTTGTAGCCAACCGCAGGAACCTGCTTTTCCAAACACGTTTCCGCCAATTAAACGGCTATCAGTAATAGCAGTTAACCGTTGTAACCACGCTCTTCAACTACACTCCATCGTCACAGCAAACCATTTACAAAAAAATTAACCAATGATAAAAATAAAACAGCAGTTAACGCAATCTGCTGTTTTACCATCTAAACAATTAATTTTAACACCTTTACTCAACTAAATTGGTTAGAAAAATTACTAATTAAGGCTATTTTCCAAACACGCCTTAGTTTAGAAGTTCTTTTGCCGCCGCCAACAAGCTAGCTTTATCATTAGCTAACTGGTTTTCCACGACTTGTTGTTCCAGTTTGGCCAAGATATCGCCTAGTAGCGGCCCTGGTTTAACCCCGGCCTGTTGAATTAAATTAGCGCCGTTAACTGCTAGTTCGTGCTTGTCGTGAATTGCTAAGGACGAATAGGCCGTCATCAACGTTGCTGAAGTCTGGCCGGCACCCAGCAAAGTGGCAACTTCATTAACGGACAATAAATTATCCAGACCGGCAGCATATAAATCCCAGTTAGTTATGTGATCAGCCAAGAATTTTGCCAGCAAAGTAACGTTGTTGCCAACGTTGTTCACTAACTCATTAGACGATTTCCACTGTCTTAATAGGTGCCGCGTTGCCGTTGTGTCCAAGCCTAATTCATAGGCAATCAGTAGCCAGACACTTTTTTCACGGACTAGGCGCTGATCCGGTAAATCGGCAATCCGTAACAGATTGGCGCCAGCAGAACGAAAGCCGGGACATTTTTGGTAGAGGTCAGTTTCAACAAAAGTTTTCAACCCAGCAGCTCGATTTTGGCCCAATAATAGTTTGACAAATTCTTCGTGAATTCGTTCCACCGCGATCTTGGCCAACAAACCGTGTTCTTTAGCGATTGCCGCTTCAGTCAAAGGCTCAAGCTCAAAATTTAACTGACTTTGAAAACGCACCGCGCGCATCATGCGTAAGGCGTCTTCATGAAAACGTTCCTCAGGAATACCGACTGCCCGAATCAGACCGTGTTTCAAATCAGTCAGGCCATCAAATAAATCAATGATCGTGCCATCGTGGCGCAAAGCCAAGGCGTTAATCGTGAAGTCCCGGCGTTTTAAATCTTCGTCTAAAGAACGGACAAAGGTAACGTGATCAGGCCGGCGAAAATCCTGGTAAGTGGATTCCGTGCGAAAAGTTGTCACCTCATAAGCATTGTCCTTTTCCATCACTGTGACCGTACCGTGCTGAATGCCCGTATCAATCGTTCGCCGGAAAATGGCTTTCACTTCGGCTGGGTAGGCGCTGGTGGCAATATCAACGTCGTGAATTTTTTTATTACCTAAAATAGCGTCACGAACACTACCGCCAACGAAATAAGCCGCATAACCGGCCTGTTCAATTGCCTGAATAATCGGTATTGCTTCGGTAAATTCTTCGGGAATGGTGCTTAATTTCATAGTAGATACTCTAATCCATCAAATAATTCGTGGTGGTCGGTTACCTTACGACAAGCTAACGCAACGCCCGTCATGAAGGAAGCACGATCATAGGTGTCCTGACGAATTGTCAAGCCTTCACCGACGGCACCAAACTGAACCTGTTGGTGGGCAATTAAACCAGGAAGGCGAACACTATGAATGCGCATGCCGTGGTAGTTAGCACCCCGCGCACCAGGTAAGGATTCAGTTTTATCAGGATTACCTTGTGGCTTGTCACCCCGCTCTTTTTGCATCATTTCGGCCGTCTTCAAAGCCGTGCCACTTGGGGCATCTAATTTATTATCGTGGTGCATTTCAATAATTTCAACATCAGGGAAGTATTTAGCCGCCTGCTTAGCAAACTGCATCATTAAAACGGCACTTAAGCCAAAGTTAGGTGCGATTAGGCCACCAACTTGGCGCTTTTTGGCAATGGCCTGTAACTGTTTAACATCATTATCGGTGAAACCAGTCGTGCCCACAACTGGTGAAATGTCGTGTTCAAGGGCAAACTTCGTGTTTTTAACGGCAGCTTCGGGAACGGTGAAATCAATCCAAATCTCGGGTTTAACGCTAAGAATAGCTTCGCGTTCCGTGAAAACTGGCACGTCAACGTTATTAAAAGTGGCATCCCCAGCGAGACTTGTCTCCGTTGCTCGTGGATCATAAACCCCAACTAAGTCAAAATCTTCATTATCTAAAACCATCTTTGCTGCGGTAGAGCCCATGCGCCCTTTAAAACCAGCGACAACAATTTTCTTCAAACCGATCACCCTTTTCTTCAAGATACTTCTATAGTAACAAAATTTACTTTCTAATAAAACGGGTAAAGTTAGCTTAATTCGGTATAATGCAACTGAAGGCTACTTTGGAGGCGGTTATTTGGAAAATACACGGATTAGACTACAAGACTTATTGCTCATCACTTTAGGCTGTGCACTCTACGCACTAGGCCTCGTCAGCATTAACATTGCCAGTCACTTGGCCGAGGGCGGCATTACCGGGATCACTTTGATTTTGCGTTACTGGTTCCAAATTAATCCCGCCTACTCAAGCCTGGTGCTTAACATTCCGTTAATTTTTATCGGTTATAAATATTTAGGTCGCCACGCTTTAATTCTAACCATTTACGGAACCGTCATGTTATCCGTTTTCTTGTGGATTTGGCAACGACTGCCCGTTCAACTTAACCTGCACCACGACCTCTTCATTGCTGGTGTCATGGCGGGGCTTTGCGGCGGTTTTGGCAGTGGCTTAATCTACCGTTCCGGCGGCACAACTGGGGGTAGTGACGTCATTGCTAAAATTATCGAACGTAACCGCGGCGTTTCCATGGGCCGCACAATGCTAATCTTTGACACCGTTGTTTTGCTACTATCCTTAAGTTACCTAGATATTCGCCACATGATGTACACCCTGCTGGCCTCGTTCATTTTCTCCCAAGTCGTTGATTTCACTCAACAAGGAGCGTACGCGGCCAAAGGTGTCCTAATCATCAGTGAAAATTATCAAGCAATCTCCAGCGATCTGATGGAACAACTTGAACGCGGCGTTAGCTTTCTCAACGGTACCGGCGGCTTCCAAAATCAACCCAAACAGATTATTTACTGTGTGGTCGCACCAAACGAAATCGCCGCCGTCAAACGTATTATTGACTATCGTGATCAACAGGCCTTCGTGTCGATCATCAACGTTCACGAGGCAATTGGTGAAGGCTTTACTTATAAACGCAAGGGACGATCGTTTTTTTAGGGATGGGTTGTTGGCGCGTATTGGAAAAACAACGTCTGCTGCTTGTTCAAGCACGTTTAAATCAGTCAATAAAAGGTTGGTCACACTAATTTTCAACGACAGCTAGGACTAAAATGAATAGAAATCAAAAACTGAGCAGCATGTCTAATTTGCGGACATGCTGCTCAGTTTTTAGTTTATAACCTAATTAATTATTTCAAATAATCCGCTGCTTGGTCACCTGCTTGCCGACCAAACACGATGATATCTGCAACTGAGTTCCCACCAATTCGATTATTGCCGTGCAAACCACCAGCAACCTCACCAGCAGCGTACAAACCAGGAATTGCTTAGAATTAGAAAAGATTTAAAATATACTCCTTCTGTTAAGATACTGTTAGTGCCTACGTTCCTGATGTATCCTAAGTACTTTGCCAGCTCTTGATTTAGTTGAAGATGTATTTGAATTTTTACGAAGCGCACGTCCAGCCTTTCCAATTTTGCCACCATGATGTACTGTCATATAATCATTTCCTTTAATCATTTTCATTTCCTTTAATCATTTTTAATGAAGAGTAATATACACACCAAGTGCTTGCGCATTAATATGCAGAGCGTTTTCGTCCAATAAAACTGCCTCCACAATTCCTCTTGTAGAGGATTGGATTTCTACAACCGCCGATAAAATTGGCTTTTGATCCATCACTAACAATATATTACGTAATGATTTAATCCGATTAAGAAAGCCAACCTGTCTTTGAAATACATCCGGTCTCAATCGAATTAAAAAATCTTTTCCATTATACTTAACTTGAAATGAAACATGTGGATCTAAACCCTTCCCAATAGTAACTGCCTCTAATATTCCACCAATGACAATAGTACGCCCAATTAATTTACGTCCAATAGTGCCAATAAATCTATAATCCATACGCACATGTGCATGTGCACCATTTTCAATTACTGCAATAGATGGATCAGTTGTTGGACTGATTCTCGTTACACTATCTCGTTTCGTATTATCGGTTGTAACTTCACTAACTGAATGCTTATTTCTTTTTCGTGCCGCTGAATTGTTTGTAAATTTAATTGAATTTTTTGGCTCGTTAAGTAGTCTATCCATTCGTTTTAATCTTGAATTTAAGGCAGCCGTATTTAGGCGCCCATTCTGAATTTGTCCCGTTTCATAAAGTACTTTTCGCTCTTCACGATCGTAATAATTATTACAATTTTGATCATGATTTTGACGATTCCACGTCTTTAAAAAGGCCCTTCTTGACGCTGAATCATGCGTAAAAGTCATGGGACAACCACAATTTATGCAAACCAGTCGATGCAAAATTTCGTCTTCATCGCTAAGTTTACGAAGCTCATCAATTGTGTAAATCTTTTTTGTTTGTGAGTCCTTCACCTTATAAATATTCTTCATCTAAATAACCTCCCAAAAACTAAATAATTTTTATAATTATTATGGAAGATTTTATTAAGTTAATATAAACATAAAAAGCCCCCTTGGCGTGTACAAATGACACCAAAGAGACTTTTAATACATAAAAACAATTTACGTGCTACTAAAAGTTTGTTACAATGTTGTTGGTTGGACGTCATTGATAAGTCTTTGATGTCAGCGGTCAAGTTTGCAGACTTGACCGCTTTTTTTGTATTTTTATTTTTGGTGGATAGGACGAGCCTTATTAAGATCAAATATTAGAATTCCTTCTTGTAAATTGTATTCACCCTTAACTTTGTATGTCGTTTCTTGTATCTTCCAGCCCATCATCTCAGCAAGCCGATCAGTCAAGTCTTGATAATTCCAGCGTACCATGATGTTCTTTTTACCGGCCCTGAAAAACACCGTCGCATTCTCTGAGTCGACCGTTACAGGTTTAATGACTAAGATATGATCCTCATCATTAATCAATAGTTCAACATAAGCCGCTTTTTCCAATCGGAGTACTGCAGTTTTGCTAAAAGATATACCACCTTTACCAATCGTCAGTGTTGAAACCCCTGCCGAAACGACATATGGCTTGAATTTACTAAAATCCATTTTGGTATTCCTCCTATCATCTAGAGCTTATAGCAAATCACAATAAAAGTCAACTGTATTCCTTATTAAATGATTTTCCATCTTTTAAGTTGAGCTATAAATGGTTTTTAATTACCTTATTTATTTCATTTCAAAAATTAATCTTAAAGCTTACACTTGTTTGCCATTTAGTGTTTGACAGTCAGAAAGCGCGTTAATGTTTTTCGGTCTTATATAGGCTATTGCTTTTTAAATAATGGCTACATATTTATTTTATAGCAAGATAGAGCCGTTTGATAGCTTGCACTTCATTGTATTATTAGCGCATTTATTAATCCGTTTTAATTGTTATTAGACACCATAATTACCGCTAATTGTTAAGACTAATTACGATTCCGTCAAGAAAATAATAAGTATTTAAAAACAATATTCATGCCACTTTTATAGAATTTTTGTTATTATTTTTATTTTAAGCCTCATATTATGTCTGTTTCAACTAAACTCATTTTTAAATAATTTAAATGATGGGCTATCTATAAAGGGCCAATTCAGAATTAAATTAATTTGAATTGGCCTTTTTATTTATCATTAAAAGTTCTATTGTTATACTAAAATATTTAAAAAGTAAGATTTATACCGACTTATTCGGCCATTAAATAATGGTTTATTTTGCAGAACCAAGTTACAACGTTCCTCCAGAAAACAATCTTTAAGTATCCCCTTAGAGTCCCTATCCTTACGAATATTATTTACTTATTTTTTATACCATTCCGAAAAATAAGATTAATCATCAATCTTCCAATGTCGCTTCTGATTAAAATCAACTTTCTTCTGCACAATTTCCAGTGGATCCACCCCTAATTTCTCACACATGTAAAAACTATAAATTAATGTATCAGCCAACTCTTCTTTTAAATGATCAACCTCGGCCTCATCCAACTGTTGACTTTCTGGTTTCCACTGAAAAATTTCTAATACTTCACTGGCCTCCAGATTCAGAGACTCGGCGAGATTCTTTAAATTGTGATATTTTTGCCAATTACGGTCATCACGAAATTTAATTAATTCCGCAATAACTTGCTGGTAATCTACTTTGTTATTCATTATTTGCTCCTGACCTGATTATTATTTTGGGTCATGGTGTGCCTTAACACTATATTGACTTACTATAATTTTAATGATACCTACATAGTCAACGTCATGATCCTTAATGTTAGCCCAAGTATGACCAGTTTCATGCACAAGAATTGTTTGTAATGCGTGTTTCTTAGTCACAAAATCAGCAACCAATTCGGCGTTCCCGGTGCCAATAATACTGTGATAGGCAAATGAATTTCTGCCTGGATCACCATTGTCCGATGCCATTAAATGATTGCCATCATCAATTTCAAAGCCAACTTTGGGCTGTTTGGCAATCAAATCCCGTTTACGGCCAATTGGCGCACCATGCACATAAATTATCAATTGCCCGGCAACAAATTCAAATCCATAATTTGTTGGTACAACATAGGGATAATCAGTGGTCTGAATCCCAATGTGAATGATGTGGGCAGACTGCAAAAGCGCCATAATTTCCTTTTGGTTAGTAACTTCTCTTTCTTTACGTCGCATTGGCTTTGGCCTCTTAACTGTTTTTCATTTAGTATACGCTATTGCAAAAAGTTTTAGCCTAATTTTATAATTTATAACTAACGCGAGCTTTAGAATCAAGTTGGTCACTTTATAAGAGTTCTCAATTGTTACACCCGGAGATTTTAATTATCTAGTTAATAAATCAACTTAGGAGATTCATGTTGTTAATACTTGGAACGAGCGTAAGCTAGGAGAGGTTTCCCATATAGTCGCAGGGGGAGATATTGATAAAAGGATTGTAGCGGATTCTGGTTATCCAGTAATAGGAAACTCGTTAATTAATCATGGTATTCAGGGATATTATGCTAGAACTTATCGTATAAAGGCCCCGGCACTAACTGTCACTGGTAGAGGAGATATTGGACGAGCCGAGGCCAGAAAAAATAATTTTACTCCAGTTGTTCGTGTTTTAGCAATTTCAACAAGTATTAACGTAGATTTTTTAGCCGCATCAATAAATAATCTTTCCATTTTGATTGAATCGACAGGAGTTCCTCAATTAACAGTGCCACAACTTTCTTCATACAAGGTAGATATACCTTTAAAAGAAGAACAAAGTTTAATAGGCGATTTTTTAATTCATTTGGACAACCTGATTACCGCAAATCAGCGTAAGCTAGAGCTTCTGAACCGATTAAAGAAAGGTTATTTGCAGCAAATATTTGATCAGAAATTAAGATTTACAGGATTTAAAGATGCTTGGCATAAATGTAAACTTGGAGATGCTGCAACCTTCATTAATGGTAAAGCCTTCAAGCAAAGTGAATTATTAGATTCTGGTAGATACCCTGTTTTAAGAGTTGGTAATTTCTATACAAATAATTCTTGGTATTTTTCAAATCTTGAATTGCAAGATAAATTTTATGCTAAAAAGGGGGATCTGCTTTATACTTGGTCCGCAACATTTGGCCCTCATATTTGGGCGGGCAATAAAGTGATTTATCATTATCATATTTGGAAGATTGAACTTAATAATAAAATAGAAAAACAATTTGCTTTAGAATTACTTGAAGCCGATAAAACAAAAATTTTAAATAATACTAACGGATCCACAATGATTCATATCACAAAAAATGAAATGGAAAGCAAAAAAATTTATATTCCAAATAATAATGAGCAGGAAAAAATAGGTAATTTTTTTCGAATAATTGACGATCTGGTAATTGTAAATCAGAAGAAATTAAAATTACTAAGAAAACAAAAAAAGGCTCTCCTACAAAAAATATTTATACAATAATTATTGCCAATTCAACAGATTTCCTGTATGAATAACTAGTCCGTCTAAATGGCGGTCTAATTTATTTATGGAGGTATCATTATGGCACAAAGTGTTAAGTTTTACAGATATTACGAAAGATGGATGAAATTATATAAAAAAGGTGCGGTGCAACCGGTAACGTACCAAAAATATCAAATAACTCAGCAACAACTTACCAAGTTAGCTCCTGAACTACGAATGAAAGAACTATCTCGTTTGACCTACCAACAGTTGCTGAATGATTATGCAAGTAATCACGAACGGCAAACGGTAATGGATTTTCATCATCATCTTAAAAGTGCCTTACTTGATGCCATTGATGACGGCCTACTCAAACGTGATCCAACAAGAAAAGCGGTTATTAAAGGAATTATTCAACGTAAGCATAAAGTGAAATTTTTAAATCAAAAAGAAACGCAGGCACTGCTTAATGGGTTGGATTTAGGAACTGAGATCAATTGGGATTATTTTATTCTATTAATTGCTAAGACTGGACTACGTTTTGCGGAAGCCTTAGGTTTAACACCTGATGATTTTGACTTTGCTCACCATCGTTTAGATATCAACAAAACTTGGAATTATAAAGAGAGACAAGGTGGTTTCGCCCTGACAAAAAATAGTTCTTCTGTTCGTAAGGTTGAATTAGATTGGCAAACAGTGATGCTGAAGGTAGTATGAAATCATGGACACGATTTAGTATAATTCCATAATAGGAAGGATTGTGTTTTTATGACCAAGAAAAAGTACTCAGTAGATTTTAGAAAAATGATTGTCAAGCTGTACCAGGATGGCGCCCCGGTAGCTGATCTTACAGACGAATATGGTGTATCAAATGTAACTATTTACAAATGGATTAATCTATATAAAGAAGACAAAGGAAGTGGAATTTCCAAATCAGATGTTTTAGCGTTGCAAAAACGTTTGAAACAGCTAGAAAGTGAGAATGACATCTTAAAAAAAGCCTTAACCATATTCGCCAAAAAGTAAACCCAGATGACTGGCAGACAGCCGTTGATATTAATTTGAAGCACCATAGTATCAAAGAAACCTGTAAAGTACTCTCAGTTCCACGCTCAACTTACTATGAACATCAGCAGAATCATGTATCGCCACAAGCCAAGCGTCGTAAGACACTTAGCCAGTCGATTAAACGCATTTACTTTAATTCTAGACGTATCTACGGGGCACCTAAAATTCTAAAAGCGTTACAAAAAGAAGGTAAGACTGCCAGTATTAAGCTAGTTCAACGATTAATGCGCCAAATGGGGTTAAAATCAATCACGCGCAAGAAGTGGCATTATCAACAAACTAATGATATTGATGCGACTGATTATTCAAATATACTCGCGCAAGATTTTCGTACAACCAGTCCAAATCAAAAGTGGTGTGCAGACATAACTTATATTCACACCAAAGCCAATGGCTGGTGTTATTTATCAAGCATTCAGGATTTATATTCACGTAAAATCATTGCCCATAAAATCAGCCGTCATATGACTGCTGATCTTGTGATCAGCACTTTTCAACAAGCCTTTGAAACTAGAAAGACGACTAATAACTTAATTGTGCATACCGATCTGGGTAGCCAGTACCGCAGTGCTGGCTTTGAACAGATCTTAGCGCAACACCATATTCGCCATTCTTATAGCAAGCGTGGCTGTCCCTATGACAATTCATGTTTGGAATCATTTCACGCCAGTTTGAAAAAAGAAGAGGTTTACCAACACCATTATCAGGATTTTGAAGAAGCAAATGCTGCAATATTCAGCTACATTGAGAGCTTTTATAACAGTGCTCGAATTCACAGTAGCATTGATTATTTAACTCCAAATGAAAAGGAAAAATTAGTCGCTTAAATTATACATAAAATGTGTCCAGATTCTTGACCTAAATCCATGCAATTTTCGCAACTTATTAAAAATTTACCAAATGATCAACCAATTTTTGTTAAAGGTCGTATTCATAACGATACAGTGAACCATTACCTAGAGCGATTATGCAATAAGGCCGAAGTTCCAGTAATTTCAATTCATGGATTACGTCACACTCATGCATCTTTACTACTTTATGCTGGAGTAAGTACAGCATCAGTAGCCCGTCGGCTTGGTCACGCAAATATTACGACTACTCAAAAAACGTATTTACATATTATCAAAGAATTGGAAAATGAAGATAATGATAAAGTTATGCGACATCTCGCCAATTTAATGTAGTCAAACGCGCAAGCTCCGAAAAGGAACTTGCGCGTTATTTTAGATGAACATTTTTTGGAGTAGGGATTGTTTCTGCATTTTGAATGCATCTATTTTAGATCCAAATTTTACAATTAGACCATCAATATTTTGTAACAAATCTCGAATCCGGATCTGTTCGTTGATACCAGGAAACATTAATTTTAGCTTCTTTAATTTTTTTAGATACATATAGGTTCATGAACCACCTTGTTTTTGTATTAATGCATATCTTTTAAATGTATCTCCATAATTCAAAAGATACTGCAAAAAGTACGGATTTAGGGCACTAGTTGTTTTAAAAACTGGATATAAAGTACTAACTATTCCGTAATCAACAAGTTCGTTTATATTAAATTTAAAAACTTCGTCATCGGACATGTGTCGGTATGTGAAGTAACCTCTTGGAACAATATTATAACCAATATTATTTTTTGATGCGATTTGATGTCCACCATAGTAGTCCATTTGTAAAAATAATCCTTTTCTTGATGAGGTCAAAATTGGATATTGATTATTTATTTTAGTTTTTCCCGAATATTCTATTATAAAACTTCCTAGGGTATGATCTTTCCAAGCATCTGGGAATTCTTTAAAACGTAATTCTTGATTGATTATTCGTCGTATAAACCCTTTTTTTAATTGATTCAGAAGCTCCAACTTACGTTGATTTGCTGCAATCAGGTTATCTATAGTTTTAAAAAAATCACTAACTTTTTTTTGTTCTGATAAATTTCTAGAAAGACTAATAATTAGTTTTTTTACAATGCTCGCTGAAAGATTTCCTTGCCCACCTTGTAAGTAAGTACCTGTTATGATTTTTTTCTGTCTTTTTAACCATTGGGTAATTAAATATGGATCGTCTTTCTGTATTGGATTAATGGCCAGAACAGCCTGATTAATTGCTCCATTAATTTTTGATATTCCAACTTCTCCACTGGTTGCACCATACAATGCAAATAAAATATCTCCCCTTTTGACCATTTTTGCTGATGAATTATCTAATCCATCTTCTGTTATAAACAGTTCTGTTGAACTTTTATTAATTTCTCCAGATCTAATAAATGGAATATTTCCACCATAATATTTTTTGCTTTTTGCACTGGGTGTTCCTCCAGAGAAACAAGTTGCTATATCATTCAACACACGCTCGTTCCAATCGTCACTAAACCCCTTAAACCGTATCAACGGTACTCTTCGTTTAACTTCAGTCATTTTCCAAGCACCTCTTTAAAATGATCTAACATGGCCTGTGATTCTTCATCTGTACCAACTAAATCGTTGACTTGCGTCATAACTTGTTTCTGTAAATCAGCAATTTCTTTATCAACACTGACCAAATCGTCGGCTACTTTGGCCAAATTAATGGGTTTTTCTTCCTCAAAGGTATCCACGTAACGAGGAATATTCAAATTAAATTCGTTCTCAGTAATCTCATCAATTGTGGCAACGTGAGCATACTTGTCGATATCTTTTCGCTCAGAATATGCGTTAATGATTTTATCAATATCTTCATCTCGTAAAATATTTTGATTCTTACCTTTTTCAAAATTATTAGACGCATCAATGAATAAAATATCCTTGCCCGTCCTGTTCTTTCTAAAGACTAAAACGACTGTTGGAATACCTGTGGAGAAAAATAGACCTGCTGGTAAGCCAATTACTGCATCTAAATAATTCTTTTCAATTAAGGCCTGGCGAATCACGCCTTCTGCTCCACCACGGAAAAGTACACCGTGAGGTAAAATAATTGCCATGGTTCCTTCGTTATTCAAGTGATAAATACTATGTAGTACAAAAGCAAAATCGGCTTTAGAAGCTGGGGCCAAACGGCCATAATCTTTGAAACGAGGATCCTTCATCTTATTAGTGTTGTTATCCCATTTAATTGAATATGGCGGATTTGCGACTACCGCTTCAAAGCTACGAGGATGATCAATTCCCTGCGCATCCATTCCATCAGGCCAATCCGATTCCAACGTATCAGCATTCCGTAAATCCATATTTTGATAATCAACACCATGCATCATTAAATTCATTCGCGCCAAATTAAAAGTTGTTGTATTTAATTCTTGCCCATGAAAATTAACGTAGCCAGGTTTGCTGCCATTAGGAATTTCACTTTGAACAGTTAATAACAGTGAACCTGAACCCATGGCCGGATCATAGACTGAGAAATGATCAGCGTTTGGGTCAACATTCAGCGCAACAAGTTTCGCCAACACTTTTGAAATTTGATGTGGCGTGTAGAATTCACCAGCCTTTTTGCCAGAATTACCCGCAAATTTAGCGATTAAATACTCATAAACATCTCCAAGAACGTCATTACCACTAGCATCATTGAAGTCAAACTGATCAACTAACTTAACGATACCACTCAAAGCCTTTGCCCGTGCTGTTGTACTATTACCTAAGCGTGAGTTACCCAAATTAACGTCGGCAAAGATTTCACGAAAATCATTTCTTGCATTAATATTAATTCCAGCATTTTTGTTAAAACTATCAAACATATCTTGAAAGTCCGATGGTTTGATCTCATCTTCCTGAACCTTCTTAACAATTGTCGTCCAAGTAAACTGAGGTTCAATTGCATAACCTAGTGTATTTGAAATATCCTGAATATAATCAGTTAAATCATCACCAATTGCATCCCGTAAATAGGCATCATTGGCCGTCTCATTTTCTTCTGGGGTCACAATCTCTTGTTTAACCAAATATTCTTCTTGATGTTCCGACAAATAACGGTAAAACATAAACCCTAATATATAATTCCTAAATTCACTAGCGTCCATATTCCCTCGCAATTCATTTGCCATTGCCCATAATTGGGACGTAATATCCTGTGCTGTTTTTTCGTTAGCCATATTTCCATCCTTTTATAATTAATATTTTTCGACAATTTGATCCGCAAATTTATTAAATGCGCTACGTAGTTGATTACGATATTTAATTTTAGATAATTTTTTAACTGTCTCATCCTCAGCATCTTCACGATAATACTGTTGACCTTCAGTCAATATTTTCGTCAATTGTCCCTCAACATCAAGATCATCGGATTTAAGACTATGATGTTTCAATAAATCATTAACAACCTGCCGATTACCTTCAATATCGATTAGGCCCCACTTGCGGCGAAATCCTAATATTTCGGTTCGGCGCGTTTGCTGGTTATGCGCCTCAATTAAATGATTAACATCCCTAGACTGAACTGGATAGGCTGGCATAATCTCTGGGCTTACGTTATTATCATGAAGATCTTTAGATACTCGCTTAATTTGTTGGGCGTACTTTAAATCATCCATTTGATCAACCAACTTGTTAACCTTCGAATAAGTAACATCGGCCTCACCAGTGCCTTCATGAACCTCATTGGCCAATTGAGCAATTAACTCTTCCAAATAATCGTAATTAACTTCAACTTCACGTAAGTGTTCCATGTCTAAAGACAAATCTGAGTAATCAATAGGCTGTTTCTTTACAATCTTTTCTTTTATTTCATTGGCCAAGGTTGTCGTTAAAAGTACCTCTTGATCAGGCTCAATATGCAGTTTAGTCAGTAATTTTTCTGGATCATTATAGTTGTAACTATCATCTTGCTTTAATTTAGCAATGTCAGCATTATATTTTTTTAACTGATTGTAGGCTTCATTACACTCACCCTCACTGGCAGGTGCTTTAGTAAAATCTGACGTTAATTCACGTAAATCTTCGACTACTTTTTGAGTTTCACTTAGTAGTTCCTCAAAATCTGGGGAAAGCACATCAACAACAGAATCAATAGTGAGTTGAACATCTGCGGAAGCGCGATTGGCATATATTGTTAGCGCCTCATTCATTAGTTTCTCTGAATTTGCTGGCCAACGATAATTAATGATTCGGCCAAATGGTTTATGTTGCATATCCTGAATTCGATTAGTTCGTGAATAGGCCTGAATTAGGTTGGCACCCTTTAACGTACGATCAACATACAGCGTATTAAGTTTAGGGGCATCAAAACCTGTCAATAATTGATCAACTACTATAACTAGATCCAAATAATTACCATCATCAACTGTTCGGTCCAGCCGTGAAACCACACTTTCGGTATATTCTTTGATGTTTGTATCATCATAATAACCACCAAATTGAGCAGTATAGGCATCAATCGCCCGTCTTAAACCATGGTTTGTTTCAAGCATATTCTTACCATTGGAGCTATCTTGACTAAAAGTAACAGCGACCTTCAACGGACGTTCTAATTCTTGGTTACGGCGTTGAAATTCATCAAAATACATCATTGCCATCGGCGTCGATGCTTTACCACCGCCAACGTGTGTTGTCAGTAAGGCGTTGTAGCGGTAGTCACTGGAACGATTCCGCCACTTTGAAACAATATCATCGACCACAAGTTTGACGTGCGTTTCATTAGTATCATAGACACTTGTATTAACTGTATCATCCATATCTTCTTCAGATAAATTGCTTATCTTTACTTCAATTTGTTCCTGTGTCCACGTAGGATACTTTTCAGCATAATACTTTGGTAAATATTCTTTTTTTAGAACTTCAATTGGTAAAGTCGTATTAAAGTCCACCTTAAAACCAAGCACATTGCCATCAGCAATTGCTTCACGAATGGTATAAGCATGAAGTAAGTCACCAAAGATTTGTTCAGTCGTAATTCCTTCAAATACGGGTGTACCTGTATAGCCAAACCAAAGCGCCTTTTTAAAGCCTTTTTTAATTCGTTGTAACATCTCACCACTAGTGGAACGATGTGCCTCATCCACGATAAAAACAACATTCTTATTAGGTGATTTAAAGCTTTCACGCTGAACTAATCGATCTAATTTCTGAACAGAAGTAACAATGATACCAGAGCTTTTAGTTTTTAATTTACGCGCGAGGACATTGATATTAGCTGTATCAGAAACAACACCATTTTTATTTTCTTCATCAGAATCAGGATCATAAGCTGCATACTTTTCGGCAGTTTGGTTTGTTAACGCAATTCGATCAACAACAAAGATTACCTTATCAACATTTGGTAAGCGAGATGCAAGCCAAGCTGCCTTAAAACTACTAATTGTCTTTCCTGAGCCCGTTGTATGCCATATATAGCCGCCTTTTTCGCTATCAATGCCAAAGGCGTTTTCCTGAATTTTACGTATAATTCGCTTAGTTGCGTACACCTGATAAGGCCGCATCACTTTTACCATTTGCTGGTTCTTGGTTCCATCGAGAATCATATAATTTGTTGCCATTTGGTGTGCCATCGGAATTGAGAGCATCTTGTCGGAAAATTCCTGCCAATCATAAACTGGGCTGTTGTCTTCTTCTCGCTGCCAATGAAAAGCAAAATCAGTATTGAACATATTCGCATTCGTATTGGCCATGTAAAGGGCATTGTGTGGTGTTATCCCGATTAAAATTTGAACTGTAGAAAAGATATCAGTGTACTGTTCTTCATCAATATACTGTTGCATTTGGCGTAGTGCTTCCTTCGCGTCATGACCATCAGCCTTTTCCTCAATTTGAATAATTGGTAACCCGTTAATTAACAACGAAACATCAAATCGACGATCTCTTTTGGACGCCAGAACTGCGGGACGTTCAATTTGATTCACAATCTGATAAGTTGTCGTACCGGCACCAACCTGTGCTTGATCGAAGACCGTTAAGAAAACATGCCGTCCATCATCCAAATCTACCTCAACCTGTGATACACCATTAAGACCATATAAAAACTGTCCAGCCTGATAGGGTGTTTTTAAATTTTTAATTTCATTTTTAACCTGTGCAAATTCCGTGTCACTCAACGGAACCTTCAAGGACTGTTGATTATTCTTTTCCAAAATCAACTTAAAGTTTTGCCAAAGCTGTGCCGTTGTTTTAATGCTATCAATATAACGCCATTGTTTGGTGCCACCAATTTGCGTTAAATGATCGATTAGGCTTTGTTCAAACCTTAGTTCCTTGCTTTCTTTCATTTTAAATCTTCCATTCTGGTAGCTGATTGCTACCATTTATGTATTTTCCTTCATTATACATTAAGAATGCCTTATTTTATCTGCGTTGGATCTAATAACCTGAATTTTGTTTGTATTTAGGCTTTCTAAGGTATATAAAAACAGCAATTTTTAAATTGCCGTCTTTCAAGAAAAATTAATTTTCTGATACCTTTTTATTCAACCGATTCATTATATCATCTGGTGTATGGTGTCCAAAGTGACCTTCTCCATTATTGGCTCTAAACACTTGGTACATTAGCCATATAATTTGTCCCTTAGTTTTTCCATTTGGATCACCCTCGAAATCCTCAATATCATCTATCTCATGTGAATTGACATCAAAATATTTTTTTGCTTCAGGAATATTCTTATAAAAGTTGTTGGCCGAGATAGCATTAAACTTTATGTACGTTGTAATAATGCGTCGTATTGGATTAAGCATCATTACCGGTTTATTCGCATTGTACAAAAAATATAGTTCTTCCCATAAGTCATCATAAGTAGTATGGATATCCATATTAGAATTTGAAATTGCCTTTATGAAAGATTGGTGACCAGCAGTCTGAAAATGAAAAAATCTATTATGGTCATCATTTTTTTTACTTTTATATCTGAAGGGATATTTAACATTAATATAGAAATGAATATTATGCGTCAAAAGAATCAAAGAATCAGTTTTCTTAAGCCCACGACATAATTGTTGAATTTGCGTAATCATCAGATACTGTGAACTATCGTCATTACTATTCATTGGATCATCAAATATGATGATTTTATTAGTATTTTCTATTGCATTAGTATCTTTTAAAGAATACACAAAATAAAGAAAAGCAACAATATTACGTTCTCCCGTGCTCAATGATGATATATCACGCTTCTTTTTATCTAGGCCAATAATCTCATATTGACCGCTTAGTTCATTACTTTTTTTGATAAGATGTAGTGAAAAACTAGCATGGCCTAAGTGTTGTAGATACTTATTTATTTCTTCGGCGGCCTGGGCCTCATCTTTACTGCTTTTGAGCAAATCCTTTTTCTTCTTTTTAAAAGCTTCATATTTATTTTCCATCAAATTAAATTCTTCTTTAATGGACTTCTGCTGTATTTTTAATTGCTTTAATTTACCAAGTGCTTCTGCATAATTAAAACTATTAAGCTGTTCCTGAACTAAATGATAAAGTAATTTATTTTTTGCTTTTCTCTGTTCCTTAGCTAAATTATTGTTAAAAATATTATTTTGTTCAAATAAGTTATTTAACCCAGACTGTACCACCTTTAAATTATCAGGTAATTCAATTTCTAATTCGGATGTTCTATCAAAAAGTTGTTTCTTCTTTTTATCTAGGGCCCGTAATAAAGTAGTCAAAACATAATTCATCGATACAATTGCTAAATTTAATGATTTATTCAAATCCTTAGCCTGATTACGAAATTTAGGATAAAAGGTTTCAGGTGTCAGAAGTTTAATTTGTGCTAATTTTTTGACAGCTGGATTAATTAGGGCAATTTCTGAATTGATCTTATTTTCTAAACTATCTACAGATTTAGAAAAATAAGCATCCAGATCTTTCCAACGCTGATCATCAATAGGTTTCCCACAAAACGCACACTTCTCTCCTGCATTGCGTTTGTGGATCGACATTCCTTGTTTTGCAAAATTTTGTTTATCTGGATTATTTTCCAGTTCTTTTATAACTATGGTTGGTGTAACACTTTGTTTCAATATTTTATTCGTTACATCTAAATAAATTTGCAGATCTATTTCAGGTAAATTCGGTTTTATACCGGTATTAAGTTTTCTTGTTTGAAAAGTATCCCCGGCCGTTTTGAACTCATTATCATCAAGTAACTGTGCATTTGGAATATCATTTTTAAAATAATTTTTATTATATTTTGGATCTGTTAATCTCCTATCGTCAAGTTTCAATGTTCGAGCAGATTTTATACAAAACTTATCGATAACATCTTTTTGATTTTTTAAATCTTTATTTGCTTTTTCTAAATGTGAATAGAAATTTTTTTTGCTCTCTTCAGGGAATATTTCCGCCTCTAACTTTTTAATTGCGATATTGACAGTTTCAATTTCTTTTTGTATGACCACATTAGTTTCACCAAGTGAAATTGCATTTAGTTGCTTATTGTCTTTAACAAAACGATCGTATCCTTGAAATGGCCGAATATCATACATATCACTGTATTCATCTATTATTGCATTCACCAAACTAGTTTTACCAGTACCATTCTTTCCAAAAATAAAATTTTTATTTGATAGACCAGTAAATTCTTTGTCCGAAAAGATATATGTATAATTAGATAAGAGTGTTTAAATAATTATGTGTAAATGATTTATTGAGAATTGAAAAAGGGAAGCCTCTCCCTTATGATAGTTAGCGTCTAAACAAACATCACAGGAGGCTTCCCCATGAATCAGTTTACCAAAGAAATCGTCACAGCACTAGCACAGCATCAGGATCTAGCTATTATTTTTAAAGACCAACTAGAAACGGCCGTTAATGAGCTATTACAAAATGAACTTTCTGCATTCTTGGGTTATGAGCCCTATGACAGGAATGGCTTCAATTCAGGAAATTCTCGTAATGGACACTACATGAGAACCTTTAATACAAAATATGGCGAATTGAAGCTTACGATTCCCCGTGATCGGAACGGAGAATTCGTTAACCACACATTACCAGCCTATCAACGCCGAACAGATCAGTTAGAACAAACCGTCATTCAGCTTTATCAAAAGGGAATTACCACTCATGAGATCGCAGATCTGATGGAAAAGATGTATGGTTCCTATTACACGCCACAGACAGTTTCCAATCTAACTAAGGTAGTTAATGAACAAGTTGAAGCTTTCAAGAATCGAACGTTATCAGAAAGGTACGCCGTCGTTTATTTAGATGCCACTTATCTTCCCTTACGACGTGACACAGTTGCCAAAGAAGCAGTTCATATTGCGATTGGCATTCAACCTAATGGTCATAAGGAAGTGCTATCTTACAAGATAGCTCCTACAGAATCTAGTTCTGTGTGGTCTGAAGTACTAGCTGATTTGAAGCATCGTGGCGTGCAACAAACCTTACTTTTTGTGGCTGATGGATTGGTTGGCCTAGAAACTGCCGTTGGCAAATATTATCCGGACGCCGTTATTCAACAATGCCTAGTTCATGTAAGCCGTAATATTTCACATCATATCCGGGTTCATGACCGTCAAGCTGTGTTAAATGATTTTAAGTTAATTCATCAAGCAACCAATAAACGAATGGCTGAGCACAGCTTAGCCAACTTTGTTAATCATTGGCGCAAAAGATATCCCAAAGTTACACAAGAATTATTAAAAAACCAGAAATTACTGGTATGTTTTAATTTTCCACCGGCTATCCGTTCTAGTATTTATAGTACCAATCTTATCGAATCATTTAACAAAAAATTTAAGCGGCAAACAAAGAAACGTGAACAATTTCCCAATGAAGAATCTTTGGAAAGAACCTTAATGACCGTAATTCTTGATTACAATGACAAATTTGGTCGACGGACACATAAGGGGTTCAACCTAGTTCAAGACACTTTAGAATCAATGTTTTAGTTCAAAGGTGAGAGGCTTTTTCATTTACACATAAAATTTGACACTCTCTTAGATAAATCAATACTATTAATCAATAATATTTCTCCTTCATAAAATATATTCTCGCTTACCTATATGATTTTATCATGAATGCGGCAGCTATTGTCAGCCAAATAGACCAGCCCAAATTTGTCCAAGAATAGTCTATTGCATTTAAAATTTATAATATAATCAATGAGAATTTGCTACTATGTCGGACAAGATAGAGTAATAATAAATTGTCTCAATTTTTCCATAAAAATATTACATGTCGTTAACATGAGGTGGGGCATCGTTATTAGACCTACTCAATCTATTCCGCCTTATTATTCAGTCACACTCCCATGTCCATGCACTCGATCCACCAAAACAGTAGATTCAGGCCTAACTGGCCACCTAGTATCACGAAATTCAATCCGCAAATTAGAATGCACCTTCAAATCACGTAACATAATCGTGTAAGTATCCTTATCGGACATTTCAACTCGCGCCAACTCATGGGAATCAGTTAAGGGTTGTTTAATATGCTTGTTATAAAGATAAAAGGTATGAACTTTATCGTAATAGTCAGCGACAATCACCAACCAATATTCATGATTAAATAGCTTGGTAAACTTCGCATCGTAGCGTTCTAGTAGTTCTCGTGATGCCTTTATCATGCCTTATGACCTCCTACTAAGTCTGTTCTAGCCAGCGCAGTTGCCCCTTCTGAAAGTGAGCTTGCGCGCATCAATGCTTTGAACCCATATCTGTTTCTGATCTTATCGATGACTGTGTCTAATTTCATGCTTTGAAGTTGCATATCTGGGTCCTCAAATAAATCAAGTTGCATTGCCTGCGGAATAGAGAGTTTGCTTGCTCTGACTCCTAGAGAACGTAGCATTTGCTTATTCCAACTTTTTTCAAACAGGTATTTAACGGCGTTTTGGAGCCCCCGGGATGAGTTGGTTGGTTGAATATGCATTTGTGTTGAATAATGTCCCCGGCCTTTCGCATCTGGTTCGCCAAAACCAATTTCTATCTGAACAATCTCACACTCCACGTTATCTTTTCGCAAACGGGTAGAAACTTGGTCGGCGATTTCTCGTAGGACAAGTTCGATTTCGTGTGAGTCGGTATAATCCTTCATTAACACTTGCGAATTACCGTAGCCCTTAGATTTACTTCGTGGCAAATACCGTCGTTCTAACAGGCTATAATCAATTCCCCAAGCATGATAATATAATTGCTCGCCCATCACACCAAGGCGGCGTTTTAGCATATTAACGTCAGCATGAGCCAAATCATAAACTGAATAAATCCCAAAACTGCGTAACTTATTTGCATAGGCATTCCCAATTCCCCACATGTCAGTCAGATTAGGTATTTTCCAAATAGTTTCCGGAACATTTGCGTACGTCCACCTTGCTATCCATGGTGCTTTGCGTTTGGCGGCATTATCTAGGGCTAGTTTGGCCAGCAAAGGATTTTCGCCCATGCCAACGGTGGTCACAATGCCGGTTTCAGCCTTGACCTTCTTCTGGATAGCTTGGGCAATTTTAAAATTACTACCAAATATTTTATGCGAGGCTCCTACATCGATGAAGCTTTCATCAATCGAATAGGGAAACCAATGCGCATCATCGGTGAATTGGCGATAAATCAGGTTGATTTCGTAATTTTTTTGAATGTATCTTGCCATGTGCGGTTCGACTAAATTGATATCCATCGCAGGTTTTAATTCAAATTTTCTAGTTCCTAACTTAACCCCATACTCTTGCTTGGTGTAAGGACTAGCGGCTAGAATTAAACCACCTGAGGATTCTTCACGACTTAATACAGCAATATTCGCTGATAATGGGTCTTCACCCCTAGCAACGGCTTCACAACTGGCATAGAAGCTTTTACAGTCAATACACATCACATCATGGCGCGGTAATTTTGTTGGATCACTTAATGGTGTGCTCATAGCTGAACCACTTTTCATTTTGCGACGCCGTAATGTTACGAATATCTTTAGGTAAAATCTGCCGAAGCGTGCCGTCATCTTCTTGAATAACAACGCTATGATTGGCTTGACCGATGACGACGCCCTTTAAATCAGGTAATAATTGACCATTTCGCCAAATTCCAAGTTGGATCGAGATCGTCCATTTCTTAGTCCATGATTGAGTCAATAGTGTATCGATTCTTTTACTGTCCTGAATTGGCCGTGGCAAGGCTGGCGCTTCAGAACCCTGCTCAGCTTCCATATACATCGTGTGATCGCTCATAAAAAAGCCCATCCATTTCATCATGCCACGATCATCATATAACCACTTATCACGTGGGACATCATAAACAACACTCATCGAAAGTCTCCCATCTAGAACATCCGTTCGTATTCAATGTCTCTATAATACAAACATATATTCCCCTAAGTCAAGTCTCTCCGACTAAATTTTTTTAACGCGCAAATTGTAAAATTAATCAAACTGTTCCAGCGTGAAAAGCGGCCTGCTCTAGCAATTTTGGCATCAGCAAGTAATTCACTCAAAAGCAACCTGACAACTTTAATTGAGCAAAAGTATTAGAGAATCATTGAGTATTTCATCCACATCGTAAAAATGACTTAAATTAAATCAAAAAAGTGACCTAACCATATTCTGTTGAATTGGTTAAGTCACTAATGTTCGGCATCTTTTAATTAAATTGAATTCCAATCGTTTTTTCAAAACATCACTTTAAAAGTTTTGCCAATGCTAGTCCTAAGTTATTTTACAAGGCAACCAATCACTTCACGTATCAGTCACCAACTTCCCCAACCCCAGTTAGCTATTCCAACAAGAAACCCTGCCGCCGTAGCACTGGTAATAGTTCAGCACGCTTAGCTGGCCGCAACATTAATCGTTTCTGAACCTGATTAGTGAAGGTATCCACCCGCCGATTGGCATCACGCAAATCGTAGTACTCATGGACCTTGGCATCATAGTCAACTAAGTCTGGTTTTACCGGGGTCGGTAACTGGTAAGTATTTTCAAAATGAACAAAGCGTTCCGGCAAGCGTGGTTTTAATTGTGGCTTTTGATCGGGCCAGCCAATAGCTAAACCTAACACTGGAAAGGTTAGTTGGGGCAACTGCAAAATATCAATAATTTGTTGGGCATCATTTAAAATACTGCCTAAAATAACCGCACCTAAACCAAGACTCTCGGCTGCAACAACTGTATTTTGGACGGCCAAACTGGCATCTGACCAGGCTGCTAAAAAGTGATCCGTATCACCTAAACGATTGGCTGTCTTCCCCATTTCCGCGCCGATCTGTTGATTACGGTGTTGATCAGCGACAAAAATAAACAAATGGCCATTATCCGCCACATATTTCTGGTTAGAAACCGCCGCAATCTGCTTTTTTTTGGCTGGATCAGTCACACTGATTATGCTAAATGCCTGCTGAAAATTTGAAGTTGCTGTATGTTGTGCTACCGCAACTAGTTCGCTGATCAGTTCGGCCGTGACTGGTTGCTGTTTAAACGTCCGAATCGTTCGGTGATCTAATTGCTGGGCAATCGTTGATTCCTTTAACATGCTAGGACCTGCTTTCTTAGAAAAGTTATAGCTTCATTATAGAATATAAAACGTAGTGCTGCCAGAGCCTTAACCAGGGGACGATAAATTTCACTGTCCAGACAATTTTGTGGCACCACTGATGCCAATAACCGACCAATAATCAAAATTGACACGCAAGTTTTGCCAGTTACCGCACTCAATATTGCGCCATTTTCTTTTTAAAGTTGGTACCGTGGCCCATACCGCTACTGGTAGCGGTACTGAAAAGCGCTAGCGGTATTAATATCGGTACTAATTATTGGTAGCGCCACGCTTACCGGTACCAAAATAAGGCAAGTTTAAATAAAAAAAGTTTGCTAACTATTCCCGCCCTAACAACCTTTTGAACCGATCAGAAAAATAAATGTTATTTTAGTGACACTTTTTGGAGGCCTGCGGGTTTTATATCTATAGAACCCTAATTAAGAAAGAAGTGTTAACCCATGTCTAGTTATTTTACTGTACCAATCAATCTTTATCAGCAACCTGAGTTCCGTTTACTTGCACAAAATCAAGTCAATACTTATCACGCAAGTTTTCGGCTTTGGCATTTTTTACTAGCCGAAGCGGCCAATAATAATGATCACGGGCGAATTTCCGCCGCTGCAAGTCTGGCGTACACCGTTAAAGAGATCAAACAAATTAGCGGCATCACCAACAACCGCAGCGTTGACCAACTCTGCGGATTACTCATCAAAGTCGGTTTACTTTATGAAAATGAAAAGCGAGCCTTGTACATTGCCAATTGGAATCAATTTTGTCCCGAAACACAACCAGTTCATGAAACAGAACCAATCAAAACTGAAACAGTTAAACCAGCACAAGTAACGTCAGCAACCAAAAATCAAAAAGCACTCAATCTCAAGCACCCAGCCACGCCCACTGAACAAAAGCAGGCCCAACAAATCATTACTGAATTAGCCCAAATTAGCGGCAAACATTTTCCTGAAGCCGAACGCCACGAGGAGTACGTTGTTGCCTGGCTGCAACTGGGTTACCTACCAGAACAATTCAAGCGAGTCAGTTTGGCCAAGTCGGCTGAATGGGGTAATCAAATTGAAATGCGCAAATTTGTCCGACCGCGGACGCTGTTTGGCCCTAAATTTATCAATTACGTCAACGATATTGTACCGGAGCAGCCCGTAACAGTGGTTCACCACGTAGAACCAATGCCGCGAGCCGAAAGACTTCAAGGTCTGTACCTAGACTGCGATCGTGACTTAGACGAAACATTTCGGCGCGCCAAAATTGAGGGCATGCTAATCACTAAGGAAGAATTAGAGGTGGAAATCGATGGAATTTGAACAAAACGCAGTTGCCTACCTAGTTGATCACCCAGATATTTGCAAAAGTACCGAAATTGAAGCGCGTTGGTTTCACGTCATTAAATTTCAACATCTTGTCAAAGTCATTTTAGAAAATGATGGTGACTTCAAGGATTGGGTGGACGTCAAGCGCCGTTTCTTCTTGGCTTACCCACTGGATTTTGCGGAGGATGAGTGGGTTAAGTTGCACGACACTGGTGTGACCACCAAGACGTTCAAGTCAGTCCTGCAAGGATTAAAGGCTTGGTATTATCAGGGCGAATTAGAAGCACTGGCCGGCCGTTACGCGAAATATCCAACTAGCGAAAATATGCTAGCGCTGGGTGAAATGACGGAATTGGTTCGGGTCCTAAATCTACCGGAATTACCAACCAAGAAATTGAGTGAATACGCGGATGATTTACGTTATTACTTGGACCATTCCCGTTCGGCCGGTATTAAAACGTTCCAACAACTGAATAAGGTGCTTGGCAATGGCCTATGTGGTGGCGTACTTTGGACCATTGGGGCACGGCCGGGAGTTGGTAAATCGGCCTTTGGCTTAAGTTTTATTCAAAGTGCCCTAGCAATTGATCCAGAAATCTGCGTCGATCATTTTTCATTAGAAATGACCGGCGAAGATAATTTCAACCGAACAATTGCCTTTCATACTGGCATTCCCGTTAATCAATTGCGCAACACGTCAATTTACACGACAAAATTCTGGTTCTACCGCAGATTATCAAAGTGATTCGGGAAAACGCCAAAAAAGCCTCCGAAAAAGGGGTTAACTATTTTGCCATCGTTGATTACCTACAAATCGTTAGTTTGGCACGAACCAAGGCTCGCGTTACTGATCGGCGTTTAGAAATCGAGGCCATCACCCGGGAACTCAAATTACTAACGAATGAACTGAACATTCCGATCATTTTATTTTCCCAGTTAAATCGTGAACTAGAAAAACGGGTTGACCGCAAGCCACAACTGGCCGATTTACGCGAATCCGGCAGTATTGAACAAGATTCCAACATTGTTTCTTTCCTTTATTTGGAGGACCAGGTTCAAGAACGCAGCAAAATTCGCAATATTAATTTACTATTCCGCAAAAATCGTTCCGGTGAACTAGCGGAGATTCCATTAATTTTCGATACGCAACAAATGAAATTTATGCCGTTGGATAGCCCGAAATAAGGCTGGCTTGGAGGCCTTGTGTGGCGGCGGAGCGATTAATGTTGTGCGTTAACAAAAATGTGTCTAAAAAAGCAGGCTCCTGCGCTGTTTCAAACACTTCCCAGCAAAATATTCACGCAACCACGTTTAACCCAATAATTTCTGCTAAAATACAAGCAGATAGAACAAGTGAGGTTTCGCCATGAAAATTATCATTGCACCAGCTAAAAAAATGAAAATTGATACCGATTCATTTCCCATTGCTGCTCTGCCCCAGTATTTAAGCGAAGCCGAAGAACTTTTGCTGGCAATGCGGCAATTATCCTATTCAGAATTAAAAACCTTGTGGCAGTGTAGTGATAAGCTTGCCCAAACTAATTACGATTGGTTACAACAAATGGCGCTAAAAGAGCAACTGACACCGGCGTTACTGGCCTTTTCTGGCATCCAATATCAATATATGGCGCCAGATGTTTTTACCGCTCCTGCACTAACCTACGTGCAGGCCAACTTACGGATCCTATCCGGCTTTTACGGTATCCTGCGTCCATTTGACGGGGTTGTCCCCTACCGTCTCGAAATGCAGGCTCGTTTAAAAAGCGGGCAAAGTACTAATCTGTACGACTTTTGGGGTGCCAAACCCTATCAGGCGCTACACGCACAGGCCGAACCAATCATTAACCTAGCGTCCCAAGAATACGCCAAAATAATTCAACGCCACCTCCAGCCTAACGTGCAACTCATTGATATCGTTTTTGGCCATTGGGTAGATGGCAAAATCAAGACCCGGGCCACGTTGGCCAAAATGGCCCGGGGCGAGATGGTTCGTTTTATGGCGGAAAATAATATTAAAAAGCTGGCTGATTTACGGCGCTTTGACCGACTGAATTATCACTACACACCAGAATTATCAGCTGAGACAAAACTAGTGTTTGTTAAACAACAATCGGATACTAATCAAATTTGATAGTGAAATAAACCGAATAACTGGTCACCCACTCACTATAATTTCTTCAAGGGAGTCCCTTTGTTCCATGACGTTAGCCTTTTCAAGGTAAGCAGTAAATAATCGACCGTTTAAAAAAGGCAAACCGGCTTCTCGAAATTGAGAAATCGGTTTGTCTTTTACATTACGCCACTATTTCTGGCTTCTATTCATTTGACGCTTTATTTCTATCTTGATGTCTTGCCCCAGAATAATTCCATGGTAAATAACCCTCTAGCTGGGCCAAATCGGTGAAACTAGGGTGTTGGGGCATTGTTTTTAATAAATAGGTGATATAGCCTCGCGGATCAAGCCCGTTAGCTTTAGCACTTTCCACTAAAGTTAACCAAATAGCCGTTGATCTTGCGCCTGCTTGGCTGGTACTGAAGAGCCAGTTCTTTCGACCAATCACCAGGCTCTTCATATTGCGCTCCGCCGCATTATTACTCCAGTCCATGATACCAACGTTGACTAGCCGCTCTAGTGTAGATCGTTGATCGATCGCGTAAGTGACGGCTTTACCCAAACGTGATTTAGGTAATACGTCGGCCGAATCGATCCACTGCCAGAATCGCTTCAATAATTTACGCACTTTACTACGGCGTCTTCGACGACGTACCCGGGGCGAAAAATGTTGCCATTGACGCTCCAAGGCAAACATCTCGTCAATTAGCGCTAAGGGAACACTGCTAATTGGCTTACCATTAGCTTGGGTGGCATCGTAAAACTTACGGCGCACATGCGCCCAACAACCGATACGCGTAACACTATTTTCTAACAGATTATAGCCGGTATAGCCATCACACTGCAGGATGCCGGTAAAGTTCCGATATAACTTTTGCGCAAAGGTTCCTGAACGCGTACTGCCATAAGCATAAAAAATGATTTGCTGCGGACTTTGTTTTACTGTTCTAGCCACCCACATATATGATTTAGCGGCTGCTGTTTTACCAGGCTCACGTAACACCTGCATCGGTGTTTCGTCACCCTGTAAATAACGTTGGTTGCTGAGTCGCTGCTGTAATAAATTATAAATTGGTTCGACCAACTGACTCGTTTTGATAATCCAGTTTGAGATTGTTGCCTCTGATAACGCAATACCCAAGCGCTGCCAATCTGCTAACTGTCGGTATAGTGGTGTTGCCAATAGAAACTTTTTATGAATGATCTCCGCGACTAACGAAGCCGAGGCGAGACTATGCGGAATTAAAGCGACTGGCGTTTGGGCTTGCACCAAATGAGCGCTGCCAGCTTCAAGCTCACATTCAGAACACTTATAGGTTTGCGTATAAATATGTTCTCGATAAAGTTTGGCCGGAATGAAATGCACCTCTTCACGAACAAACTTTTTCCCAACCGGTGTCAACTCGTGCCCATAGGCACATTGTTGCGTTGGTAGATCAATAACAGTTTCTCTTACTGGTAAATCACGACTTAGAGTTTCTTGCCGTGTCTTTTTGCGCTTTTTCTTTGCCGGTACTTGATCTGCGTCGCTTTGTTGGCCAGGTTGCTCTGGCGTGATAAAAACACCGTCATTACCTTCTAGTAGTGACAGTTGGTTAGGATCAATTTGTTCTGATTTTTGACCGTAAATTTTTTTAGTCAAGTAGGCAACCATTTCAGTTAGTTCCGCGACTTGCTTACGTAGCGCTATAATTTCTTCTTCGGGTGTCATTAGCTTTATCCACTCAATCCGTATTTGTTGAATTGAGTTTACCATGTCTTACACTAATTTGGATAGTTATTTTTTCTTCTTTCATGTCCAGGCGGACATGTTTGATGAATTGTCGCGTCTAATGACCAACCACTGAGTAATCGTGTCAACTGTTTAGAATTTAATTTACGGAGTGCATTCTGATCAGTCGGCCATTGAAGTCGACCGTTTTCGATCCGCTTATAAAGTAATAAAAAACCATCACCGTCCCAAAATAAGGCCTTAAAACGGTCTTTTCTGGTTCCACAGAATAAATATAAGGCGCGATTGTACGGATCTAAATCAAATTGATCTTGGATAACACCAGCTAAACCATCGATTCCCCGACGTAAATCGGTTTTTCCACAAACTAAAAAGACCTGTTGAATCTGTCGTTGATCAATTATCACCAGCGAACACCGCCTTTAAAACTGCCTCTAAAATATAGTTGTTAATTCGATTGTAAACTACGACCGATTTATTAGCATCAACTCTAATTTGCAGGGCTTTTGTTGCCATAGTAGATCGCGATTGAGAACCAGAATGATCCATTTTAATTTGAACAATATCCGGTTTATCCAATAAAAATCACCTCACCAATTATTTGATGAGGCAATCATAACTTGAATTAAATTATTTTTGAAGTCGGTCAGTTATTTACTGCTTACTTTTCAAGTAAGACATCGTCAACAAGAATACGTCGGTGATCAGATTCATGTGCAACCAAACGCGTATAAAATCGTCCTGACCAAATTACTGCCTTATTTAGACTGAGGTTCTGGGCAAAAGGCCGCCTCAATATAATTACAAATAGACGTAACGTAAAAAGGATCGCTATCAATTAATTTTAAATTGATGACGATCCTTTTGCTATCTTTGCGTAAATGAAATACAAACTGCCAAGCCAAGAAAGCAAACCTTAATTAAGTTGCTACTTAAATAATGAAGAGAGCTTCTGGCCTAATAAATGAACGGACGATCATGAAACCAAAAGCGGCGCATCATTAATCTAAATTGAACGCGGAAACTCATGGCCACACTAGATTGGTCTAAAGTCCGTAAATGTTACTGATAACATTCAGTGCAGTTTTTAGAACGTTAGGGCGGCACTGACCAATAATTGTGCCATGCCTAGCGCAATAATCATAGCCCTTTAATTGTGCAAACAACACCATGCCGCTTAGCCGCAGTTTTGGGTCGACCACTTGCATCATTAATGGGTCATCATCTCGTAGCGTGTGTGTCACGGGCATAACTTGAACGAAAGGCGTATTTTGATTGAACTCTGTCGTGCTGACGACTAGAAACGGCCGTGCAATATTACGCTTACTCTGATTATGACCGCCAATCTCATGATCAGCATGGGGCTCGGCATCCAGCCAAACAAAGTCACCTTGTTTGGGCATAGTGACCATTAGTCATCAACCCTTTCGTGGCCAATTGGTGCTATTTTGTCAGGATTATAACCAAGGTCATTTACTTCTTGGGCAAAATCGTGCTTTTTGACAGCGGCCGAAGCAAATAGATTAATTGGTTGCTTGGGCTTAACTGGAACGTAAACTAGTTGGTCGTTAATACGCGTTACGGCAAGCTCAACACCTGGTTTGATTCCCGCCTCTTTTGGGATGGTGACCGCGATCGAGTTGCCCTGTTTACGGGTTTTAAAAATACCTAAATATTCTTCCTTAATCATGATTGATCACTCCTTATCTAGCGTAATAATAACACGTATTAACAGTATTAACAAGATATACGTGGGTCGCTCAATTAGGAACTAGTAAATTTAAATTGGATATCCAGTAAAGTCGCCCGAATTAATCCTAGGAAGTGTTACAAAAGACCCCCAAGTTCTCCTTGGAAGCTGAAAATTATTATTGGCTTCGCTGCGGATAGCGCTCAAACTAGGATGATCAAAGCCCGCGTTGCAGCCAAATACGCTAATAAGTTTAATGTTTCATACGCTATCCAAAAACACAAATTTAAGTCAATTGCCCAGAGTTAAATCTTTTCAACGCCAACCCGCAGAATCGTTTTACGTCTTTCTTCTGGAACGCGTC
This sequence comes from Loigolactobacillus backii, assembly GCF_001663675.1. Classification (NCBI taxonomy): domain Bacteria; kingdom Bacillati; phylum Bacillota; class Bacilli; order Lactobacillales; family Lactobacillaceae; genus Loigolactobacillus; species Loigolactobacillus backii. The sequence continues at coordinate 2,129,756 of NZ_CP014873.1, forward strand.
GAAAATCAGAGATGTAGATTTCTTTATGTTCCTTTGAAGTGCGCCGATAGCCATTACTTGTCAGATATGCTTCAAGCTCAGCAAAGCTTTCGGGTTCGTCATCAAATGACCCAATGTGCAAAATCATGCCCACCGTTTTTTCAGTGATGCTTTCAAATTTGACCTGGGCTAACAAGTCTGGTGCAACCTTATCCCGGGCCAATTCAACTGCCTGTTTGAAAACTTGCTGGTTAACAAAACTGGGTTGCTTAATCATAATCTGATACTGTAAATAGTCTTTATCCAACGGGCCAACACGGTGGCCTTCCGCCAGCGACCAAAACCCCTCCAACGGGTAAACGGTATACTCAAACGCGCCGGGAAATTCGATTCCTTTTTTGGGCGCCATTCGAATTGCGTAGGCGATAGGATAAAGGGCACTAATCTTTCTGGCAAACTCTGGGCTGTTAGGATTACCCTGGCCGCTAAGCGTGATGAAATTTTGTAACGGTAAAGTTGTGATCGATGGTGCCTTCTTTAAGGGATAAATTTCTTTTTCAGATTGACGCCAATTGATTTTTTCCATAATAATTCCCCTTTTGCTAGGTGATTAGCTCCGGCTTAAAAGCCTTCGGCACGATTTTTATTCCGCAGCCTGCATGGTGAATTCAACTTCGTTGGTATCCGAATCCACGCCCTGCTTCACAATGACAAAGCCGTGCGCCTGATAAAATTTAACGGCGTGGTCATTTTTTTGATAAACCGATAACGTTAACGGTGATTTTATTGATTTTGCCCGGGCAACTAATTTTGTTCCTAGGCCTTGATTTTGAACGTCTTTTCGAACAAACAGGCCGGCAATATAATCATCCACTAGTCCTAAGAAACCGCAGATTTGATCATCTTGCTCAGCGAGAATCAGTGTGGCGCCCTGAATCTGCTCGGCCACGGCGGCGTAATTTTTGCGCCAATAGTCTGATTGGATGAAATCATGTGCTTGCGTATTGCCCAACAACCAAATAGACATGACCTGCTGCAACTGCGCCGCATTAAGTTTATTTACGATTTTAATTTGCATCACATTTCTACCTCAAAATTTTAATTTTTTTGTTTAAGTAATTGCTAATCTTAGGCCAATTATGGCATAAAAATGGCACAGTTGATCGGAAACATCAATGTGCTAAATTTTAGAGAATTTAAACCGCGCAATCAATTAAATTTTTTTGCAAATTGGCAGCTCATTAATTTCAATTTTGGGCTATTTTCAATCTTATTGATTCACCACATATTTAGCCGTTTGCCCAGCCTGCACTAAAGCGATATTAGTGGCAACAATTTTGCCCATTGCCGCCCTAGCCTCAATCGTGGCGTTACCGATATGCGGCGTTAAGATAACGTTTTTCATGTCCGCCAGACCAGCCGTAACTGCTGGTTCATGTTCATAAACATCTAAAGCGGCGCCGGCAATTTGCTTGTTTTGCAACGCATCCCGCAGCGCAACTTCATCGACAATTGGCCCTCTGGCAACGTTAATGATTGCGGCTGTGGACTTCATTTGGTTAAAACCAGCCTGATCAAATTGGTGATAATTAGCGCTAGTTTGCGGGGCGTGAAGACTGATAAAATCACTGGTTCGGGTCAATTCAGCGAAAGAAACATAGTTTACCCCCAGGCTTCGTTCCTCAGGGTCGGATTTCTGGTGTGGCTGCCAGTACTGGACCTTCATTGATAAAGCGGCCGCCTTCCGGGCAACTTCTTGACCAATATTGCCTAGACCAACGATACCCAACGTTTTCCCAGCAATTTCCTGGCCTAAGAAATAAAGCGGCGCCCAACCGGGAAAGCCTTCCTTGCGCATCTGGGCATCACCTTCAACAATTCGATGGCTTAAGGCCAAAATGAGACCAATCGTAACTTCGGCCACCGAATTTGTGGAAACAAGTGGCGTGTTCGTCACAACAATACCCTTTTCCTTGGCGTAGTTGATGTCGATGTTATTAAAGCCGGCACCAAAATTGGTAATCAATTTCAAATTAGGTGCGTGATCAATAACTTCCTGATCGACTTTTGTTGAAAGCGCCGTGACCAGATATTCTGCGTCCTTCACGTTTGCCAACAAATCTTGCTTTGAAATTAAACCTGTTCCGGAATAAACGCTAAAATCCAATTGCTGTTTCTTTAAAATTTCCGTTGTGATCGCCGGTAATTGGGCGGCTAGATAAACTTGACTCATTTTCACAGACCTCCTATATATTTGCTTTTACAACTGCATTATTAACCAAATGACAATCAACTACAATAACACACTTTTCAGTAACCAACGCTAAATTATTTAGGCGTAATTTAGTGTTGTTCGATTTGATAGACGTTAGTTAACATAATTGACAATTACAAATTACGGTGTGCCTAGAACGTGGTAGCTTAGCGACTACTTTTTTCTTTTACCCACACTGATTTTATCAGCCTTGCCAAGAAATATCTAAAATTGTGGTCCAACAATAGAAAATTTTCAAAAAGCATTAACATTAATGACATGAAAAGTCTAAAATAGACTTGTTAATATTTTTGAAATGGAGTGAACGTTTGTGTTAGAAAAAAAGGTTTATAAAACGCTGTTGAGTCATGCGTTTGATTTTCCAGTCACGGTTAAGTATTGGGACGACAGCACTGAAACTTATGGTGCGGGCACGCCTCAAGCTGAAATTGACATCAACAAGGAACTGTCAATGAAGGAAGTTGCGAAACACGCCACCTTAACCTTAGGCGAAGCTTATATGGATGGCGATATCGATATTAAAGGCTCAATCCAGCAGGTTGTCGCCTCGGCATATCGCCAAACGGGCAGCTTTATGCACGACAAGAGTTTTATGAAATTCATCCCGAAACAGGGCCACTCAGAAAAAGAAAATACAAAAGATATTCAGAGCCACTATGATATCGGCAATGATTTCTACAAACTATGGCTGGACCCAAGCCTCACCTACTCGTGTGCCTACTTTGAACACGATGATGATACTTTGGAACAGGCGCAATTGAATAAGATTCACCACATTTTGAAAAAATTAAAACCAGAACGGGGTAAATCACTCCTGGATATCGGTTCTGGCTGGGGCACGCTGCTATTCATTGCTGCCGAAGATTACGGCCTCCACGCAACTGGGGTCACCCTTAGTCAAGAACAGTATGACTACACGAAGGACCAAATTCAAAAACGCGGGCTGGAAGATTTAGTCGATGTTCGTTTAGAAGATTACCGGGAAACCAAGGGCCAATTCGACTACATCACCAGTGTTGGCATGTTTGAACACGTGGGCAAGGATAATCTTCCCGGTTACTTTAAAAAGGTCAATGAACTTCTCAAACCTGGTGCCCGGGCACTGATTCACGGTATTACTGGCCAACATAACGGCGCCGGTGTTGATCCATGGCTAACCAAGTATATTTTTCCTGGTGGCTACATCCCTAGCGTTTCCAAGAACCTCGATTACATGATCGAAGCTGACCTGCAAATCGATGATTTTGAACCGCTGCGCCGCCATTACCAAAAGACCCTAGAAATTTGGGATCACAACTTTAACCAGGTTCGCGATCAAGTTCGCGCTATGTTTGACGAACGTTTCTGCCGCATGTGGGACCTTTATCTCCAAGCGGCCGCCGCTTCATTTGAGGCTGGTAACATTGACGTCATGCAGTTCTTGTTGACTAAGGCTCCAAGTGGCGAAGGTCTACCAATGACCCGGGATTATATGTACGCCGATAAATAATTTGCTCATAAAAGGAGGCTAGGCTCGGCTCCTGTCAAGAGGACAATCAAATAATTAAAGTGTTTATGCACATTCTTGAACGGCATGATTTCGATATTCTATCGGCGTCATGCCGTTTAATGTTACTTGAAGCCGCTCAAAGTTATACCAGCGAATAAACTCATTGATCTGAGCAAGTAATTCACTCTTTGATTGCGCCGTTCTGAACGCAAAAAATTCGTCCTTCATGTGACTCCAAAAGGATTCTATAGGACTGTTATCGCCAGGGGTACCCGCTCGTGACATACTATGATTGATGCCATGACCTGCTAGGAAAGTGTTGTATTCACCAGAGGTGTAGCTAGAACCCTGATCGCTGTGTAAAATGGCTGGTTTAATTGCATTTGTGTTCTCTAAAGCCAACCTGATCGTATCGGTAACTAACACCGATGTCTCAGTTTCGGCTACCTGCCAAGCAATAATACTATGATCATATAGATCCTTAATGGCGCTTAGGCGAAGCCGATACTGATTTCTAAGACCATATCTTAATTCGCTACAATCAGTTACCCAAATATGGTTAGCCTCATCTGGATGAAAATTATGACCCTTATCTGCATCATACAGAAGGTTAGCCGAGAGTTGCTCTTTATGTTCCTCATGTCGATCATGTTTCTTAACCCTGATAGATGCTTTGATTTCATTTTCGACCATTAATCGTCGCACTTTATTGTGTCCAACATGATACTTGGTATTCTTATTAACATACATTGTTAGACTCTCAACACCGTAGATATAGTTGTGTTGTTTCTCTAGCTCGATCATATACTTTACAACAGCTTGATCGTCGATCTGACGCTGACTTAGACCGTGATTTAACCACTTATAGTAACTTGATCGTGAAATTCCCGTATAGGTACACAAATAGCCGATATTATAAGGTTGATCGTTATCTGAATTCACTTCTTGTGTGAGTTCTTTAATAACTTGATATTTTTCTGTTTGAGGACATTCCTTCTCTCTAATTCTTGGATTTTTTCCCGCACGGCTAGCTCCGTTGAGAGCCGCATTACGCGGGCCTGAAGCCGTTTGTTTTCAAGCATTAATTTCTCGTTCTCAGTTAATTGACCATGATCTTCTTTCGCCTTACCACGACGATCCTCTAGGCCCATCGAACCATCTCGTTTGAACTTTCTAACCCAGGTATAGGCTTGTCCATATGAGACGTTAAATTTCTTTATAGCACCGACGTAGTCTAGATCATTGGCAATCACCCATTGTGCGATCTCAATTCGTTCAAGTTGAGTTGTTTTACGACCATCTCTCATATCGTTTTTCTCCCTAGTAGTTTCTAATGATTTACCACTAGTATACCGGGTTACCCACTGATATATAACTGCCACGTTAGGAATTTGATATTCTCTGGCCAATTGTGGATATGACGTGTGTCTTGTTAGATATTTTTGAACGATTTCCAGCTTTAGCTCGGTTGGATAACGGTGCGGCCAAGCTCGCTTTAATCCCGCTTCGCCATCTTTGTGATAACGTTGAACCCATTGCTGGATCTGTTCACCTTTAATATTGTACTGAGTGCCAACTGCGTTAGGAGTAATTCCCTGCTCCACTAAGCTAATACACGCCAGTTTTTCCTTCAATGTATAGCGGGAACCTTTTCTTCCCATAAAAAACTCCTTCCTAAGTGTACAAGCTTTGATTATTTGCTTGTCTACTTAAGTAGGAGTATAGCCTGCATTGCTAGAATAATGTCGCTTTTTCAGTTAATGTTCAAATGTAGCTAATATTCAAAATCAAATCGCTTTTTAAACCACTCCGGCACTATTCCAACGGTAAATCCAAATGGACTAAATCCGCAAAACTTTCTCGTTTCACAACTAATTGGGCGTGGCCGTTTTCCACGAAAACAACGGCTGGCCGTGGATTGCGGTTGTAGTTGCTGGCCATAGAATAGCCGTACGCACCAGTGGTGAACATGGCCACCACATCACCAGGCTGCGTCGCCGGTAACTGCTGATCCCAAGCCAACATATCACCGGATTCGCAATATTTACCCGCTAACGAAACGGTTTGAGTTGCTGCGCCATCAGGGTTACTGGCCAAAACAGCATCGTACTTTGCTTGGTAAAGCGCTGGTCGAATATTATCACCCATGCCGCCATCTAAAGCTAAGTAACTACGAATACCAGCCAAATCTTTACGGGAGCCAACGGTGTATAAAGTAGTTCCCGCCTCGGCTACCATTGAGCGCCCGGGTTCAATCCAAATTGCGGGTAGTTTCAAACCAGCCGAGCTGGTTAATTTTTTAACGACCGCGACAATGTCCTTAACGTAGTCCTGGGGCGCCAACGGATGGTCTTCCGCGGTATAGCGGACACCAAAGCCCCCGCCTAAATTCAGTACAGCAGCCTGAAAACCGTCCTTTTGTTTCCAAGTATTTAATAGGTCAACCATCGCTCCAGCAGCCATTTCAAAGCCCTTCGTTTCAAAAATCTGCGAGCCAATGTGACAGTGGACACCTAACAACTTCATTGTGGTCAACTGGCGTACTTTTTCAAAAGCCGCTGTTGCCTGGCCGCTCTTCAAATCAAATCCAAATTTAGAGTCTTCCTGACCAGTCATAATGTATTCGTGGGTGTGGGCCGAAATTCCAGGAGAAACCCGCAGTAACACGTTGACTTGCTGCTGCCGCTCTTCAAGCAAATTATTTAATAAATCAATTTCGTGAAAATTGTCTAAAACAATCGTCCCGACACCCGTTTCTAGGGCCAATTCAAGCTCGGCAACAGATTTATTATTACCGTGAAAAGAAACATCGGCCATGTTAAAGCCAGCCTGATTGGCAGTATAAATTTCCCCACCAGAAACAACGTCACAGCCAACGCCGGCCTGGGCCAAAAGTTGGTACATGGCGATTGCAGTGAAGGCCTTGCTGGCATAAGTTACCTTATAAGCAACACCAGCCGTTTCGAAAACTTCTTTAAATTGTTGAATTCGTTCTTTAATTAAGGCCGTGTCATAGACAAACAGTGGCGTACCATAATCTTTAGCAAGGGCCAAAGTATCAACGCCACCAATTTCCAAATGGCCAGCGGCGTTCGTCCGCGTAGTTCCGTAATGATAATAACTCAATGTATTCACTCCATCCAAAATCAAACTAAATTTTAAAAAAGTGGGCCAAACTGGCGCTTAAATTCCAAACAGAATAATTTGCCCTTTGCCGCACGATACAGCGATCATATTTAGAATAAAGTAAAGACTGGAAACAAAAAATTAACTTTGTTCCAGTCTCCATTTTTGCCGCAAATTACTTCTGTCCCTTTTCTTTTCCCGCAACAAAATAATGATCGTGCTTCATTTCATTTAGCACAATGTGAATATCATCGGCAGGAACATTTGCATCCTTAGCAATGGCAGTTGTGACGTCAGCGGCCATTTTTTTAAGCTGCTCCGGTGTCCGGCCTTCAAGTAAATCAATGTGAACAAGTGGCATAATTAAACACTCCCTAGTCTAATGAATTAGCCTTATTATACCGAATGTCTCCGGCCTTGGCAAAAAGAAGTGAGCGGTGGTCAAACTATTTTTAGTGCATCGTAGCCGCTCATATTTAAATTGAATTATAGCGCTACTAAAAATAATGCTTATGCCGCTTGGCCACTAAATTACACGTGGGCAGATTTGGTTAGGTTCCATTCCGGCGCTGGCGTATGGAACGCGTGCGACTTGGACTTGCCGGACTTCGGCTTAGTCCAATCGACAACGGGAAACAAGTCCTGTTTAGCGAATATGCTCTAGTAATTAATACTTGCTAAAATTAGTTGTTAAGAATGAGTGACAGTGGCGCGTTGACAAGCTAATTTTCTTTCCGATTAAACCCATTCGGAAAAGAAAATGGATCTTATCAATCACGCAAGGTACTAAATGACCACAATTCGGTCATCAAGTACCTTCGACACAGCTGATACGCCAGCGCCTCCATTTCACCTTGGCAGTGGTTGAGTTCTGATTATTGATTAATTTAACCGCTTAGTTAGTGCCATTGAGTAGGAACCACAGCCTTAATGCTGCGCAATTTATCGGCGCTCTTAATTGACTATCAACACTGACAAAGGTAGTTTTTATCCAACTCAATCTAAATATGTTTGAACCAGACCGCCTTCTGCACTTAACCGTAATTTTGACTTTTGCTTAGCTTGGCCCACTCATCAGCATTAAGAAACCAATAATACGCTGCAATTACAGAGTAAGAATATTTTCCCGGAATGTCAACTCAAGCGCAACACCATGGAGCCAGGCCGTGAGCTAGCTTGCAAGCGCGGCCTCAATAAGCTCGGCGGCGTTAGCGTAGCCGAGTGTCATGCGATGTTTTTGATTCAGCGCCTCTTGAACCTTTGCGATGTCATCATCAGAGAAACCATGTAGCGATAGACCCTTAGGGATGTACTCTCGAATCAAACCGTTCTGGTTCTCGTTACTGCCACGTTCCCAAGGTGAGTAAGGGTGCGCAAAGTAGATCTGAGGCCCTTGAATCTGGTCCAACAGTTTGAACTCAGAACCGTTATCAAAAGTGATGGTCTTAAAGTAGCCAGGATGCTGATCAATGGTAGCTTGAAGCTCTTTTAAGCAGGTGTCTGCGTGGTAATTGGGAATCTTGACGATGATCTCATAGCGGGTTCGCCGTTCGGTCAGGGTCATCAGTGCTGGTTCACTAGCCTGACGCTTGCCTTTAACTAGGTCACCCTCCCAATCACCAAAGCGTTCACGGTTATTGATAGTGTCTGGTCGTTCATCAATTGAAGTGCCAGCCAGACGCTTGTTTTTCCGCGAGTGGTTGTGACGATTGGACTTTACATGGCGTCGGACCTTGGCTGGCAGGTCGATGTTCTTAATGTCTAAGCGGCCTTGACCAATGTACCGATAAACAGTCGGTGTTGAGGGGCATGGTTTGTCAGGATGAGCCTGTTTAAAGGTATGAACAAAGCCATCAACACTATCAATCCGTGGCCGGCGTTTAAGTACTGTTTTAAGCATCTTGAAGAACAGCCAGCAGGCTTCCTCTAAGCCTCTGAAACGGCAATTTTGACGGGCTTTTTCGTGGCGAATTTGGCTGGTATCCGCAAAGTATTCGGTGAAAAAGAGATAGTCAGAATTACGCTGTTGAACAGTACCACGCCTGATTTCACGTGAGATGGTGCTACGACTACGGTCAAGCCGACGGGCAATTTCAGCCTGAGATTCTCCTGCATTCAAATACGCTTGGATTTCGCCTCTTTCTTCCGGGGTAAGTTGTTGATAATGCTTGGTAGTGCTATTCTTGGATTGGGTCATGGAGATGTCCTTTCTAGAGTTTCAGCACTTTAAGTTTAGGTCTCCATGGCCTATTTGTATAATTTGAACTTGTTGCACTTAGATTTTAAATCCGGGGTAAGAATATTTTTCCAAACAATCCACTAGCCGCCCTTCACAACGTGCTTCGGCTGTTGGCTCTCATCCAAAAACGCACCCATAACTTCATTTGTGTTCAAGAAATTAACGAAGGCGTGGGCGTCAGCGTCACGAACGGCCTGTTCAATTTCGTACATTTCATAACGGGTGATCACAATCATCAAAACTGTGCTGTCTTTTTTATAGTAGGCACCTTTGGCTGGAATAATGGTGATTCCCCGAATAAGTCGGGCGTGAACGGCGTTGACCACGGCGTCTGTTTGCTGGGTGACAATCATGGCCGTCACTTTCAAGTGGCTGGTATTTATATTATCCACCACCCGTGAGGTGCAGTAAATCGAAATAATCGTGTACAGTGCACTGGCCCAATTCAGCGTTAAACCAGCAACAAGTACGATAATTCCGTTAATCGCCAGCATTAAATTACCAATTGTTTTCCCGGTTGTTTTGGCTAGCACAAAAGCCACAATGTCCATTCCACCAGTTGAAAAGCCATCCCGCAAAGCGTACCCAATCCCCAGGCCAACCAGTGCACCACCAATAATGGCGTTCATCAGCGGATTGGCCGACAACGCCTTAACCGGCAACACAACGGAAAGAACCGCGGAAAGTAACGCCGTTAAAATACTATATAAAGTAAAACTGCGGCCGATTTTAAACCAGCCCAGTAAACCAATCGGAATATTAAACAGCAGAATAAAATAACCAGTTTCAATGTGAATATGCATAAAACGTTCCAATAAAGTTGCCAGCAATTGGGCAATCCCGTTAACCCCGGAACTAAACACATTTGCTGGAATCAAAAACATATTTAATGACAAGGCCGTTAAGATACTGGCAAAAAGAACGAAAAAGACCTTTTTTAGTGTTTCGTTACTTGTTAGTTTATTCATGAATAGCCTCCTGTTAAGTAATTCTTAGCTTATTCTACCTAAGCAACCCGTAAAAAAGGCTAAAATGATGGTTTTCTTTGCTAATTCTCATCTAGAAACAGTGTTCTAACGTTAATTTAACAAATTTGATTAGATCTTGCTATGATTATTATGAATAAAAAATCATTGTTAGCTGATTATGCTATAATTATCCCATTATTTATTCGCTTTAATGCATATATTGAAGAAAGAAGTTTTGCCGATGCAAAAAAATTTATTAACCAATTTCTCAGCCTGTACTAGTGTTCTTGTGGGTAAGGCTGCCAGTGCCGATGGTTCAACCTTTATTGGTCGTAATGAAGACAGTAAAGCTGCTTGGCCAAAGCATTTCGTCAAACACGCCCACAACAGTGCGGTAACTGAGTTTATTTCTAAGGATACTGGGTTAGCGTTAACATTACCACAAGAAAGTGCCGCCTACACGGCAACACCCGAGTGGACCGATAAATTTGGTCTCTTCGAAGAAGACGGTATTAACGAATACGGCGTTGCAATGAGCGCCACTGAAAGTGCCTACGCCAACGCCCAAGTCTTAGGCTACGATCCATTAGTTGCTGGTGGCATTGCTGAAGAAGCAATGGTCACCGTCGTTTTGCCCTACGTTCACTCTGCTCGTGAAGGTGTTCAACGGCTTGGCGATCTGATCAGTCAGTCTGGGACCAGTGAAACTAACGGCATTCTTTTTTCGGACCAGGAGGAAGTTTGGTACCTAGAATCCGGCTCCGGCCATCACTGGGTTGCGCAACGAATTCCCGATGATTCTTACGCGGTTGTTTCCAACCAACTGAGTATTCAAGTCGTTGATTTCGCGGATACTGCTAATTTCATGAGTTCCCCGGCCATTCAAGCGTTCGCCAGCCAGCACCATTTATGGCGAACAGGGACACCGTTCAATTTTCGCGAAATTTTTGGTACGCAAAGTCAATCCGACCTAATTTACAACACACCGCGTGTTTGGTACGGTCAGCGTCTGTTGAATCCCAGTAGTAAACAGAAACCGATGTCCTTTGCGCTACCATTTGTTCGCCAAGCCGAACGGCCAATTACTGTTGAAATGCTAAGTCAGATTCTAAGTTCTCATTTTCAGGGAACCAAGTACGATCCAGTTGGCCAAGGCAAACCAAAAAATAAACATAAATTTCGCCCAATCAGTTTAGCTAAAACGCAAGAGTCTCACATTCTCCAACTGCGACCAAATTTACCGACTGCTATTGGTGGTCTACATTGGTTGGCCATGGGTGTCGCTGCCGAAAGTTGTTACGTTCCTTTTTACGCTGGGATTAGTGAGACACCGGCGGACTACAAAGTTGGCGGCGCAACCTATGATCCTCAGTCAAATTACTGGGCGTATAAGCTGTTAGGCGTACTGGTGGATAGCCATTATCACCAGTTTAACGAACAGCTAGCGGCGGTCCAAAACGAAGTCCACGCCAACCTTTTACATCAGTTAGAGGAAGCTGATCAAAAGGCAGTTACGTTAACTGGCACTGCCTTAACTGACTACTTAACCAAAACCAGTGCCCAGCGTGGAGCTTACGCGCGCCAAGAATTCGAAGCCTTGACGGCCACGCTGATCACGCAGGCAACGGATCGATCACCACTGAATTTTAATACCGACGCAAACTTGTAAGACGTGTTAAAAGGTTATTTTGGACCGGGTTAACTTCGTGAAATGGCAGTCCAAGCGCCAAGCTAACTGTAAGTCACTAAAAACGTGACTAGGTCAAGCATGGCAACACCTTTTACCACACGTTACACCGCAGCACCATTGATTGTTTGGGTCTTAATAAGGGGAATATAAATAAATGGCTACTCAAAAGAAAATAACCTTAGTTGGTTTAGTTTTAATGATTTTTGGCTCCATTTTTGGCTTTGCTAACACTACCGTTGCTTACTACTTAATGGGCTACGGCGGCATAATCTGGTACATTATTGCAGCAATCTGTTTTTTCTTACCTTCATCCTTGATGTTCGCCGAGTACGGCTCAACCTTTAAAGAATCCCACGGTGGCATTTACTCTTGGTTGGCCGAATCAATTGGCCCGCGTCCAGCTTTTATCGGTACCTTTATCTGGCTGGCATCGTGGATTATTTGGATGGTTTCCACCGCTTCCAAGGTTTGGATTCCTTTTTCAACCTTTATCTTTGGTAGCGATAAAACCCAAAGCTGGCACTTATTGGGGCTAACCTCCAACGCCACCATTGGTTTATTAGGGATCATTTTCTTCATTTTAATTACAGCACTAGCAACCAACGGGATTGAACGAATTTCGCAATTTGCATCCTTCGGCGGTACCTTGATTGCCATCTTAAACGTTGGTTTTATCCTAGTTAGTTTGTTTATTTTAATTAAAAATGGCTTTCATCTCGCTGAGCCAATTCACGGCATTCACACTTTCGTTTCGTCACCAAACGCCGCCTATAAATCCTTAATTGGAATGCTATCCTTCGTTGTTTTCGCGGTCTTTGCCTATGGTGGCATGGAAACCATGGGTGGCGTTACTGATAGTATGGATAAACCAGCGAAAAACTTTCCTAAAGGCTTGATTTTCGCAACGGTTCTAATTACCATCAGCTACGCCCTTTCCATTTTTATTTGGGGGATTTCAGCTAGCTGGAACTCCGTTTTAAATAATAAAACCACTAACTTGGGGAACATCACCTACGTCTTAATGCAAAATTTGGGTTACTTCCTTGGTGAAAGCCTGAATCTTAGCCACGCCAGCGCGTTATTAATTGGAACCTGGTTTGCCCGGATTACTGGCTTCACCATGTTCTTTAGTTACTTAGGTGCCTTTTTCGTTCTAATTTATTCACCACTAAAATCATTTGTATTAGGTACACCTAAAGGACTCTGGCCAAAAGGCTTTGCGGAAACTAACAAAGCCGGCATGCCAGCCCGAGCAATGTGGTGCCAAGCTGCCTTTGTCTCGGTACTTATTTTTCTTGTTTCCTTCGGCGGTAAAGACGCCCAGGTCTTCTACAACGTCTTAACCCAGATGGCCAACGTTTCAACAACGCTACCTTATCTATTCTTAGTCACAGCCTTTCCCTTCTTTAAGAAACGGACTGATCTTGAACGACCTTTCGTCATCTATAAGAGTAAGGGTTGGACTAACTTTATCACCGTTGTCGTTGATTTAGTATTAGTCTTTGGGATTATTTTCACGATTGTGGAACCAATTCTAGAAGGCCAATACTTAGATGCTTTTGAAATTATTATCGGCCCCATCGTCTTCGGCCTCATCGCCTGGTTACTTTATTCACGCTATGAGCACCGCCAAACTGTGAAAAATTAACAAAAGTATAGCCAATTGACCGTAAAAATATTTCTAAAAGAGGCACTAAAAAAGGTTGCTAAATTCCTAATTAATGGAATTTAGCAGCCTTTTTAGTACGATTTACTTCGGCTCTATACTTTTTCCTGTTGATAGTTTACAAATGGTAAACTATTAACAGGATTTTTTGTGCCTTTGAATTTACAATTTAAGGACAGAAAAAGAGCTCACAGCCCTCATCCAAAAAATCCACCCACTACATCATTTGAAAGGATATGAGAAAACCGTGAACCCTATAGACAATCATATAAAATTTGCGCTCAGTATTAAAGACCCAAATGTCATTTTTTTCGATTATGGTTACGAATACAAACAAAACAGACGAATTAAAGTCTATCGCGCCACTGTCAAGACCAGCCTTAAGCGTTGTCCCCAGTGTGGCTTTGATCAGTTCAATCATAATGGTCACTATCGTGCCCGGGTGACCTACCTAGCTGCCAATGCCAGTGAGCCGGTTTATCTAGAACTACATAAAGAACGCCTGCTTTGTAAAAACTGTGGGACTAGTGTTATGGCAACGACTGAGCTAGTTGATAAATATTGCAATATCTCTCGGGCGACTCGCCAAAAGATCTTTATGCACTTACAAGATGATCGGACCCAAAAGAGTATTGCTTGTGACAATAATGTCTCACCCAGTACTGTTTGTCGCTACTTAGATAAATATGATGATCTCTTTCGCCGGAATTACAACTATCTGCCCGAACATTTAGCGATGGATGAAGTACGTGGTGTTGGTGGTGTCCTACACTTTATTTGCATTAACGGTGCTGGTGATCATGAAATTCAACAGATCCTGCCGGATCGGTTGAAACAAAGTATTCTTGATTACTTTAATCAGTTTCCGCTCAGTGTGCGTCAGCGCGTTAAAACCGTGACTTTAGACCTTAATAGTTACTACCAAGACATTGTTAAAGCCGTATTCCCCAACGCTAAGATCGTCGTTGATCGGTTTCACATTGTCGCCATGATGACCAGAGCGTTCAACCAAAGTCGCGTGCAGCTCATGAAACAATATTCTAAACGAACGAAAGAATATCGGACCCTAAAATTCGCTTGGAAACTGTTCTTAAAACATTGTGATGGCCTGGAGGTTAAACAATTATTTTATGACCGCCATCTGCGCCAACAATTAACCCAGCAAGAACGCGTGCAGTTAGGTCTTGAACTCGATGAAACGTTGGCGAACACCTACACCATCATGCAAGGCATCATGACTTGTCTAAAAAATCACGATAAAGATGGGCTCGTGATCTATTTATATCACAATGAGCAACTCAGTCCCAAAATGAAGGCCACGCTAATCACCTTCAAGAAGAACCTAGAGATCATCCTCAATGCCAGTGAATCAAAGTATTCGAACGGTCCCATCGAGGGCATCAATCGTATGATCAAACAGATCCAGCGAACGGCTTTTGGTTTTCGTAACTATCACCATTTAGTTTCACGGATCAAACTACAACAAATGCGCACCAAACCAAATAAAAAAACAGCATTAGAAGTTGCCTAACTTCTAACGCTGTAAAATTGGCTATCAACAGGATTTGACAGAGAGCCTTTACTTCACCGTTGGGAGTGTGACAAAAGTCGGTTTTGGGTTTACTGCGCAACTACAGCCAATCCAGACTTTTGGCGCACGTTCTAGAGCAATGTTCGGAAACAGTAAGAGGCTAGGACTTTTTGTCTCAGCCTCTATCCGAATGCTGATCGTGCTCTTGTTGCGGACGTTGTGACCTATTCGGACGGCCAGAAAAACGCTGCTGGTGCGGGACACCGTTTGAAAAATCACGCTTGCCAAAATTGCCTTTGAAAAGTTGCGTCATTTCAGTCCCCATATCCGTTTGCCAATTAGGATTGGTTTGCCGCTGGCTTGCGTATTTACGGCTAATCTCCCGCTGCTGTTTGCGAAAGTCGCGCAGCTTGGCGTTAGACATTTGCAAATATTGATTTTGATCATCCGCCGACAAATTAGTCACTTCTTGCAAATCAGTTTGGTCCTCACGAATCGTAATGAACGAGATCACAGGAAGTGTTAAATAAAACCATAATGCCCATTCTGGTTTGAAGTAAGCCAAAATTAGGACGGCCACGTTTACAATGGCTATAAAATTAGTGTGATTACCGTAGATTCGGTGGAAAATCTTTTCAATATCTTTATGATCGCTATACTTTTGCCGAATCACAAAGTAACTGACCGCGATAAACAATCCATTTACAATTATAGTCAAAATACCATACGCAATAACGGTAACGCGATTGGTATCTACCGTAATCAATTTTGTAAAAATCGGCGTTAACGAAAGAAAGGCCAGGAAGGTAAACTCCAACACGAAAATCTTATTATTCATCGTTTCGGCATCAATAAACAACATTGAATGTTGGTACCAAATATTGGCAACAAAACAAAAACTGATGAAAAAGATGCCAATCGCCTTACCAAACTGTAAGTATTCAACCAATGAATTATGGTGGGGCAATGGTAATTCCAGAACCATAATTGTAATGATGATCGCAATAACGGCGTCACTAAACGCATCCAGCCGTTCTTTTAATTTTTCCATTATAAAATAGCCTCTTTTAAAATAGTCTAGAACTAAACCAGCAGCATGAATTTTGCAACAAAAAACGCGCAATAAAGGGTCGCTTTATTCCGGCAATTTACTTAGTTCACCCATTAATTCTAGTGAACGATAACCTTCATAACGGACCCTTTATCACACGTTATAACTCATTTACTTCGTGATGTACATGTACAACGTGGTCGTTGAAAAACCAATATTGTAGTGGACGCCATTGGAACTAATTTCTTTAACCGTTGTTTGACCTTTTGATTGATTCTTAGTTTGCTTGTTGAATTCTTTGAAGACCTTTTCACCATCAGCACCTACTGTTGAGGAGAAAACTGAAAAGGCGGTGCCAAACTCTTGTTGGGCCGACTTTTGTTTCAATGCCTTAGTTGGAATGATAAACGTGGCACCGATTAACTGGTCGTTTTGGATGTTGCCCCGAATTGTATAACTATCGGTTTTAATTAGATCATGAATTCCGGGTTTTACAGTCTCTGGCAAAGCCTTAGCCGTTAAATGCATTTGCTGCAAAATAGCACTATACTTCATTGTCAGCATTGCGTAACTGCCCAACGGCTTAACTTTTTTAATCTGAACCTTCTTCGTTACTGTTTTACCAGCCGATTTGGCCTTAACTTTGACCGTTTGCTGAACGTTACTTGCGGGAACTGTGAAAACATAGTCACCGTGATTATTTTTAACCTTACTTGTTTTTTTACCGATTTGATAAGTTAGATCGGCGCCAGAACTAGCTGTTCCCTTAACAACGGCGGTCATCCCACTGGGCTTATACGTCGTCTTAGTCGTCGTTAATTTTAGATTAGAACAACCGGCAAGCACTAACACCAGCATTAACGCTAAGCCGGCCGTGATTTTCTTCTTCATTTCATTAATCCCTCACTTTAATTTCGTTGAATGTGTCGCCTAAAAGTCTTTTTCAATCTTATACTTTTAAGGGGCGTTTTTCAATTAGAATCTAACGCAAATTAATTAGGCCGGCCCGCAAACTAGTTAGCCGCCACACTTCAGCTTCCAATCCGTTGCACGCGATTATAACAAGTTAAAAAAATTGATCCACTAATTCTTCCCAGCCGCACAGTCGCAGCAAGTGTAGCCAATTGCCTTTCTAACTAGATCCAAAAGATTCACCGGTAATTTCGTACTCTTTTTTTCACTTATTGATAACCCAATTCAAATTATCGTCTAACTGAGATTAAATAGCGCACACTAACACTTCAAATATAGTATTAATGTACACTTAAATTTTAATCAGGTTCATTAATGACGTTAAAGTTATGATTAACGTTCGCCGTTACCACAGGGTGGGCCTTGAAATAATCCGCGATTAACTCAGGCATTTCCCGTTGAACCTCATGCTCAATTAGACTCGGGTTAAACATCGTAAAGTTGCCTCCACCGCCAGCACGATAGCCATTTAAGGCGATTTTAAGTTGATCGGTTGGTAGAACTTTCCGACCGTGGTACTCTAAACGCGTGATTCGCTGTCCCTTCGGCCGGGCAACGTTAATTGTGTAATCAATGCCTTCATACATGTCATAGTTATAGTACTGCTTTTTCGGGTGTAGAAATTTGGCGTTAATCCCCACTTTTTCCTTACCTAGTGGTGCAAAAAATAAGGCGGATTTTTCTAATGCCGCCCGCAAAATTGCGCCATTAATTGCGACCAAGGCAACCGTGTTGGGGTAAACATAATTTGTCACCACTTGCCGCATTGTCACCTGCTCACCAAAGCCGGTACTCTCGTTATTAAATAGCGCAGTTGCCGAAATGTCCGCCCCCACCGCCGTCATTTGGACGCGCTGAATAAATTCAACGTAGGCCGCTTCAACAACACGTGCTCGGTTAGGATTTTTGATTCGCATATCGCCCTTAACTTGACCCAAGGGTTGGTCCAACCAACGCTCAGCTTCCTGTTGTAACGACCACATCTTGGTCACTAGCCGTGGCTCACTAACTTGCTTGGCCGTGGGTAATAAGGTTGCTGCCGATGCGGTTACACTCACTAATGGTTTTGTGGCCAAGTTTAACTGAATTTTCCCAACGGCCGACCCGCGATAACCTGGCTGAACAATGGGGACACCAAGCACATGACTGGCCAAACTACGGTGTTGGTGGCCGGTGACTAAGGCATCAATGCCACGAACTTCCCCTAACAAACGGTAGCCCTCATTTTCGTCGTTAATAAGCCCAACTGGTTGGCCTGTTTTGAGATCGGCCTCAAAGCCACCGTGGTAGGCCACAACAACAACATCAGCCAACTGCCGCAATTTAGGGACGTACTGCTTTGCCGTTGTGACAATCGATTGAAAGTTTAACCCCTGAATGTGCCGTGGCGTTTCCCAGAATGGAATGTGGGCCGTGGTTAGGCCAAGAACCGCCACCGTCACGCCGGCACAATCAAATAATTTGTAGGCCGAACCAAAGGCGGGCTTACCGGCCGTTGTTAAAATGTTTGCGCAGAGCACAGGCTGAGTTAGACTGGCCAGTGCCTGCTGCAAATAGGATCGGCCAAAATTAAATTCATGATTACCTAAAATTTGGACATCATAGTTTATTTCATTATAGGCCTGGGTTAAATTTTCCGGAGCAACTGGCCGCTTTTGCCGGGCAATGTAATAGGCCAACGGTGAGCCTTGCAAAAAATCACCAGTTTCAATGGTTAGAACTGGCCCTGGTGCAGCTTTGCGTTCAGCCTTAATCACGGCAGCAGCACGAACCAACCCAAATGGTGCCGCTAGTTGCTTGGTTCGATAATCAGTGGGGTAAAGGTAACCGTGAATATCGCTAGTTGTTAAAAGTGTTAGCTTCATCCTATTTTGTTCCCCCTGCATTCAGGCCGTGAAACAAATACTGCCGGTGCCAATTAAGAAATGGCTTACTAGCAGAAGTAAACGCCAACCGCAATTTAGGTTGGGGCAGCAGCCGCTCACGATCAAGTAACGCTAAATTGGCCGCGGGCATTAACTTACCGCCCCGGCTGAAAGTGAGGTAACCTTGTTCCACTAAGGCTGCGTGAACTGGACAAAGAATTAGACCATTCTCCGCCAATATCCGTTCAGCCTGAGGTGAATCCTTCGTTGGTTTAAGCCGAACTGCCCTTAATAAAGTAGGCGTTTCAACACCACAAATAGCACACTGAACCACTTGCTGCTGGAAGACACGTTGCTGAAAAAGCTTTTGTTGGGCCACCACTTGCGCCTGCAAAACCAACCTAGCCTTAACAATCATGGCCAATAAAGGATTATCGATCGTTGATGTAACCGTCGACATGCTTAACTGAAGTTGTTCATTTTTTTGGGTAAAATAATTTTGTTCAATTTGCTGTAAGAAAAGTTGGGTCAACTCGGCATAACACGGATAAAGGTAACCTTGATTACCGGCGCCATTTTGTTGAAAGGCTGAGTGTTGCTGCGGTAATAGCGGCCGAATTAAGGGCAAAATTTGTTTGATTTGGATCGGCCGCGGCAATTCATAGTAATGCAACTGAACGAGGCGTACGATTGGCCGCGCACCATCCAGCGCTAATTCTTCGGGTAATAAACTACTCGTTAGTGGTGCCGTCACCTGGCTTAAGGCAACAAGTGCTCCGGCAACGTAATGAAAAACAATGTCACCTGGCTGAACTTCAGTCAATCGCGCCCAGGATGGCGGTAGCTGACCACTTTGATCATTTTGATACGTCCAAATAATCCCCGCGGCCCGTTCTGCCTGATACGTTCGCCCTTGCATAACTATAAATGCTTGCACCTCAAAAACCCCACTTTCATTAACTCCCGTAGTCTAAAATCTATTTAAAAAATATTGTCGTTTAATCTAACAGTATTATTAACCATTGTTACTTGTTTCTCCTACTAATCAAGCAAACACTAATTTTCCATTGCCACTTGGCTAAGTCAAACTACGACAAATACAAAGGGAACGACAATTAGTTGTACTGCTTCCAAATAACCAACTTGATTTCAAAGTAAACTACCGCCGTTTTTTCAAACACGCTCACCGGCCTTAGCTATATTGGTTCTACAATATCTGTTGTTGGTAATAGATTTTCATCTATTACTGATGACAGATTTTTTATTTATGGCTAGAATAAAAAAGCGGACATTTCCTGTCCGTTCATCCAAGTCAACCACCACGAAGATTTTTCAGAAAGAAGGAAATGCCCTATGTGTCATGATACTACAAAATTATTATTAGGAATAGCTGACGAGAACCTAAAAATTACTGACGGTGAAACTGGAGAAGACGGGGTTATTCGCTTAACTGGCCACTTGGATTACACGCCGAAGGCTTGTCCCAAGTGCGGGATTATCAATGATCAAAAGATTATTAACTACGGCTGGCGCAATACCACTATCAGATTCTCGAAGGTTCTGAGCAACACCGTCATCTTAGCCTTAAAGCGCCGCTATTTCCACTGTAAAGAATGTCACGGCAACTTTCTTGCACAAACATTGGCAGTTCCGAAACACTGTACAATTTCAAACACCAGCCGCAAAGAATGCCTAGAGAAGCTCGGTGAACCGGTCTCTTTGAAGCACATTGCCAATGAAGTATCGGCATCAGATTCATTTGTGGGCCGCCAGTTAATGCGCGCTGAACGAGACTTTCAAACCAATTGGCACTATTTACCAGAGATCATCTTAATGGATGAGGTGAAGAGTACCAAGAGCGCTACTGGTGCCATGAGCTTTGAGTTCATGAATGGCGAAACCCATGAATTAATCGACTTACTCCCTTATCGAACCATCAATAAACTAGAGAAGTATTTTTACCGCTTCGATCAAGCTGCCCGAGAAAACGTCAAAATTATTGTGACTGATATGAATTATACCTACCCCAAGCTTGTGCAGACCGTGTTCCCCAATGCCATGGTGGTCATGGACAAGTTTCATATTATCAACGCCCTAAATCGGGCGTTTAACAAAACCAGAATCAAGGTGATGAAGAAGTTTACCCCGTCTTCTCGCGAATTTCACGCCCTTAAGCGCTACTGGAAGCTGTTGTTAGTACCAACTGAACAGCTTAACTTTGAACAATTCAAAAAGTGGACTAATTTTCCTTACTGGATGGCTGCCACCGATGTTGTCCATCAGCTGTTATCGTTGGATTCAGAACTAGAACAAACTTATCAAGTCTTAAACAGCGTCCGGTCAGCTGTCCAACATCAAGATTGGCATAACTACAATGCGGCATTTTGGAATAACAAAACGTATTCTGAAGAAATGAAGAACACGATTAAAACACTTGAAAGCCATCATGATGAGATTCGTAACACCTTTACCACACACTATTCAAATGGTCCTTTGGAAGGTTCTAATAATAAAATCAAGGCGATCAAACGAGCCAGTTTTGGCTATCGCAGCTTCTGGAGGTTTAGAACTCGAGTACTATACGTTTTCAAAATCAAAACAAAAAGAGCCCTAATCACGAAGTGATTAGAACTCGAAATATGGATTCACCAACAACAGTTGACGAAGAGCCGCTATATTCTAGTGGAGCAACCGCCAAGATGCAATTGTCAAAGCAGATAAAAAAAGCTACTTGGCAATTGCCAAGTAGCTTTAAAGTCAAGCTTAACGACGAATTTCTTTGATTCGGGCTGCTTTACCATGAAGTGCACGTAAGTAGTACAACTTAGCACGGCGTACCTTACCATGACGAATAACGTCAATGGAAGCAACACGTGGTGTGTGAATAGGGAATGTCCGTTCAACACCGACACCATTACTGATCTTACGAACAGTATAAGTTTCGCTAATACCTGCGCCACGACGTTTGATAACAACGCCTTCGAAAAGCTGGATACGTTCACGCGTGCCTTCAACAACACGGGCGTGAACACGAACAGTATCACCAGGGCGGAAGTTAGGAATATCAGTCCGCAATTGGTCTTTCGTGATCTCTGTAATTAATGGGTTCATAATATATTTCTCCTTTTCTACAGACATTCTTGTCTAAGCAAGGCAGCGGAATATCGTAATAAGTGACCTAAACATCACAACAAATAATTTTAGCATAGCTATTCTTACCTGTAAAGGATTTTTCCTTTATAAGCCCTAATTTTATTTCCACAAATCTGTGTCCCCGCGGCCACTAAGTTCCAGTAAAAAGTAATTGCTTCAATCGTTCAGCACAAAAACAGATCCTGATACCAAACAATCTTTACACGATCAAACAACTAAAAGTCACCAATTGACTATGCTATACTAAATTCAATTGAGTGGCGGAGGACAAGGTTTTAAGAAATAAATAGATAACTAATATAGACATTTTACCCCTTAGTACTACTAGCTATTTCAATAAAATCATCTTTGCAGTTACCCGGAACTATCTGCCTATCGTCTATGCTAAATAACACGTATTCCATTAATTGGCCGGTTTTAGGTAAATCGTCACTTTTCGTTTAACTTTAACCACCATACAAATTAAAGCGCGTTTAAAAAATTTGGCATTCAGTACAAAAGATTAGACGCCATTCTTAAGTAAAGGAGGAATTCACGTGCGAATAGTTGATTTTTTAACTTTACTAGGTGGTACCAACCAGCAAATCATTGTTCAGTACGAGTATGGCGCCAACCGCCACGGTAAAAAAACTGGTATCGTCGATCAAGTTCAGTTCATCAATCTGAGTACTTTAGAAATTGTGGACGCCAAACAGCCGCAAATTTACTTAACCGCCGCTGACACGGCAAAACCCAAACATCTATGGGAATTAATTCTCCTATTAAAACAACATAACTTACAACGTTTTATGTACGTCCGTTACGGTGAGTATCTGCACCCGTTATTTGGTTACCGAATTGGCGCTAACAAGCTTTTATTGGCCTAAAATCAAGCAACCAACCTTTTTACACTGCGTCATCTAAAACTTACAAGGTTGTTTAGTCAGTTGCTTGATTAGCCTCTTCATCTTTTACTTCCCATAAAAGATCTTGTTGCTCATGGGTTAATTTAATTGTTTTCAACAAATCCGGTCGGCGCAAATAAGTTCGCCGCAAGGATTCCTTTTCTTCCCACCGAGCAATCAGTTGGTGGTTACCGTTAGTTAGCACTTCCGGCACTGCCATGCCATCGAAATCCGCCGGCCGGGTATACTGGGGGTGTTCCAAAAGGCCGTCAGCAAATGAATCGTGGGAAGCGGATTGATCATTGCCCAGTACGCCCGGTAATAGACGGACGGTGGTGTCAATCATCACCATTGCCCCAAGTTCTCCGCCTGTTAGTACGTAATCGCCTAAAGATATTTCATCGGTCACTAAATTACGGATTCGTTCGTCATAGCCTTCATAGTGACCACAAATAAAGACCAAATGTTCTGCTTTGGAAAGATCCTGGGCAACTTTTTGGGTGAAAGGAACACCGGCTGGGTCTAACAAAATAACCCGCTTTTTACCTGGATGGGCCTGGTTCAAGGCCGCCATGGCCGCATAAATCGGCTGGGGCTTCAATAACATTCCCTCACCGCCACCGTACGGATAATCATCAACCGTATGGTGCTTAGTATCATCGGAATACGGGCGAAAATCGGTCACATCAATGTTCAGTAAACCACGTTCCTGTGCCTTACCAATAATTGATTCATTAAAAACGCCTGTAAACATATCAGGAAATAAACTTAAAACATCAATTCGCATCGTCAATTAATCCTTCCGGTAAATCGATCATCACTACTTTAGCCGCTATATCAACGTTTAGTACCACTTGTTTAAGGTAAGGCAGGAGCCAATCCTTCTTGCCTGGACGCTGAACAACCCAAACATCATTTGCACCAGGGCTTAGAATTTCTTTGACTGTCCCTAGATCTTGCTTAGTCGCTTGGTCAATAATGCGACAACCAATAATATCGCGGTAGTAATAGCCTTCACCTGGTGTTAATTCCTGCTGGTCAGTTCGGGCGACTTGCAGGTCACTACCTTTAAACTTTTCAACATCGTTAATCGACGCTAAACCATCAAAACTCAGTAGATCAAACTTTTTATGCTTTCGGTGTGTTTTAATCGTCAATTGTTGTTTAACGCCATTTAAGGTTAAATACAATTTAGATCCCGGTTTAAAGCGTGCTTTAGTGAAATCCGTCGTTGCCATTACCCTAACTTCACCGGCAATTCCGTGAGTATTAACAATTTTACCAACGTTATAAAATTCTTCGGCCATCTTTTGGTCCCTTCTAATCAATTAATTTTCTAACATTAATAAAAAAGCACTTGAACAAACCAATTGGTCTATTCAGGTGCTCTATTATTCAATAATGTTGAGACGCACTCGTTTGTTACCCGGTACTTTTACACTATAAACGATCGTTCTGATCGCCTGTGCCACACGACCTTGTTTACCGATAATGCGACCAATATCGTCATGATTGACATGCAGATCGTATTCCACAAAACGCTCGGTTTCATGTTCCACAATCTCAATGTCATCAGGTTGGGTGACAAGTGGCTGAACGATTGTTTTAATCAGTTCTTTCACATCTGTCATCGATTAAACCCTATTTTTTTGCGTATTTTGCTTCATGAAGTTTTTGCATAATACCATGGTCAGATAAGATATTGCGAACAGTATCTGAAGGTTGAGCACCCTTTTCTAACCAATCTAAAATCGTATCTTCGTCCAGCTTAACTTGTGCTGGGTTAACTAATGGATTATAAGTACCAACCATTTCAATGAAACGGCCATCACGTGGTGAACGTGAATCGGCAATAACAATCCGGTAGAATGGGCGCTTCTTAGAACCCATTCGCTTTAAACGAATTTTAACAGCCATCTTTGCACCTCCTCGAATCTTTTCAACGCTAATAAATATACCAGTTATTTTGCTATCTGTAAAGAGTTTTTTCTTTACAGATAAAATCAATGTTAATTGCGCGTTTATAATTAAGGTTCTTGCCCCAAAATAGCACTTCTCGCGGATGTTGGCACGACAATTAAACCGGCCGCTAAATAATTATTGCTTAAACCAACAATAATCTTTATCATTTAATAAGTAAACACGTCCAAAGCCTGAGGACGTTAAAAGCTGACTTACTTTGGAGGAATTACATGATGATTCGTAAACCACACCGACAGTGGCCGTTATTGGCCGTTGTTGCCACCTTACTTTCGCTGACGTTTAACGCGACGGCTAGTACAAGCACTCAAGCTGCACCAGCCTCGAATTCTAGCACCGAACAAATTAGTGGTAAAAAGACAAATAAGCAGCTCGCTAATTTAGACTATGCTGGAACTCAAACGATTGACATTAACGACAGTCACCCTACTTTTTCTAAAAAGACGTTGAAAACGAGTAAGGGGGCCTGGCAAAAATACGGGCAGTTGGATAAGCTTAATCGACCGACGGCAGCTAACGCAATGTTACAGAAAAGTTTGATGCCAAACGCCAAACGCGAACCACTCACCGTGAACCCCACTGGTTGGCGTAATAAGAAAATTAAAAGTGGTTATCTCTACAATCGCTCACATTTAATCGGTTACCAGCTCACCGGTCAAAATAATAATCCTAAAAATTTGATCACGGGTACCCGCTCCCTAAATAGTCCCGAGATGCTGCGATTTGAAGATGATATTGCCTATTATCTAAAATCCAATCCTAGTGGCTACATTCGTTACCGCGTAACCCCTATTTTCAAAAGCAACGAATTACTGGCCCGCGGTGTCCACATGCAAGCACAATCGATTGGTAGCAATGCCGTTTCTTTCAACGTCTATATTTTCAACATTGAAGATGGGGTAACGCTTAACTATAATGACGGTACTAGCCAAATTAGTGCCAGTGAAGTGGCCACTAGCAGTTCAAGTTCAAGCTCAACTGCTGCCGTCCAAACACCCCAGGCACCCCAAACAACCGAATCGGCCAGTGGCGATGTTACCACCGGAAATCAAGGCGAAATTATTGGTAATCTCAATAGCCACATTTATCACGTTCCAGGTCAATCTGGTTACCACATGAATGCAGCTAACGCGATTTACTTTAATACTGAGGCCGAGGCCCAAGCAGCTGGTTACCGTAAGTCATTACGCTAAATCATTCTATATTAAAAGTCCGCGAAAAATAACTTCGCGGACTTTTTTCTAGCCAATTAATTTACATTTGGCTAATTAAAAAATGAATTTTGACAACAAAAGAGTGGTCCAGTAAGTCACCATGAAATAGCGTCTGAATTTCATTTTTCCAAAAACGCTCTGCTTACTAAAATTAGTCAGATACAACGACCATTGATTTGATTGTTTTACGCTTTTGCATATCTTGATAAGCTTGATTGATATCATTTAAGCGGTAGGTCTTGGTAAAGACACGGCCAGGGTTAATATTGCCATCAAGAACTGCTTTCAGCAAAAATTGTTTATCATAAGTCGTCACAGAAGCGGAACCACCTGCTACTGAAATATTTTGTGCAAAGGTTGAACCCATGGCATGGTTATTGTAGTGTGGTACACCGACGTAACCAATCCGACCACCGTTATGCAATACACCAAGCGCCTGGTCAATCGCTGACTCTGTCCCCACGCATTCAAGCGCAGCATCGGCGCCACCACCAAGCAACGCACGAACCTTAGCAATGCCTTCTTCACCACGTTCTGCGACAACAGCGGTAGCACCTGACTGCAGCGCCATCTGCTGACGATCTTCGTGGCGACTCATGAGAACAATTTGTGAAGCACCACGCATTTTCGCCGCAATAACCGCACACTGACCAACGGCACCGTCACCGATGACAACAACTTTATCACCTCTTTGAACATTGGCACACCGCGCTGCATGATAACCGGTTGGCATCACATCCGCTAAGGTCGTCAGTGAGTTGATCATTCCTTCTGTGTAGTCAGATGGTTGCCCAGGAACCTTGATCAAAGCCCAGTTTGCATACTGGAAACGGATATATTCTGATTGGAAACCGTTAGACCAGTTGGTACCACCTTGATGGCGATCACAAGTCCCATCAAATCCAGCCAGACAAGCATCACATTCACCACAACCATGAGTAAAGGGTGCGATCACAAAGTCGCCCGGTTTCACCGTCGTAATGGCAGAACCCACTTCTTCAACGATACCAAGCGCTTCATGCCCATCATTGACAGAATGAGGTTCTTTATTGTCGCCATGCGCATAAGCCCAGAGATCAGAACCACAGACACACGCCCGAACGACTTTGATGATCACATCATCAGCAGCTTGTAGACTTGGTTTATCAACGTCTTGAACTGTTACTAGACCAGCTTTTTCAAAAATTGCAGATTTCATAATTTTTATACCCAGAACCGCCAACCAAATTGCTTGGCGTTCAATTCCTTTCAAATTTAATAATAATTTGCGCAGCGACCAAAAAGCCACTAAAAATAAGTTTCTACCCCTTTAATTTACCACAAAAGTATCCGCTATTCTTTGTTGTTGCCCTTATTTACGGTTGATGCCTAAACTGTCACGTGCCCCTAACTTAGGATCATGGGTCAGCCGCATAACTAAATCAGCGATACTAACAACGGAAACATCGTGCCCACCAAATGGTTCGCCTTTATGGGTAACTTGATAAGCGGTGTCGTTGCCATTATCAAACCAGCCAGGACGAATAATCGTATAATTTAGATCAGATGCTTCAATCACATCGGCCGCATCGCGATAAGTTTGTAAAACTGGATTAGACGCCAAGTTACCGGAAGCCCCAACTGCTGCTGGGATCTCATTGTAAATACCCATTGAAGTGATAAATAACAATCGTTTAACCCCAACCTCATCCATTGCGGCAACCAGTGATTGCGCCATTGCCCGCAGGTTGCCACTTAAGGCAGCAAAGACAACATCTTGTCCCTTCAACGCATCCTGTAGCGCTGTTTTATCAGTGACACTACCTGCAATTGCGCGTTCACGGTCAGCGTTTAAATTTCCTAAACGTCGCGTATTGCGGGCCATTAGGGTTAACTGATCCGTTGTGTTAGCCAACAAATACTGCCGGGTCGTGCCACCAACTGTACCAGTAGCGCCAATAATTAATACATTTGTCATCATGTAAAACCTCCTAAAATTTTGCTTTGTTTATTTAACTGACTTAACTATAATCCCTTGCAGTAACTGCAAGGCAAGGATTAAATTAATTTTTGTTCAGCACGGCTTTAAATTCAGGCCGTGCTGTACGCAATACTTTGACCAATGCCGCATTTAATTCACCTAAATAAATCATTTTAAACGGTTTGATGTCGGCATCCTGCAACTGAAAAGATAGCACATTCCAGTCTTGATAATAATATAATCCGCCGGCGTGAATCTGCGATGTGTTTGTTACACCGTTTGTTGCCGGCTGTTGGGATAATTTAGCGTAGTACTCAATATCTGCACGCCGTTTTAGCGTTATCGTTTGCGGTAACATTTTTGTAGTGCCACACTAGTATGATTATTTTCAAGCACTAGTGGATATTCCTGGTGGTTAAACGTGATTTTCATGATCACACTGACCTTTCTAGCTAAAAATTTAATCAATTTTTTTGATCACTTTAGCAGGCGTGCCCACAGCAATACTGTTAGCTGGGATATCTTTTGTGACCACGGCACCAGTTCCGATGATCGCATTTTCGCCAATGGTAACACCAGGTAAGACACTAACCCGGGCGCCCAGCCAAGCATTCTTTTTAATATGAATGGCACCAGTTTTGACCACGCGAATATTCTTTGGTTCGTGGTTGACGGTGAATAGGCCCACGCCAGGTCCTAACATAACCCCATTATCGATGGTAATACCGCCTAATGACATCATGGTTAAACTGTGATTAGCGTAAACATTTTCACCTAAATGAACGCTATTAGCACAATCAATGTGCATCGGTGGCGTGAAATAGGTTCCGTTTTGCATTTGGTTAGCCAATAATTCATTTTCCAGGCCGACTAAACGCGTTTTATTTACCGGATCGGTATTATTGATTTCAAAGCAAATATGATCACAACGATCAATTTCGCCGTGCACTTCACTTTGATAATCTGCGTCCCGAATATCGTAAGTTTGACCATTTTGTAAATCTGCAAAAACACTCATACTTAAATCTCCTTTTCTGATCAATACATGCTAGCATCAATGTGCATGATCAACCATTGCCCATTGACCTTATTCAAATGTAATTCTAATTGTAATGGCCACGTGTTCCGTGAGCCATGAATACTGGCGTCAACTTGGCTTTGACCAACTAAAACTGCGTGCTCAGCGGTTAATTCAGTCACCGCAATATGGTCTTCCGTTGACGAAAAATAATGCATTTGGCCACTTTGAATTTCACTAAGCCACTTTTGCTTACTCTGCACCATGCCCGTCATATGAACCAAATGGAAATCATCCGCCAATAAGGCACCTAACTTGTCAATATTACCGGCAACCATAGACTGATTATGCTTACGATACATGTCAACAACACTTTGTTTAGGATCAGTTTGCTTTAATGTTGAAACCAAACCGGGAAATAGATTTTCATGATTTTGTTGTGCCGTTTTGCTAATTGCCATCATCTTGACCTCCAAAATTAGTTAAATTTTTAATTCAAAATAAGCTTATACCCTTGCACTTACTGTAAGGCAACCATTAATTATACTTTTCTGACCAAAATGGCCGATTTACGAATTATTTAGTCACACTATTTTTTTCCGCCAACTAATGAACGCAAAAACTATGGCCCAAAGTACAAATACCAATGTATTGAGCCAGAATAAATTACGAATACTAGCAATGTGCAAGCCATTTTGTAGCAATAAGGCAGTATAAGGTGACAAAGAATCGACCAAGTTATCTGCAATCAGGATCAACGAAGTGGCCAAAGTATTACCATTACCTTCTAAATTCACTGCGTTCAAGATTCATGGGAAAAATAAATGAACGCCGATGATCGTCAACCAAATGACATTGGCTACTGCAATTAACACCATTGCTGACGCTAATGACGTAAAAACCACGACCAAAATACGATCCTGCGGCCAAGTGAATAAACGACCAAATAATAAACCGCTAAGCATTGCACCAAGACTTAACGTCCAAAGTACTTCTTTAATACTGATTAAATTAATCAAACTGTGTGAAACTCTGATTATTAAAAAAATCATAATCAAATTATGCTTAACCAGCTAACATAGTGAGTTACACTTAAGCTATGAAATACTAAATGAGGTGCAAATATGAACATTAAAGAAGCTAGCAATCAAACGGGTGTTTCCTCTGCCGCCATTCGTTACTATGAAAAGGAATTATTGATTCCCGCAATTGATCGTAGTGAAACAGGTAATCGCGAAATCGATGCTCGCATTATTCGCCGGATCAATTTTGTTAAACAGATGCGGGCCGCTGGCATGACCATTGAAAACCTACGGCGTTATATTGAATTATTCGACTCAAAAGAAGATAACGACAAAGAACAAATTGCCTTGTTAGCAGAACAATTAAGCGATATGGAAGAACGACGGGATGATATTCAATCAGCTATTGATCACCTACACTATAAACTAGATCACTATTATGATCATGTCGTTGCATCAGAAAAAGAATTACAAGAACTAGAACGCAAACATGCCGAACAAGTTGCCAAGGCCAATGATGCCGAAGCTAAATTTTAAGTCCCTAGACTAAAGAGAACCGACCACTAAGACACATAATCTTAGTGGTCGGTTCTCTTTAGTTTGGCTATTATTTATCCGCTGCAGCGTACTGCTCATCTGTTATTGGTTCAAGCTCGGCGTTCCCGCTGTAATGGCAATATGAGAAAACCAACTATCTTTTGTTGCGCCGTGCCAGTGTTTAACACCATCATGCGTAACCACAACATCACCAGCAACTAAATGACGCGCTGGCCTATCTGCCTCCTGATACCGGCCCTCACCACCTGTGACTAACAAAATCTGGAATCCATTATGCTGAAGATGCCAGTTATTACGACAACCAGGCTCAAAAGTCACATTACCAACACCACATTAACTTCGGGTCATTAACTAAACCTTGTAAATAACTTTATCCTAAAAAATATTGCGCAAAAGCATCATTTTTAGGTTCCATTTTGAAAATACCATTTCTCACTGCTGTTTCATTTTGACTCATTGTAAACAGCTTCCTTATCTATTTGATCTAGTGTTAGGTCAACTTTCTAATTGACGTAGCTCACATTCCGCAAGACTTTGATTTTCTTGTAGATAATTTACATGTGCTAGCTCTAACTTAAGATCATTACGTTTTTCATCCAATTGAACTAACGTCTGTTTTAAAAGTGTCGTTTGGGCCGCAATTAGCCTTTGCTTCTCATTTTGTAGTTCCGCATAACGCCTCAATTTATCTAAGTTGACCCCAACAGCGTACATTTCATTAATAAATTTCACAAAATCAATAATTTGTCGCTGAGTAAACAGTTTTGAATCGGGTATCAAAGCCGAATTTTGATAGAATTTAAGTTTTGATTTAGAAATTCCAGTTTGAAGACTCAGTGTTTGGCTAGTCATAAAAATCACTCTCCTTCCCACTTTACAATCACGCAGCGTTAGTTATTTTGTTTTTTTGGTACAATCAAAATAATCGTCAAGAGCAATGCAACAATCAGAAATCCAACACCGCCGCGCAAGGCCCAATCAGTCCGTAAAACCAAATTATTTGTTCCAGCCAAGGCTGTCCCCAGTACGACCAGAATAGCCAAGCCCAATGAGCCACCGACTTGATGGGCCACGTTGACGACGCCAGAAGCGGCGCCAGTATCCCGTGGTTCAATATCAGCAATTCCGGCTGTGGTCAGCGGACTTAATGCGGCACCCTGACCAAGACCAATCAAGATCATTGGCAACGCAATCGTTAAAATATAGTTGCCATTAGCACCGGCAAAACTCAGCCAAAACATGCCAATAATGGTCAATATTAAACCACCAACTAAGGTCATGCCGTTACCAAATTTGGCCGTCCAGCGAGAAACTTGCAAGGCGCTGATGAAATTTGCAATCGTCATCGGAAAGAAACCGATCCCAGCTAGTAGTGGTGAAAAACCGTATACCTTTTGTAAGAACTGCGTAATAAAAAACCAAAATGCCATCATCGCGCCTAAAAATAGCATCCGAGCTAAGTAAGCGCCTGTCCGTTCTTTATTCTTAAAAACACGTAATGGCATAATTGGCTGCGCTACTTTAGCTTCACGAAGAACAAATAGCGCTAATAAAATGACTGCTGCAATAATCCAATACCAGGCCGTGTTACTATCTGAGATTAACAAGATTCCGTAAACTAAACTAACCATCCCAACTAGAGAAAGTAGTGAACCGATGCCGTCAAACGAACCTTTTTGTGCTTTAGTCGCGTGTACCGTTTTGCTGGCCCAAATAAACATCACAATGGCGATAGGAACATTAACGAAAAATGCATAACGCCAACTTAATAAACTGGCGAACAACCCACCAATAACTAAACCTAAACTAGCACCGATACCGGCCACGGCCCCATAATCAGCCACCGCACGAATCCGTTTTGGCCCGGCCGGAATACTATCCATTAGTAACGCCAAGGTCGATGGTGCTAATGCTGCCGCACCGGTGCCTTGAAAACCCCGGGCAATGATCAACCAAGTGGCACTATTGGCCAAACCAACCAATAATGACCCAATACCAAAAATCACTAGACCTAAGTTAAAAATTTGTTTACGGCCAATGATGTCGCCTAGCCGACCGCCTAATAATAGTAACCCACCAAAAATAATCGTGTAGGCATTTTGCACCCAAGTCAAATTGGCCGTTGATAAATGTAGATCACTCTGAATATTAGGTAGCGCTGTGATAACCACCGATACATCTAACACCGTCATAAAATAACTGACGAGTACGATCGCTAAAATAGCAAATTCGTATTTAGTAAATTTGTTTTGCATGATTTTTTTGCTCCTCTGTTATGTCTTTATTTTGATCACAAGGAGCAGTATATTAGGTTGAAGTAACTGCAAGGCAAGTCTTTTTCGAAATTTTTTTATCTGCCGCCAATAAAAGTAGTTGTTACATAGGTCTTTAAAAAAATCCGTTTAGAAATCATTTGATTTCTAAACGGATTCTTTTCTAACAATTAATTCATTGATTTCACTTCTAAAAAGCGAATTCTACATTAGTAAAGTGTTCAATTATATCTGTCACGGCCACATTCTAAATTTGACAAGGAGCATCATTAAATATTAAGGAATACTTTATTCGTACTTTCATAACTTTAGTTGGAAACAATATTTTGCAAACTGCCTATTTCAAAAAAAATAACTAAAAAAGTAGGTTCCTGAAGTGAATTCCCACGAAACTTCAAGTAACTTGTTGAGTGGTAAGAACACGGTATTTACTCGGGCTCTTACCACCCAGTTTTGTTTCGCGTGAAATTATAATATTGAAACCAGTTTGATACGGCTATGGTTAATTCCGCCAAAGCAGTAAACTGTTTTTTGGTCATAGTAAAACCCCCAGTATTAGACTAAAATCCAATACTGGGGGTCATTTCAGGCCGCGAAAAATAACTTCGCGGACCTTTTTTCTATCCAATTAGTTTACATCTGGCTAATTAAAATAGGCAGCAATTACCCTATTTACGGCGGCGTAAAGCCTTGATTTGTTTACGCTTATTTTTCTTTTGTTTCCGTACCATCGAATTCATGGCCATTTTACCTAAACGCCCGGACATGCCTTTACCAAACATTTGGTCCATTCCAGAAAAATTACCGTTGGACATCTTACTCATCATTTTCTTGGATTCGTTAAATTGCTTAATCATTCGGTTAACTTCTTGAATCGAGCGGCCTGATCCGGCTGCAATCCGACGCCGGCGACTTGGATTTAATATATCAGGATTAGTTCGTTCTGCCGGTGTCATTGAATAAACGACAGCCTTCATGTGCCCCATCTCTTTAGGCCCCATTTGAACGTTCTCAATTCCGGGCATCTTCGACATCCCCGGAATCATCTTCATGATATCCTGAACGCCACCCATATTCTGCACCTGATCAAGTTGATCAATGAAATCATTGAAGTCAAACGTATTTTCTTGCATTTTTTCAGCAAGTGCAGTGGCTTTTTTCTCATCGTAGTCAGTTTGGGCCTTTTCAATCAAGGTTAGCATATCGCCCATCCCAAGAATTCGGTTAGCCATTCGATCAGGATGGAAAACGTCAAGATCAGTTAGTTTTTCACCTTGGCCGGTAAATTTAATTGGCTTCCCAGTAACGGCACGAATCGAAAGCGCAGCACCACCACGAGTATCACCATCTAATTTAGTTAAGACAACCCCGGTAATCGTTAACTGTTCGTCAAAACTTTTCGCAACGTTAGCGGCATTTTGACCAGTCATCGCGTCAACCGTTAAAAGAATTTCATCAGGTTTAGCAATTTCCTTAATGTCTTGCAATTCCTGCATTAACTTTTCGTCAATTTGTAAACGGCCGGCGGTATCAATAATCACGTAATCATTCTTATCCTCGGCAGCCTTAGCCAAGCCTTGGCGCACAATTTCCCGCGGATCAGTATCAGTTCCCATTTCAAAAACGGGGGCATCAACTTGCCGGGCAACTGTTTGTAACTGATCAATGGCCGCTGGACGGTAAATATCGGCCGCAATAAATAAAGGCCGGGCGTTATCATTCTTCTTTAAATAACCCGCTAACTTAGCCGCCGTCGTTGTTTTACCAGCACCTTGCAGCCCAACCATCATAATGATCGTTGGAATGTGTGCTGATTTATTCAGCGGAACGGCTTCGTCCCCCATAACTTTAGTTAGTTCTTCATCAACAATTTTAACAATTTGCTGTGCTGGCGATAAACTATCTAAAACTTCGGTTCCAACTGCTCGTTCCCGAACGGTCTTAACAAAATCCTTCACAACCCCAAAGTTAACGTCGGCTTCTAATAAGGCCAAACGTATTTCACGCATGGCGTCCTTAACATCACTCTCAGATATCTTACCTTTACGGCGTAATTTACTCATTGCATTTTGTAGCCGTTCAGTCAAACCTTCAAATGCCATAATGTCACCTACTCTTTAAATTTAATCTTCTTCGTCCTTAGCCAAATCATGAACTAATCGTTCTAATTTTGCATCTTTTTGATAATTAGCGTTAACGTACGCAACCAAACGATCCAAAGTCGCATTGCGCACTTTAAAATCGGCCAGTAAATGTAACTTGGCCTCGTAGTCTTCGAGAATCTTTTCCGTCCGCTTAATATTGTCGTAAACGGCCTGCCGACTCACGCTAAACTCTTCAGCAATCTCGCCCAAAGAATAATCGTCAGCGTAATAAAGCTGTAAATAATTATACTGTTTTTTCGTTAAAAGTGACGCGTAAAAATCAAATAGTGAATTAACTCGATCATTTTTTGCAATTTCCATTATATTTTTCTCCAATGACGATCAGTAACTTGTGCCATACTTAATAAGATTACCCTAAATCAACTTTAAAAGTCAATCATAGCCGTAACCGATTTGAAATTAAGGGAACAAAGTAATAAAATTGGTAGCGTTCACAGATTTAGTCTGTTTTTTGACCTAAAGTCTGCTAAAATAAAGGTAATTACATAAAGGAGGTAAACACTAATGGTACCAGTTATTATTTATTGGGGTTCCGTGATTCTTCTTGCCGTTTGGTTGGTTTGGAATGTACTCTTTTCAATCAAGTTCTTAGCAAGTGGTGAACGTGGCAATCTTTGGGGCTTCATGTTACTAAATATTTTCGCACTTATCTTTGGTATTTTAGTTCAATGGGCCTTTGCCGACAATGGTTTTATCAAGTGGGCACTCGCTTCGTCTTCACAAAAAGTCGTTCAAACCCCGTGGTTGTACATCAACAACTGGATTAACGTTGCTTTAATCGTACTTCAATTCTTCTTAGGCTGGATTCGTTCTCCAAAAACAGCTAAATAGAATTTAGATATAAAGGGTTGTTGTTATCCTAATTTGGATAGCAACAACCCTTTTTTTGCGTTGTAAAATTTTTACACTGCAAGCTTAACAAACGACTAATCTCAGTTATTCATTTTCTTTTGCCGGTTCATCCGTAATCAATCCCTTAAACAAGCCATAAACAAACTCATTTGGATCAAAAGCCTGTAAGTCATCAATTTGTTCACCCAAGCCGACTAACTTAACGGGTAGGTGAAGCTCATTGCGAATTGCTAGGACAATACCGCCCTTAGCTGTACCATCTAGTTTAGTTAAAACAAGTCCCGTTACATCGGTGGTTTCTTTAAACTGTTTGGCCTGAATTAAAGCATTTTGACCAGTGGTTGCGTCTAAAACTAACAATACCTCTTGCGGTGCATCCGGAATTTCACGACTAATCACACGTTTGATTTTTTCTAATTCCTTCATCAAGTTAACTTTATTCTGCAAACGACCAGCAGTATCGACCAACAAAACATCAAAGTCTTCATTCTTAGCCTTTTTGACGGCATCAAACACAACTGCCGCCGGGTCACTTTGGGCCTTACCACTGACCACCGGCACGCCCGCACGCTGCCCCCAAACTTCTAATTGCTCAGTTGCAGCCGCCCGAAAGGTATCACCAGCAGCTAACACGACTTTTTTACCGTCTTCTTGGTACTGGTGGGCCAGCTTACCAATTGTGGTGGTTTTACCTGCCCCATTGACCCCAACAAATAAAATCACCGTTGGCCCAGTTGGCGCAAAATTGATGGTATTTTTTTCGTCCTTACCCTCTTCATCATAGATATCAACGAGTTTTTCAACAATCGTCTGTGCAACTTCTTGTTGACTCTTAGCATTACGCAGCTTAACTTCCTCACGAAGTTCATCACTAATTCGGACGGCCATGTCAAAGCCAACATCGGCGCCAATCAAGGTTTCCTCTAAATCATCGAAGAAGGCCTCATCAACTGACCGGAAGTTAGCAAATAGCGCGTTCATTCGTTCGCCAAAAGTTTTACGACTTTTTTCTAATCCTTTGTCGTATTTCGCTTCAGTTTTTGTTTCTTCTTCAGGTTTATTGCCACTAAAGGCATGTTTAATTCGATCAAATAATCCCATTTAAGCATTTCCTTCCTCAATTAAGTTGAAAGTAATCGTCCAGAAATACGGCCACCCCGTCTTGATCATTGGTCAATGTTGTTTGCCCAGCTACGGCCTTAACCGCTGGAATTGCGTTGGCCATGGCCACCCCCACGTTAGCTGCTGCTATCATGGACAAATCATTGGCCTGATCGCCAAACGCCATTAAATTGCCGCGATCCCAACCAAGGTGGGCCAACAAAACATCTAAAGCATTCGCCTTAGTTACTGTCTTAGGTACAAATTCCAGCAAATTAGTTCGGGATGAAGCAACGTTAAATTCTGCCTTTAATTCCTCAGGTAAGCGTGGTACAGCCTGGTTAATCTGCTCTGGCTCCGTTGCTATCACTAGTTTACTATAATCATGCTGCTCCGGCAATTGTGTCGCGGTTGTGGCCACCACTTTCAAATTTGGATTCATTGCTTGATAAAGCGACGCTCCGAAATCAGTGATGTGGTAAACTTGTTCAAAATCCAAAACATCCACTGGCCACTTAACTTGCTGGGCAAAAGTAAACAATGGCTGCATTGTACTCTTGGCCAAGTTAATTTGCAGCAGAGGTGTTTTTTGCATTGTTGCGCGTACCAAGGCACCATTAAAAGTGGAAACAAATTCTCCTGCCTGCATTAAATTAAGCTGTTGTAAGTAGTCCGAAATTGCGTTAATTGCCCGGCCAGTGCAAAGTACAATTTTAAGCCCTTGCTGCTGTAAGCGGTGCAATGTGGCAACTGTTCGCGGACTAATTTGCTTTTGACTATTTAGTAACGTTCCATCTAGGTCCAACGCAATCATTTTAATCATTGCTGTACTACCTCCGTTGCTTCTTTGAGTGAAACTGAAACCATGTGCGACACACCAGATTCCTGCATGGCAACGCCGTACAAAACGTCCATTGCCATCATCGTTCCTTTGCGGTGCGTGATGACAACAAATTGCGTATTTTTATCGTAATGCTGCAAAAAACGACCGAAACGGTCCACATTGGCATCATCTAATGCCGCCTCGACTTCATCCAAAATACATAAAGGTACCGGCCGAACTTTAATAATCGCAAATAATAATGTGATGGCCGTTAAAGCACGCTCCCCACCAGAAAGCAGGCTTAGTTGTTGCAATTTTTTACCTGGTGGCTGTGCGATAATTTCAATGCCCGTCGTTAATAGCTCATGCGGGTCGGTTAACGCAAGCGAAGCCTGACCGCCACCAAACATTTTTGGAAAAGTTTCACTAAAGGCAGCGGCAACTTGGTCAAAGGTTGTTTTAAAACGTTGAATGACTTCTTGATCCATTTCCGTCATCGTAGTTGTTAACTGTTCTTTAGCCGTTAACAAATCCTGCCGTTGTTCATTCAAGAAATCATACCGTTTCTTCAATCGCTCGTATTCAGAAATTGCCCCTAGGTTAACCGTGCCAATATCATCGAGACCCATTTGTAATAATTTGGCCTGCTGACGTAGTTCCGCCGTCGCCGTTGACAAGGCAGCCGCTTCAGCAGCCGCATAACTTAATTCATAGGTTTCCGAAAGTGTGGTTAGCGCGTGATTAATTTGTTGATTAAGATCCGCCACGTTCGCCGTTACCTGCGTTAATTTGGCGTCTTGCTGCTGCACAACTGCCTGTGCGTGATCCAATTGCAACTGTTGCTGTTCTAGCGCCGTAGCAATTGTCGCCCGTTTTTGCTGCTTGGCCGTAATCGCGGTTGTTTGTTGCCCCAGTTGCTGTTCAATTTTAGCCAATTTAGCCTTTACTGAATCTGTCGTCGTGCCAGTTTGGGCAAGCTGCTTAGTCAGTTGTTCCTTTTCTTGCTGTGCCGTACGTAAATCCGAAGCGAAGTCCTCTTTACGTGCTTGGCCTTCACGCTGTTCTTTTTTCAAGTGTTGCAATTGTTCTTTAGCAACCGCCAAACTCGTTTGTGCCGCTTGTCGCTGCTTGGCCGTTTGATTTTGATTAGCCTCATAGGCCGTAAGATCAGTCTGGGCCTGTTGAAGTTGCTTATCAAGCGTTGCCATGGCCGTTACCAACGCGGTCGTCTTAGTCGTGTTAGTGGCCAACTGCTGTTCAACTTGTTTTTTAGTCACAGCCTGTTGTTGCTTTTCGTAAAGACTAGCCTGTTGCTGCTGGGTAAATTGTGCCTGCTGCGTTTTCAACGTCGCAATCGTGGTTGCGGCTGTTGTATTTTGCTTGGTTAAGGTTTGCTGTTGTTGGCGTAAAGTAACTTGTTGTGCTTCTTCTTTTTTCAAAGTAGCCTTGGCCGTTTTTAAGGCGGTCTCTTTATCGTCTAACTGTAATTGCATAGCATGGAGTTTTTCAGCCAACTGGCGCTGTTCCAACTCACGAGCCAGCAAACCACCGCGTTTGGTTGCACCGCCACCAGTCATTGAGCCCCCGGGATTCATAACGTCGCCACTAAGGGAAACAACCCGAATTCGGTGCTGTAATTGATTGGCAATTTGAATCGCAGCCGTAATATCTTTAGCGATAACAATTCGACCCAGTAAATGGCGAATAACTGGCGCAATTCGTTGATCATAGGTGACCAGGTCGGCCGCGATCCCTACAAAACCAGTAACTTGCCGCACTTCAGTTAATTGCGCCTGCGTCAAACCTGCAGCGTGCACAACATCCAAGGGCAAAAAGGTAGCCCTTCCTAATTGCTTTTGTTTTAAAAATTGAATGGCGGCCTTACCGGCACTCTGATTTTCAACAACAACCGATTGTAATTGTCCGCCTAAGGCCGTTTCAATGGCAGTATTATATTTTTCGGGAACTTCCACTAACTCGGCCACTGCTCCGACAATCCCATTAAGTTGACGCCGGTTTTTTAAAACGCCACGAACGCCTGCATAAAAACCGGCGTAATCCTGCTTCATTTCGGCAAAACTAGACTGCTTAGCTTCGGCCTTCTGCATAATTGCCAACGCCTGATACCAATTTTTTTGAGCCTGATCATATTGCTGATTATGCCTTTGGTGCAACTGCGTCAAATCCGTTAACTGTTTTGTTAACGTCTGCTCACGCTCATTGGCCTGTTCAAACGCCTTTTGAGCCGCATCTAATTCTGCAACTACTTTAGCAGCCCGTTGTTGCGCGGCACTGGATTGATTCTGCTGCTTTTTGTTCACCGCATTTTCTTGCGTCAATTGTTTTTGTAGGTAGGCAGCCTCGTTATGCAAAGTTGTTTGTTGCTGCATCTGGTCAATGTATTGATTTCGTAAATTTTCAATTTGTTGTTTCCGCTTGGAGGCACTCAACGAGCCGTCTTGTTGCAGGTCAAGCTGTTTTTCTTGTTGAGCCACTTGTTGCTGTTTTTCCGTTAATAATTGTGTATTACGCGCAACTAGGTCAGTTTGTTCACTTAATTGTTGCTGTTTAGTTGTAATAGTTGTCATTAAATTAGCAACCTTTTCCTGAACAACTTTCCGCCGCTCGCCAGCTAATTGCTGCTGACCACTAACATCAGCCTGTTGCTTGGTCAACGTCAGCCGCTGTTGCTGTAATTGATCCAATTCCAACTCCAATTGCTGTTGTTGCTGCTTTTGCGTTGTTACTTGTTGTGCAAAGGCAGCTTGATTCTGTTTTGCCTGTTCAAGGTTTTCACGCGTCTCCTTGAGCTCAGTCTGCTGTTGTTTTTTTGCCACCACTTGTTCATCAATTTGCCGAACCAAAAGTGTTTTAGTTACTTCGTCCAACTGCTTTTTTTGCGCCAAATAATCCTTGGCCAAACTACTCTGCTCTTTTAATGGCTCCACTTGATCCTTTAATTCCACAATAATATCTGCGACGCGGTTAAGGTTAACCGCGGTTTCATCTAATTGACCAGTGGCTTCATGCTTACGCTGCTTATATTTAACAACCCCAGCGGCCTCCTCGATAATTCCCCGCCGATCCTCTGGTTTACTGTTGAAAACTGCCGCAATTTTTCCCTGGGAAATAATGGAAAAGGATTCTCGCCCAAGGCCAGAATCCATAAATAAATTCACAATATCCTTTAACCGGCAGGGCTTTTGGTTAATATAAAACGCCGAGGTGCCATCCCGGTACAACGAACGCATGACGCTAACTTCCTCGAAACTTGTCTTTAAAGCGTGATCGTGATTACTAAAAGTTAAGGTTACTTCCGCCCGATTAAGTGGCTTACGCGCGCTTGAACCAGCAAAAATCACATCAGGCATCTTGCCACCACGAAGACTCTTCGCCGATTGCTCACCTAGGGCCCAACGAATAGCCTCCGTAATATTACTTTTTCCTGAACCATTAGGCCCAACGATTCCTGTAATTCCAGAATTGAAGTTAATAACGGTTTTATCCGCAAATGATTTAAATCCATTTATTTCTAACGTCTTAAGCTGCACACTTCTGTTCCCCTTTACGCATGACCTAGTAAACGGTCTAACGCCACCTCTGCTGCCACTTGCTCAGCAGCCTTCTTAGTGTGACCTGATCCCGTACCTAATACCTTACTTTTGGCAACAACCTCAACCGTAAATTGTTGGTTATTAGTTGGCATTGCCTCAGCAACTAAATGATAACTAATTTCAACTTCGCCATCTTTTTGTAAATACTCTTGTAAGTTTGTTTTGTGATCCATCACGTATGAAAAGGCCCCTGCTTCAACCTTAGGAAAAACAACCTGCTGCACAAATTTTGTCACAGCGGCTTTACCTTGATCAAGGTAAAGTGAACCAACAAAGCTTTCAAAAATATCACATAGTAGCGAATTGCGGTTACGGGCACCGTTCTTTTCTTCGCCCCTACCCAGTAGAATGTACTGATCAAAGTGACATTCACGCGCAAAAGCACTAAAACTATCCTCACAGACAATTGCAGCCCGTAAGCGGGTTAATTTACCTTCAGGATAATTAGGGTACTTTTTATACAAATAATCGGACACAGTTAGTTCCATTACAGCGTCGCCTAAAAACTCGATCCGCTGGTAATCTTGTAACTGTAACTCAGGGTGCTCGTTAACGTATGAAGACTGGGTAAATGCCTCTTCAAGTAACGCAAGATTATGGTACTCAATACCGAATTTGGCCTTGAGTTCCTTTAAAAATTTTTCGTTCACAATAGTACTCCTTTATTTTTAGTTTCTGAAAACTGCTTAGAAAGTGCCTAGATTCCATTCTGAAATGGCAACTGTCTACCCGCCGGTGTAATATTTGAGCCGCTTAAAACCGCCAGCTCCCGGCGACACTGTCCACAAACCGCTACACCCGCGTAACAATCGATTACCGTTTATGAAGTAGTTGCCACCTGACAACAGAAAGTAGGCCGTTACTAATTTAAACCACAAAACGCTGGCCAGTTGACATTGTGTTATTAAATTGAATTTCCATCCCTTTTCAGATATATCCATTTAAATTATACCGTTCTTCGCTTCAAAATCCTACTCAACAGTAGCCGGGGCAAATAAAAAAGCAAAGGACTTCAACTAATTTAGTGTCCGCACTAAACATAGAATCCTTTGCCTTAATAAAATCGATTTACTTTTGGTGACTTTGAACGTAAGCGACCGCATCGCCCACAGTAACGAGCTTTTCAGCATCGTCATCAGAAATTTCGGCGCCAAAAGTGTCTTCTAATTCTAAGACAAATTCAACAACATCGATTGAATCAGCGTTTAAATCCTTTTTAAAATTTAAATTCATTGTGATCTTATCCGCAGACAGTTCAAAATGATCTTCAATTAATTTGGCAATTTTATCGTAGATCTCTTGATCAGACATGTGCTTTCCTCCTAAGGCCTTAACCTAAAATTAATCGTGTAACCCAAAGCAGCCCTTTAGAAAAATTCTAAATGGCCGAAGTTCATAAGTAGTTTACTGTTTTTCAAACAACTTGTCTAGTCAAACTTATTTATTTTCCGGATGCTTTTCTAATTGATGTTTGCCAAAATAGTCCACTACATCAGTGACAACATTATTTTGCACCATGTCGCGAATTTGACTAACCGTGTAATAGACGGCATCTGGTGAGGCCGTCCCGTGAGTTTTAACCACTGGAGCCTGCAAACCAAGTAATACTGCCCCACCATAGCGCGAGTAATCAAAGGCATCCCGCATCGTATTTAAACTTGGCTTTAACAGGAGCCCACCAAGTTTACCCCGAGTGCCACTAGCCAAGATTGTCTTTTTAAGTAGACGCATAACCGCCATTGCTGTACCTTCAATTGATTTCAAGGCCGCGTTACCAGTAAAACCATCCGTCACAACAACGTCCGCCGCACCGTTTAATAATTCACGGGCCTCAATGTTCCCAATGAAATTCAAATCTGGATTGGCCGCTAGGAGTTGATAGGCCGCTTTATGCACTAAATCGCCTTTTTCAGGTTCCGTGCCATTATTTAATAACGCAATCCGGGGATTATCAATTTGGCGCATATTTTTAGCGTAATAGTTACCTAATACCGCATACTGGTAAAGATTATCTGGTTTTGTATCAGCGTTAGCACCAATATCCAAGATATTGAACTGGCCATCATTCTT
Organism: Loigolactobacillus backii; assembly: GCF_001663675.1. Taxonomy (NCBI): domain Bacteria; kingdom Bacillati; phylum Bacillota; class Bacilli; order Lactobacillales; family Lactobacillaceae; genus Loigolactobacillus; species Loigolactobacillus backii. Next base: position 2,173,294 of record NZ_CP014873.1, read on the forward strand.
AAAATCAGGCAAGGTCGGCATTAAGCCTGGCCGATCAATTCCTTTAATTCGGCCAATAATAAATAACCCAGAGGCCAATAGTGCCCCGGTACTCCCCGCTGAAAAAATTGCGTCAGCTTTGCCCGCCTTAACTGCCTGGGCGGCAACAACCATCGATGCATCCTTCTTACGGCGAACGGCGCGAACTGGCTCCTCAGTATCTAAAATTTCTTCCGTTGTGGGAACAACCGTTAATCTTGTTTCTGATTTGATTTCTGCGCGAATTTTCTTTTCGTCACCGTATAGCTGAAACTCAATATCAGGGAATTTATCCCGGGCACGTTCAACACCTTCAATAATTGTCTTGGGTGCGTTGTCGCCGCCCATCGCATCAACTGCTAATTTCATTATAAACGCCTCTCAATCTAAGTTCTGGTAAGCCTTAGTTTCATGTTCCAAATAGGCCTTCAGTTGTTCATTGGCCGGTAAATCTAAGTTATTATTCGTTAATAATTTTTGTGCTTCTAGTTGTGCCGTCTCTAGAACCGCAAAGTCGGCTACTGGATCACCAACTTTGAATTCCGGCATGCCGGACTGTTTTTCACCAAGAACATCCCCGGGTCCCCGTAATTCTAAATCTTTTTGCGAAACTTTAAACCCATCATTGGTTTCCGTCATGACTTGCATTCGTTCAATTCCAGTTTGATTTTTAGGATCAGCAACCAAAATACAGAAGGAAGCAGCTTTCCCCCGCCCAATTCGACCGCGCAACTGGTGAAGTTGCGATAGGCCAAACCGATCAGCATCAAAAATTAACATGGTTGTTGCATTAGGAACATCGACGCCAACTTCAATTACCGTTGTCGCCACAAGAACTTGAAAATCATTGGCCTTAAAATCGGCCATTACTGACTCTTTTTCATCAGCCTTCATTTGCCCGTGAAGTAGACCAACCTGGTAAGTTGGTTCAAAGGCCAATTGCATGTTCTGGTAGATTTCTTGCGCGTTCTTTAGATCCATACTTTCCGATTCTTCGATTAAGGGTGTAATGACGTAAGCCTGGTTATGCTTGGCCAATTCTTTTTGCATAAAAGTTAGTGCGTTAGGAACCTGGTTACTACGAATCCACGAGGTTTTAATCGGAATTCGCCCGGCCGGCAGCTCGTCAATTGTTGAAACATCCATTTCTCCAAAGGCCGTGATTGCTAAAGTACGCGGGATCGGCGTGGCCGTCATTGCCAAAATATCAGGCCGGTAACCCTTTTCTCGTAAAATCCGCCGCTGATTTACCCCAAAGCGGTGTTGCTCATCAGTAATTGCTAACCCTAAATCGGCAAAATCAACGCCCTTTTGGATTAATGCGTGCGTTCCGATAATCATCTGAACGGTTCCAGCAGCAAGACCAGCTAAAATTTCTTTCCGGACCTTAGTTTTAGTTGAACCAGTTAACAGCACAATTTTGACGTTAAACGGCGCAAATAACTTGGTCAAGTTCTTGTAGTGCTGTTCCGCCAAAATTTCGGTTGGTGCCATCAAGGCCGCCTGCAGTCCAGCAGTAACCGCGGCGTACATCACAATTGCAGCCACGATCGTTTTCCCACTACCAACATCACCTTGCAGTAGTCGATTCATGTGTTTCACTGATTTTAAATCACGACAAATCTCGTTAACAACTCGCTTTTGGGCGTTGGTTAATTCAAACGGTAAGGTCTTAATGAAGGCCCGTAACTTCTGATTATCATAAGCAACCACCATACCCTCTTGCGGCGCCTGTTCACGCTGCTTAACTAACTGCATTGTCATTTGAAATAAAAAGAACTCTTCAAAAATAGCGGTTCGCCGGGCGGCATTTGCCTCTTGCTGTGTTTTTGGAAAATGCATTCCGGCAATTGTCGCTTTTTCAGAAAGTAACCGGTACTTTTGTTGCAACGCAGCCGGAATAATATCACTAATACAATCCTGATAACTTGTAAAAGCATCCCGAATAAGCTTTACCAGCGTACTCTGATGAATATTTTTACTAACACTGTAAATAGACGCAAATGCTGGATTACTAGAGTTTTTAACCGCCAGTACTTTCATACCAGTCAAACTTTTTCGCTTGGCGTCCCACTTGCCATAGATTGCAACCTCGGCGCCGGTCACAAATTTATCCTTAAGCCATGGTTGGTTAAAAAAAGTGACCATGATCACATCGTGCTCAATTAAGAGCCGGACGTTTAACCGATTACGACCGCGGCCAAAACGGCTCACAATTGGGTCGGAGACGACGGTTCCTTTTAACGTTACCTTTTCTTGGTCAGCGGCCTCATTTAGATCAACAACTTTAAGATCTTCATAACGAAAGGGAAAATAATGTAATAAATCGGCGATTGTTGTAATTTTTAATTCGCTAAGAGCCTGCACACGTTTGGGACCAACTCCAGGCAAAACAGCAACGGAATCCTGCAAACTTTTTCCAACAACCATTATTTTCTCCTCTCTCCAAACAAAAACATGGGTCAAAAGACAATTAGTTTCTTGAATAAGCATCACTTAATCATCCAGAAATGTCCTTTAACCCACCATAACTTAACTATAAAAATTTAATTATTCCACCGAAACTAAATATGGATAAACAGGCTGCCCACCATCGTGGATTTCCACTTCGATATCTTCATTAGCTTCCGTTATTTGATCAGCAATGGCCTGAGCTTCTTGTTTTGTACCACCTTCACCAACAAGAAGTGTCACAATTTCACTATCTTCATTTAACATGGCCTGAATCATTTTTTGAGCGGCCTGCTGCCGATCGGGCTCTGAAATCTTGATCTTACCATCAATAATGCCCATAAAATCATCTTTATGAATTTCAAGCCCGTCAATTGTGGTATCGCGAATAGCCTTCGTCACTTGACCACTGATCACATCGGCCAAACTGGATTGCATATTAGTTTGATTCGTTTTTAGATCATCACCAGGATTGAAAGCAAGTAGTGATGTCATTCCTTGGGAAATTGTTTTACTTGGCACAATTTCGACGGGAATTTCAACGACCTTTGCTGCTTCCTGAGCCGCTAATAAAATGTTTCCATTATTTGGCAACACCAAAACTCGCTTAGCGTTAGCCTGTTTGATGGCCGCCACAATATCAGCCGTACTAGGATTCATTGTTTGACCACCGCTCAAAATAACCGTGGCACCAAGACTCTTAAAGAGATCACCAACGCCTTTACCAGAAACGATTGCAACAATTCCGTAATCAACTGGCTCAGCAGGTTCATTCTTTTCTTCTTCATCGTGTTCCAAAATTGTTTCGTGCTGTAGGCGCATGTTATCAATCTTAATCTTCATCATTGAGCCAAACTGGTGGCCGTAATTTAACACCGTTCCCGGATGCTCAGTGTGAACGTGGACCTTAACAACCTCTTCATCATTAACAACTAATAATGAATTACCTAAGGCATCTAAATAATTGCGAAAATCGTCATAGTTAAACTGCTTGGTTGCACCATCTTGACCTAAGCCAACCATCATTTCAGTACAATAGCCGTACTCAATGTCATCGGTAGCAATCTGACTCTGAACGCTCTGATGATGCATGGCGTTAACCATCTCATCCATTTCACTTTCATCAGGGGTATAAACATCCTCGTTTTCTGCATCACCGGAGAGCCCTTCCAAAAAGCCCTCATACACAAATACAAGCCCCTGGCCACCAGAATCAACCACACCAACTTCTTTTAAAACTGGCAATAAATCAGGTGTTTTAGCTAAAGATTCCTTAGCAGCAATGACCACCGCCCGCATAACTTCGGTAGCATCATCGGTTGTTTTAACGGTCTTATTTGCGGCCCGCGCGGCTTCACGAGCAACTGTTAGAATTGTCCCTTCGACTGGCTTCATTACAGCCTTATAGGCCGTCTCGACACCACTCATCAAGGCTTGGGTCAAATCTTGTGCGCTAAGCGTTGATTTGCCAGCCACACTTTTAGCAAAGCCACGGAAAAGCTGTGATGTAATGACACCAGAATTACCACGAGCGCCCATTAAAAGCCCCTTAGCAAGCGCCTGGGCAAGATCACCAACAGTTGTTACCTTAGCCTCATTAACCGCCTTAGCCCCACTGCCAAATGACAAACTCATATTTGTTCCAGTGTCACCATCAGGAACGGGAAAAACATTTAGTGAGTTAACAAAATCAGCATTCTTATTTAAACGGTGGGAGCCGATCCGCACCATATCTTGAAATTTTTCTGCTCTTATTTCAGTTACTTCCAAAACAGATCCTCCTCATTAATCGGCTAACACCCGGACACCTTGAACAAAAACATTCACGGAATTTGCCGAAACACCGAGCATTGTTTCTAAATTATACTTCACTTTATCTTGGACATTACGACAAACTTCTGAAATTTTAGTGCCATAACCAACAATAATGTAGACGTCAATTGCAACGCCATTTTCTTCTTGGCGAACAACAACCCCACGTGCGTAGTTTTCTTTTCTTAAAATATCATTTAAATTATCACGAATTTGATTTTTACTGGCCATACCGATAATGCCGTACACATCCGTTGCAGCACCACCAACAACCGTTGCAATGACCGTATTGGAAATATCAATCGTCCCGTATTGGGTCTTAATTCGAACAGCCATACTAAGTAACCTCCTTGAAAAACAATCTACACGATATTCTATCATAGCCCCCGTTTAAATAAAAGTCAGCCTGTTTTCAACAACGCCGAATTTGAACGGGCAAACGGGCCATATTTGCAAATTACCTTACCAGTACTTTGCAGCTTAATTTAGCAGAAACGTGTTAAAAAAGCAAAAACGGCATCTTTTTAAGCACTTCCTAGCTTTATGCTGTCATCACACAAAGGCAAGCGGTATACTAACTTTAAGGTTTGAATTAGATGGGAGTGGTGACAATGGCACAGGCTTACCAAAATATTCTTGTTGCAATTGATGGATCAAAACAAGCACATAATGCTTTCTTACAAGCACTGCAAACTGCCCGCACAAATTACGGACATATCTTCTTACTGACAGTTCTCGATATTTGGAACGAGGACTACCACTATGATTTTAAAAAGAGTGAAGAGCGTGATAATTATACTGATCGACTAGTTAAAAAAACACAAAAGCAACTAAATGGTTTAAAAGAAGAAGCCGCAAACTATGGCTTCACTGATCTCGACATTCATATTCGCTTTGGCAATCCTAAGACGGTCATTGCCCATGACTTTACCATTGATCATGCCGTTGATCTCATTCTGCTAGGCCCAACTGGTAAGGGTGTTGTTGCCCGGGCTCTAGTTGGTTCAACGGCAAGTTACGTTGTCCGTTCTGCAAGCTGTGATGTTCTCATTTCACATTTTGGCAATTAGCTAAGGTGCTGTCAAGCAAAATTACTTGAAAGAAATCTATTGCAATCATGGTCGGATTATGCTAAATTTATTCAAGTAAGTGTTTAATGAATAACCTTAAAAAGTTTCGGTAAAGGAGGCAATCTCATGGCAAAAGACTTTTTAACCGGACAAGGTACTAACTTCGGTAACAAACGTTCGCATGCGTTGAACCATAGCCGGCGTAACTGGAAACCTAATTTACAAAAAGTACGTATTTTAGTAGATGGTAAACCAAAACGCGTTTGGGTATCTGCACGTACTTTGAAATCTGGTAAAGTAACTCGCGTTTAAGCGATTAAAAAAAGAGTTGGGGGAAATCCCAACTCTTTTTTTATTGTCGTAAAAATACCTTAGTTTGCTTCATCCGAACTTTGAATAACACAAACAACCCCACTGCGAAACGAAAAGGTTGCCGAACGTTTTGTGAATTGATTGCTGGCGTACATAATTGGTTGCGCTACGTCCGCGTCCCGTAAGTGATATTTAGTGTCATACAACGTGAGACCCTTTACTGCCGTCAACGGCCCGAAACCTAAATAATGCTTATCAGGATCGCTAACAATTGAATGGACCCCTGGATTAAAAAAGCGAAAATTATTTTGCTTATCCACTAATTTAATTCGTTCAATAAACGGCAAAAATCGTGCCTCCAAAAGCATAAACAGATTATCAAGAAAATGATCTAACCGTCCGCCCGTCGCGCCGTAGATTACCACTTGTTGTGCGTGAAATTCCTGTAAGGCGAGTACCAGGGCCAATTCAGTATCGGTATCATCTTTATCAGTAACTGCTGTTCGAATATCCGCCACTTGCGCCTGAACCTGATCAAATTCCCGGGGAGAAAGCGAGTCGTAGTCCCCCACCGCAATTTTAGGGATGATCCCCAAACGTAACAGGCGTAAAGTTCCCCGATCAGCACTAAGCCACTTTCCGGGAATCGCTAAGGGATTTTCCGTCAACTCTTGCGGCCATAAATCAGTTGGCCCACCAACCAATAAATTAATCCGCGTCATAGATGGCCACATTATTTTTTAAAGTTTGCAAACGAGCGGCAGGATCGGCGGCCTCGTAGATGTAAGAGCCAGCGACGAAAACATCGGCACCTGCGGCCGCGCAAGTCTTGATCGTTTCTGCATTAATACCGCCATCAACTTCAATGTCAAAGTGATATTTATCATTCGTTTGCCGTAATTGATCTAGGCGCTTAACTTTAGCCAGCATATCTGGTAAAAACTTTTGCCCACCAAAACCAGGATTCACGGTCATGACCAGTACCTGATCAACTAGCGGGAAAACATTCTTAATCAATTCAAGCGGTGTCCCCGGGTTAACAACCACTCCAGCTTTTAAGCCAGCTTCTTTAGTCATTTGAATTGCCCGGTAATAATGGGGCGTACTTTCCACGTGAATGGTTAATAAATCAGCGCCAGCCTGCGCAAAGTCCTTGATGTAGTTTTCTGGGTGCTCAATCATTAAATGGCAGTCCAAGGTTAACTTGGTGACTGGACGTAAAGCAGCAACGACACTAGGGCCAAACGTAATGTTGGGGACAAAATGACCATCCATCACGTCAACGTGCAAGTAATCGGCGCCAGCGTTTTCAACCAATTTCACATCATGTGCCAAATTTGCAAAATCAGCACTTAAAATTGAAGGTGCAATTTTCATCAATATTTTCCTCCCTTACCGTACTTAGGTTTTTCAGCTTTTTTTTCTTCACGAAATTGCAAGTAGTTTTCATAACGGCTTTTTAAAATTGTTCCTGCTTCAACCTGGCGTTTAACTTCACAGCCTGGTTCTTTATCGTGCTGACATTCACGAAACTTACATAGTGGTGCTGCCTGCATAAATTCTGGGAAAAGTCGGCCTAACTCCTCCAAATCAATTTCAGCCAAGTTTAGTGCCGAAAATCCTGGTGTATCAGCTACTAGGCCGCCAAATAAGGGTAACAATTCAACGTGGCGCGTGGTATGTTTCCCCCGGGAGAGGCTTTCAGAAACGGCCGCCGTTTTTAAATTTAAATCTGGTGATATGTGGTTCAACAGGGTTGATTTGCCAGCACCTGATTGTCCTGTAAAAACAGTCAACTTATCCTTAAAATGGGCTGTCAATTCGGCGACACTTGTTTTAGCGTACGGTTCTTTCGCCACTAAAGTTGGGTAACCTAACTGCCGGTAATAAGCCAGCGTTGTTTGTAATTCCTGATAACGCGCCGGCGAAAGTAAATCGGTTTTGGTCAAATAAATAATTGGCTTAATACCGTTAGCCTCTAAAGTAATTAGAAAGCGGTCCAATAAATTACTTGAAAAATCAGGCTTCACCGCCGAGGTCACCACGACCGCCTGATCAATATTAGCAACTGGTGGACGCACTAACTGATTTTTTCGCGGTAAAAGTTCTAGAACGTAACCTTCATTTAAGTTGGTGCTTTCAAAACGAACGTAATCACCGACAAGTGGCGTTAAACCACGCTTGCGAAAATTGCCCCGGCCCCGCGTTTGAAACGTCTGTTGATCAGCGTAAACATAATAAAAACCGCTTAACGCCTTGCGAATTTGTCCTGTGGTCAAACTGTAACCTCCCTTTATTTAAAAAAGAGGCCGTTTCCGACCCCTCACAGGTAAACGGATTTACATCTAAAAAGCAGTTTCTCCACTTAATTAATACTTGCCCAATTACGGAGTAGAAATTAAACGCTCTTTAGATACTTTCTAGTTTACCAAAGTTTAACCTATTTCGTTACATTATTGTTTTCACTTACCGTAGTCCCATCCCGAACAACTCGGTACTGACCGCTAGCCTCAGGTTTCAGCGTAAATGGTAATTTAAAAGTTGTTGTTTTAGTCATAACTGATTGCTGGTATACCGTTCCAATGTCGTGTGCATCATCGCCGATATAAATAACAACCTGATTACTACTACCAGTGCTTTTATCGTAAGGAACAGTGACTTTTTCGGTAAAGCTGATGTCATTTGCAGGTTTTTGGCCTCGCGAAATTGTTACGATTAACTGATCTCCTGGCTGAGCATACTTACCAGCAACTGGCTTTTGAGCCATAACCGCACCGGAACGAACTGAGTCAGAGAAGGCCGTCTTAAGCGTTAAATCAAGTCCCATACTACTGGCGTATTCTTGTGCGCTAGCCTGTGACCAATTAATCAAATTACTTAACCCAAAAGCCCCCTGTCCAGCACTAACCGTCAGCCTAACCGTTGTTTTTTCTGGTACAACATGGCTGCCGGCGGTAACGTTTTGGGTCATCACCACACCCTTGGCTGTAGCAGTAGAAGCGGTCACTGTTTGCTTAACTCGAAAACCTTTTTTTCGTAACTCTTTTGCCGCCGCCGAATAGGATTGTCCTGTGTAATCAACTACCCGCACCTTCGCTTTTCCTTGGCTAATAACCAAGCTAACCCGACTATTTCGCTTTACGTGTCCCTTAGGTGTTGAACGAATCACCCTACCATTAGTGATTTTTTGATCAGTTTGCCGCGTTGTTCTGCCTAACTGTAAATTTTTAGCGGCCAATCTTTTTTGCGCCTGAGTTTGCGTTAGCCCGACAACGTTCGGAACTTGTGTACTCATCATTTCTTGGTAAGCATAAACACCGCCACCTAATAGAATTAAAATTATAATCGCCAACAAGGCTAGTAATAGCGGTGTTCGCCGCTTTTGTTTCTGTTGCTGTAAAGCCGCCTTAGTTGCCGAATTATCGACTGGTTTCTTTTCTTCAGTATGATGTTTCGCTGTGTACGTCGTGACGTCACCCTCATCTTTGGGCAACCGATCGTTCAACTGTGAAATCGGCGTGATCACTTTTGTTTCCTCTTGATCAATTTCAGGCTTAAACTTCGCTTCAGCCGCCCGATCTACATTCAAACTTGTTTTCAAATCAGCAGCCATTTCGGAAACGTCCGCGTAGCGTTCTATTGGAACTTTGGCCGTCGCCTTCAAGACAACATTCTCTAGTGATTGGGGAATATTATGATCAAATTCGCGAACGGAGGGAATTTGATTTTGAAAATGTTTTAAGGCGATACTGACAGCAGTTTCACCCTCGAAAGGAACCTTACTGGTTAACATTTCGTACAAAATAATGCCCAATGAATAAATATCGGAACGCTTGGTTGCAATACTGCCCCGAGCCTGTTCAGGTGACAAATAGTGAACCGAACCCAGCATTGAATTAGTCTGAGTAATTGAATTCTCCGACAAGGCCACCGCAATTCCAAAATCCGTAATTTTCACTTGACCAGTTTCATCAACTAAAATATTTTGCGGCTTTAAATCACGGTGAATTATTCCGTGGGCGTGGGCCTCACCAACCGCGGCCAAAATGGCCAACATCATTTTAATGACCTGGGGGTAAGCAATGGGAAAATTGCGGGCAATGTAACGTTTTAAGTCGGTTCCTTTAACGTATTCCATTACGATATACTGCATGCCACTATCTTCGCCAACGTCGTAAACCTCAACGATATTCGGGTGAACTAACTCAGTTGACGCTAATTCTTCCCGTTGAAAACGACGAATAGTGTCAGGATCGTTCTGCAAATCTAAACGCAGAATTTTAATGGCGACATCACGATCAAGAATTAAATCCCGCGCTAAATAAACGTTAGCCATCCCGCCTTCACCAATTGGCTTACGGATCTCGTAACGACCATCTATTTTATAGCCATCTTCCATCATCGGCTCTTCACCTCACGATCCTCAAAGAGTAGCAAGGCAGTAATATTATCTAATCCACCGGCCGCGTTCGCCTGTTTAATCAACTGATCACATTTTGCTTGTAGGCTAAGCTCACTTGCCAATACCGCCGTAATTTCATCATCACTGACCATGTTAGTCAGACCATCAGAACAGAGCAAAATATAATCACCGTACTGTGACTGCCGAACAGTCACATCCGCATCGGCCTCCGCAGAAACACCTAACGTTCGGGTAATAATATTTTTTTGCGGGTGATGGCGGGCGGCCTCTTTACTAATTTCCCCGTGCTTAACTAACTCATTAACCAAAGAATGATCTTCAGTCAATTGAGCTAACTTGCCGTTTCGGTATAAATAAGCACGACTATCCCCAATGTTGGCGATAATATATTCATTTTGAAAGTAAATAACGGCAACAAAAGTAGTTCCCATGCCACTAAGATCAGCGTACTGCTGGGATTTTGTTAAGATATGTTGATTTTCTTTTTGTAACTCCGTGACTAACCAAGAAACGATTGGTTCAACTTTTTTAAAGGTTGTTTGTTCAAAATCATATCCAATATGTAAAACGGCCATTGCCGAAGCAACGTCACCGCCTAAATGACCACCCATACCATCCGCAACAATCGCAAAATGAACGCCGGAGCGATTTTGATAAACACTGACATAATCCTCATTATTTGGTCGTTTTTGACCCACATCCGTCCGATAGGCAAACTTCATGAAAACTACCTCGTTTTTCGCTGTAGACAGCAGATAAAGAAACCATCCGTTCGGTAATCGTCTGGATAAAGCTTCATATATGGTTCCGTTTCAACCGTTAAGTCATAATCAGTTTTAACCGGAATTAAGTCAAATTCTGGGTGCTGCTGTCTAAATTTTTCAATAACCTGCTGATTTTCTTCATCAACAATTGTACACGTACTGTAGGTCAAAATACCACCGATTTTTACCTTCTTGGCAACACTATTTAAAATAGCCAATTGAATCTTTTTAAGGTTCTGTAAGTCGGCCTCACTACGAGCATACTTAATTTCAGGTTTACGCCGCAACAAGCCAAGCCCAGAACAAGGTGCATCAACCAAAATCCGATCAAACTGCTCATCAGCAAATTTACTGTGTACATCCCGCGCATCCATTGCCTGGGCCGAAACAACATCAGAAACGTGCAACCGATTAGCATTTTCTTCAATCAAACGAACCTTATTAGCGTGTAAATCCAAAGCAGTCACGTGACCGCCCGCCCCAGCATTTAGATAAGTTGCAATATGTGTGGTTTTCCCACCAGGCGCTGCACAAGCATCTAGAACTTGTTGATTCGGTTTAAGTTGCATACTAGCTGCCACCAACATGGAACTTTCGTCCTGTACTGTATACTGGCCAGCCTCAAAAGCGGCCGTCCCAGCAAAGAAACCACCTTGACTCACCAAACCAACGGGGGTTAAATGGCTTGGCTCTACCTGTAGATCAACCTCCGCCAATTCAGTTTGTAATTTTTCGGCGTTAGTCACCCGCGTATTAACCCGAATTGACGCTGTTGGTGGTTCGTTAATGTGTTCCAAAATTGCCAAGGTCTTCGCCTGGCCTAATTCCGTTTGTAGCTTCTTAACTAGCCAGACCGGCAAACTATATTTGATACTCATTTGTTCGTCAGCATCCGCTATTTCCGTAAGATCACGCAAACCAGTTCGTTGAATATTACGTAAAATGGCCGTCACCAAACCAGCAGTTCCCTGATTTCCACGATTTTTAGCAATTTCGGTTGCTTCATAAAAAATAGCCCGGTTAGGAATTTTATCTAGATAAGTCATTTGGTAAACGGAAAGCCGTAATACCTGCCGTACCCAGTGTTCTAACTGCTGTGGCTTTTTTATAAATGGTGCTAACCAATAATCTAAAGTTAGCCGGTGTTGAATAACCCCGTAAACTATATTAGTCAGTAAACCCGCATCACTTGAATTCAGGCGTACTCGATCAAGCACTTGATCGAGGGCAATATTTGCGTAACTACCCTCTTTTTCAACTCGCTCTAAGATATCCACTGCTAAATAACGTGGTGTTTGCTTTAATTTATTTGCCATCGAATAATTGTTGTCCTTCCTTAATACCATGCCCAATACCGTTTAAAAAGGCCGTTATTGGCATTCGTGCTTTACCTGCTGGCTGAATTTCATTAACGGCAAAGACACTTCCCGCCCCAGCAGCAAGCGTTAATTGGTGCTTTGTCACTGTAACAACACTTCCTGGTGCCTGGGTCGTTTTTTCTGCTAAAGGTGCCACCGACCATAATTTAGTTCGCTTACCTAACATCATAACATAAGCACCTGGTTCTGGACGCAAGGCCCGAACTTGGCAATCAATTTGGTGCGCCGTATTTTCTAAATTAATTTCTTCTTGCTCTGGTTTGATGTTTGGGGCAAAGGTTACTTTAGCAGAATCTTGAACTTGCGGCGTTATCTTCCCGGCCAGGAAATCTGGTAACGTCGTACGTAAAAGCCGTTCGCCCACTACACTAAGTTTGGCAAACAAACTACCACTATCATCCGTGGCTTCAATTGGTAAACGTTCCTGGCGTAAAATATCACCTGCATCCATCTTCATCACCATCTTCATAATGGTCACGCCGGTTTCTTTTTCACCGTTTAAAAGTGAATACTGAATCGGAGCACCACCGCGATATTTTGGTAACAACGAGGCGTGCACATTTAAGGCCGCAATTTTTGGTGCCGCAAGCACACTCTTAGGTAAAAATTGACCAAAAGCGGCCGTAACAATCAAATCTGGTGCCAGGTCAATAATTCGTTGTGCCTCGGGGCTACCGCTTAATTTTTCCGGCTGCAGTACCTCTAATTGATGTTCCAAAGCAACTCGTTTTACCGGGGATGGTGTCAGTACATGCTTCCGACCAACTGGGCGATCTGGTTGCGTGACAACGGCCAAAACTGCGTAACCTTGTTTTAGCAAACTTTCTAAAATTGGAGCCGAAAATTCTGGAGTACCCATAAATACAATTGACGTCAAATTTAACTCCTCCTTAATTCTTCAATGTTAATCTACACTTCACCCGGAAGTTTGTTCGTATGATCCGCTTTGCCATACTTCTTTTTAAATAAAACTCAGCGGCTCACGATCGATTGAGATCTGAATTCCCTTTTTGGTTTCCTGATTGTCTTGCATTATTTTTGTTAATTCAGCGTTTAGGTTGGGTTCATTTTTATATTTGATCACCATTTGGTAGTAATAACGCCGGTTAACTCGTGCAATGGCCCGTGGTGTTGGGCCTAAAATAATCGCTTTTTGGGATAAAACTGGTTTTAATTGATTCATTAATTGAAAAATTTTCTTTGCGGCCAAATTTTCTTCTTCATGGCTGGCCGTTAGCAAAATAGTGAAATAATAAGGCGGGTAATTGCCTTGATGCCGTAACGTCATTTCTCGCTTGTAAAAACCTTCGTAGTCATGATGCCGGGCCAATTGAATAGCGTAGTGTTCCGGATTATAAGTCTGTACAACTACTTCACCCTTCTTATCGGCCCGCCCAGCACGACCGCTGACCTGGGTTAATAACTGGAAAGTTCGTTCACTGGCCCGAAAATCAGGCAGACCCAAAGCCGTATCCGCATTTAAGACTCCAACTAAAGTGACATCAGGAAAATCAAGCCCTTTAGCGATCATCTGTGTTCCAAGTAAAATATCGGCATCATGCTGGCCAAACTGATTTAAGATTTTTTCATGGGCACCCTTGCGCCGAGTTGTGTCAATATCCATTCGTAAGATGCGGGCAGTTGGTAATAGTTCCTTTAGCTCCGCTTCAACTTTTTGGGTGCCGGTACCATAATAACGTATTTTATGACTGTGACAGTTTGCGCACACCTTGGGGATTGCTTCTTCGTGCCCACAATAATGGCATTTCATTGAATGGGTATCCATGTGTAACGTTAATGAAATATCACAATTAGGACATTTCAAAACAAAACCACAATCCCGGCACATCACGAATGACGAAAAGCCACGGCGATTAAGCATCAAAACACTTTGTTCATGTCTAATCAGCCGTTGCCGAATTTGCGTCAACATTAACTCAGAAAAATTACCTTCAGTTGTCTTCTTCAATTCATTTTTCATATCAACAACGGTTACTTCTGGCATAGGCCGATCATTCACTCGGTGTTTCAGGCGAATTAAGTGGTAAACGCCCTTTTGTGCACGCGCCCGGGATTCCAATGAAGGCGTTGCACTGCCTAAAATCACAGGGCAATTGTGATACTTGGCCCGCCATAAGGCCACATCCCGGGCATTGTACCGGGGCATATCATCTTGTTTATAACTTGTCTCATGTTCTTCGTCCATAATAATTACACCTAAATGACTTAACGGTGCAAAAACAGCCGATCGTGCTCCTACAACCACTTGGGCCTCTTGGCGCTCAATTCGGCGCCATTCATCGTAGCGCTCACCAGTCGACAAACCACTATGCAACATTGCCACTCGCTCACCAAAGCGGCCCTTAACGCGATTAACCATTTGGGGCGTTAAGGCAATTTCTGGAACTAACATTAACGCCGTTTTACCAAGCTTTAGCGCATCCTGAATCACTTGCAAATAGATTTCAGTTTTGCCACTCCCAGTTACACCTTCAACTAAGTAAACCTCGTTTTGGCTTTCTTTAACCGCTTGACTAATTTGTGTGACGGCGGCCGCTTGTTCTGCAGTTAAAACTCGTGGCCGTGTGTGTTCAACTGTATGGCCAGCGTAGGGATCACGGTATTGCTCAATCGCAACCTCCTTGAACCAGCCTTTCTTTGCTGCTGTCCGTAATGTCTCGCGTGATACCGCAACAGCCGCCAACACTTGCTGGTAGGCAATTGCCTCCGTTTGGCCTGCAACTGAGGTCAAATAAGCCAACAATAAAGCCTGCTTTTTGGCAGACTTGGTTAAATTGGCTTTTAATGCTTCACATTCGGCCACTGATTTAGTTGGCAACAATCCTTTAAGCATTTTTTTATGCGCACGATTATTAACGTGGTAAACAATTTCAACTTGCTGCTCTTTTTGTAACTGTAATAATTTATGGGCCGAAGTTAAATTAGTTGCCTCTGAAAAAGGAATTTCTTGTTTACCTTGAAATAATTCAGTCGCTAATTTAGGGTCAGCAGTTGGTTCCAGGCGAACCGTTTTTTCGTAGCTAGCCTTCATGACACTTGGCAACATGGTTTGTAAACAACTAATCCAAAAAGCAAACGTTGATTGGGCCAACCACTGCGACAATTGTAGTAATTCATGGTTGAGCACTGGCCGCAAATCAACTACCGCAACGATTTCTTTTAAAGTACCTTCAAAAGAACTTTGATCGGTAATCGCAACAACGAAACCTTGCAACTGACGTTTACCGAAAGGAACGACAACTCGCATTCCGGGACTGATTTGCTTGGTTAAACTAGCTGGAATTGCGTAATCAAAAGGTCGATTAGTCTGCATTGTCGGAACATCCACAATTACCTCTGCTATTTGCGTCACCATTGGCCCTCCTCTCGTTTAGATCTAATTTAACTTCAAATCTTCTACTGCTTGTGCCAAAATCTCCCGGGCAATAACATGTTTATCTGCTAACGGCAAATCAAGCGGCCCTTGATTTGGTCGGAAAATAGTCACTTTATTCGTACTAACGTTAAAACCTGCATTACGATTGGAAACATCGTTGGCAACGATCATATTTGCTTTTTTGGCAGTTAATTTTCCTTGGGCATATTCAGCAATATTCTGCGTTTCTGCAGCAAAACCAATTAAGTATTGTTGTTGTTTATTCTGCCCAAGTGTCGCCAAAATATCCGGCGTTTTTTCTAATTCTAAAGTTAAAGTTACCGCCGTTTTCTTTATTTTTTCTTTAGCAACCTGTTTAGGCCGATAATCCGAAACGGCTGCGGCCATAATAACAATTGCGGCCGTTTTAAACTGTGCCTGAACCGCCTGACTCATTTGTGCCGCAGTTTCCACCGAAATAAGCATTATTCCAGTTGGTGCACTTAGATTTGTCTTTGCACTAATTAAGATTACTTCAGCCCCCAGATCACGCGCAGCTTCCGCCAAGGCATAACCCATTTTACCGGATGAATCATTCCCAATAAAACGAACTGGATCTAACCGTTCACGGGTCCCTCCAGCCGTAATAATAACTTTTTTACCCTGCAATGGTAATTGTTGTGGATTAGATTTATGCGCAACGTAGTCCGCAATTTCATGCGGCTCTGGCAAGCGTCCCTTACCAGAGTAACCTTCAGCAAGAAAACCGACGGCTGGATCAATCACATCAAACCCATCCTGCTGCAATTGGGCCAAATTACGGGCTACCGCCGAATTTGCCAACATATGCACGTTCATTGCTGGTGCAATATATTTTGGCGCAACCGTAGCCAATAATGCAGTTGTTACAAAATCGTCCGCAATCCCATTGGCTAATTTACCAATAACATCTGCTGTAGCCGGTGCAATGATCGCGATATCCGTCCAATCAGCCAAAGCAATATGAGCCACCTCAGCCGCATCTTCTTGTTTAAAACGATCCGTATAAACAACGTGTTTACTCAACACTTGAAAGGTGAGTGGAGTTACAAAAGCGGTTGCTCCCTCGGTTTCGGCCACACGAACTTCTGCGCCACGGCGAATTAATTCTCGCACTAAAGAAGCCGCCTTATAAGCTGCAATTCCACCGGTAACGTATAACGCAATATGTTTTCCTGCTAACAATTGTAGTTCCTCCACTTCTTCATCGATCAACTTAGACTACGTTTAGGTTAGTTTTTCCTTGTTTAGTGCAAGCGTGTTTGAAAAAAACGTTTGCTAGTATCTTCTGAACTAATTTAGTGTAAACCCGTGAAAAAAACTGCCTACAGTTACCTGGTTTCAACTTGGCGAGTTTTGCCATAGTTGAATGGACAACAAATGGCACAGTAAGCTGGTTAGCGTTTTGAGCCGCGACTCGGACCTTATTTTTTCTTAGTCCGATCGACAACGTCAGCGAAGCTAGTAATAAGTCTCAATTGCGAAATAGAATCTGAACGCTTTTTCAAAGACTCCCAAATTCCACTGCCTATAATTGTAGCAGAAAACAACTAAAATAGCTTTGCGCCTGCCACAAAAAAAGGACAGGAATTTTCCTGACCTTCAAGTTGATATTAATTATTTATCGTGCTTATTTTCTTCGTCAATTGCTTCTGCTTCCCGTTCAGTCATTTGTGAAGCCGGATCAATGATAACGTCACCTTCGGCAATTTCTTCTAAGGCTTGGCCCACCGTTTGTGGTGACCGATATTCCGGTAGCATCTTTAAAGCACCAGCTTCAATTTCATGGGCACGCTTAGCCGCTAAAACTGCCAACGAATAACGTGAATCAACTTTTTCCAATAATTTATCAATTGAGGGATATAAAATCATTTTTCAACCGCTCCAATCATTTTTTCATATTGCGTCATAACTCGTTTTACACGCAAATGTTCACTTTCAATAATATTCTCAATTCGTTTAACCGCAAGGAAAACTCGGTCGTTAACTACGGCATAATCGTATTGCTGCATCATTTTAATCTCTTCCACAGCCTTAACCATCCGTTTATTAATTGTTTGGCTATCTTCAGAGCCACGTCCCTTAATTCGTTCTTTGAGAGAAGATAAATCAGGTGGTGTTAGGAAAATAAAAACACCGTCTGGACATTTTTCACGAACCTGCATTGCACCGTTGACTTCAATTTCTAAAAAAACATCCTTACCAGAGTCCAACGTTTGATTAACGTACTTCAACGGTGTCCCGTAATAATGATCGACGTATTGAGCATACTCGAGCATGCCGTCAGTCGCAATCTCGTGTTTAAACTCCTGCTCACTACGAAAATAATAGTCCACGCCATCAACTTCTCCAGGTCGTGGCTTTCGGGTTGTCATCGACACTGAGTAGACAAAATCTCGTTTCTTATTATCACGAAACATTGCCTTACGAACAGTTCCTTTACCAACGCCCGATGGCCCAGACAGCACAATTAACATTCCACGCGTTGCCATTAGCTTACTTCTCCTTCTTCCTTAAACGTATTAAATTTCATTTTGCACTTTTTTTCAACTTTTTTCAAGTTATTCATTAACCATACCAACAAGGATTTCACGTAAAGATGCCACTTCGTCGTTAGTTAAAGTAATGCCCTTGCCCATTTTTGCGTGGTCAGGTGCCCAATCGCGCAAATCAAACTTGGGTGGCCGACCATTCCAACTAATTAAATTAAGTTCTTTCGTCCAACCACTTTTATTGCTACTTAGGGTGCCAATCGTTTCTTCAATTTCAAAATTAATTTGGTTAGCCAATTTACGGTGCCTCCCAGAATTTTATTGAGATAAGTTTAACATGCTTCAAAGCCTGGCGTCACTATAAAACACAATTAAATTATAAAGAGCAGTTGCTTTTTTGAACATTTGTTCGTATAATGATGATACAAACAAACGTTCGGAGGCAATTAAAATGGAAATAAAACAAGTTAGATTAAGGGCTTTAGGTTCGCGGATTCAAACTTCCTACAATAAGTTGCTAACCCCTGAGGATCAATTAAACTTAGCCGCAAAACCGCAAATGCCTCTCTTTCAAATCAACTACTACTTAAAACAAGTCCTCACGCGCAAACAACTAGTCACCGTCCAGTTTAATGATTTTGATCACGGTGGTCAGGCGGCCATGACGGGTTACTTTAATCAGCGCGGTCACATTACATTTTTTACTAGCCTCGATCAAAAATTAATTCATTTAGTTACTGCTAATGCCATTCGCTATATCGAACTCGCTTAAATTACGATTGCAGCAGAGATTGTTACAATAATTGAAGTACAAGCTTAGCCTAAGTTTACAGCTAACCTGTAGTTCAATTATTGTTAGCAACCTCTTTTTTTGATTTAATTTGAAGTGATCGCAATCTAATCACAATTTTACTCAGTTGTGCGCTGAATAACCTTACTTTTCTCAGTCTCCGCTAATTCTAAAAGCTCCTTTGCGTGCTCAAGAGTTAACTTAGTAACGGTTGTCCCCGCTAGCATCCTGGCTAATTCATCAACCCGCGAATTTAGGGTTAGTGCCGCAACGGTTGTTTTCGTTCGTTTACCCACGATTTGTTTTTGAATAAAGAAATGATGATCACTCATAGCCGCCACTTGTGGTAAGTGTGTAATGCAAAGCACCTGTGAAAAACGGGCAATGCCACTAATCTTATCCGCAATTGCTTGGGCCACACGACCGCTAACCCCTGTATCAACTTCATCAAAAACGATACTGGTAATTCCCTGACTACGAGTAAAGATTGTTTTCAGCGCCAACATCATCCGGGACAATTCACCACCAGAAGCAATTTTTGCAAGTGGCCGAGCAGTTTCTCCTGGATTAGTTTGAATGTAGAATTCAACATCATCCAAACCTGTCGCGTAGAAATGCGTGCCTGATTGTGGTTTAAAAACAACGGAGAAAACTGTTTTTTCCATATAAAGCTCCCGTAATTGCTGGTGAATGGCCTGAGCTAACTGTTTTGCACCTTTTTTTCGAATTTTAGTAAGTTGCTCACCAATCGTTAGCAATTTATCTTTAGCAGCCGCCACATCCGCTTCTAATTGACCCTCATCATTTTCGGTGGCTTCCATTTGTTGCAACTCTTGTTTAATTTTATGGTAGTAATGCAATATTTGCGTCGTACTGTCACCATATTTATGTTTTAGCTGTTCAATCACCTCTAGCCGCTTTTCAATTTCATCAAGGCGACCTTCATCCCAATCCAATAAATCGGTCTGTTTTAAAATATCTGATGAAACGTCCTGCAGCGTATAGTAGGCCGTTTGCACACTTTCCGCTAAAGACTTGTAGTTATCATCAAAGTCAGCAATTTGCTGTAAGTCGGTCATGGCGGCGCCAATGTGATCCAGCGTTTCTGCCTCATCGCTACTAATTGCATCGTAACTATGCTGAAGCGCGTCATTAATTTGTTGAAAATTACTAAGGTGATCTTTTTCTTTAGTTAGCGTAATTTCTTCGTTTTCTTTTAATTGTGCTGCCTCGATTTCATTAACTTGAAAACGCAACATATCCAGTCGCTGGGCCCACTCTTTTTCATTGGCCAGACGTTGCTGGTAGGCGCGATTTAACTGTTGATAAGTTTGATAGGCCGCTTCGTAACGCGTTCGTACTGGTACAACTTCCTGTTTGCTAAATTCATCTAACAAACCAAGGTGCTTTTCAGCGTGCATCAATTCTTGATGCTCGTTTTGACCGTGAATATCAACGATAGTTTCACCAATCTCTTTTAGGGTAGCCGTGTTAACTAGCTGACCGTTAATTCGACAAACATTACGACCACTGCGGTGTAAATCACGTTGTAACAAAACATCTTGATCATGATGTTCGATACCGTACTTATCGAGTAACGAGAAGGTTAACGCAGTAGACGGTAAATGAAACTGGCCCTGAAGCCGAGCCTTGCTGGCGCCAGTTCGAATAAATTCTTGTGAACCGCGCCCACCCGCCAGTAAACCAACCGCATCTATAATAATAGATTTACCGGCCCCGGTTTCACCAGTTAGTACGGTCATGCCAGAATCAAATTCAATATTTAATTTTTCAATAATTGCAAAATCACGAATTGCTAATTCTTGTAACACATGAACACTCCTCAATTTAAAAATAAAGAACTTGCCTATTGTTCAAGCAAGTCCAAAAGTGTCTGGTATAAATGTTGCGCATCATCAGCCGACTTGGCAATAATAAGAACAGTATCGTCACCGCCAATTGTCCCAAAAGCACCGTCAAAATTCATTTGGTCAATTAAAGTCGCAATTGCTGTGCCATTACCTGGTAGAGCCTTTAAAACGATAAAATAATCCTGAACGTCCAAAGAAACATAAGCATCATAAAGCGTTCGTTTAAGCTTCTTTTCCGTGTCCATTGCTTGTTGCGCCGGCAAACTATAACGATAGCCGCCGCTGGGTGACGGTACCTTGACTAACTGCATATCCTTGATGTCCCGGGAAATTGTCGCCTGGGTCACCTTAATGTCAGCGTGATCTAACAGCGCAACCAAATCTTCTTGCTTCTCAACATCATGTTCATCGAGTAACTGTCTAATAATTCGTTGCCGTTCTACTTTACGCAATCCATCACCCTCTTAATCCGCAAGTTTTTTCTTAATGATAGCGTATTTTTAAAAGGAGATAAAGTAAAAGTTACGCTTTTGCACCGTTAAGTGCCTGGTAGGCCGCCTTAAGCGTTTCATCAATTGAAACATTTGCCGCAATTTGGCCTTCTTCACTATCGGCCAACTGTAAATGCGTGATAAATTCAATATTTCCTTCACCACCGCGTTCGCCGCCTTTAATTGGTGAAAAATCTAAGTTCAGCACATTATAATGATGGCTGGCCGCAAAAGTTAGGATAGTTTCTAAAACTTGTTGGTGGACTTTACGATCACGAACAATCCCACCTTTACCAACATTTTTGGGACCAGCCTCAAATTGTGGCTTAATCAACGCAACAACATCGCCTTGTGGGGCCAAAATAGTTGCTAAATTTGGTAAAATTAGCCGCAAAGAAATAAATGAAACATCAATCGACGAAAAATTAGGTTGACCAGCAGTAAAATCTACTGGCTTACTGTACCTAAAATTGGTTTGTTCCATTACAACAACTCGCGGATCCTCCCGCAGTTTCCATACCAATTGATTGGTCCCTACATCAAGCGCATAACTCATCTTAGCCCCATTTTGTAAGACAACGTCTGTAAAGCCACCGGTTGACGAACCGATATCCAAAACGATTTTATCAGTGACATCTAACTTAAAAACTTTTAATGCTTTGGCCAATTTTAAGCCACCACGACTGACGTACGGTAAGTGTTTGCCTTTAAGGTGTAACACCGCGTCGGCCGCAATTTTACTACCTGGTTTATCGTAACGTTGATCATTTTTATCGTATACTTCACCGGCCATTACCGCACGCTTGGCCTGTTCACGAGAATCAAATAGCCCTTGCTGTGTCAATAAAACATCAATCCGCTCTTTTTTCAAACTATTCCCTCATTTTTCCAAATAATCAGCAAAATCTTCAAATAATGTTATGTCGGTTGACGCAACTAATGGATCAAGTGCCAACCTAGTAGCTGCAATGGCCTTATTAAATGAGTCTTTGGCGCCGGCCAATCCTAATAATCCAGGATAAGTATTCTTGTGGGCAGCCTCATCTTGATGAACTGGCTTACCTAATTCCTCAGCCGTACTTGTGACATCCAGAATGTCATCTCTGATTTGAAAAGCTAAACCAAGATTGACAGCATATTTAGTTAAGGCAGCACGCCGGTAATCTTGAACACCTGCAATATCGGCACCCATTAAGATGCTTGCCTTGATCAATGCTCCCGTTTTCTTTTCATGTAATGCTTGTAGTTGCGGTAACGTTAATTGCCGCGCTTCACCAGCGATATCTTCACTTTGGCCCGCCACCATTTTGGCAGGCCCGGCACCTAACGCTAATTCATGCACTAAAGCAACCTTGACCTCAGCCGCTAACTGGCAATCGCTTAACCACTGAAAAGCCAAGGTTAAGAGACCATCACCGGCCAAAATAGCCTGTGCTTCCCCGAATTTGACGTGATTAGTCGGTTTGCCACGACGGAGATCATCGTTGTCCATTGCTGGTAGATCATCATGAATCAATGAGTATGTATGCACTAATTCAATTGCAGCCGCCGCCTGTAAACTTTGTGGTATTTGACCCGGCAAAAAAGTTTGCACGGTTGCCAAAAGTAAAAGTGGTCGTAATCGCTTACCACCAGCCATTACTGAATATGCCATTGCACTTTGCAGCGTCTCATCTGGCACATCATGCTGGATTTTCATGGTTAATAGACTATCCAATGCAGGCACCATTTCTGTTGTCAAACGAGTTAGTTTAGTCGTCATTTTTATCGTCTGTCCCTTCAGGCCCCTCAAAAGGTACTTCCTGATTATCTTCATTCATCATTTTTGTCAACGTCTTCTCGGCGTGGTCTAAAGTATCCTGTAGGTTTTTACTTAACGTAACACCCTTTTGAAATTCGCTCAACGCTTCTTCTAATGGAACGTCACCTTTTTCCAGATTCGTGACAATCTCATTTAATTGGGTGAGATTATCCTCAAATGATGGTTGTTCTTTAGCCATTGTCTTCCTCCTTTTGCTCATTTAATGTGACCTTCTTAATCGTTGCCATCACAGTTGCGTCCAACACGTGTAACGTAACGTCGTTGGCCGGTTTAAAATCGGTCGCACGTTTTAAAACATTTCCCTGGTCATCAGTTACGTAGCTGTAACCCCGCTGCATAATTTTTAAAGGACTTAAATAATCAAGCGATTGAATTTGTTGCTGTAAAAGCTGCCGTTTTTTCTGAAAATAACGCTGACCAGCATCCGTTAACTGTTGTTGCTGCCGTTGTAGATTTTCTTGGGCCAACTGAATCATTCGTAAAGGTGTTTGCTGCTTCAAGCGTGTTTTTAAAATAGCGACCTGCTGATTTTGTTTTAAATACGTTTGCTGAAACCCACTTGTCAGCTGTTGTTTTAAACTATCAACTCGTTGACTGTACCCATCATAAAGCCGATTGGGCTGCCGAAAAACGTAAGATTGCCGCAAACGTTCTAATTGCTTTTTAGCGACGGCTAGTTTAGCCTGTAGAGCTTGAAATAAACGGATTCGTTGCTGCTGCAATTTCAATACTTCATCACTGAGTACCGGAACGGCTAATTCAGCAGCGGCCGTTGGTGTTGCCGCACGTACATCAGCAACCAAATCAGCAATCGTTGTGTCAGTTTCGTGACCAACTGAAGAAATAATGGGCACTTGACTAGCAAAAATTGCACGAGCTACTTTTTCTTCATTAAAAGGCCACAAATCTTCAATCGAACCCCCACCACGACCAACGATTAACGTATCAAAATTGCCAATTCGATTAACCTGCTGAATTTTAGCGGTAATATCACTGGCCGCCTCAGTTCCTTGAACCAGCGTTGGAAATAAAATAAGTTGTGCAATTGGGTAGCGCCGTCTAGTTGTGGTAATAATATCACGAATAACCGCACCACTTGGACTCGTAATAACTGCAATTCGTTTTGGAAAACGGACTAACGGTTTTTTAGGTGCCGCAAATAGCCCTTCTTGAGTCAACTTCTTTTTTAATTGTTCATAAGCCTGATAAAGCGCCCCAACACCATCGGGTTCCATCCGTTCAACGTAGATCTGATAACTTCCAGACGGCTCGTATAATGAAATGCGTCCGACAACCAAAACCTTCATCCCTTCTTCAGGGGTAAATTTCACTTTATTGAAGGCAGAACGAAACATAATTGCACTAATCTTAGCGTGATCATCTTTCAAAGAAAAATACTGGTGGGCGTTGGGACGTAAACGAAAGTTAGAAATTTCACCGGTTAAATAAACGCGATCTAAATAGGGATCACTATCAAATTTGCGCTTTAAATATTTAGTTAATGCTGTAACTGATAAATAATCAGTTTGCGTTGCCATTTAAGCCACACCCTTTGTTAATTTCACAATTTGGTACATCAACATCGTGATTGTCATCGGCCCAACACCACCGGGAACCGGCGTAATCGCACTGGCTACCTGGCTAGCCTCTTGATAGGAAACGTCGCCCACTAATTTACCGGCTGCCGTTCGGTTCATACCTACGTCAATAACGGTTGCACCAGGCTTGATGGCATCCCCATGAATAAAATTGGCCTTACCAGCCGCAACTACCAAAACATCTGCTTGCTTCGTTAAAGCACTTAAATTAGTCGTGTAACTGTGGGCAACGGTCACGGTCGCGTTTTGATTCATTAATAAAGCCGCCATTGGTCGACCAACAATCACACTTCGACCAATAACAACCGCATTTTTACCTGCCAGCGGTATTTGATAATGCGCCAATAATTTCATGACGCCATAGGGTGTATTCGGAATATTTCTAGGCGTCCCCGCAAATAATTGGCCCAAATTAATCGGGTGAAACCCATCCACATCTTTGGCCGGATTGATTGCCTCTAAAATATGTTGCTGATTAATCTGTTTGGGTAAAGGCATTTCAACTAGAATTGCGTTAATCTTTGGATCCTGATTTAACTCGGCCAATACCTTAAGCACTGCCGCCTCAGTCGCCGTTTCAGCCAGAGCTTTAACAAGCACTCTAATTCCTAATTTTTTTGCGCGGCGTTGCTTACTACGTAGATAAACGTGGCTAGCCGGATCATCACCCACAATAACAACGGCCAAACACGGAACTACTCCCTGCTGTTTTAGTTGAGCTACCTCCAGTGTTAAATCGGCCATAATCTCCCCAGATACGGCTTTACCATCTATTACAGTTGCCAAAAAACCACCCTTTTCATTAAAAACTAATCAACGGCCCATAATTTATGTAAGCTAGACAAAAAAACAGTTTGTCATTTTACACCCAATCTACATTTAAATAATTGCAGAAAACTGGGATTCACTAAGGCTAAACTGCTTTTTTGGTCCATTGTAAAATTAATTATCCGGTGTTGCCTGTTCACGTAAAATAGCCGATAAAACACCATTAATAAAACGACGTGAACGTTCATCATTGTATTTACGAGCCAACTCTAAAGCTTCATTGACGGCAACCCGTGCCGGAACATCTTCCACATTAGTAATCTCAAAAATGGCAATCCGTAATATAACCAAATCTGTTTTAGCAATCCGTTTAATCGACCAATTTTTACTTAAATGTACAGCAATCTGTTCATCTAATACTTCCGTACTATTGGACACGCCAGTTACTAGGCTTTGTAAATATGCTGGGATCACTGATTCTTCAGTAACTGAGTCAACTGGCGCTAATAATGAATTCATTAAGGCCGTTTGATCAACTTCTGGATTAGCATCAATTGCAAAAAGCGTTTGAAAAGCTAATTCCCGAATTTTATGCCGTGTAATTGTCACTTATTATCACCATTTTCATCATCATCGTCCGCAAATAGGTTGTTAGGATCAACAGTTGTTGCCAATTTTTCCGGAATAACCCCCACCACATGAATATTAACCTCTACTAATGAAAGATCCGTCATAAATAACAATTGTTCTTTAATTCGATCCTGCATTTTTAAAGCGACCTGAGGTACCGAAACACCATAATTTAAATAAACGTAAACTTCGGCCTTGATTTTACCGTCAGAAACGCTTAGTTTAACGCCCTTACCACGATTTTCCCGACCAAATAACGCGTTAATACTTGAGGCAAGTGTTCCCCGCATTTGATAAACACCCTTCACTTCACGGGCCGCAATTCCTAAAATAATCTCGATTACTTCTGGTGCAATTTCAATTTTTCCAAGGGAAGGTTGTTCCTTTGAATCCAAAACAATATTGTTGTCTTCAGCCATATTCTGAACCTCCTCAATTCTATCAGGGTTATTTTGTGTCACCACAAAATCTTATTTTCGGAGGATGACCATTCTCCTTGCATAATAAATTATGCACTCGAAACATGGCCTCCTCAATTTTCTAAGGTTTGTTTTGTATACTGTGATCGTCATTATACGTAATCAACGGCTGAAAATCTTTTATTGTCCCCTAATTACGCAACAATCGTTCTTCTACAACAAACTAGGCACGTGAAATATACGAACCATCTTGAGTACTAATCAATAATTTTTCGCCAACATTAATGAAAAATGGTACCTGAACAACTAAACCAGTTTCCATCGTTGCGGGTTTTGAGCCACCAGATTGTGTATCACCACGAATTCCTGGTTCAGTTTCCGCAACTTCTAATTCAACTGTATTAGGTAAAGAAATACCTAAGGTTTCACTACCATACATACTAACGCTAACTTCCATATTCTCTTTGATGTAATTTAGCTCATCCTTAATCTGAGTACCAGGTAAAGATAATTGCTCGTAAGTTGCCGTATCCATAAAGACATAATTATCACCATCTTGATAGAGATATTGCATTTTTTTATTATCAATTTGGGCGCGGCCCACTTTTTTACCTGCCGCAAAAGTTTTTTCTTGTACAGCACCCGTACGTAAATTTTTAAGCTTTGACCGAACAAAGGCACTACCCTTACCAGGTTTAACGTGCTGAAATTCAACCACCCGCCATAATTCACCTTCAACTTCAATTGTCAAACCAGTCTTAAAATCATTAACTGAAATCATCCGTATTGTTCCTCCTAAAATCCATAATATCTTTTTGGTCAATTATTGACTAAAATTCCGCTTTTGGAAAGCCAGTAGCGGCACAGATTTATATACTTGAGCCATAGCTAGTAAACATATTTCATTTAATTCTTGTTACTTTTACAAAATACAGTAAATTTGGCTAGAGCACAATTTTTACTAACGTTTCATAACTAATTAAATTGATCGCCGATCGCGGCCAAATATTCGGTAAATCAGTACTTAGAGAACAATCAATTCATGCTTCGGTGCCTGATTTAAAACCTGATTTCCCGTTGGCGTCACTAACAGATCATCTTCTATTCTAACACCACCAAGCCCAGGCAGATAAATACCTGGTTCAGCAGTTTCAACATTGCCAACTATAAATTGCTGCTGAACTTTCGGACCGGCATACGGCCCTTCATGTATTTCTAAACCAATTCCATGACCTGTATCGTGGCCAAATTCAGGCCCATAACCAGCCTTAGTAATCCGGTCACGTGCCGCTGCATCAATTGTTGCGCCAGTAACACCCGGTTGCAATTGATCTACAACAGCCTGTTGTGCTTCAAGCACAATCTTATAAATTTCTTGTAATTGGGTATCTGGCCGGCCAATCGCGAAAGTTCGGGTCACGTCAGAAACGTACCCGTGATAGTAGCAACCGAAATCAACCGTAATTAATTCATGCTGCTGAATAATCTTATCAGTCGCAACACCATGTGGTAACGCTGATCGCACACCACTAGCAACAATTGTCTCAAATGAAGTACCACTAGCGCCTAGTTTACGCATATAAAAATCCAATTCATTTGCTACTTGTCGTTCAGTCATTCCAGGACGAATGGTGACCAGTATATGTTGATAACCTTGATCAGCAATCTTAATCGCCTTTTCAATTAGTTCAAGCTCTGCTGGTTCTTTAATTTCACGTAATTCCTCAATCATACCGGCAACAGGAACCAAACCAACATCAAATAAGTCCGCCAGTTCATCATAGGTTTGAAAAGAAATATAGGCCTCTTCAAAGCCTAACGTCGTTAACTGACAGTCCAGCAATAGTTGATTCACCATGTCGTAAATTGACCCTTTATTTTCAGTAATCACAAAACCACGTGGGGCCACTTGTTGTTGCGCTTGAATTAAATAACGCGAATCAGTTATAAAATAAGCAGCAGTACGCGTAATCAAGGCTACACCTGTCGTTCCAGTAAAAGCCGACAAATAACGTAAATTGGCCTGACTAGTTACTAATAGACCATCTAATCCAATTTCTGCCAACTTTTCACGTAATCGCTCTAACCGACTTGCCATAGCCTCAACCCTCCCCACTCTCATTTTTACTTACGCCTAACAGTATAGCAAAAACTAACTATAAACGAAATACACTAAACCACAAAAAAAGGCCAAAGGCAAACGCCCTCGACCTTTAAATAATTATTTAGCAGCTGCTTCAGCTGGGTAAACAGAAACTTTTTTCTTCTTTTTACCAAGACGTTCAAAACGAACAACGCCATCTGTTAAAGCAAATAATGTATCATCGCCGCCAATCCCAACGTTTTCGCCAGGATGAATTTTAGTTCCGCGTTGACGATAAAGAATTGAACCACTTGTAACTGTTTGACCATCAGCACGTTTGCTGCCTAAACGACGGCCAGCTGAGTCACGGCCGTTAGCAGTGGAACCACCACCTTTATGGTGAGAGAAGAATTGCAGATCCATTTTCAACATATGCGTGCACCTCCTACGTTTTTGATAGATTTTATTTTTTGATTACAACATAATCTGGATAACTTGCAACAATACTTTCAAGCGATAAATGTAAATTGGCGAGGATAATTTGTGCTGTCTTATTTTGTTCCAAAGTTAAGTTAGCCGGTAATCGAAGCTCTAAATGGCCTCCATTTTCAGCATCCATCTTAACTTGTGGTTCAAACCCAGCCAATACTTCAACGCCATTAACTGCACCAATTGCGACTGCCGAAACAGCGGCACAAACGATATCACTACCGTAAGGGCCAGAATCGGCGTGACCAGTTAACCGAAAATAAATAATTTCCTGTTCTGCATTTCGCTCAAAACTAGCTTTTATCATTGTGTCACCACTTTTAACTATGCGTTAATTGCGTCAATTTTGACACGAGTATATGGTTGACGATGGCCACGCTTAGTATGGCTATGTTTCTTAGGCTTGTACTTGAAAGTAACAACCTTCTTTTCCTTACCTTGCTTTTCAACTGTACCAGTAACAGTTGCACCGTCAACTGTTGGTGCGCCAATCTTAGTATCATCGCCACCAACAAGGATAACGTCGCTGAACGTAACTTGTTCACCTTCGTTAGCATCGAGTTTTTCAACCCAAATTTGTTCGCCAGCTTCTACCTTAAGTTGTTTACCACCAGTTTTAATAATTGCGTACATTAATATGCACCTCCTTAATATCTTAGACTCGCCGAATACAAGTGTTCAGACGAAACTTAAAAACTCGCTTCGTGCGGTTGCAGCTTTGGAAGCTACAAATACAACGTTCTAATGATAGCAAACTTTGTATCAATATGCAATCAAAATATTCAGCTT
Source organism: Loigolactobacillus backii (assembly GCF_001663675.1). Taxonomy (NCBI): domain Bacteria; kingdom Bacillati; phylum Bacillota; class Bacilli; order Lactobacillales; family Lactobacillaceae; genus Loigolactobacillus; species Loigolactobacillus backii. The sequence goes on from NZ_CP014873.1 coordinate 2,203,180, forward strand.
CCCGATTATATAAATTGACACTTAAAAGGCTACCTAAGGACCCTTACAATAAATGAAAGAGGAAACAGAGTTTGTAACCTCCCTGCTTCCTCTAATTTGGTCAAGATAAAATAACGCCAAAAAGCCTAAAAATTTATTCTGCGCTATATTTACCAACCACTGTTAATTTCTGTAAAACCGATTTTTTATGGGGCGCCTGAGTAATCGCTTCTGACAAATCTTGACCAGCAACATGGCCATGATGTTGACCTTCAGCCCACTGGGGAATGTTGGTAACATCATAAACAGCGCCATCAATTGCAACGTAAGCCTTGTTACCATTCTTACCATCAAACTTAGCTAACTCAGCTTTTGTAAATATCTTTTCTGCCATATAACCACTCCTAATCTTGATTTATTTACTACCATGTATAGTTTACCATTTAAGTAACTATCAATACACGAAAAGTGCCTAATTATCTTTAAATAATCGTTTATTTCTCGAATTGATTTAATAACCTCACAACTACCTTTTAGAATAACATCACGTTATTATTCTGGATCATCAAGATCGCTTTCAATATTCATGCCGTAGAGTTTATTAACAGCAGCATCTTTTTGTGCCTGATGAACGATTAGAATCGTAGTTGCACCTTTACTACTTACGTAACCCGCAAAACTTGTCACTTCTTCGACGGCATAAGCGAGGCCGTCAGAATGAATAATATACTGACCGGCTACCGGAATATTTTCAAAATACACCTTGTTCATTCGAATATAATCATTCCCATCATGAAGTACCACCAACACTTTGTACATTTCATATCGCTTCCTCATTGATATTCTAGGATAAATATATACCCTATTACGGCTAAATTATACTAAAACTGTTTCAAAAGTAATTTTACAATCCTTAATAACTAACAAACGGGTTATCCGAAAACAAATCACTGTAAATTAACTTTTTTATAGAGACTGCTCTGCTATACTAATAGCTATAAATACAATACCTATAAGGAGTTAATTTCAATTGAATGATCAACAGATGAAAGTAAATTTAGCCAGTGGAACCTTAAAATTAGAACAACTCAACGCAATCTTCAAGACAATCCCCCAAGAATTTGATTTCATTGATGAAAACGATATTGTGCGTTGGTATTCAAATAACACTAATCGTTTATTCGCACGCGATACTAGTAAACTTAACCAACCTGTATTGGCTGTCCATCCCGCTCACAGTGCTGGTCGCGTAAAAAAAGTACTTGCTGAAATGCACAGCGGTGAACGTGATTCCATCCAGATGACAGTTCCTGCAAAAGGTAAACAAATTCACATCGCCTTCTACGCCTTACATAATGATTCAGGGGATTACATTGGTTGCATCGAAGTCACTGAAGATGTTTCTGAATTTACTAAATCGAGTAAACTTGGGAATTTAGTTAGGCTTTTAAGGAACAAATAGCGTTATTTTAAAGCAATTTCCAACTTTTGGGGAATTTTACGATAATTTTGGAGGAATAATTTATTTGGAGGAATAAATGATGAAAAAATTAGTTAGTTTGGGAATCATCGCCCTGGCCACTATTAACCTGGCCGCTTGTGGAAATAATTTGGCGAGCAAAAGTAGCTCGTTAGCAAAGGCTAAATCTGAAAGTGTGGCCAAACAGCAAAGTAGTAAGAAAAAAACTGCAGCTAAGGCAGAAAGTAAGGCCAAAATTGAAGCTAAGGCCAAACGTTCTTCGGCTAAGAAAGCCAGTGCCAAGGCCAAATCTGAAAGCAAGCGTAAGGCCAAGGCCGCCAGTGCATCAAGCACTGAAGCCGCAAGTGAAAGCTCAGCCGCCGCCCAATCTTCTTCTATTGCCCAACAACAGGCAGCTGATAGTTCCTCCCAAACGGCCGCGGCCAATAGTTCAGAACAGGCCGCAATTGCAAGTAGTCAACAAATTGCCCAGGCTAGTCAACAGCAGGCACAACAAAGTCAGCAGGCCGCTCAAGCGCAATCACAGCAAACACCACCAGCTACTTCTGGAGATGATTCCAGTGATTCATCCAATTCTGGAACGCAAGGTCAAACTGATTGGATTGGTGGCGGCAACTTAAATGCCACTGGAACAAGTGCAGCAAATGCGCAATCAACAGATAACGGTGTTAACGCTAATTCGACTGCGGCCGGAAATTAAATTCTAGGAAGTTTGGTGTGCTTAAAAAAATGATTTTAGTTGTTTGATGATGTTTAGCTAGAATGTGATTTGTAGTTCACATATATTTAACACAACTTAATTATTAATTAAAAAATAAATGGCTTACTTTTACGTATCTTACTAAATAGATACATGAAAGGAAGTAATATATTTATGCCAGGTTGGACTTTTGAAAACACTGATAAGGTGGTATTTGTTGAAATGTACAACAATGAACTCACTATTGATTATTTTCACACAAATAAGAATTCTATTATTACTATTAATCAAGATTGTCTCACAAATGAAATAGCAACTTTAGTTTGTCATTACATTTTTGCTAACCTTAAAAACCACCAATTTATTGAAACTGATAAATATGATCTATATGATATTGATGACAACCTTCATGTAATTAAATTAGAATAGAATAAAAATAAGGGCCTGCCAAATATAAATTTAGCAGGCCTCTATTTTTAAGCAATTTATTTACTTATAAAATAATTTTGCGGCGACTTATACCGATAATTATTTTTTTAGACTGATATAAAGACAGCGCAACGTTGCAAGGACAATTAAATTACCTAAAGGTTGAAAGTATCAAAATGGACCGTAACCATTGATGCCAAACGGTTATGGCACATTATATTACTAATTTCCACTTCATTGAGCATTACCGAGTAGCCTGCCAAGGCTATTCGGTAATGCTTTTATAAATTCGTCAAAAATCATATTTAATGTTTCAACCGCCATGTCGAGTTTTTCACCTAGACCAGTAATTGTTTGTATCAACCAATTCAACGCACTTACTAACTTAATATCGGGCAACGGGCGCCCATAATCGAAAAATAAGTCACCCAGTGTCCTGTCGTCCATGTTTTCGCGTTGTGCCAATGCAAGGACGTCATAGCTTAACATGACCATTGCTAGATGACCGCAGAGCCCATCGTAGCTTTGGACTTGAGTCTGATCAAATTGCAGGTATTGTTTGGCGACTTTAAAATAACATTCGATCTGCCACCGCCGACCGTACATCTGAATGATTGCTTCTGGTCTTAGAGCAGTCATTGTGGTCGCCAATACAAGATATTGATCAACCTGGCCGCGTTTGGTTACGAAAACTAATTTCATTGGGATCTTTTCGCCATCAACTTCAAATGTGACGATGGGACTGTATAGATAGTTATCCTTAATTGGCCATTTACTGCGCCGCAAATTAGCGTATAAGGTCTTAATATCCATTTCGCGGCCACGATAACGAAAATAAACCTTTTTAGTTTTTTTCAACATGCCAATCCCATGACAGTGACGTTTTAGCAATGCCGCAAACATCCGCGGTGACGTGTACCAGCTATCGAATAGGACGTATTTGGCCTTGATTCCAGATTTGATTGCCTCATCTACCAATTCTAAAGCAACAGCGGTCATTTTACGTGTTGCCTGCGTACGTCGTTTTGCGGACAGTGATCGTTGATCATTGGACTTAAGGCGCCCAAATCGATTTTTGGCGTGGCTTGATGACATCAAGGCAAAGTTCAGCGGTAAAAAAGTGTTGCCGTCACTCCAGCCTAAAGTTAGTGTCCGGAAGCCTTTAAAATACTGCTGTTTGTCGTGGTCAAAAACACGGGCCAATAGTTCAGTTTTGCGTGAAAATTCACGTTTAAACAATGAATCATCAATGATCAAAGCCTGTCGCCGTCTTGGATCGGTAAAATGTTGAACGTATTGAATCAAATGAATCGCTAATAGCTGAACCAGCCGTTGCCAATTAATATGCGGGTCATTTAGGCAATTTCGAACAGTTCGTTTTGAAAAATCGTTAGCCTTTTCTGCTCTAAAAATGGAGTAGCGATTAAAGATTGTGGTCAATAACCACTCAAATAAGCGTTCAGTTTTAATACCGCGCGATTTATGGATATTGACACGACGCAAAATAGCGGAGAGATGGACCAATTTTGAAAAATGAGCAAAAGAATGATGAATATCAGTGTCATTGTATTGTATAGTAGACATGGGCATGAAACTCCTCTGTATGGTTTTTGTTTAGACGCTTTAAGTATACAGATGTGAATGGTTTCATGTCTATTTTTGTATTAAAATACCCCAGCAGACTGGGGTATTGGGTAACTATTTAACTTTCAACCTTTAGTTAAATTACCTAATTAATTAGTATAGTACAACAGATACGGGTTTAAAGTTAGCATTTTTGTCGAAGGTAATTCCCACTTAAAATAAACAAACCTGCAGTGATAGAAAAAAGCAACTCATCAGCCCAGTTTATGCCCAGTTTAAATTGATATACTTGCAGTAGCAAAAAATAAAAAAATAGTCTAAATACCCGATATAAAGGCATTTAAGCTATTTAAAAAACTACTTGCAGTTACTATTTATGCCTCAGGTGGGATTCGGACCCACGACCCATGGTTTAGAAGACCATTGCTCTATCCAGCTGAGCTACTGAGACAATAACAGGCTTAATTATAAATAAGAAAAACCGGCGTGTCAACGACATTTCATTTTAATGACCGATTGCATCACTATTGTGTAACATCTTTAGTTTGCGTTCGTTCCAATATTCGTTTGATAAGTCACGGTAAAATATCTGCGTACCACAAGAACGACATTCTTTTGTACCAAAAATTAACTCTTCTTGACAAACTGGACAAGAAAATTTTGTTTCCGTTTTTTCAACGTTTATTTCTGCGGTAGTGTCGTCGTTTTTTGATTCATGACTTGGCATTTAGTTCTCCTTTGGGGTGACATGTAGCATGGCGTAAAGCCGGTCCAGACTTTCAAAGCGGGCAGCAACTAACTGTTCAGTGATACCATGCTTCATCAATGAGTATAAATTAACAGGTTCTTGCGCCCAAATTTCACTGATGAAATTTAATAATTCACCAACGGATAAAGTAGTTGGTTGAAAGTTAAGCCCAGCATCCTGCTTTATTGTTAGCCATTTTTTAGCGTAATGCTGACAAATCTCAGTTCGTTTCGGAAAATTAGTGACATAACGATCAAAATCAGTAACAATCGTTGGATCAACTGCCATGTAAGCCTGAATAAATTCAGGTAAGAAATCCTGGTAACGAGGCCATTGCCAATTACCATCTGCGAGCTGTTTCATTTTTTACAACCTCTTTTAATTAAAATAACTTGTCTCCAGTATAACAAATTGTTTGTAACTTGTCGGCACATAATTAATCGACCAAATTTACGGCATGCAAAAGAGGCCGGGACAACAGCCCCAGCCTCTTCCTATTTCCAAACATTACGCCAGAACGTGCACCAAAAGTCCAGGTTCACGTGCCTAACGAGAGTGTTTGAAAAAACGGTTAGATTCTACTTCGCAATTGAGGATTATTAGTCAGAATCGCTAATAATCTTGATGCTACGAACGATGGCCATTCTTGTGGCAAAGTACATGCCGCAAGAAACATGGCTCTGAGTGCTAGCCTTAAACAAAGCCACCAAAAGTATTCTCAAAATCAACTTTTGGTTCTGGATTAACAACCACTAACTCGTTATTAACAAACTCATTAATTCCTAAATGACCAAGTTCGCGCCCGTACCCAGAATTCTTGACACCGCCAAATGGTAATTCAGGTAACGTTCCAAAATAGGTATTTACGAAAACTTGGCCGGTTTCAATTTGTGACGCAATCTCTGCCCCATGCTTAGGATTACCAGCAAAGACAACCCCACCTAAACCATAATCAGAATCATTGGCCAATTTAATTGCCGCTGCATCATCCTTAACTTTATAAACCTGTGCAACTGGGCCAAAGAATTCGGTGAAGTATGCTGGATTATCCCGCGTAATATTAGTTAAAATAGTTGGCTCAAAGAAGTTCCCAGGATGATCAATTGGCTGATTTCCGTATTCAAGTGTTGCGCCGTTAGCAATGGCATCATCTACTTGCGCTTGAAGTTTCTCCTTAGCGCTGACCGTACAAAGCGGTGCCAGAGTTGTTGCATCATCCATTGGATCGCCCCACTTAACTTGCGCGAAGCTCTTCTTTAAAGCGGCCAAAAATTCATCATAATGATTTTCGGTAATAATAAAGCGCTTAGATGACGTGCAAACTTGCCCTGCATTATAAAGCCGTGCCGAAGTGGCAACCTTGTTAACTTCCTCTAGATTAGCATCTTCAGCAACGATAAACGCATCGCTACCACCTAATTCTAGTGTACTTTTCTTCAAGTTTTGCCCGGCTTCAGCCGCAACTTTTTTGCCGGCTCTTTCGGAGCCAGTCAAAGCCACACCATGGATTCGCTTGTCAGCAATCACGTTAGAAACTTGATCGTAACTAATGAAAAGATTGGTACAACTGCCATCAGGTACTCCGGCATTACGAACTGCTTCCTCAAATGCTGCCGCCGAGGCCGGTGTATTACTGGCGTGCTTATAAACAACTGGATTACCTACCGCAAAGTTGGGCGCGAAAACTCGCATTAGCTGGTAATATGGAAAGTTCCACGGCTCGACCATCATCAACGTACCAACTGGGTGTTTTTCTTCTCGTGCTTCACCAGCCGAAGATTTAATCGTCTGTGGCTGAAGCATTTCTTCACCGTGATCCGCATAATATTGCGCAATTGCGGCACAAATGGCCACTTCACCTTTTGCTTCGCTAAGCCGTTTACCCATATCAATTGTAAGAACTTTAGCCAGTTCGTCCGTGTGTGCCGTAAAATAGTCACTCACCGCTTGTAATAGAACCGTTCGTTCTTTAACTGGTTGATTCCGCCATTGATGATAAAGTGCATCGGCCTTACTAAGCGTCTTTTCAACGTACGCATCGTCATGATTCGGGTACGTCTTTACCAATTCATTCGTATAGGGGTTAATTGTTTTATATGCCATTTTTAAGTACCTCCTAATTGTACTTTAATTAATATTAATTCTTAGAGACTACTCTACCATTACTGGTGACTTTTTTGCAAGTGCTTTCATCAAACTGTTTGCAGTTAAATTTTAGACTAGACCAATTTAAAGTACCTATACCGCCGATAGTTTGTAATCTCATTTTTTATTAAACTATTATGCCGATTCCTATGAGTCATTTGTTTTCAAGGCTTTTTAACGTTATTCTCACTTAATTTAGTGCCGCTGAACAATTAATAATACTATTATCAAAAAAGATAACAGCAAATCATTTAGCAATCATTATTGCAAAATCTGCGAGTCTTCCCTGACTGTTCGCACCCACTTTTGCTTATTTATTATTCTATTAACTTAACCATTTTTTTTGACTTCTCCATTAAAGGCCCCGTATACTAAAGTTGTTAAGGTAAGCCTTTACAACGAGGGGGTTAAATGATGAAACAAACTTTTCTTGTCGCCGTCGATGGTTCCAAGGCAGCGTACACAGCATTTCAACGCGCAGTTGAGTTAGCTAAGGCCGTGCAAGCAGCGCTCACTATTCTTTACGTTGTTAATGACCGCGGCTACCTTGCTGAACGTTATCACGATACATTTTTACACTTAGTTGATCAGGAAACTAATTTGGCAACTGAACTCGTCGCGGATTACACAGAAGAAGCACAAAAGGTTGGTTTAAAACAAGTTGAAACAAAGGTTGTTTATGGCTACCCGAAAGAACAAATCGTAGCGTTAACTGAACAATTAAAGTTTGATTTATTATTTATTGGCGCTACTGGTAATAATGCTTTTGAATCCGGTAAGTTAGGCTCGACTGCTACCTACATTGCTCAAAATTCCCACTGTAACGTCACAATTATTAAGGAGTGATATTATGGCTCACTGGCTAACGCTTGGAATTAGCGTATTAATTATTTGGTTCATTGCGTTTATTCTTTACCGAACTACCAGTACAACTGGCGCCAGATATCTCATTTGGCTACTTGCCATCTTGTTGCCCGCCATTATCTATATCTTCTTTCATTAGGTGAGTTCAATGGCGGCCAAATTCTAACTGCTTTGTAAAACACTTTCTAGCACAATTTAATCTAAAAATTTTCGTAGTGGTATAACTCAGTTGTGAACTATAATTGAGTTGTACCATTTTTTATTTATTTTTGAAAGAATGACTCGATTATCACAGGAGGCTTACAATGAAAATTAATCAGTTTGCACAAATAACAGTTCCGCAAGAGACCATGGTGCATGAATTATTGGCGATTAAGTTTATTGACGCTAATTTTTTCAAACGTCCCTTACAAGATAATCTCATTCACTTTTTTAACCAAGTTTTTCCTGATTGCTATACGGCAACAACAAAAAAGGCGGCCTGTGCAAATTTATTAGCCACTTCAGTTTTCACAGTTACTGACCTACTAGACCAAGCCAAACCGTTTAACAACCAAATTTTTTATAATATTGCCTTACAACTTCTCGGCTTCCATCCGAAAACTGACTTCAAGCTCAATTCACCACTTGAATTCATGCGCCAAACTAAACTGGCCTTTAATGAACCTGCTGTTTTTGACAATCAGGCACTTTTAAAGAACAGCTACTTGCTATTAACGACACACACTAGGTTTGGCGTTACTTTTCTTGACGATCTCGCTAACCGCGGCTATTTTAAAGATTTTCAATCGAAAGAAAATCCCCACCCACTAACCTTTAATGGTAAAATGCAGCCAGTTTTCGATCCCAACCAAGTTGTTAAGGAAGTCGTTTACGTTGAATCCAGTTTGGATACTGATCAGGATGGTCACCGCGATTTACTTGAGACAACCATTTTTCGTCCACGGGAAACCAACCAAGGCTTAAAAATGCCCGTTTTATACACCGCTAACCCCTACTACAAGGGAATGAACGACGTTACGGACTACCTTCACTCAGTTGATCAAGAAATCAGTCCAAAAACACCCAGCAATACGGACTATGCTGCTATTAATTACAGCGAACCAACCACCCAATTACCAGAGGAAATGCCGGTTAATAGTGAAAGCCAAACGGCAGAACGTTATGGCGATGAACCAAGTTTTTATTCACTAAATGATTATTTTCTACCTCGTGGTTTCGTTAACGTTTACGCGGGTGGGATTGGCACACGTGGATCTGATGGTATTCGAACTTGTGGCTCCCCGGCCGAAACTGAATCCACAATTGCCATCATTCAGTGGCTGCATGGTGATCGGAAGGCATTTACTAACAGAACTGATGGTATCGTGATTAAGGCCTGGTGGTGTAATGGAAACGTAGCAATGACGGGTAAATCTTACCTTGGAACCTTGGCTACGGCAGCTGCAACTACTGGTGTTGCTGGACTTAAAACGGTTATTTCAGAGGCGGCCATTTCCAGTTGGTACGATTATTATCGCGATAATGGGCTAGTCGTTGCACCTATTGATTGCCAAGGAGAAGACGCTGATGTGCTTGCTGAATTATGTTTTTCCCGCCAAATGGACGCTGGTGACTACACGCAGGTAAAAACTATTTTCCAGCAGAATCTTGCGGCTTTAGCCAAAGACCAAGATCGTGTCACCGGCAATTACAATCATTTTTGGGATGAACGTAATTATCGCCGCAATTTAAGCAACGTGAAGGCCGATATGGTAATGGTTCACGGGCTAAATGATTGGAACGTTAAACCGCGAAATGTTGAGAAACTTTGGGCCGGTTTACGCGGACAAAATATTAGTCGCAAATTATTTTTACACCAAGGTAAGCATATCTACATGAACAACATGCCATCTATTGATTTTACGGACATGATGAATCTTTGGTTAAGTTATGAACTTTATGGTGTGGTCAATCATGCTAAAGAGATTTTACCTAACGTCACCATTCAGGATAATTTAACTCCGGAAACCTGGACACCCCAGCATGATTGGTCGCGAATTGATCAAAAATTGACACTTTATCATTTAACAACTAAAGATCTGACCACAACAAAACCAACTTCCGCAGCTAGTCTAAGTTTTAAAGATGACGGTCTAGAACAATTTAAACAAACTAACGGTGATGAACATCAATGGCAGCAGCAATTATTAACCGCGGATGGCCCCTACCAAAATAATCGAATCTGCTTAAAAACAGCACCCTTTAAACAAACACAAATAATCGATGGTAAACCAACCGTTACTTTACAGGCCGCGGTGGACCAACCAACTGGACTTTTAAGTGTGATGTTGGTCGATTATGGTGTCGCTAAGCGCTTAACTGAAGTACCTACTGTCTTAGAACGATCAGGCTATAAACTCGGCTATAACTGGAAGAGCGATGACCTAGTTGAGTTCACAACGCAGGCACAGACCACACCATTTAAGCTGATTACTAAGGGCCACATTAATCTACAAAACCGGCAACAACCGTTTAAAAATGAGGAAGTTATCCCAAACGAATTCTACACCGTCCACTTTGAACTCCAACCTACTCGTTTCCACTTGGCCGCTGGTCACCAATTGGGACTTGTTGTTTATGCAACCGATATGGGCATGACATTGCGTTCCCCCAAGAAGGCCAACTATATTTTGGATTTAAATGCTAGTCAATTAGAAATACCTTTTAGAAAATAAAACTGCCAGGAAGTGTTTGCCCAAAAGTAGTCATGAAAATACTAATAAAAGTATTTTTCAAACCCGACCTAGATTTGCCCGACTATATTCTTAATAAAAATTTTCCTGAATAACAAAAAAGTGCGGCCTAATTGTTAAAATAAATGGCTCTATACTTTTTCCTGTTGATAGTTTACAAATGGTAAACTATTAACAGGATTTTTGTGCAGAAAAAGAGCTCACAGCTCTCATCCAAAAATCTACCCACCACAAGTATCATTTGAAAGGATATGAGAAAACCGTGAACCCTATAGACAATCATATAAAATTTGCGCTCAGTATTAAAGACCCAAATGTCATTTTTTTCGATTATGGTTACGAATACAAACAAAACAGACGAATTAAAGTCTATCGCGCAACTGTCAAGACCGGCCTTGAACGTTGCCCCCAGTGTGGCTTTGATCAGTTCAATCATAATGGTCACTACCTTTCCCGGGTGACCTACCTAGCCGCCAACGCCAGTGAGCCGGTGTACCTAGAACTGCATAAAGAGCGCCTGCTTTGTAAAAACTGTGGGACTAGTGTGATGGCAACGACCGAGCTAGTTGATAAATATTGCAATATCTCCCGGGCAACTCGCCAAAAGATCTTTATGCATTTACAAGATGATCGGACCCAAAAGAGTATTGCTTGTGACAATAATGTCTCACCCAGTACTGTTTGTCGCTACCTAGATAAATATGATGATCTCTTTCGCCGGAATTACAACTATCTGCCAGAACATTTAGCGATGGATGAAGTACGTGGTGTTGGCGGTGTCCTGCACTTTATTTGTATTAACGGTGCTGGTGATCATGAAATTCAACAGATCCTGCCGGATCGGTTGAAACAAAACATTATAGCTTACTTTAAGCAGTTTCCGCTCAGCGTGCGTCAGCGCGTTAAAACCGTGACTTTAGACCTTAATAGTTACTACCAAGACATTGTTAAAGTCGTATTCCCCAACGCTAAGATCATCGTCGATCGGTTTCACATTATCGCCATGATGACCAGAGCGTTCAACCAAAGTCGCGTGCAGCTTATGAAACAATATTCTAAACGGACCAAAGAATATCGGATCCTAAAATTCGCTTGGAAACTGTACTTAAAACATTGTGATGACCTGGAGGTTAAACAATTATTTTATGATCGCCATCTGCGCCAACAAGTAACCCAGCAAGAACGCGTTCAGTTGGGTCTTGAGCTTGATGAAACGTTAGCGAACACCTACACCATCATGCAAGGCATCATGACTTGTCTAAAAAATTACGATAAAGATGGGCTCGTGATCTATTTATATCACAATGAGCAACTCAGTCCCAAAATGAAGGCCACACTAATCACTTTCAAGAAAAACCTAGAGATCATCCTCAATGCCAGTGAATCAAAGTATTCGAACGGTCCCATTGAAGGCATCAATCGCATGATCAAACAGATCCAGCGAACGGCCTTTGGTTTTCGCAACTATCACCATTTAGTTTCACGGATCAAACTACAACAAATGCGCACCAAACCAAATAAAAAAACAGCATTAGAAGTTGCCTAACTTCTAACACTGTAAAATTGGCTATCAACAGGATTTGACAGAGAGCCATAAATAATATCACTAGGATTAGCGCACATTAATGATGCATATTTCAATCGCTTGTAACAAACAGATATTGTTAACACTTGGTTCTAAGCTTTCTTACTGTTTAGAAATCCATCAAGGCCAACATATCATAATTTTTAATCTTTTCCCGGCCCTTAAGGTCTTTTAACTCGATTAAAAAGGCAGTTCCAACAACAATACCACCTAAATCTTCAACCAACTTAATTGTTGCCGCAATTGTACCGCCCGTTGCCAATAAGTCGTCGGTTACTAAAACTCGTTGCCCTGGCTTAATCGCATCCGTGTGTAAGTATAAAGTTGAACGGCCATACTCCAAACCATAGCTGGCTGAAATTGTTGGTCGAGGTAACTTACCTTTTTTTCGGGCCGGTGCAAAACCAATTCCAAGTTTATAGGCCACTGGACAGCCCACAATAAATCCCCGGGCCTCTGGTCCAACAATCATTTCGACACCCTTATCTTTGGCGTACGCCGCAATCTGATCCGTTGCTTGGGCATACGCAACACCGTCGGCCATTAATGGCGATATGTCGCGATAAACGACACCTTTTTCTGGAAAATCATTAACACTTGCAATATAGTCCCGTAAATTCACTGACATTCTTTTCGCTCCTTAAACAAGATCTTGTTGCTGATTAAACCAGCCTTTTAGATCTGGGTAGTTACTATAAATCAGAACGGATTCAGATTTCATTTTTTGTTCACGTTGTTGATAGCTAGGTGCTTCCGTTAACGCATGCTTATCTGGATGCGCAACACCATTCATAACGCCATCATCTATTTTAACAAATCCTAATTCAAAAAACACTTGAATCATAAAAATTAACATTGCTTCTTTTAATTGTAAATGATGCGCAATGGTCTTTAATTCAGCGCGAACAGCAACATTTTTGTGACTCAATACAAATTTAAATAGCCGGCCAAACTGCTGGTGAGTTGGCATGCCATCTAAATAAACTGGCCGTTGCGTGTAAAAAAGCGCGATAATTCGTGCGCAATGTGCCCTTTTGAGTAACGCTGTTAAATCGGCCAAGTTGACCGGCGCATCTACCAAAATCAGTGTATCATCTGTTACCGTAGTCGCTTCGTTAGCCAATACAATCTGATTAGTCGGTTCAATGTACGGCTTCAAACGTTGACAATACTTGGCGTTAAAGAAAACATAGGTCCCCTGATAACTAAATAACTGCTTAGTTAAGTGTGAGGTTCGCTTATCAATAATTTCAACACCAGAACTAGCCAAATCCTTAACCATTAATTGCAAAGTAACATTACCTTGCCATTCATTTTCACCTAATTCGCCAACAACCGTAACTTGATCGGCCGCCACAAGATCATCAACATAACCACCCATTCTAAAAGCAATCGCGTCTAACTGATTGTTCGCACCACAAAGTTTTAATTTTAAATGCGTTTTATCCGCGCCAATTGCCCGAACATCAGTCAGTTTTTCTGGTGTTAATTCTAGTAAAGGCGTTTTATTATCGGTCCCAAAAGGTGCTAACTTTTTAAAACCGGCAAGTAAATCCGGCGTTACTTCATCAACTGTCAGTTTGAGATCAATTATTAAATCCGCAGCCCCTTGATGAGCTAAATCCTGCTTCACGGCCGCCGCCTCTAAACCGGCACTAACCGTTGTTAGTGCCGACTTTGGCAAGGTTAATCCGGCAGCCATTTGATGACCGCCAAAGGTTGTCATTTGTTCACGATTGGTATTAAGTGCCGCAAATAGATCAAAGCCAGCCACGCTACGGCCAGATCCCTTGACCGTTTGTTCACTTTCAATATTCAATACTAAAGTAGGCTTACCCGTTTTTTCGACGATTCGGCTAGCTACAATACCTAAGACACCCTCATGCCAATTTTCGTGGGCCAAAACTAAAGTTTGTTTCAGCGTGTTTTCAGGCGTGGTGGCTAATTTAATTGCTTCATCATAAATGACTTTAACGTAATTTTGCCGGCGCTCATTTTGCGCTTGAACAAATTTGGCCAATTGCGTTGCTTCATCTGGATCAAACGTTGTTAATAGCTTAACGCCATCCTTCGCGTCTCCTAGGCGTCCCAAAGCATTTAAACGTGGTCCAATCCCAAACCCAATTGATTGCTCATCCAACGTTGTCTGTTTTAATTTGGCAACTTCACAAAGTGCCGAAATACCTGGCCGTGGTGACTGCTGTAATTGTTGTAAACCTAACGCCACCAAGGCACGATTCTCACCAGTTAAAGAAACAATATCACAAACCGTTCCAATTGCTGCTAAATCCAGACTTTCAATCGGTACTTCCTCCAGTAAGGCCGTTGCAACCTTAAAGGCCACCCCAACACCCGCTAAGTCCGGAAAGGGATAATGGCTACCTGGTAATCGTGGGTGAACGATCGCATAGGCATCAGGTAACTTAGGCGGTAACTCATGATGATCAGTAACAATGACATCGACACCCTTGGCCTTAGCAGCGGCAATACTAGCCACCCCACTAATCCCATTATCAACTGTAATAATTAATTTGGTTCCAGCATCCGCTAACGCCTCAAATGCAGCAACATGTGGGCCATAGCCTTCTTTGAAGCGATCTGGTATATAGATTGTCACATTGGCACCCAAAGACTCCAGTGTTTCTAGCATTAGACTGGTGCTGGTAACACCATCCGCGTCATAATCACCATAAACCGTTATTTTTTCATTAGCCATAATTGCCTGCTGAATTCGTTCAATGGCCTTTGACATCTCACCTAAGGCCAGCGGATCGTTTAATTGTTCTAAACTTGGTTCTAAAAACTGTTTAATTTCAGTTGTCTTAGTTAATCCACGGCTAACTAATAATTTTGCGAGGCGCTCATCCAATTGATTCTCTGCAGCAACTTGTTTTACCGTTGTCGCATCCGGCTCAGGGCGCAATTGCCACTGGTAACTGGATTTTATCATTCGTTCACACTCCCAACCAGACTATTATAGCAAACTCGCTCACGAATAAAAGAGCAAAAAAAATGATTAGCAATTAGCCAAAATTAACAGCTAACCCTAATCACAGCTTAGTTACTGAATTTTATCGGTTGGTTTACTTTCACTGGCCGCTAAATCCGTTGCTTCAGTCTCAGCAATTTGTGCCTTTAGCGTTTTAATTTGATTATCCTTTTGAACCAGCCGATTTTCAAAGTTTTTAGTTTTATTCGCAACTTCAGCAGCAACCTGTTTCTGCACTGATTGTTTTAATTCAGCGTTTTCTTTTGTTAAAGCCTTATGTTGGCGCCGTGCGCCTAACGAATTAGTTGTCGAGACCAGAACTGTAATCAACGCGCCCAACAATAGTGCAACCAAAATAACCAAAATTAACGGCCACTTAGTTGTACCAAAACCAAAGTTAACAACTACTGGCGCCACGTTTATAACGGCAAAACTAACAATAATAAGAACGAGCAGTAAAATTAAGATTAACCGCCATTGATTTTTCATCTTACTACCTCCCTTTACTAATTAGCTAGAAAAACATCAACTTATTTTCGATTAAACACTGGACGGGAAACAAGCCAGTCGCCCAACTCTGGAAACAACGGATAGAAACGCGCAGCAACCTCCATAATCGCTGGTGCGTTAATTTCTCTGGTTCCACGGCCAATACTAGCAATAATTCGCCGTGCGAACCGTTCCGGGTCAAGCATAATTTTTGCCACCGACTGCGCATATTTTCCTGACTGATCTGCCTTCTTTATAAAATCAGTCGCCATTGGACCAGGATTGACAGTTGTTACCCGAATGTTCCGCGGTCGAAGCTCTAAACGTAATGAATTACTGTAAGCAATTAGGGCCGCCTTTGAGGCCGCATAAACGCTAGCCTTAGGTGTCGCGATTTTTCCTGCTTGTGAAGCAACATTGATAATTGTTCCCTGGTGGTAAGCCACCATCTGTAAAGCAACTAATTGGGTTAAGTAGATTGCGCCTAAAGTATTAACCCGGAACATCTTTTCCATCACGGTTAATTTAATATCTAGTGCATTTTCAAACTGACCAATCCCGGCATTGTTAATCAAAACAGTAATCGGTCCAACCTTTTTTGTTACCGCCGCAACTAATTGTTCAATCTGTTCAGGATCACTTAAATCCACGGTGTAACTATAAGCCGGTCGACCTGATAGTTGATGGGCCTTTTTGATCACCTGGCTTAAACGAATTTGATTACGCGCACAGGCTACAATTGTTGCTCCACGCTGAGCTGCACAATAAACGAGCTGTTCGCCTAAACCTGTCGATGCTCCCGTTATTAAAATAACCTGATTTAACAATCTTTTTTTCATTTCTACCACCTCTAATTTCGCAGGGGTACCTTAATTTGATCGAAATCTTTAACTACACGCGTATTCGAAAAAGTTTTTCGGGCCTCTTCTTGAAGATTCAAGGCCATTTTACCAACGTAGCGCGCCGAAATATGGGTCAATAGCAGTTGCTGAACGCCAGATTTTTTTGCAACATCAGCGGCCTGGGCACTGGTTGAATGATAGTAATTTGTTGCCATTTTGGCCTCGGCCTTACTAAAAGTACTTTCATGTACTAATACGTCGGCATCCTTAGCCAGTTTATAACTATTTTTAGTCAGTCGCGTATCACCTAAAATTGTGATTATGCGGCCTTTTTGTGCGGCCCCAATAAAGTCCGGCCCGTGTAACAAAGTACCGTCGGCCAGAGTAACATCCTTCCGCGTCTTTAACTGACCATAAAGTGGTCCTGCCGGCACCCCTAATTCTTTTAGCTTTGCAACTAATAATTCTCCCGGATGATCCTTTTCAACTACCCGGTAACCATAGCTTGCAATTCGATGATCTAAACGCAGGCACTCTACACGAAAAGTTGCGTCATCAAATAATATTCCTTCTTTAGTGATTTCAACGAAATTTAGGGGATAGCTTAAATGCGTTTCGGAAACACGTAAACTCGTCA
The DNA here is from genome assembly GCF_001663675.1 of Loigolactobacillus backii. NCBI lineage: Bacteria > Bacillati > Bacillota > Bacilli > Lactobacillales > Lactobacillaceae > Loigolactobacillus > Loigolactobacillus backii. Next base: position 2,220,386 of record NZ_CP014873.1, read on the forward strand.
TGACGTAATCACGAATTCCCCGCGGACCATAAATTGTTAGGGTACCCTCACCACCCTGAAAGGAACGGCTACTTAAAAATCCAGGTAAACCAAAGATATGGTCACCGTGTAAGTGAGTAATAAAAATTTTTTCAATTTTACGTGGTCGAATTGTTGTTCGTAAAATCTGTTGCTGCGTGCCCTCGCCAACGTCAAATAACCAGACGGCATTTCGCTCATCTAATAGTTTAAGGGCCAAGCTCGTAACATTACGAAATTTAGCCGGTGATCCAGCACCTGTTCCTAGAAATTCTAATTCCATGATTTGTTCATCCATTTCTTTATATTACGTTCATTGTAGGCAATTTTATAACTTCCTGCAATTCTTTTATTTTAAACGGCCGCACTAAATAGCTAAGGAGTTGTGACAAAAAATAAATTTTGCCATAACTCCCATCTACATCTTCAAATATTTTTAATAATGTGTAGCTTAAAAATCTGTTCTACAATCATTAGTGTTGTCCATTTGATTGCATAATCGAACGAGCCACAAAATTAGCGTAATGTTCCTTTCCTACTACGTTCGGGTGTACCTGATCAGCATAAAACCAATCACTGTGTTGATTGCTTTCCTTATACCAATCAATAATCTTCAAATTAGGCCACCGCCCACTGGCCGCAGTTAATGATCTATTAACCGAATTTTGCCAGCTTCTGGTGGGTACACGAACGTTAATCCAGTAAACCTGGCGTTTGGCACCACACGTTCGCATAATTTGATCTACCTGCTGGTCGGTAAATGGGCCATTAGTTCCTAAACCAATTAAAACAACATTACCTAAGACACCTTTTGCCGCATAACTTTGAAGGATACCAACGGCCGTATCAGCCTGACGCCCCACTGAAGCATCCAGAAGCATCTTGGGAAAAATTTGCTGTAAGGTATCACCACCGTCCAACATAACCGAATCACCGACAGCCGTTACGTTCAAGTCTTGCGCCTGACTAACTTGCTTTTGCGTTAAATTTGCCGCCAATTTTGCATCAATACTTTTTGCGGACTCAGTTGATGACTGGGTTGAACCAGAGGACGACCCACTTTTCGCTTTTTGTGCTTCTGCTAGTAAGGATGATCGTTTCTTTGAATTTGCGATTTCATTGTGCTTAATATTTTTTGTTAACTGATTTGATGTTTTGGCTGCACCACTTGGCGCAACAACAAATCCAATCATTCCAACGCCAAGAATTGCAATTGCCGGAATTATAAGTAACCTTCGCCGACCATAAATTGAACGCCGGCGGAAAAATTCACGTGTGAAGCTGAAAAAGTGACGGTACTTAAAGTGACTAAACGGACGTTCAATTAATCGATAGGATAATTCACTGATTAAAAGAATTAAAACTAACTGAATCACCCCGTGTAACACAGGAGAATTGGCGATATCTTTAACCTGATTCTCGTAAAAAATCATCACTGGAAATTGATATAAATAGATGCCGTAACTTCGCTGGCCAACCCAAGTAAATATCCGATTCGTATAAAAACGGTTTAGATCGGCCGCCGGATTAACAATTACTGCCGTTAATAAGGCAATAATGATTGTGAACAAATACATACCACCACGATAAAGAAAGGTACTTTGTGCTGGCAACGTAAAAAATAGAATAATCACTAAAATTGACGTCACAATTCCAATACCATCCAATAATAGGCGCTGCGCTCGCGCGACTTTGGCCTTAAGGTGAGTACTAGGCCAAATAATGGCCAGTGCTGCGCCGATTAAAATCGCAAAAAAACGAGTATCGGTTCCATAATAAACTCGGCTAGGATCATGCCCCGGCACAAACAGAAATGCCATTAGGCCCGCAGAAAGTAGGCTAAGGCCGAACAACCATCCGGCTATTTTGCGGCGTTTCTTAACAAAGAGAACCAGTCCAACAATAATAAAGGGCCAAATTAAATAAAACTGACCTTCAATTGATAACGTCCATAAATGCGTAAAAGGAGATTCATTATTAGCAAAACGTTCAAAATAAGATTGACCATGCGTAATCTGCCACCAATTATAAAAGTAACCAAGATTACTAACCATAATGCCACGTAAGTTATTCAATAGCTGCCGCTGAAACAGCGTTATATAGGCCGCCGTTGAAAATAACATGGCAACTAATGCCGGATAAAGTCGCGTTATCCGCCGCCGATAAAAATCCAATAAATCAATTTTGCCATTTTGTTCCCACTCTTGGATTAGAAGATCAGTAATTAAATAACCGGTTAAAACAAGAAAAATTACAACGCCTAGGTAGCCGCCTGGAACAGTAAAGGGAATTAAATGGTACAAAATAACTCCAATTACGGCCAAGGTCCGCAAACCACTAAGTCCGGTAATATAGCGACTATTTGCCAGTCTCTTTTTATGTTCCATTTATTTATAAGCCTCAATTAATCATATGCATCAAATAGCTAATAGTAGGGAATAAAAGGTTGTTAAATCTAGAACTACAAAGCAATATTAGAAATTTTCTATTAATAGCATAAAACAACACTAAAAAAGGAAAATTCCAGATTACTATTGTCCATTCAAAAACTTAACATTTTGCGGCCAGTAACGCGCCCCTTTCATTCCAATTTTCCTTCATTATTCAACAAATTCAAATGTAAAATCAAGGATTGATACTAAATCACCATTTTTAGCGCCATTTTTTCGTAGTGCATCATCAACACCCATCCCTCGTATCTGCCGGGCAAAGCGCATGAGACTCTCATCACGATCTAAATTGGTCATCTTATAAAGCCGCTCAACACGTTCACCGGCCACAACAAAAGTACCTTCCTCATCCTTAGTAACTGTAAAATCAGGTTGATCCGCTTTGTATTCATATAATTTTTCGGATGCCGGTTCTTCATCCTGATACAGTGGAAAGCTCGGTGTTTTATCTAATAAATCCGCCGCCTGTTGTAGTAACGGGGTTAATCCTTGGTGTGTGAGCGCCGAAATTGGAAAAATTGCTGTATCTTTGGCCGTAGTTTCTGCCAACTTAAGCTTGAAATTCTCTAGATTTTCGGCACTGTTTGGCATATCCATTTTAGTTGCTACAATTAATTGCGGGCGCTTTAATAAACTAGGATCATACTTTTCTAATTCATGGTTAATTTTGCCAAAATCGGCAAAGGGATCCTGTTCATCTACACCACTCATGTCAACTAAATGGAGTAAAACACGGGTACGTTCAATGTGGCGTAAAAATTCAATTCCAAGTCCAACGCCATTTGAAGCTCCCTCAATTAAACCAGGCATATCTGCAACCGCAAAACTTCGATCGTCATCCAATCTAACCATCCCTAAATTCGGAACTAAGGTTGTAAACTGATAGGCCCCAATCTTGGGTTTTGCACTAGTAATAACTGACAATAAAGTTGATTTACCAACTGAAGGAAAACCAATTAAACCAACATCGGCTAACACTTTCAATTCTAAACTCACTTGTCGTTCAATCCCTGGCTCACCATTTTCAGAAATTTCTGGCGCCGGATTTTTTGGTGAGGCAAAATGGATATTTCCCCGGCCACCACGACCACCCTTAGCAATAATAACCTCTTGTCCATTCTCAGTGAGATCGGCTAAAAGAGCGTCCGTCTCAACGTCTCGAACAGTTGTACCCGGCGGCACACTAATAAAGGTATCCTTAGCGCCTCGGCCTGTCATTCCTTTGTTCATACCTCGCTCACCATTTTGAGCCTTAAAAATATGTTTATACCGAAAGTCCATCAGAGTTCGTAAACCTTCATCAACGCGCAAAGTAATATTTCCACCACGACCACCATCACCGCCGGCAGGTCCGCCAAGTGGCACAAATTTCTCCCGTCGGAAAGCCACCATACCATCGCCGCCTTTACCAGCGCGCGCCGTAATCTTAACTTGATCAATAAACAAGTTATAGCCCCTCCCTTCCTATGTTTGTATCTTTCCCATTGTAAAGAAAATACGGCTATTTGTCCATAGAAAACGAAACATATGTACGCTTCGTTATTGACTGTTTTAAATGTTTTTGAACGTTTATGAACAAAAAAGATTGATTTTGAATGATTTTGGTGGTAAATTAAATTTTGCAGGGGTGAGAAAATGCTTACAGAGGAACGGCACCAATATATTTTAACGACGTTAAGACAGCACGATATTGTTAAATCACAGGACTTGATAACCCAAACGGCTGCATCTGAGTCAACTATTCGCCGTGATCTACAAATTTTGGAACAGGCTGGGTTTTTAGTTCGGGTTCATGGTGGCGCCAAACGTGCGGCAACGTTGCAAACCGAACTTGCGGTTAGTGAAAAGTCTAACCAGAGTGTTCACGAAAAAGATCAAATTGCCCGTTTAGCAACAAACGCTTTAAAACCGCGCGACGTTATTTTCCTGGATGCTGGCACAACGACTTTAGCAATGATTCCTTACCTAAAAAAAAGTTTAAATTTAACTGTCGTTACTAACGGTGTTAATCATGCATCATTGCTGGCCGATTATGATATTCGCTGTTTTCTTTTAGGGGGCCAACTTAAAAATGTCACCAAGGCGATTATCGGCTCTGAAAGTGTTGCTACCTTAAAGGAATACCGCTTTAATAAGGCCTTCCTGGGTACCAACGGCATTCACCTTCGTTTTGGCTACACAACACCCGATCCTGATGAGGCCGCTGTTAAACGTACGGCATTACAGCAAGCGGCTAGTACCTTTTTTTTAGCGGATCACACTAAGTTCAATCAAGTTTCCTTCGCCAAGATTTCCGATCTGGCCCAGGGTACCATCATCACTGATCATATTAGTCAAAAAGATCGGCTCAATTTCCAAAAACAAACAACCGTACAGGAGGTTACAAAATGATTTATACCATTACGGTGAATCCATCAATTGATTACATCGTTCAATTACCTAAGGTCACATTAGGCCAGGTTAATCGAATGTCCTACGACACCAAATTACCAGGCGGCAAGGGAATTAATGTTTCGCGGATTTTACAACAACTTAATATTCCTAGTGTGGCCTGGGGCTTTCTAGGTGGCTTTACTGGCGACTTTGTTAAACATTACCTTGCCCATGAAAAATTACAGACCGCCTTTACTTCCGTTAGCGATGACACCCGGATCAACGTCAAAATTAAGGCTGCGGAAGAAACTGAGATAAACGGTCAAGGACCAACCATCTCACCGGCGGCCGTTGCTAGTTTCAAGGCCCAATTTCAACAATTAAAACCCGGCGACGTTGTTGTGATGTCCGGCAGCCTAGTTCCCAGTCTTCCCGTTAGTTTTTATCATGATTTGATTCCATTAATTCAACAACAAGGTGCGGAATTTGTGATTGATACTACAGGCCAGGCGCTATTAGACACACTGGCCGCGCATCCTTTAGTGGTTAAACCTAATCATCATGAATTAGCCGCACTTTTCAACGTGACCTTAGCTGATGATGAAGCCATTGTTACGTACGGGCGCAAATTACTAGCCCTCGGTGCCCAGAATGTTTTAGTTTCAATGGCCGGTGCAGGTGCTTTTCTAATCACACCCAAGGCTGTTTATAAATCAACTGCCCCCAAAGGAACCGTCAAAAATTCAGTTGGTGCTGGTGATTCAATGATTGCCGGTTTTGTTGGTACCTACAGTCAAACACAAGATCCCTTGGCCAGCTTCAAAACTGGTTTGGCTTGTGGAAGCGCAACGGCCTTTTCTGAAGATTTGGCCGATCAGGCTAAAATTAGCGAAGTTAAGCAAACAATTAAGATTACACCCTATGCTTAAAAAAGGTGCGCCCATTTCACATCGGACCAATCCTTATAATCCAACAATTAACTTATAAAACAAAAGCTAGATAATTACGCCACCAATTAGTGACGACTAAAAAGGAGTGCCAAACATGGATATTCGTGAACTTTTACTAAAAGGTGTCATGATAATGGACCTGAAGGCAACAACAAAAGTTGAAGCCATTAATGAAATGGTTCATCAGTACTACGAACACGGTATTATTACGGATGAAAAACTGTATAAACAAGATATTTTAAAGCGCGAAGCCGAATCAACCACGGGGATTGGCGATGGTATTGCAATGCCCCACGCTAAGAATAAGGCCGTTACCCGAGCAACGGTTTTATTTGCAAAAAGTAATGCGGGAATTGATTTTGACGCTTTAGATGGCCAACCAGTTCAATTATTCTTTATGATTGCTGCCCCTGAAGGCGCAAATAATACTCATTTGCAGGCCCTAGCCGCCCTATCCAGTTTATTGATTAATCCTGATTTAGTGGCCGCTCTGAAAAAAGCCCAAACACCGGATGATGTACAACAATTATTTGCGGACGCTCAAACTGCCAAAGAAGCAAAAGACAAACAAGAAGCTGATGCAGAGGCCCAAAAGACAACACAAGTTCAACCAACAACTTCTACTAGTGAACGGCCATTTATCGTTGCCGTTTCCGCTTGTCCAACTGGTATCGCCCACACTTATATGGCCGAAGCCGCTTTAAAGAAGCAAGCAGAAGCAATGGGCGTTGACATCAAGGTTGAAACCAATGGCTCTGAAGGTGTTAAACACCGCCTAACAACCAATGATATTGAACGTGCTAAAGGTGTTATTATTACTGCCGACAAAAAAGTTGCCATGGATCGTTTTGATGGCAAACATTTACTAAATCGACCAGTTATTGACGGGATTAAAAAACCTGAGGAATTGATTAACGAAACACTTGCTGATAAAGGAGCAATTTTCCACGCTAGCGGAAACGCCGAAGTTGGCAATGATGATTCCGGTGAGCGCAAATCGGCTTGGAGTACAATCTATGCCAGCCTAATGAATGGTATTTCAAATATGTTACCGTTCGTCGTTGGCGGTGGGATTTTAATGGCCATTTCCTTTATGGTTGAACAATCCGTTGGTCCAAAATCCGTGACCTTCACTTTTCTAAATGGGATTGGTACTTGGGCCTTTGGCTTCTTGGTGCCAGTTTTGGCCGCATACATTGCTGAGTCAATTGGTGATCGGCCGGCCTTAATGCCCGGCTTTGTTGGTGGTTTCATGGCCAATACTGCTGCCGCAAGTGTTGTTAAGACAACAAGTGTTGCCGGCTTCTTAGGTGGGATTGCTGCTGGTTTTATTGCCGGCTACGTCATTGTTTGGTTAAAGCATGTTTTTCGGAATATGCCGAAGTCACTGGATGGCTTAAAACCAATGATTCTTTACCCGATTCTTGGACTCTTAATTGTTGGTGCCATTATGTTCTTCGCGGTTGATCCAGTCTTTGCAGTCATTAATCATGCTTTAACTAGCTTCTTAAAGAGTATGGGAACTGGTAACGCCGTTGTTCTCGGTGCTGTTCTCGGTGGTATGATGGCGATTGATATGGGCGGTCCCTTTAATAAGGCGGCTTATACAACTGCAATCGGTGTTTACAGTGCCACTGGTGATGGTAAGATGATGGCCGCCGTTATGGTTGGTGGAATGGTACCACCACTGGCAACGGCCATTGCAACCACCTTCTGGGGTGATAAATTTACACCAGACGAACGTAAAGCTGGTATTTCTAATTACGTTCTTGGTATTTCCTTTATCACTGAAGGGGCAATTCCATTTGCTGCCTCAGATCCTCTACACGTTATTACTTCTAGCGTTATCGGTGCCGCACTTGGCGGTGGCCTCAGCCAATTATGGCACGTCAGTGTTCCTGCTCCCCACGGTGGTCTGTGGGTAACACCATTAGCTAGTCACTGGGTTTTCTACCTACTATCAGTAGCCATTGGCGCTATTGTTGCGGGTACTATCCTCGGTTTATGGAAACCAGTTAAAAAGACTAATTAAGCTTAAATATAAAAAAAGTTGGAAAAATAAGTTTTCCAACTTTTTTTGTGCACCAAATATTTTCACCATCGTCACTTTAGCGCGTAATCAACCGTAAAAGCAGCCAATAGAAAAAGCTTAGAATGACGGCATAGCCTAGTAAAGTTCCAAAAATTAACGTTACCTTAGTTAAAATCGCAACAAGCGGCAGTTGAACCAGCACTGCTCCAAGGGCTAACAAACTAAGAACAAGAACTAAGGGTAATAGGCCCCGCAAGCTTCCTTGAAAATCCTGGCGACTAAGGTCAAAACCACCAAATACAATTTGCGTCGCCAATAAAAAATAAACAAGTAATTTCCAAGGTGCATACTGTCCGTGACTAATAATTTTCCATAATAATTGGTGTAGTTGGGTGAAATCTAACACCGTCCAGTCAAGTCGCAATAATGACCAAAGCTCTGGATAAATGAGACTAGCAAGACCTAGTAAAATTAAACTACAACCATAGATTGGCGCAATTCCAATAAAAAAGTTACCTAAATTTTGGTACCAACTTTTGGCATTATACTGGTGCTCCACGTGGCCCAAAGTTGCATCCGTTGGCCGTAAACTAACCAATTTGACACTCATGATTTGATGATGAAATAGTTTGGCCACTAACAAATGGCTTAACTCATGACTAATAATTCCAAGCCAACCAAAATAAATTTGACTACGAAAACCAAATCGACTAACCAACATTTGCTTACTGCTACGATTAAAGAAAGTTAATATCATTGCAAAAATCGTTGGGACAATAATTATTAATAAACAATTTAACCCAGCTGTTAATATCACTTGTTTAAACACTGCTAATCAACCACTTTCCCGATTACTGTAGCGATAGTTTAATTGTCTGGGCAACCGTTTTTGAAATGCCAATTTTCTGCAGTTCCGGCACCGACGCTAACTTGATTTTTTTTAATGAGCCAAATTCTTTGAGCAGTTTAGTTCGCGTTTTTGGCCCAACACCTTGAATAACATCTAACTGCGAACTTAGGGAATGCTTACCTCGTAATTGCCGGTGAAAGGTAATTGCAAAACGGTGGACTTCATCTTGAATCCGTTGTAACAGATAAAAGCCTTCACTTTTAGGATCAAGATCAAGTTTTTTATCCTGCGGACCAAACATCAACGAGGCCGTTTTATGGTGTTGGTTTTTTACCATCCCAGCAATTGGAATATCGATATCAAGTTCATCCTCTAAAACTTCCTTTGCGGCGTGTAATTCAATTTCACCACCATCCATTAGAATAAGGTCTGGTAAATCACGACCCTCTTTTAATAAGCGACTATAACGTCGGCGGATTACTTCTTGGGTATTCTCGGCCTCGTTCCCGCCATCACCATTTTTCAACTTGTATTTACGGTACTCTTTTTTGGCCGGCTTACCATCAATGTAACAAACCATTGCTGAAACTGGATCCGTCCCCTGAATATGCGAATGATCAAAGGCCTCAATCCTGTGAGCCGATTCAATGTGTAAGACATCCACTAACTCCTGAACAGCACCAACTGAATGTGAATTGTCCAATTCCATTAAACGAAACTTTTCTTCTAAAACTAGACGACTATTATTGTTGGCCATATCCATTAAATCACGCTTCTGACCACGCTGCGGTGTTCGTACCGGAACTTTTAGGATGTCGGCTAATACCTTTTGATTAATGCCCTTAGGAACCAATATTTCTCGTGGTAGTACTTTATTTTTTCGATTGTAAAACTGTAATATAAAACTTTCTAATTCTTCCTCAGGGGTATTAACACAAGGAAATAGCCGCTTCTCTCGTTTCATTAGGCGCGCCTGGCGAATGAAGAAGACCTGAACTGACAACCAACCCTTATCCATGTAATAACCAAAAATATCCCGAGGTGTATTATCATTGGAAATAATTTTCTGCTTTTCCACTGTTGCCTCAATATATTTTAATTGATCCCTTAATTCCGCCGCTCGTTCAAACTTTAGCTCGGTGGCAGCGGCCGTCATTTGCTGTTGTAGTTCACGTTTTACCGTTGCAACATTACCGTTTAAAAAGCTTTTAATTCGCTTAATTTGCGCTTGATATTCTTCTACAGGGACCTCCCGGAAACAGGCGCCAAGACACTGACCCATGTGGTAGTACAAGCAAGGGCGTTTTTGGCGGCCAGAACACCGCCGCAATGGATAGACTTTTTGCAAAAAATGTAACGTTTCGTCGGCAGCATAAACATTAGGGTACGGCCCAAAATAATAACCGCCATCCTTCTTTATTTCGCCAGTAATCAACATATGAGGGTCACGCTCATTGGTAATCTTAATATACGGATAACCCGTCCCTCTTTTTAACTTAATATTAAAGTACGGTTGGTGTTTTTGAATTAAGGTGATTTCAAGTAAAAAGGCTTCTTTATCCGTTGAGGTAATAATCGTTTCAAAATCACGAATTGTTTCAACTAAACGTGCCGTTTTGCCCTCGTGGCTGCTTTTAAAATAAGAACGAACACGATTTTTTAAATTTTTGGCCTTACCAACGTAAATAATATGGCCGTCTTCATCTTTCATTAAGTAGCAACCTGGTAACGGCGGCAATAATGCCAACTTATGTTCAAGATATTCTGAAGCCATCCAAAACATCCTTTCTATTTATTCCGCAATTAATTTCGCACAGATGTTCGCTATAATAGTTTAGCGCGAATAACGTATTTTGCAAGTTACTGGCCTAAAAAACGTCCTTAATTTGAATTTAATCAAAATAGTAAGCGGCCAGGACTTTTGTCCTGACCGCTTACTATTTCTGATCGTTACGTTAGAACATGCGCCAAAAACAACTTCTGTTCCAGTTACTTGCTGCTTTAAGCCTCTAATATTTTTGCCAAAAAATCTTTAGTTCGGTCATTCTTAGGATGCTCAAAAATTTGTTCCGGTGTTCCTTTTTCGGCAAAAACACCACCGTCCATGAACCAAACTTGATCAGCAACATTTTTAGCAAAGCCCATTTCGTGCGTCACTACAACCATCGTCATCCCATCGTTGGCTAAATCCTGCATAACCTTCAGAACTTCGCCAACCATTTCTGGATCAAGCGCGGAAGTTGGTTCATCGAAAAGCATTACATCAGGATTCATTGCCAAGGCACGCGCAATTGCTACCCGCTGCTGTTGACCACCGGATAGGCTTGCCGGGTAAGCATCCGCCTTTTCCTGTAAGCCAACTTGATCCAGAAGGCTTAACGCCAACTTATTTGCCTCATCATCACTCATATTTTTAACCTTAACTGGCGCCAACTTAACGTTTTCAATAACCGTCATGTTGGCAAATAGATTAAAGCTTTGAAAAACCATTCCCATTTTTTCCCGTAATTCATTTAATTGGGTTTCATTTAAAGCAGTTAATTCATTACTTTCAAAAGTAACTTTACCACTAGTTGGTTTTTCCAATAAGTTTAGGCACCGTAGAAAGGTACTTTTACCGCCACCAGATGGTCCAATGACACAAATTACTTGACCCTTACTGACGCTACCGTTAAGACCCTTTAAAACCTCGGTATCACCAAATTTCTTGCTCAAGTCCTCAATTTTTATCATATCAGTCATGACGCATGCTCCTCTCGTAATGGTTCAGTACTTTCGACAAACTAAAGGTCATAATGAAGTATAAGATCATCGCAACAATAATCGGTGCAACACCCTTATAGGTCGCAGTTTGAACGGCTTTTAATTGATAAATTAAATCGGTAACCCCAATAATGGAAACAATCGAACTTTCCTTAATTAGCGAAACAAACTCATTACCTAATGCCGGCCAAATATTCTTCAATGCCTGGGGGAAGACGACACTCCGGAAGGTCTGGGTATTACTAAGCCCTAAACTACGCGCAGCTTCGGTTTGCCCCTTAGCAACCGAATTAATCCCGCCCCGAATAATTTCGGCAACGTAGGCCGCCGAATTCAGCGATACGGCAATAATACCAGAAGTCAAAGCCGGAATATTAATAAACAGGCCAATCCCAAAGTAAACAAACATAACCTGAATCATTAATGGTGTGCCCCGAACAAATTCAATGTAGGCAACGCCTAAACCATGTAACAACTTATTTTTACTTAAACGCATTAAAGCAAAAATTATTCCCAGTAAAATACCAAAGAAGACACTAATTACGGTGATGAGTAATGTGTAGCCAACCCCTTTAGCAAAGTAACCAGCATAATGCCACATAGTTGTGTTATGGGTATTGGTCTTCATGTAAGAACCAGCATCTTTTAAATAATCCTTGGTTAAGTCTTGTTTATCAATCTGATCAACGGATTTATTAACTTCATTAACTAATGATGTTGATCCCTTACGGAAACCAATTGCGGTATCATTTTCACCTTTGCCAAGGTTGAAATTCCCGTTAATCATGGTGAGGCTCTTATCATTATCAACGTAGGCCTGAGCTGAAGGCTTTTCCATAATAACCCCTTCAACTTTATGACTCTTTAAGGCCAGAATTAAATCACTAATCTTGTCGAGGCCTTTAACTGTTGAATTTTTAATTTGCTTTTTTCCAAGGCTGTATTGAATACTTCCGGTTTGTGCCCCCACGGCCTTATTGATAAATGAATTCTTGTCGTGGTAAAGTCCCTTATCCGTTTTATTAATTAAAATGGATTGACCACCTTTATAATAAACCTTAGAAAAATCAACACTCTTTTCCCGAGCAGGTGTCGGTGACATTCCTGAGACAACCATATCAACCTTATTCGTTTCTAAGGCAACTAACAATGAGTCAAAACTCATTTGTTTGATGACTAACTTCACGCCTAAATCCTTAGCAATCTTTTTGGCAATGTCGACGTCCATCCCAACGACACGTTCCTTACCATTACGATTAACTAAGAATTCATAAGGTGGGTAATCAGGACTAGTCCCCATCACTAAAGTTCCCTTTTCCTTAACCCGGGCCAATGAGTTATCGGCCGCTTGAGCAGGCTGAGCACTGATTCCAGCTAGCGTTACGATGAGCCCTAGCACAAGGCTAAGCCAAACAAAAAATTTTTTCATACGCGCTCCTCTTCCAATCTTTTTAATCAATGATTCGATTATAACCATAAATGATTTTTTATGCAATACTTTTGCCAAAATAATCTAATTAATGCATAAAATTATTAATATATTCAACCCGGCTTTGTGATCTAGCTAAATAGTAGTATTTTCGGCAAAATTTGTTACAATGAAAGTAAATCAGAAAGGATGATGTTCATGGGTTTAACCATTAAACAAGATAATAGTCTAAACGAACTCTTCGATAAATTCGCTATTGATCCCAAAGTACCCGTTGAAGATAAGCCAAAACCGCAAAAAAAAGATAAGCAAAAAAAACCAACTTCTAAAAAATAATTTGGTCTCAATATAAAAATTTAGTTGTATTAAAATCTACAATGATATAATAAGTGCGGGATTAAAGGTAATTTACATCAACCTTAATTCCGCACTATTTTTTAGCAATTTTATTTGGAGGTAAAAAATGACATTTGAAGAAATCTTGCCCAAAATTAAACAAGGCAAAAAAGCAATTCGCACGGGCTGGGGTGGTTCAGAATTATATATTTTTGAGGTGAGTCACGATCAATATCAAGGTGAAGAAATAAATCCTTACTTATTAATTAAAACAAATGAGGCCCCTACACTTTCAATGTTCCAACCAACTTCCTGCGATGTTCTGGCCGATGATTGGCAATTAGTCGAATGAGAAGTTACCTCGATTGGCCCCAACGCCACATTATCGTCACTGGGGCCGCTTCTGGAATTGGTTTGGCCCAAGTCAAGCTACTATTAACACTTGGCGTCCACGTCTACGCCATCGACCAACAAGATAATGCGTCATTCCAATCATTGCAACACAAATACCCGCAACAGTTGACCTACTATCCATGCGATCTGCGGCTTGAGAGTGAACTACAACTAACAGTTCAACAAATACTGCAGACGTGCTATATCGATAGCTTGTTTAACACTGCAGGAATTTTAGATCATTATGCCCCAACACTGGCAACAACAAGTCAAGATTGGGATAACGTCATGTTAACTAATCTAAAAAGCCAATTTTTATTAACTAACCAGGTACTACCCCAAATGCTGGAACATCAATTTGGTGTCTTCGTAAATATGGCCTCAATTGCTGGTTTAGTCGCTGGTGGTGGTGGTGCCGCTTATACGGCCGCTAAACACGCCATTATTGGTTACACTAAGCAATTAGACTATGATTACGCGGCCGTGGGCATTCAGGCCAATTGTATCGCCCCAGGAGCAATTGATACACCAATGAACCAGGCCGATTTTACTGGTGCTGGTACCATGGCCAAATCAGTGGCCGAACAAACACCAGCAAAGCGTTGGGCCAAACCAGAAGAAGTTGCCAATTTAAGTCGCTTCTTGGCCAGCTCTGAAGCCGATTATATCCATGGTGCCGTTATTCCCATTGATGGCGGTTGGCTAGAAAAATAGAAATGGGGCAAAAATCGTTTTGGAGCCTACTGTGCGACGTTGGCCAGGCCAATAATTATAGTATGGTTATTGAATTAGCCGTAATCGTGTTTGAAAACGCAACTTCCTGTGCTTTTCCAAACACTCCCGCAAGGCACGTAAACCTAGACTTTTAGCGCACGTTCTAGCGTAATAAAAAATAAGCGGCAGAAATGACCCTCCTGGGATTTGACTAAACTCCAATACTGGGGGCCACTTCAAGCCACTTATTTTATTTTTTCTAATAACTAATTAGACTACCATCAATCTTTTTTATACCGTGCGTTTAGTTTAGTAATATTATCCTTAGCAATATCTTCAAAGGGAATATCGGCCCACTGAGCAATTTGTGACAAGTACCATAAAACGTCACCCATCTCTTTGACTAACTCTTCTTGATTTAATTCCTCACCGTGAAAGGTATATTGTTTGATTAAATCAATCACTTCACCACTCTCACTAGCCAACCCTAAGGCGCAATTAGTTAGAACCTGTTCATTACCAAGTAATGTTCGATTAGCTAGTTTTTGGTATTCATTAAACTCCATTAGTCTACCTCCACTTCCGTCTGTTCGCCGACCCACTGCCAAATTTTATCGGCTCCAATCCCAGTCTGACTAGAAAAAATAACAAAATCATCAGTTTGATTTAAATCAAGTGCTTTTTTTAACTGACTTTCCCGCTGATTCCACTTACCCCGCGAAACCTTGTCCCCTTTAGTTGCCACAACTAAAACCGGAATACCATAATATTTAAGGTAGTTATACATTGCCTTATCATCTTCAGATGGTTCGTGGCGGACATCAATCAATGAAATGACCCCTTTTAATTTAGTTCGCGTTTGTAAATAAGTTTCAATGATGTGACTAAATTTTTCGCGATCTTTTTTTGATACTTTTGCGTAACCATAGCCTGGCAAATCAACAAAATATAACTTTTCATCCAAACGATAAAAGTTTAACGTCTGTGTTTTACCTGGTGTCCCAGAAGTTCGCGCCATTTTACGGCGATTAATTAATTTATTGATTAAAGACGACTTACCCACATTAGATCGTCCTGTTAATGCAATTTCAGGTAATGTATCGTCTGGATACTGACTTTGCGCTACCGCACTAATTACCAATTCTACGTCTTGAACGTGCATGATAACCCCTCACTTTCTAAAACACTGCCCTTAATTTTAACACAAACTAGACTCAAAAAAAAAGCAGCCCAAAAGACTTCAGAACTTTATCGGTGGTGTCTAATAAGTAAGACACCCTGCCCATAAAATTAGTCTTTGGACCACATTTTTTCTAGTGCTGGCTATACATAACGGTTCTGCCAGTATTCAATTGACTAAATTGGTGCACTATTTCAATCATCAACTGTCCTTTAAAACACGTCCTAAGCAGCATTAAGAGGCCTTTTGATCATCCGCTAAAACCAACTGTGGTTTTCCGGAACCATTAACTGTATCCTTGGTAATAATAACTTTAGAAACGTCATCACGACTAGGTAGGTCAAACATGATATCCATCATGACCTCTTCAATAATTGAGCGTAACCCCCGCGCTCCAGTATTACGTTCAATTGCTTCGTGGGCAATTGCGTGTAGCGCGTCAGGCTTAAATTCTAACTGAACTTTATCTAAAGACAATAGCTTAGTGTACTGCTTAACTAAAGCGTTCTTTGGTTCAGTCAGAATTTTAACCAAATCATTCTCGGTCAACTTCTCTAAAGCTGCCATAATCGGAATTCGGCCAATAAATTCAGGAATTAAGCCAAATTTCATTAAATCTTCAGGAATAACTTGTTGCATCAGACTTTTTGATTCATCAAAGTTTTGTGCATCCTGACCGCCGAAACCAATTACTTTATCACCTAAACGTTCCTTAACGATATTTTCAATTCCGTCAAAGGCACCACCAACGATAAATAAAATATTGGTTGTATCAACTTGAATAAATTCTTGTTGCGGATGCTTTCGACCGCCCTGGGGTGGTACGTTCGCGATTGTACCCTCAAGAATTTTCAAGAGCGCTTGCTGCACCCCTTCACCAGAAACATCCCGGGTAATTGAAACATTTTCAGATTTTTTGGCTATTTTATCGATTTCATCAATATAGATGATTCCTTTTTGTGCTTTATCAACGTCATAATCAGCATTCTGCAAAAGTTTCAATAAAATGTTCTCAACATCTTCACCAACGTAACCAGCTTCAGTTAAGGTCGTTGCATCGGCAATCGCAAAAGGAACATTTAAGATTTTAGCCAATGTTTGCGCCAAGAAAGTTTTACCAGAACCAGTTGGTCCAATAAGCGAAATGTTACTCTTTTGTAGTTCAGTATCGCCTTCTTCGGCAACTTCCATTTGATTAACTCGCTTGTAGTGATTATAAACAGCAACTGCTAAGGCTTTTTTTGCTTCATTTTGACCAATAACGTATTGATTTAAAATAGATAAAATTTCAACTGGTTTTGGAACCTCAAGTAGATCACTGTACGCCTCATCCTGAAATTCCTCATCAATAATTTCTTTACATAAATCAATACACTCGTTACAAATATAGACACCTGGACCTGCTACAATTTTTTTAACTTGGTCTTGTGATTTTCCACAAAAAGAACAATTAACAGGGCCTTCGGTTTCTGTATTATCAAACACATTTATCAACCCCTATTCGTTTCTATTTATATTTTAGCGCAACATTCACGAATTAAATTATTCGCTGAACACTGATAAACTTTAGCATAATCTGAGCCAAGGGTAAAGAAAATAGCTTACTTAGAATTTTCCTTTGCTTGGATCGCCTAAATATCTTCGACCTTGATTGCTACTGCCGGCCTAAGAATATTACTGTTAATAAAAAGCGGGGCAAGCCCCGCTTTAAACTAAAACTTATTTATCTGCTTTTTCATCATCAACTGGTGCCTTAACATCTTTTGATTCCTTAGCAGAATCAGTAATCAATTCGATTGCCTGTTTAACCGCAATATCGTGTTTTAGCATATCATCAGTTAAAGAACTACGAACTTGTTTTTCTTCCATACTGTATTCACTGGCCAAATCTTTAATTTCATCGTTAATTTGATCTTCGGTTGGTTCAATCTTTTCAGCCGCAACAACTGCCTCAAGAACAAGATTAGTTTTAACCCGTGTTTCGGCATCTGAACTAAATTGTTTCTTTAAGTCGTCTTCAGAAGTTCCTGTCAACTGATAATACATCTTAGGGTCAATGCCCTGACGTTGCATATTGCCAAGATACTGGTCCATCTGGCGTTGAACTTCTTCGTTAACCATTGCTTCAGGAACATCCTGAATTTCAGAATTATCAACTGCCTGCTTAATAGCAGCATCCTGAATGGCCTCAGTAGCAGAATCATCCTTCTTTTCTTGTAAATCCTTTTTAATTTTAGCCTTTAATTCATCTAAAGTATCAACGTCTTCGTCAACATCCTTAGCGAATTCATCATCAAGTGCAGGTAATTCCTTTGCCTTAACTTCATGAAGTTTAGTTGCAAAAATTGCATCCTTGCCGGCAAGATCCTTTGCTTGATAATCTTCAGGGAAAGTAACTTTAACGTTGACGTCTTCGCCAGCCTTATGACCAACTAATTGATCTTCGAAACCAGGGATGAATGAGTTAGAACCTAATTCTAACGAATAGTTATCGGCTGAACCACCGTCAAATGCTTCGCCATCAACAGTCCCTTTATAATCAATAACAACCGTATCACCTGATTCAGCTGGCTTATCTTCTTTTAAGACTAATTCAGCTTGTTGTTGTTGCTTACTTTCAAGATCCTTTTCAACATCATCATCGGTTACTGTCCGGTCCTGTTCTGGAACAGCTAAACCTTTGTAGTTGCCTAAAGTAACTTCTGGTTTGACAGTTACCTGAGCAGTAATTACCCAAGGCTTGCCTGCATCCATACTCTTAACGTCAACTTTTGGTTGATCAACAGGTTCGATTTTTGCTTCATCAACGGCCTGTTGATAAACATCAGGTAGTAAGATGTTTAAAGCATCTTCATATAAAGCTGCTTCACCATACATATGATTAAAGACTTGGCGTGATACCTTGCCTTTACGAAAACCAGGTACGTTTAAATTTTTCTTAACGCGATCAAATGCTTTGTTTAGACCTTCGTTAATTTTTTCTTGATCAATTTCAAAAGTTAATTCGCCAGTAGTGGCGTCCTTTTTTTCCCATTTTGCTGCCATTAGTTTTCCTCCGAAATTCTTATTTTAACAATTAGCTATCAATTGCATACTCTATGATTTTAACGTAATTCACCAGTCTTGTAAATCATTCTAACCAAAAAAGCACCGTTTTATCGCTAATTTACTTATTTTTTGATAAAAAAAAGACACGGAAAAAATTTCCGTGCCAAAAATTTAAAATCTATTCGTCGATTTCAGTTACGACACCGGCACCAACAGTACGTCCGCCTTCACGAACAGTAAACTTAGTCCCTTTTTCAACTGCAACTGGTGCAATTAAATCAACTGAGAATTCAACGTTATCGCCAGGCATAACCATCTCAACGTTTTCTGGCAAAGTAATAACACCAGTAACATCAGTTGTATGGAAATAGAACTGAGGACGATAGTTTGAGAAGAATGGTGTATGACGACCGCCTTCTTCTTTGCTTAAGATATAAGCTTGGCCCTTAAATTTATCATGAACCTTGATTGAACCTGGTTTAGCTAATACTTGACCACGGACAACTTGTTCACGGTTAACACCACGAAGCAAGACACCAACGTTATCGCCAGCTTCACCATAATCCAATGTCTTACGGAACATTTCAAGTCCTGTAACAGTAGATTTAAGAACTTCTGGTTCTAAGCCAAGAATTTCAACTTCATCGCCAACTTTAACCATACCACGATCAATACGACCAGAAGCAACTGTACCACGACCAGTGATCGTAAATACATCTTCAACGGGCATCAAGAATGGTAATTCATTGTTACGTTCTGGAGTTGGGATGTAGTCATCGACAGCATCCAATAATTCCATAATGTGTGCTTCTTCGTCTTTGTCGCCTTCAAGAGCCTTCAAAGCAGAACCACGGATAAATGGAATATCATCACCAGGATAATCGTATTCTGATAATAATTCACGTGTTTCCATTTCAACTAAGTCAGTTAATTCTGGATCATCAACTAAATCAGTCTTGTTTAAGAAAACAACGATGTATTCAACACCAACCTGACGAGCAAGTAAAATATGTTCACGTGTCTGAGGCATAGGACCATCTGTTGCAGCAACAACTAAGATGGCACCATCCATTTGAGCGGCACCAGTGATCATGTTCTTGATGTAATCAGCATGTCCTGGAGCATCAATATGAGCATAATGACGTTTTTCAGTTTCGTATTCAACGTGTGCAGTGTTGATAGTAATACCACGTTCACGTTCTTCGGGAGCTGAATCAATTGTTGCGTAATCTTCGGCTTTAGCTAAGCCCTTAGCAGCTAATACCTTTGTAATTGCTGCCGTTAAAGTTGTTTTCCCGTGATCAATATGGCCGATCGTACCAATATTAACATGGGGTTTTGTTCGTTCATAATGTTCTTTTGCCATTAAATGAAACCTCCTGTATTTTTCGCAAGAATAATCCAGCAATTAGACAAAGCTAATGCCAGCAATCCTTTACTAGTTATTATACAACTTCCCTAGCTAAAAGCCAAGCACAGTACCTGTTCTCAACCAAGGAAGAATCCATTTAGATATTATATAGACTTCTGTGAACTTTGTAAATAGCTTTGCCCAAATATTTAACCATTTTTCAAAAAAATGTTTAAAACCTATAAGGTTAAAATGTTAGTTGTTTCTCTAAGCTTCTCCTGCCATTGCTGGATCTGGGTTAGATTTTCACTATCAATTTGTTTCTTATTCAATTTATCTGTTGTGTAAAAATCCAAATAAACAGCTAACCACAAAGTTGGATCCTTAACCACTTTATCAGCAAACGGGTAAAGATAAGCCGCATGCAAATTAATTTCTTCAGTTAGGTTTTGGTAGACAATTGGATCATCATTACCAACTTTTTCTGCCAATAATTGCTTCAAAGTGATAATACTTTTATATTCCATAATGGGTAATAGGCGCTCAGGTATAACTTGATATTCTTTATTATCTAACCAAAGCAAGGATACTTCATCACTAACCCGCATTTTTTGAAGATCCGCAAGAACGTTCGCCTTTAATAACGGGTGAACAAATGGATTCCGTAAAAGCCACTTAGCCGTCACTGTAAATTCTTCTTTCGGTAATTGGTTTGCCTGTTTCAAAAGGTCCATTTGTTCATAAATGGAACGATCGCTTAAATTATATAACGCCTTTTGTAGCTCCTTTAAGTGTGCAGCTTCCTCGTGGCGGTACTTGTTTTCAGCGCCTTTGATATGCTTTTGGGTTTCCATCCAAAAATGAATGTCGGCCGCCTTTGCTTTTGCCAAATGTTGATCACAAATTTGTGTTGCCTTTACAAAATCATGTGCTGTTAACAAAAGTGAAATATAAAACGAAATTAAACTCAATGATGCCTGATAATCATTCTCATACTCACCGGCAACTTGACGGGCCACCAAGTATTGGCCTGATTCCATTAATGCTGTTGCCAATAACAAATTAGTATTAAAGTCTTGTTTGGTTTGGTAGGCAGCAGAAAAATTATCTGCCGCTACTTTCCAATCTTCTTTCTTGGCCGCTGCCTTTCCAAGCATGATAAAACGATCAAAATTTTTTGGAAAGGGAATTTGCTCACCCACTAAATCACGTCTCCTTTGCAGCTTTAAAATTAATTTTATTTTAACGACTAAACCTTTATTTCTCAAATACTTGCGTATATTGAAATTTTTACTTTTTTAGAAAAAAAGGAAGCCAGGCAATGGCCTAACTTCCTCAATCCGCAATACTAATTAACTATGCCGTCGATTCTGATTAACTTCCATGATAACTGGTAAGATAACCGGACGCCGTTTAGTTTGCTCAAATAGGTACCCACTTAAACCTTCACGAATATCTTGTTTTAAGTGGCCCCAATCAAATTCTTTATTATCCAAATTATTTTGAACTGTTTTGGTCACAATATCAGCACTCTCATGCATCAAATCACGACTAGCCTTAACGTAAACAAAACCGCGGGTCGTAATTTTTGGCCGTGAAACGATCATCCGCTTTTTGCGATTGATTGTGACAACGGCAATAAAAATACCATCCTCAGATAAAACTTTTCGATCACGTAATACAATATTACCAATATCACCGACACCAATGCCATCAATCATGGTATTGCCAACCTCAACCTGGTTGGCCATGCGCATCCGCTTATTTTGGTACTCCAAAACGTCACCTTTACCAGTGATAAAGATGTTTTCGTAAGAGATTCCCGTTTCGTGTGCAATATCAGCGTGTGCAGCCAATAAACGGTATTCCCCCTGAACTGGAATAAAGTATTGTGGCTTGGTTAAATTAATCATCAGTTGCAAATCGTTCTTATTCCCGTGCCCAGAAGCATGAATATCATCGCCAACGGCCTTAACTTCGCCACCAGCTCGATAGATCATATCTTTTGTTTTAGCAACCGTTGTTTCCATAGCGTGCGATGGTGTTGTCGTAATAAAGACAAGATCGCCTTCTTTAATGCTAATCAAACGGTGACGACTTGTTGCCATCCGCTGCAAAGCCTTAATCGGTTCACCCATCTTACCAGTCTCTAAAATAACCGTCTCTTCAGGTGCTAACGTTTTGAGATCTTTAGTTGCAACTAAAATATCTTCACTAGGCAAAGTTAGCCGATTTAAACGCATTGCTGTTCGAACAATCTTTTCAAGGTCGCGGCCAGTTAAAACAACTTTTCGTCCGGAACGATAAGCAGCATCAATAACTTGTTGCACCCGCGCAATATTTGACGCAACCGATGCAACAATAATTCGGCCCTCATGATATTTAAAGGTATCCAAAATGTAGGCAGCAATTGCCCGCTCACTGGCCATCGTATACGGTGATTCTGCATTGGCCGAATCACTAATCAACGCTAAGACACCCTTTTGACCGATTTCTGCTAAACGCGCAAAATCAGTTTGGTATTCTGGCGTTGCGGATTGATCAAACTTAAAATCACCGGTATAAACAATTTGTCCAGCATCAGTCTTCAAAACAATTCCTAATGAATCGGGAATTGAATGGGTTGTCTTAAAGAAGGAAACTGTTGCGTGATTAAAATCAATCTCAGTGTCCTTATTAATGACGTGAAAATCCTTAAACTTTTTAGATGCCGTGTAACCATTTACGCTTAATTTAGCTAGTGCAATCGTCAATTCTGAACCAAAAACCGGGACATCAAATTTACTAACGAAATAAGGCAAGGCCCCAATAGCATCAGCATGACCATGCGTTAAAAATACGCCAACAACGCGATCAATATTTTCCTCCAAGTAAGTGAAATCAGGAATCACAATATCAATACCTAACAATTCATTTTCCGGGTACATTAAACCACAATCTAAAATATAAATTTCATCATCCACTTCAACAACGTACATGTTTTTTCCATTTTCACGAACGCCGCCTAATGGCATTATTTTAATTCGACTACTCACTTAATTCACCTCTTTTTCTTAAAGATCAAGAATATTTAATAATAACTCTGTTTCTGCCTTTGTTGGCATCAATAACGGTAAACGAACCCCACCAACCGGAATACCAATTTGTTTTAACGCGGCCTTCACCGGTCCTGGAGACGGTTGTGCGAAAAGTTGTTTACCCTTTGGTGTTAATTGCCGCATAATTTCCGCGGCCGCGGCCACTTTATTCTCGTCAATTAATTGATACATTTTTTTAATCTGTTGACCAAATAAATGGCTGCTAACAGAAATAACCCCCTGCGCACCAATTGTTTTCGCAGCAAAAGCATCTTCATCTTCACCTGTGAAGACAGCAAAATCATTTTCCTTTGTACCTTCGACAATTTGCCCTAAATTAGTTGCACCTGTGCAGTCTTTTATTCCAATAATATTTGGTAATAAAGATAACTGAATGGCAGTTTTAACTAACATTGTCACGCCGGTCCGACCAGGTATATTATAAATTATAATTGGTAATCCAGCCTGTTCGCTCACCAGTTTATAATGTGCATACATACCACGCTGATCTGGCTTATTGTAATAAGGTACAACGATTAACGCAGCGGCAATACCTTGAATTTTAGCAACTTGCTGTGTAAATTCAATGGTTTGCGCCGTATTGTTGGAACCAGTATTCGCAATAATTGGTACACGCCCACCAACTAACTTAACTGTCTCTTCAAATAAATTAAGTTTTTCTGAAGCTGATAAGGTTGGACCTTCGCCAGTCGTCCCACCAACTAAAATAGTTTCCGTACCAGTCGCCAATAGGTGGTCAATCAGCGTTGCTAAGCGTTCATAACTGACTTGGCCATAATCATCAAAGGGTGTCACCATTGCTGTGACTAATGAAACATTATTTAAGAAACTCATGAAGCCCCTCCTGTATTAAATTCATTCAAAAACTCATCCGTACCCTTAAATAAAAGCTAATACAAACATTGGCTAATTAACTGATTAAGGTTTCTGCTTTATTTTATGATACCACAAAAAAATAGGCTTTAACATATAACTGTAAAAAGCCAAAAAATGACCGTAAAAAAAAGACGTGATTCAAAAGAATCATGTCTTTTAACGTTATTAACGACGTAAACCTAAGCGTTGAATAAGGTCACGGTAACGTTTAATATCAGTCTTGCGTAAGTAAGCAAGTAAGTTACGACGATGACCAATTTTTTTCATTAAGCCACGATATGAATGATAATCCTTCTTATGAACACGAATATGTTCATTTAAAAGGTTAATCTCTTCCGTTAATACTGCAACTTGTACTTCAGTTGAACCAGTATCTCCATCTTGACGTGCAAAGTCTTTAATGACTTCATTTTTACGTTCTTTAGAAATTGCCAAAATATTTCACACCCTTCCACTATCTTAAAGTGCCTGTGACTGAGTAAAACGTTGGTGATTCGCTAAACCAAGTGACAGGTTCGTGCTTAAGCACAACTATTACTTTACGTGATTCTTTTATAAATTGCAAGACCTATCTAATAATAAGTCAGACGTACAGACTATCAAGCAAAATAGCTTTACAAGTTTTTATTGCAATGTTTCTAGGTCTTCTGTATAATAAACAACGTTGAAAACAAATAGCAATTTATTTAATTTGCTTAACTTGGAGGTGAAATTCAATGCCTAACTTAAAATCCGCAATCAAACGTGCTCGTAATAACGAAAAAGCCAATGCACATAATGTTTCACAAATCAGTGCAATGCGTTCAACTGTTAAACAATTTGAAAAAGCACAAGCTGCTGGTGGCGCTGATAACTCAGAAGAATTATACCGCGCTGCTGTTCGCTCAATCGACATGGCCAAATCAAAAGGCCTTGTTCACGCAAACAAAGCTGCCCGAGATAAATCACGCTTATCCAAATTATTGGCTAAATAAGTTTGGCTCTTCGTCAACTGTTGTTGGTGAATCCATATTTCGAGTTCTAATCACTTCGTGATTAGGGCTCTTTTTGTTTTGATTTTGAAAACGTATAGTACTCGAGTTCTAAACCTCCAGAAGCTGCGATAGCCAAAACTGGCTCGTTTGATCGCCTTGATTTTATTATTAGAACCTTCCAAAGGACCATTTGAATAGTGTGTGGTAAAGGTGTTACGAATCTCATCATGATGGCTTTCAAGTGTTTTAATCGTGTTCTTCATTTCTTCAGAATACGTTTTGTTATTCCAAAATGCCGCATTGTAGTTATGCCAATCTTGATGTTGGACAGCTGACCGGACGCTGTTTAAGACTTGATAAGTTTGTTCTAGTTCTGAATCCAACGATAACAGCTGATGGACAACATCGGTGGCAGCCATCCAGTAAGGAAAATTAGTCCACTTTTTGAATTGTTCAAAGTTAAGCTGTTCAGTTGGTACTAACAACAGCTTCCAGTAGCGCTTAAGGGCGTGAAATTCGCGAGAAGACGGGGTAAACTTCTTCATCACCTTGATTCTGGTTTTGTTAAACGCCCGATTTAGGGCGTTGATAATATGAAACTTGTCCATGACCACCATGGCATTGGGGAACACGGTCTGCACAAGCTTGGGGTAGGTATAATTCATATCAGTCACAATAATTTTGACGTTTTCTCGGGCAGCTTGATCGAAGCGGTAAAAATACTTCTCTAGTTTATTGATGGTTCGATAAGGGAGTAAGTCGATTAATTCATGGGTTTCGCCATTCATGAACTCAAAGCTCATGGCACCAGTAGCGCTCTTGGTACTCTTCACCTCATCCATTAAGATGATCTCTGGTAAATAGTGCCAATTGGTTTGAAAGTCTCGTTCAGCGCGCATTAACTGGCGGCCCACAAATGAATCTGATGCCGATACTTCATTGGCAATGTGCTTCAAAGAGACCGGTTCACCGAGCTTCTCTAGGCATTCTTTGCGGCTGGTGTTTGAAATTGTACAGTGTTTCGGAACTGCCACTGTTTGTGCAAGAAAGTTGCCGTGACATTCTTTACAGTGGAAATAGCGGCGCTTTAAGGCTAAGATGACGGTGTTGCTCAGAACCTTCGAGAATCTGATAGTGGTATTGCGCCAGCCGTAGTTAATAATCTTTTGATCATTGATAATCCCGCACTTGGGACAAGCCTTCGGCGTGTAATCCAAGTGGCCAGTTAAGCGAATAACCCCGTCTTCTCCAGTTTCACCGTCAGTAATTTTTAGGTTCTCGTCAGCTATTCCTAATAATAATTTTGTAGTATCATGACACATAGGGCATTTCCTTCTTTCTGAAAAATCTTCGTGGTGGTTGACTTGGATGAACGGACAGGAAATGTCCGCTTTTTTATTCTAGCCATAAATAAAAAATCTGTCATCAGTAATAGATGAAAATCTATTACCAACAACAGATATTGTAGAACCATAAGTTTATTTCAAAAAAAGAGTGTTAAGGCAAATGCCTTAACACTCTTTTTTTCGTTCCACAATATTGAAAACTAAGCACATTCAACTAACAATGGCCTTATCAACGAACTGCATGACAAATAATTGGAAAAGTAATTCTGGTTTTTCTTGCGTTGACTTCATTTTATATTCCATGTCCACTAGACCTAAATAGGCCGCGCGTAATGCTTCCTGCTGAAAATGACGCGCCTGACCAATTGCTAACTTTACTCGGTACGGATGAACTTTTAAAACTTGGGCTAAACTTCCTTGGCTATAACCATTTTTTTGTAAAATCTTAATTTGTAGTAATAAACGAAATTGCCCTAACAAAATGGCGTTAATTTTGAGTGGTTCTTCTTTTTGCAATAATAAATCGCTATAAAGCTGGACGGCCTGGGCTACATTTTGCGCCATCACAGCATCTACCAATAAAAAAACATTTTGCTCTAGGCTCTGGGCGACTAATTGATCTACTGCTTTTTGTGAAATTTCATGATCTTCCAGCGCATAAAGTCGCAACTTAGGCAATTCATCCATCATAATCGATAAATTAGCCTCCGTTCGTTGTAAAAACAATGCCATTGCTTGTGGTGCCATCGTTAACTGCTGGCGCTTTAAATAATCAGTTACATAACTTTGCGCACGTTGTTGAGTCAATGGCTTAACATCAACTTGCTGGGCAACTCGCTTTAATTGTTTGGTTACTTTTTTTCGTTCATCTAATTTGGCGTATGGCGCAAAAATAACTAACTGGGTCGAATCAAGTGGGTTTCCTAGGTAAGTTAAAAGACTGGCAACATCATGTTCTACCTTCGATTTTTTTGCTTCTGCAGTCAAAAAAATACTATTTTCAACAAATACTACCCGCCGCTCACCAAAAAACGGCGCCGACATAGCATCATTTAGCGCAACTGCTAAAGGGGTCACCGTCATATCATAAGCACCAAAATTCATTGTTAACTCTTCCTCCGATAATAATTGGCGGAAGGCTTTTTTTACTTGTGCAACTAAATAAGCTTCTTGACCCTGAACTAAATAGACTGGGGCAATTTCTCCATGTTTTAATTGTTTCTGTAACGCTGCTACATCCATATCATTACTCCTTGTGTCGAAAAGTTTGCCACCCGTCAGTTGATGACCAGAGCAACATTCCATTTTCGGCCGTATTATAAAATGGTATCTGTAAATCCTGATAGCGTTGAATGACATCTGAATGGGGATGACCATATCGATTATTCCGACCAGAAGAGATCAAAATACGCTCCGGTTGAACGGTTTCTAAAAATGTTTGTGCTGAAGCAGTTCGACTGCCGTGATGGCCGGCCTTTAAAAAATCCGCCTTTAACCGTTGCCGCTCACAAAGAGTAACTTCATTGGCCGCATCCAGATCTCCTGTAAACAACCACGTCTTACCCCCAATTTGACCATAGAGAACTAAGGAGTCTTCATTAGTCCCCAGGCCTGGCCTCTCAGGGTGTAATACCTGTAACTCTTCCTGCGGTGTTACTTGGATTTTTGCTCCTGTCTGTAGTGGACGCCACCTAATTTGTTGTCGGTAAGGCCAGATTCGATGCCGAAACTGGGGATTATTCTCCATTCCAGCTGGAAAAGCAACTTCTTTAACGGTCATTTCTTCTAATAAAACGGCCAAATCACCAATATGATCAGCATCTTGATGACTGAGACAAATTCGATCAATTCTTTTTATTCCCCGACTTTTCAAGTAATTGATTGTTACTCGCTCTGCCCGGGCGCTTCGCTTCTGCTTACGCCACTCAGCTTGATTAAACGTTAATCGTCCTCCTGTATCAATTAATGTTATCCGTTTATGTAGCCGACTTTCGATTAAAATACTATCACCTTGACCAATATCAAAAAAGATAACCCGGTCGACTAATGGATAATGAATTAGTAAAAAGATGGTCAAATAGATACTACCTAAAAAAAGTCCCATTGAAATACGATATTTTTTAGATACAGTTAACATGATTGCGGTCAAAATAAGTAGGATCAGGGTTATTGTTCCAGTCAAACGACCAAAAACGATCATCCATTGCGGCCTTGCCAAGTAAAGAAGACTCGTTTGAAAAGCGGCTAATCCCCAATTAATTAACCAACTGAACCCTGGTAGAAATGAAAAACACCCTGCCCCAATTAGCGTTAACGGTAAAACGGCGTAAGAAAATAACGGCATTACCAATAAATTAAGTAAAACCAGTAAATAGTGCCATTCATAAACGTGATGTAGTAAAATTGGCAAGCTAAACAGATTTAACCATAACGTTTTAAAAACAGCATTTTTATCTCGTAAAAATAATAATAAAAATGATAATAAATAAGATAATTGACCGCCAAGTCCCAAGAGAACGTACGGTTGAACTGCAAAATTAAATAATAAAACCCAACCAAAACAATCTAACGCCGAGATTTGAAAACTAAAACGCCGATTTAAAACACGTAACCAACATAAGCTAACCGCACGAATTAAACTAACGCTGGAACCCGCAAAAATAACGTAGGCTGGCAATAGCAGTAACAACAACCAATCACGAGTTTCTTTCGTTAAATGTAATCGCAATAACAATTGGGAAAATAGTCCAACAAAGTAAAAAACGTGTAGGCCGGATAGACTAAACAAATGAATCAATCCTAAACGCTTAAATTGTTGTGCAGTATCCTGAAATGAATTAGTTTGAATACCCAAAACTAAACATTTGAAATACTGCCTAAGTAACGGTGGGTAATGATCAGCTCGACAACTCAGCACTTGGCGAGCATGATGTAACCAACCAACTAGCGACCACTTTTGGGCCTGAATTTGCCTAATTTGTTCAATCTGTACAATGTAATTAATGCGGCGTTGTTGCTTTAAGTAAGTTGCATAATCAAATTCATTTTGATTAGTTGCGTGTTCAGGACGACTACAGGTCCCACTAACTTGTAAAATAACTGGGTGTGTCAGGTGTTGAAAATAGGCCTGTTCCGCTTTTGTCTGTAAATAATAAACGGCTAAAACACGTGTCTTATCGGCTAATTTTCCTTCAAATTGAAGTGAATCACCGTTTAGCTTGAAGGCATCTGGCCAAACTAATATTCGTTGATAATTTGTCGGCCTTTTTACTGGTCGTTGTTTTTCGACCCCCAAAAATGAACCTACAAAACAACAAACTATAACTGTACCTAAGATTAATTTAGGTTGTCGTGTCCAGATCAACCTCACAATAGCAACAACCAGAAATAACCAACTCATCAGATTACCCATAAAAACAACAAAGCTAAGGGCTACAACAATTAACGCGACAAAAATCACTCTATCTTTCATCGCGTTGAATAACTACTCTAAATTCAGATTAAATAAATCTTTTAGGTTAAATTGGTTAAAGTAATCTGGATTTAATTTAACTTGATCCAACGTAACTCCTGACTTTTTAATCAATTTTAACGCATAATCATCATCGCGGTAATCTTTCAAATAATGAATTGTTTTAATACCGGCCTGAATTAACATTTTCGTACACTGCAAACAAGGAAAATGAGTCACATAAATCTCCGCACCAGTCGTTGCAACTCCGAATTTAGCGCATTGCAAAATAGCGTTCATCTCAGCATGAATCGTCCGTAAACAATGGCCGTCAACTAAGTAACAACCAACATCAATACAATGATCATCCCCAGAAACGGAACCATTATACCCTCCGGCAATTACACGCTGATCACGAACTATCGCCGCCCCAACAGTCGCTCTTGGACAGGTACTACGTAGTGATAATAAAACAGCCTGGAGCATAAAGTATTGATCCCACGGTAAACGCTGTGTTTTTATTTTTTCCATAATACCTCAACTTCCTTAAATCATTTGCCTATCAGTATAACAGACTTTAAATCAGGTAAAAAGTTAGACTGTAATGCTGTCCTTTAAACTTTCAAAGGTCTTTTCACCAATTCCCGAAACCTTCTTTAAATCTTCAATCTGTTTAAACCCACCTTGTTCAGTACGAAAATTAATAATTAATTCGGCCTTCTTCTGCCCAATTCCAGTTAATTGTTGTAATTCCTCTGCCGTTGCTGTATTCAAATTAGTTTGACCGGTTGCCTGCTGCCCGTCAGCTGAGCCAGTTGTTGCAATAGTACTGCCACTTTCGGCCGGTGTTGGCTGCTGTTCCGCCAGACCTAATTCCGCTGGGACCTCTTCTCCAACTTTAGGGATAAAAATAATTTGTTGATCACTTACCTGTTGAGCAAGATTTACCTGTTTTTGATCGGCATCCTCGGCCAATCCCCCGGCCTTACGAATAACATCAAATAAACGGGTATTGTCAGTCACCACATAAATGCCTGGTTTTTTTACCGCTCCTTTAACATCAACGAAACCTTTTTGTATCGTTTGACCAGTTTGTTGTGCCTCAGTCGCTGTGTTCTGGTATTGTGCACTGGTCGAGCTATCTTGAATAACACTTGAGTTTGAAAAAACGGCTTCATTTTTAGTAACTGGCCGTTGAAACATCGCCTGATAACCAATGATACCTATAATTACAAGCAACAGACCAATCACACCGCAATACCAATAACGTTTAATCAGACTCAACCAATCAGTAGACATTCCTCATTCCTCCTTTCGCCACATTAATAAAATCCGCAAAAAAAGCCAACCAATACTTTTGAAAAGTTACTAACTTTAAAAGGTTCTACAATATCTGTTGTTGGTAATAGATTTTCATCTATTACTGATGACAGATTTTTTATTTATGGCTAGAATAAAAAAGCGGACATTTCCTGTCCGTTCATCCAAGTCAACCACCACGAAGATTTTTCAGAAAGAAGGAAATGCCCTATGTGTCATGATACTACAAAATTATTATTAGGAATAGCTGACGAGAACCTAAAAATTACTGACGGTGAAACTGGAGAAGACGGGGTTATTCGCTTAACTGGCCACTTGGATTACACGCCGAAGGCTTGTCCCAAGTGCGGGATTATCAATGATCAAAAGATTATTAACTACGGCTGGCGCAATACCACTATCAGATTCTCGAAGGTTCTGAGCAACACCGTCATCTTAGCCTTAAAGCGCCGCTATTTCCACTGTAAAGAATGTCACGGCAACTTTCTTGCACAAACATTGGCAGTTCCGAAACACTGTACAATTTCAAACACCAGCCGCAAAGAATGCCTAGAGAAGCTCGGTGAACCGGTCTCTTTGAAGCACATTGCCAATGAAGTATCGGCATCAGATTCATTTGTGGGCCGCCAGTTAATGCGCGCTGAACGAGACTTTCAAACCAATTGGCACTATTTACCAGAGATCATCTTAATGGATGAGGTGAAGAGTACCAAGAGCGCTACTGGTGCCATGAGCTTTGAGTTCATGAATGGCGAAACCCATGAATTAATCGACTTACTCCCTTATCGAACCATCAATAAACTAGAGAAGTATTTTTACCGCTTCGATCAAGCTGCCCGAGAAAACGTCAAAATTATTGTGACTGATATGAATTATACCTACCCCAAGCTTGTGCAGACCGTGTTCCCCAATGCCATGGTGGTCATGGACAAGTTTCATATTATCAACGCCCTAAATCGGGCGTTTAACAAAACCAGAATCAAGGTGATGAAGAAGTTTACCCCGTCTTCTCGCGAATTTCACGCCCTTAAGCGCTACTGGAAGCTGTTGTTAGTACCAACTGAACAGCTTAACTTTGAACAATTCAAAAAGTGGACTAATTTTCCTTACTGGATGGCTGCCACCGATGTTGTCCATCAGCTGTTATCGTTGGATTCAGAACTAGAACAAACTTATCAAGTCTTAAACAGCGTCCGGTCAGCTGTCCAACATCAAGATTGGCATAACTACAATGCGGCATTTTGGAATAACAAAACGTATTCTGAAGAAATGAAGAACACGATTAAAACACTTGAAAGCCATCATGATGAGATTCGTAACACCTTTACCACACACTATTCAAATGGTCCTTTGGAAGGTTCTAATAATAAAATCAAGGCGATCAAACGAGCCAGTTTTGGCTATCGCAGCTTCTGGAGGTTTAGAACTCGAGTACTATACGTTTTCAAAATCAAAACAAAAAGAGCCCTAATCACGAAGTGATTAGAACTCGAAATATGGATTCACCAACAACAGTTGACGAAGAGCCCTTTAAAATTAGTAACCATTCAGTATCAGTTGGCGCTTATTAATTATTATTTGGCCAAATAATTTACTGTGTCAGTAAAATTCTTAACTGGCACAATCTTCATATGACTATGAATCTTTTTAGCCGCCTTTTTAGCAACCTGATAGTTATTTTGATAGCCTGGATCAGCTTTCTTCATCGCGGCCGTGGCTGGAATATCTGGTGCAAAGAAAATTGTTGCTCCTTCATGGTTAGCGGCCACAACTTTTTTATCAATCCCACCGATTGGTCCAACGACTCCATTGGAAGCCATCGTGCCTGTTCCAGCTATTTTACGTCCTTTACGTAGGTGACCACCTGTTAGCTGGTCATAAATGGCCGTCGTGAACATTAACCCTGCAGAAGGACCACCGATATCACTAACGGTTACCTTAACCGGAATTTTTGTTTTAATCGTCGAATGATCCACTAAGGTAATCCCCAAACCGGATCGCTTTGTATTTGGTAAATGAATTAAACGCTGCGTCGTTTTCTTGGTCTGGCCTTTATGCTGATAAGTGACAGTTACTTTTGTACCGACTGGCTTATCCTTGACGTAATTAATAAATGCCGTAGAACTTTTGAAATGATGACCGTCAATCATCGTTACAGTATCACCAATCGCCAGTTTTCCGTTAAACTGTGATCGCTTCATCAACGACATCACATAAATACCCAGATACTTACGCTGGTAACTACGCCCGGCCTTTTTATAGGCAACCTGAATTGCATCGTTAATTGCTGATTGCATTTCGTAAGTTTGTAGTTGATTAAACGTTTCACTGCTATCATTACCCATCAGGTCATCTTTGCTGGTTGTCTCTGAAAACGGCTGAGTCTTACTCCACAAATACGTTATTGGCCGTGCTTGCTGTAAGGCCACTGTTGTTAGCATATATTTGCCGGCCCGTTGATCTTTTTTGTGGTCAACCCTAACAAAATTACTCAAGTTCTCTGCTGTTCCTGGCGTCTCCAGATAAAAGGGTAACGGTAAAAACAAACCAATGATAAGGACTAAAACACCAACTAAAACTAGCCATTTAGACCAGCGTTTCTTCATAGTTAGCCTTCTTCCGCCTTATATTTCTTTCTTAACTCACACGCAACTGCCGGTGGTACCAAATCTTCAATATTACCACCAAACTTAGCAACTTCTTTAATTAAACTAGATGAGAGAAAGGCGTACTTCTTTGCGGCTAATAAGAAGACGGTCTCAATCTGCGGCGCTTGGATTTTATTCATCGCCGCAATATCTTCTTCATATTCGAAATCACGAACGTTTCGAATGCCACGTAATATAAATTGTGCCCCCAATTTTTCGGCAAAACGAACGGTTAATTTGGCATCTTGGGCAACAACGCTAACGTTAGGTAGTTCAGCAACTGCTGTCCTAATCAAAGTTAATTTTTCATCATTAGTAAATAACGGTTGTTTGGAAGTGTTAGTCATAACGGCGATAATTAATTTATCAAATAAATGGCTCGCCCGCCTAACCGTTTCTAAATGTCCGTTAGTAAACGGATCAAAGCTCCCGGGAAAAATCGCAATTCGCTGTGTCATACTTCTGCCGCCTCCTGATAATGGTATAGCGTAACAGCAGTTAAGCCGTACGTTTGGCGTCGTGTTTGCTTAAAATTAGTTAATTTTTCTGGTAAAACGGTAGTACTATCCGTTTCGCAAACAATCACGGCCTCATTTTCAATTAAACCCAGCTCGGCCATTTCGCGTAAATCAGAAGTGATTTGTTGTTTTGCGTACGGTGGATCTAACAAAATTAAATTAAATTTACAGTGTTGACCCGCCAATTTTTGCAGGGCATTCTGGGCACTCATTTTCAAAACGGTAAATTGTTTTTCGGCCTTAGTTAGTTCAATATTTTCGTGAATAACCTTAATTGCCGCAAATTGGCGATCGACTAAAGTCGCGCTAGCCATCCCCCGGGAAACGGCCTCAATACCCAGTGCACCGCTACCAGAAAATAAGTCTAAACAATTGCCACCGGCAAAGTAAGGCCCAATCATATTGAAGATTGATTCCTTTACTTTATCCGTTGTTGGCCGTGTAGCACGACCGGGTACTGCTTTTAATTTTCGACCACCAAAATTGCCAGAAATAATTCGCATTAACTAATATCCTCTTTTAAATCTTATTTTCTTTACGTAAATCTTGTGTTGTCAGTAAAACCCGGGTTTCGTTTGTTTCTCGATTAGAAGTCTCGAAATCATCCAATTTACCCACCCGATCACCAAAATTCATATCTAATTCTGGTCGGTGGGAAACTTCTGCCCGTTTAACAAAATGTAGCTTTTTTAACTGCTGCAAAGTCTGTTCTGCTATGGCCTGATCAACATATAAATAAACGTACTTCATTTTTCGTGAACTGTAGTAAATAATACCAAAACGACGTAATTGCTTAATCTGTTTCATACTGTATAACCAAACCACAATTCCTTGGCGTGGCGTTACTTCAAATGCCATAATGTCATCCTTTCACTTGGCAATGCTTTCCTGGACGACCAGTGGTAAAAAATGGATTACCAGTCGCCACCTTAACGTCCTTGGAAACACTATTTGCAATTGCAAGTCCAATTTCGTCCAAAATAGTTTGCAAATCCATTTCTGAACGACGGAAATGTGCCACAGTCGGATCCAAATCAACTTGCCGCTTGGCGTGACGAGCCGTACGACGAAGCTTTTTAAAATCAGGCGCGTAAGACCCATAATCCTTAATTAGGTCAAATTTTTCACTTGCTTCCCGAAAACCTTGAATCTTTTTTTCTGCCGCTGTATCTACCGCCAAATTGGCTTTAGCGGCCAAATAAGTTTTATAAACGTCACTTTGCTTTAACGAAGCGACCAACGTATCAACTTGATCCGTAACTTCTAGTAAATTTTCAGTAATTATCAATTTTAAAACCCCAGTCATCATTCCGGTTTTAATTCTAACAATAAATCGTTGGTATCAACCCGGTCACCCTCTTGAACGTAAAGATGACTGATACGACCAGTAAATGGCGCCTGAATCGTTGTTTCCATCTTCATGGCTTCTGTAACCAACAACGGATCTCCTTGTTGAACAACTTGATCCGTTTCAACCAAGACATTTAAAACAGTCCCCGTCATTGAAGCACCAATTTGTTCTTGATTTGTTGGTTCTGCCTTCTGACTCACTACATCAGATTGTTTAGCGTTTTTATCCTTAACGACAACTTCGCTTCGTTGACCGTTAACCGTAAAGTAAAGTGTTCGGTTGCCTTCAATATCAGGTTCGCCAACCTCATTTAAGATTAAAATTAAAATTTTACCTGGCCGTAATTGTACCTCGACCCGTTCGCCTAATCGCATTCCTTGGAAGAAAGTTGGCGTATCTAGCATTGAAACATTCCCGTACTCAGACTCACGACGTGTATAGTCTAAAAAGACATCTGGATATAAAATATAACTTAAAACATCCTCTTGCGTTGGTTCAGAATTCATCTTAGTGGTCAGTTCTTGCTTAACCGCCGCAAAGTCAACTGGCTTTGCTAAACTCCCCGGTCTCACGGTTAAAGGTTTCTTTCCCTTTAAAATAATCTGTTGTAATTTTTCTGGGAACCCACCAACTGGCTGGCCTAAATCACCCATGAAGAAATTAATAACCGAATCAGGGAAATCAATTGTTGCACCATCGTGGTAGACATCCTCTTCCGTTAAATCGTGTTGGACCATAAATAAGGCCATATCACCAACTACTTTTGAAGACGGCGTTACTTTAACAATGTCACCAAACATGCTGTTAACTGTCGCGTACATTAATTTAACTTCTTCCCACCGATTACCTAGCCCCATTGCGTGGGCTTGCTGCCGTAAATTGGAGTATTGGCCACCTGGCATTTGCGCGGAATAGTTATCTGGTAAAGGTGCATTTAAACCATTAGCAAAATCATCATAGAACGGGCGAATACCTTCAAAGTAGTGATTTAACCGTTCTGTTGCTTTAACATCCAATTGAGGTTGGCGTACATTACCATCTAACGCATAATAAAGGCTTTGCATACTTGGCTGACTTGTTGTTCCAGACAACGCACTTTGCGCCACATCAACAACGTCAACTCCTGCAGCAATCGCACGTTGATAGGTCATAACCCCATTACCAGTTGTATCATGTGTGTGTAAATGAATTGGTAAATCAACCTTATCCTTTAAAGAACTAACCAATTCATAGGCCGCTTCAGGCTTTAATAGACCAGCCATATCTTTAATTCCAATGATCGTTGCGCCAGCGGCCTGAAGTTCTTTAGCCAAATCTAAGTAGTACTTCAAATTATATTTTTGCTTATCTGGATCAAGAATATCACCGGTATAACAAATGGCAGCCTCGGCAATCTTATTATTATCACGAACAGCCTGGATGCTCTTTTCAAGCTGGGGCACCCAATTTAAACTATCAAAAATTCGGAAAACGTCAATTCCATCAGTTGCGGCCTGTTTAATGAACGCAACCAACATATTATCCGGATAGTTTTTGTAACCAACAGCATTACTACCACGGAACAACATTTGTAACAACGTATGGGGCATTTTTTGCCGCAATAACTTTAAACGTGTCCAAGGATCTTCGACTAAGAAGCGATAGGCAACATCAAACGTTGCACCACCCCACATCTCATAAGAAAATAAATTGGGCATTGCCCGTTGCATTGAATCAGCAATCTTAACCATATCGTGGGTTCGCATCCGCGTTGCAAAAAGACTTTGGTGGGCATCGCGTAACGTTGTATCGGTTAATAAAACCTCAGACTGTTGATTCAACCAATCATTAACTGCTAGTGGGCCCTTGGCATCCAATATCGTCTTGGCAGTAACTAGCTTCTTAGGGAAAGGCTTAAATTGTTCCCGGTAATGGCCTTCGGGATAATATTTCTTCTCGTGACTTTCCACATCGTCATAACCATTAACCGTAATATCGCCAATATATTGCATTTTTTGCGAGCTATTATCAACTCGTTTAGCAACCTGAAAAAGAGCCGGTGTGTGATCAATAAAGGTTGTTTCCGCTTCTCCAGAAAGGAAAGCTGGGTGTTGAATAACATTTTCCATAAAGGCAATATTTGTTTTTACACCGCGAATTTTAAATTCATGAAGCACACGTTGCATCTTTTTTACGGCCTTTTCAAATGTATAAGCGTGGGTACAAACCTTAACTAATAATGAATCAAAGTAAGGGGTAATTACAGCACCAGCATATGCATTACCACCATCCAAGCGGACACCATTACCACCTGGAGAACGGTAAGTTTCGATGGTGCCTGTATCCGGCATAAAATTATTCAATGGATCTTCAGTTGTTACCCGACATTGTAGCGCGGCACCATGAAATTTAATGTCCTTTTGTTGCGGTAAACCGATATCCTTAAATAAATCTAAGCCCTGGGCGATTTTTAACTGCGTTTGAACAATATCAATTCCAGTAATCATCTCAGTAATAGTATGTTCGACCTGAACTCGTGGATTTACTTCAATAAAGTAAAACTGATCTTGTTCTGGCTCGAATAAAAATTCAATTGTTGCGGCGTTTTGATAGTTAACGTGTGCCATAAAACGAACCGCCGCACTCGTTACACGTTCCCGTTGTTCTGCCGTTAAAATAACACAAGGGGCAACTTCAATTACTTTTTGATTACGGCGCTGAACCGAACAATCCCGTTCAAAAAGATGGACAACATTGCCGTGTTGATCTGCCAGCACTTGAACTTCAATATGTTTGGCGGATTTAATAAAGCGCTCAACGTAAATTTCGTCACTACCAAAGGACTGCATGGACTCACTTCGGGCACGATCATAACTTTCAGATAGATCTTCAGGACGAGAAACAACACGCATTCCGCGACCGCCACCACCCATGGCCGCCTTGATCATCAACGGATAACCATATTTATCACCGAAGGCTTGTAATTCGGCTAGATCCTTAATTGGTTCATCTACGCCCGGAATTGCCTGAACGTTGGCCTCTTTGGCCGCACGTTTAGCAGCCACTTTATCACCAAACATTTCTAATAACTCGGGTGTTGGTCCAACAAAAGTAATGCCTTCTTCTTGACAACGTCGGGCAAACTGTGCATTTTCCGACAAAAAACCATAGCCAGGGTGGATTGCATCGGCCCCACTCATTTTTGCCACACGAATAATATCCTCAATGTCTAAATAAGCCGCAATTGGTTGTTTCCCCTTGCCAACAACGTAGGCCTCGTCAGCCTTAAAGCGATGAATTGAATATTCATCCTCTTTAGCATAAATTCCTACCGTTTTCAAACCTAGTTCTTGACACGCACGAATAATTCGGACCGCAATCTCCCCGCGATTTGCGATTAATACTTTTTTCATGCTCTCAGCACCTTTCTCATTTTCAAATCAATTAAATAACCAAAACTACTTGTTTTTAACTAAACTAGTTTTCTTTTCCGTTGCACTGATGTTTAGGGCAACTCCCATTGAAAGCGCCAAAACTAACATGGATGAACCCCCATAACTGATAAACGGAAATGTGACCCCAGTTATTGGCAATATTCCGCAAACCCCGCCAAGATTAAACGACGTTTGAACAACAATCATGGTGCCAATTCCAATACATAACAACGCACTAAAAGGATCCTTAGATCGAACGCCAACTAAAATAATTCTTGCTGCCAAAAAAAAGATCAAAAAGATCAGTAAGGCAACCATGACAAAACCTAGCTCCTCAGCTGTTATCGAAATAATGAAGTCAGTATTTGGTTCCGGTAAATAGCCACGTTTTTGAATGCTATTGCCTAGCCCAACACCAAACCAACCACCATTATTAATGGCGTAGTAAGAATTAACCAATTGTTTACCACCCTTATTGGCCAACTCAAACGGATTAATAAACGACAGAATTCGTTGGTATTGGTAATTATTTTCTAGTGATTTTATTATGTGGTGGGTTAAAAAATAAAACACCGCCCCAACACTAGTCCCTAATAGTGCAATGAGCGTTAGCCCAATTCGGTAAGATAAACCACTAGTTAAAATTAACATTATTGCAATCGATAAAAGAATAGCCATGCCGCCCATATCTGGGGAAACGAGAACCATCCACATCATAACGGCAGCAATGATAATCGGCCCAACTAACGCACGAATAACTTCGCTAAGTTGTGATTCGACCATTCTTCGTTCACGCCGACTAAGTATGTATGCAAAATACCAAATCAACACCAATTTAGCAAATTCACCAGGTTGAATATTTATTGGCCCGATGTTAATCCATGCGGCAGCTCCATTAACAGAATGGCCGAAAAAAATTAAATAACCTAACATAAGGAAAACGACAATTAACGCCAGCATAATCAAACGCCGATTTCGGAGCACCTTTAATTTCATCGCGTAAACGAACGCGGCCAATATCAGCCCAACGATGGTCCAACTAATCTGCTTAACTAAATATGATAGCGGATTTTGACCAACCAAATTGGAGCTAGCACTATAAACCATAACCACACCTACACCACAAAGTAGTAAGTAAGGGATTAAAATATAATAATCAATTAACTGTAACTTTTTTCGCACTTAAGATCCTGCTTCCTGTCATTTCTTTTGCCTTTGCTTTTCAAAGCTTTCATTATAAATCTCATTTAGCCGTTTCTCTAAGTCACGAACTAAATTGTGCCCGGTCTTTGGGTCGACCATACTCGTCCGAATAGCAAAGGTAACTTCCTTGGAGTAACCAAACATCTGTGTATCCACAACCTCTTCAAACGCTGGACACTGACTCAAGCAAAGTGAAACCTGTTGTTTACCAACAAGCCGAATAATATTCTCAGCATCATCTTCCAGTGTTTTCAGTGCGTTTTGGCGCTCAGATAAATCGGCCATTCACTATTCCCCCTTTTTAATACTTTATTATAGCATAGCAAACCAGTTAGATTGGCAGAAATCGTATGCTGCTTTTTCTAGTTTACAATAAAAATGAGGTGGGGACAAAACCAAAATTGAAGCTTTACCATTTTTAAAAATTTCACTAACTAAAAACAGGGTAATCCAAATCACTTGGACTACCCTGTTCATTATTTAATTACGCTTTTTTGGAGGCAATTTTTTTGTGCTTTGCAGTCCGTTCACGTTCACTAGTATCTAAAATTTTCTTCCGCAAACGAATACTCTTCGGTGTTACTTCACAGTATTCATCTTCGTTTAAAAATTCGATTGATTCTTCAAGTGTCATTTTGCGTGGAATCGCAATGGCAGATGAATGATCTTTACCAGAAGCACGTGTATTGGTTTGCTTTTTACCCCTAGTTACGTTAACTGAA
The DNA here is from genome assembly GCF_001663675.1 of Loigolactobacillus backii. Taxonomy (NCBI): domain Bacteria; kingdom Bacillati; phylum Bacillota; class Bacilli; order Lactobacillales; family Lactobacillaceae; genus Loigolactobacillus; species Loigolactobacillus backii. Next base: position 2,261,193 of record NZ_CP014873.1, read on the forward strand.
ATATCAGTTTCACGATTACTTTGACCAACAATCTGACCTTCATAAATATCAATTGCTGCACCTAGGAATAATTCACCACGACTTTCAATGCCTTCAAGGCTATAAGTGGTTGTTTTACCAGCATTGATTGAAACTAAGGCGCCATTACGCCGACCTGGTTCCCAATTCTTAATAACTGGTAAGTACTTAGCATAAGTATGGTTCATGATGCCATAACCACCAGTTTGTGATAAGAATTCAGATGAATAACCAATTAAACCACGTGAAGGTGCTAAGAAAGTTAGGCGCGTTTGGCCGTTGCCTTCACTTTCCATATTTTGCATCTCGCCTTTGCGTTGTGAAAGTGAATCAATAATCGTACCTGTATATTGTTCAGGTGTGTCAATCACAACAGATTCAAAAGGTTCGCACATTACATCGTCAACTTTACGGTAAATAACTTGTGGCCGTGATAATTGTAATTCATAACCTTCACGACGTAATGATTCAACCAAAATTGATAAATGTAATTCACCACGTCCAGATACCGTCCAAGCACTTGCTGAATCAGTATCTTCTACCCGTAATGAAACATCTGTATGCAGTTGTGTTTTTAAACGATCTTCTAATTTACGGGCGGTAACGAATTTACCTTCTTTACCCGCAAATGGGGAATCATTTGCAACAAATTGCATCTGCAATGTTGGTTCATCAATCCGTAAAATTGGTAAGGCTTCTTGATGATCGATTGGTGTAACTGTTTCACCAACGAAAATATCTTCCATCCCGGAAACGGCAATCAAATCACCGGCCTTAGCTTCGTCAATTTCAACTCGCTTTAAACCGAAGAAACCAAAAAGCTTAGTCACACGGAAATTCTTAACTGAACCATCGAGCTTCATAACTGAAACCTGATCGCCAACCTTAATTTTACCGCGGAAAACACGTCCAATACCAATTCGACCAACGTATTCATTATAATCCAACAAAGCAACTTGGAATTGTAATGGTTCATCGGAATTATCAATTGGTGCTGGAATTGTTTTAACAATTGTGTCAAATAAAGGATTCATTGTGTGCTTTTGAGCTTCTGGATCTGATTCCAAACTAGAAGTTCCGTTGATTGCACTAGCATAAACAACTGGAAATTCTAATTGGTCGTCATCGGCACCAAGTTCGATGAATAAATCAAGTACTTCATCAACAACTTCTTCAGGACGAGCACCGGGACGATCAATTTTATTAATGACAACGATTGGTGTCAAATGTTGTTCCAACGCTTTTTTAAGAACGAACCGCGTTTGTGGCATTGTTCCTTCAAAGGCATCAACAACAAGTAACACACCATCAACCATCTTCATAATTCGTTCAACTTCGCCACCGAAGTCCGCGTGTCCTGGTGTATCTAAAATATTAATTTTAGTCCCTTGATAATCAACGGCCGTATTCTTAGATAAAATTGTAATCCCACGTTCTCTTTCGATGGGATTAGTATCCATCGCCCGATCCTCCAAATTAATATGTTCATCTAAAGTATCAGACTGTTTTAACATTTCGTTGACCAATGTGGTCTTACCATGATCGACGTGGGCAATAATGGCAATATTGCGAATATCATCTCTACGATTCACTGTACTCTTCCTTTCAAAGTCAAGGTTTCAGGTAAAATTGCACTCAGCTGTTAATTATAACAGAAAATACAAGCTATGCGTGATTTTTTTCAGAAAACTCACAGCATAAAAAAACTGTGACGTTCGCCACAGTTTTGAAACTTCAGCTTCATTAATTGTTTTGAAATTCTTCAATCGTTTGTAACGCATTCTTATTCGTTACTAACACTGTTCCAGATTTTAACATATCAACCGGACTGCCGTCAATTCTCGTAACTAATAAATTCAAACTTTCTGCTAGTACTCGCCCGGCTGCCATATCCCAAGGTGCTAAATGCGAAATATAACCCACTTCATTTCCTAAAAGCACTTGTTGAAACTCGATACCCGCACTTCCAAGTATTCGCGTACCTGAACTGGCAAGCCCAATTTCCTGTACGTGATCAATGTTTCTAGCAAACATGGGCCCATTGACACCGAATAAGCCTTTGGCCAAAGGTTGTGCGTCTGGTGCAGGTAACAAATGATCATTCAGATAAACGCCCATTTGCGGACCACCAAAAATAAACCGATTATCCATAACTGCTAAAATATTACCGTAAACTGGCCTGCCATCTTCATATAACGCCAACATCATTGCAAAATTATCTCGTTGTTTAACAAAGTTAATTGTGCCATCAATTGGATCAACAAACCAAACCCGGCCGGTCATTGAAGTAACTTGATCGCCAAATCCTTCCTCACTAATAATCTGATCGGCTGGAAAAGTTGCCTGAATCTGACTAACCAGAAAACGCTCTGTCTCTTTATCCAAATTAGTGACTAAATCAGTCCGGCCTGATTTAGTTTGGATATTTAACTGTTCATTCATGTGCTGCTTAATGTTAGTGGCGGCCTCATCCATCCATTTAAGTGCTAAAGTATTAATTGCTCGAACCGCTTTTTCTTCCATTTTAAAACACCTCTACTTTAACGCCATCTTAAAGCGTTTTGTCCGTAAAGACCGCGCCAATTTCACGGCCTGATACAGCGAGTAATCTGTTGCTGCCTCAAACTCTCGGCCCAAGCGCTTTTCCTCCGCCATGGCCGGGACAACCTCTTTAAATGCTGCATAGGTTTTTAAGAATTCCGTTCGATCAGTTCCCTTTTCGTAAGCATCTTCTACTTGGCGGAAAAAATTGGTTACGCGAATAATTTCCGCCGTTGTCCACTGGTCATCAAGTGGGTATTGATAATTCTGTTTCATCTAAGCTCCTATCTGTCCCGTTTCAATTTTGGTCAAAAAATCACGGGTCGCTTGCTTAACAGCCGTCAACTCACTAGCCTCATCTTCGGCCAGTGACACCGTGGTTAGCATTCTAACACCAGCGTCACTAAGGTAAATCGGAGTACTGTAAGCAACTTGTTGTTTATCATCAAAATGGTGTAAAGCAGTAAATGTTGAAATGAGGCCATCTTCAAAAAATAGCGCCCGAATAACCAACTGTAAACTAAGCGTCTGGGTCGCCATTTGCTTGGAATCAGCAATTAGCGTCAACTGTTGTTCCAATTGCTGCATTTGATCGGTATCAAAATCAGTTGTATCACTGGCCACCAAGCTTAAAAGCGGCGATGCACCTAGGTATGCTCGACTCCAAGCAATAATTTTATGATCTGAATTACCTACCACATAGGCCCGAACATCATGGCGGCCAACTCGTAGCCGTTTCTGTAATAAGCGCTCCAAAATCAGAGTATCAGTAAAAGTTCCTAGGCCAAAAATATTGGCCTTTGGTAACCCAGAAAATTTCCATGCTAAGTAAGTAAAAATATCATCATAAGTCTGGAGTAAACATAATTTACCCGCAAACCCCTGACTCATGGCTGTACCAATTAAAGCACGAAAATGAGGTAAAGCCGCTGCCACATAATCGGCCTTAGATTGTTTTTCCTGCTGCGGCATAATGTCAGTGAGTATCAGCAGGTCGGCCGTCTTTAACAGACTTGCATCGCCACTTATTAAATCGACATGTGTCTGCAAATCGGCCGCACTGGCCAACTGATCAAAGGTAGCTTGATCAAACAAATCATCCTTAATCAAAGCGATTTCAATTGGAAAGTTAGCTAATAAACAAGAAAATACCGTCTCGTAGACACTATTCATACCACCACATACCACAATCCGTTTTTTCAAAAATAAGTCCCCCCAAAAAACAACTTAATTGGTTTCTATTTTAAGCCTGTCAGTAACGAAAATAAAAGGTTAAGTTTAAAAGTTGCCATTTTACTAAAAAAATATGCTAAACTATTCTCATAAATTGCGTGAAGCGGAGGAATAGTAAATTGATTACCATGAAAAATATTATCCGGGAAGGTAACGACACATTGCGCTCTCAATCAAAAGATGTCGCCTTTCCGTTATCAGCAGATAACAAGAAATTGGCTCAGGATATGATGACTTTCCTTGAAAATAGCCAAGACCAAAAGATTGCGGAAAAATATCATTTGCGTGCTGGTGTCGGTCTTGCCGCCCCACAAGTTGATGTACCGCTTAACATGGCTGCCGTTTTGGTTCCTGGACCTGAAGGTGAGGACCCTAGCTTTAAAGACGTCATTATTAATCCAGTAATTATCAGCCACTCCGTTCAGGGTGCCGCTTTATCTGAGGGTGAGGGTTGTCTTTCCGTAGACCGGGATGTTCCTGGCTATGTGGTCCGCCATGACCGCATTACACTGCGTTATTATGACACCAATGGCGAGCAACATAAAATTCGCCTAAAAAATTATCCCGCAATTGTTTGTCAACACGAAATTGATCATCTTCACGGTACGCTTTTTTATGATCACATTAACAAACAGGAACCATTCTCAATGGAAGATGATGATTTAATCATTGAATAACCAGCAGTAACGATCAATTCTATGTTTGAAATAAAAGTGGGGCTGTTGCCATAAGTAGATTATGGTGTGGCCCCGCTTTTATTATTTAACCGCGCTTAAATAACGTTTTAATTAATTAGTCCCTTTTTCGACACTTAGTTTGCGCATATCTTTAATGTAGTTCACGGTTCCTTGGTTAATCAAATAGGCAATATCAAAGTGTAATTGCCCTTTGAATAACCACATATCCGACACAACGAAAACGGGATAACGCGTGTCAATGGCCTTTAATCCTTCTGCCTGAGCAATTTCGTTTAAATCGGCTTCAAATTGTTCACTAATTGAGGCCAGTTGGTCTTTCTTTAACTGTTCCACTTCAAAATGATATTCAAATAAAAGAACACCCCGGCCCCAAATATCGGCCGCAAGTTCCGAACTAGCCCGTTGCGTTTGAGGATCGAATTGAAGCGCCACTTGTTCTTTATTTTGTAACTGCGCTAAACTAACCGTAACAACTTCATCAGTTGTTTGCTGACCATTTGCTTGCAGTATTCGTAATGCACGATTTCGCCGCAAACGACGTAATACAAAGAGTCCACCGCCTAGTAATAGGATAAGCACAATAAAAACTACTATAACGATAATATTCATTTACGAAACCTCTTTCATTAGTTTAGTTATTATAGTTAACTTTACCACAAACAAGTCCGCTAAAAAATCAGCGTGCGTGGTTTGTATACTTATAAAGTGAATTATGCTAAACTTAGGTCACATGTTGTTTCTACAACCATTTGTTCGGTCATTTAGACAATTAAATCGCCGTTAAAAACCCCACCGCAATGTGGGCTTTTTAATAGAGCCAATACATTTTAAAGGAGCGAATCATTTCTATGATTTACAAAGTATTGTATCAAAAAGACAAAGACATCGCACCGCGCCGTGAAAGTACAGAAACACTGTACTTAGAGGCCGATAGCGCTGTTGCTGCACGTGCAATTATTGAACGTAATACCCCCTACAACATTGAATTCATTCAGGAACTCAATGGTAATCATTTAGATTACGAACAAAAAAGTGCCAATTATAAATTAACGGAGTTTTCTGTAAATGAAAAAACTGAACGTCAAGAATAACGAAACCGCCGTTTTTGCCATGGGGGGCCTAGGCGAAATTGGTAAAAACATGTACGGTATTCAATTTCAAGACGAGATTATTTTGGTCGATTGCGGTATTAAATTTCCGGAAGATGAATTATTAGGAATTGATTACGTTATTCCTGATTTTTCGTACGCAATTGCTAATTTACCTAAAATTAAGGCGTTGGTCATCACCCATGGTCACGAAGATCACATTGGTGGCATTCCCTTCTTGTTACAACAAATCAACGTCCCAATTTATGCTGGACCATTAGCACTTGCTTTAATTCGGGGTAAATTAGAAGAACGTGGCTTATTAAAAGATGCGGACCTACACGAAATCGATGAAGATACCGTTCTAAAATTCCGTAAGACAAGTGTCTCTTTCTTCCGAACAACGCATTCAATTCCGGATACCCTCGGTGTTGCAGTCAAAACACCGCAAGGAACAATCGTTGAAACTGGTGATTTCAAGTTTGATCTAACACCAGTTGGTGATCAGCCTGCACCGAATTTTCAAAAAATGGCTAAGCTTGGTGGCGACGGTGTTTTATGTTTAATGTCCGACAGCACCAACGCTGAGGTTCCTAGTTTCACTAAATCCGAACGGTTTGTAGAAACATCAATTCGGCATATCTTTGATCAAATTGATGGGCGAATTATATTTGCTACTTTTGCTTCAAACATTTCACGAATTAAAGAAGCAGCGGATGCTGCCATGAAAAACGGTCGGAAAATTGCTGTTTTTGGCCGTTCAATGCAAAATGCCATTGTCAACGGAACTGACCTGGGTTATTTAGATATTCCTGATGATGTTCTCGTTGAAGGTAACCAAATCAACCAACTACCTGCCAGTGAACTTATGATTCTTTGCACCGGCTCGCAAGGTGAACCAATGGCTGCTTTAAGTCGGATTGCTAACGGTACCCACCGGCAAATCTCCATTCAACCTGGCGATACAGTCGTCTTTTCCAGTAATCCAATTCCTGGTAACACACTTAGCGTCAATCACGTTATTAACGAATTGTCTGAGGCTGGCGCTACTGTTATCCACGGCAAGGTTAATAATGTTCATACTTCTGGTCATGGTGGCCAGGAAGATCAGAAATTAATGTTACGCCTCATGAAACCGAAATTCTTTATGCCAGTCCACGGTGAATACCGAATGCAAAAAATCCACACTGAACTAGCCCAACAAACCCACGTCCCTAAGGATCATACTTACATCCTTCAAAATGGTGATGTGCTTGCGCTAACTAGCGATTCGGCACGAATTGCTGGTCACTTTAATGCGGGTGACGTTTACGTTGATGGTAGTGGTGTTGGTGATATTGGTAATGTTGTTTTACACGATCGCCAAGTCCTTTCAGAAGAAGGCATTGTGATTGTTGTTGCGACAATCAATTTAAAGAAACAAGAAATCTTGGCCGGTCCAGATATCTTATCCCGTGGTTTTGTTTATATGCGTGAATCTGGTGAATTGATCAATCAAGGCCAAAAACGTATTTTCCACGTAATGAAGAACGTTTTTAATAATAACGATACTGTTACTGAAAATATGCTTCGCGAAGCCATTACGGATGATCTACAAGAATTCTTATTTGAAAAAACTGAACGACACCCAATGATCTTACCAATGTTGGTTACCGTCTAAACTAAAAGGCGTGGTGCGCGGGATGAGACTAATTATCCCCTGTATCACACTTTTTTTGTCTTTTTTTCCGTTAAAAAAATAACTTTGAGTAAACACACAACTTTTGCTTGTTAATTTAAATAACACCGATATAATAGACTTATTGCTTATTAAGGAGTGATTCGTAGTGCCCAGCACGAAAAATTACGTTGTTTTATTGAATGAGTTTGCTGGTGGCGGCCAAAGTAAAGCGGCCTGGCCAAAACTCGCACAACGTTTAAATCAGCATTTAATTAATTATCAATTATACCGAACTGAATATCCTGGCCACGCAACTAAATTGGCCTATAAATTGGCACAAGAAGCTCCTGCCGACACAATTTTAATTGTTGTTGGCGGCGATGGGACCCTTCATGAGGCACTCAATGGTCTCCAACAGATTCCTAAGAACACAATTATTTTAGCTTACATTCCTTGTGGTTCTGGTAATGATTTTGCTCGCGGTGCTGGTATTTCCCGCCAACCATTGACCGCATTAGAACAACTGTTAAAGGTGCGGCAACCACGTACTTTTGATGTTGGCCATTATCAAGAGGCCTTGGCGCATGAACATGGCTTTTTCATGAATAATATTGGCATTGGTTTTGATGCGGCCGTTGTTCACGCAACTAATCGGGCCCCTTCAAAACGTTACCTAAATAAATATCATTTAGGTTCATTAGCCTACATTGTTTCCCTTGTCGGTACTTTCTTTCGGCAACAAGCCTTTCCAGTTAAAATTACCAGTCAGCAAACAACCACCGAATTTAAACGGGCCTTCTTAGTCACAACGACTAATCATCCCTACTTTGGTGGCGGAGTTCCGATCATGCCTTCTGCTTCAATGCATGATCACAAATTAGACCTCGTTGTTATGGAACGCGTTAACACACTTTACTTCATCTTTTTATTCATCATGATGTTTCTTCATTTACACACGCATTTTAAAGCAGTACACCATTTTAAGGCGGAAGAATTACGCATTCAAACCGCCAGTCCCGAATTTGGGCAGGCCGATGGTGAAAATATGGGCAAGCGCGCGTTTGATATTACCTTCGATGTCCACCACCAACGCTTTTTATGCTAAAAATACGAGTTAAGCACTTATTACACACCTTCCATATCAATAAGATGCGTAGTGAGGCTTAACTCGTATTTTAATAGCATTAATTATTCATAAACATTTGTGGCGTCACATCATTCATCCCAATCATCGGGTCAATCTGACCACTAGCAACTAACTGTGGCGTTAAATGATAATCGGTCTCTGGTGCTTTTGCCTGCGGTAACTTAGCTTTAACCGGTTCAGATTGGTCAGTTGGAACCTCATGTTGATAATCAGTTGAATGATCCTTAATGAGGTCAGCTTTAGCATAAGGTACTTCGGTACCCTCAAACGTAACTTCCAGCCGCTTAGCCAGTGTCGTCTTTCGATTAATTGATTCATGAGCGACACTATCTAAAAAGGCCTGCTTTTCCCCAACCAAAATTAATAGCTTTTCTGCCCGCGTAACTGCGGTATACAGTAAATTACGCTGTAACATCCGCTGGTACTGGTGAACCATTGGTAAAATAACCATAGTAAATTCACTACCTTGTGCCTTATGAATTGACGTACAAAAGGCTAAGGTCAATTTACTCCAATCGTTGCGACCGTACGTTACTTCTGTTGCATCAAACTGAATTGTCATTTTATCAGTCTTATCTTCGTTACCTTTATCTTTTGCGTATTGAATACTGACAACCTCACCAATATCACCATTAAAAACATTTTGTTCCGGACTATTGACTAAGTGTAAAACCTTATCCCCAATTCGAAAAGTTTGATCACGAAAACTAACTTCTTTTTTATGATTTTTAGTAATTGGATTTAGAATTTTTTGAACATCAATATTCAATTTATTAATTCCGGCAGCCCCGCGGTACATCGGTGCCAAAACTTGAATATCCTTAGTTGTAAACCCCTTAGTTTTAGCCCTAGTAACGACCTGTGAAATGACGGAATCAACTTGATAAGCGTTACAGGCGATGAAAGAACGATCAACCTTATTTTCAGAAAAATCAGTGGGCAACTTGCCCTCTTTAATGGCATGGGCCAAAGGTATAATCGATGACTGGTCATCCTGCCGGTAAATTTCGGTTAATTCATTTGCTGGTAAAACGCCGCTAGTCAATAAATCATAGAAAACTTGTCCAGGACCTACTGAGGGTAACTGATCTTTATCACCAACCAAAATAACCTGCATCGTACTGGGGACAGCATGAATCAACAGTCGAAAAAGATAGGTGTCCACCATTGACATTTCGTCAATAATTAATAACCCACCTTCTAAATCCTTAGTTGCGACATCAGGATTAGTTTCACGACCATTTAGACCCAATAATCGATGGATTGTGCTGGCTGGTAGATCAGTCGTTTCACTCATTCTTTTGGCAGCACGCCCGGTTGGGGCCGCCAATAAGACGGGAAATGGTTTATCCTTATAATCGGCCTGATCCAACGATAGCCCATTCAACTCACCAAACAACGTGACAATCGCATTAATAATGGTTGTTTTACCCGTCCCAGGGCCACCGGTTAGTAAGAAGACGCGGTTAGTCAACGCCTTTTTAATCGTTGCAATCTGGGAATCACCATACTGAATTCCAAATAATTTTTCAATCCGGCGAATTTCTTTATCTAAGTCACGACCGGGGTAGCTAATTGGGTCCTGCTTTTTCTCAAGCTTTAATAGGTGTTCTGCAATTTGCCACTCAGCGTTGTAAAGTGACTTTAAGTAAATTCGATTTTCTTCACCAACAATTTTTCCTTGATTGGCCAATTCAACCAACTGTTGAGCGATTGCTTCAGGATCAATTGATTGATGACGACTTTCTTCAAGTAACCGCAAACTAGCCGTCAACAGTGGCTCTGCTGTCGTATAAGTATCCCCATTAGTTTGTGCCAATTCCGTAATTTCCTGTAAAATGGCCGCTTGAATACGTTCAGGTGCATCTGCGGCAAAGCCTTGCTTAGCCGCAATGTTGTCGGCCTTTTTAAAACCAATTCCGGCAATATCCGCAACTAATTGGTATGGGTTTTCCGTAATAATTTTCAAGGTATCTTGCTGGTAACGTTCATAAATTGAATAGGCAAGCTGACTACCAAAACCATAACCATTAAGGCCAATAATAATCTGATCCATCCCGTTATTTTCGGATAATTCCGTCACTAACGCAGTAATTTTCTTTTGGTTCAGACCTAATGGTGTCAAAACTGAACTATCTTGTAAAATTTTGTTAATTGCGTCAGTCCCCAAAGTTGTGACAATTTTTTCAGCCGTTTTTTTGCCGATGCCAGCAAAATGATCACTAGACAAATAGGCAATCAGCCCTTCTTTAGTCGTAGGTTTATTCAATTGGTAATTTTCGGCCTGAAATTGTTGACCGTACTTCGGGTGGGTCACTAGCTTCCCAAAAAATTGGTAAGTTTCTTCCTCTTTAATTTCACCGAAACTACCAGTAACAACAATTTCATCCTCGTGCCAATCAAAATTAGCCTCAGTTACTTTGACTAGTAAAACCTTGAAAAAATTCGTGGCATTTTGGAAAAAGATGGCACTCACCTTACCAACAATATTCGGTTTTTCATCTTCATCAAAAAGTGCTAACTCCTCAGCCATATTGCCTCCTACTATTTCTGTTCTTTATTTGCGGTTAAATAACGTTCAATATCAATTAATTGGTGCTTTTCTTTTGCAAAATAAGCAGCATCTAATTCTTTGGCCTTAATAAAATAAGCATTATTCTCCGAATCACCAAGGGCCAACGCGGCCAGACCATTCTTAAAATTAGCGGCAGCATCTTCTGGTGCACTTACTAACGCTTTTTTATAGTAGGTTTCGGCCTGCTTAAATTTACCTAAGGCCAGCCATAAATCCCCAACTAACAAATTGGTATCCGTTTGCTTTGGCTGTGCCTGCTGCGCCGTTAGTGCAAACGCCAACGCCCGGGCATAATCTTGCTTAGCCTGATAAGTCAACGCCAGCATATATAACTGATCGTTTTTTAGGCGTTTCAGAGTTAAATGCTGAAATTGTTTTAAAGCCTGGTCATACTTACCTGCAGAATAATAAATTGTTCCTAAACTATATTTTAAATCCTGATTATCCGGAAAACGCTGCAGAGCAGTTAAAATTAACTTTTCGGCCTGCGTATAGTCCTTTAAAATAACCAAAAAGGCGGCCAACTGTAAATAATTATCAACGTTGGTCGGATCATGATCAATTGCTGCAACAAGGGCCTTAACTGCGCCTTGCTGATCTCCTTTTTGCCATAATGCTTTAATTTTTTTATTCATTTAATCACCTAAATTGTATCAGTTGGATCTAATTCCTTTTGAAGATAGTGCGTATCGTTCCACTTAAGCAACTGGTATGACTCACCACTATCCGTTGTTTCAATTGTTGTGACGCTAGTATTTGATAAACCACCATTTTTACGCATATCGGCAATTGGTGTTCCTAATAATGATTGAATCAGCGCCGTTAAAGCGGCCCCGTGACTAACAATTAGGTATTGTCCGTGACCATTATCTTGCGCAACAATCTCACAAATAGCTGGCCGCATTCGCTTAATTAAATCTGGAAAATTCTCACCGGCAATATTTTCTGGATTATAATCTGCCGGCGCATACCGGAACGCGTGTAATTCACGGGGAAATTGCTTTTCAACCTCCGTAAACTGCATCCCCTCCATTTGTCCTAAATTAAATTCACGTAACCGATCGTCTATCGTAACTGGAATATTACCCGGCAAAAGACGATCCAGTTCTAAAGCCGTTGTCTTCGCACGTAACAACGGACTACTATAAATTCGATTAAAATGAAGTGGGGTTAAAAATCCCGCTAAATCCTTAATTCCAGTATAACTTTCTTTGAGTAATGGCGAATCGCCGTGCGCTCCTTGATAACGTCCCTCTAAATTCCACTGCGTTTTACCATGACGAATAAAATATAATTTAGTCAATTTTCGGACTCCTTAACTACCTTTCCTACATTATGCTTAATTAGGCCTGTAAATTCAAGGGGAAGTCCGTTTGCAAAATAAAAAAGAGCTGGGCATTTAGTCCCAACTCTTCCGCAAATTAAACGTACTGTAAAACACGATCATCATTATAAGCAGCATTAATGGTGCCACTGCCCAAGCACTCATCGCCGTCATAGAGTACAACTGCCTGTCCCGGTGTAATTGCCCGAACTGGCTCATCAAATTCAATTAAGGCCGTTTGATCAGCGTTTAAATGGACAGTAACCCCAGTATCCTTCTGTCGGTAACGGAACTTAGCGGTTACGTGGAAAGTAGTCCCCCGATCAAGCTTAGAAGTAAAGGCAAACTTAGAGGCCTCTAAGTGGGTTGCGTATAGGTGCTCGTTGTGAAAACCCTGACCAACGTAAAGTGTATTAGTCTTTAGGTCCTTACCAATAACGAACCACGGATCATTACTCTTACCGTTGCCACCAATTCCTAAACCTTGACGCTGGCCAATGGTATAGTACATTAACCCATCATGCGTACCCTTAACTTCACCATCAACTGTCATCATCTTACCTGGTTGAGCCGGTAAATATTGACCTAAGAACTGCTTAAAGTTCTTCTCACCAATAAAGCAGATTCCCATCGAATCCTTCTTTTCAGCTGTAGCCAGACCATACTTAGCCGCTACCTTCCGAACCTCTGGCTTTGTCATATCACCAAGTGGGAACATAACCTTCTGTAACTGATCCTGAGAAAGCTGACTCAAGAAGTAAGTTTGGTCCTTATTACCGTCAACACCGCGCAACATATGCACGGTACCATTAGTATCCTTTGTTACTCGAGCGTAATGCCCCGTTGCAATGTAGTCTGCGCCTAATTCTAAAGCATAATCCAAGAATGCCTTGAATTTAATTTCTTTATTACAAATAACGTCTGGATTTGGTGTCCGTCCGTGGCGATACTCATCCAAGAAATATTCAAAGACTCGATCCCAGTACTCCTTCTCAAAATTAACGGAGTAGTACGGAATTCCGATCTCATTGGCCACTTTGGTGACATCCTTGTAATCTTCGGTGGCAGTACAGACGCCGTTTTCATCGGTATCGTCCCAGTTTTTCATAAAGACACCAACAACATCATAGCCTTGCTCCTTTAAGAGGAGTGCCGCTACTGAGGAGTCAACACCGCCAGATAAACCGACGACAACGCGCGTATTAGCGTTTGCGTTTTCGCTCATTAGATCACCATCATTTCAAATAGATTCTGAAAATCCACGATTTGAAGGTCGCTTAATTCAGTAACTTTTATTATAACAACCCACCGCTAGATTGCAAGAAGCTAACAAAAAATAAGTAATTACTAGTGATAACTATTTTTGCTCATCACTAGTAACTACTTATAGTTAAAATAATTGATTAAACTTTTTTCTGAATAACTTTACGTTCAATTAAATCAGCAACAATAAAATTGAATTGTTCCACTTTTTCCGCACTATCCTGACGTTTAAAAATATCAACTGGCTGCAAGCCATTAGCAGTGGTGACGGACATCGTAAAACCACTCAAATCCTTCGCCACGGTTATTTTTAATTTAATTGCTTGTTTAACCGGCGCAGTTGGATCTAACGGCCGGGCAAAAGTAAAACTGCCGTTCTTCTTTTCCATGAAGCCAACGTCCCTTAATGTATACCGCTTAACTTCCGAGCTTAACTCATAAACTGTTGAGTCGCCCTTTACACTATCAGTTTTCATAAAAGCCATTTAAATAACCTCCTAAGTTCGCAATGGTACTTTTTTCGTAAACACAAAAATTCTGCTTACAGTTGATGACCATGCTCCTAGTGCAAAATTTACGCAGGTGAAACATGGTACACCTAGGGTTCTCTAGGATTCTTTTTGCGTCCTAGAAACGAAAAACCCTTACCACTAATTTGTTGCTACTTTTGGTTCTTGCTTCACCCGCGCAACAATTTTGACTAAAGTTGTAACAAATGCATCAATTTCTGCTGGCGTATTGTCCTTACCAAAGCTAATTCGAATCGATTCTTCAACACGGGGACTTGCCTTTCCGTACATCGCCGTCAAAACGTGAGATGGTTCAAGGCTGCCCGCAGTACAAGCTGAACCACCAGAAATGGCAAACCCGGCAAGGTCCAAGTTCATTTGTAAAACGTAAGTTGAAACGCCCTTAATCCATAAATTTAAAACGTGCTGTAAGTTTGTTGACTCCAAACTACCATTGACAGCAAACGCTACTTGGTTCTGCTTTAGCCCCGTAATAATCTGTTGTTTAAAACCAACATAGCGCTCTTGACGTTCTTGTTTTTCAGCCGGCGTATCTAATTGAACAGCCTTCGCAAAGCCCGCAATCGCCGGAATATTCTCAGTACCAGCCCGGCGTTTATCTTCTTGATCGCCGCCTTTAATAAAACTAGGAAAATTAATGCCCTCCCGCCGGTACAAAAAGCCTAATAACTTAGGACCATTAAGCTTATGTGCCGAAACTGAAAGTAAATCAATGTGGTCACGTTGGACATCAATATCTAATAGCCCATAGGCCTGAACTGCATCTGTATGGAACCAGGCCTGATGATCCTTTAGAATTTCACCAATTTCGTGAATTGGCATATGACTACCAACCTCATTGTTTCCCGTCATAATTGTTACTAGAATAGTATCTGGACGTAAGGCTCGCTTAAAATCCGTTAAAGAAATCTGGCCAGCCTCATCAACGGGCAAATAAGTCACCTCAAAGCCCTGTGTTTCCAAAAACTGCAGTGGCTTTAAAATGGCCTCGTGTTCAATTGCAGTCGTAATAATGTGTTTGCCTAGATTCTGCCGTTTGAAAGCAGTTTGCATAACAGCCGTATTATCGCTTTCAGTACCACCACTCGTTAACATGATTTCGTTTTCGTTAGCATTGATACTTTTGGCAAAAATTTGTCGGCTATCATCCAAAACCTTTCGCGCAGCGCGACCAAAGTAATGGATGTTGGAAGCATTACCAAAATTATGCTGCATTTGCTCCGTCATTACCTGGATAACCTCAGGCGCCATTGGTGTTGTCGCGGCATTATCTAAATAAACGTGTTTCATTTTAATTTCAATCCCCTTTTCAAAAGTAAGCAGGTTAAAGTTTAGCATACTTCCGGTAACAAGCAAGAAACTAGCCTTTAAACACTAGCAACTTGATCGATTAAAGCTAGTACCATCTGGGCAGATTGCTTACCAGCATCAATAATAAAATCATCGAAGTTAACACCGGCATTTTCATCACCAACGTCACTCATCGCTCGAATGACAACAAAAGGTACCTTAAATTGAGTTGCAACTTGAGCAATCGCAGCACCTTCCATTTCACTTGCCAGTGCATCCGGAAAATTGGCCAGAATTTTATCCGTTGCTGCCTTACCAGCAATAAATTGATCTCCCGAAACAATCAAACCAACGTGTGTCGTTAAGGCCACTTGTTGGGCCGCTGCTGCTACGCGCCGAACCCACGCTTTGTCCGCACTAAACCGGGCCGCCTGTTGCGGTAATTGACCAATCACGTAACCAAAGGCTGTGGCATCCACATCATGATAAACTAATTCACTGGAGATAACGACGTCACCAATCTTAAGTCCGCTACCAATCCCACCGGCAGAACCAGTATTTATAACAACATCCGGCGCGTAATGGTCCAACAATAAACCAGTGGTCATGCCAGCTTGAACTTTACCAATTCCAGAACGAACAAGAATGACTGTTTGGTCGGCGATAACCCCATTATAAAAATCAACCCCAGCAATCGTACGGTGCGTTAGGTTGTCCATTTTACTTTGTAATAACTTAACTTCTTCCTCCATAGCACCAATAATTCCAATTTTCATTACAAAAACTCCTTCTAAATTAATTAAACTTAAACAAAAAATAAAACTAAATAAGTGAGAATAATCAAGATTAAGACAATAATAATTGCCCAATTTAAGCGATGTTTTAAGCGTCCAACTCGTTGATCACCCACTGGTTGGCGCTTGCTCCTACTTTTTTTGGGTGCTGAACTCGGTTCGGGTTGCTCATCTTGTTTAGTTTGTTGTCTGCGGTATGCTTCACGACTTTGTGGTTGCTTATTATCCGCCATAAATTCGCTTCTTTCTATTTATTATTTATTACAGCAAGTTCCCACTGTTGTAACGCAATGACCGTTTTTGCATCACAAATCTTTCCTTCTTGCTGTTTGGTCTTGGCCTCTTGCAACGTTAATGGGTGTAGCCGTAAAAATTCATCCTGATCTTGTGGTAATTGCTTTTCTACAGGTCGAATATTATCCGCTCGGTAAAGCCATAATTGTTCATCCGCAAAACCTGGCGAAGAAAAGAATTGGCAAACCAGCGTTAATTGATCGGAAGTAAAGCCAGTTTCTTCATTTAGTTCGCGCCAAGCGGCATCTTCAGCTGTTGCATCACGTTGATCTAATTTACCGGCCGGAATTTCATAAGTGACTCGTCGTAATGGTTCACGCCACTGTTCCACGAAAATCATTCGCCCGTCACTAGTAAACGGCATAATTGCGGCCGCACCGGGGTGCCGAATGATCTCTCGGGTTGCCTTTTGTTGGTTAGGTAATTGAACTTCTTCGATTTCCAAATCAAGCATTACACCATGAAACAACTTTTTAGTTGTCAAAACTTTTTCTTCAAATTTCATTTAGCGACTCCAATTCAAGTTATTTATTTAATCATACTGACATTTCATGCGAATTTCAATTGACATTTGTTTAGTCAATAGTTAGGATTACTTAAAATTCAACCTTTAGACTTAGTAACAGTAAATTCCGATGTGTTAAAATAAAGCTACAAAAGTGATCCATGAATGGAGTTGACCTACTATGAATAATCGAAAGAAAAGCACCCGTTATTTCTGGTTACTAATTGATTTTTTTAGCTTAATTGCCAGTTATTTTTTATTAAATGAACTACTTAACTTCAAGGGTTGGATTAGTTTAATTGGTGCACTACTCATCACAGCAGTCATTGTGTCACTGCAGCCAAAACGTGCTCGAAAAGTAAGCAACAAAAGTGTCCCTAGTGATCAATTGATGGCACATTACAAAAAAAGCGGCATGTCAGAACGGGATATCGACTTCTTCCGGGGAACAATGGCGGACGCCAAAGCACAAATTGATCAACTTGCCAAAAATATGCAACGTGTTCCAAAGCTTAAAGCAATCGAACTACACGATGAACCAGTTAAAGTCAGTCAAGCAACGTTTAAGGCGTTAGTTGCCAAACCAGCAAAACTTCACTTAGCCGCCGATTTTCTTTACCGGCATTTACCAACTTTAGTTGATCTAACAACTAAATATATTCAAATTAGTCAGCATGAAGTGAAGGACAAAGATACCTACGTCGTGTTGGATAAAAGTGCCACTCTCATTACTGATTTAGCACAACAATTAAAAAAAGACTACGCGGCAATCGTAGCCGACGACCTGGAAGATTTGGACGTCGATATGAGCCTAGCTAAGAAGGCCTTAGAAAAAGCAAAGACCGCGGGAAAGGAATCCAACTTAGATGAGTGATATAGAAAAAAAGCCTACCAAAAACGCTGAAAAAACTGATCTCCTTGAAAATCTGCTACAAAACCCTTTAGAAACACCGACTAATGAAGTTAGTCAGGCACAACCTGAACAAGCAAATCAATTAGTTGATCGGTTACCTGAAGAGCAACAGCAAGAGGCTCAAAAGTTGGCCCAACAAATTAGTGTTGATGACGTGCAATCAATTATGAATTATGGTGCTCAGGCGCAAAAAAAGCTTGGCGAATTTTCACAGGGTATGCTAAGCAAAGTTCAAAGCCAAGATACTGGTGCAATTGGTGATGCACTGAGCGACTTGATGTATCGTTTAAATGAATCAAGCCCTGAAGAATTAAAATCCGGTGACAGCAACGTTTTTAAGCGTATGTTTGGTCGTGTCAAAAAATCAATCTACGAAACACAGGCTAAATATCAAAAAATCGGTGCCCAAATTGATCAAATCGCCGTTAAATTAGATAAGCAAAAAAATAACCTTACCAACGATAACCGCCTCTTGGAACAACTTTACACAAAAAATAAGGATTATTTTGATGCGCTAAATATTTATATTGCCGCCGGCGAACTTAAATTGAACGAAACTAAAACCACCTTACTCCCTGCCGCAAATAAAAAGGCCCAAACAAGTGGAAACCAAATGGACGTTCAGGCTGTCAATGATCTGACTCAATTTGATGAGCGCTTGGATAAACGAATTTACGACCTCAAGTTGGCCCGGGAAATTACGATTCAACAGGCACCACAAATTCGTTTAATTCAAAATACCAATCAAGTTTTGGCCGAAAAAATTCAGTCTTCAATTAATACGGCCATTCCACTTTGGAAAAATCAAGTGGCCGTTGCACTCACCCTACTCCGGCAACGTGATGCAGTAACGGCTCAGCGGCAGGTTTCAGAAACGACTAACGATCTGCTAAAAAAGAATAGTGAAATGTTAAAAGTTTCATCCATTGAAACGGCTAAGGAAAATGAACGCGGCGTCGTTGACATTGAAACCTTACAAAAAACACAAAACGACCTCGTTGAAACCTTGCAAGAAACCCTTAAAATTCAGCAAGAAGGCCGGGAAAAACGGCAAAATGCTGAATTAGAATTATCGACCATGGAGAATAATTTACGTGATCAACTCCTTGCGTTAACCAATCAACACCAAAATCCTGATGCATAACTAAAAGACGCTATACTATTATTTAAACTGGTATGGCGTCTTTTTTATCACATTTTATTAAATTAGATTACATTTTATGCAGCTATCTGCTGGTGTTTAAATAACCGGTAACCCGTCAACGCAGTCGCAATCAAACAAATAATCAATGCTATCAAAAAACTAACGTGCATCCCGTAAATAAACACATCTGGTCGCTTTGTAAGATCAGTCGTAACGTGTTGACCATACTTGTGGCTCATGGCCGCGTATAGTACGGTGGTCGATGCCGAAATACCAAAAACCATACCTAAATTTCGGGCTAGTGCATTAATCCCACCAGCAATACCTAGGTCACGTGGCTCCACGGCGCTCATCACCATCGTATTATTAGGCGCTTGGAAGACCCCATTACCAAAACCAACCAATCCAATGAAAAGCATGAATAACCAAATCGGTGTTGTCAAGTTTGTTAATAGGTACCCCACTT
This sequence comes from Loigolactobacillus backii, assembly GCF_001663675.1. Taxonomy (NCBI): domain Bacteria; kingdom Bacillati; phylum Bacillota; class Bacilli; order Lactobacillales; family Lactobacillaceae; genus Loigolactobacillus; species Loigolactobacillus backii. The sequence goes on from NZ_CP014873.1 coordinate 2,280,676, forward strand.
GACTAATTGATATCAAGCACAGACCAAAGAAAGTCAATCTTTCAGGCCCAATTCGATCGGAAACGGCACCAGAAATTGGTGCAACCGCAACTTGAAAAATTGGGAAAATCATTAAAATATAGCCAGCTAGATTAGGCGCCAATCCCCGCGCGTTTTCCAAATAAAATGGTGAAATAACGTTAAAGAAAAAATTGGTGATAAAAATGAGAAAGCCACATAACAAACTTAACGTAAACTGGCCGTTCTTAAATAGTTTAAACGATAACAATGCATTAACTTGCCTTGGTTCAAAGTAACAAAAACCAATAAAACTAAGAATTGCAATTGCGAAGAGTACTAAAATAATTGGCTGTGTAAAACCAATTTGTTGACCCCAAAAAATACCGAGAAATAAACTCATTATAAAAAAAGCGAAAATACAAAATCCAGGATAATCAATTTTGCTGTGTGTTTTGATCAAATCCTTGGGTAAAATACGCTGTCCAATTATTATTGTTAAAATTCCAATTGGAACATTTAACCAAAAAATATAGCCCCACGGCAAAACTGACAACAACATCCCACCTATTCCTGGCCCAGCAATTGAACCTAAGGAAACAAAAGAACCAATAAAACCTAGTGCCTTACCCCGTTCATTTAAAGGAAATATTTCTGTTATAATCCCGTTATTAGTACTCATTGTCATACTGGCACCAAATGCTTGAATAACGCGAGCAACTAACAAAAACACCAAACTATGGTTGAATCCGCAAAGAAATGAACCAACAACAAAGAGTATCGTCCCAATTCGAAAAACCTTTATTTTACCATAAGCATCACCAATTCGCCCAAATAATAGTAACAAGGCACAAATAACAATCAAATAGATTGAAACAACCCATTCGGCCTGATTCATTGGAATATGTAAATCGTGGCTCATCACTGGCAATGCAATATTAACAATACTAGCATCCAGCGTTGACATAAAAGTGAACATTCCGACGGCGATTAAGATCCACCAACGATTTTTTTGAACAGTTGGATTCTGACTAAATGAAACTACTGTGGCCTTTGCCATTTTTAATCTCCTTTTAATAATTTAAAGTAAGTATTCAGATAAATAACCTTTATTATACTCTCTTTTCTGAAAACGGCTTATTCCTTTCATCAGCTAGAAATTAATTATGCGTTTAATTTCACGTAAAAAGTAGTTAACGACGAGGATTCACTTTGTCATTAACTACCTTTTATGTGAAACTTAAACAACTAAATTACTTATAAATTAGCAACAAAATTTTGATAGGCCGTTTGCTCATCCGTTTTTTGTAACTCAACATCCGCAAAATTAGCTGCTAATAGATCAGCCAAAGAAAGTGTCACCACCCCGGTGAAAGTTGCGTTACCAATAAGTTCCATCCAATAATTCTGTGCTGCTGATCGGTCATGGACCAACGTTTTAACGACACCACCTGGGTTGCGAACCGTAATTGGACTTTCAAAATCAGCACCCTGTTCCAGGACAGTAATTAAACTTGCCGCCGACATCCCCGTTCCACAGGCGTTGGTAAACCCTACTCCTCGTTCGTAAGTTCGTACAAAAATATGATTTTGGCCCAATACCTCAACAAAACTAACGTTAACCCCATCCGGAAAATACGGGTTGGCCCCATCATTTAAATAACTAGCAATTCTACCTAATTCTGGTCCAAGTAAGGTAGTATGATCAACAAAACCGATTAAATGAGGATTAGGAACGGCAACGGCAGTAAAATAAAGCTGCTGTGAAAGTGCCGGAATTTTTTTGTGATGTAATTCAGAAAGATCCGCCACATGCATCTTTAAATCCGCAGCGGCAAAACTAACTGGTGAGATTTCAGCCTGATAAGTCGCAATTCCCGGGGCCAAACTAGGTGCATGCTTAACCATCAAATCGGCGTACATCGTTTCGATTTTAAAAGTTTCCTGTTGTTGCTTTTCCCCTAAATAACGTGCAACTGTTCGAATACCGTTACCACACATTGACGCCTCGCTGCCATCAGCGTTAATAACCCGCATCTTTCCTGCTACACCAGGATGTTCAGATTGCGTAACCGAAAGAACACCATCGGCACCACCAACTAAACCGCCTGAACGTTTAGCAACATTTTGCGTTACTTGTTTTAATTCATTTTCAGTTAGTTGCCGATCGAGTTGTGTTTGGTCAAGAATAAAAAAGTCATTTTCTGAGCCGTGTACTTTGGTTAAAGTTACGTTCATTTTTCTGCCACCCATCGTTAAATTTAAATTATAGTTTAGCACAATTTCTCTGAGAAAACTATTAACAAAGCCTACAAAAAAATCGTAATAGCCCGCAGACCATTACGATTCTTAATAGTATTATTTGGTTAATCGTCAAATCCTTCACTAACTGCTTCTGGATAGTGCGTTTCAACAATTTTAGCACAACGACCACAGAAGCGAGGTAATTTGGCATCAACCCCAATATCTGTTCGTGTCATCCGACAACGTGGGCAGACCTCACCTGGCGCGTGCGCCACAACGACAGCTACATCATCAAAGACTGCAGCATCAGTTGGTGCGGTAGCCTTGTCACCTTTAACTTCTAGACCAGAAACAATCAAGATTTGCATAACATTGGCATCTAATTCATTCAGCAAAGTCTTGACTGGTTCTGTTGGGTACAAGATGACCTTAGCCTCTAATGACTTACCAATTACTTTTGCATCCCGGGCTTCTTCTAAGGCCTTTAAAACGTCCGATCGAACCGCCATAAAGCTCTCCCAATGGTCTAATAGCGCAGCCTCATTAGGAAAATGATCAACTTCGGGCATTTCCGCTAATTGCACGTATTCGTCATTTTCCTTTAGGTATGACCAAACCTCTTCCATTGTATGCGGCAAAATTGGGGTTAATAATTTGGCGAGGACAACTAAAACCTGGTACATTACCGTTTGCATTGAACGGCGTTTAGGATCATTCTCAGCCTCAATATAGATAACATCTTTAGCAAAATCTAAGTAAAGGGCTGATAAATCAGCAATAATAAAACCATTAACCACTTTATAAACAGTTGCAAAGTCATAGTTATTGTACGCCTTCAAAACGGTTTCTTTTAATTGATTCAGGCGAACCAAGAGGTACTTATCAACGGATTGTAGGTCCTTGTAAGCAACTTCATTTGCTTTTGGATCATAATCAGTCGTATTGGCTAACATAAAACGTAACGTATTACGAATCTTACGGTAACTATCCGAAACCTGCTTAAAACCATCCATTGAAACCCGCACATCAGCAGAGGTATCAACGGTTGATACCCACAAACGAATAATTTCGGCACCCATTTGTTTAATGACTTTTTCTGGTGAAATAACGTTACCAAGTGACTTACTCATCTTCTTACCATTTTTATCCATGGTAAAGCCCTGTGAAATAACTTGTTTATACGGTGCGTGCCCAGAAACGGCCACACTTGTAATTAAGCTAGAATTGAACCAACCGCGATACTGATCAGAACCTTCTAGGTAAAGATCAGCAGGATAAGTTAAATAATCACGTTCAGCTAAGACACCTTGATGGGATGAACCGGAATCAAACCAGACATCCATAATATCGGTTTCCTTAGTAAACTGACCATTAGGCGAATGTTCATCGGTGAATCCCTCTGGTAATAAATCTTTAGCCTCACGATCAAACCAGATGTTTGACCCATATTTAGCAAATAAATCCGCGACGTGGTTAGTTGTTTCTGGCGTAATGATTGCTGTCCCATCTTCCGCGTAAAAAATTGGTAACGGCACGCCCCAAACACGCTGTCGCGAAATAACCCAGTCACCACGGTCGCGAATCATATTATAGAGTCGTGTTTCACCCCAACCAGGCAAGAACTTAACCTCTTTAATTGCGGCTAAAATTTGGTCCCGGAAAGCATCAACGGAAGCAAACCACTGGGGTGTTGAACGGAAAATAACCGGTTTTTTAGTGCGCCAATCCATTGGGTAACTATGCAAATATGGTTCTTGTTTTAAAAGCAGACCGGCATCACTAACCTTTTTAAGTGCTAATTTGTTGGCCTCTTCGTAAAATAAGCCTTCAAAACCAGGTGCTTCTGCAGTTAACTTACCTTGAGCATCAACTGGCGACAAGATATCAAGACCATAACGTTTACCAGTGTTATAGTCATCATCACCTAATCCAGGCGCCGTATGAACTAAACCAGTACCAGAATCTAAAGTGACATAATCACCTAACATAACTAATAATTCACGATCATAAAATGGATGGCGAGCAGTCATCCGTTCCATATCCTTACCCTTAATAGTTTTAACCGTTTGAACGTCTTCCCAGCCGGCCTTTTCAGCAACTGTTGCCACTAACTCTGTAGCAACAACAAATTGGCGTGTTTCGCCAGCGGGTTGAACAACCGAATAATCATAGTCAGCCGCAACAACAACCCCTTCACTAGCAGGAATAGTCCATGGTGTTGTTGTCCAAACAACAAAATAAGTATTGTTATCCAAAAGTCCCTTACCATCAATAATTTGTTCAGCAAAGTAGGCCGAAGGTGATTCAATATCCTTATACTCTAATTCAGCCTCAGCCAAAGCAGATTCAGAGGATGGTGACCAGTGAATTGGTTTGTTGCCACGATAAATATAACCTTTTTTGGCCATCTCACCGAAGACACGAACCTCCTGGGCTTCAAATTCTGGTGCCAGTGTTACGTAAGGATTATCCCACTCACCGGAAACACCGAGACGTTTAAAGTCAGTCTTTTGTTTTTCAACCTGTTCTAACGCATATTTACGGCATAATTCACGAAATTCAGTCGTTGACATTTTTTTACGATCATAGCCTTGCTTCGTTAATTGCTGTTCAATTGGGAGGCCATGCGTATCCCAACCAGGTACGTATGGCGCACGGTAACCTGACATTGATTTAAAACGTACAATAATATCTTTACTAATTTTGTTTAGCGCATGCCCGATATGAATATTACCGTTTGCGTATGGTGGCCCGTCATGTAAAATAAAGGTTGGCTTACCTTCGTTTAATTCTTGCCGTTTTTCATATAATTTATTTTCTTCCCAAGCCTTTTGCCATTTTGCTTCACGAACTGGTAAATTACCACGCATTGGAAACTTGGTCTTTCCTAAATTCAAAGTATCTTTAACTCGCATCTATCCAACACTCCTTTTTGTTATTTACAAACACACTCGAACTTTAAAAATGAGTATAAAAAAAGACCTCGTTCCTATTGGGACGAAGTCGTCGTGGTACCACCCAGTTTTGAGAAACAGTGTTCTCCTCAACTTATGATAACGGTCATAAAACCGACGCCTCTTACTAAATATTCAGAGGTGCAGAAATCGAGATGATCTGTTTATTAATAGCGCACTGTTAGTCTTTCACCTACTACTAACTCGCTTTTGTGTTGTTAATAAACTTGCTGTTCTCAATAAAAATATTATTTATCCGTATTCTTTTGCTTAGTTGCCTCGGCTACGGTGGTATTTAAAGCTGGTGCACCATCTTTAGTAACTGGTTGTTTTTCATCATTTGGAAAAATAATCATTGTTTCTCCAGAATCTTGTTGTTTAGCTGCAGTTGCTGGTACATCATTAGTAGCTGCTTTTTGTGAATGATTTGAGTTTACGCTACTAGCCTGTTTTTTGTCAAGCGCAGGTTGGTGTGCATTTACGCGTGTGTTACGTACTGGCATATCCTCATGCGCCAAGAGTTCGTCCCAATCCTTACTCTTAACGATCTCCAACTGCGATTCCAACATAACTTGTAATCGTTGCCGGAATACACGAGTTTGTTTCTTAAGATCTTCGGTTTCTGCCGTAATCTGCTTAGCTTTTTGTGAGGCATCGGCCAAAATCCGGTTAGATTTTTCTGTCGATTCATTAAGTAGATTTTGCGAATTTTTTTGTGCTTCTTGGTTAATAATGTCGGCTTCTTTTTGCGCATTTGTTTTAACTTTATCCGCTGCTTCTTGGGCAACAATAATTGATTGATTCAAGGCATCTTTTAATTGATTAAAGTAAGTGACTTTCTCTTCACTAGCCTTTAAGGCAGTTTCCAGATCATCCTTTTGCTTCAACGCTGCCTCATAATCTTTAATAATTTGATCAAGAAAATCATTAACTTGATCTTGATCGTAGCCGCGCATTTTAACATTGAATTCTTTATTGTGAATATCTAACGGGGTTAATGCCATAAAAAATACCTCCAAAAAAACTATTTTCTTAAAATGCCAAGTTGTAAACGGTATTTCTCTTTTTTAGTTTTACCTTCAATTTCACGTAACTGAATTCGTCCAAATCCACGTACGGAAATAATATCTAGTAAACCAAGTTCAAAATCAGGCCGTTCAAAGGCTTGCCAATTCAGTTTTATTTTACCATTTTCTACTAATTCTTTCGAACGCTGTCGTGAAATATTATAGACTGACGAAATTAAAGCATCAATTCGTAAAGAACTAGTTGTTACCTGTTCGATTTGCCAAGCATCCTTTGGAATCAATAATTCCGTGTAATCCTCGGTCTCCAAATGAACAGTCACGCGACCAATCTTAGTAATCTGAAGCGTTACGTAATCCACCATGCTCTTTTCAACAAAAAACTGCCACCGAACACCATCCGTCATGATATCGCCAAAGACATCACGACTGATACCGGCATTGACTAAAGTCCCTAATATTTTTCCGTGAGAAAGTTGCGTAAATTTTTGTGGATAACGAATTTCAAATAATTGAATTTCAAAATCATCACTTGTGGGTTCGAAATAATCCGGATAAATTAGAACCCGCTTACGCTCGGCATCGGTGTAGCCACCCTCAAATTGGTAACGCAAATCACTTTTGACACTAATTAGCGACTCAACAATAAATTGTTGTCGTGGATCTAAAAAATTAGATAAATAGGGCCGGTACTGATCTTCAACGTCTTGCACCCAACTGGCAACCTGGTCAATGAATGGTGCCTCTTCTTTACGAAAATGCTGATAGACCACGCTATCCATCTTTTTCAACCCCTTCTCTTACGTGAAAAGTCGCATCAAAACAACTGCCAAAAAATATAACCCTCGTTGGACCAGCCAAAGTACAATGAAAGCGGCCCAAGGAGCAAAACTAATCCCACCAATTGACGGAATAATACGGTAAAAAATGTTTAAAAAGGGCTCACATATCCGCCCCATTAGTTGGCCTAAGCGTGATTGATAAGCGCCCGGGAACCAAGACATTAAAACATAAATCATTAAAAGGATCATATATAGGTAAATTGCCCGATCCAAGATATAATAAAGTCCGCTAATGAAAGCTACCAATTCTGTTCCTCCTTTAATTTAGCCTGAGGAGCATACTAACTTAAACCATCTTGGCGTAACACATCGGACAGATTGCCATCAACTTCAAAATTAGCCGGAGTACAAAGAAAAATCTCTTCACCAACCCGCTCGATTTCACCATTAATTGCAAATACAGTTCCATTTAAGAAATCAACAATCCGTTTTGCTTGTGCCTGATCAATTCGTTTAAAATTCAGTACAACTGCTCGATTACTCATTAAATGTGTCGCAACTTCCTTAACGTCCGAATAAATTCGGGGCTCAAAAATAACTATTTTACTTGCTTTGGCCGGTCCAGCTGTAATTGGAACGACCTTTTGCTTATTAGTTGTCCGTAAATTCGGCGTTTGGGGCTGAAGTGCTTGATTAGTTTTGGTACTAACAGTCGTTTTGGGTGCTGGTGCGATATAATCATCTGCATCATCCGTCATTCCAAAAAACTTACTTAAATTAAATTTACTAGCCATCGCGGTTCCTCCCCAATTTTAGTTAAATAGTGAGTTTATGCATCAAATAAAGCCGTGCCAACACGGACAAAAGTTGCACCCTCAAGAATTGCAATCTGATAATCATGGCTCATCCCCATACTTAACTCACGACAAGGCGCAGTTGGCAATTCTAAAGCTTGCACTTCATCCCGTTTTAACTTAAGTTGATGAAAAAGTTGATGTAACTGCTCATCATTCGCATCCTTGGGAGCCATTGTCATTAAACCGACAACTAGAACCTTGTCATCTACCTTGACTTCCTGCACTAATGGTACAACGTTAGCCAACGAAACACCAGATTTACTCTCTTCCCCAGATACATTGACCTCAATAAAACATTTGACGGGTTGATTTGCCCGTTTCTGAATTTCTGTTGCCAGTTCCAGGCGATCAAGTGAATGCAAATAATCAATCTGATTAATAACCTTTTTAACCTTACGTTTTTGTAACGAACCAATGAAGTGCCACTTTAAATCGTGGTTTTCTTTAAAGGCCAATTGTTTTTCAGCCAAACCTTCCGGCCGGTTCTCAGCAAGATTGGTTACTCCGGCGGCAACTACCTGTTGGGCCTCACTAACCGAATGATATTTTGTTACACCAATTAGAGTAACTTGATCTTGCCGGTTAGCCACCGCCATTGCCCGATCAATTGATTTCTTAACTGCCATGATATTTTTGCTAATTGTCATGAAACTCATCCCTTATTACTGAGAACAAAATTAAATCTGGCTAAACCTTAAATAATCCAAATTTTATCTAATTGCGCCGCCGCTTGAAGAATGGTGGTGTATCTAGACCATTACCATCATCCTTAGAGTTGTCTTGATCATCATTTGCTGTATCCGTCCGCCGGAAAACATCAAAATCTGGTTTTTGTGCATCATTTAGACTGTCATCATTATTAGTTGACTGCCGCCGTGTTGGTTCCTGACGAATATCCCAGTTACCAAACGGATCATCACTTTTACTTGATGTTTGGCGACTTCGAGTTGTTTGGGTCTTATTTTGTTCTGATGGGGTTTGTTTATCAGTTGAATTATTCGTTGACCGTAAAGCCTGTTCAGACCGCTGTTCTCCACGACGATTTCCTTGAATTTTATTGGTATCAATCCCAGTTGCAATGACAGTAACTACGACCTCATCACCAAGATTTTCATTAATTGAAGTCCCAAAAATGATATTGACGTCACTTGTTGAAGCCTGTGAAACAATATCGGAAGCATCCTGCGCCTCAAATAATGATAAATCTGGGCCACCGGTAATATTTAATAATACTTGTTCAGCACCATCAATTGAAACTTCCAATAATGGTGATGAAATAGCCTTTTTAGTTGCCTCAGCCGTACGATTTTCACCGGTTGCCGAACCAATCCCCATCAGTGCAGATCCTTGATTTTGCATAACCGTTTTAACATCAGCAAAATCCAAATTAACGTAGCCAGGTGATGTGATTAAATCAGAGATACCTTGAACACCTTGACGCAATACGTTATCGGCTTCATGGAAAGCCTCCAACATAGGTGTCTTTTTATCAACAATTTCTAGTAATCGATTATTAGAAATAATGACTAAAGTATCAACGTGTTGCTTCATTTCAGCGATTCCCTCAGCGGCATTTTTAGCCCGTTTTGGTCCTTCAAAACTAAATGGTCGCGTTACAACACCAACTGTCAAAGCGCCTAAATCTTTAGCCGTTTTAGCAATAATTGGAGCCGCACCAGTTCCGGTACCACCACCCATACCAGCGGTAACGAAAATCATATCTGCACCTTTTAGAGCTTCCGCTAATGATTCTTCGCTTTCTTCGGCAGCCTTTTGGCCGATTTCAGGTGTTGAGCCTGCGCCAAGTCCCCGCGTTAGTTTCGGTCCTAATTGAATTTTTGTTTCGGCATCAGCACTATCCAACGCCTGAACATCAGTATTAGCCGTAATGAATTCAACGCCCTTGACATCCTCTGAGATCATCCGGTTGACAGCATTGCCACCGGCACCACCAACGCCAATGACTTTAATTATGGCGCCTGTATTTTGATTTGAATCTAAAGAAAATTCCATAAATTGTTCCTCCTATAAGGTTCTGCTGTCATCTACTCAAAGAAATTGCTTAAAAACTTACGAATACCAGAAAAGCTTTCTTTCTTTTCCGTCGTTTGTTTTTCAGTTGTTGTCGTTTCCACAACCGGCTCTTCCTGTTTTTTCACTGTTGTTTTTGTTACTGCCTTTAGATTACCACCTAAAGCACTTTGTGCAAGCAAATCAATTTCGCTGAGGTTTGCCGTATAACTGATCAGACTCAAAGCCTGTGCAAAAGAGGGGTGACGTAACCCCATCTCATCAGGAATATAGAGTTTAACGTTATGCTTGAAAATATCGCTAGCCAATTCGGCAATGCCAGGTAACGCCGTCACGCCACCAGTCATAACGATACCACCAGGTAAATCAAACGCGCCAATCTTTTCTAGTGCCTTATTCATTCGCTCAAAAACTTGAGTCAAACGGGCCTCAATAATTTCTGCCAAATATTTTTCACTTATCGTAACTGGTGCATCCTGACCGACAACTTCAATCGGAAATGATTCCCCCTCAGAAGCCTGCAATGAATCCGCGTAGCCATAATCCCGCTTGATTTTTTCAGCACTATCAAAGGAAGTGTTTAAAACGACCGAAATATCTTTGGTAATGTAGTCGCCGCCTTCTTGATCAACATAAGTATATTTTAACTTGTGATCATGAATAACAGCAGCTGTACTTTGACCACCACCAAGATCAACTAAGACAGTTCCAAAATCTTGTTCCCCATCACTAAGTGCCAACCGGCCCAAACTCAGTGGATTAACAACTAACTGCACCAGCGTTAAACCAGCTCGTTCGATACATTTACGCATATTATGTATAACGGTCTTAGGTGCCGTTAATAACATGCCATGCATCTCTAACCGCACGCCTAGCATTCCCCGTGGATCCTTAATTCCATCAAAACCGTCAACCACAAATTCATCCGGCAAAACCGTTAAGATCTCGCGTTCAGGTGGTAAGTTACGAACTAATGCAGCGGCCGCCACATTTTTAACATCACTATCATTAATTTCTTTTGATTCATCTGCTACCGCGATCATACCTTGACAGGGCTCGATCTCTAATAGGTTGGCTGGAATGCCAGCCGTTACTTCATGAATATCAATATTTGCTTTTTGTTCGGCTTGCTTTACAGCTTTTTGAATGGCGGTTACGGCCTTATCGATGTCTACTACAACACCTCGACTCAAGCCTTCGGAGCGTTCACTCCCCACACCAATAACATTCATTTGCCCTTTAATATACTCTGCGACAATGACCTTTATTGAGGTGGTTCCAATGTCAAGCCCAACATATATGCCAGTGTTTCCCATAAGTTGTGGAACCTCCTTGAAATTAATTACTTTCAAATTTATTTAATTTATACTATATAGTTAAATTTTAACACATTTAAACCGCTTTTTAAAAGTCCTATTTCGCGTTAGCATGCGTGTTAAAACGTTTCTTTATTTAAACGGGTATGAATAAGCACCGACCTCTAAATTAACAACACCCTTTTTCTTCATTTGCTTGGCAATTGAAGGATAATAGCGCATTTTTTTACTAAAGCTTTCTAGGGTCGCATAAACTTGATTACCATCGTTCATGTATAAATGAATTCGTTTTGGATTTAACTTAGTTGGAGCAAAATGAATTTCGGAAATTCCATTTTGAACATCACTTGGCAATCGATTATATTGCTGAACCATCTTCTGTAAAGTTTGCTTATGTTGAAAATTACTATAAACGGAATAATTACCCGCAATCTGATGGCCACTGCCTGAACTTGCTACGCGCCCATTTGCCAAGATTGGGTAATACCGATTGTTCTTTAATAAGATCCCAACCGTTTTATATTCTGTAACGTGCAACGTAACACTATGCAGCCCAGCTATTGACAAACTGAATTGTTTTATTTTTGGTTCTGCCTGCTTAGCCCGCTGACTAATTTTGGTTTGATGTAGCAGAGTATTAATAACAAGATCACTTGACTTAATCCCACTTGCGTCAATAACACTTTGCGTTGAAAGGGTTGTTTTACCGCTATTAGCAACTTGTAAATTTCCAACTTTGCTTATCGGTGATGCAAAGTAAGCAGCAATCAATATGATAATGATAAAAGTAACGAGCAACGCTACTAAGCGATTGACTAAATGATGGTGGCGCAGCTCCTTCAATCGTGGTAATTTACTTTCGATTGTATTTGTTTTTTTAGATTGCTGTTTCTGCTTTTTTTGGTAAGTTTCCCAGGGTGTTAATGCAGATGCTGGATCATCTGGTGTCTTTTTTTGCTTATTCTTTTTTAGCCATTTTTTCCTCATCTGCATCACATCCTTAAATTAGATCTTGCATAACCTTAATAAAACGATCGGCCGCATCTGGTACACCAATCGCTTTAGCATTCTGTCCCATTTCTTGACGTTTAGCTTCATTTTGCATTAAATCATCACTAACCGTCACTAATGTTTCCCCCGTTAATTGTTCTTCAGTCACCAGACGTGCTGCGTTTTTGTCAACTAGACTTTGAGCATTTTTAGTCTGGTGATCATTTGTCACGTAAGGACTTGGAACTAAAATCGAAGGAATACCAAGTGCCGTAATTTCGGCCAGTGAAGTTGCCCCTGCCCGACCAAGTATTACCGCTACATCAGGCAAAATAGTGGGCATATCATCAATGTAAGGGACAATTGCAATATTTGAATTGACCTGCTTACCCTTCAAACTCGCCTGAATTTTGGCAAAATGTACTTGTCCAGAAACAAACAGCACTTGATATTTTTTTTCATTCAATTGTGGTAACGCACTTAAAAATGCCTGGTTGATTCGCTCGGCACCACGACTACCACCAAAAATCAGCAACGTTGGTGCTTGTTGTAAACCAAAATCTTTCAAACGATCATTAGGCTTAATGCCAGCAAATTGTTGTCCCCGCGGATTACCCGTCAATACAATCTTGGTGGCCGGGAACTGATCAGCAACCGCTTGGAATGAAATTGATACTTTATCAACAAAGTGACCTAAAAAACGATTGGTAATACCAGCAACACTATTTTGCTCGTTAATAACCGTCGGAATATGTAACCGCGCCGCCGCATATAATACGGCACTTGAAACGTAGCCGCCTGTGCCAACAACAACATCAGGCTTAAACTGGCGAATCAGCTTTTTGGCCGTCCGAACGCTCTTTAAAAATAAGGTGATTGTTTTAATGTTATCTAGTGACAACGAACGCTTAAAGCCTTGTAATTCAATTGCCGTAAAGGGAATTCCTTTTTGAGGTACAATTTTACTCTCTAAGCCTTTTTTTGTACCAACGTATAATAATTCATCAATTAAATGACGTTCTTTCATTCGCTCAATGACGGCTAGGGCAGGATAGATGTGGCCGCCTGTGCCGCCACCGGAGAAAATAACTCGCATCTTAGTGTCCTCCATTTTCTTTAATCAATTTGGTCACACCATCTATAAATAGTTGTCCACGCACCTCAAAGTTAGGGTATTGATCCCAACTAGCATTAGCTGGAGAAAGCAATACGATATCACCAGGTTGACTCTGCGCGTAAGCAACTGGCAATGCAGTTTCAACATCGTGAACTAACTTAATGTTTTTAATCCCCGCCTGCTCACCAGCAGTTTTCAACAACTCCGCGGTTTCGCCAAAAAGAACCATTGCCTTAACGTGCTCTTTGAGTTCCGGAACTAGTCGATCAAAACTAAAACCACGGTCAAGTCCGCCGGCCAATAACACAACGGGCTGCTTAAAACCATTTAAGGCCATTTGAGTTGCCTCAATGTCAGTTGCCTTAGAATCATTATAGAAACGACGACCCTGCCATTCAGTTAAAAATTGTAAGCGATGCTTAACACCACTAAAGGTTCGTAAAACTTCAGCGATTGCCTCATTACTTTGACCCATCAACTTAGCAACTGCCAAAGACGCCAGTGCGTTTTCAACATTGTGTTCACCAGGGACCTTGATTTCACTAGCCTTTAGAATTGCTTCGCCACGAAAATAAAGAACCCCGTCTTTTTCATAGGCACCATCTTCACTAAGATCCTGACGTGAAAACGGTACTACTTGTGCCTTTGTTTGTTTGCTTAATTCTCGCCACTCGGGGTTATCCCAATTGACAACAAAGAAGTCGGCGGCAGTTTGGTTCATTACAATTCGCATTTTTGCTTTGACGTAGTTAGCACGGCTACCGTGGTAATCAATGTGGGCAGTATAAATATTAGTCAAAACAGCAATCTGCGGGCGTAATTTAGTAATTCCCATCAACATAAAGCTTGAAAGCTCGGTCACCATCACATCATCTGGCGTTACTTTTTGTGCAACCGCACTTGCTGGAACACCAATATTACCAGCAACATAGGCTTGTCCCTTTTGGCGGCCGTAATTCAGCATCAATGAAATCATTGTCGTTGTTGTTGTTTTACCATTTGTCCCCGTAACACCAATTAATGGCGCCTCGGAAACCTCATAGGCAAGTTCAGGTTCAGTAATAATCGGAATATTCTTTTTAATGGCACCAGCGACTAACGGGTTAGTGTACGGAATACCAGGATTTTTTACCATCAGTACGAAGTCTTCATCTAATAAGGCTAATGGGTGACTCCCCGTAATAACCCGAATTCCTTCTGCTAATAAGGATTGGGCGTCAGGATTATCATCAAACTTTTTTTTATCATTAACGGTGACTAACGCGCCTAGTTTAGCTAACAAGCGTGCTGCATTAACCCCACTTTTGGCCAATCCTAAGACAAGGACTTTTTTATTTTTATAGTCCGTTACACGTTTCAAAATTAAGACTCCCTTTTACATTTTAATTATAAGAACAAACTTAAGTATATAATTGAACAAACTAGACTAAAAGCCCAGAACGTCAAAACAACACGCCATTCTGACCAACCTAGCATTTCAAAATGATGATGAATGGGCGTCATTTTAAAGACGCGCTTACCCGTTAAATGAAAGACGGAGACCTGAATCATCACGCTTGCCGTTTCAATCACAAAGATCAGACCAATAAGAAGCAAGGACAGTTCACGGTGCAGTAAGATTGATACAGCAGCAAGTGCACCACCCAATGCTAGTGAGCCAACATCCCCCATAAATATCTTGGCCGGCTTATGATTAAACCAGAAAAACGCAATTAGACCACCTAAAATTGTTAAGCAGAAAATCAAGATATCCGTCCGGCCTTCATGCTGTGCAATAATTGCGTAAGTTGCAAAGGCAATCGCCGCTGTACCAGCCACTAGGCCATCTAGACCATCAGTTAAATTAACCGCGTTCGAAAACCCAACCAACCAGAATAAGACGAAGAATAAGTATAAAACGCCTAAGTGCAATGATCCAAGGCCAGGAACATTTATTGCGAGTGGAAAACCTTCGTGAACGTAGACAATAAGAAAAATAACGCCACCAATAATCTGACCCAATAGCTTTTGCCAAGCACGCAACCCTAGATTACGCTTTTCAAATAGCTTAATTGAATCATCCATAAAGCCCAGACCGCCATATAAAACAAGAATAAACAAGGTAATCCAGCTACTCAGGGTCATTTGATGCTGCCATAAACTAACCCAAATAGTTGAAATAACACTTGCAATTAAGAAAACAAGGCCACCCATAGTTGGTGTCCCTGATTTTTTTTCGTGCCAAGAAGGGCCCTCTTCTCGAATAACTTGCCCTTCTTTTTTCATTCTAAAATAGCCAATAAATAACGGCATTACAATGAAAGTTAACGCAAAACTACTAACAACTGGTATTAACATCTTTGTAAATTGCATACGTTTTAAAACTCCCTAATTTATCATGGTTGTAGTGTAACTGTAATTTCCTTGGTTGAATCTAGTAGACTTTTTGCGGCTAGATCTTGCTTTGTAACGTAGCCTGTTCCACTGATTTTTACCGATTTACCCGTAATTTCCGCAAATTTTAGAACATCACTCTTAGACCAGCCGGTCATGTCTGGCATTGTCATAGCACCATTAGTCATAACAAAAACATGCTGATTGCTCAGAACCTTTTCACCTGCTTGTGGTAATTGTTGAACAACCGTATTCCCGGTACCAATCTGAACCGGTTTTAATTGCGCCTTGGTCAAAGTAGACACACTATCGTTTACGGCTTCCCCACTAATTTTTGGCATTGTCGCCTGATCCGTTTTAGTTGTCTTGCCTTGATTATATTCCAATGCTCGTTTCATCATTGGATTAAAGATTTCCGATAGAATTTTTTCAGGTGACTCTGTCATATTTTGCGGCTGTTTCATCGTAATGTAAAGGACATATTGCGGATTTTTTGCCGGCGCCATACCAACAACGGAAAAAATGTAGTTATTATCTCCCGTTAAGTAGCCACCACCATTGGCCGTACTAATTTGAGCGGTCCCAGTTTTTGCCGCGATTCGGTAACCAGGAATTTTATAAACTGCACCCGTCCCATAATTCTTATAAACAACATCCTGCATATCCTTTAAAACTTGCTTTGTGGTACTCTTTTTAACTGGATGACCAACCGTTACTGGCTTATACTTCGTCGTTTTACCGGTCGTCGGATTAACAACCTTGTCGATTATCTGTGGTTTCATTTCTTTACCATCATTAGCAATTGCCGAATAACCTTGCATCATTTGCATCGCCGTTACATTAATTCCTTGACCAAATGATGTGATTGCTTGATCAGAGGCACTCTTAAATTGAATACTGCCTGAAGATTCACCGGACAAGCCAGAATTAGTTGATTGTAAGAACTTAAATTTCTTAATGTACTCCAACCACTCTTTTTCTCCAAGAATTTGTTCTAGATGAACAAAGCCAACGTTACTAGAACGTGGAAATGCCTGGGCGTAAGGGATTGATCCCCAACCAGTTGTGTTCCAATCATGGATGGTACTACCACCGACTTGTACTTGACCAGAAGTATAGTACGAATTAGGTGGATATTTACCGGCATCAATAATCGACGCCAGTGTAAAGACCTTCATAACTGAGCCAGGTTCGTAGGCATCCTCAGTAAGCGTATCCCGCCAAAAACTTCCCAGACTAGCACCCGTTTGTGGATTAAACGTTGGTCGTTGGGAAGCAGCCAAAATCTGACCAGTTTTGGGATTCATTAAAATGGCGTTAAAACCCTTAGCATCATATTTAGTTTGTGCTTTAGTCAATAGTGTTTCCAAATATGATTGCAAACGTGAATCAATTGTTAAATAGACGTCACTACCATTCTTGGCGGCCTTTTGTTTAACTTTTGTATTAGGCAGCTGGT
This sequence comes from Loigolactobacillus backii, assembly GCF_001663675.1. Taxonomy (NCBI): domain Bacteria; kingdom Bacillati; phylum Bacillota; class Bacilli; order Lactobacillales; family Lactobacillaceae; genus Loigolactobacillus; species Loigolactobacillus backii. Next base: position 2,297,821 of record NZ_CP014873.1, read on the forward strand.
AGCCATAAGAATCCTTCTTAACTTGTTTAACCCCATTTGTACCACTAAGAATTTTATTATAACTTTTTTCGATCCCCATTACACCAGTTAAGGCGGTCGTACTAGTCCCCGCCTTACTGGTTGTACTTTGCTGGGCCAATCCAATTTGGTGCGACGCAAAGGTGCCATTAGGGTATAGACGTGCCGGTGTTTCGGTAAAATAAACGCCCCGCAAGTTATGATTTTCAATTTCTTGCTTAATGGCCAAGGATAACCCCTGACCAGCAGTCCCAAACTCCACTTGGAACGTTTTTTTATTTTGTGGATTCAAAGTTTTTAAAATATCTTTTTTACTCATGGGTAAGTACTGGCTTAAAACAGTTGCTACTTTATTCTTATCGGTTACATACAACTTCTTATCATTTGACCCCGTATACCGGTGATCAATAACGGCATAGATCGAATAAGAGGTTGAATCCTCCGCAATCGGGTTTCCCATGGCATCAAAAATAGTCCCGCGATTTGCCTTGAGGACACTGTCATCTTGGTAAAGAGCTTCAGCCTTTTTAGTTAAATTCTGGTCATCAATTTTGCCGCTTGCTACGATATAAGAAAAACGAAAGATAAATAAAAGGAAGATGGCTACCACGGCGAAAAGAAACGCACCACCAATGATTTGGCGGTTGCGGCGTGGATTCCTTTTATTTATCAATCGTTTATTTTTGGAAGACTTCATCTATTTAACATTCCTTATATTTGCTTCATTTAAGGACAAACCATCACGTGCAGCGACATCGTTTAAATGATTAGACTGCATCAACTCATTAATTTCTTGCTTATAATTCGTATTTTGTAATTGGAGTGCCGTAACCGACTGACCAATATCTTGCAGGTGTTGTTGTGCTGAAGACACCGCAATTTTACTAGAAACAATCATCGTACAAAGCGATACCAAGACAATGCCTAACGTAACCATCAAAGTCCGCTCAAAAGCGGAAATGGCGACGTGACTCGCTGGCGTTGCAACTGGCTGTACCTGTGGTGTTTCTTGTATATGTATATCTGGTTGGGTCACACTTGGGGCTACCGGGTCCGCTAATGAAGAGAAATCTCTTGCTGCACTTTCATCTGCCATACTCATCCACATCCTTGATTCAAATTCGTTTATTTTTGTACTTGTTTTTCTGCTACACGCAACTGTGCACTTCTTGAACGCCGATTCTTTTCTATTTCCGTAGCCGTCGGTAAGATGGGCTTTTTGGTAATGATTTTAAGCTCAGCCTGTTCCCCGGCACCCATAATTGGCAACCCACGAGGAATTTCTGGTGTCCGCGCGTGATCACGAAAAATGGTCCTGACCAAACGATCCTCTAACGATTGGAACGTAATAACCGCAATTCGACCATTAACGTTTAATAGCTTAATTGCCGCTTCAAGTGATTCTTCAGCGGCACCCAGCTCATCATTAACGGCAATTCGAATTGCCTGAAATGTCCGTTTGGCTGGATGACCACCCTTTCGCCGGGCAGCCGCTGGAATTGCGTGTTTCACAGTTTCTGCCAACTGAGTTGTCGTTTCAATTGGTGTCACTGCTCGATCACGCTCAATCGCTCGTGCAACTCGCTTAGCAAACTTATCCTCACCGTAACGATAAAGAATCCGTTCCAAGTCGGCGTAAGGCCAATCATTAACAATCTCGCGGGCCGTTAAAGCGGCACTTTGATCCATCCGCATATCTAACGGCGCCGTTAGCTTATAGCTAAACCCACGCGCAGCCTCATCAAACTGTGGTGAAGAAACACCTAAATCATAGATGATACCATCAATCTGATTTACTTGGTGTTGGGCCAAAGCCTGACTTAAATTACGAAAATTATCCTTAATAAAAGTTACCTGACCACTATTAACATAAGGCGCCAATCGCTTTTTTCCATTGGTAATTGCCTCTTCATCCTGATCAAAAGCAAATAAATGACCATTCTTAGCTAACTTAGAAAGAATCAATTCACTATGTCCACCGCCACCTAATGTTGCGTCAACGTAAACGCCATTGGGCTTAAGCTGCAGGCTAGCAACCGTTTCGTTTAATAAAACTGTTTCGTGCGTAAAGGCCATTCTAATTACTCCTAAAAATTAAAAGTCAAAATCCAATAAATTCTCGGCAATATCATCAAAATTCTCTTCGGCGTCATCGCTAAACTGTTCCCACTTGGCTTCATCCCAAACTTCAATTCGGTTAGAAACACCAATTAGAACACATGCTTTAGTTAGACCTGCGTGCTTGGTCAACGCCTGCGGAATATTAATTCGGCCTTGTTTATCAAGTGTACATTCCGTTGCTGCTGAATAGAGGAAACGGACAAAGGCACGGGCATCTTTCTTAGTTAATGGCAACTTTCCTAATTTTCCTTCTAAAATCTGCCATTCATCCATTGGGTACCCAAATAGGCAACCATCCATACCACGTGTAAGAATGAAATTTGTCCCTAAACCATCACGAAATTTCGCCGGAATAATTAATCGTCCCTTTTGATCAATCGTATGGTGAAATTCGCCCATGAACATTGCCTTCACCTCTATTTGTGCACAAATTTAGTCTACCACATCCCCCCACTTTCTACCATACCCATACCTAAAATTGTTAAATCTAGTGTTAATAGGGTTTTACCCGCATTTTTAGCTAAACCAAAACCCCTTTTAAATAAATTTAAGTAATAATTAGCAAACTTAATTATTGCCCCCGTAATTAGCGAACGCCTAAAAAAATAGGACCCCCGCTAAAAGCAGCGGGAATCCTATTTGAACACGCTTCACCTTAAAAATAACAATAGACAGCCTAAATAACCAATGAAGCCTAAAATGAACACCAACCGCCACCAAAGTTTAAAAAAGGTACGGTAAATAATTTCGCCACGCTGAATGGCCAAAAAGATTGCTGCAAAGATACCGACTAACATGACCAAGATGACAATTAAGCTAGTGGCAGTGTAATTTAGCTGTAGCTTAATCGCTCGGTCACAGGCAATTAACAAGAAAGGTGTCATTAAATCAATCGGGTTAATCCGTACCCGTGGTAATAAGTGGTGAACAACTAAACCGAGAATCAAGACAACTTCCGGCAAAATAAGAAAAATTATTGTTACCATCATCAACCTACTTTCTAGCTATAATTTTACCGTTGTTTTTCTTAACGTAAAGTCTTTTCTTGAATAGTTAGTTATAATGGTAAAAAGAAACAAGGAGGGTTACCAATGATTGAACGTTTTTATACAGCCACTGATGGTACACTAAGACCAACCACCACCTTACAAAAAAACTGCTGGCTACACGTTGAGGCACCAACACCTGCAGAGATTGAAAGTCTAGTTGACCATTTTGCTGTCCCCCGCGACTACTTAACCGCCGTTTTGGATGACCGTGAAAATCCACGTGCTGAGGGTATCGAACAAGCCACCGATGAAAAGCCGGCCTTGATCTTACTTCATTTTCCCCATGAAACGATTAGTCCCTTAGGTTATCGCGAACTAACAACCTACCCTTTTGCGATCATTTTAACACCGCAAGCACTAATTACCGTAACTAACCGTCCGGCACTATTTGTTCAGGATTTTATTGTTCGCAAGGAACATCACGTTAACACTAATGAACACGAAAATTTTGCGTTACATTTGTTATGGTATATTTGTCATAGTTACGTTAGTTACTTAGAACAAATCGGCAGCGAAATGGCACACCTTGAGAAATCTTTATCAGTTGCCAGTGGTAACAATGAGCTTTATCAACTAACTGCCATGCAAAAAAGTCTGATTCAATTTCAAATTGCCTTAAAACGAAATCAACATTTATTAAATGAACTACAAACAACCGAATTCTATTTTGAAAGTGATCCATTTTCAGCGTTACTCCAAGACGTTATGATTGAAAGCGACCAGGCCCAAACGATGACTTTCCGGCAAAAATCCATTCTCGATGAATACAATAATATGGTATCCTCAGTCGTCTCCAATAACCTCAATATTATTATGAAAGTTTTAACATCGATCACAATCATCTTAACAATTCCAACGATAATCGGGGGTATTTACGGGATGAACGTTAGACTTCCTGGCGCCGCATTAGCCCACGCCTTTAGCCTAATCATGCTTATCACCTTGATTATTTGCTGGCTATCGGGCTATTGGCTACGAAAGCGAAATTTCTTTTAATCCATTGCATTCTAAGGTTAAACACGTTAAACTGTTGGTAAAATTAAGCTATGAGGTGGAACCTAAATGAAAAAGGAAACCAGTACATTTACAAAGTTGACGAAAGTTATTATTTGGATCATGCTTTTTGCAACCGTTGGCGGTGTTGTTCTTGGCGCGGTCGGTTCACTAGGCTTATTATAATTGGCTTTTAGGCTATCTGATTGAAAATCATAATTTATGCAGTACATTAAAGGGATTACAGCAAACACTAGCGTTTGCTGTAATCCCTTAATTTTATGTCTTCAAATATTTTATAATTACAAAGAATCCACGATAACTGTTAATTAGTGCCTGTAAAAGCTTTAAAGGTATCTCGTGGTGAAAATAATCGTGCCGAAGCTCTGGCTAATAGAACAATTAAAACACCTGACAGAATTGTGTTGGCCAAAGCACTCCCACCGTTAACGGCCAGGGAATAAAGCCAAGGATTCATTCCTTTAGGTGCGTATGATCCCCAGTAGATGACACCGGCCAAGAAATGACAGAAATACTTAACGATTACGCCTAGTAATGTGTACCCCAGTGCAATACCGATAATACGATTATGTGCCTGAGCCGTAATAGCACGTCGCAGTGGTGCCGCTCCGAGACCAATCAGGCCAACAACACTAAAAGCAACTGGATATTCCAAAACGCCTTGTAGTGGGTTCAAAAATCCACCATCACCAAAGCCACGTAAAAATAAATCTAACAATCCCCAAACTAACCCGGTTGCCAGTCCCGCTTTGGCCCCGCGCCGCAGGCTAAAAATTGCAACTGGAATTACACCGTACGATAAATTAATCCAAGGTCCAATTGAATGTGGAAAATACTCTAAGGCCATCGCCATTGCAGCAATGATTGCACCTTCTACCCAAATATGTAACCGTCGATCTGACATAAAAAAATCCTCCCTTAGACTAAAAACAAACCACAAGAGGGGAAACACTAACTAGCCACAAATTCCTTCGCATGTACTAACATAACAGGTTCTAAGGGTCTGAACGAATCACTCTCAGCCAAAAAGGCTCCCCTCTGTGGTGTTGCTTTATTTAATTATTAAACCGCTTTTATGATATTGCTTAGCTGGCCATTTGTCAACTAAAATAACTAATCGTATTCTAATCCCAATTGCGTTTCTTATGAGTTTTTGCTATGCTAATACTAATTTTATTTTAACCTTAGGGAAAGAAGTGGATTGGTTGTGAAAGTCGCAAAATTTGGGGGTAGTTCGCTAGCCACAAGTACGCAGCTCCAAAAAGTCATTAAGATCATCCGGGCAGATAGTAAACGAAAGGCAATTATTGTTTCGGCGCCTGGTAAACGTTTTTCCGGTGACCAAAAAGTAACCGATCTATTAATTAAATACGCACAATTGGTACTCGCAAAAGAACCTGTTACAGAGGTTCAGCAACAAATCTTGGCCCGCTATCAGGAAATTGCCACCGGCTTTGACTTACCCGCAAGTGAGTTTCAACCAATTAGTGAACATATCTTAAATTTACCTAACCAAACTTATAAAAATGATGCCTACTTGTTGGATGCTTTTAAAGCGGCTGGTGAAGATAATAACGCCAAATTAATTGCCGCAATTTTAAATCACCTTGGTGTGCCTAGTCACTACCTTAGCCCAAGCGAATCTGGCCTAGTTGTTAGCGATCACCCCGGCGATGCCCAAGTACTAGAAGAAAGTTACGCAAAACTCGCTACCTTTAAAAAGAGTAAAAAAATCCTTGTCATTCCCGGATTTTTTGGCTACACCGAAAACGGTGATATCTGTACTTTTTCACGTGGTGGTTCCGATATTACCGGTGCCATTTTCAGTCGTGCCTTTAAGGCTGAATTGTACGAGAATTTTACGGACGTTAACGCAATTTATGCCGCGGATCCCCACATTGTCCCGAATCCTGAACCAATTGATCACCTAACTTTCCGTGAAATGCGTGAACTATCTTACGCTGGCTTCTCTGTTTTTCATGATGAAGCATTAATTCCTGCTATTGAAGGTGGAATCTCTGTCCGCGTGAAAAATACGAATCAGCCAACAAAACCTGGTACGCTAATCTCCGCACGTAAAATCTACGATGCCAAAAAACCGATTTCTGGAATTGCAAGTGACGCCGGATTTTTAGGTATTTATATTCGCAAATACCTCATGAATAAACAAGTTGGCTTTGTTGCAACTATTTTGCAAATCTTGGCTAAACATCACGTCAGTTTTGAACATATCCCTTCCGGAATTGATGATCTCACCGTCATCATTCGTGAAAGTGAGCTGACACCTGAGCTCGAACCAAAAGTACTGCATGATATTCGTGAGGCCATTCATCCAGACGATCTGCGAATCATTCATAACTACGCTTTAGTTATGATTGTCGGTGAAGGTATTCAAGATCATATTGGAATGATGGCCAAGGCAACCAATAGTATCGCTCAATCGGGGGTCTCTATCGTTACGCTTGACCACGGTGCTTCACCCGTTTCAATTATGTTCGGTGTTCGTGAAAAAGACGCCCAAAACACCGTTCGCGGCTTGTACAAAACATTCTTTAAAGCAGATAAATAAAAGCAATTAAAAAGTGACCCTAAGACTGTTTATTTCAGCCTTAGGGTCACTTTTTAATTGGCAAACCAACTCAGTCGTTTTTTAATTGCCGTAATTAGCGGGGTTAATGGTGTCATCCTCGCCAAACCACTTACGACTAATCTTAGCGATTGTCCCATCCTTATATAAAGCTCGCAGCGACGCATTAATTCTCTTTTGCATCGTTTTATCAGACTTACGCATTCCTACCGCAAAGTTTTCTGGCGCAAAATTGCCTTGTGTGACTTGATAATCTTTGCGGTTTGCTTGGTGGGCAATATAATAATTGGCGTAAACGCGGTCAATTAGCATCCCTTGAATTCGGCCAGCATTTAGATCAATAAAGGCCTCGTTAAAGGTATCGTACAAAACTGGTGTTTGCTTATGGATGTACTGCTTTAACAGTTTAGGATTACTTTCAAGACTGCTATAACCCGATGAGCCCGTTTGAACACCCAATTCTTTTCCCTGCATTTGTTGAAAACTATTGATGTTATTTTTCTTTAAGGTCACAAGAATTTGCTTGTTTTGCAAATAATCATCGGAAAAACGCACCACACGTTTACGCTCTGGCGTAACGGTATAACCATTCCAAATTAAATCAATGGTGTGGTTCCGTAATTCAGTAGCGTTCATTGACCAATCAATTGTTTGAAAATCAACTTTGATTCCGTAACGTTTGAAAACTGCCCGGGCTAAATCAATATCAAATCCTTTTAATTGACCATCCTTGGCCCGAAAACCCATTGGTACAAAACTATCATCAAGCCCCACAACAACGCGCTTGTTTTGTTTAATGGTTGACCAACTATCAGATGTCATTTTCTTTTGGGAACACCCACTTAAACCAGCCAACGAAAAAAGCATCAGGAGACTCAGAATAATTAAACTTACTCGTTTACGCATATCGCTTACCTCCTATAGTGCTTCAACCCGTTTAATATTATCAGCAATTTGTTTGGCAAAGTCCAAATCATGGGTAACCACTAACTGAGTCATTCCGTCGGCCTTCAATCCTAAAATCATCTTTTCGACTTCTTGCCGTAAATCAGGATCCAAGGCACTTGTTGGTTCATCATAACAAAGAATTCGAGGTTGCATTGCTAATGCTCGTGCTAACGCAACTCGTTGTTTTTGGCCACCAGATAACTGATAAGGATAAAGCTGCTCTTTACCGTCCAACCCCAAGCGCTTCAACAAGTCCAATGCCTGTTTACGTGCTGCATCCTTATCCTTTTTTAAGGCCAGCATTGGTGCCAAAGTAATATTTTCTAAAACGTTTAAATTCGGGAAAAGCTGAAAGTCCTGAAAAACAACCCCAGTAACACTGTCATTGTCACGATTGATGTAGGGATCAAATGGCTTACCATCCAACTGTATTTCACCAGAATCAATTCGTTCTAGGCCACTAATACAACGTAAAAGTGTCGTTTTACCAGCACCTGATGGACCAACAATTGCTAAGATTTCGCCTTGATTAACCGTTAAATTAAAATCATTTAAAATTGTTTTTCGTCCATAACGTTTTGATACTTGTTTAAGCTCTAACATTTCGGCCACCCCCTATTTAAAATAACTGTAGTGATTCTCGACTCGTTGTTGGATAAACGTTAAAACCGCCGTCAACAATAAGTAAATAATGCCAACTAAAAGCAACGGTAACAAGGTAACATCCCGCGACGTTGCAACATTACCTGCTCGGAGTAAATCACCCAGTCCAATCACGTAAACTAACGAAGAATCTTTCACTAAATTAATGACTTCATTACCAATAGATGGTAAAACAATCTTCATAACTTGGGGTAAGACAATTTTTCGAATTGTTTGCCAGTAAGTTAGCCTTAAAACCCGTGCGCTTTCATACTGCCCACGATCAATCGATTGAAGGCCACCACGAAAGATTTCGGCAAAGTAGGCAGCGTAATTAATGATAAAAGCGAATAAGGCCGCGTTGTAACGTTGAAAAACAATTCCAATAATTGGTAGGCCGTAGAAAACAACGATTAACTGTAATAACAACGGCGTCCCCCGCATAATCCAAACGTAAATTCCCAGTAAATCCTTTAGTGGTTTAAAGTGAGAAGCACGCCCTAATCCAACAATAATCCCCAACGGAATGGCCCCAATTAAGGTAAAAATAAAAATTGATAACGTCATTTGAACGCCTGACAATAATGATGGCATGATTTGCATTGCGTAGTGCCACTGACCAGCTAAATTCATAATATTCCCTCCTCATAATTAACGGTAATAAAAAAGTCCTCGAAAACAGTCTCTGCTTTCGAGGACGAGTTAACGCGGTTCCACCCCAATTCGTGATTACTTCACAATAATCACCTCAAATAGTTGCCAATAAACACTAAAAAATAAAAAAGTCCCCTTAACATCAAACGATGCTAAGAGGACGAAAATTATCGCGGTTCCACCTCAAGTTCGTAACTAGCTCACACCAGTTACCTCAAGTAGTTTATTAGTAACTACAGCTATAACGGGCTTATCCCGTACTTGCTTACTATCTTCAGCAGGTAAACTCCCAGATGTGTTTTCACCACCAATAGTCATTTCTTTACACCAACCAGAAACTCTCTACAGAACTATCAGGGTTACTTATCCGTTCACTGTTTTTATATTATGAGAATAACATTAGCAGTATTTAATCTAACTGTCAACTCAAAATATTAATTGTGACTTTTTTTATGACCAAATAATCGTTGCCAGAAGCCAACTTTCTCTTCTTTGATGGACATCAAAGGAACAGTCTCCCCTAAAATTCGCCGGGCAATATTGCGGTACCCCTTGCTGGCCAAATTCTTAGGATCTAAAACAACTGGGTCCCCGTGATTAGAGCTAGAAATGACACCATCATCGTCAAGTACAATTCCTAATAGTGAAATTGATAAATGTTTGGTGATTTCATCAATATCCATAACTTCTCCATCGTCCATCATGTGTGTCCGAATTCGATTGATAATCAACCGTGGTTCTTGTTTCATTTCCTTTTGCTCCAACAAGCCAACCACACGATCAGCATCACGCACGGCCGAAATCTCGGGAGTCGTTACGACAATGGCACCATCAGCCCCGGCAATAGCATTTTGGAATCCCTGTTCAATACCGGCTGGGCAATCTAGAATAATGAAATCAAACTCATCCTTTAATTCATCGACTATTGCTTTAACTTCATCGGGTAATAATGCATCCTTATCCGTGTTTTGAGCGGCCGGTAATAAATATAAATTATCCTCAAACCGTTTATCCTTAACTAAAGCCTGGTGGAGCTTTGCACGACCACGGGCAACGTCAACAATATCATAAATAATTCGGTTTTCTAGGCCCAAAACAACATCTAGGTTACGTAACCCAATATCTAAATCCATTAAACAAACACGCTTGTCTAACAATGCTAAAGCAGTTCCGATATTAGCACTGGAAGTTGTTTTACCCACACCACCTTTGCCTGATGTGATTACAATTGCCGTTCCCATAATTATGCCTCCCCAATCTTATTGTACAGTCGTGGTCGAATTGCTTTCAGATTATCCAAGGTTGAATAGTCCAACAAATGTAAATCATTAATGTACGCAACCGAACGACCGTCAAAATGTCGTTCTTCATCCGCAATAATGCCCACACTACCAGAAATACGAACCTGAAAAGCATCAGTTAAATCTCCGACAATCAAAGCATCTTCATTATCTGGGAACCCCGCCTGAACAACACCTTCACAAACACCCAACAGGAAAACACTGCCAGTTGCTTTTAAAATACCGCCATTATGTATCTGACCAATAAAGAGCACGTCACCTTCAACGTCAATTTCTTGACCACTACGAATAATTGCACGATTTAAATGCACGTTATCTTGTTGTTTCCAATTTTGTGCAGCCTGGTGCGTCATAACACTGGCCTCAATTGTTGTTACTTGAAATTGAGGGTACTGTTCAATCAAGGCGTAAATTTGCTGTTGCTGCTTTTCCGTTAACAACCGATTCTCGGTTTTAATCGTAAAATTTATAATTTTATTACCTGGTACCTTTTTTTCCTGATTTAAACGAACAAATAAATCAGTCAATTCCGTCATAATCCCTGAAATTGCGCTATCTTGTTTTAACGTAATCTGATAACCATCCTGACGGCCTTTTAAAATGACATCTTGCATCCTGCCACTCCCCATTTTAAAACAATTTTCTTAATTTCAAATAATTCCAAATTTAACTTTAAACTGTTGTTCCACCTAATTTTAGCAATAACTGTCTTAAAGGAAAATAGAGAATTACAAAGTACACTAAATTTAGCAGTAAAGTTGGACCTAAAACATCCGGAATAAAGTTAGCCAAAGTAGCCGTTGTTAGTCCCATGAAACGGTTCATACCGTAAACAAAGCTTTCTAAAATCGTTAGTTCAATTAAATAAATAGCCCCAATTGCGATCGCTGTAGGTGTAAAATAAACCCGAATTTGTCGTGTTAGATAGACAATTAAAGGAAATAAAAACGTATATACACCTAAAATACCAGTATAGAAACTATCATAGAACAAACCGATAATAAACGCCCATAATAATAAATGTTTCATATCCGGCAAGAAAAAGGAAACTAACACTAAACCTAATAATACCAACCGACTAATCATAACATCTGGGTAATTATAAAAATGGCTAGTAAAAATAGTACTCAAACTACCATCAAATAACATCAATCCAAAAAGCAGTACTGGTACCCAAATCTGAATTTTTGATCGCATTATTAATCCCCCTTAATCTGGCGATTAATAACCGTAACAACCGTGAAATTATTTAAATTAGTAGCTGGTTCAATCCCAACAGACAAAGCTAGACCATAATCATCATGCTTAATCGAATTAACTTTCCCAATGAAAAGCCCCCGTGGTGTTAAACCACCTAAGCCAGAAGTCTCGACAGTATCACCCTTGGCGACTTTTGCGTTGGAATTCAACTGGGTCATCGTAATTTGTCTTGTTCGACCATTATAACCAGAAATAACACCGTTAACTGTCCCGCCATTTTTAGTCGTAATTTCAGCTGCAAAACGATTAGAAGTCTGACTATCAGTACTAATCAGTTGAACCTTAGAATTGGTTTTATTGACTTCGACTACCCGACCGATTAATCCTGAGCCCGCCATTACTGGCATATCTTTTTTTATCCCATTAATTTGACCACGATTTATAATAACGTAGTTTTGCCAACTTGCTGGCGAACGTGTTAAAACGGCGGCGGAAATTTGGCTATAATCCGTCAAAGTTTTATTAAGTTTCAGCTGCTTTTTTAGTTCTTTATTTTCGTGTTGTAACGTTTGGTTTTGAATTTTGGTTTGCGCTAAATCATCAACTTGCGTTTTTAATTGCGCATTTTCCTGATAAGTATTAATTAATGTTCCCACCGAAGTAAATCCGTCCTTGATTCCATTAGTTGGAACCGCGACAACGTGGTCCAAAACACCAACAACATCATTCCCAAATTGTTGAACCAGGGGTGGCGTCTTCTGATTATTACGAACAGTAACCGAATACGCCATGAGGCCCATACTGATAATGATTGCAATCATGACAATAATTAATTTTCGGTTTGAAAAAAACTTCTGCATTGGTTTACCCCCATAAAATCGACATGAAGAAGGCGGGAATCTTTTCCCGCCTAGAGAGTGTTTGGAAAAGCGTTCAGGTTCTACTTCGCACTTGAGGACTATTACTGGCCTCATCGACGATGTTGATCGGACTAAGATAGACCAAGGCCCGAATTGCAGCCTGGACCGTATTTTCCAAACATGGCCTAGTATCGGCTAACGTTTCTTCATCACATCAATATTCTTAAGTGATTCACCGGTTCCAATTGCAACACAATCCAATGGGTCTTGCGCAATAAAGACTGGTACTTTAGTTTCATCAGCAATAACCTCTGGTAGGTGCTTCAACAGAGCGCCACCACCAGTTAATACAATTCCGTGGTCAATGACATCCGCCGCAATTTCTGGTGAAGTCTCTTCTAAGGTTTCTTTAATTGCCACAATAATCTCTGCCACAACTTCTTGAATCGCCTTAGCAATATCAACAGCGCTCACTTCAACTGTCTTGGGTAAACCAGAAATCAGATCACGACCACGAACGGTAATATTATCGCCCTTAGCAGCCTTCTCAACGGAAGCCGAACCGACCTGGACCTTGACATCTTCGGCAGTGCGTTCACCAACTAATAAATTAAAGTTTTGGCGAATATAATAAATAACGGCCTCATCAATTTTATCGCCAGCCATTCGAATCGAACGACTTGAAACAATGCCGCCTAAAGAAATCGTGGCAACATCCGTTGTCCCACCGCCGATATCAACAACCATGCTACCAGTTGGATCCATTACGGGTAGCCCGGCCCCGATTGCAGCAGCAAATGGTTCTTCGATTACGTAAGCATCACGTGCACCAGCCACGCGAGTTGCATCGATAACCGCCCGCTTTTCAACCTCGGTTACGCCACTCGGCACACAAACCATCACGTAAGGTTTACCATTTGAGCGCCCTAAAGCCTTTTCCATAAAGTATTTCATCATGGCCGCGGTTGTATCGTAATCAGCAATAACGCCATCTTTCATCGGCCGAATGGCAACAATGCTGCCCGGTGTTCTACCGATCATATCACGTGCTTCCGTACCAACGGCAACAACGTCACCTGTTTTTGTATTCTTGGCAACGACTGACGGTTCACGGAGTACGATTCCTTTACCGTCAATGTAAACTAATGTATTGGCAGTACCAAGGTCGATCCCTAGATTTTTTGTTCCTAATCCGAACACAATATTCTCTCCTTCAATGATCGCTTAATTAGTGCATTCATTATTATCAATTTAGTATAAGTTAGTGGCATTATAACACACTTCAACCACCGATTGGTTCTTCACCTATGGTCTATCATACCGAATATTAGTAAGAATGATAAGCCCTTTTCAAAACTTAAAGCTTTTTTAGATAAAGCAAACGTTACCATTTAAAAATTGATTAAAAATTAGTACTACTTGTAGAAATCGACTTGCAATTTCACCTCAAAAAAATAAGAGTCTAGGGCTTACCCCCAAACTCTTAATCTAATCATCATTAAGCTTTAACAACATTAACTGCTTGTGGGCCGCGATCGCTTTCTTCAACATCAAAAGTTACTGCCTGACCTTCATCAAGTGTCTTAAAACCTTCATCTTGAATTGCGGAGAAATGAACGAATACATCGCTGCCGTCTTCTCGTGAAATAAAACCAAAGCCCTTCTCGGGATTGAACCATTTAACTGTACCGTGTTCCATAGTATAAAATCCTCCTCGTGCCAATAAGACACTATAAATTTGTAATTCCGATTGGTACGATGGGGAAAGCCCTACTAATGAAACTTCGATCCACTACCTAATAAGAATACAAAGTAATTTTACCATGCCAAATTTACAATAACAAGCGAACACGACTAAAGATCTCCGCGTTCTTTCAGACTTAAATAATCTTTCCCAACAATGAGGTGATCAAGTAACTCAATTCCCATTAATTGACCACAATGGGCCATTCGCTGGCTAAACTTAATATCGTAACTGGACGGTTCCGTCTGCCCGCTGGGATGATTATGTACTAAAATAAAACGAGCCGCAGAAACATCAAGCGCTGGTGCCATGATTTCCCGTGGATGAGCAACTGATGAATTTAAAGTTCCCGTAAAAATTGTTTTTTCTAACAAGATTTGATTCTTAGTATCTAAATACAAAACAATCAGTCGTTCTTGCGTCATTCCCGCTAATTTTTTAATCATCAATTCACCAATTTGTCTGCTGGAAACAATGACCCCATAGCGAAAGGTTGCCGCCTGACAGACCCGCTGGCCAAGCTCAATTGCCGCCTTTAATAAAACTGCCTTTGTTACCCCGACACCCGTAACCGTCTGCAATTCAGCCGGAGTGGCCAACGTTAGATTGGTTAAGTTAGGGTAACGACTTAAAAGTGTCGCGGCAACCATCATCACTGGCTGCTGTTTCGTCCCTGTCCCTAATAAGATTGCCAATAACTGTTGGTTGGACAAAGTAGCCGCGCTAGTTTGTAAGAGTTGTTCTCGCGGTCTAACTTCTAATTCTGTTTGTACTAACACTCGATCACGCTCCTTCTACAAAGGTAAAGTACGCAATCTTAGTGATTTATTTTTTCAAGGTAATCTTTTACCGCACCTAAATTAGGTAACACTGCTAGGGCTTGTTGCCGCATTTCATCAGTTGGTTGAATTAAATCAGGAACAATCAAACAATTAATGTTTGCCGCCTTAGCCGCTAACAATCCATTCGGTGAATCTTCCAAGATCAAAACTTGTTCTTTAGGAAGTGCTAATTCAGTTTGGGCCCGCAAAAATAAATCTGGTGCAGGTTTGCCAGCTTTAACTTTATCAACGGAAACAATCTTTGAAAAGCGATCACTAATGCCACCAGCAACTAAAAACTCAGTAATTTTAGATTTAAAGTTACTGGAGGCAATAATTTTAGCAATTCTCTGTTGATCCAAATAATCAAGTAAGTCATCTAGACCTGGTTTTTTCTTTAAATGTCCTGTGCGAACTAATTCATTTATTCTTTGATACGTTAACTCCATAAAACGTTCGGTCTGTTCTTTGCCGCCAAAGGCCTCATCAAAAAACGCCATCATGTCATCATCCGACGCTCCGATAAACCGCTGGTAATAATCATCAGGAAATGGTAACTTCATTTCCTTGGCCGCTTCAATATTTGCTTGGTTATAGAGCTTTTCCGAATCAAACATTAGACCATCCATATCAAAAATAATTCCGTGAACTACCATAATAACCTCCCTTAAGCCTTAAAGTACTGGCGAACTTCTGAAACAAAATACAGTGAGCCAGTCAATAAAATAACGTCCTCCGTGGATGATTGTTGAACTACCGCTTGAAAGGCCTCCTGCCAGTGTTCAAAAATCGGTATTTTTTTGGCACTATCCGCAGCCAATTCAGCCACGCTTTCAACTCTTGCACCTTGAAATTGCGTTAAAACAAGGTGAACGTTTGGTAGTCCTTCCAACAATTTAAGCATCGTTACCGTATCTTTATCTTTTAACGCAGCAAAAATCAAATAAATTTCTTGCTGTGTAAAATCCTGCCGTAAAGTTGCAGCTAGGGCACGCACTGCAGGTTCATTGTGAGCACCATCTAAAATAATTAACGGTTCATCATTAATTTTTTCCAAACGGCCGGCCCAGATCGATTTAGCCAACCCGTGACGCACACTACGTTCAGTCACTTTTAAACTAGTTTCTTTAGCAAAAATCAAAAATGCGGCAATTGCCACTGCTGCATTATCAATTTGATAATCACCTAGCATTGGCAACACTAAATTTTTGATTACTTGTTGATCGCTAATAAAGTCAAAGGATTCCGCCCAGGTTGGTAGTGTGTTGCGATTAATTGCTTTAAAGTCACCACCCAAACAACTTATGGGGCTGGCCAAACTAGCTGCTTTTTGCTTAATAACTGCCAACGGTTCGGCCGCAATATCACCAACAACGACTGGCCGCCGTTCTTTTATAATCCCAGCCTTATGCTTAGCAATTTTGGGAAGTGTATCGCCCAGCAACGCCATGTGGTCATAACCAATTGTTGTAATCACTGAAACAATTGGTGTAACAACATTAGTTGCATCCGTCAGACCGCCGATACCAACTTCGATAATCGCAACATCGGGTTGTTTTTCAGCAAAATAAACTAGCATTAATAGCGTAATAAACTCAAATTCGGTGATTTGATTGGTTGGATCAACGGCATCTAGTTCAGTTATTTTAGGACCAACCAAATTAACCAAATCTAAAAGTGCTTTATCACTAATTGGTTGACCGTTGAGACTGATTCGTTCATTAAAACGCATTAGAAATGGTGATGTAAAAGTTCCAACCGTTAATCCTTGTTCCTCTAAAAGACAACGTAAATCATTAACAACTGACCCTTTACCGTTTGTTCCGGCAACGTGGATCACTCGTAGTTTTTTTTCAGGATGCTGAAAGGCGGCCACAGCACGTTTAATCCGCTTTAGGCTGCCTTCTTTATGCATTTTTGGTCGATTGTGAATTATGGTTAAGGCGGCTTCGTATGTTTCTGCGTACATTATTTTGGCTCCTCTAATTCCGAATTAAGTTTAGTTTAACACGCGGCCGGGGCAAAAGTCCTAGCCGCTTACTATTTCCGAGCATCACTTTAAAACGCGCACCAAAGGTCTGGGTTCACGTACCTTCCAATAACCACAGTACGATTACTGGACTGGTCTACGTTACGCAGTAAACTAAAAGCCGACCTTTGCCTCACTCCCTCATAAATTTAACAGCAGTTAGCCGCAAAAATAATTGAAGGTTATTTTGAAAAACATAAAAAGCCGCAGATGAAATGTTAATTTTATCTTCGACTTTAAATTAGGATCATTATTTGTTTGCTTTCAATTCATTAATTCGCTCATTAGTTGCAGTTAACTTATTCAAATAGTCTGCACGTTTTTCTCGTTGTTCATTAACAACTTTTTCGGGAGCACTTTGAACGAAACGCTCATTACCTAATTTCTTATCAGCCCGATCAACTTCGGCCTGTAATTTTTTGGCCTCACCTTGTAATCGAACAATTTCTTGATCAAGATCGATTAATTCTGCAAGTGGCACGTAGATTTCGGCGCCAGTTATAACCGCAGACATTGCTAACTTAGGCGATTTAACGTCATCCCCAATTTGTAATTCCTTTGGATGAACAAAACGCTCAATATACTCACGGTTGGCCTGATAAGTTTGTTCCGTGGCCTTATCGGTGGTCTTAATTAAGACATCGATTGGGCTGGATAATGGTGCATTCACTTCTGAACGGATATTTCGAACCGATCGGATTAAATCAATTAACCGTGACATTTCACTAACGGCCGCCTCATCAGCCAAATCAGCGTGTTCCACTGGATAGGCCGCAGTGACAATTGACTCACCATCATGTGGCATGTTCTGCCATAATTCTTCAGTCACAAATGGCATGATTGGGTGCATTAATTTTAAGGTTTGGTCGAGAACATAAGCAAGTGCGTGCCGTTTAGCAGATTTAGCTGTCTCGTCAGTACCGTAAAGAACTTCCTTACTCATCTCAATATACCAATCACAAAGATCGTTCCAAATAAAGTTGTACAACAAACGACCAGCCTCACCAAAATCAAAATCGTCAAATAGTCGTGTCACATCTTTAATGGTTGAATTTAGCCGGCTTAAAATCCAGCGGTCAGCCAAATCACGATCAGCCTTATCCGGCAAACTTGGCACAGTCATCTCACCAAGGTTCATGATTACAAAACGACTTGCATTCCAAATCTTATTAATGAAGTTCCAGGCCGCGTCCATTTTGTCGTAAGAAAAACGAATATCCTGGCCTGGTGTTGATCCAGTGGTTAAGAACCAGCGTAAGGCGTCCGCACCATACTTCTCGATAACTTCCATTGGATCAATCCCATTACCTAATGATTTACTCATCTTGCGACCTTGTTCATCACGAATGAGGCCATGAATCAAAACATTTTTAAATGGCCGTTGACCAGTAAATTCGAGACTTTGGAAAATCATCCGGGAAACCCAGAAAAAGATAATGTCGTAGCCGGTCACTAAAGTACTAGTTGGAAAATAACGTTTAAAATCGGCGGCATCTGTATCCGGCCAGCCCATCGTTGAAAATGGCCATAAAGCACTACTAAACCAGGTATCTAAAACATCGGAATCTTGTTCCCAATTTTCAGCATCTTCTGGTGCTTCCATCCCAACGTACGTTTCACCAGTTTGCTTATTATACCAGGCCGGAATTCGGTGGCCCCACCATAATTGGCGGGAGATGACCCAATCGTGAACGTTATCCATCCACTGAGTGAAGGTATGTTCAAATCGTTCGGGAACAAAATTAACTTTCTGATCACTGGCCTGATTCTTGAGAGCTGCTTCAGCTAATGGTTTCATTTTAACAAACCACTGCGTGGACAAACGAGCCTCAACTTGAACACCAGTCCGTTCTGAATGACCAACACTATGAACAATTGGGTCAATTTTTAACATGTAGTCTTGATCCTTTAGATCGGCCACCATTGCCTTGCGCGCTTCAAAGCGATCCATGCCTTCATACTTGCCAGCATTTTCATTCATACTGGCATCTTCGTTCATCGTATTAATTCGTTTTAAATCATGCCGATTACCAACCAAGAAATCATTAGGATCATGCGCCGGTGTGATTTTAACCATCCCAGTTCCAAAATCCATATCAACGTATTGATCAGCAATAATTGGAATGTGCCGACCTTGTAATGGCAAAACAACTTCGCGACCAACCAAATCCTTGTACCGTTCATCTTTAGGATTTACAGCAACCGCAGTATCACCAAACATTGTTTCTGGACGTGTGGTTGCAATTTCAATGTAGTGTTTGCCAGCAAAAGTGTACTCAGGGTCAACAAATGGGTACTTAACGTGGTAAAAGGCCCCTTGATCATCCTTATGGATAACTTCAATATCGGATAACGCAGTTCGCGCCTGAGGATCCCAATTGATGATGTATTCCCCACGATAAATTAGGCCCTTTTTATATAAATTAACAAAGACCTTACGAACGGCCTTGGATAAACCGTCATCCAGCGTGAAACGTTCCCGGGAATAATCCACGGAAATTCCTAACTTGGCCCACTGTTGGTGGATAATATCACCATATTCATGAACCCAGTTCCACACTTCTTTAATAAACTTTTCCCGTCCAAGATCGTAACGGGTGATACCCTTTTCACGTAAATGGGCCTCTACTTTAGCCTGTGTCGCAATCCCGGCGTGATCCATTCCTGGTAACCAAAGCACATCATAGCCTTGCATCCGCTTTTGGCGAATAATCATATCCTGCAAAGTTGTATCCCAAGCGTGACCAAGATGTAGCTTTCCCGTCACATTTGGCGGTGGAATGACAATTGAGTAAGGTTTTGCATCTGGATTGCCAGATGGTTTAAATAAATCTTCGCTGAGCCATTCATCGTACCGACCGGGCTCAACTTGTTGTGGATCATACTTCGTTGACATTTCTTTTTTATCAGCCAAATCCATCATCTCCTCGATAATTAAAAACTCAAACAAAAAAGCATTCATCCTAATTAATAGGACGAATGCTTAAATTCGCGGTACCACCTAAATTGCGCTATTGCGCCACTTCATCACGTTAACGAACTACTTGTCCGGCTAGACCTACTCACTTCAGTCTAACAGCTCACAAGTTACCTTCACGTTTAAGTGGGTAAAGTTCTCTCAGCCAATGAACTTTATCTCTTAGCCCCAAATTTAGACGTTACTTTCTTGCTCAATGCTTTGATGTTACTGTAGCAAAAATTAATGAGCAGGTCAATAGCCATAAGTCTGAGTTGGAAAACTATTTTGATTCGTATTCCATAATCAAATTAGGCCAATCGCATTTAAAAAGCGACTTTCTGTGCTTATTCACATACTTGCCTAAAGTAAATCAGCAATTTCTGCCTGATCTTGTTCCAAGAAATGCTGATCAGGTCTGATTTCACTAGTTTTAATTCCGGCAATTGATTCCGCCATCAAGCCTTCAACATCGATTAATTTCTCATAGTTTCTCGTTTTTTCCATGTTAGGGTGTGTCTTTGGTGCCGGTGGTGCAAAGATTGTACAGCAATCCTCAAACGGCATAACTGACAAATCAAAAGTGTCAATGTCCTCAGCAATCTTAATAATCTCATTTTTGTCCATTGAAATAACGGGCCGTAAAATTGGTGTTGTTGTCACATCATTAATTGCGGCCATACTTTGCATTGTTTGCGAGGCCACTTGACCTAATGACTCACCATTAAAGATGGCCAGGCCATGGTGCATTTCACGAATTTTGTCCGTAATCCGCAACATCATTCGCCGCTGAATGGTCATCAAATAACCTTCGGGCACCTTATTCTTGATTTCTTCTTGAATCTTAGTAAACGGTACCTCAATAAACTGAATACTTCCTGCATAAGGAGCAATTTTAGCGGTTAGTTCTTTTGCTTTGGCCAACGCCTTTTCACTTGTATATGGTGGGCTAAAGAAGTGGACCATTTGTAAATCAACACCGCGCTTCATTGCTAAGTAACCTGCAACTGGTGAATCAATCCCCCCAGATAGCATTAACATACCACGACCGGCCGTTCCAACCGGTAAACCACCGGCACCAAGAATTGTTTGACTTGAAAGGTAAATACCATCAAGTCGAACTTCAACGCGCAAGGTAATATCTGGTTTATGCATTTGCACGGTTAATTCAGGAATTGCGTTTAAAATAATGTCACCTAAATCAGCATTAATTTCGTTGGTATCCATTTCAAAATTATGGTCAGCCCGGCGCGTGTTAACCTTAAACGTCGCACCTTGCTGTACTTGTTCTTTTAACATGGCAATCGCCGTCTGGCGAACAGCATTCATATCACGTTCAACACGAATCGTTGGTGAATAATTTTGAATACCAAAGACTAAACCCAATTTTGCCATAACTGCCTGACTATCTTCACCATTCAAAATGATGTGTAGCCGATCACGTTTGGCGTGAATTTGTAATGCCGGAAATGCCTGAAGTGCCTTCATCGTGTTACCAAATAACCGATTAATGAAATCACGGCGGTTTTTACCTTTGGTGGACAACTCGCCATAACGAACCATGATCTCTGTATATTGCATAATGTTCTTCCTTTCAGACTTTTAAGAATTTATAATTTCAAAACGATGATAGATTTGGTCAAAGGCCTTAATAAACGCGTCGGCCTCCGCCATTGTATTATTTTCATCCAAACTAACCCGAACAGCGCTGGTTGCAATCTTTTCTGGGACGTGCATTGCGGCCAATGTGCCGGAAATGGCGCCGGTTTTTGATGCGCAAGCGCTTGTCGTTGATAAATAAATATCATGATCCTCAAAAGCATGAACAACGGTTTCGCCACGAACTCCCTCAATCCCAAAACAAAGAATGTGTGGGGCAAAATCCTGTGCATCTTCTGAAAAAAGCGTCACTTTCGGTAACTGCTTAACGTGCTGATAAATTTTTTCCTTAATCGCACGTTGTTGGACCACCTTTGCCGCCTCATTAGTTAGTAACAGGCGTAAGGCCTTTGCCATTCCAGCAATTGCCGGTAAATTTTCGGTGCCACTTCGCCAATTATTCTCTTGACCACCACCAGTTAGTAATGGTGCAATCATGCGGCCTTTCTTGGCGTAAATAAAACCAGTTCCCCGCGGACCATGAAATTTATGTGCCGAAAAAGTTAAGAAATCAATCCGCGGCGTTTGCAATAATGCTTCTAGCCCTTTGCCAATTGATTGCACGGCGTCAACATGAAAATGAACATTAGGGTAATCCTCCAAAATTGTGGCCGCTTCTTTAATTGGTTGAATGCTGCCAATTTCGTTATTAACTGCCATTATTGACACTAAAATAGTATCAGAACGAATAGCAGCTTTTAAATCAGCTGGATTAATAAAGCCCCTTTTATCTACTGGTAAATAGGTAACTTCAAAACCTAATTTTTCTAATTGCGCCATTGAATTTTTAATGGCCGGATGTTCAATCTCAGTTGTAATTAAATGCTTACCAAATTGATGCTTTTCAATTGCAGTTCCTTTAACAACCCAATTGTCACCTTCAGTACCACCACTAGTGAAATATATTTCATCTGGCCTAACTTTCATTAAACTAGCGATTTGTTTACGCGATTGGGTCAGTAAATTATCAGCCTTATTGCCAATGGCATGCAAACTTGATGGATTGCCGAAAAAATCTTCACTTACGGTTTGATAAGTTTTTAAAACTTCCGGTGCAGCCGCCGTTGTTGCACTATTATCAAAATATATCATGTTGCCACTCTTCCTTTTTAACAAAATTCTTTCCCATTATAGCAGAATTAACCTAAAGCACAACGGCTAACTAAAAATAAGTAATTCATTAAGGCACTTATCCGCAGTGATAAATGGGCAATTAAAATATGAGATAAAGAATAAATTGATGAGTCCCACTCAAAAATTATTCCTTATCCCACATTATTTAATCTAATAAATCGTCCTGTTTGCTACTGTAATAACTATCTTCAACTTTCTTGTAGCTACCAGGCTCAACTTTTTCTAACTCAGTTGCAATCGTCTCCAAGGCCTGCTTGTACTCATACTGCTGATTAAAAATCTGAAATGCTTGGTCACCCGCCTGAGCAACTTCGGCATGACTATGGCGGTAACGATTTGAATATTGTAAAAGTTGTTCCGTAAGTAGTGCACTATCGATCAAATCGTTAGTTTCTTCTTTTAATTTATTAAGATCCTCTTGCGTTGCAATTAATTGTTTTGTAATATCATCTAAATTGATTTTGACCTGATTAAGGTCATCGGCCAATTGATTTATTTCATCCGTTACAACAAAGAAAAAGTCTAAGTATGGTTTTGCTAACCCAGGCAAACGTAATTTTTCAACTTGCCGTTTAATATTTCTAATTTCAAATTCAAAGGACTGTAAACTTTTTTGAGCTTCCTGCTCTCCTTTACGTAATCCCTGAACACTGGTATTAATCGACTTTTGTTTCTCTTCAATGTTAGTTAGAACCGTAAAGGCATTTTTGAAGTCATCCGCAACCATTGAGTAAACGGCCTTATGATCGGAAATTTTTTGACTATTTTCAGCAAAATTGACCTCAATCTCATCAATTTGCTTCTTTAGTTCTTCTGCGTCAGTAATTTCATTGTGGGTTAAATGATAACTTTGATCCAAATGATCCAATTCAATTAGTAATGCGTGGCTCTGCCGTTTGGCGTGCATTATAAATTCTTCTAAATCGGCTTGATCTTTCTCCACTTGCTGCCGCGCGGACATTTCGGCCTCAATTACATCATAAAGGTGATCAATTCGTTGTTCAATTGCCTTATTACCGGCCTCAATCTTAGTTAAATCTAAGGTCGCAAAATCATCATTCGTTGCACTGATATCATGATCTAGCTGATCCAATTCATCGGGAATATTAATATCATAAAAAGCGTAACGCTGTTGGGCAAGCTGTTCGTAACCATTTCTTAATTCGCGAAGCTGATCGGGAAATTCTGTCTTGATCTCTTTATAGCGCGGGGGAATACGAGTCATTAAATCATTAAGCTCAGTCGTATCTTTGTCTAGTTGTTTCAAAACGCCCTCAGCCTCAACATGATCGCCATGCTTGGCTAATTTAGCAAACTTATTATGTGCATTTTCCAAATAACTTAATTTAGCTTCCAACTGTTCGGTCGCCGTTCCAAACGCAAAACTCTTGGTTAACAATTGTTTGCGTAATTTTTGGTAAGTTGCCTCAAGCGTCTTTTCTTGCTCTTGATTCTTTTCTTGGCGCTTCTTTAATTGTTGGAAACCTGCTAAGATTTCATTAAGTTGCTGCCGCAGATCATCAAGCTCTTGTTTCAAACCATTAATTAATTTTTGTGCCTCAAAAAAGTGGTAGTGATTATTGGCCGTTTCAGCAGCCAATAATTTCTGATCCATTTTTGCAATCGAATCGTGACTAAGCTTCTGATAAGCCTTTTCCCACTTCTGGAAAGCCGTCATACTCTGACCTGCAAGCTTCATCTTGCGCACTTCATTAAGTGTTTGTTTCACCGGAATATCATTTAATGACTGTTCCTTTGTTTGTAATTGATCGATGGCTTTTGAATTACGGCGCTGGTATAAAATAACACTGACGTAAGCCAGTAGCGCAATAATAATAATGCCTATCAAGATATACTCCATCAATAAAACCCCCGTCACGTTTCGCCATTAAAGTTATTTGTCTTGCATTTGCCAATAATTATGGCTAAAATCTAATCTAAATTATAGCATAGTGAAGGGGTCGCTTCACTACTATTGCAAAATTTTCGAACAGTTACCTTACGAAAGGACAGATAAAATGTCAGAAAAACACCAAACAGCACTCATTGCTCAACAAGTTGACGCCCTCTTATATCACGAAACTCACAACGTTTCTAACTTGGCTAATGCCGCCGCGTTATTGAAGGATAGCTTGCCAAATATCAGTTGGGCCGGCTTTTATTTATACGATCAAGAGCAAAATGACCTTTATTTAGGTCCCTTTGCTGGCAAAGTAGCCTGCATGCACATTGCTCTCGGTAAGGGCGTTTGCGGAACTGCTTTTTCAACACAACAAACGCAAATTGTCCCTGATGTTCACCAATTCGCGGGTCACATTGCTTGTGATTCTGCGACTAATTCTGAAATGGTTGTCCCTTTAATTAAAAAGGGCCAACCAATCGGTGTGTTAGACCTTGATTCTTTAGAATTCGACCGTTTTAGTTCTAAAGACCAGAATGATTTAGAAGAATTCGCTCACGCCTTAGTGGCACATCTCACTATTTAAACAATTAGCATTGACTTTAACTGAGCAGCTAAGCTATACTGGTCTTTGTGTAAAATACGCAGCAGCAAGCGGTAAACACGTCAACAGTTTATTACTCTTCGTTCAATAAGTAACCTACGGCTGCAAATGGTGAAAATTGCAAAATAAACTGCACGTATACTGAGCTTGCACTCAGCTTATTTTACTCCAAAACTATTTATTGGAGGATTACATTTATGTCTCGTTATACAGGTCCAAAGTGGAAACAATCACGCCGTTTGGGAATCTCCCTTTCTGGCACTGGTAAAGAATTATCTCGTCGACCATATGCCCCTGGCGATCATGGTCCTAACAATCGTCGTAAGTTATCTGAATATGGTGTTCAATTACGTGAAAAGCAAAAATTACGTTTCATGTACGGTTTAAACGAACGCCAATTCTCAAACTTATTTGAGGCCGCTGGTAAGATTAAAGAAGGTAAACAAGGTGTTAACTTCATGATCTTGCTTGAACGTCGTTTAGACAATATGGTTTTCCGTTTAGGCTTAGCAACAACTCGTCCACAAGCACGTCAATTAGTTAACCACGGCCATATTTTGGTTGATGGCAAACGCGTTGATATTCCTTCATACCGAGTTGAAGTTGGCCAAGTTATCTCTGTTCGCGAAAAATCAAAGAACTTAGTTATTATCCAAGGTGCCATTGAAGCTGTTGTTGGTCGTCCTGCTTTTGTAAGCTTTGACGCTGACAAGCTTGAAGGTTCATTAACACGTCTTCCAGAACGTGAAGAACTTGAACCAGATATCGATGAAACCCTTGTCGTTGAATACTATAACCAATTATTGTAATCTTGACGAGAAAAAAGCCTACCACATTGTGGTGGGCTTTTTTTATGGTCAAATCTAGCAAGTGTTTGAAAAAAATCACAACAAAAATAATTCTTAATCAAGGCTCATCTCATTAAATTAATAATTACAAAACCATCAATAAATCTTGGTATAACGGTACTAATGCCGAAACAGTTTGCTTGATCTCCGCTTCAACTGCCCCAGGTTGATCAAAAATTGGATCATTTTTCGGCCAAATTTTTCCTAGTAACCATTCACCTTTTTTTACTGTGGCAAAACGCCTTGTTTGTGCCTGTAAATCGGTCTGTGTTAAGTCAGCTGTTGGCTTCGCCATATGATTACCAGAAAGTCGCCAAGTTTTGTCCTTTTTCGCTAAAGCCAAAATTGCGTGACACTGTTGCTTAATAACCATCTCGTAGCGATCGTTATCTTGAATATTTTCCAATAAACAAAGCCAGACAAATAAACGATCATCCCAAAAACCAATTTCAATGTGGGGCAACATCTTATAGCCTCGTTTATGTGGGCCCAGTGCAAACCAAGTATTTGGTGCTGGGTAGACATGCCGGCGCAAATGCTTTGCCACTTGAACATAGGTCACCATCTTCTGCTTGGTCAATTGCTCGGCTAGTTCCTGGCCTAATACTTCAAATTTAGGATCAAGTTTATTTTTGATGCCGGCCATTCGTCCCGCAACCGTTTGATCATCAAAGACACTAAAATCACGTTGTTCAAATACCAAACTCATCTTCCTCCCCTAGCACCAAACTTCTCAGCTGCAAGCTTCCATGCTATACTCAATATACTAAAACGTGCTTGAAAAAGCAGATTCCTGCGGTTAGCTATGATCGCCAAATCATCTGTTTCACAGATAATTCGTCAATCTAGGCTAATCCTCAGAATCTGACCGCTTTTCCAAACACTCTCTAGTATATCAGAGAAAGGATGTTTAAAAATGGCTGCTAATCAATCAAATGGTGACGGCGTTGAAGATTTTCTTAAGGATCGAATGAGCGGCACCCCACAAACTAAACCAGACGAGCGCCGGCGTTATCTCGGCTCATTACGGGAGCGAGTTTACCTATTAGCAACAGTTGCTGAAATAAACGATGAACGGACGCTACCAGCCTTTAAAAAAATGGTTCCGCAGTATGACCTAAAGCAAACAAAGTTATTACTAAATGGCAAGCTTGATCAAGGTCGTTTACAACCCTACCTGAGCTTTGCCGCGGCTAATAACTTGCCTTTTACCATGATCAGTGATGAGACCGCACAAACAAGCGCTGACGCAGTTGGACTATTATTGGTGGCACCACAAGCGGTAAACGTTTCTGAAGTTACTATTACGCAATACTACGAAAAATCGGCTCCCGAAACGGCTTCTAAAAAACGTCCGTCATTGTTAGATAACCTATTTCACCGCAATGATGACTAAGCAAGATTCTAAAGATTACGCAAATTACAAAAAGATTTTAAACAGTAAGCGGCTGGGACTTTTGTCCCAGCCGCTTACTGTTTCCGAACCTTACTCTAGAACGTGCACCAAAATTGGGTTCACGTGTCTAACTACAGCTAATCCAAAACCAACTGTTGCCCCACCCTCATCCTTTTTTAAATATTTTTAATGAAATGCCTTAGGAAACAAAAACTGCAGTAACTGTTGTGCCACTGGCTGTGCCTCCCCAAAATAAGGAAAAAGATGTTCAATCAAACTCGGTTGATTTGTGACACTTAAAACCATCCCTAGTTCTGGATGTTCATCCGTCACCGCCTTATATGGATTATCAATAAACAGATCAACTCCGGCAACGGTTAATTTCAATTCAGCAGCCACACGTTCTGCCAAATGACAATAACTGACGTCTACGTCCGTTGTCATATCAACCGCGTCCCCTCCAGTTACAGGGTTAGCGGTATCACCTAAGTAAACCAAATTACCGCGAACTGGAATAGTCGTCAATTGCAATCCCTGTTGCGTTAAATTAGCCAATGTTGCCCCATCCAATGGTATTTTTTCCATTGGTTTTGTTTGCTTTTCACCTCGTGTAAGGTTCTTCTTTTCAATTAATTGTTGAATGGTTGAACGTCCATCCCCAACAACATTTGCTGGTATTTGCTCAAGAACTGCCTTAACCTTGCCACCAATCACTAAGAAACGGTATTGCGAGCCAGCAACAAAGGATTCAACCATAATTGTCCGATCAAATTTAAACGCAGTACTGACAGCCACCGCGTAAGCAGCTCGCTTGGGCGGTAATTTAAAGACAGTCACGCCCGCACCACTATGACCGCGGCGGGGCTTTACGACGACACCTCGCTTAGCATAATCGGGAAAGTCAGTTAGGGCAGTCGCTTGTGTCCGGTACTCAGCACTCATTGGAACTGCGAAGCCGGCCGCACCTAATAACTTTTTAAGAACCGTTTTATTGGCGCTAAGTTCTCCACCCAACTGATTATCTTTACTAGTTAGGCTACCCTGTTTAATAATCTCAGTCTGTTCTTGATAACTTAATTTAACTAAATTATCCTGGCGATCAAGTACCTCCACCTGTAATCCCGCTTGAAAGGCGGCCCGCAAAAGTGCCTGCGTTGATAAACTAAGATCCTGATAACCTCTCAGTTGGTAAACCGCCTGTGTTTGTTGAGTATAGGCCGCATTAGCTTGCTTTACGGCAAACTGACTTAATGACTGTTGACTCACTTGTTGGCTTAATAAATAGGCCGGTGTTTTTTTGAAATCTATTACTCGCTCTGCCATCCGCTTAACTGCAATTTGCAGGCGGTGCGGTGCAGCAAAATCCACGCTGAACTTTTGCATTTCCTGAATAAATTCGGTTAACTGTGCCTGCAACGTTGAAGCTTTGGTGGGATCTTCCAACGCCACTTGCTCATGTTGCTCAGCCGCTAATTGCAAAATTGAAGTTAACTTTTGCTGTGGCATACTTGGTAAAATTAACATATAAATAAAGAAGATCTGCATAAAATCTAAATCGACTTCACTAATTCCATCTAAAGTAAAAGGATCTAACTCTAGATTACTCAATTCCAAATAAGTAACGCCCTCACTAGTTAATTTACTAAGCTTCCGCCCTTGCAACTGAACAGGTACACTAAACTCCCGTGAATTGGCCAACTTTCCCTGCCTAACGTAGGTCGTGATACCCTGCACGTACTGTGCCAAAGACGCAAAGGAAATTTGGCTAGCAGTCTGATTAGCGTAACCATACTTCTGACTACTAGCTAAGCTACGCACTAATTTAGCCGGTTTGGCTTGCCCAGATTGATAGAAATTTGTCTCCGCCAGTGGACTAGCACCAAATAAATAGGTCAGAATATACCGGTAACGTTGGTAATTTTGTGCCACCTTTAAGTACGCTGCATTATGAAATTCTAAATAAGAATCATACTTGTCCTGATAATGATCTTCATATAGCACCAATAATAACCGGGTTGGTAAGCTAAAATTAAGCCGAATGGCCGATATCATCTGCTGTTTTAAACCATCTTTAGCAATCAGTTGTTTGCGATAAGCATGTTTTTGGGCCGTTACTGTCGTTAGCTTAATTGTCTGATCAGCCGGTAATTGTGGCGGCATTGATAGCGGCCATAAGCGTTCAGTAGGTGCTAAATTTTGGGTTAAAACAGCGTCCAGTCCCTGTAATTGTTGGTACATCTTGTGGATTGAAGAAAAACGATCAGTGACCACTTTAGTTTGGGTCTCCGCAAAATTCGTTTTTAAATACGGATGGCTGCGGGACGAACCCAGGCTGGCCGGATGTTTAGTCGTTGCCAATTCACCGGCAGTCGTAACACGTTGAGCCTCTTTTTCAAGTCCAAATTGGCCTTCATAAAGAAATGGAAAACGCTGAAATTTCTGAATTTGTTTTCCAAGATGATTTAACATAGTTAAAAGACTCCCTATTCTTAAGTTAATTACCAATATTATACATGAATTTAACCGTTATGCGGCAGTAATTACCGAATCCGGATGCGGCAATGTTATAATGGTTCTTCGTGAAGTTCAATTATCAGGTAAAGGAGGAAAGATAATTATGCAACAACCTTTAGCCTACCGAATGCGGCCTAAAACAATCGATGAAGTGGTTGGTCAACAACACCTCGTTGGTCCGGGGAAAATTATTCACCGCATGGTTGATGCAAAAATGCTCTCATCCATGATTTTGTACGGCCCACCTGGCACTGGTAAAACCAGTATTGCAAGTGCCATTGCTGGTTCAACCCATTACGCCTTTCGGATGTTAAATGCAGCAACTGATAGTAAAAAAGATTTACAAATCGTTGCCGAAGAAGCAAAAATGAGTGGCACAGTTATTCTACTATTAGATGAAATCCACCGTTTAGATAAAACCAAACAGGATTTTCTATTACCCCACTTGGAAAACGGCCGAATTATTTTAATTGGTGCAACAACCGAAAATCCCTATATTTCAATTAATCCGGCTATTCGAAGTCGTACTCAAATCTTTGAGGTCAAGCCATTGGCGCCAAGTGATATCAAGACGGCAATTAACCGGGCATTAACCGATTCAACTAATGGACTCGGTGAATATCCAGTAAAACTATCCGAAAAAGCACTTAATTTATTAGGTGAAGCAACAAATGGTGATTTACGTAGTGCCTTAAATGGTCTTGAATTAGCAGTTAAATCAACACCTAAGAATCAACAAGGTGAAATTGAATTAACACTTCCAATTATTGAAGAATGTATTCAGAAAAAGGCTTTGGCCAATGACAAAAACGGTGACGCACATTACGACGTTATTTCAGCCTTGCAAAAGTCCATTCGTGGTAGTGACGTTAATGCCGCACTTCACTACATGGGCCGTCTAATTGAAGCTGGTGATTTACCAAGTATTATGCGCCGCCTGCTAGTTATTGCTTACGAAGATGTTGGTCTGGGCAATCCTCAAGCCTGTGCGCGAACCGTTAATGCCGTTACTGCGGCAGAAAAATTGGGGTTGCCTGAAGCAAGAATTCCACTTGCCGACGCAGTCATTGACCTTTGTTTATCACCAAAATCCAACTCTGGTATTAGCGCAATTGATTCTGCACTAACGGATATTCGTGCTGGTAAGGCCGGTGAAATACCTGATCATCTTAAAGACGCACATTATCAGGGCGCCGCCAAACTAAACCACGGTGTTAATTATAAATTTCCCCATGATTACCCTAATGATTGGGTCAAACAACAATATTTGCCAAACCGTTTAAAACACGCCCAGTACTATCAACCAAAGGCCAACGGAAAGTATGAAACTGCTCTTAAACAACAATATGAGCGTTTAGAAAAAGCACAAAAAAATTAACGCTTTCATTATTAATCTAATCACACTTCCAGTAAGTCAAAAATTTGCACTGAACTTCCGGCTATGCTATTATAAATGTAGATTTTCTGAGGTGTTCGATTATTCCTATTATGGTGTTGACCGATCAAGTAATTAAATTTGGGATCGGCTTTCAATCTTTAGATCAAGCATGCCTTTTCACGAGGAAGCTAGTATCTTTAGGTAGCTGAGCCCACCTGCCTTTTCGCGGGTTCAATCCGAAGGGATTAACAACGGCACTACCAGATTATCTGCAAAGTAGTGATACTTTGTGAGGGTTCGCTTTCGAGCGGCCCTCTTTTTTTACATAAGGAGGATAAATCATGCTCAGACTTGCTATGGCACTTTTCGCCCTTGTATTATTAGTACTTGCTTACTATTTACATCGTCATCTAACCCGAACCTTTTTAATGCACGATCTAACCCAGGACAAGCAGTTGCATGATTTCGTTAAACGTTACCGCAATTATTTTGGAATTGTCGGCGGTTTAACCTTGATTAGTTTATTAATTCCTAATTTAACGCTTTGGGTCGTCTTATTAATCCTTGGTTGTCTCCTGGCCGCAATTTTTGCACTTTCTTTAGCAAATCATTTGTAAAATTAGCCGCTTTCATTTACATTGGACCAGCAAATAACGTACAATAGAATTAGAAAATGAATTGGGGTGATTATCATGTTACAACAATACAAACATATTTTAGTTGCCATTGATGGTTCTTATGAAGCAGAACTTGCCTTTCGTAAGGCCGTTGAAGTAGCTAAGCGTAATGACGCTGAACTTTATCTCGTCCATGTCGTTGATACTCGGGCTTTCCAGAACGTTTCCAGTTTTGATTCAGCCATGGTTGAACAAGTAACTGAAACGGCAAAAAAGACAATGGAACAGTACATTACAACCGCAAAGGAAAATGGCTTAAATAACGTTAATTACAGTATTGAGTACGGTGCACCAAAAGTAATTGTCGCAAAGGAAGTCCCTAAGGAACATGATATTGATTTAATTATGATTGGTGCAACCGGTTTAAATGCCGTCGAACGGCTACTCATTGGTTCAGTTACTGAGTATGTCACTCGAGCAGCAGTCTGTGACGTTCTTGTCGTTCGAACTGACCTTGATAATAAGCCAGCGTTGAATCAAGCAGGCAAAAAATCTAGTATTCAGGCAAAATAATAACTGTCAAAAAAGTGTGATTTAAAAGGTAGTTAAGTTGAGGTAAATCGGATTCCAGAAGTTCATCTGGTCATTAGATTTTACTTAATTTACCTTTAAATCACACTTTTTTTAGTACCCTATTAAATGGTCCACTGACACTTCTAGGCAATAAGTTTCAGTAAAATAAGTGAACTTTTCTAAAGCTGCTTTGCCTAGTGGCGTGTAGCGCTCATATATAAAAAATTGGCTATCCCGCGCCTACCCACTGCTATTGTTTCCTTATTTCATTAGTGCTAGGGTAAATTTATAAGGAAGTGGCACAATGACAGAGAAAACAAGTGAACAACTATATCGCTATACTGGTAAAAAAATAATCAATTTGACTAAAATTAAAACGGCCGTCCCAATACCAAATAACGAAAAAGAAATTAAAGCGTCGATCCAAGCAAACATTAAACAACTAAATCAATTAGAGGATCAATTATACGCACAAAATCGTTACGGGGTTGTCATTATCTTTCAGGCTTTAGATGCTGCTGGTAAGGATAGTATGATTCGCCACGTTCTCAGTGGAGTGAACCCTCAAGGCTGCTCGGTCGTTAATTTTAAACAACCTTCCAGCAAAGAGCTAGCCCACGACTTCTTATGGCGAATCCATCAGGCCCTACCTGAACGAGGCCACATTGGCGTTTTTAATCGTTCTTATTATGAGGACGTTTTAGCACCACAAGTTCACCCTGAACTTCTATTAAATGAGCACTTACCAAAAATTAATCGTTTAGCCGATATTCAACCAGAATTTTTTTCGACCCGGTACACTGATTTAAACCAATTTGAAACCTACCTAAATCATTGTGGCTACCAAGTTTTAAAATTCTTCTTACATATTTCTAAAGATGAGCAGAAAAAGCGTTTTGAGCGCCGGATTGAAATTCCGGAAAAGACCTGGAAATTTTCAACCTCGGATATTCACGAGCGTGCTTACTGGGATACTTATCAGCGAGTCTATAGCGATGTTATTACCGCAACGGCTAGTCGACAAAATCCTTGGTACATTATTCCAGCAGATAATAAATGGCAGTCCCGCAAAATTGTTTCAAACATCATTAATGCCCGGTTAAGTGCCCTTCCACTAGCCTATCCCAAAACAAGCGCAAACCAAAAACAAGCACTTACTAAGGTTTTAAATGAGCTAGAACAAAATAAAATTTAAACAAAAGCGGCTAGGGCTCGGCTCCTGTCAAGAGGACAATCAAATAATTAAAGTGTTTATGCACATTCTTGAACGGCATGATTTCGATATTCTATCGGCGTCATGCCGTTTAATGTTACTTGAAGCCGCTCAAAGTTATACCAGCGAATAAACTCATTGATCTGAGCAAGTAATTCACTCTTTGATTGCGCCGTTCTGAACGCAAAAAATTCGTCCTTCATGTGACTCCAAAAGGATTCTATAGGACTGTTATCGCCAGGGGTACCCGCTCGTGACATACTATGATTGATGCCATGACCTGCTAGGAAAGTGTTGTATTCACCAGAGGTGTAGCTAGAACCCTGATCGCTGTGTAAAATGGCTGGTTTAATTGCATTTGTGTTCTCTAAAGCCAACCTGATCGTATCGGTAACTAACACCGATGTCTCAGTTTCGGCTACCTGCCAAGCAATAATACTATGATCATATAGATCCTTAATGGCGCTTAGGCGAAGCCGATACTGATTTCTAAGACCATATCTTAATTCGCTACAATCAGTTACCCAAATATGGTTAGCCTCATCTGGATGAAAATTATGACCCTTATCTGCATCATACAGAAGGTTAGCCGAGAGTTGCTCTTTATGTTCCTCATGTCGATCATGTTTCTTAACCCTGATAGATGCTTTGATTTCATTTTCGACCATTAATCGTCGCACTTTATTGTGTCCAACATGATACTTGGTATTCTTATTAACATACATTGTTAGACTCTCAACACCGTAGATATAGTTGTGTTGTTTCTCTAGCTCGATCATATACTTTACAACAGCTTGATCGTCGATCTGACGCTGACTTAGACCGTGATTTAACCACTTATAGTAACTTGATCGTGAAATTCCCGTATAGGTACACAAATAGCCGATATTATAAGGTTGATCGTTATCTGAATTCACTTCTTGTGTGAGTTCTTTAATAACTTGATATTTTTCTGTTTGAGGACATTCCTTCTCTCTAATTCTTGGATTTTTTCCCGCACGGCTAGCTCCGTTGAGAGCCGCATTACGCGGGCCTGAAGCCGTTTGTTTTCAAGCATTAATTTCTCGTTCTCAGTTAATTGACCATGATCTTCTTTCGCCTTACCACGACGATCCTCTAGGCCCATCGAACCATCTCGTTTGAACTTTCTAACCCAGGTATAGGCTTGTCCATATGAGACGTTAAATTTCTTTATAGCACCGACGTAGTCTAGATCATTGGCAATCACCCATTGTGCGATCTCAATTCGTTCAAGTTGAGTTGTTTTACGACCATCTCTCATATCGTTTTTCTCCCTAGTAGTTTCTAATGATTTACCACTAGTATACCGGGTTACCCACTGATATATAACTGCCACGTTAGGAATTTGATATTCTCTGGCCAATTGTGGATATGACGTGTGTCTTGTTAGATATTTTTGAACGATTTCCAGCTTTAGCTCGGTTGGATAACGGTGCGGCCAAGCTCGCTTTAATCCCGCTTCGCCATCTTTGTGATAACGTTGAACCCATTGCTGGATCTGTTCACCTTTAATATTGTACTGAGTGCCAACTGCGTTAGGAGTAATTCCCTGCTCCACTAAGCTAATACACGCCAGTTTTTCCTTCAATGTATAGCGGGAACCTTTTCTTCCCATAAAAAACTCCTTCCTAAGTGTACAAGCTTTGATTATTTGCTTGTCTACTTAAGTAGGAGTATAGCCTAGATCATTTTGCTGCTAATTGCACATTTTAAAAGTTAATGGGGACTGGTTTAATTACAAACATAGTTTCGGCTCTTTTATGCCGCGTTTAAAAATACTTAGTCTATCATCCTTTTTTTCTCCGCAACTAATAGCCTTTTCGCTGCTAACTTTTGTTGTGCAGCAACTTCTTTGTGCCGGCTACAAGTCGTTAAATGGCCGTTGATAACGCCACAAGTGACCAGCAAGGCGTAACAATTAGTCGGTCCCATAAACCGAAAACCCAATTGACGCAACTCGGCGGCTAGTTTAACGGATTGATTAGTAAAGGCCGGAATAGCCTGCTGATCATTGAATTGCGGATCACTACTGCCTTCCGTCCAAATAATATTCGTCAAATAAATCTGCCGCTTCTGCAATTGCACCAGCAAACGCGCGTTTTCAATAACGGCCAGCACTTTTTGCCGATTGCGAATTAGTGTTGCATCAGTTAATAACTCAGTAACTTTTTGTTCACCAAACAATGCAACTTGGTCGCTAGCAAATGCTTTGAATGCCTGATTTAGAGCTTGCTCTTTACGCAACAATAAACGCTGATTTAGGCCCGATTGAAAAACTTGCAGTGCCAGACGCTTAAAGATTTCGTCATCTTGAATAATTGGTGTTCCCCAAACCACATCATGATAATAACGTGTATTCTGATCCTGCTCGGCCCAGGGACATCGTTGTCGTTTTATAATCATCTTATGTAACCCTCCTCTACAGTATAAAACTACGTAAAGGAGGCTTATTTGTGTGCTAGAAATCTTGCCTAAGGATACTTAGTACCCACCACAACGAATAGAATTTAATTTCCAAAATAAAAAAGCATTATTTTACTAATGCTCTAATTAATGGCCAAATGATTATTACTCACCAATTAAGCCTGTAATTGTTCTTTTGCAAGGCTAACAACTTGGATCAATTTCAAAATTCGAACATCGGCCTGACTTTGATCAATCGTAATCATCTGACTGAGTGGTCGCAGCGCCACAACTTTAATTTTGGCAGCTTTAGCAGCCTGAATACCAATTGCAGAGTCCTCCACCGCTAATGCTTCACCGGCGGCAACCTTTAATTGCTTCAAGGTTGCATTGTAAATTGCCGGATCAGGCTTACTGTGTTTAAAGCTCTCCCCACTGACAACCAACGCAAACAGTGACTGTAATTTCGTTGCGTCTAAAACACCATTAATGGAACTAAAATCACCAGCAGAAGCCACAGCACAAGTTAAACCTAACTGATTCAAGGCCACTAAAGTTTCCTTGGCCTGGGGGTTAACTCGCTTAACGTAATCCATTGGGTGTTGCTGCTTAAAGTGGGTATAGTCGGCCTGTAATTTTAGATAAACCTCCGGCGACTTACCCGGTAGTAGCCGCGGCCATTCATGCCGTAAATTTCGGCCGTACATCGCCTTAATTTGATTTTTTTCAACGGTTAGCCCAATTTTCTTAAAGTAGGCCATTTTTTGTTCAAAATAATATGGCTCACTATCAATTAAAACGCCATCCAAATCAAAGATTACCGCCTTAAGCATCAGTACTTTCCCCCTTAATAAAAATCGGCCAACCGTAAGATATACTGTTGTAATTTATCAGGTAAATCACCACGAATTAAAAGTGCCTCCAGTAATCGATTGCGATTATACCAGCGATTCCAAAATACTTCGTCTGCCTTTGGTTGCTGGGCCATCAATTGTTGCTGCCATTTATGTAGCAGTAAGGTTAAATAATCGGCATAAATTTTATGCTTATTAACTAAATTTGCAATGACCGCAGCTAGCCGGTAATCTTCACCAAACACCAATGGTTTATTAAGGTGTTTATACCGCTCTACCAGCGCTGCCAAGTAAAAGATTTTGTCCGCTCGACTCAACTTAGTGCTAGCTGTCAGTTCATCTAAAACGTTCCCAATATGGCTATAAGCATGGACCCAACCTTTATTGCCAGCGTAGCCACGACAATCAGTCTCTAAAACAATATAAGTCGTGATGGCTAGGGAAATCTCCTCTAACTGCGCCGTTTCAATAAAGTGGTAATGCGTCCGATCTGCATAAAGCACTAACGATAAAAGCATGACACTAAAAGAGCGCAAAAAAGCACCATTACCTTGAGCTTCCAAGATGTGTTCGTAAAGCATACTTGGTTCCAGGACACGGTCCAAAACATGCTTTAACTGGTCGGTTGTCAAAATTTTCATTTCAATTAAATCGTGAAATAAAAAGTAAACACCCCGATCACGAACCGTTGGATTAGTTGAACCCAAATGTGCCAGCATAAACTCTAAATCTTTATCGGTAATCGTTCGTTTTTCTTTATTCTTAATTTGATCACTTAAGGTTAATAATTTTGTTGTTGCCTTAGCATCATCCTCTGGTAAAATAACTGGTGTTCGTTTTTCGTGAGGTAATTGATTAATGATTTGATCGATTTTTTCAGGTAAATGTTGGTAAAGTTCCCCCGTTCTTAATTGTTCGCGTAGTTTTACCAACGCTTGTTTAGTATTCGTAACTGCCTGACTTGTCATAACAACACTCCGTTCATAAACATGCTTCCATTCTAACATGAAATCACATGCTCACTCGCATCTCCAACTAAAAAATGCTATATTGAAACGGACAACTGCTAAGAAGAGGCGACCATAATGAGTAAAAAACATTCTAAATTAGCTAAAACGTTGGTTGAAAAAATATTGGATCAGGCCAAAATTCCGTACACCCAATATGAATTGGTAACCCAACAAGAGGGCGATGTTCGGCAGTTAAAGCTCGACGAACTAGCGTTAAACGAACATATGATTTACAAAACCTTGGCCTTAACCGGCAAAACATCAGGTCCAATTATCGGTGTCGTTCCTTTGGACGAACGAATCAGCTATAAAAAATTAGCCAAAATCACGGGTAATCGAAAGGTTGGCATGGTCCCCTTAAAGGAACTAGTTGCGACTACGGGCTACGAACACGGGGCCAACACGCCGATTGGTATCCACCAAACGCACCATCATTACCCCATTATTTTTTCAAATAGCGCTCAGAACCAAACGGAAATTTTGGTCTCTTCGGGTAAAATTGGTCGATCAATCAAAGTTGCCCCAGCGGAATTAGTGCCCTTTTTGGGTGCTAAGTTTGCTGACATTACCGAAGATGATTAAAAATAGCTCGCTGAGTTTGATCTTTTAACGGTAGATTAGTTAATTTACCGTTAAAGGGTCATTTCTAAGCAAGCTATTTTTTTACCCCTGCCTTCGCGACAAGTCATTCACGAATTTGTCCCGTTCCCAAAACCACGTACTTAGTTGTCGTCAGCTCCCGTAACCCCATTGGCCCACGGGCGTGCAATTTTTGCGTGCTAATGCCAATCTCCGCACCGAAGCCAAACTCGAAACCATCAGTAAAACGCGTGGACGCATTAACGTAAACCACGGCGGCATCAATTTGTTGCGTAAACTGAACACTATGCTGATAATTATTTGTAATAATGGCCTCTGAATGCTGCGTATTGTAACGATTAATGTGGTTAATCGCACTTGCCAGATCCGGCACTACTTTTATTGCTAGAATATAATCGTTATACTCCGTTTCCCAATCAGCCTCTGTTGCTGGCGTGATCAAGGGTAGGATCTTTCGTGCAGCAGTATCGCCACGTAGTTCAACTTGATAAGGTGCTAGTGCTTTTGCAATAGCGGGTAAAAATGACTTAGCCACTTTTTCATTAATAATCAATTTTTCCATTGCGTTACAGACTGACGGCCGTTGAGTTTTAGCATTTACAATAATCCGCACCGCCATGGCAAGGTCCGCCGATTCATCAACGTAGATATGACAATTACCAGCGCCCGTCTCAATAACTGGAACCGTTGCCGTTTGAACCACCGTTTTAATAAACGAGCCACTCCCCCGAGGAATCAATACATCTAAGTAATCGTTTAACTGCATTAGTGCGCGGGCCGTCTCATGACTGGTGTCACTAACTAATTGAATTGCCGCTTCTGGTAGAGCCTGCACCTTTAAAACATCTTGTAAAATCTTAGTTAATGCTTGATTAGACTGGATTGCTTCCTTACCACCACGTAAAATAACTGCATTACCTGATTTAAAGCAAAGTGCCGCGGCATCAACTGTCACGTTGGGTCGTGCTTCATAGATCATCCCAATAACGCCTAAAGGTACGCGTTGCTTACTAATCACTAACCCTGCTTCATTCGTAAACCCACCATCAATATTACCAATTGGGTCCGGTAAGTTAGCAACTTGGCGTAATCCAGTGGCCATTGCCTGAATTCGATCTTCATCTAATTTTAACCGATCAAGCATTGGCGGCTTAACTTGCCTAACTTTAGCGGTGACCAGATCTTGAGCGTTGGCCTGCAGTAGTTGCGTTTGATTTGCCAGTAAGGCGTCCGCCATGGCGTTTAAAACTTGATCTTTACGGGATGTCGCTAATTGGCCAAGTGTAAAGGCCGCTTGTTTAGCTGCCACGCCCATTTTATTTAAATTCATTGCGCCTGCTCCTTTATGTTTGGCTGCCGAAATAAAGTTCCAACAGGTTCCCCGGCCAATATCTGGTAAATAATTTGCGGATCTTTACCGTTGGCCAGCACCATTTGTTGGTGGTGGGCTAAAACTCGTTCCGCGGCCTTTAGTTTAGTGACCATCCCGCCAGTTCCAAATTGACTTCCGTGACCACCAGCGGCTTTCAAAATTGCCGGACCGATTTGATCAATCTCTGGTAATAATTTGGCCGCGGGATTGTTATTGGGATTAGCATCATAGAAACCATCAATATCTGACAATACAATTAAAAGATCGGCGGCAACCATGTTCGTCACGATTGCCGAAAGTTGATCATTATCACTAAATTTTGTTTTATGGTCTAATTCTTCTAATGAAACGACATCGTTCTCATTAACAATTGGTATGACGTTAAATTTTAATAAACGTTCAAATGTATTCAGTGCGTTGGCGTGACTCTGGGGATAGGTAATCACATCCCGGGTTAACAACATTTGTGCCACGGCCTTATCGTAATTGGCAAATGCCCGGTCGTAAACTGCCATCAATTCACTTTGTCCAATTGCAGCAATCGCCTGTTGATCAGGGATTGCCGTGGGGCGTTTGGTTAGACCCAACTTGCCCATTCCAACACCGATTGCACCTGAAGATACCAAAATAACTTCTTTGCCCTGATTTTTTAAATCACTTAAAACCATGGCCAAACGACTAATTGTGCGTAGTTTCAATTGACTATTAGCGTAAATTAAACTACTCGTTCCAACCTTCACCACAATTCGTTGTGCGTTCAACGCCCGTAATTGTTTCATGACACCCTCTCCAACTATTTTAAATTTAATGCTATTTTAACATACCTCTCATCTTGACTGTACATTTAGTTACGCCTCAAGCCAGTTATTTTGGCAAAATTGGCTTATACTGAAGTTAATTAGAGGAGGTTTTGTTGATGAAAATTACAGTTCCAACCGAAAATGGTTATTTGGCCAATCGCTACAGTAAACACGCAACCCAGAATGAATATTACAACAAGAATCCGTTTATTTCCTTCCCGATTCAGGTTGCTGACTTGCCGACTGGTACAAAGACTTGGGCGCTCACGTTACTAGACTTTGATGCCGTTTCCGTCAGTGGTTTTCCTTGGATTCACTGGATAGCGGCTAACATTCCGGCAACTGAACAACAATTACCTGAGAACGCCAGCCGCGAAAAGACTGACATCTTAATTCAAGGGAAGAATAGTCTGGCTTCCCCTTTTATTGGTGAAAAGGATCCACTGTCTAACGAACATTATATTGGTCCAACACCACCAGATAAAGATCATGATTATCAACTAACCGTCTACGCATTAGATCAGCAGTTAGAGCTTAAGCCAGGTTACTGGCTTAACGATTTCCTGCACCAAAGTGAGGCGCATACCTTGGCAACAGAACAATTAGTCCTTAAAGGACGTGTTTAAATACATTAGGAAAAAGCTACCAAAAAGGCTTTGTGAACACTAGCTTAAAGTAAATTAAAAGTAGAGGCCGGGACAAAAGTCCTGGCCTCTTATTGTTTTCGAACATTATTCTAGAACGTGCGTCAAAAGTCTGGGTTCACGTGCCTAACTACAGCTAATCCAATAACCATAGTACGGTTATTGGATTAGCTTACGTTACGCAGTAAACCCAAAACCGACTTTTGTCCCACTCCTTACTTTTAGTTTGATTCGGTTAAATCAGTTGCTGGATAAACGCCAAGGTCAAGAACGGTATAATACTTACCTAATTGCTGTAATACTTGGTGTAATTTAGGTAACTGCTCCCCCACACCACTGACCTCAATGTAGAAACTATATTGACCCATTTTCTTTTTAGTTGGTCGTGATATCAACGAAATTAGATTAAGCTTTGCCTTCGCAAAATGACCTAAAATATCGTATAGCAGTCCTGCATAATCACACTTTGGCGTTACATAACAAGTATAACGAAAGTGATTAGTGACACCAATCGTGGTCATTTCAATCTTTTTCCCCACCACAATGAACCGGGTAAAATTGTCCGACTGATCAGTGACATCCGAAACAAGTAAATATTTTTTAGGGTTTAATTCTGGTAAATGAAATTGCGGGATAATCGCGGCATCACCAGCAGTCGAATCTTCTAACTTTGCAAAAGAGAGCATATTACTTTCTGTAGTTAATAACTCGGCTTGGGACAATTGCTGAATTATTTTTGTACACTGGCCCTTAGTTTTAAATTGAACGTAGAGCCGCTTAATTTTACTTAGCTCTGGGACATTGGCGGCCAACGAAAAACGAACTGGTACCATCACTGCCCCGTTAATTCTCAACTGACCTTTCGCTAAGATGGCTAGCGTATTTTGAACATAGCCATCTAGCGTGTTTTCCAGTGGTAACAAAGCTAGTTGATCCGTTTGAGCGACGGCAACTGCTACCTGCTCAATTGTATTGTAATAGCTCAACGAATAATTGAGTTGATGCCTTTTTAAATATTGCCGGGCGGCCACATCACTAAAGGTTCCGGCTGGCCCTAAAACGGCGAGCCGAATCATAAGTTCAGAAAACTGTGGATTGCTGCTAGCTTCACTGGGTATAAATCCGCCGTACCCAGCTCCTTTAAATAAACTAACGTTAACTGATCACCGTGGTTTTTCTTATCATGTTTCAGTAGCTCGTAAAATTGTGAACTACCGATAAGATCGCTTGAAATTGGTAAACCAACGGCCAGTAATTGCTTTTTTAGCTTAGCAGTTATCCCGTCAGGCGTTAATCCTCGGTCCTCAAAAATTTGGGTGATTTGCACCATTCCAATGCTGACCGCTTCACCGTGTGCAAGCTGACTGCCAGCCAATAGTTCAATCGCGTGACCCAAGGTGTGCCCAAAATTTAAAATTTGGCGCAAACCGCCTTCTTTTTCATCGGCCTCAACAATTTGGGCCTTGAAACGAACACTCGCCTCAATTAAAGCTGGTGCCTGCTTTAAAATATCTTTAGGTTGTTTGATACTTTCAATTAAGTGCCAAAAATCCAACGAAGAAATAGCTGCCATCTTAACAATTTCGGCGTAGCCTTCAACTAAGAAGCGTTGACTTAACGTTTGCAAAACAGTTGGATCAATCAAAACAACGTCCGGTTGATAAAAGGTTCCAATCAGATTTTTACCAGTATTCAGGTCGACGCCCGTTTTACCACCTACGCTGCTATCAACTTGGGCAAGTAATGACGTTGGAATTTGAATAAAACTAATGCCCCGCATGTACGTTGA
The DNA here is from genome assembly GCF_001663675.1 of Loigolactobacillus backii. Classification (NCBI taxonomy): domain Bacteria; kingdom Bacillati; phylum Bacillota; class Bacilli; order Lactobacillales; family Lactobacillaceae; genus Loigolactobacillus; species Loigolactobacillus backii. The sequence goes on from NZ_CP014873.1 coordinate 2,341,094, forward strand.
GGCTAAAAATCCAGCCAGGTCGCCGACAACGCCGCCACCCAACGCAATAACACCGTCAGAGCGACTAAAGTCATCCCCTAGTAATTCCTCATAAAGTGATGATAAAACACCTAGCTGTTTTGAGTCCTAACCTGCGCGTACGCGATAGACGTGAACCGTAAAACCGGCGGCACTTAAAGAATTTTCCACCTGCGCACTATAAAGTGGTTCAACGTGACTATCACTTACCAAAGCGATTTTTCGTGGTGACCATAGCTTGGCCACCTCATTTCCAACTTTAGTAAGTAGGCCTGCCGCAATTTTGATCTGATAAGTTTTAGCAGGCAAAGTAACTGTGACTGTTTTCAAAAATTATGCCTCCCATGAATTCATTAATTCTTTTAGTTCAAAAACTTCCTTGGTCATTTTTAAATAAGTTTTAGGTTTCAGTGCTTGGGGACCATCAGAAAAAGCGTGTTCTGGGTCATCGTGAATTTCAACAATCATGCCAGAAGCCCCAGAAGCCACACCGGCATGAGCCATCGGTGTTACCAAATCCCATTCGCCAACAGCGTGGCTTGGGTCAACAATAACGGGGTAATGGGTTAATTTTTGCAAAACTGGTACGGCAGCCAAATCAAAAGTATTGCGGGTATACTTATTATCAAAAGTTCGAATTCCCCGTTCTAACAGCATAATCTGGTGGTTACCGCCGGCCGCTATGTATTCAGAGGCATTTAATAAATCATCAATCGTACCAGCTAATCCACGTTTTAAAGCGACCGGCACCTTAGTTTTACCAACCGCCTTTAACAAGGAAAAGTTTTGCATATTCCGAGCACCAATCTGGAAAACATCCGTGTACTTAGCAATTAAATCAACGTGGGTTTCGTCCATCACTTCCGTAATCACGTCCATGCCGTTTTCATCGGCCGCCGCGCGCAAATATTTCAAACCATCTTCGCCTAAACCTTGGAAAGAGTAAGGTGAAGTCCGCGGCTTGTAGGCCCCGCCACGAAGCAAGGTTGCCCCGCCTTCTTTAACCACCTTGGCCATTCTTCGAACATGTTCTTCTGATTCAACCGAACAAGGCCCGGCCATCATTGTAAAACCGCCTTTGCCGCCAATTGTTGAATGTGGCAACTTAATAATCGTATCTTCTGGTTGGAATAATCGACTCCCCAGTACTGCGGCCGGCGTCTTTTCAATAATTTCGGCAACTTGGGCAGCCTCATCAGCCATTAACGTTACCTGGTTTACTTCGGGTACTGCAACGTGAGTTCCAATTCGAATAACTGTGGCCGGTGTGGCCGCTAAACGTTTAAGTAAGGTAGCAACAATTTCTTCATTTACAGTTTGGTTTAATTGAATAATCATAATTTATAATCCCCTTTAGTTTTGTGGTTGGTACAAAGCCTGTTCTAGTGCTGTCGTAACGGTTGTAATTGGCATTTGTTTGGCTGTCCAAGTTTGAAAAGCTAAAGCTCCCTGATAAATCAGCATTCCTAAACCATTATAGGTCGGGTTACCATTTTGTCTAGCTAACTTTAAAAAGGCCGTCTCCCGTGGAAAATAAATGATATCCGTAACCACTATGTTAGTTGCCAGGCTCGTTATCAATTTTGCAGGCACTGGTAACTCATTGTTTCCCTGGCCCATACCAATATTAGTCGTATTAATCAAATAATCTGTCGTTGTTAATACTTGCGCCATCGTAGCCTCATCCGCGTAATCACATAATTCAAGCGTAACTCCGGTCACTTTTTCAATTCGGCTCAAGCGTTGCGCCACTTGGGTAAAAGTTTGATTTTGGCGTTTAAAAACCGTAATCTTGGCAGCACCAGCAAAAGCGGCCGCGGCAATAATTGACATTCCGGCACCACCAGCACCTAAAATAGCGATCTGTTTGCCCTTGACCTTTCTTCCATCAGCCTGCAGGGCCAGTATTAATCCTTTACCGTCAGTATTTTCACCCCTAAGCCGACCGTGGTCATTGACAACCGTATTAACGGCACCAACTAATTTGGCCGTCGTGGATAATTCATCTAGTAGTGGCAACACCTTAAGTTTATACGGCATGGACAAATTAATTCCCCCAAGACCTAATGTTCGTACGGCGGCAATTGCCTGTGAAAAATCATTAGACAAATCAAAGGCCAAGTAACGCGCGTTAATTTCATGAGCCTGAAAACTTAGATTATACATTAAAGGTGACAAGCTATGGTGTGCTGGATGTGCAAAAAAACCGTACAATTTTGTGTGCCCGTCAATCATCTTAAATGGCCTCCCGTTTTGGAATTTGTGAAAAATTATTTTGTTCCCACATTTTTAAGTAAGCAGTAGTAACGGCCTTAGTTGAAAAGCCGTACTTACTGATTACTTCGGTGGCCTTACCGCTGGCCCCAAAGGAATCAATCCCCATACTAACACCATCTAATCCAACGTAACGCTCCCAACCTAAAGTTGCTCCCATTTCAATTGAAACCCGGTTACGCACGTGCGCTGGTAAAACTTGCTCTTGGTAGTGGCGCGACTGCTGATCAAACCGATCAAAGGATGGCATGGAAACCACTGCAACATCATGTTTCAATTTCAATAATTCTTGTTGCGCCGTTAACGCTAAGGCAACTTCAGAACCGCTAGCAATTAACACGCCCTCTGGTTGCGTTCCTTGCTGAACGGATAGCACGTAACCACCTCGACTAACGCCACTCACTTGCTGCTGAGCTCCCTTTAAAACCGCTAAATCCTGGCGGGTAAAAACTAAAACAGTTGGGCGATCATGAACAGTCAGTGCTAATTTCCAAGCCGCAACGGCCTCATTCGGGTCTGCCGGGCGAATAACCGAAACGTTTGGCATTGCCCGCAAACTCATTAACTGCTCAACTGGTTCATGGGTCGGGCCGTCTTCCCCAACAGCAATTGAATCATGGGTGAAAATGTAAGTAACCGGTAATTTCTGTAAGGCTGCCAACCGAATGGCACCACGCATATAATCGGAAAAGGTAAAGAAGGTTCCGCCAAAGATATGGCTACCACCATGCAACGCAATCCCATTTAAGGCCGTTGCTTCAGCAAACTCGCGAACGCCAAAACAAATATTCCGTTGTTCCGGGGTTAATGCTGTAAAAGAGTTGCTTCCTGCAATATCGGTTTTATTTGATGTGGCAAGGTCCGCCGAACCACCCCAAAACATTGGCACTTTATTTGCAATTGCCTGGATCATCTTTTGACTAGTAACCCGACCTGATTCACTTTGGCCTAATTTATAAGTTGGTAACTCGTTAATCCAATCGGCCGGTAACTCCTGCGTAATTGCCCGTTTAAACTGTTGTGCTGCTTTCGGACTCAATTCTTGGCGTTGTTGTTCCCAAAGTTGGCGTTTATTAGCCCCATTTTGACGTAATGTTTTCGTAAAACGTTCCGTTACTAGCTTGGGAACGGTAAATTCTGCTTCTTGCCAATTCAGGGCCTTCCTTAAGGCGATAATGCCGGCCGCTCCAAGTGGACTACCGTGAACTTGATTGGTTCCTTGCTTTGGTGCGCCGTAACCAATAACCGTTTTTACTTCGATCAATGTCGGTGCCGTTGCTTGTCGCTCGGCCCGTGTAATCGCCTGATCAATTGCGGTTAAATCATTACCGTCAGCAACACGCTGGTAGTGCCAGCCGTAACTCTCAAAACGCTTTTGAACATTATCAGTGAGTGCCCGGTCAGCCGGACCATCTAGCGAAACATCATTTGAATCATACAAAACAATTAATTTGGATAATTTTAGGTGCCCCGCGAGACTTGCTGCCTCATGAGACACACCTTCCATTAAATCACCGTCACCACAAATGACGTATGTATGGTGATCAACTAGTTGGGTTGCTTGATTAAAAATAGCTGCTAAATGTGCTTCGGCCATTGCCATCCCAACCGCCATTCCAATTCCTTGTCCAAGTGGCCCGGTGGTTGCGTCAACACCTGGGACTACACCATGTTCCGGGTGGCCTGGTGTTCGACTATTTAATTGGCGAAAATGTTTTAAATCAGCAATACTTAGGTTAAATCCGGAAAGGTGTAATAAGCTGTACAACATTGCTGATCCGTGCCCGGCCGACAATACAAACCGATCACGATCAAACCACTCTGGATTTTCTGGATCTATTTTTAAATGCCGAGTAAACAGTGTGTAGGCTAACGGAGCCGCTCCTAACGGTAAACCTGGGTGGCCTGACTGTGCAGCCTCGATCATTTTGTTTAAAGTTATAAAAAAAGTCCCCCAGCGTTTGTTTGCTGTGGGACTCCGTAATCAACAAAAGACCTTGATAGCGTCATCGATAAGAAAAAACCACACAGCTGAAATTTTAATTTCATCTCTATGTGGCTACCGTTTTTAATACATACGATTAAGAACTATTGGCCCGCATAGGATACAAACGTTGTGTTTGCACCTATACTGCCAGTGCAAACACTAGTTAAAGAACCAATAGTAATAATATCGATTATTCAGTTGTGTCATAACTTGCTTATTCACGACTGTCATATTAAAAACTCCTTAGAATTTGATAACAGAATCATAACGGATGATTGTGAGACTGTCAAACTTTTTTATGAATCCATTTATTATTTAACTTTTTCTAAAATTAGTTCTATAATATATAGTGGTTTTGTTAACTAAATAGTTTGGAGGGTGATGTTACGGTTAGCTTTGCGGAAGCCGCAGTTATTGTTGTTGGTTTATTACTTGCTCTATTCCATGACGATCATCATTTACAAGACGAAAATTAAGTTAGATTAAAAGGGCTAGGCATTACGGTAAAATTTATTTTTATCGTAATGTCTAGCTTATTTTTATATTAACGGGCTTCACAGATCTGATTTCCCCACCATTTTAATAAATTAACAGCATATTTATCGCGTTGCACCAATTTTTTTGCCATACTGGAATCAAGAAGTAAAAGTCGCAATCAATTTAAGGGGGAATTTCAATGGCAGCTGGTGAATTAGATAAATTTAAAGGTAAAATCAAAGAAAAAACTGGTGAAATCATCAATAACGATGAACTTCAGGCTAAGGGTCAGGCTGACCAAAAAGAAGCTAAGTTAAAGGACAAGGCTGAAGATAAGGCCGAGATTAAGAAGAAACACGCTGAAACAATTACCCAAGAAAAGCGTGAGGCAGCACATAAAGAAGCACGTGAAGACCAAAATAATTCTGATTAAATTCAGGCGGGGACGATAATTCAGACAAATGAATTATCGTCCCCGCCTTTTTAAAGGTTCCATATTTTTTGTAAAACAAAAAGACCACAGGCTCCATATACAAAAATCCACCATTAAAGGATATGAAAAGCCCTGTTATCAATAATAAGATACTATTTTCACTCAGTATTAAAGTACAAATTTTAAGCTAAACCACGCCAAAAATGAGAACAGAACCAAATAAAAGGACAGAATTAGAAGTTGGTTAGCTTCTAATTCTGTCCCAAAACTAGCCATCAACTAAATTTGACAGAGCGTTTTTATTTTCATTTGGTGGCGGTCCGTAAATTTACCCCATTATAACGCGGTATTAATATACTAGCCAACCGTACCTTCCATTTCGTAACCGATCAATCGATTTAATTCAACGGCGTACTCCATTGGTAATTCTTTAGTAAATGGTTCCACGAAGCCCATGATGATCATTTCAGTTGCCTTGGCTTCAGAAACACCACGGCTCATCAAATAATAGAGTTGTTCTTCGGAAATTTTTGAAACCTTAGCTTCATGTTCCATTGAGACGTTACCATTTAAAATTTCATTATACGGAATTGTATCGGAACTTGATTCTTCATCCATAATGATTGTGTCACACTCGACGTGGGCCTTTGAACCATCCGAGTGGCGACCAAAGCGGACCGTTCCACGGTAATCAACGGCACCACCATCTTTAGAGATTGATTTAGAAACAATCGACGAGGACGTATTTTTAGCGTTATGGATCATTCGCGCCCCGGCATCCTGGTCCACATTATGACCAGCAACGGCAATTGACAACATTGTTCCCGTTGCGCCTTCACCATCAAGGTAGACACTTGGGTACTTCATAGTAATCTTAGAACCAAGGTTACCATCAACCCACTCCATCGTGCTGTTTTCCATTGCTCGTGCACGTTTAGTTTCCAAACTATAAACATTGTTCGACCAATTCTGAATTGTCGTATAGCGAGCGTAAGCGTCCTTTTCAACGTACACTTCAACAACGGCAGCGTGCAAACTGTCCGATGAATAGTTTGGTGCTGTACAACCTTCAACGTACTGAACACTGGCACCCTCGTCAACAATAATTAAGGTCCGTTCAAATTGGCCCGAATTTTCGGCATTTAAACGGAAATAGGATTGAATCGGAATATCCGTTTTAACCCCTTTAGGAACGTAAATAAACGAACCACCAGACCAAACAGCACCATTTAAGGCCGCAAATTTATTATCAGTTGGGTGAACTAATTTACCAAACCACTTTTTAAATAATTCAGGGTATTCTTTCAAGGCCGTATCAGTGTCGGTAAAAATAATACCTAGTTTATCAAAATCATCTTTCATGTTGTGGTAAACCACTTCTGACTCGTACTGTGCTGAAGAACCAGCCAAATATTGACGTTCAGCCTGAGGTACACCTAAACGATCAAAGGTGTTTTTTATTTCTTCAGGAACATCTTCCCAATCACGATACTTTTTATCCGTGGCCTTTTGGTAATACAACATATTCTTAAGGTCTAATTTTGATAAATCAGGTCCGTACGCTGGCATTGGCATTTTTTTATACAGTTTGTAACATTTCAAACGGAAATCAAGCATCCATTTAGGCTCATCTTTTTCCTTTGAAATTTCCCGCACAACCTCTTCCGTTAAACCATGGCCGGTTGAAAATACAGGTGTTACATCATCATGAAAACCAAAATCGTAATCTTCGCTCAAGTTTAAGTCTTGAATCGAAGTTGCGGCAGCCTCATTATTTTTTGTGTTCTCAGTTTCTGGCATCGTCTTGCCCCTTCCTTTGCGTTTACTGCCGATCTAATTATCGTGATGCTCCACGATTTGACCAGCCTTTCCTTTACCATCATTACTTGTCAGGGCATTATTAAGTGCTTTCCAAGCTAAGGCCGCGCACTTAATTCGTGCGGGAAACTTAGCAACGCCATTTAACACTGACGCATCTTCAAGAATCTTAGTATCCAAATTAGGTTGATCACCAATAATCATCTTAGAAAAAACTTGGACCATTTCCTCAGCCTGAGCTGGTGTATTACCAATAACAGCATCAGTCATCATGCTCGCAGAAGCCTGGCTAATCGTGCAACCATCACCAGAAAATGCAATGTCATTAATTTTATCATTAGAAACTGCCACTTCTAATTGAATGACGTCACCACAAGTCGGGTTACGCATCTCAATTTCATTCGTAACTTGCTGTAGATGACCGTGATGGTGCGGATGAGCCGAATGATCCAAAATAACTTGGCGGTATAAATTATCAAGACTAGACAGTGCCATGCTTAAAGAACTCCTTTGTTGCAACGATTGCGTCAACTAAGCGATCAGCATCCGCCTTCGTATTATATAAATAAAAACTTGCTCGTGCCGTTGCTGGTACCTTTAAATATTTCATTAATGGTTGCGCACAGTGGTGTCCAGCGCGAACAGCAACCCCTTCCATATCCAAACCAGTGGCCAAATCATGTGGGTGCAGCCCATTCAAATTAAAAGCAATCACGCCTGTGTGTTGGGCCGGATCATGAGGACCATAAACGGTGAGATCATCAATCGCCAACAGTTTAGGTAAAACGTAGTTAACGAGTTCTTGTTCATGGGCCTGAACGTTAGCCATTCCAATAGCAGACAAATAATCAATCGCTGCGCCTAAGCCAATGGCACCAGAAATATCAGGTGTTCCCGCCTCAAATTTCCACGGCAATTCTTTCCACGAACTCTGAAAAAGATCAACAAAATCAATCATTTCACCACCAAATTCAATTGGTGGCATTTCATTCAAAATCGCTTCTTTGCCGTACAAAACGCCAATTCCCGTTGGTCCTAACATTTTATGCCCAGAAAAGGCCAAAAAGTCACAATCCAATTCCTGAACGTCAACGGGCATATTTGGTAGCGATTGGGCCCCATCAGCCACCATAATTGCACCATGTTCATGGGCTAATTTTGCCAAGGCCTTAATTGGATTGACAACCCCAAGAACATTTGAAACCTGCGCAATCGCCACAATTTTAGTTTTATCAGTAATTTGTTCGGCCGCATCGGTCATATCTAAATGTCCGTCAGCAGTCATTTTAATGTATTTTAAAGTTGCTTTTTTTCGTAACGCTAATTGCTGCCAAGGAACTAAGTTACTATGGTGTTCCATGTAAGAGATGACAATTTCGTCACCAGCACCAATAACTTTCTCACCGTAACTAGCCGCTATCCAGTTTAAACTGGTTGTCGTACCCCGGGTAAATAAAACCTCAGTTGTGGAACGAGCATTGATAAAGGCCCGTACTTTTTCCCGCGCCGCTTCAAAATCAGCAGTCGCCCGCTCAGCCAAGGTGTGAACACCACGGTGAACATTAGCGTTATCCGTATAATAATAGTGCGCTAGTGCCTCAACCACTGCCCGCGGCTTTTGCGTTGTTGCGGCATTATCCAAATAGACCAAATCTTCATCATTAACTTTTTGATCTAAAATTGGGAAGTCATTACGAATCTGATTCAGACTTTTGACCATTTTCTAACTTCCTTTCGATCGTTGCCGTCAATCGTTCACGGACAGACTTGGATGGAATCTCGGTAATAACGCTACCTAAGAAACCGCGAATAACAAGGCGTTCAGCAACCTTTTTACTAATACCACGACTCATTAAGTAATACATTTGGCCTTCATCAACACGACCAACTGAAGCCGCGTGCCCGGCAGTAACATCATTTTCATCAATTAAAAGAATTGGGTCCGCATCGCCACGAGCCGTGGTTGATAACATCAAAACGCGACTTTCCTGTTGAGCATCTGAACCACGAGCACCCTTAACAATGTGACCAACCCCATTAAACGTTAACGTTGAATCCTCAAGGATAACGCCGTGTTGCAAAATGTGGCCAATTGTATGCTGGCCGTAGTTAGTCACCTTGGTGTCGATACCTTGCACTTGTTTACCAGTAGTAATCGCCACAACTTTTACTTCGGTATGTGAGCCCTTACCGCGTAGATCAGTGCTGAAATCACCAACAACGTTACCATCGTTCATAAAACCAACCGCCCAATCAACCGTAGCGTCAGTTGCTAAAATGGCGTGCCGGTTTAAATAAGTGGTTGTTTTACCACTAAGTTGATCAACCGCCGAAAAATGGACGTGGGCATTATCTTTGGCAATCACCTCAACAACGATATTGGCCAAGTTACTTTCTGTACCACTAGTCGAGAGATTCTCGTGGTAAGTTAATTCGCTGCCTTCTTCGGCAATAACCAAAACGTGCGGAACAAAATCCTGTTTACGGGTACTATCCTGAATGTAATAGGCCTGAATTGGGTCTTTAATTGCGACATTCTTGGGTACATATAAGAACGCGCCACCATTCATGAAAGCAGCATGAAATGCCGTTAACCGATTATTATCGGCCTTAACTGCCGTCTTCATATAATACTTTTCGACTAGTTCGGGATAATCACGCATTGCCGTAAATATATCCGTAAAAATAACCCCTTGAGCTGCTAAAGCAGGATCCAGTTGAGCAGCCATAACCGACTTACCAACCTCAACTAATAAATTCTTGCTAGCAGCAAAATCAATCTTTAGATCATCGGTCAGGTCAGCATTAGACGTAGTCGTTACCGGCTTCGTTGCGTTTAAGAGATCCCATTTTTGGTAGTCTATCTTTTCGTAGCGCGGTAATGGTAACGTGGGGTATTGCGCCAACATTTTCTGGCGTAACTCCAATGACCAAGCAGGTTCTGCATGATCTTGCGTGTAAGTCGTTAAAGCTGACTGAAATTCAGGTTCTACTTTTGTCTCCATGCTAAACCCTCCTTAAATCTCGTCAGTTAATTTAACGTCTAAACCTAACTCGTCCCGAACACCAGCATAGCCTTCATCTTCAAGTTTCTCGGCTAATTCTGGACCGCCACTTTGAACAATTCTGCCGCCCATCATGACGTGAACAGTATCGGGCACAATATAATTTAATAGCCGTTGATAATGCGTAATAATTAATGAACCAAAGTTATCACCGCGCATTGCGTTAACACCCTTTGAAACAACTTTTAAGGCATCAATATCAAGCCCAGAATCAATTTCATCTAAAATAGCAAAATTTGGTTGAATCATCATTAGCTGTAAGATTTCGTTCCGTTTCTTTTCACCACCAGAAAAACCTTCATTTAAGTAACGTTCTGACATTTCGTCCGTCATATCTAAAATTTCTTGTTTCTCGTCTAATAATTTCATGAATTCCATAACCGGCATTTGGTCATCATCCGCTCGGCGTGCGTTAATAGCGGCTCGCATAAATTCAACGTTGGTTACCCCGGCAATTTCGGCTGGGTATTGCATCGCCAAAAAAAGCCCTTTTCGTGCTCGTTCATCAACGGGCATGCCTAAAATACTTTCACCATTAAGTAAAATATCGCCTTGAGTTACTTTATAGGCCGGATTACCCATAATAGCTTGAGAAAGTGTTGATTTACCAGTACCATTGGGACCCATAATGGCGTGAATTTCACCGGTGTTCATTACTAAATTAACACCCGTTAAAATTTCTTTATCGACACCTTTATCTTCATCAGTTACAGAAACATGTAGGTCTTTCACTTCTAGTCTTGCCATCTGATCTCCTCCAAGCTTAAAATCGACTACTAACTTCGCTAATAATCGGTATATTTTTGTTGTAAACAATCCTATTCTAGCCTAATTGAGAACCTTTTTCAATAACACATCGGGAGTGGGACAAAAGTCGCTTTTGGCGCACGTTATAGAGTAATGTTCGGAAACAAAAAGAAGCCAGGACCTTTGTCCTAGCCTCATCCTCTAAGTAAAAGCGCTATCAAACCATCAGAATTGCGCTAAACTAGCGAAACCTTAATGAGAATAATATGTGCTGCTATCGATATACTAATTTGGCGGATTCGATTACAAGCTCAAACTAACGATCAAGGGACTACTCACTTTAACCTATGTACTGGATCGTTTTTTGACAATAAAAAAATAAGTGACCGGGACAAAAGTCCTAGCCGCTTATTTTTTCTGAGCATTACTCTAAAATGTGTGCCAAAAGTCTGGGTTCACGTGCCTAACGGAAGTGTTTGAAAAAGCGACTAGGTTACGAGCATTACTAACGTTGTCGATTGGACTAAATTAAACCGAAATCCAGTTATTGGATTAGCTTACGTTACGCAGTAAACCCAAAGGCGACTTTCTCACACTCCTACTTATTTAACTGGTAAAACTGCACCTTTAAAGCGTTTAGCAATCCAATCCTGAGTTGACTTTGACTGTAAAGCCTTCATCAACTTCTTAACGGCTGGCTTGTTTTGATCACCCTGACGAACTTCAACAACATTCGCGTATGGTGAGGATTTCTTTTCAGTTGCAATGGCTTTTTTAGTTGGATTAATCCCAGCCTGAACCGCAAAGTTGGCGTTAATAAATTGAACGTCGCCTTCATTATTCTTATAAAGTGAAGGCATCAGTTTGGGATCATAATCGTGCTTAAATTTCAGATGCTTTGGGTTTTTTGCAATATCCGTAAAGTCAGCGTCCGTAATCTTAGTTCCTTTTTTAATTGTGATTAGGCCAGCATCCCTTAGAATCGTTAAAACACGGCCATAATCAGGACGGTTATTAGAAACTAAAATTGTTGAACCATCTTTTAACTGTGATAATTTTTTAACTTTCTTTGAGTAGGCACTGATTGGTTCCAAATGAACGGCCCCAACAATCGCAATCTTATAACCATTCTTTTTTACTTCTTGATCCACGTATGGTTTGTGTGCAAAGTAAGTTGCATCAAGATCCTTAGCTACTAAGGCCTTATCAATTAAAGAATAGTCCTGAAAAACCGTTACTTTAAGGTTAACGCCTTCCTTTTTTAACTGTGGCTTAACGTGGTTCAGAATAATTGAATGTGGTGTTTTAGTAGCCCCCACCTTTAATGTTGTTGCGGCCGATGCTGGCCCGGCAACTGCGCTAACGCCCAATAATAAAACGGCCGCCGCTGTTGCTAATTTAAGTAAACGATGTTTCTTCATAACTAAACTCCCCCTCTAATGAATGATGATTAAATTTTTTAACGTGTAATCCGCTTGTCGATTCGCCGAACTGTTAAGTCGCCAATCGTTTGAAAAATAAATACAATAATAAGAATAACAATCGTTGCAACCAGCGTTATTGTGTTGTTACTTGCTTGGAACCCATCCAAGTATGCCAAGTTACCCAGACCACCAGCGCCAATAACACCGGCCATTGCTGTGTAACCGATCAGTGAAATCCCCGTAACCGTAATTCCAGACACTAGCGCCGGGCTGCTTTCAGGTAATAACACTTTAAAAATAATCTGTGTATTTGTGGCGCCCATTGACTCAGCGGCCTCAATAACTCCATGATCAATTTCGTGAAATGCCAATTCCACCATTCGCGCATAAAATGGCGCGGCAGAGATAATCAATGATGGTAACGCAGCTTTCGGTCCGATAATTGTTCCGACTAAGTTTTTAGTAATCGGTAATAGTAAAACAATCAAGATAATAAACGGAATTGAACGAAAAACGTTAACGAAAACTGCTGCTAACCAATGAAGTAAGCGGGCCCACAAACTATGACTATCCGTTGTTTCAAATAAAAGTAACCCTAGCAGTATGCCGATAATAGCAACCAAAACTAATGAAAAGACCGTCATCCAAATTGTTTCGCCGGTGGCCGACCACATACTTGCCCAATCCACTTGCGAAAAATGAAAATAAGATGAAAAGCCAGTTGTACTACTCACCACGAATCACCTCCGTCTCAACTCGCATTTTATGCAGATAATCCTGGGCATCAATAATTTCCTGCGCATTACCTAAAAGCTGTAAGTAAAGTGTTCCGATTGAGCCCTCCTGAGTTTGATGAATGGAGCCATCAACAATATTGAGGTCAATCTCCGGAAATTGACGCAACATTTCAGAAATAATTGGTAATTTAGCCTGATCGCCGTGAAAAGTTAATTTCACAATTTTACCAGTTGGAACTTGCTTTAATAATTCATTGATAACAACATTGGTATCCGTTAGCTGCGGAGTTTCTTCTTCGGAAACAAATTGCCGTGTAATTTCTTTTTGCGGGTGGCGGAAAATATCGAAGACGCTACCTTCCTCAACAACTCGCCCGGCATCCATGACTGCCATTCGATCACAAATTTTACGGATAACGTGCATTTCATGAGTGATCACAACGATTGTGATGTTCAATTCCCGATTAATTTTAAGCAATAATTCGAGAACCTCGTCGGTCGTTTTAGGATCCAGTCCGCTGGTTGCCTCGTCAGACAGCAGAAGTTCCGGATCATTGGCCAGCGCCCGAGCAATGGCAACACGTTGTTGCTGCCCCCCCGATAATTCACTTGGATAGGCATTTTCCCGCCCTTTTAGACCCACCGTTTCAATTAATTTCTCTGCTTTTGCCTGTCGTTCTTCTTTAGGAACGTGGGTTAGCTCTAACGGAAAAGTAACGTTTTGTAAAACAGTCCGCGACCACAATAAGTTAAAATACTGAAAAATCATGCCCATTTTTTGGCGTTTTTCACGTAACTCTTTACCGTGCAAGTCACTCATTACTGTGTCATTGATCGTTACTGTGCCAGTAGTTGGTGTTTCTAGGCCATTAAACATTCGTACTAGAGTACTTTTACCTGCGCCTGAATAGCCGACAATACCATAGATCTCACCATCATTGATTTGTAAGTTGACGTCTTCAACGGCCGTAATCTGCTTTTTACCTTTGAAAACCTTACTGACACCCTTAATGTCAATCACAGGTACATCATCTCCTTATTCTAAATCAATAAAAAAAGCCCTTCATCCCGTATCACCTGATACTAAAGGACGAAAAGCTTGTTATTATCGTGTTACCACCTTTGTTTATGACTGAATCACTTCAGCCATCTCATCGAGTCGATTGACTCAGTACAATAACGTGTACAAATCCGCTAGAGTCGCTACAACTCTACACACTCCAAGATCATCTTTGAGGTTAATTTGCTTGTCTTTCACCATCACAAGTCGCTAAAATCAAAATAAATCCTCGCTCTTCTCTTCATCGCGTCCTATTCAATTGAGGTTAATTATAAACAGATTATAATTCCCTGTCAAGCGGATAAGTGCTTTCCAATGAAAACTAATCCGCTGAACTCTGGATCGTATTTGGAAAATAATTTTACTTATCTTTTCCGGACTAATTTAGTGTCAACATGTTTGAAAAAACAGATTGCTAGATGTCTTTTCAAACACTCCTAAATTAGTTTAATTGAAAGCCTCACTATCTGAGCTAAACATATAACTCTTATGGTGGAAGCGCATCGACATGACTAACCCGACACCAATCAAATTACCAATTAGCGCCGACCCCCCTTGGGAAATAAACGGTAACGGAATCCCCGTTAATGGTAGTAATCCAATGTTCATCCCAATATTTTCAAAGGTATGGAATAAGATCATCATGATAACCCCGGTTGAAATATAGGCATAAAATTCATTTTTCGTATCAAAAGTGACCCGGATCATTTGATAAATTAACAGAAAATAAAGTAAGATCAAAATTGTTGAACCGATAAAACCAAAGTTTTCGCCAATGACCGAAAAGATCATATCTGATTCACGAACGGGAACGTAAACCTCAGTGTGGTTAAACCCCTTACCCATAATCTGCCCGGAGCCAATTGCCTTCATACTCTGCCATAATTGGTACCCAGAATTACTAGTATCATTGGCTGGGTGTAACCAAGTATCAATTCGCGAAAACTGGTAACTTTCAAAACCAATGTGACCAAGAATCGTTCGACCCCAACTGGTCGCAACAAAGGTAATCGCCGTGCCCCCGATCACCAGAATAAATGAAAACAATGGAACTAAGATCTTCCAAGTAACACCGGATACCAACATAACACCACCAACAATGGCAAAAAAGACCAACATTGTCCCAAAGTCATGCTGGAGTTCCAATAAAATTGCTACTGGAAGGGTCCAGGCTGCCAGCTTACCAATTAAAATTAAGTCGCTTTGAACTTGGTGTACTGGATACTCATTGTTGTGGGTCATGACAACTCGCGCTAACATCAAAATAAACGCGGGCTTCATGACCTCCGAGGGTTGAAAAGTGAATGGTCCTAGGGCAAACCAACTCTTAGCACCAGTATTAACGTAGTAAGATCGACTATACAAAAACAAAACTGCTACCAGTAAAATAATTCCGACACCATAAGCCAATGGTGCCACCCGCCAAAGCTGTTCGGAATCAAATTGCATCACAATCGCAACAATTGCTATTCCAATGGCATACCATAAAATCTGCACGGCCACTGTCCGCGTCACATTGGTGGTTGACTTATCGTGAACTGCTGCAACATAGATCGACGCTAGACCAATCAGCGCCAACATCATGACTGAAAAAATAATACCATAATCAATTCTTGGATTCTCAGCCTCTTCACGCGCTGTTTCTCGCATAAAACTGCCCCTTTATCTTATAATTAGGTTCCTTCATTGTCAGTATAACCGTCTCAATTAATTGCGCTAGTAAAAAACTTCAACTTTACAAAAAGCTTAGATTATTTATTTGTGCAAATGGTACTGCATAATTAATTCGTTAAGCCCATCTTCATAGCTACGTGCGTTAAAAGAAGTCCCATCGGCCAGTTTAACTTGAAATTGATGTTCAGCTATTTCTTCAATATCACCAATCCGTTTTTTACCATCAAAAACAACGTTAACAATGTTTGTTTCGTGAGTTTCTTCTTGAATTGTCAATTCAACTTTATTTGGTTGTTTCGCCATAATATTTTACCTTCGCTTCCTCTATTTCCTGCTGATTATGATTACGACCGATCAAAAATTTGCCGGGAACAGGATCAAAACCCCCAGTCACAAATGGCTGACAGCGTAATAGCCGACTAATTGCCATTAACGATCCCTTAAAAACACCATATTGCTCGATTGCTTCGATTGCATAATGAGAACAAGTTGGGTAGTAACGACAACTTTTTGGCAAGGCGGGGGATAAATAGCGCTGATAAATTCGAATAAGTCGAACCAATAATTGTTTCATTTAACTACCTCCCACCTAACAAAACTCTTTTAACAATGAATTCTATCAGCCAATCTGATCGCAGTACTTTCAACTTACTCACGTTAGTTACTAATGAATATTTCGGTAGTGAACCCGTTTCTAACCGATAACCTGATCCTCTATTCAAAGATGACAAAAAAGAAGCTACGCAACTGCCTTAGCTTCTTTCAACAACTACTGCACAAAATCCAACATATGCCCCCAAGTACTTGGTAAAAAGACACGTAATGGATTTCCGCCACCAATTGCAAAGCCGATCATCGTCCCAAGAACCAAGGTAGCTAACATTAAAATTGCAACTAAAAGTATCTTTGATAAAACCGGCCGCACAAAAACATCAAAGCGCCGTGAATTACGCATTTCCAATCACCTCAATTTAGCGCCGTTTACTTTTATTAATATTATCTAACAGTACGCCAGTTCCTAGAGCAACAGCATCTAATGGTCGTTCAGCAACAATTACCGGCACTTTTAGATTATCGGAGAAAAGTTGATCAATCCCATGAAGTAACGCTCCACCGCCAGTCAACATAACTCCGCGATCGATGATATCAGCGGATAATTCAGGTGGCGTCTGGTTTAAAACATCCTTTGCCGCTTGAACAATTTGCATCATTGTATCGTGTAAGGCATTTTCAACTTCTTTAGAAGTAATCGTGATCGTTCGAGGTAAACCAGTGACCATATCGCGGCCCCGGACATCAAGCGATTTCGCCTCATCTTTACCGTAAACCTCACCAATTTCAATCTTAATTTTTTCGGCAGTGTGTTCACCAATCAACAAGTTATGTTCATTTTTAACAAAACTAGAAATTTCGCTATCCATTTTATCGCCAGCCAAACGTAACGAGCGACTGGTAACAATATCGCCCATTGATAAAACAGCGATATCACTTGTACCACCACCGATATCAATTACCATATTACCTTGTGGCTGAAAAATATCCATCCCCGCACCAACTGCAGCGACTTTTGGTTCTTCTTCTAGATAAACTTTACCACTACCAGATTTTTCGGCGGCTTCAATAATTGCCTTCTGTTCAATTGACGTAATATTAGTTGGGCAACAGATTAAAATATTTGGTTTGGATAAAATTCCCTTAACGTTTAATTTATTAATGAAATAAGATAGCATTGCTTCAGTAATATCAAAATCCGCAATCACGCCATCTTTCATTGGTCGAATTGCTCGAATGTTGCCTGGTGTTCGACCCACCATTTTATAAGCATCCGATCCTACTGCTAGCACCTTCCCGGTCTTTGTATCAATTGCGACTACAGAAGGTTCGTTCAAAACGATACCTTTACCTTGAACATGAATTAGGACATTCGCAGTACCAAGGTCAATACCGATATCTTTTGCCATTCTTGTTTTGCTCCTCTCGCTAAACGTAACTCAATCAATATTGAATTATAGCATAAGATGCGGCCCACGAAAATAGTGGACTTCCGGTCAAGCCAGAATAAAAGCCACCTTTTAAGCTATTCCATGAAAAAAGAAGCAGGTCAGGCACCTACTTCTTACAAAAAAATTAAGCTTGTTGGGCCAACAACGTTGCAAAAGAATCAGGTGTGATAACCTCATTTTCCTTTTCTGTATCGACCCGAACAACTTCAGCTCCCAAACCACATAATTTTTTATGAAATTTGTAGTAGCCACGATCTAAGTATTTAAGATTAGTTACTTTTGTATAACCTGTTGCCACCAAACCGGCGATCACCAAGGCAGCAGCAGCACGAAGATCCGATGCCGCAACTTCGGCCCCATTGAACGCTGTTGGTCCGTATAGTAGAACAGATTGACCCTCTATCCTAAAATCAGCGTTCATTCGTCGTAGCTCGTCTAAATGCATAAAACGATTTTCGAAAACCGTCTCCGTTAACAAACTAGTCCCTTGTGCCGCCAATTGAAGTACGGTCATTTGTGCCTGCATGTCAGTTGGAAAACCTGGATAAGGTAATGTTTTAACACTGGTTGCTTTAAGCGTTGGCATTCCAATGATTCGGACACCCATGTCGGATTCAACAACCTTAACCCCCATTTCCTCTAGCTTTGAAATGAGCGGCTTATTATGTTCTGGAATGGCATTCTTAATCAGAACATTGCCACCCGTAATCGCTGCCGCCACCATAAAAGTACCAGCCTCAATTCGATCTTGAATAATGCTATGTTTACAGCCGTGCATAACCTTTACGCCTTCAATGCGAATGGTTTCGGTTCCGGCCCCAACAACACGTGCACCCATTTTATTTAATGCGTTCGCCAGGTCAACAATCTCTGGTTCCCGGGCCACATTATCGATTATAGTCGTTCCCTCGGCTAAAGTTGCTGCCATCATAATATTCTGGGTTGCGCCTACGCTTGGAAAATCTAAGTAAATTTGTGTTCCGACTAATTTTGGCGCTACCGCCTCAATATAACCGTCGTGCTGTGTAATTGTTGCACCAAGAGCCTCAAAACCTTTTAAGTGAAGATCAATTGGCCGACTACCAATTGCGCAACCTCCTGGCATAGCAACGCGAGCTCGACCTAATCGAGCCAATAATGGACCTAAAACAACGATCGATGCCCGCATTTTTGAAACGTATTCAAGAGGTGCATTAAAGGCAAGATCACCACTTGCATCTAACGTAATCGTTTTTGAATGTTGATCAAAGGCCAAATCAACATTCAAACGATTGAGAACCTCATTCATTGTAAAAACATCCGATAAAATTGGAACATTATCTAAAACTGTTTGGCCACTGGAAGCCAGTAAGCTTGCTGCTAAAATTGGTAAAACAGCATTTTTAGCGCCTTCAATGTTTACCGTTCCATTTAATCTTTGTCCACCATGGATGATCAACTTTTCTGCCATGAGTTTTCCTCCGCACCATTTAAGGTTTAATTACGTAACTGATTAACGAAAAAGAAAAATCAAATTACGTGCATTATCAATAAAATTCAAGAAAAAAGTACTACATAGATAACCAATCACAATTGCCAATAAACCAACTAATAATTGCGCCTGCTGAACGTGATCACGTCGAATGATTTTTTCAAATCGAAGTGCACGAAGAGCCCAAAAAGCGGCGCCGGTAAAAATAAAGTAGCAAACTAACGTTACAACGGATTGAATCCCGATGTTTTGCAAATCTATTCCCCCTACTACATTTAAGTCTAATTCTAACATAGACGACTGTAAGCAGTAAATAACTGACCGACTTCAAAAATAATTTAATTCAAGTTATGATTGCCTCATCAAATAATTGGTGAGGTGATTTTTATTGGATAAACCGGATATTGTTCAAATTAAAATGGATCATTCTGGTTCTCAATCGCGATCTACTATGGCAACAAAAGCCCTGCAAATTAGAGTTGATGCTAATAAATCGGTCGTAGTTTACAATCGAATTAACAACTATATTTTAGAGGCAGTTTTAAAGGCGGTGTTCGCTGGTGATAATTGATCAACGACAGATTCAACAGGTCTTTTTAGTTTGTGGAAAAACCGATTTACGTCGGGGAATCGATGGTTTAGCTGGTGTTATCCAAGATCAATTTGATTTAGATCCATACAATCGCGCCTTATATTTATTCTGTGGAACCAGAAAAGACCGTTTTAAGGCCTTATTTTGGGACGGTGATGGTTTTTTATTACTTTATAAGCGGATCGAAAACGGTCGACTTCAATGGCCGACTGATCAGAATGCACTCCGTAAATTAAATTCTAAACAGTTGACACGATTACTCAGTGGTTGGTCATTAGACGCGACAATTCATCAAACATGTCCGCCTGGACATGAAAGAAGAAAAAATAACTATCCAAATTAGTGTAAGACATGGTAAACTCAATTCAACAAATACGGATTGAGTGGATAAAGCTAATGACACCCGAAGAAGAAATTATAGCGCTACGTAAGCAAGTCGCGGAACTAACTGAAATGGTTGCCTACTTGACTAAAAAAATTTACGGTCAAAAATCAGAACAAATTGATCCTAACCAACTGTCACTACTAGAAGGTAATGACGGTGTTTTTATCACGCCAGAGCAACCTGGCCAACAAAGCGACGCAGATCAAGTACCGGCAAAGAAAAAGCGCAAAAAGACACGGCAAGAAACTCTAAGTCGTGATTTACCAGTAAGAGAAACTGTTATTGATCTACCAACGCAACAATGTGCCTATGGGCACGAGTTGACACCGGTTGGGAAAAAGTTTGTTCGTGAAGAGGTGCATTTCATTCCGGCCAAACTTTATCGAGAACATATTTATACGCAAACCTATAAGTGTTCTGAATGTGAGCTTGAAGCTGGCAGCGCTCATTTGGTGCAAGCCCAAACGCCAGTCGCTTTAATTCCGCATAGTCTCGCCTCGGCTTCGTTAGTCGCGGAGATCATTCATAAAAAGTTTCTATTGGCAACACCACTATACCGACAGTTAGCAGATTGGCAGCGCTTGGGTATTGCGTTATCAGAGGCAACAATCTCAAACTGGATTATCAAAACGAGTCAGTTGGTCGAACCAATTTATAATTTATTACAGCAGCGACTCAGCAACCAACGTTATTTACAGGGTGACGAAACACCGATGCAGGTGTTACGTGAGCCTGGTAAAACAGCAGCCGCTAAATCATATATGTGGGTGGCTAGAACAGTAAAACAAAGTCCGCAGCAAATCATTTTTTATGCTTATGGCAGTACGCGTTCAGGAACCTTTGCGCAAAAGTTATATCGGAACTTTACCGGCATCCTGCAGTGTGATGGCTATACCGGCTATAATCTGTTAGAAAATAGTGTTACGCGTATCGGTTGTTGGGCGCATGTGCGCCGTAAGTTTTACGATGCCACCCAAGCTAATGGTAAGCCAATTAGCAGTGTTCCCTTAGCGCTAATTGACGAGATGTTTGCCTTGGAGCGTCAATGGCAACATTTTTCGCCCCGGGTACGTCGTCGAAGACGCCGTAGTAAAGTGCGTAAATTATTGAAGCGATTCTGGCAGTGGATCGATTCGGCCGACGTATTACCTAAATCACGTTTGGGTAAAGCCGTCACTTACGCGATCGATCAACGATCTACACTAGAGCGGCTAGTCAACGTTGGTATCATGGACTGGAGTAATAATGCGGCGGAGCGCAATATGAAGAGCCTGGTGATTGGTCGAAAGAACTGGCTCTTCAGTACCAGCCAAGCAGGCGCAAGATCAACGGCTATTTGGTTAACTTTAGTGGAAAGTGCTAAAGCTAACGGGCTTGATCCGCGAGGCTATATCACCTATTTATTAAAAACAATGCCCCAACACCCTAGTTTCACCGATTTGGCCCAGCTAGAGGGTTATTTACCATGGAATTATTCTGGGGCAAGACATCAAGATAGAAATAAAGCGTCAAATGAATAGAAGCCAGAAATAGTGGCGTAATGTAAAAGACAAACCGATTTCTCAATTTCGAGAAGCCGGTTTGCCTTTTTTAAACGGTCGATTATTTACTGCTTACAGACGACTGGTACTGTCAGAATTTTATACAACAGTAAACTAAAAAGAGTGCAGGAGTTGGCCAAATACGTTTACCCTAAATTAGTCAGGTAAATACTAGTAAGGGCATCTTCCAAACAAATATTAGGTGCATTAATAAATGACACACTAAAAAGCACCTTTTTATGACTGAATTACCATCATAAACAGATGCTCTTTAACCTACTTTTTAACTTAAATTAATGTTTTGAAACGTTAATTCGGTTCATCGCACGTTTAAGTTTAATTTGCGCACGTTGTAACTCATCAGTATCTTCTTTTTCTTGTGCCTTTTTAATGTTTTCTTCAGCACGATGCTCAGCCAATTGCGCACGTGAAACATCAATATCACGTTCACGTTCCGCAGAATCAGCAATAATTGAAGCAACGTTACCAGAGACTTCCATAAAACCACCATTAACAGCAATTGCGTCTTCATGTTCAGACTGATCGACACGCTTAACGCGGACCTCATCAATCTGTAATGGCGCCACAATTGGCTCATGATTAGGCATAATTCCTAACTGACCATCTAACGCGTTAACAATGATCATCGTAGCGTGATGATTATAAATAATACCATCGGGTGTGACAATATTAACTGTCAAAACGGGCTTGTCAGCCATATGCACACCTCCTAGTTAGCTGCAGCTTTTTGATCTTGATCAGTTGATGCATCGGTATTGCTACCGTAACCCATTTTTTTAGCCTTTTCGACAACTTCTTCGATTGGACCAACACCACGGAAAGCATCTTCTGGTAGATCATCATATTTACCGGCTAAAATACCCTTGAAGCCCTTAACGGTATCAGCAACTGATACGTATGAACCAGGTTGGCCAGTAAATTGTTCGGCAACACTAAAGTTTTGCGATAAGAAGAATTGAATTCTCCGTGCACGTGCAACAATAATCTTTTCGTCATCGGACAATTCATCCATCCCTAAAATAGAGATAATGTCTTGCAATTCACGGTAACGCTGTAATACCTGTTGAACTTGCATAGCAACGTCATAATGTTCTTGGCCAACAATTTCTGGATCAAGGGCACTTGAAGTTGATGCAAGTGGATCAACAGCCGGGTAAATACCTTGTTCAGTTAAAGAACGTTCCAAGTTAGTTGTTGCATCCAAATGCGCAAATTCAGTTGCAGGTGCAGGATCGGTATAGTCATCGGCAGGCACATAAACGGCCTGGATTGACGTAATTGAACCCTTTTTAGTTGAAGTAATTCGTTCCTGTAATTGACCCATTTCAGTAGCTAACGTTGGCTGATAACCAACGGCTGAAGGTAACCGGCCAAGTAAGGCCGAAACCTCAGAACCAGCTTGCGTGAAACGGAAGATGTTATCAATAAAGAGTAAAACATCTTGGCCAGCAACGTCACGGAAATATTCAGCTAGGGTAACACCAGTCATGGCAACCCGCATCCGGGCACCAGGCGGCTCATTCATCTGACCAAAGACCATGGCCGTATGACTTAAAACGCCTGAACCTTTCATTTCATAATACAAATCATTACCTTCACGCGTACGTTCACCAACACCAGTGAAGACTGAAATACCACCATGTTCTTTAGCGATATTATGGATTAATTCCTGAATTAAAACTGTTTTACCAACACCGGCACCACCGAATAGGCCGATCTTCCCACCACGAAGGTAAGGTTCAAGTAAATCAATAACTTTAATTCCAGTTTCCAAAATCTCAGAAGAGGTACTTAAATCCTCAAACTTAGGTGCTTCCTTGTGAATACTACTACGTTCGTGATCGGCAGGAAATTCATCCCCGAAGTCGATTGGTTCACCTAAAACGTTAAACACACGCCCTAAAGTATCTTCGCCAACTGGAACTGTAATGGCTCCTTCAGTATCTGTAACGTTCATTCCACGCTGCAAACCATCCGTTGAATCCATAGCGATAGTACGCATAACACCATCGCCTAATTCCAGGGCAACTTCTAACGTCACTGTTTCATCTTTGCTCTTTTGAACAACCAGTGCGTTATTAATTTCAGGGAGTGAACCGTCTAAAGGAAACGCAACATCGACAACTGGACCCGTTACTTGGGTAATTTTACCAGCACTCATATTATTTTGTTCCTCCCATCATTTTTACTAGGTACAGCAGCTTATTCAAGCGCACTAGCACCTGCAATGATTTCAGTAATTTCTTGGGTAATGGCCCCTTGTCGTGCCCGATTATAAGTCAAGGTCAAATGATCGATTAAATCTTTAGCATTATCGGTTGCACTACGCATTGCGTTCATACCGGCCGAATGTTCGGCAGCTTTAGCATCCATTAATGCACCAAAAATTAGACTTGCGGCATATTGGGGCAAGATTGCATCAAGTACTTCTTCCTGTGAAGGATCGGCAATATATGAAACGTGCTTATCCTTTACTTCAGAAATATCTAAATCAGTAATTGGTAACATTTTTTCAGCACGAAATTCTGAACGTAATGTATTAACGTGATGATTATAACAAACGTAAAGTTCATCAAAAACACCAGAATCAAACATTGAAACTGCTGTTGTAACGATCTCCCGAACTTCGTTAAAAGTTGGAACATCACTTACACCACGATATTCATAGGCAATGTTCATGCCACGATTTTTAAAAAAGTCAGCGCCAGTTCCGCCTACCGCCATAAAGACATACTCATCAGAATTTTTATGATCTTTTGTAATCATATCAGTAACAGCCTTAATAACGTTACTATTATAACTACCAACAAGTCCCCGATCTGAAGTAATCACAAGGTAGCCAGTCTTTTTAACTGGTCGTTCCTGCAACATACTACTAACGCGAATTTTATCTTTTCCGTCCTTGTTAGAACTTTTATCATTAAAATTACTAATGGCCAATAATTGCGCGGCGGCCATATGCGTCACAATTTCGCGAATTTTACTTGAATATAACAAATAATTGGACGACTTTTTTTCAATTTGATTCAACTTCGAGGCTGAGACCATCTGCATGGCTTGGGTAATTTTCTCGGTACTCTTTGTCGAATCAATTCGACGTTTAATCTCAGTTAAAGATTCAGCCATGTGCTCATCTCCTCTTAGTTAGTAGCCGTTTCAACAGGTGTCACTCCAGGTTTAAAGATTTTAGAAAAAGCTTTAAGCCCATCAGCTAACTCGCTGCCTTCAGGCAATTTTCCTGTATCAGCAATTTGTTTCAAAACATCTGCTTTATTACTATCAAAATAATCAAACAGCTCATCCTGGAAACGTAAAATGTCATCAACAGGAACACTATCTAGATAGCCTTCACGCAAAGCATATAAAATCAAAACCTGTTTTTCAACCGGAAGTGGTTGGTGAACTGGCTGTTTAAGTACTTCAACCGTTCGCCGACCACGATTTAATTTAGCTTGTGTGGCGGCATCAAGATCAGAACCAAATTGTGAGAAGCTTTCCAATTCACGGTATGAAGCCAGATCCACACGTAAAGTACCGGCAACCTTCTTCATAGCCTTGATTTGGGCATCCCCACCAACACGAGAAACCGATGCACCAGCGTCGATTGATGGTCGAGTACCTGAATAGAATAAATCACTATCCAAGAAAATTTGACCATCAGTGATAGAAATAACGTTAGTTGGAATATAAGCTGAAATATCACCAGCCTGTGTTTCAATAACTGGCAAAGCAGTCATTGAACCGCCACCTAATTTATCACTTAACTTAGCGGCACGCTCCAGTAAACGAGAATGTGTGTAGAAAATATCACCAGGATAGGCTTCACGACCTGGTGGACGACGTAATAGTAAGGAAATTTCACGGTATGCAGCGGCTTGCTTCGTTAAATCATCATAAATGATTAAAACGTGTTTGCCATTGTACATGAAATCTTCACCCATTGCCGCACCAGCATATGGTGCCAAATATAACATTGGTGCTGGCTCAGAAGGACCAGCCGTCAAAACAATTGTATAATCCATTGCGCCGAATCGACGTAATGATTCAACTTGACTGCGGACGGTTGATTCCTTTTGGCCAATAGCAACGTAGACACAAATCATATTTTGATTCTTTTGATTAATAATTGTGTCAATAGCAACAGAAGTCTTACCTGTCTTACGGTCACCAATGATTAATTCCCGCTGGCCGCGGCCGATTGGAACAAGAGAATCGATTGCCTTTAGTCCAGTTTGTAACGGTTCACTGACTGATTGTCGATCCATAACACCGGGCGCCTTAAACTCGATGGGACGTGTATGGTCCGATTTAATATCGCCCTGGCCATCAACTGGTTGTCCTAAAGCATTGACAACCCGGCCAATCATACCTTCACCAACTGGTACTTCCATAATTCGCCCAGTTCGTTTTACAGTATCGCCTTCACGAATATCGTCAAATGAACCCATAATCATAATACCAACATCATTTGTTTCTAAGTTTTGTACCATACCATATGAACCATTTTGAAATTCCAACAATTCATTGGCCATTGCGTTATCGAGGCCGGTTGCTCTTGCGATACCATCACCAACATAAGTAACGGTACCAACTTCTTCAACAGATAGATCATTAGAATAGTTATCTAATTGCTGTTTAATCAAAGAGCTGATTTCCTCAGCTTTGATGCTCATAGGGTTCACCTCTTTTAAAATAAAATCCGTTTATTATTTTTAGCCTAACAATAACTGTCGAACGTGCATTAAACGTGTTCGAATACTACCATCAATAATCAAATCATTTGATTTAACAATGACACCACCAATAATGCTATCATCAACAACATTATCCAGTTCAACATTGTTAGCACCAATCCGCGTTGCAAATTGTTGTGCCAACGCGTCTTTTTGATCAGCAGATAATGGTACTGCCGAAGTTACTTTGGCGTGAACCAATCCACGTTTTTGATCATATAATTGAATATAATCAGCTAAAATATTGGGCATTTCAGCCATTCGACCATAATCAAAAACCATTTGTAATAGATTCGCAACTGTTTTTGATGCATCCTTTTTTAAGGCAGCTAAAAGTGGCTTTTTTTGGTCTGACGTTAAAATTGCACCAGAAAGTACCTCACCTAATGTGTCATTTGTGGTAAAAACTTGTTGCAGTGCAACAACTTCTTCATAAATGCTATCCAGTGTCTTTTCTTCCGTTGCAAGATCAAATAGCGCCGTAGCGTAACGTGTACCAACTGTTTCTCTATCTAGCGCCATTTTGCTTCCCCAACCCTTCGATATAAGAATCAATGAGTGCTTTTTGGTCATCAGCCTTTAATTCTTTTTGAATGATTTTAGAAGCAATCTCAATAGATAAAGCAGCCACATCATTTTGCGCACTCTTTAACGCATCTTCGCGTTCCTGCGCAATATCCTTCTGGGCATTTGATTTTAATGTACCTACTTCATCTTGTGCTGTAGAAAGAATAGTTTGCCGTTGCTTTTCGCCATTTTGACGAGCATCATTCACAATGTCAGTCGCTTCTTGCTGTGAATTATCTAATTCTTTTTGTCTTTGAGCTTGTAAACTTGAAGCTTTCGTGCGTGAATCCTCAGCATAATCTAAATCGCTGGAGATTTTTGTTGCACGGTTTTCCATCATTTTCGTGACCGGTCCCCATGCAAAATGCTTAATTAATAGTAACAACAGGATAAAGGATATTAGGTAGAAAAGTAAATCACCTATATATAAACCACTTGCTGCACCAACGACGAAATGTGAAAGCATCTATTGACACCTCCTTTTATATTTAATTGACAATCAAAAAAGGCAGTAATCTGCCTCGTGTAGCCTAACGCGATAACAGAATGAATGAAACAACGATCGCGATAATTGGAACGGCTTCGATCAAACCTACACCGATAAACATAGTTGATTGTAATTTACCAGATAATTCAGGCTGACGTGACATGCCTTCAATTGTTTTTGAGATGACTTGACCATTACCGATACCAGCGGCAATGGCTGCCCCTGCGGCTGCAATAGATGCTGCGATAAAATTCATAATATACTTTCCTCCCTAGAATTGTTTGATCTATTCTTTCTCAACTTTTTGAGAAATATAAACCATTGATAAGGTAACAAAAACGTAAGCTTGGATACTGCCGATAAAGACAGAGAACCCTTGCCAGACCATCTCGAGCGGTAACGCAACTACCGTAGTAATCAGCCCGTGAGACTTTGCGACACTTCCAACAAGTGTAAGTAAGACTTCGCCTGCAAAAATATTACCATACAGACGGAATGATAGCGTTAGGAAATTCGTAAATTCTTCCAATAGTTCAATTGGCAGCATGAAACTTACGGGGCGTAAATAGGAATTTACTAAATAACCTTTCACGCCAAATCGTTGTACCCCGAAAAAGTGTGCTAATAACAAGACCATCAATGCCAGTGACATAGTCACCATTGGGTCAGAGGTCGGACTCTTAAGGTAAGTCGTTCCTCCAACAATTATTTGAACCGCCAATCCCATTTGGTTAGAAACAAAGATAAACAGGAACAAAACAAAAGCGAATAAATTGAATCTTTTTCCTTCTTCGCCGGGAATGTTACTTGAAACAATCCCATTGGTAAAATCAATAATCCACTCAAGCACGTTCTGTTTACCAGTTGGTTTCATAGCTAAATTACGCGATAGAAAATAAACTAGACAAAAGACGATTGCAAAAGCAGCTAATCCTGAGATCACATTTGTAATGTTAAAGGGAATCCCTAAAAACTTTACAACGTAAGTCTCTTCATTCACAGAATCTCACCTCTTCTCCACAACCAGATTTTTGACAGTGTTGCGCAATTCGTTATGTACATAGTCACTGTAATCCAAAGTGTAACACAGAACGAATTAGCACGAAAGCGACACCGACAGAAAAGAATCTGAACGATTGTTAAATAATGTAACGTTCAAAATACAATCGTTATAATACCACCAATAAACAAAAAATACAAAAAAACCAACATCGATTAAAAACCGTTTCCAAGGCCTATAAATGGGTTTTTATTCCTAATTATAGGATTATTTTCAGAAAAAGTTTTAGAACTATTTGTTCGATCACCAAGAGAATGCGCTTTCGAAATTGAACTAAAAATAGACCAAGGTCACTTCATACAATGAGTATCGAATAGCCAATGATAAATTAATAAATCATTTTATCTAATGCTCATTACACGAATTAACTTGGTCATCATTTACCTGAATTATTCACCATAAGTTCTCCAAGTACAGTGTCACCCCGGTATCATGGGCGGTACTGTGTTTTTTATTTTTCACCTTTTTAGTGCAGAAAAAGAACCTCCGATTTGGTATAGTTGATTCACCACAAGTCAGCTATCCACCCAAAGAAAGAGGTCCTTCTCATGGCAACTTTACCGGGAAAACGAGTTAATTTCAATCCTAAATTACATATTTCGCACACTGGTGGTGAACTTTCCACTGATGCTGGGCTAGTGTTGGTCAAAGAATTAATGGCGCAACTCAATTTCACGACCTTAGCGTATCAATTAGTCCATTTTGATGACCAGCGCCATTACGCTCGTTACAGCAACGTTAGTCTACTAGAACAGGTCGTGCTGCAGTTGATCGCCGGTTACCCGGCCGATCTAGCTGCCACCAGTTTGCGCAATGACCCCACATTTAAATTACTATTGGCACAACCGCAATTGGCCTCACAACCGTCATTATCCCGTTTTTGGCAACGCTGTGACGAGCAGACCATCACCTCATTACAAACGTTGAATCAAGCATTGCTTGACCAAGCGTGGACTGGCGCCAAGCAACAACAGCTGATCCTCGATATTGACTCGACTCACGCCGATACTCATGGTCATCAGGAAAAAACGGCCTTTAATGCGCATTACGGTACCACGGGTTACCATCCGCTGGTCGCTTTTGACGGGCAAACGGGCCACTGTTTAAAGGCTCAATTGCGCCCAGGTAATGTTTATACCAGTACGGATATTGCCCCCTTTATCACACCACTACTACAGCACTATCATCAAGTCAAACCGAACGCTGATATCTTGGTCCGCGGGGATAGTGGCTTTGCGACTCCAGAATTATACGAAACTTGTGAAGCCAACGACACTTTTTACTTGATCCGCCTGAAAGCCAATCGGCGGCTGAACCAACTGGCTGAACGTTTTGTTCAGATCAGTGATGAGCAGAATTGGACTGAGACCGAGGTCCATTATTATCGCGCGTCTTATCAAGCCCGATCATGGTCTAAGCCGCGCCAGATCTATATTAAATCAACTCGACCAGCTGGTGAATTGTTATTTCAACATGAATACCTCGTGTCCAATTTAACGAGTTTTGTCGCCGAAGATGCATTTCACGCCTATCACCAACGGGGTCAAATGGAAAACTATATCAAGGAAGCCAAGGCTGGCTTTTACCTGGATAAAATGACTAGCTCGCAATTTATACCAAATTATGCCCGCATGATGCTCAGTGTCCTCGCTTATAATTTAGTCAGCTTGATGCGCCAATTGTTGCCTGTACAACATCAGCGATTACAGGTTACAACCTTGCGCTTATGGCTGTTTAAAGTAGCGGGTAAGCTGGTGACCAGCGGCCGGCAACTTTATCTAAAATTAAGCCGCCACCACGTCTATCAGGATTTGTTTTATCAACTGTTAGCTCGAATCCAAGCGCTACAGTGGGGCTAAACTGGTGCAAAAAATCAAAAAAAGTCGGTTCGGCCAAGGGGCAAGTATGCTCAAAATTGAGGATCAAAAATTTATCCAGCCCCATAATTTGGTAGCCTTTAGCAAAAACAGTACATCTTGGTTTGACTACGCCATAGCAGCACGAGAATTGGTCCAAAATTGTGCGGTATGCCGATATTAAACCTCGTATGAATAATTCGGGATTTAAAGTGTTTTATTTAGTTCCAAATAAGCGGTCACCAGCATCCCCTAAACCGGGAATAATGTAACCATCTTCGTTTAAGCGATCATCCAGACCAGCAATATAAATGTCAACATCAGGATGTGCTTCTTGAAGTGCCTTAACACCTTCTGGGGCCGCAACTAAACCAACAAACTTAATTTGCTTAGCACCACGCTTTTTTAGCGCATCAATCGCCATAATTGCTGAACCACCGGTTGCTAGCATTGGGTCAACGACAAATAATTCACGTTGGTCAATGTCAGAAGGCATCTTAACAAAATATTCAATTGGCTTTAATGTTTTATGATCACGATACATGCCAATGTGGCCAACTTTTGCAGCGGGAATCAATTCCAAAAAACCGTCAACCATTCCGAGACCTGCACGTAAAATTGGCACAATTGCCACTTTTTTACCCGCAAGTGTCTTCTTTGTTGTTTTTGCGATTGGTGTTTCAACAACCGTGTCCTCAGTTGGCATATCGCGGGTTACTTCATAGGCCATTAATGTTGCAATTTCATTGACAACTTGCCGGAATTGTTGGGTTCCAACGTCCTTATTCCGGATAATTGTTAACTTATGCTGCACTAGTGGATGGTCAATGACATGTAATTCTCCCATTTATAAGCTCCTCTTTCACAATTTAAAATAAGTACTTCTGTATAAACGACACACAAAAAACATCATGGCTTGCGTATTTAATTTTACACATGATTACCTATAGTTTAGCGAACTTAACTAGGAAAAACTAGTCAAAATCAAATTTTTTTGCATTGATTGGAAATTGTTCGGTCAAATCAAAAACCTGTTGCCGAATACGACTTAATGCTGTTTGGTCACTTCGTTGTTCTAACGTTGCTAAAATAAGTTGGGCAACCTGCCTAGACTCGGCCTCTTTAAAACCCCGGGTGGTGATTGCTGGCGTTCCTAAACGAACACCACTCGTTCTAAACGAGCCATTCTTTTCACCAGGAATTGTATTTTTGTTTACGGTAATACTAACCATATCTAATAGATCTTGGACATCTCGTCCCGTTAAATCAAACGGAGTGACATCGAGTAATAATAAATGATTATCTGTTCCACCAGAAATAACCTTAATCCGTGGATCGGCGTTGAAGACTTCCGCCATGGCCTGCGCATTTTTTAGAATTTGTGCCGCGTACAATTTGAACTCTGGCTGTAAGGCCTCGTTTAATGCAACTGCCTTACCCGCAATAACGTGTTCTAATGGTCCACCTTGAATCCCAGGGAAAACGGCGGAGTTAATTGCCTTAGCGTATTGCTCCTTTGCTAAGATTAGTCCCCCTCGTGGTCCCCGCAACGTTTTATGCGTTGTCGTCGTGACAACATCCGCGTAAGGTACTGGGCTGGGGTGTAGGCCAGCAGCAACCAAACCAGCAATGTGCGCCATATCTACCATTAAATAGGCACCAACCTCATCGGCAATATCTCGAAAGGCTTTAAAGTCAATTATCCGGCTATAAGCAGAAGCTCCCGCCACAATCATTTTTGGTTTGAACTCATGGGCAAGTTTTTGTAACGCTGGATAATCAATTCGGCCAGTCGTTTCATCAATACCGTAACTCTTAAACGTGTAGGTCTGACCACTAAAACTAACTGGCGCGCCATGAGTTAAGTGACCACCTTCAGTTAAACTCATTCCTAAAACTCGGTCACCCGGTTCTAAGAAAGCACGGTAAGCAGCCATATTAGCTCCTGATCCAGAATGTGGTTGGACATTGGCATATTCTGCGCCAAACAACTTTTTAGCGCGGTCAATGGCCAGTTGCTCGACGACATCGATGTACTCGCAACCACCATAAAAACGGTGGCCCGGATAACCTTCAGCGTATTTATTGGTCAAAACGCTTCCTTGGGCCGCACGAACTGCATCAGAAACGATATTTTCTGATGCGATTAGCTCAATGTTGTGTTCCTGGCGTTGTTCTTCCTGGTGAATCGCGTTCCAAAGTTCTGGGTCATTAAGATGATAATTCAATGGCTTCCCCTCCAAAATAATTAACGTAAGTTTTTTGCTGACCAATCAGGTCAATTGTCAAAATTATAAAACGATTAAATCTAAATGGCAATAAATTAATTATAGCATAATCTTAGTTGGTTTCAGTAAAATATTGTTGGCCGGCCGATTTTTCTAGCCGATTCATATAGGCCACACCTAAGCCTTCTTTAGAAAAGCCCTGGGCCAGAATTAATTTCACTTCTGGCAACAAATCAAAATAACGTAAACCATCAAATAAATGCTGACTGGCAGTAGTTAACGAATCCCCCAGCGAGAACTGGTATTTAAAACGCACGTCACTACTCTGACCTAAAATATCGTCAGTTGCGAGAACCCCAAAGGGAAGCTCCTGTTTTGCCGCCCAAGCAATAGCCGCACGAAATTCACTAGGTTCTTTAACCACCAGAACCTGAGCATTAGGGGCATAATGCTTATACTTCATTCCTGGTGCCTTAGGGATTTCTTCTGCGGTTACGTGGTGGTGATTATTTTCAATCGAACCAATTACTTGTTCAATTGCCTCTTTTGTCACCGCACCTGGCCGTAAGATCGTCGGTGTTGTTCCAGATAAATCTAACACTGTCGATTCTAGACCCACACCTGTTGGCCCATCATCAATAATTCCAGCAATTTTTCCATTTAAATCATGGTTAACGTGTTGGGCCGTTGTTGGACTTGGTTTGCCCGAAGTATTAGCTGATGGCCCAACAATTGGTCGTCCTAAGGCCCTAATCAAATCCAGCGTCACTTGGTTTTTAGGGTTACGAAAAGCGGCCGTTGTTAAACCGCCAGTAACTGTTTTAGAAAAAGCATTCGGTTTTAAATTCAAGATTAAGGTTAACGAACCTGGCCAAAATGCAGCCGTTAATTTTTGGGCCTTTTCCGGAAAAGCGGCCACATATTTTTTTACGGTCGCAACGTCAGCAACGTGAACAATTAATGGATTATCGCTGGGACGTCCTTTTGCGGCGTATACTTTCTTAACTGCTAACTCATTGGTTGCATCGGCACCTAGACCGTAAACCGTTTCAGTTGGAAAAGCGACTAACTCACCTGCCGCTAAATCAATTGCGGCCGCTTTTATTTGTTCAGGTGAAAAAATTTTTGTTTCCATATAATAATCAATCCCTTCAAACTTCTTTGTACTGAATACGCATCATTCGATCATGCCCAGTAATATCTTTTTTAAACCGAGCCACTAATGCTAGTTGCTGCTGCACAAGTTGACTAAGTGCCGTTTTTTGTTTAAAACCAAATTCACCAAAAAAGTAGCCGCTGGTATTTAAATGCAACGGTAACTGACTAAGCAACCGCCGGTAAAAATTTAAACCGTCTGTTCCAGAAAATAATGCCGTTTTAGGCTCAAATTTTAAAACGCTCGCGTCCATCACGACAGTTTCAGAATTAGCAATGTACGGCGGATTACTCACAATCAGATCAAAGGTTTGCTGGGTCAAAGATTTAAACATATCACTTTGTTGAAACGTCACCGTTGCCCCTAATTCTTGCGCATTTTGCTTGGCAACCGTTAAAGCGGCCGCCGAAATATCCGATGCTGTAACTTGCCAATTTGGCCGGGCCAATTTTAAACTGATGCCAATCGCGCCACTGCCCGTACCAAGATCGAGAACATTTAATGGCCGCTCCCCTAACTCTAATGCCCACTCCACCAATTCTTCAGTTTCTGGCCGTGGAATTAACGTTGCATCCGTTACGCGAAATCTATGCCCGTAAAAATGGGTGTGACCAACAATATATTGGGCTGGCACATCTGCGGCAAATTGACGAATATCCGCTTGAAATTGGTGCCAATCAGCGGCAGCCATAGCGTGGCGATAATTCAGTAAAAGATGGGTTTGGTCCAAATTAAAGCGTTCTTGCATCAAAAATGAACTGGCGTCCTCTTTTTTATTTTTAGTTAAAAAAGAAGAGGCCCATTTAATGGCCTCAAAATACGTTGGATTAACCATTTTGTAGCTGCTCCAGTTTTTTAGTCTGATCGTGTAAAATCAGAGCATCAATAATTTCTTCCAGATCACCATTCATAATTCTGTCTAACTTATTCAAGGTTAGACCAATTCGGTGGTCAGTAACCCGATTTTGTGGGTAATTATAAGTTCGAATTCGTTCGGAACGATCACCGGTTCCAACAGCACTCTTTCGGTTTTCATCATATTCACTCTGATTTTGGCCCTCATAATAATCATAAACACGTGCTCGTAAAATTTTCATTGCCTTTTCACGATTTTGTTGCTGCGAACGTTCATCCTGCATGGCAACAACAATCCCAGTTGGTAAATGGGTCATTCGGACAGCCGAAGAGGTCTTATTAATATGCTGGCCACCAGCACCAGACGAACGGTAAACGTCAGTTCGAATATCCTTCGCATCAATATCAATGTCCACTGAATCGTACTCTGGCATTACCGCAACAGTTGCAGTTGATGTGTGAACACGTCCCTGTGATTCCGTCTGTGGGACCCGCTGAACACGGTGTGCCCCATTTTCGAATTTAAGCTTAGAATAAACGTTATCGCCGCTAATCATAATGACAACCTCTTTAAAGCCACCTACTTCAGTCGGCGTTTGATCAACAATTTCGGTTTGCCAACCTTGCTTTTCAGAATAACGCATATACATATCAAGAAGATCACCAGCAAAAAGACTGGCCTCATCACCACCGGCAGCACCCCGAATTTCCATAATAATGTTTTTATCATCATTAGGATCCTTTGGTAACATTAAAACGGTCATTTCTTCTTCAAGCTTAGCCTTTTCTGTCTCTAATGTATTTAAGTCCTGTTTAACCATCGTATCCATTTCTGGATCTAATTTTTCGCGAAGCATCGCTTGATTTTCCGCAATCTGATTATTAATGTCCTTATAGTGGTTATATTTATCCGTTGTTTCGCGGATTTCGCCTTCTTCTTTCGACAACTTCATAAATCGTTGTGTATCGTTAATGACGTCGGGATCAGATAGCAATCCTTCCAGTTCTTCATAACGGTCAGCAACTGATTGGAGCTGATCAAACATTTCGTCCATAATTTATTTACCTCACAATTTTGAATTAAGTCTAGCTAGAGAGTGTTTAAAAAAGCAGCTTTCTATTTCTTGCCAAACACTATATTTAAATTAAATTATATCGCTACTAAAAATAATGCTTATGCCGCGTAGTCAGATTGGGTTAGGTTCCATTCCGGCGCTGGCGTATGGAACGCGTGGCGCGTTGACAAGCTAATTTTCTTTCCGATTTAAACCATCGGAAAAGAAAATGGATCTTGTCAATCACGCAAGGTACTA
Source organism: Loigolactobacillus backii (assembly GCF_001663675.1). Taxonomy (NCBI): domain Bacteria; kingdom Bacillati; phylum Bacillota; class Bacilli; order Lactobacillales; family Lactobacillaceae; genus Loigolactobacillus; species Loigolactobacillus backii. The sequence continues at coordinate 2,377,076 of NZ_CP014873.1, forward strand.
AATGACCAAAATTCGGTCATCAAGTACCTTCGACACGGCTGATACGCCAGCGCCTCCATTTCACCTTGGCAGTGGTTGAGCTTTAATTGTTGACTAATCAATTGTTTAGTCTAATACAATTCAGCTTTAATGCTGCACAACTTATCGGCGGCCTTAATTGGCCGTCAACATTGACAACGGCAGTTTTCTACTGGCAACATAAACTGTTGCCAGTAACTGCCAGAGACACAGACAACACTTAAATGTTCCACTGCGGCCAGATTTCATTCCGGGGCGCGAGGGCCAGCTGTGTCGATGATTATTAATGGCGGTTTGGGCCATTTAGAATCATGCGGGCTTGGCGAGATCCACTTTTACCCCTGCTTTGCCTTTATCTGGTAAAAGTTAGCTCGCCAACCCGCCACGCGTTCCGTCCTCGCGCCCCGGAATGGAATCTAATCCATTCCGTCTTGTTCCAGTTAGATTTTGGCGTTCTGAAAACTAACTAATAGTTTTAAATATGGTCGCTACGATGTACTCGTTAATTATCCGCCGCGATTTTCGCTAAGTCGGGATGAAAATAGTGGTGCCGACAAACGGGATAATAGGCCTCGTTACCACCGATCTCAATCTGTTGACCTTGATAGACTGGCTTACCATTAGTAACGCGCATGTTCATCAACGCCTTTTTATTACAAAACCAACAAATTGTCTTAATCTCAACAATTTTATCGGCATAAAGTAATAAATATTTTGAGCCTTCAAACAACTCATTTTGAAAGTCATTTTTTAAACCATACGTCATCACTGGAATATTCCAATCATCAACAATCGTTGCCAGTTCTAAAACGTGGTGCTTTTTTAAAAACTGGGCCTCATCAATTAAGATGCAAGCTGCCTTCGGGTCCTCTTGCGCAACAACTTTTTCAAGGTTAGTCTCAGCAAAGATTGGAATTGCATTTCGGCGTAAACCAATCCGACTAGAAATAACGCCTACATCATCGCGGTCATCAATACCAGAAGTCATGATAATCACTGATTTATTTTGCTCTTCGTAATTATGCGCAACCTTTAAAATATCGATTGTCTTCCCGCTATTCATTGCACCATAATGAAAAAACAATTGGGCCATCCTTTTTCAAACCCCTTTTCATAAACATTCTTATTCAGTATAATCGATTTTAGAAAAAAATTCACCTTCTAAATCATCATTTTGCTGTAGTCACTATTAATTATGGTATGCTACATTCATGTGTGAAATTATTAATCTTGAGGAGTATCTAAAATGTCATTAAAAAGTTCCTTAGCAATTGCCGCTGGTAAATCATCTTACTGGTTTCTCCACACTTTTTTGAAAGGTGGTAGTTCCTTACCCGGCATTATTACAAACAAAATTGATCCAACAATTTTAACTACCTTAGCGCGGGATTACGAAGTTGTCATCATTACGGGAACCAATGGTAAAACTTTAACCACTGCACTGACCGTCAAGGTACTTCACGAGCAGTATCCTGATATCTTAACCAACCCAACTGGCTCCAATATGGTGCAGGGAATCACTACTGCTTTTCTAACGCACCAACGAACTAAGTCGGGAAAAAAGTTGGCCGTCCTTGAAGTAGATGAAGCAAATGTTGTTTTAATTACAAAATATATTAAACCAACAGCTTTTGTTCTAACCAATATTTTCCGTGATCAAATGGATCGCTACGGTGAGCTTTACACCACTTACCAAAAAATTCTCGATGGTATCGCTAATGCGCCTGAAGCAACCATTATTGCTAACGGTGACGCTCCAATCTTTCATTCCCGGGAATTGCCAAATCCATTTATCTTTTACGGCTTTGATCACGAACCAGATGGCGAATTAATGGCCCCTTACAACACTGATGGGGTTTTATGCCCCGTTTGTCACCATATTCTGCATTATAAAGCCCTGGTTTACAGTAACCTTGGTAAATATTACTGTCCTAATTGCGGCTTTAAGCGGCCTGAACTAACTTACCGTTTAACTCAATTAACCCAGCAGACCCCGACTTCCTCTAGTTTTGAAATTGACGGTCACCCCTTTAAAATCCAAATTGGTGGTACCTACAACATCTATAACGCACTGGCCGCCTATGCAGTTGGTCGTTACTTTGGTATTACGCAACCGCAAATTCAGCACGCTATCGATGCCGACCAGAAAGTATTCGGTCGTCAGGAAATCATTCAGGTGGAAGACAAGGCCGTAACTTTAATTTTAGTCAAAAATCCAGTAGGTCTTAACCAAGTTTTAGATATGATTGCTTTGGACCAGGAGCCCTTCTCCTTAGTGACACTTTTAAACGCTAATTATGCCGATGGTATTGATACCAGTTGGATTTGGGACGCTGACTTTGAAAGTTTAACCCACCTTCCTATTCCTCGTTTTATTGCCGGTGGTGAACGTGAAAAGGACATTGCCTTTCGTTTAAAAATTGCTGGTGTTCCAGAGGCCAAATTAGTAAAAAAGCCTGAATTAGATGACGTTATTACTGAAATTAAGGTCTTACCTACAAAGCACGTTTATGTACTGGCAACTTATACCGCCGTTTTACAATTAAGAAAAAAATTAGACGAAAAAGGCTACCAAACAGCCCCAATGGCAAAATAAAAAAACTGATGTTGCTCTCCGCCAATTATGTTGGAGAACAACATCAGTTTTTTATTTAGGCCTTAACGCCTGGTTCAGAAGCGATGATTTGTAAATCACCACTAAGTTGCCACTGTTTAACCGCAAACGGTAAAATAAAGTGCTGGCCCTTGCTTAAGGGGTAGGTTTGCCCGTCTACCGTCAACTGTCCTTGTCCGTCAATCACAGAAGCCAACGTGTAAGGTGCAGTTTGCCGCTTTAGAGCCAACTCACCTTGAACCCGCCATTGATAGACACTAAAATAAGGTGCCTTAACGTAAGTGGTCAGTGTGGAGGTTCCAACTTGTTTTGTCTGAACGTCTAACTTAGGGGCAACAAAGGGAACATTGGTGACATCAATTGATGGCTGAATGTGGAGTTCACGCTTTTTACCAGTTTTGGCATCGACGCGATCATAATCGTACAACCGGTAAGTCGTGTCACTACTTTGTTGCGTTTCTAATGCCATAATACCTTTACCCAATGCATGAATGGTCCCACTTGGAACATAATAGAATTCACCAGGTTTAACTGGAACGTGAACAAATAAGTCCTGCCAATCTTCTTGATGAATCATATCGGCCAACTGTTCACGCGTTTTGGCTGTGTGACCGTAAACTAACTCGGCGCCGGGATCGGCCGCAATAATGTACCAACACTCCGTCTTACCTAATTCATGCTCATGCTCGGCCGCATAAGGATCATCTGGGTGAACCTGAACGGATAAATCAGCTTCCGCATCTAAAATTTTAGTTAGCAATGGGAAAACAGCACCCTTTGCGTTGCCAAAAACATCCCGGTGCTTTGCCCATACTTCGTCTAACGTTTCGCCAGCATAAGGTCCATTGGCCACTGTGCTGGGGCCGTGTGGGTGCGCCGAAATTGCCCAGCATTCACCGGTTTTATCACTAGATAATTCATAACCAAAAACATCGTGTAACTTGGTACCTCCCCAAATTTTTTCCTGAAAATAGGGTTTTAAAAAAAATGGTTCTGCCAAAGAAAATCACCTCAATATAAATTAACTACTTCTTTGTTAAGTTTACCATATCGCTTAAATTCTTATTAACTAAATTCCATCATTCTTGCGCTTTTTCAGTTAAATAAGTATCAATTAAGTGATCACGTTTGGCCAAATAGGCCTCATTTGGTGCTATCGGGTGAATACGATTTGATAAGAAGATAAAGGCCGCATCCTTTTTCCCATCAAGCAGAATAAAACTGCCAACGTAGCCGGTGTGAAATAAAAGCTTATGCTGATCGGCCTCTACTGAAGTTTTCAAATTCCAACCTAAACTACGCCCACCGGAAAAGCCCGTATAGTCATGGTAAAGACTGTTGATGGTTGTTTGACTAATTGGCGGCCGCGGCACAAGTGCGTCGCCTAACATAAATCGAGCAAACAAGATTAGATCACTCATTGGTGCAAATAATCCGGCGGAACCACAGTGTTTGCCTAAAATATGGGCCTTAGGATCATGGACTACCCCTTGAATTAACCCGCGCCCACCTGGCTCATAGCTTGCCGGCACACATAATTTCTTTTCTGGCGTAAATGTGCTGTTTAACATTCCTAGTGGCCGCAACACGTACTGCGTTAGTGCATCCTGGACTGGCAAATGGAGTAAGCGTTCGATCACCCAGCCACAGTAAATCAAACCAGTATCGCTGTACTTAACTTCACGTCCAAAACCCGCACCAGTGGTCAGACCTAACAAGGAGTAGGTTAGTTTAGCCGCACTCAGAGAATTTCGGTGGGGAATATAGCCGCTAATTCCAGAAGTATGGGTCAAAAAATGGCGCAAGGTTACGCGACTATCTTGAAAACTAGGTATGTACCACTGCAGCGGATCATTAACCGATAAACGCCCGGCTTCTTGCAATTCCAATATTAACGTTGTCGTTGCAATCACTTTAGTCAAAGAAGCCAAATCATAGAGTTGATTGGCCTTTAATAATTTTTTATCTGGTTTTAGCTCACTATAACCAAAATAATGTTCCTCAGTTGTTCGCCCGTTAATAAAAGCATAATGAACACCTGGGACAACACCATCCGTAACTAACGCCGCCAATTCTGCCTGTGTTTTATCGTACATTTATCCCGACTCTTTTCCTTAGTTGATGGTTAAAGCATAGCATAGTTTCCTTTGCCACAGACAACTCAACCTATCCAAAAAGAGGCTGGAACCAAAAGTCCCAGCCTCTCATTGTTTCCGTACATTGCTCTAGAACGTGCACCAATTACATTGCAACGTTACCAGAAAATTGACTATTGTAAAGATCGGCGTAAAAACCATTCTTAGACATTAATTGATCATGCGTCCCCGTTTCAACAACCGAGCCCTCATTCATTACAATAATATTATCGGCGTCACGAATTGTTGATAGACGATGTGCGACAACAAAACTCGTTCGATTAACTAATAACCGCGCCATAGCGTGCTGAATATGAACTTCGGTTCGCGTATCCACTGAACTGGTTGCTTCATCTAAAATTAAGATTTCTGGATCCGCAACAAACGCCCGGGCGATCGTTATTAATTGACGCTGGCCTTGCGAAATATTTGACGCCTCTTCATTTAAGATCGTCTCGTAGCCATCAGGAAGTTTACGTACAAAATCATCAACGTGGGCCGCTTTAGCAGCCTTAACGATATCATCGCGTGTTGCTTTCTCATTACCATATTTAAGATTATCATAAATTGTTCCGGTAAAGAGCCAAGTATCCTGAAGAACCATCGCAAAGTGTGAACGTAATGCTTCCCGTTTGATATCACGCGTATCAGTCCCCATTAGCCGAATTGAACCGCCTTTAATATCATAAAAACGTTCCAATAAATTAATGATTGTTGTTTTACCGGCCCCAGTAGGCCCAACAATTGCAACCGTCTGGCCTTTTTGAACTTCTAAATTAAAGTCTTGCATCAATAATTTATCATTGTAACCAAACTGAACGTGATCCAAGGTAATAAAATTGGGATCATCTTTGATTTCTGGTAATCCAGAAGCAGTATCAGTCATTTCAGGCTCATCAATCACTTGGAAAATCCGTTCGGCAGATGCAATTGTCGATTGAATCGTGTTCATTAAATTGGCCAACTGTGAAATTGGTTGTGAAAATTGGTTCGTGTACTGTAAGAATGCCTGAACATTACCTAAAGTAACCGTTCCGTGGGAAACTTGAATTCCCCCAACAATTGCAACAAATACATAACCAATGTTATTCAGAAAAATCATCAACGGCATAATAATACCGGAAATAAACTGGGCCTTCCACGCAGCCTGATAGTACCTATCATTCTGTGTCTCAAAATTATCGATGGCATCTTGTTCCTTATTGAAGCTTTTAATAACCACATGTCCAGAATAATTTTCTTCGACCTGGTTATTTAACAAGCCTAAACTATCCTGCTGAGCAGCAAAGAAGCGCTGTGAACGTGGTGCAACAACGCCTACAATCAGCAGGCTTAACGGAATCGTTATCAGCGCAATCAAAGTTAACTTCCAACTAATCGTTAACATCATCCACAAAGTCCCTAAAAAGGTCACTGCACTTGTTACTGCCTGCGTCAAACTCTGCTGCAAAGTACTGGCAATATTATCCATATCGTTAATCGCCCGACTCATAATATCACCGTTAGTATGCGTATCATAATAATTAATCGGAACACGCTCCATTTTCGCCTTTAATTCGCGGCGAAGCTTATAAACGGTTTGTTGTGAAACTCGTGTCATAATAAACTGTTGTAAAAAGCTAAAAACAGCCGCCGCTAAGTACATTAAAATAACAACAATAATAATCTGTTCAATCTTTCCAAAGTTAATTGGAAAACGCGAAATCGGGATACCCGCCTTTTGCTCAGCAGTTCCCTTCATAACACCCTTAAAGATTTCAGTTGTTGCTTCACCCAAAATTTTTGGTGTGCGAATCTGAAAAATAACCGAGGCAATGGCCAAAATAAGCACAAACGAAACCGCAACTAACCGATCAGACATGTAACGCATTAGCCGGGCCGTTGTCTGCCAAAAGTTTTTTGGCTTTTCAACTAAACCACCGCCATGTCCGCCACCATGACCAGGACCGTGACTTACAGATTGCTTTGTCGTTACTTGCTCTTTCTCGCTCATACTTGGTCCCCCTTTCGCAACTGTGAATCCATTATTTCTTGATAAACTTCATTGTTGGCCTTTAATTCTTCGTGTGTTCCTTTTCCGACTAACTTACCATTATCTAAAACTAAAATGAGGTCGGCATCCGCCACAGTCGAAATTCGTTGAGCAACAATAACAACAATACTCTTTTGAATTCGCGGATCCTGGCGTAATTCACCCCGCAGCTCAGAATCCGTTTTAAAATCAAGCGCAGAGAAGGAATCGTCAAAGACATAAACCGAGGCGTCTTTAACTAAAGCTCTAGCAATTGCCAATCGTTGACGTTGACCACCGGAGAAGTTTCCTCCACCTTGTTCAACGTGCGCGTCAAGGCCACCTGACATTGCTTTAACAAAATCGGCCGAACGCGCAATTGCTAGTGCACGCCAGATTTGTTCATCCGAGGCATCTTTATTACCATACTTCATATTATCGCGAATTGTTCCCGTAAATAAGACGGCCTGTTGCGGCACAAATGAAATTGCCGCGTGTAAATCGTGTAAAGTTAAATCACGAATATCAATTCCATCTAATTTAATGGCGCCCTTTTCAACGTCATAAAAGCGGGGAAATAAATTAACTAACGTTGTCTTACCGGAGCCAGTTCCACCGATAATTGCGACTGTTTGACCACTTTTGGCCTTAAAATCAATACCACTCAAGGCCAATTTTTCAGCACCATGATAACGATAATCAACTTGGTCAAAGGCCAGACTGTTACGGCCTGGTTCAGTAGTTAGCTGAAGTGGTTTTTTCGGATCGGTAATTGTTGTATCCAAATCCAAAACCTGTTGAATTCGTTTTGCTGAAGCCTGCGCCCGGGGAATAAGAACGAAAACCATTGATAACATCATAAAGCTCATCAAGATTTGCATTGCGTAAGTCATAAACGCAATCATATTTCCCACTGGCATCGACTGATTGGCAATAAGGTCCGCACCAAACCATGTAATCCCAACGTTTGTTGCACTCATCATTAAGGTCATAATCGGCGCCATCAACGCCATGAGACTATAGACTTTGACTGCATTATGCGTATAGTCCTGATTAGCGCCTTCAAAGCGTTTCTGCTCAAAATGATCTTGCCGAAAAGCTCGAATAACCCGAACTCCGGTCAAACCTTCTCGAAAAATCAAGTTAATATTATCAGTCTTGGTCTGCATTGCACGAAATAAAGGAACGGCAAAACGCATCACAATCCCAATAAAGATTGCCATTAACGGCAAAATAACAACAAAAATCAAAGTTAATGTATGATCTTTAGAATAAGCTAGGAAGCTCGCACCAACTAACATAATCGGAGCCATAATCATCATTCGCAGCGCCATCATTGCAACATTTTGAATCTGAACAACATCATTAGTTGTTCGTGTGATTAATGAAGAGGTCTCAACCTGATCAAACTCATCATTAGAAAAGTTAATTACTTTATGGTAAATATCAGTTCTTAACTTTTTTCCAAGCATTTGTGACGTTCGGGATGCTAGAAAGACATTCCCTAATGCGGCCAAAATACTCAGTAAAGCAAAGCCAATCATTTCAAACCCAATCTTCCAAATATAGTTAATGTCGCCCTTAGCGACCCCGTTATTAACAATATTGGCCGTGAGACTTGGTAAGTTTAAGTTACTGACCACCTGAACAATCATAAAAAGAACGGCTCCAGTGACTGCCCAGATCGACATACGCCCGCGCGCAATTTTTAACATGGGTTAAGCTCCTTCCGTTTTACGTACAACACCGTTTTCAAGCCAGTCAAGAACACGTAACAAATCTTGCCGTAAGGTCTTTAAGTCAAATTGCTCTGTCTGCGCGTTCTTTTGACAATAGCGACCAATAGTTTGAAAACAGGCCGACGTAATTAAATGTACTAATTGCTGTAAGGATTCATCATCCGTTACTTTTATCTTGGTTCGATCAATAAGTTCGTTAATCTGCCTATGAGGATGTTTATTCCGGATTACTTTTCTTAGACGCTGACTTTCCGTAAAGCTCAGCGAAAGAAAAACATTTCGAAAATAAGCATTTTCTGACCCCGAAGTAAAATCAATCAAATTTTTATCAATAAATGTACGAATGGCCAGAAAAAAATCGCCTTTAACCGCAATTAAAGTCTGGTAAAAATCATCCTGTTGTCGTTTATGTACTTGAATAAAATCATAGCCGAACAAATCCATCTTATCGCTAAAATATTGATAAAAGCTTCCCCGCGAAATTTTGGCCTGTTGAATAATTCGATTAATTGAAGCCTCATGCAGCGGTACACGCGAAAACTCAGCGTGTGCTGCCGTCAATAATCGCTGTTTTTTTGCTTCTGTAAGGTTAAAAAAAGTACTCGTTGGCACACACAAACTCCTTTCTATATGATCAAACTTATTTTAGATGTGACGACTTGTCATTATGGATAATTTTGGCCATAAAAGCAAGTTATTTGCGTTAAATAGACATGGCACCACTAATACGTATTAGTGCTTTTCTGTTAGCTTTCATGCTATGATAAAAATATTCTTAATCTAAGTTGGTGTAATCTATGCGAACAGTCAAACATATTTTTTTATTTTTCCTTCTTTTTTTTGTTGAACAACTCCCCCTCACTGGCCTCAGTATTGCCACTGCAGTTGTTAAGACCAATCAGCAAAATCTAATTATAATTTTAGGCGTCAGCTTTTTAGTTATCGTTGGCCTAATGACCTACCTATACTGGCACCTTTACCGCCAAACCGTGTTTAAAAATGGTGCCGAGTTTGATCAAAAATTGAATTCCAGAACCTGGTTGCCACTCATCGTGGGTTTTATTGCAATGTTTGCGGTTAACGCCATAACCGTTCCGTTTATGCAAACTAGTGGAAACGAAAATGTTGATAGTCTAGCCACACTTGCCAAATCATTTGGCCTTTTCATGTTTTTGTTTACCGCCATCTTTGGCCCGATCCTGGAAGAAATTATCTTTCGTGGCCTCTTTATCAATTGGTTCTTTAAAGATTCTCGTTTGATCAGTATCCTGCTTAGCTCATTAGTCTTTGGTAGTGTTCACGTTGATCTATTTGGCCACGTGGACCTCATTTATTGGCTTTCCAAAGTACTTTTAGGCCTAATCCTTGCTCTCGTTTATAATCGCACCAAAAATCTTAAGGTCCCCATTTTATTGCATATTCTAAACAATACCCTGACACTATTTTTATAAAGACCACGTTTATTTTTAGCTGTTACTTGACGGATAGTTAGTTTTTATGTAAAATGATTATTGTTCCTGTTTCCAGCATTGCCCGCTGGTCAAATTGGTTAAGACATCGCCCTCTCAAGGCGGGGTTACGGGTTCGATCCCCGTGCGGGTGATATTTAAAGCTTCCGATAGATTCCATTAATCCTCTGATTGCCTTTATCCAGGTAGTTAGAGGATTTTTTGTATGCTTAGAGAACCCGCAAAATTACTTAGTGTGCATTATTTTGAATAAAATCACCGATTGTGCATTTTTTTGAGATAGCAATGCAAAATGACAGTTTCTTCCTAAGTGTACAAGTAATAATAAATCTTGTTGTCATTATTTATCGTCCTTCGATTTTATGAGCCACTTGATAGTCGTTACTATAATGTAAACTACTCGTGAAACCACTAGTAACTTATCACTATTATTTTTGCATTTTAAGGGAAACAGGTGATAATTTATAGTAAAAAAAGCGCCACTTCCCAATGGAAGCAGCGTTTTAGTGTGCAAAACAATATTTTAATTAATCTTTTTCAGCTAAATTTAATGTGACCTTTGTGCTATCCGTAAATTTATGAATAATGGGATTGGACTTAGCACGGTATATCCAATTATTTTCTTCTAACCATCCGATTATCTCTGGCATTTTATTTTTTTTAAATACCCTTGTATTGGTATTATACCAAAAGTTTATAAGTTGTGTATCAGTAATACCATTATCGTCCATATTGAAAAGATAGGACTGTAATAAAATAAAAAACACACTGAATATTCTCCACTTTTTTAAATTTGCCTCTTCATATTCCTCAGTATGAGCGAACACTTTATTTAGGATTTTGGCAGATTTATTAAAAGCCTCTAATTTATCCACTAAATTTGTTCGCACATCTAACTGCCCTTCAATTATTATGCTTAAAATCTGTTCAATAAATACGGTAAGGTCTCCAAAATTATCCCTACGTTCCGCTTCTTTGAAAATTTTGTAATACTTTGATTGTTCATTATGAATAGAAGTAGAAATAATTAATCCTGTATAGGGATCGATTTTTGAAGAAAGATATTCTGATAATAGATACCTCCCAGTTCTTCCATTACCGTCATAAAATGGGTGCGTATTCTCAAACATAAAATGCGTTACAATAGCTTTAGGAATTTCAGGGACATCCGCATCATTCATAAAATAAATTAATTGTTTTAATTTATCGGATATCTCGCTTTCATTTTTTGGAGGACGATGAAAGCTTTTCATTGCTGATCCAATCCATACCTCTTTATTTCTAAAATATTTTCCATCTGGTAGTTTTTTATCAGGAATCTCACCTTGCAGTAAAGAATCATAAATCCTTCTGATATCTTCTAGTGAATAAATTTTAATAATTTTTTGGTTAAAGATATCTCTATACATGCGAACTGTTGACTGCAGTCTTTTCTTGGTAGGCGTTTTATCGTTTTTTTGCTCATCAACCATTGTCTTAATATCTTCTCTATTTGTTTTTACCCCTTCGATTTCATTGGTAAAAAAAATTTCATTTGCTAAAACTTCATTTGTATATGTTCTGCCGGCTATACCCGGTAACGTATTAACCAGTCGCCTAATTTGCCTCGAATTATTAGTTATTTTCTGAATTTTAGAATACATTTTTGTCGTATTTTCAAAAAAGATAGGAAAATCATCAGACTGTCCACCGTTACTATCTGTCAGTAAAGGATAAAGGTTGGTTTTCCAAACACTATCGCTTTCCATGCGTTTAAAATATTCCGCTTTAGCTTCTGTCTTAGTTAAAGATGGGCCAGAACCATTATATTTAAATTGATGCAGAGTAATATAACTCATTTTAATAATCACCTATCTTTATTGAAATGATCTTGCTATAACTCTATCACATTTTAATATTTAGTTAAATATTAAAATGTGATTCACTTTACCTCCACACATATTTATATTATTTAAATTATTAAAATTATTAAACTGTATTTCAACAATACACTATTTAAGTGTGCCCAAATATTATTGGATACTCAAGAAAGTCACCAGACGCTATTAAAACAGCGTTTAGCGACTTTCCTGATTACATTTCATCAACATTCATTAATTTAGACTTTATATCTACTGCCGCAACAGGCTAGCTCACAAATTAGACCACAAAAAAACACTCACCGTAAAGTGAGTGCCTTAAAAACTAATAATTAGTCTTTAACAACGTTAGTAGCTTGTGGGCCACGATCGCTGTCTTCAACATCAAATGTTACGCTTTGGCCTTCGTCTAAAGTCTTGTAGCCGTCGCCTTGGATAGCTGAGAAATGTACGAATACATCGCTACCGTTGTCGCGAGTAATGAAGCCATAACCTTTGTCTGCATTAAACCATTTAACTGTTCCGTGTTCCATAAATAAAAATCCTCCTACGTGCAATTGGCACAAATTATTCGGTAAATCTTGAAAGGTGTATATTTGGAAGAAGTTTACTGATGAAACTTGAAACCAAAATATTCCGAACAAAGAAGTACTTGATTAGAATATACCATGAACCATGCTAAAAAGCAAACGCAACCAAAATAAATTTAATCCTAGTTCTAGTTAGTTTCAATAATTTTTTGCTTTCGCACGGTTGCTAGTTCATCGTCAATCTTGGCTAACACCTCAGCAACGTGCTTAGGTTCGGACAAATCATACTTTTGTAAATTAATCTTCATTTTAGGGCCTTCCTGGTACTCATCAAACCAATCTTTATAAGCCGCCCACATTTTATAATAATAATCATATAAGTTCTGATCATTATCAACTTGTTCATAATCACGGCCACGTTTTTTAATTCGGTAAAGAATGGTATCAAAGTCAGCGTATGCATAAACTAAAAGATCAGGTGCCTTCTTAGGAATATCCTTTAACTCTTGCATCATATTTTCCAATAAAGTTAAATAAATTGAAAACTCTTGATCGGTGATATTGCCCTCTTTATTATTTTCACGCGTAAATAATGCATCCTCATAAATTGAGCGATCCAACACGTTATTGTCATCGGTAAGTGCTTTTTTTATCATTGCAAAACGTTTATTCAAAAAGAAGATCTGCAACAAAAAGCCGTACTTCTTTGGATCAGAATAATATAGTGGTAAAACTGGATTATCCCCTACTGGCTCAAAGAAAGCTTTCGTGCCAAGGTGCTCTGAAATTAATCCCGTTAACGTTGTTTTACCAACACCTATCATTCCCGCTGTCACTATCACCATAATGAACCCCCTCTAAAGTTCCTGATTGATTATCATCCTTGATAGCAATCAAATTCACATAAATTACATTGTAGGGCAGATTTCTTAAAACCACAATTACTTTTTAATTAAACCTAGAGCGGATTTTAAAAAATGTTTAGATTCTACTCTGCAATTACGGATTACTCACACTACCAATCGGACTAGGATAAACCAAAGACGTTAATCACCCTGATGTCCATATGTTATCCAGTCAACTACTATTGCGTAATTATAGTTTGTTATTTACAAAAATCGCAAATAACTCTTGATACTTCGATGTTGTCCATTCTTGTGGCAAAGATCAAGGAGCACAGTTCTAAAATTCATAACTGCCCACAATTCAATTCGTCTTGGTCACCGCAAGAACTAGCAAAGCAAAGAACGTCAAGTTAAAGCATAGCAACTGCAGGAAACTTTTTTAACACGATTACACGAAAATGGTCAGAGGCCGGGACAAAAGTCCTAACCTCTGACCATTTTCGAGTATTATTCTATGACCTGCACCAATAGTCCAGGTTCACATGCCTAACTGCAGCTAATCCAATAACGATAGGCCGGTTATTAGATCGGCTTACGTTACCCAGCAGGCCCAAAACCGACCTTTGTCCCACTCGATCTGGTTACAGTTTTATTGACTCATAACCTTACGTCTAAAAACTGTTAAAAGAACGGTCAATAAAATTCCTTGCTGATTTTTCAAATAACTAATTGACAGATACCCTAAAACCCGGTAAAATATTATTCGTTGAGTTAATCTAATACAATTTATTGGGTAATAGCGAAATGGTAACGCAACGGACTCTGAATCCGTAATTTCTAGGTTCGATCCCTAGTTACCCAATCAGAGGTTTACAAAAGAGAGCGCCAAACTAATATTTAAAAATATTAGTTTGGCGCTCTCTTTTTACTAACAACTCAAAAACTCGCAAAATAGGTGTACAAACCTTCTTACGAGTTCTCCTCGGTACTTTAATTAATCTTTCATTGAAGCACTAGACCCACCATCTACTGGCTTCTCTTCTTCTTTTTTATTATCATCAACTGATGCGCTGGCAGTGCCATCAACAGTATCCTTTAAAGAGGCTCCGGATACGGCATCAGGATCCGCAACTAGCTTTTGACCAGTTTTTTCTAAAAACCACTTAATTGTTGGCATCAAATCTGCTACATATTCGTTAATCCCAACGTAATTATCCTCTTCATCGTGCATTGCTCGATAGTAGTGCATCACAAAACGGTCGGGACCATTACCAGGAACTGGCATCTTAATTTCATCCGCCTTGCCCGTTCGCAAAGCATTAATAACTTCAGCAACGTGGCTTACTGCACGCTTAGGATGAACTAAGGATAATGGATCACCCACTTGAGCAGGCCGCCGTGGTGCAAGCATCTTCTCCGTTGGAAGTAAGTTGTTATAGTAAATAAACTGGTTATTACTATCAGCATAGGTTAACTCAATTGGCATTGAATTCAAAAAATAGTTCAATTGTTTGACCGTTAACAATCCACGATCTAATTTAACGTAAGTATCGCCATCAACCGCATGAACCTTTTCAGCGGCCTTTTCTACCCAGTTATCATCGGCCATATCCACGCCTTCAACTGTTGTGTTAATTTTACCCTTAGCGGATAAATCTTCAACAGCACCCTTTTGGTTCTCATCTATAGGATCAACGTTATTGTCATCTTTACTCATTATAATTGCCCCTTTCGCCATAATGGCTTGTCTAGCAAAAACCTGTCGACACTCACATTATAAATATTTAATCAATAAAAAGCAAAGACAATTTAAGCGCTTTCCTATTTCCCGTTTACCAATGAAAACAACCTGAATATTTCATTCAACTAAAAAAAGCATATCCGCCAAAACGAATATGCTTACTAATTTTAAAATTTGAATTAAAGTTCTTCTGGAACCAATTTAACTGGCTTTGTGCCCATCCAGCCGATGATTTCTTCAACGGTATCTTGGATAGCTTTTGTACCAGGTGCCAATAATTTACGAGGGTCAAAACCTTTAACATCGTTTTGATCATGGCCTTCTTCAATATATTTGCGAGTTGCTTTAGCAAATGAAATCTGGCATTCAGTGTTGATGTTCAACTTAGCAATACCCATTGAGATAGCTTTTTCAACTTGGTCTTGAGGGATGCCTGAACCACCATGTAATACTAATGGAAGTGAAACAGCGTCAGCAATTTCCTGAAGACGTTTGAAGTTCAAACCTTTCCAGTTAGCTGGGTAAACACCATGAATATTACCAATACCAGCAGCTAAGAAGTCGATACCAGTTGCGGCAAGTTGTTTAGCTTCAGCAACACTAGCTAATTCACCTTCACCGATAACGCCGTCTTCTTCGCCACCAATTGAGCCAACTTCGGCTTCAACGGAAATGCCCTTTGGATGAGCCAAAGCAACGATTTCTTTAGTCTTAGCTAAGTTTTCGTCAAATGGTAAGTCATGGCCATCAAACATAACTGAGTTGTAACCAGCAGCAATTGCAGCCTTGGCAGCTTCGTAGTTACCATGGTCTAAATGCATAATAACTGGAACTGTAATATCCATTGACTTGATTGTTGCTTCAACAAGTTGTTGGCAAAGTTCATAGCCACCCATGTACTTTGCAGCACCCATAGAAGTTTGGATTAAGACAGGAACATTCTTTTCTTGTGCACCTGCAAGGATCGCACGAGTCCATTCCAAATTGTTAGTATTGAATGCACCGACGGCATAATGACCTGCGCGGGCAGCTTGAAAAATCTCTGTACCATGTACTAATGACATAAATAATATTCCTCCTAGAAATATATTACAATTTTTGCTCTTGCACCATTATTCTAGCACACTTAAACAAATAGTTGGACCGTTTATGCCTAATTTTATTAAGTAACTTTGTTGTTCATAATTATGAAAAGGCTGCCATTACCGTTAACTCATGAAAATTAAAACATTGTCCTAGACTAATCATTAGCAACTTTTACAATAATTGATCCGCTCACGCTAGTAAACCAAAATATTATCAAAACTCGTGATCTATTTAGAGAAACTCTTAAAATTATTTTTATAAAGATCCCGTGACTAATATAAGGAGTTAGGACAAAAGACTTGGTCTACTATTATTTCCAATCGTTACTCCAGAACGTGCGCTAAAAATCTAGGTTCATGTGCCTCAGTTATTGAATTAGCTTACGTGATGCAGTAAATTAAAACCGACTTTTATCCCGCTCTCTAACATAGACCCCCTGGCCCAATCCAAAGAGTAAGTTTAAAAACACACCTACAGAATTTTAAGTACTAAAATGACTATCACTTATTGTTTTAATTAAAAGTTAAAGCTATATTATTCTTGTAAACAAAATATTATTGAAATATCTCGGGAGTGTCTTAAAGCTTTCATAAACAAACCCGTAATTCATTTGGATTAAACAGACTAACTTGGTGAACTTTTACACTTGCTATGCCTAACCTGACGAGCTCGTAATTAGACACATCGTTGGCCACGGCATTACGTCTATTAGCGGCCTTTGCCGTCACCTGGGTCAAGATTTGATCTGCCGGCGGACTTCATCAAGTTAACGCTCAAATATCCTTTAAGGCACTCCTAGCCGCCTATTCGAAAGCTAAGTTAGCAACCTTAGAAGAAGTGAACGGCCTATTCCAATAATTTTTCTTAATATATTAGAAGGTGAGCTAGCAAAAATTAATCTTTTAAAGAATAACGATGATTCAGTATTTATATATTTGTGGTACATTGGAGGAATTGAATATGAAAAAACACTTTATCACACTTAGTCTATTGGGATGCAGTAGTTTACTGCTATTAGGCTCAGGCGTTAACGCAAAAGATACTACAACACTGAAACTAAACGTACCAAATAGCACAAAACTCGTTACGAAGGATGCCAAAGTTGCATCCGACGACCAAGGTAAATTCACAATTAGCGGCAAAACTAATGATAAAGCAACCGTAACAATTAAAAATAAGACAAAAGATCAGAGCTATCAAGTAACTGCCAATTCAAAGGGCCATTTTTCAAAACAATTAGCCCTTACTGCTCAAACCAAAGAAGCCAATTACAAGGTAACGGCTAAGGCAAAACATGACGCCAAAAGTAAGTCACTTCAGTATACTGTGACCAACAAGACCCAGGCCACAACCAAAGCTAATTTGACGGCATTTAAAACCAACTTGCAACAATCACTAAACAATTTACATAGTGGTGTTGACAAATTAGCAGTTACTGACAACAGTAAAACACCAACCAAAGTGGTGATAACCGTTGGCGATTCAATTAATTCGGCACCCACCTTTGCTAAACAAAAAGCGGCCGATAGTTATTTAGCAGCCGTTCAAAAAGAGGCTAGCCATTATGGCTGGACAACACCAAGTGTCGTTGTTCAAACTGCCAACCAAAGTACTATGGCAACATCAAATACACAAAATACAAAAATGAGTCTTGCTAAATAAAAAATAAAAAACCCCTAGGATCATGAAACGTAGGCCGTAATCACGGTTTACATTTCATAGCCTTAGGGGCTTTTTATTTGATTAGAAAACGTCTAAAAAATTATTTTTATAGGCGCTCGTTTAATTCTTTACTTAGTTTTTCAAAACCAGGTTTGCCTAAAAGCGCAAACATGTTCTTCTTGTAAGCTTCAACACCTGGTTGGTTAAATGGATTAATCCCATTCAAGTAACCAGATACAGCAACGGCACGTTCAAAGAAGTAGATTAAATAGCCCAAAGTATAAGCAGTTTGATCTGGAATATGAACACTCATAACCGGAACGCCGCCATCAGTATGTGCTAAAACAACACCCTGATAAGCCTTAGTGTTAACGAAGTCGATTGATTTGCCCTGTAAATATTCAAGACCATCTAAGTTACCTTCTTCTTCAGGTACTTTTAAGTCATGAGTTGGTTTGTCAATCTTGACAACTGTTTCCATCAAATTACGACGGCCTTCTTGGATGTACTGACCTAATGAATGTAAATCAGTTGTAAAGTTAGCTGAAGATGGGTAAATACCTTTTTGATCCTTACCTTCAGATTCACCCATTAATTGTTTCCACCATTCGGAGAAGTACTGCAAAGTTGGTTCGTAATTCTCAAGTAATTCAGTTGTATAACCTTTACGGTACAAAATATTACGTAAAGCAGCATACTTATAAGCGTCATTCTTGGTCACATCAGGATCTGCGTAAGCATCTTCAGCAGCCGCAGCACCTTCCATCATACCGTCAATGTCGCCACCAGCAACAGCAATTGGTAATAAACCAACAGCAGTTAGGACTGTATAACGACCACCGGTACCGTCAGGAATAACGAAGCTTTCGTAGCCTTCAGCATCAGCCTCATTCTTCAAAGCGCCGTTAGCCTTGTCAGTTGTGGCGTAAATACGTTCTTTAGCGCCCTCTGCACCATACTTAGCAACCAACTTTTCTTTGAAGATTCGGAATGCAATTGAAGGTTCAGTTGTTGTACCTGATTTAGAAATAACGTTAATCGAGAAGTCACGATCACCGATTAAATCAAGAAGATCTTGTAGATAAGTTGAACTAATTGAGTTCCCAGCAAAGAAAACTTGTGGTACCTTACGATCTGGTGCCATGTTGTAAAAAGTGCTGCTCAAAAAGTCGATTGAAGCGCGAGCACCTAAGTATGAACCACCGATACCAATTGCAACGAAAACTTCAGAATTACTCTGAATTTTTTTAGCCGCAGCCTTAATCCGAGCAAACTCATCCTTATCGTAATCATGTGGTAAATGCAACCAATCAAGCATCTGTGACTCAACACCGGTGCCATTAACTACCTCGTTATGTGCCGCTGTAATCATTGGTTGAATCTGACCAAGTTCATTATCATGAACAAACGTCTTTAAAGCAGAATCATCAAAAGAAATATGTGCCATCAAAAATAGCCCCCTTAATATAGTAAACTACCATCAATAACTTTAGCCGCTTTAGGCCAAAATTGCAAGATCAAGTCCGCCATTTAGAATGAATAAGTCAAAACAATCTTCATCCGAAAATTATTTAATTATAAAAATTGCTCAAACAAAAATACGGAATAAGAATTAGATTCATCAACTAATTACCTATTCCGTATTTTTAAAATTAATTATGCTTTCATATACCCTAGTAAGACGCCACCCGCAATGACGAATAAACAACCTAGCGTAACGTAAACCATTTCCTTCTTGGTCTTCTTTTCGCCAAGTAAGAAGATACTGCCTAAGGTTGAAATGATGATCCCACACTGAGATAGCGAGTAACTAACAGCTAAGCCCACTTTAGGAATCGAAAGGAACATGAAAATATTTCCGGCGCCCCAAAGTAGCCCGGTTAAAATATTTTTGGCCGTTGCCTTACCCAGTGCCTTTTTGCCGTATGACATGATGCAGGCACCAAGTAGCATTCCGATTGCCTGCGGTAAAATAACCGCGATGGCATTAACCTGGCCCCAATCAACAATAACTGTATAACCCATATAGCCAATTGTTGAGACTAACAGGATTCGCATCCCTCTACCAACTTCGGAATCTCGCGTATCGTTCGTTGTACTGCTAGGATCCTTACGAGAAGTTAAGGTTGCACCAATAATCAAAATAACTAGTGCAATTGAACCCAGCGTTACTTCACGAGTGGTCTACCATTCATGAAATAACAAAGCACCAGCAAGTGTATTCCCAACCAGTTGCATCCCGGTTGACATTGGTACTGTGCGTGACACACCCATTACCTGCATCGATTGAAATTGCTGACCTTGACCGACACTCCATAATAGCCCGGAAGCAATTCCGACGACGAAAACTTTCACATCTAAAACGGGTTGATAAACTAAATACGCACCCAAAGAAAAGATAAGCGCGCCGATCGTCATTCCTAACGTTTGCTGGTAGGCATTACCACCAAGCTTGCCGCTAACAAGCCCAATACTCCCCCAGGCAACTGCAGGAATTAATGCAATTAAAATATTCACTACTTTTCCTCTATTCTCTCTTTATTTACGAAATGTTATTTTAACGTTTACAAAGTCGACTTGCAACTCTTTTTTCCTAATTAAATCGGTCTGAAAAATGGTATAGATTGCCTTTGAAAGGCTGCCTCGGTACTTAATTTCAAAAATAGACTAGTCACACACGTTTTCATTGAAAGTGTGATTTTATGCACAAAACGTAGCAAACGCCGCAAAAATATTTGGTCTACACCTATTTATTGCTTACCAAATTAACGTTTTAAAAGCGGCACACCTTATTTATGCTTACGCCAAATACGCTTCACTAAGCGCCAAACACCATAACCACAAAATCCTAGTAAGCCACCAATGGTATTAAAGATCAGATCATCAATATCAGCAATTCCCGTAGATAGAAAATACTGACAAGTTTCAATTGAAAGTGAAACGATGGCGCTGAATAAAATGACTGGTATTAAACTCAGTAACCAATTTTTTCTTCGGGTTATAACCCCAAGTCCAAATCCAAAAGGAACAAACCATAGAATGTTGCCGTATAAATTGTAGATGAAGTCAACTATTGATTGTCCTTGGGTGAGTTTCATTGTTTCCACAAAGGGGCGTAAGTTGATCTCCCCACGGGGTAAAGCCAAGTGAGTGACTAACTGTTTAGGAAAATAAATGCCACGAAAGACAGTTAATGCGTATAATAACATTAAATAGAAAACAAACAGGTAAAGAAGCAATTCATGCCGCCAAAAAGACCACCGCCGAAGTTGCAAATGGCGGCGGATTATAAATAACCAACGGATGACTAAAAAGAATAGAAAATATAACATTGTTTTATCAACGCTGTAAAAAATTAAACGAATTAACGGAAAGTGATTGATGTGTGCTGCGTATTGTTCAACCACTAGCTGGTATAACGGCCCCAAAAAAATCATCCTATCACCTGCCCAATAGTAACTTTCTCATTTAGTCTACCAGAACTTCTTTTTTAGATAAGTAATTTGCATGAGCTTTGTAAAAACTTTACTAATTTGTGGGATACTTACACAAGTTTGACTTTTGTTTTCTATAACAGGTAGAATAGCGAAAGAATCTTAGCGGAGGAGCTGCTTTCAGCTTGAAATCAATCTTAAAATCTCAATTTTGGAAACGACGTAGTGGCTTTTTTGTCTTAGTCGTTGGACTTTTTTGGTTAAAAACAATTATTGCTTACTATTTAGATTTTTCTCTTGGAATTAGTGGCATTTTTCAACACCTTATTTTATGGCTAAATCCAATAGCAACAACATTGCTGCTATTTGGTTTAGCCCTCTATATTAAGCGTCCGTGGCTTAGTTACGTCACGCTACTACTGATTGATACTGCCAATACGGCGCTACTTTACTTCAACATTATTTATTACCGCCAGTTCACAGATTTTATGACCATCAATACCATGCTTGGCTATTCAAAAGTTTCCGAGGGTTTAAGTGGTAGTTCGTTGGCCCTGGCCAGTCCCCATGACTTTATTTATTGGATCGACATTATCATTCTCGCAGTTTTATTGCTAGCCCGGCTTATTAAACCAGATAAGCGACCAGTTTCCCGGCGACTGCCGTTAGCGATCACATCAGTGGCGGTTTTGTTATTCTCGATCAACTTAACGTTAGGTGAGGCCGATCGCCCGCAGTTACTCTCTCGTACTTTTGATCGAAATTACATTGTCAAATACTTAGGCTTAGATGCGTTTACCGTTTATGACGCCGTTAAAACGGCACAAAACAATCAAGTTCGTGCTTCTGCAGATAGCGCGGACCTGGATAGCGTTCTAAACTTTATCAATCAGCATTACGCCGCACCTAACCCAAAAATGTACGGTATCGCTAAAGGTAAAAACGTTATCGTTATTCATTTAGAAAGTTTTCAACAATTTTTAATTGATGACAAGGTTAATGGTGAAACCGTCACACCATTTTTAAACAGCCTGTATCACGATAATCAAACCTACTCGTTTAGTAACTTTTTCCATCAAGTCGGTCAAGGAAAAACTAGTGACGCGGAGAATATGCTTGAAACTGGTGTCTACGGACTTCCGCAAGGCTCCGTTTTCACGGCTTTAGGCTCAGATAACACCTTCCAGGCGGCACCAGCAATTTTAAAGCAACAGGCCGGCTACACTTCCGCCGTTTTCCACGGTAACGTTGGTTCTTTTTGGAATCGAAACAACGTTTATAAGAACTTTGGCTACGATAATTTCTACGATGCCAGCTACTTTGATACAACTGGTGATCGTTCAGAACAGTACGGCCTCAAGGATAAACTACTTTTTCAAGGCTCAATCAAGTACCTTGAGCAATTGCAACAACCGTTTTACGCTAAATTTCTTACCGTAACTAATCATTTTCCTTTCCCATTAGACAAGGAAGACGGCAATTTTCCAATTCCAAACACGGGTGATAAGGCAGTTGATAATTATTTTGCTACCGCCCACTATTTGGACCAATCCGTTCACGAATTCTTTAACTACCTTAAGGCCTCCGGATTATATGATAAATCGATTATTATTTTATACGGCGATCACTACGGAATTTCTAATTCGGATAACCTTAGCCTTGCACCACTGCTGGGCAAATCGGCCGATACTTGGAACGATTACGATAACGCTCAGCTACAACGTGTGCCATTCATGATTCACATTCCTGGCCAACACAATGGCGGAATTCAACCGCAATATGGTGGTGAAATTGACGTGTTACCAACCTTAGAACATTTATTAGGCATTAATAACCGTGGCTACGTTCAATTTGGAACCGATCTTTTCTCGGCCAAACATGATCAAGTCGTTCCTTTCCGTAATTCTAACTTTGTGACACCAGATTATACAGTTGTTGATGATAGTATTTATAAGAATAGTGATGGTTCCCTAGTCACCCACCCAAGCACCGCCTTAAAACAGCAAATCGCCAAGGATCAGACTAAGGTTCAAAAAGAACTTCAACTTTCTGATACCGTCAACAATAAAAACTTGCTACGCTTCTACACACCAGCAGGATTCACACCGGTTAATCCGGAAGATTATAATTACCACAACGATTTCGCAAAAGCTAAAAAGATCCGTGATCAACTGGGGAATAAATCAACAAGTCTCTTTTCCAAAAATAATGATCAAAGTACCTCTGATCTCTATAAGACGGACGCCCCTGAACTTGATCACCATGATGTGTCCGCCGATAACGATAGTCAATCTGATTCCACAAGTGGCTCCTCTTACCAGGATTTCTTCTCTGGTTCAGGAAACTAGCTGGATCGGCGCGTAAAAAAGGGTTAAGGCAAAATAAAATTTGCTTTAACTCTTTTTTTAGCACAAATTTCTAATAAAACTTAATTTTTTCCTTTAAATTTCTAGTATTTGTAACAGATATTCATACTTTTTTCAAACTATACCTTTATACTTACTTTTGTGATGAGGTGAAAAGATGAGAATTGTACAACGAGTATTTGCTAGTTTACTGTACCACCGCAAATATGCTGGTACTTTAGGGATTGTCACGGCACTTTTTTTAGTATTAGGTTTAAGTTGTTTAATAATCAAGGACTTTCAGCGTAGTGCTCTAAATCTTTTTCAGGTTCGCCTCGGAATGATTGATCAGCACGCCGCCAATATTTCTAAGTTTCCGGCGTTACGGCAGATTATTTTAGTTCATGAAACGTTAATGAAAAATGAACAAACTATTTTTGTTATTTTACTCTGGGCCCTGGCCTTAATCATTCTGGTTGCTAGTACAGTTAGCCTGATTCATCGACGCTCTGAATTGATTGCCTATCGGTTGGCTGGCAAGAACTTCACAACCATCAGTTGGCAATTTGCCCTTGAAAATGTTGCTTTATTTCTACTCATCTACTTTGTCGTGGTAACATTGCTACTTTGCCTCCAAACGCCATTTATGGCACTTTTAGAGCGACTAAACCAGCGGCTATTCATCGATTCACTATCAACTGCATTAACCAATTTAAAAGATTCTCCCACGGCCGCCGGTTGGGACAACCTGAATCGAATTTTTTCGAATCAAGTAACCCCCTTTAATGGTCACTTATTATTGTTTGGGGGAGCAGATCTGTCATCAGATTTCTTAACTGACTATAGTCAATACTTTGCTAGTATCCTATGGCGCGGTGGTTCAATCGTTTTTACCGCAAGTTACTTACCGGCCTTACTCTACAATTGGCACATTAGTCGTACTATTTTTGAATAGAGGTGTTTACTTGTTTGATTTCCGACCAACAAAGCAAAAAAATAATTTTATTGAGGAATGGCAACAAACTTTTCCGGAAAATAAATTATTTTTAATTTATACGCCTTCACCAACAGCGGCTAAAAAAGTTTACCGTTGCTACGTCCGTCTATTCGCTAAAAATCATCTACTAAAAAGAATTGGCCTAATTACTCAAGAAAAAAATTCAATTCTGCCTTATCTATCCGCGAAAGAAAATATTTTAATTAGTTTTGATAATGCTCAAGTTAAACACACCAAGCTTTGGGAACGTTTTGAAACTAATCTCATTAGCAATCGCGATTTTTTTGAAACATTAGGCAAGGATTTAACGCCACTACAACATTTTTACGTTCAATTTTACCGCCAACTTCTTGCTGGTAAAAAAGTAATCATCATTGATACTTTATTAGATCAATTGCCAGTAACGGTGGTCCGGCAAATTATGACCGAATTCGACAGTATCATCCACGATATTGATACTTCAATCATTATCTTAACGGCTAACCAAGAATTAATTCAGGCTAACCCCCAAGCTAGCCTGGACACCCCACCTTTCGTACAAAAATAAGAAGTGGGCCAAAAGTCAGTTTTGGTTCACGTTCTAGAGCAATGATCAGAAATAGTGGCTCTCTGTCAAATCCTGTTGATAGCCAATTTTACAGTGTTAGAAGTTAGGCAACTTCTAATGCTGTTTTTTTATTTGGTTTGGTGCGCATTTGTTGTAGTTTGATCCGTGAAACTAAATGGTGATAGTTGCGAAAACCAAAGGCCGTTCGCTGGATCTGTTTGATCATGCGATTGATGCCTTCAATGGGACCGTTCGAATACTTTGATTCACTGGCATTGAGGATGATCTCTAGGTTTTTCTTGAAAGTGATTAGTGTGGCCTTCATTTTGGGACTGAGTTGCTCATTGTGATATAAATAGATCACGAGCCCATCTTTATCGTAATTTTTTAGACAAGTCATGATGCCTTGCATGATGGTGTAGGTGTTCGCTAACGTTTCATCAAGCTCAAGACCCAACTGAACGCGTTCTTGCTGGGTTACTTGTTGGCGCAGATGGCGATCATAAAATAATTGTTTAACCTCCAGGTCATCACAATGTTTTAAGTACAGTTTCCAAGCGAATTTTAGGATCCGATATTCTTTGGTCCGTTTAGAATATTGTTTCATAAGCTGCACGCGACTTTGGTTGAACGCTCTGGTCATCATGGCGATAATGTGAAACCGATCGACGATGATCTTAGCGTTGGGGAATACGACTTTAACAATGTCTTGGTAGTAACTATTAAGGTCTAAAGTCACGGTTTTAACGCGCTGACGCACGCTGAGCGGAAACTGCTTAAAGTAAGCTATAATGTTTTGTTTCAACCGATCCGGCAGGATCTGTTGAATTTCATGATCACCAGCACCGTTAATACAAATAAAGTGCAGGACACCGCCAACACCACGTACTTCATCCATCGCTAAATGTTCTGGCAGATAGTTGTAATTCCGGCGAAAGAGATCATCATATTTATCTAGGTAGCGACAAACAGTACTGGGTGAGACATTATTGTCACAAGCAATACTCTTTTGGGTCCGATCATCTTGTAAATGCATAAAGATCTTTTGGCGAGTTGCCCGGGAGATATTGCAATATTTATCAACTAGCTCGGTCGTTGCCATCACACTAGTCCCACAGTTTTTACAAAGCAGGCGCTCTTTATGCAGTTCTAGGTACACCGGCTCACTGGCGTTGGCGGCTAGGTAGGTCACCCGGGAAAGGTAGTGACCATTATGATTGAACTGATCAAAGCCACACTGGGGGCAACGTTCAAGGCCGGTCTTGACAGTTGCGCGATAGACTTTAATTCGTCTGTTTTGTTTGTATTCGTAACCATAATCGAAAAAAATGACATTTGGGTCTTTAATACTGAGCGCAAATTTTATATGATTGTCTATAGGGTTCACGGTTTTCTCATATCCTTTCAAATGATACTTGTGGTGGGTAGATTTTTGGATGAGAGCTGTGAGCTCTTTTTCTGCACAAA
Source organism: Loigolactobacillus backii (assembly GCF_001663675.1). Lineage (NCBI taxonomy): Bacteria > Bacillati > Bacillota > Bacilli > Lactobacillales > Lactobacillaceae > Loigolactobacillus > Loigolactobacillus backii. Next base: position 2,403,575 of record NZ_CP014873.1, read on the forward strand.
AATCCTGTTAATAGTTTACCATTTGTAAACTATCAACAGGAAAAAGTATAGAGCCGAAATAGTAAAAGGCCAGGACTTTTGTCCTAGCCTTTTACTATTTTTTTGGTTGCTATTCAATCTTTTTAGTTTCTTTATCCTGACTTGTCTGTTCATCAGGGAAAGTCAACGTAAAGGTTGTCCCGTGATCCTTCTCACTTTCAACCTTTATCTGACCACCATGTAATTGAACAAGTTGATGCACAATTGCTAGCCCTAAACCAGATTCACCGTACTTAGTGTTCTTACGCGATGGATCTGCCTTGTAATACCGTTCCCAAATATTTTTAAGTTGGGCCTTAGTCATTCCGATTCCAGTATCCGCTACAGCGAAAATTGATTCGTGATACCCCCGCTTTGCCGTAATTGTAATCGTCCCATTTTGGGTAAATTGAATTCCGTTTTGAACCACGTTAAACATCACCTGAACAAACCGATCATAATCAGCGTAAATCGTGACTGCTGGACCAGGGGTAAGAACCAACTTATCACCGGCCTCTTCCGCCTTTTTAGTCAATTGCAATACAATATTATTTAGTGCATCCGTTGCGTCAAAATTACGTCGGGACAACGTGATTTGGTTAGTCCGAATTTTTTCGTAATCTAAGTTTTCGTTTACAATTCGAATTAGGCGCTTGGTTTCATTTTGCATTAATTCAATGCTCTTTCCCCGCATATCTTCTGGGATTGCATCGTACTGAAGCCCTTCTAATAAACCGTTGATCGTTGTCAACGGTGTGCGCATTTCGTGGGCGGCATCGGCCATAAATTGACGCCGCCGATCTTCCTGGCGCTTAATTTCCTCGTTTGAACCCCGCAACGAAACGGCCATTTTATTAAAGTCCTGCGCCAAATCATCAAGCTCATCCCGATTTTTTTCTTCAAGATGAATATCAAAATCGCCCCGGGCAACCTTGTGTGCGGCCCCTCGAACCCGGTTAATTCGTAAAACTTGGTACCGGGCTAACACATAACTCAAAATGATGGCGGCCACACTTGAAATTAACAGTGCGATAAATAAATTATGCTCGATTTTACTGATATTGGCCCGAATGTCCGACACCAACGAACCTACCGAAATAACCGCCCGTAATTTACCATTATAGAAGTAAGGCACCAAAACATCCGTCATTTCAGCTCGACTGTTTAAAACATTTGTGCCGTGGTCAGAGGTACGGTGAATCCGCTCCCCCTTCTGCAACTTATTCCAATCCTGTTTACTTAGTTGCCGCACAATACCATCATTTTGCGTTGGATAAATCATTTGGTTGTTCTGATTAAAAATCGCAAAGTGAACTTTCTGGTGCGATAAAACCGCCTCACTATTTTTCAACATACTGATTTGAAAACCGTGGGACGAATTTGTGCGTTGGTCGACCGACATTGCTTGTTGCATCAAACTATCAGCGTAACCTTCCAACTGGTCCCAAGTGCTACTGTAAACCATTCGTGTAGTAAACTGGATAAAAAAGGCCCCCACAATCAGGAGGGTCGTCATAATAACCGCAAAAAAGGCCAACATTTGCTGATAAATTAATTTCATGAGGCGACCACGCCCGAATCATCAAATTTATACCCAACACCCCAGACCGTTTGAATGATCTGTGGACCAACTTTTTCAATTTTTTGCCGTAATTTTTTAATATGAGCATCTACTGTCCGCTCATCACCGTAATACTGATAATCCCAAACGAGTTCCAATAGTTGTTCCCGTGAAAAAACCTGTTTCGGATTTTTGGCTAGCGTGTATAACAAATCAAACTCTTTAGGCGTTAAGCCTTCAATCTGCTTATCTAACAAATAAGCCTCACGGGTTTTTGTGTTCAACCGGAAATGATCCGTTTGAACGTCAAACCCTGACGTGGCCTCCTTATTTTCATCCGTCTTAGTCGGTTCACCTAACTCAGCCCGCCGATGTAAAGCCTTAATTCGAGCAATTAGGGTCATTGGGCTAAACGGCTTCGTAACGTAATCATCCGCGCCCATTTCCAGACCTAGAACTTGGTCGGACTCGGAGTCACGAGCCGTTAACATAATTATCGGGACAGTTTGGGAGGCCTTGCGAATTTCTTGAGCAACCTGCATCCCGTCAATTCCTGGCAAATTAAGGTCCAATGTGATAATATCCCAGTCATCAGGTGATTGCTTAAACTTGTCGATTGCTTCATTACCATCGTAGGCGAATTCAGCATCCCAATTTTCTTTTGTAAAAAACATATTCATCATTTCGGAGACGGATTTGTTGTCTTCAATCATTAGTAGCTTCATGCAAAATCGCTCCTTCAGCGTTTTTATAAATAATTATTTTTTAATTAGAATTTAGTTCGAAACTATTCACATTATACAATAATCTGCCTTAATTTAATTGGCTTTTTTTAATGTTATTAAAAGTTTAGAGTTTATTCGCAAAAAGGTCACACAATTTTCAGAAACAAGCTTTGTTATCCTTAATAACTTTGTTAAACTGGAGTTAAATTAAGATAGTTTGCCAGATTAAGGAGAGGATTCAATTGGCCTACCGTGCATTAGTTTTTTTCGATTTAGATGCAACGCTTATGAACGCCCAATCAAGAATTGATTTAGACGTTCAAGTTGCAGTTCGCAGTTTACGCGCTCAAAATGTGCTTCCAATTATTTCAACTGGCCGTTCACCATCGGAGGTGCTCAATATCTTTTTACAAACGGGCATTAACTCCTTTGTGTCACTTAATGGTGCCTACGTTGTTTACAATGGTCAGCCAATCTACCAAGGCAATATCGATCAAACGTTAGTTGGTAAAATAACAACGATTGCCGAAGAACATGGCGATGCCGTTGCTTATTATAATGATAAAGGTTACCGGGTTTCACGAATGACCGATACAGTCAAAAAGCAGTATCAGTACGTTAACGCACCTGAACCCGAAGTTGATCCTGATTTCTACAAATCTAATCCCGTTTATATGCTACTTATTATCACAAAAGATAATGATAAGCGTTATATCTACCCTTATGGTGAACAACTAACCTTTTACCGCAACTCACCCTATTCAATGGATACTATTTTAAAAGGTGAATCCAAACAATTTGGGATTAACACTTTAATTAAGAAGATGGGTTTAGAGGATGTTCCAACCTACGCTTTCGGCGATGGCACTAATGATATTCCAATGCTAAACACCGTCGACCACCCCATCGCAATGGGTAACGGTATCACGGCCGTGAAGGACCGTGCCGAATACATCACTGCTAAAAATACTGAAGGCGGCATTATTCAAGGCTTGCGGCACTTCAATTTACTGCGCTAACTCCTCCTACTTTAAAAGTAAATCCCTTTACTTTTAGAGTGACTATGCTATCATTAAGTATGTTTTTGGGGACGTTATGGATTCGACAGGTGTAGTCGAGCTTGGATTGCGCTTCGTAGGTTACGGCTACGTTAAAACGTTACAGTTAATTATAACTGCAAAAAATAATAATAATTCTTACGCCTTAGCTGCCTAACCGTAGCGTTGCGTAGATCCGCCTATCATCGCCCATGTGGTGGATACGGGTCTTAAATTAAGTGGGCTACGTGCAATCTTCCCACCTGAAAGATTGTAAAGAGATTATCAGGTTAGCTAGTTAATGGTTGCCTTGTCATCTGGCGTTTTTGACTAGTGAACTTCTAAATGAGATGACTATGAGCGTAGAGTTCTAAGTGGCGGTACGCCTGGACGCGGGTTCGACTCCCGCCGTCTCCATAAATAAAGTTTAATAGCTTTCATAGCATTAAATAACCTTGCTAAATTAATAATTAGCAGGGTTATTTTTTTGCCCAAATGTATTGATTCACACTAAAAACGCGTCAAATGCGCGTCAAAAAAGTCACATACCAACCTGCCCCGCGTTCCATCCGCCAACGCCGGAATGGAAACTAACTAAATCTGTTCACATGTAATTTAGCGGCCAAGGGGCATTATTTTTAATAGTCATATAGCGCTGTCACCTCAATAATTAAATGACAGTGGTTTTTTCTTGAATTATTTTTCAACCAAACAAATTGAATACTAAGTTTAATCGCTGTGATTTATTTGTTTAGCTGGCCGCCTCTTTAGTTGCATTTTAACCTATTTCTGCTATTATTAGAGACATAAAAGGCGTTCGCTACTGGCATAGCAAACGCCCGGCGTGAGTATAGCACGTGTTTAGGGTAGGCTAGCCTTTGCGGTTAGCCTTTTTATTATCTCGTAGGCTTTAGCAAAATTAATTGCCGCCCTTGAAATAACAAAAATCATTGCGGCGTAAACCGTTCTGATCCTCCTAACACGGTGACTAAATAGCACACAAGCCATCACCACCGATTTGTATAGTATTGGTGTGATGATGTGACCTTTCGTGCTGCTCACTAGACCTCATTAAAGGGGATCAATCCTCAAACTCGGCCATAAATTCAGTATATGGGTTAAGGCCATTAAGCGTCAATCACTATTCTCACGATAGTTTTCTCTCTTCAATTAAGCAATCCATTTTATCAAACCAACCAAATAGAAGCTTTAAAGTTGCTCATTTTTTTAGCAATAACACAAGTTCTTCGGCAAAGTGCTTTGCTCCCGTCACTCTATTCATCCACGAATACGGCTCGTCATAATCAGGAATTTGCATGTCCCCTAAGTAGCGTACATTTGCCATCATAATGAAGCTTTCCAGCGCAGCGATATTTTCATTCCTACTGGCAGTGGCGTCACGCAGTACTACTAGAATTTGTGTAATTTGCTCGGCCTCTTTTCTATACTTTGCTAATTTCAATGCCATTTTAATCCGCCCAAGCTCTTTAATCAGTCTGACATTCAGGCCAACTATCTGCCCATATTCCGCTTGCTTATAAATCCGCAAACGGTTGATATAAGCCTTCAGCGCCCTACTTTTAGATAGATAATGACGGACACTACTATCACCAACCGTAAAAACAGCGTAGCCGGCAGGTTCCCTTTTAATTGCTGGCGTACGTATTACACCAGTACTTTGGAAGAATCCAGTAGCATCAAGCTTTTTCTTTTTAATAATCCGCTTTGCTTCTCTAATTGACATTGTTTTATCGGCTTTCGCTAGCCTTTTAGTTTTTTCTGGAACCATTAAGATTAATTCCTGGCGAATATTTTTGTAGATTCTATTTTTATCGCGCTGACTTAACACTATGTGATCGTATGGCGCTTGCCAATGGGTAATCATACTACTGTCAAAACTGAGTTGTGGGTCTCTGAAATCAATGTCGATGGTCATCACCCGATTACCCTCAGTGTATTGAAGACAGTAAAAGTGCGGTATTGTAATCTTGTAGTCACCGTCTTGTAACCTTTTTACCTGATCAATCATTTCATCAATGGCGGTAAAATAAGCAGCACTTGAAATTGTGGTTTCATCAACGAACATTCTAACTAAACTAAACCAATCGAAATCAATACCGGCCACCGAACCGCGCTGTGCGGCCTTCATCGTTGTTGTTATGGCGGCCATTAAGTTATCTGCTCTAGTTGAAGATCCCTTTGGATAGGCCTTCTGAAGACCAGCTAATGCACGCCGACAAGTCCTAATTAGTTTCTTTAATTTATTTTGCTTGGCTTGCTTGGTAGCAGGTGCAGGTCCCTTAATTAATAGAACAACCGACATAATTGGCATGATGAAACACGACACTATTAGACTGATAAAGGTCGTCAACACTGAAATTTCTAACGCCCCATTCGGCGATCCAACTATCGCCATTAGGCCCATACTAAGCAGTAAAATTCCAATCACACTAAATAAAACCAACCACGTTCTTCTAATTTTTGGCGCCCAAATAATAGGGTAAAGTAATGTAAATGTAAAACCCTGAACAATAATACAAAAAAAGATGCTGCCAATAGGATCGAAAGGTCGTAGCAACCACATAACAATGCCCAAAGTAGTACTATTTTCGGCAGGCAAACTTAACATTAAGGCCCGGACTTGAACTAGCGCAACTAAAAGCCAGGGCAAGACACAATTAATGATAATCAAATACCATTTTAGTAGACTTTGAGTTTTCTTTGTCCCCTGGCGCGGTCGCAAATAAAAACTAAGGCCGCCGAATCCTAATGTGCAACTAGCAAAGAACACACATAGCGGCAGATATATTTTTGAAACTTCAGTTTGCAACCCCATTGCTGCTAATCCTACATAAATTATTGTTAGGCCATAAATTACACTAAATTTCCCCGTATTAGTCATTTTGCTCTCCAATTACATTTAATTTCATGAAACCAACCGGACTTTATTTTGTGGCGCCCACGATTTTTCCCTCTCCGGTATTTTTATTAAGCCGAAAGATTCTGCCCATAAAATCCGTTGCAAAAAGTGCTTCATCCTTTAGAAAAATACTGGTTATGGGTAACGGACTAAATTTGGGAAACTCCTTCAAAACTGGAATTGGAAGTCGCCAAATTATTTGGCCGGTCCTTGAAATCGCAAATACGTTCCGAACAGCACTTCTTGTGAGTTTTATTCCAGTAGGAATTTCAAGGCGCACAAAGACCTGCTCGCCATCGCATCGGTATTGCGCAACATCGTAGTCAAAAATCAATTTATGTTCATTTACCGTTAATTCATTATTAATATACGATATTTGTTTCTCCATTTGATTTGGGCCACCTTAGCACCGACTTTTTTAAAGCAGCAACAATAAGCACGTACTTTATTCGCCACTTTAAACTTGTCCTTCAGTACTATCCCTATTTTTTCATTAAGTGAAATACTTTTAGCCAATTTTCTTTTCTTTTTTCTCTGTGTGCCCTTTTTACCAGTTTTTTGTATTCTGCTTTGGAAAAAATCTTCTGCGCATTTTCTGGAGCAATTAACACAAATTCCGGAAATTTTTCAAGAAAATCACGGTTGGTCTGGATTGGGCTCTTGTCCGGTTTCCAGATGCCAAAATCTGCATAATATAATAATTCATCCGCCGTATGTTGTCCCTGTAAGTAGGCATCCACGGCCTGCTTTTCTATTGGAACAGTCTCCTCATGAATAGGCATTCGCCAAACAATAAAACGGACATAGTAATCCTCGTCGGCCTTAAGTATTTTGATCTGATCTTGAATATTTTCATAGATTACTTTCATGAGCACTCACTCCACGATTTCATTGCCGGACCACCAGTAGCTTTAGAAGGTTTATTTATTGAAAAGGCCATAACAAAACATTGCCATTAAAATGTTTTGGCCGGCCAAATACCTTTAACGAACGTTATGCAAAATATAAAACTCTAGCGATGTTCCCTTAATTCTCACAATCGACCATTTAATAAATTCTAATTCACTAAAATTATCTGCGCGTATAAATCGGTTCTACTTTCTCGATTACATCAGAGAATGACTGACTTTCCATAATATCTATGTAGTGGCCACGCAAATAAGGCGTGACAATTTTACCTATTTTTGGATAAAGCTGGGCGCGGTTACCCGTATAATTGAGCAATAATAGGTAACTGCCTTCATCATCACGTACCCACCACCGCAGCCAAACTGCCTTTACTTCCTTTATTGCCGGTAATTGAGCGGCAAGTTCAGCCACCATTTCAGTTGGATAATCGGCCGGTTCACCAATTTCAACCGCTGCATCTTTTTTGATGACCTGGGTAACATGCCCGTGCTGCTCAATATTTTTTTGATCATGCATGTGCTTAACCTGTTGCCGGTAAACCACAAAATTCTCCGTAAAAGGATCAAGACTAAATCCGGCATCAGTGCCTTCTAACACCATAGTGGCAATATCTTCAAAATCAACGACCAATGCTTTATCACTAGGACGCTTTTGCCACTTTCTCAATTCATCCCAATTCGAAAACACTGGTAACATCGTTTCATTAGCAGTATTGGTCAGTAAGGGGAAACTAAATTTTTCATCTTTTTTCATAGTTAACATCGTTGTTTGTTCATTGATTTCCGCTTCCGTCGCGATAACCACTAAGAATCGCCCATTCAGCGCAATATAGCGAAAAATTTGTTCAATCAGCCCAGCTTCATCCCGTGGTTTACTTCTTAATAATCTAAAATACTGCTCTAATTGTGGATTGGTAGTTGGTTTGGTTAATCCTTGTTGGTTAGTTTTCTTTTTCTTAAAAACATCAAATAGACTCATCTTGGGCCTCCATTAATTTAGACAATCATCAGGTTATCGCAGATCCATCGATCTTTGCTTGGATACTATTTATCATAAAGGAGCGGCCCTTCTTTTTCAATTAGCAATCAAGACACCAAAAAAGCCGTGCCAAAATTAGATTTTGCCACAACTTCCGATCCTTAAATCCCAGAATAAATTATAAAGTTACAAATACAACGAACCAGTCTCAGATACTAGAAATATTTACTTAAAATAAAACAGTGATCCCATTCCCCATTGATATTCCAATATAGAATGGCCAGCTTATTTCAATCAGCCCTTAATCATTTCCCGTGCGTAAACAAATAATGCCCGGTCAACAATAACAGAGCGTTGCCTTAAATTAACACCTCTAGCAACTGAGGCTGGTGACCAAACAACGTTAATACTTAACTTTTCAAACGCCAAATCGAGCTCAATTGCAGTAATATCCTGACAATTCAGCAATCGGTATTGGCTTTTCTCAGTCTCAGCAGTATTTACTGCTAAAAATTTAAGTTTATCCAAGTTAATTATCAGTAAAAAGTTCGTGGTTTCATAAGTATTGTTTGCGTCGGTAGACTTTTCGGCACAATAAATCCGGGCCATACTTTCCGAAGGCAGCACAAGTGGCAGCCGATTTTTAAACCTAAGTTTGAATTCTTTTACATTGGAACAAAAAAGGCGTTCATCGGCAGCATTGGCCGCCTCCAACACTGCTAGCGCCCTGCGTGTAGCTGGCGCCAACTTGTCACTATGATTAAAATAGTCGTTAAACGTTTTTTTCGAAATTAATTTTTCTTCTAATAATTGATGCATTGGACTACCGACTTCTTGTCCAACTGGGTAAGAATCATTAAGCCAATCCTTCCCTTCAATATTTTGGCTTTTATCATGATTGAACAAAATAAAGGCCCCCTTTTTGATTTAAACAGAACGCTAATTTTCTAACTCCAGAAAATAGCAATGAAATTGACCGGCATTTTTACGATTAGGAAGTGTTTGGAAAATATGCCAAACTGAAACGTGGCGAACACGACAGACCAATTTTCTAAACACATTTAGGCCAAAAAATTAAGCAAGCATAGCAGAATAAATTAGGCAAGAAAACACAGGCTAATTTTCAAACGTGACCCAAGTTAACACCCAATAAATTGGCGAGTTCAAACACATTTTCATGAAAACTAAGGTTACTGTGCCAAACATAATTATTATCGGTTTGGTGCACTTGTTGATCGGTAATTAAAAAATATTTTTTGATATTTGAATTAGACTTGGTCACAATGGCCGTGTAGTTTAAAGGTAAATGCATATTTAACGTGTTTAACAACCGACTTTTGGTTAGATAGTTGGTGCTGATGTCAACAAAAATCAGCTGCTGATTGGTTGAAAAGTATGGTTGAATAATTGGAATGACACTTTTGATGATTGCGTCCTGATTAGTTTTTAAGTGAGTAAAATTTGAACCGTGTTTTGCAAATAATTGCTGTAATTCATGGTCGATAACGTAATAATTAGTTGAGCTTTCAACGTAATTCAGTGATAAAAATGGTAACGATATTTTTTGAACAAATTCAATAACCAGCCTTAAATATGGCTTTAGTTCTAAAACGTAGGCCGAAGAACGCGTTAACTTTAATTGATCAATTATCAAATCAGTTAGGTAAATGATTTCCGAATAGTAGGCATAATCCTTAACATGATGGTCCTGCGTTGCAAAATACGGACTTTGATTACAGAAATATTCCGCCCACATTATCTCCGGATATTTAGTCAACGAAATCGGCTTTTTACTGACAATGTTAGAATAATTCTCAAAATTATCATCCTGTAGGCGAAACCCCTGCTTATTCCTAATGGCACAGATTTTTAGAAAATCAGTTTGTTTTTTATTATCTAAAAACAGCGCGCCATGAGGTAATTTGCCAATTAATTTTTTAAAAACATTTTTCTGTGAAATCGGAACTAAAATGTCTTCCTCGGCCAGTTGAAACATCAGGTAAAAGAATATCCTTAGCTGCCGTTCATCACCTGTGATTTTAAAATCGCTAATATTTATATAGATACCAAAATCGCGTAAAACGTGCCTAATTAAATGAAAGTGGCGAACAATGGTTGACATACTGGCGTTCATAACCTTTTCCAGTAGTTCAATGGGTGTTTCCGGCGCGTAAAAAATATATTCCAAACACCGGTAAACTAAACTATTGCGCACTAAATTAGCCTTTAACGCACCAGTTGTTAACCGTTTTTCGGCGTTATTACTGACTTCTTTAGGGAATTCACTCTTTGCTTTTTTATGAATTTTGCGAATTTCTTGGTACACGGTTTGATAGGACAGATCGGCACACTTTTTACTAATATTTACCGTGCTGCCGTCCTTGCTACTTTTAAGATAATGAAACACCCGCAACATACGTAAATCTTTATTGGTTAGGAATAATGTGGAAAAAGAAGTGTCCTTGGCGCTGAAATCCTCTGCTGTAGAAACTGATTTGACGGCCCCTTGCGTCGTGGAATCTTTCGTGAATGTTTTGGCTTTCATATATAATCCGTCCTTAACTCTATTAACTGCTTAAATGACCTTTAAACTAATTTTTTATGACTTAATTAGCCAGAAACTACTAGTGAAATTAATTTCTAAACCTGCTTTAAGTTTTCATTCAATTACCATTATTTTTTTATTTATTTTTTGACAGCTTAATTATTAGAACTTTAATCAACTAAGCGACAATTAATCATCATTAATTGATTTTTTTATTTTGCTAACTCCAACTGCCGCTACCTAAATTTTAGCCCAATCCGCTTGATTATTCACTACCAATGAATCCCCATCTTTAGCCAAAATTAGCCAAAATTCGGAACTACTTATTTTTTAAAATCATAGGAAAGATTGGCAAGATCAAAAACAAGCGTCACCTAATTTACGGCCTGAAGTTTTCCAAGCTATCAGATAATCATTAAATAATGACTATTTCATGATAGAATTTCCTCTAAAAGGTCTCTAGCTAAAGTCTTACTCACAAATCACTTTTCATAAATATTCTATAATATAGTTGACTTAGCACACAAGAAAAGCGCTGCCATTCAACCCTGCCGACGCAACTAACAATTAGGCCGTTACCAATTCTTTTGGCCGCTTACTCTGGTAATCAATTAAAGTTGAGGACGCACAAACACCTCTTTTTAACCTTCTTTAGTAAAGATTGACCTTCTAAAGACGATTGATTTGATCATAAAAATAATGAACAGCAATATAAAAATACTTCCCGTAATTCAAAAAATCAGGGCACAAAAAAGCACAGCAACTTGAATTAAGCTGCTGTGCCTCTTTATCATACCTAAGTGCCTTTTAATACTTGTTAATTGCCATCTTCATCGTGTTTCCGGCGTTTGGCTGCACCTAGTAAGCCGATTGAGCCTAACATAGCTAGGCCAACTTCCGCTAACCAGCCTTCCTTGGCATCACCAGTTTGTGGCAAACGTTTCTGACCATTATCAGAAGTTGCTGCCTTGACTGCTGCTGTAGAGACAGGTTTAGTTGTCTTTGCCGTTGCTTTTGCCGTTTTGACTGTCTGCGTAGCCGCTACTTTTGGTGTTACTTTAGCAGCTGTTGGAACAGTCTTTTCTGTCGTTGACCTAACTGTTGGTGTCACTGTTTGTTCAGTTGGCGTTGCAACAGCTGGTGTGACGACTTTAGCTGGCGTTGTCGTCGGTGTTGCTGGTGTAGCAGCCGTCTGCTCGGCGTAAACCACCGTCTTGACAATATCCGAACTTGTTGCTGTTAGCCCAGTTACAGCAGCGATTGTACTCTGACTTGGTGTATAACCACTAACCATTGGTGTGTTTTGCGCATCAAAGCTAGTGTCACCATTAGTTGCCGTCCAAGGCGTATAAGTTAACTTGCCTGTGACTTCATTAACAACTGCTGTCCGGGTAAAGGTCACTGTATCAACCTTGTCGGGCACTAAAGTCTTGCCGTTGTTGTCAACGTAATGAATCGTCTCGGTCACGTTGTGCACAAGATCAGTTTCAGTTGTACCATCAGGCCACTTTGGTCCATCTGGATTAGTGGAATCAACTGGTGCACCAGGTGTTCCTGGGTTAGCCGGCGTTGCCGTTGCTTGACCCTGCTTAAAGTGAACTTCGAAGTTCTGGGTAGCTGTGGTGTTGTCATCAAAGACTGGTGTGCCACTGAAGCCATCACTCACTAACTGGTAGCCCTTTTGTGTGTAACTGGCAATCTTAGCAGCCGTACTATAACTAATGGTTGCACCAGATTTACCTGTAAGACTATCACTCGTTAATACTTGACCGGTATCGTCATCAATGTAGGTCACAGTCGCCGTTTGATCATCTTTGGTATACGTGATTGACGTATCCGTGCCTGGATCAACCGGTACTGCTGGTGGCAAGTAGCCATCGCCCGATGGGGTTAATGGATCACCATTTGGTCCAACTGGTGTTTCACCAGGTTCACTTGGCACAATTGGTGTCGTTGGTGTGGTGACTTTGCCTGGATTATCTGGATCATTTGGATAAGGAACATCCGTTTCACTGCCGCCGTTTGGTGGCGTGATCACGTAGCTACCAACCTTGTTGTAAACGTAGGTAACCGTTAAATCACTGGTACCAATTGTGCCTTTGGCATTGCTTGGTACGGCCGTTAAGTAGTAACCATTAACAACTTTGGCAGTTGTCGTGTAATCATCGCCATCGTGCAACTTTGTCTGCGTCTCACTTGTTGCTACTTGTTTGCCGTTTTGATCAACGTAATTGACCGTTACGCCGTAATCGTTGGCAACATAAGTGATGGTTGTATCTTTGCCTGGATCAGCTGGTGTTGCTGGTGGCAAGTAACCGTCACCGGATGGGGTTAATGGATCACCATTTGGTCCAACTGGGGTTTCACCAGGCACACTTGGCACGATTGGTGTCGTTGGGGTGGTGACTTTACCAGGATCAGCCGGATCATTTGGATAAGGAACATCCGTTTCACTGCCGCCGTTTGGTGGGGTGATCACATAGCTACCAACCTTGTTATAAACGTAGGTAACAGTTAAGTTACCCTTGCCAATTGTACCCTTGGCGTTACTTGGTACTGCCGTCAAGTAGTAACCGTTCACGACCTTGGCCGTCGTTGTGTAAGCATCACCGTAACTTAAATCAGTTTTACTATCACTGGTTGCGACTTGCTTACCTGTTTCATCAACGTAGTTAGTGGTTAAGCTGTAATCAGCAGCGGCCGTAATCGTTAACTGGCCGGCTACAACACTAACCTTATAATTTGAATTATCACTAGCGGTTTGATTAACGTTAATCGCGTATTGACCAACCGCAGTGTCCTTGCTTAAATCACTTAACGTGTAGTTTAGGCTAGTTCCCTTTGTTGGTACGCCAGAAACAGTTGTCTTCAGATCACCAGTGTAGGCTTGGCCATCATAGGTCTTGCTAACAGATGGTGCGGTGATTGTGACTGCTGCTGGGGTAATCACGAATAACCCATTTTGAACGTCGGTGGCGTCAAAATCATAGTTTGGATTAGAAGCTTGTAACTTCTTCAGGCCACTGGCGTTTAAGGTAACCGCGTAGTTACCAACGTTTTGACTGTCAATGCCACTTAAATCAAAATCAGCCGCCGTTAAATCTGGTACGACGAAATTGGTATCTTTGCTTGGTGCCAAAACGGTATAAGTGGTTGGATCAGTGCTGGCATCACCGTCGTAAACCTTGGTTGCCCCTTGAACCACAACTGAACTTGCTAATTGTGGATTCTGACTTGGATTGTCAGGGTTCGTTGGGTTTTCAGGCGTATTTGGTGGTGTCACGTCTAAACCGGCTGGCGTAATGGTTAAGCTACCAGGATTTGTCGTGATCTTGTAATTGCTATTATCAGCAGTGTTTGGTGCTGTGACGTTAATCGCGTAATTGCCAACAGCCGCGTCACCACTAACATTGGTCAAACTATAATCTGGTGCTAAGCCCTTAGTTGGTACACCGGCTACGGTAGCCGCTAAATCAGCAGTGTAGCCTTGGCCATCATAAGTCTTGGACACAGTTGGTGCCTTGATGGTAATTGGTGCTGGCGTAATGACGAACAGGCCATTTTGAACATCGGTTAAATCAAACTTGTAGTTCGGGTTGGCGTCCTGCAATTTCTTCAAACCACTAGCGTTTAAAGTCACACTGTAGTTACCCACATTCTGGCTGTTCACATCACTTAAATCAAAATCGCTGGCCGTTAAGGTTGGCATAACAAAATCAGAATAGTTACTTGGTGCCAAAACGGTATAAGTTGTTGGATCAGTACTAGCATCACCATCATAAACTTTCGTTGCGCCTTGAACGACGACCGAAGCCGTTAACTGTGGATTCTGACTTGGATCATCAGGATTCGTTGGGTTCGCTGGCGTATTTGGTGGTGTCACATCTAGGCCTTGTGGCGTAATGGTTAACTGACCGGGTTCAGTGGTAATCTTGTAGTTCGAATTATCAGTGGCCGTTGCGGTAACGTTGATAGCATAACTACCAGCGTTAACATCCTGACTCAAATCAGTCAAACTGTATACTGGCGCTACACCTGAGGCTGGAACACCCGCCGCTGTGGCCGTTATAGCACCACTATAAGCCTTGCCATCATAAGTCTTGGACACAGTTGGTGCCTTGATCGTAATTGACGCTGGCGTAATGGCGAACAAACCATTTTGGACATTCGTTAAATCAAAGTCATAGTTTGGATTAGCAGCCTGTAACTTCTTCAATCCACTAGCGCTTAGGTTAACCACGTAGTTACCAACGTTTTGACTGTCAATGCCACTTAAATCAAAATCATCAGCGGTTAAATCAGGTACGACGAAATCAGTATCTTTACTTGGTGCTAAAACAGTAAAGGTGGTTGGATCAGTACTTGCGTCACCATCGTAAACCTTGGTACCACCTTGAACCACAACTGAGGCCGCCAATTGTGGATTTTGACCTGGATCAGCCGGATTAGTTGGATTCTCTGGTGTATTTGGTGGTGTCACATCTAAACCAGCTGGTGTAATGCTTAACTGGCCCTTTTTCGTCTTGATCGTGTAATTTGAGTTAGCTGTCGCGTCTACTGCAACGTCAATCACATAGTTACCGACTGCAACGTCTGAACTTAGATCACTTAAATCATAACTGACGTTTGATCCCTTTGTTGGTACGCCGGTAACCGTTGCGGTAACTTTGCCACTATAAGCTTGACCATCGTAGGTCTTGCTGACAGATGGTGCTTTGATCGTTACTGGTGCTGGTGTAATGACAAACAAACCATTTTGGACATTCGTTAAATCAAAGTCATAGTTTGGATTAGCAGCTTGTAACTTCTGCAAACCAGTAGCGTTCAAGGTAACCGCGTAGTTACCCACATTCTGGCTGTTAATGCCACTTAAATCGAAATCAGCAGCCGTTAAGTCTGGTACCACGAAATCAGTATCCTCACTTGGTGCTAAGACCGTGTAAGTTGTCTGATCAGTTGCTGCGTCACCATCGTAAACTTTAGTGCCACCTTGAACCACAACTGAAGCTGCTAATTGTGGATTCTGACCAGGATCGCCAGGATTAGTTGGTGTTTCTGGTGTATTTGGTGGTGTCACATCTAAGCCCTTTGGTGTAATCGTTAATGTACCTGGAGTGGTGGTAATCGTGTAGTTCGAATTATCACTGGCCGTTGCATTAACATTGATATCGTAGCTACCAGCGTTAACATCCTGACTTAAATCAGCCAAGCTGTAAACTGGTGTAACCCCAGCACTTGGTACTCCGTCTACCGTGGCCGTTAAAACACCGGTATAAGGTTGACCATCGTAAGTCTTAGACGCACTTGGTGCCGTGATTGTAATTGGCGCTGGCGTGATGACGAATAACCCATTTTGAACATCGGTTAAGTCAAATTTGTAGTTCGTGTTGGCTGCCTGTAACTTCTGCAAGCCACTAGCACTTAAAGTAACCACGTAATTGCCAACATTCTGACTGTCAATGCCACTTAAATCAAAATCAGCAGCGATTAAATCAGGAATGATAAAGTCAGTATCTTTGCTTGGTGCTAAAACCGTATAGGTCGTTAAGTCAGTTGCTGCATCACCATCGTAAACTTTAGTCCCACCTTGAACCACAACTGAGGCCGCTAACTGCGGATTCTGACCAGGATCGTCAGGATTGGTTGGATTCTCTGGTGTATTTGGTGGTGTCACATCTAGCTCGGCCGCCGTAATTGATAACTGACCAGGTGTAGTCGTAATCGTGTAATTACTATTATCAGCGGTATTAGTTGTTACTACATTAATATCGTAATTTCCAACCGTTGTGTAACCGCTAACGTTGGTCAAACTGTAATCTGGTGCTAACCCCTTAGTCGGTACTCCGTCTACCGTGGCCGTTAAAGCACCACTATAAGGTTGACCATCATAGGTCTTAGACGCACTTGGTGCCGTGATCGTAATTGGTGCTGGCGTAATGGCAAATAAACCATTCTGAACGTCGGTTAAATCAAACTTATAGTTCGGGTTGGCCGCTTGTAACTTCTGCAAACCACTGGCACTTAAGTTAACCACGTAGTTACCGACATTTTGACTGTTCAAATCACTTAAATCAAAATCATCGGCCGTCAAATCTGGAATAACAAAGTCGGCGTAGTCACTTGGTGCCAAAACAATAAAGGTGGTTGGATCAGTGCTAGCATCACCATCGTAAACCTTAGTGCCACCTTGAACGACAACTGAGGCCATTAACTGTGGATTTTGACCAGGGTCTTCCGGATTAGTTGGGTTCGTTGGTGTATTTGGTGGTGTGACGTCTAAGCTTTGTGGTGTAATCGTTAATTTACCAGCAACAGTTGTAATCGTGTAATTGCTGTTAGCTGTAGCATCAGCGTTGACGTTAAGCTCATAATCGTCGGCCGCAACATCGGCACTAACATCCGTCAAACTATAAACGGGTTGGTCCCCTTTGGTTGGTACGCCAGTTAAAGTGGCAGTTAGATCACCACTATAAGGTTTGCCATCATACGTCTTGGAGACTGTTGGTGCCTTGATCGTAATTGGTGCTGGCGTAATCTTGAAACTACCAGTGCCAATCTCATCTGCAGTAATCGTGTAATTTAAATTAGCCGCGCGTAAATCAGATAATCCTTGCGCACTTAAAGTCACGGCGTAAGTACCAACGTTTTGACTGGTGATCCCACTAAAATCAAAGTCAGCAGCCGTCCACGTTGGGGCAACTAAACCATTGGATAAACTAACTTGATACATGGTTGGATCGGTACTAGCATCGCCGTCATACAACTTTTGTTGCGTGCCGAGACTAACTGAAATACCGTCAACAACTGGGTTGATCGTTAATATACCTGGTGTGGTCGTAATCGTGTAATTGCTGTTGCCGGCCGTATTTGGCACCGTAACGTTAATAGCATAACTATTAACCGCCGAATCACCACTAACATCAGTCAAACTATAGTCTGGTGTTAAACCTTTGTCTGGTAAACCAGTAATGGTACCCGTTAAAATGGCCGTGTAACCTTGACCATCATAAGTCTTCGCGACTGTTGGTGCCGTGATCGTAATGGACGCTGGTGTAATGGCAAATAAACCATTCTGAACATCCGTCGCATCAAATTCATAGTTGGTATTAGCAGCCTGCAACTTCTTCAAACCACTAGCATTCAAAGTGACCACATAGTTACCGACATTCTGACTATTCAAATCACTTAAATCAAAATCAGCAGCCGTTAAATCGGGAATAACGAAGTCGGCGTAGTTACTTGGTGCCAAAACCGTAAAGGTGGTTGGATCAGTGCTAGCATCACCATCGTAGGTCTTGGTCCCACCTTGAACCACAACCGAAGCCGTCAACTGCGGATTCTGGCCCGGATCGTCCGGATTAGTTGGTGTCGCTGGCGTATTTGGTGGTGTTACCTCTAAGCTTTGGGGCGTAATCGTTAACTGGCCCGGTGTCGCGGTAATCTTATAATTTGGATTATCTTCGGCCGTCGCAATAACGTCGATGGCATAACTATCAGCGTTAATATCTTGGCTTAAGTCGGTCAAGCTATAAGTTAAATCTACCCCGTTGCTTGGTACCCCGGTAACTTGGGCCACATCATCTGTCCCAATATAAGGCTGGCCATCATAAGTCTTGTTTAACGTTGGTGCCGTGATGGTTACTGGTGCTTGAGTAATGACGAATAAACCATTCTGAACATCGGTTAAATCAAAACTGTAATTCGTATTAGCGTCCCGTAACTTCTTCAAACCACTAGCACTTAAGTTAACCACGTAGTTGCCAACATTCTGACTGTCAATCCCGCTTAAATCAAAATCATCAGCAGTTAAATCTGGAATAACAAAGTCAGTGTCTTTACTTGGTGCTAAAACGGTATAAGTTGTTGGATCAGTACTAGCATCGCCATCGTAAACCTTGGTCCCGCCTTGAACCACAACGGAAGTCGCTAATTGTGGATTCTCACCAGGTTCTTCAGGATTAGTTGGATCCTCTGGTGTATTTGGTGGTGTTACCTCTAAGCTAGCTGGCGTGATCGATAACTTACCAGCAACTGGTGTAATTGTGTAGTTACTATTATCGGCCGTATTTGGTGTTGTAACGTTAATATCATAATTACCAACTGCTGAATCGCCACTAACATCGGTCAAACTATAGTCCGGTGCCAAACCTTTGTCTGGTAAACCAGTAATCGTGCCCGTTAAGGCAGTCGTGTAGCCTTGACCATCATAAGTCTTAGAGACTGTTGGCCCTGTGATCGTAATTGGTGCTGGCGTAATCACGAACAAACCATTTTGAACGTCCGTCGCATCAAAGCTATAGTTCGTGTTGGCGTCCTGTAACTTCTTCAAGCCACTAGCACTTAAAGTCAGGCTGTAGCTGCCAACATTTTGACTAGTCAAATTGCTTAAATCAAAATCATCAGCCGTTAATGTTGGAATAACGAAGTCAGCATAGTTACTTGGTGCTAAAACAGTAAACGTGGTTGGATCTGTGCTAGCGTCACCATCGTAAGTCTTGGTCGCCCCTTGAACCACAACAGAAGCCGTTAGCTGCGGATTCTGACTTGGATCGTCCGGATTAGTTGGATTCGTTGGTGTGTTTGGTGGTACGGTTTCTAAGCCCTGTGGCGTAATTGTCAGATGACCTGGTGCTGTCGTAATCTTATAATTACCGTTTTTAGTAGCATCTGCCGTTACAGCAATGGGGTAAGTCCCAACATCGATATCGTCACTTAAATCACCTAAATCATAATCAGGTGCACTGCCATTAGCTGGAACACCATTAATAACGGCAACGTTACCTTTACCCGTATAAGCCTTACCATCATAGGTCTTATTTAATTCTGGCCCAGCAATCGTGATCAAAGCAGGTGTGATTGTTAAAGCCCCAGCCGTAATCATAGCCGTTGTAAAACTAAAATTAGGATTGGCGGCTTTTAGATCATCCTGACCCTTAGTACTTAGGCTCACACTATAAGCAGTATCACTAGCATCTTGACTACTTGGCGCTGTAAAATCATCCGCTGTCCAAGTTGGCGCTACGATACCCGTTGGTAAAGTTACTGTATAAGTTGGATCAGTGGTTGGATCATTATCATAAACCTTAGTATTAGCCCCAATAACAATCGCGCCATCGGCAATCCCGTAAGTTACTTTCTTAGTTACATCGGTACTAGCCTCAGTTAAACCAGTTACGGCCGCAACAGTTGGTTGATCGGCAGTGTAACCCTTAATTGTTGGACTGGTGACTGCATCGAAAGTTGTATCTTTATCGGTAGCTACCCAATCAGTATAAGTAACATCGCCAGTTACGAGATCTTTAGTGGCTGTTCGGGTAAAGCTAACCTTGTCCGTATGGTCACCCGCCGCAGTAGTCCCATCTTCATAAACATAAGTAATTGTTTCATTAACATCTTTAGTTAGATCATAATTATCTGGATTATCCGTTGGCGTTTCAGTGACTGTATCATCCTTGACGTAAACGTAGTAATCTTGGTCGATCGTGAAGTCTGAATCATACGTACCGGTTACGGCCTCGGCATCATAAGAATCTTCACCGGCCAAATGATAATTGGCCGGAATAACCAGTGTATTAGTATAAGTTCCACCAGAATTCCCAGTTAATTGTTGTTCAGTACCAGGTATTTCAGCTCCAATAGCTGGAATCCAATCGCTGTTCTTGTTTATGTTCACTTTCATATAATGAACGTTCACTCGCTGAGCCTGAACAACATAAAGATAAGTCACGGTTAATGAGTCACGACCAGTAGTCCCAGTAGCATTAGCTGGTGTCTCACTCAACATATAGCCGGCGGGAATATCACCAATCGCTAAAGGTGTGGTTGTATAGTCATCACCAATTTCGTAAGCTGTGGTATTAGAGGGTTTAATGGCAGTTAGTGCTCCATTAGCATCCTCTTGAATCCATTGTGTCGTGACATTACTTGTGGCAACAACCTTAGCATTCATAGTTTGGTCGGATTCAAGAATCGAATTATCTACAGTATTTTCGGCCTTGAAAACTGAACTAAAGGTCGCCGAACTATCAACTGGAACGTCATTGATATTTTGAACTTGAACCGGTAACCAAGCAACGGCTAAGTCGCCATCCGTCAATGAACCTGTAGTCATCAAAACGGACTTAATTGTTGACCAGTCACTAACTTGATCGGCTGTGACAAAATTAGTTGTATCAATCTTTTCACCAGTAACTGGCGTTATATTCTCAGTGGAATAAAGTAAAGCAGCATCACCGGCGGCTGTCTGAGATTCAATGGTTCCTTCACCAGTCAAAATTAAATTAAATGTATCACCATTAGCAGTATTGGGTAAGTTAATTAGATTCTGCGTCCATGGTGAAGAAGCATCCGTTCCGTTAACCGTCACCATTTGAATCGTACTACTATTAATATCATCCTTTGTGTCCGTAGTCGCACCAGAGCTAAACCGAGCAGTTGTATTATCTGGATCAGTTGCATCATAATCCAAGAAAGTATTCTTCGCCGTCATTGGATCATCAACACCATCTTGTGAACCCATGAAAGAAGGAATAACAATTTGATAATTACTGGTAAAATCTTTACCATTTTGAGTTGGTGAAATGACCTCAACCGTTTGATTTCCATATTGCATTTCATAGGTCTTTTGACCAGAATATAAAGTATAAGAATCCTCGGCAGCAATTTGAATCGTATCATAGAAAGAAGCAGTAGTTGTTAATGGCAGCGCATCTTTGTTAACTGTCATATTTAGAACAAACCCATTATAACTATGAATTCCTGAAGAACTGTTATCAATAAATAAACTGCTGTTAATTGATGATAAATCAAGTTTTAAAATACGCTCACCATTTGGACCAATATAACCAAGATCTGTTAAATAATCATTAATATCCGGTAATGAAGTCATCTTACTTCCGGATGTCCAAGTAATCGAAGAAAAATCAAGCTCTTGGGGAACCGTCAAATAATAAGTACCAAGGTTACCAATCCTACTTGTTCCAATATAAAATGTGCCACTAACCGTATTTCCAGGACGATAAATCCCAGAAGGAAGAGAGCTGTTTCCGCCCGTAATGCCCGTAACAGAGACCGATAATGGTATTCCTGGTGCATTCACAATCGTCAAATTCTTGTAACTTTCAATTGGTGTGACAATTTGATCACTAGAATAATTAAATTTATAAATTGCTGTATCATTTATTTTCTTAGAAGTCAAAATGTTATTACCCATGTATTCAATACCCTGTTCAACTCCTGGTAAAACCTGATTCCACACCACAGTAATATTTTGAATATCGCTACCATCTTGTCCTACTGGTAAAAATAAAGCATTACTTTTTAAATCACTCGTAGCGTAAGTAGTCTGTTTACCATTCGAATCCGTTAAAACAATTGATTGAATAGTATTAAAAGTATCCGCATCAAATCCATAATAATATTGCTTACTGTTTTGATCGTATAGTGCTTCCGTACCATTTTCTAAATCAATCGACAATTTAGCGTTGGTCTGAGTGATATTTCCTGTATTTAAAAAAGATGCATAACGAGCATTGTTAGTAAATGAATAATTTCCAGATTGGGACTGCTTGTTACCTGAGGAATCAACACTATCTAAATAAGCGTTATTAAGGTCATTTTGACCATAATTATTTTGAAGACTACTGCCAAGTGTACCAAAAGTAATAGAACTAATCCCCAAATTTTCGTCACTTTTTGCCGTACTTACATTCAATGGTATCGTACTTGTGCCAGAAAGTAACTGAGTGTTATTAGCATTATATGTGGCGTCACCAGTTGAGCTTACAAACTGACCCGATATTGAAAAGGTATTTTCAGTGTCAGCCAATGAATTCGTGTACATACCCCAAAATTGGATATAAACAGAAGTACTGCTCGTGTAGGTTAAAAACGGTTTCTCAATGATAATTGGAGTGCCAGCACCTGCTTGTGTAATACCGCCATCGGACACTCTTGGTGTGGTAGCTTGATTAAAACTAGTAATATCACCCATACTGCTACCGGTACCATCTAAGAGAGTTCCACCTAATAACTTGAAACCGGTTGGAACCGTTAATGAAAAATTGCCATTCCATTTCACGTGATTTGGAGAAGTCAATTCCACGCCATAAGCATAATTCTGATTAACTACTAAAGTACCAGTTTGATTTTGATCCAAAATTACATTATTAAAAGAAAGTGTATTAGGATTACTAACTGTATAAGTTAGGGTCGACTGCGTAGCATCATTATCCGTCAATAAAACCTTATAAGTACTATCATCATTAAGACCATTTGGTGAAACAGTACCAGTTAAAACAATATTAATTGTCTGAATACCTGCTTGAGTGGCTGTATACGTGAAAACTGTGTTCATAGGAACTGCAGTAGTTGTCGTTTGTCCAGTCACATCAGCCGCAACTGTCGATTTCTTGACGCCCATAACATTGTCACTAGTTGCTGTAAAAATCCATGGCACGGTAATCGTGATCGCATCGCCCACTTGAGCATTGACTGTTGCGACCAAGTTATGTTGCTTACTGTAATTACTGTCTGTAATCGGTGTGCTGGCTGTTGCATCAGTCAGACTAAAATTAGAACTAGCTGCTGCTTTAGCGGAGATCACTTGTGCTTGGCCAGTTGCTACATATTTAGCTGCCGCGGCCGATTTAGTGGCCGTAAGTTCGGTTGCTGTTGGATCAGTTAAATTGGTGGTAGCCGTTGAAGCAAGATCAGTCTTGGCTGTGCTAGTCGCACCAACTTGACCAGCTGTCGTTTGGGTTGTTGTGGGTGTAGCAACACTACTAGCAGCCGTGGACTGGGCCGCAGTACTCGTGGCCGCTTTATTTGAAGTAGTACTTGTAATTGACTGAGCCGTTGTACTGGTGGCCGTTTTGGTAACTGCAGTACTTGGAGCTGTTGATTGAGCGGCAGAGCTAGTGGCCGTTGTGGTTGCTGGAGTGCTAGTAGCAGTGGATTGGGCCGCTGTACTAGTAGCTGTCGACTGTGTAGCGGTATTGGCAGCCGTTTTGACTGCAGCACTAGTTGTTGATTGAGCAGCAGTACTACTTGAGGCAGCAGTACTCGTTGATGTCGCAGCTGAGCTATTAGCCGCAGAACTTGCTGTGCTAGTAGTTGCAGCGCTAGAGGCCGTGGTACTAGTCTTTAAGGCAACTGCACTGGCACTGCTGGTTGCCGCCCCACTACTAGCCTGACTATTTGCCGCCTTGACTGGAACAGTGGCAGCATTCGCCTTCGTTGCTGGATTTGCTACAAAAGCACCCAAACTAAGCCCAAAGGCAGTCATTCCCATTGCAACCCACTGCTTTTTAGCTTTATACATTTTATAATGAGTTTTACTTTCACTAATAAGCATATCTCGATAATTGTATCTTCTCATTCTGTATTCCTCCCTGGTACCTAGTACTAATAAATTCGGTTCTATCTTAACTTCGTTGTTACACGCTTACTTTTTCCAATAATGACGCTTTACCATCCACCAGCCTGTTCTTTAAAAGGTCGGTTACCTCCCTTGCACAATTTATTAAGAACATTTAAAAAGATTAAGATTTCATAATGTTTACTTCGTAAGTATAATTCATAAATAGCCAAAATATATTGCAAATAGTGAATTAATGGTTCCGTTTTATTCACCTTTTTGCAAAAAAATCGGGACTTATTAAAATCTCGAATATTACGATCTATACGAAAAGGCCATGACAACTTTTGTTTTGTCATAGCCTTTTCGTGTAAATTCCTAGGTTAAAGCAAGTTTTTAAACCTCTTTTTCCTAGTTGTTTTATTAATCTTTATCATTTTTACGGTAGAACAGATTCGTTAAGACAAGTCCTAGGCTACTAATCGCCAAACCAAGATAGGCCAAGATACTACTTTGCGGTGTTTCACCGGTTGTTGGTAATTTGGTCTTGGTTGCAGCAATCGCTGTTGGTGCCGGTATCTGCTGCTTTATGGCCGATTTAGTCGCTACTATACTTCCTAATTGCTCTTTATTCGATGGAGCTGTTGCTAGAGTAACAGGATTACTAGTCGCAGTCGCTGCTGGTGTAATAGCAGCAATTGGCGCCGTACTTGTTGCTTCCTCTGCAGAAGTATTACTGGCCGCACTGACTGCTACCGCCGAGCTATCGCCAGCAGCTGAACTTGCAGCACTACTGCTTACCGCCGTCGAACTAGACGCAGTACTACTTGAGTCACTGTCGGCACTACTATTGGTGTTGGTTTCTGCATCGGCATTAACCTGAGCGGTTGCACTATTGGCCACAGTGGTCGCAGTAGTTGCTTGGGCTTGAGCCACGTTGGCTGCTGTCGTTGCCGTCGCTGCAGCTTCTTTAGCCGCTGTTGCTGCTGTTTGGGCCGCAACTGCCGTACTGGCTGCCTTTGCCGTAGCCAAATTAGTTTCTGCGGTACTAGCCGCCGATATAGTTATCGTTGCCGCACTCTTGGCCGCTGTCACCGCATTAGTGGCTTGACTGGCCAAAGATTGGACCGCCGAATTACTTGGATCGCTGTTGGCAGCACTTTGGGCAACTGTTGCCGCACTCTGCGCCATTACAACTGCCGTTGAAGCAGCGATTGCTGCACTTTGGACCACCTGAGCACTACTACTAGCCGCACTAATTGCCGCCACTTTAGCTGTACTCTCGGCCGCAGAACTGGCCGCACTGCTGCTGGCACTACTATTAGTGTTTGCATCGGCGTTAGCCAGATTCTTCGCACTCGTTGCTGCTTTGGTTGCAATAGTCACTTGAACTTGGGCCGTACTGGCTGCCGTTGTGGCACTAGTTGCAGCACTTTTGGCCACTTCTGCGGCTGCTTGAGCTGCGGCGGCCGTACTGGCAGCCTTAGCTATTGCCAAATTAATTTGCGCCGTACTAGCTGCCGTTGCGGCTGTAGTGGCTGCACTTTTAGCCGCAGTCACTGCACTAGCAGCTTGACTGGCCAAGGATTGGACCGTTGAATTAGTTGGATCACTCTTGGCCGCACTTTGGGCTACTGTTGCTGCACTTTGAGCCGTTACAACTGCAGTTGAAGCACTGGTTGCTGCACTTTGGGCTACTTGAGCACTACTGCTAGCTGCACTAACTGCCGCTACCTTAGCTGTACTCTCGGCCGCCGAACTGGCTGCACTACTATTAGCACTTACATCGGTATCCGCCTGAACCTTCGCATTAGTTGCTGCTGTAGTCGCAGTACTGGCCTGAACCAGCGCTGTGCTAGCCGCCGTAGTGGCTGTGGTTGTGGCACTTTTAGCCGCCGTTGCTGCCGTTTGGGCTTCAGCGGCTGTACTGGCAGCCTTGGCCGTCGCCAAGTTAGTTTGTGCCATACTAGCCGCTGTTGAGGCCGCGGTGGCCGCTCTCTTGGCGGCGGTTGCGGCACTGGTGGCCTGGCTAACTAATGAATGAACCGCCGGACTATTTGGATCACTCGTTGCCGCACTTTGAGCAACTGCCGCTGCACTTTCCGCGGTTACAACTGCTGTTGAAGCAGTTGCTGCCGCACTTTGGGCCATCTTGGCACTACTGTTAGCTGCACTAATTGCCGCCACTTTGGCCGTACTCTCGGCCGCGGAACTGGCCGCACTGCTACTGGCACTGCTATTAGCATCGGCGTCAGCTTGGGTCCTCGCACTAGTTGCTGCTGTTATTGCAGCATCTGCATGCGTCTTGGCCGTACTAGCCGCCGTAGTGGCTGTGGTCGCTGCACTTTGGGCTGCTGTCGCTGCGGTTTTAGCCGCGGCAGCCGTACTGGCGGCCTTAGCCGTTGCTAAATTAGTTTGCGCCGTACTAAAGGCTGTTGTGGCGGTAGTAGCCGCACTTTTGACCGCCGTTACTGCACTAACAGCTTGACTGGCCAAGGATTGGACCGCCGAATTATTTGGATCGCTATTGGCAGCACTTTGGGCAACCACTGCCGCACTTTCCGCCGTTACAACTGCCGTTGAAGCTGTTGCCGCCGCACTTTGAGCTACTAGAGCACTACTACTGGCCGCACTAACTGCCGCTACCTTAGCTGTACTCTCGGCCGCCGAACTAGCCGCACTACTATTGGCACTCGCATCCGAATCAGCCTGCGCCTTGGCATTAGTCGCTGCTGAAGTAGCAGTGGTTGCCTGAGCTTGGGCCGTGCTGGCCGCCGTTGTTGCACTAGTTGCCGCACTTTGAACTGTCGTTGCTGCCATTTGAGCCGCCGCAGCCGTACTGGCCGTCTTAGCTGTGGTTAAATTAGTTTCTGCCATACTAGCAGCCGTTGCGGCCGTCATGGCTGCACTTTTAGCCGCCATTACCGCACTCGTCGCTTGGCTGGCCAAGGATTGAACTGTTGAATTACTTGGATCACTGGTGGCTGCACTTTGGGCTACTACTGCAGCACTTTCCGCCGTTACAACTGCCGTTGAAGCTGTTGCAGCGGCACTTTGGGCCACTTGGGCACTACTACTAGCCGCACTAACAGCCACTACTTTAGCCGTACTCTCGGCCGCAGAACTGGCTGCGCTGCTGCTGGCACTACTATTCGTACTTGTATCGGCGTCAGCTTGCGCCTTGGCACTAGCCGCTGCCGAAATGGCTGTTGTGGCCTGAGTTTTGGCCGTGCTGGCTGCCATTGTTGCACTGGTGGCCGCACTTTGAGCAGCAGTTGCCGCCGTTTGAGCCGACGCAGCTGTACTGGCTGTCTGAGCCGTGGCCAAATTAATTTCTGCTGTACTAGCTGCCGTTGTGGCCGCGGTGGCCGCACTTTGGGCCGCCGTTGCTGCACTCGCTACTTGACCAGCTAAAGATTGAACCGCCGAATTACTTGGATCACTGGTGGCCGCACTTTTAGCAACTACTGCTGCATTTTCCGCCGTTACAACTGCGGTTGAAGCCGTTGCAGCTGCACTTTGGGCTACCTGAGCACTGCTACTGGCGGCACTAACGGCCGCCACCTTGGCTGTACTCTCGGCTGCGGAACTAGCTGCACTACTATTCGTACTGGCATCTGAATCAGCCTGCACTTTGGCACTAGTTGCTGCCGAAGTGGCAATAGTTGCCTGAGTTTGGGCCGTGCTGGCCGCTGTTGTGGCGGTTGTTGCCGCACTTTTAGCTGCCGATGCTGCTGTTTGAGCCGCGACGGCTGTGCCGGCAGTCTTAGCCGTAGCTAAATTAGTTTCTGCTGTACTAGCTGCTGTTGTAGCCGCACTGGCTGCACTTTTAGCCACCGTTGCCGCACTTACAGCCTGACTTGCTAACGATTGAACCATTGAATTACTTGGATCACTGGTAGCCGCACTTTGAGCCACAGTGGCGGCACTCTGGGCAGTAACTACTGCTGTCGAAGCCGTAGTCGCCGCACTTTGGGCTACCTGAGCACTGCTACTAGCCGCACTAACGGCTGCCACCTTAGCTGTACTCTCGGCTGCCGAACTGGCTGCACTACTGCTGGCACTACTATTGGCGCTAGCATCGGCGTCAGCCTGCGCCTTCGCACTGGTTGCCACCGTTGTTGCGGCAGTTGCCTGGGTTTGCGCTGTCGTAGCAGCAGTCTTGGCCGTAGTGGCAGCATCTTGGGTTAATTTAGAAGTACTCATTGCTGCAGCTACCGTCGTTGCGGCCTGAGTTGCTACAAAATTAGTTTGCGCGGTATTAGCCGCCGTTGTCGCGGCATTGGCAGCACTTTTAGCCGCCGTGGCCGCACTTACTGCTTGACTGGCCAAAGATTGAACCGCCGAATTACTTGGATCACTAGTCGCGGCCGTTTGAGCTACAGTGGCAGCACTTTGAGCAGTTACTGCCGAAGTTGAGGCAGCGGCTGCCGCACTTTGGGCCACTTGCGCACTGCTACTAGCAACACTAACGTACAGGCTGGTATCTTCACTACTGGCTGAAGAACTGCCACTAGATGAGTTATCCCCAAATTGATAACTTTGCCAGGCCTGTTCATAGGCCAAAGTAGTGACGTCAACCTTAATTGAGGCCGGCATTCCGGACGCTTCATACATTAATGTGAGTTTATCTGTACCAGATGCCTGCCCAATCAAACCACCAGTATAGGGACCCTGAGTTAGCTCACCCTGAGCATTTTCATAATTCTGACCAGTTAACTCAGTAAAACGCGCACTATCAGTGGCAATTGACTGTGTTAAATCAGCAATATGCTGGGTTAAATCAGTGGCAGTATAGCCCTGCACTAAATTGGCCGTTGCGGAACCTACACCAGTGCTATCCGGTGGTGTTGCGGCCGCCGTAACCGCAAGTGCGCGAGCCTGAGCACGTGCCACTGGCGCCGGTGAGTTACCAACACTACTTGCCGCTACCGGCGCACTCACGGGACTGTTAGTTGGTTCAGCTGCTAAGGCTGTAGCCGCCGTTGCCACAGATGCACTAGCAACTGAAACTGTATTAGCTGTTGGCACACTGCCCACACTTTGCGTGGCTGAAACAACGGACGCCGGTGTAACATTGTCGACTTGAGCACTTGCACCATTGCTGGAAACAGCAGTACTACTTTGTGGTGCAGAACTAACGTTAGCCGCTACAGAATCAGTTGTGACCTTAGAAGTTACCGTAGCTGAAGTCGCGGCACTAGAATTACTGGCACTTTCTGGCGTGGCACTGCTGGCTACGGAACTATTATTACCCACGTTACCGGCCGAACTAGCTTGTTGTTCGGTTGAACTTGATTGTGTAGTGGCAGCGTTGGCGTGCCCTGCAAAGGCCAAGCCAGCCCCGAACATCACTAGACTTGTTCCGGTAGTTAACCAGATTTTCTTTGCCTTGTATAACTTAAACCGCGTAATGGTTTGCTCCCGTTGTAATTTATCGTACTCAAACTTTCTCATTTTTATTTACTCCTTGTATTTCCAATTTTCTTATCTTTTGGAAAAACACCCAAATCAATCGCCGCGCCCAGTTTAATCGCTGGAGCAACCGCACTCATTCGCACGTGCTCTGCATTTAACCCCTGCATCGTCGTCACTTCATGCTGGGCCTTTTTTAACTCATGTTGTGACGGAATGACTTGTCCGTACTGATTAATCATATTTTGGTCGACCTCCAAAGAAAGTAGTTGCTTGATAAATTGGTGCAAATTGCTGGGAAATTAACTTGCCCATTTCATCATCTAGATTACCAACCAAAACGTCCTGATCGTATTCTAAAAATGGTTTGCAGGCTAAGGCCAGCTTCCGGGCAACCTTGCTCCCAAACTCACTCTGCTCACCACGATAGTCAGCAATCACTGCTAAATCGGCCTTATCATGGCCAGCGATGGTAACGTTAGCCAACCAAACTTCATTAATCTTATGCAGGTGCTTACACTGCTTTTTTAGCATCCCCATTAATTTCTTGGTCCCTAAACTTGGTAATTCAATCCGTAGTTTGTCATTCGTAGGCGCAATCAGTGGCACAACCTGATTGATGTACTGCCAATAATCCCTGGAAAGTGGAAAAGTCTGCTTACCTGGGTTAACCAACAATCCGGTGACGCCAAGACGTTGGGCCTCAGTCATTAATTCAGCACTGGAAAATCGAAACGTCCGAAAGTCCATGTTGGGGATCATCTCTTTAGCGAATTGTTTTAAAGCTAATTGGTCCGTAAAAACGGGAATATACTTTTTTCCGTCCGCTAAATAAGTTGTAATTGCGAGGCCCATTTCCAAGAGACTAGAATGTTCTTCCCCGGCCATTTTTTGCGTTGGCTGAACTTTAACCAAGGCGCGGAAATAAGTCTCCAACAACATCGCCGCAAAACGCCGTTCTAAATCATGATCCTGTGGGTTCTCCATAAAATAGTTCAAACGAACAACAAAGGGCGTCGTCGCCTTCTTCTTTTCTGGATCTAACGCCGACTTTTCAGCAACTGCCTGAAGTACCGGATCTTTATTATCCTTAGCTAACATGGTTGGTGCCACCCTTCTATGACTGTCGGCTTAATTTTGAAATTGCGTCTAATAATTGGTTGCCACTCTTCACAAGATCAGCGATTTGGTCCGTCTGATTGTTTTCAACTGAAGACTCAATTGCCTCAGCAACTTGTTTCATGTTCTGGGTCATAACCTTCATTGGTGTTAGTTTGATTAATGCTTCGATTTCTTCATTGTTCATAACTAAGACTTCCTTTTCATTTTTTGAGATTCAGTCATTAAGTAACCCGATCTTCATTGATTTAAAATTCTAATTGCTAACATAAAATGCCGCATGTTGGTGGTTAAACGTTGCAGTTGCTGTTCGTCTAAGACCGTTTGATCGGCGTTACTATCCAGTAAAGCCGCTTGCTGTAACAAAATTGTTGCCAGTTGCAAACTAGCCTTAGCCGTAACTGGCGCCACACTGGTTTTAGTTGGTGGCAATGTTCCATCAGACTTGGTTGTTTTCGCCGCAGGAATTTCGGCGGAGATTGATTGTGGTTTGCTGGTTGGCATGTCGGCTGCGACTGCTGATTCAACACTAGTCGATTGGGTAGCCGTTCCCTTTTCACTATCCGTCTCAGTTGCCTGCGTTTCTTTTAGCTTCCTAGCTTCCGTAATACTTAAAATCAATAGGACCGTTTCCTGCGTCGGATTATCTGGCACAAAATCTTGCGGCTTAAAAATTTTACGAATGCTGGACTCTTTATCTACGCTTAAGTAATAATCCTTGCCGGCCACCTCTGGTAATTGCAGCGGTTGAACCTTATCTGGTTGCTCACTAATGGTTGTCAGTGCGTACACCTTACCCTGCAAATCAGATATCGTATTAAAAATTCGAACTGACCCCAGGCGTGCATAGGTCAAAATAATCATTGGCTTAGCTTCCGCCGGCATTTTGCCAACGGTTGGTCGTGACTTATCAACTAGTAGGTAACCACTAAAAGCTGGCGCGTTGACTTCATATCGACTCCCCACTTCACCAAAAAGGCTAAGATCTTCGTTCAGTGCGTTGCCATCACGATCAACGTAACGGATAACAATTCGGTTCTGCACCTTACCCAGACCCATGGAATTTGCGTCCTCCATCATGTCCCTCCTCATTTCATCATTTTCATTTGATCAATATGTAACTGTGTGCTTGAAGCACGAATGCGGCTCTCCTCCAGGTTAGGCTTGGGAGTGTTTTAACTAATATTTTCCTGGCCAATTTGGTGTTAACGTGCTGGGAAAGGCAGGTTCCTGCGGTTGCCATGTTTCAACTTGGCGCTTTTCGCCGTAGTTGAATGGACAACGTATGGAGCATTAAGATTATTAGCGATTTAGGCTAATAATCCTCAATTGCGGAATAGTAGTTACGATCGCCAAATAATCCACTACGTGAATTATTCGTCAATCTAGACTAATCCTCAGAGCCATGTTTCTTGCGGCATGTACTTTGCCACAAGAATGGCCATCGTTCGTAGCATCAAGATTATTAGCGATTTGGGCTAATAATCCTCAATTGCGAAGTAGAACCTGAACGCCTTTCCCCGCACTTCATAAATAACCAAAACTACTAATTCCGATTATGAACCTAATTTAGCAAATAATAAAAAATGATAGCACTAACAAACGGAATCATTACGGCCTTTAAAAATAGACTTAGTGTTATTCATCGATAAATAAAGTGTGTATTTTTTTTGAATTTAATTCAAGAGAAGCAGAGTCCCAACTTTTGTGGGAAAAATGGAAAAAGTCGGGAAAACCGGAAGTGGCCTGATAACTCGGCCTTAATAATCAGTCCAATCGGTTTTGAATAGCGCTTACAATACCTTTATAATAGGAATGGATAGTTGTTAATAAACCTAACACTAAAAAACAAACCAGCTCGGATTATTTCCACTAGCAGGGGTGGTCCTCATCTTTTCAGTAATAAGGGCTTTTTTTATACAAAAATGTAATAGAATAAAACTACAAGCTCAAATTACTGATATATCGATAATAAAAATTGATTGGTGGTTGCAATGAACTATAAACTCTTTTTTGAAAAAGAAGACCTAATTAGCTACTCACTCTTGCAGGTAATCTCACAACAACCAAATGGGAAGATTACTGAGAATGAGGTTCTATTGGACTTTTCGATTTCTTCTTATCGATTACAGCACGTTTTAGAAACTTTAAATCACGATTTAAAAAACGTTAAATCGAATGTTTCCAGCTATATTGATACTTCGGAAAAAAAGCTGCTCCACGGGATAAATATCACAACGACGGTCGTTCAGTCCATTCGCCTGATGTACTTAAAGCACTCTTTACTGTATGCGATGTTTGAATACCACTTCATTTATTCAAACCAATTATCCAACGCGGCTTTCATGAAGAAAAACTTCATTAGTAAGACAACTTTTTATAACTCCCAGAACAAATTAAAAGATATTCTGCAACAAGAAGATTTTTATCAAGTGTCCAGCGAATTCGGTGATAATGAACACGCCATTCGGCTGCATTTGTTCCAATTTTTCTACACGGCCTTCAATGGGATTGATAATCCATTCGCTGAGCTTGACGCACCGGCCGATCAAATTATTGAAAGTATCCAAACTAAATTTCAAGTGGCCATCACGCCAACGCAACGAACAAAATTATTAATCTTCTTGAAAACTTGGATTTTACGCATGAAGAATCAATGCTTCGTTACGAAACCAATGTTGGCCGAAACTAAATTAGATGCGTTAGATCACCAACTATTGGATCAAATCCAAGCAATTTTGAGCAAGACACTAACACTTCCGGTTGGCCAGATCGAACTGGATTACCTGGAAACTTTCCTCGTTATTCAGGGTTATAAGCCGGGCTACAGCGAGTTAACTTCTAAAATGACAATGCCGTTAGCTTACAGCTGGGCAACTGACCTTATGGCCCAGGTCAAGCAAAGCCAGATGCTCTTGGATAATGACGCCCTTAAAACAACTACTTTAGAAAGTGCCATTTTGCGCATTAATATCCAGTTCACGACTTTTTACGTTGAACCAACGACGTTTATTTCGCTTGATCAGGTTAGCTTTTTCAAGGAAACCTACCCGTTGTTTGATCAGGTCATTAGTCACTTTATTCAGACTCTCCATTCAAACACGACCATTAAGATGGGCCAAAATGATTCAGTTAACCTCTACTTCAGCTATATGTTTGCTTTTATCAATAATATTCCGATTAATTTATTACGAAATATGGTCTACATCTGTGTCGATTTCTCGCAGGGCAAGCTTTACACCGATTACGTCATTCGAACGTTAACCGCGTTTAGCAACGCCCACATTATGATTGAGCGCATTCCTTCACCAGAAACCGACATCTACCTTTCAGATTTTTACAATAATAGTGTCCAACAGATTCAAATTACGTGGCGTAATCCACCAACACCACTGGATTGGTCACTACTAGGTGACACGATTATTGATTGTAAAAAACAAAAAATGACTAACGTTACTGACGACGATAATGAGCGTTAATTGGAGGTGATTTCTCATGCAACGCTTTTCTTATAAAGATCAAGGAACCCTCATTCGTTTCCACGTTTACCAGGAAAATAAAAGACAGTGGCTTGTCTCGGGCAAACTTTTGTTCGTTGGCGGTTTATCAACCCTACTGCTGGGAGCAACCACAGAACTGATCACTAGCCAAAACGTTCAGGCGGCCGTAACTAGTCAGGCCACCCAACAACCAACTAGCGCAACCGCGGCCAACTCTGGACTCCAGCCGCAACAGGTGGCACTTAAACCAACAACCAAAGCGGTCACCACAGATTCGGCCACGCCAGCGGCTGCTAGTTCTGAAGCAAATCAGGCCACCGTCCAAGTAAGTTCGGCAGCTTTCTTGCCGGCCAGCTCGGCACAAACGAACCCAGTTGCAGCCACTAGTTCGGTGGCCACCAGCACGGCACCGCAAACCAGTGCCACTACTACGCCGGCTGCAGTCGCTTCTAGCAGCACGGCAAGCGTAACTAGTGCACCGGCGGCTCAGGCAGCTGCTAGTCAGGCAGCCAGTCAAGCAAGCTCTTCTACGGCCGCCGCACCTGAAACGTCCAACATTGACTACCAAACGGATCCAAACGATCCATCGGCAGTCATCTCCGGAGGTACGCTGGCCTATATTGCCGGCTATACGCCGTATACAGACGCCGGCCAAGCACTAGCTTTAATTAACGCCAAGGACGTGACCCAAGGCTACTGGCTTCCGCAACCAACGGATCCTGGTCAAGACACGATCATCAATTACCGTGCTGATCAGCAAAAGGCCGTCGTCCGTTACGTTGATGACACAACACAACAAACCTTGGCTAGCTTTATTTTAAGTGGTGGCAGTGATTCAACCACTGCTTATTCAACCGCCAATGCCTTAGTCCGGTATAAAATTGCCGGTTATACGGTTAGCGATGATCAAGTTCCCGCAACTGGAATTTTATTTGACCACGATGACGCAACCGACCAACTTTACACGGTTCACTTAGCTGAAAAAATTGTCACGATCACACCGGAAAATCCTGGTCACCCGGGACAAGTTGTTGATTCAGAGAATCCGGCTGGTCCCACCTGGCCTACTGGTACGGCCGAAACCGATTTAAGTCGGGCTATTACGGAAACTATCTATTTTGTAAACAATGAAGGCAAAAACCTAGCAACGGCACAAAGCCAGCGGGTCACTTTTACCCGCCAAGCAACTTTTAATGAAGTCACTGGAAAAATCGTCTATCTAGATTGGCGTGCGACTAATGGCGTCAGCTCATTTGATACAAAAATGGCACCAACCATTTCCGGCTACACACCAAGTCATTCTATGGTAGCGGCGATCACCGATTTGACCCCTGCCAGCTCCGATGTTGTTAAAACGATTGTTTACACTAAAAACACCAATGACAGTCCTCAAGCAACACCAGTCACCCCCGCTAATTCAATTACGCCGGCGACTAGCACCACCATCAATCCTGATGTAACTAATAACGATAAGGCAGTGGCAATATCTGTGAAATCTAATAACAATAAAAATTTAACGGATAGTGCACCAAAACAAGCTGCTTTGGCCGCAGTGAATCTGCCACAAGCAACCAAGACCAAAACACAACGTTCAACCAAGCCGGTGGCACTAGTCAATAAGACTGGCCAAATGAGTTGGCTACTGAACGATACCCAGCAGGTTTATAACTTTATATTTGGAAACACCGATGAAAAACAAAAAACTGGCGTTGATTCCCAAACACCTACCACCAAGCAAACACGCCCGACTAAACCGGGCAAAACACAAGTGGCTCCAGGAAAACAGCAGGTTGCTAAAAAAGCGCAGCCAAAGAAACGACCACAGAGTTTACGGGCCGATTTTGTAAAACCGGAACCAACGTTAATCATTCAACATCACCCAATGCCAAATGATAACGCCGATCATTCACAGTTAGGCCTCTTCTTCACAAGTATTGCCGGAACAATTAATTTCGGCCAACGAGCGAAAACGTCTTAGTTTGTATTGAAAATTTAAGGCAAATTATAAAAAAACTGGCAACTAGCCAACTACTCACGCTTTATGAGTAATTTGGCTGGTTGCCAGTTTTTTTAATTTAGGTAAATTTGGGATTATTGGGGTAGGTAGATTCAGGATCAATGGTTTAGCGGCTCAAAGCTTTCCAGCAATTACATCAATTAACTCATCACGCCGATCAAGATCATCATCGCATTCGTAATAAGCACCGTGATAAACGTGCACCGCAGGATCATCTATATTCATATAACGTTCAGAAAACTTTTTTGCCTGGTACTGGCCATCTTTTTCGACAACAAATATAAGGCACCCAGTTGCCTCTTTTTTATTATGGGTAAAGGTTACTGGAAAGCTAACCTGTTGTCGGCCTGCGTGTTTCCGCCGGTCTCTGATAGTATGCGCAATATTGCTTGTAATAACGTCAAATTTCATGTGTAACTCCCTAACTTTAATATAAGGCCTTAACTTGCATCTGTTCTAAAACTATTTTAGTGGTTGTTTTAAAACGAATTAAACAAGCTCTTACTTAACTCGTTTGCCTGTTGCTCGGTGGCGATCATGCGAGAACTTAACCAAGTATAGGCCGGCAAACCAAATAACGGAAATAATTAAAGCAATTAATGTTGATTTTTCTAGACACAGTACTACCGCAACAAAAACCAAAAATGCTAAAACAAAGTAATCCGCAAATGGCTGCCATGGTGCTTTAAAAGTGCTCGCTGCGGCTAATTTTGTTTTCCGATAACGTAGGTGAGTTACAATAATTGCTCCCCAAATGAATAAAAAGCAAGTTGTCGCCACACTGGACACTAACGTAAAGACAATATTTGGAATAAACAGATTAAGCAGAACTGCAAAGGCAATAACAACCGTTGAAAATAGTAATGCCGAAGCAGGTACTCGACTCTTGGAAAGCTTACCGAAATGGTGTAAGAAGCGATTATCAGAATCATAGGCTAACGAAAACAGCATGCGTCCGGTGCTAAACAAAGAACTGTTACAGGCTGAGGCCGAAGCGGTGATTACGACAAAATTGACGATTCCAGCCGCCGAGCGAATCCCGATATTTTTGAAAACCTGCACAAACGGACTTTGTGAAGCCGATAAATGAGACCAAGGATAAATACACATAATAACAAATAATGCGCCAACGTAGAATAAAATAATCCGTAACGGAATATCATTAATCGCCTTGGGCAATAATTTTTCTGGATTTTGGGTCTCGGAAGCCGTCATCCCAACCATTTCAATACCAATAAAACTAAAAACGACCATTTGAAAGGATAAAATAAAGCCCTTAGCACCAGTTGGAAAAATACCGCCATAATTTGTTAAGTTAGATAAACTTGCTTGACCAGTTGGGGTTTTATAACCAACAATCACCATAAAAATACCTACAGCAATTAACGCAATAATAGCAACAATCTTAATTAGGGCAAACCAAAATTCAACTTCACCAAAGGCCCCAACTGTTATTAGATTAACGCCTAATAAAATAATAAGCATTAGTAGCCCGGGTAACCACTGCGGTAACGACGGAAACCAGAATTTCATGTAAAGCCCAGTTGCCGTGACTTCAGCCATCGCAATTGTGACCCAGCAAATCCAATAGGTCCAACCTGCGATAAAGCCAGCACTTTCGCCCAGATATTCTTTTATAAAATCAACAAATGAATGCAAATTTAAATCTGAGAGCAATAACTCTCCCAGCGCACGCATTAACATAAAACAAACAATTCCGGTTAATAAGTAAGCAAATAAAATTGAGGGACCTGCCAAATGAATGGATTTACCGGCACCTAAAAATAATCCCGTTCCAATCGTACCGCCAATAGCAATCAATTGAACGTGCCGACTTTTTAGGTTACGCGCCAACCCCTGCGTTTCACCCGTTTGTTTCTCACTCATTTTTTACAACTCCTTTTCTTTCTATTTTCTAATTATACCCCTGATTTTTCTCATAAAGATATAAAAAATAGATTTAGCGTTGTAAATGGCATTGAGAATTCCGCACAGTTAAATGAAATAATTTCACTTAACTACTTTTTGCTTGCTTGTTTTTGAATTAAATCGGCATCAAAATAGTGTTCTAGGTAGCTCTGTAACTCAGTTGGCGTTTTCTTGAAACGTAATTGATAATGTGCCATTGGTCCAGCTTGATAAGCTAGGTAAGTGACCTTTCTTTTCTGGTCAAATCGTAATTGAATACTAATAATCGTCGTGTACAAACGTGTACTATAAGCACCATTTAAAATACCTTTGACCATTAATCCTTTTGGCCAAACGGCAATTACAATTAATAAGCCGGCAGCAAAAATACTTTGAATTTTGGCTGTAACAAAGCTTTCGTTCGGTACCGTTAAACAAAGCAGCAATAAGGCTAGCAGAACTAGGCCCCCACGTACCCACCAATTAGGCCGCGCGGGAATTTTGATCAGCCACCAGAACCAACCTTCCACCAATAAAATAATTAAAAGTAACCCTAATTCTATTATACTTAACATAATGGTCTAAACCTTCCTAAGCTGTGTTTGCGGTTGAGACAAAAGTCCTGGCCGCTTACTATTCGCGAAAAGCAAAAAATGAATCAAAGGTTAGCCCTTAAGGCTAAACCCCTGATTCATTTCATTATACTAGAAAATATCGTAAGGCGTGCATCATTTCTACTTTAGAATTAAAGTCTGGTAAAGACACAATTAAACAACTAACTTCAAAGTTTAATTTATTTACTTAATCGGACAACATCCCGCGCAATCATTAATTCTTCATTAGTCGGAACTAACAACACCTTGGTTTTAGAATCATCCGTACTAATAATTCTTTCCTGGGCCATGACATTGTTCCGTTCATCATCAATTTTAGCGCCAAAATAGCCTAAGCCATCGATAATTCGCTTACGCATGGTCATATCGTTTTCACCAATACCGGCAGTGAACACTAACGCGTCCACACCACCCATTTCGGCCACATAACTACCGACGTATTTTTGAATCCGATTGACAAAGATATCAATGCCTAGCTGCGAACGTTTACGCGTATCCCGTGTCTTTTCAAGATCACGCATATCAGGCGAAAGTCCAGAAATACCTAAAATACCTGATTTGTGGTTTAAAATATCAATCATCTTTTCCGGATCAGAGATGTTTAATTTCTCCATGAGGTACGCCATTAATGAAGCATCAATATCACCAGAGCGCGTCGCCATCGTAATCCCAGCTAATGGTGTGAAGCCCATCGAAGTATCATATGATTTACCATCTTTGACTGCGGTAATCGAAGCACCAGCACCTAAATGTAAGGTGATCAATTTTAAGTCTTTCAGTGGTTTACCCAAGATTTCTGCCGCACGAGCAGAAACATAGCGGTGACTTGTCCCATGAGCGCCGTACTTACGTGCACCGTATTTTTCATAGTATTCGTAAGGAATACTGTAAAGATAATTTACAGCGGGCATTGTATGGTGGAACGACGTATCAAAGGCCGCAACACTGGTCGCTTCAGGTAATAACTTTCGAAAAGCCTGAATTCCCATTAATTCTGCCGGATTATGTAACGGTGCGTATTCAGCCAAATCATTAATCTGCTGTTCAACCTTATCGTCGACAATCGTTGATTCAGTGAAGATCTCGCCACCGGCAACGACACGGTGACCAACACCGGAAATCTCATGGATATCCTTGACAATCTTTAAATTAATTAACTCCTCAAGCAGCATTTTTACAGCAGCATTTTGATCATTGATGTCCAAGGTCTTTTGGAATTTCTCCTTGTTATCCGGACCATAATGTACTGTAAAAACAGAATCCTTCAAGCCAACTCGATCAACCATTCCTGAAGCAATGACCTTTTCAGCTGGCATATCAAATAATTTCCACTTTAAGCTTGAGCTGCCTGCATTAATTGCAATAACTTTTGCCATGTTACAAGTCTCCCTACTGTGCAATATTTTTTTCTTTCCACTCACTAATCTCGGCCACAAAGCGCTGAAAACCGGCCTGATCCTTAAAAGAAGGAAATTCCCCAAGCATCACTTTTTTAGCCTGCTTGGCCTGACCACCCTTATTTTGTAAGATCAAAATAGCCTTTTGCGCCTTTTCGTCCTGGAACAACTCCCGTGGCAGATTTAATAGCCCCTGTAAATATGTTGCTGATGTCATCCATTTAGTTAACTCAGTGGCTTCTTGCGATTGAAAGAGTAAACTCGGCACAAGAAAGAAACCAAAACCGGCAGCCTTAGTGTAACGCATACTTTGTTCAATTAATAAATGGTGTGCATACGAGTGACCGGTCTCGGCATGTGTCGCAAACTTTGCTGCCCGCTCGTCAATTGGGTAATAACCAATTGGTAAATCAGCTAGGCTAACATCAACCTTGGGCACCACTAGATCTTCAATTGCATCTTGATGAAAAAGTTCAACATCAGGGTGTTGTAATCGTGCGCCAACGTTGGCCAGGGCCAGCATCGTATCATCATTATCAATCCCATAACCTTTTAAATTGACGCCACTAGCCGTAAACAAGCGGTTAAGTACTGTATAAAGTAAATTGCCAGTTCCAACGGTTAAATCCAGCACCTGTTCTTGGTCGTTTAAACCGGCCAGATTTTCAATCAAATAGGCAACTAAAAAGCCAATTGCGTCCGGTGTCATTTGATGATTGGCCTGAATTGCATCCGTTCGTTCACCCCGTAGAATGGCCAGCTGAAACGCTTGCCGAATCTCATCGGTTGTTAAACGTTTTAAATTTATCTGTTGATAACTTGTTGTTAACTGCTGGCGAATTGCCTCGTGGGGCAACCCATCCTCTACTTTGATTTGACCGCCATCAACAATATTTTCTCCTGTTTCTATGAGTGCATCCATGTAAGACACATCTAAATCACGCTTTAACAACATTGCTGTTGTATCCAAATGTTTATATAATGCTTCAACATCTTTTTGTCCCAATCAATTCACCTCAAGCTAAATAAATAGACATAATACTATTTCATCTTAACGAATCTAATCTACTTTTTCAAGCGCTTTCGTTTTACTAGTATCAGACTTTTTCGTTATTGCGAAATCTCGGTGAATTTCCTTATTTGATTCCTTCAATTTAATAATAAATTGGTTATCTACAACCGTAACTTGTCCAAGCGAATAATTAAATTGATTTTTGGCGACACCTTGATCGAGTTGCGCTAGCGTCAAATTATAAAGCGTGTCCTGTTGGTAGCGACACTTGATCGTCCGTAACGTCATCACTTGCTGCCGATAAACCAATGCATACCCTTCAATCAATAAGATGGTAAGTGCTAAAAAGATAACCGCCGTGATTAAAACACTCCCTGAACGTCGTTTATTCAACTGTCGGACTCCCTTTAGGTAAATATTGTTTGCTGATAAAAGTTTGCCGGTTCCTCAACGTTATTTTGACCGTTAGAATTGGCTGCTGGTAACTCATTTTCACATTAGCCACTGACTGTAACAACGGCATATGACCTTTAGTCGCACCCCGAACACGCAGCATATCCTGATACTGCTCTAATTGATAGATCTTTTTTTCTTTCATTCGGTAAAAGGTAACTTGCTGGTCACTTCGACTAACAAAATAACTATCCGCCAAAAAATCACCCAATTGACAGTTAGCAACGTGAAAGTTCAGTGTTGTGTCATCATTGAAATAGGTGGTAATCCGTTTAAATTGGGTCAATTGGAACTGTAATAACCAGACGCTTAAAACCAACACAAATAACCCCAGGACAGTTTCAGCCAGCGTAAATCCGGCATGATTTGCTTTAAGTGTCATCGTCGATCATCCACCAAAATAGTCTTGGCTAACTTAACTTGGCTGGACTCGTAAATCAATTTTGCCTGACCTACTTTAGCTTGTTCAAGGTTCACTTGCCTTTGAAATTGTTGAAAACTTTCTCCAAAACTAATAATCCCTAAAGTGATTAAAAAGAGCGCAAACATGGTCTCCATTAAAACAAAACCTGATCGTAATTTATTCATAAGAACCCCACCCCATTTGCGGTTTTAGAACCGTATTATTTTTAAAATAATCGGAATGAAAAGTTATTTTAACTGGACTAACGTGTCCTTGATTACTTAGGGAAAATTGTTGTGGAAGCGCCCGCATTGTTTCTGGCAGTATAATTTGGTGGCTCCAGCCGCTGTCTTTACCCCGAAATAAAACTTGCTTTTGCGTAATACTCACCTGGACGCGATCCCGCTCCACGGCCGATTTAATCAAACTATAGTGCCACGCCTGATCAAATTGATTTAAAAAAATTGTTTCTGCCCGGTGATAATAAAAAGGGCGTAATTGGCTGGCAGGAAAGGTAATACATAAACTGGTCATCGCTAAAACAATAACCGTTTCAATTAACGTAAAGCCACGGTGACTAATCATTTTTCTTTGGCTTCAAGTGCCTTGGCCTTAGTTAATTGCTTCTCGGACAAATAACCCGCCTCTTTTAATTCATCCAGACTGGCACGCTTATTATCGTGATCATTGGCGTAAAGATCCCTTTGGGTTTGGACAACTGTTTTAAACGCGACATCGCTGGTTGACTCGGCATTCTTACGTTGAGCACCCACATTGGGTAACACGATCATAATTAATAAAGTAATAATGAATAAGACAGCTACCATTTCGATCAAGGTGAAAGCCCTTTTCGATTTTTTTAAAATTAGATAACTAAATTTTGAAACTGACCTTTTAATTTGTGCAAAAGAATCGCGCAACGACACCCTTCGACTCATTTTATTCTTCAAAATAATTTTCATTTAGTACATCCCCTCCATCATTTGGTACAGCGGTAGTAAAATGCTTAAATAGACACCGACAATCGTCAAAGCTATAATGCCAAAAAAGAAAGGTTGAACGTAAGTGACGATTCGTTCGATCTCTTGCAGCATTCTGCGGTAAGTCAATCTTGCCTGAACGATCAGTTCTTCTCCCAAAAATTCCTTAGTTTCCCCTTTTTGGACGAATAATGCTAATTCATCCGGAAATAACGCCTGTTCCGTTACGATATTTGCTAAGTTTTTACCTTCTGCCAATTGCGGCCGAATCTGCTTGCCGAGTTGATAAAGTAAACTGTTTTCCGAAAAATTGGCCAATAACTGACAAATTTCTTGTAAGTTCAATCCGTTTTTTAATAACGTTCCCAAGTTAAAAAGTAAATAATAATGGTAGTATTCACGGTACGAACGGCCAATAAGTGGTAAGCGGTTACGGAATACAGCTCTTTTTAGCGGATTCTTTTCAAAACGTAACTTCAAGTAAAAAAGCAAACTAATTAAACCGATCCCCGCCAAGCTGAGGCCAAAGTAACGCCAATAAAACAGGACATTTTGGTTCATATTGGCCTGCCAGGATAGTAGTTCGGGTTCAATCATCTGTTTGACAAAAAAGATGAGCCCGCCTAAAAGCAATAACAACACGAAGGGATAGCGCAATAGGCGTTTAAGTTGCCGCTTTTGCTTTTCTTGCTCAAGTAATAAGCGCCCGATTTGTTTTAGACTCTGCTGCAAATCACCGTGCCTTTCGGTAATTCGAATTTGGCTCACAACATCCGCGTTAATTCCCACCTCAAAAAAGGCATCTGCCAACTCTTTTCCGGAACTTAACTGTTGCTTAAGTAGAACTAACCGGTCCGATTGATTGGGTAATAGGACCAGCATAAATTCAATGCTTTGGGGTAAGGAAAAACCTGCTTCCAATAAATCGGCCAGTAACGAAAAAAATTCAATTTCGAAATGACGTCGTTGCTTACCCATTTTGATATGCTTTAACCGTTTCTGAAGAAATAATTCCATCCTGCCATGCCTGCTCCAATAATTTGGGCCAACCTGCCGGCGTTTTTCCGTTAAAGGCCGCTGCCAAGATCTGATTACTCAGTAAATCAAACAAAATAGCCGCCTGCTTTTTTTCAGTGGGTAAAATTCGTTGATAACAGACACTGGTTAGACAATCTTTTAAAGTTTCTTGGTCAATTTTAAAATCAGTTAGGCGCTTAATGACCCCGGTAGCACTCCGCGCGTGAACCGTACTCAACACCAAATGGCCACTTAAAGCCGCCCTAATCGCTGCGGCGGCAGTTTGTTCATCACGAATTTCCCCAATAATAAAAATATCTGGCCGGTGACGTAAACTGACTTTCAGTAATTCGGCGTAAGTCATATTCGCTTGTTCATTAACTTGAAGTTGCAGAAAATTATTTTCATAAATTTCAATCGGATCTTCGATTGCCATAACGATTTTTTCCTGAGCATTTTGCCGGGCAATTCGATATAAAGTTGTTGTTTTACCGGAACCAGTTGGTCCAGCAAACAACATTAGCCCACGTTGTTGACTTAATTGCTGCAACTGGGTTAATTGCTGGGGAAAAATAAATTGATTCGTATCGGCGTACGCGTAAATAAAGCGAATAACCATTGATTCAAGGTTTTCAAAATTTCCGACGGTGGATAAACGTAAAAATACAGTACTATCGGCCATTTTAAGTGTT
This sequence comes from Loigolactobacillus backii, assembly GCF_001663675.1. Lineage (NCBI taxonomy): Bacteria > Bacillati > Bacillota > Bacilli > Lactobacillales > Lactobacillaceae > Loigolactobacillus > Loigolactobacillus backii. The sequence continues at coordinate 2,448,152 of NZ_CP014873.1, forward strand.
CGTGCCCCTAATTGTGGCCGTCTCGTCTCACTAAGTGACATCTTGGCGCTATACTTCAAATGATTTAATAATGGCTTAACTTCCGTTCTCGTCATCATTTGCCACAATTCAATGCCCGTACTCGTTCGTTTTTTAATCTGATATTGCTGGCCAACCGGTAAAAAATATAAATCGGTCAGTCTTTGTTCAACGGCCATTCTTAATATTTTGGTTGCTTGTTCTTCAACAGACATGTTCTCACCTCCTTATCAATAAATTACGTAAAACGTAGCACCGTTTTATTTAACTGATGAAATGAAGTTAAGCGGCTAGGACAAAAGCCCTAGCCGCTTACTATTTCTGATCATTACTCTAGTGGCGTGTAGCGTTCATATTTAAATTGAATTATATCGCTACCAAAAATAATGCTTATACCACTTGCCATTGAATTACACGTGGGCAGATTTAGGTTAGATTCCATTCCAGTGCGCGAGGACGGAACGCGTGGCGGAATGGTACCTAAACTATTCGTTCCTGTTCCAGTTAGGTTTTAGCGTTTTTAAAACTAGTTAATAGTTTTAAATATGGTCGTTACGATCCACTAGAACGTGCGCCCAAAATCAGAGTTCTCGTACCTTTGTCACACCACTGTTTTCATTTTTGGCGGATATAAAAAAGCACTTGGCTATTTTGCCAAGTGCTTAAAATTACAATTATTATTTAGCGTCTTCATTATCTGGTAATTCACCAGTATGGTAAACTTCCGATACGTCGTCATCATCTTCGAGAAGATCAATCATTCGTTCGAATTGTTCAACCTTATCCGTTGGAACTGGTGTTGTGTTCTCAGGAATCATGGTTAATTCAGCGTTGGCTAACTTATAACCTTTTGCTTCCAAAGCATCACGAACAGCTGCCAATTGCTTCGGATCAGTGTAAATTTCGAAAGCTTCATCTGAAGTTTCCATATCATCAGCACCAGTTTCCAAAGCATCCTCTAACATCTGATCTTCATCAACGTCCAAATCTTCACGTTCGATTACGATATAGCCACGCCGATCAAACATGTAAGCAACTGAACCTGAAGCACCTAAGGCACCACCATTACGCGTAAAAGCAACACGTACATTAGATGATGTCCGATTTTTATTATCCGTTAAAGCATGAACTAAAACGGCAACACCACCTGGTGCGTAACCTTCATAAGTAACTTCTTCATAATTTGCTGTATCAGTATTGGAACCCTTATCAACCGCGTGTTTAACATTATCCTTCGGCATATTAGCAGCTCGTGCCTTATCCATAATCAAGCGTAGTTGGGGGTTTGAAGAAGGATCAGGACCCCCAGCTTTTACAGCCATATATAACTCGCGAGATATTTTTTGGAAGATTTTTCCACGCTTTGCATCTTGGGCGTTTTTACGGCCCTGGATGTTATGCCATTTTGAATGTCCTGACATGTTATTTCCCTCTTTCCTTTATCAAAAAATTGTGTCAATTCAATAAGACACCTAGACTATATTATCAAAACTAGCCGTCGCTGACAAGACCCACCACCAATAAATTGATAACGATTACTTATTTTTAGACTGAATTATCTCCACTTAAAAAAACTAACCAATTGAATTTGGCAAAAAAATAGGTTAGACCATTTAGCAATCATTGCCAAACGGACTAACTTACTTTTAGATTAAGTTTATTCTACCGTAACTGCCTTTGCCAAATTACGTGGTTTATCAACATCATAGCCCCGATTCAAACTAGTGTAATAAGCTAATAATTGAGCTGGCACAACGGTTAATAATGGTGTCAACATTGGGTCAACATCCGAGAAAGTAATGTTATCTTCAGGTTGAGCAACGCTATCCATCGCAATGGTTAATACGTGTGCACCACGGGCCTTAACTTCCTGGATATTTCCGCGAGTATGACTTGCTACACGCTTATCGGTGATGATCGCCATAACTGGTGTACCATCCTCAATCAACGAAATGGTACCATGTTTCAGTTCAGCACCAGCAAAGCCTTCCGCTTGAACGTAAGAAATTTCTTTTAACTTCAGTGCTGCCTCTAAAGACACGGCAAAATCATAACCGCGCCCAATATAAAAGGCATTACGGGTTGTAGCCAAATAATTCTTGGCTAACGAGTTAATCAATTCTTTTTCATCAACTAAACTTTGCATTTCATTGGCCACGATACTCAACTGACCTTTAACGTCAAAGTCAGTGGCCGTCGTTTGCTGGCGAACGTCACCTAATGCTTTAGCCAAAATCGTTTGTAAGGCAATTTGTGCCGTGTAGGCCTTGGTCGAAGCAACTGCGATCTCGGGGCCGGCGTCAAGTAACATCGTGTACGTAGCCTCACGTGACAAGGTTGATCCTTCTGAATTCGTGATCGTTAAACTTGGGTAGCCCCATTGATTAACCTTAACTAACACTTGGCGACTATCAGCTGTTTCACCACTTTGTGATAAGAAAAGGAAGAACGGTTTTTTGGACAATAATGGTGTGTTATAGCCAAACTCACTTGCCAACTGAACTTCCGTTGGAATATTGGCCAATTTTTCGAAAATTGATTTTGCAACTAGGCCTGCATTATAGCTGGTCCCGGCTGCTAAAATATAAAGCCGATCCGCCTGGTTCAGCGCCTTTAAAAGATCGGTTTCAATTTTAGGCTTCCCTGCATCATCTAAATACTTCTGGAGCAAGGTTCGCATGACGGCTGGTTGTTCGTCAATTTCCTTTAACATATAAAATGGGTAAGTGCCTTTTTCAGTATCACTTTCGTTAATCGAAACGTGATATGATTTTCGGGTAACAGCTTTGCCGGCCAATGTTTCAATCGCAATTCCATCTTTTTTAACCGTCACAAGTTCGCCATCATGGAGTTCAACAAAATCCTTGGTTTGACCAACCATTGCCATGGCATCCGAGCAAACAACGTTAAAGCCATTACCCACACCAATTAACAACGGGCTCTTATTCTTAGCAACGTATAATGTGTCTGGATCTTCACGGTCAACTAACAAGAACGCGTAAGAACCATCCAGCAGCTGAACTGTTTTCCGAAAGGCTTCCTTACCGGAGAGTTGCTCGTTGGTTGCAAAATAGTCAACCAATTGAACAACAACTTCCGTATCGGTCTGACTGACAAGATGAACACCCTGCAAATATTGATCACGTAATTCAGCATAGTTATTGATGACACCGTTGTGGACCAAATAAAAACGACCATCAGCCGATACATGTGGGTGCGCATTAACGTCACTAGGAATACCATGAGTTGCCCAACGTGTGTGCCCAATTCCCATGGTTCCTTTCACTTCAGGTCCAATTGCCTTTTTAAGGTCCGCAATTCGGCCCTTCGTTTTAACTAAATAATCATGACCATTTTGATCGTTAACGTAAACACCTGCTGAATCATAACCACGGTACTCTAACTTTTGTAACCCGTTGATTAAAATATCAACGGTATTTTCTTTTCCGATAACACCAACAATTCCACACATAAAAAACATCCTCTTCTCAGATTAATATTGAAGTTCATGTTTCCAACTGCGTGATTGCCGCTTTATTGCAAGCTTACACTTGTTTTTAACGATCAATCTGTAGAGTGCAGACCCTGAAGCCACCCGCCGATATTCGATAGACTTCTTCCTCGTCAACCAAAAATTTTTGGCCCAGGCGCTTTCCATTATATTGGTATAGACACATCCTTTTCTCATTTAGTAATTGGAAACACTTAAAACTATAGCTTTAAGTTGAACAGTTGTCAATTATAGTTCACATAAAAATAAATATTTTAATATTGGTATACTATCATTAATCATAAGCCAAGGCACAAAAATAAGGAACAATCACAAATCTTTTTGTAATTGTTCCTTATTTTTTTAATATTCACAATTATCTAGTTGGTAAAAAAATCATTGCTAAGCTATTCGACACCAACTTGTTCCCGAACAACGGCCGCGATTCGGTCAACGTACTGACCAACTTCTTCTTTGGTTGGTGCCTCGGCCATTACTCGCAGTAATGGTTCAGTTCCACTTGGGCGTACTAAAACACGACCATCACCGTTCATTTCTTTTTCAACGGTGTCAATAACATCCTTAATCGTTGGGTTATCTAAGGCCTTTTTCTTATCGGCAACTTTAATATTAACCAATTTTTGCGGATAAGTTTTGACTGGCTCTGCTAATTCGGAGAGTTTTTTACCCGTTTGCTTCATAACGTTTAATAATTGAATAGCCGTTAAAAGCCCGTCACCTGTTGTATTATAATCAAATAAAACAACGTGTCCTGATTGCTCGCCACCTAGGTTATAGCCGCTCTTACGCATCTCTTCAACAACGTAGCGATCACCGACCTTAGTTTGTAGGGACTTCAAACCATCAGCCTCTAACGCCTTATAAAGGCCCATATTACTCATGACCGTTGTGACGACAGTATCCTTCTTTAGTCGGCCACGCTGAGCAAAATAATTGCCCAAAATGTACATGATCTTATCACCGTTAACAATCTTACCTTCTTCATCAACTGCAATACAGCGATCACCGTCACCATCAAAGGCAACACCAGCCTGTGCTTCCTTATCAACAACGGTTTCTGCAAGCTTTTCGGGATGAGTTGAACCAACACCATCGTTGATATTCACACCATTTGGTTTAGTTGCGATTGTCGTAAATTCAGTCTCTAAATCGGCAAATAAGCGGGTGACAATTCCACTGGTAGCTCCATTGGCCGCGTCAACAACAACATTTAAGCCAGACAAATCTTCTTGTAAGGTTTGTTCTAAGAATTGCGTGTACTTTAATACACCTTCTGGATAGTCCGCAACAGTTCCAAGACCTTCTTTTGATGGTCGTGGTAACGTGTCCTTGGGTTCATCCAACAAGTCTTCAATCTCGGCTTCTTGTTCGTCCAGCAACTTAAAGCCATCAGGGCCAAAAAACTTAATGCCGTTATATTCAGCTGGATTGTGCGAAGCTGTTATCTGGACACCAGCGGCAGCTCCTTGAATACGAGTTAAATAGGCTACAGCTGGTGTTGAAATAACACCTAAAGACATAACCTCGATGCCGACTGACAACAAACCAGAAATTAATGCTTCTTCTAATAACTGACCAGAAATTCGTGTGTCCCGCGCAACCAAAACAAGTGGTTTTTTATCTTGATTTTCCTGGTATTTAGCTAGAACATAGCCACCAGTTCGACCAACGCGAAAAGCCAACTCGGGCGTTAATTCTTGATTTGCAACACCTCGTACGCCATCGGTTCCAAAATATCTTCCCATAACTTAAATTCCTCGTTTCTTTTTCATTTATTAATTAGACTGTGAGCTGCTACTACTCGAACTCTCTTGGTTCGCACTCTGACTTGACTCCGAACTCGATTCAGAAGAAGTCGTGCTACTTGAACTATCATTCTTACTGGAAGTAGCAGTGACACTGCTACTGGCAGCACCACTTTCAGCCGTTGTGTCATTATTATTAGTCCCATCATCACTAACGGAGACAAGTACCTGAACACTCTTAGGACTGCACTGCAGATTACTACTACCCGGATCAAGGCTGATTGTCTTAGTGGTCGAAGATGAAGCATCGTCCACTGGCACATCAACCGTTAGATCTTTCAATTTATCAAGTTCACTCTGCGGTCCCGTTACGGTAACTGATTTGGTATCTGAAGACAGCTTAACTGATTTACCATCTGCTGGTGTCCCAGTGGCCTTCAAATTAATACTTACTTTTTTAGACGGATGTTCCACCGGTATGGTCACTTTAACTGCTTGTGGATCCATTAAAACATTAACCGTATTTCCTTTGCTATCCAACGCTTGCAGTAAAGTTTCCTGGGAAATATCACTTTCAATATTGTTCTTTGTATTTACGGTTGCAACGACTTGCTCAATTGAATTTACAGCCGAACGTGATCCTGTAACAGTGGTCGTCGTTTGATTCAAACTAATATCGCCCGTTGTGTAGCCGGTTGCCAAATTAGCCTTATTAAACTTGACCTGAATTGGAAAACGCTTAGTTTCCTTCCGTTGAACATCAATCGTTACTCGCTGGGGACTAATACGGTAACTAAGTTCCTTGTTTAGCCCTTCCTGGCGCAAAGTAACGACGTGTTTGCCAACACCCAGTCGTTCAAGGTTGGCCATTACTTTAAAATTTTGTGTATTAGTTGTTGCCGTTACTAAAGCACTGGGCCCTTCAATCTTAACCTTAACTTTTTCAGGATAACCGGTAATAAAATATTTATCCGTATCGGCGTTGATCTGTAGCGGCACCGTAATTGTTTTTGATTTATTTGCTAACATTGTACTACTGCTACTAGCAGCCTGCCGTGTTGAATTGATCCGATCAATATTAACGTAGGTAAACAACATGATCGCAAAAATCAGTGCTAGACCACGATAAACCCAAGGGCTATTAAAAAATTTGTTCATTTTTTAATTCCCCCTTTAATGACTGCGTCGATAAATTCTTGCACAACATTTCGTTGCGGTTGCTCAGGCTTCAATAATTCACGACGCAAAATTTTAAGGTAATCTTCTTGGGATAGATCACGCATCATTTCACTATTTTGGGTGATCATGACCCCACCAGTTTCTTCTGAAACAACAATCGTTAAGGCGTCGGTTACTTCACTAATCCCGACGGCTGCCCGATGTCTTGTCCCTAATTCTTTAGGAATAAGATTACTGTCTGATAATGGTAGGTAGGCTGCAGCCACCGCAATTCGCCCATTTTGAATGATTACCGCACCATCATGTAAGGGCGTGTTAGGAATAAAGATATTAATCAATAATTCCCCGGTGACATCGGCGTCCAAGGTAATTCCAGTTTCGATATAATCTTCTAAACCGGTATTTAATTGTAACGTCATTAAGGCACCAATCCGCCGCTTTGACATGTACTGAATCGCCTTATCAAGCCCGGCAATCATGCGCTTTTCCTGTTCATTTTGCGAACGATTGCGCACAAAAATTGAACCGCGACCTAAATGCTCCAAGCCTCGTCGAATTTCAGGTTGAAATATAATTACTGTGGCGATAACGCCCCAATTAATGACCTGATCCATAATAAACGAAACAGTCCGTAGCCCGATTCCCCAACTGATCAATTTAATTACCACGATCACAACTATTCCCTTTAATAGTTGCACCGCCTTGGTTCCCCGAACTAACATGATCAACTTATAAATGAAATACCAGACAACAAAGATGTCTAATAAGTTGACGATGTTACCCCAGTTTAATAGATCATTCCAATTAATTGACATAGGCTACCTCCACTTCTTATAAACTTGCGTTATTATTATAGCACGAACGGGACTACTTTTAGTGACCATGCATCTTAAATTCAAGAAATTTATCATTATAAATACCAACCATCCGCGGTCCTAAATCCTGGTAAACCTGCAGATGACTAATCGTTTTTTCATCTGGATAAAACTGTGGATCATGAGCAATTGCTTTGGGCAACTTTTTTTCGGCCGCCTTATTTGGTGTGGCGTAACCAACATAAGTGGCATTTTGAGCGGCATTTTCCGGTCTTAGCATGAAATTAATGAACGCGTAAATGGCTTTATAGTGCTTAGCCGTCTTTGGAATCACTAAATTATCAAACCACAGATTGCTTCCTTCACGCGGTACAACATAATGTAAATGAGAATTATTCGCCATCATCTCAGATGCCTCGCCGGACCAAGTAACGGCCAATGCTGCCTCGTCTTGCGCCATATACATTTTAATCTCATCTGCGACAACGGCCTTAACGTTAGGACTTAATTGATCGAGCCGCTTTTTTGCCGCATTCAACTGGACTAGATTAGTTGTATTAACTGAATGACCTTGTTCGATTAAGGCCATTCCCATAATATCCCGAGCAGAATCCACCAACATAATTTGATTACGGAAACGTGGCGACCATAAATCACGCCAATGTTGTACCTGATTAGCCTTAACCATCTGATCATTGTAGACAATCCCTAATGTTCCCCAAAAATAGGGTACTGAGTAACGATTATCCGGATCAAAACCAAGGTTAAGAAAACGCGAATTTATGTTAGCCAGACCGTGAATTCGAGATTTATTTAACGGTTTTAATAAATGTGCTTTCCGCATTTTTTGAACCATATATTCTGATGGGACGGCCAGATCATAACTAGTACCACCCTGCTGAATTTTAGTAAACATTGCTTCGTTACTATCAAAAGTTTCAACACGAACTTTGTAGCCTGTTTCATGTTGAAACTTTTTAATGAGTTGTGGATCAATATAATCGCCCCAATTGTACAAGGTTAACGTATCGGAACTGGTTAGTCCTTGTGCCTTTTGTAAATGGCTACTCGTCATAAACAATAAGAAACAAACCGCCAAAATTCCTAAAATAAAACTAATTAATCGTTTCATTTAATTTGAGTTGCCTCCAATCGTTGCCGCTTTCGCGTTCGTTTGGAAGAATTATACTGATTGAGAAAATAATACCCTACGACTAACAACAAAGAAAAAACGAACATCAACGCAGATAGTGCATTAATTTCTAAACTGATCCCTTGCCGCGCCCGGGCATAAATTTCAACCGACAGCGTTTCAAAGCCATTCCCAGTAACAAAAAAGGTCACCGCAAAGTCGTCTAACGAATAGGTAAAGGCCATGAAATAACCGGCAAAAACACCTGGGGCAATGTAGGGTAAAATGACCCGACTAAAAACTTGAAAATTGGTAGCGCCTAAATCAGTTGCGGCGTCAATCAAAGATAAATTCATCTCGTTTAGCTTAGGAAGCACCATTAACACCACAATTGGAATGGAAAAAGCAATATGGCTTAATAAGACGGAGCCAAAACCCAGTTTGAACCCTAAAAAGGTAAAAAAGATTAAAAAACTGGCCCCAATAATGACATCTGGCGAAACCATTAGGATATTATTCAATGATAAAATGGCGTTTTTAACAACCGGCCGCTTGACACTGTAAATCTGTAATGCCCCCAACGTTCCAATAATAGTCGCCAAAAGTGATGACAAAAGTGCAATTAATAATGTATCAACAACAATCTCGATCATCCGGGAATCACTAAATAATTCCGTATAATGCTGCCAAGTAAAACCAGTAAAATGCGTCATAGTTCCGCCACGATTAAAGGAATAAAAGATTAAATAAAAAATCGGTACGTAAAGTAACGCAAAAACGAAAATTAAATATAAATTTTGCCAACTAAATCGTTTTTTCATTCACCTTTTCGCCCCTTTTTTCGTCGTTCACCAGTGACAAACATAATAATGACCATTGCAACAATTAAAACAACCCCAATTGTGGAACCCATCCCCCAGTTCTGTGTTACTAAAAAATGCTCCTCAATTGCTGTCCCTAGCGTGATCACCTTATTACCGCCGATTAAACGCGTTAGCATGAATAGCGATAACGAAGGAATGAAAACGGCCTGGACGCCGGCCTTAACACCGTTTATCGTTAAAGGAAAAATCACCTTACTAAAGGTTTGCCAATTAGTCGCACCTAAATCACGACTGGCATTAACGAAGGATGGGTTCAGCTCATCAATAGCGTTAAAAATTGGTAAGATCATAAACGGAATTTCAATGTAGGCCGCAACAAAAATAAAACTAGCGTTGGTAAATAACAGTTGCTGGGGGCCAATCCCAACAAAGGTAAGAAAATGATTCACCGACCCATTTTGACTGAGAATCCCAATAAACGCGTAGGCTTTCAATAACAAATTAATCCAGGTTGGTAAAATAATCAGCAACAACCACAATTGCTTATTTTTAGTTTGATTTAGCCAATAGGCCGTTGGGTAACTGATCAATAGCGTTAACAACGTGATCAATAGTGCGTACCAAATCGAATTAAGCGTCATTTTAAGGTAGGTCCCCGAACCAAAGTAGGCTTGATAGTTAGCAAGCGTTAAATGGCCACTAATATCAAAAAATGATTGGTAAACAATCAGGACTAACGGCGCAATTACAAAAAGAACGATCCAAAGAATGTATAAGAAGCTATAAGCCGGATTAAAACGTTTCATTCTTCTTCACCTTCATAAGTCTCAAGCCGCGCGTCAAATTCTTCTTCTGATTCACCAAAACGCATAACGTGCACATCCTCTGGCCCAAAACTAATCCCCACCTTTTGTCCAATGGTGGCCTTATGCACGGCGTGAATGAGCCACTGATTATTTGCGCTGTCATGACTCATAATTTCGTAAATATTTCCCCGGAAAACTTGCGTATCTACCGTCACAGTGAGCTTCCCCTTGGTTACATCCGTTAAAACTAAGTCCTCAGGGCGTAGCACAATTTCAACGGGCTCGTCTGGTCGCATTCCCGCATCCGCACACTCAAACTCCTTACCAACAAAAGAAACTAAGTAATCCTTGACCATTTTTCCTTTGACGATGTTACTTTCCCCAATAAAATCCGCAACAAAATGATTAATTGGTTCATCGTAGATATCCACTGGATTACCTTGCTGCAAAATCTTGCCATTATTCATTACAAAAATTTCATCACTCATCGCCAGTGCCTCACCCTGATCATGGGTCACAAATAAAAAAGTAATGCCTAATCTACGCTGTAATTGGCGTAATTCAACTTGCATTGCTGTTCGCAGCTTGGCGTCTAAGGCGGATAATGGTTCGTCCAACAACAAAACTTCTGGCTCGTTAACAATGGCCCGGGCAATCGCAACCCGTTGTTGCTGACCACCAGATAACTCGGCAATCTCGCGATCATCATAGCCCGTTAGTTGAACTAGACGTAATGCTTCAAGCACACGTTGGCGAATTTCTGCTTTAGGAACTTTTCGTAAACTAAGACCAAAAGCAACATTATCAAAAACATTTAGATGGGGAAAAAGTGCGTAGTCTTGAAATACTGTATTAACTTTACGTTTATTTGCGGGTAAGTTATTAATCTTTTGCCCTTTGAATTTGATTTCACCACTCGTTGCGCTTGTAAAGCCGGCTAGGATTCTAAGAATAGTTGTTTTACCGCAACCAGAAGGCCCTAGCAAAGTATAAAATTTGCCTTGTTCTAATTCAAAATTAATATCATTTAAGGCAATTGTGTCACCATAACGCTTATCAACGGCTTCAAAACTAATAATTGTATTTGCCAACGCACATTGCTCCTTTTTAGTTAAATTATTCGCTTTTAAGTTTAATTCACAGCACCCCCAATTATATCGGACAAAATGCTTTTTTTAAACCTTTTCCGTACTTGTTTTACTGTTGTGAAATGGCTTACAATAATAAGAAAGTAAATTCACTTTGGAGGGAAGCACATGACTGACTACCAGGCTTTAGAACTCACACAAGAAGCGGACACGATTATCCCGCAATTTACTACCCGGACGCTACAACCACTTGAAAGTGGTCAGGTCCAAATTAAGGTCGACTATTCCAGTATCAATTTTAAAGACGCCCTAACGCTTAACGCAAAAAGTGGCGTTCTTCACCATTACCCCCAAATTCCCGGCATTGATGCTGCAGGCGTGATTGTTAACAGTGCTTCCACTAAATTATTGCCTGGAACCGCCGTGGTTGTGACTGGTTTTGGTCTGGGTATTAATCATCCTGGTGGCTTTGCCGAATACATTACCGTTCCCGAAAGTTGGGTGGTTCCTTTGTCCAACGGCTTAACAACCAAACAGGCCATGTTTTTTGGGACCGCGGGCTTTACGGCGGCGCTATCCATTTTGACCTTGCGCCAGCACAGTTCAATGCTAAATCCACAAGCACCACTGCTTGTCACTGGTACTACCGGCGGCGTTGGCGGTCTAGCACTCATGATGCTTCACCAATTGGGCTACCAAGATCTCACTGCGGTCACCCGCCAACCACAACAGCAATCATATTTAGAACAACTTGGCGCAACTCAAGTAATTAATCCTGCTGAGCTAATTAATGATCAAAAACGACCGTTACTTAAACAACAATACACTGGTGTTGTTGACGCAGTTGGTGGCAGCCTTTTAAATAATTTACTTCCGCAAATCAGCTACACCGGTGCCGTCGCCTTATCTGGCAACGCCGCTGGCATTCAATTGGCCGCCACCACTTTGCCCTTTATTCTTCGCGGAATCACTCTGTACGGTATTGACTCAGTCAATGTTCCCATAAAACAACGACCAGTAATTTGGCAACATTTGGCCACTGATTTTTGGCCAACCAATTTAACCGATTTCAAAGTAAGAACTGTTCTATTCAAAGATTTAGGATTATTCCTACCAACTTACTTACAATCACCTCGCCAGGGCCGCGTGATTGTAAAGATCTCCTAGTGGCGTGTTGGAAAAAGCGTTTAGATTCCTGCAGTTACAATGCATCAACTGAGTATCATTTGAAACAAACAAGGGACCAAACAATAATCACTTTTGGCCAACTACAGTCATGAAATAACGGCAGTAGTCCTAATTAATGATTATTGCTTGGCCCTTTTTAATTATCCTCAACATTATCAGCTAGCAGTAGTGCGTTTTCTGAATAATTAACGTACTGCCGCAACTTGGCAGCTAACTGCCACGAAATATACCGCTCCTCCAGCATATTTTGGATTCCGGTTCGCTCTGCAGCTAAGGCCTTCAAACGTAGTTCACGCATCTGCCGATCATACGTTACGCGTGGCGAATGGCCTTGAGCGTGATTCATCTGTTTAATTTGCTCAATTTGGTTACGATAGTTAACAATAATCTGGTAAATAAGTTGCCGATTATACCGGTGTTTTTTAGCCGCCGTTGTTTTCAAAAAGGTAGAGAGTGCCTTGATGCCACCCTTTGCACACTCTTTTTCAACGTATAAACGTTCATTATAGAAGGGGCCTTTTTGCCGGTGTGCAATAACCTGATACCGCAACCGATTTAAGTTATGCCGAAGATGGCCTATTTGAACTAAGATATGGGAACCATTTAATTGTTTGGGTAAATTAATTAACATTTGTCGCCGCCGAGCCAGATTCTTTTGAAAATATGAGTAGGTTCTCCCCTGAATTTTACCCTCTTGCCATAATTGATCTAACACTTGGGCTTCACCATTCAAACCAACTTGGCGAAGTTTTAGTTCATCTTCTAGAAAAGGAACTAATTGTTCTTCTGTTCGATTAGCAACTTGAAGTTGGCGGATCATCTCTTGGTATTCCGAAATAAGGTCATAGACTGCCCGTTGATTTGACGTATGCCGCTCACTTTCTATTCGTCTCACGGCCAATTGCATCGTATAAATTCTTGCATTAACCTCTGGTAATTCTTTCTCAGAGGGCTTCTCCACCATTCCTTGGGCCATATTTTCCTGTGATTGTAACTCGTCATCCCCACCTAAATCACTACCACGAGTCATGATTGAAACTTTGCTTTTGGTAATTAGTGGGATAAAAATAACCGCCATCAACAGGCTTAAAATAATAACCCCCGCCGCAATAAAAAGCATAATGGAGCGTTCAGGAAATGGTGCCCCAGAAGCAACATAATAAGGTACTGATAATACACCGGCCATTGTGATCGCACCACGAACACCGGACAATCCAGAGAGTAGTGCAACGCCAATACTTGGTCGAACATCGTCTTTGGATGGATTAAGGTAGTGGAAGAGCATATTACCTAGTGTCCAAATAACCCGTAATGCGAAAATCGCCAGCCAAACTAAAATAACGTCTAAGATTGCTACTGGCGTACTATCATTAGGATTGCGAATAGTTTGCGTCATTGCAACCGGCAATTCAATGCCAAGTATGATGAAGACAACCCCGTTTAATAAATAAATAGCAATATCCCAAGTTCTTTCTGTGACAATTTTTAATTCCGGCAAATAACCTGCATAATTTTGATTAGAAAAATTATAGACAATCCCCGCTGCCACAACGGCAATAACCCCAGATGCATGGGCACCTTCTTCGGCCACTAAATAAATAATAAACGGTGTAACCAACTGTAAAACAGTATGTAAAACAACATCACTTATTCCCTGCTGCAGTAAAAAGGCCTGCAGTCCCCGAATTAAATACATCAGGGCAACCCCAACCACTGCACCAACTAGCGCAATGTAGAAAAAATCAGTTGTTGCGTGCTGCCATGAAAACAAACCGGTAACAGTTGCGGCAATTCCGTACTTAAACCCAATCAGGCCACTGGCATCATTTATAAGACTCTCACCGCTAACTAAATGCAGCACACCATCCGGTAATTTGGCCTGACTTGAAATCGATTGTACGGCCACTGGGTCAGTTGGTGAGATAATAGCCGCCAACGCAAAACTAGCTGCCAGTGGTAGATCAGGTACCAGCCAGTGGATAACATAACCACCTACTATGGTTGTCGCCAAAACAAGAAAAATGGCGTTTGCAATAATCGGCCCGCGTAAGGCCCATAACTCGGCCTTGGGAAAATGGCGGCCATCATTAAATAGCAGTGGTGCTATGAATAGCAGCATAAACCAATCCGTTCGCAAAGGAATTTGAACTTTAAAGGCCAAGGCCAACAATAGACCTAGCGCAATTTGCAATAAACTTACAGGAAGAAAGGTTAAGTAATGGCTAATAATATTTGATACAAGGACAAGGCAGATTAAAATAATTATTGCTTCTAACATTGTCATTGTCATTACGCAATTTCCTCCTTTTTAATAATAAATGGTCGACCCAAAAAGAGTCGACCACGTCGTTAGTTTTTTGATTCAGGATCTTCACCAATAATCCGTACTTCAGGTTCCAGTTGAACCCCAGATTTTTCTAAAACTGTTTTCTGAACAAAGTGAATTAAATCAATATAATTAGTCGCGGTCCCATGGGCAACATTTACCATAAAGCCAGCGTGCTTAGTTGAAACCTGAATGCCACCAATTTGTTTACCTTGTAGCCCAGCTTCATGAATCAATTTACCAGTAAAATAACCGGTTGGTCGCTTGAAGACACTTCCACAAGAGGGGTACTCTAAAGGTTGCTTAGACGCTCGTAACGCATTTAATTCGTCCATTCGTGCCTTAATCTTAACCGGGTCACCCTTTTTTAGTTGAAACTGTGCTTCTAGCACAATTCCTTGATTCTCCTGAACAAGACTGTGACGATAGCTAAAATGAAGCTCGCGGCCGCTGAACTTCTGTACTTGGCCATTTGGTAACAACAACGTCATCGCACTAACAACTTCACTCATCTCACCATCGTAAGCGCCAGCATTCATGAACATTGCGCCACCAATACTACCGGGAATGCCCGCCGCAAATTCTAAGCCAGTTAGGCCACCCTGCCAAGCAGCGATTGTTGTATCAATAATCTTGGCACCGGCTTGCACAATGATTTCTTTACCAACTACCTGAATTCGATGCATTTTAGTCAGAATAAGGACTAGCCCACGAATACCGCCATCCTTCACGATTAAATTACTGGCATTACCTAAAATTGTAAGTGGTAATTGTTGCTCACGGGCGTAATTAACTAAATCAGTTGTTTCAGCGATTGTCTTTGGAAAGGCCAGGTAATCTGCCGGCCCACCAGTTTTTGTATACGTATAATGACTTAAAGGTTCATTTAATTTAATATCAGTTTTCGAAAATTTTTGTTGGATCGTCAAAACATCATTTAACATACTTTGTGCCATTCCTTTCGGAAATTTATTCTTGTTATTATTTTAGCATGAACATTACTAGATTAACAGCTAGCAACTTCTAGGTAACCTGCTTTGTCTTTTGGCCAATTGTTTTGTAAAATGGAGAAGAAATCACTGTCCTAACTTCAATAAATAAAACTGTACGGTCAACTGGAGGAACTAAAATGAAATTTATTTCGTGGAACGTTAATGGCTTGCGGGCCATTCTTAAAAAGAATTTTATGGACGTCTTTGAAGAACAAGATGCCGATTTCTTTTGTGTTCAAGAAACAAAACTACAAGCGGGTCAAGTTGATCTTGAGCTGCCTGGCTACCACCAATATTGGAATTACGCAGATCGCAAGGGCTATTCAGGTACTGCCATTTTCACTAAACATGAACCTTTGACGGTTCGTTACGGAATGGACATCGATGAACACGACCATGAAGGCCGTTTAATCACGCTAGAATACCCTGATTTTTACGTGGTTACTTGCTACACACCCAATTCCCAAACTAAATTAAAACGATTAGATTACCGGATGCGTTGGGATACGGCCTTTCGCAATTACGTCACTGAACTTTATAAAGTTAAATCAGTGATTTTCTGTGGTGATTTAAATGTTGCTCACGAGGCAATTGATTTAAAAAATGATCAGTCTAATCATCATAATGCAGGCTTTTCAGACGAAGAACGAGAACAGTTTACACAGCTATTAAAGGCTGGTTTCACCGACAGTTTTCGTTACTTTTACCCTGATCAAACTGGCAGCTATTCTTGGTGGAGCTACCGCTTTAACGCCCGGGCAAACAATGCTGGTTGGCGAATTGACTACTTTGTAACCTCCAATGACCTACAACCTAAATTAACGCGGGCGAGCATCTTAAACGATATTATGGGCTCTGATCATTGCCCAGTAGTATTAGAAACCAACTAACGACATCTAAATTTTTAACAATTAAGAAAGCGGGTAAATCAATGAACTTTGTTGCAATGGATTTTGAAACTGCGAACAGCAAACGCTATAGTGCCTGTTCAATCGCGCTTACAATTGTTCGTGATAGTCAGGTAGTTGATGAATTTTACTCACTAATTAAACCTGATACGCCGTTTAGCTGGCGTAATGAAAAAATTCACGGCATTCATACGGCTGACGTTAGTACCGCACCGGATTTTCCAGCTGTTTGGCCGCATATGGCACCTTTTTTCCAGCGAAACCGATTAGTTGTCGCGCATAACGCTAATTTTGATATTGGGGTTCTCCGCAGCTGTCTAGAGCACTACCAATTACAGCAACCTGAGTACTTAGCGCTAGATACGGTAAAAACAAGTCGCCAATTCTTCCCTGAATTTCCTAATCACAAGCTGGATACCGTTTGCCGTGAGTTAGAAATTGATTTATACCATCACCACAACGCATTAGATGACAGCCTAGCTTGTGCTAATATTTTGCTTTGTGAAGCCAATCAATTTGGTACCGCCCCATTACAAAAATTAGTTAAGGTCATCGCTTAGTGAAGCAAATGCTTTGCTTAATAACCTTTCAACCAAAAATAGTAGCCCTGCCAAAAATTTTGACAGGAGCTACTATTTTTCTTTTCCAAACGTTTCAGTCCCAAAAAATTCCAACTAAAAATCTAGCCCAAGCAATAACCTTGAACAGAAGTACTGCTTAAACTAGTTGATCATCTTCGCCATCAATAATACTTGTAGAAAACCAGCCTGCTCATCATGAAAACCCCGCTCAAGCTTTCCTTCTACCTGAAAATCGAATTTTTGGTAAAGGTGAATTGCCCGCTCATTACGTGCCTGAACGGTCAGTTCTAAGCGGCGTAAGATTGATTCTTTTTCCGCCCAACTAATTAACTCCGCCATCATTGCACTTCCCAGGCCTAGGCCCCAATACGCTTGTAAAATGGAAATACCTAATTCACCAATGTGTTGAATTTGCGCCTCTTGTCCAGCAATCACTCGTGCAATTCCGATAATCTGCTTCCCAGCAAGTGCCACGAGCAGTGTGTTATTGGTTGACGCGTAAATATCGGCCAGTTGTTCTTGCTCAAACGCTTCTGTCATACCATCATTATTACCATCCACTAACAAATAAGAAGTCTCTTGCCCCAATTTGGCCATTACCTTCATTATTTCGGCCGCATCCGTCGGAATTGCCTGCCGAATGGTTACTTCCTCATCACTCATGACGATACTCCTGAGCCAATGAATCAACTACCCGTTGGCTTTGTTCACCATGCGCTTCAAATAATAAACGACGCCAATCATCATGGTGTGGATCTTTAGTAAATTTAATCAACAAGTAATCCGTTGGCCATAGATCCTGAATAAACTGCGGCCATTCAACAACACTCACACCATCACCAGTAAAATATTCCTCTAGTCCAAGTTCATCACCGCCGCCATCTTCTAGTCGGTAAACATCCATATGGTAAAGCGGCAAGCGGCCTTCCTTATATTCACGAATCAAGGTAAACGTAGGACTCTTAACGTAACGTTTAATACCCAGTGCCTGCGCAATTCCTTTTGTGAAAGTTGTTTTGCCAGCACCTAAGTCCCCTTCCAAAAGAAGCACACTTCCAGCCTGCAGCAATTGACCTAGCTTGTTTGCTAATTGCTTGGTTTCCTGATCGTTTCTTACCTTTACCGTTAGCATGATTTCACCCTCACTTAACTAATTAGGTTTATTATACCAAAATAGGCGGGAGTGGGACAGAAGTCAGTTTTGGGTTTACTACGTCACGTAGGCCAACCCAATCACCGTGCTATGGTTATTGGGTTAGCTACAGTTAGGTATGTAAACCCATACTTTCAGCAAACGTTCTAGAGTAATGATCGGAAATAATAAGAGGCCAGGAAAAAATTCCTGACCTCTTACATTGGATTTATTTTAATTATAATGAAAGATTTAAAAAATATTTGACTTCTGATCAACAAAACTTTGGTCAGGATTGGTAAATACGCTTATTATATTTCTCTGACCAATTTGGTGAAAACGTGTTTGCAAAAGCAGATTATGGCGTATAACTACTTTTTCAAACATTCCTTACATTAACGTCTGTGCTGCGGTAATGATCGCCAATTTATAAACATCTTCCTCGTTAGCACCTCGCGACAGATCAGAAACTGGGTTGTTCAAGCCTTGTAGAATTGGTCCCACGGCTTCAAAGCCTCCAAAACGTTGGGCAATTTTATAGCCAATATTCCCTGCTTGTAATTCGGGGAAGACAAAGACGGTGGCCTGGCCAGCAACCTTAGAATCTGGTGCTTTTTGTTGTCCTACTGAAGACACATACGCAGCGTCAAATTGTAATTCGCCATCAATTTGGTATTCTGGTGCAGCCGTTTGAGCTAGCTTAGTTGCTTCCTGAACCTTGGTAACAACATCAGCCTTTGCTGACCCCTTAGTTGAAAAACTCAATAAGGCAACGCGCGGATCAATGTCAAATAACGCGGCCGTTTTAGCCGATTCTACTGCAATTTCTGCCAATTCTTGTGCGTTAGGATCAACGTTAATAGCACAATCAGAGAATAAGTAACGTTCTTTACCTTTGGTCATAATAAAGGCACCACTTGTTCGGCTAACACCAGGTTTTGTTTTAATGATTTGCAAGGCAGGTCGAACAGTATCGCCAGTTGGATGAACTGCACCGGAAACCATCCCGTCAACTGCAACAGTATAAACTAGCATTGTTCCAAAATAATTTTCGTCTAATAACATTGTTTCGGCCTGTTCTTTAGTATTTTTACCTTTACGCCGTTCAACAAACGCCGCTACTAAGCTCGCAAAATCCGCACTATTAGCCGGATCAATAATTTCAATACCGGTTAGGTCAAAATCATGTTCTGCAGCCACTTGTTTAACCTTAGTGACATCCCCTAGAACAACTGGTGTTAGAACACCATCGGCCTTCAGACGACTAGCCGCACCAAGGATTCGTGGTTCTGTGCCTTCTGGAAAAACAATCTTAATGTTCTTACCTTTGATCTTGCTGGTTAAGCTTGCGAATAATTCCATTTAAAAACCCTCCAGTAACTTTTAATACTTTCATAATACAGCGCTTACACCAAAAATCCTAGTCCTATTTTAAATCGGCCTCGTCCACTTGCTCAGGTAACTGCCAATCAATTGGCGTTTCTCCAAACTTTTCAAGTGCGGCATTCGTTTTCGAAAATGGTTTAGAGCCAAAGAAACCATAACTTGCAGAAAATGGACTGGGATGAGAAGACGTCAACACAGCATTCTTCGATTCATCGATTAAGTCGCGTTTTGCCTTAGCGGCGTTTCCCCACAAAATAAAGACAACCCCGCCGCGCTGAGATAACTTTTCAATTGCCTTATCCGTTAGCTGCTCCCAGCCTTTACCTTTATGCGAAAAGGCCTGGCCACGACGAACGGTTAAAACTGAATTCAACAGCAAGACGCCTTGATCGGCCCACTTCTTTAGATAACCGTGTTTAACTGGGGCAATCCCTAAATCACTTTGCAATTCCTTATAAATGTTCTGTAAAGATGGTGGCAACTTTACTCCAGGCTGAACGGAAAAGCTAACGCCCATCCCTTGATTAGGATTATGGTACGGATCTTGGCCCAAGATAACAACTTTAACCTGATCGAATGGCGTCCATTCAAAGGCCGTAAAGATGTGGTACATATCTGGATAAACCGTCTGCGTCTCGTATTCACCTTTTAAAAATTCATGTAATTGTGCGTAATAAGTTTTCGCAAATTCTGGCTCTAAAATAGTTTGCCAGTCATTATGAATCAATGTTTTCATCATTATAGCACCTCACTGCTATCTATCTTACCGCCCTGCCATTTAAAAAGCTATCCACATCAAAAGATAACGGTTTCGTGGTTCTTTAAAAGTATGCTAAACTATTAGTGAAAACGAAACGGAGGGATCCGCATTGATTCAACTGATTGCATCCGATATGGATGGCACTTTATTAAACGAAAAGATGACTGTTTCCAGTGAAAATGCAGCCGCAATTCAACGCGCGGCGCAACTGGGAATTAAGTTTATCGTTGCCACAGGTCGCGGTTACACAGAAGCCAAACCGCTCATCGAACAAGTTGGCATTGAGGCCCCTATTATCACAATGAATGGCGCCCAAGTCTTTAACCATACTGGTGAAGTCATTGATACTGTCAGTATCCGTAAGGAAGTTGTTCGCAAAATTTTTCATGTTCTCAAAGAAAAAGGCCTTTACTTTGAAGCAATGACAACTAAAGGAACTTTTTCTGATAGCAAAATGAAGCGAATTCAAAATGTCGCGTCACTACTTGTTGATCTCAAAACAACTGATAGCTTTAAGATTGCCGTTTCACTTGCATCCGCCCGGCTTGAATTAATGGACATTAATTACGTTGCAAGCTACGATACGGTTTTAGACGATAAGGATAATTTTGTGCTTAAAGTCATTGCGTTTAGTCCCGAAAAACGTGAAATTTTGGCACCAATAGCAGATCAACTAGAACAGCTAGGTAACTTAGCGATTACCGCCAGCTCGGCTAGTAATATTGAAATTAATCATATCAACGCCCAAAAAGGCATCGCCCTTGAGACTTACGCCAATTCATTAGGAATTAACATGAATAATGTCATGTCGATTGGCGACAACCTGAATGACCGTTCAATGCTTGAGGCCGCCGGTGTCAGTTTTGCAATGGGAAATGCAACTGAGAAAATTAAACAAGTTGCCCGTTATTTAACGGACACTAACGTTAAAGATGGCGTCGGTAAAGCGATTAACCGGGCAATTGACGAAAAGCTGTAGAAACTGGCCTGTTTTCCTAGTTTAACCTATGTTACGCTTGGAAATACTCGCACCAGTATTTTTCCTGGTTAGTTTAATTAATGTAAACGTGTTTGAAAAAGCAGCTTCTGCAGTTGTCATGTTTCAACTTGGCTGCACTTCGGACTTCGGGCCATCTTAGCCCGATCGCCAGCGTCAGTGAAGCTAGTAATAATCCCCAATTGTGGAGTAGAATCTGGCTGCTTTTTCAAACACTCTCTATAGTTACGCTCTTATAAAGAGGTGAATTGTGTGCTGCAACTGTACATTAAGCAACAATTACTGGCATCTAAGGGAGTGCCCATCATTGTTCGCGACCAGAAAAAAAAGCCCCGCTTTCTGGTTACTGGGCGTTTTGGTTTACGCCAAGATTCATTTACCCTTTACGCCATGGATGGTCATTATATTGCTGAAATTAAACAGATGTCATTAGGTTTATTTCCTAAATTTGACCTTTATCTAGGCCATAAAAAAGTTGGTGCCATCAAAAAAATGTACGGTGTTTGGCACCAATTTCAGTTTGTTAACGATCTAAATTGGATTATTATGGGAGATTTATTACGCCATCACTATAAAATTTACCACCGGACAGAAACGTTGTTAGTAATGGATAAAGCCTTCTTATCGGATGGTGACTACTACCAACTTTCAATCACCCACGAATCTGACGCGCCCCTCTGCATTTTATTAAGTCTCGTATTGGATCATTGGTCGGTTCGCCGGGATAAAAAGCCACAGAAACGCCGCAACTTGAACGCAATCTATGATTAACTAAAAGTACCACTTCTCAATCACCTGTTGTTACACCAAGGTGATTGAAAAGTGGTACTTTTTTAATTTTAACCGTTAGTAAGCTGCATGTGTTCGTAACTATGACCACTTAAGGTCGTCATCCCTACTTTTTTATAACCCATTTTAAGGTAAAGCTTCTTAGCGTTAGGATTAGCAACATCAACGTTTAAACCAACCTTGTTAAAGCCCTGCTTCTTCGCTAAATCAGGAATTGCCTTTAATAATTCGGTACCTACACCCTGGTGTTGCTGATTTTCTGCAACGGATAAGGTGTCCAAATACCATTCCCCAGGAAAGGCCTCCTTATCCGTGAAAACTTTATCGTTTGGGTCGGCACCTAATTCAGGTAAATAGACCTTTAACGCGTCATCAATGTGTACCTCAGCTTCAGCGGGATAGCCAAAGGCAACCCCAACGACTTTATCATTACGTAGCGCCACTAATCCGTGCCGATAGCTATAACGATAATCCTCAGTTTGGTAAGCTTTAGCAAGAACATCAAAAAAGGCCTTCTGGTCAACGTTTTTCAAAAATGGCAGTTCCATCTCTTCTAACACAATATTGATAATCGGGACAACTGCTTTTACGTCTTTCTTTTCTGCTGGTCTAATCATAATTTATCCTCCTTGTGACTCTACTGACCAGTGTACGAAAGGATTTCAACTCTGTCAAAGTTAGAATCCGCAAAAAGGATAGTCAGCGTTTAAAATCTATGTTATATTAGATGACATAGAGTTGTGTCACTTTATATAACATATTATTTGGAGGCCTTTTTATGCGCAAGCGTTTGCTTTGGTTAGGCACAGTCCTACTAGCTTGTTTGAGCTTATTTACGTTTTTTAGTACTAAAACTCAGGCGGCAGAAAAAACTTATACAATTGGAACAGATATTACATACGCACCATTTGATTTTCAGGATTCAAATGGGCACTATACCGGCATTGATATTGATTTAATTAAGGCCATCGCTAAAGAAGAAGGTTTTAAAGTTAAATTAAAACCAGTTGGCTTTAACGCCGCTGTCCAAGCAGTTGAAGCTAACCAAATGGATGGTGTCATCGCTGGTATGACGATCACCAATGCACGTAAACAACAGTTCGATTTTTCCGATCCCTACTACTACGCCGGTGAAGTTATGGCGGTTAAGCAAGGTAGTTCCATTAAATCACTAGAAGATTTGCGTGGTAAAAAAGTAGCCCTAAAAGTGGGTACTTTAGGTGCAAGTTACGCCAATTCAATTAAAAAGAAATACGGTTTTACAACAACTGAATTCGATCAATCAAATGATATGTATAATGATGTTACAAGTGGTAATTCGGCTGCGGCCTTTGAAGATTACCCGGTTATGGCGTACGGTATTCGCAATGGCATGAAAATGAAAATTGTGACTAAACCAAAGGCCGGTGGTAGTTATGGTTTTGCGGTTAAAAAAGGTGAAAATCAAGAATTACTAACTAAATTTAACACTGGACTAAGTCATTTAAAGAAAAATGGTCAATACGATAAAATCGTTGCTAAATACTTAGGTAAATCCGCTCAGGCTAAAGAAAAGAAAGCAGCTACAGGTAATGATGGTTTACTCAGTTTAGTTAAACAAAATAAGAGCTCCCTACTCAGTGGTCTTGGTCAAACGCTTTACTTGACGTTTATTTCAATCATCCTGGCAACCATTCTTGGTGTTATCGTTGGTTTGATGCAAGTAATGCCCGTTAAATGGGTTAATTGGCTATCAAGTATCATTATTTACATTTTCCGGGGAATGCCTTTACTAGTTCTGGCCCTCTTTATCTATATTGGTGTTCCAAACTTGACTGGTAGTAAAATTTCCGCATTCGTTGCCGGAATTATTACACTAACCCTCAATGAAGGTGCCTACACTGCCGCTTTCGTTAGCGGCGGTATCAAGGCAGTTGATCCTGGGCAAATGGAAGCAGCACGCAGTCTTGGCCTTCCTTACGGTAAAGCAATGCGCCGTGTTATTTTACCACAAGGGGTCAAAATTATGGTTCCTTCCTTCATTAACCAGTTCATTATTACCTTAAAGGATACTTCAATTCTATCCGTGATTGGCATTCTTGAATTAACGCAAACAGGTAAAATTATCATAGCTCGAAATCTACAGGGCTTCAAAGTTTGGACAATCATAGCAATTATGTACATTGTTATCATTACGCTATTAACCTGGCTATCCAAATTTGTTGAAAGGAGAATCAACGATTGAGCGAACAAAATTTAAAAGTTGATGTCACCGACTTAATTAAAGATTATGGTAATAATCACGTTTTAAAAGGACTTAATTTACAAGTTAAAAATAATGAGGTTGTCTGTATGATTGGCCCATCAGGCTCAGGTAAAAGTACTTTTCTTCGGTGTTTAAATAAATTAGAAGATCCCACTGCAGGCCGGATTGTGATTGACGGACACGATATCTCTAATAAAAATACCAACATGAACCACGTTCGGGAAAAAATTGGAATGGTTTTCCAGCACTTTAATCTATTTCCCAATTTAACCGTTTTAGACAACATTACTTTGGCCCCAATCGAATTAAAAAAGATGACCAAACAACAAGCCGAAGCAACTGCCCACGACCTTTTAAAAAACGTCGGTTTAGATGAAAAGGCGACTGCCTACCCCGCCTCCCTATCAGGTGGCCAAGAACAGCGAGTTGCGATTGCCCGGGCCTTAGAAATGCAACCGGACATTATGCTATTTGATGAACCAACTTCCGCCCTTGATCCAGAAATGGTTGGTGATGTTTTAGACGTTATGAAGAACTTGGCCAAACAAGGAATGACCATGATTGTCGTAACTCACGAAATGGGATTTGCCAAGGAGGTTGCCGATCGTGTTGTCTTTATGGCCGATGGTCACATTATGGAAGAAGGCCGACCCGCTGACCTATTTGATCATCCCCAAAACCCACGTACCCAGGACTTCTTACGTAAAGTGCTCAACGCGTAGATTCTCGCTTATAGATATAGAAACCCTATCTTTTTAGGCACGTGAACTCAGACTTTTGACGCGCGTTCTAGAATAACGTTCGAAAACAAATAAGAGGCTAGGACAAAAGTCCTAGCCTCTTATTTGTTTTTGGACCAAAGGATGCTTTCGTTCGGTCCTTTCTTATTAAATTTTTTGTTTAATGATCTAATGATTAGCCCAAACGAATAACCTTCATAGAATCTTTTGGCGCCAATATCCCGTACAGATGTGTTGCACATGGCTTATTAAGCACATCCTAACACCTCCACAAAATTACTATAGCATATTCATTTTGGATAGTAAGTGTAGATGATAAGGCTTTAATTAATTTTTTTCAAATAGTGTCATTAATGTGCAATTCTGCAGTAAATTCTCATTATTTTCAAGAAATATCAATTATTAATCGAAATAATCGCGCCGGGAACCGATAATTAATGAGAAAATTAGTGCGTATTTTTAATCAAAATCAACAAAAAAAGTCACCGCTAAATTAACGGTGACTCTTTAAAACACGTTGTAATTCACGATCTTGCTCACGACGTTTAATCGTTTCACGCTTATCGTACTCATGTTTCCCTTTGGCAACACCAATTAGAACTTTCGCAAAGCCATGTTTTAAATAAACTCGCAGCGGCACTAAAGTAATGCCCGCACTACTAGTTGCAATACCCAGTTTACGAATCTCTTTTTTGTGTAACAATAACTTTCGATTACGCAACGGATCAACGTTAAATTGATTACCCTGCGCATAAGCACTAATGTGAACATTTTCAAGCCAAAGTTCATCACTGTGAATCCGAGCAAAACCATCTTTTAAATTCATGCGGCCAGCCCGGACTGATTTGATCTCGGTCCCGGTTAACGCAACGCCGGCCTCGTAAGTTTCTAAAATACTGTAATCATGGCGCGCTTTTTTATTCTGCGCTAACACGTTATCTTGCTTCTTTTGTTGTTTCGCCACTAGTCTTCACCTCACTACTTAAGGCTATTTTTTTCTGGTTTGCTGACTTTGATTAGTGTGACTGATCCGTGGATGATTGCCACTACCACCGGCTTGTGGCCGCCGCCGATTATTACTATTGTGCGTATTATTATTGCTACGCCCTTTAGCATTTCGATTATTACTGTGGTTGCGATCATTTTGACCACGGTGATTAAAGGTGCGCCGTGGTTTTGGTCGTTCAACCAAATCACCAAGGTCACTAGTTGGCGTATTCTCGTCTGGCAATAATTTAAAATCAATCTGACTTTGTTCCAGATCAACGTTAGTCAACTTAACCCGAACTGCTTGGCCAATTCGATAAGTACGCTTAGTGTGCTCCCCAACCATCGCTAAATAACTTTCAACAAAGTTATAGTAATCATCATCCATCGTTGAAATATGCACTAAACCTTCAACGGTATTCGGTAACTCAATAAATAAACCAAATTTCGTTACTGAACTGACCACTGCGTCAAACTCTTCACCGACTTGCGGTAACATATATTCACATTTCTTCAAACTATCAGTATCCCGTTCGGCATCAATCGACCGTCGTTCCATTTCGGAACTGTGCGTTGCAATGCCATCTAAATCATCGCGGAATCTAGCCTGTGCCTCTTCATTAGTACCATTTTCTTGGTACCAATGAATTAAACGGTGGACCATTAAATCAGGGTAACGGCGAATTGGTGACGTAAAGTGAGTATAATACTTGGCCGCAATTCCAAAGTGACCTAACAGTTGATCCGCATATTTAGCCTGTTTAAAACTACGTAACAACATAATTTGAACAACTGGTTGAAGTGCTGAACCATCAATTTTTTCAAGGACTTTTTGCAACATCTTCGGGGTAATGTTTTCAATATCACCCTTAGCAACTACCCCAATATTATTGATAAATTCATAAAATCTGCGCATTTTTTCACTATCCGGCGTTTCGTGTACCCGGTATAAAAATGGTACGTGCATTTTACTGTAGTGTTCAGCAACCGTTTCGTTGGCCGCTAACATAAAGGATTCAATCATCCGCTCACTAGTTCCACGTTCGCGCATTTTAATATCGGTTGGCTTACCATTCTCATCTACAATAATTTCTGCTTCAGGTTCATCGAAATCAATGGCACCACGCCGATGACGCATATCGCGTAAAATCTTGTGTAATTCACCCATTACTTCAAACATTGGTACTAAATCAGCATATTCAGACCGAACAGCATCATCTTTGTCATCAAGTATTTGGTTGACCTCATTATAGGTCATTCGGGCAGAACTCTTAATGTAACTTGGAAAAATTGCGCGATCAATAATTTCGCCTTGTGGGTTAACTTCCATTTCACAAGTCATCGTTAAACGTTCAACTTGTGGATTTAAGGAACAAATACCATTTGACAATCGTTCTGGTAACATCGGTAAAACCCGGTCCGTCAAATAAGTACTAGTACCGCGATCAAAGGCCTCCTGATCAAGTGCTGTTCCCGGTGTAACGTAATGCGAAACATCAGCGATACTAACCCCTAAATGATAGTTACCATTATCCAATTTCCAAACAACAACGGCATCATCAAAGTCCTTAGAAGAATCACCATCAATTGTGACAAAATCTTGAGCGGTCAAATCTTTTCGGCCAGTCTTCTCTTCTTCCAATACCTCGGCAGGAATATTGTTTGCCTCTGCCATGACTTCATCTGGAAACTCAGTTGGAATCCCATGACGATAAACAATTGAAAGAATATCAACACCAGGCGCATTTTTGTTACCCAAATCTTGTAAAGCAACGCCACGCATACTCTTTGGGTACGCTGTGCTAGGGTAATTAGTAACGTCAACAACAACCATATCGCCATCTGTTGGGTGGACACCAGCATCTGAAATGTAAACCGGTACGTCCTGTAAACTTTTTTGCGTTAAATGAACGTAACCAAATTGATGTACTTTTTGAACCTCACTTGGTGGAAAACCAGTGAACTCACCAACAACGCGCGTAAAATTACGCTTAGTAACGGCGGTAATCTTTCCTTCTGGTCCTTTGCCACTGCCAGGCTGAGCAGCCTTAATAACCTCGGCCTCAACTTCATCACCATTTAAAGCATAATTAGTGTTATCGGCTGAAACGTAGACATCTGGTAACTCAGGATCATAGGAAATAAAACCAAAACCACGATCATTAGCGTGAAATACACCTGCTACGGTTTTTAACTGCTCTGGCATCGCAAAACGACCACTACTATCCGTTCGAATCACTTTTTCCTGCTCAAAACTGGTCAAAGTCTGAACCAATACTTTAAAAGCACTGGCCCCTTGTAAATTTAATCTTTCATTAATCTCTTCAACGGTATAAAAATGCTTCTGGTGTTGCTTGAAGAAATTTAAGACTTCCGTTTCAAATAATTCGTCCTTCTTCAAATTAAACCTCTTTCCAAAATACATCATGTATTTTAACTAATTCAAATTTATTTTCACTATCTTATTCGGTTAAAAACCTAAAAAAACCTCCTGCCATAAAAACAGGAGGTCAGTTCACTAGTGTGATGACACGTAAGCTAATATCAAAGATAAGGCAAAGAAGAGAGTACCGAGTACGACGGTTACTTTCTGCATAAAAGCCTCAAAACCGCGTGCTTTTTGTTTGCCGGATATCTCTTGAGTCCCACCTGACAGTGCGCTTAATGCATCTTGCTGTTTACTAGGTTGCATCAAAACTGCAATAATGATCGACACAGAAACAACAAGCAATAGGGTTAAAATTGTATTGTACACCCTAGTACCTCCTTTGATTAAATCCGTTGTTCGTTGTTTATTCTACAAACGAACTTTCATTGCCTTTTATTATACCATTGATTGAAATAGAACAAAACCCAAATGATAAAAAGTGTACAAAAAAAGGGGCTGGGACAAAAGCCCCTAGCCTCTCATTGTTTCTGAACGTTACCCTAGAACGTGCGCCAAAAGTCTGGGTTCACGTGCCTAACTACGACTAATCGAATAACCATAGTACGGTTATTTGATTAGTCTACGTTACGCAGTAAACCCAAAAACGACTTTTGTCCCACTTCCCTTGTTTAAGCCACTCGATCAGGAATAGTTTAAACGTGTCTAAAAGGGCAGATTTCTGTTGTAGTTAATTCTCGGAATCAGCACCCTTTGAGACCCTTCTAGTCCTGATAATGAACTAATTCTAAGAATGAATCTGGCTGTAAGCTAGCTCCACCAACAAGCCCACCATCGATATCAGGTTGACTCATTAATTCTTTAACGTTAGCTGGTTTCATTGAACCGCCGTATTGAATACGAACGTTTTCAGCAGTAGTTTGGTCATATAACTTAGCAACTGTTTCGCGAATTAAATGACAAACTTCTTGTGCTTGTGCAGGAGAAGCAGTTTCGCCAGTACCGATTGCCCAGATTGGTTCGTAAGCAATAACAAGTGAAGCAACTTGCTTTGCTGATAAGCCCTTTAAAGCAGCAGTAACTTGTCCAGAAACCCATTCGTTAACCTTACCGGCCTTACGAGTTTCTAAAGTTTCACCACAACAGATAATAGGTGTTAAGCCATTATCAAATAGTGCGTGAGCCTTTTTGTTGATGTCTTCATCAGTTTCGTGGAAATAACCGCGGCGTTCGCTATGGCCAATAATGCCATAGTTAACACCCATTTCAGCAAGAACTTTTGGTGAAGTTTCACCAGTAAAAGCACCATTGTCTTCAAAATAGTTGTTTTCAGAAGCAATGTGTAAGTTAGTACCTTTAGCGGCATCTAACAAAGTTTGAAGATCAACTGCTGGAGCACCGATAACGGCTTCTACTTTAGTTGTTTCAGGTAATTTGCCCTTAATTCCAGCAACAAATTCTGCTGTTTCTTTAGGGTTTTTGTTCATTTTCCAGTTACCAGCGATAATTGGTGTACGCATAATATGAAACATCCTTTCTTATGTAACAAGAATGGGATCAAAAATTTAATTTTCATCCCAAACTTATCAGTAATTAATGCTTATTTATCAGAAATGGCCGCAATACCAGGTAAAGTCTTACCTTCAAGGTATTCAAGTGAAGCACCGCCACCAGTTGAAATATGAGTCAACTTGTCGCCAACGCCTAATTGTTTAACTGCAGCGGTTGAATCACCACCACCTACAATTGTTGTTGCGTCAGTTAAAGTACCTAAGAACTTACCAATTTCTAGCGTGCCCTTAGCGTAGTTACTCATTTCAAAGACACCCATTGGTCCGTTCCAAACAACTGTCTTAGCGTCTTTAAGAACATCTTCAAAATTAGCAATTGACTTTTCACCGATATCGAGGGCCATATAGCCATCAGGAATATCGCCTTCAACGTCTTTGCTAGGTACATCATTATCAAACTTTTCAGCAACAATGTTATCAACTGGCAAGACTAATTTGTCGCCGGCCTTTTCAATAATTGACTTAGCTAAATCAATCTTATCTTTTTCAACTAATGAATTACCAATCTTGATACCCTTAGCAGCGTAGAACGTATACGTCATACCGCCACCAACGATAACCTTATCAGCCTTACTCAATAAATGATCGATAACGCCGATCTTATCAGAAACCTTAGCACCGCCTAAAATAGCAACAAATGGGTGTTTAGGATTATCAACTGCATTACCTAAGAATTTGATTTCCTTTTCCATTAAGAAGCCGGCTGCAACCTTTTGGCCCTTAGCCTTCATTGCAGTAGCAATCCCAACGTTTGAAGCGTGTGCCCGGTGAGCCGTACCAAATGCGTCATTGATGAAGAGATCACCTAATGATGCCCAGTATTCACCTAATTTAGGATCGTTCTTGCTTTCACGTTTACCAAAATCATTGTCAATATCTTGGAAACGCGTATTTTGCATCAAAAGAACGGAACCGTCTTCCATGCCGTTAATTGCATCTTCAAGCTGTTTGCCTTCGTTAACGGGAACAAAAGTAACGGGTTTGTTCAATGCTTCGCTTAAACGAGTTGCAACTGGTTCAAGGGTTAATTCTTTCTTATCTTCATCAGTCTTAATCCGACCTAAATGAGAAAGTAAGATTGCTTTACCACCATGATCGATAACGTATTGGATTGTTGGTAATGCCGCAACAATACGGTTGTCATCACCAATAACACCGCCTTTAATTGGAACATTAAAGTCAACGCGAATTAAAACTTTTTTATCTTTTACATCTAAATCAGAAACGATTAATTTAGCCATGAAGGATAGCCTCCTATTTTAATTTCAAAATGAATTTTTTATTTGGGTAAATAACGCCACTTACTAAGTGCTCTCATCCTTAGTTAAGTCACATTATTTAGCGATTTTTAATTTTTATCCGTAAGAGCAACAGAATAAAAAGAAAAAAGGTAGAGGAAGTTTACCTCCCTCCACCTTTTTAAAGATCTTTTAATTACTAAATTAGTTAAACTTTAAATTAAAGCGTAGCGAATTTGAGTAAAGTACGAACCATTTGGCAAGTGAAGCCATATTCGTTGTCGTACCAAGCAACAGTCTTAACTAATTGCTTGTCGCCAGCAGTTGTAACTTCTGTTTGAGTTGGATCGAAGATTGAACCGAATGTAGTGCCGATAACGTCACTTGATACGATTTCGTCTGCGTTGTAACCAAAACTTTCGTTACCTTCAGTGTGTTTCTTGATTGCTGCATTAACATCATCAGCAGTAACATTTTTGTCAAGGATAGATACTAATTCAGTTAATGAACCATCAACAACACCAACACGTTGTGCATGGCCTTGTAATTTACCCTTCAATTCTGGGATAACTAAGCCAATAGCCTTAGCAGCACCAGTTGAATGAGGAATTGTGTTAACAGCTGCTGCACGTGCTGCACGTAAGTTACCGCCACGAACTGGGCCGTCAAGTAACATTTGTGTAGAAGTGTAAGCATGGATAGTTGTCATAGTACCAACTTCAAGACCAAATTCTTGGTTTAAGAAGTAAGCCATAGGAGCTAAGCAGTTAGTTGTGCATGAACCAGCTGAAACAATCTTATCATCAGCAGTTAAAACATCATCATTAACGTTGTAAACAACAGTCTTCAAGTCGTTGCCGGCTGGAGCTGAAATCAAGACGCGCTTAGCACCTGCATCCAAATGAGCTTGTGCTTTAGCTTTAGATGTGTAGAAACCAGTACATTCAAGGACGAAATCAACACCATCGTTCTTAACCCAAGGAATATCTTGTGCTTTAGGTTCAGCATAGACACGATATTCTTTACCGTCAACGACGATACCATTGTCAGTAGCGCTAACTTCGCCAGCAAAAGTACCATGTGTTGAATCATATTTCAATAAGTGAGCTAACATAG
Organism: Loigolactobacillus backii; assembly: GCF_001663675.1. Taxonomy (NCBI): domain Bacteria; kingdom Bacillati; phylum Bacillota; class Bacilli; order Lactobacillales; family Lactobacillaceae; genus Loigolactobacillus; species Loigolactobacillus backii. The sequence continues at coordinate 2,480,612 of NZ_CP014873.1, forward strand.
CAGGTGAAGTTAAATCGTTGATTGCGACAACTTCGATATCATTTGATTTAGCACCAAGTTCGAAAATACGACGGAAAGCCAAACGGCCGATACGTCCAAAACCATTAATACCAATTTTTACAGTCATACTAAAATTTCCTCCTTTAGGAAATAAAAAATTTATTTTAAAGGGTTACCCCTTTTAAAATCAAGTTTGCGGCACCTTCGTCAGTGATTAACCACGTTTGCTTAGGTGCTAATTTTGTGTAGGCCTTAATTGCGACGGCCTTACTTTGCCCGCCTGCAACAGCGACCACACAAGGAATATTTTGTAAGTCGCGAAGCTGTAATCCGATTCGTGGAATCTTATAAATAACCCGTCCACTTGCATCGAAAAAATAACCAAAAGCTTCGCCGACAGCATGCTCTTTTTCAAGCATTTTAATTGTCGCTAGTGGCATATTACGGCGCTTTGCCATCAAAGCAGCCACACCAATACTATGGACCACACTGGCACTTTTGTCAACTAGTGCCAACACGTCTTTAATCGCCGGTTCTTCAAGCAGTGGCCGGTATGCGCGCTCACTTACGTGTTCCGGAATGTACAGTACTCGGTACTGCCCCCCAGTGTGAAACGCCATTCGCGCACAAACCGCATTGGCCTGAATATCAACGGCTTCACCAAGGCCACCACGGGCAGGAACAAAAGTGAGCTTGCGGTGCGCTGATAATTTGGGACTCAGCGTATCCGCAATTTTTGCCATTGTTGTGCCACCCATCGCCGCAATAATATTATCGCCATTAGGTAATAATAAGTCCAGCGTTTCGCTCACTAATTTCCCCATATCATCAAGAACTTTAGTTTGCTGATCGGAATCACCAGGCACGATTAAGCAATGGTCAATTTGCAACACGGCACTTAACTGTTGCTCCTTAGCTCGGACGCCAAGAAGATTATCCATCACCGCTTCTAATCCTTGAAAAGTTGTTTGCCCTTTTTGAGTCAGCACCATACCAGACTTAGTTACACTGAGCAAATTATGTGCCCGCAGAAAATCTGTTTCCGTTCGCAGTACTCGCTCACTTTTACCAATCTTTTGTGCTAAAACTCGTCGACCAACTGGTGCCATCCAATAAATATTCTGGAGTATCTGGTAACGTAATTTGGCAACAAGAATTAAATCAGGCGCTAAGGCTTCAAGCCGCGCTAAGTCCTGGTGCATCACAATCCTCTTCCTTAGTGGGACAATTATTCCCCACTGTGTCATCTAGCGACCCAATATGGCCAAAAAACAAAGTGCACAGTACTTTCTCTGTCCACTTAGACCACAACTCGTATTATAGCAAAACTGATTATGAATGCAAGGTTCTAGCAACGATAATTCTTAGCTTAAAAACCACTTCAAAAATTACCATTTTTTTAAAACCGTTTTCTTTTTGAAGATGACGGTATTCCAAGACTTTCACGATATTTTGCGACGGTTCGGCGGGAAATTGAAATATTTTTTTCTTCCAAAAGTTTTACTAACTTTTGATCTGACAATGGCTTCTTTTTATCCTCAGCGTTAATCAATTGTTTTAACCGTTGTTGAACATTATCGGCGGAAAATTGATCCCCCACCGATCCACCAACTGCATTTGAGAAAAAATGGCGTAGTTCGAACACGCCAAAATCGGCCTGCAAATACTTACCATTCACACTACGACTAATCGTTGATTCATGTAAATCTAGTGTCTGCGCAACATCCCGTAACATTAGTGGCTGCAGCGGATGATCTGGCCGTAAGAAGAAATCGATTTGGCGTTGAACAATAACCTGACCAACACGTAAGATAGTGTCACCACGCTGCACTAAACTTCGCTTTAACCAATCAAATTCTTGTTTCTTTTCCTTCATATAGTCGGTTACTTCTTGGTCCTTAGTCCGTACCATTTGGTTAAAATAATGTTGTTGAAACATTAATCGGGGTCTTCCTGAACGCGTTGGCCTAACACTCAGCCGGTTGTTAGCCTCTTTTTGAACCAACAAATCGGGAATAATATAATTATTCTGATTTTGCGTAAAAATGGCTCCTGGATTTGGTGACAGTGTCTGAATATAATCAAGAATATGTTGAACTTCTGCCAACGTTGTTTGATAGCGCTTAGCAATTTTATCCCAGTTTCGGTCAACGAAGTCGTTAAAACTCTCCTCCAAAACGATATACGCCAAATTAGGTGCAGTATTATCTTCCTGAATCTGTAATAATAAACATTCTTGAAGATCACGTGCGCCAACACCAGGCGGATCAAGTTGTTGCAATAAAGTTATAGCGTCCAAGAGTTGCAACTGATCGGCGCCAGTTTTTTCCGTTGCGTCGGCCAAGGAGATTTTTAAATAGCCATTAGAATCAACGTACTCTAATAAAAATAAGACGAGATCCCGCAGCGGTGTATCCCGCAAAGTTAACCGGACTTGTTGGAGCAGATAATCAAACAATGACGATGGTGTGTCCGGAATTGCGTTCATATAGTTATCAGTCCGATTGCCAGTCAGTGAACTCGCAGTTGTTCCCCCAGAGTAATCAGCCTTGAGTTCAATCAATGGATTTTCGAGACTTTTCTGTTCAAGAAACTTTTGTAACCCATCTACGCTAAACTGTAGCATCTGGATTGACTGTTGTAGTTGCTGGGTCATAACAAGCTTTTGTACTTGTTTTTGCTGTTGGCTCATCGCCTGTTTTAACGGCATAAAAATTCCTCCCAACATTCTTTTAGATTATACCTTGTGTTTTGAGGATAATTCCGGTAGAATATTCTGTGTTGCTTATGCGCCTGTAGTGTAATGGATATCACGTGAGATTCCGGTTCTTGAGATGGGGGTTCGATTCCCTCCAGGCGCATCAGTTAAGCTGCCTTTACGGGCAGCTTTTTTATTACCCAAAATTAAAAATGAGTTGTATCATTAGTAATTATTATACGTTTTCTCTACCTGTGGTACAACGTCATTGCTTTAGAAAAAATTAGCGTTAAATCATTTGACCTTTTTTGACCAATGTACTAAACTGGCATTACACTTAATTGAGTGCTAAAATTATATCGAAATCTATTATTCACTTAGGAGGTCACACTATGTTAGTACCTACAGTCATTGAACAAACTTCACGAGGCGAACGTTCTTATGATATTTACTCTCGCCTTCTGAAGGATCGAATTATTATGCTTTCTGGTGAAGTTAATGACCAGATGGCCAACTCCATCATTGCTCAACTTCTTTTCCTTGATGCACAAGATTCAGAAAAGGATATTTCCATTTACATCAATTCGCCAGGTGGCGTTATTACCGCCGGCCTCGCAATTTTTGACACAATGAATTTTATAAAATCAGATGTACAAACAATTGCAATGGGCATGGCAGCTTCTATGGCTAGTGTTTTATTAGCCGCTGGTACTAAGGGCAAACGATTTGCCTTACCAAATTCGACTGTACTTATCCATCAGCCTTCTGGTGGCGCTCAAGGTCAGCAAACTGAAATTGAAATTGCGGCCCAAGAAATCTTAAAAACACGCAAACGGATGAACCAAATCTTGGCTGATGCAACTGGTCAACCAATTGAAACAATTCAAAAAGATACTGACCGCGATAATTACCTTACCGCTCAAGAAGCTAAGGATTACGGTTTGATTGACAGCATTATGGTCAACCAAAAATAAGCATTAACTAATTGGAGACCGGGATAAAAATCCTGGCCTCTTTTTATTTCCGAACTTTACTCTAGACCAACTTGATAAAGTTAGCGGTCATTGATTGGCCCCTAGAAAAGTTGCTACTATAAAAAGCGTGAAATAAAGTGCCATTATTGTAGTTAGTCAGTGGACTAGCACAAGATGGTACCTTACTTCACGCTTTTTTAATTAAGAAACAGCTCTACCTTGCCGTAAATTATCCGCTACTTCATTTAGTTTTCGTAAACGATGGTTGATGCCCGATTTAGAAATGGCACCACTAGGCACCATTTCCCCTAGCTCCTTCAACGTTATATCGGGATTGCCCAGCCGCAAAACCGCAATTTCTTGCAATTTAGCCGGCAAACTATCCAAACCAGCAACCGCGCTAATATACTTAATATTCTCAACTTGGCGGGTTGCCGCATCAATGGTTTTATTAAGGTTTGCCGTTTCGCAGTTAACTAGGCGATTAACTGAATTTCGCATATCACGAACAATCCGGATATCCTCAAACTTAAGCATTGCATTCGTTGCACCTATCAACTGTAAAAAATCGGCAATTTTTTCTGCCTCTTTAAGATAAACAATAAAGCCGCCCCGTCGTTCTGTCGTTCGAGCATTTAGGCCAAATTGATTAATCATAGCAGCAACCTTTTGATTATGCTCTTCATAAAGTGAGTAAATTTCAAGGTGATAGCGACTTGTTTCGGGATTATTCACTGAACCGCCAGCTAAAAAAGCACCACGCAAATAAGAACGAATTTTTTGTTCAGAATTAAGGACCTCTAATGATGGCAACGTTGATAGCGTTGAAATGCCATCCAAAATATGCAAATCATTTAAAACTTTATTCGTTCCCTGCTTTAACCGGACAATATAAAGATTATTTTTTTTGAGCTTCATTTTGCGGCGAACAATTAATTCACTTTCAACTGCATAATTTTGTTTTAACAGTGTGTACATTCGCCGGGCAATTGCCGGATTCTCCGTTTGTACATTTAAAATGAATTGGTGATTAAAAATACTTAATGAACCATTCATTCGAATTAAGGCCTCTAACTCCGCCCGGGCGTGTTCCCGGTGCACTTCAAGCGTTGTTAGTTCTTTCTTTACTTCGCTAGCGTAAGAACTCATTTTATCACCTCAGAAGGCTGCGATGCTAAATGAAGTAGCTCATGAGCTACCTTATCGCCGTCGTGAAAAACACCATGATCACGTAACTTTAAAAAATCGTCCGAAATCACGCGACAACTTAATTCACGTAGGCCGTGAAAATCATGTTGCACCTGGACCAAATACTCATCGTACTTCTGGTGATCCATATAATTGTCTGGAACAGGCTGGGTATTAACCAATACCGTATTAACAAAATTAGCGCCTAAATGTTGGTTTAAAACGCGAACGTGTTCAGCATCCGTAAAATGCTCCGTCTCACCTTTTTGCGTCATAATGTTACAAACATAGACAACCTGCGCCTTGGTTTGTTTAACTGCTGTTCCAACATTCTCAATCATTAAGTTGGGTAAAATACTTGTAAACAAACTACCAGGACCTAAAACAACAATGTCGGCGGTCATAATTGCATTGATCACTTCTTTAACGGCGTGAGGCTTTTTCTGTCCTAGCGCTGAAGTGACCCAAACACGTTCAATTTGTTTACCGGCACCGGTAATTTCCGCCTCGCCGGCAATATCGCTGCCATCAGAAAAATGAGCGTTCAAAATCAAGGGGTCATTACTAGCTGGATACACGTGCCCGTCAATCTTCATCATCGTTGACAATTCCTGAACTGCGTCGAAGATTCCTGATTTCATTTCTGACAACGCCGCAATAATTAAATTACCAATTGCGTGACCAGCCAGAAATGAGTCATTACTATTAAACCGGTACTGAAAAATATCCAAATAAAGTTGTGGTAAATTCGACAAAGCCGCCAACACATTACGAATATCACCTGGCGGAACGACGTTAACGTAATCCCGAATAATACCCGACGAACCGCCATCATCTGCAACGGTGACAACGGCCGTGATATCAGCGTTGAGCTTGTGCAAGCTTTTGAGGATAACTGGTAAACCAGTTCCACCACCGATCACCACAATTCGTGGCTGTCGATAATTTGTAATGTGCTTTGTCATGAGCGATTCACCGTTTCCTTTCGTTTATTAACGTCACGGTGGGTGACTTCCACGGCGTATTGCTGACCTAAATCAGCCCCTAGCCGCTTGGCAATGGCAACAGAACGGTGCTGTCCGCCTGTACAGCCAATCGCTATCGTCAAATTCGTTTTTCCTTCATTTTGGTAACCAGGCATAATTGTGTGCAAGAGTCCGCTAAACCGTTCATAAAACTCCTCAGTAGCAGGCTGTTGCATAACATAATTATAAACTGGCTCGTCTAATCCAGTTAACGGTTTAAATTCGGGCACGTAGTAAGGATTGGTTAAAAAACGGACATCCATCACAATATCGGCATCAATTGGTAACCCGTACTTGAAACCAAACGAAATAACTTCAATATGAAAAGTCGCCACATCTTTTAACTTAAAATTCTCAAATAATTTCTCGCGTAATTCCCGGGGCGTTAAAGTGGTTGTATCCACAACTAACTGTGCCCGCTGCTTAATCTCATTCAGTAGTGCACGTTCTTTGGAGATGCCGTCCATTAGTCGGCCTTCCATTGCCAGTGGGTGTGAGCGCCGTGTTTCTTTGTACCGGGAAACTAACTCTTCATCGGAAGCATCTAGGAAAAGAATCTTAGTGGTGACAAAACTAGTGTTGTCCAAATTAGCCAACATATCGTTAATTTCATCGTAAAAAGCACGTGATCGCAAATCAATCACTAAGGCAATCTTAGTGACTTTACCTGATTCTTTAACCAGTTCCCAAAATTTAGGAAGTAAACCCGGTGGCATATTATCGACACAAAAATAGCCTAAATCTTCAAAGCTCTGCATTGCAACGGTTTTGCCTGCACCGCTCATACCAGTAATAACAACTAAATTTAGTGCATCAGCCATTTTAACGCTCCTCTTTAAATTCGCTCAAATTTTAATTCATCTGCATGTTCCAATATTAACATACCGGGCGTGTCATGCATAGTAACTAATCCTACTGCTTTCGAGCAAAGGCAATCATTAAATAATTTAACCCAAAAATCAAAAAATAAATACTTACCATGAAACTAAGTGAAACCATTGATAATAGCGGATTTAAAACTAATATAAGCGCGGCGATAATGCCTAAAATATTAAGAATCACCGATAACCAATAATAGCCGGCACCAAATAGTCGTAGATGTCGCGCCGTTATAAGCCCATTAATCGAATCAATCAAGAACCAAAAAGCAAATAAGTAACTTAATAGCAGCACACCAGTTGTAATGTGCGCCAAGAAGATAAAACCGACAATGATATCCAAAATTGCGATTACTAGACTAACCCGTGCAAGTTGGCCAATGGTTTCACGCATGGCCTGATAACTCGATAAGGTGGTCACCCCACGCACAATTGCACTGATTGCAAAAATAATAACAATACTCGACAAAGCAAGTCGTGGTGCGACGGTAACAAAGTAAGCAGCAATCAAAAAGATAATTCCTGTAATTAACTCTGACCAATCAAAACCCCATTGACGTTTTTTACTAAACAATTTCAACACCCCTTTCAAGTTAGTTAAATGATAGTGGTTTCTGTGTAAAAGTGCAATTTTAACCAAAAAAATCTGATTCGACAAGGCACATCGAATCAGATAAATAAATGCAGCTAGCATTGGGGAAAGATTAATTTTCCTTGCTTGCAAATACTTTTAAGGAGACCATAACAAAAGTCCTAACCGTTCACTATTTCCAAACACTACTCTAGAACGTGCGCCAAAAATCTAGGGGCACGACTAATCCATCTTAAGTAGCGCCTTAGCCGCAGCTATTTGGCGCTTAATTTGTTTAAATCCAGTGCCACCTAGAGAATTACGGCGTTCAACCGCGGTCTTTGGATCAAGTGCCAGATAAATATCTTCCTGAATTAATGGCGATATTGCTTGATAATCGGCCAAACTAACGTCCTTTAAGTATTTATGTTCCTTTAAACACTTCAGCACTAGCTCCCCAACTAACTCGTGTGCTTGCCGGAATGGTAACCCCTTACTTGCTAAATAATCCGCCAATTCAGTCGCATTAGCAAAATCATGGGTGGTTGCGTAGGCCATCTGTTCTTTTTGGACTTTTAAAGTTCCCAACATCCCGTTAAAGACCGTCAGTGATTGTTCGACTGTGGTTACCGCGTCAAACATACCTTCCTTGTCCTCTTGAAAATCTTTATTGTAAGCTAACGGTAACCCCTTCATAACCGTTAGGAGACCCATTAAATCACCGTAAACTCGCCCCGTCTTACCACGAATTAATTCGGCCATGTCTGGGTTCTTTTTTTGCGGCATAATCGAACTACCCGTCGAATAGGTGTCATCCATCTCCAAATAGTGAAATTCTTGACTATCCCAAAGCACAATCTCCTCGCAAAAGCGCGACAAGTGCATCATTAATTGCGCACAGTTACTGAGAAATTCTAAAATAAAATCACGATCACTGACTGCATCGAGACTATTTTGGTATACGGCCCCAAAACCTAATTGTTCGGCGGTATAGTCCCGGTCAGTCGGGAAAGTTGTTCCGGCCAACGCCGCAGCACCAAGCGGTGACATATCCGTGTGCTTTAAATTAAATTCAAAACGATCATAATCGCGCCTGAACATTTCAAAATAAGCCAATAAATAATGCGCGTAAGAAATTGGTTGCGCGTGTTGCATGTGGGTGTAACCAGGCATCAACGTTTCAACGTTATCCGCCGCCTTTTTTACAACTGTTTCTTGTAACTGCTTAATGAGCGGCAAAATTTTATTAAGGTGTTTCTTCAAATAGAGGTGCATATCAACAGCAACTTGGTCATTACGACTACGAGCCGTATGTAACTTACCGGCCACAGGACCGATTAAATCGGTCAATAATTTCTCTAGGTTCAAGTGAATATCTTCATTTTCAATGGAGAAATGTAACTCTCCGGCTGCCAACTTGGTCTGCAATTGGTGCAGTCCAGTTGTAATTTGGTCGGCCTCGTCAGCCTTAAGAATCCCGGTCTTTTTTAACATCGCTACGTGCGCCAATGAACCGATTAAATCTTCTGCTGCCATTTTCTGGTCAAAATCAATCGAAGCACCAAACGCCTGAACGTATTTACTTGGTTCCGCTGTAAAACGGCCACCCCATAATTGATGATTTTCTGCCATAGTTATCCTCCTAAAATATACTCAGCTACCTTAAAGTAGCTTACAAACTTCGCTTAATCTATTTTCAAATTACTGAATAATAAAAATCGTACTTAAATCTATCTTAGTGTGATTTTAATGAAAAAACGAGCCAAATTAAACCACCAACTACTGTTAATAATAGTTGAACCAACAAAAAAGAGCTAGGATAAGTTCACGATACTCCCAACTCTTTTTGCACTGCTTTTAATCTTTTGCTTTTTCCTGAACCTGAGTATAAACCTGAGTTGGTAGGCCCCATAACTTAATGAAGCCTACAGCAGCGTCTTGGTCAAAGGTATCAGAAGAAGTGTAAGTAGCCAAATTCTTATCGTACAGAGAATATGGTGATTTACGTCCTTCAACAGTGGCGGTTCCTTTATATAGCTTTACCCGAATTGTCCCCGTAACAACCTTTTGTGTTGTCTTTAAGAAAGCAACCATTGCCTTGAAAAGCGGTGAGAACCAAAGTCCATTATAAATGGTATTAGTCATTTGACCTTCAATTGTTGGTTTAAAATGAGCCAAATCACGTTCAAAAGTGAGGTCTTCTAATGCCTTATGTGCCTTAATTAAAACCATTGCTGCAGGTGCTTCATAAACTTCACGGGATTTGATCCCAACCAAACGATTCTCAATGTGATCAATCCGCCCAACACCATGTTTGCCAGCTAACTTGTCTAATTTAGCGATTAAATCAACTAAATTTAATTGCTCACCATCTAGGGTCACTGGAACACCCTGTTTAAAACCAATTTCAACGGTCGCCGGTGTGTTTGGTGCGTCCTCAACAGCATTAGTTATCGCGTAAGCATCAGCGGGTGGCGTTACCCATGGATCTTCAAGCACACCAGCCTCGTTGGCCCGGCCCCAAAGGTTCTGGTCAATTGAATAAGGGCTATCTAGGTTAATTGGCACTGGAATATTATGTTCTGTAGCATAATTGATCTCTTCTTCCCGTGACCATTTCCAATCCCGAACTGGTGCTTCAATCTTCATTTCTGGTGCCAAGGCCCGAATTGCAACTTCAAACCGAACTTGATCATTACCCTTACCCGTACAACCATGGGCAATGGCCGTTGCACCTTCTTTATGTGCCACTTCAACTAATTTTTTAACAATCAATGGTCGGGACAACGCAGAAACCAAGGGATATTCACCCTCATACAAAGTGTGTCCCTGCAAAGCAATTAAAGCGTAATCGGCTGCAAATTCGGCGCGGCAATCCAATGTATAAGATGCAATTGCCCCCATCTTTAAGGCCTTTTCTTTAATGAAAGTCATGTCCTTGCCAACTTCACCAACATTAATACAAGTCGCAATCACATCGTACCCTTTGTCGATCAACCATTTAATTGCAACTGACGTATCAAGTCCACCTGAATATGCTAAAACAATTTTTTCCTTTGCCATCAATTATCTACTCCTTTAACGTTAAAAATAATTAGGTTATTACTTGGTTTCCACCAGTTTCTAATGTTATTTATTTTGCTTTCATTAGTTTCTAACCTTTACGATGATATTAGCATATACCCTTATTCAGTTTAATGCAACTTTTTTATATAATTATTCATAAAAAAGTAGTATATACCCCTTATTGTGTATATTTCTTATTTTGTTAACCATAAAATAACTACAAAAAAAGTAAGAACCCCTGGAATAATTAAAATGGCTCTATACTTTTTCCTGTTGATAGTTTACAAATGGTAAACTATTAACAGGATTTTTGTGCAGAAAAAGAGCTCACAGCTCTCATCCAAAAATCTACCCACCACAAGTATCATTTGAAAGGATATGAGAAAACCGTGAACCCTATAGACAATCATATAAAATTTGCGCTCAGTATTAAAGACCCAAATGTCATTTTTTTCGATTATGGTTACGAATACAAACAAAACAGACGAATTAAAGTCTATCGCGCAACTGTCAAGACCGGCCTTGAACGTTGCCCCCAGTGTGGCTTTGATCAGTTCAATCATAATGGTCACTACCTTTCCCGGGTGACCTACCTAGCCGCCAACGCCAGTGAGCCGGTGTACCTAGAACTGCATAAAGAGCGCCTGCTTTGTAAAAACTGTGGGACTAGTGTGATGGCAACGACCGAGCTAGTTGATAAATATTGCAATATCTCCCGGGCAACTCGCCAAAAGATCTTTATGCATTTACAAGATGATCGGACCCAAAAGAGTATTGCTTGTGACAATAATGTCTCACCCAGTACTGTTTGTCGCTACCTAGATAAATATGATGATCTCTTTCGCCGGAATTACAACTATCTGCCAGAACATTTAGCGATGGATGAAGTACGTGGTGTTGGCGGTGTCCTGCACTTTATTTGTATTAACGGTGCTGGTGATCATGAAATTCAACAGATCCTGCCGGATCGGTTGAAACAAAACATTATAGCTTACTTTAAGCAGTTTCCGCTCAGCGTGCGTCAGCGCGTTAAAACCGTGACTTTAGACCTTAATAGTTACTACCAAGACATTGTTAAAGTCGTATTCCCCAACGCTAAGATCATCGTCGATCGGTTTCACATTATCGCCATGATGACCAGAGCGTTCAACCAAAGTCGCGTGCAGCTTATGAAACAATATTCTAAACGGACCAAAGAATATCGGATCCTAAAATTCGCTTGGAAACTGTACTTAAAACATTGTGATGACCTGGAGGTTAAACAATTATTTTATGATCGCCATCTGCGCCAACAAGTAACCCAGCAAGAACGCGTTCAGTTGGGTCTTGAGCTTGATGAAACGTTAGCGAACACCTACACCATCATGCAAGGCATCATGACTTGTCTAAAAAATTACGATAAAGATGGGCTCGTGATCTATTTATATCACAATGAGCAACTCAGTCCCAAAATGAAGGCCACACTAATCACTTTCAAGAAAAACCTAGAGATCATCCTCAATGCCAGTGAATCAAAGTATTCGAACGGTCCCATTGAAGGCATCAATCGCATGATCAAACAGATCCAGCGAACGGCCTTTGGTTTTCGCAACTATCACCATTTAGTTTCACGGATCAAACTACAACAAATGCGCACCAAACCAAATAAAAAAACAGCATTAGAAGTTGCCTAACTTCTAACACTGTAAAATTGGCTATCAACAGGATTTGACAGAGAGCCATTAAAATTGGCTAAAAGCACAATTTTAACGACAACAGTGTCCTTACTATTTTTAAACCCTACTTTTTAGTTTTTAGCGAGTTGACATCAAAACGTGGTCGTTTTGCATCACGTTCTAAAATTGGCTTCAAATATTGACCAGTATAACTTGCATCAGTTTCGGCGATCTTTTCAGGCGTTCCAGTTGCAACAACATAACCGCCTTCCGCACCGCCTTCAGGTCCTAGATCAATTAAATAATCGGCCGTTTTAATAACATCTAAATTGTGTTCGATGATTAAAACTGTGTTGCCAGCATCCACAAGTCGATGTAACACGGCCAATAACCGGTTAATATCATCTGAATGTAGGCCAGTTGTCGGTTCATCTAAAATATAAAAAGTCTTACCCGTTTGGCGCCGGTGTAATTCAGAAGCCAGCTTCATTCGTTGTGCCTCACCACCAGATAAAGTGGTTGCCGGCTGGCCCAAAGTAATGTAGCCCAACCCGACATCAACAATAGTCTGCAACTTACGTCGAATCTTGGGAATGTTTTCAAAGAACGGCAAGGCTTCATTAACCGTCATATTCAAAACATCCGAAATATTTTTATTTTTATACAAAACTTCTAACGTTTCCGAATTGTAGCGACTACCGTGACAAACCTCACAGGGCACGTAAACGTCGGGCAGAAAGTTCATTTCAATTTTGATGATCCCATCACCCTTACAGGCTTCACAGCGACCACCGCGAACGTTAAAACTGAAACGATTCTTTTTATAGCCATGCATTTTGGCTTCATTAGTCTGGGCAAAGAGATCCCGAATATCATCAAAAACACTGGTGTAAGTGGCCGGGTTACTCCGGGGAGTTCGCCCAATTGGACTTTGATCGATATCAACTATCTTATCAATATTTTTCACACCCGCCACTGATTTATATTTACCTGGTTTTTGCTTGTTTCGATTTAATTTTTGCGCTAAAACACGCTTTAAAATGCTGTTTACTAAGGTTGATTTACCGGATCCAGAGACCCCAGTGACGACAATAAAATCGCCTAACGGAAAATCAACGGTGATATTCTTCAAGTTATGTTCGGCAGCACCGGTCAAACGAATTTTTTTACCGTTACCTTTACGGCGTTCTTCCGGTAACCGAATATACTTTTTACCAGCTAAATATTGACCGGTTAGTGACTTGGGATTAGCCTCAACTTCTTTAGGGGTTCCGGCCGCCATTACCCGGCCACCATTTTCACCCGCTCCCGGGCCAATATCTAATAGATAGTCCGCGGCGCGCATAGTGTCTTCATCATGCTCAACGACAATTAACGTATTACCAAGATCCCGCATTGATTTTAATGAACTAATTAAGCGATTGTTATCTCGTTGGTGGAGACCAATTGATGGTTCATCTAAAATATACAAAACACCGGATAAATTCGAACCAATCTGGGTAGCCAAGCGAATCCGTTGCGCTTCACCACCAGATAAGGTTCCAGCAGAACGACTTAAATTAAGGTAATCCAAACCAACATTTTTCAAGAAATTCAATCGATCAGTAACTTCCTTAAGAATTGGTTTGGCAATAGTTAACTCTTTTTCAGTTAGTTTTAATCCTTGGAAAAATTCTAAGGAACGATTAATCGCGTATTCGGAAACCTCAGCAATATGCTTACCGTTTACTTTAACGGCAAGTGCTTGCGGGTTTAACCGGTAACCATGGCAAACGGGACAAGTTAATTCCGTCATGTATTGCCTCATCTGTGTCCGTGTAAAGTCACTGTTGGTATCGCGGTAACGTCGAGAAACGTTATTCACGACGCCTTCAAAGGTTGCGTCAACATCCCGAATTCCACCAAAATCATTTTCGTAATGAAAATGGAACGTTCGGTCACCAGCACCATATAAAACTAAATTACGCTGCTCTTCAGGTAACTTATTAAATGGCTTTTCCATATCAATACCAAAACTTGCTGCGGCCTGGGCCAACATCTGGGGGTAATACTGGGATGAAATCGGGTTCCACGGTGCAATTGCCCCCGCTTTTAGAGTCAACGTTGGGTCAGGCACAATCAAATCTTCGTCAACTTCCAATTTAGCCCCTAAACCATCACACTCGGGACAGGCCCCAAAAGGTGCGTTAAATGAAAATAACCGCGGTTCCAACTCGCCAATCGTAAAGCCACAGTAAGGGCACGCATAATGTTCAGAAAACATGATCGGTTCGCCGCCAATAATGTCCGCCGTTGCGTACCCATCAGATAACCGCAACGCCGCCTCGAATGAATCAAATAGCCGTGAGCGTGCGCTGGCCTTAACAACAATTCGGTCAATGACGATATCAATATCGTGTTTCTTATTCTTTTCCAGCTCAATGTCATCGCTAATATCATAAATTTCACCATCAATTTTAACGCGGACATAGCCCTCTTTTTGAATTCGCTGCAGGACCTTTTTATGTTGGCCTTTTTTGGCCCGAATAATTGGTGACATAATTTGTAATTTCGTTTTTTCTGGTAAGTTTAATACTCGATTGACCATTTGTTCGACGGTTTGACTACTAATTTCTGTCCCATCATTAGGACAAATGGGATGGCCAACCCGTGCCCACAGTAACCTTAGGTAATCATTAATTTCCGTAACGGTTCCAACTGTCGACCGGGGATTCTTTGAGGTTGTTTTTTGATCGATTGAGATAGCTGGGCTTAATCCATCGATAGAATCAACGTCAGGTTTATCCATTTGACCCAAGAACTGTCGTGCGTAGGCCGATAAACTTTCCACATAGCGTCGTTGTCCTTCTGCATAAAGCGTATCAAACGCAAGTGAGCTTTTCCCTGAACCCGATAAACCAGTGATGACGACTAATTTATCCCGGGGAATAGTAACGTCGATATCCTTTAAATTATGCGCACGAGCGCCGTGAATGATAATTTTATCATTTGCCAATAAATTTTCCTCCTCAGTTCTTAGGACTAATTTTAAGTTGAAACGCAAATGAACGTGCCAAACAAAGGTCATCCGATTGCGATTGTCTAAAATTTATTCAATTGCTGCTTTTAGTTCTAAGATTGTATCCCGTAAAGTTGCTGCCTGTTCAAAATCTAATTTCTTGGCGGCGGCCTTCATCTGCTCTTCAAGCCGACCAATCATTTCTTTTTGTTCTTTCTTTGACATATCCGTAAAATCTGGTTCTTTAATGGCACCAGTTTCTTGGTGATCGTCCTTCGCCGCTTTCGTTGGTGAAATTAGATCACGAATTGGCTTAACAATGGTCGTTGGTGTGACGTGATGGACCTCATTAAACTTCTCTTGGGTGGTTCGTCGCCGTTTAGTTTCATCCATTGCCGCTTGCATTGAATCAGTAACCCGATCAGCGTACATAATGACAGTCCCATCAACATTTCGTGAAGCACGACCAATTGTTTGAATCAGTGAGCGTTCACTCCGTAAGAAACCTTCCTTATCGGCATCTAAAATGGCAATCAGCGAAACTTCAGGAACATCAATTCCTTCCCGCAATAAATTAATACCAATCAGAACATCAAATTTGCCCAAACGTAGATCACGAATAATCTGTGTTCGCTCTAACGTTTTTATATCACTGTGTAAATAACGAACTTTAATTCCTAATTCTTTCAAATAGTCAGTTAAATCTTCCGCCATTTTCTTGGTCAAGGTTGTTACAAAAACACGTTCATGGCGCTCTACACGCTTATTAATTTCGCCTACAAGATCATCAATTTGACCCATAATTGGCCGAACTTCAATTTTAGGATCTAACAGTCCAGTTGGTCGAATGATTTGTTCCGCGACGTGATCCGTTTGCGAATACTCATACGGACCAGGTGTTGCTGAAACGTAAACAATTTGATTAACGTGCTGTTCAAATTCATTTAGTTTTAGTGGTCGGTTGTCCAGCGCACTTGGTAACCGAAAACCGTAATCAACTAACATTTGTTTCCGAGCTCGGTCACCGTTATACATCCCCCGAATCTGCGGCATCGTTGCGTGAGATTCATCAATCATAATCAAGAAGTCCTTGGGAAAGAAATCAATTAATGTATACGGTGGCTCACCAGCTTTTCGACCCTCCATGTGGCGAGAATAGTTCTCAATTCCGGAAGTGTAGCCCATTTCGCGCAACATTTCAATATCATAATTGGTCCGCTGCTCTAGTCGCTGCGCCTCCAATAATTTATGCTGATCGGTTAACTCCTTCAAACGCGTCTTTAACTCGGCCTCAATGCTAACAATTGCGTGTTCCATCTGCTCATCGTTGGTCATAAAATGAGTTGCCGGGAATATGGCCACGTGATCGCGGTCACCCACAACTTCACCAGTTAGCGCATCTACTTCACGGATACGATCAATTTCATCACCAAAGAATTCAATTCGTAACGCCCGTTCATCCCGGGAAGCTGGAAAAATTTCAACAACATCCCCGCGGACACGAAAACGTCCCCGCTGAAAATCAATATCGTTACGTTCAAATTGAATATCAATTAAACGGCGCAGTAATTCATTGCGTTCCAATTCTTGGCCAACTCGCAATGATAAAACGTGATCACGATACTCATCCGGACTGCCTAAACCAAAAATACAAGAAACCGAAGCGACAACAATCACATCGTTACGTTCTAATAGTGAACTCGTTGCCGAATGGCGTAATTTATCAATTTCATCATTAATGCTAGAATCCTTTTCAATGTACGTATCGCTTGACGGTACATAGGCTTCTGGTTGGTAATAATCATAATAACTTACAAAATATTCAACCGCGTTATTAGGGAAAAATTGTTTGAATTCGCCGTATAACTGACCAGCTAAAGTTTTATTGTGGGCTATCACCAAAGTCGGTTTTCCAACATTCTTAATCACTTCACTCATTGTAAACGTCTTACCAGTCCCGGTTGCCCCTAATAGGATCTGAGCCTTTTCACCATTTTCAATTCCCTCAGTCAATTGTTTAATTGCCTGTGGCTGATCACCAGCAGGTTGATAAGGTGAAACTAAATCAAAATCACGATGTTCTTCACGTTGAATCAAGTAAGTGACCTCCTCATTACCTATGTCTATTTTGTGTGACCACAAAATCCTATTTTCGGATGATGTCCATTCTCCTAGCGCTTAATTCGCACCCTGGAAACATGGCACCTCCTCATTACCTATATGTCTATTTTACGTGACCACAAAATCCTATTTTCGGTGGATATTCCATTCTCCCAGCGCTTAATTCGCGCCCTGGAAACATGGTCTCCAAACCAAACGAAAGAGAGTGGGCCAGCTATTTATAAAATATATCGAACCATTTATAAACTCGCTGCAAAAAGATGAGGCCTCTTTAAGCGTAATCATCACCTTTTCATTCCACTCTCTACAATCAAATTAGTGTCTATATTCTATCACACCGAACATATTTTCGCCATAGCTTTGCTCGCTTACTTAACCTGCATAATTTGCTGCGTTATTTGCCGTAATTTTTCTCGATTAGTAAATTGCTCGGCCAATAAATCCGGTAAAATTTGATTAATAAAATACTGAACGCTTGCCATATCCGAAAATCTAACAATTGTCCGGAGACTTTCCCGATAAATATTAGTGTAAACTGTTTCGGGATTACCTTTTTGAATCTCACCAAAGGATTCATACAATAAATCTACTTTATCAGAAACTGATAAGATTCGTCCTTCCAATGTATCATCCTTACCTTCACCTAGTCGGCGCCGGTAAGCTTCCTGAAACTCGGTCGGTATTTCATTAACGATGAAATTCTCAGTAAGGTTGTCATCAACCTCCGCTAACATTTTGCGAAGTGCTGGTGTTGCGTATTTCACCGGCGTTTTAATGTCACCAATAAAGCGTTCTGTATAATCATGGTTCAATGCTTTTTCGTATAATGAACGCCAATCAACCGTTTGACCGGCATTTTCTTCAATATCACCGAGCATCTGCGCCACTTGAGTAACTTTAAACGAATGGGCGGCCACTGAATGCTCTTCAAATTTAAAATATCCTGGCGCTCGTTGAATTGTTTCTAAATTACTTAGGCTTTGTAAATATTGATGCATTCCCATAATCAATCAGTCCTTCCGGCTATTAAATTGCTCTTATTTTACAGTTTCTTCTGGTTAAATTTCAAGTTAAGTAGCAAAAATGGTGCGGTTATATCACCGTTTTAACTCATTAAAACGTGCAATAACCACACCACTTTTATTTTTATTTAGCCGCAAAAGCAGTTAATGCTTGCTCAAATGCCGTTAAACGAGTTTGAGCATCTTCTTCACTAGTACCAACCGTCCCAACATAGAATTTAATTTTTGGTTCAGTTCCTGAAGGACGAATGGCAATCCAAGTCCCATCGGCCAACAAATATTTAAGCACGTTGGACTTTGGTAGCTTAATAGGTTCAGTGTGTCCATCCGCAAAATTAGTTACTTGATTTTGAAAATCCTGTAAAGCAGTAACCTTAACGTCATTGAAACTTTCAGGTTGTTCTTCCCGGAATTTAGTCATTAGTGCCTTGATTTCACCAGCGCCTTCAGCCCCGGCAAAAGTTTGTGAAATTGTTTTTTCAGCAAAATAACCATACTGCTTAAACAAATCTTGTAAGCCATCATATAGTGTTTTACCTTGTTTTTGATAGTAAGCCGTAATTTCGGCCAATAAAAGAACACCCTGAATGGCATCTTTGTCTCGAACAAATGGTTTAATCAATGAACCGTAGCTTTCTTCAAAACCAAACATATAAGTATGGCTATGGTCTTCTTCATAATTTTTAATCTTTTCAGCAATAAATTTGAAACCTGTCAAAACATTAATCATCTCAACACCGTAGTGTTCAGCAATTTTAGTTGCCAACTCAGTTGAAACGATAGATTTAATTGCAACCGCGTTCTTAGGTAAGGTTCCGGCTTCCTGATTAGCTCGTAAAATATAATCAAGCATTAAGGCCGCAATCTGATTACCATTTAACAAGCGGTATTCACCATCTGGTTGGCGCACCGCCGTTCCCAGCCGATCGGCGTCAGGATCAGTAGCAACCAACATGTCGGCGTCCTCTTTTTTACCCAAGGCAATTGCTAGATCAAATGTTTCTGGAAATTCAGGGTTTGGGTAAGCAACGGTAGCAAATTCTGGGTCGTAAATGGATTGCTCTGGTACTAAACGAAATTGGCTGAAACCAGCATTCCGCAAAGCTTGCTCGCCTAACATTTTACCAGTGCCATGAAGTGGTGTATAAACCAACTTCATCTTACTACCAACTTCGTCAATTAATTTTTGATTGATCGTAACGGATTTAATATTAGCCAAGTAAGCTTCATCCACATCTTCACCAATGAGAGTTAATAAGTGCTTAGCCCGTAATTCATGCTCGCTAACCGTTTTAATTGCAAACAGGTCCGTTACTTTACGAACATAACTAGTTGTTAAATCAGCCTCTTTTGGTGGCATCTGACCACCATCCGGGCCGTAAATTTTATAGCCATTATATTGCTTCGGGTTATGGCTGGCAGTAATCATAATACCAGCGTAGGTACCTAAATTACGAACAGCAAACGATAGTTCTGGCGTAGGCCGTAGCGCGTCAAATACAAAGGATGGAATGCCATGAGCGCCCAAAACATGAGCGGCCTCATGCGCAAAGGCCTCAGAATTGTAACGTGAATCAAAGCTGATAGCGACCCCTTGCGCCTTTGTCTTAGCATCTAAGGTGTCCATCATTAACGCTAAGCCTTCAGTTGCTTGCCGAACCGTATAAATGTTCATCCGGTTAATCCCAGGGCCCATTACACCACGCATACCTGCTGTACCAAATTCCATTGGTGCATAAAAAGCATCCTTCAAATTAGCCTCATCACCGGCCATTTGTTCCAGTTCAGCTTTAAGCCCAGCGTCCAAACGTGTGTAATTTTTCCAAGTATTGTACGTATCCTGCCATGTCATTAAAACGTACCTCCTAAAGTCATTAAATCCTTATTTAAAATTTACGTGGTCACCCCACGTCGGATCTTTAATTCAATAATTAGTATACTACAAAAGGCAGCGCTTTTATAAAACAACTCTAAAAAGCTCAGAATAATTTCATTAATTGCTCAAAATTTAATAATCAGTTGCGTGGCTTAACCAACTTCCAGTTAGATTCTTCAATACCTAATTTAGTAAATTTACGCAAATTAAAAGCAGCTGGGACAAAAAGCCCTAGCCGCTTACTATTTTCGATCATTACTCTAGAACGTGCGCCAAAAGTCTGGGTCACGTACCTAATCCAGTAACCATAATTAGCCTACGTTACGCAGTAAACCTAAAACCGACTTTTATCCTACTCCCTTAGCTAAAGCCTTAGGAAATTGTTTCTTTATCCTTAGCCGCTAAATCCTGAATGTAGGCGTATGCCTGTTGACCGGCCATACCGCCATCACCAACTGATGTCGTAATCTGCCGTAGATCCTTTTGCCGAACGTCACCAATGGCAAAGATTCCAGGCACCTTAGTACGCATGTGATCATCCGTAACTACCCAACCAGCATCATCGAGAATCCCTAGATCAGTAAAACTATCCGTCAAAGCATTAATCCCAACGTAGATGAAGACCCCACTAGCTGGTAATGTGTGTGCTTCGCCGGACACTTTGTCGGTGTAACGAACACCGGTGACTTTTTGATCATCACCTAAGATTTCCTCAGTATTAGCATTCCAGATAAAATTAACCTTAGGATTAGCAAAAGCACGATCCTGCATAATTTTTTGTGCTCGTAATTGATCCCGGCGATGAATAATTGTTACCTTAGAGGCCAACTGAGCTAGATACAGACCTTCTTCAACTGCAGAATCACCGCCACCAATCACAGCAACTTCCCGGTTCTTAAAGAACGCACCATCACAAACAGCACAGTAGGAGACGCCCCGGCCACTATAGTCATTTTCGCCAGGAATTTCTAATTTACGGTGTTCGGCCCCAGTTGCAATAACAACGGCCTTGGCCTCATAATCACCATCATCAGTGCTGATTAGCTTAACGTCGCCATTATCCTTGATTCCGGTAACGTTACCGTAAGCGTACTCCGCACCAAATTGAGTTGCGCCGTCATACATTTTTTGTGCCAAATCAGGCCCAAGAACTGACTTGAAGCCTGGATAATTTTCAATTGCAGCTGTATTGTTCATTTGCCCGCCATAAATCCCGCGGTCAAGTATAATAACCGATAAATTTGATCGTGATGCATAAAGTGCGGCCGTTAAACCACCTGGACCAGCACCGATTACAATGATATCAGCTTTTTTTGTCATGGTCACAACCCCCGTCATTTAGATTCTGAAATTAAGCATACGCCGTCGCTTTCAGAAAGTCTAATAGTTTGCTTACTAAAAGTTACCAAGCTCAGTCCTTAATTGGGATAGTAAATCCATGGCTTCCGTCTTAAATTCCTGTTGACCGCTTGTGAGGTACCCTTGAACACACTGAAAGCTATCTTCAAACTGGTTCATAAAGGCATAGCAATTGGCCAAGAAATACTGAATTTCGGGATGATTCTTACCGTAATGCTTATTTAGCTGCTCTAACTGTAAAATTGCTTCATTATAACGATTATCATACTGGAGACAAATCGCTAACTGACAATTAGCAAAGACATAATCATCATCAGTTTGTGCTAACGTTTGAGCCCGTTCAAGGTAAACAATTGCCTTTTTATAGCGATTCTTTGAAAAAGCTGTCATTCCTAAATTAAAGTAAAATTCACATGAAGGCTGAAATGAGATAACCTCACCCATTACGTCGACTCCTTTATTTAAAAAATAAATTATTCTGCGTTAACTAACTTAAATAAACCTCACCGTCAAATTAACCTACCTGAGATAAAATGTCAACCACCCGGCTAAATTAAATTTAGGTTGTGTTTTAAAATCATTTTTAGTTAGTGTTTTCCTAACTAATTTGGCGTAAATGTGCTACAAGAACTTTTCCAAACGCTCACTTGCTACAATGCTAATCCATTTCCATTTTTCCTTCACGTTGCATTAAACAAGTGATTTCATCGCGAATATTCTTCTGTTCATATAGAACGTGATAAATAGCCGTAGTGATCGGCATTTCAATATTTTTTTGTTGGGCAAGTTCGTGGGCAACCTTGGTTGTTGAAACACCTTCAACAACCATTCCCATGTTCTTTAAAATTGTTTCTAGCGATTGTCCCTGGCCTAATTGATTGCCTGCCCGCCAATTACGGGAATGAACACTGGTACAGGTAACGATTAGATCGCCGACGCCGGATAGCCCGATAAAGGTCAGTGGCTTAGCACCAAAAGCGACCCCTAAGCGACTGATCTCGGCCAAGCCCCGGGTTATTAAAGCAGCCTTCGTGTTATCACCGTAACCTAACCCGTGCAGGGCACCGGCGCCGATTGCAATGACGTTTTTTAAGGCCGCCCCCATTTCGACACCAATGACATCATCATTGGTGTAAATTCTAAAATAATCATTCATAAATAATTGTTGTACTCGTTTAGCCGCCTCAAGATCGACGGAGGCCGCCGTAATTGAGGTTAAATCACGATTAGCAACATCCTCAGCGTGACTGGGACCCGATAACACGACTAACGCCTGCCGTTCATTTTCAGGAATCTCCTCGCTTAACACTTGTGATAGGCGCTTATGCGTTCCCTGTTCCAGACCCTTACTGGCGTGCATAATCAGTGGCTTACGTCCGGTTTCATTTAAAACGGTAACGACCTTTTTTGCCACCTCGCGAATTGCATTCGTTGGGACTACAAATAAAATTAAATCAACGTCTTGCAAGGCAGTAGCAAGGCTAAGTGTCGCTACCACTTTAGGATTAATTTTAAACGTTGGTAAATAATGAACGTTTGTGTGTTCTTGATTAATTTCCGTAACTAACTTTTCTTTGTTAGCCCAGAGTGAAACCTGGTGACCATTTTCCGTTAATAAATTTGCTAAAACAGTCCCCCATGAACCGGCACCAAGTACCGCAATTTTTTCTGTCATAACGTTAAAAACTCCTTCTTAAACCGTTTACTTTTTTTGATTGCCAGCCAAATAATCAACCAGTAGTGGGTCATTGTAGCGGCGCCAAATCCATAAACCAATTGCACCAATAAAGAAAATCAGTGAAAGCAGTTGTGAAACTCGAAGCAGATTAAAGAGCATTAAACTATCCGTTCGCATTCCTTCAATAAAGAAACGGCCAAACGCATACCAACTAACATAAAGCAGGAAAACCTCGCCCTGCTTAAATAGTCCTTTACGATGGCGTAAGCTCATAATCACAACGAAACCAAGCAAGTCCCAAACTGATTCATACAAGAAAGTGGGCTGGCGGTAGGCCCTGTTAATAAACATCTGTTGGATAATGAAATTAGGTAAGTGCAATCCCTGCAAAAAGGTAAGTGATGTCTGTGCACCAAAGGCCTCTTGATTCATAAAGTTTCCCCAGCGACCAATACCTTGCCCTAAAATAACGGTTGGTGCGGCAATATCCAGCACTAACCAAACCGGCAACTGATGCCGTCGACAAAACACGTAAAAAACGATCGCCGCTGCAATTAAACTACCATAAATTGCCATTCCTCCGTGCCAAATCGCAATGATTTCACCAGGATGAGCAGCATAATACGGCCATTCAAAAAGGACATAATAAAGCCGGGCCCCAATTAAAGCAAAAGGCAAGGACCATAAAATAAGATTAAATAGATCGTCTGAAGAGACTTGGCGGCGATCGGCCTCACGCATTGCTAACACAACGGCCAAAACTACACCAGTTGCAATAATCACGCCATACCAATGAATCTCAAATGGTCCAAATTTTAAAGCGATAGGATTTAACGCGGCTACCAACATTAGGCGTCAGCACCACCCTTCTTTGTTTCATCCGTTTTCGGTTTTGAACTAACATCACCACTTGGTTTAGTTGTTGGTGTATTTGGCGTTGCATCTGCTGCTTCGTCAACTGCAGAATTTTTTTGAATGAGCTGATTCAAATTAGATTCAAACGTCTTGGTTGCATCATAACCCATTGCTCGAGCTCGGAAATTCATCGCCGCAACTTCAATAATAATTGCCAAATTACGCCCAGTTTTAACCGGAATCGTAACCCGTGGTAGCGTAACGTCAAAGATTTGCATTGCTTCTTCACCGTTACCTAACCGATCAAAATTCTTTTCGGGCGTCCAAGTCTCCAAATGAACAACTAGTTGAATTGGTGTATCACTACGAACTGCCCCCGCACCAAATAAATTCATGACATCAATAATACCAATTCCACGAATTTCAAGCAGATGGCGTAAGATGGCCGGTGCTTCGCCAACTAAAGTTTGTTCATCCTGTTCATAAACTTCAACGCGATCATCAGCGATTAGACGGTGGCCCCGCTTAACTAGTTCCAAAGCAGTTTCACTTTTACCAACTCCTGAATCGCCAGTAATTAATACGCCAATTCCGTAAATATCTACCAAAACACCATGAATTGACCGCCGTTCAGCTAGGCGCCCATCTAAATAATCGGTCATTAGGCTTGATAAGCGCGTCGTCGCAAGTTTTGATCCCAATACCGGGATTTTGGCGTCTCCTGCTGCCTGACACAATTCATCTGGTGCCGGTAATGAACGGGAGACAACAAACGCCGGCGTATCCTTAGCAGCCATTTTTCTAAAAATCATTAATCGCTCTTCAGGCGTCATTTTTTTTAAAAAAGAAATCTCAGTTCGACCAAACAATTGAATTCGTTCGTGGGGATAATAATTAAAATAACCGGTTAATTCTAAGCCTGGCCGGGAAATATCACTGACCGTAATGCCGCGCTGCTCTAAAAATTCTTGGCCCGCGTAAACCTTGAGTTTAGCACGGTCAACAAGCTCGCTAACTTTAACACTTTCAACCATTACAATTGCTCCTATCATAAAAAGTAATTAAACAACAATATTCTTTATTTTAACATTGCCACATGGTCCCTGCACTGCTTTTCTAATGAATTACTATTCAAAGACTGTACTTACTAGGTTCAACATACAAACTAAAAGACGTTATGTCAAAAGTAATCGCATTCAAAAACAACTTCTGTTCAGAATCTTTTTAACTAATTTAGCCTAAACGTCCCCCTAATAATCAAAAAAATAGGTAGCCGGGACAAAAATATATTTTGTCTCAACTACCTATTTTTTTAGTTATGCTGCCCGACCAAAATGACTACTAATGATCATATTAACTAGTGAAATAACAATCGCAACTAGTATTGCTGAACTAAAGCTGCTGAAAGCAAAGCCACTGCCAACGAAAAAGGCAGTTAGGCGCAACATAATTGCGTTGATGATAATACTGAATAGACCCAATGTTAGTAATGTGATGGGTAGCGAAAGAAATGTCAGGATAGGTTTAACCAAGGCATTCAAAATCCCCAGAACTAAACTAGCACCAATGGCCATCCAAATACTAGAAACAAAAAGGGCGTTGGGGAAAAAGCCAGCAATTGCCAAAAAGATAATGGCATTCACTAAAATTCGCTGCCAAAAACCCATTAAAAATCACTCCAGTCGTCGTCTTCTACTTTAACATCTCGGGCCGCCTTACGTTCCCGGTTAGCCGAATGTGGTTGCGTGCGGTAATTACTTTGCCGCCAATTATAGTGGCGATGATGATAATTATGATGATTCTTCTTTGTTACTAAATGGAACATAACGATTAATAAAATTGGAACGGCTAAAAATCGTAACGGCAACCAAAGCAACAAGACCAACAATAAAACAAGTGCAATTGCTGGACTAAAGAAGAGCATCATTGCGCCCAATAATAGTAATAGTAAAAACATCATTAGAAATCACTCCAATCATCATCATGGCTTTGATTAGTCGTTGTCTGCTTTGAGGTCTGATCATCAGCCATGACAAGCGCTAAAATGAGGTAAATAACAACAGCAGGCACAACGCCCGTGAGTAGCCCCGCAGCAGCATAAATCAAGCGAACCAATGTCTTATCTAAATTGAAATAGTCCGCAATGCCTCCTAAAACGCCACTTAGAATCCGGTTGTTTGATTTTACTAATCTTTTTGCCTGCATCATTTACACTCCTTAATCATCTAAACTACGCTTTAGTGTTCTTTAACAAAATATTCCCTGAAGTTGTACTTAAAGTTAACTTTGCCGGTGGTGTACTAAGGTCACGTTCGAAATCGTAAACTGAATTACCGGTATTATGCCGTTCATTAGTTACCGTGACTTCGCTTAAGCGTGACTTGATTGCACCAAAACGTGACTTGGTTTGGCCCGTAACTGCCAGATCTTCTGGCAAGGCAATTTTGACGTTACCATTAACAGAGCTGGCAACCAACTTAGTTAACGTTGTTTCATTGACAGTGGCCTTAACTTCACCATTAACAGTGGTTAATTCTACTGACTCAGCGTTACTCATGAATTTAACCTCACCGTTAATTGTATTTAATAAGGCATCAATTAAACGACCACCATTTACCTTAATATTACCATTAACCCCCTCAACTTCAAGCATTGAGGCATTAACGCCGGTAAATGTCATCTGGCCATTGGTGCTCTTAATATATAAATCTTCACCCTCAAAATCGGTTAGATCAACATCACCATTTAATAATTTAATTGTGGTGTGATCGTAGGTCCGCTTAGGTAGGTAGAAGGTTAGATTGGCCTGAATTCGCTTATTTGGCACTTTAAAGGTGAAAACATCTGCATCGATAGCAATCTCGCTCCGCTGTAAGAAATTCTCTAACGGACTAACATCTGCCATCTTACCGTACAACTTACCACTAACACTAACCTTAATGTCAGTACCGTCCCAGGTCTTCAGCTTAACGTCCCCGTTAGCAACCTTAACATCTAAGATTGAGGCGGTTGTGTCGGCGTAATTAAATTCATGTTCAAATTTTGTTGTCGCAATACCAGGCACCTTAATGTTAACGTCTTTCCAGTCAACGTTATCCATAATCGTTTGCGCCGTGCCCTTAATGAACTGACCAAACTGACTGCCGGCCTCACCAACTTTTTCGCCCACTTGGTTTAAAGTGTCCGTTGCGTTGTCCCGCCATTCGTCACCTAAATTAAGCTTATCGGCCAGGTGATTTTTAATTTTATCACGTTGTTCGTGACGTTTTGCAGCAAGTTCGTGTTGTAAGTGGCGCTTTTCATCGCTTAAATTAGCCTGCTTGCTTTCTAATTGGCCAATCTTTTCTTTTGTTTCATCCCGATCCTGAACTTTTTCGGTGGATAGTGTTTCTAAATCTTCCATTGTGTTCAGAACCTGCAAGTGTTCTTGCTGGGTCTTTAAATCACGAGCATTCTGGGTTAGTTGTTCATTAATTTGTTGTGTCTTAGTTTGAAGTTCTTCAACCTCATTGGCTAATTCATCTTGTTCCTGCTCATCTTTTTTATCTGTTGTTTGTTCCTCAGTTGATTTCTCTGGTGTTACCTTCGTTGTCGCCTGTTGCTCTGCGGTACTTTTATCTTTGGCGCTATTTTCTAATAAGCTCAAAGCTTCGTCAGTTGAGATGATTCCTTTTTTTACTAGGTCTAAAATTCGTTCACGTTCATTCATGGCTAATAGCCTCCTTAAGCATGACTTCTTTTTGCTATGAGTCTATTATCGCTTGAACCGTTCCAAAAAACATAGGGCCTAAGTTGGATTTTATGCTAAGCAGTTGGTCTAAAACACCGGCAAACACTTGTGCTAATAAAAACGGTGAAACAATTTGGTTGACACCAATTTGTTTCACCGTTTACACTACATTCTTTCATTATCGTTGTTATTTAATTCAACAATCTTATTGGTCTTTAAATAAATGATCCATTCACTCAAGTTAGTCACGTAATCACCAATTCGTTCTAAATAACTGGCCACCATCATGTAGTCAGAACTGCCAACAACAGTTTCTGGTGATTGCTGCATTTGTTTAATGCAATCCGTGTAGATATCCTGAAAGGCCTGGTTTACTTTCTTATCCTGACCGGCAATCTTTTTTGCCTTTTTAGCATCCGTTTTAACGTAGACGTCCAAAATAGCGGCCACCATTTTCTCAACAAAACGCGCCATCTTTGCAATATCTGCTTCAATTTCTGGAACACGGGGATTACCTTTTACACGAATTGTCGACCGTGCAATACTAACGGCATGGTCACCCATTCGTTCCAAATCACTACTTGCCTTCATAATCGTCACAATCATTCGTAGATCAGAGGTTACCGGCTGCTGTAAAGCAATCATTTCAAAGCTTCGTTGTTCAAGATCAACTTCCCGTGCATTAATTTGATTATCATTGTTTATTACATTTTGTGCCAATTCACGATCATGGTCGACAAAGGCCTTAACAGCATTGTAGATTGCTTCATTAACCATCATTCCCATTTCGGAAAAACGCGTGTGTAGCTCTTGTAACTCGCTGCCAAAAATTTCGCGCATTATTGACTCCTCCTCAATTTTTAAGGTCCATTTTTATTTAAACGTGAAACTGTTCCTCTAGACGATATTAACGACCGACCATTTTGCTGCAATCCTATTTTTAACCAAAACGACCAGAAATATAATCTTCACTTTCTTGTTTACTTGGATTTGTGAAAAATTTTGTTGTGTTGGTATATTCAACTAAGCGGCCATCTAAAAAGAACGCCGTTCGGTCCGATATTCGGCCGGCCTGTTGCATATTATGCGTTACTAAAATAATTGAATAGTCCTTTTTCAAAGTCAGTAACATGGTTTCAATTTTTGAACTCGAAATTGGATCTAAGGCACTGGTCGGCTCATCAAGTAAAATAACGTCCGGCTTAACGGCCAAAACTCTGGCAATACAAACACGTTGCTGTTGGCCACCAGATAAAGCCAGAGCACTTTGATGTAAAACATCCTTTGTCTCTTCCCAGACCGAAGCCGCCTTTAAACTTGTTTCAACGGCCTCATCCAACTGTCTTTTATCACGAATACCGGCCAAACGTAACCCGTAAACAACATTATCGTAAACCGAGAAAGGAAATGGATTTGGCTGCTGAAAAACCATTCCAACTTCTTTTCTTAATTCTACTATATCCATTTCCGGCGCGTAAATATCCTGCCCGTTTAAGGTGATTTTTCCAGTTATCGTAACGTTAGGAATCAAATCATTCATTCGATTCAATGTTCTGAGCAGTGTTGATTTACCACAACCAGAGGGGCCAATTAATGCCGTAATCTCATTGGCAGTAAAAGCCATACTAATTCCCTTTAGTGCCTCTTTTTTTCCGTAGTATAAATGTGTGTCGTTGGTTTCAATAATAGTGGCCATTAACTACACCCCTCCATTTTAGACACCTTATGTGGTACTTAAATTAACCAAAATGTCCCGAAATATAATCATTAGTTGCCTTAAGCTCTGGCTGCGTAAAGATTTGATTTGTCGCACCATATTCCAAAGCGTAACCGTCATAAAAGAACGCGGTATAGTCGCTAATTCGGGCGGCCTGTTGCATATTATGGGTCACAACGATTAGCGTGTAATCCTTTTTTAATTGCGTTAGGGTATCTTCCACAACACTGGTGGAAATTGGATCAAGGGCACTAGCAGGCTCATCAAGTAATAAGATATCCGGTTTCAAAGCTAACGCTCGCGCAATACATAGGCGTTGCTGCTGCCCACCAGAAAGGGCCAAGGCACTTTTAGATAGACTATCCTTAACCTCTTTCCAAAGGCCTGCCTGCTGTAATGTTTTTTCTACTATTTCGTCTAATGCCGCTTTCTTCTTTGTTCCATGACGCCGCAAAGCAAAAGCAATGTTATCATAAATCGATTTTGCAAATGGATTCGGTCGTTGAAATACCATTCCAATGTGTTTGCGCATTTCATAAACGTCAACCTGCGGAGAATTCACATCCAAATCACGGTACATAATTGAACCAGTAACTTTCGCAGATTGAATCTCATCATTCATTCGGTTTAGCGCCCGTAAGTATGTTGATTTTCCTGAACCAGAAGGACCAATGATTGCC
This sequence comes from Loigolactobacillus backii, assembly GCF_001663675.1. NCBI lineage: Bacteria > Bacillati > Bacillota > Bacilli > Lactobacillales > Lactobacillaceae > Loigolactobacillus > Loigolactobacillus backii. The sequence continues at coordinate 2,510,703 of NZ_CP014873.1, forward strand.
GAAATCTTATACCGTTCAAACTGTAAGGCAACACCCTTAATCTGCTCATGATCACCATAATAAACGTGTAAATCATTGGTCTGTAAGGCAATCTCGTGTTCTGGTTGCGAAAAAGTTTTAATCGCGGTTTTGGTTACATCGTATTTTTGCATGCTTAATCGCCTCCGGTCATTTTCTTAAATAACCATTTTCCAAACCAACGTGCACTGAGATTAAAAAGTAAGACTACAATCACCAATACCGCAGAGGCTCCAGCCGAAACCGCCGCAACATCAGGCATAATCCCTTCTGAATTAATTTTCCAAATGTGAACGGCCAGTGTTTCGGCAGGTCGCAATGGATTTAAGGGACTAGCAATGTAAAACGGATTCCAATTGCTAAAATCAAGTGCCGGTGCGCTTTGTCCTGCGGTGTAGATCAAGGCCGCCGCCTCACCAAAAACACGCCCAGCTCCAAGAATCATTCCCGTGGTAATACCTGGTAATGCTTCAGGGACGATAACCCGCGTCACCGTTTCAAAGCGGGATAGCCCTAGTGCTAAACCCGCTTCACGCTGACTACCCTGAACGCTAGCTAATGATTCTTCTACATTTCGCGTCAGTAGTGGTAAGTTAAAGAACGTCAGTGCCAGTGCCCCCGACAGGATTGAAAAACCAAACTTAAACTGAACAACAAAAATCAAGAAACCAAACAGACCAACAACGACTGATGGTAACGAACTAAGAATTTCAATTGCCGTTTGAACAAAAGTTGTGCGCCAATTTTTCTTAGCGTATTCTGACAAATAAATACCTGCACCCAAGGAAACCGGCATTGAAATTAACATTGCTAAAACAAGTAAGTATAACGAATTAAACAACTGAATACCAATACCACCGCCGGCCTCAAACGCGCGGGCTGGGGAAGTTAAAAAATGCCAAGAAACGTGGGGTAAGCCAGCGGCCAAAATATAAAGTAGTAGGGCGGCCAAAATTAAAATAATTGTTCCGGAAATTAGGTAAAGGACAACTGTTGCGATTTTATCTTGTCGTCTGACGTTCATTTCTTTAACGCCCCCTTCCGACCAATGAAGCGAATAAGCAGATTAAAGACCAGGGACATTAATAGTAATAATAAGGCCAGTGACCAGAGAACGTTATTTTGGAGTGAGCCCATAATTGTATTACCAATACCCATCGTTAGTACACTTGTCAAAGTTGAGGCCGGTGAAACCAAATTATGCGGCATCAAGGCCGCGTTACCAATAACCATTTGGACGGCCAAAGCCTCCCCAAATGCCCGGGCCATGCCGAAAACAATTGCCGTTAAGATACCCGGGGTTGCACTTCGTAAAACAACCTTATAAATGGTTTGCCAACGGGTTGCACCTAAGGCTAACGATGCTTCACGGTAATAACGTGGTACTGCTTGCAGTGCGTCAACGCTCATGGAAGTTACGGTAGGTAAGATCATGACAAACAAGACAAAGGTTCCCGCTAAAATACCAAAGCCAGTACCACCAAAGATTCCACGCACGAAAGGAACAACTACCGATAAACCAATAAAGCCGTAAACAACTGATGGAATCCCAACTAATAATTCAGTCACTGGTTTCAGAATTTGCATCCCACGCCGCGGTGAAATCTCGGTCATAAAGATGGCCCCACCAACTGCAAAGGGTGTTGCCACTAAGGCAGACAAAATCGTCACAAAAAAGGAACCCACAATCATTGGTAACGCACCAACCTCAGGTAATCCACGAGCATCTTTTACGCTTGGATTCCAGACATCCTTAGTTAAAAAATCAATTAGATTAACTTTATCGTGAAAAAAGGTTGCCAGTCCCCGGGAAGCCACAAAGTAAAAAATAGCTAAAACAATAAGCACAATTAAAGTAATACAGCAGAAGCTCACTAACTTGCCCAAACGTTCAACTTTACTTTGGCGCGATTTTTTTAATAAACTTTCGCGAATTGGATCCATCTTATGACCTCCTTGTAACGTGACCCGATACATCCCGTTCAACCTTCATTTGTGAAATTGAAATATAACCTAAACGTGGTAACACTTTTTCTTGAATTTTAGGACTCAAAACGTAAGCAATAAAATCTTTAGTTAGGCCCGTTGGTTTCCCTTTTGTATACATATGTTCGTAAGACCAAATTTTCCATTTATTCGTTAAAACATTTTCATCCGTTGGGGCAACGTGATTAATTTTAACCGCAGCAATTGACTTATCCACGTAAGAAAATGCAAGGTAACTGATTGCACCAGGGGTTGCGGCCACTATTTGCCGTACCATTCCCGTTGAATCTTGTTCTTGCGCCTGCTTGGCCTGACTTCCTTGCAAAACCCATTTTTCAAAGGTAACTCGTGTGCCACTACCAGCAGCACGATTAACTAAAACAATTGGTAGGTCAGCACCGCCAAGTTGCTGCCAATTAGTAACCTGCCCCGTAAAAATTGCTTTTAACTGGGCAAAGCTTAAATTGGTGACACCAACTTTTTTGTTAACAACAGGGGTGATTCCTACAACTGCAACACGATGATCAACTAATTTTTTTGCATCAACACCATTTTGTTCCTCAGCATGGACATCAGAATTACCAATATCAACTGCTCCAGCCTGAATTTGGCTGAGCCCAGTCCCAGAGCCACCACCTTGAACATTAATAAACTTACCTAAATGATCGTTACTGTACTGTTCACCAGCCGCCTCAACCAACGGCTGCAAGGCGGAAGAACCAACGGCAGTGATTGATTCACCACTTGATTGCTTCTGACAGGCCGTCAAACCAACGAGACTGATTAAAAGCGCCGCGGCAGTCAAGATCTTTTTCTTCACAATTACCCCCCCTATCCATTTTATAGTTTAGCCAATGGACGTAAAAATAAAACACTTCTAATGTAAAGGTTGTGTAAATTGGTATTTATCTTCCAGCTTAATTGGACCTTATCTGGACAGGTAAAAGCAAGAAAAATGCCTGTGACTAAATAAACTTTGGTTTCGATTTTATTCAAAAAAATAAACGCCTTCCAAAAAAACAAAACTGCGGGTTATCCGTAATGTTGAAGTTATAACATTACGGATAACCCGCAGTTTCCACTTTTAGAAGACGTTTACACTAAACTAATAAGCCTAAAATAAAATACCTTTGTGAAAAATCCAAAACTTAATCATTCTGAACCGGCTTCTTCATTTGGTAGTACAACTGTAAAGCAACTACCGACACCAAGCTGGCTTTGTAGCTTAATTGTGCCACTTAGGCCGGTGACCAACGCCGCAACAATTGCTAAGCCTAGGCCAGTGCCACCGGTATCCCGACTACGTGTTTTATCAACCCGGTAGAAACGTTCAAAAACACGTGCCTGATCAGCGCTAGCAATGCCGACCCCGGTATCGCAAACTTTAAGCTGCCAACCAGCAGAAATTAAACGACTTGTCAACGTAATTTGTCCTCCAATACGATTGTAATTAATCGCGTTAACCAGCAAATTTTTAACGATCTGTTCAAATTGATTGGCGTCCGTTTTTAAAGTCGGTGCGGCCATTAAATCTAATTTAAGTTGAATCTTTTTCGCAGCTATTTGTGGTTGTAGCGCCGGTAACAACTGCTCGATTAAATTTGGAACGTCAAATGTAGTCAACTTAGGTTGTCGTTGCTCACCACGTGCCAACGCAATAATATCTTGAATTAAACTAGTTAGACGTTGGCTTTCCGTCGCAATAATTTGTAGGAACGCCTGCCGATCTTTCGGGTCATTTTGTGCGCCCGCTAATAAAGTTTCAGTGAAGCCAGTAATCGCAGTTACTGGCGTTTTTAATTCATGGGACACATTACTAACAAAATCTAGTTGCATCTGCTGAATTTGTTTAATTTCTGTAACGTCATATAACAAAACTGCCAGTCGATCTGCGGTCAGCCAAACAACGTGAACGTCTACGATTTGTTCCTTAGTTAAGGTTAAAGTAACTTCCTGGTGCTGGGTTTCTCGGTCCCGCAAAGCACGCTTTATTAAACGACTCAAGTGGTAATCCTGAATGTCATTAACGTACGGGTGCGGCCGGGAAATGATCTTGGTCTCCAGCAATTGTGCACTGGCCGGATTACTGTTCACGACTAGCCCAGTACGGTCAAGAAGCAAAACACCAACTGCCAATTGAATTAATAATTGATTGAAATCGGTTTGCCTTTTCAATTCCTGTCGTTTTGCCTGGCCAACAACATCATTAACCTGAACAATTTGTTGTTCCAGGTCAAAATAACGATCCGTTGGCTTGAGCAATGCCGGTGCCATTTTTTCTGAATGTCTGATTTGTTGTAATTGTTGTTTTAAGCGTTTAAGTGACCGTTCTACGGCCAAATGATGACCCAATAACACTAAAATAATTAGGCCAATCATACCCAACGTGACCCCAATTATATAAGCAGCATGTGGCCAAAACGGTTCCCACAAATTCTGTTTTGGTTGTAATAATAAAATTGTTTGATCGCGCTTAGTCATCAAATAGGCCAGCCGATCTTGTTGACGTGTCTGAACAACGGCCTGCTTTTTACCAGTCGTTTGGTAACGTAAAACGGCCGGAAGTGCCTCTCTGGCAGTGACGCCGGCCGCAGAAGTTACCAACTGATTTTTTCGGTTGAAAACCAGCACCTGACAATTAGTTTGTTTAGCCTGAGCCATCATTTGGGTCAACGTTTGCCCCTGAAATAATTGGGCCTTATCACTAAGGTCCCTTTTTTGACTAGCTAAATAACTTTGGTTTAAAAAAAGAATGATCATTGTTACACCAACAATAATCACCCCTAATATCAATTCGCCTAAGTGCCTAATTTGTTTCATCCTGCGGCTCCTCCAATTTATAACCAAACCCACGAACCGTGACTAAATACTTAGGTGTTTTAGGATCAATTTCAATTTTATCTCGTAAATGGCTGATTTGAATATCAACCATTCGCGTTTGACCAGCATAGTCATACCCCCAAACACCATTAAGTAAGTGTTCGCGGCTAAGTACCCGGTGTTGCCGCTTCGCAAAATAGATGAGCAGTTGGTATTCACGCGGCGTCAAATTTAATGATACCCCGCCTCGACTAACTGTATAATTATCTGGGTCAATAACTAATTCACCAATTTTAATCACTTGTTGTGCTTCCGCCTGTTGATTTAAACGCCGATTGATTGCCTTCATACGTGCTAAAACTTCTCGGGGACTAAACGGTTTGGTTAAATAATCATCGGCCCCTAACTCCAAACCAATAATCTTATCTAATTCGTCATCTTTAGCCGTCAAAATAATAATTGGCGTTTGAATTTTTTCTTGGCGTAACCGCTTAGTAACTTCCATGCCGTCCAATTCTGGCAACATCAAATCTAACAAAATAAAGTCATATTGTTGTTCTGACGCTAACTTTAGAGCAGTAACACCATCTGTAGCGGTTGTAACCGCGTAATCAGCCTTTTTTAGATTATAGGCTAGTAACGTAACAATCGCAGGTTCATCATCAACAACTAATACTCGTTGCATCCTAAACACCTTTTTTCGGAAATGTAATGACCCCAACTTCATGTGGTGAATCAGCAAAGATTGCCGTTTCAGTAATTTTAATATCACCAGTAATCGTCTTAATCCGCAAGTGACAATACGTTGGATTAGTCATTAGAGCACGGTAGAAAGAATCCTCATCATTAATTGCAATATGGTTACAGTCCAAGATTGTATCGCCTTTAATCAAGTCCATTTTGGCCGCTGGTGTGCCTGGCTGGATACCTAAAACACTAATCCCCACAAATGGTTCGGTATAATGAATTGAACCAGAACGTGCCGAAAAGTATCGCCAAATATGACCGCCAATTTCTAGACAAATTGCCAAAATTAAAAATAAATTAGTCAAATTAGTCAAGAATTGGCCCAAAATTCCAAGAATCAATAGTAGGCCACCTTCGATTAAATACCACTGCGTCGTTTGTTTAACAGCCAGCATAATTTGCTGGTGCTTAACCGTTAGTAAAAAGCCCAAAAAGAGCGGTAAAATAAACAAACTGTAAGGCCCACCCCCAAATTGGAAGGTTGGCCAAGCACTAGTGGTTACCCCTTTTACTGGGACTAGCATAACTAGTGGTACAAACGCTAATTGCCGTAATCGGAAAAAGCCAGTCCGCCGTCCACGGGAACTTTTACGAATTCGTGGTGAAACTGTCTGCGCACCTAAACGGTGGATTAACAACGCGGTAAATAAAGCAGCTGCCCCCGAAAGTACGAGTACGTTGGGCACTAACTGAGAAGATACATCTGGGGCCACCAGCATAACGATTAAGCTGGTGACTAATAACCCTAGAAGTGGTACAAACCGCCAAATACTTAACAATAAAACCAGACCGGCAATTAATTCATAAAGCTGTACCCAAATTAATGGTAATCTAAACCCAATCAGTAAGCTAACTATTGATAAGCCAATTCCAAATGGAACACCCCAAGTGAAAAAATGACGGAACTCATGATAATGGTTATCGACCGCTATTCTAAATAAGCTTCGTTCCTTTGTTATCCGTAAGTAACTCACTAAAAAGCCACTGAGTAAACCAAGCCATAACAAAGGTTGCCAAAGTAAGCTCATAATAACCGAAACAATCTGCATATTTCACCGACACCCCACTTTTTAAGTTAATGTCAGTATAACATTGCCAGCGTTTGAAAAGAAAGCTGGCATTTTTAGACAATACCCATTCTTGTGCCAAAATTAGTTTCAGGCCACCTACTATCAGATTGGGTTTGGACTGAACGATTGACCATAAAAATAGAACTCAGCCCAACAACAAAAATTGCCGTTGTAACACTGAGTTCTATTTCTAAATACCAGGTGCTAATGGACAACATTCCATCAATGTTTGCCGAGCTACTAACTGGGATTTTCTCCCTGCAATTGTAACTGCAAATAAGCATTTATAAATGGATCCAAGTCGCCATCTAAAACTGCCTGACCGTTACCAGTTTCATAATTAGTGCGATGATCCTTAATCATTGTATAGGGTTGAAAAACGTAAGAACGGATTTGTGAGCCCCAACCAATATCAGCTTGTTCACCCTGAATTTCAGCCTTTTGTTTTTCCTTGGCTTCTAATTCACGCTGATACAGCTTAGCCCGTAGCATGTTCATAGCAGTCTGTCGATTTAATAACTGTGATCGTTCTGCTTGGCTTGCAACAACTATTCCGGTTGGCAAGTGGGTTAAACGAACCGCGGAGGACGTCTTATTAACGTGCTGGCCGCCAGCGCCACTGGCTCGATAAACATCAACGCGTAAATCATCACTGTTAATTTCAATATTAACTGTTTCATCTAATTCAGGCATTACATCAACGGATGCGAATGACGTATGCCGGCGGCCGGCCGAATCAAATGGTGAGATGCGAACCAATCGGTGTACACCACGCTCTGAACGCAAGTAACCATAGGCATTATGCCCCTTGATGAGTAACGTCACACTTTTAATTCCAGCGTCATCACCTGCTTGATAATCAACGGTCTCAACTGAAAACAAGTGTTTTTCGGCCCAGCGTGTATACATCCGCAGTAGCATCTCGCCCCAATCTTGTGATTCCGTTCCCCCGGCGCCTGGATGAATTTCTAAAATTGCATTATGACTATCGTAGGGACCATTCAAAAGTAGGCTTAATTCATACTGCTGCATTTTGGCCTGTAACTTACCTAAATTAGTTTCAAATTCCGCGGCTATTTGGGCGTCATCTTCTTCACTTAACAATTCAGCCAAAACACTTAAATCTTCGTAACCGGCCTCTAAATCGTGAAAAGAATCAAATTTAGATTTCAATTGGTTAGTTTCATCAATCACTTTTTGAGCGGCCTGTTGATTATCCCAGAAACCGGGCTCCGCCATCTGTGCCTCATTTTCGCCGATACTTTCGTTTAGCGCGTCGAGGTCAAAGCGACCCCCTAAAATTAGCCAATTTAGCTTTAATTCCCGCTAATATTTTCTTACCTTCACTTAATTCCATTTTGTGCCTCCAGCGAAAGAGGCTGGGACAAAAGTCCCTAGCCTCTTATTGTTTCCAAACGTTACTCTAGAGCGTGCGCCAAAAGTCTGGGTTCACGTGCCTAACTACAGCTAATCCAAAACCGACTTTTAACCCACTCCCCTTAAAGCTAACGTTTAATATTCTGGCGAATTTCTGCTTTCATAAATAAGCGCGTCACATCATAATCAATATCCGCAATCATCTCTTCAAACATTCGATAGCCCTCAGATTGATATTCTACTAATGGATTCATCTGCCCATAGCCTCGTAGCCCAATAGCTTGCCGCAATTGATCCATGGCGTCAATATGGTCCGTCCAATGCGAATCAACAACCCGCAAAATAACAACTTTTTGAAATTCTAACATTTGTGCAGGATCATATAATTGTTTTTCTTTTTCAGCATAACTTTTATTGGCACGATCCAACAAGTAATCACTAATTTCATCACTTGTTTTACCAGTTAAATCTTCCATACTAATCGTATCTTCAGCCACCATTGCGTTCACGGCAAAATCGTAAATTGCTTGTAAATCCCACTTGTCAGTTTCACCTTGGGTATGCGATTCAACAATCCGCTTGATGGTTCGTTCAAACATTGGCACCAAGACGTACTTTAATGAATCATCTTCATTAATAACTTGCATCCGCTGTCCATAGATTACTTCACGCTGTTCACGCATAACGTCATCATACTGTAACGTATTTTTACGGGTATCGTAGTTATTACCTTCGACCCGTTTTTGTGCGGATTCGACTTGTCGTGTAATCATCCGACTTTGAATAACCGCATCATCATCACTAACCTTCATCCGTTCTAATAACGTCTTAATTCGATCAGAACCAAAGCGGCGCATTAACGTATCTTCTAGTGATAAATAAAATTGCGTTTCACCAGGATCACCTTGCCGACCAGAACGACCACGCAACTGATTATCAATCCGTCGCGATTCATGCCGTTCTGTCCCAATAACACACAAACCACCTAATTCTTTAACACCAGGTCCCAACTTGATATCTGTTCCTCGACCAGCCATATTAGTGGCAATTGTAACCGAGCCACGTTGGCCGGCATTCATAATAATCTCGGCTTCTTTTAAATGATTCTTGGCATTTAAAACGGCGTGGGAGATGTGCTCTTGATCTAACATTCGTGATAAACGTTCTGACGTTTCAACGGCAACCGTCCCAATTAACATTGGCTGACCTTTTTCGTGCCGCTGCTTAATGTCCTCAACAACCGCATTAAACTTGCTTGACAGCGTCGGGTAAAGTAAATCAGGTTGATCAATCCGAGCAATTGGTCGGTTAGTTGGAATTGTGATAACTTCCATACTGTAAATTTCACGAAATTCTTCTTGTTCTGTTTTAGCCGTCCCGGTCATCCCAGATAGTTTGCTATACATCCGGAAAAAGTTTTGGTAGGTAATGTTGGCCATTGTCTTAGACTCATCTTGAATTTCAACGCCTTCTTTGGCCTCAATTGCTTGATGCAAGCCGTCAGAATAACGCCGACCTTCCATTACACGACCAGTAAACGAATCAACGATCATAACTTTACCATCTTGAACAACATAATCAATATCGTTCAACATAATATAATTTGCGCGTAAGGCAGAATCTAAATAATGATTAAGTGCCATATTATCTGCATCATACAAATTATCTAGGCCAAAATTTTTCTCAGCCTTTTGAATACCTTGTTCGGTTAAACTGACCGTTTTCGTCTGTAAATCAATCTTATAGTCATCGTCTTCTTTAAGCGTTTTAGCAAAACGATCAGAACGAATATACAAGCCAGCGGATTTTTCGGCCTGTCCAGAAATAATTAATGGTGTTCTGGATTCATCAATTAAAATTGAATCAACTTCATCGACAATCGCAAAGTTAAGCGGTCGTTGAACCATTTGCTCTTTATAAACCACCATGTTATCTCGTAAATAATCAAAACCAAGTTCACTATTAGTCGAATAAGTAATGTCGGCTCCATAAGCGGCCCGTTTTTCTTCTGAGCTTAATGAATTTAAATTTAAACCAACTGATAAACCGAGCCAATTATATAATTCGCCCATTTCCTTAGCGTCACGGCCAGATAAATACTCATTAACCGTTACAACGTGGACTCCCTTACCCGCTAATGCGTTTAAATAAACTGGCATCGTTGCCGTTAAAGTTTTACCTTCACCAGTTTTCATTTCAGCTATATTACCTTCGTGTAACGTAATCCCACCAATAATTTGAACCCGGAACGGGTACAAACCTAAGACACGCTTCGCGGCTTCGCGGGCCGTTGCAAATGCTTCGGGTAAAATATCATCTATGGTTTTACCATTTTTTAATTGTTCTTTTAATTTTGGAGTTTCGGCCTTTAAATCATCATCTGATAAGGCGGCCATTTGATCCGCTAAGGCCTCAACTTTATCGGCGATTTTGCCCATTCGTTTGACTTCACGCTTATCGCTTTCGACCCAGTTCTTTAAAATATTTGCCATTGTAAAGTCCCTTCTTGTCATGTATGACAAATGTTAACTTTATAAATCAAAAAAGATACTCTTACTAGTTTAGCATGAAAATTGATGCTTGAAAATAGCTTTACTTGCGAAAGATTAATAATCAACCAGCACAAAAACGGAGCAGGATTTCTCCTACTCCGTTTTTGAATGCCAACAACTTATTGTTCATCAGTTTCAATCAGACCATAACGGCCATCACGCCGCTTATAAACAATACTTGTACCATTTGTTTCAGCATCTTCAAAAATAAAGAAATTGTGTCCTAACATGTTCATCTGCAAAACTGCTTCTTCACTATCCATTGGTTTTAACGAAACACGCTTCGTTCTTACAATATCAAGTTTGTCATCCGCATTATCGGAGGAATCCTCAGCCGCTTCATCAGAATTTGCTAGGTTGAAATCCTTAAGCCCTTTTTCACGGGACTTACGATTAACCTTTGTCTTATATTTTCGGATTTGACGTTCAAGCTTATCTGTGACAAGATCAACGCTCGCATACAAATTTGGTGAAGTTTCTTCTGCACGCAAGGTCAGATAAGGTAACGGAATTGTGACCTCGACCTTAGCGGTTTTATCGGGATAGACTTTCAAGTTAACGTGGGCCTGCGAATCAGCTGAACTTGGAAAATACTTATTCAACTTGTCCAAACGTTTTTCAACGTAGTCTCGAATAGCACCAGTTACCTCGATATTTTCTCCACGAACATTATAGTTAAGCATAGAATTTCTCCCCTTTCACTTGCAAGTTTGCGCTGGGCAAACAGGATCAAAGCCGAAAAGCCTTGATGCCTTGCTTATATACTGATTATAATGGAAAGCGCTGCAATTAACAATGTTTAACCTAAACAAAACTACGGCATGTTTGGAAAAAGGAGTAGGACAAAAGTCGGTTTTAGGTTAACGGGCCAAGGTCACGGTTGTTATTTTTAGACTAGGAACTGCCCTTAAAAGACAATCTCGAGCGTGAAATAAGGTTCGCCCCGTTGTGTAAACATCATCCAACAAAATAATTTGTTTTCCCGCAAGTGGCCGACACTTATCCATATTAGCCTGGAAGGGTTGCGCCGTTGCCAGCCGTTCACTGCGATTTTTATGTGCCTGTTTAACCGGTAATTCACGTTTGTTCAGGCATTCATAAAGGGGAACAACCTTGCCGAAAATACCGCAAACAGGGTTAAAACCCCTTCTTTGATAGCTTTTAGTATCAGTCGGTATCGGCACGTAATCATCGGCTGGCATTTTTTTGAGAAATTGACCCAAAACACTGGTAAAACAATTACTCAATTGATAATCACCACTTGTTTTATACTGCTTAAAAAATTCCTGCATTGCGTCATTATAAGTAAATAGGGCTCGGTTATGAAGTAACTGTGGGTACTTTTTTTGCCAAGTCAAACAATCTTGACACAAACCTTGCCGCGTCTGCAACCGACCACAACCAGAACAGGCCAAATCAGGCTCAATTTGTAAAAATTTACGATGACAGTTTAAACAAATAGGTGAAGTTGTTAGAACCCTAAAATAGATTATATCGGCTAAGGTCAGTGATTGAATAAAAGATTGTTGGCACAATAGACAGCGCATCAAAAACCTGCTTTCTGATTGATCTGCTTGATTTGTTTAGTTGCTTGCTTCATCGCACAACTGTAACCAGCACAAATAAAATCAACGCGGCCAGTTGGATAATCACGGTGGCGGCCAACACGCCCTGCCATCTGAACTAACGCACTAGTCGTAAACACGCTATCGTCACTACCCAAAACGATCACCTCAATATTTTTAAAGGTGACGCCTCTTTCTAGAATAGTCGTTGTGAGTAACGCCGTTAGTTTTTCCTGCCGCATGGCCTGTACCTTCTCGGCCCGCTTTGGATCGGCCGCGTAAACAGTAGTGAATTTCAAGTTGGCAAAATTATTGCTCAGCAGCTGTGCCAACGGCTTTAAAAGTGCAATCTTTGGGACAAATAACAAAAAAGACTGCTGCCGTTGAACCTTGTCTTTTAATAGACGGTTTAATACTGAAGGCAATCGGCCCTTCCTTAACTGTTTATACCAATTGAGGGCTAAGTGACGGTGCGGCAACGCTAACGGATGACCGTGATAACGCCGTGGTAAATAGCTGAGGCCTAACACCCCTTTTCGTACTTGTTGCAATAATGCCGGTCCTGGTGTTGCCGTTAAATACAAACAGGCACTTATTGTTTTGCGCGCCTGCTGAACGGCGAAATGTAATTGTTGATCTTGCGCAAAAGGAAAGGCATCAACCTCATCAATAACCAAGACATCAAAGGCCTGGTAAAAGCGCAGTAATTGATGCGTAGTGCACAATACAAATTGGGTGTAATGATACGGTTCAGGTTGATCACCATACAGTAACATAATTTCTGTTTGTGCAAATGCCTGTTGTAAACGGGGTAACAACTCCAAACAAACATCAATTCGGGGCGAAGCAATTGCTACCCGTTTACCTTGACTAAGCGCGGCAAATAATCCTGGAAACAACATCTCCGTCTTGCCAGCGCCAGTGACAGCCCACAATAAATGCTGTCGGTGCTGCTTGAAAATTTGTTTGATCATTTCTGCCGCCTCGGTTTGGGCTGGCGTTAGCGTTCCTCGCCAAGTTAATTCCGTTGGCCCTGTAAAATGATTTTTTTCCGGAAGGCTAACTAGGTACTCATTAGAACAAACGCGGCCCAGTAATAAACAAGTTGGACAATAATAAGTGCCACTAGGTAACTGGACACTTTTTTTACTGTATCGTGCTTGACAGCGCCGGCAAGTGACGACAGTATTAGTAAGTGACATCGCCGGTTGAACGATTAATCCCGGAAAAAGATCCTGCCAGGTCTTGCTAGTTGTTTGGTCAACAATTTCTAAACGACCGAATAACGCTTCACAATTCATTAACAGTCCTCCCTCTAATATTAAATTACGTTTAAGGAGTCATAAAAATGTTAAAAAATTACGTTGCCATTGCTCATAATGGCACCCACGAAATTGAAATTAAGAAGTCGCGCTTTATTTGTTATTTAGCCAGAATAAAGGATTCTACTGAAGCAGACGCAATTCTCACACAAATAAAGAAAGAACATTACAAGGCCAATCATCACTGTAGTGCCTATGTATTAGGTGATCATGATGATATTCAACATAGCCGTGACGATGGGGAACCATCTGGAACTGCCGGTGCACCGATGCTCAATGTTTTACAACGCCAACATTTGACAAACACACTTGCCGTAACCACCCGTTATTTTGGAGGGATTAAACTAGGCGCTGGTGGTTTAATTCGCGCGTACAGTCATTCGGTGTCTGAAGCAACTGCAGCAATTGGGTTAGTCCAGGGAACCTTGCAGCAAGAACTACAGGTACAAATTGCTTACAAGCAACAAGGTGCCCTAGAACACTACCTTGAAGCTAATCACATAACCGTCGCTGATACCGCCTACACCGTTAACGTTAGCCTAATCATCCTAATTGCTAGTGAACAAGTGGAGACCACTAAAATGGCCATCACTAACCTACTCAGCGGTCAGGTTGCGTTTAAATTAGGCCACACACGTTACCATGAAGTCCCCTTCAAACAATAAAAAACGAACTCTCTTTCCAACAAAAATAAAGTGAACCCCCAAGATTGGTCTTTTGTCCAATCTTGGAGGCTCACTTTAAAACTCTGCGGAAATACAGTTCGTTTTTTATTTATTATGGATTATATAACGGATTAAATTTAGTAATGGTTGTCGCTTGGGACCAATCAACCCAATTTCTTCGACAAAAATCTCTAAACTGATCAGCACGGCTACAGTTAGCGCAATTGATCCCCAAAAACTAGATAATGGTAGCAATAATGCAATTAATGAAAAAATTAGTGCAATTCCATAAATCGCAATAACCGTTTGCCGGTGCGTTAGGCCCATCTGCATCAAGCGGTGGTGTAAATGATGTTTATCGGCCTCCATAATCGGTCGATGATTTAATAACCGCCGAACAATTGCGTAAAAAGTATCCGTGATGGGAACGCCTAAAACAAGCACTGGCATAACAACAGAAATTACGGTTGCGTTTTTTAAACCCTGCAATGATAGAACTGAAATCATAAAACCAATGAATAAGGACCCGGTATCACCCAAAAAAATGCTTGCCGGATGGAAATTATATGGTAAGAAACCGATCAAACTGGCCACTAAAGCAAAGATCATAATTGGAACATCAATATTATCAACGTTTAAAAAGAAATAGGCAATTAGGCCCATTGTCAGTAGCGCAATTAACGAAACTCCGGTTGCCAGGCCATCAAGCCCATCAATTAAATTAATTGCGTTAGTAATTGCTAAAATCCATAAAATGGTTAGCGGTAATCCCCAAATACCTAGATTTATTTTCCCAATCCACGGTAAACTAATTGTTAGAATCCGAATTTGGGCGACGTAATAAATAACCAAAGCAGCTAATAGCATTCCCGTCAGTTTTTGCCACGGCGAAAGCTCGATCATGTCATCTAACAAACCCGTGATAATAATAATTGCTTCACCTAAAAAGATACTGTAAAGGATAGGTGTTGGAAATTGCTCACGCAGCAAAACAAACGTTGAAAATGTAAAGGCTATAAAAATCGCTAATCCACCAATCGTTGGAATTGGAATTTTATTAACCCGGCGAGCATTAGGGTCATCTACGGCACCCACTTTTATCGCAATCCGCCGAACAATTGGCGTCAAGACTGCGGCGATAAATACAGTTAAAAATAGTTTGACGAAAATGTTGAACATAAAGTACGCTCGCTTTCTAATTACACTACCTACTGAGCTTCATTATACAAATTGCTATTTTTTTGCACAAGCTTAAACTAGTTAATATTCGTTTAAATAAAGTGAAGTTGGTAGTCCGACTGGATATGGCAAATTTCAAATTATTTTTCTAAATGCAAAAATCTTAACGCGAGTCACTAAATATGCCACCTCAGCATGCCAATTATTAATTAATTTTACCAATTTTTTAAAAAGCCAATCGCCGACTGGTAATAACTAATAATTTTAGAAAAATATTTATAGCTGCTATTCACTGAACTGGATCGGAACCTAAATAAAAATATCCTAGTTTAAATTTTAACCGCACTATTCAAAAAATAGGGGCCATGACAAAAATACTTTCGTCACTACCCCTACTAACCCTACTTAGCATATTCAATTGTTCTTGTTTCGCGAATTACAGTTACTTTAATATGCCCAGGATAATCCAATTCAGTTTCAATTTGTTTACGAATATCACGAGCTAATACAACAGCGTCTAAATCACTAATTTCGTCTGGCTTAACCATAACTCGAACTTCACGTCCAGCCTGAATCGCGTAACTATTCTTAACGCCATCAAAACTATTTGTAATTGCCTCTAATTTTTCAAGGCGATGGATGTAATTTTCTAACGATTCAGAACGAGCGCCTGGTCGGGCGGCCGAAATAGCATCACCTGCTGCAACTAAAACAGCAATAACAGATGTTGGTTCAACGTCCCCATGATGGGAAGCAATCGCATTAACGACGACCTCATTTTCATGGTATTTACGAGCAATCTCAACACCAATTTCAACGTGTGATCCTTCAACTTCATGGTCTAAAGCTTTACCAATATCGTGTAATAATCCTGCGCGTTTCGCTAATGTAACATCCTCGCCTAGTTCTGCAGCAAGTGCTCCAACTAACTTGGCAACTTCAATCGAATGATCCAATACATTCTGACCGTAACTAGTCCGGAAGTGGAGTCGACCCAAGATCTTAATTAAATCTGGGTGCATACTGTGAATTCCAATATCAAAAATGGCTTTTTCACCAATCTGACGAATTCGTTCATCCATTTCTTTACGTGACTTTTCAACCATCTCTTCAATTCGAGCTGGATGAATCCGACCATCCTGAATTAACTTTTCAAGTGCCATTCTAGCAATCTCGCGCCGAACAGGATCGAAGCCACTTAAAACAACGGCTTCTGGAGTGTCATCAATAATAAGGTCAATACCAGTCAGGGTTTCTAACGTTCGAATGTTGCGCCCTTCACGACCGATAATGCGCCCTTTCATATCATCATTAGGTAAATTAACAACTGAAACAGTTGTCTCCGAAACAGAATCTGCAGCACTGCGCTGAATAGCATAAGCGATTAAACTCTTAGCCTTACGATCTGCTTCTTCCTTTGCCTTATCTTCACTTTCCTTAATCATAACTGCTCGTTCATCAGATAAATCTGACTTCATTTGATCCATTAATATCTTACGAGCATCATCCTTAGAAAGTGCAGCCACCCGTTCCAACTCTGTCTGTTGCTTCTCGATTAACGAGGATACTTCCTTTTGCTTTTCATCAATGAGTTGTTGTCGCGCACTGATTTTATTCTCCTTATCTTCAAGAGAACGTTCTTTCTTATCAAGCGTATCATCCTTGCGGTCAATAGTTTCTTCTCGTTGAATTAAACGATTTTCTTGCTTGGTGACGTCAGCACGTCGCTCCTTTAACTCATTTTCAACCTCGGCCCGATAGCGATGATTTTCATCTTTTGCTTCTAAAAGAGCTTCTTTTTTCTTTGTTTTAGCTTCTTTTTTGGCATCAGCGATGATGCTATCAGCAGTTGTACGTGCAGCATCTAATTGTTTTTCAAGAAACTGCTTACGTAGAACGTATCCTAAGATTAAACCGACAACTAACATGATGACTGCGAGGATTATCGCGATAGATAGACTCATATCTTCACCTCCGCATCATCAAAAACGATTATTGCTAACCGTATATAAATTTTAAGATGTTTATTATTTGATTATTTACACAACCTTTATTTTATAGTTGAATTACTGTCATGTCAACTTTATTAAAACTTAGTAACATTATTACAAAATAAAAAGGCTAGGATTTTTATCCCCGCCTCTTACTATTTCTGAGCGCTACTCTAGAACGTGCGCCAAAAGTCTGGATTCGCGTGTCTAACTAAGCTATGCAGTAAACCCCAAAACCGACTTTTGTCTCATTTTTCTTCCTGATCTTACCTTTAGATATCTAATTGACTAGGATCTTTTGTATCTGACGTTTTTGCATTTATTTTGGCCTTAACACTTGCATCTGTTTTGGCCTCCGACTTTGCATTAGCACTTGATTCTACCTTATTTTTTGCTTTTGTTGCTTTTGTTGCTTTAGCATCCGCCTTTGTTTCCGTAGGTGTCTCACTTGCTTCAGCAATTCCGTAAGCTTCACGAACTTTTTGCTTGATTTCGGCCATAACTTCGGGATGATCGCTTAAATAATGCTTAGCATTTTCACGTCCTTGACCAATTCGATCCTCACCATAAGAGTACCAAGATCCACTTTTATCGACAATATCTTTTTCAACCGCCATATCAACTAATTCACCAGTTTGGGAAATACCTTCACCATACATAATGTCGACTAGCGCAACCTTAAATGGTGGTGCAACCTTGTTTTTAACAACCTTAATCTTAACTCGATTACCGATTATGTCAGTACCATTCTTAATTTGCTCCGCCCGTCGAACTTCCAGCCGAATGGTCGAATAAAACTTCAAAGCACGGCCACCAGGAGTTGTTTCGGGATTACCAAACATAATACCAACTTTTTCCCGAATCTGATTAATAAAAATGGCAATCGTTTTTGTCTTATTAATTGTGCCCGAAAGCTTACGCAGTGCTTGCGACATTAGACGTGCTTGCAAGCCCACGTGCGCATCGCCCATCTCACCCTCAATTTCAGCTCGTGGTACTAAGGCGGCTACAGAATCCACTACAACAAGATCAATCGCACCACTGGAAACCAGTGCGTCCGCAATCTCTAAACCTTGTTCACCGGTATCCGGTTGGGAAAGTAATAGATCATCAATATTAACCCCTAAATTTGCAGCATACTTAGGATCCATTGCATTTTCAGCATCAATGTACGCCGCAGTTCCCCCACGTTTCTGAACTTCAGCAACTGCGTGTAACGCTACGGTTGTCTTACCTGAACTTTCAGGGCCGTAAACCTCAACAATTCTGCCCCGTGGATAACCACCAACACCTAAAGCTTCATCCAATGCCAGTGAACCAGACGGAATTGTCGAGATCTGCGTATCCGCCTTTTCCCCTAAACGCATAATTGAACCCTTACCAAAATTCTTTTCGATTTTTTTTAATGCAGCATCTAAAGCCGCCTTACGTTCATCAGCCAAGCGATATCCTCCTTGTTAAAAGTGAATTATTCACCAATTTCATTAACAATGATACAGAACTAAATTCAAAAAAGCAAGAATAAAGTGAACAAGTGTTCTCACTTTTATTTATCAGCTTGCAACTTATGCAGCAATAAATCAAAACCAGTTAAAACACTTTGTTGCCGAACCAAGTTACGTGTTCTCGAAAAATGAAATAAGTGTGCTTCCGGAGCCTGATCACGATACGCAATGCCAATATAAACGGTTCCGGCTGGTTGTCCTTCTAGCTCGTCAGGTCCAGCCACCCCAGTAAAAGAAATACCAATATCAGTTTGTAATGCGGCCTTAGCTTGCCGGGCCATTGCGATCGCCGTTTCTTCGCTCACAACGCCGAATTTCTTTAAATCAGCCGTAGGAATATTGAGTAAATGTGCTTTTTCGGCCAAAGAATAGGTTACAAAGCCACCATTAAAAATGGTCGATGCACCAGCAATACTGCCAATTTCACTTTGGAACATGCCGGCAGTTAAACTTTCGGCGGCAGTTATCGACAACTGGCGCTGCTTTAATAAGTTTACTACGACGGCCGGCAAAGAATTATGCTCGCCGTAACCATAGAAATAATTACCAACCTGAGCCTTAATTGAAATTTCAATTTGATCTAGCATTTGATTGGCAAGTTGTTCCTGCTTTGCTTCGGCGGTAATTCGCAAAGTTACTTCGTTGATTTTCGCGTAGGGGGCAATGGTTGGGTTGGTCTGGTGATCAATTAAATCGGCCAAACGTGTAACTAATTCCGACTCACCAATCCCGTGAAATCGTAAAACGCGCGAAACCAAAACATTATTCTGTGCGTAAAGTTTTACTAGTACAGGCCGGGCAGATTGTTCAAACATTGCAATTAGCTCACTTGGCGGTCCAGGCAACAACATATAAGTATGCTTAGTTGCTTGGTAAAGTGCACCAACGGCCATACCGACGGGATTATCCAATGGCTGACTATGTTCAGGTAGCATTGCCTGAATTCGATTATTTTCCGTCATCAGGCGCTGCGATCGTATAAAATACTGATTAATTACACCCATTGCCGCATCATTAATAACTAGTTTTTCGTTTACATGCTTCGCTAAAGTTTGTTTTGTTAAATCATCTTTAGTTGGTCCTAGTCCACCAGTTAAAATAATTAAATCACTTCGCGTATCCGCAAGTTGAATTGCCTGTTCCAAACGATCTGCATTATCACCAACAACGCTCTGATAGTAAACATCAATCCCTAAATCGGCCAATTGTCGAGCAATAAAGGGTGTCGTTGTGTTCGTAATCTCACCTAAAAGTATTTCCGTTCCAACTGCAATAATTTCTGCACGCATATTTTATCCTCCACACTTAATAACCTCTGCAAAAAATGACTGATTATTTTTGCCCCGAAAATGTTTAAAAACTTTATTAGTATTTTCCTGACTAATTTGGTGTAAACGTGGTTGAAAAAGCAGGTTCCTGCGCACTTTTTCAAACACTTCCCCAGGCCAATTATTCTAAAATTAATTATCGAAAAAGCTCAGAAGTCCGTTGCACAATTATAAGTAAAATAAAAGAACAAACGCCCAGTTCTAAAATTATTAGCCCTAACTGAAGCACGACACCTTAGTCTAAATTAATTTTAAAATCTAATTTCGTTTGTTCTATATTCAGTTCTTTCCTAATGAAATGAATCCGCAAAAATGTGACGACTTTCGTAAAAATACTGGATGCCTGAATAGATTGTAAAGAATAGGCAAATATAAAGTAAAGTCAACGCCATTGGAAAGTGAATATTATTAAAGAAAACATTATTTAGAAATAAAAAGATAATGGCCAGCATTTGGGTCGTTGTTTTTATTTTCCCGGGCATTTCTGCCGCAAGGACAACATGTTCATTGCTCTCGGCCAGAAGCAAGCGTAACCCAGTCACCGCTAACTCGCGACAAACAATAATTGAAACGACCCAGGAAGGTACCTTCCCCATGCCCACGAGAATAATAAAGGCCGTCATAACTAACATTTTATCGGCCAACGGATCAGCAAATTTACCAAAATTTGTGACTAAATGGCGACCCCGAGCAATACGACCATCGATTAAATCGGTCAAGGACGCAACTATAAAAATCAAGGTACCAATAACCTGGGTCCATGGAATTGAAGTACCAGCAATAGCCACGCTACCGATGCTCCAAGGAACAAGGACAACAAGTATAAAAATAGGAATTAAAAGAATTCGAATAACAGTTAAACGGTTTGGTAAATTCATGAGGATTCCTCCTTAATTTAAAATCGGTTCTACCCCGTAATAGACTTTCTTAATGCTCAAAACAATATTTTTATTTAGTGACCAAGAAAAAAGAGCGGCCAAAGGTTTCTTTTAAAATCAATTATAGGTATTTCACTTATAATTTGCCTTTGCCCACTCACTTAACAATTAACGTGTTGTCGCAGCGGGTGTACTAGTTGTATTTTGTTGTGCTACTGAGCTACTCTGTGTACTCGTGCTTTGGCTGGCAGTTGAACTACTTGTCGCCGCCGAACTAGCAGTAGAACTACTACTAGCATTTGCTGCATTTTGAATGTTAATCGTAATTTTCTTAACAATTCCGCCAACATTCTTTGGGTCAAGGTTAACGGCCTTATCATTTAACTTAGCCTTAGTATTTGTTGCATTCCCGGTTTGAATAACAAAGGAAGTCGTTCCTGCCGGTAAATCGATCGTCTGTTCAGCCGATTTCAACGTTCCTTGCCAAACCGTCTTACCACCAGCAGTGACTGAAGACCATGCCTGCTTAGAATCATCCGCATAGAGTGCCAGTTTGTTTGTTGTTGGTGCATTGGTATAGTTAAAGGTTGCCGTTGTTGTCGTATTCGTCAAATTTTCAAGCTTTGGTGTAGTCGCTTTAGTTTGCTTCTTAGTTGCCTTTTTAGCCTGACTTTGACTGGATCCATTTGAACTCGACTGCTTCTTCGAGCTAGATTGGACTGAAACTGAAACGGAAGAACTATCAATAACAGCCTTACTTTGCTGCCGGTTACCACGAGTAAAGGCAAAAACAACGCCTAAAATAATAATTACAACGACAACAACAATAATCGTTGGCAAATAACGTTGTAATTGGCCAAGCACCTGATTAGATGGGCGGCTAGCCGTTCGCGTATCCGGCTTACCTGCTGCCGGAGTTGTTTCTTCCTGCGGTCGCACCTGCGGAATAGTATCATTAAATTCAGTTAATAACTCTTCACTATCAAGCCCAACGGTATCTGCGTATTGCTTAACAAACGCCCGTACGTAAAAATCACCAGGCAACTGATCAAAGTGCCCTTCCTCAATTGCGATCAAATAACGCTTTTGGATTTTAGTGATCTGTTGTAAATCATCCAGGGTATAACCCTTTTCAACACGTGCATCACGTAATTTCTGTCCGATTTCACTCATTGCTTATTTTCACCTACAGCCCTTTTCACAAAAATTCAATTCTAGTATAGCATAACCTAAAAGCCCGTTTCATTAAGAATTTCTTTTATTTACGCCAACCACCACTCACGTAAATCGTTTGACCAGTTAAATAACCAGCAGCTGGATCTAATAATGCCGCGACCCAATAAGCAATTTCATCTGGCCGCGCTAAACGACTGGCCGGAATTTCCATTTTTAGATTTTCTTTTGCTGCCGTTGAAAACTGTTGATTCATTTGGGTATCGACAGCCCCAGGTGCAATGACATTAACCGTAATTCCTAAGGAAGCAACTTCTTTAGCGTACGCATTGGCAAAGGCCGATTGTGCCCCTTTAACTGTACTATAGCCAACTTCCATTGCACTGCCACTGCCCCCGTAGACCGAACCTACAAAAACAATTCGTCCGCACTGATTCTTAGCTAGTTTAGGTGCCAATCGTTGGCATAATAACATCGGTAACTTGATGTGCATTTCCCACAACTGTTCAATTTGTTGACTAGTCGTCTCGGAAAATAAACCATACGTTGTTATCCCTGCCGCAAAAATCACTGCATCAACCTGAAATAGTCGTTCAGTTAACTCGTCCAAATGCGCTTCCACGGTTAAATCGTACTGCAAGACGAAAAAGTCCTGTTTCGGATAGGTCTGCTGTAATTCCGCCTGTAACTGTGAAATTCGCTGCTCACTATGAAAATAGTGTAAATATAGTGACCAGCCAGCTTTAGCTAATCGCCTTGCCACTACCGTACCGATATCCCCTGAGGCGCCAATGATTAATGCTGATTGATGCATCTTTTAACCTTCTTTGGGTTCAATATGGAACACACTAATTGCCGCTTGACGAATAAAGCTCTCGGCAACCTGCTTAACGTCAGTTAAAGTAATCTGCTCAATAATTTGGACAAGATCAAATAATGTCGCATCCCCAAAATGATCACCTGAATATTCATTAGCAATAAATTCTAGGCTATTAAATGATTGCAGTAAGCGGCCTAACGCTTCTTTTTTAACCAGTTCTAACCGATCAGCAGTTAATTCCGGACTTGCTGCAGCGTGATCTAAAATAGCAATGATTGCATCTGACAATTCCTGTGGGTTATCCGTATCACCGCTCAAAGCCGCGAAATGAAAAGTACGCTCAACGTTAAGTTCATAACCAAACGTATCGTCAATAACGCCCTTATCATAAAGCCGCAGGTAATTAGCGGAAGAATCCCCGAATAACAAATCAAACAATAAATTTAAAGTTGTTCGGTAAACGAGGCCGCTACGATCTTGTTTAACTTGATCTAGGCCTTTGATTCCAACAACACTCTTGCCCCGGTTAACCGGCATTTCAATCACTCGGTAAGGAATAATATCACTACCATCAACTGCCTCAGTTGGAAATTGGCGTTGAATTGGTGCGGCCGGTGCAAAAGTTTTAGTCTCCTGGTTTGCAGTTATCCATTTTAAGGTTTCATTTGCATCAATGTTCCCCACAACGAACAGGTTCATGTTACTAGGATGGTAGAACGTTTGGTAAGCAAGGTATAAATCATCTGCGGTAATTTTAGCGATGGATTCCACTGTACCAGCAATATCAATTCTTACGGGATGTTTAGGGTAGAGATTTTGGACAATGCCAAAGAACAAACGCCAATTCGGATCATCATCGTACATTTCAATTTCTTGCCCAATAATGCCTTTTTCTTTAGCAACCGTTTTTGGAGTAAAGTAAGGGTCCTGCACAAAATCCAATAAGGTCGTTAAATTCTCCTGAACATGGTTTGTCGCCGAAAAAAGGTAGCTAGTTCGTGTAAAACTAGTAAATGCATTCGAACTAGCGCCATAACGACCAAATACTTCAAATACGTCGCCGTCTTTTTTATCAAACATTTTATGTTCTAGGAAATGCGCAATTCCATCTGGTACCGTCGTTAATTCTTGTTGCCCCAACGGCACAAATTTACTATCAATTGAACCGTAATTAGTGGTAAATACAGCGTAAGTTTTGTGGAAGCCAGCTTTAGGTAAAAGCGCCACCTTTAAGCCATTAGCCAAAGTATCCGTATAGAGTGTTTCATCAAGATTTTTATAGTGCTTAACCTGCATTAGGCCTGTCCTCCTTCACCATTTAGAAAATAAATGGCCTGTAACTTAATCTGCTTAGCCAACGCTTGAATCTGTTGTTTCGTAACTGCCATAATTTGCTGCTGGAAATCAGCAATAGCTATTTTGGATGTAGGTACCAGCGTTTGAATTAACTGTTGATTTGTTAAGTACCCTGTACTATCTAATCCAGAAATATACTGATTAATAATCATTGCCTTAGTTTTAGCGATTAGATCATCACTGAAATCCCCTGCCTGAACGGAAGCAAGCTGTTTGGCCACAATGTCTAGTACCTGAGTCTTATTTTTTGAATCAATTCCAGTTTGCACAGTAATTATCCCGCGGAAGGCATCGTAGGAGCTAGAAGCATAGTAGGCCAAACTAGCCTTTTCACGAACATTGGTAAATAGTAAGGCTAACGGTGAACCGCCAAAAATACCATTAGTAACCAACATTGGTAAATAATTCGGCTCATAATAATAGGTCGGAACTTGGTAGGCCAAATTTAGTTTTCCTTGTACTACTGCCTGTGTTTGGGTTTCTTCCTGAATTTGCTCAAAAGTCGGTTGGTGATAAAAAAGTGGTGTTGTTGGTACTTGACGCGCCGCAAAAGAAAAGTCAGCAAGCGCTTCCTGAACAGCGGACTCATCAACATCACCCAAAACATTAATTAAGATTTGATCCTCACGTAACATTTTTTGGTAATACTGGTAAAGTTCATCCGGTTGAATCTGATCTAAAACAGATTGACTACCAAAACTGGGAACGCGCTGGTTTTCATCATTTTTAAAATAGAGGGCTTGCAATTTTAAACTAGCATAAGCCTGCTTATTATCGTAAACTGACGCCAAATAGGCAGTCATATTTTCCTTTTCCCGCTGAAAAGTGGTCGCCTCAAAGGCGTTATCAACAATGTTAGGTCGATATAAAACTGACTTTAAGAACTCAAGTCCTTCGGCTAGCAAACCAGTTTGCACTGGTAAAAACTTATCATTAGTTAACGTTAAAGTAACGGTAAAGAAATGGGCGTTTCCGCGCTTGTTCACTGAAATGCCAAAATTTGCACCGTACATCGCCGATAACTTGGCTGCTAAATCAGTCTGGGTTGGGTAGTCGGCACTATTAGTTTCTAGTAAACTAGCCAATAATGAACGCTTTGTGATTGTCTTATTGTCTAAAGGTGCCAAAAAAGTCAGCACAATTCTAATTGTTTTGAACTGCTTTGATGGTATAACGTTTAAAGTAACACCATCTGTCAAGGTTTGTATCAAAGAAAATCCTCCTATTTTTAAACCGCCTAATTTTTAAGGATACTATAATCATACGAGATTACCAAAAATCATGCAATCCTCTTATTCTTTTGCCGCATCATCTTGATCGCGAATGTAAACCTTTCGCGGCTTACTGCCCTCTGAA
Organism: Loigolactobacillus backii; assembly: GCF_001663675.1. Classification (NCBI taxonomy): domain Bacteria; kingdom Bacillati; phylum Bacillota; class Bacilli; order Lactobacillales; family Lactobacillaceae; genus Loigolactobacillus; species Loigolactobacillus backii. The sequence continues at coordinate 2,536,411 of NZ_CP014873.1, forward strand.
GGACCGACGATTCCGCGCTGTTCCATTTCGTCAATCATTCGTGCGGCACGATTGTAGCCAATTCTAAACCGTCGTTGCAACATTGAAATGCTCGCAGTCTGCAACTTAGCAACTAATTGAACGGCATCGGGAAATAGCTCATCGTCGGGATTATCTAGTTCTTCTTTAGTTTCATCATCCGGCAACATATTATCATCATATTCGGCCGTTTGTTGTTCCTTAATAAAGTTAACAACTGCCTCAACGTCCTTAGCAGCAATAAACGCTCCTTGAACACGAATTGGCTTATTCTGGTCGATTGGTAAGTATAACATATCCCCCCGCCCTAATAATTTTTCAGCCCCGGTACTATCAATAATTGTTCGTGAATCAACGCCTGAAGAAACTGCAAAAGCCATCCGACTAGGCACATTGGCCTTAATTAACCCAGTAATAACATCGACTGAGGGCCGTTGCGTTGCTAAGATCATATGAATCCCAGCGGCACGCCCCATCTGCGCCAATCGTACAATGGCGTCTTCAACTTCATTTGACGCCACCATCATAAGGTCCGCTAATTCATCAACAATTGAAACGATATACGGCATTGTTGGTTGCTTTTCATCAGCCGTTTGATTTTGCTGTTGAACACCCTGATTGTATTCCGTAATATTACGTTTCCCGAACTGAGCAAATAATTCATAGCGTCGTTCCATCTCGGCGACAACTTTGTGTAGCGCTTGGGCCGCTTTTTTGGCATCAGTAACGACTGGTGTAATTAGGTGCGGTACCCCATTATAAATGGATAATTCAACCTTTTTAGGATCAATCATCATTAGCTTAACTTCATCCGGTTTGGCCGCCATCAAAATTGCCGTAATAATATCGTTAATCATCACTGACTTACCACTACCGGTGGCCCCGGCGATTAATAAATGCGGCATTTTAGTGATATCAATCATAATTACGTTACCAGAAATATCACGCCCAACTGGTACTATTAGTGGCTTTCCTGGATGTTTCGGTTGCGACTCAATCACATCCCGAAAAGAAACCGTTGAGATCTGGCGATTTGGAACCTCAATTCCAATTAAGGACTTACCAGGAATTGGCGCCTCAATTCGAACATCCTTTGCCGCAAGTGCTAGTGCCAAATCATCCGTTAAACTAACAATTTTGCTAACCTTAACGCCAATAGCTGGCTTTATTTCATACTTAGTAACTGCTGGTCCCAAATTAACATTTTTCACTTCAACATCGATCCCAAAACTATCAAAAGTTTGTTTCAGCTTAACACTATTTTTTTTAATTGCTTGGTACTCATCACTTTGATCAGTTGGTGGAATTGCCTGTAATAAATCAGGACTAGGAAGGACGTAATTGCTGGCCGTCATCGTTGGCTGAACCAATGTTTGTGCCGGTGTCTCTTCTTTTGTAGCCGTGGTTTTTGCTAACGAAATCGGATCAACCGTTGCCTGTTGTTGCTGGCTCTGCTGTGTGGCAACATTAATCGTTGGTGCGGCGTCTGCGGCCTTTTGTGCAACTGGCTTTGGTAAATCTTTGTCCGCTGTAATTGGCGCCTTTTTCATAACTGCTGGCTTTTCAGACTTTTTTTGTGGTGATCGCAGCGTTGTTGACCAACTAGGAATAATTTTTCCAATTGTCTGAATAAGTGTTTGCAGCCCACTAATTAACCACTGAACACAATGTTTAATACCACTCACCAAGCCGGTCAACAACTTGGTTATTGCCTGAAATGGAATATCCAGCATCAGCATCACCCCGGCTAGCAAACCTAGTCCGGCTATGATATAAGTACCAAATTGAGCAACTAAAAAGTAGCTCAGGCTATAAAGGGCGGCTCCGGTCATTCCACCGCCAAGCGTAACTGTTACACTGCCCTTTTGAAAATCAGCCATTAAAAATCGCCAAGCGACACTCCAAAAATGACTGTGGAGATTCAATTGAATAAACCATTGTGCCTCTAGTAACAGTAACAAACTAAGGTAGGCCAAACTAAGCCCTGCCAATCGTTTCTTGGGCAATACTGGTCCCCGCCCGCTTACTAATAGAAATAGGCCATAAATGGCCAGTAATGCGGCTAAAAACTGAAAAGTGTCGCCGCCTAAAAAACGAAAACAATTGGCAAATAAGTTCCCAATAAAACCCCATTTAAAAATTGCAAAAATACTAACTAGAATAAAGAAAACACCGATCCCATTTACGGAACGGGTTGTTTTTTTAGCTTTTCTTTTTCGTGTGGCTGTACTTTGGCGTTTACGTGTTGTTCGTTTACGTCGTGGTTTTTTAGTTGCCACAAAAACACCTACTTTCAAGACTTCTCCACTCATTATACACAAACTTTTGTTTGCACCGGAAGAAAACTTAACGTTATTTAATTAAAGAGCGTGGGCAAGACCGATTATATTGGTATTCAGTAAAAAAGCGCAAAACAAAGTTAATCCGGGACCTAAATCACGTGGCTAGTCGCCCTAATTTTAACAAACTAGGGGCGTGTTTGAAAAAGCTGGAACTACTCTTTCAAGTACGCCGCGGCAAAATTGGTCAGCAACGAACTAGCAAAAGTAATTTTCAAACACGGCCTAAGTAACGTGGTCAAGCCGATCTTTGTTTTGCGCTTTATTTGAATTAATCGTACTTCAAGTAATTACTGCTTATCAGAATCAGCATCGTTAGGTTGGAAATCCAGTTGAACACCATGATCAATGGCGACAATCGTTATCTGATAAGTTAGTGTTTCAATATATTCTACCAGTGGTCGGGATAATTTTTGCATTTCTTCGGCCGGAATATCACTGGGCTCACCATTAAAATCCAATAGCTGAACAATTCGCCGAATTAAACCACTAACTTGAAAGCCATCCAGAGTTACTGTAAATGGAACTGAAAACTGAAAAATCTTTCCTGCAGCCATCTTTCCCCCGGCACCATCCCCGGTTGCTTCAACTTCCGTTAATGAAACTTGAACATCAGTTGTGGGCTTAGCGTCAGAAGCAACACGGTCATAATGGAAATGTTCAACAATAATTGGTTCTGCCTTAGTTTTCATACTGGGCTTCCTCCCTGCTATTTTCGGGTCATTGCAGCTTTCAGCGCTTGCGCTAACGGACTTTCCTGTGGTTCATCATCAGCATTAACTTTTTTTAATAATTGTGTTTCTTCATGTTTGCTCATCTTTTTATGTTTTTTAATGTCGGTTACCTTTTGGGTCAAATTACAATTAGTACACTTAAAGTAATCCCCCTTCTCACCGGTCAGTAAAATCATCTTTTTATGACATTGTGGGCAACGATGATTAGTCACCTTAGGATCACGACGACGATAATAATCACAATTCTGATTACTACAAACCAATAATACACCATTACGGGTTTGCTTTTCACGTAAATGGGCTCCACATTTAGGACATACCTTGGCCGTTAAATTAAAGTCCTTATAGTCGGCAGAACTGTTTTTAACTTCTTTAACCAAATCCACCGTTGCGTCACGAATTTGCGTTACAAATTTCTGTTGTGATAACTGTCCTGCGGCAATTTGCTCTAATTCAGTTTCCCACTGTGCCGTTAATTTAGGCGACGTTAGGCTGGGATTAACTAATTTAAGCAACTGATTACCCTTTGGCGTCACCTTTACGTGCCGCCCAGTTCGTTCCATCAAGCCGGTGGAAATTATCTTTTCAATAATTTCGGCTCGTGTTGCCGGCGTTCCCAAACCATCTTTTTCCATTTGAACCAATAACGTTGCTTCACTGAGCGGTTTTGGTGCTTGTGTTAATTGCTTATTTAACGTCAGTTTACCGGCCATTACCGTCCCTTTGTTGAATTTCGTAATATTCTGTGAAGTTAACTCAACTTGCTTAAAACCAGCAACCGTCACTTGCGTCACTTTGAGGACAAAAGTTGTTGTTTTTAGTCGTAAAGAATATTGTTGTTGTGCTTCTTGATAGTCAGGCAAAAACAAGCCAATGAAACGCTCCACGATTAAATTATAAATTTTCTGTTCATCATTGGAAAAACGCTCGGCCTGAGGCATCTGTTCAGTGGGAATCAAGCCATAATGATCGCCGACCTTAGCATCATTAAAAACTTGTTGTTGCAATACTGGTGCCTTTTTGGCCGCCAATTTTTTGGCCTGTGGTTCATAACGACTAATTGCAATTAAACGTTCCTGCATCGTATTCTTTAAATCACTGGTTAAATATTTAGAATCGGTCCGCGGATACGTCACCACTTTATATTGCTCATAAAGCATCTGTAACAAATTAAGTGTCTTCTTTGCTGAAAATTGGTAACGCTGATTGGCGTCTTTTTGTAATTCAGTTAAATCATAAGGTAGTGGCGCCTTTTGCCGCTTGTTCTTCGCCTTAATCTCCGTCACTACCGCCGTTTCATCCTGTAATTCAAGCTGGAGGGCCTGAGCTTTTTCTAAAGTCAGGCGCGGATTGCCCTGCATTTGTGCATCACCATGTTTGGTCACAAAGCTTAAAGTGTAGTACGTTTGTGGCTTAAATTGATTGATTAGCGCCTCTTGCTTCGCTACTAGCCCTAAAGTGGGCGTTTGAACCCGGCCGGCTGATAGATTATCGTTGTATTTTACCGTTAACGCTCGGGTAACATTCAATCCAATTAACCAATCGGCCGTCGCGCGTGCCTTAGCCGCAGAATACAAGTTATCGTAATCCTTAGCCGGACGTAAATGTGCAAATCCATCCTTAATTGCCTTATCCGTTTGCGACGAAATCCACAAACGTTTAACTGGTTTATTAAAACGAATATACTCTAAAATCCAACGAGCAACTAACTCACCTTCACGACCAGCATCAGTTGCAATAACTGCTTCTTTAATATCTGACCGCTTGCCTAGCGTTTGAATGGCCTTTAATTGTGCGCGTGTTTTAGGTAACGGCTTAGTTTCCATTTGTTTTGGTAACAGCGGTAAGGTATCAAAGGTCCAAGTTTGCCATTCCTTTTTGTAGTCTTCCGGCATTTTTAGCGTCATCAAATGACCTAACGCCCAAGTCACAATGTAATCCTTACCTTCATAGTAATGACGGTTCTTTTGATCTGCTTTTAAAACTTTTGCCAGTGATTCGGCAACACTCGGTTTTTCCGCAACAACTAAAGTTTTCAAAAAAGGTCTCCTTTATCGTTGGTTATTTTAATTTGTCGTGTTCATAAGTATGGCTCCGCTCTAAACCGGCAAAATTTTGTTGGCGTAAAGCTTCATAAATAATGATGGCAGCCGTATTTGATAAATTTAGCGCCCGTACTTTGTTAGTCATCGGAATCCGTAATGCTTTTTCCGGATTTTCCCGCATAAAGGGTTCTGGCAAACCAGTTGTTTCCTTTCCAAACAGAAAATAATGATCTAATTGCGTATCTGTATAGTCAACGTCAGAATAAACTTTATCTGAAAATTTACTAATTAAATATAGCTTAGCGTTTGCGGGTAAAGATGCCATAAAAGCATCCAGACTTTCATGATAAGTAATATCAACCTTGTTCCAATAATCTAGACCAGCACGCTTCATATGCTTATCATCCGTTGAAAAGCCCAGCGGCTCAATTAAATGAAGGTGGGTATCCGTTGCCGCACAGGTTCGGGCAATATTCCCTGTATTAGCTGGCATCAGTGGTTCATAAAGTGCAATATGATTCGTCATAACGTGAACTTCCTTTTTTAAATTTACTTTTAAGTATAAACTAAATGGCGCATTACGTAAAAAGACAACAAAAAAACGTATCGCTTTTTTGTAGCTTGCTTAGATTGCTATTATATCAGTATTTACAGGCTATGCAATTAAAAAGTTACCCAAAGTTACCCATTTTAAAATCCTGGGCGGATTAAATACATAATATAAAATTTATCGCAAAAAGCATCGACAATTAATTTTGCCGGTGCTTTATTAATCTTCATCAATATAGTTTTTATATAATTCGATTAATTGGATTATATCGCTGGTTGTCATGTTTCCGAGCAACTCAATTGTGTCTGCCATTTTATCATCGGTTTTTGCCACATAGTTTGCTGATTTTGACACGGCTCTGCTGAATTTTTTAATAAAGTTAACAAACTCAGTCATTTCGTCACCTATTTGTTCTTGGATCCAATTAGCTTCATAGGTGCGAGCTAGTTTTGCTACGATCTCCCATTTAGCTTTCTCAACATCCGTTTTGCCAGTTCGATAATTCGAGATGTTCATCCGGTTAATACCAGTTGTATTAGCGATAAAAGTCCCAGAAATTTCGGTGTCTGCCAGAAGTGCTTTAGCTTTATCCATGTCGCTGCCTAAGTCATCGCGCCAACTGTGATTAGATTCCTGGCTATTCTGATTATTTATTAAAACGCTCATTTTATCCCTCTTTTTTTTCATTTTTTAACAGGCGCCGTGCGCTGTTAATCTGTCCCTGTGATACGTTAGCTCGATTTTTTGCGGATTGGTAAGACTTTGAGTGTTTATCGGTAAACAATAAGTTCATGGCATCTACTACATCGCCGCTAGTAGCATCTACTTTATAATCAACACTGTAGTTGGCAACAGTTCCGTCTTTACGCAACTGGAAGTTAACTGCGACTACGTCGTCCCAAGTTTTCCCACTTGTTAAGATTACTTGTTGTTTCTGTTCTTTGGTTAAATTTTTGGATAAAATTAGTTTATTCATTTTTAAAACTTCCTTTCTTTTTGCTCCCTCATCTCTATGTCTATAATATAACACTATTATATTTGAAATGCAATACTATTATATAAAAAAATAAAATATATTTTGGCAATAAAAAAAGGCCTACCCCGTAAGGGATAGACCAGTGTTGAATCGACTGTATTAAATTAATAGGCCAATGTTTGACCAGGGTAAATCACATTGACATTTGTGATGCCGCTGCGGCTCGCAAGGGCTGCGGTCGTGGTACCAAGCTGATAGGCAATGCCGCTAAGTGTATCACCACCACGCACGGTATAAGTCCGACTAGTCGTAGTTGCGCCACCGGTAAACTTGAGCTGCTGACCAACGTAAATCAGATTATAATTCGTGATCCCGTTATAAGCGGCTAATACAGCCGTATTTAAGCCGTGGGCCGCCGCAATGGCTGATAGAGTGTCGCCTGAACGCACAGTGTAATAGTTGCTGTTACTTGCCGTTGACGCGCTACCTTTGACGGTTAATCGTTGACCAACGCTAATCAGATTAGTATTGCTGATATTATTTAGGCTGGCTAACGCTGATACGGTCGTGCCGTATGTTGCTGCGATACTGCTGAGCGTGTCACCAGATTGCACCACGTAACTAGATCCAGTGTTGGTTGATGTGCCAGTTACCGATAAAATCTCGACGTTGCTCCGGTTAATCCAGCTGTTGATGCCGGATAATAACAGCTTAGTGCCGCTAATCTCTGACACTTTGTAGTTTTGACCCTTGACCCAGCTAGGGATAGACTCGCCGGTAGACCATTTACTAGCGCTAAAGTTAACCTTGACCGTGTCACCAACCTTGATATCCGACTTTGCCGTGTTGTTAGCCGCTTGCCCAGCGGCAATTGCTGGTGTTGTCGTAACCGGCTTAACCGCAGTGCCACCAGTTGAGCTAGTCGTAGTGCCTTTATAGCCGTTATCTGTAATCCCAGTTAAATCGACATCACCATCTAGGCCACCAGCGTTATAAGTACTAGTAAATTGGAAAATACCAATGTTATCAGCACTTGGGAAGTAACCATAATTAGGCGACTTAGTCACGTTATAATCAGGATATTCTGCCAACCATAATGCGTACTTGCTTGCTAAATAAGTCAGATTAATATTGTTTTGCAGGAAGTTTTTATAGCCATATAATACCGGTGTAAAGCCAGCTTGCTTAATCCGATTAAGTGCGTTATCAAGCACAGCCGTGTTCTGGTAGCCTGATTCAACGTCTAGGGCGACAATTGACCCTTTAGGTGTTTGTACCTTTGGCAAGAAATAATTCAGCACTGTATTAGCTGTGCCGTTATCTGTGATCCCTTGCCACCAAATATACGTGTGCGCTCGCTTACCTTGGGCAATCGAATATTGGACTTGCGTATTATAAGTCGATTGATCATATAACCCGCCGGCGTAACCGCCAATCTGGCTAATACTAAACTTGTCCTGTGGCGATCCAAAGACACCGTTATTGCCCTGATATTTAGACCAATCTACCCCTTGTTGTCCCTTAGCAGCTTGTGCTGGAGCATTGGATAAAACCATCGGAGCAATTAAAAAAGCAGCCGCTAATGCGACTGCCCCTGTTTTAATTTTGTGTTGCATTACTGGTTGCCTCCTTGACGGGCGGGATGTCTACTGTTGCTTCCGGAGCTGGAGCCGTAGAAGCTGCTGAACTAGCCGCACTTGAAGCGGTAGCCTTGCCAGATTGTAAAATATTGACCAAGTTTTTAAGTTGATCAACCTCTTTTTTCAAATTATCATTTTTATCAGCCACAGCCTGTTTGGCGTCGCTGTTGGTTTTTACAGTTGTAGCAATCCCACTAACCCCGTCAAATAGGCCACTGGTTGCACCACCAGTTAACGCTCCGGCTAAAGCAGCACTAGCGTAATTAGTGTCGCGTGTAACAACCACCGCAACTAGGCCGCCTAAGGCACCAATAATAATACTGGCCCAAGGCAACACCCAGCTAGGCAAATTGGTGATTTTCTTGAGTGCTTGTGTGGCCAGCCCTGATACAGCGGCAATCACTGCCAACTCAGCGGCGGTTGCTAAATTTAAATTAGTAATAATATCCATAATTTTTATCCTCCAATTAATCCATTTGCTTTCAGCTTTTTGTTTTCGGCGCCCAAACGAGCATTTTCGGCCTTGTAGTATTCGTTACTCTTTTTGAGATGGTTGTTTTCTTTTGTCAATAAGGCTAGTTTCTGATTCAATTCGCACTCCATTTGGTCCTTTTGTTTTTGCAATTTATTAAATGACCCCTGTAAGTCTTTATACTGATCTCGTACCGTCCTAATCACGAATTGCTGCATCTCATCTTGCTCGCGTTTGACGTCAGAGCGATCTTTCCGGTGGGCGTGACTAATTGCCCCAACAGCACTTAGCAACCCGGCCATGGCACCTAGTAAAGCGATAAAGTTTTTTGTTACCAAATCAGTCATGTCGTCGATCACCTCGCATCGCCGTACCAATAAGCAAGACAAACACCAGGCTCATTGACACCCAAGTTAAATTAAATCGTTGATCAAGCAACCCCCGCCATGCGAAAGCAAATGCCATCGCACCGTAAAGTGGTGCCGCGATCACAACCCCAATATCACGCCATTTACGTTGGCCTAGGAAAACTCCCAGCAATAGAAAAAAGCCTGCCAAAACTAGCAAACTTGCGAACCACCAGTCGTCAACGAAATCAGCGCCAAGACGTTCGAAATGCGTTAGTGGCGGTGGTGTGATCTGCGGATTGTCTAAATAATTCAAATGGAAAAATACATAAATACCATCAATTAGCGTAAATACGCCGTAGGCCAGATGAAAATACTCCTTACTGAGTCGCTTTTTTAATAGTTGCATTCACCCGCCTTCTTCCTTTTATGCAAAATAAAAACGCCTAAGCTGTAGGCGTTACGTTAGCTGTGCCACTAGTGGCAGCAGTAGAATCAGATGCTACGGTCGAAGTGCCAACTGGTGCCTGATATTCCTCGCCAACGATTGTCTTATATTGGTCAGCCGTAATCGCTGATTTAGCGACTTGTGCCGCGACGTCTTCCTTTGTCATGGTGTTCCAAAGCTGATACGCAAATTTAAATGTAATAAACATTATGCATTACCTCCATTTTTTGTTGTTCCTGTTGCCAACGCCGTTACTGACTGTGCTAGCTAATGTAAATAAATTTGAGTATTATTATCATTGTCTGCAATCTGCTGTGCCAACGCCGTTAACGCCTGTTGTTCCGCTGTTGGCACAATTACCGCATCTGGATTTGCAGCCAAATATTTTTCTTCGTTTTCTTTAATGACATCGTCTGTTGCTCCAAGCCAGGCACCATCAGATCTAAGCGTCAATGGCGTTTTTAAATTGCCAGTTGGTGCTACGTCTGTTTCACCAATCTGCAATACGTATTCATCTGCTTCATCAGTGATGTAAAATCCAGTAACTGTGTTACCTGGGTCTGTATGATAAACGCGTTTTGTCAATTAAAATCCCCCCTTATTTATTGTCAAATGTAATCGCATAGTTACCGCAAGCCCAACTTGCTACACTAAGTGTTCTATGAGTTTTAAGCGTATCGTTTTTATTATCGATGTCAGCAAGTACGTCATTAGCTAAGAAACCAGTGCCGTCCAGTTTTTCAAATGTTCCCTTTGGAAATTGAGCAAATGCAGTCCCAGCGGCTGATTCATTAACAACGCAATTCATGGCGAATACCCCTAGTTTGATAGACCCGAAATCAAGCACGTGCAGACAGCAGTATAACGATTTATCGGATGTGTTTAGTAGTGTTGCATAAATTTTTTTGTCGGTAGCAATCACACTATATTTAGATCCTAGGCCGTTTAATACGGTATTGATGTCATCAAATTTCTTGTTCAATTCATCTTTTGTCGGCAAATCGGCCTGCTCGATGACTGCTTGCAATGCCTTACTAGCTTCCACTGCCGTCTCGATTGTAGCGGCCCCGGTTTTAATGGATGTTTCCAGACCCTGAACGTCGGAACTTTTTTTAAAATCGGACCAAAGCTTTTCTAGTCTGTCCTGATAGATTGTTGTATTAAAAGCGGCCAAATAATGATTTTCATAAACCATAATTTGCATATCCATGCTATTAATTTGAGTTTCCCCATCATCAATTTGGACCTGAAAATTAAAACGGCCAACTTTTGAAAAGCAATTTGCTGGAAAAACTAAATCAACCTGACCAGTTGCGACATCTTTAATTCGTGAAGTCCCTTGGACTTCAAGGTTTGTGCCATCTTCAAAACTGCCAAGAATGTTGACTGAATAACCAAACAAGTTATATGGCGACATATCTGTTTCGAGAAGTTGAATCGGCAACGTTGACTGATTATCACCAATTTTGCTGGAAAAAACATTATCCAGTTGGATGATTTTTGGGCTACCTTTACCCATGGATAATTTAATCGGAAGCTGAACATCCGATTCTGTTTCTAAACTTTGAGTAACCATTTTCTACCTCCTAAATAAATAGCCTCTTGCTTTAAGGCAACAGACCATTTTCTTTTAATATTTTTTGTAAAATTACAATTCTATCTGTCAGGCGGCGATTGTTTCCTTTGAGTACCTCAATATAATCATGGCTAAACTGTAAGCCCTCTGGGACGTTCAGTTTGACACGCTGTGGCCGGATATAGGTTTTCTTGCCGTGCACGCCGCCAGCATTTAGATAATCCACAACACCATTAAACTGAAACTCAAGCTCTTGTATCAGCACACCTATTTGATAGTAAGCCTGCCGGTTATAATTGCCTGTGGAAATAGGTGTTAGGTCTGGTACTCGGTAAGGCTTAACCCAATCATGTAGGCGATTGACTATATCAATCAAGGCGCCATGCGTTAAAGATGCACACTCATTTAGATCATGAATGACTTGTTGGATGTTGTCGTAATTATCATAAAATTGCCAGGTGCCATTTAGCTTGATGACTTGTGGTGTGGCCGTTAAATTAAGCGTAACCCCGTTATAACTATCGCTATGTGCGGTTGCAGTCGTCCAGTACACGATATATTTGCCCGATAACCCTTGGTAAAACAAGGTATAAGAGCTGTCATCTTTGGTGTCAAAATGTGCTAGAGTCGTACCTTTAAGCGTGCTTAACAGCGACGCTAGCATTTTAGCAGACGCCCGCTCTGCTAAGTCGTTGTCTGGCCCATCAACTAGTGCCCAACCTTCATAGTTTTTCGCAGCGGCAAAATTAAAAATAATGTCAATTGGCACATTTAGCATGTCCAGCACAAGGATAGACCTGGCAATTAAGTTAGCTTGCCCACTTGTGCCGGAAATATCTGTCTTAAAACCCTGTTCAGTTACAATTTGTGGTAAATAGTTATGGTATTTTTCCATCAAACCTTGCATTTGCAAAAGCTGTGAATGCGGATCACTCACATTCTTTAACCAAACTTCCGGCATCAAATATTCGGCATATGGATGCTGCGAATTAAGGTCGCCCGTTTCAAACGCGCCTAGACTACCGGCATAGTCCATCATGGTGCCCCATGCATTATAGTGATCATGCGTGTTTTTAAAACCAGTCGCAGTGGCACCGTTGACAAACTGGCCAGTAGGATCATGTTTCTTAACCATTTTCCCAATGAAGCGATTCAAGTTTACCCAATCGCTAATGGTCTGCTTATCAAGTGTTACCGTAGCTCCCGATTCTTTATAGCTATTTTTACCAAACCAAAAATTCTGATACCCGGCTTCATTGCACGCTTCCCAGATAATGCCGCGGCGTGCGAAGTGCTTAATGCAAGCTAATGCGATTTCGTAGTCATCGGCTAAAGCATCAGTGTAAGAAAGCTCACCACGCCACGTTGGAGATCCGGCCTGAAAGTATACTAGTGGCTGTAACCCGTACTTTTCACAACCGATCAAGTAGCCTTCAATGCCACTAAAATCGTACTCGTTTGGCCCGGTCTGGACAGATTTAAGCATAATACCTGTTCTAACGTATTTCAGACCAATATCTTGCATCAATTTATAGCCAACATAATCATGACATAAATTATATTGATACCAATCGTTATCCCAGGCATGTGCGCCAACTGTTTCGCTTAATGGCCGATGTAATACTGTCTGATTTAAGATTCTAAGCACCCCCAACTGCGATAGCTGTTAAAGTCTGCTCGATCGAAGTTACATGCTGCTTTAAATTGGCATTTTCCGCTGATAAATCAGCGTTCTGTTTAGCCAAGGCGGTAATGGTTTGCTGTTCTGGTGTCGGCGGCACAGTTACATAATCGTCTGACGAAATGTAATCGTCAGTAACTTGTTTGGCCATATCAGCAGTCGCCGATTGCCATGTGCCATCTTCTAAGATAGTTAGTGGCGTTTTGGCATCAATAGGTGGACTTGAAAAAGTTTCTCCGGCCTGTAATTCATAATTTTCATCAACCTCAAAAACGCCAAAGCCACTGGCCTTGTTGATAGTATCGTTTCGATATATTGTTTTCATTTCTGACCTCCTAACTAAAGCAAGTACTATATGTTCCGTAAATCCATGCACCGTCAGCAGTCTCTGAATGCACCTTTAACGTGGATCCTGAAGTATCAACGCTGACCAAAGTGCCATTTGCGTTAAACCCGGTGCCATCAAATTTAGCCATCGAACCAGACGGAAATTGGACAAACACTGTTCCAGCCGCAATCTTGTTAGTTGTAAAATTCATTCGAAACATCGCTAATTTGATGGTGGTTAGATCAATTACATATAAATTGCAATACCGGGCAGTGCTTTTACAATTGACCAAAGTCCCTGCGTATTTAGTTACCTTTGCCCCAGGTCCTGGCGCCCCAGTAGCTCCCTTTTCGCCGTCTTTGCCATCAACACCAGGCGCTCCATCCTTTCCGGCCACACCTGGTGTACCGTCGGCCCCAGGCTTGCCATCGCTGCCCGCCTTAGCTAGTAGTAGCCAATAGGTTGCATTAGTGACTGGCTGCCCCGTGTTGTTGACAAGGCACATATACGAGCTACCACCGTTAGTAACAATGTCTAGCCGTGTGTAGGCCACGGTCGCATCATATGCCCCCTTTGGTACCAACATCACACGTCCTAAATCAATACTCATTAACTTTCACTTCCTAAATCTGCATATAAGTCTGGCTCTTTGATTGTCAGCTTGATGTTGCTTAGCACACGGTTGGCAACGGCACCCACAAGCGTGCTCTCATCAATCGTTGTGTCATCACTGATCAAATTGCCGGTATTAGTGTCAATGTGTAGATTAAGCGCGTCCTTGACTAGTGACATGATACTATCCACTGCCAAGCTGTAATCCGCGTCCGTGCCACTACTACCAGGGGCGCCATCCGCACCCTTAAGACTTGCCAACCATTCTGCCTCGGTACCTGTGTAGCCATGGGCTATAGCAATCTCATAGGCTGACTTGCCATCTTGACCGTTTGCCCCAGGCTTGCCATCGGCCCCATTTGTGCCATCTTTACCCGTCTGACCAACATTGCCGGCAGGCCCTTTAAGGCTTGCTAGCCATTCGGCTTCTGTGCCGCTAAATCCATCAACAACAGCCAACTCATAAGCAGACTTGCCGTCCGCACCCGGATGGCCGGATACTGTGCCAATTAAATCTTTGACCGTGTTATAGATTAGTGTGCCGTTAGCAGTCGCCCAGTCCGATAGATGACTGTCTAGACCCGTAACCGCTTCCGGTGCTACTTCTGGATAAAATTGTTGCTGATTTGGGTAAAGCAGCGGAATAATATCAATTGCCACCGACCTCACCCACTTTCTCGCCAAGCAAAATATTCGGTGCAAATACGCTTGTCTTATTTTTAACGTTACTAACTGCCTGATTAATTTTCGTTGTCATACTACGCTGATAGTCCAAAATTGTTTGCTCTGTATTATTCAAAATAATGTCAGTCCCTTGACTTGGATCGAACGGATACCATGTATAGCTCATAACCTGAACATTTGTGACAAATGACTTAGGCCGTATTTCAAGCCGTCTCACTTCACCAGCAATTGGTTTAACGTTTGTGCTAGCAATTACTTCAATTGTTAGCGCAGGGTTGGGCTGCAATTGTGATTTAGCATATGTTTCCATTGATGTTGCACTCGTAAAACGATCGTCTGAAATATCGTCACCAATGTGCAGCCCCCATTTTTTAATTGAATCGTTATCAGACACCGTGATTGGATTAAAATAATAGCTAGCCGCACCATTATCAGTTCCGGTGTCCTTTTCTTTGCCATACGCCTTAACTTGATTAACCAAGGCCTGACTATCATTCGTAATCTTCACTTCGTTAGAATTATTTGGATAATCCAAACGCCCGCCTAAGCTTTGCTTAAACGCTTCGCCTGAATACACTTTAATAATTTTATTATCTGGAAAAATCACCGCATCCGGCCACGTCTCTAGAATTTTACTCAAGCAGTCCTTGCCACTGCTGTTGCCTAAATCAGTGATCACTTGTTTGTCAAAAGTACCGTAAACCCGATAAGTAAAACCATACGTATTACCCTTAAAATAAAAATCAAGCACATCTGTAACACTATAAGTTTTGTCGCCAGTATTGACGTTCCGTTGCCGAATTCGGCTCACTTCGTTATAAACATGCATACACGTGATCTGTTTGGTCTCAATTCCGCCAACAATATCAGGCTCATTGGTTTTAACGATATATTCTTGACCGTCAAAAAAGACGCTGGCTTCAACGTCTAGCATCTCATAAGCCTCGCTGCGATCATCCCAAGCCGTAAACTGTACTTGATAAGTGCTGTTTTGTTCCCACTGGACCTGAAAACTATTGAATAGAATGCAATTCAATGGCTCTTTATCGGCGCTATTCAGACCCTTTACAAGGACTTTATCCAATGTAAATAAATGGGAAACTAAATGTGATATCAACTTCGGTTGCGCCGGTAACCGAAATTGAGTTCCAACCTGTATTTAGCGCAATGTTGCCATAATCGGTATTTACACTAGCTGCCGCGCCGTTGAGCGTTGTATTAATCCCGTCTAGGATAATAACATCGCTCTTAGCCGCAGCATTTTTATAAGACCAACTTGTGCCGTTAGTCGTATTAGTCAGTGTCAATGAACTGCCGGAGAACTTGATTGTGATCCGTAAATCATGTCGCTGTTCATAAGGCTGTATGGCAATATCGCTTGGATTAAACACCTGAAAACTTGTGCCTGTGAAATGATAACTTAAATCCTTATTGGTCGGTAAATACATTCCCATTTGCACCGCCTCATTATCAGTACTAATTTCATCGCTTCGAGCTAATGAATATTTATAACCACTGGGGTTATCAAACGGAATTGTAAACTTGCTATCATTAGCAAAGTCTTCCGTTGGAGTGATAGCAAATGGCGTCGCCACCACATATTTAACTAGTGCTGGTTCGGCATCTGTCCTAATTCGTAATGATCGGCGATTACTGAATAGCCGATAAACTTCATGCTTTGCCAACATGAAATCGTAATACGATTTATAGCGCAGATAAAAATTAGCGTTAACTGTACTCTTATCAAAATTCGAGGCAATTAACGTTTGACCGTCAACGCCAGTGTTTTGCCGATAAGTATTAAGCACATTAGGAGACGTTGAATCCCCTAAAAACTGTAAACCGTTAATCACATTAGAAACTTCAACTTCCGGATCATTACCTAACTTTACATATAATTTTGGTTTACCTAGCAAATTTCAACACCTCCTAAAGCGATTGTAAATTCCTAGCAGCTTGATCACGCGCTTGTTGCTTATAAAGCTGTGTTTTATCAAAAGACGACTGTTGAATTGCTTTGACTTGAGCAACATTAATTCCCAATAATTGTGATAATGAATTGTTAAGTGTTGTTAATCCATTAAGGACGGCCTCTAGCTGTTTATTACTATTATTAGTCATCGAATTAGTGGTACTGGTTCCATCTTGCGTTTTGAAGTAATCAAGCGATTGCTGCATAACTTGATAGGCTCTGGAACGTTTTGACATATCAAATGGTATAACAGCTTCTGGTATGTTGCCCTCGGCCATTTCAACCATTTGGTGTTGTCCAACAATTCCACCATTTGCCATCCGCTTATGACCAGTTGGACCCCAGCCTCCAGATACGCTTATATCTGCCAGCCAGTTAGAATCATTAAACATCGCTAAGAGCTGAGTATAACCGCTTTTTAAAACTGCTTTAACACCTTTTGGAACCCAGCTACTTAAAGTTGGCTGAATATACTGTAATAATCCTTTAGATGGTGTGCCGGCCTTTGCATTTGAGTCCCAATTATTAGACGCGGTTGCGTTACCATTAGACTCTTGCGTAATTCTTCGTAAAATTGCATTCAATCCCGCCGCTGTTAGCTTAACGTTCATTTTTGCAGCAGCCTTTTTAATTGTCGCAGTCCAACGTTTTGCACCTGATCCGCTCGGATTGTTAGCCGATCCAAAATCTCCAGCAGATTTTACTAGCTTGGAAATAGCGTCCGCAATTCCGGTTAATGATTTATCAACCATTCCTTTGGACGCACCTCGCTGCATACTGCCAACGCCAGAAACACTGTTAATATTAAACGTTTTGGCTGCTAAATCTTTCAATGTTTTTAGCGGATTAGTTATTTTACTTAAAGCGTCACTAGCGGCATCTGATACGTCACCAAAAACATCAGAAGCACCGCTTTTAACTTTTTTGAGGAATGAAGCAATATCGGTTGACCCTTTAGCGTATCCTGGCAAAGCCTTACCGTAATTCCCAGCCATTACTTTTCGTGTGTCTTGGGCATTAAGAATCTGATCACCCGGTTGCACATTTATAAACTCTGGGCCTTGTGCACCGATTAAATCAACTTTTCCTGAATACGGCCGGTATTTAAGTTCTGCACCGGCTTCACCAACTAGAGCCTTAGAGGCTTTTGTGATTCCACCACCTGTGGCATAAGCACCACTGGTTGCTCGCGTATAGGCAAAACTAGAAGCACCAGCATCAACTGACTTAACGCCAAACGGCTTAGTCAATTTATTAAAGAAACTTGCAACGGCTTTCCAAATTGAATGAGTACCTTCGCCCTGCTTCTTATTTGCTTCCATTGAGCTGTTGGCCTGATTTGTGGCGTGATCAATAACGCCCTTAGACTGGCTAGATGCTGCACTTTTTACTTGATCGCGCTGATCTTTAGCATCATTTATTACTTTGTCATGCTGAGTTTTGGCCTTATCTGTTGTACTGCTAGCCTGTTTATCCGCATGATTAATTACTTTATTTTTTTGATCTAAGGCAGCGGAAACGGCGGCATCACGCTGTTGTTCGGCCTTCTTTTTAACATTAGCACGCTGAGTTTCGGCCCATTTACTATTGCCCTTATATTGGCTATTTGCAGCTGAAACTGTAACTCTATACTGTTTCTTTGCTGCACTAATTGATTCATTAGCTTGGTTATCCGCGGCCTTGCGCACAGAATTTGCAGTTTTAATTGCAACGGCTGTTTTTTGCTTATATTCTTGGTTAGCGTATTTAACAGTGTTTGTGTACTGCTTCTGGGCCGAATTAAGAGCATTTTGTAATTGTTTATTACTTAATTTTCCTTTATCAGCAGTCAGCTTTTTCATGATACTTGTTTCTTTATTCGAAGCCAATTGAATTTTACCATTTAAAGTGGTGTGCAATTTTGCTTCTTTTACTGTTTCTTGAGAAGCAAATTTAAGCTTCTGATTATCAAGTGCCTTAGACTTTTTGTTTTCGTCTTGTTTAATAACGGCGGTCTGTTTCGATTGATCTTTTTGCACCTGTTTAGAATTTTGACCGTATTTTTTAACGTCTCTAAGTGTTTGAGCATTAGTCTTTGATTTATCAGAGGCTATTTTTTTATTCCATTTTGTTTCTAACTGAGATCGAGCTTGAGAATAATATTTAGTAACGGCATTTCGATCCGACTGTGACATTTTTTCAAATTTAGAAGACTGACTGCCTTCTTGTTTGGCCGCTGCTAATCGTTTCTTATATTCCGCCTTTGTTAAATCACCATTTTTATAGAGTAATTTAAGATCGGCCTCATCCTGTTTCTGCTTATTTGAGTAGTACTTTTTTGCTTCTGAATTAAGCTTGTCATAGGCCGACTTCATACTGATTTTTGGTGCTTTAATTTTAGTCTTGCCCATAGCACCGGATAATGATTTAGAGAACTTTTTGGCAATTGACTGCGCAGTTTTAGTTCCGCCTAATTGTTCACCAATTCCTGCGCCAATCATGACACCAGTCGGGCCACCAATGGCACCAATAGCACCGCCAATGACAGCACCTGCTGTTTTACCGGTTGCCTTATATTTATCTTTGGCCTTACCTGAACCAACAGCCTTAGCAATTGATGAACCTGCATCCCAAGCAGTAATCGCTAAGCCAGCACCATTTATTAGTCTTGAACCTAAGCCTGCACCTAATAAATTCCATTTACTGCCACTTTTAGCAACTGCTTTTTCAGCATCACCAGTTAATGCACTTGGAGTAGCACTAGTAGCAGTTTTGCTAACTTCACCACCGCCAGTCGTGCCAATAGAATCGGCACCCTCTTTGGCCTTAGCGTTGGCTTCATAGGCGGCCGTCTGAGTTTCAACTAGCTTAGTTTCTGCCGCAATTTTTTTACTTTCGGCAGACTGAATTACGCCTAATGATTCTAGGCTTCTTACAAATTTTGCTACTTTATTAACAGCCCAAATTGCAGCCATTGCTTTACCGATATTTTCTACGGCCTTATAATGTTCAACCGCAAATACACCGACCTTTTCAATTCCACCAGCAACTTTGCCAGTTTCGGTGGCAGCTTTTTCCACATCATTTCTAAAATTCTTTTCGGAAAATAGTTTTGATAATCTGTTAGCAGCATCCGTCATATACGGTAAAAGTTTTGAGCCAAACATAATAGTTAAATCCGACCACGCTTGTTTAAAACGTTGTTCTGACATCTGCGCAGTGTCACTATTTTTTTCGGCTAATTTAGCAACATATGTTCCCTTATCGCCTGCATCTTTTACTTTGTCAGTTAGGTCTCCTAATTTCTTAGCATTATTCGCTAAAATTAGGCCTGCCGTCTGTCCAGTAGTACCAAATAAGCTATGCATTAAATCTAGCTTTTTGGTTTTACTCATACCATCCATACTGCTACTAATTGTTTTAAAAATAGTTGGTAGGCTCTTTAGCTTGCCTGACTTTGTTTTAAAATCATCAACAGTCAATCCCATTTTTTTCAAGGCGGCTGTACCGGTTGCCGTTGGGCTAACTAAACTATTCAAAACTTTTCGCAGGCCCGTGCCGCCCTTTTCGGCTTCAACATTGTTATTACTCAAAATGCCCAATGATGCTGATGTTTCGCTTAGGCCTACACCAGCAACATGTGCTGTTGAGCCAACATAAGTCATGCCTTCACCCATACCTTTAAAACTTGCAGATGTTGCATCTGCAGTATAGGCTAATTCATTAACAGTTTTACTGGTGTTTTTAGTCATTGTGGCCGCATCTTTAGACCGCATACCAAATGCTTCTATCGTTGACGCGGCAACCCCAACAACATCACTAAAATCATCGCCAGACGCAACAGATGCCTGCAGCTCTGATTTCATAGCGCTAAGCGCTTCTTTCGATGTATAGCCACGCTTTACAAGCACTAAATATTGATCAGCGATATCCTTTTGAGACTTGCCATACTTGATTGAATACTTTTCACCGTCAGCCTGCATTTGCGAAACATTTTTAGTAGCTTCAGCTGCTTTTTCACCGCCTACAACCGCATTATTGGCTACTTGCTTATAAACGTTTTGCAGTGTGGATGCCTTTTTGGCACCTGAAATTGCAGCGGCACCAACTAGGGCAATACCACCAGATGCAACCACTGCCGCGCCTTTAATACTGCTAAGACCAGATTTAATCTTGGTACTGGCCAGCGAAACGTTATCACGGGCCCTAGCCCCGGCCGTAGACATGCTGCCAACTGAACTGTTAACCTTTTTAATTTCGGCTTCATTAACTTTATATTTCGAAGTTAATTCGGAAATTCGAACGCCTTGTTTTTGCGCATCACTTGAGGCAGAACCGTATTTACTAGATAGTTCTGTCATTTGCCGCTTTTCGGCTTCAAGCTGTGTCTTCATACGCTCATGAACATTAACTAGGCCGGATAATTTAGTCTTTTGGGCTTCAAAAGTTCGTCCTTGAGCTTCTAAAGCAGTAACGTCACTTTTAGTTATTCGAGTTTGCTGCTCGATAGCATCCTTAAGTCTGAGCACGCCGGAACGCTGTAAATCTTCTGACCTAGTTGCCCGTTCTTGTTGGCCTTGTAAGTTTGAAATAGATCGTTTGGCTGATTCAATCTGGTTCTCATATTTAATATATGATTGCCGACCTTTTTCAGTCGATTGATCAAGGCCTTCTTGCTTTTCTTTCAACTTTTGAATAACTAATTGCTGAGCATCAATTGCTCTGCCAGCGTCCGTAACCTTTTGACCGTAAGCCGCCATGACACCTTCACCAGACTTAATCTCAGTAAAGTTGGACTGCATCGCAGACTTTAAAAGCTTGGCTTCGTCACGAAGTGTTCTTAACGATCGAGTCATGCCACCGTCGTCCATATTAACGGCAAATTGGTAACCCTGTATTTTTTCCACTGTGATTTACCTCCCTTAAATAGCCCCGATTCGTCTAGCAAGCTCGAATGGGTCTTGAATGCGATCTTTGCGTGACTTAGCGCTCAAAGCGTCCTGCATGTCACTATAGCTACTGTCATAAAACTGTTGCGGCAGAATTCCTTGTTCTAAAAATTGTTGCGCCATATAGTCAATATCCTGAATAAAATTTCCCAATTGCCAAGCTAATTTTCGTCTGGCGATTTTGGGTCTGTTTCTACCTCAGAATCGTCTTCATCTTCGTCACTGTCGTCATCTAAAGATGGCATTTGAATTCCCAAAAACTTGATCAAAAAATCATTAAAAATGTTGTATTGATCGCTAAAAGATTGGTCCTGTAAGCCAGCCTTTTCTTTTGCAGACAAATCAGCGATATCAGCAATTGTGTTAGCAATTTCCTCGGTTAACATTGGCGAGTTGCCAACCAATTGCTTAATACTGTCTTCATCCTCGGTGTCAAAGCGTTTAATCAGGCTCTGATAATGCTGAGCCGCTTTTTTTACATTTTTTGATGAATCAATAATTTTAAAATTCTTATTTTCAATGCCAATAACACTGCCATCGAATTCAACATATTTTGCCATTTAAAAATCATCCTTTCGTTTAGCCGCCCCGTTAAGTACTGTGAATTTATTTGGCGACTAAAATACCTAATTAAGCTTGACCACTTGCGGCCGAGCTAGCAGAACTTGCTGTTACTGGAGCGGTAGATGATGCCACAGCAGAACTTGCGCCACTTTGACTAGATGGCGCTACGCTTTTGGGCCAGTTGTGCCTGCATTTTTAGTAATATAGGTTTGACCAGGGAAAACTTCTTCGAACATTGCTTGTTTATCAAACAAAGGATCATCTTCGAAAAAAACCTTGTAAGGCTTGCCATTAAATGGCGCGTAATTAATAGACGTGAATGTTAAATTATCATCATCACGAGTTTCAGCTGTATCGGTATTAGTTCCGATATTTTGGCCGGCCTCATTGTAAATGCCACGACCAAAGGCATAGTAAATTGACCCATACGTAATTGGCGATTGTGATTCAATAATCAGGCCACATTCAACCGTCTGATCACTATCTGAATAACCGCCTTTGCCATCAGAAATTCGACCTAAGATCTTTTGTTTAACCGCGTAATTAATCAGGTTTGAATCAATCGCAACAGAGGGCGCAGAAGGCGGATTGGAAACATCAACGACTTCATTATTACCGGAAATCTTTGTTGGCGTACCAGCCAAACCAGTGATATTAGCGGTTTTAGTACCTAAATTTCCGTTCTTTTTATTTGTATCAATTAAATAGACGCCAGTAATATTTAAACCTTTTTCAGCGTCAATAATAGTTGATCCGTCGGCGTCTTTTACGCCGGTGTATAGCATTTTTAAACCAATATTTGCCATTTAAATTTCCTCCTTTGTGTAAATAAACTTCAGTGTATTTTCAATATTTTGTGTATCAGGTGTAAGAACATGGCCGGCATCACTGTTGCAATACAGATCATTTGCTAATAGCAGGTCTTTTACTGCTTGTTCGATTGCACTCATATCTTCCTGATAATCTTTCGGGTAATAAAATTCGATTTGGACTTGCTTTTTAACGCTGACTGGTCTGCTATTGCCGTAATCTTGGCTATAATCAGGCAACTCCGTAATCACTAAAATCGGGTCAGTATTCGTTAAATCATTTCCAACAAAAAAAGCGTGGATATGTTCCGCGCTTAAATTAGGTAATTGTGAAATTTTATTAACCAAAATACTTCTGACATAGGACGCTGGCGTCATTAACCACCACGCACCTTTCTGTCCATTTCTCGCTTAACAACCTCAGCAACAGCCACTTGGACTTTACCTTTGGCTTCACGCTGAGTTGCTTCCCAAAAATGTGATCCAGCTACTGGAGCGTATGTCTTGCCAGTTTTATCCTTAGGCGTCCAGCCGTCATTTTGAAAACGGCCAATATAACCTTTATTTTTTTCAGCAGTAAAGCCAACAACGACTGCTCCATTAGGCTTTTCATCTTTAACTAACGAATCACGCAAATGCCTTTTTTCGCCTTTTCGTAAATGGCTACTTTCAGGTATTTTAGGTTTCATCGTTTGAATAAATACTTCTGCGCCAGCGTTATTGGCAGCCAATTTTTCAGCAACACCAATACCTCTAGCCAGATTATCCAAAACCATATCAAATGATTCTTCGTTTCCAACACCATTAGCCATGATTAACACCCCATTTATGACATGTTATTAAATCGAATCCGTCTGGCGGTAGGCCATCATCAAAATTGATATTGTCAACTTGATAAATCTGCTTACCGTCCTTTCGTAAAAGCATTCCATCTTCAACCAGTTCATTGTGACGGATAAAAAATACAGCCACGTCTTTAGCTTCCAACCCAGCTAAACTAAGCGACTGCTCTAATGACAATGACCATTGCCCTGCCCACAGTGTAAATTGTGGGACAAAGCCTTTAATTGATTCACCAGTATTAGGATTAATTTTGTCAGTATCTGCTTCACTGCCAAAATCCAACCGTAAATACATTCGCGATGGATTAATTGCTTTCGCCATCGTCCGTCACCTCACTTTGCTCCGCATATAATCCTCTTAACTGGCCAATGATAGAATTGACCGTTAAATCAACGGGAATAGCAGCAATTGCTGATAATGATGTGCGATAAGTGTAATAAGTTGATGCCAACGCCAAAACTGCCGTGTTAAATAAATCAACAACATTAGTCTGACTGTAAAAATCGCTTACGTCTGCTCCACTGCCAATCCCAGATTCAACGAAACTCTTTGCCGCTGCCAAGTAACCATTCAACAGACCATCGTCTGCTGTTCCATCAATTCGTAATGATAATTTCAGCGTTTCTAAATTAGCAGCCGAAGTTGTTTCATCTGTTGCCATTTAATCACCACCCTATTTAGCAGAAGAACTGGCAGCACTTGAATCAGCCGCTGAACTAGTTGCAGCACTTGCGGCGGAACTAGTAGCATTATTTGCTGTAACCAATGCCAATAAGTCGGCCTTAGCGGTCTTGCCAGTGTGATCAATACTATGAGCATCTAGCCAAGCAGTGATTTCAGCTACTGTATTTGTATCAGTCGGCTTCACGTCACCAGTTGGATCAAAACCATCGTCACTTCCAGATGGCGCTGTTATTTTGACGCTGCTTGCAAATTTCCTGGTTGGTCCGCGATAGTTGTAAATGTTCCCATAACCATTGATTCAGTATCTGTTGCTTCGACATCGAAGCGATCAATGACACGGATCTTGGTACTGTCATTTTCAAATGCGCCACCGCCAATATTGGTTGTTAGCAATGACATTTGTTCGCGATCGAATAACGTCGCAAATTGTTTGCCATCTCCAAAATAAAGTGGGTGTGCGTTAGCGGGCGCATCAGCAGTACCAGTATTAACATCTGGTAACCAGCGATCCGAAACTACATGAATAACCTTTCCGCCAATAGTCCACTGATCTGGCAAAGTCACATCCCGTTGGAGCATATAACCGCCCATAGCGTTCTTAACTTTCGCTAAAGAGCCTAAACCACTTTGGTTAGTGATAAATTCGGAAGTTGTCAGCAACGCTGGATCAAGAGTTGTCAATTCCAAATCTTTAATATCGTCAAACTTAGCTAATGGAACCTTTTTAGCCGTATTAAAGACTTTTAAGATTGCCAAATTACGGGTAACAACAACTTTTTTAGCGATCCATTGGGATAACCAAGTTAAAATATTATCAGCCGTATCTTTAAGCAATGTGTTAGTAATTGTCGTAATGCCAGCGTAACGGTGAATTAAGTACTTAATCGTAGTTAATTTAGGATCATCATTATCACCAATGGTGGCAGTTTCGTCATCTAAATCGGCAAGTGGCGTAACATCAGTCCATTTTTCCCAAACACGTGAACCAGTTGGCATTGTCGTTGCTTCACGATTAACGTATTGTTCCAAAGCGTCATATTGACGCACTAAAGTATTAATAGCGGTTTGAATATCCTGTGGAATTGTAAGACCAATTTGGTTGCCATCAGCATCAGTCGATGATGTGACTAAATTCATAATTTTAGGATCACCATTAACCATGGCTTTAAAATCACTAACAAATTTATCCTTGGTGCTTAATTCATCTTTTGATAATTTTTCTTTATCGTTGTCAACCATGGAAGCCACTTGTGCTGCCCGAGCATTTTCTAATTGATCCTTTAAGGCATCACGCTGAGCAGCCGCATTATCACGCTTTGTTTTTAAATCCTTATAGTCGTCCTCTTTGAAATTATCGTCTAAAACGGCAGCATTTAATTTAGCATTTAAATCGGATACTGATTGCCCTTTGGCGATCCAAGCATCATTAATTGTATTTACATCATTTGTTTGTTTTAACATTAATCTTTCTCCTCTTTTCCAAATAAAATAGCCAGCTTACGATTTTTTAAATCATCGTTTTGCTGACTAATATCATTTACAATTTCATTTTTATTAACTGGAGTAGCTGCATCATTTACTTTTGCCTTAGCCATTAATCCTTGCCATTTGGCTACAGCTGTTTTTGGGACTACAGAGCCAACACTGGCAAATGCTTGTAATGGCTGTTTATCCTCAGCTGGTTCATTATCATCATTTTTAAAAGTCATGATTGAATCAGCAAATCCTAATTTAACCGCGTCTTTGGCGCCTAACCAAGTTTCGTTAGACATTAAATTGAGCAGCTTACCATTATCTAAACCTGTTTTGGCTTCATAAGCATTGGCAATTGATTGATCAATGCCATCAAGCACCTGTGATTCGTGAGCTAGAGCATCGCTATTCCCGCCATCCATTCCTGACCAAGCCTTATGAATCATAATTTGCGCAGTAGGTGAGATTTGAACGGTATCAGCAGCAACCGCAATTACAGAAGCAGCACTAGCAGCTAGACCCTGAATAGTAGCAGTCACTTTAGCCTGACAAGATTTTAATAACGTGTAAATTTCCGATGCGGCAAAAACATCGCCACCATTAGAAGCAATCTGTAATTCTACGGTGTCACTTGATTCGGCGGTTGCTAATTGGTTAGCAACCTTTTCCGGGCTTACGTAATTATCCATGCCGAAAAAATCATAAAATGAGGCCGTATCATTATCAATAATGTTACTTTTGATCGGGATCACTATCTTCTGATTCATCTTTCTCACCTCCCTTCGCTATTTGAATAACGGTCGGAACCGGAACCGGCTTAGGGTCGGGTATTTCTTCACTAAAGTAGCCTGTATCTTTAAGCAACCAAAGCGCCTGATTAGCATCGATAACATTTGCCTTTTTAAGATCGCTAACTTTATCCGCGTAAGTGTCACCATTAGCGTCAATTGCAGGCCGCAAATTAATACTGATATGAGTCGTAAATTTATCATTTAGCTCCGCTAAGATAGCTTGTGCATAGCGATTTAAAGCATTCGAGTACATTCCTTGAATCATTGGAAGTGAAGACTGTTGATCCCCTTGTCCATTTAAATAAGAATCAGGAATACCGTAAACTTTGGCAATCTGTTTAGAGGTCCAATCGGTCTGTGATAACAGCCCAGCAATGTCATTCTTAATTTCTAGCGGTGTCCATTCTTCCAAATCATCAATGACTATTGGGCCACCTTTTGAGTGATTAACCTGTTGCATAAATTGCCGTGATCTAGCGGCCTTCATTTTGGCATCAAGTAATCCGCCTTTTGTTTCTTTCAAAACACCGGGCGCCAAGATCGACTTTGCTAAAGCAGATAAAGTTAAATGATTAGACTGCTTCTTGATTTCCAATTCACTGTGTAAAGCATTTAATGGACTAATGCCAACCATGCCACCGGAATTACTCATCAATCTGAAATGTAAGACATTTGACTGCGGTTCATATTCCAATACGCCTTCATCCGGCTCGTCAAAAGTAATGGTGTAAACAAGGCCGTTGCCGTCATCTTGTAAAAAAGTACTAACTTGCGATGGGCGCAAATACTCTAAGCGAGCAATCATCCCATTGCGGTTACGCCAAATATAAGCAAATGATTCACCGGCTATTAATAACTGGCTAAACATTGCCTGCCAAAAAGCGTGACCATTGGTTGTTGCACTTGGATTATCAAGAAATGACTGAATCTGCGGCTTATCGGCCACTAATTTCGAGCTCGCTAAGTCACCACTAATTGTTGAAATCACACTATATAAATCAGAATTATGCAGTGCCTTAGTTGCCGAAACGTAATAATTTTCACCACTTGGATTTAAATAGTTGGCAATTTCAGGATCGCTAAAAGCAATATCCTGACCACCAACCGATAAAGAGTTCTTAAAATTATGTGGATTAAATAGCGGCATTAACTACCACCTCCCTTGTTGAAATAAATAATTTCAGTTAATACACCTAGAACAACCAGCGAAATAGCAGTAACAATTCCGCCCCAGAACCAGCTTGCAAAGTATACAGTGACATCTAGTAAAACAATTGCGGCAAAATAAAAAAGACCATCAATATACTTGATAATCCCTTGCCCCAAACGATTTAATTTTTTCTTACCAATCAGAGTCATCACCGCTTTCATTAAGCAAACCTGAATCTGGATTGTTGAACCAATCCAGTACTTCCTTATCGCTCATTCGTTCAACTTGCTTGGCCGGATTATTGACATCGGAAAAATCTTCAAAATGGTACATCCCTTGGTAAAGCGCATCAATCAAGGCGTCCACCACATCAATTTTTAAAGTAGCCGCTGCTTTATCAACTTGAATTCCGATCTTATCTTCATAAATTTGTGCATTGATTAAGGCCTTTTCCATAATTCGATCGTCTAGCCGGCTGATTGAGCTTTCGACAAAAGCCGATTGTAAGAATTTTGTCGGGTCTTTCAGCTCACTGGTGCGCTGCCGAATATCTTCAATTGGCCACTGGACATTTAATTCAAGCTGTTTGGTCACATTAGTCGCGCCCCACGAATCATAGCCAAAAAATAAAACGTCCAAGCTGTGATCCTCAACAAAATTTAACAGCCACTGATAAACTTGATCATCATTGATTAAGCCTTGCGGATGACTAGTAATCGTGCAAAATCCTTTAGCCGCTAGCTCCCGATAATTAATGCCATCTTGTTTTTCCTTAGCGTCAATTGAACCTGCCTTTTGCCACGGAATAAATGAGTGCTGCCGTAAATGCCACATTCGCTTACCTGTGATCGGATCGCTATACGGAAAAGCAAAGCCGATCGCAGTATTGTCGGAAAACATGGAGTAATCGTAACCGATATAGACTTGTCGGTTTTCAATTTCAAAGTCTGGCACAATAGCTCGCTCAATATCAGCAAGTTTTAAGTATGAGTTAGTGGCTTCTTGCAGCCAGAGATTTAGGTTTTTGTTCTGAAAGTCAGCAAGCTCGCCGGTCATACTATCACTATCTCGTTTGCCAGTTAAGCCTGCAAGCAATTGACTAGACTTATTTTTCAGTCCTAGCAGCGGATTAGATTTTATCCAAGTTTCCGGTTTATAGGTTTCGTCAAGCGAATCTTGACACCAGATCAAACATAAATAATCATCAGCCTTACGATCAAAATCCTGTTCCATGGTTTGCTGCATCATTTTTTCATCATCGTTGAATGGCACCGATGGATCTGGATAAGCAGTTGAAATTTGAATAAATTGATGATTATCAACATCAACTTGACCAGAGATAATCTTAGATATTTTCTGCCGTGTTTTCAGTTCACCAATCTCGTCAAAGACAGCGGTTTTAAAATGGAAACTATCATATTGCCCGGATTCATGACTAATTGCCCGTAAAACATTATTGGATTTAGTCATAATAATTTGGTCACTTTGCGAGCTCAGCAATCTAGGATTTAATCCATTCTGCTCCGCATATGATTTAAATGGCTCAATATCCAGAATCTTGCGCAACATAGATTTGACGTAGCCTAATAATTTACTAGTCTGTTTAAAGTTAATAGATGCCACTAAATAGTCCTGGTTAGATAATCCCATCGATTCAATTAAGTAACTATAAACGGTAACAATTGCCATTAAATATGTTTTGCCTTGCGCACGGGCAACTGAAACAATGGCACGGGCGAAACGCTTGCCGCCTAAATTATTGCGCCAACCAAATAATTGAGCTAAGACAAAATTTTCCCATGGCATTAATTTACTTGGCTTTCCCGTGTCAACATCAGGACAAATTTTGGCAAACTTAAAAATCTTATTTGCATCGGGCACGCTATAAGAATACGGAAAATCAGGGCTACCCTGCCGCTGCAGATCACGTAAGTGGCGAAAAGCTGCTAGCTTTATAAAATAACCGGTAACCACTTTTTCGTCTAAAACATCAAAAGCATATTTGGTTCCTATATCCTGATATTGTTCACGAGTTGTAGAAAAATCAATTGCCCGATAAGCGCCTAGCACATCATGTGTTTGAGTTAAATCAATTTTCATTACTAAAGAACTCCTTCATTTGTGCCTCGGCTGTTTTATCAGGTTTCTTTTCCGGAATAATTGCCATTAGTTCGGCTCTGCTTTTTGGCGATAATCCCAACTCAGATCCGATCTTAGCTAGACTTTTAATCGCAGAATCATAAATCGAAGTCATTGGATTACGCTTATAACCAATAAAATCAGTTCCAATCTTTTCACCAGCCGCATTTTGCACGGTTTTATAAATTGGTTGCACTTCACCATTTTCTTGTATGTGCTTATATGAGTTTCGGTAAATCTCATACTGAGTTGCATACATTTCAACCAATCCGCTGTCCGGACGCTTAACATTACTTTGCTGCTCTAAAAAAGGGACAATCTTACGCCATGTCACTTTTGCTTGACGGCCTAAATAGTCAGGCGGAGTCAATGACAATTTACCATGATTGATATCTTTATCACGTTTTTTCAAAACATTGTCATCTCCTTCTACCCGATTGACCCCCATTGGTTAAAATTGTTTAAAAATGGCATCCGCCATAAGACGCGGGTAATGTGTGCGCTCTGCTGAAATCATTTTAAAGGGGGGCCATTGAATTTTATATCTGTTATTGGATAATCGTACTAATAAAAATAGACACGCTTAGAAACGCTTATATTAGCATTTAAAGCATGTCATTTTTTCTATATCATTTACTTCTGGAACTTGTTTTAACTCGTTGCCTTGACCGGTGCCATAGTAGGATTTTTCCCAGTCTGTCTTGATCCGATGGCAAGCACCACAGATCACGGCTAAGTTATCAACACTTGCTTTTAGTCTGTCATCGAACTCAATGGGAACGATGTGATCAACCGTCTTGGCAGGTGTCAGTCTGCCTTGCTGCTTACAGTACTGACATAAGTAGTGGTCTCGGTCTAACACTTGCTGTCTAAGGTGTGACCACTGTCGCGTCCGATAGAAGTTGTACTGCTGTTGCTTATCATCGCTACGATTGCGTGTGACTGTGTTGTACTTGTGAGAGTACTGCTTAGCATGTGATCTAGCCCATCGCTGTCTGCTTGCTAAGTACTCGGCCTCATGCTCATGGTGCTGCTTGCAGTAATGGTCTGGCAGTTCAACCATGGCGTGACAGCCTGGCAGCCTACATCGTCTAACTCTCGCCACGTTAACATCTCCATATAAATAAGCGCCCATCTCTGGACGCCAATTAGGGTAAGAACATTACTATTAAAGGAGGAATCTGTTGACCCAAAGGCCAATGCTATTAGTAGGAGTCGAACCTACCAATAGCCATCCTGTATCGTGACAGGCCGCATAGTGAGTGATAATGTGGTTCATGGCTTTATGTAGTGGCTTAATCCATATCCTCTCGTCATCACTCAACACTAATAGAATAACGCTATATAACGATCAATTACTTTCAAGTTACTGCCAGATTACTGTCAAGAAACTTTCGATTTACTCCCAGAAAACTACCAGATTACTCTCAAATAACTGTCAAAAAACTAACAGTTCTTCATATTCAAACGCCTCAGCAAAGGCAACGAGTGCATCTTTCTTCTGGCGATAATAGCCGCTATCATCGCTAATGAATCCTAGTTGCTGTGCCATCTCAACGTTCGATAATGAGCCGTGAATATACTGTCCATTAATAATGGTCTGACTATCCTTGTTTAAGGACGCTACTGCTCGCTGTATCGCTGGTACTTCCTCTGCTGCTATCAGACGTTCTTGAATACGATGCTCGTTATTATTATCGACTGACTGGCTTCGCGGCATACCGTCCATTTTGGGCGACTGTAGCACTGTCAGCTTGCGACCTGCGATTCTTCTCAGACTATGATAACTCCGTAATAACTTCTTCGCCCGAGCACACGTCGCGTCTCTGTCTAAATTATCCAATATCACTGCAACCGCCCCTTGTGGTATAATTAAGTTATCGGATTAATTTACACAAGTGCGATCGCCACGTTCTTTTATAAGGAACGTGGCTTTTTTTATTTTTCAAGACCAGCATTAACAATTCTAATCATCAGATTAAGCTGATTAATTCGATATGAATCGACTTCGTGAATTAATAGCTTATTTGTAATATTTTTTAAATAGATCAAAGCAAAGGCTCTATAAGCAGATTGATTCGATAAACTTATGATTTCAGATCGCAGTCTTTTCTTTTTCACTGTTTGCCATCCTTAATTAACTCAGTCTGATTAGGGTTAGCATCTTCTTTTTTATCAGTATCTAATTCGGTTTGTTTTGGCGTAATTGTTAAACCAACCATACTATTTATTTGTGCTGCTAAAGCCACAATATTTGGCCCTAAAATTGGCGTATCAATTTCAAAGCTAAGCTTAGTGATTCCCTTATTCGTTGGGTGCACGTCAGCCAAAACGGCTGGAACAATAATGCTATTATCTTTAATCTCTGTCATCATAAATCTCTCCTTTAATTAAAATGGTAAAGTGATTTCGTTTACTACCTGATTGATTTCGCGATCGGTTAACGACTTGTAAGCACGCCGTTCTTCGCGATGCATCTTTTCTTGATTGTGATTACAATAAACAATTGTTTTGATGATATTTTCATTTTCGTTCATAAATATCTTTTCTAGATACTTTCTAAAAATAATTTGCTCTGGTGTCATAAACTCACCCCTTTAATAATTAATTGATTTGTGAACATGGATATTTTTTAACGATTCGAATAAATAGGCGCTAGTTTTAAAATCATGAGTTCTGACAACTACTATTTCGACAAATCGTCCGTATTGCTTAGTAAACAATTTAAACCTTAGCTTTGCTGCTGAATCAATTGCATACGGTGTAAATCCGTTTTTGATATCAAACACATGCAACATTTGACCAGCAGAATCGTAAATAACAATATCCGGTGTGTAGACCATGTGTGCTATTTTCTTGCCGCAGTTTGTCATAAATGATTTCATGATTTCAAATTTTGGATGAACTTCAAATTCGGCACCACT
This sequence comes from Loigolactobacillus backii, assembly GCF_001663675.1. Taxonomy (NCBI): domain Bacteria; kingdom Bacillati; phylum Bacillota; class Bacilli; order Lactobacillales; family Lactobacillaceae; genus Loigolactobacillus; species Loigolactobacillus backii. Next base: position 2,569,138 of record NZ_CP014873.1, read on the forward strand.
GTCTTTAACAAACCGAACATAAAAGTTAGCTTCTTTTTGAGAATCAAATTTATAACCGTCAATTAGTACTTTTCGCCCGTGTTTGTTTAAAGCTGTTGGAGAATTATTCATTGCCAATCATCAACCAGATCACCCGGATTGATTTCCAAAGCCACTGCAATTTTCTGCAGGCTAACAATTGTGATCCCGTTTTTTGTTTTCATTTTCATCATGTTTTGTATTGACTGCCAGCTTACCCCAGATGATTCAACAAGTTGATTAACCGACATATTCTTAATTGCTAATAAATATGTGACATTTTTTGCGACTACTTGCCTAATATCTTTTTCCAACTTGATCACCTCACTTATTCAACTAATTCATAATTTTCCTTGAAGAACTCATCAGTAACAGAACTAAATAACCCCTTATTATCAACTAGAATCCAATCACCAACGCTTAACTGCTTTTCACCTTTTGGAGTTTTTAAAGCATATTGCCATGGACCAGCGACATTAATTTCATTCCGGTCGGTTATATTATCAATATAAGAATTAACCTCTCTGTGCCTGTTGATAAAATATTTTTTTCGCATCTTATCGCTGCCGTCAAATTGCTCTGCCTTAAATAGTTGTTTATAACGATATTTCATAATCCACCTCTTAATTAATTGATAAAACGCATTTCAGAAGCTTTTGCCGGCCTAACTAAATCCTCACGAAGCCGTTGAACAACTTTGTCCCATGACTCGCATTGGCGATCACTAAGCGGACCTGATTTATCAAAGATGGTCACTTGATAATGATTCGGCTCTTTAGGTGATGGTGTTACCGAAAAATCGAATAGGTCACTTTTATAAAGCTGAATCAATTCGATCACCTCTAAATTTTCGTTTTATCGCGTGATTTATAAACTCACTTTATTTCCTTGACTTCCTTTATTAATTCTTCCGAAATAAATCCCCCCATTAAAAATAATCCAGCTATTTGCCAATAACGATGGTCCCGGATTAAAAACGGAATGCTTATGCTTGTGTAGAATATTAATGTGCATAGACTGAAAATCACTAATCCAATAACCATTTCAAACAAGAACTTTAAGAGCCTTACTTTCATACTTTCACCTCTAAAGTTATTTTTTATTTTTAACTGCTAACAATCGTTTTAACCGGTGCCAACGCTTTCTTGCTGAATCGCGTAAGCATCATTTTGTAATTTCATATTCTTTACCCCCTTGATGTGATAGAATAATGGTATAAATTAATTTGTTTTGCTGAGCTTCTGGTGCCGTAACACCAGTAGCTCTTTTTTTATGCCGCGTGATTGTGATGGCCCAATTCCCGTGCATACATATCACCTCTATCAAATACTTCATCACGCTTGTGATAATCATTTTCATCTTGCTTAGGCTCTTCGTCTAGCCAAAAGTGATGATATACGGCGTATGTGTAAAACACGAAAAATACTGCAAATTTTAGAAAGCTCATGCCGTTTCCCCCTTAATTATAATTCAATGTCTCCGGTATCTGTGGCCGTTACTTAATTAATTTCACGATTTCCCCACTGTAAATGTGAAATGATAGTTATTTTTCCAATTTATCCAGCACAGTCTTCCATGTCACTGTAAAATGTGCATTGATAATCTTTAATTATTAATTTGTTGTTCCAACCACGATTAAGTGTAAGATAGCAAACTGCTTCAATTCTATTTTTTTCTTTAACTCCGTACAATCGTTCCCAACAGTAACGAATCTCATCAATTTGAAGATTCTCTCCACTTGGAATAGTCACATATTGTCCAATCTTAAATGCCATAATTAGTCGGCCTCCGCATTTATCTGCAATTGTTTCAAACACGTCTCGCTTCGTCTCATACCTCATCGTCAGTCACCTCTAATAATTTCATCGTTTGCTTGCCGCCACTTATGAAGGCCAACAGTGATTGTCACCTTGTCATTATCGTAACCATCAATCGTTGATTGCCGATAGAAACCGTGGTCTTCAAGGTCTTTTGGCGCTTCAATAATTTTTTGAATGCCCTTTTCAAGTTCATTCAATTCATCTCTTGTCATGCGCATATAGATATTGGCTTCCATGTCATTCACATCTAGCTCAATAGCAAACTCTTTATTCTCCATCGTCAGTCACCTCCACAATCGTCATTGCAGGAACAGTCCACCAATCTTGGTAGTCCGCTGATGCGTCGACAAACTCTTCTGCTTTTTCGTATGTCCTAAATGTAGCAATTACTTCACCACCAAACATATTGCGACATTCATATTTAATTGTCATAGTTTCCTCCTAAAAGTTAGCTTTTAACATCAGTAAATTGTTCTAATAATTCCGGATTATCATTTAAGACTTGATAAAGAACTAGCCCAAGTGGATTTACAATTTTTTCATCATTGCATTGTTCATCTAACCCAGCTTCATGCATTGCCGCATGAACAATTTCATGAATTAATGTTTGAATTTGTTTTTGTTTATTAATTCCCTTACTAATTTTAATCTTTGTTTTGGGATAATCCGTATACCCCCAAAGAGCCTGACTTTCGTCTTCTAACCTTTTCACAATTTCGACGGCATAAATAATGCCACCTATTTTTAATTTTGAAACCAATGAATTTAACGTCCTTTCGTATTAAAATATTATGTGAGCAAGACATTTTCCGTCACACCCACATAAACCGGGACCAAAAACTGTTCCACCGTCTTAGGGTCTACTGAAACCCACCAAGACGGCCAAAACCCATCTTCGTCAGCTTGTAATGCGACGCCAACAATTAATGCGCCCTCACCATACTTGATATAGTTCCCATAGACAAACGTTCCATCAAATTCAACTCCATCAATGTCGCTGGTGTCTTCCAGTGGAATACCTCTAAACTTAATCATCGTCGCCATCTCCATTAGTCCATATCTTAAAATGCATTCTAATCACTCCTAAATTTAACTTTTAGTAGCACTGACCTGAAACTACGGGATTCTTGATAACCTTAAAATTACTACTTACCAAATATTCAACTACGCGCTCAAATTCGGCTTCGTGCATGATCACAGTTCCCTTAAATAGATCTACTAGTTCAAAATACGTTCCATTTCGAACTTCGTTCTTAATAATTGTGCGCAAGCTACCATTTTCACTGCTCCACAGTTGTCCTAAATGTGTTACTGATCCATCAGGTTCTATGTCAATATTTAATGCAATACTCGTTTCATCAATCATTTAATTCACCTCCGTAAAGCTAGTTTTTATCTGCAATTTGATCTAATTCGTTAACACCACTGACTAATTCATACACACCTACGGCTGTACCCTCTAGACGTCCAGATAAGGCTGCTTCCTCCATTGCATCGCCATTTGTCATCATGCTGTCCATATTGGTCAACAATGCGTCTGTTGCACTTTTAGCGTCAACAATCTCATTACGAGTAAAAGCATGGCTACCTTCGGGTAAAGCAAATTCATCAACAACCAGATACTTTTTCATAAATTCTCACCTCTAAATTTTCGTTTTATCGCGTGATTTATAAACTCACTTTATTGCCTTGACTTCCTTTATTAATTCTTCCGAAATAAATCCCCCTATTAAAAATAATCCAGCTATTTGCCAATAACGATGGTCCCGGATTAAAAACGGAATGCTTATGCTTGTGTAGAATATTAATGTGCATAGACTGAAAATCACTAATCCAATAAACATTTCAAACAGGAACTTTAAGAGCCTTACTTTCATACTTTCACCTCTAAAGTTATTTTTTATTTTTAACTGCTAACAATCGTTTTAACCGGTGCCAACGCTTTCTTGCTGGTGCGATTGGTTTTGCAAATAAATCAGGAAAATACTCAGCACCATGAACAATAAGTAAGTGTTCCCAATCTGATTTTGTTCTTATTTCTTTCATAGTTGCCTCCTGAAAGTTAGCTTTTATTGTCAAATTTAATTAAAATAACGGTGTCGCAGCCACTCTTAGCATCCGCTCTTGAGCTAGCTGATACATGGCCTTACTTTTTTCAAAACCATAAGCCTCTCGCCCCAAATTTGATGCTGCCCGTAAGGCTGCCCCGCTTCCAGCACACGGATCAATGACTACGTCGTCTTTGTCGGTGAAAATCTCGATCAATCGTTCAAGTACCGGAATCGGCTTCTGTGTTGGGTGAATCTTAGGGTAGCCGTGATCTATTTCCCACGGAAACCAATTCAACACCATGCGCCCATCGTTGCGGAATTTTGGTAGCTTGTCGCGGTACAAAACCAACGCGTATTCAGTTGCCCCAACTATCTTCATATTGGCTTTGAGCGCCTGCGCAGACGACTTCTTAACGAACGTCAGCGGAATATAGTGTTTAAATCCATAGCGCTCACCGTAACTAATCACGGCAGACAGCTGCTGAAACGCACAGAACACAACCATACATGGCGCCGCACCGGCTTTCTTAGGTTCCTTGACTAGCATATGTGAGCAGAAATGCATGAACTCCGAAATTTTGAAATCGACATCGGTGTCAAAAAAAGTTGCGTTGGCTTTCTTGGATTCGCCTTTGCTGTTGTCACCGTCCTTGTACCATGCTGGATTACTCGCATAGGCGTTGTTGGCGATATTGTAAGGAATATCCGCGATCACTAGTTGGGCCTTTGGGATGCCGTAACATTTATAGTTCTGAAAATTGTCATTAAATAATTCCACTTGCAAATCCTCCCTAAAGTTAGCTTTTATTGTCAATTTCGTACCCGTCTAGCCACGCACGAGCAAAGGTGTCTGAATGATCTATGATCCAATTCTCGGCCTTTAAGTCTGGCGGGTTATCTATATTTATATTGTACTGAATGGTTAAAAAGATCACGAATAGCTGTTCAGTCAATAAATCATCTTTCTGACGCTTGATGTACTCTCCCACCTCTTTCGGAATAACCGGAAGATCATCTGGCAAGGCTTTTTCATATTCACCCATGAATAAATTTGCATCTTGGTGTCCGACATTGCCACCGCTTGCCTGTGCATCAGCCAATGCGTCAACAGCATCTACCAACACGTCCCGCTTCGTCTCATAGTTCATCGTCAGTCACCTCTTCTTTCTCGCAGTCTTGCAAACCGTAATGCTCAATCTCTGCTTCGGTGAACTGCTGATTTTTGTCGTTCAGGCAATCTGCACTTGCAATATCAAGGTCGTCGCTTCCACGCCCATCTTTGTAGTACATTTTGTTGTTGATGTATGGCACCCACACGCCGTACTTCTTCTCCTTTGCCACGGTGTAGCCGTTAACGTAAGCTTTCATCAGCAGCTCTTCGTCATCAGATTTGCTAGAAATATAGCAAGCCGGAAGCTTGTCGTTATGTGCTCCCTCAACGATTTTTGCTTGTTTCTCACTTAGGACTACCTTTTCAGGTTCCTCAATCAAAGTGACAACGTGGCCGTCAAAAATTTCAGCCCACTCTAGCATGATATAACTGCTTTTGAAAGCAATTCCTGCATTATCGTTCCAAAAAGATGTACTATCCAAGTATTTCCCTTCGTCGTTCTTTACCGCGTACAATTTTTCTTCGCTCATTTAATCTTCCTCCAATTTTCTACCGCACATTGGACAATAATTAATAGCAATTCCTCTTCGATAAAAAACATCAGGTGAGGCAATATTAACAGTCAATTCATAACCACTATCTTGCCTCATTAGTCTCACAGCAATAAAACGTAAATGCTTATCTTCAAAGTCTGCCTCTTTGTACATGTTACGTTGCGAACTGCAAGCATGCTCATCTCTAAATTTACAATATTCACATTCACTCATTTTTCGTCCTCCATTTTCTTATCCCGATACGACTTCAATCTAGCAGCCGCTTTTGCTCTTTGATTAGGACTACCTTTTTGGTTGTTTCAATATTTACACCCCTTATCGTTTGTCGTGTACGTTAAATATTTCGTGGCTGTAAGCTAGATTGCTAAACTCTCTGGACGTTAGTCCTAAGCGGCTGGCAATGTCCTTTAGCTTAACTTTGTCATGCTTCCACCGCCTTATTTGCGCTAGATTAGGCTTGATGTATTTTTCGTACGTAGTTAGTTCTTCACGCGAGTTTGGCTTTAAATTGTTAGAATATAAAACCTCTTTGATATAAGGCTCAGATGCCTTGGCCGTGGACGAAATCTCTTTCAGTGTTAATCCTTCATGATGATATTTAAGGATCAGGCTCTGCATGGCTGTATGCGTTTTTTCAAACTTTGGTAGCCGGTGAATACCTTTAATACTCATTCCAGATGCCATTAGGCTTTTAAAATTAACAACGATATATCCATTTCCGCCTAGTAATACTTTGCTATCCTTTTGATCTGGCAACACCGGATCGATCAACGCACTATTCTCATAATATTTTAAAATCCTACCCTGAAAGTTACGGAATACGGAATCACCGTACCAGTATTCTTTAACCGTAACTGTGTCATTAATTTTTATGTTTTCAGTCATTATCCTGTCTCCCAAGACTTAAAATGGTAAATCATAATCGGGAATATCAATTGGATCACTGCCTTTTGAATCTAGCAGCGAAAAATTATCAACAACGACTTCTGTCACATAAACACGCTTGCCGTCTTTATCGTCGTAGTTACGTGTTTGAATACGACCATCAATTCCAATTAGTGACCCCTTGTGCGTAAAGTTGGCTAGATTTTCTGCTGGTTTACGCCAAATCGAACATTCAACAAAGTCACTTTCGCGCTCACCATTTTTACTTTTAAATTGACGGTTAACTGCTAGTGTAAAGCTGCTTACTGCTGCTCCACCAGAGGTGTAACGTAATTCAATATCACGTGTTAACCGACCAACTAGTACTGCTCTATTAATCATCTGCGTAATCTCCTTGAACCATTGGTTTATGGCTATAGTTTTTAGTTAAAGTAACATTTTTATCCGTTACTACTTTGGCGCCAAGGCGTTTAAATATATTTGCCCATACGTTGGCACTATCACTTGAGTTAAACCGCATGATTTTAGTTTCATTTGTTGTGATTGGCAACTTGGTTTCTCCGAAAATATGTTCCCTTGGTTTACTCAAATATCCGTTTTGTATTTCAACTAAGTACACTCTAAAATTCTCCCTTACAAATCTTGATCGCATCATCAGCACTTCTGGCCACGCCGTAGTTAAATCCCCAATCAGCAAACGATTTGGCCCATTTATTTTGATCATCCCTTAAGCGTCCTGTTTTGGTTTTAACCTCAATAAACGAGGCTTGCCCGCTTTTAGCAATGGCCAATAAATCTGGTGTGCCATTTGGAACCCCAGTGTTAAACATATAACCTCTAGCAAGACGCATCTGACCAACCGGTAGCCGTAAAACTAAGTACCCTAGATGCTCCAGAGTATCTCTAATTTCGCGTTGGATAACAGTTTCAGGATTAGTCCTGCTCATGTGGTGATGCCTCTCTTTCTCGCTTATGTTTCTCATTTAATTTATCCAACAGCGGTGCCCAACGACTATATATATTTGCTAGGGAAACATTTGATTCAGTGCCAATGGCAAATGATAAATCCGATTCATACAGCCCAACACCCTGCTTTTGTTCATATTCTGCCTGCTTATAAGCCTGACTTAGCATCGGTTCAGCATGACTTAATGGCTTGCCTTTTTTCCGCAGTGACTTGCACATCTGCAACCACGCATCCAATATTTCGACCACAAACAGGCTATATTTAAAATTAAACTGAGTCATGATAGTATCAATTTGCTTAATACTCTCTAGATAAAATTGTTTAAACTCTTCATCCGTCACCATGACTCAATCCTTTCTAAAATCGTTCTGCAAATTTTTGTGTGTCTTTGTAAAAATTAAAATACAGCTTGGTCAACTTACCCTCACGGTTTTTCTTAATATCTAAACAGACAACTTGAAAATTATCGTCATTGGCCTGATCATCAACATTGCTTAAAAATGCCACCTTGTTGGCGTCTTGCTCAATGCTGCCTGACTCTCTTAGATCCGCTAAATCATTACTTTGTCTTTGCTGTGAAGCCCGATTTAATTGGCTCAGTAAAACGATCGGAATGTCTAATTCTTGAGTGGCCTTCTTGAGTTCGCGTGTAATTGATCCAACTTCAGTTGAACGTGTGTCGCTCTTGCTATCAGAATGAACCAGCTGCAAGTAATCAACGATTGCCATATAGTGCCCTGATTGGCAGTCCGCCGCACGCTGTCTAATCGTTCCGGTTATTTCCCCGGAACTTTCAATATTCTTGTAAATCGTTAAACGGTTATCATTTAAGAATTTCATTGAAGCCAATACTTTTAGTTTTTCTTTCTCGTTCATTTGTTTGTTAGCGTTGTAGAATTTTCGGGCTGGTATCGCGCTAATCATGGCACCAATACGGTCGTATATTTCGCTATCACCCATTTCAAGCGAAAAAATATCAAGCTTTAATTTAGGATCACTTCTAAGCGATTGAATTGCCAAGTTGGCGCTAAATGCTGATTTACCAACAGCAGGCCGTGCGCCAATAACAAATAAATTATTGCCCCTAATACCGCCATTTAATGCATCATCAAGATTGCTATAAGTCTTAATTCCCTCTGGCGTATCGCTATACAACTTGGTTTTCATTTCGTCATATAATTGCGACATTGATTTATGCGGTTTGCTAATCTTGTTATTGACCATATCAAGTTGTTTTTTTAGTCGATCAAGGTTATTAGTATTTGGATCTGAGGCATAATCAAATGCTGCACTAGCCGCTTCAATTCGTTGATGTTGGTTACGCATTAGGATGATATCCGCCTCATATAGCTGAGAAACATGTTCATTTTGGCTGAAATCATATTGCAAAATTGCATCCCAAGTATCGTTGCTAATCTCACCGCCATGTTGAAAATTAAACTTAGAAACGAATTCTGCAGACCCTGAAAAATCACCATTTTCTTGAATAAGTGTTTTAACAATATTGCGGTAGTTAGGAGCGAACCATTCTGCTTCAATCTTTCCAAGTTTGATCAACCCTGGGCTGTTAATCAGAGTTGCAATAATACTCCGTTCTAGTGGCATATCGTCAATTTTTATAGTTGGCTGATTCATACGCTCACCCCTTGGTAAATCTCAAGCACATAATCATACTCAATCGGTCTATCAGCACTGGCCTTAACCTGCTCATAAATTTCTGGTGCCGTTCGGCCAGCATACTTAGCGTTCTTTATTCGTTCAACTAATCTAGATTTAAATTGCTGTTCTGCCTCTTCCGGACTTAGTTGTGTTCTTTGTGGTCCAGAGGGGTGTTGCTTCTTGTACTCGGCCCTAGCCTTTAGTGTCAGCTGTTGATATTGTTTTCTGAACTTGCTTGCAGACAAAATATTAGTTGACCAGAACTCATCATTTTCAGTCCACTTGATTAGATTGCGAACCTTGTTAATATCCCGCTTATCTAGTTCAACGATCTTTCTCATATCGTCTGCCCATTTTTGTAAATTTGGTTCTTTAGTACTAGGGTCATTCCGCTTGATTAAATCAAAGAGTGATTTAGCCAGTTTGAAATAATCACTTTGCTCGTCGAAAACGCGTTTGCGACAAGAAGTACTTTTATTATTAATACTTGTAGTATTCTCTTTAACAATATTGTGCATAGGGTCTTCACTTTTTTGTGTAGGGGTATGCTCTTTATTGTTAATAGGGGTAGTGCTAATTGTTATTGCTCTTTTATCAATTTCTTTACTATTTTCCTTGTAAACTAATTTGATATTTAGATATCCTTTCTTGGCTAATTTAGAAATAAGTCTAGATACTGATCCTTCTTTAATGCCATATAAATCAGCAAAGTATTTGTTAGAGGCCCAGCAATAACCTTTTTTGTTACATAGCGCGGTAATCTCTCCGTAAAGCAATTTAGCATTAGCGGGTAAATCTTTGTCGTAACGTACGTTAGCCGGAATAATGGCATAATAACTAGGACTCTCCATCGCCTTTACCTCCAATCCTTAATTTCTTGCGTTCTTCATAATTCAATTTAATTGGCTTAATATGATATTTCTGTAAGAACTTATCGACGCCGATCGTGTGTTGCTCGGTATGGTGAATTCGACATAATGCCATAAAATGAAATTTAGCATGACTAATCTTGCGGCGGTTATTACCCATGCCAACTGCTTCATAATGAGCAATGTCGGCATGCTTACCGCAGATAATACATTTACGAAATCTTAAGCAGAACCACTCTGCTGTATAATCATTTGGCAGCATGTCCCAAGTCCTTGTGCTGAATGGCACATCATTTCTGAAACAAAATTCAAGTATAGTTTCAATCGTGTAACTTGCTATCGTCACGGAACAATTACTTAATGAGTACGGTTCAAGATTGAATATTTCACGCGTGTAAGACTTCATGAGATCTTCAATATATTGCGGTACATCCCCGTTCCATTCAGAAATGTCTCTAATCAACGCCCAGATCTTTTTACGTTGATCTGGACTAATTGTCCGACCATCTTCAATATCAAGCTGTATGGCTGGCTTGCGACCATTGGCAAGCTTACTCATTCGATAAATGGGTGCGTCATCATGCAACTTGATTTTTAATTGATTGCCTGACAACTGATCTAGCTCACCAAATAATTTCATTAGGCCGTTTGCTCCTTCTGCGTCTTCTTTTCAAGTTTTGCTTTAACACTGCTGATATAGTTCAACAACTTGCCATATTCGGAAGTATTTAACTGATTAAGTGGCTTATTTAGGCCAACCTGTTTGATTGAATTAGCAATAACCATTTCTGTATCGGCACCGTGTGTTTTGGCAACTTGTTCAAATATTTTTGTAATGACAGTTACTTGAGTTTTAGAAACGACTCTTGGCATATCAGCCTTGGTTTGTTCGGTCTTATTCTGGAATGCATCTGGATCATCTTGATCGGTTGCAATGTTGAAAAACTTCAATAAGAAATATTTCTCGCCGTAAGTTAAGGCCTTACCTACACCTTTTTCACCGGCAATATCAACACCCTGCGCATACCAATGTGATTCAAGCTTTTCTTGAGGGTTATCAATGTTAACCCAAGTCATTGTCATATCTAGCTCGGTAAAATAAGTAACACGCTGTTTACCGTGATTTTCATCGGTTGACGCGGTGACATTGTGATCCGTAATCGATGGGAGCAGTAACAGACCATTCTCATCGATCAAGCCATGCAACTGACCTAAAACATCACTTGAACCAACATAGCTGTATTGCCGCCCGCTTTGATTCTTTTTTAAATATGAAACGGCCTTATGAACATTTGCCAACCGTTGATATAAACTCAGATCATTATTTTCAGTCATTAGGATCTACACCTTTCTGTAATAAAGCGCGGAACCATTCTTCCTTATCTTCCATTGGCTCTGCATGAAACTGATTTAACATAACTGACAATGCTTGGAGATTCGTCATGCCTCTTATAATTTGACTGGCAAAATAATCACGGCCTGACATATCTAATAAGAAATTTTTAGCATCATATTTGTGAAAGTATTCAGTTTGGTGACGTGGTGAATATTCACTGCTGATTCCGTAAATGCCTTCAAACGAACGCAAAGGCACACCATCATAGTTCTCGGCTAAATACACATCTTCAACGCTATTCATGATCCGACCTCCTATTCTGGCTTAATGACAACTTTTTCTGGTAACGGTTCAACCCTCACCCCGTCAAGCAAGGCTCCGTCAGAAGTGACGACTTGGCCTTTATCGGTAACAGTCACTACTTGCTTAAGCTTCTTTTTATCCGGAACTTGCTTAATTCGTAAAAGATTACTTGCATCGGCACTCTGTAAGGATTCAACCAATTTATCATCGTCATAAATCCACTTGGGCTGTTGCTTACGAAAAGTAACTTTACCGTTGGGGGTATTTATTTTAAATTTTGGATTTTCAGTCCTCTGTGCAACAGCATAATCAGTTAATAACCGGGTTAAATATTCCCGACTATCTTGAGTTGATTGCTTTACTTTGGCTAACCAGTTATCAATACGTTCACGATTTTTGTCGTACGTTTTTTGATTCTCATTGTCCTCAGCGTCCAGAGCACTTAATTTACGTAATACCCAATCCGCCTGAGCCGAATCAGTGACGGTAAATTGTTTCTTTTGTTCTTCCTGCTCGTGCAATTCTTGTAGTTCTTCTTTTTGTAATTCGTCCATTGTGATTACCTCCAAATTTGCTATAATGAAGGTGTTAAAATATTTGCAAAAGCTCTAACACCTCAGTCACTAGCGGCTACCACCGTTAGCGGCTTTTTTGTTTGTTTATAAATCGACCGGAAAAATTCATAACGATTGAAACTGGCACCGCTGTATTAACAAAACTCACTAAATACCAGTGCAAGCCGTTGTACATTGAGATATAAATTGAGTGCCGGTCATGCCTACTTTCTAAATCACCTGCCTTATTCAAATCCCGAACAAGTCCTTTCTATGCTTAATTAAGCCGTAAATTAAAGCTGTAATAACTACACCGGCCAAAATTCCAAACGTAAAACTTGATACGTTAACCGTCCAAACCATGCGATTACTTCCTTTCTAGTTTCATCCCGCCCAGGATTTTTAATTATAAATTTGATTTTCGGCAATCCATTTTTGGACCGCCTTTTTGGAATAAATCTTACGTTTGCTCGGCTGCATGTACGGGAAACCGGGCTTACTTAAGTAACGCTTATCTGCTGTGTCTGGATCACAACGCAATATTTTTTTGCTAAGTTCTTCCCTCGTCATCAACTCGTCTTGCTCAAGGCGTTCTTTAATGAGTGGCATTAGCAAATCGATAAACTTATTTGCAATTTTTTCCAGAATGGAATGTGTTGATTCTGGATCCAATCCGATGTTCAAAATTATCGCCTCACTTACGCAATATTTTCTTGCTCAATCAATGGTAAGATGCCGTTTTGCTTCAATAGTTCGTAGATGAATATTCGTCCAGCCTGTGTCCAATACGTACTCATGCGTGATGTGTCAGTATCATCAACAAACGTTTGACTCTGTGTATAGCCCTTATCAGCATATTTCTGATACAGAAGCCAAGTTTTACCTTGCTTGAATTGCACTCCTAGTTGATGCAGTTTCTTATTCATTGCTGTTCCACTTAAGCCATAATCTTTTGCGATTTTAGTGATAGACAGCAAAGTCTTATTACGTAAAATCAGATCATAATAAGTAGCTTTAGGTTGTAACTCATTGACCTGTTGTTCAGCAATTAAGCGGCCTTCGCGTTCAGACTTAAGCTGTTTAGCTAAATTGATAATCGTATCTGGATTAAGCAAAGCTTCTTCAATCTTCTCTGGTGTCATATAGGCGCCGTGCTTGCGAATTGACGGTAAAACCTCACTAGTGACCCAGTCTTGAAATTTTTCAGCAGTTTCGTTATTTGCTTTAATTGCTAATTTATAGAACTGTGGTTCAGTGATGAAATCATTTTTCCCAACTTTCTGGGAAAGATATTTGCTAACGGTTTCCCATCGTACATAGATTTTTTTATTTTTAGATTGAATTAAACCTAATCCAATTGCTGCTTGCTCAGCATTAAATTGAATATCACCGTTTTCTGTTACTTGAACAGGTAACTTAATTAATCCATTACTGAATTCCTGTAATTTATTCATGCTATTTTTCCTCCTATTCTTTAATATCAAGCCGTATTTCAATTTCTAATCCCGTTTGGGAACACTCGGCTTAAAAAAAATACCAATTTTATCAGGGTCATATCCTAAAGCTTCAGCAATTTTCGCTAAATCATCAGCACCAAGCTGCACAAATCCTGCTTCACGTTTAGCATACATTCCGCGAGTCCAGCCTAAGCGTGTTGCCATTTCGCGTTGTGTCAGTCCCTGAGCAGTTCTTTCGCCTTTAATTCGTTTTAAATTAACGCTCATATTTTTCACTTCCTTTCGTTTCCTTTTGGGAACACTTTAAATATACACCCGCCTATCCCAAAAAGCAACGTTTTTTCTTATAAAAAGAAAATAGACTATTTTATCCATACATATTGTTCCATAGAGGGAACAGTGATATACTATAGGTACAAACATGAAATGAGGTGATTTTATGAGATCAAACAAGGAAATAATTGATTATATGAGAGTTTTACTTAAACGTCGAAAATTGTCACTTAATCAGCTTGCTGATAAAGCTGGCGTTGCTAAATCAACAGTTTCAAGATATTTTAGCTTCACCCGTCAATTCCCGTTAAATAAGGCCGATGATTTTGCTAAAGCACTTGGTACCACTTCTGAGGACTTGCTTGGCGTATCACCAATTGATAATCTGCAAAACACTAACAGTCATACATATGCTTTTCTGCCAGCCCATATTGCTGCCGGAGCGCTTACGTCTGTTGACCCACTCATGCATCGTGACGTTGAACACATTGAACTTTCAGATGCCATTATGAGAAAGTATGCAGGTGACAAAGATATTGCTGTTATGTACGTTAATGGGGATTCTATGAACCATGTCATCCCAGACGGTTCATTAATGGCAATTAAGCTCACTGGCCTTGATGGCATTAACAACGGCGATATTGTTGTTTTTAGCGAAGATGGCAGCTACTCTGTCAAACGCTATTACGATAACAAGGACGCAAAAATAATAACCTTTTCTCCTGATTCTTCAAATCCAAATTTTGAACCAATAACTTACCGTTACGAAGATGCTGAAAACGTACGTATTATTGGAAAAGTTGTTGTTTATACAGTTGTCCTATAAAAAAGCCCCACTCCGCTGCAACGGAATGAGGTAATAGAGTGATACGATCACAAAAATATTATATCACTTTGGAGGGTAATACAATTGGGCAAAACTAAATCTAATAGTAACGTAGGCTTAATACTAAATATTATAGCCGGAATTGCCATCATTTTATCATTAATTCCTAGTATCCCACATCGCTCATACTTTTCTGCTATTGCTATGTTTGCTGGCATTTTTGCATATCATAATAACAAAAAATCTTTGGGTGTTATTTTAACAATTATTGCGATGATATTAATGACTTATTTTATTGTTTCTGGATTTATGGGGATAGCTTTTATATCAAAACTAGGTAATATCTAGGCCGTTAGGGAGTGAGTAAATTATGAATTACTGTCAAAAATGTGGAAATAAATTAGATGAAAACGTTGAATTTTGTCCTAAGTGTGGACAGGAAGTTTTAAATATTGATCAAGTAGCCACAAAATTTTGCTCAAATTGTGGTAAAAAAATACCAGCAGCATCTGATTATTGTCCAAACTGTGGTGTTCAATTAAAATCGAATTCTACACAGGAAAATTCGACTAAGCAACAAGCAATTATAGATAAGCCTTACAACGAAAATAAAAATCCTGATCCAATTAATTCAATAGTGCTTTTTTTCAAGGACACTTTTCATGTGTCTAAGCGACTTGGGCGTGCAGACTACTGGTGGGCTAGACTTACAGCGGCAGTAGTCGGTCTTACGCTTTCTTTAATTTGGATTACTGCAATTATGCAAGTTCAAACCGTCTCAAATGCAATTAGTAGCATTCTAACTATCTTATTAATTATTTTAACGCTAGTATTAGGCGTTTGGTGGGTTATTGCATCAATTACAGCTGATATACGGCGGCTACATGATGTTGGAATTTCTGGTGCCTTTCTATTTTTATTACTCTTACCTTCGATTGGCAATATTGTGATTTTTGTCATGACACTGTTGCCGTCTAAACAGATTAATAATCGTTATGCAAATTAAATAAAAAAAGCACATCCCCTACCGACCAAAGTAAATGGGATGTGCCACAACTAAATTCAACGCACACATAGTGTGGTCTCTTTTCATACATAATTTTAACGTAAAGAAGGTGATGATGCAAGATCCTTTAATCCCGCCCAGGTAGAGAGGATTATCATGAAAACAAAATATATATCAGTAAAAGGACACCCTCATATTTATTATTATCATAATGACAAAAACAAATTGTACCGTGCACGTCAAAAGAAAACGATCAATGGACAAGTTTTAGATTTCGTCAAGAATGGTTTTAGTACAATTAAGGAGGCTGAGACTTGGCTAAATAAGCAGATATCTGAGGCCAATGATTTAAATATAACTGATCCGACTAAGTTCACCGTTAAATCTTATTGGCGACTTTATTATAAAGAAAAAATAGGGTCTGGAGACTGGACGGCTGATAGTACTGCCCAGATGGAGCGAGTATTTCGCCTACACATCTTGCCGCGTTTTGGTAATACAAAGTTACGTGAGGTTAATAGAATGTCTTACAGAGCTTATCTGAACGAATTACGCAATACTAAAAAAGAAGACAGCACTCCAAAATATTCTAAGGCTATGCTCGGAAATATTCATAAGGCTTTATCAGCCTTAATAAATGATGCCATTTATAATGGTATCTTAATTAGCAATCCCCTAAAGCAAATTGAATTGCGTAGCCAAAAGCAGGCCCGCAGCAAGCAAATATCACATGCTGAATATAATAAAGTTCTGAGCTGGGCTACTGACAACCTTAATGGTATTAAGCTTGCTATGTTTCTACTGCCAACAATGGGGATGCGTCACGGCGAAGTTATGGGTGTTATGTTTAAATCTGTAGAAGAAAAATCAGATGGTACTATGTATCTCCATATAACGCGCGCTAGGACGCAAAACGCTCCACAGGGTAAATCTACCAAGAATGTTTATTCGGTACGTAGAATCAAAGTATTTCCATCATGCGCAGCTGTTTTACGTGAAGCACTACGAATTTCAAGGCTTAGATATAAAAATAATAACAGGCTACCTAGCCCAGATGATTTTATTTTTGTATCGGAAAAAGCGCGGCCATATGATTACTCACGTTTAACTTATCTTTATCGCGATGTTAGTAAGGCAACAGGGGTTCACGTCTACCCTCACCTATTCCGTCATGCTTTTGCCACATTTGCTAACGAAATGCGCGGTGAATTAAATCCGCGTGACGTTTCTAATTATCTTGGTCACAAAAATATTAGTATGACCGATCAATATAACGCTGGCACCGATGAGGGTAAAGATAAAGTAATCGATTTAATGGAAAGTGAAGTTTTTCGTAAAAAAGCATAAAAAAATAACGGGCTACTAGAATAGTCCGTTATTGCTAAAAAAATGTTACCCAAAAGTTACCCAAAAAGTTCTGTTTCTTTCGGTTTAATTCGTTTTTTTCACAAACTTGTAATTAACGAACACCGCTATATCAACGGTTTACAAGCCGAATTTAACAGAAAAATTCACAAATGGAAAAAACGTATCGCTTCGGTGTGGGCACGGCGAAACGCTACGTTAGTGAAGTATTAATCACTCATTTTTATCAAAACTTAAAGGTTATTCTGATAAAAGTCAATGAAAAAATTCCTTACCACTAATATAACACCCGGCTAACACTTTAACAACCGTTTAAAATTACAAATTGATGACATTTTTTAATAAAATCTAAATTATTTTTCACCCGTTAAAACCGTGACGTCAACGGTTATTTTTGAAAACGGTTCTGCCAAAACCGCCTGAATTCGTTCTGGTTTTGCGTGCCAGTGTAAAGGTGTCATGTACAACAGGTCATGACTCAACGCGGGAGTCAATGAAAACTGGTACTTAACCTGCTTTTCCGTTACCTTAGCGTAATTTTCCTTGAAATGAGTTAACACGGCCTCGTTAGAATAAGTCTTATTCTGCGCATCATCGGCGTATAGAGTCCGCCGCAGCTCCTTCAGATAATCGGCGTTAGGGATCACCTTGATAACCTTCCCCGCTGGTCGTAAAATTCGGCCAAATTCTTGGTAATTAGACGGCGAAAAGATATTGAAAATAACATCAAAGGTGTGCTCATTAAAAGGTAGGTGGGCTAGATCAGCGACACAGAAAAAAGCCTTAGTTACTTGTTGCGTTGCTAAATTAATACCGTCAGTTGAAATATCAAAACCAACGGCAGTTGCAAGTTGATCCTCCATTTGATTCAGTGTTGTCCCTTCGCCGCAACCAACATCTAACGCAGTTGCCTTAGCAGGCAGCTGTGTCTTAATCAAGTTAACGAAAGGGTCAAAAAGACCTGCTTGCAAAATGCGCCGACGACAAAGTAACATCTCCTTATCGTATTCAGGCGCAATTGCTCGCCGCAAAAAATAAAGCGTTCCCTTCTTACTTAAATCAAGTCGGTGGCCATTGGGACAAATAATACTTTTATCCGTTACAGCCGTATACGCTGCTTGGCAAACCGGACAACGAAATAATTGCCGGTGTTGTTTTAAAAATAGTGCTGCTTTTTCAATTTTTTTCATTATTTTGATCCTTATTCAGATTAATTGTCATGTGCTTCAATTACAGTGACCTAGGATATTTAAATTATATCGCTACTAAAAATAATGCTTATGCCGTTTGGCACTGAATCACACGTGAACAGACTCAGTTAGGTTCCATTCCGGCGCTGGCGTATGGAACGCATGGCGCGTTGCCAAGCTAATTTTCTTTCCGATTAAACCCATTCGGAAAAGAAAATGGATCTTGTCAATCACGTAAGGTACTAAATGACCACAATTCGGTCATCAAGTACCTTCGACACGGCCGATACGCCAGCAACACTGACAAAGGTAGCCTTCACTGACTTGCAACACAATAACTGGTTTACTGCAATAGACACAAACAACGCTTAAATGTTCCACTATGACCTGATTTCATTTCGGTGCGCGAGGATCAGCTGTGTCGATGATTCTTAATGGCGGTCTGGGCCATTTAGAGCCATGTTTCAACTTGGCGATTTATGCCCTTAGTTAAATGGTCATCGTCCGTAACATCTAAGATTTTTGTTCCGAAAATCATCCACTATTGTGAAGTAGAATCATGCGGGCTTGGCGAGATCCACTTTTACCCCCGCTTTGCCTTTATCTGGTAAAAGTTAGCTCGCCAACCCGCCACGCGTTCCGTCCTCGCGCACCGGAATGGAATCTAATATGTTTTGCCTTGTTCCAGTTAGGTTTTGGCATTCTGAAAAATAGCTAATAGTTTTAAATATAGTCACTACGATGTACTAGGAAGTGTTTAAAAACTACTTTTGCTAGCATCTTACCAACAATTGAGCCTAAACACACCACAAACACAATTTGTTATACTTTTTCAAATACGCTTAAGTTTAGAATACTTTAACCTTTTAGTAAATGGTAAGACATAGCTGGTTTAAGAAAAATTGCACCTTAAATTTAAATAATCTCATTCATTCCAATCTTTTATCAAAAGAAACGTGTTTTCCTCTTATTTTCGATCAATTTTGAATAATTCAGTCCGATTATTCATGTTTATCACTTATTCCTTTAAATAAGATTGACAAAGCACACACTTTAAGTTAATTTAATTACGTACAAAAAATACAATTTTAGTAAATAATGTTCGTCTTTAATTTGGAGGAAATGCCTTATGCAAGTTTTTGATTACGAAGATATTCAATTAATTCCGAATAAATGTGTCGTTGATAGTCGTTCTGAATGTGACACTAGCGTTAAGTTCGGTAACCGAACATTTAAAATACCAGTTGTTCCTGCTAACATGCAAACCATTATCGATGAACCCCTCGCTGAAATGCTAGCTAAAAATAACTATTTTTACATTATGCACCGTTTTGAACCACAACGCCGGGCCAAATTTATTCAGCAGATGCACGAAAAAAAACTATTTGCGTCGATCAGTGTTGGTGTTAAGGCGGATGAATATACTTTCATTCAGGATTTGGCCACTGCTGATTTAATTCCCGAATACATTACGATTGATATTGCCCACGGACACAGCCAACGTGTCATTGACATGATTCACCACATCAAAAAATATCTACCGCAAAGTTTTGTCATTGCCGGTAATGTCGGGACTCCTGAAGGCGTTCGTGAATTAGAAAATGCCGGCGCAGACGCAACTAAAATTGGCATCGGCCCAGGTAAAGTTTGCATCACTAAACTAAAAACTGGTTTTGGTACCGGCGGCTGGCAACTGGCCGCTTTACGCTGGTGCTCAAAGGCCGCACGTAAACCAATTATCGCTGACGGTGGTGTCCGAACTGACGGTGATATTGCTAAATCAATTCGGTTCGGCGCCAGCATGGTTATGATTGGCTCCCTTTTTGCTGGCCACAAACAATCGCCCGGTAAGTCGGTTGAACGTGATGGCGTTTTGTACAAAGAATACTTCGGTTCGGCCTCAGAAGACCAAAAAGGCCAGCACCATAATGTTGAAGGTAAAAAAATGCTAGTCACTTATAAAGGTGATATTGAGGATACTTTGACGGAAATGCAAGAAGATCTACAATCGGCAATTTCATATGCCGGTGGCCGCGATTTACAGGCCTTAACCAAGGTAGATTACGTGATCGTTAAGAACTCAATTTTCAATGGTGATCAATTTTAGAGCTAACTGCTTGGGGACACCCATTCTTTTATGGTAGGCTTATTTCCTACAAATTCATTAAGGGAGTCCTACTAGTGGCAAAGAAAGCAAAAATTGAAAAAGCAAAGAAAATTCGGCTAACCGTCGAACATTACGCTGGTGTACGCGAACAATATAAATTGGCTGGAGATTACGCCGCGCTTTCACGTCTTCCCCGAAATGCGTCACCAACACGGGTGCATAATCGAGATAATTTAGACGGTCGGCCCCACGCCTATATGCGTAAGTTTAGGTTATCGCGAATTAATTTTCGGACATTAGCGTTACAGGGTAAAATTCCTGGTGTTAAAAAAGCAAGTTGGTAAAAAATGAAAAAGCAGCCTGATTACAATTCGCCAAACAAATGACGGACGTGTAATCAAGACTGCTTATTTTTTAGCCGGTTTTTCTTCCGGTGGCTCGTGGTAAAGTCCCGAAACATCACGGTACCATTCAAATAAATGGCCAATTAGGACTTTTAACACCGCGTAACCAGGAATGCCCAAAATAACCCCGGCCAAACCAAAGATTTTACCGG
Organism: Loigolactobacillus backii; assembly: GCF_001663675.1. Taxonomy (NCBI): domain Bacteria; kingdom Bacillati; phylum Bacillota; class Bacilli; order Lactobacillales; family Lactobacillaceae; genus Loigolactobacillus; species Loigolactobacillus backii. The sequence continues at coordinate 2,590,045 of NZ_CP014873.1, forward strand.
ATGTTAATAAGACAACAATAATAGTAACCGGGTGAATATGCAGTGAGCTTCCTAAAATCAATGGCGAAATTACTCGGCCTTCAAGTGTTTGCTCAACTGCAAATACCAATAACACTTTAATCAACATAACCGGTGAAATTACGGCCGCCACCACAATTGAGGGAATCATGGCCAAAAATGACCCTAAATACGGAATTAGATTAAGAATTCCGGCCAATACGCCTAAGACAACCGCGTATTTCAAACCGATCAGCAGGTACCCAGCAATGAACAGTAAGGCAACAAAGAACGCAACTGTTATCTGCCCCCGAATATACTGACTAACTTGTGTATTAACCTCACGTAACACCTTTAAAGTTGATTTACGGAATTTAGTTGGTAAAAAATGGACTAAATAATTTGGTAAATTATGTCCATCACGTAATAAGTAAAACAAGATAAACGGCATTGTTACCAAACCAACAACAATGTTACCCACAACACCAAACACATTCCCCAAATGAGAAAATGTTGTTGTTAAAAACGGCGATAATTTTTCGGAAGTGGTTTTAAAAAGATCGCCATTAGCCTGATCCCATTGCTTTTTTAGAACGCCTAAATTGGGATCATGTAATAAATGAGTCACTTCCCGGTTTAAGGTTTCCCAATAAGTTGGCCAGTTTTTTAAGAGGCTTAAAGTTTGCTCCTGAAAGAAAGGAACAACGCTTACTATTCCCCAGACTAATAATAAGACAATTAAAATAAACGCCACAATCGTTGAAAGCGTTCGTGAAACATGATGTCGGCGCTCAAGCCAATCAATAATTGGATTTAATAAATAGTATAAAATCCCGGCAAAAATGACTGGTAAGGCAATAACACTAAAAAATTGTCCCACCGGCTTAAATAGCCACGCAACTTTCGTAAAAGTCCATACAATCAGCAGACACAGTAATGTGATTAATAAAACAATCACTGTCTTACTGTTTAAGAACCACTGGCGAAACCAAGTTCGTGTTTTATCAACCATAAAAGGGCCTCCTCCTTTACTAAGGTATGAAAAAAGTAGCTAACAACTTTTTTCATACTTAATTTAGATTACTGAGCACTTTAACAAAGTAGTTTATTACTGTCAATTAGGTCAATAATAAAAATAGCCGTCTATCATTATTATTGACCAGAACGTGCGCTAACTAGTACATTTCTGTGACCAATCAAAATCACCAAATACCTTGCTTCATAAATCATTCGATAATCTAAGCATATTTGAAAATTACTTTTGCTCGTATTTCTAGATCAAATTGATCAATCCGTACTCGAAAAAGTGACTCTCGATTACTTTCTAACCGTTTCTTAATCGGCCTTCATTTGGTAGATGATTTTGGTCCCCACTTTAAATTCTGGCTTCTTGGCTGGTGTTAAATAAACCCCATTACCTAATCGATCTTCATTTGGCACCGGCGTAAAGATTAGGGCCACGTGGCCAATCGTCACTAGGTTAGTGTTTACAACTTCGCCCACAAACTCCACTGTATAGCTATTATCATCAATTAATAATTTATCACCCTGCGTTAAATGAACTTGCTGCATTTGAGCCAAGCTTGAAAACTTTTGAATGATGGCAACCTTCTTTAAAGCCGCGGTTGCATCCTGATCAAAAAGAATGACCAACGGATCTTCCGCAGTAATCGCACTTTCACCAATCGCCGTGACCGTTGCTTTTAATTCCATGTTTATTCCCCTTTATTATCCAGCAAATGCAAAAAAAGATCGGCATCCACGGATCTTTCTAATCGAAGCACTCTTTTAAGTTTAGCATATTAACGCTGAACTAGCTGAATAAATACTGTTCTTTCTAATCCCATAAAAACGGTAGCTATGCTAAAATAAGGGAATGAATAAGCATTTGAAAGGAAGGCTAATTTTGAAAGAAAGAATTCTTCTTGGCAGTTATACACGCAATACTGGCACTGGCATTTACCAAACAACGCTGGACACAACGGCGGCTACTCTAACGCCAGTACAACCCTACATCACAACTGGTAATCCAACCTACTTGGCTACTTCGCTGGCCCACCGACTTTATAGTGTCTTAACAACGGAAGATAGTGAAGGTGGTTTAGGTGCCTTTAACATTCAAAACTTTGAACAACCGCAAGTTATCAATCAGTCCGTCCAACCTGGTTCCTCACCGGCCTACGTTTCAATCGACGAAAAACGCCAATTAGTTTATTCGGCAAATTATCATAAAGGCCAGATCCTCGTCCACCATATTTTACCGGACGGTAGCCTTAAATTGGCTGAGACAGTTACGCGTACTGGGAAAGGCCCAAAATCGGAACAAGAGGCCGCCCACATTCATTTTACTGATTTAACACCTGATGGGCGCCTAATTGTCTGCGATCTTGGTAGCGATGAAGTTCTTACCTACCAGGTTACTAGTACTGGTAAATTAACGTTGGATGCTACCTTTAAAACAACACCCGGCTTCGGTCCCCGTCACTTAGTCTTTCATCCCCAAAAACCATTAGTTTATTTAATTGGTGAACTTGGCAGTGCCATTAACGTTCTTAGCTATGATCCAAAAAACGGCCAATTAGCAAAGCTTTCAACAATCGCTACCCTTCCGGAGAACTATACCGGTCATAACGGTGGCGCTGCGATCCGAATTTCAAGTGATGGTCGTTTTCTTTACGCCTCTAACCGTGGCGCTAATACAATCGCCGCTTTTGCAATCTCACCTGATGGTCAAAAATTAAGCTTGATCCAACAAATTTCAACTGAAGGCGAGTTTCCCCGGGACTTTGCCTTAGATGCCACTGAAAATTTTTTACTAACGGCTAATCAAAACACAAGTAATTTGACCCTTTACCAACGTGATTCAACTAATGGTAAACTAACACTGAAACAAAATAAAATTCCCTGTACAGAACCAGTTTGCGTTCACTTTTTAACTGAGTAAAGGAGACCAAAATGCTAATTACCGAAGTTTGTTTAGAAAATTACACTTATTTACCCCAGGCCATTAAAAATGGTGCCAAACGAATTGAACTTTGCGATAATCTTGCCGTCGGCGGCACTACCGTTAGCAAAGGTGTTATGGCCGAAGCTAGCCGCTATGCCCACGAAAAAAACATTCCGTTATTTGTGATGATTCGTCCCCGGGGTGGTAATTTTGTTTATAATGATTTAGAACTACGTATGATGGAGGCCGATCTATTTGAAGCACAACAGTTAGGTGCCGATGGTGTCGTCTTTGGTTGTTTAACCAAAGATAAGCAACTTGATGAAGAGGCCATGGAAATGTTAATTGGCGCTGCCGGTGGAATGGAAATTACGTTCCACATGGCCTTTGATGAAATTCCGATCACAAAACAGCACGAAACAATCGACTGGCTGAGTGAGCATCAAGTTAGTCGAATTTTAACTCACGGTGGTCCCTTAACAACACCCATAACGGCTAATTACAAACAATTGAAAGATACCATTGCTTACGCGGCCAATCGATTGACAGTACTACCTGGTGGTGGAATTACGCAGGATAATCTAGCTACAATTAGTACCGCATTAGGCGTTAACGAGGCCCACGGTAGTAAAATTGTTGGCGAATTGCACTAAAAAATAACAACTGCAGCACAAATACAAAAAGAGTCTGAACAGACGAATAGAAAGAGGCCAGGACTTTTGTCCCACTTCCACAAGTTATTCTTGTTCAAACTCTTTTTTTATTCTGCTGATTACTTATTTATAAAAAATGGCATGAAATATTGCGCGATACTAAAATAAATCAGCACACTAGTTAAATCACTAAGCGTCGAAATAAAAGGACCACTAGCAACCGCCGGATCAAAGCCTAAACGCTCCATTAAGCTAGGAATGAAGCTTCCCGCCAAATTAGCGACAATAATTGCACAGCACATTGCTAGCCCAATAACAAATCCCAAAACAAAGGTATGTTTCCAGAGACCAACCACCACTGTAATCGTTAATCCCGTGACAACTCCAATCATCAATCCCGTTATTAATTCCACCACTAACGTACGCAGCAATGAAGTTTGCTCATTTTTAAAGGCCAACCGGCGAACGGCCACGGCCAAACTTTGCGTCCCAGCGTTCCCGGCCGTACCAGTAATCAACGAAATGAAGACTGCCAGTACGCTAGCTTCACTGACCAAATTTTCATAATGACTAATCAAACTTGCGGTGGACATTCCTAAAAATAGCAAGGTAATGAGCCAAGGCAAGCGTTTAAGTGCTGACTTAAGCGGACTTTCCAGTTTAGCCTCAACATCAACCCCGGCTAAACCGGAATAATCGGCCGCGGCTTCATCATCAATCACGTCAATGACATCATCAACCGTTATAATTCCTAACAAATGATTGCTAGGATCAGTAACCGGAATGGCCAAAAAATTATAATCACGAATTGTCTGAGCTACGGCCTCTTGATCATCGGTCACTTGCACTGAAATAACCCGCTCGTTCATAATGTCATTAATCATTGCTGCTTGATCATTCACAATTAGATCACGTAAGGAAATAATACCCGCTAAATGGTGATCGTTGTCCAAAACATAAACGTAGTAGATTAACTCGGCCTCATCAGCCTCAGCACGTAAAGCAGCCATCGCTGAAGCAACTGTTTGCTTAGCTACAATGGTGATGTACTCTGTTGTCATAATGGCGCCGGCAGTTTCATCACCATAATGAAGCAGCGTCCGCATTTCTGCAGCGGTTTTATGCGGCATACGTGCTAACAAGCGCTGAACAGTTGCTTTATCTAAGTGTTCTAAAATATCCACGGCGTTATCGGTATACATTTCCGTTAACATTTCCGCCGCATAACTGGGTTCCATTTCACTCAAAAAATCTGGTATTTGCACTTGATCGTCATCAATATCATCAAATAAATCGCCAACCTCTTTGGTCGTTAAGGTATTGTAAAGAGCCAATCGTTCCGTCTGATCTAAACTCAGGAAAAATTGGGCCTGCTCCCAATTATGCAATTCAAGAAAGGTACTCCGAAACGCTTTGGCGTCACCAATTGCTAGAAATTTTTTTAATTCGTTAGTTTGCTTTTGCCAAACTTCTGTTTCTTGGGCAACTGGCATTTATTTCCCTCCTCCAAAGTTTTTGATCGTGACTTAATTTCTGACTTAAATGACTATCCTTTTAATTTGATTGATTCGCCAAAGACTGTTCTAAGGCCATTAAATCATCAGGCAGTGCGCTAGTTAATTTAATTTCACGTTTTAAAAATGGATGATAAAAACGAAGTTGCTGACAGTGTAACGCAGGTCGCTCCAATCCTTCTGTTTGAGGTCCACCATACAAATGATCCCCTAATAAGGGGTGCCCAATTGCCGTAAAATGCACACGAATTTGGTGTGTTCGTCCAGTGTGCAACTGAACTTTAACTAACGTCGCGTTTTGAAAACGGCGGACACACCAATACTCAGTTTGCGCTGCTCGCCCACTAGCACCAGTCGTTCGCTTAATAAATGAACCGGCTTCCCGTTGAATTGGAAAAGTAATCATCTGGTGATCATGAACCAACTGCCCAGCAACGAATGCCAAGTAGGTTTTATGCAACTGATGGTGTTGTAATTCTTGATCTAATACAGCATGGGCGTAAGAATGCTTGGCAAACAGCATTAGCCCTGAGGTTCCTCGATCTAACCGCGTCACAATATGAATAACTTGATTCGAATAGCCTTGGCGCAAATAATAACCCTTTACTCGATTTGCCATTGTATCAAGGGGGTAAAGGTGCGCTGGTAATGAAGCCACTTGTGCCGGCTTATCAACAACTAAAAAATGTGGATCTTCGTAAACAACCGTTATCGGTAAAGCAGAAGGTACGATTCGCTCTAAGGGCTCTTCAACTGGCAATAAAACAGTCAGCCTGTCCCCCGAACGCAGTAGATATAATACCGTCACATCCTGATCGTTCACCTTAATTGCACCACCGTGGTACTTGATCTTTTTTAGTAAAGTTCGGGAAATTCCCTGGCGGTTTAAAAAATACTTAACCTTTTGCGGATCCGTTCCCGTAAATGTCCAATTAAAGATCATGAACCTTGTTTTTCACCAATAAAGGCGTCCTCCACCCGATTCCAAAAATGCATGTGGCGGTAACGCGCAAAAGCAATGCGTTGATCGGCAATTCGGTAACGAATCCTTTCAATTGGCTTCTGTCGGGGCATAAATTGATCAATTGTCATGATATAATCTTGTGCCGTTTGGTCAGGTTTGATATCAATCCATTCATCTGGCGCAATTACAACTGGTGACCCCAAAGTTCGGAAAACTCGGTTATTCAAGGAAGCAATTTCGGTCAATTGAATAGCTTCTAACCGCGGGTGCAAAACAGCCCCCCCGATCGATTTATTGTAAGCAGTCGAGCCAGTTGGTGTTGAAACGCAAAGGCCATCCCCTCGAAAACTTTCAAACAACTCATCGCGAATGTAAACATCCGTTACCATCGTTGCGGAAACTCGCTTTAGGGTAGACTCATTAAGTGCCAAATAGTGTTTTTGGTCGCGCTCACCCACGTATTGAACGCCAACATCAAGTAGTGGGTAACTAATTTGCTGACCTGTATCGTGTTTTAAGCTTTCAACTAAATCATCAATTTCATAATCGCGCCAATCAGTGTAGAAACCAAGGTGCCCAGTGTGGACTCCCACAAAACGGACTTGGTTTAACTGCGTTGAAAATTTATGAAAGGCAGATAGTAAAGTGCCATCCCCACCTATCGAAATAACGATATCTGGGTTTTTATCGTCAATTTCAAAAGCACAGTCAACTAACTTTTTTATTAATTTAGTCGCCACTTGTTGTGACTTTTTTCCAGAATTATAAAAGACACTTACCCGCATGTGCACCCCTACTTTCGCTTATCCTCATGATCATTATCTGTGACCTGATTTCCGGTCACTTGATCATCGCTTGTTTGTTGTCCTTTGCCGTACGAAAATAATTGTTGCGCTTCTTGTATCTCTTCACGAATTGCCGACATTTCTTGGTCCAGCATAAACGCGGCCTCTGCTGCCCGCTTTAATCGCTCATTAATTTCTTCCGGAAACGCTCCCTGATATTTGTAATTTAGTGAGTGTTCAATGGTTGCCCAAAAATTCATTGATAACGTCCGAATTTGAATTTCGGCTAAAATATGCTTTTCACCGTGAACCATTTGGACGGGGTAAGAAATAACAATGTGGTACGATCGGTAACCACTTGGCTTAACGTTGGTAATGTAATCACGCTCTTCGACCACTTCAAGATCGGCCCGCTGGTGAATTAGATCGACCACTTGGTAGATATCTTCCACAAATTGACACATAATACGCAGCCCAGCAATATCCTGCATATCTTGCTCTAAGAGATCATCCGTTACTTGTCGCCGTTGCATTTTTTCAATAATACTATCTACTGGCTTAACCCGGCCAGTCACAAACTCAATTGGTGTATGCGCATTTTCCTGTTGAAATTGTTTACGCATCCCCCGTAATTTAATTTTTAATTCATCAACTGCTTGCCTATAAGGCATTAAAAATAGATCCCAATCTTTTGGCATGGTGTTTCCCTCATTTATTAACTATCATTTTAATTGATTTTACTACCAGTATATTCTAGCATAAATCGCGTCAGCAAGGTAACTCAATCAGTTGTTGAACAACTGCAGCCCGTGTTAAACTATTGCAAATGGAGGAATTAGTTTTGAGTCAAACAAAAGAAATCGAATTTAAAAATTTACTAACCCCAGCGGAGGCTAACCGCGTACTTGCAGTATACCCATTTACACACTTATTTAAACAAACTAATGTTTATTATGATACTAAAGAAAAACGGCTAAAGAAACAATTCCTAGGGCTTCGAATCCGCCTTTTTGCCACCTCGGCCGAACAAACCTTGAAAGTTCCACTCACTAAATCACAACACAGCCTAACTGAAATAACGGACACACTTACCTTAGCACAGGCAAAAGGGCTTTGGTCGGCGGAAACAATTCTAACTCCAAGTCAAGTTGCAACTAAGTTAAACGCCTTACAGATTAATCCTAAAGAATTACTCGTAATCGGCCACGCCACCACTATTCGTCGTCAAAGCCAACTAACTGCTGGTCTACTTGTTTTAGACCAAACAATTTATCCAGATACTACAAGCGACTATGAGTTAGAACTTGAAGTCACGCAATCTAATACTAGCGCATTTCACGATATTTTAGTGAAGCAAAACATCCAAAAACGGCCTGTGCAAAATAAAATCATCCGCGCATTACGGCATCAATAATTAACCTTTAACAATCAACGTTTACATGGAAATTTCACTGCCTGAGCATTTTGATTGAAAATTTGCCATGATTTGTTACTATGAATATTAGTAATGATGTTGACTAATTTATTTTTAATTGAAATTTTTTGTTAGATTATGGGGGACGCAATCTTGTTAGAAGTCTATTTATTTGTCAATCCAATCGGTGAACATTGCCTGGCGGCCGAAAATTCCGTGTTGGAACTTGTTAGTGCACGGTCCGAAAAAATTCACTATCAATTTCTACCGCTAGTTAATTTAAATACAATCAAGGATATCATGCTCCATCAAAATCTTGACAGCCATAATCTTCAACTACGTAATCAGGTTTTTCAAACTATTTATCAGGCCTCATTAGATTATAAAGCGGCACTGTTTCAGGGAAAACGCCGGGGCCAGAATTTTCTAATTAGTTTGCAATCGGCCCTCAATTTTGATCACTACAGCTATTCTACCGATTTGATCAAACAATTGGCCGAAACTAATAAGCTTGACGTTGATATGTTCCTAGAAGATCGCCAATCTGCTCTGGCTAAAGAAAGTTTTGAATCCGATCAACACGTGGCTTGCGAAATGAACATTCAAACGCACCCGTCAACGGTAATCTTCAATTACGATAATCCGGAACAAGATTATGGAATTTTAATTGAGGACTGCCAATCATTTGAATTATTAAATCAAGTTTGTGACGGTAATCTTGCTGGCGTAACTGCTTTAGGCCAACCAAGTTTCCCCGATAAATCACATAAACTGCATACACTTTAATACGCTTAGCTTAAAACGACCTAGTAACTGGCGTCTGAGTCAAACTCAGATTTTGGTGCTGGGTTTTTATGTACTATAAAATAGGCCGGTGCCCGCATATTATAATGAGAAAATAGTGTTTCACGTAAATCGTTAAAAGCTCAAAATAATTTGCAATAACTCGCACGATAACCTATCAATTGTATCGTTAGGTTATCCATAATTGCTGTAAATACGGATCTGCAAGGCTATTCTAGTCTTTTTAACATTTTTAACTTTGAAAAATAATCAGGATACCAAATTGGTAAACAGCGGATTTGCCAGCCAGAAATTGTTCTTTTAAAGAAACCAAGTTGGCTAAATTCGGCCAAAAACAGCCGAATAACTTGTTCCTGCCAATAATTTTTTTGCGTTCTGGTCAATATTGGTAGCTCAAAAAAGCACTGCTTACATTGCTTACAAAATGAATTAATCTCTAAATCAGTTAATTCAACCTTTTCTTCACAGAAAAGGAGTAAACGGACCCGTAAGTTAAAGGCCGCTTCGCGATGAACTGGCGGTGTCGGCCAATTTGAATGACAAGCCCAAGGAGCACCTGCTAGATGATGCCCCGCAAGGTAACAAGTTGCTTGTAGCCCTTGCACAATTGGCGCACCCCGGTATAGTTGCTTATAAATAGTTTGGGCTTCAATCACAGCATTAGTTGGCGGTTTGTGGCCCGTTAACAAAATCATCCCTAATCGCTGTCGTTGATAACTCACTTTAATCGGTACCCCATACTGCCGAACGTGATGAACTAACCAGAGTCTTTTCTGAACTGCTTCTAATAAAAACAGATGAAAACCTGCCTGCTTAGAATAACGTAAAAATGCCCGCTTTTTTGCTGACCAATGACGTAAATCGTGGTAACGACTACCAAGTAACCAATAAACCCGGTATCCGTTTTGGCGGTACATTTCAGTTCGTTTAGATAATTGTTTAATGGAAATTGGACTACACTGAAATTCTAATGCTATTTTGACCTGAGGTAGGGTTACTAAAATATCCGGACGTTGTTGTAGCTCGGGTAGAAAGGCCTCTAGTGCACACTTCCACCCTTGGTTTTGACAATAATTAAGTAAAAAAAGTTTACCGGCCAAGTGTTCACTAGTTTCACCCTCGTTGCTGCTGGCACACTGATTTTGGTGAGCAAAATGAGCAATTTTATAAGGCCCCACGCGTAATTTTACTTTGGCGGCACAACTCGGACAATAAAATTGATGCTGCTGCCTAATCTTTTGTAACTCAGTGGTGGTGTATTGATTGGCGTAACAAAGTGTGCCGTCCTCATATTTTGCAATTAACATGTCCTCATCCCTTTACAGATAAACTCCGTAAAATGGATAAAAAAGGTTCTACAATATCTGTTGTTGGTAATAGATTTTCATCTATTACTGATGACAGATTTTTTATTTATGGCTAGAATAAAAAAGCGGACATTTCCTGTCCGTTCATCCAAGTCAACCACCACGAAGATTTTTCAGAAAGAAGGAAATGCCCTATGTGTCATGATACTACAAAATTATTATTAGGAATAGCTGACGAGAACCTAAAAATTACTGACGGTGAAACTGGAGAAGACGGGGTTATTCGCTTAACTGGCCACTTGGATTACACGCCGAAGGCTTGTCCCAAGTGCGGGATTATCAATGATCAAAAGATTATTAACTACGGCTGGCGCAATACCACTATCAGATTCTCGAAGGTTCTGAGCAACACCGTCATCTTAGCCTTAAAGCGCCGCTATTTCCACTGTAAAGAATGTCACGGCAACTTTCTTGCACAAACATTGGCAGTTCCGAAACACTGTACAATTTCAAACACCAGCCGCAAAGAATGCCTAGAGAAGCTCGGTGAACCGGTCTCTTTGAAGCACATTGCCAATGAAGTATCGGCATCAGATTCATTTGTGGGCCGCCAGTTAATGCGCGCTGAACGAGACTTTCAAACCAATTGGCACTATTTACCAGAGATCATCTTAATGGATGAGGTGAAGAGTACCAAGAGCGCTACTGGTGCCATGAGCTTTGAGTTCATGAATGGCGAAACCCATGAATTAATCGACTTACTCCCTTATCGAACCATCAATAAACTAGAGAAGTATTTTTACCGCTTCGATCAAGCTGCCCGAGAAAACGTCAAAATTATTGTGACTGATATGAATTATACCTACCCCAAGCTTGTGCAGACCGTGTTCCCCAATGCCATGGTGGTCATGGACAAGTTTCATATTATCAACGCCCTAAATCGGGCGTTTAACAAAACCAGAATCAAGGTGATGAAGAAGTTTACCCCGTCTTCTCGCGAATTTCACGCCCTTAAGCGCTACTGGAAGCTGTTGTTAGTACCAACTGAACAGCTTAACTTTGAACAATTCAAAAAGTGGACTAATTTTCCTTACTGGATGGCTGCCACCGATGTTGTCCATCAGCTGTTATCGTTGGATTCAGAACTAGAACAAACTTATCAAGTCTTAAACAGCGTCCGGTCAGCTGTCCAACATCAAGATTGGCATAACTACAATGCGGCATTTTGGAATAACAAAACGTATTCTGAAGAAATGAAGAACACGATTAAAACACTTGAAAGCCATCATGATGAGATTCGTAACACCTTTACCACACACTATTCAAATGGTCCTTTGGAAGGTTCTAATAATAAAATCAAGGCGATCAAACGAGCCAGTTTTGGCTATCGCAGCTTCTGGAGGTTTAGAACTCGAGTACTATACGTTTTCAAAATCAAAACAAAAAGAGCCCTAATCACGAAGTGATTAGAACTCGAAATATGGATTCACCAACAACAGTTGACGAAGAGCCATAAAAAATAGGCATTGTGCCAAAAATAAATTTTGCCGCAATGCCTATTTGTAATTATTCTAGTGAAAGTAACTGTGCCCGAACCAATAACTTACCTTAGTCACACTGCCAAAAATTATCAGGTTATTTAAAGTAATACCGGGTTAATTCTAAAGCACTTTTTTCCATAATACGCTTACCGTACTCAGAAAGCACATCTGGCGTAACAGTTGTCCTATCCGCATATTCCATTGCAATAGCAATTTCATCCTTAACTGAAGATTCAGACGTCTCGTCCACAAAGAAAATTAAGTGTAGATAGAAAGAATCCTTGTAGCGATATAAATTAGAAACGGCCCCATCTAAATGTAGAATCTTAGCTAACTGAACCATGTCTTCAAAATCGTGTAATTTTAAAACAATTTCTTTAGTTGGTGTATCTGGATCATTCAGGTAAGTACCGTACTCATCATCTGAATCGGCAGCCGTACTTTCTTGTTGTGCGTTATCATCTCGCGCCAAAAGTTGCTTTTTTAGTATGTCCGAGACAGCTTCATGGTCAGTATCACTGAGATCATTAATCGGCGTACCGCTAGCCGGCGCGTTTTTACTGATGAATAATTCTAAACCATTCTTATTCGGCAAAACCTGAAAGGTTACAGCGTCATTTGACTGGAATTGATGATCAGTGTCAACTTCCTCAAGAATTGAATAAAAGAAATTTTCAATTTGTTTGTGATTACCTAATAAATCAAGTACGGTAATGCCCCGCTCAGTCAAATCTTCATTTTTTAGCAAGACTCGAATCGTATTTTCGTTAATTCGTTCCATTTCCATGATTGTTGCACCCCGCTTCCCAAATTCAGGTAAAACTATACAAATATATTGTACCTGAAAATACTAGTTTGTAAAGTAACACAACTGATTCATTCGGGTATTTATAGTAACTGATTACGCCAAGAAACACAAGCAATAAAGCGCTTTTAATGAAATTTAGTCGGATCATTAGTGAAATGGATACTTATTCAATTGAATTGATCGCCGGTAAACAAAGAAAGATAGTGGGATAAAAGTCGGTTTTGGGTTTACTGGGTAACGTAGGCCAATCCAATAACCGTAAGATTAGCTGTAGTTAGGCACGTGAACCTGGACTTTTGGCGCACGTTCTAGCATAGTGATCGAAAACAAGAAAAGGCCAGGACTTTTGTCCCAGCCTTCCCAATCCTTTAAGTTAAATAATTTTGTATTAATCGCTGCTAAAATACATTTTCAAATTTAAAATCAGGTAAATTAAATTTGAAAATTATTTTTTTATAATCCTGCTAACATTTGTGCCTTTTTCAATTCTATTGCGCGAACCTTACGTGGCAAGAAACGTCGAATTTCATCTTCATTATACCCAACTTGTAACCGCCGATCGTCCATTATTATTGGTCGGCGCAACAGACCTGGGTATTTAGCAATCAGTGCAATTAATTGGCTTAACGATAACGTCATCAAATCTAAATGTAATTCTTGAAAGGCCTTAGATCGCGTTGAAATAATCTCTTCAGTTCCCCGCTCAGTCATACGTAAAATTGCCTTTATTTCAGCAGCTTCAAGTGGTTTAGCGAAAATATTACGTTCAGTAAATGGAATATCATGTCCCGCAAGCCATGTACGCGCCTTACGACAGGAAGTACAGCTTGGGGATGTATAAAGTGTTACCATTCTATTCGCCCCTTCATCAAAGTTCAATTTAGCCTTAATAGCTATTAATCGATCGTCTTCAATGAATAGTATAAGCGATTTCATTTTAAAAATCTACATCATATAAAATAAATATTTATTATTAATAATGACACATAATGCTTTAAAAAAAGGTAAAACTAAATTATTTTTTAATTTAAAACTACAAATTAATTTGAAGACCTTGTTCAGCACGAATAACCTGACAATCATTACCGGCCGCCACCTGAGTTTCGGTCAATAACTGTTTCAAATCAGTATCCTGGGGTAGATGACTGATTAATTGGTGTTTAACGCCAGCCGTCTTGGCCAACAAACCAGATTGGGCCGACGTCATATGCGCAATCTTTCCAGTTTTTGCCTGTAAAAAATTAGTATCCGTAATTAACCAGTCGGCACCCTTAGCAAATTCAGCAAATTCAGAAAAATAGGCCGTATCTGCCGTATAGACTAGTGTTGCGCCGGTTCTAATTTCAACGACTTTTACAGCATAAGCCGGTACTGGATGAATTGTTGGTAAGAAGGTTAATGAAAAAGGTCCTAAGTTTGTTGTTTGCCCGGCCGTGTAGCTTTCGCCGTGTGTAACCCCCGGTAAAGTTAATGAAGCAAAATGTAATGGATCGGCCGTATGTCCGTAAATTGGCAATTCGGCCTCACGTTTTTTTCCTTGATGTAACTGCCAATAATACTGCAGTACACCAACATCGGCAATGTGATCATGATGGTAATGGCTCAGGACCACCGCATCAAGTTGCAGTGGGTCCAAATGCTTTTGAAGGCTTAAAAGCGCACCACTACCGCAATCAAGTAATAGATTGTAGTCATTCGTTTGTAGTAAATAAGCGCTAGTTCCTACTCCTTTATAAGGGTAACCACCGTAAAATCCCAGTACAGTTAACTTCATAATAAATTCCTCCATTAAATAAATTTACTTTACCTCTATCTTACAACGTTCTATTTAGTAAGACAAAATACAAAGTGCTTGTATTTACTACACTAATTAAAGAGAATCACGTTATAATGTAAGTGGAGTAATTATTTATACTCGAGGAGGAATTATTATGTTAAAAAAAATTCAGGCAACATTTGGTTCACAGGATATCTTAACTAGCTATTTCGATCGTGAACCCCAACGAAATTTATTACTATTAAGACCAGCAGAATCGACTAATGATTTTCAGTTGCTTGACGTTTCGGACCAAAAAAACTTTTTTAACAGTCCAATTTCTTATTCTGTACGGCAACACTTAGGTAAACAAGAATTTAGTGGCTTCTTTAATTTTATGTATTTCACGTTTCCTTCTGAGGACGCCGTCAAAGTCTTTCAATCACAATTTGATCGTGTTGGCAATCAGGCAGCTGGCTTTATCGGCCTCAATGGACTATTCTTACTACGATTAGATGCACCGCAAATTCAATTTGTTGTTCTATCAATTTGGCAACGCGAAGCTGACTACTTTAATTGGCGCAATTCACAGGATTTTTCTCCCTTACTACCCTATTTGCAGGCCGGACCAAATATTCAACAATTTCACCAAACAACCTATACACTTGAACAAACAAACTAAGGCAAAGTCTTAGGTAAGAGTCTAGGAATAAAATCCTGAACTCTTTTTTTGTGACCTTAAACTCAAAAATTTATCCGCCTCAATTAGTAAATTTTACACATAATTAGTTAAGCGGCATTAACAAGGTGCTCATCCATTAACGACTTAATTAATTACGTATTTAGGTCCTTTATCACCTAACATTTTACAACATCAGGCGTAACAGTTCTGACTACAATTGTCGGCAGTACAAACATTAAATGTAATACCCAATGCCTGATCCTTTGAACCGATGCTTATTTATGCTTCAAACTCATAAGCATCAAATACTGCGCTATCAGTTCATATTCGATTGAATACCCACTTCTATAACGCCCTATTATAAATCATTAAAAATATCCGCTAATGGTGAACTTATAATTAACTAAGGTAAATCCATGCTAAAGTGTATAAAAACTTTCTAATATTGACGACCTACTAAATTTAGCAGAATATGGTTTTTACTTGTCGTATCAGCATTAATCAATACAGGCTCAACCTTTGATTTAGCGGCCGCTAAGATTAGTTTTACTTAAATGGTCTAAATTAATTTAATAAAACCAGATTTAATTTTTGAAATAAAAAAATAGACTAATATTTTTATTTCAAAAATATCAGTCTATTAACTATACCGGTGATCGGGGTCGAACCGATACTCCCGTGAAGGAACTGGATTTTGAATCCAGCGCGTCTGCCAATTCCGCCACACCGGCATATTAAGCCATTTTGTAGATTACCACTTAAAAGATAAAAGGCGGTAACCGGATTTGAACCGGTGATAGAGGTTTTGCAGACCTTTGCCTTACCACTTGGCTATACCGCCATCTTTAAGGAACAAATCCCATAAAAGCTAACTGGGATAGCTGGATTCGAACCAGCGCATGACAGAGTCAAAGTCTGTTGCCTTACCACTTGGCTATATCCCAATAAAACAAGGGCGGTAGGTGGGAATCGAACCCACGCGTGCCGGAGCCACAATCCGGTGCGTTAACCACTTCGCCACTACCGCCATAATGGCAGGGATAGTAGGAGTTGAACCCACATCAACGGTTTTGGAGACCGCTATTCTACCATTGAACTATATCCCTATTATAAAAAATGGAGGAGAGTGGATTCGAACCACCGAACCCGAAGGAGCGGATTTACAGTCCGCCGCGTTTAGCCACTTCGCTACTCCTCCATAAATGGCGCGGGACAGAATCGAACTGCCGACACATGGAGCTTCAATCCATTGCTCTACCGACTGAGCTACCGAGCCATTATGATAAACGGTCCCAACGGGACTCGAACCCGTGATCTCCTGCGTGACAGGCAGGCGTCATAACCAACTAGACCATGGAACCGTAGAAATGGAGATTACAGGGTTCGAACCTGTGACCCCCTGCTTGTAAGGCAGGTGCTCTCCCAGCTGAGCTAAACCTCCATTAAGTGACCCGTACGGGATTTGAACCCATGTTACCGCCGTGAAAGGGCGGTGTCTTAACCACTTGACCAACGGGCCGAGATCTCGTGACGGAGAGTAAGGGATTCGAACCCTTGATACAGGTTTGCGCCCGCATACATGATTTCCAATCATGCTCCTTCAGCCACTCGGACAACTCTCCACAGAAAAACTCCGGCTGTCGGGCTCGAACCAACGACAACCTAATTAACAGTCAGGTGCTCTACCAACTGAGCTAAGCCGGAATAAACAAATAGCATGGCAACGTCCTACCCTCGCAGGGGGTGCTCCCCCAACTACTCTCGGCGCTAAGAAGCTTAACTTCTGTGTTCGACATGGGAACAGGTGTATCCTTCCTGCCATTGTCACCACACCACTATCTGAGAACTTTGTGCTCTCAAAACTGGACCTTCTATTTTCTTTGACCTTTGAACACTACGCGGAAACATTGTTTCCGACTTGGTTAAGTCCTCGACCGATTAGTATTGGTCCGCTCCATGCCTCACGGCACTTCCACTTCCAACCTATCTACCTGATCATCTCTCAGGGGTCTTACTTCCATAAAGGAATGGGAAATCTAATCTTGCGGGGGGCTTCACACTTAGATGCTTTCAGCGTTTATCCCGGCCATACATAGCTACCCAGCGCTGCACCTGGCGGCACAACTGGTACACCAGCGGTATGTCCATTCCGGTCCTCTCGTACTAGGAACAGCTCCGCTCAAATTTCCTACGCCCGCGACGGATAGGGACCGAACTGTCTCACGACGTTCTGAACCCAGCTCGCGTACCGCTTTAATGGGCGAACAGCCCAACCCTTGGGACCAACTACAGCCCCAGGATGCGATGAGCCGACATCGAGGTGCCAAACCTCCCCGTCGATGTGGACTCTTGGGGGAGATAAGCCTGTTATCCCCAGGGTAGCTTTTATCCGTTGAGCGATGGCCCTTCCATACGGAACCACCGGATCACTAAGCCCGACTTTTGTCCCTGCTCGACTTGTTAGTCTCGCAGTCAAGCTCCCTTATGCCTTTACACGCTATGAATGATTTCCAACCATTCTGAGGGAACCTTTGGGCGCCTCCGTTACTCTTTAGGAGGCGACCGCCCCAGTCAAACTGCCCACCTGACACTGTCTCCCGCCACGCTAAGTGGCGCGGGTTAGAGTGGTCATACAGCAAGGGTAGTATCCCACCAATGCCTCCACCGAAACTAGCGTTCCGGCTTCAACGGCTCCTACCTATCCTGTACAAGCTGTACAAACACTCAATATCAAGCTACAGTAAAGCTCCATGGGGTCTTTCCGTCCTGTCGCGGGTAACCCGCATCTTCACGGGTAATATAATTTCACCGAGTCTCTCGTCGAGACAGTGCCCAGATCGTTACGCCTTTCGTGCGGGTCGGAACTTACCCGACAAGGAATTTCGCTACCTTAGGACCGTTATAGTTACGGCCGCCGTTTACTGGGGCTTCATTTCTGGGCTTCGCGCCGAAGCGCTAACTCATCCACTTAACCTTCCAGCACCGGGCAGGCGTCAGCCCCTATACGTCATCTTACGATTTAGCAGAGACCTGTGTTTTTGATAAACAGTCGCCTGGGCCTATTCACTGCGGCTGATCGTTAGATCAGCACCCCTTCTTCCGAAGTTACGGGGTTATTTTGCCGAGTTCCTTAACGAGAGTTCTCTCGCTCACCTGAGGATTCTCTCCTCGACTACCTGTGTCGGTTTGCGGTACGGGTAGTTTATTTCTCACTAGAAGCTTTTCTTGGCAGTGTGACATCAGGAACTTCGTTACTTAAATTTCACTCCCCATCACAACTTGTCCGTAAAAGTTCAAGCCTTTAACTCAAACTAAGACTTATTGCTTGGACGCACATTTCCAATCGTGCGTATTCCTTAGCCTCCTGCGTCCCTCCATTGTTCAAACAAAATAAACTAGTACAGGAATCTCAACCTGTTATCCATCGCTTACGCCTCGCGGCCTCAGCTTAGGTCCCGACTAACCCTGGGAGGACGAGCCTTCCCCAGGAAACCTTAGTCATTCGGTGGATCAGATTCTCACTGATCTTTCGCTACTCATACCGGCATTCTCACTTCTAAGCGCTCCAGTCGTCCTTACGATCGACCTTCAACGCCCTTAGAACGCTCTCCTACCACGATCACTAACGTGATCATCCACAGTTTCGGTATTATGTTTAGCCCCGGTACATTTTCGGCGCAGGGTCACTCGACTAGTGAGCTATTACGCACTCTTTAAATGGTGGCTGCTTCTGAGCCAACATCCTAGTTGTCTATGCAACCCCACATCCTTTTCCACTTAACATAAATTTAGGGACCTTAACTGGTGGTCTGGGCTGTTTCCCTTTCGACTACGGATCTTATCACTCATAGTCTGACTCCCGGATAGAACATCAATGGCATTCGGAGTTTATCTGAATTCAGTAACCCAAGACGGGCCCCTAGTCCAAACAGTGGCTCTACCTCCATGATGCTTAACTCCGAGGCTAGCCCTAAAGCTATTTCGGAGAGAACCAGCTATCTCCAAGTTCGTTTGGAATTTCACCGCTACCCACACCTCATCTCAGCATTTTTCAACATACACGAGTTCGGTCCTCCAGTGTGTTTTACCACACCTTCAACCTGGACATGGGTAGGTCACCTGGTTTCGGGTCTACGTCTACTTACTAAAGCGCCCGTTTCAGACTCGCTTTCGCTACGGCTCCAGTTTTTCACTTTAACCTCGCAAGCAAACGTAACTCGCCGGTTCATTCTACAAAAGGCACGCCATCATCCATTAACGGACTCTGACTACTTGTAGGCACACGGTTTCAGGAACTGTTTCACTCCCCTTCCGGGGTTCTTTTCACCTTTCCCTCACGGTACTGGTCCACTATCGGTCACTAGGTAGTATTTAGCCTTGGGAGATGGTCCTCCCAGATTCCGACGGAATTTCACGTGTTCCGCCGTACTCAGGATCCTGAACAGAGGGTTAGCAGTTTGGTCTACGGGATTTTCACCCTCTTTGACGCAGCGTTCCAACTGCTTCGACTACCACTAACTTTGGTAACTCTAATGTTCAGTCCTACAACCCCACTGAGCAAGCTCAATGGTTTGGGCTGTTCCCCGTTCGCTCGCCGCTACTTAGGGAATCGATTTTTCTTTCTGTTCCTGCGGGTACTGAGATGTTTCAGTTCCCCACGTTTACCTCTAAGCTGCTATGTATTCACAACTTAGTAACCAGCGACTAAGCTGGCTGGGTTCCCCCATTCGGAAATCTCCGGATCAAAGCTTACGTACAGCTCCCCGAAGCATATCGGTGTTAGTACCGTCCTTCATCGGCTCCTAGTGCCAAGGCATCCACCGTGCGCCCTTGTTAACTTAACCTATTCAATACCTACGGTATTGTGGTTTTGAGTTTTAGCGATTAAAAAAGCTTTCTTAAAAAACTCATTTAAAACGCAGTGTTCTCGGTTTTTAAACAAAGAAAATAGAATATCCAGTTTTCAAAGTACAAAGTTTTTGAGAGTAAACCTCTCAAAACTAAACAAAGTTTCAACAAATCGTGTAGGTTTCCGTAATATTTTCCTTAGAAAGGAGGTGATCCAGCCGCAGGTTCTCCTACGGCTACCTTGTTACGACTTCACCCCAATCATCTGTCCCACCTTAGACGGTTAGCTCCTCATAGAGGTTACCCCACCGGCTTCGGGTGTTACAAACTCTCATGGTGTGACGGGCGGTGTGTACAAGGCCCGGGAACGTATTCACCGCGGCGTGCTGATCCGCGATTACTAGCGATTCCGACTTCATGTAGGCGAGTTGCAGCCTACAATCCGAACTGAGATTGGCTTTAAGAGATTAGCTTACCCTCGCGGGTTCGCAACTCGTTGTACCAACCATTGTAGCACGTGTGTAGCCCAGGTCATAAGGGGCATGCTGATTTGACGTCATCCCCACCTTCCTCCGGTTTGTCACCGGCAGTCTCACTAGAGTGCCCAACTTAATGCTGGCAACTAGTCATAAGGGTTGCGCTCGTTGCGGGACTTAACCCAACATCTCACGACACGAGCTGACGACAACCATGCACCACCTGTCACTTTGTCCCCGAAGGGAAAGCTGTATCTCTACAGTGGTCAAAGGATGTCAAGACCTGGTAAGGTTCTTCGCGTAGCTTCGAATTAAACCACATGCTCCACCGCTTGTGCGGGCCCCCGTCAATTCCTTTGAGTTTCAACCTTGCGGTCGTACTCCCCAGGCGGAATGCTTAATGCGTTAGCTGCAGCACTGAAGGGCGGAAACCCTCCAACACTTAGCATTCATCGTTTACGGTATGGACTACCAGGGTATCTAATCCTGTTCGCTCCCCATACTTTCGAGCCTCAGCGTCAGTTACAGACCAGAGAGCCGCCTTCGCCACTGGTGTTCTTCCATATATCTACGCATTTCACCGCTACACATGGAGTTCCACTCTCCTCTTCTGCACTCAAGTTTCCCAGTTTCTAATGCACTTCTTCGGTTAAGCCGAAGGCTTTCACATCAGACTTAAAAAACCGCCTGCGCTCGCTTTACGCCCAATAAATCCGGACAACGCTTGCCACCTACGTATTACCGCGGCTGCTGGCACGTAGTTAGCCGTGGCTTTCTGGTCGGATACCGTCATAGGACTAACAGTTACTCTAGTCCCTGTTCTTCTCCAACAACAGAGTTTTACGATCCGAAAACCTTCTTCACTCACGCGGCGTTGCTCCATCAGACTTTCGTCCATTGTGGAAGATTCCCTACTGCTGCCTCCCGTAGGAGTTTGGGCCGTGTCTCAGTCCCAATGTGGCCGATTACCCTCTCAGGTCGGCTACGTATCATCGCCTTGGTAGGCCGTTATCCCACCAACTAGCTAATACGCCGCGGGTCCATCCAAAAGTGATAGCCGAAACCATCTTTCATTAAGTGACCATGTGGTCACTTAAATTATGCGGTATTAGCATCTGTTTCCAAATGTTATCCCCCACTTTTGGGTAGGTTACCCACGTGTTACTCACCCGTCCGCCACTCACATCAATTAACTTCCACTGCAAGCAGCTTCTGTTAATATCTGTGCGTTCGACTTGCATGTATTAGGCACGCCGCCAGCGTTCGTCCTGAGCCAGGATCAAACTCTCATATAAAATGAAAATTGATTGCTCAATTGATTTTGTTGCTAGCGAGTTATAATTCAAATTGAATTGACTTCGCAAATGTTTGCTTCTTCCAACCGGTCCGAAGAACGGTTAAAAAAAGACCCTACACATTTGATTTGTCGAAACTTTGTTCAGTTTTCAAAGGTCTACTTCGTTGGATCATTGTCAGCGACAACTCAATCAGTATAGCAGATTAAGCGGATGCTTGTCAAGCAGTAATTTGAATTTTTATTCAATCAATATTCAAGCTTGCTTAACGCGACAACTTTTACAGTTTAGCAAGAATCTAATTTGTTGTCAAGAACTTCTTTAACCTGATTAATTGGTCAATCCGGTTAATCGCTGACAACAAATAATACTATACCAACATTGCACTACATCGTCAACAGAAATCTCGAAATTTAATGAGATATTTTCTATACCCGAACATTCCCAAAGCATTAAGCTTAATAATGATGGATTAATACTCACAATATCAGGGCCAATCAGCCGAATATTCAGCCAAAAATCGTTTAATTATACAATCCCATATCTACCTTAATTTTCTTGAACTTGATCGTAAACAAAAAAGGCTGGGACAAAAGTCCCTGGCCTCTTCTTGTTTCCGATCATTATTCTAGAACGTGCGCCAAAAGTCTGAGTTCGTATGCCTAACTACAACTAATCCAACAGCTATAGGGACGGTTATTGGATTAGCTTACGTTACGCAGTGAACCCAAAACTGACTTTTGCCCCACCTTTTTTTACTTACTAGACTTCAATTCTGGTGCATCCGTTTGGTAATCACTCATGGTCGATTTACCATTATTCTTTGCCTTAACACTAGTTGGATCATCTTTTTCAGCTTTCTTAAGCTTCTTCACTCCAACTGATTCCTTATAATTAAAGTCACTCTTAATAACTTTTTTGAAACCTTTTGGCTGATAGAAACGTAGTAAATCACCATTCACCACTTTATCGGATGCTGATAATTCTGTTGTCACGTGATTCTGTAAATTATCAACAGCAACTTTCTGCTTTGCCGACAAATGCTTAAGCTCTTTACCGGTTTGCGAATCATAAACATCCCCACCATACTTAGTATAAGTCGGCGAAACAAAGTCACCATTTCGGAAAGCCACTGTCTGATTACGGTTTGGTGCCAACAAATCCTGCCCAAATTGAATAGTATCCTGATTCTTCACACCCAATAAATTCAAAATTGTTGGTAATACGTCAATTTCACCACCATAAGTATGGTTAATTCCACCTTTAAGTCCTGGCATATGGATCATGAACGGAACCTTTTGGAAGTTGGCTAAATCATAATTAGTAACCTTCTTCTTGCCTAACAACTTGGCAATTGCCGGTTTATGGTTATTTGATATTCCGTAATGATCACCATACATAACAATCATACTATTTTTGTCTAAACCGGTTTTCTTTAGATAACTCATAAATTCACCAACCGACTGATCTAGATAGTGTGCCGTCTGCGCGTAAGGATCAACTGTTGAATCACCCGTATCAAAAGCATCAATACTCTTATTCTTACTGTCAAGAATATAAGGGTAATGGTTAGTTACGGTTATCAGCTTAGCGTAAAACGGTTGTGGTAACTGCTGAATATACTGAGCAGAATCCCGCAAGAAAATCTTATCCTTCATCCCATAACCGACATTATACTTTGCCTTATCGGCGTTTTTATAATAGTCCTTACTAAAGAAATAGTCATAGCCCCAAGATTTATAAGCATTGTCACGATTCCAGAAACTAGGCACATCCCCGTGAAAAGAGGCAGTCGTGTAACCCTTTTGATCTAAAATTGCTGGTGCGGCCTGGAAAGTATTAGTTGTTCCATCCGTAATCATGGCCGCTCCTTCAGGTAAACCAAACAAACTATTTTCTAGCATTAATTCAGCGTCGGCCGTTTTACCCTGACCAACCTGATTATAAAAATTATCAAAACTCAACGTATCGTTTTCGTGGTACAGCTTATCAATATTTGGCATAATCTCTTGCCCGTTAACTTTATAATCGATCATAAATTGTTGCAGGCTCTCCAAGTGAATCACAAAAACATTCTTTCCCTTGGCCACACCACTGTACTGAATATTAGGAGAAATACGATTCTTTTTTAAATAATTTTGAACGCTAGCCAAATCAGAACTATTGGCATTGGCCTTAGTCGTATTATTCTTAGTTGTTTTAACACCATCGTAAACCGTATAAGCTTCCAAGCCTAAATACTTGACGATGTAATTATTATCGAATGTTCGTGTTAACAAACCAGACCGATCACTTTCCGCCAAACTTAAGTTAGCACCAAATAAAACAACGGCTAAAGCACTAATTGTGGCGGCATAACGAAGTTTAAATGGATTAGTGTCCATCTTAATCCATTTGAACGCAACAAAGATAATCAGTAATGCGACGTCTAAAAAGACGAGAAAATCGGTGGGCTTTAAAATACCGGCAATACTCTTACTTAGATTGGTAGAAACTGAACTTGATCCTTTCATCAAATTAAACGTCAGGAAATCAGAAAATTCCCGGTAATATAAAATATTGGAAAACAACCAAGTTGAAAGGATTGCATCAATCCCAATCATAAACCAGTAAGACTTACGACCGCGCATGTATAGCGCTAGGCCGAAAAGTAGAATTGCAAAGGGTAATGGATTAAGCGCAAGCAGTAGTTCCTGCATACTCCCTTTTACACCCAAATTAAATTTAGTTCTATATGCAATATATGATTTCACACTAAATAGTAATACTGCGAGGATAAAGAAGCCTAACCTCGAATTTAATCCAAGGCGTACTTTCTTTACTACTTGCCTCATAAGAATTTGCCCCCGTCAAAATAGATTTATCTGAACTCAAGTCTCCTAAATCATACTGGATTTCTTTCTGAAAAACAATTGTCCCTGCTAAGCTTCACAAAATATTTACTTTTAGTCGCAACTAATATAATCAAAGTAGGACCCAATTTCATTAATAATAACCAGTTCCGAACCACTCTAGTACAAAATATTTATTAATACGTTCCGAATATAAAAGTATCGCCAAAGAGAATACTCTTCAGCGATAAGGTGATGGCCTATTATGATCAAAAGAACTAGTCGTCTAAGAGATCAAAAATCTCTATTGCAATTAAATCAATGTCATCAAACTGGAATTTCTGGTGTTGCGCCAGTTCTTCCAGCTCATAAGTTTCGGTTTTCGGATCATAGGTAACTAATCCTCGTTCCGCACCGTCCTTTTCAAAACGGCGTGTCTGTTCTTCATTGTCACTAGCATCTTCTTGCATTGCTGCCAAGCGATGAATAATGGCAACTAATTGTGAGCTTTTCATAGCGAGACTCCCTTCATCCAGTCTTCAACATATAATCATACCAGAAAAAAGTAAAAAAGGGACTTTTTCCCACTGACTTATTTTAATTTTAATCTAAAACTTGGTCAATTGGCCAATTAAATCCGTTAAAATTTAAGTTTGATCTTTAAGTTCTACCACCTTGTCAGGTTTAACGACCATGGCAAACATGCCAATAAACATTCCTAAATAATACGTCATTACACGCCATAATATCATTGCTAACACCAGTTTGCTATTGGAAGTTATAAACGTCGCAAAGAGTGCCTTAAAACTCAATTCAGCACCGCCTGAGCCACCTGGAATTGGAAACAATGAAATAATCATGACAATCATAATGTGCATCACTAAAACTTCAAAAAAGTTTGTCTTATTTAGCCCTAACGATAGCAAAACAAAGTACGGCACACTGTAATAAAAGATTAGCTGAATAAAAGTCAACAAACTTGCAACAACGATTGTCTTAGTATCGCGCTTAATTCGCAGACTTTCAGCATAAAAATTATCAATTTTATGATCCAATTGTTCCTTAATTTTGGCCACACGCTCGGCCTTCATAAATAATTTAAGCGGCCGTAAACACAAATGAACTAATTTTTTTGTAAAATTATACCAATACATCACCATTAATAAACCAGCAATAACCGTTAAATGCATAATAAATCCAAAAACAACTAGCCACGCCAAATAAGTGAATTTGGCGGCCACCAAGTGAAAACCAAATACTAACGTCAAAATGAAATTAATTAAAACCATCGCCTGAAAGACGACAAACTTCATCAATAAAAGCGAACTGGCCCGACCACCGTCAATCCCCGATTGCATTAAAGCAACCAGTTGGGCGGGCTGACCGCCTGAAGAAAAAGGTGTAATTGAGTTAAATAATTGTTCAACCAATGGTATCCGTAAAGCATTTTTGAGCGAAAATTTTTCTACTCTTTTTTTTAGTAAAACCTTAACAACAAAGGCCTCAAATAGCCAATACAATCCCATGCACAAAGCCGCGACACCTAGCCACCAAAAATTGAGGTGGGTTAAATCGTGGGTTAGTTGTTGCAAATTAGTCGCCCGTAATTCGTACCAAAAAATTCCGATACCTAAAGCAAGCATTGCAACTAAAGCCGCAATGTTTCGCCGACTCATCGCTTACCTTCTTCGGCTTGCTTTAAGTAAAAATCATGCCAAATCCCGGCCAGGCGCTCTTCAGAATAATAGGCGGCCCCTTCACGCGCGCGTTCAGTCATGTATTCTTGGGCCGCCTGATTTTTTTTCAAAGTAGAAATTTTTTCGTTCATAACGTCAACGTTGGCCGCGGCAACGTAGTACCCGGCAATAATTGAACGATATAGGGAAAGATCACGTAACAAGACCGGCGTACCACAGGCAAAGCTTTCTAAAACGGACATGGGAAATAATTCATTATATGAAGGTAATAAAAATAAATTACTCAAATTATAGTAATCAACTAACTCTTCGCGGGGAACGATTCCTGGAAAACGTAAATTGGCTGGCGGGTTATCTAAGATTTTTTTATACCTAGCATAACCATCCGTCATTTTTCCAAACGAAAAGCCGCCTGCCCAGATAAATTGAACATCAGGATTACGTTTTGCCAGGGAAACAAAATCGTCAACACCCTTACGCTCTTGAATTTGTCCGGCACCAAAAATTATGAACTTATTTTGTTCTAAGTGATATTGGTTACGTAGATCACTTTTTTCAGTTGCAGTTTTTTCATAAAATTCCTTTTTTGAAACAAAATTAGGAATATAAGTGATTTTGTTAGCCGGAATATTATACTTCAATAGCTTCGGAATAAAGCTTGGGTTAACAACAACTATGTGATCCATTCGTTTATAAAAGGCAATCACGTAACGATAGAATAAGCCCTTAAATGGCCGCGGAATTGTTAGGCTTCCTTCTAAGGTTTCTGGCAAAAAGTGGACGTAACCAATTTTTTGTCCCCGTCGTTTAAAAAAAGTCGACAAAAAAAATTGCGGATCAATCGTATGGTAATGGCTAATGTCAGACTTACCATACTGATTAATCGTAATTTTAAACTCACCTTTAAAGCGAGTTTCCAGCAGGCGAATTAATTCTGTATAGGCACTGCCAACACCTTGCCCCTTCACTTTAGTTGCACTAGAAAACATGTGTATATTTAGCATAGTTGACTCTCCTAATTTTTACTCGCTTATATCGGCTGAATCTTGCTCTAAAGCGCTATAATAGGCCTGCGAATTTTGATAAAAAGCAACAACTTCGTGTGCAAAATGTTCGGCCGAAATATCATGTAATTTACTTAAACGTGGTTTGGGGTCATTAAACACATTAGGATGAGCCAAATAGTTAGTTATTTGATGTATCATTTCTGCCTCAGTTGAAAAAGTAGTTCCAATTGCTGGATCATCTAATAAATCAGTTGTATACGGGCTAACTGCCGCAACACTTTTTAGACCGCTTGCCATTGCCTCAACGTAAGTTAATCCCTGAGATTCGGATTCAGAAGCCGAAACAAATAAATCAGCCATGTGGTAATAAGCCGAAACATGATCATTAGGAACCTCACCAGTGAAATAAACGTGCTGCTGTAAACCCAGTTGCTGCGCCTGCTTAGTTAGATCTTCTCGTGCCGGACCATCGCCAACAATGACCAGTACGGCCTTAGGTTGTTGCCGAAGTATTTTAGGTAAGGCATCGATTACTTCATGAATGTTCTTTTCGTAAGCAACTCGACTTAAGGACAATAAGATGGGGACTTCTGGTTCAATCCCTAATGACTGTCGCGGGTTGGTTAGAATTGGTTTTTCGTATTTCGAAATATCAATTCCAGTTGGAATAATTTTCATTGGAATTTTAACCCCGTAATCACGTAACGTTGCCACGACTCGCGAGCTAGGCGCAATTACCCCGTGCATATTGTGTAAATAGGCGTGCATTGCTTGCTTAACGTGATACGGTCGCAATAGCTTACCATTCAAAATATAGTGTAGGTAGTCCTGATACATGGTGTGATAAGTATGAACGCAAGGAATTTTTAAATTTTTGGCAACAAATTTGCCAATGTAACCCATTGAAAATTCAGTTTGCGTATGAACAATATCTAGGTCTAAGTCACGAGCAACCTGATAGGCGTGAAATAGTCCCCGAACCGCAATCCGTCGGTCAGTGAACGAAACAAAGGGAACACTAGGAAAACGAAAAATATTGGGTTCAAATTCATCTTTATCCACGTGCGGGTCCGTTGTTGTAAAAATATAAACCGAATGTCCTTCACGTTCTAATTCCTCTTTTAACGTCCTAATAGAGGTTGCAACCCCACTCACCTGAGGAAAGTAGGTATCAGTAAATAATCCAATATTCACGTGTGGTTGTCCTCCTTTGTCTTTTAATTAATCTAATTATAGTGGGAAGCATACTTAAGCGCAAATGCCATCATTTAGCATAACGAAAACACCGGTAAAATAAATCACTCCAAAGTCTGATTTTCACGACCAACTATAGTCACTAGCCTACACTTTTCTGGGTCTCTGTCAAATCGTATTGGTGGAG
Source organism: Loigolactobacillus backii (assembly GCF_001663675.1). NCBI lineage: Bacteria > Bacillati > Bacillota > Bacilli > Lactobacillales > Lactobacillaceae > Loigolactobacillus > Loigolactobacillus backii. The sequence continues at coordinate 2,618,752 of NZ_CP014873.1, forward strand.
ATTTTGAACGGCACATTCACTTCGGTGAATGTGCTTTTTGTTTACTCATGAATTAAACTAATCCGGATAAAGAAGTTGTCAATATTTCGAAAACCAAAACAGTTACGCTTTAATGCCTTGATTTTACGATTAAGTCCTTCAATTGGACCGTTGGAAAATGGATAACGACAACTGTTTAGAAGGGCTGAACCATTTTTGATAAACGTGTTGATCGTTATGTCCATTTGATTACTAGTGGGTTGGTAGTTAGTAAGTAAGGATTGGAACGCATTAGCATCCTTTTGGTGTATGGCACTTAAGATACCTTGATAGGTTTGATACACAGATCTAAATCTGGGAAAAGCGTCTAGAGCTAAATCAATGGCGTTTTGTTGCGTCATATACTCGTTAATTCCGCGTAAATAAACAGCCTTAGAATCATTAACTTTTATTTCATCAAGATGAAATAAATGCCATTGAGATTTTAAAATATGATAAATTCGTGAATGCTTATCTTGGATAGTACGAATGGTCTGCGTGCGTTCATTATCTAAGGCACGCCCAGCCAGTTGAATAATATGGAAACGATCGATAATCGTGGCCGCATTGGGAAATAAGCGATGAATGAAGCTGCCATATTCAGCATTCATGTCAATCGTCACTGATTGAACTTGGGCACGTTCTTGAACCGAAAAACGAGCTTCAAAGTAGTCAATGATATCTTTACTTAGCCGATCTTTTAAAGTAACAATTCGGCGATGACTAACGGCATCGCAACAATTAAAGGACATCCAGTGATTACAGGAACGAAATTCATCAAAGCAAAGATTCTCTGGGAGATGTTTAACACGATAGGCTAAGTGAATATTGGCATTTAGGATTCGTTGAACACTGCTTGGCGAAATTCCACAAAGTTTAGCAATTTCTTTACTCGTCAACATATCGCGTGCCAAAACGATCACTTGATGTTTGATATTGTGTGTGAAAGTTTCGTTACGATTAACCAACTTAGTTTTAGCACCACAGGTTTTTGAACAATCTTTACATTGGTATCTTTGACGTTTTAAATGCATTTCGTAACGACCACCGGATAAGGTTCCTAAACGCAGGTGACTCATGTGAGTTCCGTTTTTAATTAAGCTTTTATGGCCACAATGTGGGCACTTTAAAAGTTGATAAGACAAAGTTGCATGGACGACATGAATACGTTGGTTTGTGGAACACCGTTCTTTAGAAATACCAGTGACAATTAAGTTTGGGTCTGTTATTTCGAATAAGCATAAGATAGAATTAGTTAGGGACATCTGAATTTCCTCTTTTCGATTTGTTTTGGCGATTAAATCGTAGCACAAAGAGGACAGATGTCCTTTTTTATTTTTCTGATTTTCAAAACAGACAAAAAACCGGTATTAGTTATTCACCAATACCAGAAAGTGTAGACCCACTTTTCTTTAACTCACTGCATAAAAAATGGTAAGAAATCAATTCGATTTCGGTTCTACAATATCTGTTGTTGGTAATAGATTTTCATCTATTACTGATGACAGATTTTTTATTTATGGCTAGAATAAAAAAGCGGACATTTCCTGTCCGTTCATCCAAGTCAACCACCACGAAGATTTTTCAGAAAGAAGGAAATGCCCTATGTGTCATGATACTACAAAATTATTATTAGGAATAGCTGACGAGAACCTAAAAATTACTGACGGTGAAACTGGAGAAGACGGGGTTATTCGCTTAACTGGCCACTTGGATTACACGCCGAAGGCTTGTCCCAAGTGCGGGATTATCAATGATCAAAAGATTATTAACTACGGCTGGCGCAATACCACTATCAGATTCTCGAAGGTTCTGAGCAACACCGTCATCTTAGCCTTAAAGCGCCGCTATTTCCACTGTAAAGAATGTCACGGCAACTTTCTTGCACAAACATTGGCAGTTCCGAAACACTGTACAATTTCAAACACCAGCCGCAAAGAATGCCTAGAGAAGCTCGGTGAACCGGTCTCTTTGAAGCACATTGCCAATGAAGTATCGGCATCAGATTCATTTGTGGGCCGCCAGTTAATGCGCGCTGAACGAGACTTTCAAACCAATTGGCACTATTTACCAGAGATCATCTTAATGGATGAGGTGAAGAGTACCAAGAGCGCTACTGGTGCCATGAGCTTTGAGTTCATGAATGGCGAAACCCATGAATTAATCGACTTACTCCCTTATCGAACCATCAATAAACTAGAGAAGTATTTTTACCGCTTCGATCAAGCTGCCCGAGAAAACGTCAAAATTATTGTGACTGATATGAATTATACCTACCCCAAGCTTGTGCAGACCGTGTTCCCCAATGCCATGGTGGTCATGGACAAGTTTCATATTATCAACGCCCTAAATCGGGCGTTTAACAAAACCAGAATCAAGGTGATGAAGAAGTTTACCCCGTCTTCTCGCGAATTTCACGCCCTTAAGCGCTACTGGAAGCTGTTGTTAGTACCAACTGAACAGCTTAACTTTGAACAATTCAAAAAGTGGACTAATTTTCCTTACTGGATGGCTGCCACCGATGTTGTCCATCAGCTGTTATCGTTGGATTCAGAACTAGAACAAACTTATCAAGTCTTAAACAGCGTCCGGTCAGCTGTCCAACATCAAGATTGGCATAACTACAATGCGGCATTTTGGAATAACAAAACGTATTCTGAAGAAATGAAGAACACGATTAAAACACTTGAAAGCCATCATGATGAGATTCGTAACACCTTTACCACACACTATTCAAATGGTCCTTTGGAAGGTTCTAATAATAAAATCAAGGCGATCAAACGAGCCAGTTTTGGCTATCGCAGCTTCTGGAGGTTTAGAACTCGAGTACTATACGTTTTCAAAATCAAAACAAAAAGAGCCCTAATCACGAAGTGATTAGAACTCGAAATATGGATTCACCAACAACAGTTGACGAAGAGCCTCGATTTCTTACCATTTTGAATTTCATCTATTGATTTGTTGCTTTTTTTACTAGATTAATGACATCTTCATTGGTTTCTGCTTCAGTCACTGCTTGATCGGCAATTTTCTTCATATCAGCAGTGTCTAACCGCCGCATCAAACTGCGAATCTTCAGGATCGAAGTAGCACTCATTGAATATTCATCTAGGCCAAGGCCAAGTAAAACTGGAACCATAATTGGATCACCAGCAGCTTCACCACACATACCAGCCCACTTACCTTCCTTATGTGCAGCATCAATCGTCCGCTTAACTAAGCGTAAAATTGATGGATTATAAGGTTGGTATAGGTAAGAAACATGCTCATTGCCACGATCAGCGGCCATGGAATACTGGATTAAATCGTTAGTTCCAATACTGAAGAAATCAGCGTATTTAGCTAATTTATCGGCAATTACCGCTGCTGCAGGGATCTCCATCATCATACCGACTTCAATCTTATCAGCAACAGGTGTACCAGCATCAATTAACTTCTGCCGTTCTTCCTCGTAAATTGCCTTTGCTTGTTTGAATTCATTAACGGTTGCAATCATTGGGAACATGATGGCTAAGTTACCGTAGTGTGAAGCACGCAACAAAGCACGCAACTGCGTCCGGAAAATGTCTTGGCGATCAAGACTAATCCGGATAGCACGATAGCCCAAGAATGGGTTCATTTCTTCAGGAAGTGGCAAATAAGATAAATGCTTATCTCCGCCAATATCCATCGTCCGAACAACGACTTGCTTACCGTTCATTCCTTCAAGAGCAGCCTTATAGGCCTTAAACTGTTCATCCTCAGTTGGTAATTCAGCAGAATCCATATATAAGAATTCTGAGCGGAACAAACCAACTGCTTCTGCACCATTATCCACTGCTGCAGGTACATCATTTGGCGTACCGATGTTTGCTGCAGTTATGAAACTCTTACCATCTTTTGTGATGGTTTTTTCGTTTTTAAGTTTTTCCCATTCAGCCTTTTGAGCAGCAAAATCTTTCGCCGCCTGATCATATTTTTTGACATCGTCAACGCTAGGATCAATAACCCCAACACCACCGTTACCATCAACGATAACCATTTGGTCTTCTTTGATCTCACTAGTTGCCTTTTCCGTCCCAACAATCGCTGGAATTTCAAGGGAACGTGCCATAATTGCTGAATGGCTGGTCCGACCACCAAGATCAGTGATGAATCCTTTAACGTATTTACGGTTTAACTGAGCAGTATCACTTGGTGTAAGATCATGCGCAATAATGATGACTTCTTCATCAATTAGCGAAGGATTGGGTAAAGTGACACCTAGTAAATGGCTCATTAATCGCTTTGTAACATCACGAACATCTGCTGCACGTTCTTGCATGTACGGATTATCCGTCATCGCTTCAAACATTTGAATAAAGTTAGCTGATACGTCACTAAGGACCTGTTCAGCATTAACTTTTTTATCCTTAATACCACTTTCAATTGCACCAACAAATTCTGGATCATCCAAAATCATCATGTGTGCATCAAAAACTTGGGCCTCTTCTTCACCCAAGCTTTTAGCAGCTGTTTCGCGAACTAACTTTAATTCCGCACTAGAAGCAGCGACCGCTTTATGCAAGCGATCAACTTCTGCTTGAACGTCATCAATCGACTTTTTAGAAAATGATAAATCAGGTTGAACGAGTAAATATGCCTTTGCTCGTGCAATGCCGTCAGATGCAGCAATCCCTTTTAACATTTCCGTCATTAGTCTGCGAGTCCTTCTTTCTTCATTGTATCAGCAACTGCGTTAATTGCGTCTGCTTCATCAGCACCTTCAGCAGAAATTGATACATCAGCACCTTGGCCAACACCAAGCGACATGACACCCATAATTGACTTTAAGTTAACAGACTTGCCCTTATATTCAAGGTTAACATCTGAATTAAACTTACTAGCAGCCTGTACTAATAATGTAGCAGGACGTGCGTGAATACCTGTTTCTGCAATAATATGAAAATCGCGTTTTTCCATAACTAATCATACTCCTTCAACTTATATATTAAGATATGTTAGGGCTTTCCCTTTTTGGTACCCTAAGGCGAAACGACATTTCAATCACTCGATTGTCCTTTCACTGTTAAACATTACCATTTTTTTTACAGTTCGACAACCACTTTGCGACCGTTTTCTTTAGTATTTTCAATGTTTAATAAAAATTTAGCAATCGTTTTCGCCGTTTCAATGGTATATACCGTTTGTTAGCGTTTTCTTACTAAATTATTATTTTTGTCCCGCCGTTCGATCATAATGATAGGTCACATTTCCGCCTCGATGGGCTTCCCCCACAATACTTTTACGTCTTGGATAATCCAACCAAGCCGTCCGAAAAGCGTAAAAGTCATCTTTAGAAACCTCAATTATTTGTCTTTTTCCGGCCTCTAGTTCCGCTAATTGTGTTTTATAATCGGTCATTTTCTTTGCCTCATTTCTTTTCCTATCCTATAATAATAGTGTACACGACATATGTTTGAAATGAAATTAGCACTCGAAAATATTTCTGCCAAATTTTCGTGTTAATTCCTTGCATCTCAAAACATTAATTTGTATAATGCATTTGAAGGTCAAAGATGGTCAAATAAACCTTTGCCTTTTACCCTATCTATAACGACAATAATTATGTATGAAAGGTTGTGAAATAGTCGATGCTATGTCAAAACTGTCATAAGAACGAGGCAACCATCCATTTATATACAAATGTCAATGGCACTCGCCAACAGATCGATCTTTGTCAAAATTGTTACCAATTATTAAAGAAACAACAAGGTAACCCAACTGGTGGTCAACCAATTAATGCGGCTGGCACTGGCGATCCATTTGGCTTTAGTAACTTAGACGACATTTTCCGGGCTATGGGCCAAGGTAGTATGCCTGAGAATAATGGCCAATCATTCCAACAAGGTCCCCAGACGCAAGCCGGTGGTAACGGCGGTAACGGTCGTGGTGGTAAAAATGGTAATGGTGGCCTACTTGAACAATTTGGTGTTAACCTCACCAACTTAGCCAAGCAAGGTAAAGTTGACCCAGTCATTGGTCGCGATAAAGAAATTGAACGTGTCATTGAAATTCTAAATCGTCGAACAAAAAATAACCCAGTCCTCATTGGTGAGGCTGGTGTCGGTAAAACCGCAGTCGTCGAGGGCTTGGCCCAAAAGATTGTGGCCGGACAAGTACCACAAAAGCTACAAAATAAAGAAATCATTCGCTTGGATGTTGTTTCACTTGTTCAAGGGACCGGTATTCGTGGTCAATTTGAGCAACGGATGCAACAGTTAATGGATGAAGTTCGTAAAAATGAAAATGTCATTCTCTTTATTGATGAAATTCACGAAATTATGGGTGCTGGTAATGCCGAAGGTGGAATGGACGCTGGTAACGTTTTGAAGCCGGCCCTTGCTCGTGGTGATTTCCAATTAGTTGGTGCAACGACATCAAATGAATACCGTAAAATTGAAAAAGACGCGGCACTTGAACGCCGTTTTCAGCCAGTTCACGTTGAAGAACCAACTGTAGACGAAACAGTGCAGATTTTAAAGGGATTGCAAAAGAAGTACGAAGATTACCATCACGTTAAGTATACTGATGAAGCAATCAATGCTGCCGCAACCTTGTCTAACCGTTATATTCAGGATCGTTTCTTACCAGATAAGGCCATTGACCTACTTGATGAGGCTGGTTCTAAAAAGAACTTAACGATTAATACAGTTGATCCAAAAGTCATTAAGGAAAAAATGCAACAGGCTGAAAGTCAAAAACAACAGGCTTTAAAGCAAGAAGATTACGAAAAGGCCGCTTACTATCGTGATCAAGTCAAAAAATTGACTAAAATGCAAGCCAGCGATACTGCTAGCGAGGATACACCATCCATTGGTGAAAGTGACATGGAACAAATTGTCGAAGAAAAGACAAATATTCCTGTCGGTGAATTACATTCAAAAGAACAGAAACAATTAAGAACATTAGCTAGTGACCTTGACAAACATGTTATTGGTCAAACTGAAGCAGTTAACAAGGTTGCACGGGCGATTCGCCGGAATCGGATTGGCTTTAATAAATCTGGCCGTCCAATTGGTTCTTTCTTGTTTGTTGGCCCTACTGGTATTGGTAAAACCGAGCTGGCTAAGCAATTGGCTCAAGAACTATTTGGCTCAGAAGACTCCATGATTCGTTTTGATATGAGTGAATATATGGAGAAACATTCGGTTTCCAAGTTAATCGGTTCACCGCCTGGCTACGTTGGTTATGAAGAAGCTGGGCAATTAACTGAAAAAGTTCGCCGTAATCCTTATAGTTTAATTTTACTGGATGAAATTGAAAAGGCACATCCTGATGTGATGCACATGTTCTTACAAATTCTTGACGACGGTCGTTTGACTGATGCACAGGGTCGAACTGTCAGTTTCAAGGATACGATTATCATCATGACCTCTAATGCTGGTCAAGGTGACGCCGAAGCTAATGTTGGTTTTGGTGCTGCCGCTGCTGGCCAAACACATTCAATTATTGATCAGCTTTCTAATTACTTTAAACCTGAATTTTTAAACCGTTTTGACGATATTGTTGAATTTAACTCTTTGACGAAGAAAGATTTGTTGAAGATCGTCGATTTGATGTTGGCCGACGTTAACCAAATGACTGCTGACCAAGGTTTAACTATTCACGTCACCGAAGCCGCCAAAGAAAAATTAGTTGATCTAGGTTACAATCCTGCTATGGGTGCACGACCATTACGCCGTGTTATTCAAGAGCAAATTGAAGACCAAGTTGCTGATTATTATTTGGATCACGCTGATGAAAAGGAACTAGAGGCTCATCTCTTAAAGGATAAGATTGTGATTGACTCCCAGAAACCAGCGATTCAACCAGCAACCGATAAAGCTTAAATAATGATCCAAGATTAACGGAAGTGGGACAAAAGTTGGTTTTGGGTTTACTACGTAACATAAGCTAATCCAATAACCGGACTATGGTTATTGGATTTGGCTGTAGTTAGGCACGTGAACCCAGACTTTTGGTGCACGTTCTAGAATAATGATCGTAAACAATAAGAGGCCAGGACAAAAGTCCTGGCCTTATTTTGTTGCTTTATCTATTTCGAAAACGTGCTCCACTATTCTTATCGGGATTACTTAAAAGCATAATAATTCTCTTTTAGCAACTGATTCTTTATAATATTAGGAAAGAACTAGTCTAAGGAGGCACACTGATTATGAAATTAATTGATGTTACAAATAGTTACGTTGATGTCGTGACCAATCAGCTAAATAGTACCGATGCTCATCACGTTCGTGTCTATTCACTAGGTAATACAACGGTTATTTTCACTAGGGCAACAAACCATGATGAAATTCTATTAACTAATCGATCGCGCAATATCCAAACAAATGAAATCGATTACGTGTTAGATCAATTGGTTCACCTCACCCAGGCCGAGGTTAAACCCATTATTTCAGATAAATTGGCCGAAATTTCAATTACTCGCAACAATAAAGTTAGTAGCTGAATTGGCTAGGTCGTGTTTGGACAATGGCTTTATTAGTATTTCCCTGACTAATTTAGTGTAAACGTGTTTGAAAGTTAAGTCGCCTTTGCGTTGATAACTATGGCTAAGGTGGCCTAACTTTTTTCGTGGCCGCAACCATTTGTAAGAGACTATCTAAAAATATGATTTAACACACAATTTTTTACACCACTAGAAAAGACTGCTAAACTAAAAATAAAGCGATTTAATAAACAGTCACCGGCAAAGGGGGATTTTAAGATGAGAAAATTTTTACGCCTAATTCGACGCTTGCTCAATCCTAAAAAAGTGGCTGTCCCCGCCTCAATTGAAGTTTCCACACCTGAACTTCCCGCAGTTGAGCCACGCAACAAAGCATCATTGGCTTATTTGCCACAAACGCGGTCACTTATTCCGGCGGTTCAATCTGCCCTCGTCGTTGTCTTTTACCTAACTGAAACCGGTAAACAACTCGCTAAACCATTAATTTTTAGTGGCCAGTTAAACCAAGCGTTTAAAGTTAATTTCCCAGAATTTAATAATTATTATTTGGCCACAATTACAAACTATCACAGCTATTTTGTCTATCCCCGAACGAGTATTCAATTAATCTACGCCCAACAAGTTGCGGCCCCAGTTATTGTCTTTCACTTTAACCAAGAGCACCAACTTTTGCGCCAACCTGAATACTTAGTAGGCACATTAGGCGCTCCCTACCAAACCCACCACCTCCACTTAAAGCAGTACCGTGCTGTTCGGGCGACAAGTAATCGCCAAGGCCAGTTTAGTGGCAAAACCCAGATTGTAAATTATTTTTATCAAACCTCTGCTATCATTTGGTCAACGCGCTACTTGGACAGCTACATTAGCCTTCGCACTCAAGTCCAAGCGTTTCGCTTTCCTGGTCAATCACCTTTACGGTCTAGCCTACCAAAGCAATCAATCTGGCGCATATTCCGTAAGGTCAAAATCTTTGATGGCAGTCTTTGGTATGACCTTGGTGGCCAGTGGATTTCCGTTGTCCACGCTAGTCGGCTTAAACAATCACCATTTATTCGCCAGCAACCAAAACCGTTAACGCCACCACTATTTAGACAAACCGCAATTATTCCAGGATCGCGCCGAGCTGCCATCTCGTTTGCCAGCGATCAGGCCGTTACAACTTGGTCAAAGCCCTACGGCGACCCCCTACACCGACTTCGTCACGGCCAAATCGTTAATATCATTAAGGGAACGATTTTAAATAATAACAGTGTTTGGTACGAGCTAGAGGACGCTTCATGGCTCGAGGAGCACTATTTACACTTATTACCCCCAATTAATTTATTTAATCGACCGATTCAGCGCCTGCAACTTTCTGAGCGGTCCTAACAAGACACAAAAAAATGAGTCAAAAAGTAGGTTAAAAGGTTATTTCGCTTTAACAATTAATTTGTTAAGCGGAAAGTCTTTATCTTTTACTTTGTGACTCATATTTTTATGCCCTAAAACTGCACTATTCTAATAAGTTGCTAATGCTTTTTACTAGCAGAAACCATATTCGTTGATAATTTCTCAGTTAACTTAATATCCGGATATTTCTGCTTAAACCAGCGCTCTGCAAATTCATTTTCAAATAAGAATAGTGGCGCATCATTTTGATCACGAACCAATAAATTACGTGAAGAAGACATTTTTTCATCTAATTGCGCGGGATCAATCCAGCGGGCAATCTTTTCGCCCATTGGTTCCATGATCACATCCGAATTATATTCGTTCTTCATCCGAAATTGGAAAACTTCAAACTGTAATTGACCAACTGCCCCTAAAACATAATCATTAGTTAAATAGGTTCGGTACAATTGAATGGCGCCCTCTTGCACTAACTGATTCATGCCCTTGTGAAATGATTTTTGCTTCATCACATTTTTTGCATCTACTTTAACAAATAATTCGGGCGTGAATTGTGGTAATTTTTCAAATTTAATGTGCCTTTTACCGGTATAAATTGTATCCCCAATTTGAAAATTACCCGTATCATAAAGGCCAACAATATCACCAGCCACGGCCGACTCCACGGATTCCCTAGTATTGGCCATAAACTCCGTTGAATTAGACAAACGCAATTTGCGCTGGGTTCGTTCTAAAGTAACATCCATCCCCCGCTCAAATTCACCTGAACAAACTCGAATAAAAGCAATCCGATCACGGTGATTAGGGTTCATATTAGCCTGAATCTTAAAAACAAATCCAGAAAACTCACTTGCCACTGGTTCAATGAGGTCGTCATCCTGCGTTTTATGCGCGGCCGGTGCAGGTGCGTACTCTAAATAATTTTCCAAGAAAGTTTTAACCCCAAAATTAGTTAAGGCAGAACCGAAGAAAACTGGCGTCTGTTCTCCCTTAGCAATTTTGGCTGTATCAAATTGATTACCGGCCTCTAGTAGTAACTGCGTGTTTTCTAATGCCTGTTGGTAAATCGATTCCTTTTTCAACGGGTGATCGCCAATGATTTCACCAGTTTCCTTATCCAAGGGTAAATATTGCCGACCATCTGCATCAGGATGATACAGGGCCACTCGCTGATTATAAATATCATAAAGACCGCGTAGATCCCTGCCCATGCCAATTGGCCAATTCATTGGGTACGCCTCAATGTTTAATAATTCCTCTAATTCGGCAATTAAATCCAGCGGTTCCCGGGCATCACGATCCATTTTATTCATAAACGTAAAGATCGGAATTCCCCGCATCCGACAAACCTGAAAAAGCTTTTTAGTTTGCGGTTCGATCCCTTTAGCGGCATCAATAACCATGACTGCCGAATCAACGGCCATCAAAGTGCGGTAAGTATCCTCTGAGAAGTCCTCATGGCCTGGTGTATCCAAAATGTTAATTCGCTTACCTTGGTAATCAAACTGCATTACGGAGCTAGTTACAGAGATTCCCCGTTGCTGCTCAATTGCCATCCAATCTGATTTAGCAAATTGGCCGGATTTTTTACCTTTGACGGTACCGGCAGAGCGAATAACGCCACCAAATAACAGCAATTGCTCGGTAATTGTCGTTTTACCGGCATCAGGATGTGAAATGATAGCAAATGTTCGGCGTTTACTCACTGCTTGCTCTAATTCTTTATTTTGCATAACTTAGTTCCTTCCTAAAAGGTAGCCTAACTATGTTCCAAAACTGTTTTTGGCACAGTCTGATCAGTTTCCTAGTCACTATCATCGGCCGCCGATTGCGCGACTGCAGTCGGCAACTCAACCTTAATATCCAATAACCGTGAACCATCCATTTCGCCCGTTGTCAACTTAATATTGTTAGGCAAAGTCATGGTTAGCTGCTGCCCTTCTTCTGGAATAGTCCCTAAACCAGTCAGCACGTAGCCTGCAATCGTATCAACGTCTGGATTATCTAGGTCAGTTGCAAAAAGATCATTAAAATCATCCAGGGGCATACTGCCTTTGACGGTATAGTGCCGTTCATCTATTTGGCGGTAAAGAACCTCGGCCTCATCAGTCTCATCATCGATTTCACCAACAATTTCTTCTAGTAAATCTTCAATGGTCACTAACCCAACCAAACCGCCGTACTCATCAAGTAGGATTCCCATTTGATTTTGACTCTTTTTCATTTCATATAATAAATCGTCAATCATTATTGTTTCCGGAACGTAGAGTGCTTCTTGCATAACCTCTGCAAGTTGAACATTTTCAAAACCAATCTCATGCGCACGTTGCATAATATTTTTAATGTGGACAATTCCAACAACCTTATCCTTATCCCCTTGATAAACTGGAATTCGGGAATAGTTCTGACTTAAAATCGATGTGATGTTCTGTTGATTAGTATCATCCAAGTTAATCATAAAGGCATCTGTCCGCGGTACCATGACCTCACGGGCCATTTTGCGCCGCATCTCAATAATTCCTTCAAACATTTCAAATTCATCAGATTCAATGACGCCGCTTTTTTGCCCACTTTCAATCATATCAACCATATCTTCACGGGTTAATTCCGGGCGTTTAACGCTGGCACCTGAAGGCCCAAGTTTCGTCAACAACCATAATAATGGCTTAAACAACTGCGTTAATAAATTAACGAAACCTGCTGCCATCAAGGCTAATGATTGAGCCCTAACTTGACCAAATTTACGTGGTAAAACACTGGTAAAACTGAATAAAATAATACTCATAAATATCGCAATTAAAAGACCTAACAGCGTTTCATTAGTAAAATCAGGCCAAAGTCGGACACCAATTAATAAGCCTAGTACACCAATGGAGATATCAATAAAGATGATTAATAGCTCCAAAGTTGCACTAACCTCAGTTACTTGATCAACTACTTTTGCCAAGCGCTTAGCCTTCCGTTTACCTGCATCAACTAAGCGCTGTGCCTGGGCCTTCGATATCGTATTTATTGCAATCATTACCGCAGTTAAAAAGCCACGTAAACCAATCAAAATAAGCGCTAAAACTAATTGCACCCATATATGACTGCCAGGGTCAGAACTCATCGCCACATCCACTCCGTTCAATTTTTATTAATCGACTGTTCTAAAATACTTTCTAATTCTACGCCACAAGCGAAGCTAGTAATAATCCGCAATTGTGAACTACTAGTTACGATCATTGAATAATAGGACATTTGAACCAATTTTTTTGTAGAATACTCACAAAAAAGGTTTCAAATCACTTCCTAAAAGTCACTGTCAAATACTAACATTAAATACCGTTCTTTTCAATTTCACTAGTCAGTCTTATTTGCCTTTTGGGATTCAGCCGCAGGTAATTCTTTTTCCCGTGTACGTAGTTGGTAAATATCCCAGAAGTACTTAACAACTGTCTTAACGATTGCGTAAAAAGGAATTGCTAAAATCATTCCCAGTATTCCAGAAATATTACCGGCCACCAATAATAAGATGATGATCGTCAAGGGATGAATTGACAGCGTTCGGCCAATAACGTTGGGATAAATAAAGTTACCATCCACCTGCTGAACGACGACGACAACGATAATCACCAATATAATCTGCATTGGCGACACAGTTAGAGCGACAATCAGGGCAGGTGCAATTCCAATGTACGGGCCAACATAGGGAATAATATTGCAAATACCAGCAATAAAACCGAGCAAAAAGGCATAGGGCATCCCAATCAACAAATAACCTAGAAAAGTAAAAACACCAACAAAGGTACACTCAATAAGTTGGCCACCAATATAGGTCGAGATTGTTTCCCCCATTTTTGAAAGTAAATCGGTTGTCTCAGCTTTATAGCGATTGGGCATTAATTTTTGAATACTGGGAATTAACCGGTGCCCATCTTTCAACATATAAAACAACATCACTGGAATAGTGATCGCTGTAATCGCAACACTTGTCACGGTACCAACAACGGAACCAAGACTAGAAGTGACCGAACTCATGACGGATTGCAAGATATCACTAAATGATAAATTCAATTGATTAATGTATTTTTCGGCATCAATATTCTGTAGCCAGGGGCTTTTCAGCCATTCCCGGGCCGTCTTTTCCATGGCCGACGCAAAATCGGGCAAACTAACGACTAATTGTGCAATTTGTTTAACTAAATTTGGGATAACGGTCATCACAATCAGCGCTAACCCACCAAAGAAAATCAGGAAAACAATTAGGATTGCCCAATTTCGGGAAATTTTCAAATGACCTAATAATTTAATTAGGGGATTAAATAGATAAAACAAAAATCCGGCAATTAGAATAGGGATAAACAAGGTTGAAACAAAAGTTCCAATTGGTGAAAAAACAAAACTAATTTTCGTACAAACAAAAATTAAACTTGCGACAATTAGCAGTTCTAGTGACCAGAACATTAATCGTGATTTTTGTAGCCGTTCAAACATCCGCATCATTTCCTTTCACAGTGGCCAGTTTACACCGTGCGCATTATGTTATAATTATTTTACCAAATTTAAGAAAACTATTTTATTTGGTCGCCTAGTTCTAAATCTTACGAAGAAGGTTGAACCATGAAAATTTTACATACTACTGACACTACAAACCAAATCTACCAAGACGCCTTAAGTATTCGGAAACGTGTTTTCGTCACCGAACAAAACGTTAGCCTTGCTCTCGAAATTGATGAAAATGAAACTAAGACCGTTCACTTTGTCGGCTACGTGAATGGTCAAGCAGTGACCACCGCTCGGTTACTACCTGAAAAGGCTGCCTTTCACGTCCAGCGAGTAGCCACTCTCAAAATAGCACGCGGTCACCATTACGGGCAACAATTATTCACTGCCTTAGAAGATTACGCCGTGGCCCACAATAAACCGGCACTAATTCTTGGTGGCCAAGATCAGGCACTGGGCTTTTACGAAAAACTTGGCTTTCATAAAACGGAACGGCCAGGCTTCCTAGATGCCGGCATCCCCCACCACGAAATGTATAAACAGCTATCGAGTGGCCAAGTGCCCAAAGGTTAAAACCAGATCGTAATTCAATTACGGCTTACCTCGCTTACCACCTGGATAAAGTGTACCTAGCGCAGGTTGGAAAATTATTTTACCAGTATTTTTTCTGACCAATCCTGGTTAAACGTGTTTGAAAAGGCAGCCTTTGAATGCTTTTTCAAATACTCCCACGATATTACTTTGCTAGTATAAAAGAGGAGGTTAAGACAAATTCCATTTTGTCTCAACCTCCTCTTTTTGCTGACTAAATGTAGTCGTCTAAGCTGTAAATAAAAGTAGCTTTTTCACGCACTACTTCATTAAAATTCATTTCGTGGCTACCGGTGGGCGAGTTCTAAATAACGATTGTACCAAATATCAATATACTCTTTGGAGAATGGCCCTTTATGGTTATCTGACCAATCAACCAAAATATTAACGTTGGCCTTTAAGATTTTATCGGTTGCGTTTGAATAACCCCAGCGTTGCCGGTTTACTTGGTATTCATCAACATCTAATAATTTACGTTCACCATCAGGAAACACCTTAACATCCAAATCATAATCGATATACTTTAGTGCCTCACGATCTAAAACGTATGGCGATGCCAAGTTACAATAGTATGAAACCCCATTGTCCCGAATCATCGCGATAATATTAAACCAATAATGCTTGTGAAAAAAAATGATCGCGGGTTCCCGGGTAAGCCAGCGGCGGCCATCCGATTCCGTCACTAAAGTATGATCATTACAACCAATAATTTCGTTTTCCGAGGTTTTCAAAACCATCGTATCACGCCACGTCCGGTGTAAACTGCCATCATGTTTATAACTTTGGATCGCGAACGATTCCCCTTCTTTTGGAATACGCATGCGTCACCCTGCTTTCTAGAAGCTGTTAACACCGAATTATCATGAACATTATACCAAAATTTACCAGTTGTGACGATGATTTAGTGAAAGTTTCCTGAAAGTCACTTACTCGTTTGTTAGTTGTTCATCTAAAAAGCGATTAATTTCATCCAAATGAAATCCCTTTTGGTACAAGCGCTGCTTAATTTTTTGGCGTCTTTTATTAGCCTCTAAGCGCGCAGTTTGCCGCATTACTTTCTCACCTTGCTGCACTAAGGCCTGCCATTCACGTTCTGGATCAGGTTCTAAATCTAATTGTAGCAAAATCTGATCAAGGCTTTCGCCAGAAAACCCCTTTTGCATTAAGCCTAAACGAACTTTTTGTTTTTGCTGGCTAAAACTGAGCTTCTGGTAATGTTTTGCCAATTTTTGTGCGGCCTTAAGTCCGTTAGCAACCAAATCATCCGTCTGGTAAAGCACTAACGCGTCTTCAATTAAATTTTCCTTAATTCCCTTTTCCTTCAACTTTTGGGTAATCACAGTTGGTCCCTTGTCACTTGTTAACATGACTGTCCGCACGTAACTTTCGGCGTAATCTTGATCATTAACTAAATTCAGTTCCTGCAACTTAGTAATAATCTGCTGTCGCGCGCTGACGGGTATTTCGTGTTTTTTTAGATAAAGTCGAACTTCCATCTCGGAACGTAGCTGACGGCTCAAATACGTTAACGCCAATTGGTAAGCCTTGGACACACTATCGGCGGCCATCAACGTTTGCTGTAATTTTTTGGGAACTTCCATTCCCTTAAACAAACGGTACTCAACAAGGACTGATTCACTAACTGGAAAGGCGTACTGCTCATCTAGGTAAACGTTGTACCGCCCTTTACGCCGTTGTGCCTCAATCATAGTAATTACTGGCAGCGCCATTGTGTCCCCCTCTTTCGTTATAGCTAATTACATTATACCTAAGTTATTCCGCGTAATGCAAATGTACGTTCGCCTGGCCCATATTCGGCTATGTTATACTTATTGAGTGTTTGGAAAAGCAGATTCCTGTGGTAACCGTGATGAACTTAGTCGCGGGCAGTTACGGATTTTATAACTGTGTTCCTTAGCTTTTGCCACAAGAATAGACAACATTCGAAGCAGCATGAGTTATTTGCGCTTTTTACAAATAACTCACCGTAATTGCGAAGTAGTAGTTGAATGGTCAACGAATGAAGCAGCAAGATTATTAGTGGTCTAGATTGCGATTCGAACTTCGGTTCAACTTAGTCCGATCGCCAGCGTCAGCGAAGCCAGCAGTAATTCTCAATTGCGGAGTAGAATCTAACCACTTTTTCAAACACTCTTGAAAACAAATAAATTTAAGCGAGGCAAATTGATGGCTAATTCAAACTACGAACATGGCACTAGTAATATTGAAATCGGACAACGTTTTCCCTTAACAATTAAGCGTTTAGGCATTAATGGTGAAGGAATTGGTTACTACAAGCACACCGTTGTTTTTGTGCAGGGTGCACTTCCTGACGAAGTTGTTGTTGCCGAGGTCGTTGCAACAGCGCCACACTTTATTACAGCTAAGATCCACAAAATTCGGCAACAAAGTCCGGCCCGGGTTACACCAAGAGACGAACAATACGGTGACGTTGGTGGGATCGAACTAGAACACCTTGCCTATCCTGAACAACTCAAATTTAAGGCCGACGTTATTCAGCAAGCCTTAGAAAAATTTAGACCGCAGGGTTATAAAAATTACGATGTTCGGCCAACGATTGGCATGGATGATCCCTACGAATACCGCAATAAGGCCCAGTTTCAAGTTCGGCAACTTAATGGTCACGTTGCCGCTGGGTTATACCGGAAAAATAGTCATGATTTAGTTGATTTACCGACCTTCAGCACCCAACGACCAGCAATTATGACAACAATGCGTTACCTAGTTAACTTAATTGAGCAATTGGCAATCCCAGTTTATGATGAAACCGCCAAATCAGGCATCATCAAAACAATTGCCATTCGTGAATCAATCACAACTGGCCACTTACAGGTCACCCTGATCACTAACACACCTAAATTGCCTAAAAAGCACGCCTTGTTAACAGCAATTGCGGCCGACCTACCTGAAGTGACGTCCGTTATGCAAAATATTAATCCAGGCGAAACTAGTTTAATTTGGGGCGAAGAAACGCGCCACTTAGCTGGTGATACGTATTTAACCGAAACGATTAACGGCTATACTTTTAAACTATCTGCCCGGGCTTTCTTCCAATTAAATCCCAAACAAACGGAAAAACTTTATCAGTTAGCAGAACAGGCACTTAATTTATCCCAACACGAAACTTTAATCGACGCCTACTGTGGCGTTGGCACGCTAGGGATCTCTTTGGCCGACACGGCCAGTGAAGTTCGCGGGATGGATACAATTCCTGAAGCTATCGCTGACGCCAAAGAAAATGCTGAACTCAACCAAGTCACCAATGCTCACTATGAAGTCGGTAAGGCTGAGGAGCTACTTCCTCAGTGGTTGCGTGAAGGTTTCGAACCCGATGCCTTAATTGTGGATCCACCACGAACTGGCCTAGATAACCAACTACGCCAGGCCATTCTTGACAGTCGGCCAGAAAAATTTGTTTACATCAGTTGTAACCCTTCAACCCTTGCCCGGGATCTTGTGAGCCTTGTGAAGGACTACCGCGTTGATTATATTCAGTCAATTGACATGTTTCCCCAAACAGCGCGGGTCGAAGCGGTCGTCAAATTTAGTAAGCGTCAATTATACCGTTAAAGAATAAGTGTTTTTCTAAAGTATATAGTCGAAACGAGGCTGGGACAAAAGTCCTAGCCTCTTCTTATTTCCGAACATTGCTCTAGAACGTGCGCCAAAAGTCTGGGTTCACGTGTCTAACTACTGCTAATTCAACAACCATAGTCCGGTTATTGAATTAGCTTACGTTACGCCGTAAACCCAAAACCGACTTTTTCGCACTCCTCTTTTATTTGGCAGCGTAAAGATTGAATCCAACGCCTAATTCCGCCACAATAAAGCTACTAACAGTAAAGGAGCGCGACTAATTTATGGCCTATAAAGCAATTAACCCTTATAACGGTGAATTAATCAAAGAGTTCCCGTCAGCAACTAAGCAAGACGTCGAACACGCTTTAGCAACAGCGGATCAATACTATCATGCTGCCAAAACCCAATCTTACGATGAGCGGGCGCACCAATTACAGAAATTAGCAACTGAATTTCGGCAAAATATTGATCAGTACGCAAAACCCCTGACAACCAATATGGGTAAACTTTTTAGCGAAGCACAAGGCGAAGTAGAAAAGAACGCCGCTTTTGCGGAATACTACGTTAAACACGGTGCCGAGGCTTTACAAAATATTTCCTATAACGATGTTCCAGATAAAACTGCCTACGTGGAGTTTAACTCGATTGGCGCCATCATGACCGTTGAACCGTGGAATTTCCCCTACACTCAGGTCATGCGTGTTTTTGCTCCGAACTTCATCATTGGTAATCCAGTTATTCTCAAGCACGCCAGTATTGTGCCTGAATGTGCAATGGCCTTTGCCAATGCAGTTGAAAAGGCCGGCATTCCGGCAGGCGCTTTTACCAACCTTTTTGTCGATCATGATCAAGTTGAGCAAATTATCGCCGATCATCGTATCCAAGGAGTTGCACTAACTGGCTCAGCCGGCGCCGGTAATCAAGTTGCCGCGCAGGCTGGTAAATATCTCAAAAAATCAACGATGGAACTAGGCGGCACTGATGTTTTCATCGTTCTCGATGATGCTGATCTGGAAGCTGCCATCAAAGGTGCCGTAACTGCACGTCTGAAAAATGCCGGGCAAGTTTGTACTGCCGCCAAACGTTTTATTGTTCAGAGTAATCACTACGCTGATTTTATTGCCGGCCTAAGTACTGCTTTTGCCCAACAAAAATTAGGCGATCCCCTTGCGGCAGAAACGACCTTGGCCCCACTATCGTCAAAAAAGGCCCAACAGAAGTTGCAGAAACAGGTGCAAGATGCCATTGCTGGCGGTGCTAAATTACTTTGGGGTGATCCAACGCCAATTGAAGGTCCCGGGGCACAATTTAGTCCGCTAATCTTTGCCGGAATTCAACCTGGAAATCCCCTTTTTGATCAAGAATTTTTTGGCCCAGTTGCGCAAGTTTACCAGGCCAACGATGATGCCGAAGTGATTAAACTTGCCAATAATTCAAATTTTGGTTTAGGTGGCGCCATTTATTCTGCTGATTTAGAACGGGCAAAACGTTTGGCTAGTCAAATTGAAACCGGCCAAATTGCGCTTAACCAACCGCTTAATTCTTACCCGGATTTTCCGTTTGGTGGTGTTAAACAATCAGGCTACGGCCGG
Organism: Loigolactobacillus backii; assembly: GCF_001663675.1. Classification (NCBI taxonomy): domain Bacteria; kingdom Bacillati; phylum Bacillota; class Bacilli; order Lactobacillales; family Lactobacillaceae; genus Loigolactobacillus; species Loigolactobacillus backii. The sequence continues at coordinate 2,638,897 of NZ_CP014873.1, forward strand.
GAGCTTAGCGACTTTGGTATTCGCGAATTTGTTAATGCTAAATTGATTTTGTACTAAAAAACTCTTTCTAGCGACAAATAAACACTAAAAAAGGACCAAGAATTTTTGAATTTAATTCCGTTAAATTAAGCTAACTCGGAGTTAAATTACAAAAGTTCTTGGTCCATTTTATTTATTTTTTACCTTCTAATTGATGACCTAGGTTAATGATGTAATCACGTAATTCATCCCGTAACTCTGGATGTTGTAGACCAAACTCGATGTTTGTCGTTAAATAGCCGAACTTATTCCCAGTATCGTAACGTTTGCCCGTAAACTGTCGTGCAAAAACACGCTGCGTTTTGTTCATATGATCAATGGCATCAGTTAACTGAATTTCGCCACCAGCATCTGGTTTTTGGGTTGCCAAACTATCAAAAATTTCTGGGGTAAACAAGTAGCGGCCAATAATGGCAAGATCACTAGGTGCCTGTTGTGGTGTTGGCTTTTCAACAAAGCTCTCAACGTTAAACAGACCGGGCTTCGTTTCAGAAGATGGCTTAATAACGCCGTACTTAGAAACTTCTTCATGTGGGACCTTCATAACGGCCAGTGTCGAAGCGTGCGTCTCCTCGTAATCGTTCATCAACTGTTTGGTTAGTGGTACCTTGGCCTGAGTAATATCATCGCCTAGCATGACAACAAAAGGTTCGTTAGCGACAAAGTCTTTGGCTAGTGACACGGCATCACCTAAGCCCTTAGGATAAGACTGGCGAATAAAGAATAAGCGAATTCCCATATTAGTCGTACTCTCAACTAATTTTAACAACTTATCTTTGTGCCGATTTTTCAAAACCATCTCTAGTTCAGGAACTGAATCAAAGTGGTCCTCAATTGGTCGTTTCCCCTTGCCAGTAATAATCAACATATCTTCAATACCGGCTGCTTTGGCCTCTTCAACTAAAAATTGAATGGTTGGAACATCAACAATTGGTAGCATTTCCTTCGCCATTGCCTTCGTTGCTGGCAGTAGCCGTGTTCCTAATCCTGCTGCCGGAATAATTGCTTTTCGCACTTTCATAGAAAAATTTCTCCTTTGTTCTTTTTAATAACTCTCTTTAAGTATAACTTATCACAAAACAAATGATAGTATTTTGTTATGATTTACCCGCACGCTGCCGGCTAATTAGATCCTGTATGCGGCTGGATTTTCGAACCTCACCATAAAGAGTTTGCTCAACAACAACGTTTATCACTGCACCAAACATTGAAATCCAGGCCGCAAAGTCTAACCAAAGCATCAAGACGACAAACAGGCCTAAAGTTCCGTAATCAAGTACAGCATGGGCAAAATAACGAACGTACAGTGAAAATAATTGCGCCAAACCTAACCAGCCTGCCGTTGCGATCAAGGCCCCCGGTAAAACACTGCGTAAACGTAAATGGACGTTAGGTAAAATAAAATAAATCAAGGTTAGCATGACAAAAACAACCGTAAAGGTAACCGGCAACTTAAACGTTTTAAACGCATCAATTAGCTGAACCGGCCAATCTAATCGTGGTGCTAGGTAGGTCAACACTTCCTGCCCAAAGCTAAAAATAAAGATTAAAACCACCAAGGCCAACATTAAAAATAACGTCATTACTAACGCCATTAACCGGATAATGAGAAAATTCTGGCCCTCAAGTACACCATAGGTCCGATCCATCATTCGTTTTAGCGCGTTAACGCCACGACTGGCCGCCCATAACGTCCCAACGACACCAATTGATAATAGACCACCACTTCCACGTTTGACGAAGGAATGCATTAATGGCCACAAATGTTGGTATAATGTGCTGGGAATGGCCGCCTCAGCGTACCGGGAAATATTTTGGCCGTTAATGTGTAGTAGTGGCATCAAATTGCCTAAAAAAATTAGTAGCGGAAATAATGACAACAATTCCCAATAGGCGATAACTACGGCGCCATCATTAATCCCGGCGTGAGTGAAGCGGTCAATAAAAATTGAGATAAAACGTCGAAAAGTCGACTGCTCTGACTTCTTTATTTTTTTTGCCACTATTTCCGCTCCTTTCCAATATGTTTTTTAATTATTTTTACTAGCCCACTGTAATGTAAAACGGGTTAAAAAATACGGCACCCGCGGGGGGACAAAAAATTCCTAGCCACTTATTGTTTCCGAATATTACTCTAGAATGTGCACCAAAAGTCTGGTTCACGTGCCTTGTTTGGAAAAGCGGCCAGGCTCCGAGCATTACTGACGATGTCGATCGGACTAAAATAAACTGAAGTCCGAAGCGCGGCCCAAAACCGGCTTTGATCCCACTCCTGGCGCAGAACATTTTTTGGATTCAACAAATCGGCTAAACTATTACATTATACCGAAAAAAATCAATTTGTGAACTTGAACCAACCAAAGTTAGGACCTGCACTTTTTGTTAACCAGTTTTACCCATGAGTTTTACCCATGAATGGTAGGCCAAGTAAATCGGATTATCTCCACAAAAATAAGACGTACTCTTTTAAGATTTATGCTGACGTGTAACGAAGACGGTTATTTTCAATCCACCAGAACTTTGTTATAATCAAGGCTGGATCATTAAAGGAGCGAAGAAAATGGCAAGCGCAAAAATCGTATATGCAAGTATGACCGGCAACAATGAAGAAATTGCCGATATTGTTTCAGAAGCGTTAGAAAACCTTGACGTTGACGTTGATGTTAGCGAAATCTCCCAGGCTGATGCCGAGGACTTTGAGGACGTCGATATCTGCATCGTTGCGACTTATACTTACGGCGATGGTGAATTACCCGATGAGGCCGTCGACTTCTTTGAGGATCTTGAAGAAGAAGACCTAGCCAACAAAATATATGGTGTCTGCGGTTCAGGAGATACCTTCTACGATGATTTTGGCAAATCCGTAGATGATTTTGACGCTGCGTTTCAAAAATCCGGCGCCACTAAGGGTGCAGAAACCGTTAAAGTCGATTTAGAAGCCGAAGAAGACGATATTGAGCACCTTGAGGCCTTCGCTAAAAGTTTGGTTGAAAAGGCCGCTAATAATTAAGCACTGACCTAAAATTGGGTGGGGCTAGTTTAGAAAATAGCTTTACTAGTATTTACCTGACTAATTTAGTGTAAACGTGTTTGAAAAAATTCATTAGAAAGTCGGTCTGGAGATTACTTGTGTTAAGCTTAACACAGACTAGATCGGCTTTTTGTTAGCGATTATTTTTAAGGAGGCGTGGCAGAATATGCCTGGTAAACTATCTTTAATTGTTCCCTGCTTTAACGAAGAACAAACCCTTCCACTATTTTACCCAGCTACGGAAAAAATCAAAACTCAGCTGCGCGGCCTATCGTTGGAATATTGGTTTATCAATGATGGCTCCCGTGACAGCACGCTAGACAAATTAAAACAACTACAGCAAAATGATCCAGAACACGTCCACTATATTTCCTTTTCCCGTAATTTTGGTAAAGAATCCGCACTGTACGCTGGTTTGCAAGCCGCAACTGGTGATTATGTTGCGGTGATGGACGCTGACTTACAGGATCCACCCGAATTACTACCAACGATGCTTGCCGGCATTCAGGATGAACATTATGATATCGTCGGCACGAAGCGAACTGATCGCAAGGGTGAACCACCAATTCGATCCTTTTTCTCAAATCTTTTTTACCGGCTAATTAATCACATTTCCAACACACCAATTTTAAATGGCGTTCGGGATTTTCGACTAATGACGCGCCAAGTTGTCGACGCTATTTTAGCGATGAAGGAATACCGCCGCTTCTCTAAAGGAATTTTTAGTTGGGTGGGTTTTAACACTAAATACTTACCTTACGAAAATCACGATCGAATCGCTGGAAAGACTTCTTGGTCCTTTGGGAAATTATTTAAGTATTCACTAGATGGCATTGTGGCCTTTTCAGAACTACCTTTATCCATCGCCTCATTTGTCGGTTTTTTCTCATTCATTATCGCGATCATCGCCTTATTTTTCATCGTTATTCGGCAATTGGTCTTTGGTGACTCCGTGGCTGGCTGGGCTTCAATCGTCTCAATTATGATTATGGTTGGTGGCCTACAGCTACTCTGTTTGGGTATTGTCGGTAAATATATTGGCAACATTTATCTAGAAGTTAAAAATCGCCCAATTTACATTATTAAAGAAAAAAAATAAACGTACTCCGGCAGAATTGCCCGCCGCCTTTTCGATAATAAGCGGTTTACTTTTTTCCGAATACGTTTTTTTATAATTAAATGGACGCACTAATTTTTAAAGTAATTTCAGTGAATAAAGCTCGCGAATCTAAATACTTTTAGGTACCCTCTGGTAGGTTGATAAAAATGTATTTTATTTTACTAATTATTATAAGTATTAGCTTGTTGCTTAGTGTATTTGGCACTAGTCTGGTTCTTGCCAATCATAACAGTATCAATTGGAAGATCATTTTGACGCTAATTTGCATTATTTTAATTTTTGCACTTAGTCTGGGCTACTTTATTTGGCTACGTCAAAACCACCCGCAATTTTTATTTGCGCTTAAATCAGTCCTTTACAACTATTTAAAAGCGTGAGAAAATTAATTCATTCGGCCCCATAGCTCAGCAGGATAGAGCGATCGCCTCCTAAGCGATAGGTCACCGGTTCGATTCCAGTTGGGGTCATTACGCAAATTTATTGAATAACTCAAATAGAGTAAGAGGCCAGGACTTTTGTCCTGGCCTCTTACTCTATTTCCGATCGTTACTCTAGAACGTGCGCCAAAAGTCTGGGTTCACGTGCTTAACTACAACTAATTCAATAATCATAGTACGGTTATTAGATTAGCCTACATTACGCAGTAAACCCAAAACCGACTTTTAGCCCACTCCCACTTTTTAGTATGATTTTTCAATCTGTAAAAACATTTTCCTAAAGTTACGTCGTTTTAGTGCCCCTAAGAAAGTTTCTCTAGTGACATCCACTAATTGTTGCCATAGACCAAGGGAGATATTCTGTTCTTGATACACCACTCGACTCTGGTCCGCATTAATTGTCGTTAAGTCATAACTTACTTTACGCTTATTATGCTTAGTCGTCATCTCGTAGTGATAACTTTGATTAAGAATATTTTTAGTAATCCGAACTCGCGCCTTAGTTTCAGGATCCAGCTGCTTATCGTAAATGAAACCTTGTAACTGACTAACGGATAACGCTTCACCTGTCTGTGCCTTAATTTCAAAAAGCTCAGCATCAATAATTTTACTGTATAAAAAAGCCGCCGGAATATTCAATAATTGTTCGATTCTCAAAGTTATCACCCCCATAAGCTTGCTTACTATCGAGAATCATATTTCTACCTTAAAGTATACGCTTCTCTAATCTCAAATGAAATATTTTAGTATGCGTCATGTAAGAGCTTTATTGATCAACCTTTTTATTAGACTTGTGTTTACCTTTATTACGCTGATCACGTTTACGGTGCTTTTTCTTTGGCTTTTCCATCGTTTTTGGTTCTAATTTTGGTGTCCGCTTATGCTTACTCGTCGGTCGCTGCTTAGGCTTTTCTACTACAGGAACCTCAGTTGGATCAGTCGTTAACGTCTGCCGGGTTAAATAAACGGGCATCAGCTGATACTTATCCCGAACAACTTGTTTCAAATCGCGAAAATCACGCTTATTTCCTAAGTTAATCACTAAGCCATCGTGTCCCATGCGCCCCGTTCGACCCACTCGGTGAATATAAATATCTAATTCACGTGGCAAATCAAAATTAACAACTGCTGGTAAGGCCGCAATATCCAGTCCACGGGCAGCAACGTCGGTTGTTAACAACAGTTTAACCTTGCGTTGCCGAAAATCAGCCAGTGCCCTTTCACGTTCAACTTGTCGCATTTGGCCATTTAAAACAGCGAAAGAAACGTGCTGGTGGCCTAAAACTTCCGCGGCATTCGCCATTTCGGCTAAAGTTGCAAAGAAGACAAGCCCGTAGAAATCGTCTAACCGACTTAAACGCCGTAACATATCTGTTCGCTTACGAATTGGCGTTTCCAGTAAATAATGCAGCACTTTACCAGCACTGTCATCAATCTCGCGCACGTCAATCGTCTGAATCGGCAAGCCAAACCACTTTGGTAATTCATCCAAAATGGGGGTCTTCGTTGCCGAAAAGAAAGCCAACTGTGTTTCCCCAGGTGCACGCCGAACAATATCCCGCGTCTTTTCTAGCTTGTCCGGTACTAATTGTTGATCGGCCTCGTCAATAACGATCGTTTGTAAGGTATGCAGTTTCACCTTCCGTTGATCGATTAACTCCAACAAACGTCCTTCAGCGGCCACTAGAACTTCAGGCTTTTTCTTCAACCGCTCAATTTGGCGTTTAATGTTGGCTCCACCGGCAACTGCTTGAATTGTTAAGCCGACTGCCTTAGCAAACGGCTGAATCGCCGCTTTTTCCTGCATAACCAGTTCCTGTGACGGCGCTAAGATTAAAAGCTGAATTCCTTGGCCCGGTAATAATTTTTCTAATAGAGGTAACGCAAAGGCTAACGTCTTACCTGAGCCAGTTGGCGCCAGGCCCAAAATAGAGACATCTTTTTTTAACGGTTCATAAACTGCCTTTTGAATTGCCGTTAATTCACCTAAACCTAATGCTTGCCATGGTTCCGTAAATCTTTCACTTGGCATGATTTTCCTCAATTCCCTTGATCAGCGGCAAATTCAATTCCTGCTGACTGTCTTAATTTAAATAACACTTGATTAACTGCTTGACTTGTTTTTAAGGCTGAATTGGCCATCTGATGATCCTGCGTCGTCATCATTGAGTAAAAAGCCTCGGCCTCATGTGTCATCGGATTTTCATCGGCCGGTTCGCCTAACTCAACTGTTTTACCATCCGGCTGATAACGAGTTACCTGCGCTAAATCAGCAGCATTAGGAGCCAGTACCAGCGTTTCATGTAGTCCATAAATTTCTGATGGCAAATAAGAAGTAGCATTTTTACCAAAGATTAACGTCACGTTAAAACCAGGATAGGTTAAGATGGCTGTTCCCCTACCGTCAACTCCCGTTGGCAAAAGGTTAGCAAAGTAATGAACGTCATCTGGTACACCAAACCAGGAAACAGCATCATAAACAACGTACACGCCTAAATCCTGCAGCGAACCACCAGAGAATTTAGGTGAAAAAATATTTGGCGTCTTACCGGCCAAAACCTGATCGTAACGGGAAGAATATTTCATATAAACTAACGTCGCTCCCTGGACCTGATCCAGCGTTTGAATGGCCTGTTTGGTAATTTGAAAATTAGGTTCATAAACGTGACGGGCACCCTCAAATAAGAACAACTGCGGCTTTTTGGCTAATAAGGCAGTAATTGTCGCCATTTCGGTTGGATTGGAGAACGCCGGCTTTTCCACAATAACGTTCTTACCAGCTTCCAAGGCGGCCTTTGCTTGTTCAAAATGTAAACTATTTGGTGAAGCAATGTAGACAACGTCAAAACTACCTTGAGCAAAGAAATCCGCCAAGGAAGTGAAAACTTCGCCAGCCTCGTACTTGGTTGCTACTTGCTGTGCTTTTTCTTCAGTTCGCGAATAGACACTGGTTAGTTGATACTTCTTGGTACTTAGAGCAGCCTGAATGAACTGTTCTGTAATCCAATTTGTCCCAATTATGCCAAGTTTTAACATGTCAATCATCCTCTCAATTCAATAAAGTTTTTAACATCAGCTTTTCACTCTCTCTATTTTAACCCAGTCCCATAAAAAAAGCGATTGACGTACTGTTTAAAGAGATTTCGTGCTATGATGTGTCTAAGAGAGATTGAAAGGTGTGCAGTCATGAGATTAAAAAAATGGGCAACTGGTGGCGTTGGTTTTATTAAGCAATTAACAACTTACTTAACCCGCCGTCCCACCAAAACGCCACCAGTAAAACAGGCCAACCTAACCTCATTTTACATTGGCACGTGGACTTTCTATGATGAACAACAAAAGCGGCACCACACCTTTCAAGTATCATCCCACCTAACAATTAAAATTGATGGTAAACCTTTGGCTGGTAAAATTATAAAATTAACGGCAAAACAATTACTTTTTTTGGATCAATATGGCTATGAACTGCTAATTACTGCCGATGAACAACAACCGGCAACCATCTTTGATGAAGCAGACCAACGAACTTATCCAATTGCACATCTTAAAAAAGATGTCACAAAAGGAATTTAGCTTTGACTGCTTAATGTAGAAAGTTATTTGTAAAATAAATTAAAACACAGATAAAAAGCTCCAGAATTTTTCAGTTAATCTGACTGAATATTCTGAAGCTTTTTTATCGTTTATAACTAGGTTAAACACCCTAGCAATCATTGACCTACCGAAATAAATTGTTGCCAGCGCGCCTGTTTATGCAAATAGACTAAAGTTGTATATCTCTGATTCTGGCCGGCAACCTTCAGTTTCCCAGCTTCACTATATTCCCAAAAGACCAAATTATGCTGATCTTTAGGTAACCGTTGACTGGCCAACGCATACGGTAATTTTAAACGCTTAAGTAAAGTTGTCGCCACTTGCTGATTGCCTAAAAGAACAACTGAACGATGATAATTTGTGCGTAATAAATTTACAAACTCACGCAAATGCGTAATTTGCCGCGAACTTGTCGGCGGCTCTTTTTGGTAGTTTCCGTAGTAAGTAACGTTGATCATGATAGGTAGATTACCACTTTGTTGGCCGACAGTTTGGCTAAATTGCCGGTATTGAGCCTTAGGACTACTGGTAAAGCTATAGTCCTGATAAACACCAATGGCCATATTTGTGCCAACTGCCCGCCAATAATTGGTTGAAAAGTTGTCATCACTATAGCTTTTCCCCTGACTTGCCCGTAAATAAACAAAATTAACACCGGCCTTTTGCAAATTTTGAAAATCCAAAAAGCCATCATCTTGGCTAACGCGCAAACCCAATACTGGAAATGATTTTATATTTGGCCGCGTACCCGCATGGAATTTATGGTAACCAAAACCGCCAATAACCCCAATTAAACAAAGCAGTAATGTCAACATGATTAGTCGCTGGCGCCACTGCTTTTTTCGCTTTAGCCGTCTACTCAACATTTAACATCGCTCCTTATTTTTCTAGTTTAACACGATTTAGAGAGTGGTTGAAAAGGCGGTTAGATTATGGAGTATAGCCTAGCTAGGCGAAAAGAGACGCGCAGCGGATCGTTCGACTAGCGTAGCTATACGTAATAATCTGCTTTTTCAACCACGTTTATTTTGAGAGTGCCAGAAAAAGCAGTCAGCTTCTGAGGATTACTGACGATGTCGATCGGACTAAGATAAACCGAAGTCCGAATCGCAACCAAAAACGTTAATAATCTTGATGCTACATACGTTGTCCATTCAACTGTGGCGAAAAGCGCCAAGTTGAAACGTGGCAACCGCAGGAAGCTGCTTTTTCAAACACGTTTCCCCTAAATTAGTCACGCAAATACTTTTTAAACTCAATCGGACCTAAAAATACCAAAACCCGAACACCTTTTACGACACACTTTAGTGACCGTGTTATAATGCTTTTATTCGGCTTTTTTCATTCTAATTATAAGGAGTTTCACCATGGATAAGAACGGTTTAAAACGTGACATCGGCCTTTTTCCAGCGCTAGCAACGGTCATGGGGACAGTTATTGGCGGCGGTGTGTTTTTCAAGGCCGCTAGTGTTGTCAGCGCAACAAAATCTGCTAACCTAACGCTGTTTGTTTGGCTCCTAGGGGGAATCATCACGATCTGTGCTGGCCTAACCGTGGCCGAATTGGCAACTGCTTTGCCACAAACTGGTGGGGCCGTTAAGTATATTGAATATACTTACGGAAAACCCTGGGCCTTTTTGCTCGGCTGGGCGCAAATGTTGATATATTTTCCGGCAAACGTTGCTGCGCTCTCGATTATCTTTAGCACCCAATTGCTTAATCTGTTCGCCATTGACCACTTTTGGCTAATCCCAATCGCAATCTTATGCGGAACGAGTCTCACCCTGGTTAATCTTTTAGGGGCTCGCTTCGGCGGTGCATTACAGGTTGTAACGCTTATTTTTAAATTAATTCCAATTGCCTTGATTGTCCTATTTGGATTTTTGGCCAAAAATCCAGTTCACTTTAGCCTCATTCCACTAACAAGTGGTGGCCATACTTCTTTTGCGGCCGCATTAAGTAGCGGTTTACTGGCAACTATGTTTGCCTACGATGGTTGGCTAAATGTTGGTACGGTTGCCGGTGAATTAAAAAATCCCCAGCGTGATTTACCCCGGGCCATCATTTTAGGTCTGGCATTAATTACGCTAATCTACGTATTAATCAATGCAGTCTTCCTGCGTACATTACCAGTTGCCCAAATTGCCGGTAATTTAAATACGGCTGCGGACGCCGCCATTAGGATCTTTGGTAATTTTGGTGGTAAACTTGTTACTTTAGGCATTCTGATTTCAGTTTACGGGGCCATTAACGGCTATACAATGACCGGGATGCGTGTTCCTTTTGCGTTGGCCTATGAAAATCAGCTGCCTTTCAGCAAACAGCTAAAACGGCTATCTAAAACAAAAGTGCCCTACGTTGCCGGATTATTTGAACTGGCGATTGCCATTATTATGATGTTGGTCGGTAGTTTCGACTTATTAACCGACATGCTAGTTTTTGTCATTTGGATCTTTAGTACAATGATTTTTATCGCTGTGTTTATTCTCCGCCACCGTGATCCTAAACTAGCCCGACCATATAAAGTTCCTTTCTATCCAATCGTACCGCTAGTTGCGTTACTTGGTGGTCTTTTTATCTTAATTGAAACCTTACTGACAAAACCACTTTTGGCCGTTATTGGTATCAGTATCACATTACTTGGTTTGCCCGTTTACTACTGGCACCGTGCACACAGCACTGAAATATAAATTACAAAGGTCCCGCTAGTTATTAGCTTTTGCCTAAATAACTAGCGGGACCTTTGTAATTTTAAGTCATAATCATTCTTCTGGCTACTCCAGATTTAAAATCCACATAAAGCCAAGGAAAACGAAGAATAGAAGGTACATTATTGGGTGAACTTCCTTACCGCGTTTGGCCGCAATCATTGTGATTGGGTAAACGATCACACCTAAGGCAATCCCATCAGAGATACTGTAGGTTAGTGGCATGCCAATCACAATTAAAAAGGCTGGAATCGCAATTTCCATTTTTTCCCAGGAAATATGCTTCAAGGATTGCGCCATCATCACGCCAACCATAATTAAAGCCGGGGCTGTTACTTGATCGGTGACCACGGCCAATAATGGCGAAAAGAATAGTCCCAAAATAAACATAACACCAGTGACGACAGCGGTTAGGCCAGAACGGCCACCAACCGCAATCCCGGCAGATGATTCAACATAAGCACCAACTGGTGAAGTTCCTAACACTGATCCGGCTAGCATGGCGGTTGAATCGGACATTAACGCTTTACCAACACGTGGCATTTTGTTATCCTTCATAAAACCTGCTTGCTGGGCTAAACCAACTAAAGTTCCTGCCGTATCAAAAAAAGTTACTAACAAGAAAGTTAGGACAACGACCCACAGTTGCACTGTATTGATATCACCAATGTGCGTTACCCCAACACCAAACGTTGGTGCCAAACTAGGCGCACCAGCAATCCAATGAGTTGGCGCCGCAATTAAGCCCGTTGCCAAGCCCAAAATTGCCGTCAGGGCCATGCCAATAAAAATACCACCAGGGACGTTTCTAACTAACAATACTGCCGTAACAATTAGACCAAAAACCGTCAGCCAAGTTGTCCCGCTAAATGAACCTAAACCAACCAGCGTTGATTTATTTGCCACGATTAATCCGCCATTACTTAAGCCTAAAAAGGCAATGAATAAACCAATCCCGCTTGAAATTGCGTACTTTAAATCGCTGGGAATGGCATCGATAATTATTTCACGTAATTTAAAAACAGTAATCAACATAAAAATTAATGAAGCGACAAATACACCTGCCAAAGCAGTTTGCCACGGTATTTTCATACCGATGACAACTGAATAAGCAAAGAAGGCGTTGATTCCTAATGCTGGCGCCGTCGCAATTGGATATTTTGCCAAAACACCCATCAAGATACATCCCAGCGCACTCGCCAGGGCCGTTGCTGTAAAAACGGCCCCTTTATTCATACCCGCGGCACCTAAAACACTTGGATTAACGAATAAAATATATGCCATTGAAATAAATGTTGTAAAACCTGCTAAAATTTCCCGTTGAACCGTCGTATTTAACTCATCCAGCTGAAAATATTTTTTAATGCCTGTCACCTGGCCATCCCTACTCTCCATATAATAAAATCCGTTCAAAACAACAGTTTAAATCATATAATAGGTAAATTTGAATGTAAATAGTCCTTCGGCATTTAAATGCAATCTTTGCTAGATTAATCTTGCCATGGCAAATCACCTCCCCAATACCAAATTAAACATTTAAATTCACCAAAAACGACAGAATCTTTCGTCCAGTTATCATCTAAGTAACTTTCCAAACACTCCTGAAATTGCTAAACACCTGTGTAGCGCACTCTAATAAAATTCATCGAGGCTTAAGGATTGCCTTTGTAAAAAATGAGCGTAAAATAAGGTAGATAAATGCGAACTAAAGGAGTACATCATGTATCAGCTATTAACCGATTCAGCCGTTGATCTACCCTACCAAGTGCTTGCCGACAATCACGTCGATTTTGTATCGATGCAGGTTGACATAAACGGGGAAGATTTTAAAGACGACTTAGAGCACCACTTTGATTTAAAACATTTCTATCAACAAATTGATAAAGGCATCATGCCGTCAACTACGCAAATTAACGTTGGTCAGTTTGTGGCCTTTTTTAAGCCTTACGTTGAAGCTAAAATGCCAATTTTATACCTAGGTTTCTCTTCTGGACTAAGTGGCACTTATAATAGCGCCTTACAGGCCAAAAAGATGTTACTTAATGATTATCCCGACGCGCAAATTTACCTGGTTGATTCATTGGCCGCCTGTTGTGGCGAAGGACTAATGTTGCTTGACGCCATTGACAAACGGGATGCTGGGACGCCAATTGACGAACTTGCTAATTGGTTAACCACTAATGCCCTGCGTTATCGCCAGTGGTTCACCGTTGACGATCTTAACTACCTCTACCATGGCGGTCGTGTATCACGTACCTCAGCCACGGTTGGCTCACTGCTACATATTAAACCAGTGATGGACGTAGATACTGTCGGCCATTTGCGCGTCGTTAAAAAGGCCCGCTCACGTCGGCGGTCACTAGAGACATTGGCCGCTAATACACTTGCGACACTCGCCAATCACGAAAATCCTAGAATTATTATCGCCACTAGTGATGCACCAGATGCCGCAAAGCTAGTCCGTGACCAATTAATGGCCAGTGTTCCCAATGCACAAATTCTACTTGAACATATTGGGCCAACCATTACTAGCCATACTGGACTAGGTTGTGTCGCGGTTTTCTCACTAGGTGTCACGAAACGCAATTAGACTAATGTGAAAAGGACAGCCCTTTAGCTGGGGGTGGGCCAAAAGTCGATTTTAGGTTTACTGCGGAACGTAGGCTAATCCAATAACCGCACGGTGGTTATTGAATTAGCTGTAGTCATGTCAACCGCCTTAGCCGGGCAAAGTAAAAAGCTTACCGATTACGGTAAGCTTTTTATGTGTCTAAAATTTTAATTTTTAAAACTTAATCCAAACTCAACATTGTTACACTCTCGATGTGTTGCGTTTGGGGGAACATATCGACTGGTTGGGTTTCTTTTGCGTGATAACCAAATTCTTGCAGCAAGCTCAAATCTCGGGCCAAGGTTGCTGGGTTACAGCTAACGTAAACCACTCGTTTTGGCTTCATTTGGCCAACTGCATCGACAAATGATTTGGCCAAACCTTTGCGTGGTGGATCAACCATCAAAACGTCAGCTTCTAATCCGTCAGCCTTCCACTGTTGCATCACTTCTTCAGCCTTGCCAGCTTCAAATTTCACGTTATGGATACCATTTAATTTAGCGTTTCGCTTTGCATCGGCTACTGCTGGAACAACAACTTCAACGCCGTAAACGTACTTTGCGTGTTGCGCCATTGCAAGCGACATCGTTCCGATACCTGAATATGCATCGATAACAACTTCCTTACCGGTTAAGCCCGCCTGCTCAATGGCACGTGTGTACAAACGTTCAGTCTGAACTGGGTTAACTTGGTAGAACGATAATGCCGAAATATCGAAGTTTAAGCCGAGAATTTGATCGCGAATGAAAGACTTGCCGTATAATTTTTTAACCGTCCGGCCAAGCACAACGTTCGTATTCTTAGGATTAACACTTTGCATAATACTAACAACTTCAGGTATTTTATTTAAAATACCCGCAATTAATTCGTTCAAATGCGGAACATCTCTTGTACGTGTGATCAAAATAACCATCATTTCGTGGCTAAAATGACCACGGCGAATCATGATATTACGCATAACCCCTTTTTGTTGGGATTCATTGTACGGCGCAACGTTATATTGGCGCAATAAGTCACGAATAATCACAATAGCTTTATCAATGGCTGGATCCTGAATATAATAGTCCTCCATTGGCACTAAATTATGACTGCCTTTGCGGTAAAAGCCAGTCTGAATTTCACCGTAAAGCATCCGTACTGGCACTTGCGCCTTATTCCGGTAAGCGTAAGGCTTCTCCATACCAATCGTTGGTAATACTGGAATATCTAAATGACTCTTTTGGAAGACCTCAGCAATTTGGTGTTGTTTGAACTTCAACTGACCTTCATAGCTTAAATGGCCTAATGGTGCAATCCCAGTTTGCATGTACGTTTTATCTTTCAAGTCAACTCGATCAGGACTTGTTGTGAGCAACTCTAATGCACGAGCAAAGCCAAAATTCTTGCCTGTTTTAGTCACAACAAGCTTGACCTTTTCTCCTGGTAAAGTATCCGCAACAAACAAGGGGTAGCCATCAACCTTGGCAACACCCATTCCTTCATAAGTTAAATCTTCAATATCAACTGTTAGTTCTTGATTTTTTTCAACTGGTGCCGTTGTTTTCATAAAATCTCCTATTCTTAAAACCTTATCTACGAATTTGTTTCATACTGCGATTAATCATACCATATTTCAGAAAAAGTACCACCATTCTAAGAATATCAATCGCCGTGTCTAAAAGCTGTCTAAATTTTATCTCGCCATTGAGACTGACTGGCCAGACCGACTAATAAATTTACATCTTTAAACACACTATGCTTATCCCACCAGCAATACCTTCGTAAGCAGTAAATAATCGACCGTTTAAAAAAGGCAAACCGGCTTCTCGAAATTGAGAAATCGGTTTGTCTTTTACATTACGCCACTATTTCTGGCTTCTATTCATTTGACGCTTTATTTCTATCTTGATGTCTTGCCCCAGAATAATTCCATGGTAAATAACCCTCTAGCTGGGCCAAATCGGTGAAACTAGGGTGTTGGGGCATTGTTTTTAATAAATAGGTGATATAGCCTCGCGGATCAAGCCCGTTAGCTTTAGCACTTTCCACTAAAGTTAACCAAATAGCCGTTGATCTTGCGCCTGCTTGGCTGGTACTGAAGAGCCAGTTCTTTCGACCAATCACCAGGCTCTTCATATTGCGCTCCGCCGCATTATTACTCCAGTCCATGATACCAACGTTGACTAGCCGCTCTAGTGTAGATCGTTGATCGATCGCGTAAGTGACGGCTTTACCCAAACGTGATTTAGGTAATACGTCGGCCGAATCGATCCACTGCCAGAATCGCTTCAATAATTTACGCACTTTACTACGGCGTCTTCGACGACGTACCCGGGGCGAAAAATGTTGCCATTGACGCTCCAAGGCAAACATCTCGTCAATTAGCGCTAAGGGAACACTGCTAATTGGCTTACCATTAGCTTGGGTGGCATCGTAAAACTTACGGCGCACATGCGCCCAACAACCGATACGCGTAACACTATTTTCTAACAGATTATAGCCGGTATAGCCATCACACTGCAGGATGCCGGTAAAGTTCCGATATAACTTTTGCGCAAAGGTTCCTGAACGCGTACTGCCATAAGCATAAAAAATGATTTGCTGCGGACTTTGTTTTACTGTTCTAGCCACCCACATATATGATTTAGCGGCTGCTGTTTTACCAGGCTCACGTAACACCTGCATCGGTGTTTCGTCACCCTGTAAATAACGTTGGTTGCTGAGTCGCTGCTGTAATAAATTATAAATTGGTTCGACCAACTGACTCGTTTTGATAATCCAGTTTGAGATTGTTGCCTCTGATAACGCAATACCCAAGCGCTGCCAATCTGCTAACTGTCGGTATAGTGGTGTTGCCAATAGAAACTTTTTATGAATGATCTCCGCGACTAACGAAGCCGAGGCGAGACTATGCGGAATTAAAGCGACTGGCGTTTGGGCTTGCACCAAATGAGCGCTGCCAGCTTCAAGCTCACATTCAGAACACTTATAGGTTTGCGTATAAATATGTTCTCGATAAAGTTTGGCCGGAATGAAATGCACCTCTTCACGAACAAACTTTTTCCCAACCGGTGTCAACTCGTGCCCATAGGCACATTGTTGCGTTGGTAGATCAATAACAGTTTCTCTTACTGGTAAATCACGACTTAGAGTTTCTTGCCGTGTCTTTTTGCGCTTTTTCTTTGCCGGTACTTGATCTGCGTCGCTTTGTTGGCCAGGTTGCTCTGGCGTGATAAAAACACCGTCATTACCTTCTAGTAGTGACAGTTGGT
Organism: Loigolactobacillus backii; assembly: GCF_001663675.1. Classification (NCBI taxonomy): domain Bacteria; kingdom Bacillati; phylum Bacillota; class Bacilli; order Lactobacillales; family Lactobacillaceae; genus Loigolactobacillus; species Loigolactobacillus backii. Next base: position 2,655,688 of record NZ_CP014873.1, read on the forward strand.
TAGGATCAATTTGTTCTGATTTTTGACCGTAAATTTTTTTAGTCAAGTAGGCAACCATTTCAGTTAGTTCCGCGACTTGCTTACGTAGCGCTATAATTTCTTCTTCGGGTGTCATTAGCTTTATCCACTCAATCCGTATTTGTTGAATTGAGTTTACCATGTCTTACACTAATTTGGATAGTTATTTTTTCTTCTTTCATGTCCAGGCGGACATGTTTGATGAATTGTCGCGTCTAATGACCAACCACTGAGTAATCGTGTCAACTGTTTAGAATTTAATTTACGGAGTGCATTCTGATCAGTCGGCCATTGAAGTCGACCGTTTTCGATCCGCTTATAAAGTAATAAAAAACCATCACCGTCCCAAAATAAGGCCTTAAAACGGTCTTTTCTGGTTCCACAGAATAAATATAAGGCGCGATTGTATGGATCTAAATCAAATTGATCTTGGATAACACCAGCTAAACCATCGATTCCCCGACGTAAATCGGTTTTTCCACAAACTAAAAAGACCTGTTGAATCTGTCGTTGATCAATTATCACCAGCGAACACCGCCTTTAAAACTGCCTCTAAAATATAGTTGTTAATTCGATTGTAAACTACGACCGATTTATTAGCATCAACTCTAATTTGCAGGGCTTTTGTTGCCATAGTAGATCGCGATTGAGAACCAGAATGATCCATTTTAATTTGAACAATATCCGGTTTATCCAATAAAAATCACCTCACCAATTATTTGATGAGGCAATCATAACTTGAATTAAATTATTTTTGAAGTCGGTCAGTTATTTACTGCTTACATACCTTCAACTACTACCCTTCACTATAAAAAAGTAAATTAAAAAAGCCAGCTGGCCTAATTCCAACACAGCAATCAAATCACTCACTGTGTTAGAATCGCGCCAACTAACTTTCCTATTTAGTCGTATCGGTAGGTACCTCTTCGATTAATGTTTGGTCACCAGTAACTGCTTTATCTGGTAAGGCATCCACGTTTGCGAACATTTCGATATGTTGATGTAAATTGATGAAAGTCATTGGTGCATCTCCGCCGTACTCACCATCAAGATTAATCATCATCCGCTCTTTATTTTCAGAGCGAGCAACTAATTTATGCGTTTTTGTATAAATAATTCGCTTATCATCGATGTGTCGGCCACCGTTTAGTGCCAGCGCCATTAAATGAATTAATTCCACCATATTCGCCGTTTTAACGATAATCAAAGAAAAACGACCATCATCTAGCGACACATCTGGTGCAACTTGTTCAAAGCCACCAACTGAATTAGTTAAACCAAGCAAGAACATGGAGGCCTTCCCCTCATAAACGCCACCATCGTATTCCAAATGCATTGGCACTGGTTTAATTTGCGGTAACATTTTCGCACCTTCAATTAAGTAAGCCAGGTAACCAAAGATTGATTTAGTTTCTGACGGAACATCATAAGTTAGCTCAGTTAAAAAGCCACCACCAGCAATATTCATGAAGTACTGATCATTCGCCTGACCAATATCCATTTTTATGGTTTGATTTTTTAAGACTACTTTTGCTGCTTCAACCGGATCTTCACGGGGAATTTTGAGAGCGCGGGCATAATCATTAGTTGTTCCGGCCGGAATAATCGCCATTTTAGGACGTCGTTTTAAACCAGCAATGCCATTGACAACTTCATTAATTGTGCCATCACCACCAGCAGCAACCACTAAGTCAAATCCTTCTTTGGCCGCTCGCGTTGCTTCATCACGTGCAGAATTAGGTTTTGGCGTCGTGGCGTAAGCACTTGTCTCATAACCGTCCGCTTCAAAAATACCTAAAATATCAATCATGCTACGTTTTAAACTTTCATGCCCTGCGGAAGGGTTATAAATAATTCGTGCTCGCTGCTGCATCTTAAGTCCTCTTTTCATTATTTTTCTTTAGGAATAGCCTGAAACTATTTTCGTTAGTATTCGCCAATGCAAATAGTTTAAACGTACTAAAAAAGTAGCCTACTACACTTGGCCCTGATTTCAACTACGAGATTACACGTAGTTTGATCAATATTACTTGCAGATCGAGCTCTAGGCTGAGCACCTTTTTTACGACTTTCTAGTGTTTCTTTAATTCGCTAATTAACAGTTGGTTAACCACTTTAGGATTAGCCTGACCGTGAGTTTGTTTCATAATTTGACCCACTAAGAAACCAATGGCCCGATCCTTACCATTTTTAAAGTCATCAATCGACTGACTATTATTATCTAAAACTTCGGTAATCATTGGCAATAATTTGGCAGGATCAGATAATTGTACCATGCCCTTATCTTCAACCCATTGTTTCGGTTCCGTACCATTAGTAATCGTTTCTTTGAAGACTTTCTTAGCAATTCTTGACGAAATTGTTCCGTCAGTGATCAAGTTAATCATCGTTGCTAAGTTTTCTGGCGTTAGCTTAGTCTCTTGTAAATCTAATTTTTGGGCGTTCATGTAGGCACTAACTTCACCCTGTAACCAGTTAGAAACTAATTTTGCATCAGCGTCTTGTTTAACTGTATCCTCAAAGAAATTGGCCATCTCTAACGTTGAAGTCAAAACTTGTGCGTCATTTTCGGTTAAACCAAAATCGTTAATGTACCGTTTCCGGCGTTCGTGAGGCATTTCTGGAATCGAAGCACGCACTTCATCAATCCACTTGTCGCTAATTTGCAACGGTGGAATATCTGGTTCAGGGAAGTAACGGTAATCATCGGAACCTTCCTTAATTCGCTGTAACACGGTTTCACCAGTATTTTCGTTAAAGCCCCGTGTTTCCTGACGAATTTGCCCGCCAGAAAGCAAGATTTGTGCTTGGCGTTTTTCTTCGTATTCTAAGCCTTTACGCAAATAAGTAAATGAATTAATGTTCTTCAATTCAGTTTTAACACCGTATTCCTTTTGACCAATTGGTCGCAGTGAAATATTGGCGTCAACTCGCAAAGAACCTTCTTCCATCTTAACGTCAGAAACACCAGTAAACTGGATGACTTGCCGTAAGGTTTCCATGTATTCATAGGCCTCTTCTGGTGTTGTCATATCAGGTTTCGATACAATTTCAATCAGCGGTGTTCCCTGCCGGTTTAAATCAACGTAAGAATATTGACCAGTATGGGTGTTTTTACCAGCATCTTCTTCTAAATGAAGTTCTTCAATCCCGATTTTTTTCGTTGTACCGTTACTCAAATGAACTTCAACCCAGCCATCATGACCAATGGGTTGCTCAAACTGCGTCACTTGGTAAGCCTTAGGATTATCAGGGTAAAAATAGTTTTTCCGGTCAAAGTGGTTGTCCTGGGCAATCGTTGCGTTTAATGCTAAAGCAGCGCGCATTCCGAAATCAACGGCACCTTTATTAACCTTAGGTAAAACACCAGGATAGCCCCAATCAATGACGTTAGTGTTCATGTTAGGAGTATCACCGAACTCATTAGCCGATGGACTGAACATTTTTGACTTTGTCTTTAATTCGACGTGGACTTCAAGTCCAATTGTTGTCTCAAAATTCACTAGTTGTTACCTCCCAACGTTGGTGTTTCTTTATGGAAATCAGTTGCTTGTTCAAAAGCATAGCCGGCTTGATAAATCGTTTGCTCATCAAAGGCCTTACCAATTAATTGCATCCCAATTGGTAAACCAGCCGCAAATCCTGCTGGTAATGATAGACCAGGTAGCCCAGCCATGTTGACTGGCACACTCAAAACATCCCCGGCGTACATTGTCAATGGATCAGAAACATCTTCACCAATTCCGTAAGCTGTTGTTGGCGCAACAGGTCCCATAATTAAATCATAATCAGCAAAAACATTAGCAAAGTCTTGTTTCATCAAAGTCCGTACTTGAGCGGCTTTCTTGAAGTAAGCATCATAATAGCCGGCAGATAATGAATACATTCCTAACATAATTCGCCGTTTAACTTCTGGACCAAAGCCTTCCGTTCGCGAACGAACATAGACATCGTTTAAGTTCTTAACGTCTGTCGCCCGAACACCATAACGAATACCATCAAAGCGCTGTAAGTTAGATGAAGCCTCCGATGAAGAAATAATGTAGTAAGCTGCAACACCATACTTACTGTGTGGCAACGAAACTTCTTCAACTGTTGCACCAAGCTCACGGAACTTATCTGCAGCGGCCAAAATTGCGGCCTTAACTTCTGGTTGAACGCCTTCACCAAGGTACTCTTTAGGCAAACCAATCTTAAGCCCTTTAACACCCTTAGCAATATTCGCAGTAAAATCTGGTACTTTCTTATTTACTGTCGTCCCATCATGTTCATCAAAACCAGCAATTGCCGCTAGGACAGTCGCGTTGTCTTTAACGCTACGTGTCATTGGGCCGATTTCATCAAGACTGGAACCAAAGGCAATCAAGCCCCAACGAGAAACGCGACCGTAAGTTGGCTTCATGCCAACAATTCCAGTAAATGAAGCTGGCTGCCGAATTGAGCCACCAGTATCAGAGCCAAAAGCAATTGGAACAATTCCGGCAGAAACTGCTGCTGCAGAACCACCAGAAGAACCACCAGGTACCTTGGTTAAATTCCACGGATTCTTGGTTGTCTTAAAAGCAGAATTTTCCGTTGATCCACCCATGGCAAATTCGTCCATATTGGTTTTACCAATCGGAACCATGTCGTGGGCGTAGATGTGTTCCATCACCGTTGCGTCATAGACTGGCACAAAATTTTCGAGAATTTTACTGGCAGCAGTCGTCCGTAAATCCTTCGTCATAATATTATCTTTAACCGCAACGGGAATTCCAGCTAAAAGATTAGCTGGGTCAATACCCTTTTCATCAATCGCTTTAGCCATTTCCAACGCTTTTTCTTCGTTCAACGTTAAAAAGGCGTCAACTTTTTTATCGGTTTCTTTTAAAGCCGTAATCGTTTGTTTAGTTAAATCATAACTAGTTAATTCTTTATTAACGAGTTGTGCGTGGATTTTGGTTAGATCATTTGTAAAATAGTTCATTCGCCATCGTCCCCCTCGTTATCTAAAATTGCTGGCACCTTGATATAGCCATCTTCAGCGTCCGGTGCGTTTTTAAGTAAGGCTTCCCGTTCCTGTGGGTTAGCCGCAGCTGGAACATCTTCCCGTAATACATTAACGAGATCCACCACGTGTGTCATTGGTTCAACACCCTTTGTATCAACTTCTTGTAATTCATTGAACATATCCGTGATCTGACTTAATTGATCGGTAAATTGGCCAAGTTCTTCATCCGTAAAGGATAATCGAGCTAAATCCGCAACGTGCGTTACTTGTTCTTTACTAATTGCCAATTCTCTTGCCTCACTTTCATTTTTGGTTACGCCATTATTTTACCATAAAGTCGCTTGTTTGCGATAAGGACTACCAAACAAACGCGCGTAAAAATGGTTTTTAGCCACCTCAGTAACTACCAAACACGTGCGTATAGAAACTCTTTTGCCCAGAATCTCGAGCAACAAAGGATTGAATTCCTTCGGATGAACTAATCGTCACTTGAATTGGTACGTTACTAGGTAGATAATGCTCTGCCTCAGTAGCAATAAATTGGGTAAAACTCATAATTTCCGTTTGACTATAAAATTGAGTATTGATAGAAACGTTCATTCCCGCCAAAGTTCCATTATTATAGTGGGTTTGTGCCGTAACACCTGACAAATTCGGGAAGAAACTCTGGATTTGCGTCTTAAAGTTGTCAAAAGCGTCACTGTCACTACTATTACCGGACTTAGCACCACTTACAGCCGGTAGCGTATAGTTCTTCTGGTTCATACTATTCCAGCTACTAATCGTTTTACTACCATTTTTACTAGTCCCATTAGCAAAGAAAGTCCCGCCAACTAAGCTATCGTTGGGTGCTTGCTCGTATAGCGCAATTGTAATTGGTACTTTACTCATGCCACTTTTAGCCCGCATTCGTTTAACAACTTCGTTAGCCATCTTCTTTGCTTCGGCAACCATCTGCGCGTTGGAAATTTTTGTTTGGTAAGTTGGTCCGTACTGCTTTTTGGTATAGTAATCGATTTGATTCATACCTAAACCGATCGTTACACCACCAAGTGATAATTTACTTCCACTCTGTGTCATATAGTCCTGTTCTTCTAACTGTTGCAAATAAATTGGGTTCCGTTTATTAGCATCAGTTTGTCCATTACTAGCAGGGTTCAGTCCGTCTGGATTATCTTTTGATTTACGAGCCAACCAATTTGTGACGGTTGTTTTGTTCAAATACTGACCTTCTTGAAACACGTACTTATTAGTTGGAAATTGTTTTTTAGAGACCGTTAATAAGCCGCTCTCAAAGCTCTTCAAATTGTAACCATTTGTATTTTGATCCTCAGACAGACCACGTGATTTACTAGTCAGATACTTACCATTTCGAACAACACCTTGGTAATCACTGTCCGAAACCTGGCCAGTTGTTTGAACTGAGGATTTACTTTTGGTCCCACTACCGGAACCAAGCCCAGAAGACTGCAAATTACCGCAGCCAGCTAAAAAGATTAAACTACCAAATAACACTAAAAATGCTTTTGCTCGCTTCACCAGAAATGTTCCTCCTCAATTTCTTAAGTCTATTTTGCGTGACCGCAAAATCTTATTCTCGGATGATAGCCATTCTCCTAACGCGAAATCCGCGTACTCGAAACATGGCCCTCCTCAATTTCTTAAGTCTATTTTGCGTGACCGCAAAATCTTATTCTCGGATGATAGCCATTCTCCTAGTGCAAAATTTGCGCCCTGGAAACATGGTTCTCCGCACTAAATTCTACTATTTTTTTAAATTATTGCGCGGCCTTTAAATTTTCAGCCAAAGTTGCTTCATCCCAGATTGTAATCCCCAGGTTTTGCGCCTTGGTATATTTGCTACCAGGATCACTCCCGGCAATTACCAAATCAGTTTTTTTGGACACACTTCCGGTAACTTTAGCACCCAGATCTTCAAGCTGTGTTGCTAACGCCGAACGCTTATAATTTTCAAGTGTTCCGGTCAAGACAACTGTCTTACCACTAAACACAGTATCTTGCGCAACCTTCTTTGGTCCGAGATAAGTCATGTTGACGCCTGCGGCAATCAATTGTTTAATCAGTTCCTGCGCCTCTTTTGTCTGAAAATAAGTGTAAACACTGTTGGCAATAATTGTACCGGATGTGTCAATGGCGCTTAATTCTTCTTGATCACTTTGTTGTAATTTAGCCATCGTTTCAAAATGCTCAGCCAATAGGCGCGCCATTTTGGCCCCAACGTGGCGAATTCCCAGGCCATTAATTAAACGCTCAAGTGAGTTTTGTTTGCTTGCAACAATTGCATTTAACAAATTAGTGGCCGATTTATCCTGAAACTTATCCAAAGCAATCAATTGTTCATAAGTTAAATGATACAAGTCGGCAACGTCATGAACAAGTCCTTTAGTGTACAATTGTTGAATAATTTGCGGTCCTAAGCCATCAATATTCATGGCGTTACGTGACGCAAAATGGGTTAATTGTTCTTGAATTTGAGCAGGGCACATTGGATTAATGCAGCGCAAGGCAACTTCCTCATCCAAATGCTGTAACGGCTTACCACATGAAGGACAAGTCGTTGGGAGCTGATACGGTTTGCTCATTTCTGGCCGTAAGCTAAGGATAACTTCCGAAACTTCAGGAATAATGTCACCCGCCTTATGAATCAGAACAGTATCATCTTCACGGATATCCTTTTCCTTAATTAAGTCACCATTATGCAGGGTCGCTCGCGCGACAGTTGTCCCCGCTAATTGAACCGGGTCCATAACTGCGGTCGGAGTCACAACGCCCGTTCGGCCAACCGTCCATTCAATTTGGTGAATAACGGTTTGCGCCTCTTCTGGTGGAAATTTATAAGCAATTTCCCAACGCGGAACCTTAACTGTATTTCCCATTTGGCGTTGCAAGGCCAAATCATTTACCTTTAAGACAATTCCATCAATGCCGTAATCAAGCTCATCACGTTGTTTTTGGTACTGATCAATGTATTGAGAAACTTCATCCATCGTGTGGCAAACATGGTAATTGGAATTAACTTTAAAACCTAGCTCGGCCAAAGTTTTCAATGCCTCTGCTTGCGTTGTCACTTCCAGATCATCAAATGTCGTTAGGGTGTACAGCCAGGTGGACAACTGGCGACTGGCGGCCACCCGGGAGTCCAACTGGCGAAGACTGCCAGCTGCCGCATTACGTGGGTTAGCAAAATTTTCTTCACCATTAGCTTCACGTCGGACATTTAAATCCGCAAAGGCCTTTTTAGGCATGTAACATTCACCGCGAACCTCAATGGAAACCGGCTTGGTTAGTCGTAACGGAATTGATGAAATTGTTTTTAAATTCTGCGTGATATCTTCGCCAATCGTTCCATTACCGCGTGTCGCGCCACGAACAAAAATACCATCCTCGTAAATCAACGAAATGGCCAAACCATCAATTTTTAACTCAACGTTATAATCAAAATCTGTTGGGTAGGCCTTTCTAAGTCGGCGATCAAAATCAGCTAACTCGGTTTTAGAAAAGACATCCCCCATTGAAAGCATCGGGCTATCATGGGCAACCTTATTAAAGCCGGGTAAAACCTGACCGCCAACCCGCTGCGTTGGTGAGTCTGGCGTAATAATGGATGGAAATTCATTTTCTAGCGTTTGCAAATCACGGTAATTTTCATCATAAACGTGATCTTCAACAACTGGTTTGTCCGCCGTATAATACGCACGACTCCAATCGTTTAAAGTGGTTCGCAGCTCAACTGCTGCATCACTTGCCTCTTGTTCTGAATACTGACTAATTGGTTTAATTAACGCCATAAGTCACGAATAGTAAACCTATTCGTGTCACCTCCCTTACTGGGTAACAACCTTCTCGATTGGTGCAAACGAAGCTAACAGACGCTTGATACCCTGTGATTTAAACGCAATATCAAGTTCGGTATCAGTACCACTGCCATTAACTTTAACGACCGTGCCTTCACCCCATTTACGGTGAGTTACCTTATCACCAGCCGTCCAACTGACACTATCAGCCCCAGTACCACTATTTTTAGCGACCGTAGCCCTCGATTGATAAGTCGTCGCCGTTGCCCGCGCATAACTATTATTTCGACGCATATTACTGAACGGTAACTTACTTTCAGTTAATTGGCTACCCGCAGTCCCATTTTCAAACTTCAATAAATCATCGCTAATTTCACCAACGAAGCGTGAGGCCGGATTACTCTGTGTTCGCCCGTATAACATTCGGGAATAAGCGTTGGTTAAATACAACTTTTTTTTAGCCCGCGTTATCCCAACATAGGCCAAACGACGCTCTTCTTCTAACTGATCATCTTCCAATAATGCCCGAGAAAGTGGGAAAATGCCTTCTTCCATCCCCATCATAAACACAACTGGAAATTCAAGCCCTTTGGCCGCGTGCAACGTCATTAAAGTAACTTCACTGCTCTCATCTTCAACGTCATCTTGATCAGAAACCAACGCCAGATCCGTCAAAAAATCAACAAAACGGTCACTGTCCGAATCTTCCTCCGGTTGATAAGAGTCATCAAACTCTTTGGTAACGGATAAGAATTCTTGAATATTTTCGACCCGGCCTTGAGCCTCTAAGGTTTTTTCTTTTTTTAATGCTTCTAAGTAACCGGACTGATCAAGCATTTCGTTCGTTAATTCCGTAACACTTAATTCATCCTTTTTTTCTTGGAGGCCAATCATTATCTTCGCAAACGTACTCAACGTTTTTCGTGGTCGGGCCGAAATGTTATCCGCTAAAGCCACGTTTTTCGCCGCATCTAGTAAGGACCAGCGATTATAATCAGCGAAGCCCCGCAATTTATCTAACGTTCCGGTACCAATTCCACGTTTAGGCGTATTAACTACCCGTTCAAAATCAATTGAATCCTCGGCGTTAACAATAACGCGCAAGTACGCCAAAATATCCTTAATTTCTTTACGATCATAGAACTTATGCCCGCCAATCATTTTATACGGAATGTTGGTCTTAACAAAACTCTCTTCAATTGTCCGTGATTGGGCGTTAGTTCGGTATAAAACAGCAAAATCCCCGTACTGATATTGCTTGGCTTCCATTTCTTCTTGAACCTTACTAACCACGAAATGAGCCTCGTCCTGCTCATTTTGGCCACGATAATAGGAAATTGGCTCGCCATCTGAATTTTCAGTCCACAGTTTCTTCGGTTCCCGATAAGTATTATTGTTGATCACTGCGTTAGCTGCCTGCAAAATAGTTTTAGTTGACCGATAATTTTGTTCAAGTAAAACAACTTTAGCGTCAGCGTAGTCTTTCTTAAAGTTCATAATATTTTCCATATTAGCGCCACGCCAACCGTAGATACTCTGGTCGGCATCACCGACAACACAAAGGTTACGGTATTTTTTTGCCAACAAGTTAACCAAGGTGTATTGTGCCTGGTTAGTATCCTGATATTCATCGACGTGGACGTACTTAAACTTAGTCTGATAGTAATCCAAGGTCTCCGGTGACTTCTGAAAAAGCTCCACCGTTAACATAATCAAATCATCAAAATCCAGCGCCTGGTTGGCTTCTAACTCATTTTGGTATGGTCCGTAACACTGGGCCACAATTTTTTCAAATGGTGAGCTAGCAGTGGCAGCAAAGGCTTTGGGCGTTTGTAATTCATTCTTGGCACCAGAAATTGCACTTAAAACGGAACGTGGTGTGAATTTTTTTGGATCAATATTTTGTTGCGTTAAAATTCGGCGCATTAAAATCGATTGTTCCCCAGGATCGGCGATGGTAAATGATCGGGCGTAACCACCTAATTTATCAATATCGCGACGTAAAATACGGACACATAATGCGTGAAAGGTTGATACCCAAACTGACTTTGCTCGTTCATCTAACAAACCCGCCACACGTTCGCGCATTTCGCGAGCCGCCTTATTGGTAAAAGTAATCGCCAAAATATGCCACGGCGCAACTGCCATCTCTTCAATTAAGTAAGCAATTCGGTGCGTGACAACCCGCGTTTTACCAGAACCAGCTCCCGCCATAATGAGGAGTGGGCCTTCAGTATATTCTACTGCCTCTTGCTGTTTGCCATTCATATTCTCCAACAAACTCATTTTGGACATACTAATTATTCAATCCCCTCTATTTATCTACTACATATTAGTGCACTGAAAATTAAGCACTGAACACTCAAATTCATCTCACTCATTATAGCAAATATCGCTTAAAACTTCTCTAAAGAATCCACTAAAATCCGCCAGTTAAGTACAATAAAAATAGAGTTAGGGCAAAATGTTTATTTTGCCCTAACTCTATTTTGCTTAACACTAACACCGAATAATTCATTGCATGAATTATTCGTCAATTTAGACCGGGTTTAAAAAATACCTTTATTGGCATTCTCCTGACCAATCTGATGAAAACGTGTCTGAAAAAGCAGATTCCTGCGGTTAGCTACGATCGCCAAATAATCCACTACGTGAATTATTCGTCAATCTAGGCTGCGATTCGGACTTTGTTTCATCTTAGTCCGATCGACATCGCTAGTAATCCTCAGAATCTGAACGCTTTTTCAAACTCTCTCTAGTCTTCTCCCAAGCCCACGCGATCAAAAATTGTATCAACGTTGCGCAAATGCCAGTGATAATCAAACGCATCATCTAAATCCTTGGCGTTTAATATTGAAGTGATTTTTGGATCAGCTTCAAGTAATGGTCGGAAGGCCTTCTTCTCATCCCACGCGAGGGCAGTCTTCGGTTGAACTAAATCATAAGCGGCCTCACGACTCATCCCGTTATCAATCAGCTTCAGCATTACCCGCTGACTATAAATCAGACCATAAGTCACATCCATATTTGAACGCATTTTTTCTGGAAAAACAGTTAGCGTTTCAATGATTTTACTAAAACGATGTAAAATATAATCTAATAATTCTGTTGTATCGGGAAGAATAATTCGTTCGGCTGAAGAATGTGAAATATCACGATCATGCCACAAACTAACATCTTCATAGGCCGTAATCATGTGCCCACGAATAACACGCGCTAATCCAGTAACGTTCTCAGAACCAATTGGATTACGTTTATGTGGCATAGCAGAAGAACCCTTTTGCCCCGCCGCGAAGAATTCTTCAACTTCATGAATTTCAGTTCGCTGAAGGGACCGAACCTCCGTCGCAAATTTTTCAACTGAAGTGGCAATGAGGGCCATTGTTGCAATGTATTCGGCGTGTAAATCACGTGGTAAAACCTGCGTTGAGATATCTTGCGCCCGAATACCGAGCTGTTTTGTTACGTAAGCCTCAATTTCAGGCGGAATATTAGCAAAGGTCCCAACTGCACCACTAATTTTACCAGCCTCAACACCAGCAGCAGCATGCTCGAAACGTTCACGATTGCGTTTCATTTCAGCGTACCACTGTGCCATTCGTAAACCAAAAGTAGTTGGTTCGGCGTGAACACCGTGCGTTCGACCCATCATGACGGTGTACTTGTAAGTTTTGGCCTGCTTAGCCAACACTGCAATAATGTGATCCAAATCCTCACGTAAAATTCTGTTAGCTTGTTTCATCAGGTAACCGTAAGCTGTATCCACAACGTCCGTCGAGGTTAAGCCGTAGTGAATCCACTTCTTTTCGGTTCCTAAACTCTCGGAGACATCCCGCGTAAAGGCAACAACATCATGCTTAGTCTTCTTTTCAATTTCAGCAATACGCTGCGTATCAAAAGTCGCATTTTGCCGAATCTTAACGGCATCTTCTTCAGGAATTTCACCGAGTTTTGCCCAAGCCTCATCAGCTAAAATTTCAACTTCAAGCCAAGCCTGATACTTATTCTGATCGGTCCAAATTTGTCCCATTTCTGGGCGAGTATAACGCGCTAGCATAATTAACCTCACTTTTTATTTGTCTAGTAACAAAAGAATCCCGATAATACTGCAGCATAACTATTATTTAATTGTCTCAGTTAACGTGTTTAAAGATTGCTCATCGCATTAACATAATTCTCAAGTACTTAGAGTCATGTCTTCTAAAAAAGTTCAGACACTTCCTAATTCCAAATCTCAGTGTCATAAATAGCTTCCAGCGTTTGCTTCAAATCTTGGGTCAAAATGGTGACGTGGCCAACCCGACTTTCTGCCTGACTACCATTAGCCAAGTAATAATAAAAATGCCAATTTGGTTTAATCATAACTTGCGTATAGGTTGCCTTCAGCAGGCGTTCTGGAATCGTAACGCTCACCGCTGGGCTAACCAACTGTGGCACTGGCAACGGCCAATTGCAAATTGCGCGGATATGTAATTCGTATTGAGAAACTTGGGTTGCCTCATTAAAAATGTTACCCGATGTATGGGGACAAGGGACAATTCGTTTAACGTAAAGTGTGCCGGAAGCCGTTAAGAAAAATTCGACCCCAAATACGCCAACGTAAGTAATACTTTGAGCCAACGTTTTAGCAATCCGTTCCACCTCGACGGTTGTTGCGGCGTCAATTCGAGCTGGCGTAATCGACTCAAATAAATGCCGACCATGATAAACATTCTCACAAACCGGTAGGGTAACAATATTTTGTTGTGCATCCTTAGCAACCATAACGGAAAGTTCTCGTTCAAAAGGTACCCAGGACTCTAAAATATATGTGCCGGTCGTAAGATAATCAGCACTTTTAGCAATATCATCTTCATTGTAGATCACCCGTTGAAATTGGCTGCCAATGCCCCGCTGAACGGGCTTCAAAACACAAGGGTAGCCAATTGAATCGACGGCTGCATAAACGTCATCTAACCCAACAATCGTAGCGTAAGGCGCAATGTTAATATTGTGTTCGTCCAAAAAGACCTTTTCTAGTTGCCGATCCTGCATGATCGATAATATATCAGTTTTTTGCGGCAAATAAACGTTTTGCAACAAATCAAGAGCCGTTGTATCGGTATTTTCGTATTCGTAAGTTAGTACCTCACAAAATTGAGCCAATTTTTGTAAATTAGTAACATCGCTCATATCACCAACTTCAGTGAAGTCCGCGACACTTGCCGCCGGGCTATTCATTTTATCGGTTAGGATGCCCACCCGAAAGCCCATTTTTTTGGCAGTTAAGGCCAAAAGTTTACTATTGGCGCCGCCGCCAATAATACCAATCGTACTACCAGGATAAATGGTCGATTCCACATTCATTCACGATCCCTTTCTTTACTTATACTACTCATTATCCTCTTTTTTGCTTAAACCGTCATCTTCTTCTAACATTGCGACTCGCTGGCAAGAATAAGCGTTTAATTTTAGAGTATGCCGTGAACCATTCGTAATCAGATTTTTGCAATAAATCCAGAAAGTGCTAAAAAGTTCAGGCGAAGCTGTTAGTCTGCATTGTTAGCTTCTTGATCACTTTCAAAAACAACTTTACCATCTTTAAACGCCGTAATCTTGGCCAATGATTCTAACCGAATTTGTTTTTCGGCAATTAATTCATGACCACGTTGGAACGTTTTTTCAATCGCAATCCCAACACCATCAATTACCGCGCCGGCCTGTTCACAGATGTCAATTAAACCCGCAACTGCCTGTCCATTGGCCAAAAAGTCGTCAATGATTAAGACCTTATCTGTATCCGCCAAAAACTTCTTTGAAATTGCAATTTCGTTACTCACTTTTTTAGTGTAAGAATAAACCGTTGAAGTATACATATCATTCACCAGTGTGAGGCTCTTATGCTTACGGGCAAAGACCACCGGGACGTGCAACTGCAGGCCGGTCAAAATAGCCGGTGCAATCCCAGATGATTCCACCGTCAAAATCTTAGTAATCCCTTCACCACGGAATAAGCGAGCGAATTCCTCACCCATTTCAAACATTAAATCAGGATCAACTTGATGGTTTAAAAAGTTATCAACCTTTAAAACGTTCCCCTCTAACACCTTTCCATCTCGTTTAATCCGATCCTCAAGTAACTTCATTCAATACACCCCTTCTGTAATTAGATAAAAAAAGCGCCTTTTTACACTACAAGTAAAGAAGCGTCTTCACTTATAGTCCAGAATTTACGGTTCTGGGTAGAAACTTGTCTCCATTATTAGACATTTATATAAGTTTGCCGGAAAAAATTGCTTTTTAGATTGGCTTTACTTTAGCATAGTTATTTATGAATAACAACTGCGGCAAAGCCCCGTGAATTACTGATCATACTGCTCTAAATCGTACGTTTTAATCAGATTAATTAGCTTGGCCGGGTAGTCCGGATCAGTCGCATAACCGTCCTGCTTCAATGCTGCCGCCGCAGTACGATAATTAGTGGCACTAATGACGTGTTGATATTGATTCGTATTCCAGCTCGTCCCGTTAGCCAGTAACGCTGCGTGGGCTGCTAGTGACGCTTGATCGTTAGCGTAAATTTGAAAACGCCCGCGAATTTCTACCCACTGCCCGTTACGGTATTCTTTAGTTAACATCACTTTAGTCTGATTGGGATCAGTCCCTTTCACACCAAATAGATTATGGTAATTAGTCGCTAATTGGCTGGTACCCCAGTCCGACTCAAGAATTGCCTGGGCCAAAGTAATGCTTGGCAATACATGATAAGTTTGCTGTAGACGCTTTGCCTCAGGTGCCAATCTCTTAATAAAGGCTTGCCGGTTCCGCTGCACTTCGGCCTGGTTATTCGCATTTTGGTCGGCCACATCTACTCGTGCTTGCTCACCCAATAAACGTACCCCCGCCACCACTAAAAGTAGTGCGCAAAAGCAGCCCATAATAATTTGTGGTAATTTAATTGCTATTTTTTTGCGATTACGTCTTTTTTTCGCCACTATTCACCATTACTTTCTTAGCGAACCCAAGTTACCTTTTCGTAAAAATCAGCCTTTAAGGTCAATAATGTTTCAAAATCTAATAGAAATAAATATAGGTGCGCTCGATTTTCAAATTCTTCCCGCGTAGTTGGTAATGGTTGCCCGTCAAAATCACTCTGGATCTTGACAACAGTCTTTACCAAGTGCTTGGCCGCATTCGGTTTAGCAACTGTAGCGGCAGCCTTCTCCAGCAAAACCTCAACGTGTTCACTTTGAGCTAGTGGTAAATTGATCAAATCAAGGTTAGTTTGCATTTGCCGCAACATCTCGTATTGATTACGCCGCATTTCAAAATACGACCGGTAAAAATCATTTTCGATAAAAAGTTGGTTGTCCTGCTGCCGGTTCGACCACTCGCGGCCAGTTCGAATTGTATTCAATAAATGCCCCAGACGTGTCCAACTATCGGCGGAGGTCTCTTCGCCAGTAAATTGGGCCTGCATATTTTTTAAAATATTAGTTAAATCATCTTCTGTAAGTCGCTGAAAGCCTTTAATTTGTGATTGTAATGATGGCATAAATAAATTAAATACCAAGGCCACACCAACCCCAATTAACAATAACGCTAATTCGTTACTAATCCAGTGCCAACTATAACTTCGCTGCAAGAGAAAGTGCGTGACCAAAACGGCACTGACCACAATACCTTCTTGCAACTGTAACCGCATAGCTAAAGGGATAAAAATCAGTAGGAAGATACCATAGGCCCACGGATTAAATCCTAAAAATCGGAAACTTAAAGTTGCAATTAAAAACGCCAAAGCGGCCGAAACTATTCGTGAACCAGCTAAGCGAAATGAATATTTTGTTGTATTCTGAACACTTAAAATTGTTACAATTCCGGCCGTCGCCCAATAGGATAAATGAAACTCATAAGCAATAACCATTGCAATGACAGCCCCTAAGGCAGTTTTTATAGTTCGTAATCCAATTTGCATCTTTGCCACCCCTTCTATAATAGCTTAGCAAAGTCGGCCGCTAGATGCACCTAAAAA